>NZ_CP136691.1:0-83300 GCF_032922545.1 Sulfitobacter sp. LC.270.F.C4 | reverse complement strand
CGCGCAGGAACGCCTCAGGGCTGTCGTACTGATGGCTGTCACCCAGCCGATAGCGGCGGTGCCAGCAGATCAGCGTACCGAGGTTGCACCACTCTCGTGGGTCCTCAGCGTCGGGGTCGTGGTAGATCTTGATCGTGTGGCCCTGGTGGACCTCCTCGTAGACGGGATTCTTGCATGTCCATGTCCTTTCTCGAAACGCAATCGACCCGCCAAGCCGGTTGTGGCGCAGGCGGGTCGATCTGGATGGGATCAGATGGTTGGTGAGTTTGCCGCCCGGCGGATCAGGCGGCGGCGCGATTCTGGCGATGCTGGACGTGCTCGACAGAGACCTTGAGAAGCCAATCCTCAAAGCCAAGAATGGTCTGGTGACCCGCAACCGCCTGGACCCAGGCCGCACGCGGATCGCTGCCGATCTGCGTCGGGTCGTTGTCGATCCGGCCATTGGCCATCCACGGTTCGGGTTGTATGCGTCCGAGCCAGTCAGCCAGTGACGGGATACGCCCCTGGCAGTCTTCGCGCACATGCTGCTCGCCGATCCAGCGGATCGGAACGACCCGGCCCGCGCTGTTGATCAGGCTGCGACCGAACACCCGCTCGGCATCATAGATCCCGACCGTATGATGTTTTTGGGCTCTGTGAACAAAGAGACCTAGGTGCTCTTTAGATGAGTTCAAACCAGTCATGCACATGTTGGTAATCATCTGGAACACCGCCAAATCTACGGGCCGAGCTTTCGGCGTGGTGGAGAGGATGTGCCATGTCAGAGCCCCTCATGTTCTGTGGTGTCGGTCTCGATGAAGCGGTTCGAGTGGCTGACATCGATCTTGTCCGTCTCGAGCGCCCAGGTCAATTCGCCATAGCCGCCCTCGTTGTTTTCGAAGCCAGGGCTCAGCGCATAGGCAAAGTCCCAGCCGAAATCTTCGACCCGTCGCCGCAGCTCTTCTGTCAGGGTAATCGTGTCAGGCGTCACGACGACCTCCTCGACATTGCCGGAATCGCCATAGCCTTCATATTGCACGTCGAGGCCGGTCACGCCGAGGCCGCGCAGTTCGGTGAGAAGGGCTGCGCGGGTCTCGACCCGCTGTTCGGCTGCCCGTCTCTGGGCTTCGAGCATCTGCGCGTAGAAATCATTTGCTTGTGTCATATCTTCGGTCCTTTGGAATTGAGGGAGGGTGAGGGCGACCGTCTTGCAGGCCGCGCCCCGGAGGTTTCCTTTGGGGGGCTTCAGGCCGCAGCGTCGCCGCGTTTCTCAGCCGTCCGGTCAACCAGGTTGAAATACAAATTCTCGGTCGCGCGCTTGAACCCCGGCGGTTTGCGCGGAGCGAGGCAGCGCACCGAGGCGCTGCAGCTCTCGCCGTGCTCCATCGCGAACTGCGTCACTTGGTCGATCAGATCATCCATGCCCGCGGCCTCGATGCGCTTTTCGGGGTAGTTCGCCAGCATCTGGAACTGGGTGACGACGAAGGCGCCATCGCGATGTGCGGGATAGAGGGTGATCTGGTAGTCGAGTGTCTTGGCCATCTCTGGTCTCCTGCGGCAGGCCGGACACGATCATCGCGCCCCTTGGAACCCGCCAGCCCGAAAGGACCGCCCTTTGTGCAAGGGCGATCCGTGGCGATGTCGGTGAAAAAGGGGCGTCAGTATTCCGACGGCAGAAGCAGGGTCAGGACCCGGCGCGTCTGATCAGGATCGGAGGGCTCAGGCGAGCCATAGGTGTAGTCGACGTCGTACAGGTCGATCTTGAACCAGACCTTCGTGCCGTCGAGGTCGATGACGCCCATCTCGTGCCATCCTTGCGGGTCGCTGTCAGCGTTGAACGCGTCAAATGAAGCCACGCTGCGGGTGAGAGCAAGCTGGGCATCGGGCCCAAGCGCTGCAACGCCACGGGTCATCACGAACTGGCCCTGCGGGGCATCGGTGACGAGGATATTGCCAAGGATAGAGCGACGAAAGGCGTCATTCTGCGAAGCGACGAGTGCGGCTTCCTTAACGGGATCGAGGTCAAGTGTGGTGGTCATGGGATATCTCCGGGACGGGCCCGCCGATCCGATATCGGCTGTTGGTAACCCGTCAGCCGGAAAGGGCCGCCCTCGATGTGAGGACGGCCCAAGGCTCATGTCGTGATCAGGTCAGCGTGCGGCTCGTCAAGCCGCATCCTCGCTGAGGAAGGCGGGCAAGGACGACGGTTCATCGCTCTCGGCGTCGCTCAGAGAATCTTCGGCGGACACATCCCCCTCCTCGGTCTCCGGCGCTTCGCCTGCCATGTCGGCAACAGCCTCCGCCGCACCGGCAAACACCATCCCGTCGGGCAGCCAGCGCGTCGTCCTGACAACCGTTGCGGCGTCGAACCCTTCCGTCTCGCCGGCCGTTTCCGCGAAGGCCCGCTCCATCGCGGCCGCGATATCGCCCTTACGCTCGCGATTGCGATCTTCGGCGTAATCGTCGCCAATGAGCTTGCGCGCGGTAGCGACCGCATGCCCCTTGTTGACCCGACCCCAGTAATTCTGAGCAGTCGGGCGCCAGCAGGCCGCCACATCGACGTCAAGACGCGCGCCGATCTCCTCGATGATCGGGGAGGGGCGATTGTCGGAGGAAAGCTGCGGCTTGACTGCCAGACCCGTCGCCCAGGCGAAAAGCGCCTGCTTGGCGGCAATGGGCAGCGCCGACATCGCCCGGAAGTTTTCGGGCTTCTCCAGCGTAATCCAGTCGGTGGCGAGGCCCTGCTCCAGCGCCTCGAGCATCTTCTGGGCAACAGTATCCGAATGCAGCACCTCGCGGTTCTGCGCCTGGAAGGGCCGGATCGAGATATCGAGCGCCTCGTTGTTGTAGGACCGCCCCAGAGCCTGCTCGCAGAGCGCGTAGAGCATCGCATCGAACGCCACCTCGAAATCCGCCGCCAGATGCGCCCGAAGGATATGCTGACGCGTCGCGCGCAGATCGTCGGCGAGGCTCGCCGAAATCCCGTTCGCCTTGCGCAAGGTCGCGGCCGGGTCGGAGGTGGGCACCGGTGTCGAGGAGGTTGGCGGCGTCACGTTCGGGCGGACAGGAGACGGGGCATCACCCGCGTCAGCACTATTTTCGCTCGGGACGACCGCAGCGGGGATATCTTCTGGCCGCACGAGGCCTTTCTCGACACGCAGCGCGCCGTCATGACCGATGGTCAGAACCACGCCCGCGATGGCACGATCTTCGTCCGCGTAAGGCTGCCGTTCGCGTTGCAGGGCCTCGATCTCGCGCAGGCGCGGCTCGATGGCATAATATTCTTCCGTCTCCGCGTCCGTCCAGTCCTCGCCGTCATTCTTCGCCGCCAGTTCTTCCTCGCGCGCAATGAGACGTTCTTCTTCGGTGAGCAGGTCCGGATCGGGGTCGATGTCCTGCGGATAGACCCGCCCGAAGCTGCGAAACGCGCCGTAATCCACCGAGAGATGCACCTCGACCCATTTCCACGTTCCCTCGAAGGTTTTCGCCGCAGCCTGCAGCTTTTCGATGGCGAGACGCTCTAGGAGTTCGGGGTTCTCCATATGGGCGCTGGCGCGGTCGTCGAAGAGATCGCGCAGCAGAACACCACCCGCCGCCTCATAGGCCTCAATGCCGACAAAGCGCCCGATGGCCGAGTTCGCCGAATGGGCGGTCTCGGTAAGATGGCGTTTGATGCTTTGCGGATGGATGTGATAGCCGCCCTTCACTGCGTTCCAGACCGCCAGCTGGCGATCATGGTCGTCGGTCAGTGTGAAAGCCATCACGCATTCAAGGGTCAGATCACCCGCGCGGAACTGCTCGATGATCTCGGGCGCGACACGGGCGAGTTTGAGGCGGCGGCGCACCAGGTCGACGGAGACGCCGAATTTGAGCGCGATCTCGTCTTCGCTGCGGCCCTCGGCGATCATCGCCTCAAAAGCCTCGAACTGGTCGGCGGGGTGCATCGCCGCGCGCTGGAGGTTTTCAGTTGCAGAAGTAAGGATGGCGTTGCGCTTATCATCGACGAGGCAGGGCACGGGGTGATCGGCGGGGATGACGCTGTCCTCAGCGAGCTGCTTCAGCGCCTTGAGGCGACGACCGCCGGCATCGACTGCAAAACGTGTCTCTGACAGCGCATGAACCACCAGATTCTGTTTAATTCCGGTCTCGCGGATACTGACGAGGAGCTCAGCATCGTCGCTGGCGCTGGCCGCAACTTTTCGAACGTTGAGCGGGCTCGGCTCCAACTGGTCGAGCGGGATCATCCGGATGTCGGTCCCGCCGCCAGGCACGGACAACTCAGTGGCTTCGGTTTTCTTCGCAGTGGCGGGTTTCGGGCGGGTTGTGGTCTTGGCCATGGTCAGGGTCCTTGTCACGCCGGACCCGGAAGAGCCTCTCTCTATCCTTTCAAGCCCGGCACCCGGGCTTCCCTTTCTCTGGCTTTTTCTTGTGTTCCCTTACATGAGATCGTTTTGCACAGGCTTTGCTGTCTCCAAAGCCTACAGGCCTAGCTCACTGTTTGATTTTCCGAACCCACTTCCGCGAGCAAAATCTGCCGAATTGAGCTTTCAATTTTGACTTTACCAAATGTTGAAGCATCTCGGAAAACTGACTTCGTTTCGCATTCGAAGCAAATCAAGTCATGCTGACGGCCGACAACTTTTAGACCAACTGAACTTTCCCCGACATGGACCACATAGACCTCGCATGCTAGGTTCGCGCCTGCTTTCACCGGCGCATGGAATTGTAGGTCCATAGAGACAAAAGGCATGGCCGTGTTTCTTTCCGTGAGTAGAAAAAGCCAGCCCCGGCCTGAAAGCAAATCGTCCCAGAAAGTCTCGATCGCTTCCAGCGCGAAATTCGTAATCCGGCCAGTAAAGGCGATTCCCAGCTGGTCACAGTCGCCAAAGAAAATCCTGCGTTCGAAGGCAAATCGTGGTTTAAATTCTGTTTCTGGTACATTCATTGCAGCGTTACGGGCTCAACATTTCTTTGTCTCTGGTGCGTGACAGCGATAGGAAGGAATAGTTTTCCGGTCATTATGCCATGCGCCGGAATTCGGCGGGGGTCGCGCCTGTCATTTTTCGAAAAGTTCGACTAAAATGACTCTGATCTGCAAAACCGCAGTCAAGCGCGACCACTTTCAGGGGGGCATTACCCTTTCTCAGCATCTCCTGGGCCTTCGATATTCGCTTGCGCAAAACATATGCATACGGTGCCAACCCAAACTCCGCCTTGAACTGACGCGAAAAGTGAAACTGGCTGAAACCGATAGATGCGGCCATGTCTTCCAGACTGAGGTTTTCACCTAAGCAGCTTTCAACGAGATCGATGATTCTCTGCCTTTGAGCAGGGCTGAAGTTCGAGTTTGCGTCGCTGGTCAAAGAGACCTTGGCGTACTGACGCAGAAGGTGAACGGCGATCTGGCTGCGCAGGGCGTCGATGATCAATCTCTGGCCGATTCCACCGTTCTTTAGCTCATTCTCTAGCAATTGGATGCAGTTCAGGATACAGGGGTCCTTCGCAGATAGCCAATCATTGATCTCAATGGACTTCGGGTCACGATCAAAGACCGAAAGGGCCGTGTTTTCGAGTTCGCTGTGATTGAGATAGACGTGTCTAACCGTGATAGGCTCGGACCAACTCCAAGTGGATTCCTCTGCACGCGTGAGCAAGGAAATCCTACCTTTCTCTACGCGCGCGCTTTGCCATGGGCCGCCACTCGTGCGGCGCATAGTGGTTGGCGCGCCATCATATGCAACAATCATATAGTCGCGCATGGGGGGAATTGCCGCGTCTTGTCGCTCATAACGATAGCCCTTCAGGGTAATGCCGTTCCAGTTGCACCCGGAACTGTCCAACGTAGTCGTGCCGGGAATCCATTCGGGTATCCGGTCCGGTGATATGAGCAGTCTTTCCATCTTGGCCTCCCTGAACTTTTTCACGATCGTCCGCTTGAGCTGAAATTTCGGCTTAGGTCGTCTCGCGCATCCGCGGTTCTTCTCGAACGATATCCGCTTGAGTCAATCTATCGATTTCAGCTTCTGTCAGTCCAGCCTCGCTAAGCAACTGCCTACTATGCTGCCCGAAGCGAGGCGGTGCCGCGCGAACCGCTCCGGGGGTACGCGACAAGCGTGCTGGCACGCCGGTGCCGCGGTAGGTACCAACTGATACCACCATGCCGCGATGTCGGGTGTGTGGATGCTCCAACGCTTCATTCACATTCCGAACGACTCCGGCGGGAATCCCAGCTTTCAAAAGCACCGGCTCAAGTTTGAAGGCGTCATGTTGCACCAGGCACTCTGACAAGACCTCTGTCATCTCTGACCGATGCGCAAGACGCGCGGCATTGTCGGCAAATCGTGGATCGCAGGGCACCTCAGGTAGGCCAAGCACGTCACAGAGTTTTGCGAACTGACCATTGTTACCGATAGCCAGATAGAGTTTGCCATTACTTGTTTCGAACATGTCGTATGGTACGATATTTGGATGCCCATTGCCGGTCGCCATTGGTATCTGTCCGGACATGAGGGAATTAGCCGCTTGGGGATGCATCATGCTGATCGCGCAATCATATAGCGGCACTTCGATGGCTTGGCCCAATCCGGACCGGCCCCGTTCCAAAAGTGCGGCGAGAATAGCGTTACAGGCGATCAGACCGGTGCCGATGTCCACGATGGGCGTACCCATGCGTGTCGGGCCTTCGGAGGGATTGCCGTTGATGCTCATGAGGCCCGTCATAGCTTGTACCACGGCGTCATAGCCGGGAAAACCGCCAAGTGGGCCATCGGAACCAAATCCAGTCACGTGGCAGAGTACCAGTCTAGGAAAACGTGCCCTGAGAACATCATCATAACCAAGCCCCCATTTTTCAAGAGTACCAGACTTAAAATTGTGAACTAAAACATCTGCATCCTGAAGAAACCGCAATATCAGGTCGCGCCCTTCCGGTTGCTGCAGATCGATAGCGATGGACCGCTTGTTGCGGTTGGCGCCAGAGAAATAGGCGCTGAGTTCATCATTGAAAGGCGGGCCCCAACTGCGGGTCTCGTCGCCCAGAGGCGGCTCCACCTTGATGACCTCAGCGCCATGATCCGCAAGCATTTGGGTGCAGTAAGGCCCGCCCAGCACGCGGCTGAGGTCGACCACCTTGATCCCGTCCAATGAGCCAGCCATCAAAGCGCCTCCTGATAGAGGCGCGACACATCTTCGGCTGTCATGTCGCGCGGGTTGGTCTCCAGCAATCGCGTGATACCGGTCACGACCTCATTAGCCATTCCGGGAATGGCTGCCTCGGTCACTCCGACACCAGAAAGTCGAGACTCAAGTCCGCTTTCGACTAGCATCCGTTCCATCTCGTCGATCAGGCCATGGGCCGCAGCCGCATCAGAGTTAAAAGGCCGCGAGGGCAGTAGTAACCGCGATAGACGAGCATATTCAGCTTCTGCAACGGGCATGTTGAACCTCATCACTGGTCCTGCGACCAGAGCGTTTGCGTGCCCGTGAGGAACCTTGAAACCTGTTCCCAGTGGGTATGACAAGGCATGAATCGCCCCCACGCTGGCATTAATGAAGGCCATCCCAGCCAGTGTCGCCCCCAACAGCATGGCCTCTCGCGCTGACAGGTCCGAAGGCGTTTCCATGACGATTGGTAAGTTCTGACCGAGAAGCACCAGCGCTTTGTCCGCCATTCCATCGGAAATGGGATTCTTTCTGGTGCGACTGGTTACTGCCTCAATGGCGTGAACCATTGCGTCTAACGCCGTGGCCGCTGTGATGTGACGAGGCATTCCCAATGTTAGCTTTGCATCTAGCAAGGCAACGTCAGGCAGAAGCTGCGGTGCATATACCGCTTTTTTTTCGTGGCTTTCCGAAGTCAGCACGGACACCCATGTTACCTCTGATCCGGTCCCTGCCGTGGTTGGCACCTGAATCAGTGGCAAGCGTTTATCGGTGACCTGATTGATCCCGATCATGTCCGTAATCGGTTGATCGTTGGCTACCGCCGCTGCGATGACCTTGGCAGTGTCCAGTGAACTGCCGCCGCCAAGTCCGATGATTCCGTCAGCACCAAAGGCCCGCGCGACCTCTACCGCGGCCTCGACGACAGCGATCGGGGGGTCCGCTTTGACTTTATGAAAAATCTCAACCTCGATGCCAGCAGCCCTAAGTGAGGCGGCTGCCTCGTCCGCAAAACCACAGGCCAATATGCCCGGGTCCGTCACGACCAGCGCACGGGTGCAAGACAAATCTTGCATCAGGCTGCCGATCCGGCCAAGCCCACCGCTCTCGCAGACGATCCTCGGGGTGGAAAGGAAATTGAAGTCCATAGTTTGTCTTCGCTCCTGTTAAGCTGCTGCAGTGCGGATCATATTCCGCGCGATCAGTATTTGCTGAATCTGGGTTGTCCCCTCGTAGATGCGGAAGAGACGCACATCGCGATAGAAGCGCTCGACCGCATATTCGGCCATGTATCCTGCACCGCCGTGGATTTGCACTGCGCGATCGGCCACTCGACCTACCATCTCACTGGCAAACATCTTGCAGCAGGCAGCATCAGTCGACACGTTCTGACCAGCGTCCTTGCGGCGTGCTGTTTCTTCGATCATGCAACGCGCTGCGAAGGCCTCGGCGCGACTGTCAGCCAGCATGGCTTGGATCAGTTGCTTTTCAGCGATGGGTTCACCGAATTGTTTGCGTTCAATCGCATAGGATAGGCTGTCACGGATCAGCCGTTCGGCGGCGCCCACACAGACGGCAGAAATATGCAGTCGGCCCCGATCAAGGACTTTCATTGCCGTTTTGAAGCCCTTGTTCAGACGGTCCGGCCCGCCGATGATGTTCGAGGCAGGCACGCGGACATTGTCAAGGATGACGTCGCATGTGTGCGAACCCTTCTGCCCCATCTTCCTGTCAGGCTGGCCAAGCGTTATGCCCGGCGTCCCTGCCTCGACGAGAAAAGCGCTTACGCCGGCAGAACCTTTCACCTCTGGACTGGTCCGGGCAAAAACCGTGAATAGATCGGCACGCGGCGCATTGGTAATGTAGCGCTTCGTGCCGTTCAGTAGGAAATCGTTTCCATCACGCCGCGCAGTGGTGCGCAGACCGCCAGCATCCGAACCAGCATCTGGCTCGGTTAGGGCGAAGGATGCGATCATATCTCCGGAGGCGAGAGCTGGTAGATACTTCGCCTTCTGCTCGTCGGTTCCATCGATGATGATTCCCTGCGAGCCGATCCCGTTGTTTGTGCCAACTAGCGACCGGAACGCAGGCGAAGCCTGGCCAAGAACGAAAGCGGCTTGCACTTCCTCTATCATCGACAAGCCAAGCCCGCCGAAATCCTCCGGGATCGACATGCCGAAAAGGCCCATCGTGCGGATTTCATCGACCAGCATAGGCGGAATCACATCTTCATCGGCGACGCGATCCTCGTAAGGGATTAGTCGCTCTTTCACGAAGCGGTCGAGCGCGTCGAGAAACTGGGAAAGGGTATCTGTATCAAGGGCCATTATGCTCTCTATTGTTCAGGGTGCGACCGCCGCAACGCGGCGGACAAGATCGACAAGGCGGTGCGCGACGTCGCTTTCGATCCAATCGCGCGTAAGGGTTTGCGAAGGACCGCCGCAGTTGAAGGCAATGATGGGTGAGCCGTCCGTCGGCACGAAGGGCACTGCTACTGCGTTCACATCACGCTTCCACTCCGTGAAGGACGTGCAATAACCGTACTGTTGGTAGTCTTCGATAGCTGCTTCGATTCCGGGCTGCACATTCGGCCAGTTGTCACCCTCATGTTCCTCCACAAGGGCCAGAATTCTGGCCTGCTCATCCGGGCCGTGTGCCGCTATGCAGGCGCGACCAACCGCGGTAGTGGCCAGTTTAATATGGGCACCAACCTCAATCGCCAGCGTGACGGCGTTGGTGCCCTTGCACCGCTCTAGATAGACCATCGATAGTCGGTCACGACTGGCCATGGCCGCCGGCATACCTGTGTAATCGGCTAATTCCTGCATAAAGGGCTTTGCGAGTTGCCGCAGCGGAATCCCTGCAAGGCAGGAGAAACCCAGCGAAAGCACTGGAGGGGCCAGTCGATAGCGTGCTGTATCCGGATCGTAGCTGAGGTATTCCAGCTTGTTCAGTGTATAGGCCAGCCTTGAGACCGTCGATCTGCTCAGGCCAGTGCGCTCGGCCAACTCACCATTCCCCAGAGCTTCCCCTTCCCGCCGAAAGGCCCGCAACAGCTCCAAGCCGCGCGCCAACGCCGTGACAAAATCGCGGTCCTGTCTCTCGGCGTCCTTGGTGCGGTCTTTCCTTGGTCTCACGACATCCCTCCTCGGGAAGAATTATGCGTCTTGAAACACATCTAAACGATCGATAACGTCCGCGTCAATACTGCGGTAAACTTTTCCGCTATGCGGAAAACTAAAGTCGTCCATCTGGTCCCCTTCGTGCCGGATCCTGCGGATGACACAACTGAGCGAGGGCATAACGCCATGAAAGAAATGAATTATCCGACCATCCAGCACCTCATCGGACGGGACTGGATCGCTTCTCCCACGCCGGAGGATCGTGCAGTCATAAACCCTGCAAACGGGCAAACTATCGGACAGATTCCGCAGGCTAGCGCCGCAGATCTGGACCATGCGGTTCACTCGGCCGAATCAGCTTTTCGCCGATGGAAAAACAGCTCTCCCATGGAACGAAGTGCAATTTTGCGACGGTTTGCCGACCTGCTGCGCCAAAATGACAGACTGATCGCTGGCTGGATCACTCTCGATGAAGGCAAGCCGCTGGCTGAGGCCTTGGCTGAGGTCCGCGCCTCAGCTGACCACGTCGACTGGCACGCCGAGGAATGTCGGCGCATTTATGGGCGCATCATTCCATCGCGCAGCCCGGGGGTACAGCAGCTTGTCGTGCGCGAACCGATAGGCGTCTGCCTTGCCATCACGCCTTGGAATTTTCCGCTGAGCCAAGCGGTACGCAAGGTCGCGGCGGCGCTTGCGTCAGGTTGCACGATGATCTTGAAAGCCCCGGCAGAGGCTCCGGCGGGCTGCATGGCAATTGCGCGCTATCTGCTGGATGCAGGCTTGCCCGAAGGCTGTCTGAACCTTGTCTGGGGTAATGCGGCCTTCATTTCGGAAACTCTTATTGCGCGCCCCGAGGTGCGCAAGATCACCTTCACCGGTTCGGTCGAGGTGGGCAAGCATCTGGCAGAATTGGCTGGCCGCCACATGAAGCGGGCGACGATGGAACTCGGCGGTCACGCGCCCGTATTGGTGTTCGACGACGCCGATGCCACGGCCGCGGCGCGCGCCTTGGCGGGCAACAAGCTGCGCAATGCAGGCCAGGTGTGCATCGCCCCAACCCGGTTTTACGTACAACAAGGCATCTACGACCGATTTCTGTCCGAGCTAGTTTCAGCATTTGAGAGCGTAAAGGTGGGCGATGGTTTAACCGAGGGCACACAGATGGGGCCATTGTGTCATCGCGGACGCGTGAATGCGATGGAAAAGCTCGTCGAGGATGCCCGCGAAAACGGTGCACGGGTGTTGACGGGAGGCAAAAGGGTTGGGAATCATGGTAACTTCTATGCCCCGACAGTCGTCGATACGCCCAACGACGACATCGACTTGATGCGCGAAGAACCCTTCGGCCCGATTGCTGTCGTCTCGTCTTTTCGTGAAATAGAGGACGGACTGTCGCGGGCCAACGGGCTACCCTTCGGGCTGGCGTCCTATGTCTTTACCAATTCGTTGGAGCGTGCAGATAAAGCAGCTGCGGGTTTGCAGGCAGGTATGGTAAGCATCAACCAGTTCGGCCTGGCTCTGCCCGAGACTCCGTTTGGCGGCGTAAGAGACAGCGGCTATGGGACTGAAGGCGGGACAGAAACCTTCGAAGGCTATCTCAATACCAAATTTATCTCGCGCAATCGAGCGCCAGTGCTGTGAGGATGCCCATGCCTGTTGAATTAAGCTTCTCAAATGGCGCAGCAATTCTGACCATAGACAATTCGCCGCTTAACCTAATCAACGCGGAGGTTCGGGCTGGAATACAACAATGTATCTTCCAAGTCCTCGAAACTGGCGCTACCAGGCTGATTATCACCGGCGCAGGAACGACGTTCGTCGCGGGCGCGGATGCGAAGGAATTCGGACAGTTGCCTGTTGATCCACAACTAAATGACGTGCTGTTGCAACTTGCGCACCTTCCGATTCCGACTATCGCAGCCATCAACGGGGCTGCGCTTGGTGGGGGACTAGAGATTGCTCTGGCTTGCTGCTATCGCATCGCCTCAACTTCTACCAAACTGGGCCTGCCAGAGGTAAACTTGGGGATCGTGCCTGGCGCAGGGGGAACCCAAAGACTGCCGCGACTTATCGGTATTGAAGCTGCGCTTGACATGATCGTCACCGGGAAGGCTGTTTCCGCCGAGCAGGCACTGAAAATAGGACTGATCCAGCTGCTAGCCGATGACCCGCTTGGCGCGGCCATAGCTCTCGATGACGCTGTTCTAGAGGCGGCACAGGCACCCGACAATCTTCCTTCACCAATGCCAAACCACTTCGCAGCGGAAGTCGCCCGCGCGCAGGTAGCGCGGCGTATGCCTGGCCAGAATGCCCCGCATGTTGCGGTGGACCTGGTCGCGGCCAGCGCGATGACGCCGCTGCACGACGCACTGGCCAGCGAGCGCGCTGCGTTTTTGGACCTTCGTGCCTCGGATCAGGCGCGGGCCCTTAGGCACGTTTTCTTCACCGAGCGTACCGCAACCAACAAGGGGCGCACCTACCCCCGACCTTCCCGAGATGCTGAAACCGCCATCGTGGTCGGTGGTGGTAATATGGGAGCAGCTATTGCGTACACGCTAGCGACCGCAGGGATCTCGGTGACTGTCGTCGAACGCAGTGCCTCGTCCGCAGAGTGGGCCAGAGAAAACCTGCAAAAGCTGATTGATCAGGGTATCAGTCGCGGCATTCTGTCCCCCGATGCGGGAAAGGCGGTTGAGGACCGGCTGGTTACGGTCTCAGGCTATGACGCTCTGCCACCAACCGATCTAGCAATCGAGGCGGCCTTCGAGGATTTTGCGGTCAAGAGCGCGATCTTGACCGAACTCGAAGGTGCTCTGCCGCCCGAGACGATTATTGCCACAAACACATCCTATCTCGATGTAAATCGGCTTTCTGATGGGTTGAAGCACCCAGCACGCTTTGTAGGGATTCATTTCTTCAGTCCTGCGCATATTATGAAGCTTCTGGAAGTCGTCAGGAGCGACCGAACGTCAGACGATACATTAGGTGCAGCATTTGTGCTGGCGCGCAGGCTTGGTAAAATCCCGGTACTGTCTGGTGTTTGCGATGGCTTCATCGGAAACCGAATTTTGTCTAGCTACCGTCACGCCGCTAATCGCCTTCTGGTGAAGGGGGCTATTGTCGACGAGATCGACGCGGCTATGCGCGGATTCGGTATGGCGATGGGTCCATATGCTGCACAGGACATGTCGGGGCTGGACATCGCCTACGCGAATATCCGTCGCAAGGCCGCTGCAGAAGGGAACTGCTGTGGTCACATGCCCTTGGTCGAGCGGCTGGTCGAAAAGCACAAACGCCTAGGACGCAAATCGGGCGCCGGATGGTACGACTATGGGCCGGACGGCAAACCCTCACCTTCGGAGCTGGTCGCTAGCGAAATACTCCGTGTCTCAGAAGAAATGAACTTCACTCGCCGGGAGTTCTCAGCTGACGAAATCGTAGAAAGGCTCTTGCTCGCAATGGTGGCGGAAGCCTGCGATATCCTTGACGAAGGCGTCGCAGAAAAACCGCAAGACATCGACCTAGTAATGATTCACGGCTACGGATTTCCCCGCTGGCGGGGAGGCCTGATGCACCACGCCAAAAATATCGGCAAGGATCGGTTGGCCGCGCTGTTTAGCGCGCTTGTCAAAGAGGACCCTTGCGACTGGAGGGTGCCTCGTTATTTAGAAAGGGTTTTCGCGACCTGACGGTCAAAGTCCCGCGCCATAAGGCGCTGCCCCAGCAACTTAACACAGTGCATCTTCGTCTCGACGCGGCTTAGGCGGTGATGGTCTTCCAAGACTTTGCGTTCTTACCTGGTGGGATAACGGCGTGGACGCCACGGTCCGCAATCGCGTCCTGGCATTTTCGTGTGTCATACGCACCGTCAGCCGTGACACTGCTGGTCTGCCGGGATCTGTTCAAGAAGGTTGGGTAACACTGGAGCGTCACCGATGTGGCTCCCGGTGATCTGAACAGCGCGCACTTCCAACGTTTGCTCGTCGATCCCGAGGTGGATCTTGCGCCAGACCCGTCGCTTGGGGCCGCCATGCTTGCGGGCATGCCACTCACCTTCAAGCTTGATCCCCGTGCTGTCCACCAACAAGTGCAACGGCCCTTTGGAGCCGCGATACGGGATGTTCACGGCCAGGGTCTTCTGGCGCCGGGACAGGGTGCTGAAGTCGAGCACCGTCCAGTCGAGACCGATCAGCCGCAACAGGCTCTCGACGAACCCGGTCGCCTGTCGCAAGGCCATGCCGAACAGGACCTTCATCGAAAGACAGGTCTGGGTCGCGGCGTCGCTGTAACTCTTCTGCCTGTCGGCACGGCCTCCCAGCTCATCTCGGGGTCAAACCAGATCGTCAGCGAGCCACGGCGCTTGAGCGCTTCGTTATAAGCGGGCCAGTTCATGGTCTTGTATGTCGGGGTTGTCGGTCTGCTCATGCACCTCAGCTACCACGCTGGATTCATAAGATGAGTCCGACACGGGATTTGTGCATGCATGCCCCCATTGGTGCAAGTGATTTTTTGAACGGCGCGAGCGTGTGATCGGGTGCGGTCATGTATCAGGCCTCTGTGTGCGGCGCTGATGTAACCGCGGGCCGGTATGGCGATGCGCGGACCAGAGGCATATCAACAAACCGAGCTCGGTGGCTCCTGCACAAATGCTGCTTTCTCTGACCCGGATCTGATCGATCCTTCGCCCTTACTTTTCAGTGACCTCCTCACACTCCCAACTTACCGGGACGTCGTGGCATGCCGTCTTCGCTATGCCATCGCCGCCACCGGATTCCGGTAATCCTCTTGTTTCATTATGATGGCCCAGAGGCCACGCGCCATCTTGTTGGCCAGCGCAATCGCGGCGACCCATGCGCGGCTTGCGGGTTAGTAGGCGTTTCAGCCAGCCATTATTCGGTGTGTTAAACCGCTCGACAGCCTGGAGGACAGCCATAGCGCCAGAGACCAAGAGTGTCCGGAGTCGCGCTGTCGCATCTTCGAGGTCTTCCCGAGCCGGGCTTTGCCGCCCGTCGAGTGCTGCTTCGGCACAAGCCCAAGCCAGGCGGCAAAATCGCACCCGCGCCGGAAGGTGGCCAGGTCACGGGCAAATGTCTCGATCGCAAGCGCCGTGACAGGAACCACGCCCGGCATGGTTTGTGTTCGGCGCACCAAGTCGGCTTTCTTGGCGGCACATCGCATCTTCGCGTCAAGCTCTGCAACACGCGTATTCAGCCCCTCAATCTGCCCCAGATACATCCGGCCGAGGTCACGAACCTCAGCATGCAGCGCGGTGTCATCACCTGCGATTGCGTCCGCGAGTCGCTTGAGATGGGCAGGCCCGCGGGCCGCGACCAATCCGTGTTCGGCGAGGTGGCCGCGTAAAGCGTTGATCATCTGGGGGCGCTGGCCGACAAACATCTGCCGCGTGCGAAACAGCATGGCACGGGCCTGCTGATCTTCCGTCTTCACTGCGAAAAAGCGCATGGTTGGACGCAATGCAGCCTCCAAGATGGCCTCTGCATCGGTCGCATCATTCTTCTGGCGTTTGACGAACGGCTTCACATAGACCGGCGGTATCAACCGCACGTCGCACCCCAGCTTCTCAAATTCGCGGCCCCAGCCATGCGCCGTGGCCACGCCTCCATGGCGATCATGCATTTGGGTTGCTGCGCCACGAACGCGAGAAACTGGCCTCGTGAAAGCTTTTTGCGAAACGCGACTGACCCATCATTGTACGCACCATGCAACTGGATAACGCGCTTTGCCAAGTCGACACCGATAATTTTAATTTCGGACATAGATGCTCCTTCCTTCTGTGATGGCTTTTAACGCTCATCATAGTGGCACATTGCGATGCCGTCGGGAGGGGGTATCCACGCCATCAACAGAGCCTAGTAACGGGCATATCTGCCTCACGACAGGCTGAGCACGATCATACTATTTCCAAAGCAGTATTGTTCAATACATGGCGCATTTTTCGCCCTTACTCTGAGATAATTGGCGTATGCCGTTGACCGTTTGACGTCTTCGAGATTGGCGACGTCAGTTGGTGGCTTTGCCAAATGTTATGCTTGGGAGGATAAACATGGAAATCAGTAGAGAAGCCGATACGCTGCGGGCGCTTTATCAGAATTGGACCGATCAGATGGTCGAGAACCCAGACCTGACGATCGCGAACCTGCGCAGCATGTTCGATGAATGGGGGCAGCCCGCACTAGAGCCGGAAAACGTTAGCTACAAAAGCGATCATGTCGGAGGAGTTGAGGCTATCTGGGCCCTACCAGCCGGGGCAGATACCTCGCGTGTAATTGTTTACACTCATGGTGGCGGCTTTGCCGTCGGCTCAGCCGATAGTCATCGAAAAATGGCAGGGCACCTCGCTAAGGTGCTTGGGGTTACGTCGGTGATCCTGCACTATCGGCGCGCACCCGAGCACCCATTTCCGGCGCAGATCGAAGATGCAGTAGCCGCATACAAAGCGCTGCTGGATAAGGGTTTCAAGGCAAGAAATATTCTGACGGCTGGCGACAGTGCTGGCGGCAATCTTGCCATCGCCAGCGTGCTGAAGTTACGCGAACTTGGGTTGCCACTGCCCGGAGCGGTCATCGCCTATTCGCCCTGGCTCGACATGGCGATGCGCGGGGAAACACTGGAAACCAACGCGGAAACCGATGCGCTAGTCGGCAAACCGATCCTCGAAGCGATGGCGGGGATGTTCCTCGGTGAAGGCACGGATCCGCTTAATCCGTTGGCCAACCCGCTGGAGAACGATTTCACCGGTTACCCGCCGCTCTATATCAATGCCGGAGGGGCCGAGACGCTTAAGAGCGATGCCGAACGGTTGCACGAAAAGGCCAAGGCACAGGGCGTAAACGTGACCCTGTCTATCGTCGAAGGCATGCAGCATGTCTTTCCCGCGCTTTCGGGACGCGCGCCCGAGGCAAACGAGGAACTTGGTCGCATCGCCGCATGGTATCGGGCCCTCTGAGACCTGTACTCGCACTGCATTGCGGTGCGGTGCGAGACAAACCCCTACGAAACATTCATCTAGCATCTCACCCGCAATCTGCGGGGCGGAGCGGTCTTACTCTGGGAGGAGTGATATGAACATTCAGACTGAGAATACTAAAACGGTCGGAGCGGATTTTGACGCAGTCGTCATTGGCGCGGGCTTCGGCGGGCTTTACGCTGTCCACAAACTTCGCAACGAGCAGGGACTGAACGTCCGGGGCTATGACAGCGCCAGTGACGTTGGCGGCACCTGGTGGTGGAACCGATATCCCGGTGCGCTGTCAGACACGGAAAGCTATGTCTATCGCTATTCTTTTGACAAAGAGTTGCTTCGAAAAGGCCGCTGGAAAACCCGGTATCTGACCCAGCCCGAGATCCTCGAATACATGAACGAGGTAGCGGATCATCTCGATCTTCGACGCAGCTACAAGTTCGACACCAAAGTGGATGGCGCGCACTATAATGAAAAAACCGGTCTCTGGAACGTGATCACTGATAGTGGTGAGACAGTTACCGCAAAATACCTTGTCACTGGCCTCGGTCTCTTGTCCGCAACGAATGTTCCAAAATTCAAGGGCATCGATGATTTCAAAGGCCGTATCTTACACACAGGTGCCTGGCCCGAGGGAGTGGACTTGAGCAACAAACGCGTGGGCATTATCGGCACCGGCTCGACGGGTGTTCAGGTTATCACTGCAACGGCACCAATTGCAAAACACCTGACTGTTTTTCAGCGCTCTGCACAATATGTCGTGCCGATTGGGAACACCCCGCAAGACGATGCTACCATCGCCGAGCAAAAGGCGAACTACGATAATATCTGGAATCAAGTGAAGAATTCTGTTGTGGCCTTCGGCTTCGAAGAAAGCGCCGAACCCGCCGAAACCGCCTCGCCCGAGGAACGGGAGCGGGTCTTCGAAGCCGCCTGGCAGCGCGGCGGTGGTTTCTATTTCATGTTTGGCACCTTTTGCGATATTGCGACCAGCCAAGTGGCCAATGATGCGGCCGCTGACTTCATCAAGGGCAAGATCAAGCAAATCGTGAAGGACCCCAAGGTCGCAGAGAAACTGACGCCGAAGGACCTTTACGCCAAGCGCCCGCTTTGCGGAAACAACTATTACGAGGTCTACAACCGAGACAACGTGACCCTCGCCGACGTGAAGGCCGATCCGATCGCAGAGTTCACTCCGAACGGCATTCGTCTCGAAAGCGGCGAGGAGCATGAGCTTGACATCGTAATCTTTGCCACTGGTTTCGATGCGGTCGACGGCAATTACGTCAAAATGGACCTCCGCGGACGCGGAGGCGTGACCATGCGCGACACTTGGAAGGAAGGCCCACTCGGTTACCTCGGCATGATGGAGGTAGACTTCCCTAACTTCTTCATGATCCTTGGCCCTAATGGCCCCTTCACTAACCTGCCCCCCAGCATTGAGACGCAAGTTGAATGGATCGCTGACACGATTTGCGCAATGGAAGAAGAGGGGGTTCAAAGTGTGGAGCCAACCGTGGAGGCGCGCGACGCTTGGGTTGGCACCTGCCGTGAAATCGCCGACATGACACTCTTCCCCAAAGCTGAAAGCTGGATCTTCGGCGCAAATATCCCCGGAAAGAAGAATGCGGTGATGTTCTACATGGCCGGGATTGGCAATTATCGCAATGCCATTAGTGCGGTTAAGGAGGAAGGTTATACATCCCTGATCCGCGACCGCACTGCCGAGAAGGTGTAAAGAATTCCGTCGGGCATTAAGAAAACCCGGCGGAAACAATTAAATTTGTTCATGAACACTCAGGAGAGAACTATGGGACGGGTATCCGGAAAAGTCGCACTGGTAACAGGTGGCGCCATGGGCATGGGAAAAGCCCATTGTGAAACGCTGGCACGTGAAGGCGCGCATGTATTTGTAACCGACCGTGATACGGAAGCGGGTGAAAGCGTAGTAAAAGGTATCATTGGAGCCGGAGGGAAGGCGGAATTCATTCAGCATGACGTGACGCTTGAAGAAGATTGGAAGAATGTCATCTCCACGGTGCAATCAAGTGCTGGTCGACTTGATGTGCTAGTGAACAACGCTGGCATTCTCATTCTGAAGCCGCTCCACGAAACCTCGCCTGACGAATTTGACATGACGATCAACGTCAATGTACGCGGTGTTTATCTCGGTATCCGAGCCGCGGTTCCATTGATGAAAGAGACCGAAAAAGCATCAATTATCAATATTTCTTCAATCTATGGGATTGTTGGTGCCGCTTCGGCGGGAGCCTACATTGGATCCAAAGGCGCCGTACGGATGTTGACCAAATCCTGCGCAGTCGACCTGGCCGAAAGTGGCATACGTGTCAATTCGATCCATCCCGGTGTCATCGATACTCCCATGACAAAAGATCTGCTACACGCCGACGAAGAGACCCGGCAGGCAATTCTGGGGGCCACGCTGCTCAAGCGGCCAAGCAAACCTGAAGAGGTTTCGAATGCGGTCCTGTTCCTCGCATCGGATGAGTCATCGTTCGTTCACGGAGCAGAGATTGTAGTAGATGGCGGTTATACTGCGAATTGACAGAGACACATCCCAAGTAACGGCCTGGAACCCGGGCCGTTACTGCCATTGCAAATTTCCAAGACGATAAACGCCAATGAAAATAATTGCACCTATAAAACACCTAATTGATTACAACGTGAAGGTTCGCGTTAAGGCGGACGGTAGCGGAGTTGGTCTCGCGAATGTGAAGATGTCGATGAACCCGTTCGACGAGATTGCGGTTGAAGAGGCGATCCGTCTGAAGGAAGCGGGCAAGGCGGACGAGCTTGTCGTCGTGTCGATCGGCGTGAAACAGGCGCAGGAAACGCTGCGCACGGCGCTGGCGATGGGCGCGGACCGGGCGATCCTCGTCGTGGCCGCCGACGACGTGCACCAAGATATCGAGCCGCTGGCGGTGGCCAAGATCCTAAAGGCCGTGATCGACGCCGAGGCGCCGGGCCTGGTGATCGCGGGCAAACAGGCGATCGACAACGACATGAACGCGACCGGCCAGATGCTGGCGGCGCTGCTGGGCTGGGGTCAGGCGACCTATGCCTCTGAGGTTGCGATCGAGGGCGAGCATGCCGTCGTGACCCGCGAAGTGGACGGCGGTCTGCAGACCATCAAGGTGAAGCTGCCGGCGATCGTCACCGCCGACCTGCGCCTGAACGAGCCGCGCTACGCCTCGCTGCCCAACATCATGAAAGCCAAGAAGAAACCGCTGGACGAAAAGACCGCCGCCGATTTCGGCGTCGATGTCACGCCGCGCCTGACCGTCGTCAAGACGGCAGAGCCCGCCGCGCGTTCGGCCGGGGAAATGGTTGGCTCGGTCGACGAGCTGGTGTCGAAGCTGAAAGAAAAGGGGATCGTGTAATGGCTGTTCTTCTCCTTGCAGAAATCGCCGGTGGTGCACTGGCGCTGGACGCCACCGCCAAGGCGGTGACCGCTGCCAAATCGCTGGGCGATGTGACCGTTCTGGTTGCGGGCCCCGCTGCCGCAGGCGAGGCCGCGTCGAAGATCGACGGCGTGGCAAAGGTTCTGGTGGCGGATGACGCCGCCTATGCCAACGGCCTGGCCGAGCCGGTCGCCGATCTGGTGGTCAGCCTGGCAGGCAATTATGAACATATCGTTGCTCCGTCCACGGCGAGCGCGAAAAACATCCTGCCGCGCGTCGCGGCGCTGCTGGACGTGATGGTTTTGTCGGACGTCACCGCCATCGTGGACGGGTCCACGTTCGAACGCCCGATCTACGCGGGCAACGCGATTCAGACGGTAAAGTCCAACGATTCCAAGAAGGTACTGACCGTCCGCACCACCGCCTTCGACGCGGCTGGCCAGGGTGGTTCGGCCGCCGTCGAGGCCATCGCAGCGGCCGGCAACGCGGGCCTGAGCGCCTGGGTCGAGGACAAGGTCGCGGCGTCGGATCGTCCGGAACTGACCTCGGCCAAGATCGTGGTCTCGGGCGGTCGCGGCGTCGGTTCCGAGGAGAACTTCGCGATCATCGAGGGCCTGGCCGACAAGCTGGGCGCGGCGGTCGGCGCCTCGCGCGCGGCGGTGGATAGCGGGTTCGCACCGAACGACTGGCAGGTCGGCCAGACCGGCAAGGTCGTGGCGCCCGAGCTGTACATCGCGGTCGGGATTTCCGGGGCAATTCAACACCTTGCAGGCATGAAGGACAGCAAGGTCATCGTCGCCATCAACAAGGATGAAGAGGCCCAGATCTTCCAGGTCGCCGACTACGGCCTGGTCGCAGACCTGCTCGACGCCGTCCCGGATATGACAAAGGCACTCTAAGAATGACAAACGTCTACATCTGCGATTACATCCGCACACCAATTGGTCGCTATGGCGGCGCGCTTTCTTCTGTGCGAGCCGACGATCTTGGTGCAATCCCACTCAGGGCCCTGGCCAGCCGAAACCCGAAGCTAGATCTAGCGGCCATTGACGAAGTGATTTTCGGCTGCGCCAACCAGGCGGGCGAGGACAACCGCAACGTCGCACGCATGTCGCTGCTACTCGCGGGATTTCCGGATTGTGTCCCTGGCACGACGATGAACCGGTTGTGCGGATCGGGTATGGACGCCGTAATCACAGCCGCCCGCGCGATCAAAGCTGGAGAAGCCGATCTCATTGTTGCTGGCGGTGTGGAAAGCATGTCTCGTGCTCCGTTTGTGATGCCAAAAGCTACAACTGCATTCTCGCGCGAAAATTCTGCTGAAGACACCACCATCGGCTGGCGCTTCGTCAATAAACAGATGAAGAGTCAATACGGCGTCGACAGCATGCCTGAAACGGCCGAAAACGTAGCGGAAGACTTCAGCATCAACCGCGCCGACCAAGATGCCTTCGCCATGCGTTCGCAGCGAAAGGCGAGAGATGCCATGGCGAACGGTCGTTTGGCCCGTGAAATTGTCCCGGTAGAGATTCCTCAGCGAAAGGGGGAGCCAAAGATCGTCGTACAGGATGAACACCCTCGCGCGGGTACGACTTTGGAAGCGCTCGCCCAACTGAAAACTTTCGTAAAAGCGGACGGCACTGTAACCGCTGGGAATTCTTCGGGCGTGAACGATGGTGCCGCAGCATTGATCCTTGCCACCAGCGACGTCGCAAAAAAATTTGGCCTCACACCGATCGCAAGGGTCTTGGGCGGCGCAACCGCGGGCGTCGCACCGCGCATCATGGGTTTCGGGCCGGCACCGGCGTCGGAAAAGCTGATGGCGCGACTTGGACTGAAACAAGAAGACTTCTCGGTAATCGAACTTAACGAAGCCTTTGCTTCGCAGGGTCTGGCCACACTACGGCACCTGGGGATCGCGGATGATGACGCCCGCGTGAACCCGAACGGCGGCGCTATTGCTCTCGGCCATCCGCTTGGCATGTCAGGTGCCCGCATCACTGGTTCAGCGATGCTGGACCTCAAACCTGGAGAAAAGTCGTTATCGACCATGTGTATTGGCGTGGGACAGGGGATTGCAATCGCGCTCGAAGCTGTCTGAGGTGCCGCGACAACCACAAAACTAACATAAGTTCTCTTATGCGATTTTTGGCTGACCTCAAATTTCGCTGTAGAATTCGTCCTCTTGAACCTCCCTGTGGACGACCAACTGGCGGCACCGGTATTGCCGGTGCCGCCCTTTTCAGAAAGAACGATTGAACGGCCCAAAATGTTTGCGAGACGGATAATCCCGTGACCTGCGTTTCGGCAGGCATCCCATTTCGGCGATCTCGCGCCGCTCAAACATTTCTTCTCTGCGCCTCCGAATGTAACATATATCGCGTGGCGATATTTCGCGCATCGTGCCCGTTTCGCGGGCATGAACTTGCGGGACCGTGTAGCACTGAACATCCAGGAATTGAGACGCGCCCGCGGCCTCAGCCAGGAGGAGCTTGCTCATCGGGCCGAAGTGAGCCGCGGCCATATGGGCAAGGTCGAGAACGCCAAGTTCGCGGCTTCCCTCGACCTTCTCGAACGCATCGCCAAGGCGCTCAATGTCGACCCCGAAGAACTCTTCGCGAAGCGCAAGTCCGTTTCCTGAGGCTTTGATCCCGTCCCCCAACGCGAGAGACATAACGGCAAAAACGGTACGAGTGGCGCGGATACATGGCGAAGAGAAAGACAGGCTGGCCTTTCCAGGAAGGGTTTCTGAACGACGGGACGCAGAAGATTCACCTGTTCACCGATTACCGTTGGAATGATGGCTCGGTGAGCCGTCGTTGGCATGTCGATCCGGAACGCTTTGATGCCAGTCTTGCCATCGTGCGCCCGTTTTCCCTGACGCCCAGTGACAGCTCAGATCAGTAGGAAAACCACTCCGAATGGCCCAAGTTGCCCTCATAGTCGCCGTATTCGACCATGATGCTGCGGGAGTAGAAGTGCCAGAGGCCACCACCGTTCGGATAGGCGATCTCCTGACCGCTTTCCGAGACGAATGTCGCGGGCCAGGGGGTGTGGGAGCCGTAGACACGCTGGATGTAGCGGCAGGTCCGGTTTTCGCGATCGCAGGAGCGGATCGACCAATCCCACTGACGCGGCTCGTCGCGCGGCTCGTAGGATCGCCCGGTGAACCAGATCACATGGGTGCGGTTCAGCCATTCGTATTCCGGCAGGTTGGTGTCGAGCTCGCCCTCCCCGCCAGGCCCACCCAGCTCGACCGGCACATGGGCAAAGGTGCAGACCCCGAAGGGCGGTAGACTCGGCCAGGGCGTGATCCGACGAATCATGGTGCGATAGGCCCGCGCGCAGACCGCGCTCGGGGGGAAACCTCCCGCCATACAGAGCATGATGGCGCAGTCGATATCATAGGCCTGCGCTTTCTCAGGGGCACCAAGAGCACCAAACACCCCGATTATCGCCGCCATCATCTGACGTTTCATGCCACTCTCCCGCAAAAGTTGCGGCAACTATCGTGCAATTTGTATTTTTCTGCAATATGTCGTATTGACTCTATATGACTTTATGGCCTTAGTGTCGTGAAGTAGAAGGGCTCTCAACGGGAGAGTCCAAACATGCCGATAGCGCGCAACCAGATCCTGATCACCATCGATGGTGTCAAAGACCTCCAGGAGGAGGGCATCGCGTACCGCTGCCGGTATGAACTCGTGGGGTTCACGGACGATGGCAAGCCGCGCTACCAGTGCATCTACCTGCGCGAGGGCGAACCGGAAGCCATTCTGGTCTCGACCCGGATCACCCCACACGGGCCTGAGCCGCGGTATTTCAACATATGGCCGGGGCTCTTCAAACATCATCTCGAGTTCGGTGACGGGCGCGATCTGCGCTTTGGTCCTGACTACAGTATTACCCTCGAGGAGCGCGGCTGACGTCATCGCCTTCGGCCGCGACGGCACAGCCCGGACCTCCGGCTGGACCTTCCATGGCCAGCGCCCTGCTTGGGCTGGGTTGGACGAACCGGCTGAGGCCGAGATCGTACTTGCGTCACTAGAAGCCGCGCCGCCTTCCGGTCGCCACGATATCCTCTCCCTGATCCAAGCTACGGCAGTCCGACATGAAGGTAACCGTGCTCTACGCCAGGTTGGCCTTGAGGCGGGTGACTGGCAGGTCCTGTTCCGCGCCCTGGTCGAGGCAGAGAGCGGCTACAACCCGGCCGCCATGAGCCCGAAAGGTGCCTATGGATTGGGGCAACTGATGCCCGACACGGCGCGCGCACTCGGGGTCGATCCGCGCAATCCGTCCCAGAACCTCGATGGCGCGGCGCGCTATTTGCTCGCTCAGCTTGCCACCTTCAAGGACATCGACCTGGCGCTGGCAGCCTATAATGCCGGGCCGCACAGGGTGGTCGAGTATTCCGGCATCCCGCCTTTCACCGAGACCCGCGACTACATCGCGCGCATCCACCGGATCCGGTCCCGGCTGGCAGGCCCTCCCGCTTCAGCTCCGGACATCCGCATCGCAGACCGGATGCCCGCCCGCGCGCCGGTCCTCATCGAACTTCAGTAAAACAAGGGAATCTCGCATGCTTCGACATCGCCTCAGCCGCCTCTTGCCCGCCGCCACAACCCTGGCGGCTTTCGCAACGCCCGCTCTCGCGCAAGACTTGTCGCCGATCCAGACCATGCTGGAAACCGTCGAGGCCGCACTGACTGGTCCGATCGGTATCGCGGTCGCCACGCTCGCCGTGATCGGCACCGGCTTCATGTGTATGATGGGACGGCTGAACTGGGGCTGGTTCGCCTCGGTCATCATCGGGATCGTGCTGATCTTCTCGGCCGGCACCATCGTCGACGGCTTCTCGTGACATTCCGGCAAAATAGCGTCCTACGAGCGCCCCGAACGCGTTGTGCTTCGCAAACGCTGCCTCGGGTCCCTCTCCGGACACACAATTTCTTCTAAGCCGGAATATCACCCAATGGCAGAACGATCCCCCCTCTTTCTGGGCCTCGCCCGTCCGCCCAAGTATCTGGGTCTCCCTGTCGGATACCTCGTGGTTCTGGCGACTGGGGTCGTTCTGCCGTTCATCTGGACGAAGTCGATGGTCTTTTTCCTGATCGGGCTCGTCGCCTACCCGATCCTCTGGTTCGTCGCCGACCGAGAGCCGCATTTTTTCGAGGTGCTGCACGTCTCCTATGGCTCGGTACGCCCGACAAAGAACCGGGCCCTGCACGGAGGCGACAGCTTTGGCGCTTGATGCAGGCACACTTTCCACTCACGGAACCGCTCTGCTCCAGGCCGGCAGCGGGGAGTTCGCGCGGGAGAGCTATCTCGCCGAACACCTGCCGTATTTTGCCCTCGCCGATGACGATGTCATGGTGCTGCGCGAGGGCGATCTCTTGGCGACCCTGCGCCTTGATGGTCTGAACCCGATGACCACTGAGGACGCCCGGCTCGATGCCCTGAAACGCGCGGTCGCGGCCATCGTCGCCCAGACCGGTAACGCCTTCGGCTTCTACATTCACCGGATCTCGGTCCCGCAGGATCTCGGCATGCGCCCCATCGAGGGTGACAGCTTCGCCGCCGCGATCGACGCCCGATGGCAGGCCCATGTCAAAGACCTGCGCCCGGCAAAGCGCCAGCTCTATCTCAGTGTCATCCGGCGGCCCGATATCTCGGCCCGCATCCCGCTCCTGCGAGCACTGGCCCGCAAGGCCTGGGTCAAGGACCGCGCGACACGGATGCAGGAACTGAACGAGGTCATGGGCTTCTTCGAGGTAGCGCTCTCCTCGGCCAACCCGGTCCGGCTGACCCGCACGGGCGGTGAATGGCTGGGCTATCTCAACACGCTGAACGCAGGCAGCTTCTCCCCCATCGCCTTCGGGCAAAGCGCCCTGCCCCTCTCGCACACCCTGAGCAATTGCCGCGCCACCTTTGACGGCGGTGTCGTCACCCTGACCGATGCCGTGACCGGTCAGGTCAAATACGGCGCGCTCTTTTCCATGAAGACCTATCCGGCCCTCACGGACGTCACGCTGCTCGATGCGCTCGACCTGCCGCTCGACATCGTGCTGACGAATTCTTTCAGCCCGATCCCGAACAACATCATGGCCGAACGCATTCAACGCATCATCCGTCAGATGTATGCCTCCGACGATGCTGCCGTCTCCCTGCGTGAACAGCTCGGCCAAGCCGCCGACGATCAGGAAGCGGGCCGCATTGCCTTTGGCGATCATCACCTCTCCATCGCGGTCTATGCGCCAGACCGCGACACGCTCGAACGCGCCGCCGCCCAGATCAAACGCGTCGGCCAGGAGATCATGTCGGTGATCGTGCGCGAAAACATGGCGCTGAAAGCCACCTACTTCGCGCAATCCCCCGGCAACTTCGGCTACCGGGCGCGCAAGACGCCGATCTCCTCGATCAATTTCGCGGATTTCGCCGCCCTTCACGGAAGCGTCGAGGGGCGTGGTCCTGACCAGTCGCCCTGGGGCCAGACGATCTCGGTCCTGCCGACGGTTGGCACCTCGGGCTATCGGTTTAATTTCCACGAGACGGGTAGCCCGGGCAAGGAACCGACCGTTGGCCATACCCTGGTTCTGGGGCGCACCGGCACCGGCAAGACGCTGACCACCGCTTTCCTCGCAGCGCAGGCACAGCGGGTCGGCGCCCGGCTCTTCTTCTTCGACAAGGATCGCGGCCTCGAGATGGCGGTGCGCGCCCTCGGCGGCCGCTACAACGAAATCCGCGCAGGCGTGCCGACAGGTCTGAACCCGCTGATGACCGAGACCGACGAGCGTGGTCGCGCCTGGCTCTCGGACTGGCTCGTGACACTTCTCACACAGGGTGGCACGCTGACCGGCGAGCAGTCGCGCCATATCCAGAGCGCCGTGACCCAGAACGCCCATGCCGGGAGCGCGCTCCAAAAGTTTTCCAGCTTCGAGACCCTGTTCCAGTCGCTCGATGACGATGGCGAGTTGCAGTCCCGCGTCGCCGAATGGGCCCCCGGCGGGCGTTATGGCTGGGTTTTTGAGGCGCCGGAGCACGGGGCCGGCCTTGAATTGGCTGCTGACATCATCGGGTTCGACATGACCGAGATTCTCGACATGACGACCGAGCGCATGGCGGTGCTTTCCTACATCTTCCGCCAGATCGAACGCGTGGTCGAGGATCGCCGTCCCACCATCATCGTGCTCGACGAGGCCTGGAAGCTCCTTGACGATCCCTACTTCGGGGCGCGGCTGGAAAACTGGCTGGTCACACTTCGGAAGATGAATTGCGTCGTGATCATGATGACGCAATATCCGAGCCAGCTGCGCGACAGCCGCGTCGGCAAGACCATCGTCGAGACGGTGCCAACCCAAATCCTCTTTCCCAACGACCGCGCCACCGTCTCGGATTACGACTTCCTGCGCGTGAACGCCAAGGAGGCCGCGCTCCTCGTCCAGCCCACCATTGGCCAGCGCATCGCGCTCGTTCGCTCGGCGGGTGACAGCGTCTTCGTCGACGCCGACCTCTCCGCCTTGGGCAACCTCCTTCCCATCCTTGGCGGCGGCGCCACGGGTGAGGCGCGTGTGCCTGCCGATTGGCGCGCCAATCCCGATTTCTGGAGACATGTGATATGAGTTCAAAACCCATCCTGGCGCTTTGCGCCGCCGCTAGCCTTCTGGCCGCTTGCGAGAAATACACCGAGAAAACTTCGCCCTGCTTCGGACGCAATGGCGCGCCGCAAGTCACGCGCGCCGCCCTCTCCTTCTCGACCATGGGCGCTCCGGTCCAGCAGGCTGCAAAGTCTGACTGCATCTTTGAACACCTGCCGCGTCCGGAATGAGCCGTGCCGCGATCATATCCGCCGGGCTCTGCCTCGGCCTCAGCGCCATGCCCGCCCATGCCCAGGGGGTGCCGACGCAGGACAATTCCGCGATCGGGCGCGCCATCGCGCGGGTGACGGCATTGGCTGAAGACCTCGGCGTCCAGCAGGACAAGGATCGGACAGAGTCCACGCTGGCGGACGTGCAGGCCGACCAGCTCCGCGTCCTCGAGGAGATGACGGCGGCCATCACCGGGCCCGGCTTCGATATCCGCGCGCTCGAGGGCAATGCGGATTTCGGCGTGGCGGCGGTCTATCCAAATACCGATGCAAGCCCCATGAACAGCCGCCTCTTCGGCGAGGGCCGCGAGACGGTAGAGATGATGATCGTCGAGGTGGCGGGCGAATTCGCGGGCGCGCCCGGTGTGGCCCGTGCCGGTCTCTCGGCCACCCAGTGGCGCTGCCTCTTCCAGGCCCTGATCAAGCAGGAGAGCCGCTTCAACGTCACAGCACAAAGCCCAGTCGGGGCTTATGGCCTGACCCAGCTCATGCCCGGCACCGCCTCCGATCTCGGCGTCGACCGCTACGACGTGAAGGACAACCTGCGCGGCGGCGCGCGCTACATCACCACACAGCTGGGCCGCTTCGGCAACATCCCCCATGCACTCGCGGCCTATAACGCAGGCCCCGGTCGGGTCATCGAATATGGCGGTGTGCCGCCCTTTGCCGAGACCCAAGGCTACGTGCGCAACATCTCCAAGTTCTACAACGAATACCTCGCCGTGGTGGGCGGGGCCGACGCGCTCGGCACGCTCTCGCCCTCGGACTTTGCGCTGGCTGAATATGCCAGCATCTCCGAGGCCGGCGTCTATTACGCCGCGGACAGCTCCGCCACCACCGAACAGGTCATCAACCGCCTCCGCGCGATCATCCTGCAGATCGATGCGCAGCCCAATGCCAAGGCGGCCTGGGAGCTCAACACCTACGCCAAGGCCGAGATCGGCCGCATCCTCAACCTTCGCGTCCGGCTGATGGCCGCCAACCAGCAGCGCGAGGCGGCCTATGCGCAGCACCTCGTCGCCGACCGTCTGGCCGAACGCGACTTCATGCAGATGGGAGTTCCCGAATGAGACACCTTCTCCTGACCGCCGCCGCGGTCACCGCGCTCGGGCTCAGCGGGCCCGCCACGGCTCAGGGCGTGCCGACCTTCGATGGCTCGCAGCTTGGCCAACTCGTCGCCCAGCTCGAACACATGGCTGAGGATCTAAATGTCCAGATGCAGCAACTCGCCACCATGCGGCTGGAACTGGAAACCCAGCTGTCGCAGCTCACAAACCTTGAGGCGCAACTGACCTCGCTGATCGAGGGCAGCGGGTTGGGCGAGCTCTTCGCAACAGTCGAGGAATTCCGCGCGCTGCGCGGCAAGCTCGTGGCTCCTCTCAACACCGCGCAGTCCTTGGCCAGCGGCGATTTCCTCAGCGGCTTCAATCCCGGTGCGGAACTCTCGGCCTCCGTCGAGCGCGTGCTGTCGGGCAGCGGCTTCACCTCGGAGCGCCTGAGCACGCTCTCGGGATCGGATCAGCCCGCCGACAACCGCATAGCCGCCTCCGCCGGAGCCAGCGCCATGCTGTCCGTCGCGGCGCAGGAAAGCCACGAAGAGGCAGGCCAGAGCCTTGAACGGCTCGAAACCATGGTCGGGCTGATCGACGATCAGGACGGGCTGAAAGCCGCCGTCGATCTCAACACCCGCGTCACCGCCGAGCTGGGTATCATCCTGACTCAAATCTGGCGGCTGGAAGCGGCCCAGGGCGTCAGTGCCGGCCAGCTTGGCGTCGTCGATGCCGCGACCCTCGCGGATGAGCGCAAGTTCCGCTCGATGGCGGTGGATCCATGAGCACGTCGATGCGCCTCACTATCCCGGATATTCGCTTCGTTGGTTTCGCCGCGCTAGTGCTCGGTGCCCTGCCCTGTGCCGCGCTGGCCCAGACCCCGAGCACGGACCCGTCCAGCAATACGCCCTTCAGTTCGATGGCCATCGCGCGGGACGAGGGCGACGCCTGCCGTGTCCCGAAACCACCCGCCGATCTGGCCGAGACCGCTTACTTACGCAACGGCTACCGCGCGATCCTGCGCATCCTGATCGCCGAAGAGGCGCTCGCCTCGCAAAGCTGCACCTGCCTGCTGGACCAGTTCACCTGGGATCAGGCACTTGACGCTTTGCCCCGGTTCCAGACTTCGGACACCCCGCACCTGCCCTTCAAGGTGCTGGATCTCTACGCCAAGGCCGATGAGCTGGAAGCCCAAATTGCCGCAGGATGTGCGGAGTAAATGGGGGTCATTCGCGACATCCTCGGGCAGGTCGACGCCGCGGTGAACACCGTGGCGCAGGACGGCTTTGTCTCTTCCGCAGCCTCGGTCGGCAACGTCATCTCGGCGGGCGCGACACTGCTGCTCGTGCTTCTGGGAATCAACGCCGTGATGCAGCTGCGCCCCCTGCCCTTCGGCACAGGCTTTGCCTTCGGCATCAAGGTCGCACTCGTGGGGATATTCGCGCAGAGCTGGGACAATTTCAGCGTCATCTATGGCATCGTCACGCAGGTCCCCAACTCCATCGGTGCCTCGATCCTCGCCCTCACCGGCTCGGGCGACGAGGCCGGGGTCTATGAAAGCCTCGACAACATGGTTGCGCGCATCACCGCCTATGGCGACACGATCGGCGACCGGGCGGGCTGGGTTTTCGGCGCGGTGCTCGGTGCCATCTTCTTCGTCCTCTCCGCCGTCTTCGCCGCCGTCACCGCCGGGATCATCGCCTTCGCTCGCATCGTCTTCGCGCTGATGATCGTCATCGCCCCCTTCATGATCGTGACCTCGCTCTTCAAGCCCACCCAGTCGCTCTTCGAGGCCTGGACCCGCGCCACCATCGGCTATGCGCTCATGCCTGTCGCTGCCGCCGGGGCCGCGGGCATCATCGTCGCCATCGCCGAAGCGATTGGCGATGCCTCCGCCGATCCGGGCGATGTCGAAACCGTCAGCCTGATCCTACCCTTCCTCGTGATCCTGATCCTCAGCGCCGGGATCATGGCCTCGGTGCCCTACATCGCCTCCAACCTCACCGGTGTCGTGGGCATTGCGTCCAATGCCGTGGGTCTTACGGGCCTCGCGCGGCAGGGCTTCGTGAACACGCGGGAGTATGGCACGGGCGCGACCTCGCGCCTCGTCACCGGCAAGTCTCCGCACGAGCTGAACCAGATGGCCAATACAGGCGTGGTGAAGACCGGCGAGATGATCCGGCAAAGCCCTGGCGCGCTCCTCTCCGCCGCCAAGGCCTTCCGCAAACCCTGATTTGAAAGACCACTACTTTGAAGAAGACTGTGACCAGTTCCTCCGCGCCTGACCGCGACGCCTTTGAGGCGGATTTCATCTACGGGCCCAGGCGGCGCGAGCGCTTCGCCTGGTTCGTCGCCGCGGCAGGCGTGCTAGTCGGCGTGGCCGGCATGGTCGCGGGCGCGAGCCTCTTTCCGCTCAAATCCACCGAGACCTTCGTTGTCGTGGTCGACAAGGAAACCGGCGAGATGGACCGGGTCGCCGCGGTCCAAGCGCTGACCCTTTCCGAGAGCGACGCCATCATCCAGGCCAATCTCGTGGCCTATGTCGACGATCGCGAGACCTACGACCTGACCGATGGCGAGCAACGCATCAACTCGGTGCTCGACCGCTCGGATGGTGACGCCGCCCGCACGCTGCGCGATCTCTGGTCCTCCACCAACGAGGACTACCCGATCACCGTCTATGGGCGCGATGCCAAGATCGAGGTGGTGATCAAGTCCGTGAACCAGATCGAGCGCGGCGTGGCCCAGGTCCGCTTCACCCGCACGCTCCGCCGTCCCCGCGACACCCGCACCGTCACCCGGTCCTATGTCGCCACTGTCGGCTACGACTTCCAACCCGAAACCCGCCAGCGCCTTCAGGACGTCTGGGCCAACCCCTTGGGCTTCGTGGTGACCTCCTACCGCGTCGACGCCGAGACCCTGGAGAACTGACCAAGATGAATTCCCTGCCCGCGCTCTTCCTGGCGCTTGCCCTTCCTGTTGCCGCCCTCGCCGAGGCCACGCCGCAAGGCGGCCCGCTCGACATCCGCATCCGCACCGCCGTCTATAACGAAAACCAGGTCTACCGGATCGAAACGGATCTGAGGCATTCGACAACGATCCATTTCGGGGCGGGGGAACGCTTCGAGGCGGTGATCGTCGGCGACACCGAAAGCTTCCAGGTCGACCCGATCCCCGAGCTTGGCAACGTGCTGACGATCAAACCGCACGTGGCGCAGGCATCGACCAACATGACGGTCATCACCAACCGCCGCACCTATTCCTTCCACCTCCGCGAGGGCTCGATCCCGAACCGCACCGGCATGTTCTTCGAGGTGCGCTTCCGCTACCCCGACGAGGAACGCCGCACGGTGGGTGCAACCCAGCCCAAGGGGTTCGAGGCGCCGCGCAACTACAACTACCGGGTCTCGGGCGAGGGGGATTTCCGCCCCAGCCATATCTATGACGACGGGCGCTATACGTATTTCGTCTTCCCGGAAAACGGCCGACAGCCCGCCCTTTTCAAGGCTGACGACCAGGGCCGCGAGCGCACGGTCAACTGGACGCAGCAAAGCAACACCGTCCGCGTGCTCGGGGTGAACACCTACTGGACGCTGCGCATCGGCGACGAGGCGATCTGCGCCTGGCGCGATGAGAGCGCCATCTACGTGAGCAACTGACCATGGCAGATCAAACCCCTCCCGACCTGCAGGACCGCCTCGACCAGTTCAACCAGCGCGGCAAGTCCAAACGCCGGGGCAACAGCCTCGGGGTCGGCGCCCTCGCCGCCGCTCTCGCTCTTGGCGGTGCCGGGGTCGCGTATTTCCTGGCGACAGGTCTGCAGGAAGGCGACAGTGCGCTTGAGACCTCTGATGTCGAGACCTTCCAGGACCGACGCCCCGGCACCGGCGGACGGCTGGAGTTCCCGCCTGACGAGACCGAGCAACGGGTCAATGACGCGCTGATCGCCGTCGAGGAAGCGCTCGATGTGCCCGCCGCCCCTGCCCCAGAGGCGAGCGCCGAGGTTCTGGCCGAGATCGCCAAGCTGCGCGAGGCCCTCGCCGCCAGCCAGGCCGCGCGCAATTCGGAAATCCAGTCCGCCGTTGCGGACCTGCGCGAAGCCTTCGACGAACAGAAGGCCACGCTTGAAGCAACACTGGCCGAAAAGGAAACCGAGCTGGCCAACCTGCAGCGCCAGACCGAGACCCGCATCGAAGGGCTGCAAGCCATGCTCGATGCGGAACGGGCGCAGCGCGAGGGACTTGAGGCCGAACTGGACCGTGAAGGGCTGATCGCCGATCAGCGCCTTCTCGAAGAACGCCGCCGTCAGGAAGAGGAGCAGCGCCTCCGCGAGGCTGAGCGGGTTGCCGAGGAGCTTCTGACCGCGCAGATCAAATCCCCCGCCGTGGTCTATGCCGACGGCCCGCGGGGTGGCCAAAGTGGCGCGGCGGTGGCCGATCCTGCTGCTGTTGGCACCGGCGGACCGGTCCTTTCCGGCAATGAGCAGTTCCTGCAAAGCGCGCGACCACTCGAGGTGCAGGAGGCCGCCCGCCTCACCCACCCCGAACGCACGCTGACCCAAGGGTCTGTCATTCAGGCCGCGCTCCAGACCGCCATCAACAGCGACCTGCCCGGGTCTGTCGTGGCGGTCGTCTCCGAACCGGTCCCATCATTTTCCGGGGACCGGATCCTGATCCCCCGGGGCTCCCGGCTTTTTGGCCAATACCGATCCGGGATCGAGATGCACCAGAAGCGCATCCTGATCGTCTGGACCCGCGTCCTGACCCCGGACGGCACCTCGATGGAAATCGCTGCCGTGGGCGGGGATCAGCTCGGCCGCTCAGGCCTCACCGGTCTCGTCGACACCAGGTTCGCCGAGCGCTTCGGCGGGGCGGCGCTGATTTCCGTGATCGGGGCGGCACCGGCCGTGGCGGCGGAGAGTGCCAACAATGACACCACCAGCATCGTCTTGGGCGATGTCGGCAGCGACCTTCAGGACGCGGTCGGATCGGTCATCGCCGACCAGGTCTCGATCGCGCCAACGATCTATGTCGATCAGGGAGCCTCGGTCACCGTGCTCGTGGATCGGGATGTGGTGATCTACGGGGGTTCCGGTTCACAATGAAAAAGAAGCGTCGGGTTTCGCGTTCGAGCCGCAGGCGAGAGGCAGAGAAACCAGATCCAATTTTACCGGAAACGCCGAATTGATGGAGCAGGCGTCACCAGCCTCGTACCTCGAGCGCTATCTCGACCCGTTCCGCGACCTCTTGCGGCGCGACGACGTGGTCGAGATCGCGATCAACCCGGATGGCAAGGTCTGGCTCGAGGTTGCAGGCGACGCCACCATGCGCCACGAAGGCCAGACCGTGGACCGGACCACAGCCCTCAACATGGCCCAGACCATCGTTGGCGATGCCAAGGCCCGCGTTTCTGAAAAGAACCCCCTCGTCTCCGGCAAGGTAGAATATGCAGGCCGTCCGCTTCGGGTCCAGGTCGCCGTACCGCCCGCCATCGATCGCGGTGCCTCGATCACCATCCGTCTCTTCGCCTCGGGCAGCGTCCGGGACTACGCCCCGGCCTATCTCTTCGGCAAGGCCGTGTCGCTGGACGCGCTCCGCGCCGAGAAAATGAAGAACATCGCCAGTCTGGCAGATGAGAACCTCGAAGCCGCGTTGCAGACCCTGGTCGAGGGGCGGCTCAACGTCCTGATCAGCGGTGGGACCTCGACCGGCAAAACCACTTTCGCCCGCCACCTTCTGACTCATGTCAGCGAACGCGAACGGCTGATCACCATCGAAGACGCTTTCGAACTCTTCCCCGGTCAACCCAACACCGTCGCCCTCTTGGCCGACCGCGGTTCCGGCTCGCAACGTAGCGCCAACGCCCTTCTCCAGGCCTCCCTCCGAATGCGACCCGACCGGATCATCGTTGGCGAACTGCGCGGGGCCGAGGCCCTGACCTATCTCGAAGCCATCAACACCGGCCATGGCGGGTCGGTCTCTACAATCCACGCTGAAACCGCAGAACTCGCCATCGACCGGCTTGCGATCATGGTGCTGCAGGCTGGCACACCGCTGACCTTCGCCGAAGTGCGCGAATACATCCGGAAATCCATCGATGTGATCGTGCAGCTCGGCCGCGCCGAGGGCAAGCGAGGGATTACGGAGTTTTATCTGCCGGGACGGTGAGTTTGAGGGACAAAAATGACCAAGAGCAGCCCGACGTTGACGTTTCATTGTCAGCTGTAAATCTATCGAGATGAATCAGTGCTTCAGCACGCAGAAGGATCTGATTGGCCCTGTCGGAAAAGGTGGAGGCTATGTGGAAACCTGCGACGACCGAACTTCGAAAGAAGTGAACTGACGGCTGCTTCTTGCATGCTACGCCCTCTCAGCGCACCTTGATTTCCTGTCCAGACTTTGGATTTCGTCCTACGAATGCGCCAACGTCAACGAAATCGTTGACGTCTGAAGAATTGGACCGCAAGAGCAACCCTGGTCCGCCAGTCACCCAATTGATCTCGCAGGAAATGGCCACAAAGAGCCCTTCCGACAGCTGGGGTTTCGACTGTGGAAAGAAGAACCCGGTTTCGAACTCTAGATATTCGCCGCATCCGGTGAAGCCCAAGACTTTGAAGTCTTTTCAGAACTCCAGACGCAACGGCGTCGGACAATAGACCCTCGCTTTGCGGACCCATGAACCAGCTCGCGGCCTTTAAACCATCGGCAGCAATGGCTCCAGGGATGGGCCGGAACATATTCTCTAGCTTGAGGTATTTCGTTTCGCGGACCCCGGCCTCACCGCTTCCAAAGATAATCAGACCGGGAAGGACAGCTGAAAACTTTTCTTCCAGCGGACGCCAGCCCTGTCCGTCTATTTCGCTGCGCGGGGCAGTATTGTAGATGAACGAAAAGTCGCCCTTCTGTTCACAAACGCTCATGAAATATTCAGCTGGTGGCAAGGTTTCGCCTACCTCCAGTATTGATGAAGCCGTCGTGATGGAGCCAATCATGGCATAGAAGAAATCCTCAGGGCGCTCAGAAATCCGATGCCCCATGACCGACATCACTTGGTAAGCAGATCGATCCGTATAGTCAGCGATTAGGTAGTCAGCAAGAAGCATCTCCAGATTGTTCAGTCCGGGGTGGGTCTGTACCCAAGCTATATTGTTGAATTCATGGAATTCCTTGTATTTTTCAATAGCGTACACAATGGTCCTCAGAAAGTCATTCCCGGAGACGATTAGGTTCTCTTCATCTTCAACAGAAAAATACAAAGCTCTGCTATTGACCGCCTCCTGATATGTCCAGGTACGGCTGACCCAATCTTCCCGTTCAAGTGATAATAGTTCACATGGTTCAATTCCTTCGGTATGACTGACACGTTTGATTGCGGATGAGCACTGCGAAGTTAGAACGACGATTACCTGAAACGCCGCGCTGAATATTCGACCCATTTCTTGCAGGCAGGCAGCACGGTCGGGATCATAAGGAGGGACGCAAAACGCATCAATCCAAAATGCCCGTGATGCTTTGAGCGCGGCACGCTGTGCTGCCTCTTCCTTATCAGCCTCGCCCCTATGGCTGAATTTGATATTGTCAGACCAACAACTTTGTGACTGAGACGAGGCGACGGCCGCCCTTAAGGATGGAACAGTTCTGGCTGATATTTCGGGGCCCTCATTGAGCGAGTTCCTGACCTTTTCCTCCCCCCAAGCATAGGAGAGGCAAGTGTAAGTTGGCGCATCGGCTATTTGGGCATACTCACAAATCACCCATCGCTTCCCGAACATCACAATGGAAGGCGCATCGGGCGGCGTCGATTGGTTCTCTGGCTCTAGTAACCTGAACATGGACTACCACCTCTCACGACGGATCTCGCGATTGCAAAAATCCTATCCTTGTTGGCGTGGAACTCAAGACTGTTCTGGCATCGGCGGCTTACTTCCGGCGACGCGTTGCGGTAGAATAACCTCAAACGTAGGCCACGGTGCGTGTCCAAAAGTGCTTCACTTACACCGTAAGCTGAAACATTTTCTGCGACACGGCCTGAACAAGTGCGTAGCCCCTTTGGAATATTGTAGCCATGAATCCAATCTATCAAATCAGTGCTTTTGGCCATACCAAGCATTTCACGAAAGAAATAAATGAAGCTCTGTCCAAACAGCTCGGTGAATTTGGTCTGTCTGTGGGCAATGAGGTTGTGATCGACTTAAATGGTTCGATCACAAGTAAGAATCCAAAGATTTCGGCTGTCGGCCTGTTCTTTGGTAATGACTCAAAGCTTGCTTACACTCGTCCCCCTGCGCTCTCCGACTACGATCCGATCATTCCAATTGTTTCATCGCTTGAAAGATGTAGCATAGAACTTCCAACCAATGTCTCCGCGTATAACGCAATGCCTTCCGGTGGTCCAAACTCCCCCACTCGCATTGCTGCCGCGGCGATCGAAGCGCTCGGCCTGATGCCTTCGCGAAGGAGAGTATTCCTCAGCTATCGACGAAACGAAGCACGCAAAGCAGCCCTGCAACTTTTTGATGAACTGAGCGAGAGGCAATTCGACGTCTTTCTAGATACTCACGAGATTAGGCCAGGGGCAGTCTTCCAAGATGTTTTGTGGCATCATCTCAGCGACTGCGACGTCATGCTGATGTTGGATACAACTTCCTACTTTAAAAGTCGTTGGACCACAGAAGAATTCGGACAAGCAAATCTCAAAAAGGCTTCTATTTTGCGCATCGGCTATCCAGGTGTGGTGCGAGACAACAATCTTTCCGTGACTGATACGCTTGCGCTTTCGGATGCAGATTTTACCGAGGATGAAACCTTTACCGCAAGTGCCTTGGATCGACTCGCCGACGGTGTGGAGCGTCTTCGAAGCAAAAGTGTGGCTGTAAGACAAAGCAATCTTGTTGGCTCCTTTCGGGCAGCCGTCAAGCAATTCAAGGGTGACCTAAGCGGACCAGGACAGCTCCGCAGGGTTCTGGCAACATTTCCGGAAGGCAAGGAGCTTCGTGTGTATCCGGTTGTCGGCGTCCCTACATCAGAAGTCGTCAACAGAATTGTTCTTGACGCAGAAGAACATGAATGCGCCTTGCTCTATGACAACATCGGAATCCTCCAGAGCTGGCAAGAACACTTGGAATGGCTTGGTGAACGGGTCGACAGGTTCCACTGGATCAAAGCCGAAGCTTCCTATCAGGCACTAAAGGGGATCCTCGGATGAAAGCGACGCCCTCCATATTCCTTTCCGCAAGTGTGCCCATTGAGGGCCGATTGGGCTCAGAAGACTACGATCCCTTTCTCATCCGGGAGGCTGTCTCTGCGCTCATCGAGGTCATACTTGGCCGCTATCATCTGGTTTGGGGCGGACAACCGGCCATCACTCCGATGATCTGGGAAGCTGCAAAGCGATATGACGTCTCCTATCCCGACGTTGTTACCCTCTATCAAAGTGCATATTTCAAGAACAATTACCCCAAAGAGAATATCAAGTTCGGGAATTTCGTCGAGACGGAGGCCGTCCCGGGTGATCGGTCCGCAAGCCTTGAAATTATGCGTCGACATATGCTGACCCGGCACAATTTTGTTGGAGCTGTGTTCATAGGTGGGATGGAAGGGATTGCCGAAGAGTACGCACTCTTCAGAGAGAAGAACCCGAACGCATTCACACTCCCAATACCGTCCCCAGGCGGATATTCCCGACACCTATTTGAGCAGTCCCCATGGCTTCGCCCAGAACTCGCGACTGCAGTCGATTTCACTTTCTGGTTCTACGAATTATTGGATGTTGATATGAGCATAATTAGGCAGCGCAAACTTGATCGCTGACGGGAGCCGTCGCGATGGACAACTTGAATACAGCAAAAGCAACGCCTGCGGATAAGACCGACCACCATCTAGGGTCAGGATTTATAACCAATAGATGACGAGAGCCGCGAGGGCGATGGCTGAGAGGAAGACCTTGGGGCATCGGTCATAGCGGGTCGCGACGCGCCTCCAGTCCTTGAGCCTGCCGAACATGATCTCGATGCGGTTACGCCGCTTGTATCTCCGCTTATCGTATTTGATCGGCGTCTTGCGTTTCTTCCGGCCTGGGATGCAGGCACGTATCCCCTTGTCCTGCAACGCTTCTCTGAACCAGTCAGCGTCATAGCCACGATCCCCGAGTAGCCATTTGACGTTTGGCAGGCCACTCAGCAGGGCCCGAGCGCCGATATAATCGCTGACCTGTCCAGCGGTGACGAACAGGTCGATCGGTCGCCCCTGACTGTCGCAGATGGCGTGCAGCTTGGTGTTCATACCGCCTTTGGTTCGACCGATCAGGCGACCACGCCCCCCTTTTTGGCGGCCATGCTGGTCGCCGTTCGATGGGCCTTGAGGTATGTTGCGTCGATCATCACGGTCGTTTTCTCGCCGTGTTCCGCCGCCAGCCCGGCCATCATCCGCGCGAAGATGCCCTTTTCGCTCCAACGCTTCCACCGGCTGTAGAGCGTCTTATGTGGGCCATACGCGGCGGGCGCATCGCGCCAACGCAAGCCATTGCGATTGATGAAAATAATCCCGCTCAGCACCCGTCTGTCATCAACCCGGGGCTTCCCGTGCGACCTGGGAAAGAAGGGAGCCAGGCGCGCCATCTGCGCGTCGGTCAGCCAGAAGAGATCGCTCATGTCACCGCTCCGTTTTCGGAGGCGTGAATCACGTAGCGCAACAGAAATCAATGCATCCTGACCCTAGCTTTTCTTGCTTCTAGCTGGAACAGTACTGAACTCCGCGATCTCCGCGTCCGCATCGGGCAACGCTTCGAGAACGACACACGCGGGCGCGTGTGGGTAGCTGAGCGCGACGCAAAACATCTGAACCCTGATCACGGCATCGACCAACTCGAAATCATCGATGCCTGCCTTGATGCCATTGAAGCAAGCAAACTTTTCATACTTGTCGACACTGGAGAATATGGTTCTCATTTGCATGTTCGCGGTGCCCCGTCGGAAAGTTCCTTTCTTGAGCTTGAACTCTTTCAAGCCGTCTTGCTCTCAAAACCCATCCACTATGTGAAAGTAACTAAGTCTTCCACCCCGTCTCCGTTGCTTCAACTGCTTTCATCACTCAAGTCTGACGTCGAATTGATTGAAACTAGTTCCCTTGCAACAGCTGAGACGGAAATTCTAAGGCGTTTGGATCTAGACTGGAGTGACCGCGATAAGCGTACGTCCCTGCGCAGCACAGCAGCTTTGACTGACGCGCTTGTCGAGGCGCGGCATAATGATTGGTCCAATCGCGCACTTTTTGTTGAGCCCCAGTTCTTGCGTGACACAGTTTGTGGCACCACGAAAGCCCATCCAGAACTTGATGTGGCGGAGCACTACCTTATTCTTGCCGACCAACAGTCTCAGACCAATCGCGTCTTGAGCCGCACTTGGATCGCAATGCGCGCATTGATGATAAATCATTTTTCTGAGACGACTGACCCGAAGACTGTCGCACTTTGGGATCGAGCGTTCAAGACGTGGTCGCGTGCCGCTGCTTGGCGAGGGTTACATGCACATCTATGGTTAGGAAACGTCGCGGCGCTTGGATCGTTGGCTGGTATGAGATTGCGAACAGGTGCAGCGCTATTTGATCCTTCTCTGCCAGATATCGGAGATCTTTTTGACAATTTAGCCAGCGTGTACTACAGCATATCCAAGCGGGTTTCCACTCGCCATCGCTCTGCAATGCTTTCGCGTTCTTCCGCATATGTCGAAGCAGGGTTGGCAGACCGCGATTCCAAATATCGCGGTTCGCTGTTGCCTATCCGCGGGAGCATAAACCACCGAAACCACAAGTTTCGCGCTTCCGTTCGCGACTTCACAGAAGCGCTGAATCTTGCAATTCGGCACGATGCCGGTCCCGGCCAAATCGGCTTTCTTCTGACAGAGTTAGGGTTTGCCGAATTGTTTCTTTTCAAGTTCGGTCCGGCTCGTCGCCGGATTGAAGAGGGCCTTAGTTTGATGACGGAAAACACTTCCAGTCCTGGCTTTCGGGTGCGCGCCTTGCGAAAGCATGTACGAGCATCGCTCGCATGTTTTGATATCGGCGGCGCAAAGGTTTCCGCCCGCCTTGCTCTTCAGATCGCGGAAAAACACAGGCTCTATGATCAAATCGACCCATTGCTACGCAGGATGGCAAAATAACATTTGAAAGGTGCGGACGATTCAGATCTGCTAATTGTGATTACCTCCGCATGTTTCTCAACATTGTCCCATTTTGTGCTCTCCCTGCGTCAAAAGTTGCAAACCCGCCGTCAGTTGTTGAATGGATGTATCTATACAGATCGAGATACTCGCTTCCATAGTTTGTGTATCCATCACGCGTCGGAATTACGATAATCCGTTCGTTGGCTTTGACGCCGTCGGCAATCCCGATCTCCCAAGGACACCATCGGCTGCTCATAGAGTTCTTGGTTGCCAGAAATAGGAACCAATCAAGCCGCTTGATCCTATCCTTGATCTTGAGTGCTGTTTCTTTGTCCGGTTTAGAAGGCATTGTTGCATCTTCCCAGTCGATGTAGACGCGCCAACCCTGAGCTTCCAAAAATGCCTGCACACGCTTGGCATAAACGGCGTCTGTATGACTGTGTGATAGAAATGCCGTTTGATCCCCACGAGCACGCGCCTCTTCGACAACGCGTTCGGTCTTTCTAATAGTCGTGTCAGGCGCATAGGTAAGCAGTGAGCTTAGATCGATCATTCTATTTATCCTACAGATGCTGCGGCATCTCTCACCCATTGACCAAAATACTGGCTGCCGGCCTGAGTCGCGTAGCAGTGGTCAGTTGCATAGGTGCTCAATCGAATCACATTTGTCGACGTCGGCTTTCGCCAGCTTGCTGGAAGGGTGACTGTCTGCTGGTAGTCCTCATACCGTTCCCAAGTGCTACCCTTCTTCTCGCAAAGTAATATTTTGCCGGGTCCCGCCAAGTATACACCCATACAGTCAAGTGGATTCTCTCCTTTGACACTGAGTTGGCCCTTAGAATTCCGCATATTGTGGATGCGAACAGTAAGTAAGCCGTTACCTTTCAGTATGCTTCGGGCGATCTCGTAGCGCACCCATCGGCGTTCGCAAGTCTGCGAACCAGCCAAGATGCAAGTTACGCTAGTATTCTTAACTCCTTGCCTTATGAGTTCCTTCAGCGAATCATCGCTTTCACGCTTCGACCGCTCCCAGATGCTTCCATCATAAAAACCAAATGACTCGCGCGTGTTTTCATGCTGATGTCGCCATGACTGTCGGATCTGATTAGCTCGCCAAACATCATTCTGGTAATGAAACGAGAAAAATACCCGACGCTTTGATGGCTGCTGATTTCGGCCTAGTATCACCTGAAATATTCTCCGACATTTTGCGACTACTTTACTGATCGCCCAGTTTTCACAATCAACTTTTCCAAGACTTACAAAACTTCTTTCTAATACATATTTCAACATTTTACCTTACTCAACGGTAGTGACCAAGGTCCGTTCTCATCTTGGCAAGACTGATACCAACGAATGCTAGTCGCCCAGCAACTCCTCGATGAAATCGTCCTGCCGATCGAGCGCCGCCTCCCATTCCTTAGGCACCGCCGCTTCCCGCTCAAGTGTCTCCGGCTCGGGCTGCCCGCGCCCTGTCTCCATCGCCATCACGCTCATCGCCCTTGCTTCCCGGCGCTGTGAACGATCCCGGACAGGCGCACGTTCGGCTGGTTTCTGCGGCTCTTCCTCAGTGCCATTCGCTACACCATCGCTACCCCATGGCCCCACACCCTGAACGCTCGGTGGGTATGGAAACGGCTTTCCCTCCTGACGGGCCAGCCTGTCCTTGAAGAAGGGATCGTCGTAATACTTGATCCGGCTCGCCTTGATCGGGTGCTGGGACGAGGCGAGGATGATCACTTCGTCGGGGTCCATCAGCCGTGCCTCTGTCTCAGAAAGCAGCGGCCGCTCTTCCAACCGCGCCGAGGTCGACGTCGCGCCGAGGAAGCCCTTGTTGCGGCCATACATGCGGGTGACCGCCTCGCGGGTCGTGCTGCCGACGGCGGCGGAGACCTCTTTCACCGTCCGCTGGTCCCGCGGGGTAATGTAGAGCTTGAGCCCTGCCCCGTTCTCGAGACTTTCACGGCCTTCGGGTCCGTAGATCCGGTCGAGCGAGGCCAGTGACTGCGCGATCATCGCGACCCGACCGCCATAGCTCGCCAGCGAATGGATCGCGCGCTCCATATAGGGCATCGCCCCCATCTGCTGGAATTCGTCGATCATCATCATCACCGGCCAGGGCTCGTCCGGGCCCGGCTCGTTCAGGCGGATTGAGGCGATGAGATCGGCGAACATCAGGCGCAGGAGCGGCGCCAGCGTCGCGATGTGATCTTCGGAGACCGCGATGTAGAGCGACTGAGGGGTCTTCCGGAAGGTCGAGAAATCAAAGTCGCTCGCCTCGGTGGCCGAGCGCACGGCCGGGTTGTCCCATTGCTTGAGGCCTGCGGTCATCAGGGCCTGGATGTTCGAGGTCAGAAGCCGCGACGAGGCCGAGGCGGCGTTGGTCCAGAGCTCGCGCAGGATGTCTTCTTTGGCCTCGTCGGCATAGGCCTTGTACTGGGCGTTCTTGTACTCGCCCCCGGCTACGATCTTGTTCACCTCACCTAGGTTCGGAGTGCCGCGCTGGATTGCCAGCAGACAGGCCGCAACGAAGATCGACTTTCCGGCCTCGGAGAAGGTATCGAGCTGTTTGTTGTCCTTGTCGAGGAAGAGATCGGCCAGGATCGAGACCTCGGTGAAACGCTGCGCGAATGTCGGCGCCTTGGCGATCCGGGCGAGCGGGTTGTAGCGGTGTGTAGCATTGGACCAGTCGAAGGGGCTGAATTGATAGACCTCATCGCCGTTCACCGCCCGCAGCCGCGCGGTCTTCTCGAAGTTCTCGCCCTTCACGTCGAGTACCACCATAGACCCTGCGAAACTCAGGAGGTTCGGGATCACGAAACCGACACCCTTACCAGCGCGCGTCGGAGCGACCATCATCACATGCGGGATCGTGGTCGAGGAGATGAACTCGGCCTTGGAGTTCGGCGCGCCGAGCTTGCCGCAGGCAAAACCCTTGCCGGGGGCCTGCAGCATGTCGTTCTTCCTGAGCTCCGCCTTGGTCTGCCAATGGGCCGAGCCGTAGTCGTCCCGTTCCTTCTTCCAGGTCCAGGCGAGCGCCAGCGCGCCGAGGCCGATCGCCCCGAAGCCGACGGCACCGAAGCCTACCTTGAAGGCCTCGGGATGCGCCGCGCGGGTGGCGGCGCTGGCCTTCCAGAGGGCCAGCATGTCGAAACTGCCGAACTCGGTTTTAAGGGCCAGGGTCAGGTAGAAGGCGGCAACGATGGTGCCGATGACGGCGCCGCAGATCACGCCGAAGAGAAGCGCGGCCCAGAGAGGAAGTGTCTTGGTCATGGTGGTCATCCCCTTCAGAATTCCATCTCGTCATCGAGACCACGATCCAGTGTCTTGGCGCGGCCGAGATCGCGACCCAGCTCCTGCGCCTCTTGCTGGCCGCGCAGTCGTGCCACCTCGGTCGCCTTGTCCGGCTGCAACCCGGCGGCACGGTCGGTGAAGACCTGGTCGCCAGTTTCTTCAAAGGTCATTTCGAGGAATTCCTGCGTGACGGTGATCTGGTCGAGCTTGCTCGGAAGGGCTGCGTCCAGCACCTCGAAGTTGCCGCGGCGAAGCTCGGCCAAGCCTTCCTCGCCCAGTTCCTTGAAAAGCTCAGATTGCAGGGTCCGCTCGACCGTCTCTTCCTGTTCCTCGGTGAGCTTGCCGTCTCGCAGCATGTCGGCAAGGTCCTGCAGGTAGGGATTTGGCGTCCGGTCGTCTTCGTCGATGAGCGGCAGTGTCGCCTCCTCCTCGTCGGCAAGGGTCCGACCGATTTCGACGCCAAGTTCCTTGGCGCGTTCCATCAGCGCGTCCATCACGCCGTCGACCTTTTCGAGCGCGGCATCGAGTTGGTCGTCATTGGCGGTCCCGATGCTCAGGCCATCCTTCGCCAGTACCGCGTTCATGTCCCGCTCGACCCAGTCCTGCGCCATGCCGTAGTTCCGCGTGCCGCCGGCAGTGATCCGGGCCACCAGTTCCTCGCTGTCCATGCCGGCCTCTTCGGCGCGCTCGAGCACGTCGCGCAGCCCTTCGTCATTGCCGAACTGCAGCGCGGCGACCAGCTCCTCGCTGCCCGCCCCCGGCGGATAGGGTTCCTCGAGCTGCTTGCCAAACCGCGCGCGCAGCTCCGGGTCTGGCACCATCTGCGAAAGGTCCGCGATGATCGGCGCGGCCTTGGCCTCGAAAGCGGCACGCTCCGCCGGGTCCAGCTCCTCGGCCTTGAGCCTGAGCGCTTCGATCGTGCGCTCGGAATAGTCGATCGCGTCACCGACGGTCTTGATGTCCTTCATGTCTATCTCTCCTTCGGTGAAGTTCCACGGCGTGCCGGAGCCGAGCCCGTCCGCCATGCCGCGCACGGCGCGCGCCATGTGGCGCCGGTCCATCCGGTCCAGCAGGTCGGCGAGGTTCTTGTAGTCCTTGGCGAAGCCCACCACCTGCGCCTGCGCGATGGCGGATTCCTGGGCCGTCATGACGATCTCGCGCGGCAGGCGAGCCTCTTCCTTGGCCTGGTAGATCTCCTCGATCCCGGCGGGCTTCTCGAAGATGCCGCGTTCGAGCCGGGTCGTGGCGTCGAGCATGACACCGTAGCGCTCCGCGATCTCGGCCTGCTTCTCGCGCATGAGCTGCGGCGACATCACGCCCTCGGCCCAGCAGGAGAACCAGGTCCCGTTTTCGACGCCGCGATTGTTCAGGATGATGTGCGCGTGCTTGTGCGCCCGGTCGTCATGAACCGCGAGGACATAGTCCCACTGATCGCCGTATTCGCCGCTCTCGAAGAAATGCTCGGTCCAGTCCATCGCGATGTCGCGCACCTGGTCGACCGTCACTTCGGTCGGGAAGGACAGCAGCATGTGCGAGGTAAAGCCGAGCTTGGTCGAGCCGCGCCAGGTCCCGGCCCAGTCCTCGATGATGTCTTCCTTCTGCTCGTCGGTCAGGACCTCCGCGTCGGTCAGCGCGTTGGTCATCGTCGAGTAGGTGTAGACCGCCTTGTCATTGATGTAGGAGATCTGCGCTCCGAGCGAGGCGCGCGTCTTGCAGCCCCCTGCCCGGATCCGTTTGAAAACCGCCGCGCGGCTCTGACCCGACGCCGCCTTCAGTGCGTTGCGCGCCGACAGGGATCCGACGCGCGCAAAGCTCCGACCCTGCCGACGGCCCGCCAGCCGCGCGTCGATCCGCGCCGCGGCCTGGCCGCGGATGCGCTCATCCTCCCAGAGCCGCCCCATGACGGAGGTGTAGAGGGCGAGGGGGTCAGCCATTTCGAGAGTTCCGGTTCACGATCGAACAGTCATGCATCGGGGTTCGCGTTCGAGGCTTACCGAGAGGCAGCGAACCCCGATCCAAATCTGAACCGGAACTCTCAGGCACCAGCCTCAGACCGCCGCCAGCCACGCGCGGGCCGTCCTCCAGAACCTCGCTCTCCGCCCCCTGCCCTTCTTCCTTTTGCGGCCATTCCTGATGACGCAGTGCTTGTGCGGCATCCTTCATCCGGCCCATCTCACGGCTCATCGACTGCGCCAAATCGAAGAGTTCGATCAGCACGGCGCGGTCCGCCTCCGAGACTTCCAGCAAGCCGCGATGCACCGCCTTGGAAAGTGCCAATCCAGCGTCGCTCACATCCTTCGCCTGACGCCAGGCCGCGCAGAATTCCCCGACCAGATCGCGTGGCACATCGAGAAATCCGCACCGCCCGCGCAGTACCGCATTCAGCGCCTGTGACCGGTTGGCATAGCCCCGTTCGCGCCACTCGGCATCGAAGGCTTCCAGTTCAGATCGACTGGCCCGGAACGCCACCGTTTCGCTCGGATCGCGCACCGTGACGCCCTCGCCCGCCTCCTCTTTCGCGAGCCGGTTCACATGGCGCGGGGAAATGTCGAATGCTGCCGCCAGGTCCTTCGCGCTCTCGCCCGCAGCAAAACGCCGCGCCACTTCGATGCGCTGTTCGAACTTAAGGTTTTTCGCTGGCCTCGGCACGGGTCAGACCCCTCGGACAAAATGTGCAAACATTGGCCATATCCTGCCAACGTCTTTCTTTTCTCCTTCGCTTATACATCAATACATCACATTGCACAATATTACGTTTTGCATGTTTTAACTTTTTGCATGGCTTGGCGGCGTCTTCAAAACCCTGCACAGCGAGGCGCTGAATGGGCGCTCTCCTCATCGACAGACAGAGGTTGCTCGGAAAGAGACTGCGGAAACTGGTGCCCGAGCAGCGCGTGAAAGCGCACATATCGAGCGCCCGAGCCGGCCACGGATTGGGCGCCAGGAACACGAAATCGGCCCGCGCGGGATGGCGCAGGTCACACCCTCTGAGGGCGTCACGAAGCTTCTGAGAGACGGCGTCGGACCCCTGCGGACCCGAAGACCCGCAAGGGCATGGGTCAGTGACCCAGTCCCTGATTGCGCAGATCTTCGTAGCGGCCGCGGGCGATCAGTGCCTCGGTCTCGAGGCTGTCGAGAAACTCAGGATGGGCATCTTCATCGAAGGCGGCGAGGTAGGCATCGAAGGCCATGTCGGCTTGCAGTTCGGCGAGGTCGATGGATTGTTCGAGTGTCATGGTGTGATCCTTTCCGTTGATCGTCGTTGGACGGATCGTGGAAAAGACCGGGGGCATGAGAGCGGGCTGCACCCGCCACGGGGCGGAATGAAATGGAGCACGCCGGGGGCAGGTTTGTTGTGAGCGATGCCCAGCAGAGCTCAAGGCGTCTGCCGTCCAGAAACCTGCCTCCGGCGTTGCCGACCGCTCGACCCCGGGCTAGCGATCTGACAGGCCAACAGGTCGACGGAAAGGTGCGCGGCGGTGACCCTGACATGAGACGTTGCCCCCGGAAGCATGACGTTGATTTGCGACTTCATCACCGGCTGCCAACGATGTGTTTGCATACCCAGTGGCTTCGCCAAGACGACCCAGACGCAGGTTGCTGGAGGGAGAGAAAGAATGGGATTCTATTGCGAGATGAACCACCAGCACCCCCGACAGGCCTTTGGTGCCGTCAAGGGTTCACACGATCCTCGACGCAGCCAGAGAGAAGGATCCCAACAGCGTGTATGACCCACCTGGTCCGACGGCCCGCTACTATGACCGCGTCCGAAATATGCCGCGTTCTTCGGACACCGATCTTGGGCCCGCCCAGAGGTAGTTCCCCGGAACGACAAAAAAGCCAGACCGCCGGAGCGGTCTGGCCGATGGCTTAGGCGGCGTCTTTGGGGCCCCAGGGGATGACGGCCTGCAGGGACGGATCGTCTTGGCTAGCGGCCTTGCCGAGGTTGGCGTTGAAGCCGTGGTCGCGGATGGTCAGCGTGTAGTAGTCGGCGCCGGTCTCCTTGTTCTGCTTCTTCCAGATGCCGCCGCACTCGACCAGCTTGCCGCGCGGGGAGCGACCGAGGACGCGGTGCGTGGGGGCCATCGGGTTCGTGCTCCCGACGGGTTCGACCGTGATGTCGAGGTCGAAGGTCAGGGTCGAGATGGAGCCGACGCCCTTGGCGGTCTCAACATCGGCGCTGGTGAATTTGATGCAGTTCGTGGTCATTGCTCTTCTCCTTGTTTGCGTTGCAATGATGGTCAACTTGCAGCTGGCCAAGGCCTGACCACACCGAAGGCGAAGCGCAGCGGAGAGGGGCAGGCGCCGGTCTTTTTGCTGCGCGAGGAATGGCCCGCAGGGCCAAGGGAAAAAGATCGGCGACAACCTTTGTGGACGGGACGACAGCTGCGACCAGCATGTCATGCAAAGCAACAAATCGGGAGAAGTGCGATGGCCGCGGTGGGAAATGTGAATTGCACCGACAGACGCACCAGGGCACATCGGGTTCATTTTCACTCCCAACTAAACCGCGGCAAGTATCCATGATACCTATGAACGAACAAATGGTGGGCCTAGCAGAGCGCCGAGCAAGCGAAGGGAAACAACGAGTCAAAGTGCGGCACTTCGGACAGCCAGGAGGAGGCCAAGCAAACTAATGCACCTAGGCAGACTGGCAGACACCCATGCCGACTAATGGTGACAGTGGTCCCAAAAAACCGTTGCCAACACTTACGAGCTTCGTTTGACGACTGAGCCGATAGCTTTGTTCATGCCTTTCGGGTCATCAACCTGATCGCCGCAGATTGCGGTCCCCATCGGAACGAAAACGTCTCGGAGACGTCGAACCATCCACCGCCATCACCTGCGCCGTGGTTCGCGCCCATGCAGGAACACTGGCAATCGTGTCCGACGGCGTTCCGACAAGCGGGCGCGCACTTCTCCATTTCACGGTAGGGCTGAACGACGTAGAGCCGTCCATATCGTTCCAAGCCACTGTCAACAAAACGATTGAGCCAACTAACTGGTAGCTTCCAGGCTTTCTCGACGGGAGCCCATTGTACTTCGGGCTTCCGGCGTCCGGTTGCCAGACCGAAAAGCCAGCCCCGATTATCGGGACGATATGGCAACCGCGCTGTGAGCTTATCGCCTGAAATCCCGGAACGGACGATGATTGGAATATTTGCGCTATTCCACTGGTGGCGGATTTCGGGAGGGATGGCGGTAGTGTCCATAAAATTCCCTTTTTTGTTATAGAGTTACTTCAGTCATATATGCAATCATCGGGTTTAAAGAAGTCGTGCAGAAGCCGGTTCACCGATCCGCGTGATTTCAAAGATACTGGCAACGGCGGCTGAAAAATGAAACCTGAAATTTCCGAATTCTCTTACGGGTTCGCCCTTACCAATGAACTCGTCGGTTGGGTTGCGCTATCAGCCGCACCCGTGTTCCCAAGCCTGATCGAGGAAGGCAAAGCAGGGGGCGGCTATGATGTGAAGCTCGACCGGCCAGGTGTTCCCTTGTTTCTGCAATTCAAACGATCCCACTGTATGGTCCGCCGAACGGCGAAGGAACACCAAGCCGTCGTGGCCTTGGGCGGGACACTGAACGTTCCCTACTACCGTTTCCCCATCACCGAAGCGACGACCTCCGATCAGCATGAACTCCTGCTGGCGTTAGATGATGGCTCAAACCTCGTTTTTTACGCGGCACCCCACTTTCACAGGCGAAACGAGATCAATCAAGCCTGGAGTCGGTCTGATGTCGCCCGGCGCTCGCTCTTCGTGGCTCCACGGATGATAGGCCCATTGGACGATGAGCAACACCATGTCGCCTTCGATGGTGGGAATACATGGCTGTGTTCGGAACCACGCGTTCTCGAAGTGCTAACCAACCGAGGGTTGGAGGACAAGCTGAACGGTTTTTTGAAGGAACACGATCAGCCGCTTGGAGAACGCCTGCCGTCGCTGGTGGCGGAAATGCATGAGGCCGAACGGCGCGGGCGGCAGAAAGCCGAGCTGCGCCGCGGCTCAGGTATGCCACAAGATACTTCTATTTCTGACCGGGGGGACATTCCGGTGGTTGAAACCTTGACGCGAAGGTCCATCGTGGAAGGAGAATCTGACGCAGCAATCATGCCGGAACCCGAACCTCCGATGTCGCGTGAGCCCAAGCCTCTCGGAAGCGAAGCAGCCGTACTCCGGCAAGTGGCAGACATCGCCGCGCATGTGTTCGAGACGCAGTTGATCATCGTCCAGCCACGGTAAAGCAGTATGCAGGCCTGAAACCGCCGTATTCCTCGTGGGCATACCCCCCAAAGAAAATTTCCGGGAACGTGAATGTCAGGGGAAAACACTCCCGCCATCAGCGCGTCTATGTGCAAACGCAAATCCGGCGCCGACTCAGAACAGTAAATCTGGCATGTTCACGACAGTCGCCCCTTTGATGGAGTCGCGTGCCAACTCGACCAGATGGGCATGATGCGTGAAGAGGATTGCCTGCCCGTTTGTGCCAATCTCGGCGCAAAGCTGCAGGGCGGCCCGAGCGCGCGTATCGTCGAAGGTTTCCATGATATCATCCAGGATCATCGGCAGTGGCCCTGGGTCGCGCGCAAAGCTGCGATATCCAGCGAGGCGCAGCGCAAAGTACAACTGGCCCATCGTGCCCGTCGACATCTGTTCAATAGGAACCGTGCTGCCATCAGATTGGATACCAACAAGCTTTTCACCTTCCGCCTGGCTCCAGACGTCAACACCAGTCCAGGCGGGGGTGGTCATGGTGACAAAGGCCTCTTCAACATCGCGCAACATGCCACTGCGCCGCTCTTCAGCAAGGCGACGCAGTGCCCCGCGTGCCGCCAGAACCCCGAGCCGAGCCACCGCCGCCTGACGGGCACCGCTCCGGAGTTCCTCGAGCAGTGTCGCCTGTTCGGTTGCGAGATCGCTGCGGTCGGCGGCCTCAAAAGCGTCGCGGTACAGACGGGCAGCCTCGCGCTGTGCGTCGCGGGCGGTGTCGCGGGAGTCCTGTACGTCTTTCAGGGCGAGTTCCAGCTCTGCCGCACGTGTGGCATCCGGCATCCGGTCCAATTCCTCGGCAAAGAGATCGGCGTCTACGCCATCGCGAGCCTTCTGCCGATCGCGGTCCGCCGTTGCCTTATTGGCGCGCAGACGATCCCGTTCAACCAGCTTTGCGACCCGGTCGCGCGGCGAGAGGTCTTGCCCACCCTGCCCTTCGAAACAACCGTTCAGATCGTCGATTGCAGTCTGAAGCTCGCCCTCTGCCCGGCGTTTTAACTTGCCTGTTTCATCCCGTCGCAACACGGCCTCAACTCGTTTCTCGTCAGCCCGCGTGGATACAACCACGCGCGCACGAGCACGGTCGATGACTTGAACCGGGTCGATACCTGTCTCATCCTCAGGATCATCCTCAATTCGAGCCAAACGCTGCGCGCCCTCTGCAAGGGCGGCAATCGCCTGCTCCAGGGCCTCGATCCGAGCGGAGAGCTTTTGATGCTCGCCATAAAGCTGCTGCAGGCTGCGCAGGTGCGGCAGGGCGGCTCGAATTGCCTCAAGCGAGCGATCCGGCAATGGCAGCGCCGCAGTCAACCGGTCAAGATTCCCCTGCGCCGTTTCGCAGTCGGTTTGGCATTCCTCCGAGTTGCTGTTCAGCTTGGCTATGGTCTTCTCGCCGTCCTGCCATTTGGCCCAAGCCTTGCGATCACTATCCTCCAACGTCAATGCGCGTTGCACCTGCGCGGGTAGATCACCTTTCGCTGGGTCAAGTCCAAGGGGCCGCGCAGCATCAATCAGCGCGTCGCGGGCCACCTCCTGATGGGCAAGACGGGCTTTCAACGCTTCTTTCGCATTGGAAAGCTCGGCTGCCGCTTCGGCCGCTGCGGTCAGTGCCTGCTGACGCGCGCTGAAGGCTGAGGGGGTCGCATCTTCCCCCAATCCCAATGCAAGCGCCAACCTGGAACATCGCTCCGACAGGCGGTCACGGAGAGTGACCAAGTCGTCGTGACGCGTCTTTGCGGTCCCATACCTTGCGTCGGCGGTCCGCACCTGACCTTGCGCCGCGAGCAGACGCTGCCGGGCCTCTGCGCCGATCAGGTAATGCGCGCGGGTGCCATCATCAGCATACATCGCTGTCTCGAATTGATCCGCGGTCTCGGTGGTCAGATCGTCCCGGTGCTGCTGCCAAACCATGTCACGCCGACGCCGGGTCTCTTCGGTCATGACAATGTCAACGGCGTCAGGCGCGGCCTCTTGCGCACAAAGATGGGCTCGCGCCTCGGCCAGTTCTGCTGCGCGGGCGTCGAGGTCATTGCGCGCCGACGCAAGGTCGGCGGTCAGGGCCACCCAGTTCCGACCGACTTCGTCGAGCGTTTCGCGCGCCGGTAGGCCCTCGGCGATCAGTTCTTTCCAGGACCCCGGCAGACCAGCAGTGACCTTGATCAGACGCGCCAAAGCTTGGCTTTGGTCGGTCTCGAACGCGGTAAGATCCGCCACAGTCTTCCAAAGATCGAAGGCGGCTCGCAGCGCAGACATGTCTTGCGGTTCAGCGGGCGCTTCGCCCTGTTGGGCGCGGGCTACTTCGGCGGCCGCCCGTGCGGCGTCGTTTGAAAAACTGGCGGTCAAGCAATCCTGGACTGCAGCTGCAAGATCCTCAAGAACGCCTGCCTCCAGGGCAACAGTCGATGCCGGCGCATCTGGCACCTGGAGGAGCCGCAAAACGGCGTCTATTTGGCGACTGAGTTTTTCCTGATCTTCGCGACGCCGGGCAAGATCGGCCCGCGCCGTATTGGCCCGTCCCATAAGCGAAGCTCCATCGATGGTCAGTTGATCGAGACGTTCCAACTCTGCCGTCAACGTCTGGGCCAGCTTGTCGACTGGGTTGTCTGCGACGACCTGATCTTGTTTGGCGATCTCTTCTTCCGCCTCCGCGATCCGGCTCGTCTGCGCGGCGATTTTTTCGACAAGGCCCGCCACACGCTCTGCCGCGCCGGGATGGAGGTCGGGGCCGTCGGGGAAATCGACCAAGGCCTCTGTAAGCTGCCCTATTTCCTCAGTTCGATCATACCAGACCTCCGCAGCTTTTGACGCGGCCTGTCTTTGATGGGTTTGCCGCAGCTCGGCATCAACCCCCTCAAACTCGGCTGCTGCCCGATCACGATCATGACGCAGGGTGCGCTCTCGCTCTGTCGTCAGGCGATCAGCCCGCATTTCGCGGCCAATCTCTTTCAGGCGATCGCTACCGGTTTTCAGAATGTTGCCCCGGCCTCGTTTCTTATGAAATTTGTCGGCTCGCTCCGCCAGGGCGTCTAGCGTTTGCGCCATGCCCGTCAGGCCAGAAAGACCCGCATGCAGAAGTTGCCCAAGGTCTCCCTGCGCCCCGGCGATCCGTTCGCCGCCCTCGCGCAAGCCCTTCTCGTTGAGCGAAAACCGTTCCTCATAAGTCTCTCGCGATAGGCCGTGCAAAGCACCCGACAGGACCGCCTCGTTTATTGGGCGGTCCTGCGCGTCCAACAGTGATTGCGTCCTCTTGCTGTTACGGTGCAAGGCCATGGTCCCGCGCCCGGGCAGGTCAAGTTCTGCCCCCACCAAAAGATCACTTCGCTCAAACTTGAAGGCATAAGGATGTGCCCCGCCTTTAAACCCGAAAAGCAATTCCAGAAAGGCATGATAGGCCGTGGACTTGCCCGCCTCGTTTGGACCAAAAATCACCGTCACATCGGGGACGCCTTCGACAGGCCTTGGAAATACAATCTCGGCGTCTTTGAAACGGCCATAGCGGATCAGGTCTAACCGGTTCAGCCTCATTGCAAAGCCCCCGCGTGCAACGTCAGAGAAACTTCCGCTATCGCTTCCTCCAGTAGTGCATCCAGCCCGCTCTCATCCAGCTCGTCCATGATTTCTGATGGCAGGGCGAGGCGTAGTTCTTCGAGCTGTTGCAGAGCGGCCTGCCGAAAGCCGTCTTCGGTCAGTTCGTCCTGCATGAGGCGAACGAGATCGTCAGTCTCGGCTCCCGGTTTGCGGGGCGGCGGAGCAGATTTGACCTTGTCGAGGAATACACCGTCGATGCTATCCAGCACTTCGGCCGCCAGTTCCGTCACCAGTTCTGTCCCGTGGCGATCCGAGGTGACGTGCAGGCGCACCGCCATATCGCGTCCCGGCACTTGCGCGGACATCAATGTGTCGCGCAAGCTGCGCAAGACCTCCTGTTGGTCAGCACAGGCGCTCAAATCCAGCGCACATTCGGAAAAGCCAAGGTGACCAATGGCGCGGCGTTCGAATTCCGGCGTGCCCTCGCCCACCGAAACAATCGTCACGGTGCCACCGTTGCGCTCACCAAAATGGCGCGGCTGCGGGATACCGGGCATGACCGCCAGTACCGGTCCGTCGACACGCTCGAAGGGTGCGTGTATATGCCCGAGGCACCAGAGATCGTACCCATACGCCATCAGGTCCCGTTCGGCGCAGGGTGCATAGGGATCATGACCCTGAGCACCGTCAAGCGAGGTATGCATCAGCCCGACGTTGCGCTTGCCCGGCACCGGTCGCGGATAATCGGGAAGAAAGCTCTTTGCCACATGTGCCGCATCAAAGGAGAGGCCATGGAAAGCCGTGCCACCGATCTCGACCGTCGGTGCACCATTATGCAGAACATGGACATTCGGCCCCAAATCTCCATGCGCCTTGTGATCTAACAGCGCATCGTGGTTACCCCTGATCAGCACCGTGGGCACACCAGCTTCGGAAGCACGCGCCAACTGGGAAATCAGGAAGGCCCGGGCTTTCAAATCCGGGTAACCATTGTCAAAGATGTCGCCCGCCAGCACCAAAGCATCGACCTGCTCCGAAATCGCCAGGTCGATGATCTCGGCAAAGGTGTCGCGGCTGGCCTGTTTCAGCCGGTCGCCAAGATCGGGGTTCCGTAGCGCCACGGATCGGATGGGTGATCCAAGATGAATGTCAGCTGAAACGAGGAGGCGCATCATATTCCGTCCGTGTTTCCGCGAAAGATGCGGTTTTTCTTTGATACATCACAATAGCTATCAGTTGCTATTGAACATGTCTTTGTTCCTCAATTTGGCCGCCGCCACTTAGCGCAGTTCGGTGGTGGTGCCCTCCTGCATCCCGATCGATGTTCGCAAGTATGTAAAACTGATAGTCGTGAGTGCAATGTAATTTGAATTTTGGCAGCATGCCTAATAGGGCTTCCCTTAGGTGTTTGATCCCAAGGTTTGATGGTGCGATCCTTTCGCAGGAATGGAAGGAAGCATTATGGGACAAGTTCGTCATGGGAGCGCCACGACCACGCACGCCGTCAGAGCTGCAATACAGCGATCGCAAGCTTCGCTCGCGCAACTGAGCCAGGAGGCTCGGCATCAATCCAAAAACAGTGGCGAAGTGGCGTAAACGCCAGACTGTCGAGGATTTGAAGACTGGGCCGAAAGAGCCCCGGTCAACGGTCTTGTCCGAAGCAGAGGAGGCGACAATCGTCGCATTCAGACGGCACACCTTGTTGCCGCTGGACGATTGTCTTTATGCCCTTCAACCAACGATTCCGCATTTGACGCGTTCGGCGCTGCATCGGTGTCTGCAGCGACACGGCATTTCCCGGCTGCCTGATGTCGAGGGCGACAAGCCAAAGCGCCAGAAGTTCAAACGATACCCCATCGGCTTCTTCCATATCGACATCGCCGAGGTTCAGACTGCTGAAGGCAAGCTCTACCTGTTCGTCGGTATTGACCGGACCAGTAAGTTCGCAGTCACCCAACTCGTAGAGAAGGCAGACCGCAAGACCGCTTGGGAGTTCCTACAGCAAATGCTCGAGGCCGTGCCCTATCAGGTCCACACAATTCTCACCGACAACGGCATTCAGTTCGCAGAGCAACCGCGCAATCGCAACACCGCCTATTCAAGGCCGATGCGCTTCGACATGATCTGCGAAGCCAACAGCATCGAGCACCGCCTCACCAAGCCAAACCATCCGTGGACCAACGGTCAGGTGGAGCGAATGAATCGCACCATCAAGGACGCGACGGTCAAGCGATTCCATTACAACAACCATGACCAATTGGAGGCGCATCTCGCAGACTTCATGGCAGCCTACAACTTCGCGCGCAGGCTCATGACCCTCGGTGGCCTCACGCCCTACGAATACATCTGCAAGATCTGGACATCCGAGCCAGACAGATTCATCCTAAATCCGATCCACCAGATGCCGGGACTAAACACCTAACGCGCACCAACTGCGCGCGATGGAAAACATGATCCACGACGGATTCCAGGGCAACCGGTATCGGGCATCCTTGCGCCACTAGCCACGCAAATTCATGCGAAAGGTTTTCTCGATGCGGCTCATATCAGAATGCTCGACACCCGCCTGCTCAGCGAACTCTTGCCACTTCGCGACCGCGTCCACAATGTCCTCGATTGCCTGGTTCGCCTTGTTGGATTTCAGCCCCACGTTCGAAGCAAGTACCATGAGGTCGCCATGGGTAAAATCGTTTCGCTTTCCCGCCAAGCTCATCTGGTGATCGCGGGTCCATGAGCCAGAAGGATTGTAGGAATAGGCCACGTCATAGGCGGGAGACAGTCGCCAGGCTCCGGACCGGTCCATGAGGAAGGAAATATTCTTGACGTGGTCATCCTGGTTGCGGGCGACAACGTTGAAGACCGCACGCTTGTACTGCTGTTCTACGACGTCCATCCCGAGCCCAAGATCCCTGATTGTCAAGACGGCCTGCTCGTAGGAATAGGATGCCGGGTCGTTGAAATCGAAATGCTGCATCGCGCCTAGCGATTGCATGTGGCGCTTTCGCCCCCGTTCGTCCCGGTCGAACCGACGTGTCATGAAGTGGCTTCGGCCGCCCTCGTGGTGGAGCCTGCATTCCGACATGTCGATGCCCGCTTCGGTCGCCATCAGGTAATATGCGTACTCGATCTTTCCAAAGCCTTGCGGGTCGGCGAGCTCTTTGTCGCGGTTGTTGGACACTCCGTCGAACTTCAAGAGCCAATGCTCGTACCCCTCGTCGACTTTGACTTGCCCTGACCTGAACTCACCGGTGTCTCGGTTCCAGGCGAGTACAGCCTTGGCGCGCGCGCCACCCGCCGAGGTCCCGACGCTCAAGATATCTTCCAGCGCCTCGGCGTCGTCTTCACCCCCCAGCCTACCTGCAAGGTTCTCACGCTCGCTTAGTACCCTGTTTGCCAGATCCACCAACTGGGCCACTTCGAGTTTTTTTGACCGGGTCGCCTTGCGGACCGTCGGCTCGAACTCCAGTGCCCCGATCCCGCGGTTACCGATGTAACAAAGCCGATCCACGGGGCTGAACCGGTCCACGCTTCGCCCCGTTTCCGCAAGCCACGCATCGATCAGCCGGTTGCCGAACTTGTCTGGCAACGCGTCGGCCAACATGCCGGGCAACCCTTTGAACGTTTCTTTCGGAAGGGCGGGAAACTCGTAGGGTGCTTCCCGAACTGGCATCTTCAGGGGCGCGACCTCAATACCCGCGCCCACAAAGGCCGGATCGTATTGAAAGATGCCGAGTGCGCGTGCCTCATCCCAACTCACAGCACCAATGCGCCGACCCCACAATACTATGCTCGCGTCAGTCATCTACGTCATCACCCCAGGTCCATGTTGATTTTCTGGAGCGTTCGGATACAGGACTCGCTCTCCTGCGCTCCTTCCCCTTCTGCGAGACGCGTTCAATTGGCCTGATGTCTCCCTCTGGTAACGCGGAGAGTATTGGCTCTTCCAGATCGAGCGCGGTGGCGACGCGAAGAAAGGTGTCCAGGGTCGAAGGGTCCCCCGCTTCAAGGCGGCGCAGGGTGCGTACTCCGATGCCCGCCTTCTCGGCGAGGTCAGTTTGGGTCACGTTGCGCGCGAGGCGCAAGCGCGCGAGACGTTGCCCGATTTCTTGTTCGATTTGTTGAGATGTCGCCATTTTACTTTAAAGGCCGCAAGATGCCGATTACTCCAGATAATTTGCTAATGTCGGTCGTATATGGCCTTTTATGGTGATTCTTGTCAATAGGCCTCAAGTGGCCTCTTGGAGCGCCCATCCCTCATTACGGGGCCACATATGGCCTTTCGATGAAAAGTTGGGATATCACAGCAGCGAGTTATTGGGGAAACGGACCCAAGCGAACTCTAAGATTCTCGTGGACCCGCCAGCATAGGCCGCGAGGAGCGTGGCATCGTCGGAAGCAACGGCCCGCGTCAAACTTGCGGTCGGGTGCTGCCAGTTCTCTACGGAAAGCACCATATGCCCATGACAAGTGTGATGGTCGATACTGTAACGCCCAAATCGATCGCGCTCAGCGTTTCGCGGCCATCCAGAATCCGATTGCACCCAACTTATCTGTTGGGTACTTGGCCACAACAAATAAGTTGGGTATATTGAGGCATGACCATGAACAGAATCACCCTGAACGAAAAAGAAGCGCGGGAAACGCGTGCCCGGATTTCTCGTCTCTCTGAGGCTCTTCACTCGGAGCGCGCGATGGAGCCGGTTGTGGCCGGCCTGCCGCCTGAGGTGGTTTCTCAAGTCTCGCGCATGATGAAGGCCGAGCGCGCGCGCCTGACCCAAGCGGTCGAGGCATACGAAGAGGCCAAGGACACCCAACGACCCACCGCCCTAAAAGAACTGGTTAACCGCGACCTTGGCCTGATGCTCATAGTAGCGCGGATCGCCAACGGCTTCTCTCAGAAGGACCTAGCATGGCGCCTCGGCGTAAAGGAACAACAGGTTCAGCGTTGGGAGGCTGAGCGTTATGCCCCGATCAGCCTCAAGAACTATCATCGCGTGGCGGCGCTGCTGGGAGTCCGGCCTTGGGCTGACATGCCTGACCAACCGGAGCTCCGCGGACTGGACAAGGTCATCGACGGTGTGTCGAAGGCCGAGATCAAGAAAATCCTCAAACATGGGCGCGAGAACGGCTGGTTCGCCGAAGACTTCACCGAGGCGGAACTTCGTCGTTACATCGCCGAGAACCGGATCGATTTTGGAAGCCCAGGGCTTCTCCGAACTGGCCTCAACGTTGTGGATCACGCCGAAGACGTCTTGCTCCACGCCTGGCGCGCTAGGGTCACCGCGAGAGCTCGTGACGCTTTCGCGGGCGTCGAGGACGTTCATGAGCCGCTTGAACTCAAGTGGATGCCCGAACTGGTCCGTCTGAGCAATGACCCCCGCGGGCCGCTCCGGGCGGTGGAAGTGCTCGCCCACCGCGGGATCGTATTGATTGTGGAGCCACAGATCCCCGGCCTCAAGATCGACGGCGCAGCGTTCATCGTGGATGGGAGACCGGTCATCGGAATGACCGTCAGGACCGACACGGTGGACAACTTCTGGTTCACGCTGATGCACGAACTTGCCCACGTCACTCTTCACTTCTCCACCGGGCTGGCCGTAGGCTTCTACGATCAGACGGACCAAGAGACATCGGTCGATGAACAGGAGGAGGAAGCCAACCGCTTCGCTTCCAACTTGCTCATTCCGGAAGAACGCTGGCGGCGCTCTACCGCCCGAATTGCGAAGTCGGCTGCGGTCATCGAGCGTTTCGCCAACGAGCTAGGTATCCATCCGGCGATTGTGTTCGGGCGGATACGCAAGGAACGGGGCGAGTGGTCCCTGTTCACAAATAAGATCGGGAGGAACACCGTGAAGAAGCTGTTTGTGGGCGAAGCCCAGAAAGGAAAGAGTGATGCTCCCATACTACCCGGCCCTAAGGGCTAAGCCCGGCGAGTTCGCGGCCTGCGGCAGGCTGGCCCCCCGTTATCAGGGGTATGTCTGCCCGCGCTTCGTGGTGCCGCCTCCCACTGAGTCCGACCCCGAAAAGGGGCGCGTGCCCACGCTGGACGAAATCGCCCACATAATGGGGGAGCGCCTCGGAAAGAGCTGGCCCCACCGGCGTGCGTTCCTCGACCCGCAACTTGCGGCGGCGGCCCTCGGCGACGAAGGGGTGGCTACGCTCTTCCGCATCGCCACGGCGGTAAACGCCCGCCTGCTTCCAGTCCTGACGATCGCCGATCTGACCAACCCGGCCCGCCAGGCCCTCATTCGGAACGGCGACGTCAGGACGGGCATCTACATAGACTTCGAGGAGGTTGATCCGGCTGCCCTGGTCGAGGCGGTGAAGAAGGCGGGCCTCCGGCCGGAACACTGCGTCCTCTTCGTAGATTTCACTGGAGCTCCCCTCGGCGCCGACTTCGCGCCTGCTATCGGCGAAATCTTCGATCAATTGGACGGCGCGGCGCGGTGGAGCAAGATCGTCTATCAAGCGTCGGCGTACCCGGACAAGCTGCCGGTCGGTGCCAACGAACGCACGTTAATCGCCAGGGCAGAGTGGACCACCTTCCAGGCGGCACTCAAGGAGACAGGCGTCCAACCGGACCGACTGGCCTACGGTGACTTCGGCGCGGATTGCGGGCGAATGATGTTTCCGAAGGGGAAGGGCGGCGGAAGGCCGAGGCCGCACCTGCGCTACACCGGCAAGTCCCACACCTTGGTGGTAAGGGGCAGCGACTCAGGAACCTTCACGCCGACGATGCGCGACGTCTGCAAGCAGATCATCGAGAGCAAGGAGTACAGCGGCAGGAGTTTCTCCCCCGCGGACGACCGGATCTGGCGAAACGCGAAGGGGCTGACCGAAACCTGCGGCGACGCGACTGGCTGGCGGGAACTGAACACCGCGCACCATCTGGTCAGGATAGTCAAGGACTTGGGTGCTATGTCTGGTATCGAGTTCGAAGAAGATGCTGTCTCTGAGTACTCGGAGCAGGAAAGCCTTTTCTAGCTCAGCGCTGCACTTAAGCATCCTGATAGGTCCCGTCGGCCGCAGCGATCACGACCTCGTCCTCGGCCATCCATTGGTTGGAGATCAGAAACCTGCGGATCGTATCGGGGGCTTCGGAATAGAGCACTAGCGCGAGGCTCTCTTCGGCGCGGGTGCAAGTGACATAGAGCAAGCGGCGGGTGCGCTCGATCGTGGTTTCCTCGCCATTGTCCGCCTTTTTTTGGGCGGTTGGGCCCAAGGGTTTCACACCAAACAGCGTCTCGTAAGAAGCAAGGCCCTTGAAGCGAGTATGGACGTCGTCGGCGATTACCATGACCCGGGGAAATTCGAGCCCTTTGACCCCCTGGTGGGTGCCAAAGGGGCTGCGATCTTCGACATAGGCGAGGTAGCGCGCCACCTGGGAAAACGGGGCATCAAGCGCCTGCGTCCAGGCCTCGGTGATGGTGGGTTCAGTGGGTGGTGTGTCCTCGGGCGTGGTCAGGTCCAGCTCGTCAAACAAGGGATCAAGCTCGGCAAGGATATCGGCCATGTCCTGGGCCGCCGGATTGTCGTCAGGCAAACAGGGCCGAAGCTGGTCAGGGATCGGGAACAACCGGTGCTCGGCCACGACTGCCAACACGTCGGCACAACTCGGATCCGGTTCGTCCTTAAATAGCGTCATCAGCGCCGCAACGCCCGCCCGTGCCGCGTCGAGGCCAGAAGCCTGGCCCCCGCGCCCCGTCCGGATACCTCTCTTATCGACCAGCGGTGAGCCGTCGCGCAGCACTGCCATCGCGGCAAAGGCATCCCCATTCCTTTGTGCCGTCACCAAAGGCAAGACCCGGTGGGTGAAAAGCCGCATAGCAGGTAAGGTGCCATCGCGAAACCCGTCCTTGAGCTTGTCGGGTTTGCTCAATGGCTCAAACAGTTCACTAAAACCAAGACGCGCGGCGGCCATGTGACGCTCGATCGTAAGTGTCTTGATCGCCTCCGCGTTCTGCCACGCGGGGTCTCCGGTGATGCGGGCCATGTCCGCACAAGCGAAGGCTTCAAAGGCTCCGCGATCCGTGCCCTCGCTTGGTGCAAGAAAGACGCGCACGGTGCCACCCGGTTTGTCTTCGCGCGCCCGCTGCTGGCGGCCATCATCGTCGCGCCGGATCGAATTCGCCAGGTCCACGATCCGCTTGCGGCTGCGGTGGTTCATCTGTTTGGCCGGTTGCGAAAAATCCCCCACTCGCTGGTCAAGATCGCGCAAACCATCGGTATAAATGCGCTGCATCGTGTCCCCGAGCAGCCCTAGGGCAATGCGGCCGCGATGGCGCGCCTCGAAGGTCAAGAGCGCCTCCATCAGTGGTTTCATCGTGTCCTGACTCTCATCGATCAGGATGAACGGGTAGCGCGCCAGAACGATGTTCTGAAACGTCTCGCTTTCAGTCAGGAAATGCGCGGCGAGTGCAATGACTTCGGTATGTTGCAGCGCATCGCGGCCGAAATTGTCCCCCTCGGGCGCATAGGTGAAGGCGCGGATTTCAGCCAGGCGCTCCAGACGCTTCGTCTTGGAGGCCATCTTCTTCTCGCGTTTGTCATGGGCGTCGGTGCCCGCACGGCCCTTCGCATGGGCTGCCTGGATCTCGGCAATTTCTGTCCGCAGGTTGCTCTCTAGCCAGCCCCGAATATCCGCCCTGCGCCCCTCGATGAGCGACCAAGCGAAGCTGTGGATGGTCTGTACCTGAAACACCGGATCGGCCTTGACGCGGCGTGTGATCTCATCTGCGGCGGCGTTGGTATAGGTGATGACGGCGATCTTGCGGCTGTGTTTGCGCAAGGTGGTCAGGGTCTGTGTGTCCAACCCCTCAAGTGCCTCCTTGAGAGATCGCGTCTTTCCAGATCCCGCCCCGGCAAAGAGAAAGAAGCTGCGCGGCTGACCAAGGGACAGGCACGCGCGAATCGTCGCGTCAGCGTCCGCGTCGCGGGTAGCGTCGGTCACGTCTGTCACGCCGCGCCCTCCACGCCCTTCAGCTGGCCCGCGAGCCAGGTAAGGCCGGTGTTGATATAGGGCGGCGCGCGCAACACTTTGATGTCTTTGATGTACAGAAGATCCAGTGCGAAGGCGGCCTTTTCCGGTCTTTTTGCCAACCTTTCAAAGAGCGCCTTGGCGAGGTCTTCAGGGGCCTGAGCCTCAGCGATGGATTTGGCAAAGGCACGGGTCATGAGGCAGGAGAACTCTGCTCCTGCGGCGTCCGTCACGGCTTTCGGGTTAGTCAGGACCAGAGCATCCTCGAAGGTGCTGGGCGTGACGCTCGTGGACACCGAGCCAAGTGTCACTTTTTGCGGGGTTTGATAGCTGACGGCGATGGGGCGGTCAGGGGCCGTGTGACACAGAGCCGTGGGGGGAGAGCCTAACAACTCATCGATCTCTGCCAGCTTGGGGAGCCAGGTCTTTAGCACGTGGTTGGCTGTGGATTGAGCAGCCCCGCAGGAAGGCTGGACCGATTCTTTGACGACCTTCCCGCCTTTGTCGACCTCTGCCACCGCGTCGAGATCGGTGATGATCAGCGTCGGCACCTCCAGCGCCTCGATCAGAGGCCGCAGCCTATGCGCGTGACTGCCCCCCAGCTCTAAAAAGGATAGATAGGCTGCAGCCAAATCAGGGTAGTGATGTTGGATCAGATGCGGCAGCAGAATTCGCTCCGCAGCACCCTCGATCACGATGATGGCGTCGGCAAAGAATAGATCAAAATGTGTGCTCAGCAGATAGCGCGTCACGAAGCGATGGGTTTCATTGTCCGCACCAAAGAGCCCAGTCATATTCGCCACACTGGCCGTGGGCACAACTCCGTGACTTCGCAGCTCGCGCTTGAAGTAACGCAGCTCCTCAAACGCGGCGGCGTGTGCAATATGGCCCGAATGGGTGCTCACGACCAGCTGAGTGGTAAAGGCCGAGCCCTCCTGCTCCAGATCTTTATGGTTGCGCAGCACCTTGTGGGCCCTAGCCATAAAGACCTGCTGTACCTGAACATGCAGATGCGCCTCCGGTTCCTCGATTAGCACCAGTTGCAGAGGTTCGATACCCTTGTCGTCTGGGGTCACTAACTGTGATTTGAACTTGCCTACTTGCATCCAGTCATCCCGGAAACGCATTAGCTGAAACACCATGGAGATCAGGTTCTGGAAGCCGAGGCCATTGTAGCTTTCAGGCAACTTCACCCCGGAAGTGTCGCCCGAGATATCGTATTGCACCGCAGCCGGGTGATCGAGCCCGTCAACCGGTTTGATCTGCGTGGATATGAAGAGTTTCGGATTGTTCAGCCCGCCGGGGTAGCCGAGACTTTCCAGTTCCTTGATAGCATCAGCGAAACCATCCTTGAGCCGGGCATTAAAGGTGGTTTCGGCATCATGGATTGCCTCGAGCGCTTTGACGTCGTTCGGCGTGGGGTCCTTTTCGGGGTCGATATGTTTACGGAAATAGGGCTGAATCTGGCTGGCAATCTTGCGGCTAGTTGCGTTCGTCGGTTCATCGTCGTCACCATTACTGTCCCCTGCGTCTGCGAAACCGCGTTGCGCGTTGATCTCACGAATGTGGATGAGTCCAGCAAAGGGGTTCGAACCGATCCCCTCCGACAAGGCCGGCAGGGCATGCGGCTCAACCGGCCCTGTCGTGGTGAAGCTCATGGGATCCAGAAGATGGGCGTTAAGCTCGAATAGGTCCCTCAGGCGCTTGTCTAGAAATTCTCGAAAGTCACGTGGCCAAAGCGCGAACCCTTTGGCCGTTGCGCCGCCGGGTTGCAGCGTCTGAGCGGCCTCTCGTGCGGCCAGGTACTGCGCCTTGATGTCCGCCCCCTTCTTTGGCTCCAAGCGTAGGCGCACGCCCAGCAAGCCACCAGTCCAGGTCAGTGTTGGGATCAGGTGCGCGACATGGTGCAGCTCTGACGTGTCAGCATGGAGCCAGACGTCAATGAAGGGAAGCTGGGCCAGGAGCGGGCTGAGATCCACCTCGACCTCCTGTGTCCAGGCTCCCGCGATCTGTTCAATTGCGGCCCAGTTTGAGGCTGTCACATCACGCGTGTCGATACCGCCGCGATCCTTAAGGAATTTGCGCAGCGCCTTCATGGCCGATGTTTTGCCGCTGTTGTTGGCCCCGACGAGCAGGGTCTGCTTGTCCGACATATCCAGACGGGCGCGCCGCAATTTGCGAAAATTGAAAACTTCAATGCGTGTGAGCTTCATAGTATTGGTGTCCCCCTCGCAGAGAATGCTGCGATAGTTTCTCTATATATACTCTTCCTGCGGGTGTGTAGCCGTACGCAACCGTCGGGGTTCTCTCAGTATTCACTGTCTGGCTATTCGCTTCGCAAATTCACAGGAGATGCTGTGGAAATCGCATGCTGGGTTTTGGGCCTCTCATCGGCCGTGAGGCGGAACGCCGGAGGCCTTGCCGCCAATAAATGCAAGAGACTTCGGTCAGAAAAAGTGAAACGATTATTGCTTTGTAATCGCGTGACTTTCTTGGCACGCAGATGAATCGTTGCACCGCAAATGAAACGATAAGCACAACGGCGGACTTCACTCTCAGGATCGGCAACGCGTTACCCGCAATCGATTTGTGGCGCTTCGCCCACGACACCCGCATCCACCAGCTGCTCCCGATCGGGAAGATCGCGAAGGCTCTCCAACCCGAAGGCAACAAGGAACTGCTCGGTGGTGACGAAGGTATAGGGGGCCCCTTGCCGGGGCGACCTTGGCCCAGTCCCGATCAGGTTGCGTGCATGCAGCCGCCCGATCAGATCGCGACTAATCTCCTTGCCGAAGATATCCTTGAGCCCGTCGCGCGTGATCGGCTGGTGATAGGCGATGGCCGCCAGGACCGCGACGTCGAATTCACTCAGGTCCAGCAGTTGATCCCCGACATCTGCCGCCGCGCGGATCGCGGGGGCGTAGGTGGCACGCGTGCGGAACATCCAGCCGCCAGCAACCTGGGCGATCTCGAAGGCCCGCCCCTCCAGATCGGCGGCAAGGTCCTCGACCAGCAAATCGACCGAGGCCCCCTGCCCCACGACCCGGGCCAGATCCTCGCGCGGGACCGGCGAGGCCGAGGCAAACAACACCGCCTCGATCCGGCGCATCCATTCCCGCCAGCGCAGATCGGCTGGTAGGTCGGACAACTCGCGATCAAGCTCCAGCTCAGATCTGTCCTTCGCCATCGCTACACCCCGTAGAGCCGGAAAGTGTCGCGCCCGGTCAGCTCGCGCACCGCGCCGAGGTCGACCAGTCGGTCGCAGAGCCGCCGCGCGGCGCGATCCGGCAGAGGCAAAGCCGAAGGTGCCATCGCATCACGGGTCAGGAACATCTCGACCGCTTCTCCTGCCCCCTTGGCCCGCAGCTTGGGTGCGACTGCCTTCAGATGCGCCGCCCGGCGCGCGAGATCTGCCGCGAGGCGCACTGCTTCGACCACCGAGGAGACAACAGCGCGATAACAAGCAAGGCGAAGGTCATCGCCCTGTTTGCGCAAATCGGCGCGTTTCAGGCCTGCGGCCAGCAGCGGCACGACATGATCCCAACCGAAGGTTTGGGCGAGGGCCGCGTCCGCGAAGATCAGCGCAGGCACTTCCGCACGCGGCGCCTCGCGCAGCACGGCCTCCAGCACCATCGCGGCACGGCCGACCGGCCCGCCCTGCCCCGTATCGAACCATGTAGCAATCTGGCCCGGCTCAACGTTCGGCAGGGCTCGGCCCAGAGCCTTGACCGACACCGGCTTTTCCACAGCGCGCTGCCAGGCCAGGTAGGTTTCCCCCGCCGGGCCGGGCAGATCGTCGGGGCGCAGAAGATGTACGGCGTCGCGCAACTCCCCTGCCCTCTCTGGGCGCCCAGAGAACGCGATACAAGCCTCGGCCGCGCGCAGCGCAAGCCTGTCTCGCAACAAGGTTTGGGGAACGTCCTCGCGGCTCAGCACTACATGCAGATGGCTCAGCGCGGCGCCCGACAGAAAGGCCACAGTTTCAAGGGTTTCCACACGCCCGGAGGTGACCCAGGCGGGCATTCGGGGTATCGTGTCGAGGTCGCTCATGTGATCGGGCCGGGCAAATGTCATGCCGGAAGCCTAAATCGTCGCGGCGCTTTCCACCAGCAAATAGCACATAAACCGCTCCGCCTTGTCGCTCCTCTTTATGTCCAATAAGTTTACATTATCGGACATAAAAAGATACGCTGAAAATCAGTTTAATTTCATCGCTGGATTCACTGGAAAATGGCCGCAGAGGACGAGAAATCGACATCATCAAACTCTGATGCAAGTCATAATGCTCAGGGCGACGCGAGAAATCAAGAAAAAAGCGATGGGATCACCCTGCCCTCCCATGTCGCGGGCTCCGGCAGCCTTGATCGCCTGGTCGACACCGCCCGCGACTATGCCCGCGCTGCAGCGTCCGACAACACGCTGAAGGCCTATGCCAAGGATTGGGCGCATTTTGCGCGCTGGTGCCGGATGAAGGGAGTGGAGCCCCTGCCCCCCTCATCCGAGATGATCGGCCTTTACCTCGCCGATCTCGCCTCCGGGTCAGGCCCCTCCCCTTCGCAGTGGGCGTCCCGCCCCCTGTCGGTCAGCACGATCGATCGCCGCCTCTCCGGCCTCGCCTGGAACTATGCGCAACGCGGATTCACCCTCGATCGTAAGAACCGCCACATCGCGACGGTGTTGGCTGGGATCAAACGCAAGCACGCGCGCCCGCCGGTGCAGAAGGAAGCGATTCTGGCCGAGGATATTCTGGCGATGATCGCCGCCCTGCCCTACGACCTGCGCGGCTTGCGGGATCGGGCGATCCTGCTGATTGGCTACGCGGGCGGTCTGCGTCGGTCGGAAATTGTCAGCCTCGACGTTCACAAGGACGACACGCCGGACTCGGGCGGCTGGATCGAGATCTTCGACAAGGGCGTCGTACTGACCCTGAACGCAAAGACCGGCTGGCGCGAGGTTGAGATCGGCCGCGGCTCCAAGGACCAGACCTGCCCTGTCCATGCACTCGAGCAATGGCTGCACTTCGCCAGGATCGACTTCGGCCCTGTCTTTGTCGGCACCTCGCGGGATGGCAAACGCGCCTCTGACAAGCGGCTCAACGACAAACACGTTGCGCGGCTGATCAAGCGCACGGTCCTGGACGCGGGCATCCGGTCGGACCTGCCTGAGAAAGACCGCCTCGCTATGTTCTCTGGCCACAGCCTACGCGCCGGTCTCGCCAGCTCCGCCGAAGTCGACGAGCGCTATGTCCAGAAGCAGCTGGGGCACGCTTCGGCCGAGATGACTCGCCGCTATCAGCGTCGCCGAGACAGGTTCCGGGTGAACCTGACGAAGGCAGCCGGGTTGTGATGTGGATCAGGAGTCTTCGGACTTCAAAGCCGAAAGTGAGGCAACATGGCGAGGGAGATCGCTGCGGGAATGGAGGATATCCACGATGATGACCTCGTCCGATCGATCCAGAAACACAAGGAAATGTTCCCCTGCCCTTATGAACCGCAGGTCTTCGACATCATCAACGAGAACTGCGCAACTCCGGCTATGGGCCTGGCCGTTCAGAATTCTTTCACAGCAGTTGAGCAATTCGGCCTCGTAAAGCTCCGCTTGGCGCAGCCCGAAATTCTCGATCGTCCATCTGCCGATTTCAGTGAGGCTAGCTTCCGCACGACGAGTCAGCCGGAAGGATCGGCTCATGAACGCGCGCGCGCAGTCGCAAAGGCCCTACGGATCGCATCTTTGCCGCTTCCCTCCGCAAGATCGCCCGCCTTGGCCTGCGCCAGACCTTCAATTAGACCTTTCCGGATCCCGGCTAGTTGTGCTTCTTCCTGCTCCAGCAATCTCAGGCCAGCGCGCATTGCTTCACTCACGTTCTGGTAGCGCCCGGATGCCACCAAGGCTTGAACCAGTTGATCCTGAGGTTCGGTCAGGACAACGTTGCGTGTCACCATGTGTCAGATCTCCTTTGTTGGCAATATATGCCAATGCCACTTATTTATCAATACGTCACGCCGCCTGCCCGCTGAGCCTGCCATAGAAACTACGCTCCAAATGCAGCTCTCCTGCCCCAGCCTTCTCGACCATGCCCCGAAGATATCCGCCCGGCGAGGCAACCTCACCGACACTGTGCTTCTCGAAGACGAGCGCAAATGCGGCCGTGGCCACTTGGGTCCCCATTCGATCCTGCGCTACGTTCCAGGCATGCTCTGAGATACCGATCATCGGCCTGAGTTGCCCGGCAACGCGGTGCAGGTCGCCCCAATCCTTCAGGAATCCACCCATATTGCGCGCCCAGGACGCGAATTCCGGACAGGCCTGCATGATTGTCGGCAGATCGAGCGCCGTCCGCTTCTTGCGCACCTCGGCAACCCAGTCTTCCAGCTCCCTATCAACCCACTCTTCGGGTGGAGCATTGGGTACCACGCCCGCCGCTTCCTCTTTTTTAGAGGAATTACTAGTTACAGGATTAAGTTGATTTGTAATTAGTATATGAGGTTCAGAAATGACCTCCCTGGGGTCCATTTCTTGAGTCTTTTTTGTGATTTGGGTGTCTTTGTTACCGATGTTTTCCACAGGTTTTGTCGCACCAGTCGCCTTGAGATAGGCCGCTTCGACCCGTTCCTGAAGTTCCTTGAACCACAACAGTAGCCGTTCCAACTGCTCAGAGGCTTCATGACGACGCGGAAGCCGGTCCAGAAGTTCCTCAAAGAGTCCAGTGAATTGGCTCCAGGGCCCGCGCAGCGCGCTGCTGATAGCCGCCTCAATCCGAGCGCGGATCATCCGGCGTGCCACCGTAATCTGACGCTTCAGGCGCTGGCAGAGCTCGCGCTCGGCCTGCAGCTCGGCATGAAGCTCCTCGAACTCCTCGACACGGGCTGAAAGCGGCGACAGATCGAAGCCATACGCCTCAACGATGCGCCCATCGGCGTCCCTACGGCCCCACCGCTTGCCATTCGGGCTGTCCTGAAAGGAAATCACGCCGATCTCGGCCAGGCGCCGCGCATGGCGCTTGAGCGCGGAGAGCGAAAAGCCCGTCCGCTCCATCAGATAGGCGTTCGACGCCCAGACGATCGGGCGCTGCCCCTCCTCCCAGTCCTGGGCCTGGGTGAAGGCCCCGAGCGTGTCGAGGAGCATCATGTCGCCAGCCTTCAGGCCGATATGTGCACCAACGCGCTTGAGCGCGACAAATGCTCGTGTTTTGGGTACTGCTACCCGTTCACCGGCTTGGGCAAGTTGCTCAGCAACCCCAAGACCCGGTGTCGGCTTGCGCCAACCTGTATGTTTCATGCCTGTATCTCACCTCCGGTTATGTGGAGGCAAAAGAAAGCCGTTCGCTCAAAAGCGTTCATCGTTGACAGTGATTCGTGGGAGAGGTATCTTCTAAGCGACCAAACTTTTCAGATTAGCTCTCAGGCCACGCTGCTTGGGGGCTTTTCTTTTGCCTAGATCATTGTTCCGACTGCTCCTCTTTTGTTGCGAGGAATTCGCTGTAGAGCTGATCCAGTCGACCGGAGAGAAAGTCTCCGAACTCGGTTGAATCCTGTGCTGTCAGCGAAATACTGAATGCCCTTCCGGACCGGCCGATTACCCCTTTGATGCGGCCTTTGCCGGCGGTCCAGGTGCGCTTCTTGGGTGCCATGCGCGTCTTTCTGCGCTTGGGTGTCCTGCCCGCCTCTGCCAGTCTGCTGTGCAGGAGCTCGAACCTTGCATCGCTATCCAGCTCGTGAAACCCTTCGAGTTCCAAGGCACCTTCAAGGACCTTTTGGTTCGCAGACTCCGAAGCCAGCTTCTTGAAATCCTCCCAGCGGTCACGGCCAATCTGCTTAGCGGGACCGATCCGCTCAATCACATGCCTCGGGATGTTCTGCGCGACAGACAACATGCGCGACAACAGCGTTCCATCAATGGTCAGCGCCGACTGGATCACATCCTTCGCCTGCCCCATATCAAGGAGGCTTTTTGCGAAAAGCGCCTTCTCGATGAATGAAAGATCCGCGCGCGCCGTGTTCTCTTGCCCTTGGGCGAGAATGTGCGCCACATCGTCCATTGGTTTGACTACAGCGCGAACCTTCCGGCCAAGGGCTGACGCCACGCGCACACGCCGATGGCCGAAGACGATCATATAGCGACCGTCCAGATCCGGGTGCGGGCGAAGCAGTACTGGAGTGTCCTGGCGACCAGTTGCAATCAACTCCTTCAGCTCGTTGAAGGCCTCGTCGTCGTCGCTGAGACGATCCGAAATGAAGGACACATCGATCAATTGGGGATCGATTTCGACGATGGTTTCCCCTTCGAGCAAGCGCTTCGAATTTTCGGCAAGATTGTCAATCGAGACCTTCATGGACTTTGATGCGCCACGCATCGCATAGCCTGATCGGCCAGAGTCCTTCGGCTGCTCGGAAGAACTGGCCATCACATTTTTCAGGAGGTCTTTACGAGCCATCAAACTGTCTCCTTCTGGGCGATCATAGACGTGAACACTCTGGACAAATGGCTGTCTGCACGGCTGTCAAAACTATCAATCTGCACGGCTGTCAAAGACGTCGTCATTCGCGCCCCCATGCTTTGTGGATCAGCTCCGAAACCTCATCGTTCACGTCGTTCAGTGAAGTGATTGCCCGGTCATAAGTTGTGCGAACAAACTGGGAGCGCTCGACCTCGTAGAGTGTCTGTTTAGTAATCCCAGCGTCGGAGATCGCCGTGGATTTCAAAACAGGCGCGGTAAGCATCTGGTTCGGGAACATCGCCTGCAGAAACCCGACCATCTGCTTCTGAGGGCCATCAGTGGGTTCAAACCTGGTAACCAGATAGCGAAACCATTTCAGTCGCATGTTCGCGCCAGCGTCTCGTATTGTCTTCATGATTCCGCCAAGCATGAGCAGAAATTGACTCATCGACATAACGTCCAGCATCTGTGGGTGGACGGTGACGATGACTGACGACGAGGCTGTCAGTGCGGTCAGCGTGAGATAGCCAAGCTGCGGTGGGCAATCGATCACCACGACATCATAGCGATCATCGACTTCGTCGAGCGCCTTAGAGATCCGAGTGAAGAAAAGGCGCCCCTCGTGGGGGTCGCTGCTCGTCAAGGCAACGGGGGTATCGTACTCATACTCTTGAAGTTCCAAACTTGCAGGCACGATATCAAGGTTAGGAAAGTTCGTTGGTCGGATTACTTCGATAATTGGCTTGCGTTGATCATCGTAGCGGAGCGTCTCGTAGAGCGATGGAACATTATCGAGCTCCGGCTGAATACCATGCAGAGCTGTCAGTGATGCCTGCGGGTCAAGATCGATCGCCAGTACACGATGCCCTTTCAGCGCCAAGTGCTGAGCCAGATGAGCCGCAGTCGTCGTCTTTCCGGACCCGCCTTTGAAGTTGACGACAGAAACTACATGCAGTTCCTCACCTTCACGCCGATGGGGCACATACCGCCGCTTTCCAGGCCGACCATGCTTGTCCAAATACGCCCGCAGTTCGAGCATTTGCTCAGCTGAATAACTACGCCTCCCCGACGACGAGGTTTCGGGATCAGGCCCCTTACCTTCTAGGTGGAGCTTCTTGATTGTCGACTGGGTCACGCCGAGATAATAAGCGACCTCCGCCAGCGAAAACTGACGTAGACCTTTCTGGGCATCTGGAGGATACTGTTCCTGCCGCAACATATTGAGACGGTCAGAAATCAGCTCTCCCTGTTGAAGGATGATCTCGTCGAAGGGTTGATCCTTCGTATCAGCCGTAAATGACCTATCTCGCATCCGCCTGCCCTCTAAATATCGCTTTTTCAGCAATTTATCCCTTTAAAGTGTCATCTACACGGAAAAATGAGTCTTAACAACGATTTTCACGCGGTGGCTTATGCACTCCCGCAGCACGATCGAGTTCTAGATGCGGCGACAAGCTATAGTGAGCGGCGAAAAAGGCGGCCCAACATATGGAACCAACGGTGCGGCCTTCTGCGCAGCACTCAACTCGAACGGCGCGGTAAAAATACTTTAACCTACTGTTTTAAAATACATTTATGTAACTGCACGGCTGTCAAACGGCACATGGCTTGAAGCGTCGAAACGCCTAGCGGATCCGCAAACACGACAGCCACGCAGCGAGCTGCATCAGAAAAGTTCTACATCTGAACCGTGGTCACTTGGTTCCGTCAAACACATCGCCCATGCCACTCCAACACATAATAAATCGTGTCAGTGCCATAGGAGACAACGAGAATCGGCTGGGTTGCCCCAGCCGATTCTTTGCGTCACGCGGCGTCTTTGGGGCCCCAGGGGATGATCGCCTGCAGGGACAGATCGTCCTGGCTTGCCGCCTTGCCGAGGTTGGCGTTGAAGCCGTGGTCGCGGATGGTCAGCGTGTAGTAGTCTGCGCCGGTCTCCTTGTTCTGCTTCTTCCAGATGCCGCCGCATTCGACCAGCTTGCCGCGCGGGGAGCGGCCGAGGACGCGGTGCGTGGGGGCCATCGGGTTCGAGCTCGCGACGGGTTCGACCGTGATGTCGAGGTCGAAGGTCAGGGTCGAGATGGAGCCGACGCCTTTGGCGGTTTCGATGTCGGCGCTGGTGAATTTGATGCAGTTCGTGGTCATTGCTCTTCTCCTTGTTTGCGTTGCAATGATGGTCAACTTGCAGCTGGCCAAGGCCCGGCCACACCGAAGGCGAAGCGCAGCGGAGAGGGGCAGGCGCCGATCTTTTTGCCGCGCGAGGATTGGCCCACCCCTGTTCTTTGGTGGGTCAGGGGAAAAAGATCGGCGACAACCTTTGTGGACGGGACGACAGCTGCGACCAGCATGTCATGCAACTCAGACATCGGGAGAAGTGCGGTGGCCGCGAAGGAAACTGGGTGAACAGCCGAGGGAGTTGCCACCAGAATCTTGGCTTCTTACTAACTCACAGAAGATGAGACATCGTCCAGACGTCAAAGTCGCATCCCCAGGATCACTAACGTGCCGATAGTCTTCGCTGAAGCGCCCAAGATGCGGAGGAGTGCTCGACGCGAACAGAGCGTGGAACGAAAGGCCGGGTCGCCACGAGACACCGCAACCATCCAATAGCCCTAAATGACAGCCCGTCTGGTTGGTTCGGTCAGAAAATGCGACAAGATATTTGGTCAAGGGCCGCCGGTACCAACGGACAGAGCATACTGCCTAGCTCTAGCATCAGTTGCCAACTTGCCCTTCCAGTGCGCATACTATACGTCATTGACACATACGCCGCCAAAACCTATATGGAACTGACGATGACGCGATTGCAGACAGTGGTCGAACTGCCCGAATTCCAAAGGCGCGCCAAGGCAATCATGTCGGACCAGGAGCGTGAGGCGGCGATCAACTTCATTGCCGCCAATCCGGAAGCGGGCGTCTCTCTTGGCGGCGGATTACGCAAAGTCCGCATCCCGAGAGAGGGGAGCGGCAAGAGTGGCGGCTTCAGGACGGTGTATGTCTTTGGCGGGACCCATATGCCGATCTTTCTGATCACGGTCTTCGCCAAGAATGAGAAAGCCAACCTGTCAAAGACCGAACAAGCTGCTGCGGTAGAGATGAGCAAGGCGCTTGTCGCGAAATATGGAGACGCAACATGAGTGCATTTGAAACCGTATCCAAGGGCCTCGAAGAGGCTCTGGCCTTCGCGAATGGCGATTTGGCCGACGCCAAAGTGCATGAAGTTTCCGTGGCGGAGGTCGATGTCGCCGAAGTCCGGCAACGGACGGGCCTGTCCCAGGCCGAGTTTGCGAAGAGCATTGGCGTCGCGAAAGGTACGCTCCTGAACTGGGAACACGGGCGCCGGCACCCGACAGGCCCAGCACAGGTTCTGCTGGCATTGATCGCCAAGAAGCCTTCCGTCGTACAGGACCTCTTGCGCGGGGCGTGAACCGGGGCCTAAGCCCCGATCCTCTTGATGCGGATTCCGAGCTTGCGGGCCTTGTCGACGATGTTCTCGGTGATGCCCGAACCGGGCGTGGCAATCAGACCCTGTGGCATGGTTTCGAGCATCTTGTCGTTGCGCTTGAAGGGGGCGGCCTTGCCGTGGCTCTTCCAGTCGGGCTTGAAGACCACCTGGGTGATCCCACGGGTATCTGCCCAGCGGGCCGCGATCATCTCGGCGCCTTTGGGCGTGCCACCATGCAGCAGCACCATGTCGGGGTATTTCGCATGGGTGGCATCGAGGACGGACCATATCAGATCGTAAGCCTGATAGTCCCCGCCTGAGAAAGCGATCCGCGTGCCTTCGGGGCAGTGCACCTCGGTCTCCTTGCGACGCTTGGCCGAGAGATAGGCCCGGCTGTCCACCACGGCGGAGGTGAGGCCGCGATGTGAGACCTTGGATCCGGTGCGGGGGAGCCAGGGCGAACCGGTGGCGGCCGAGAAGTGGTCTACGGCCAGATCGCGCATCTGCTCGAAGGCGTCGCGATGGTCCCAGAGCTTGAGCCCGATCATCTGGAGGCGCTCGAGTTCGACCGAGGCGACCTCGGAGCCGTCCTGTAGCCCCAAGCTTTCCCTGACCTCGAATTCGTTGTCGTCGAGAAGCTTCTGGATATGGGTGAGCCGACGATGGAAGATCGAGGTGAGGGACCAGAGCATCTCTTCGAGATTGTCTTCCAACTGGCTGCCAGTGAGGAGGCCGATGGTGGTGTCAAAGAGGGTCGCCATGGCGAGTTCGACTTCGTCGGGCTGGGGCAGGGGGCGGTGATCGGTCTCGCCGGGTCCCGGTGTTGCGCCGTGAAGTGCCAGGTGGTCGAGGATGCCGGAGGTCACGCCGGTCTCCTCTTGGATGTCTGTCTGATGGGGCATTGTCTGGTTCCTCTGTTTGATCTGACCCGATTTGGATGGGGCGATATCAGGACCGGCGGCGACCGGGCCGCATCCGTCAGGATCGGAGCGCAGCGGAGAATGCGCCCAAGGCCGGAAAATTGCTCCCGCGAGGAATGGCCCGAAGGGGCAGGGGAATTTTCTGGTTCGGGGGGCATTGCTGCCCGGGCGAGGGGCACTCTGCCCCGACCCGCCGGTCCATCGCTCCCCTTATCCAAACGGGATCAGATCGAACCCGCGGAACCTTTGCCCTGTCCGGCATCACCGGGGAGACTGGCGCTCATCCGTCCTCGATCTCCAGACCGTTTGCCTTCATGGCCCCTAACAGAGACCGGCGCAGCGCATCTCTGCCAAATGTCCGCAGATCATCGTTGAAATCGCCCAGTTCAGGGACGAGATAACCGCAGGAAATTCCTCGATATTCCAGTTGGTTACGCAATCTTATGGATGCATTGCGTCCGGCATCGTCATTGTCCCGCGCGATCCAGATGCGCTGAATCCCCGGCGATGGAATGAAGAGGCCGAGATGGGTGGCGGTGAGACAGGAGGCGAGGTCGAACTCCGGGAGAGCCGTTCCGATTGAGAGGGTGTTTTCGAGCCCTTCGCCGACGATGAGATCCGAGCGACCCGCGCCGGCCCAGAAGCGGATGGCATGGCCGTGCAGCTGCCCAAGGATCCGTTTGGGTCTCTCGATCGTGGCCAACCCGTCGGTAGACGGGTCGAGATAGACCCGCGCGCATCCGGTGATCTGGCCCCGTTTGTCGGTGATCTTTGCGAGCAGGGCAGGGGCCCTTCGCGGCTGATCGGGATCGTCCTCGCCCTGCCGCAGGAAGACTCGAGGGTGATAGCGCAGGGCAGGTCCAAGCCGTGTGATGCCGCGCCCCTGCAGATAGGTGGCGGCCGGGGTGCCAAGCACCGGCTTGCCAGCGGCAAAGAGCTTCCGCGCCCGCGCGATGCGTTTGGCGGAGGCTGCATCAGGGCGCTCAGCCCTTTGGGTGTCTCGAGGTGCGGCAGGGCAGGGGGCCTCGCCGAGAAAGGACCGGGCCTCCCTCAGCGTCTCCTTGAGCGTGACCGACCCAAGCCGTTCCTGCAGCAGGTCGATGAGATCGCCATATTCACCCGTCGCGAAATCTTGCCAGGATCCGGCCTTGCGCTCACCTTGAGCTTGCAGACGGATGGCGAGGCTTTGGCCCTTTGCACCGGACGTGTCGCCGACCTGCCAATAATTGCCCTGCTTACGACCCTCGGGGAAATACTGGCGGCAGAAACTCTCGGCACGGTCTGCCAGAGCGGCCGAGAGGTCTGCGATGCTGCGCCGCGCGCTCATGCGGCGACATCCGCTGCGCTGGCACCCACCGGGTGCTCAGCCAGAACCCGCGCCAGCACGTCAGTGCCATCCACTGGGATGAACACCCGAGTCTTCCACTGGATCACCTCGGCAAAACAACCCATCGCTTTCAGACGGGGCAGGGCCGCGCCCGACGCGCCGATCAGCTCAAGTCTCGGCTGTCCCATGACCAACGACCGGCGCAACTGGTAGCCGCCGAGGAGGTTCAGGGTCGTCCTGGCTTCCATCACCGCGCTGAGCACTTCCTGCGGCGACATCTCGATCTGACAATCGAGACCAAGGCGTGAATAGACATTCAGGAGCTGCTCCTGACTGACGAGACGGCCGATAGCGCGCTCCCCGTCCTCGGCCTGCAGGCGGTAAATGCGCATGTTGTCGGCAGGAAGCCGGTCCCAGATCGGCAGGAGGAGGCCGCAGATCAGCGTGATCTTCGATGTGGTGAACTGCGGCACCGCGTCGACCTCAGCCTGCCAGAGCTGTTCGAACATCGCATCGTCTATCTCTTCCCAGTGCGATTTCGAGAACTCGGTGAGGGCGAGGATCTCGGTCGCCATGGGCCGTAGCAGTTTCACCCGCAGGATCGGTACGCCATCCTCATCCATGAAGGCCGGCGCCTTCACCATCAGGGCCGCGCGTTTGGAGGTCTTGTTCGAATAGAGCGTCGCGCCTTTGTTATCAGCGCAGATGGCTTTCACGCGGGACAGGGTGAGCGGATCGTTTCGATCCGTACGCTCAACGGTCAGGGCGGTGGCCGTCGCCCCCGTCGCCTCATGTTCGAAGATCACCTTGCGGTCGACGATCTCGAATTTTTCGGCGCGCAGGGTCTCTAGCCCGACGTCCAGCGTGCCAGCCTGCCGTGCGTCCTCGATGATGGCCGAAAGTAACCCGCCGAAAGCCTCGAAGATCGCGTCCTGCATGTCGATCCGCAGTGCCAGACAGCGGTTCAGGAACTGCTGGATAGGCGGCAGATTCTCTTTCATCGTGCCATCCGCCTCATCGAGTGTCAGCCCGGTCATCTCCTGGAACCTGGCATATGAGCAGGCGTCGATCTTGCCCGCCCGCAGCTTGTAGAAGAACTGTCGCAGCGCCGCGCGTGCGTAGGGGCTCTCAAGATTGTCCTCGGCGCGGAACATGTTCTGGCCGCCGGTTTCGCGCTGCCCCTTGGTGATCGCCCCGAGCGTGTCGAGGCGGCGCGCGATGGTGGAGAGGAACCGTTTCTCACCCTTCACGTCTGTTGCGACGGGTCGAAACAGCGGCGGCAGCGCCTGATTGGTGCGGTTGGTGCGCCCGAGCCCCTGGATCGCATTGTCGGCCTTCCAGCCGGGCTCAAGGAGGTAATGCACCCGCAGGCGCTGGTTCTTGGCCCCGAGATCGGCATGATAGCTGCGCCCGGTGCCACCGGCATCGGAGAAGATCAGGATGCGCTTGGCATCATCCATGAAGGCCTGGGTTTCTCCGAGGTTGGAGGAAGCGGGACGCTTCTCGACCTTGAGCCGCCCCTCCCGCGTCTTCACGATGCGCCGTTTGCGCCCCGTGACCTCGGCCACAGCCTCCCCTCCGAAATGCCAAAGGATCTGGTCGAGAGCACCCTGTACTGGGGCGAGGGCACCGAGATGCTCGACAAGCTCGTCCCGCCGCCGCTCCGCCTCGCGGCAAATGATGTGATTGCCATCGCCATCGACGGCCGGGCGCGAGCGCAGATCCCCGCTCTCGTCGGTGTAAGGCTCGAAGAGCCGCGTCGGGAAGGAATGCATCAGGTAGTCCATGATGTTCTCGCGCGGCGTAAAATCGACCTGCAGATCATCCCACTCCGAAGGCGGGATCTCTTCGAGACGCCGTTCCATCACCGCCTCGCTGGTCGACACCACCTGGATCACCGCCGAATGTCCCGCCGCCAGGTCCGCCTCGATGGCGCGGATCAGCGAGGGGCATTTCATGGCGGTGATGAGGTGGTTGAAGAAGCGCTGCTTGTTGCTCTCAAACGCCGAGCGTGCGGCGGATTTGGCCTGAGGGTTCAAGGTGCCTGTCTCAGACGAAATGCCAGAGGCTTGTAGGGCAGCCTCAAGGTTGGTGTGGATGATCTGGTAGGCATCAGCGTAGCTGTCGTAGATCGCGACCTGGGCGGGCGTCAGCTCATGGACCAGCATCTCGTATTCGACCCCGGCATAGGAGAGGGACCGCGCGAGATAGAGCCCAAGCGCCTTCAGGTCGCGGGAAATCATCTCCATGGCGGCGATGCCCCCGGCCTCCGTCGCGGCGACAAATTCTGCCCGCGTCACGAAGGGGAAATCTCCCGTGCCCCAGAGACCGAGGCGCGAAGCATAGGCAAGATTGCCAACGACCGTCGCCCCGGTGGCCGAGACATAGAGTACGCGGGCGTCGGGCACGGCGTTTTGCAGCGCGAGGCCCGCAAGGCCTTGTTGAGAGGCCTTTTTGTCGCCGCGGTCGGACTTTTCGCCGGCGGCATTGGCCATGGCGTGGCTTTCATCAAAAGCGATGACCCCGTCGAACCCCTCGCCGAGCCAGGAGGTCACTTGCTCGAGGCGGGCAGCCTTGCCCTCACGTTCAGCCGAGCGCAGCGTGGCGTAGGTAACGAAGAGGATGCCCTCGGGCAGGCGTATGTCGCTGCCTTGGCGGAATTTTGAGAGCGGCACGATATCGCTTTCACGCCCGCCGAGCGCCATCCAGTCGCGTCGCGCATCCTCGATGAGCTTGTCGCTCTTCGAGACCCAGACCGAGCGGCGACGCCCCTGCAGCCAGTTGTCGAGAATGATACCCGCGACCTGTCGCCCTTTACCGCATCCAGTGCCATCACCGAGGAACCAGCCCTTGCGCAGGCGGAAGGCGCCTTCGTCACCCTCAGCCGCTGCAATCAGTTGGCCTTCGATCTCGCCACGCTTGAACAAGCCTTTGAGATGCGTCTCGTGTGCATTGCCCGCGTAGATCACGCTTTCGAGCTGCGGCGCAGAGAGGAGACCGTCTCGAACGAGGGTCTTCGGCAGAACGGGGCGGTAGCTCGGCACGGGCGGCGGCACCGAGGCCATGGCGGCGGATTGCACAAGTGCTGTCGGATGCTCCGCCGCGCCGTCGATCCGGATCGCCTGCAGGTCATAGACCTCGTAGACCGTGTCCTGCAACGTGCCATAGGGTTCGCTCCAGGCTTTTGGCAAGTAGTCGAGCGGGGCCGTCTCGATGTCGTCGAACGGATGCTTCGCGCGTTCCTCGGCGAGCGCACGGGTTTCTTTGCGTGCTGCGTTGCGCAGGGCGTGGAGGTTGGTGCGGGTCGGCTGAGACGGGACCGAAAGGGCCGATGTGGTGGGGCAGGGCGGGGGGCTGCGGCGTTCCGGGCAATGGGCGAGTACTACGGAGAGAAGATCACTCGTGGTCGCGCAGATCGGATGATAGGCGGCGTCAATATCAGCCGGTGCGGTCTCTTCAGCACCAGCCGCGCGCTTATCGATTACCGTCAACCGCGTGTCGATCGTGGTGCCATGCCGTGCGAAGACCTTGCCGTCGATGGGGGCCGAAAACACGACATCGGCGCTCTGGCCGATCCGCTGAAATGTCGACTGGAAGGATTTCAAAGAGGGACGGAAGCTTTCGCCGGTGATGACGACAAGCCGCCCACCAGGCGCGAGGCGTGCCAGGGCGGAAAGCACATGCTGACTGGTCGCTTGCCTAAACCGGCCCTCGACATGGTTGGCAGCGGAAAACGGCGGGTTCATCACCACGACCGAGGGCGTGATCGAGCGATCAAGACGATCGTCGATCGAGGCAGCATCGTGGTCAGATACGGCGGCATCGGGGAACAACTGCCCCAGTAGGGCGCGGCGCGTGTCGGCAAGTTCATTCAGCGCCAACCGTGCACCAGCGATCTTTGCAAAGATGGCCAGCATGCCCGTGCCCGTCGACGGCTCGAGCATCAGGTCGTCGTCCCGAAACCCGGCGGCCTGCGCGACGATGGCCGCGAGGGGCAAAGGCGTGGAAAACTGTTGCAGACGGATACTGTCTTCGGAGCGGCGCGTGTGAGACGGGGCCAGAGCCGTGAAACGTTCGATCATGGTGAGGAAGGCCTGCGGCGACAGTGCCTGACGCTGCATCAGCGCGCCGTAGCGCGAGAGTATAAGGATTTGGGCGACCTCGGCCGCCTCATAGGCGTCTTTCCAGACCCAGGCACCACTTGTGTCACTGGCACCGCAAGCATCTTCCATCGCGGCGCGAAGTGCGGCGGCGTCGATGGACCTGCCTGCCTCGAAAACGGGGACGAGGATTTTCGCAGCCTGCATCAGGTTTTGGGCGAAGCGTGGGGCATCCGGCAGGGCAGGGGCTTCGGGCTCGGTTGCAAGTTGGACGGAATGGGGGTGAGCGTTCATCGGCAATCTCCGGGGTTGAGGGTTGGCCCCGAGCCCCGCGTGCACTCTCTCACCCGGGAGGGGTCACCCCTCCCGCCCTGTCTCTCACTCTTTCATGGCCTCGAAAACTGAAGTCTTGGCAGCGAAAACTTATCCACAAAATCTGGGGATGACGCTGTGGGCGTTGTCGCGCAAACCCATGCCAGGCTGCTGGGACACGGCCGTGCCTGCATTTTGGGCACCTCCAGCGAAACGGACCCGACACACAGCAAGCTCGGGGACCGAATGGTCAACGAGGAGAAATCGCAAGAGCTCAGAATGGGGATCTGCAAATAAAAAGGCGACATCCGGGAGGAGGTGGATGCCGCCGATTATTCCGGATCGGCTCAGGGAGGAGGAGAGAACCGATCACAAGAGCGAACATAGGAGCAATGCTGCAGTCGCACAATGGGCGGGCTATGACTTTTCTGCAATGCAGCAATGCATGTCCGCGATCGGGTGCTGCCCATAGTTCCGGTGTGTGGCGGCGAGTTATTCTATGGATATGCGGTCAATGCACCGGTCGCGGGTGGCGCATGGGGATCGGACCGAGGAACGGCATTCCGCGCCTCCGGCAAACAATGCGTCTCATAGGCGCCAACAAACCCCCAGCAAGCGTCGATCTCCTCGCCACCCTGTTCGACGATGTAACCATAGACACGCCCACCAAGGTAAGAATCGTAGTCGGCGGTCTCACCACGTAAGATGTCTACAGCCTGTTCGCGCAGGGCCTTGGTCACGCGTTTTACACCGAATTCCTTTCGGACCGCTTCGAGCGTCACGTAGACGTAACCGACCTGCCCAGAATCCCACGGGCAGTGGAACCCGACGGTGTTCATCGCGAGACCGGAATGGTCATAGAGAAACACAGGCAGAATGATTGCCTTCCGCTCGGCGCGGTCCCGCAGACGATCCATCGAGAGATCGCTCTGATCCGAGACGCCCGCAAGAT
>NZ_CP136690.1:0-193319 GCF_032922545.1 Sulfitobacter sp. LC.270.F.C4 | reverse complement strand
GCTGGCCTTCCTCGACCACCAGAACATGCTCTTTGCCCGCGCAGAATTCGTCGAACTCGTCCCGCAAAAGCGGATAGGTGACGTTCAGCACATAAAGCGGCACTTCGGTCTGGCCGTGGATATCGGCCAGCCCCAGCCGTTGCAGCGCCCGGATGACCGAATTGTACATGCCGCCCTGCACCACGATGCCCAAGGGCGCTTTCTCGGGGCCAAAGAACTCATTCAACCCATTGTCGCGGATGAACTTTTCCGCGGCAGGCCAGCGGTTTTCGATCTTGTCCTGCTCATGCAGATAAGACATCGGCGGCAGCACCACGCGGTTGAAGTCCGAGCGCGGGTTGGCGGCGGCTTCGGCCACGGTCAGCGGTGGGCGCTGGTTGTCGCGCGTCTCGAAACTGCCCGTCACATGGCAAGACCGGATGCGGACCATCAGCATGACGGGCGTGTTGCTCGCCTCCGACAGTTCAAACCCGTCTTTGACCGCCTTGGTGATACAGGGCAGGTTGGGGCGCGGATCGAGCATCCAGAACTGTGATTTCATCGCGAAACCATGGCTGCGCTCCTGCATGATCGAAGAGCCCTCGCCATAGTCTTCGCCCACGATCACCAGCGCGCCGCCGGTCACGCCGGAGGAACTGAGGTTCGCCAGCGCGTCCGAAGCCACATTCACCCCCACCGGCCCTTTGAAGGTCACCGCCCCGCGAATGGGGTAGTGCACCGAAGCCGCCAGCATCGCCGCCGCTGCGGCCTCCGATGCGTTCGCCTCAAACCGCACGCCAAGCTCACCCATAAGCTCTTCGGCATCGGCCAACACGTCCATCAGGTGCGAGATCGGCGCGCCCTGATAACCGCCCACATAGCCGACCCCGTTTTCCAACAGCGCCTTGGTAATCGCGAGGATACCCTCACCTGTGAAGACGTCGCCATCCCCTTTGCGCAGGTGCTCCACCTCTGCCTTGAACGAACGTTCGGCCATTGGACCCTCTTAAAAATCGTGTTTTCGGATATTGCGCAGCATGGTGCGCAGCGTGGCCACAAAGGCCTCTTTCTCGGCCGCGCCGATGCCTTTGAACATCGCGTCATAGGCCTCTGCCATATGCGGCCAAAGCCTTGCATAGGCCTCTTGCCCCTTGTCGGTCAGATAAACGCGCGTGGCACGGCTGTCGGCCGCATCGGTCTCGCGCCGCACCAACCCGTCGCGCACCAGCGCGTCGAGCGCGCGGCTTAGCGTGGATTGCTGCACCACAGCATAAACGGCCAATTCGCGGATCAGGATGCCATCGGTTACCGACAGCACGGCGAGAGAGCGCATTTGCGGCGTGGTCAGCCCAAGCGCGGCCATCTCCGCCGACAGGGCGGCGTTATACCGCCCCATGATCCGGTTCATCAAATAGGGCGCGAAATTATCGAGGCCCATCTGATCCAGCGGCGCATTCCCCGCCTCGGAAGGTGATGTATCTGCCACCGGTCAGCCCTTCGGCACCAGCGCCAGCGCCCGAATGGGGCTGCCGGTACCGTTCTTGATCTTCAGCGGTGCCGCAATCAGGATCGCGCCCTTGGGCGGCAGCTTGTCGAGGTTGGCAAGGCTGGCAAGACCGAAACAATTGTTCTTATGCAGCAGGTTATGCGCAGGATACGGCGGCTCCATTCCACCGGCTTGGCCCGCATCGGTGCCGATGCACTGGGTGCCCCAGCCGACGATCTTTTTGTCCATCAAATATTCAATCGCATCCGGGGTCGGCCCGGGGCTGTGGGGGCCCGCCTCATCCGCATTGAGAAAACGCGCTTCGTCATCGACGCGGGCGTCCCAATCGGTGCGCATGACGACCCATTCGCCCTTACCGATCTCACCATATTCCGCTTCCCATTCCTTGATGCCCTTGGCGTCGAGCAGAAAGTCCGGGTCTTCTTGAGATTGCTGCGAACAGTCGATCACATTCACCGGCGCAACGAGGCGCTGCACGTCGAGCGTATCGGTGAACCCGTCGTCGTAATCCTTGCCGGTGATCCAATGGTGCGGCGCGTCGAAGTGCGTGCCGGAATGCTCTCCCAGCACCATCCAGCTCCATGCAAAGAACGGGCCATCCTCGTCATATTCGCTGATCTTGTGAATCTCGACCTTCGGTGTCGGCTTGGCAAAGTCGGCTGGCAGTTGCAGGATCGGCGTATCCGGCCCCAGAACGCCCGAACAATCCACCACTTCGACCCCGCCAGAGACGAGCATCGCCCCAAAATCACGCATTAAATCCGCAGCACTCATTTCAAACATTCTCCCTCAAATGGCGCACCCACTCCCGATGCGTTGGCCCCTGAAAAGATGCTAGTCAAATTTATATGCGTTTGCAATTATCTTCTTCGAAAGGGCGCAAAACAACGCAAAAGGCCCGCCGCAAGTGCGACGGGCCTGCCCAGCCGGGGAGAGTTGGGAGGGGGATTAGGCGGCGTATTTCGCGACCGCGCCGCCCTGCTTGCTCCAATCGGCATACCATGTCCGGAACAGCCGGTACTGCGCCTCGGCATAGCCGCGCTGGCTGTCGGTCAGAGCGTCGGTCTCGTTAAAATGCAACGCATATTCCCCATGGCCCTCAAGCACCATCAGGTGCTTATAATAAAGCACGAGGTCCGGCCCCTCATCAAAGGAGGATAGAACACCAAGCGCCGCGTCGAGTTCCTGCGCCCGCTGGCGCGCTTCGGCATCGCCCGCCGCTGCGGCTTGGCTGAGGGCCACAAGATGCAGCACTTCGCGCGGCAGCACATTGCCGATCCCGGTGATAGCGCCCGTGGCACCGCAATTGACGAAACCATGGAACACGGTGGTATCGACCCCGATCATCAGCGTGACTTCATCATCGCGGCTGGTGATGTTCTCTGCTGCATAACGCAGATCATCCGCACCGCCGAACTCTTTGAAACCCACGAGGTTCGAATGCTCGGCCCGCAGGGCAAAGAACAGATCGGCGCGGGTGGCGAAGCCGTAATAGGGGCTGTTGTAAATCACGGCAGGAAGTTCTGGCGCGGCCGACAAAACGGTTTTGAAGTGATCCTTCTGCGCCGCAACCGACGTGCCGCGCGACAGGATGCGGGGGATCAACATCAACCCCTTCGCGCCGACCCTTTGCGCATGGGCCGCATGTTCGGCGGCCAGCTTGGTGTTCACAGCACCCGTGCCAACGACGACAGGCACACCCGCATCAACCAAACGCTCAACGCCCTCCATCCGCTCTGCATCGGTAAGCAAAGGCCAATCGCCCATGGAGCCGCAGTAGACGACCGCGCTCATACCATCGGCGATCAGCTTTTTGCCCATGCGCACCAGCGCATCGAAATCGGGTTTCCGGTCTGCCGTGCAGGGGGTCATCAGGGCCGGGATGCAGCCGGAAAAAATCGAAGGGGTCATTTGTCTCTCCATTCATAGAATCCGGCTGCGATATTGCCGGGGTTGGCTGCATCTTAGCTATTGTATTTTATTTGTCGACATAAAATCGCCGCAAGCTTTCTGCGCGCGAAAAAACCACGCATTTACCTATTGTTATAGTTCGATATGCTGCCGCCGATCCCGCGAAATCAGCCCCTGAATCTGCCGTACAATCTGATCCGCATGGGTCTCCGCCAAAGAATCCGCGCGCCCGATATCGCGCACCTCGATGGCCGCGATTAAATCCTCATGCTCTTGGACATACTCACTGGGAAGCTGATCGTCGAAGGATTGGTAATACATCCGCAGCAAACGGCGCCCCTCGTCCAACAAGCGCAAACAAAGCGATTCGTAATAAGGGTTGCGCCCCGCCCGCGCGATCTCGGCATGAAACTCGCGGTTCGTGGCGATCATCGACAGCGCGTCCTGCGCCGACACAGCTTTGGCAAACTCTGCCTGCCGCGCGCGGATCTTGGCCATATCGGCCGGGGTATGAAACTGCGCCGCCAGCCGCGTGGTGACACGGTACATCAACGTCATCGCGTCAAAGAAGGTGTGCAGATTCATGAAGTCGATATTCGCCACCACGGTCGAACGGTTGGGCAGCGTGGTCACCAATCCCTCGCTCGCCAGCCGCACCAATGCCTCACGGATCGGCGTGCGCGACATCGAAAGACGCTCGGATAGGCGAATCTCGTCGATCGGGCTGCCGGGCAGCAGGGTTAAATCAAGGATCTCATCCCGCAGGATAGAATAGACAAATTGCGCCCCGGACCCGCGCTTGCGTTCCGCCGTTTTAGGTTTGCTGGTCATGCGGGGATGCCGCCCTTTCGAAATTCTTGGCTCCCCCTCGATAAAGCAACAAATCGACCGCCCTACAATAGCGCAGCCCCACCGAATGCGCGCCCGCCCCCTTCAATTCATCCTTTCTTAAATACCGTCCGCAATCTCCCCCAAACGCCATCCTTGCCAATCAAGCCCCCAACAGACCTTCACAAATCGCTCAAAAATCAAGCATCGCCGTTGATACGGCAGGCAATTTCTGCCGCAACAGATTGACCGAAAAAGGCTTTCCCAAAAATTAAAATCGCCGGATTGACAGCAAGAAACTTGCAACCGCATACTCGACCAATCTGATATTGGTTCAAGAAAGCGGTCCATTGCCCAGCCCTGACATCGGCCTCAACACCGACCCAGACAAGGTTTTGCTCGAAGTGCGCGACTTCAGCCTGCGCTTTCGCGGTGCGCCGAGCGACCAGATCAACCATGTGAACTTCGCGGTCCAACCGGGCAAGACGCTCTGCGTTGTCGGGGAAAGTGGATGCGGCAAAAGCGTGACCTCTTTGGCGATGATGGGGCTGCTGCCCGAAGGCGCTGCGACGATCAGATCGGGCGAGATGGTTTTCGAGGGGCAAAAGCTCGACCTTGCCGATCACACCGCCATGCGCAAATTACGTGGCAGCCGGATGACGATGATCTTCCAAGAGCCGATGACCTCGCTCAACCCCGCGTTCCGCATTGGCGACCAGATCACCGAAGCCGTGCTTGCCCATAGCAACGCCAGCAAGTCTGAGGCCGAGGATAAGGCGCTGGCGATCCTCAAGCGGGTCGGCATTCCGGCGGCGGAAAAGCGGATGCGTGACTATCCGCATCAACTCTCGGGCGGGATGCGCCAACGGGTGATGATCGCAATGGCGCTGGTGAACGATCCCTCTCTGCTAATCGCAGACGAGCCGACCACCGCGCTCGATGTGACGATTCAGGCGCAGATCTTAGAACTGATCCGCGATCTTCAGGCCGAGACTGACATGGGCACCATCATGATCACCCACGACTTGGGTGTGGTGGCCGAAATCGCCGATACAGTCGCGGTCATGTATGCGGGGACCATTGTGGAAACCGGTCCGGCAGAACGCATTTTTAACGATCCGCAGCATCCCTATACGATAGGTTTGATGTCATCGATCCCGCAGTTGAGCGGTCCGCGCGGGCGTTTGGCCACCGTGCCGGGCATGGTGCCGACGACGCAGAACATGCCGGAGGGGTGTCGTTTTGCCACGCGCTGTCCCTTTGCCCAACCGGTCTGCAAACAAGAACCGCCGCTTGCGCCCATCGAGGGCGGCCATGCTGTCGCCTGTCATTTCGCACCGCTGGAAACACATCTGGAGCAAAGCGCATGAGCGACCATATCCTCAAAGCGCGCGGGCTGAAAAAGCACTTCAAGACTGGCGACGGCATGATGCGCGCGCGCGGCACGGTAAAGGCGGTCGACGGCGTCTCCTTCGACGTGCGCCGCGGAGAAACCTTTGCCATCGTTGGTGAATCCGGTTGCGGCAAATCCACCCTCGCGCGACTTCTCATGCGCCTGCTAACCCCGACCGAGGGCGATGTGCAGTTTGACGGCAGCGATGTGCGCAGCCTTGCCGGGCGCGACCTGACCGCGCTGCGCCGGGACATGCAGTTCATCTTTCAGGATCCCTTTTCGTCGCTGAACCCGCGCATGAGCGTCGGCAAGCTGGTCGGCGAACCCCTAGAGACGCATTTCCCAAAAATGTCCGCCTCTAAGCGGCGCGGCAAAGTGGCGGAACTGCTGGCTAAAGTCGGCCTGCGCCCCGAGCACTCGGAACGCTACCCACATGAATTTTCGGGCGGCCAGCGCCAACGGATCGGGATTGCCCGCGCGCTGGCCTCGGCCCCGAAACTGGTGATCGGGGATGAGCCTGTCTCGGCACTCGACGTCTCAGTGCAGGCGCAGGTGATTAACCTGCTCGGCGATCTGCGCGATGAATTGGGGCTCACACTGGTGATCATCGCCCATGACCTCGCTGTGATCCGCCATATGAGCGACCGTGTGGCGGTGATGTATCTGGGCCAGATCGTCGAACAGGGTGATGTCGATACGGTCTACAACCACCCGCGCCATCCCTACACCCGAGCTTTGCTCTCGGCCATTCCAGTTGCCGCGCATGGTGCACGCACACCGCAAACCGCACTTGAGGGCGAGATGCCAAGCCCGGCCAACCCGCCCTCGGGCTGCCGTTTCCACACCCGTTGCCCCTATGCCAAAGAACGCTGCGCGAGTGAGCCGCCTGCCTTACGCGAGACCCGCGCGGGCGAGGGCCATGTCGCGGCCTGCCACTTTTTCGAAGAGATCGCCGCCGCCACGCCGGACCTCGGCCTTGCCGATGCGCCAGAACGTGCCCCCGGCGCGGCGGCACGCTTTGCGCTTTACCAAGACGCCATGCGGGATCGGACAACGCTCCGCCCCCGCCAAGACCAAGAATAACAGGCTAAAACAGACTTAATGAAACGACAGGAGAGTTCGATATGACACTGACCAAAATGACCCTCGCCGCCGCGCTGCTGGGGGCCACGACCCTCGGCGCGCAGGCGGCAGACCTGCGCATCGCGCTGCAATCTGACGCCGATGTGCTGGACCCCGACCAGTCGCGCACCTTTGTGGGGCGGATCGTCTATACGTCGATGTGCGACAAGCTGGTGGACATCACGCCTGATCTGGAAATCATCCCCCAACTGGCGACCGAATGGTCCTTTTCTGAGGATGGCAAGCAACTGACCATGATGCTGCGCGATGATGCGGTTTTCCATGACGGCACACCGTTTGACGCCGAGGCCGTGGCCGCCAACATCGACCGCAGCCAGAACCTTGAGACCTCGCGCCGCAAGTCCGAGCTTTCCTCCATCACCGGCGTCGAAGTGCTGGGCAGCCATGAAATCCGCTTTGATCTGGCCGATGCCGACGCCACGCTGATGGCGCAGTTCGCCGACCGCGCGGGGATGATGGTTTCCCCCACCGCTGCCGAAGCGGCGGGCGATGACTTTGGCCTGAACCCGGTCTGTTCGGGCCCCTACCAGTTCAAAGAGCGTGTGGCCCAAGACCGGATCGTGCTGGAGAAATTCGCCGACTACTACAACGCCGACGAATACCACTTTGACAGCGTGACCTACCTGCCGATCCCTGACACCACCGTGCGTCTGGCGAACCTGCAATCGGGCGACATCGACATGCTTGAACGCCTCGCCGCAACCGATCTGGCGCAGGCCGAAGGTGACGACGGCATCAAGGTCGAAAGCGCCGTGTCGCTGGGCTATCAAGGCATCACGATTAATGTGGCCAATGGCGAAAAGGGCGACAACCCTTGGGGCAACGACAAACGTCTGCGTCAGGCGCTGAGCTATGCCATCGACCGCGAAGCGATCAATCAGGTCGTCTTCAACGGCGCCTTCGCCGCGGGCAACCAGCCCTTCCCGCCGAACTCGCCTTGGTACAGCACCGACTTCCCCGTGCCTGAGCGTGACGTAGAAAAGGCCAAAGAACTGCTGGCCGAAGCGGGCTTTGCCGATGGGATCGACCTTGAGGTGCAGGTGCCCAACACCACGATCCCGCTGCAACTGATGCAGGTCGTACAGTCCATGGCGGCAGAGGCGGGGATCAACATCTCGATCACCTCCAAGGAATTCGCAACGCTGCTGGCCGACCAATCGGCGGGTGACTATCAGGCGAGCCAGATCGGCTGGTCGGGCCGTGTGGACCCCGATGGCAACATCCACCAGTTCATGACCTCCGATGGCGGCATCAACGATTCCAAGTTCTCGAACCCGGAAGTGGATGAGCTGCTGAACAAGGCGCGCAAATCCAACGATCAAGACGTGCGTCGCGAAAGCTATACCGCGGCCCGTGCGATCCTGAACGAAGAGCTGCCGATCGTGTACCTCTATCACCAGACATGGATCTGGGCGCTGGACTCCGACATCTCCGGCTTCACCCCCTATCCTGATGGCATGATCCGCCTTGAAGGTATGAAAAAAGAAGAAGGGTAAAACCTTCTCCATATGCACCGCCGGGCCGGTCCCGGCGGTGCCCCTCCCCTGAGCGAGACGTTTCAAAATGCTGTCCTTCATCCTGCGCCGTCTGGTGATCGCGATCCCGACGATCATCTTGATCTCGGTCTTTGTCTTCACCTTGCAAAAGCTGCTGCCGGGCGATCCGGTGCTGGCCATGGCCGGCGAAGAACGCGACCCGCAGGTGCTGGAATTCCTGCGCGAGAAATACCGCCTGAATGACCCAATCCCGGTGCAATATTTCACTTGGATCGGCAACGCGCTGACGGGGGACTTGGGCATTTCGCTGCGCACCAACCAGCCGGTGCTTGAGCTGATCGGGGAAAAGCTGCCCGTCACGATCCAACTGGCGACGATGGCGATGATCTTTGCCCTACTGATCGGCGTGCCTGCGGGCATCTTCTCGGCCGTCAAGAAGGGCACCGTGACCGATTATGTGGCCAATGTGGTGGCGCTCTCGGGCCTGTCGATCCCGAACTTCTGGCTGGGGATCATGCTGATCCTGCTGGTCTCGGTGAAATGGAAACTGCTGCCCGCCTCGGGCTATGTGCCCCTGAGCGAAGACCCCATCCGCTCCATCACCGTGATGATCATGCCCGCCTTCGTGCTGGGCACAGCACTCGCCGCCACGCTGATGCGCCACACGCGATCGGCCATGCTGAGCGTGCTGAGCAGTGACTACGTCCGCACCGCCCGCGCCAAGGGTCTGGTCGAGCGGAAGGTTATCCTCAAACACGCCTTCCGCAATGCGCTGACGCCCATCGTTACCCTGACTGCGCTCTTGTTTGGTGAACTTATCGCGGGCGCGGTGCTGACCGAACAGATTTTCACCATCCCCGGCTTTGGCAAGCTTGTGGTCGATGCGGTGTTCAACCGCGATTACGCCGTCGTGCAGGGGATCGTGCTGGTCACCGCTGTCGGCTTTATCTTTATGAACCTGCTGGCCGATGTCGCCTATGTGCTGCTGAACCCCCGCCTGAGGAAGCAATAATGGCCCAACCTGCCACCCCCATCACCATCGACGCCGAAAGCGCCGCTGATCCGGTCCTCTCTGCCCGTCCGGAAAACCGGGTCTGGAAGAAATTCCGCCACCACCGCAGCGCCATGCTTGGCGGCGTGCTGGTGGTTTTCTTCTGCGCCATCGCTTTGCTGGCCCCGTTGCTGCCCATCCCCGACCCTGCCGCCACCGATTGGGGCGCCGTGCGCAAAGGTCCGTCCGCCGCGCATTGGTTCGGGACCGATGAATTGGGCCGCGATGTGCTGTCGCGGCTGATCTGGGGGGCGCAGGCGTCCTTGCTGGCGGGGGTCGTTTCAGTCGCCATCGCGCTTGGGCTTGGCGTCCCTCTGGGCATCATTGCCGGGTATTTCGGCGGCTGGACCGATGCGATTATTTCGCGCTGCACCGAGGCGCTGCTGGCCGCGCCCTTCCTGATCCTCGCCATTGCGCTGGCGGCCTTCCTCGGGCCAAGCCTGACCAACGCGATGATCGCCATCGGCATCTCGGCCACGCCGATCTTCATCCGCCTCACCCGCGGTCAAGTGCTCAGCGTCGCCGCCGAGGATTACGTCGAAAGCGCGCGCGCCATTGGCCTGTCGACCCCGCGCATCCTGCGCCGCTACATCTTTCCCAACGTTCTGCCGCCCGTGCTGGTGCAGGCCACGCTGACCGTCGCGACCGCGATCATCGCCGAAGCCTCGCTGTCGTTCCTCGGCCTCGGCCAACAGCCGCCCGCGCCCTCTTGGGGGTCGATGCTGAACACGGCGAAGAACTTCCTCAATCAAGCGCCATGGATGGCGCTTTGGCCCGGCATTGCGATCTTTATGGTCGTGCTTGGCTTTAACCTACTGGGCGATGGTCTGCGCGATGCGCTGGACCCGCGCGAACACTGACCGGAGACGACATGACCCCCTTTACCACCCGCCCCGAGATCCGCGGCTCCTTCGGTGTCACCACCTCGACCCATTGGATCGCTTCGACCGTGGGTTTTGGCATCCTCGAAAAAGGCGGCAATGCTTTTGACGCCGCCGCCGCTGCGGGCTTTGTCTTGCAGGTGGTCGAGCCGCATTTGAACGGCCCGGCGGGCGATCTGCCGATCATCTTTCACCACGCGGAAAAGAAAGCGACCAAGGTCGTCTGCGCCCAGGGGGTCAGCCCCGCCGCCGCCAAGCTCGAGCATTTCGAGGAACTCGGGCTGAAACTGATCCCCGGCTCGGGGCTTTTGTCGACAGTGGTGCCCGGTGCCTTTGACGGCTGGATGCTGATGCTGCGCGATCATGGCACCATGGGCCTGCGCGAGGTGATGCAGCCCGCGATCGACTATGCCCGCGATGGCCATCCGGTGCTGCCGCGCGTGTCGAACACCATCAAGGGGTTGGCCGAATATTTCGCCGCCGAATGGCCCAGCTCCGCCGCCGTCTGGACGCCGGGCGGCGAAGCGCCAGAGCCCAATGCCAACTTCAAAAACCCCGATCTAGCCGTCACCTATGAACGGATTCTGCGCGAGGCCGAAGCCGCAGGCGAGGACCGCAGCGCGCAGATCGAGGCCGCGCGGAAAATCTGGTCCGAAGGGTTCGTGGCCGATGCAATTTTCGCCTATCTCGAAGACGCCTGCGTTCATGACGTGTCAGAGCAAAAGAACAGCGCCCTGCTGGCGCGCGAGGACATGGCCAAATGGCAGGCCAGCTACGAAGACACGCTCACGTATGAGTATCACGGCTGGACGGTGCATAAGACCCACGCATGGTCGCAAGGGCCGGTGTTTTTGCAGGCCCTCGCTATCCTCAAACATTTTGATCTGGCCGCAATGGACCCGATGGGCGCCTCCTTTACCCATACGGTGATTGAGGCGATGAAACTCGCCTATGCCGACCGCGAAGCCTACTACGGCGACCCCGAGCAGAGCATCATCCCGATGGAAGAACTGCTCTCTGACGCCTATAACGCTGAGCGCGCGAAACTGGTGAACGGCAAAGCGTCCCTTGAGCAGCGCCCCGGCGTGATCGCCGGGCTGGAGCATTTGGCCGAGCGTTATATCGAACGCGCGGCCCGTGATTTCGGCGTTCAGAATGCCGCCCCGCAAGAACCGACGATGGCGCATCTGACCGAAAAACGCGGCGATACCGTGCACCTTGATGTGATCGACCGCTGGGGCAATATGGTCTCGGCCACGCCCTCGGGCGGATGGTTGCAGAGCAATCCGGTCGTGCCAGGCTTGGGCTTTCCGCTGAACTCGCGCGCGCAGATGTTCTGGCTTGAGCGGGGCCTGCCCACGTCGCTTGCCCCCGGGCGTCGGCCACGCACCACGCTGACCCCTTCTTTCGCCGAGCATGCAGATGGGCGGCAACTGGTCTTTGGCACGCCGGGTGGCGACCAGCAGGATCAATGGCAGCTGATCTGGTTCCTGCGTTTCGTGCATCACGGGATCGACCTCCAAGAAGGCACGGACGCGCCGCTGTTCCATACCATGCATTTTCAAAGCAGCTTCTTTCCCCGCCAAGCCCTGCCCGGCGAGATGATGATCGAACCCAATGTCGGCGCTGCGGTGATCGACGTGCTGCGCGCACGGGGGCATATTGTCACCGTGGCCGAGCCGTGGTCAGTGGGGCGGATGACCGCCGCGCTGCGCAATCCCGATGGCAGCCTTCAGGCCGCCGCGACCCCCCGCCTGATGCAGGCCTATGCCGTAGGACGTTGACCCATGACCTATTCCATCATCGCCCGTGATCCCGACAGCCAAGAAATCGGCATCGCCGTGGCCAGCCGCTTTTTCGCCTGCGGGGCTGCCGTGCCCTACATCGGGCGCCGTGTCGCCGTGGCGACGCAGGCTTTCGTCAATCCGCTTTGGGGGACCGAAGGCCGGCGCATGCTGGAAAGCGGTGACCCCGCCGAAGCACTGCTGAAGGAATTCGCCGCGCGCGACGCAGGCCGCGATATCCGGCAGTGCCATATGCTCGACGCCGAGGGGAATTTCGCCGCGCATACCGGTGCGGGCTGTGTCGATTGGGCCGGGCACCGCGTTGGCAGCACTCATTCGGTTGCGGGCAATATGCTGACCGGGCCAGAGGTCGTAGAGGCCACGTTCGACACCTATGCCGCCCGCAGCGATCTGCCGATGGCCGAACGGCTGCTTGCCGCGATGCGTGCGGGCGAAGAGGCGGGCGGCGACAAACGCGGGCGTCAGGCGGCGGGGCTGGTGATCCACCGCGGGCAGGACCATGCCTATCTCGACCTGCGGGTCGATGATCACAGCGATCCGCTGAGCGAACTTGACCGGCTGCTCGAAGTCGCGGGAGAGCGCTATCTTCATGTGGCCGAAGCGATGCCGAGCCTTGAGAATTTCTCGGGCACTTCGGACCGCGGACCAATTGATGCAGCCATCACGCGCGCCGAAGAGGCTCGCAAGGCGGCGGGCAAATCCAGCCGGTCGCTGGCGACAGATGTAGAGACAAAGAAAGATTAACCCGATGAACGCGCTCGATTTTGGCCAGCTTCTGCCCCTCCTCGCCATTGCGGTGACCGCCGGTATTTTTGGCGGTATCCTTGCGGGTCTGCTGGGTGTTGGCGGCGGTATTGTGATCGTGCCTGCGCTCTATCTTGCCCTGTCGACGGCGGGGATGGACCCGGCGATTACCATGCAGGTGGCCGTTGGCACCTCGCTGGCGACTATCGTCTTTACCTCTTTGTCCTCTGGCTATGGTCACTTCAAACGCGGCGCGATTGATATGGACCTGCTGAAACTCTGGGCGCCGTCGCTTTTGGTTGGCGTTGTCATCGGCGCGCTTTTGGGAGGCTATGTCTCGGGGCTGATCCTTGTCGGCGTTTTTGCCACCGTGGCCGCGCTCGTCGCGCTCGACATGATCTTTCGCAAGACCAAAGACGACCCCACCCCGCGCGGCTTTGCCAAGCCGATCTGGGCGGTGCTGGGTGTTGTCACCGGCGGGCTGTCGGCGATGATGGGCATCGGGGGCGGGACCATTGGCGTGCCGCTGTTGAATTTTCTCGGCTACGACATCCGCCGCGCGGTCGGCACCTCTGCCGCAATCGGCTTTATCATCGGGCTGCCCGGCGCGGTGGTCTATGCGCTGACGGGCCTCGGCGCCGAAGGGCTGCCGCCCTTCTCGCTTGGCTATGTGAACCTTGCCGCTGCGGCCATCATCATTCCGCTGACCAGCAGCTTTGCCCATGTGGGCGTGAAATTGGCCCATAGCATCCCCCGAAGGGCGCTTCGGTTTGCCTTTGGAATTTTCCTGATGGTAACGTCATTGCGTATGTTCATTGATTTATTTGAAGCGTTTTCCAACTCATAACTCAGCCCCCCCAGACCGCCCCAAGTGAAGATGAATTGGCCGAGCGGCTGCGCGGAGCGATCCGGCAAGGGGATATCCTGAACGATGGGCGGATGCCGCCCGAACGGGCATTGGCCGAGCATTTCGGCGTGAGCCGCGCGCGGCTGCGGCTGGCGCTTGGCCTGCTGCAAGAGGATGGCACGATCTACCGCCGCCACGGCCAAGGCACCTTTGCCACGCCGCCGCCCGCCACCAATGCCGACAGCCTGCGCCACCTCGCCCGGCAGGTCACGCCAAGCGATGTCATGGAAGTCCGGCTTGAGGTCGAGCCCGCGCTGGCCGCCCTCGCCGCCGACCGCGCCCGCCCGCAAGAGATCGAGCGGCTGGACCAGTTGATGCGCGCCACGCTGAACCTCAGTGATCCCGACGCCTATGAGGCAGCGGATGACATGTTCCACTACAAGATCGCCGAGATGGCCCGGAACCCGCTGTTCCTCACGGTCTACGAATCCATCCGCGCGGTGCGCCGCGAAGTGGCTTGGACCTCGCGCCGCCGCACCTATCACGCGCCTGAGACGTTGCAGATACTTGGCGAACAACACATGACCCTGAACGACGCCATCGCCCGGCGCGATACGCTCGGTGCGGCCGCGGCGATGGAACAGCATTTGCTGACCGTATCCAAAACCCTGCTCCGTGACCGGGTGCGCAAGATCGAGCTCGATCTCTAGCTGGGTCAGTCCTGAGCACTGCTGATGTGGTCAAGGGTTGTAGCATCGAGTCCGCTCATATCACGAAGGAAACCACCCTCAAAACGCTGTGGATTCATTGTCCACAAAGCGCCCTCACCCCATTGCCAATTTGAGCGTCCAGCGCTAGCAGTTTTCCTGACCTTGTTAATAAGATCGCTGGAGGATACAAAATGTTCAAAATCACCAAGCCCACGGCAATTATCGCCACTTTGGCCGCGCTCACCGGAGGAGCACTGAGCGCCCAGACCGAAGTCAAGATCGGCTACGCCCTCGCCCCCGACAGCCACTACGGCGTCGCGGCGCAGAAGTGGCAGGAAGTCGTCGAAGCCGAGACCGACGGCAAGTTCAGCTTCCGCCATTTCCCCTCTTCCGGCTTGGGCGGTGAGCGTGAAGTGGTCGAGGGTCTGCAGCTTGGCACCGTAGAGGCGACCATCGTCTCCACCGGCACGCTGAGCAACTTTGTCCCCGCCACTGGCGTGACCGACATCCCCTTCCTGTTCCGCAGCCTTGATCACGCCCGCCGCGTGCTCGACGGCCCCATCGGCCAAGACATTCTGGCCGAGTTTGACGGCGCGGGCATGGTGGCCTTGGCTTGGGGTGAGCAGGGTTTCCGCCACATCACCGACAACCGCAACGCGATCGAGACCCCAGAAGACATCGCGGGCATGAAGCTGCGCACCATGGAAAACCCGGTGCACCTTGATGCCTTCAACGCCGCCGGTGCTGCCCCCACCCCGATGGCATGGCCCGAGGTCATCAGCTCGCTGCAGCAAGGCACCATCGACGGGCAGGAAAACCCGCTGTCGGTGATCGTGTCGGTGAAACTCGACGAAGTGCAAAAGTATCTCACGCTGTCGGGCCATGTGTATTCGCCCGCGATGTTGCTGGTCTCCAAACCCTTCTGGGAAGGTCTGTCTGACGAAGACAAGGCCGCTTTTGAGAAGGGCGCGACCGAGGCTGTGGCTGCCATGCGCGGCTTCGTCGATGATGTCGAGCAAAGCGGCGTCGAAACGCTGAAAGAGCGCGGCATGGAAGTCAACGAGCTGACCGAAGAGCAAAAAGCCACTTTCCGCGCCTCGATCGAGAGCGCCTATGAATGCTACTATGAGACCTACGGTAAAGAGCTGATCGACCAGATCGCCGCGACTGAGTAATCACGTCGTTGAAAGAAAAGGCGGCCGGGAGCAGCGCTTCCGGCCGTTTTGCACGGGAGGGGAAACCATGCGCAGATTGGAACAGCTATTCGTCAGGGTGAACGCCGCGGTGGTGATCGCCTGTCTGACGGGGATGGTCTTGGTCGTGGGGGCCAATGTTGCCCTGCGGTTCAGCACCAACCATTCGCTGTCATGGTCCGATAAATCCGCCCGTTACCTGATGATCTGGATGGCCTTTCTGGGTGCCGGGCTGGCGTTGCGGCAGGGTGGCCATGTGGCAATCACCAATCTGCATGACGTGATGAGCACCCGGATGCAGCGTATCCTGCGCGCGGTCATCGTGGCGGTGCTGCTGTTCTTTTTCGCCTTTATGGTTAAAGTCGGCTGGGATTATATGCAGCGCGCGCAGTACCAGATGACACCCGCAATGCGCCTGTCGTTTCGCTATGTCTATGCAGCTATGCCGGTCGGGTTCACCTTGCTGATCGTGCATCTGCTGCTGATCGCGCGGCCCTTTATCATGGCTGGCCACTACCATCAGCCCGATGGCCAAACCGAAAACATGCCGGGAGCCGCCAATGGCTGAGATCCTCTTTATCTCGCTTTTCGTGCTGATGGTGCTGGGCCTGCCCGTTGCCTTTGCCATGGCCATTTCGGTTTTTGCGGCAATTGGCTTGGGCAGTTCCTATCCGCAGATCGTCGTTGTCAAAGAGATGTTTTCCGGCCTCGACAGCTTTCCGCTTTTGGCTGTGCCCTTCTTCATCCTCGCCGCCGAGATCATGACCGGCGGCGCGATCACCCACACGCTTTTGCGCTTTGCGGCACAATTCGTGGGCCATCTGCGCGGGGGGCTGGGCTATGCCAATGTGATCTCCTCCACCATGTTCGCTGGCATTTCCGGCTCGGCCTTGGCCGATGCGGCGGGACCGGGGGCGATGATGATCCGCATGATGGAAAAAGGCGGCTATGACCGCTCCTACGCCGGGGCGCTGACGATTTCCTCGGCGGTGGTAGGGCCGATCATTCCGCCGTCGATCGTGATGATCATCTATGCGCTGCAGGATCAGGAAGTCTCGGTCGGGTCGCTGTTTATGGCCGGTGTCATTCCGGGGCTTTTGCTGGCCTGTGGCAGTCTTGCCGCCAACGGGTGGGTCAGTTGGAAACGCGACTATCGCAGCGCGGATGCACGCCCCGAGCGGGCGCAGATGTGGCGCAATACCTTTATGGCGCTGCCAGCACTTGGGCTAATCGTGTTGATTGTCGGCGGCATCCGGGGCGGTATTTTCACGCCCACAGAAGCCTCGGTCATCGCGGTGTTCTATGCCCTCTTCTGCGGTTTTTTCGTCTACCGCGCGCTGCGCTTGCGTGACCTGCCGGGGCTGATCCTGCGCGCCGCGCTGATTTCGTCCGCCGTTTTGTTGATCCTTGGCGCGGCGCGGGCCTTTGCATGGGTTCTGGTGATCGAAGGCGTGCCGCAGTTTCTGGCCGAGACGATCATTTCATGGGAGTTGTCGCCGATCCTGTTTCTCTTGGCGGTCAACGTGTTGCTGCTGCTCTTTGGCCTGTTTATGGACCCGCTGCCGGGCGTGATGATCTTGGTGCCGATCTTGGCGCCGATCAGCCATGCGCTTGGCATCGCGCCGGACCATTTTGCGATTGTGGTGATCGTGAACCTGACGCTCGGCCTGACGACGCCGCCGGTGGGGAGCCTGATTTTCGTGGTGTCTTCGGCGGTGAACCTGCGCCCTGCGGCGCTGATCCGTGAGATGCCGCCGTTCTTTCTGGCGAATTTTGTCGTGTTGATGCTGCTGACCTTTGTGCCGGCGATTTCGACATGGCTGCCGAAGGTCAGCGGTTTTTAACAGTTTACCGCCCGGCATCAGACCGGGCGGCGTTGCCGGTCGCGTTTCCCTACTCGGTCTGAATCCAAACCGCCTTGGTATCCAAATACGCCTGCAGGTGCTCCACGCCGCCTTCCTTGCCATAGCCCGACATCTTGAGCCCGCCGAACGGCACCGCCGGGTCGATTGCGTGGTACATATTCACCCAAACCGAGCCCGCTTTCAGCCGTTTCACCGTCTGGTGCGCCGTGCTTAGATCGCGGGTAAAGATGCCCGCCGCCAGCCCATAGGGCGTGGCATTGGCGCGCGCGATCACCTCTTCCATCGTGTCGAAGGGCAGGACAGAGATCACGGGGCCGAAAATCTCTTCCCGCGCGATGGTCATGTCGTCGGTCACATCGGCAAAGATCACCGGCTCAAGGAAGTTGCCGCCTTCATAGTCCGCGCCCTCGGGCCGCGCCCCGCCGGTGACCAGCCGCGCGCCTTCGGCTTTGCCCGCAGCGATATAGCCCTCGACCTTTTCGGCCTGCACACGGTTGATCAGCGGGCCGAGGTCCGTGCCCTCATCCAAGCCATGCCCGATCTTCAGCCCCCGCGCGAAAGCGGCCAGTTTCTCGATGAACTCATCCTGAATTTCTCGCGCCACGAACAGCCGCGAGCCTGCGATGCAGATTTGCCCCGAATGCGCGTAGACCGCCATCGCCGCGACAGGCACCGCCTTGTCGATGTCAGCATCCTTGCAGATGATCAGCGGAGATTTCCCGCCCAACTCCAACGTGATCCGCTTGAGGTTCTCAACGCCAGCGCGGGCGATGGTCTTGCCCGTGGCGGTCGAACCGGTGAAGACCACTTTGTTCACGTCCTCATGTTCGGCCAAACGCGCGCCTGCTTCGCGGCCCGTGCCGGTCACCACGTTGACCACCCCATCGGGCACGCCTGCCTCTTGCATCAACTTCGCGATCATCAAGGGCGTCAGCGGCGCGTCTTCGGAGGGCTTCAATACCACGGTGCAGCCCGTCGCCAAGGCAGGCGCGATTTTCCAGATCGAGGCGGCGGTCGGGGCGTTCCAAGGGATAATCGCCCCCACCACGCCCACCGGCTCGCGCGTTGTAAAAGAGAACATCGATTGCGAGACCGAGTTCTCGATCACATCGCCGTGCAACGCGACCGCCTGCCCCGCATAGAACCGCAGCATCCCGATCACCCGGCGTTTGTTGCCCATGGTCCGCGCCAGCGGCAGACCCATATCGGCGGTGTCCGACACACAGAGCTTTTCCCAATCGCGCTCCATCACATCGGCAATGCGCAAAAGCACCTCTTGCCGGTCATAGGGCGTGAATTTCGACCACGCCCCCTCAAAGGCCCGGCGCGCGGCGGCGACGGCGGCATCGACATCTTCGGCCCCGCCACGCGGCACCGTCGCCAGCGCCCGGCTTGAGGCGGGATCGACCACATTCAGCACCTCACCCGAGCGCGCGGGCACATCCTTGCCGTCGATGAACATCGGGCAGAACTGCCCGTGATAGAGGTCTTGGGCAATCTGGTGGGGGTCGATGGTCAAAGTCATATCAGCCTCATGCAATCAATGCGCCATACCTATCAAGCGCTGTGTCGGTTTCAAATATACAAAGCCCTGTTTGGCCGAGAAAATCCGCCCCGCCCGCGTTGCGCCGTGGCGGGCGGCGGGGTAGACCTTTACCCAAGGGAACCGCGCGCAGGAGCGGCGGTGGCAAGCGAGGGAAAGCCCATGAAAATCGGTATGATCGGTGTCGGCCTGATGGGCCACGGTATTGCGCGCAACGTGATGCGGCGCGGGGGTTTTGCGCTTGGCTATTTTGGCCACCCCGGCAACCAGCCGACCGATGAGTTGGACGGGCTGGGGGCCACGGCCTATGACAGGCTCAGCGATCTGGCCGCCGCGTCGGATGTGATCATCCTCTGCGTGACCGGCTCCCCGCAGGTCGAAGGAATTCTGACCGGGGCGGGCGGCGTGATTGACGGGCTGAAGCCCGGTGCGGTTGTGGTCGATTGCTCCACCTCCCTGCCCGCCTCGACGGTAAAGATGGCTGAGGCGGTCAAAGCGGCGGGGGGTGATTTCGTTGACGCGCCAATGACCCGGACCGCGCAATTTGCCCATGAGGGGAAGTTGAACCTGCTGGTCGGCGGCGACGCGGTGGTGGTTGAAAAGGTCTCTCCCGTCCTCGCCTCCTTCACCGAAGAGGTCAAACATGTGGGTGAGGTCAGCGCAGGCCACCGTTTGAAATTGCTGCACAACTACGTCTCTGTTGGCTTTATGTCGCTGCTCGCCGAAGCCGCCGCGCAATCGGCAGATGCCGGCATTGATCCGCAGAGCTTTGTCGATGTCTTGGCGGGTGGCGGCGGTGCCAGTGTCGCGCTTGATCGGCTGTCGCCCTTCATCGTAAACGGCGACCGCGAGGCGCTGCCCTTTGCGATCAGCAACGCGTTGAAGGATTTCGACTATTATCGGCAGATGTCCGCCCAATCCGGCGCGCAGGTTGAGATTGCCGATGGGGTCTATGGTGCCTTGTCAAAGGTCGTCGAGATGGGCGCGGGCGATGCCTATGTCCCTGAATTAGTGCAGCATTTCCGCAAGGGTTAAGCCCTAGGGTCAGAGCGTCAGCGTCCCGATGCTCGACCCGCCACAGACGAAAAGCGTCTGGCCGGTGACGAAACTATTGGCTGGATCGCAGAAGAAGAGAAATGCGTTGGTCACGTCCTCGACTTGCCCCAAACGGCCCACCGGGATGCGTTTGGCAAGCTCTGCTTCGCGTTCGCTTTCTTTCGGGATGATGCCCCAGAAATTGTCGGTCTGCACTGGGCCGGGGGCCACGACGTTGACGGTGATCCCATGCGGTGCAAGCTCCAGCGCCCATGTGCGCGCCATGCCGATCATCCCCGCTTTCGACGCCGAATAAGCGGTGCGCGTCGGGGCGCCCAAGGCCGCGCGCGAGGCGTTGAACATCACCCGGCCAAAGCCGCGTTTTTTCATGTTGGGCAGGAAGGCTTGCAGCAGCGTCAGGGCCGAGCCGAGGTGCAGTTGCGCAAGGCCGGTGATGTCTTCGGGCTTGGCCTCTTCAATCAGATTGGGCCAGATCAACCCGGCGTTATGCACCAGATGGGTCACGTCATAGCGCGCCGCGATATCAGCGGCGACGGCAGCGACGGAGGCGGGATCGAGAAGGTCGGCTTCGATATGCTCACATCCTTCCGCCTCCCATTCCGGCTTGCCCCGCGCGATTGAGATCACCCGATAGCCGCGCTCCAGCAGCCGCTGCGCCAGATCGGCGCCGATGCCCTTGCTGCCCCCGGTGATGACGGCGGTGTAATTGCTCATGGTCTCGCTCCCGGTATCAGCGCCAGCACCCGCAAGGGGCTGCCGGTCCCGCCTTTAATCTTGAGCGGCGGTGCGATCAGCATGGCCCCGGTGGGCGGCAGTTGGTCGAGGTTGCACAGACATTGCAGCCCGTATTTGCCGGCCCCATGCAGCAGGTAATGCGCCGGAAAGGGCGGGTCGTAATGCATCCCCTGCCCCGCATCGGTGCCGACGGTTTCGGTGCCAAAGCCACGAATGCCGCGCTCCAACAGAAGGTTGATCGCGGCGGGTGTGGGACCGGGCGAATGGGCGCCGTCCTCGTGCATGTTGAGGTAATCCGCGCCGCTGCGCTTTGACCAGTCGGTGCGCATCAGCACCCAGACGTCTGCCGGGATCGTGCCGTGTTTGGCTTCCCAATCGTGGATGATTTCAGGGGTCAGTTCAAAGTCATCGTCCTGCCCTGCGCCGTCGGAGCAGTCGATCACAACCACCGGGCCGATGAAGGCCTCGGGCGGGATTTCATCCACCGCGCCATTTGCCACGTCCTTGCCCGAGACCCAGTGAATCGGCGCGTCGAAATGGGTGCCAGTGTGCTCATTGAGGGTCAAGTTATGCCACTTCCACGCCGGGCCACGATGGTCATAGGCCGAGACCTCTTCCATCCGGAACCGCGCGCATTGGCCGAACTCGGGTGGCAGCACGATCACGGGGAAATCGGGATCAAGCCGGTGGGTCAGATCGACGACCCGGGCCGCGCCGCTTGCCAGCGCATCGGCCAGTGCTGTGATTGCATCGCTCATGCGCCGCTCCCCCGCATCTCACGTTCCATCAATGCCGGATCCTCCAGCCAACGGGCCAGAGCATCCTTGGCCACATCCCCGCAGGCGACCTCTTCGAGGCCATCAATCAGGCCAGTCACCACCGTCCGCGCCAGCGCGCGGGGGGTGACTTTGGGCGGTGGCAGGGGTTGGTGCCATTCATCGTCTACCGGGCCGGTGTAGACATTCATCACCCGCAGCCCGGACCCGGCAAATTCCGCCCGCAGCGTCTGGCTGAGCGACCGCGCCGCTGCCTGCGAGGCATCGAAGCCGCCAAACCCTGCCTCGGGCGCCAAGGCTCCCGCCGACAGGATGTTCACCCACGCCACTGCCGAATTCACACCATCCGCCGTGCGCGACGCCATCGCCGGGCCAAAGCCCTGCGCCAGTCGCATCAGGCCCAGCACATTGGTCTCCATCCCCTCGCGGGCAAAGATCGTATCATTGCCCAGCACCCCGCCGGTGCGGATGAACTGTGCCGTGTTGATGAGGATATCGACCTTGCCGCCGATCTCTGCCGCAAGGCGCGAGACCGAGGCGGTGTCGGTCACATCCAGCGGCATGAGGCTGACGTTCTCCATCCCCTCGAACCCCGCGCGCCCTTCCCACCGCCGCCAATGCTCCGGCTCGCCCAGAAAGACCTGCGCCGCACCAGCCTTCAAAAGCGCTTGGGTCAGCGGCAAGACCAAGGGGGAGCGGGCATCGGTGATCAGCACCCGCCGGTGTTTCGGGTCGCTCGACATTGCGCGCAGCATTGGATCGTCTTGCATAAATTCGCTTTCCTCTCGCGGCAGGGCCACCATGACCCCCTGCCCAGCCCGGTCCAATTTGAGCGCCAGACGGACGTGATCGCCGCGCCCGACATCGCCGTGCAGATGGCACACCGCAACCGGTCCGGCGGCGAGTTGGACCGTGCCAATGCGCCATGGCAGACGTTCGCGAAAGTAAGGATCGGGCGAGACCCGGATCGTCGTTTCGGCCAGCACCTCGCCCGCCGGTTCAGTCTCGCGCCACTCAAGCGCCACCGACAGGCATTTGCAGCAGGCATCACGCGGTGGATATTGCACCGCGCCGCAATCCGCGCAGTGCTGCAGGGCGAACTGCCCGCGCCCTGCGGCAATCGCCAGCCCAAGCGCCGCGCGCGAGCGTTGGGCAGGCGGCAGGGTCGGCACCGTGCTGCGCTTTTGCGGGTTCTTCTTTTGGGGCGGCATCAATGGTTCGGTCATGCCCCGCCCCCTTCGATGATCGCCGCCGCCGAACAGACGCCCCGGTCATAATTGATCATGCCAAAGCCCGAGACCAGCGCCCGCCGGGCGTTTGCAACCTGCGTGCCTTCGGCCTGTCCGGTCACCTGCCGGATCGCTTCGACCAACCCCAGATAACCACCCGCCGCCCCCGCTTGGCCCACCGACAATTGCCCACCCGAGGTGTTGTGCGGGAAGTCGCCGTTGGTCGTGAGATCACGCTCGCGGGCAAAGGCGGCCCCCTCCCCCTTGGCGCAAAACCCGAGGTCTTCGAACTGCATCATCGAGATCACCGGGTAGTCGTCATAGGTCTGCAACAGGTCGACGCCCTCCGGCCCATGACCCACCATGTCATAGAGCTCCCCAATGTCCATGCCCCAGCCGCCGCGCAGTTGCATCGGGTCTTCGGGATAGGCGTTGTGACGTTCAATCGTGCCGCTGATCTGGGCGAAGGGCAGGTCGCGGCGCAGGGCCTCGTCCTCGCGCATGACCAAAAACGCCTCGGCCCCGGCGCAGGGCATGACGCAGTCGAATAGCGCGATGGGGTCTGAGATCATCCGGGCGTCCATATACTGCGCCAAGCTTAGCGGAGTCTTCATCAAGGCCGCAGGATAGTTCAGCGCATTTGCGCGTTGCGAGACCGCAATATGGCCAAAATCCTCGCGCGTGGCGCTGAATTCTTGCATGTAGCGGTCCATCAGCAGCGCGAAACTGGCGTTGGGGCCGCCGAACCCATAGGGAAAGGTGGCATCCATCGAAAAGCGCGAAAACCCGCTGAGCAGGGTGCGAAAACTGTCGATCCGGTTTGCGTCCCCCGCCACGCAGGCGACCACATCCACGTCGCCCGCTTGCACCGCCCGCGCCGCACGGCGCAGCGCGATCACCCCGCTGGCCCCGCCTGTGGGCACGGTATCGAGCCAGCGCGGGGAAAGCCCAAGATGTTGGGTCAGCCCGACCGGCGTGTCGGGGGCGAGCGAGAAGCTGGAGACCGAAAATCCGTCCAACTCCGCCGGCGCGATTCCCGCTTCACCCAACATCTCGCGCAGGGCGCGGGCGATCCACCAATGCGCGGTCTCGTTGCTGTAGCGCGCGTAGGGAACCGAGGTGGGTGCCGCGAGCACCACACCGTCATAGCCCTGACGCCTCATGCCGCTGTCCGTTTCTTCAGCCTGCGCAGGTCTTGCGTGGCAGGGTCGGCGAGCAGGTCGGCGGCCAGCGTTTTCAGCACCCCTCGTTGGAGTTTTTGGGTCGCGGTCAGGGGCAGCGCCTCGACAAAGGCGATGAAGCCGGGGGCTTTGTAGTAGGCAAGTTGGGTGAGGCACCATTGGGTGATCTCTTGCGCCAGCGCGGCGGGATCGGCGGCGCTGTCTTTGGCAACGATACAGGCAAAGACCTCATCCCCGCGCACCGCGTCGGGCACGGCGGCGACGGCGGCGCTGGCCACGGCGGGGTGGCGCATCAGGGTCAATTCTACCTCAACCGCTGCGATGTTTTCGCCCGAGCGGCGGATCACGTTTTTCTTGCGGTCAACGAAATACATCGCGCCATCCGGAGCACGGCGCACGATGTCGCCGGTGTGAAACCAACCGTCCGACCATGCCTCATTCGTGGCTTCGGCATTTTTGAAGTAGCCCGCGAAGAACCCGCGCCGAGGGTCGGGACCGGCGCGGCGCACCAGCAGCTCGCCTTGATTGGCCTCTTGCCCGGCATCATCGACCAGCCGCACATCCAGCCCACCCTCGGGGGCACCAAGACAGCTTTCGCCCACCCTCCGGGGTTCGCGGTTGGCGCAGATCACGGCGCCCGCGCCCGTTTCGGTCATGGCCCAAGCCTCCACCAACGGAAAGCCGAAGCGCGCCTCAAACGCGGCGTGGAGTTTTGGGTCGACCCCTGCGCCAAAGCCGAAGCGCAGGGCGTGATCGCGGTCGGCTTCGCTTTCTTCGGCCCCCATCAGCATGGATGGCATGACACCAAGGTAGTGCAGGCAGGTCGCCCCCGAGGCCCGAACCGAGGCCCACCAGGTGCGCGGATGGAACCGATCAAGCGCGGTCAGGCAGCCGCCAACGGCGATCATCGCCATAAAGGAATAGGCCATCGCGTTCATGTGGAAGATCGGCAGGGGCGTAATCATGCGCTCGCGGTCTTGCGACAGGGCGCAGAGCCCACCCGTGTCGGCGTACCACCGCCCGGCGTCGAGGAAATAGGTATTGGTGAGGATGCAGCCTTTGGGCTGGCCCGTGGTGCCGGAAGTGTAGAGAAGTGCGGCTTCCGCGTTCTCCGCGCCGCCATTATGCGCCGCGATGGCCGTGAACGTGACCGGCGATGGGAGTGGATCGCCCGGTGCAATCACCGGCATGTCGCGCCCCGCCTGCCGCGCCGCCGCGCGCAGGTCATCGCCCCGCGAAGGGATCGCCACGGCCAAAACAGGCTCGGCGTGGTCGATCATATAGCTCAGTTCCGCCGCGCGCAGATCGGGGTTCACCGGCACGACCGACAGGCCCAAACCGTTCAGCGCCAGCCACCAGAGGAAAAAGGCCGGGCGGTTCTCCACCAGCAGCATGACCCGCTGGCCGGGAAGGTAGCCCGCCGCCGCGATGTTCTCACGCAAAGCCGCAACCTCGCGCGCGGCTGCGGCATAGCTCACCTCGCCCGCCGCGATGCCGTAGGTTTCCGCCGTTTCTGGCAAGACATTGAGAAAGGCGCGGTTAGGATGCCGCGCGGCGGTGTCCTGAAAGGCCGCGTAAACCGTTGCGATCTCTGGCGCGATCATGGCAGCAACTGAATGTTGCGAAAGGCTGCATCGCAATTGACGATATCGACCCGTTTGTTGGCAATCCGAAGCGCGCCATCGACCATGGCCAACTCATGCCGCGCGGTGATGGCGAGCAGTTGCTGCTCATCAAGCCGCGTCTCAACGTAGTGCATGAAGGTGGTCGTGACGAAACGCCCCGCCTCCATGTCCATCTCATCCACGAAAGGCCGCTGGATCACATGATGGCAGCGGCTTTTTGGCTTTTGGCTGAAGGTCCGTGCGCCGTTGAGCCGTTCGACGCGCAATTTTAGCATGAACATATCCTCATACATCAACGACGTTTCGTTGATCGGATCGGTCTGCTGATAGTCCAGCGGCATCCAGTAATGCCCGTCCGCCAGCCATAGGTTCAGCCATTCGGTATAGCGCCCCTCGTCCAACATGCGCGCTTCGTCATAGATGAAGTCGATCAGGCACTCGCGCGTCACGCTCATTCCGCTGCCTCCGCTGTTTGGCTCATGGTCATGAACTTGACCCAAGCGTGGAATTGGTTGCGCATCTGGCGTTCGGTGGTGCCGTTTTCGACCGCTTCCACTTCAAAATCTTCGTCGTCTTCGATCAGGCGTTGGATGTTCACCCATTCCAAACCGTCGACCATCAGACCCTCTTGGGCGCGCTCGTACATTTCCAAGTCGTCATGGCCGACGATGGAGGTCGGCGCGTTGATCATGCGGTTGTACATCGCGGTGCGGGCGGTCAGCTCTTCCGGGGCGTCGACAAGGCGGTAGATGTAGCTTTCCACCACCGTGCGGTCCGCCGCGATGGGGATGAATACGCGCAGCTGCTGGATCGGGCCCTTGATCATGATGTTCGGGAAATAGACCGTGTTGTGGCGGTTTTCGTCCAAGATCGCCTTGGCTTTCTCCTCTCCATAGCTGTCGCAGAGCGCTTCGAAATAGCCGGGGATGGCGGCGTAATCCGAGTGGATTGAATGGTTTACGCCCGTATGCCCGTGGCCATTGGGCCAAGTGCGGATGCCCATGCCTTCGAAGAATTCGTAAGGCGACATGAAGGGGGCGATGATCTCCATCGCGGGGGGCTTGGGGGCACCTTCGGGGAGGTCCATTTCCTCGTAGAGTTTCACCGCCGTCCCGGCAGAGCTTTCGTGGGCTACCATCGGGTGGCAGGTGTCGGTCTGGTTTTCGACCAGCATCTTCCAGTTGCAATGATGCATGTAACGCAGCGGCGGGCCGACGACTTCGAGCCGTCCGGCGGGGGAACGGTCCACCATATTGTCGAGCGAGGTCAGGCTCGCGCCAAAGAACTCGTCGAAGCTGATGCCCTCTTCCGCGAGCCGGGCAAAGATGAAGCCGCGGTAGTTCTTCACATCGCCAACGCTGCGCATGCCCTTGCCGCTGTCGGTCTCTTCCAGCCCGGTATCTTGGTAGCCTTTTTTGAGCGGGATCGCCAAAAGGCAGCCGTCAGTTTTGAAGCTCCATGCATGATAGGGGCAGCGGAAGAACTTGCCGGTGTTGCCCTGCCGGTCGATGACGATTTTCGTGCCCTTATGCGGGCAACGGTTCAGCAGCACATGGATGTCGCCGGTCGAATGATGCACCTGAATGACCGGCTGGGTGCCGATGTGGGTGCTGAAATAATCGCCCTTGTTCGGCGTCTGACTTTCATGGCCGACAAAGACCCACGCATTGGCGAAAAGATGCTTCATCTCTTGTTGGAACACCTCCGCGTCGGTGTAGATATCGCGGTGCACCTGATGTGGCTGCACGAGGGCGGCCAGTGCCGCCGGGCTGTCGTAACGTCCCATGAGTTCCTCCCTCAGATGTCGAGTACAAGGCGCGGTGATTTGGCGCGGCTGACGCAGATTTGCATGACATTGCCTGCGGCGCGTTCGGCCTCAGACAGCACCACGTCGCGGTGATCGGGCGTGCCGCTGATCACGTCGCATTGGCAGATGCCACAGTCGCCGCGCTGGCAGTCGTACATGACATCGACGCCCCCCGCCTCCAGCACGTCGATGATGGATTGGCCGGGCGGGATGGTGAAAACCTCCCCGCTTGAGGCGACTTCGACCTCGAAGGCGCTGTCGCCCTGCTGCTCTTGGGGTGCGTCGAAGAGTTCGAAGTGGATGTGGTCAGGCGCGATACCAGCGGCTTCGGCCTTCGCCTTGACCGCGTCGATCAGCCCCTTGGGGCCACAGACATAGGAATGCGTGTCGCCCCCCGCAGAGGCAATCACCGCATCAAGGTTCAGCGCGCTGTCGTCATCGTCACAATGCAGATGCAAGGCATCGCCAAAGGTCGCGCGCAGGGTATCGCGATAGGCCATCAGGGATGCGCTGCGGCCTGAGTAGTGAAATGCAAACGCCTGACCAGCGGCCTTGAGCGTCGCCGCCATTGAGATCATCGGCGTGATGCCAATCCCCCCCGCCAGCAGCACCGCAGGCGCGTCTTGGGTCAGGGGGAAGTTGTTCTTCGGCGCGGCGCAGGTGATTTCTGCCCCCGGTTTCAGCCCGTGCATATGGGTTGAGCCGCCCTTGCCCTCAGGTTCGCGTTGGACGGCGATGCGGTAGCTCTCGGGGGCCTCGGGAATCGGATCGAAGGAGATCAGAGAATAGGCGCGGGTGTCGCCGTCGGGCAGATCGAAAAGCACATGGGCGCCCGCCTCCCACCGCGGCAGCGCGCTGCCATCTGCGGCTGCGATCTGGAACTCACTGATGCGATCGGTCGGCGCTGTGACCTCCCGCACAATAGCGTTGATCTTCGTCATGTGATGTCCTCCCGTGGTAAACAATATGATTTTTCATATAGTTTCGGTCAAGGGTTTTCTTGCCAAGCGCGAATTTGACCGCCATTTAGAGGTGCCGAGGCGCAAGGAGCCCTCTTTCCATCAAAGGCTTAACAGGTGTGACGCAGCAAAAGACCGACGCAACCTCTGACAAAGACACGGGTCAGGAGGGGGGATTCGTCTCCGATTACCTGCTCTATTTGTTGGCGGCGGCCAGCGATGTGGCGAGCGCACAGTTCCACGCGCAGGTGCGCAAGGCGGGGCTGCGCGTGCCGGAATGGCGCGTGCTGGCCTGTCTGTCGGACACCGATGGCGCGATGATCACGCAACTGGCTCGGCAGGCGCTGGCCGAGCAATCACGACTCACCCGGATCATCGCCCAAATGGAGGAACGCGGCCTGCTGATCCGCCGCAGTGACCCCGCCGATGGCCGCCGGGTCCGGGTCTATCTGACCGATGCGGGCCGGGCGCTGGCCGCCGAACTGGTGCCGCAAGCGCGCCGTCATGAGGCCGCTTTGATGGAAATGCTCAAGGGCAATGAGGGCGCGCAATTGAAACCGGCGCTGAAATCCTTGCTGGCCGCCTTGGACGACACTGCGGATCAACGCGGCTGATCGCAGCCCTTGCCCTGCGCGCAAAAAATGGTTCCAATCGTGCTGTAAATGTGAATACATGAAAAAGCATATACTTGGCGACACGGGTTTGGGAGAACCCCGCCAAGGCATATCGAACGGTATGGGGAGGAGCCCAAAATGACCAAATTCACCAAGTTTCTCACGACGAGTGCGCTTGCGCTCTGCACCGCGACCGGCGCGTTTGCCGCCGAGACGCTGACCATTTCCACTTGGCTGCCACCAAGCCACCCGGTCAACACCGGCATGTTCACGCAGCTGACCGACATGATGTCCGAAGCCAGCGATGGGCTGATCGAAACCGAGCTGAAAAACGGCCTTGCCCCGCCGCCCGCGCAGATGGACCTGCTGCTGGACGGTGCCGCCGATATCGCGATCCTGTTTCATGGCTACACGCCCGGTCGTTTCGTCGGCACCAAGCTGGTGGAAATCCCCGGATACGAGGGCAATGCCGAAGCCGCATCGGTCGCCCATTGGCGCGTGCATGAGGCGATGCTGGCCGAGTTGGACGAGCACCGCGGCGTGAAAGTGATCGCGCTGACGACCCACGGTCCGGGGCAGATTCACTCCAACAAAGAAGTCGCCTCGCTGGAAGACCTCCAAGGGCTTAAAACCCGTCTCGGTGGCGGTGTTTCGGCGGATGTGGGGGCGGAGCTTGGCCTCGTCGGCATTCAGGTGCCCGCGCCCAAGGTTTACGAAACCCTCAATTCCGGTGCCGCTGACGCGGTGGCGATGAACATGGGCGAGCGGATCAGCTTTAAACTGAACGAAGTGGCCAAGAACGTCTATGAAATGCCCGGCGGGTTTTACCGTGGTTCCTTCTCGGTCATCATGAGCCAAGAGACCTTTGATGGCCTGCCGGAAGACGTTCAGCAAAAGCTCGACAGCGAAGTTTTTGGCGAGACGGCGAGCCGCATGATGGGTGCCGTCTGGGATCAGAGCGACGTGGACGCGCGTGAGGCGACCGAAGCCGCAGGCGACAACAAGATCGTCACCGCCTCTGAAGAAGATCAGGCCCGCTTTGCCGAAATGGCCGCCAAGGTGCGCGACAAGGTGATCGCCGAGTTGGACGAGGCCGGTGTCGATGGGCAGGCCGCCTATGAGATGATGCGTGAGGAAATGGCAAACGCCAGCCAGTAACCCCCACCGCCAAAGGGGCCGGTCGCAGCAGCGGTCGGCCCCCAGCCAGGGAACCGCCATGCGCTCTTTGATCCGCCTCACCACCGCCCTCTCGGCCCTGCCGATGACGATGGCCTCTGTCGCGCTTTTCGCGCTGATGGTGCTGACCTTTGCCGATGTCATCATGCGCTCGGTCTTCAACGCCCCGATCGAAGCCGCGACCGAGCTGATCCGCATCGGCATCGCCTTGATCGTTTTCTCTGCCCTGCCCGTTCTGTCTGGTCGCGAGGGGCATATCGCTGCTGACCTGCTGGACCGCCCCTTTGAAAATTGGGGGCTGCAACGCTGGCGCGACGGGTTGGTGACGCTGGGGTGCGGGGTGATGCTGTGGTTTCCAGCCGGGCGGGTGGTGGACCTAGCCTACCGCGCGCTGAGCTATGGCGACGTGACAGAATACCTTGAAATTCAGACCTTTTACATCGGCATGTTCATCGCGGTGATGACCTATCTCACCGCCGTTGTGCTGATCCTGCGCGGGCTTTTGCGCCTCTTTGCGCCGCAACTTCTGGACCCTGCCACATGATCGCATCTGCCATCGGCTTTGCCGCCGTTTTCGCCCTCGTCTTGCTGCGCTTGCCGATTGCCTTTGCCATGGGCCTCGTTGGGATGATCGGGCTGGTCTATGAAACCAGCTACCGCGCCTCAATCTCTATGGTGTCGCGGCTGATCATCGACACTAGCCAAGACTACGGGCTGTCGGTGATTCCGCTCTTCATTCTCATGGGGCTTTTCGTGAACAAAGGCGGCATCAGCCGTGAGCTTTACCAAGTCTCCAACGCCTTTTTGGGCCACTTCCGGGGCGGCTTGGCGATGGCCACCATCGTGGCTTGCGGGGGCTTTGCGGCGATCTGTGGCTCTTCCTTGGCCACGGCGGCGACCATGTCCAAAGTCGCCATGCCAGAGATGCGCAAATACGGCTATGCTGACAGTCTTTCGACCGCGTCCATTGCCGCTGGCGGCACGCTCGGCATCCTGATCCCGCCGTCGGTGATCCTTGTGATCTATGGGCTGCTGACCGAGACCTCTATCGGCGCGCTGTTTATCGCGGGCATCGTGCCCGGCGCGCTTGGCATCCTGCTCTACCTCTGCGCGGTGCGCTTTTCCGTCGCCATGAACCCTGAGGCCGGCCCCGCTGGCCCCCGCGCCACATGGGGTGAGCGGCTGCGCGCGCTGAACCACGTTTGGTCGGTGCTGGCGCTCTTCGCGCTGGTGATCGGCGGGCTCTACGGTGTGCTTGATTTCTGGCCCATCCACCTCGCCTTCTCCCCGACAGAGGCGGCGGGCATGGGGGCTGCGGGTGCGTTCCTGATCGCTTGGGCGCGTGGCGGGCTCAGCTGGCGCGGCCTGCGTGAGGTGCTGGAGGAAACGACGCTTACCTCCGCCTCGCTCTTCTCGGTGCTGATCGGCGCATGGATTTTCTCAAACTTCGTGAACCTCGCGGGCCTGCCCGAAGGGCTGCTGGCGACCGTCACGGCGCTGGACCTCGGCCCATGGGTGGTCATGGGGCTGATCCTTTTGATTTACATCGCGCTTGGTTGCATTTTCGAGAGCATGTCGATGCTGCTGCTGACGGTGCCGATCTTCTTTCCACTGGTCACCAGCCTTGGGTTTGATCCGGTGTGGTTCGGTATCATCGTCGTCGTAGTGACAGAGATCAGCCTGATTACCCCTCCCGTGGGTCTGAACGTCTTTGTGCTTAAGGGCGTGGTCGGCGATGTCTCTACCGGGACGATCTTTCGCGGGGTCACGCCCTTCTGGCTGGTCGATATCCTGCGGCTGATCCTGCTGCTGATCTTCCCCGCGCTGGTGCTTTTCCTACCGGGGCAGATGTAGGCCCCCTCCCCTTTCAACCTCATCGCGCCGCGTCTGTTTGCACTTCGACCAGCGCGGCGCGATAGTGCGGCCAAATCACCAAGGATGAGGCCAGCATGAACATCAACCTACTCAAAGACCTTTGCGAAACCCCCGGCGTGCCGGGGCGCGAGCACCGCGTGCGTGACCTGATCACCCAGCAGATTGAGGGCCTGTTCGACCATGTGGAGACCGACGCCATGGGATCCCTCCTCTGCCGCCGTGATGCGACGGCAGGCGACGGCACAGCGCCCAAGATCATGCTGTTGTGCCACATGGATGAGATCGGGTTTCTGGTCAGCCATATCTCGAAAGACGGGTTTTTGTACCTTCAACCCGTCGGCGGCTTTGATCCGCGCAACCTCTTCTCGCGCCGTGTGCTGGTCTGCACCGAACAGGGCGATCTGAAGGGCGTGATGAACCCCGGCGGTAAGCCCATTCACATCTCTTCTGCCGAAGACCGCAAGAAAATTCCCGAAGTGTCGGAGTTCTTCGTCGATCTGGGACTGGGCGAAAATGCCAAGGATATCGTGAAGGTCGGTGACTTCGTGGTGATGGATGAACCTTTCCTCGAAATGGGCGATCAATTTGTGTCTAAGGCGCTCGACAACCGCGTCGCCTGCTGGCTGGGGATCGAAGCGATCCGCAAGCTGGCCGACAAGGGGCGCGGGGCGGAAATTCACGTGGCCTTCACTTGTCAGGAGGAAGTCGGCTTGCGCGGCGCGCGCACCGCGGCCTATAAGGTTCAGCCCGACATCGGTCTTGGCATCGACACGACGCTGGCCTGCGACACGCCCGGCGTGCCCGAGCATCTGTCCACCACACGCCTCGGCAAGGGCTTTGGCCTGCACGTGCGTGACAGCAGCTTCATCGCCGATGTGGATTTGGTGCGCGACATCGAAAAGCTGGCCGAGGCCCGCAAAATCCCCTTCCAGCGCACCATGCTCGCCGCCGGCGGCCAAGACGGCGCAGCGGCGCAGCAGGCCGCCGCTGGCGCGCGGGCCGTGGGGATCGTGGTCGGCACCCGCTACATCCACACGGTGACGGAGATGGTCTCCAAGAGTGACCTACAGGCGGCGCTGGATATCCTCGTGGCCTATCTGGAAGGCTTCGACGGCAAGGCCGCCTAGAGCCCCCTGCCCCCCCCTAAACGCGCCGCGCGCGTTCAGGGGGGGCCTGCATCATCGGTCGCTTGCGGCAGCCAGACGGTAAAGGCCGCGCCTCCCTCGTCCCGGTTGCGCACCGTGATGATCCCCCCGGCGCGCTGGATCAGCGTCTGAGAGATCGACAGGCCCAGCCCCGTCCCCTCTCCGGGTTTCGTGGTAAAGAAGGGATCGAACAGCGAGCCGAGCAATGCCTCTGGCACCCCCGGCCCACTGTCATGAACAGAAAGCGCGACACCGGGCAAAGCGTCGCGCTCCTCAGACCTTAGATACAGATCCAACCGCCCTGCCCCCCGCATCGCCTGCACGGCATTGACCACAAGGTTCACCACGACTTGCTGAATCTCGCCGAGTCCGCGCGCACGGGCGGGACCTCTTCAAAATCGCAATCCACCTCAATCCCGCCCCGGCTGATCAGATGATCAACGAGCACGAGGCAATCCTGCACCAAGGGCCGCAGCGCGATATTATGTTCACAGTCGGAAAACTCAGACGGCGCGGCGAACTTCAGCAATTTGCCGACGATCACCTCGATCCGCGACAGTTGTCTGTCGATCAGCCCCAGTTCCGTGGCCACGGGCGCGGCATCCTCGCCTAGGGTCTCACGGATGACATCGACATTGCCCATGATGACCGCGACCGGGTTGTCGATCTCATGGGCGACCCCGGCGGTGATTTCCCCGATGGAGGCGAGCTTTTCGCTCATCACCAACTGGCGGAAGGTCTGCTCCAACTTCTCATTCGCCTCGCGCAATTCACCGGTACGCTGATCCACGCGCTGGTTCAGCTCATCATTCCAACTGCGCAACTGCCGGTCGCGTTCTTGAACCTGCTCCAGCAACCAATCGAGGTGATGCGCCACGGCGCCGATCTCATCCCGCGCGGGCACTGGCCCGATCCGCGCCGAAAGCTCTCCCTTGCCGACGCGATGCATGACCTTTGTCATCCGTTCAAGCGGCGAGAAGATTCCCCGCGCCAGCCACAGGAACACCGGCGCCGAGAGGGCCAGCACGGCAAAGAAGGCCGCCAGCATCCACCAGAAAGCTTCGCGCTTCGCCTGCGCAAAGGGCGCCTCAAGAAAGCCGACATAGAGCATCCCTACCCGCTCCCCGAAACTGTCGGTGATGGGCTGGTAGCCTGAGATATACCAATCGTTCACCACAAACGCCCGGTCGAGCCAAGTGCGCCCTTCGATCAATACGGCCTCCCGCACTTCGGCCGAGACGCGCGTGCCAAGGGCGCGCACATCCTCGAACAGGCGCACATTGGTCGAGATCCGCAGATCGTCGAGGAACAGCGTCGCAGTCCCCTGCCGGTCGCCGCCGGTCACCGCGTTCAAATAGACCAGGTCGTTGATCGTATCGATGAAGTCGAGGTTTCGGTTCAAAAGCATTCCGCCAACCAAAACGCCCTGCCTGCCGTTCAACGCCACCGGGCTTGCCGCATGGACCACCATCCCGCGGTCTTCGACTTTTCGGTTGGTGGGCACGGCGGCGGGCGTGTCGATCACCGGCACCCGCGTGCGTACCGCAAGCGCGTCGTTCAAAGTTGTCAGCCGTGCATTGCTAAATACGTCGATCTCCGCCCCGCGTGCTCCCCGCGCCGCGCGGGCGATCACCGGCCAATCCTCGCCTTCATCGACCGCTCTTTCGAGGGGGAGGAACCGCAGAAAATCCAAGCCCAGCCGATCTTGTATCTCGGCAAAGGAGGCCACCCGATCTGCGGTCGGCATCTCAAGCAAGCGGGCAAATTCGACCGAGCCTGCGACGGCATCCAGTTCATTGCCGGTCTGCGCCAACAACCGCGCGAGATACTGGTTGGCGATCCTCAACTCGCTCTCGACATTCGCGATGAGCACTTCGTCATAGTCCGCCGTCCAACGCGACATGCCCAAGACCAGCAGCAGCGGCATCAACACGATAAGCGGTGTTAGCGCGAGGATCAGCAGGCGTAGGCGAACGGAGGTCATGGGCTTTCCCGGAAAACTGAGGCCAATTTAGCCGCTGCGCCTTCAAGGGTGAAGTGTGGGGGCGTATTTTGCCCGACAAACCCCACCAATTCAGTATTTTGGCCCCGATTGCCAGGCATACATATGCCTAACCCACTGTAAAACCGTAGTTTTTCAAATTGTCAGCTGACAATTGCGCTGATTTACCAGTGCTGCCACCATGGGATTAAGGGAAAAAGCGCCATTACGGGCCATTTGGGTCAAACGGCGAAGATATGCGCCCGGGCTTCGGATGGTCGCGGCTTTCTCTAACAGACAAAGGACTGTCACCGCTGCGCTCTCCGCACCCATGTCCCGTTTTGCCTCATTTAAGACCGGCAGGTCAATCCCCAGCATTGGGGCAATCTGATCTCCGATCCGTACAATGTCACTCCAATTGCGCATCGCTTCTGGGAAGAAGCTTTGAACTTCTTTGCAAGCAGCGACCACCTCAGCAAAAGTGACCCCTTTCTTTGGCTCGTTGTCTTCACTGTCAATGTTGTCAGCCGAGTGAGGGAGGGCGTCTTTCGGACCGCTCTGCTGTTCAGAGTCAAAATAGGATTTAATTGAATCCTGTATGTGCCGCTCATTTTCGCCGTCGCTGGCGCTCATTTGTTCTGTAGATGGGGCAGGGGAAACCGGTTCTGCTTCGGCTTCATCAACAATGGTGGCCGTGCTCTCAAGCGCCTCACGTAATGCACTCTCAAGAAGGGTCAATGCCGCTTCATCCGGCTTGCGCCGAAGGACACGCCCCGCCTCATTTGCCACCCCCTCAGCGCCACCCTGACGGATCAGCGCGTGCCTCAGAACAAGCACCCGGTCCCTCAGCGCTTGCAGGCGCTCACTGTGCGCTTCGGCTGCCTGAGCGGCTGTCTCTATCATATCTGACTGAACGACAAGGGGGGAGAGGTCAAAGCCAAAGGCCAGCGCAATCGCGCCGCCCCGGTTTCGTGCAAAGCGTTTGCGATTGGGGCTATCGTGCCGGGCAATAAGCCCGACACGGACAAGCTGTGCAAGATGCCGCCGAAGCGTGCTTTCAGGCATCCCGTGCAACCGCTCCGACAGCCGGGCGTTCGAGGCAAATACGATCCCTGCCGCGCCGTCTGGAATATGACGGCGCGGCAGAAAGCTGAGCAACGCCTTCAATACGGTGAGGGTGCGGTGCGACAATTCAAAACAGTCAGCCGCAGTTGTCAGCCGGTCGAGCAAAGCCCATTTGTCCGGCCCCTCGCATGACACTTGGGTAGCCGATTTCGGCCGCCCGAACCCAGTTCGGAACGTGTTTTCCATTTAAAATCACGAAAGACAACAAAATACCGGCCCTATCCCATCGGGTAGAGTTGACATCGATAAATCTTTGGGGCTATCTCGAAGGTGCAAAGTTTGAGAAGGGCCTTCCGGGATTTATCCTGGGGGGCTTTTTTTTTGTGGTCTTGGATGTGCCTCCTGTTGCTACTTCCTCAATTTCTCACGCGCGGGTCTTTTGCCAGCGGTCGTGAATCTCTTGCAAAAGCTCTTCTGCATGCGCATCGAGCCATGTATCAAATCCCTCGGCTGCACGGGCAGGGACGGTCACCGTCACCCCACGCTTGCCGCTGCGAATGTCCGCCAAAGCCTTGCCATTACGGCTCCGCAGGGTGCGGGGCTTGGCCGATGGGGCAGGGGAGGTGGCAGCTTTCTCGGGCTGAGCTGAGGCTTCGGCAAAGATCGCCTCGAACCGTTCATCTGAATTGAACCCTTCCCAGTCGGCCCGCGACATCCGTTTGTCCGCCCGCGCTTTTGTTGCGGATTGCTCAAAGAATTTGACCAAAGCCATCCAGCGGTCCCGGCCGATGGACGGGGCAGAACCGATCTGGCGCAAAAAAGGTAGCTCGAACGCATGACCAACTTTGAGCATGCGACTGACCATCGGCAGATCGATCGACAGCGCGTCTGCGATTGTCTGCCGATCATGCCCGCCCACGTCTAACTGAGCAGCAAAGCTCGCTTTTTCGATAAACGACAGGTCCTGTCGCGCGGTATTCTCCTGCCCCTGCGCCATCACCAGAGCATGGTCGTCCAACTGGCGAACCATCGCCTTGACGGGCATCGCAAGCGCTTTCAGTGCCTGAAGCCGCCGCCGCCCGTAGACAATCTCAAACCGTCCGGGGGTTTTGGGGTGGGGCCGAACGAGCACAGGAACCTGCTGCCCGTAAGTCTTGAGGCTGTCATGCAGCTGCTTCTGAGCCTGCGTATCAGTGCCTAAACGGTCTTCGACACCTGCCATGTCGATCAGATTACCGTCCATTTCCTGAACCGCGTTTTCTTGCATCCGGTTCAACGAAGACTGAAGCGCCCCCACCGCGCCGCGCGGCATTAAACTGGCCTTACCCCGGCTCTTATTAGGCTCTATCGAGGGGGATTTAGGCTTCTCCGGCTTCTCAACATTCGCCGGTGCAGAAGATAAAATGCCTTTACGTGCCATTACCGCCCCCATGCTTTCTGGATCATGCTTTCGATCTCATCATTCACAAGATTGAGTGAATCCACCGCCCGGTCATAGGTCGACCGGTGAAACTGAGAGCGGTCGACCTCATAAATCGTCTGATGCGTTAGCCCAGCATCCGAAATCGCGGTGGATTTCAGCATTGGTGCGACCATGACTTCCTCGTCAAAGAGCTGGCGCAGGAAGGATAGAACCTGCTGTTGCGGCCCATCATTCGGCTCGTACCGATTTATCAGGAAACGCAGGAAATCAAATTCCATGCTTGCTCCTGCATTAGAGACCACATCAAGCAGGTCCGCGCTCATCTGCAGGAACTGCGACATCGATGCGACGTCGAGCATGTTTGGGACCACTGTGATTAACACGCCCGTCGAGGCGCAAAGCGCCGACATCGTGAGGTACCCCAGTTGCGGCGGGCAATCGAAGATAACCACGTCGTAATCTTGCTCTACGTCCTGCAGAGAGGTCGCCAACCGGGCGAAAAATGCTGGCTGGGTGTTGTTCAGCAGAGCTTGCGGGGTTTCATGCTCAAACTCCTGAAGCATCAACCCGCCGGGAGCAAGATCAATGCCAGTAAAGAATGTTTTCTGAATGACATCGGCCAAAGGGACCGGATCGTCATATTGGATGGCATCGTAGATGGTCCCCGAGTTCAGGAAATCATACTCTGGCCGATAGCCAAAAAGCGTTGTTAGAGACGCTTGCGGGTCAATATCGACGCAGAGCACACGGTAGCCCTTCAAGGCCAGTCGTTGCGCCGCATGGATTGCGCTCGTCGTCTTTCCGCTGCCGCCTTTGAAGTTCAAAAAGGACAATACTTGCAGTTTGTCCCCGTCACGACGGCCACGCTGGTAGGCACCGCGCGATTTGGCCGTTGATTCAAGCGTGCGCCGGATCGAGAGCAGATCTTCAGCACTGTAATGCCGCCGCCCGCCCGGGCTTGTCTGAACGTCAACGACCTTATTGTCGAAATGGAGTTTGCGAAGGAAGCTGGTAGAAATTCCAAGCAATTCAGCCGCTTCTCCGGCTGAAAAGCGGCGTAGCTCCTTGCGCGCGTCGGGCGCAAAGACCTTCAACATGTGACTTTCCAACGCCTCGGAAAGCGTTTCCGCATTACGGCGGATCCGTGTATTGATGTGTACAGTGTCCGTCACATCTGCCCTCGCTCTCAGTAACGCTATTATTCGGTAGCGCTTTTGTTTCCGTTACTTAATGCCATTAAAGCGATGCGTGCAATAGATTCTTGCGCGAGGAGAGGGAAAGACGGCATCGATAGTCGAAGCTACGATCAAAGATAGTCCGGGCTTTTACGTCTAAGGGTCTGTAATTATTTGTTAAAACTATCCTTGGAAATGAGAATGAGCTCATCATGAGCTGGATGGCCAGCATTTCGCGGTTTTGCCGTAGTTAGAGCCACATACCCGATTTGCGAGAATCATGGGATGGGTCATCCTGACCTTGCGCGGCCGAGATCACGGTGAGTTTCAAGCCAGTCTGTCTCTTCCGGCAATTTCGGTCCCGGTGGCTCTGGCGTCGGCAGGTCAGTCCTGACACTGTGCGGGAAAAGGGGGCTTTGGGCCCCAAGTCGGGGGAGGCCACTGCGGGATGGTCGATATTTGGAGCGGACTGACGCAGGCCTTTTGGCTTGTCTTCACGCTTGATCCCGAGTTGGTTGAGATCGCCGGTCGGTCATTGCAGGTGACCGTCTCCGCCTTGGTCGTTGCCTGCCTGATTGCCCTCCCCCTCGCGGCATTGGTCGCCGTAAAACGGTTTCGCGCACGGCGCTTGGTGATCGCGGTTTTAAATGCGCTCATGGGGCTGCCGCCGGTCGTGGTGGGGCTCATCGTTTATGTGGTCCTTTCCCGCTCCGGGCCCCTTGGCGTGTTGGGGCTGCTTTTTACCCCCACGGCGATGATCATAGCGCAGGTGATCATTATCGTGCCGCTCATTGCCTCAATCGCGCATCAGTCGATCCGCGAACTTTGGCAGGAATATCATGATCTGTTGATTTCGATGAATGTCACGCAGGGCCAAAAGATACGGACCCTGCTTTGGGATTCCCGCCGTGCGCTCCTCACTGCCGCGCTCGCAGGTTTTGGCCGCGCGATTGGAGAGGTGGGGGCGATCATGATCGTCGGGGGCAATATCGACCACGCGACGCGGGTGCTGACCACCGCGATCGCGCTTGAGACCGGAAAGGGTGAGTTTGCCTTGGCGCTCGCCCTCGGTTTCGTACTGATCGGGCTGGCCGTGGCGGTGAATCTCGCGATCCATTGGCTGGGCCGCACCGAACGGGAGGGCCGGTGGTGATGCAGCTTTTCCCGATGCAGGCCAGCGCGATCGAAAGCCGCAGACGCGGGCAACGGCTGGTGGGACCGATTGATCTGACGCTAGACGGGCAGGGCGCCACGGTCGTTATCGGCCCGAACGGCGCGGGCAAAACCACGCTGTTGCAATTGCTGCATGGCACCGCGCGGCTCTCTGCGGGGCGGATCGATTGGGCCTGCACGACCGAAGAGGCGCGGCATCATCAGGCGTTCGTTTTCCAGCGGCCCGTCATGCTCCGGCGCACGGTTTTGGAGAACCTTGTCTATCCGTTGCGCCTGCGTGGTGTCGCAAAGGCAGAGGCCCGTCAGGCGGCGGAGGAATGGGCCGCGCGCGTCGGGTTAGAGCCGCTTTTGGGGCGCGCAGCCCCTGTGCTATCGGGCGGCGAACAGCAGAAACTCGCCCTCGCCCGCGCCCTGATCTGCAAGCCCAAGCTGCTGTTTCTTGATGAGCCCTGTGCCGCATTGGATGGCCGTGCGACCCGCGAGATCGAGGCGATTTTGCAATCGGCGAAATCTGCGGGCACGCGGCTGATCCTTTCGACACATGACCACGGTCAAGCCCGCCGTTTGGCCGACGATGTCTTGTTCCTTCTGGGGGGCCGTCTGCATGAGGCCGGTCCCGCGACTATGTTTTTCAACCGACCTGAGACCCCAGAGGCCCAGGCATTTTTAAGAGGAGATATCGTAGAATGAAACATTGGATTGTAGGCGCAATTTCCGCGCTGGCGATGAGCGGTGCGGCGCAGGCCGCGGACGTGATGAAAATGGCGGTGACGACATCGTTCAATAACTCCGGTCTCGCGGATGTTCTCTTGCCTCAGATCGCAGCGGATCTTGATCTCGATGTGCAATTGTTGGTCGTCGGGACCGGACAGGCGATCAAGCTAGGCGAATCCGGGGACGTGGACGCGATCCTGGTCCATTCGCGCAAAGCCGAGGAGGCTTTCGTCGACGCGGGGTTCGGCAGCCACCGAACGGAAATCATGTACAACGATTTCGTCTTCATCGGTCCAAAAAGCGATCCGGCGGGCATCGCATCCTCGGGTGCGGCCACCGAAGCATTGAGCGCAATCGCCGGCAAAGAGTTCTGATTTCGTGAGCCGAGGGGACGACAGCGGCACCCATAAGAAAGAACTGTCGCTTTGGGCTGAAGCGGGGGTCGATCCGGCAGAGTTCGGCGATTGGTATAGCGCCGTCGGGGCAGGCATGGGGGCGGCGCTCAACACCGCCTCGGGGATGCCTGCCTATGTGATGTCGGACCGGGCAAGCTGGCTGAACTTCGGCAATAAGGGGGATCTGGCGTTGCTCTATGCGGGCGATCCGGTTCTGTTTAACCAATATGCCTATCTGCCGGTGAACCCCGAGCGTCACGGCCATGTCAAAAATGATCTGGCTCTGAAGCTCGAAGACTGGCTGACATCGGACCGGGCGAAAGCGCTGATCAACGACTATAAGATCAATGGTGAGACACTATTCGTGTTCAACGCGGAAGGTGCCGAATAACCTGAGTTAGAGACCATCCGCGCCCAAACCGGCGCGGATGGTTCACTCGGGCAGGTCGCCGTGGATCGCGAATTGCTCTAGTCCTGCATCCTGCGGCTGGATCATGCGAAAGCTTTCACGGACGCCCGCGTCGGTCAACTCGCGCGCCACGGTGAGCAGACAGTTGGGCGCGTGATCGGCGCAGAGGTCGATCATCTGCGCCAACTCCTCTTTCGCCACGGGACGCGCGGCATCGACCGAAGGTGCACCGTAGTAGGTGACGAAATGCTGCGCCAGGAGCGCGGCGAGGGTCTCTACCTCGGCTTCTTCAATCTGGGTCACGGCGACAAAGGTCACGCGGCCGAAGGTTTCGAGCCCGAGCCAGCCGTTGGCGAAGGCTTGGCGGGCTTTGCCAGTCAGGTCGCCCTCGGTCCAATCGGAAAACTCGAATCCGCCAGAGATGCACCATTCCCCGGTGCGGGCGGGTGAGGCGAAGACGTTGCGGTCGCTCTCATCGAAATGGATCGCGCGGGCAAGTTTGAGGGTCATGGTGCGGGCTCCAATAAGGTGGTGAGCGGGATCAGGCGGGTCGTCTGTCCCGCGCGCAGTAACATGCCGAAGTCCTCGTCGACACCGATGAATGTACCGCTTGCGCCCTGCGCGGTCACCTCTTCGTCGATCCCGTAGGCCAAGCCGCGCCATTCGCCATGCAGGCTGGCAGGGCCGAGGTCTTCCCAGCGGTTGATCCAATGCAGCGTGTGCCGCGCCCAGGATTCGACAAGGGCAGGGGGCTGCACCTCTGCGCAGCCTTCGGCATAGAGCGCGGTTTGATCCGGGTTTAGACCCGTTTGCGCCATGTCAGGGTCGTTCGCAGGGTAGAGCGGCAGGGTGAAACCGACGACGAGCCAATCGGGCACCGCCGCCGGATCGGTTGTCGAGGCCATCATCCGCAGCGCGCCGCAGGCCGCACCGTTCACGCGGATGCCACCGTTCCATTCCAGTTGCACCGCGACTTCGGGCGGCGAGAGCGCGCCGAGGGCGTTTTGAAAGCCCACCCCGCAGAGCGGCAGCATCGCCACCGCGCGGGCCAGCGGCACCTCGGGGGCAAAGACCAAGGCCGCCTGCATCTCGGCCCCGTCAAGCCGGTAGGTGATGAGACCCGCATCGCAGCCCTCGGCCGCGCGGGCGCAGGCGGCGGCAAGCGCATCGCCCGCGACCGCCTCGCCCGACATCAGCGGGGGGAAGGACAGCGGTTCGCTCATGCGGCGCCAGCGTCCACGAGTTGCTTGGCGATGGCGTGAAAGGCCGCGGCCTGTTTGCTGTCCGGCTGGCTGACGGTGATCGGCGCACCGCCGTCCGAGGCGAGACGGATCTGAAGATCAAGCGGCACTTCGGCGAGCAGGGGCACGCCCCATTTCTCGGCCTCGGAGGCGACACCGCCGTGGCCAAAGACATGCTCTTCGTGGCCGCAATTGGTGCAGATATGCGTCGACATGTTTTCGATCATGCCGAGGATCGGCACCTTCAGCTGGTTGAACATATCGATGCCCTTGCGCGCGTCGATCAGAGCCACATCCTGCGGTGTAGAGACGATAACCGCCCCATCCACATGGGCCTTTTGCGCCAGCGTCATCTGCACGTCGCCGGTGCCGGGCGGCAGGTCCACGATCAGCACGTCAAGCGCGCCCCATTGCACCTGCGTCATCATCTGCTGCAGCGCGCCCATCAGCATCGGCCCGCGCCAGACCACGGCTTGGTCTTCGTTGGTCATCAGGCCAATCGACATCATGGTAACGCCGTGGTTGCGCATCGGCAGGATGGTCTTGCCATCGGGCGAGGCGGGGCGGCCAGAGACGCCGAGCATGCGCGGCTGGCTGGGGCCGTAGACATCGGCATCCAGCAGCCCGACCCGGCGGCCTTGGGCGGCCAGCGCACAGGCGAGGTTCGCGGAAACGGTGGATTTGCCGACGCCGCCCTTCCCCGAGGCGACGGCGATGATCCGGTCAACGCCGGGGATCCTCTGCGGGCCGGTTGGCTCCGCTTTGCGCTGAGGCTTGAGGTCAGGCGGCGGGGCTTTCTCGCTGTGGCCAGTCAGCACGATGGAGACTTTCGAGACCCCCTCGACCTGCGCCAGCGCCGCTTCGGCCAGCGCCTTGGCCTCCTCATAGGCTTTGGCTTGGGCGGGCGGGATTTCCATCACGAAACGCACCGCGCCCGCGTCATCCACATTCAGCGCGCGCATCACGCCGCTGGCCACGATGTCTGTCCCCGTGGCCGGATCGGTCACGGTCTTCAAGGCGGTCAAGACCGCTTCCCTGCTGGCTGTCACGTCGCTTATGCCTCGCCCTTGTCCGCGCCGGCGATGGTGCCGTCGATCTCGTGCTCAAGGCCCAGTTCGGGGATGGTGATCACGGCCTTGACCGCAAACTCTTTGCCGCTGGTGTCATGGTCGCGCATGGCCTTTTCGATGGCCTGCTGCGAGGTCACGCCGACCTGTTTGAGAAACTTGCGCATCGACATGTTGAAGTCTTCGCTCATGGGTGGCTCCTGTGCTGTGGGCGGCCTAGTGGTCGCGCCGTTTGGAGAGATAATCGTCGGTGGTCCGAGGGCGCGGGCGTTCGTTGCCGGTCATCGGGTTGTTGGTGCTGTGATACTGCGCATTGATCCGGCAGTCATCGCACATCTGGATCATCCGCAGTTTTGCCTCGTCGGCAAACATCGAATGGCTGCGCAGCTTGTCGGTGATTTTCTCCACGGTGGATTTCACACCAAAGAGGCTTCCGCATTCGACGCAGGCAAAGGGCTCTTCCTCGTTCAGCACGCGCTGGCTCAGCGCGGCTTCGGTCAGGTCGAGGCGCGGCGCGAGGGTGATGGCATCCTCGGGGCAGACATTGGCGCAGAGCCCGCATTGCAGGCAGGCGTCTTCCTGAAAGCGCAGTTGCGGCAAGTCCGGGTTGTCGCCAAGCGCGCCCGAAGGGCAGAGCGATACGCAGGAAAGACACAGCGTACAGGCATCCTTGTCGACCAGAACGGCACCGTAGGGCGCACCCTCGGGCAGGTCCAGCACCTCGGCCTCGGGGTTGAGCGCCCGCGCCGCCTGCCGCGCGATCTGGCGGCGGCTGCCCATCGGGCGCACCGGCTGGGCGACGGGGGCAGGGGCCTCGCCGTCATAAAGAATGTCGGTCAGCGCCTCGGGGTCGGGGGTGTCGATCAGCGACATCCGCGCTTCCCCCGCAATGGCGCGGGCCAGCGCGGTCTGCGTCTCAATCGCGTCGCGGTCGGCCTTGGGGCCAAGCAGAAGCGAGACATGGGCGAACCCGGCGGCGAGCGCGGCCAGCGCCTCAGCATGGCCAAAGGCGGCGAGCGCATCGAGCTCCATCGGCACCACATCGGCAGGCAGCCCGCGCCCGTGGCGTGCGGCAAGGCGGATCATCTCGGCGCCATGGGCGTCATGGACCATGAGGCGCGGCGCTTCGCCGCCCGCTTCGAGATAGGCGCGCGCCAGTGTCTGCACCCGGCGCATGGTGAAATCGACGGGCGGTGCGTCATAGCTGATCGCACCCGAGGGGCAGGCCGAGGAACAGGCACCGCAGCCCGCGCAGATCATCGGGTCGATCGCAACATGATCGCCGTCGGGCGTGATTGCGCCAGTGGGGCAAAGGTCCAGACAATTGGTGCAGCCGGTTTGCCCCGCGCGGGAATGGGCGCAGAGCAGCGGCTCGGTCCGGACATAGAGCGGCTGCTCAAATGTGCCGGTGAGATGCGAGGCAGCCAACACGGCGGCGGCCACGGCAGGCGGGTGGCCGGGATCGGCGCGCAGGTAGCCTTCGCGTTTTTCATGCGCCGGGAACAGCGGCGTCTCGCCGCGCAGGTCGATGATGATGTCACATTGGCTGCGCGCACCGTCGCGCGGCGCGGTCCAGTTGAGCGGTCCCCGGCCACGCGGGTCGACCTGCCGCAGCGCGTCGATCACCACTTCGAACTGTCCAAGCGCGCCCTTGGCACGGCGCAGCTTGCCGGAAATGAGGTCAAAATCGCGCACCTCGGGCAGATTGTCCTCGGCCTGTGTCACCGCGTCGTCCATCAACAGCGTGACGCTCAGGTGGTCCTTGAGCTGTGCCGCCGCCTCCAGCGCTGCCGGGCCGCGCCCCACGATCAGGCAAAGCCCTTCGGACCCGACATCGATGGTTTTCTCTGCCGGGGCGTCCAAAAGCGCCTCGGCTGCAAGGGCGGACATTTTGGGTAGTTTGTCACGGGGGTCATCCGACCATCCGGCCCGGTCGCGCAGGTCCAAGAGGGGGGCAGGGGGCAGGCCCAATTCCTCGGCCAATTCGGTAAAGACCCGCTCTTCTTGGGTGCAGCATAAAATTGCGTCCCCGGCGGTCAGGGCCTTGGCCGCCCGGTCGATCTGGGTGGTGCAGAGGGCCGAACAGGGGGGCGCGACCGCCAAACCGCTGCGCTCGGCCAGTGCATCGGAATCGATACGCTGCGACCCTGCGCAATCGCATGTTATCAATGTCTTGGCCATGAATTTTCCCTTATCTCGCACGACATTCCGCAGCCCATCTGGGCAGGGCAGAGGCCCCAAGCTAGACGGGATTTGCCACCCCCTACAACCGAAATTCGCGGCGCGGCGGTGCTGCTCCTAGGCGGTGAAGCAGGCAGAAACAGCGGTCAGCGGGGGCAGTGATTCGAAATTTGCGATTCCCTCATTTTCCGAGCGAAATACTCAAGTTAGACAATTAGGCCGAGGCGCCATTGGCGGGCCAAGCCGATGGGCCATCTTGTCTCGAAAGCCGGTTTTTTCGGGCTTTGGCGCGGATTTGCGCTTCCCCGGACCAGCCTTAGAGGCGAAGGTCGTTGAAACGGAGGAGCAATTTGATTCACAACCCGACAATGTATCGGACGATGCCCTTGGGCATTGTACTGCGGCGCTCGCCGGGGGTGACCCGTTGGGCCAAGTGGAGCTGGAAAGCGACCGCCGTGCTGCCCGGTGCCGGGGAGGCCGATTGGCGCGAGCTGCGCCGCGACGGCGAGATCGTCGAGTACCACGCCGCCACGCTCAAGCTGGACCTCCACGGAGCCGAGACCGAAGCCTATGTCCACGGGCTCGGCGCGGATGTGCCATGTGTCTATGTTGTGATGCGCCCCATTCCGGGTGCAACCGACCGCCCCTTCAAACTCGCGCTGGTCACAGCATCGCCCTATGAGGCGCAGGATTATTGCGACAGCGCCGAAGAGGTGGTTGAAAAGGTCGCGATGACGCCGGGTCTGTTGGCATGGGTGCAAGAGTTCGTCGAAGAGTTCCACCAAGAGGAAGCCTTCGTCAAACGCCGCCGGGATCGTCTGCGCACTGATCTTAAACAAGACGGGATCGGGGATCCGCGCATTGAAAAGCCTGCGGACATCTATGCATCGCCCGCGCTGAAACGAAAGCGTCTGGCATGAGCGGTTTTTGGCAGAAACGCCGCGCCGCCGTCGCGGCTGAGGCAGAAGCCGAAGTGCGCGTTCACGCAGCGCAGGTGGCAGAGGCTGAAGAAGCCGCGCTGGCCGAGCGCAGCGATGATGACCTGCTGGCCGAGTTCGAACTGCCCGCGCCCGAGGATCTGGTGAGCGGCGAACAGTTGCGTGCCTTTCTCAAGGCGCAACTGCCCCAACGGCTCAAGTCCCGCGCGCTGCGCAGCTTTTGGAAAACCAACCCGGTGCTCGCCTGCCTTGACGGGTTGAACGATTACGACGACGATTACACAGCGGCGGCGACAGCCGGGAAACCGGTTAACACGATCTATCAAGTGGGCCGCGGCATGGTCTCGAAGGTCGAAGAGGTGCTGACCGCTGAGGCCGAAGCGCCGGGAGAGACGGTTGAGAGCGCCAACAATGACGCGCCCGTTCTGGCGTCGACCCATGATGTTGTCGTGCCCGGCCCCCGCCGGACCGAAATGACGCTGGCCCCAGATGCCCCCCTTGAGGTGCATCATGCCGCCCCGGAAGAAGAAGCCGAGGCGCAGCCCGCGCCGACCCACCGCCGGATGCGGTTTCAATTTGCCAGCGATCTGGCACAGGACATGGAAGGTAGCAGCGCATGACCCAATTGGCCGCGACGCCCCTGCCCGAAGAAGACCGCCTGCGCGCGGACCTTTACAACTTCATGGGGCTAATCCTTTCCGGGCCGCCGGATCAGATCTTGTTGGATCAATGCGCGGGCCTGTCGGGTGATGACAGCGAGCTGGGGCAGGGCTTCAAGACGCTGTCGAAACTCGCCGCCAAGACCAAACCCTCGGGTGCCGAGAGTGAGTTCAATCGGCTTTTCATCGGGCTGGGTCGGGGCGAGCTTTTGCCCTATGCAAGCTTTTACCTCACCGGATTTCTCAATGAAAAACCGCTGGCCGCCCTGCGCCAAGATATGGTTGCACGCGGGCTTGAGCGGGCGGCGAATGTGTTTGAGCCCGAAGACAACATCGCGTCGCTGATGGAAATGATGGGCGCGATGATCGCCGGCCGTTTTGCGTCCCCCGCGACGCTGGCGCAGCAAAAGACGTTTTTCAACCGGCATATCGCCCCTTGGGCTGGGCACTTCTTTGCCGACCTCGAAGGCGCGAAAAACTCGGTCTTCTATGCCCCCGTGGGCAAAATTGGCCGTGCCTTCATGCAGATTGAAGCAGAAGCCTTCCGGCTCAGCAAAGACGACTAGACCCACCGCGATGAGACAGGCGGGGCCGCGCGCCCCTGAACAAGAGACGTAACAGGAGAGAGAAGATGACACGCAAGCCAGAGGGTACCACCGACGCACCCGTTCGCAAGGACCGGCGCGACTTCCTGAAATTCGCGGGCTCCGCCGCCCCCTTGGCCGCCGTTGCCGTGGCCACCACAGGGACCGAGGCCGAAGCGGCCAAAGCCCCCGACCTGTCGTCGGACCGCATCCAAGACACCGAACACACGCGGGCCTATTACGCCGCCGCGCGGTTCTGATCAGATAACCGGGGCGAGGCCCCGAAAACTTGGCAAGGCGATAACACCCGCCGTTCAATAGCCACCTCAGGCGGGGACCAGCCCGCGCATAGGGAGTGAAGATATGTTGAGGAAAAAGACCAATGGGGTCGCGCGGTCTGCGCAGCGGACAGGCATCATGTCCGATGTGGCGCGCAGCGGTATTGACCGGCGCGCGTTCCTGCGCGGTTCGGGCCTTGCCATCGGCGGGCTTGCCGCAATCGCAGGCACCGCGGGCAGCGTGCAACAGGCATCAGCCGCCACCGCAGCCGTCAGCGGAAAGATGGAAGTCAAGAAATCCGTCTGCACCCATTGCTCGGTCGGCTGTACCGTCATCGCCGAAGTGTCGGACGGTGTTTGGCTCGGTCAAGAACCCGGTTGGGACAGCCCCTTCAACCTCGGCGCGCATTGCGCCAAGGGCGCCTCGGTCCGTGAGCACGCCCATGGTGAGCGCCGCCTGAAATACCCGATGAAGAAAGTCGGCGGCGAATGGCAGCGGATTTCTTGGGAGCAGGCGATCAACGAGATCGGCGATCAGATGCTGTCGATCCGTGACTCTTCCGGTCCGGATTCGGTCTACTGGCTCGGCTCGGCGAAACACTCCAACGAACAGGCCTATCTGTTCCGCAAGTTCGCCGCCTATTGGGGCACCAACAACGTCGACCACCAGGCGCGGATCTGTCACTCCACCACCGTGGCGGGCGTGGCGAACACATGGGGCTACGGCGCCATGACCAACAGCTACAACGACATCCACAAGTCGCGCGCGATCTTCATCATCGGCGGCAACCCCGCCGAGGCGCACCCGGTGTCGCTGCAGCACGTGCTGAAAGCCAAAGAAGAGAACAACGCGCCGCTGATCGTCTGCGATCCGCGGTTCACCCGCACCGCGGCCCATGCCGACGAATATGTGCGGATGCGTCCCGGCTCGGACGTGGCGCTGGTCTGGGGTATCCTCTACCATATCTTCGAGAACGGTTGGGAGGATGAGGAATTCATCCGCACCCGCGTCTGGGGCATGGATGAAATCCGTCAGGAAGTCGCCAACTGGACCCCCGATGAGGTTGAGCGCGTCACCGGCGTGCCCGGCGAACAGCTTCAGCGCGTCGCGCGGACACTGGCCAACCACCGCCCCGGCACAGTGATCTGGTGCATGGGTGGCACGCAGCACACCAACGGCAACAACAACACCCGCGCTTACTGCATTCTGCAGCTGGCCTTGGGCAACATGGGCACCGCCGGTGGCGGCACCAACATCTTCCGCGGCCACGACAACGTGCAGGGCGCGACCGACCTTGGCGTTCTGGCCGATACGCTGCCGGGCTACTACGGTCTGTCCGATGGCTCTTGGGCGCATTGGGCGCGGGTCTGGGGTGAGGATCTGGAATGGATCCAGAGCCGCTTCGCCTCGTGGACCGATGGCGCGGGCGAAGAGCAAAAGATGATCAACCTCACCGGCATCCCGGTGTCGCGTTGGATCGATGGTGTGCTTGAGGACCGTGAGAACCTTGAGCAGCCCGACAACACCAAAGCCATGGTGCTCTGGGGCCACGCGCCGAACTCGCAGACCCGTCAGGGTGAGATGAAAACGGCGATGGAAAAGCTCGACCTGCTGGTTGTGGTCGACCCATACCCAACCGTCTCTGCCGTTCTCCACGATCGGACCGACAACACCTATCTGCTCCCGGCCTGTACGCAGTTCGAAACCTCCGGTTCCGTGACCGCATCGAACCGCTCGCTCCAGTGGCGCGAAAAGGTTGTCGAGCCGCTGTTTGAAAGCCTGCCGGACCACACGATCCTCTATAAGTTCGCCAAGAAGTTCGGCTTTGATGATCGCATGTTCCGCAACATCGAAGTGAACGGTGAAGAGCCGCTCATCGAAGACCTGACGCGCGAGTTCAACAAAGGCATGTGGACCATCGGCTATACCGGGCAGTCGCCCGAGCGGATGAAAATGCACATGCAGAACCAGCACACCTTCGACAAAACCACTCTGCGTGCCAACGGCGGCCCGGCGGATGGCGATTACTACGGCATGCCATGGCCCTGCTGGGGCACGCCCGAGATGAACCACCCCGGCACGGCGAACCTTTACGATCTGTCGCTGCCAGTGGCCGAAGGCGGCCTGACCTTCCGCGCCCGTTTTGGTGTGGAACGTGACGGTGAAAACCTGCTGGCTGAAGGTGTCTATTCCAAAGGCTCCGAGATCAAAGACGGCTATCCTGAGTTCACGATGCAGATGCTGACGGATTTGGGCTGGGACGGCGATCTCACAGCGGAGGAACGCGCCATCATCGAAGCGGTCGCAGGTTACGAGAAGCCTGAAAATGCGGACGATGGCCAAGAAGAGGTCGGTGAAACCTCGCAGCAAGGCGAGATGGAATCCGATTACGTGGCCCAAGTCGGTGGCATCAACTGGAAGACCGACCTTTCGGGCGGCATCCAGCGGGTCGCGATTGAACATGGCTGCGCGCCTTTCGGGAACGCCAAGGCCCGCTGCGTGGTCTGGACCTTCCCCGACCCGGTGCCAAAACACCGCGAGCCGCTCTATTCCAACCGGCGCGATCTGGTGGCGGATTATCCGACCTACGAAGACAAGACCTTCTGGCGGGTGCCGACGCTTTATGCCTCGATCCAAAAGAACGACTTCTCGAAGGAATTCCCGCTCATCCTCACATCTGGCCGTCTGGTCGAATATGAGGGCGGCGGGGACGAGACCCGGTCGAACCCATGGCTTGCCGAGCTGCAACAGAACATGTTCATCGAGATCAACACCCGTGACGCCAACAACCTCGGCGTGCGCGACGGGTCCGATGTCTGGGTCGAAGGGCCCGAGGGCGGCAAGATCAAGGTGATGGCCATGGTCACCGAACGGGTGGGCGAGGGCGTGGCCTTCATGCCCTTCCACTTCGGCGGGCACATGGAAGGTGTCAGCCTGCGGGACAAATACCCCGATGGGGCCGATCCGATCGTTCTGGGCGAAAGCACCAACACGGTTCAGACCTACGGCTACAATTCAGTGACGCAAATGCAGGAGACCAAAGCGACTCTCTGCAAGATTATGCCAGCGTAAGGAGACAAGAGAATGGCAAGAGCAAAGTTTCTCTGCGATGCCGAGCGCTGCATTGAATGCAACGCATGTGTAACGGCTTGTAAGAACGAACACGAAGTCCCTTGGGGCATCAACCGCCGCCGCGTGGTAACCATTCAAGACGGCCAACCGGGCGAACGCTCGATCTCGGTCGCCTGTATGCACTGCTCGGACGCGCCCTGTATGGCGGTCTGCCCGGTGGATTGTTTCTACCAGACCGACGATGGCATCGTCCTGCACTCCAAGGACCTCTGCATTGGTTGCGGTTACTGCTTCTACGCCTGCCCCTTCGGCGCGCCGCAGTATCCGCAGGCTGGCAACTTCGGCAGCCGCGGCAAGATGGACAAATGTACCTTCTGCGCCGGTGGCCCCGAGGAAAACCACTCTCAGGCGGAGTTCCAGAAGTACGGCCGCAACCGGATCGCGGAAGGCAAACTGCCAATCTGCGCCGAGATGTGTTCGACCAAGGCGCTTCTGGCCGGTGACGGGGACATGGTCTCCGACATCTACCGCGAGCGTGTTGTCGCGCGCGGCTTTGGCTCCGGCGCTTGGGGCTGGGGCACGGCTTACGAGCAAAAAGGCCAGTAACGGCTTTCGGGGCGGCCTGACCGGGTCGCCCCTTTTCTCCATATCTGTCTAGCCGGGGGATTTCCCATGCTGCGCCACCTGATGGCTCTTTTCATTCTCGCCTTGGCCGCGCTGCCGGTCAGCGCCACGGCGCAGGACGTGCGCCTGCCCGAGAACGCGACCCCCTCGGCCATTGACCGCGCTAACACCGGCGGCGCGCAGAACCTGGCCGATATCGAACGCCGCCAAAACGGGGCCGAGATTGACGACGGGTTCCGGCGCAACAATCTGGGCGGCGACGCCGCAACGGTGCCGGGCCTTGGCCCGCTTGGCGGGCGCTCGGACCCGGACCTGTGGCGCGGCATCCGCTATAACGAATTGCCCGTGCGCGTCAGCACGATGAACAAGACGGGCCGCGTCTTGGTGCAAGACAACGGCATGTGGTGGCAGCAATTCCGCGAAGGGCCGCTGGCAACCTACGGCGCTTGGCTTCTTGCCGGGACGCTGGCCGTGCTCTTGCTGTTCTATCTCCTGCGGGGGCGGATCCGTATCGAAGGCGGTAAGGTCGGGCGTACCATAACCCGTTTCAAAGCGATCGAACGGTTTGCCCATTGGATGCTGGCCGGGTCTTTCATCCTGCTTGCCCTGACGGGATTGGCCACGCTCTTTGGCCGCAAGGTGGTCATTCCGCTCTTGGGGCATGAATTCAACTCGGTGCTGCTGACCGGGTCCAAGTTCATCCACAACAACGTGTCATGGGCCTTTATGATTGCGCTCGTCATGGTCTTTGTGATGTGGATTTGGCACAATATCCCGAACAAGACCGATTGGGTTTGGATCAAGCAAGGCGGCGGTTTCATCGGCGACAAACACCCGCCCGCGAAAAAGTTTAACTTCGGGCAAAAGATCGTCTTTTGGGCCGTGATCCTGCTGGGCTTCTCGGTCTCGCTCTCGGGGCTGTCGCTGCTGTTTCCCTTCGAAATCCAGCTTTTCGGGCATACGTTCAACCTTATCAATGACATCGGCATGGCCGAGGCCGCAGGCCTTGGCCCGCTTCAGGGCGATCTGACGCCCCATGCGGAAATGCAATATGCCCAGCTTTGGCACGCGATCATCGGCTTTCTGATGATGGCGGTGATCTTGGGGCACATCTATATCGGGACACTCGGTATGGAAGGCGCCTTTGACGCCATGGGCAACGGCGAGGTTGATGAACGTTGGGCCGAGCAGCACCATTCGCTCTGGCTTGATGAGGTCAAAGATGACAAGCGGACCCCCGCAGAATGATGGGCGGCGTTCAGGTAAAAGGATACGCGCAATGAAAGCCATGCTGGCAGGGTTTCTGGGCGTCGCGGTGATCGGCGTTGTGGCCTATTTCGGACTGCATGAGATAGGCTTTTCCTCGGCTGAGGTCTATTCAGGTGAAAACGTCCGGTTGGACTGACACCGAAGAGGCATATCATGGCGGCAGGCGATGAATACGGCGGCACGCTCGAGGGCGCGTCGATCCTTGTGATCGACGACGAACCGGGAATGCGCCATTTCCTGACCAAGATTTTGGAGCCGCGTGTCAAGCGCGTGGCACAGGCCGCGTCGCCTGCAGAGGCCACCAAACTCTTGGACGAGGCGCATTTCGATGTGGTCGTTCTGGACAATGTCATGCCCGGCAAAACCGGGCTGGAATGGGTGGTCGAGCAGCGCCGCAAAGGGTTTTACGCCGACACGGTTCTGATCACCGCCTATGCCGATCTGGAAACCGCCATCGCCGCGCTGCGCGCGGGCGTCAGTGATTTCGTGCTGAAACCCTTCCGGGCGAACCAAATCCTCGGCGCCGTTTCCCGCACGCTCGACCGCAAGAACCTGCGCCGCGACAACACGCTGTTGCGGCGTGAATTGCAGGGCGGGGCAGCGGTGCAGATGCTTGGCAAGTCCGAGGCCCTGTCGAAGGTGCGCGGGATGCTGAACCGGCTTGCCCCGGTCCCGACGCCGGTGCTTTTCACTGGGGCCAGCGGCACCGGCAAGGAGTTGGCCGCGCGGCAACTGCACCAGATGTCTGACCGCGCCGACCATCCTTTCGTTGCGGTCAACTGCGCCGCCATTACGCCGGATCGGATCGTGCCTGAACTCTTCGGTGCGGTGGAGGGGAACGAAACCCTACAGCCGGGGCTGTTCCTTTTGGCCGATGGCGGCACGCTGTTCCTTGATGAAGTGGCGCAGATGCCGGAGCAGTTGCAGGCGGCTTTGTTGCGAGTACTGGAAGATCAACGCATCCGGCCCGAAGGGGCCGAGCGGGAAATTCCGCTGAGCCTGCGGTTCCTTTTCGCCACAAATGCCGATTTGCCCAAAGCGGTGGAGGAGGGGCGTTTCCGCGCAGACCTTTATCACCGGATGAATGTTGTCGAAGTCGCGATGCCGCCGCTCAAGGACCGCTCGGATGATATCGTCGAACTGGCGGCGATGTTCATGCAGCAATTCTCGACCGCGCTTGGCATGCCCGCGCTGCGGTTGGATGCCGAGACATTGCTGAAACTGCGGCGCTACGATTGGCCGGGCAATGTACGAGAATTGCGAAATTTGATCGAACGCTCGGTCATCCTCGGCAGCCTGCCCGAAGCCTTTGCGGGCCATGGCACCGTCGATGGGCCAAGGGCAATCGAGGATCTCGAACTGGTCACACAGCGCCACATGCTGCACATTCTTGATCTTTCGGGCGGCAACCGGGCCGAGGCCGCGCGGCGTTTGGGTGTCTCTCGCAAAACTGTCGACCGCAAGCTTGCCGCTTGGGCCGCTGAGGGGCTGGATATCGACGCGCTTTGAGGGGCGCAAAGCTATGTAAATTGCGCATATCCGTCCCGCAGCTGAGGAATCAATCCTGCCTTTTGGGAATTCTGTTCTGCCTCTGGGGCCACAGTAGGAAATTCGATCCGCGCATACCCGATGGCCAAAGCTCCCATTCCATCTGAACCGATCCCGCCCGTCAAACGTTCCTGTTTCAGCAACGGTGTTGAAGCGGGCGGCGCCCGGTGACATCTGATGCTCAAGCGTTACAGGAGTAAATTCAATGCTGAAACAGATCGTTACCGCCACCGTGCTCGCCGCGGTTTCTGGCACCGCAGCCTTCGCCCAAGACAATGAAACGCTCCGCGTGGGCATGTCGGGCGGCTATTTCCCCTTCACATTCGTTAAGCAGGACGTGCTTCAGGGTTTCGAAGTCGACGTGATGAATGCTGTCGGCGAAGAGGCGGGCTTTGAGGTTGAATTCGAAACCATGGCCTTTTCCGGCCTGATTGGCGCGCTGGACGCAGGCCGCATCGACACGATCGCCAACCAGATCACCATCACGCCAGAGCGTGAGGAAAAGTTCGCCTTTACCGCGCCTTACGTATTTGATGGCGCGCAGGTCGTGACCAAAGAGGGCAACGAAGAGATCGGTGGCGTCGAAGACCTGCGCGGTAAAACCGTTGCGGTCAACCTCGGCTCGAACTTCGAGCAGCTTTTGAACGAACTCGACTTTGCAGATGAGATCGAGATCAAGACCTATGAGTCCAACATCGCCCAAGACACCGCGCTTGGCCGGGTGGATGCATTCGTGATGGACCGGGTTTCCTCTGCCCAGCTGATTCAGGAAAGCCCCCTGCCGCTGCAACTGGCAGGCAAGCCGTTCTCCGAAATCCGCAACGCGCTGCCGTTCCAAGACAATGACGAAGGCCGCGCCCTGCGGGACCGTGTCGACACCGCACTGGAGTCCCTGCGCGAAGACGGTACACTGACCGAAATCTCGGACAAATGGTTCGGCACTGACATCACCAAAGCGGAGTAACCCATGCGGGCGCTAGACCTCGACTACATGCTGGGGCTGGTGCCCGTCATATTGGGCTATGTACCGTTAACTTTGTTCATGGCGGTGGCGGGGATGGTCTGTGCACTCATCCTCGCCTCGCTTTTGGCTGTCGAACGGGTGGCCAAAGTGCCTGTTCTCGACTGGTTCGTGATCGTCTTCATCAGCTTTTTCCGCGGCACGCCGCTGCTGGTGCAGTTGTTTCTGTTCTACTTTGGCCTGCCGCAGGTGCTGTCATTCCTGTCGGATATCAACGGCGTGACCGCCGCCATCATGGGCCTGACCTTGCATTTCTCGGCCTATATGGCCGAGAGCATCCGCGCCGCGATCATGGGGGTCGACCGCAGCCAATGGGAGGCCGCGCAATCCATCGGCATGACCCAAGGCCAGATGATGTGGCGCATCATCCTGCCACAGGCCGCCCGGATCGCCGCGCCCACATTGGTCAATTATTTCATCGACATGATCAAAGGCACCTCGCTGGCATTTACTCTTGGCGTGACCGAAATGATGGGCGCAGCCCAGAAAGAGGCAGCGGGCAGCTTTCTCTACTTCGAGGCCTATCTCGTTGTTGCGATGATCTATTGGGTCATTGTCGAAGCGCTTAGCCAGATGCAAAAGCGGCTTGAAACCTATCTAAATAAGGCGTTCGTCCGATGATTGATATCACTGGCCTGACCAAACATTTCGGCGGCGCGCCGGTCCTCAATGGCATTGATTTGCAGATTGCGGAAGGCGAGCGCGTGGTTGTCATCGGCCCCTCCGGCACGGGCAAATCGACCCTGCTGCGCTGTCTCAACTTCCTCGACATGCCGCAGGCGGGGACCATTCGCATCGGCGATGTGACGGTTGACGCCGCGAAGGCGCGCAAGGCCGACATTCTGGCGCTGCGCCGTCGGACTGCGATGGTGTTTCAGAACTACGCCTTGTTCGCCAACAAGACGGCGAAAGAGAACATCATGGAGGCGCTTGTCACCGTGCAAAAGCGCCCCAAGGATGAGGCCGAGCAGCGCGCGCTTTCGGTCTTGGCCGAGACCGGATTGGCCGACAAGGCCGACAGTTTCCCCGCGGCGCTGTCCGGCGGGCAGCAGCAACGTGTCGGCATCGGCCGGGCGATGGCGCTTGGGGCCGAGTTGATGCTGTTCGATGAGCCGACATCCGCGCTTGATCCTGAATGGGTCGGTGAGGTGCTGGACCTGATGCGCGCGGTGGCAGAGCGCAAGCAAACCATGCTGATCGTGACCCATGAGATGCAGTTCGCCCGCGAGATCGCGGATCGGGTGATCTTTATGGACGGCGGCAAGATTGTTGAGAGCGGCCCGCCATCTGAGATTTTCAGCGCGCCCAAGGATGCGCGATTGCAAAAGTTTCTCAAGCGTGTCGAGGGCTAGGCGGGCGCCGCGCGCCTGTCGCGAGGTATTTGTCGCTTTTACCGGCTTGGCCCGTTATGCTGCGGTGCAGAGAACCTATTGAAGGCTTGGCAAATGAGCGCCCGGATTATCTGTGTAGCCCAACAAAAGGGTGGGGCAGGCAAGACCACCCTCGTTTCGAACTTGGCGATTGCCTATTTGGCAGCGGGCAAAAGCGTGGGCCTGTTGGATACGGACCCTCAAGGCAGCCTCGGCAAGTGGCTCGACATTCGCGAAGAGATGCTTGGGCTTGATCCAAAACTGAAGTTCGCCACGGCGACCCCCTATGGGATATCCCGCGCCATCCGGACGGTCGGCAACGAGGCTGATGTCATTCTCATCGATACGCCCCCAAAGGCGGATAGCGATGTGCGTTGGGTCCTGCGCGACTCGGATCTGGTGCTGGTGCCGGTATCGGCCAGTCAGGCCGATGTCTGGGCAACCCATGATGTATTGGATTTGGCCGAGCGGGCGCAGAAACCGACGCATATCGTGATGAACCGCACCCGCGCCGGCACGCGGGTCGGCGATGACGTGGCCAAGTCGGTGGCCGAGCTTGGGGCTGGGCGGCTTGACGCGTCGCTGGCCAACAGAGTGATCTACGCCGATGCCCTTGGCCGGGGTCTGGGTGTGGTCGAGGCGAAAAAGTCCGGCCCTGCCGCGGATGAAGTCCGCGCGCTAGCGCAAGAGGTCGCAGGCATTCTTGAACTGTAGTCCCGGCTGAGCGGGGTTAATTCTGTCTCGGTACAGACTAAGCCCCCGAAAACGTAAAAAGGCCCGCCATTTGGCGGGCCTTTCCGTTAGAACCGATAGGCTCAGATCACTCCGCGCAGGCGCGGATTTTTTCGATGTCCGGACCGTTGGGCGTGCGGCCCAAGTTGAACGGCGCCGAGGCGTCACGCCATTTGGCGTAGTCGTTCAGATACTCCAACTGGCTCAGGTAAACCTTTGCGGAATTGGGGTTCTCACAGGCGGTTTCTTCGATGGTTTCGTTGGCCATTTCCTGAACGGTGGCCAGCGTTTCATCGTCGTAGCGGTTGATCTCGATGCCCGCATCGAGGAACTGCTGATAGGCTTCGGTCGCGCGCTTCTCGGTGAAGGAGAGCGACCAGACGAGGTTGGCCTGTGCCGCGATTTCAAGCGCTTCGCGGGTTTCGTCCGACAGCGCGTCCCACGCGCCTTTGTTGATCATCACACCGAAGATCGACGCCGACTGGTGCCAGCCCGGTGTCGCCCAGTATTTGGTGACCTGCTGGAAACCGCCCGAGAAGTCGACGTTGGGGGTCGAGAATTCGGCACCATCAATCACGCCGCGCTCAAGCGACTGGTAGATTTCGCCACCGGCCATGGAGACCTGAGAGCCGCCCAGTTTTTCCAACAGACGGCCCTGCTCCAGACCCGACAGACGCAGACGCTTGCCCTTGAGGTCTTCCAGCGTAACGATCTGCTCGTTGGTGCGGAAACCGGATTCGTTGTTGGTCACGCCGTAGGGCAGATAGACCATGCCGAACTTGCCGTAGATCTCGTTATAGAGTTCTTTGCCGCCCCATTGTTCGATCCAGTTGACGTAATCAACCGCGTTGAACAGGCTCGCCGTGGTCGCCAGCGGCGAGAAGGCAGAGTTGCGGCCAGCCCAGTAACCGGGCCAGTCGGCGCCAGCCTGCACGGTGTTCGATTCAACCGCGCCAAAAACTTCGCCTGCGGGCACGAGCGAGCCGCCTTCGAAGAATTCAATGGTCAGGTCTTCGCCGGTCAGCTTATTGGCCAGATCGACGAAATGCTTGTCGATCTCGATCAGTTCCAGCGAAGTTGGCCATGTGGTGGTCATGGTCCAGTTGTCTTGGGCCGCGGCCTGCGTGCCAAAGCCTGCGCAGAGTGCCAGACCGGCAAGTGTTGATTTCAATTTCATAATATTCTCTCCTCCGTTGATTTATTTTGTATAGAGCGTTTCCGGCAGCCAAGTGACAAGCTGCGGGAACAGGGCGATGGCCACGCACATCATCAGGATCAGCCCGATGAACGGCAGCACACCAATGATGATATGCGACGTCTTGACCTCGCGCGGCGCAATGGCGCGCAGGTAGAACAGCGCATATCCAAAGGGCGGGGTGAGGAAGGACGTCTGCAAGACCACCGACATTAGGACGACGAACCACAACAGGCTCACGTCCATCTCCTGCACGATGGGCAGGAAGATCGGGAAAGACAGCAGCACAATGCCGGTCCAATCAAGGAATGCACCGAGGATGAAGACGATGAACATCATCATCGCGATCAGCATCCAAGGGGCCATATCGAGGTTGCGGATGATCTCTTGCGTGGCGCGCAGACCCCCGGTGATGTTGAACACGCCGGTGAAAGCGGTGGCGCCCACAACGATAAACAAGATCATCGCCGAGGTGCGGCCCGTTTCCAGCATCGCGCCGTAAAAGCTGGCCCAAGTGAACTTGCGCCGCATGATCACGATGACCAGCGCCAGCGCCGCGCCAATGGCCGAGGCTTCGGTCGCCGTGGCGATGCCCGCCAGAAGGGAGCCGAGGATGCCAAGGATCAGCACCAGCGGCGGCACGGCTTCGATCAGCAGCATACGCACAAGCGCGGGTTTAGAGATCTTCTCATCCGGCTCAACCGCCGGGGCCATGTCCGGCCGCACCACGGCCACGATAAAGACCCACACCGCATAGAGCAGCCCCAGCACCACGCCCGGCACCATCGCACCGGCGAAAAGCTCGCCCACCGACAGGGGCGAATAGGAGGCCATAAGGATCAACATGATCGACGGCGGGATCAGAATGCCCAGACAGCCGGAGGCCGCGATGACGCCGGTGGTCAGTGTCGGGCTGTAGCCATATTGCAGCATCGGGCGCAGGGCCATCACGCCCATCACGGTGATCGACGCACCGATGATGCCGGTGGTGGCGGCCAGTAGGATCGAGATGAAGACCACCGCCAGCGCCAGACCGCCGCGGATGTTCGACATCAAAAGCCGAAGCGATTCGAACATCTTATCCGTCACGCCCGAATCGGACAGGAACCGCGCCATCAAGATGAACAGCGGAATCGCGATCAGCGTGAAGTTGTCGAGCACATCGCCGAAAATCCGGTTGATGACGATGCCCAGCACCATGGGCTTGCCAGCGATGACAGCGCCCAAAACGGCGGTGCCGCCCAGAACGAAGGCCAGCGGGTGGCCCATGAAAAGGCCCAGCAACAGCAGGCCAAACATGGTGAGTGCAATGAGTTCAGGCGTCACGGGGCAGTTCCTGACGGTTAAGTACGAGTTTCAAAAATTCCGCCACACCTTGCAGCAACAGCAAACCAGCGGCGAGCGCCATGGCCATTTTCAGCGGATAGACCGGCAGCTGCACCGAGCCATAGGTCGTCTCGCCCTGAGCATAGGAGCGCATGGCGAATTCATAAGAGCGGGTGGTGAAGATCCACGCGAAGGGGAAGAAAAAGATCACATAGCCCGCCGCTTCGACCCAGCGTCGCAGGGTGGGGGCAAGGGTTTCGGTGATCAGATCGACCCGCACATGGGCTTGATGACGCAGCGCATAGCCGCCCAGCATCACGAAATAAAAGCCATATAACTGTTTCGTAACGTCAAAAGCCCAGCGGGTCGGGTCATTCAGCGCATAGCGCATGAAAACGTCATAGATGATGATTGCGGCGAAAATGACGGCGACGACCGACACGATACGCCCGACGAATTCGTTCATCTGGTCGATGAATTTTATCAAGATCTGAGCCCTCCCTGGCAGCTCGCACATTATTGGCCTTTCTGCCAAAAACAAGGCAAAAGACCAATAATAATGCTGCTTTAAGTAGCACTACGTATGCGGCGTGGGGAGAGTTTGTCCAGAAGGAGAGGTTTCAATTTGCCTAAGCCATGGACATTTTCGAAAAGCAACGATTATCTGCTGCGCAGAGCCCTCCGCATCGACGTCGGGGGAGGCTTAGCAAATATCCGTTTGGGAGGAAAAACATGGATCGTCGTTCATTTATTCGCAAAGCTGGTGTGATGGGGGCAGGTGCCGCCGCCACGACACTTGCAGCGCCCGCTATTGCGCAGGGCAACATCACGTGGCGCATGGTCACCACTTGGCCCAAAAACTTCCCCGGTCTGGGTGTCGGCGCGCAGCGTTTGGCCGACCGGATCACCGCCGCCTCGGGTGGCGAGCTGACCATTCAGGTCTTCTCGGCCGGAGAGATGGTGCCGCCGCTGCAGTCGCTCGATGCCGTGATCGACGGTACCGCCGAGATGAGCCACGGCGCCGCCTACTACTGGCAAAACAAATCCCCCGCGCTGTCCTTCTTCACCGGCGTGCCTTACGGCATGACCACGCCCGAGCTGACAGCTTGGATGCGTTACATGGGCGGTCAGGAAATCTGGGACGAGATCTATGACCAGTTCGGCGTTCAGGGCTTCCTGTCCGGCAACACCGGCACCCAGACGGGTGGTTGGTTCCGCGATGAGTTGAAAAGCCTCGATGATGTCAAAGGCGTGCGTTTCCGGACGCCGGGCCTTGGTGGCCGCGTGTGGGAGAAGCTGGGCGCAACCGTGACCAACATGGCCGCGGGCGAGATCTTCCAAGCGCTGCAGTCCGGCACGCTCGATGCCGCGGAATTCGTCGGCCCCTACAACGATCTGGCGCTCGGCTTCCATCAGGTGGCCAAGAACTACTACATGCCGTCCTTCGTGGAATCGGGTCTGGCGACTGAGCTTGTGGTCGACAAGAAGAAGTATCAGGAGCTTCCTGAGAATCTTCAGGCGATCATCCGTGACGTGAGCCAGGCGGAATACGATCAGGTTGCCGCTGACTTCTATGCCAACGACCCGCGCGCTCTGAAGACGCTGGTCGAAGAGCACGGCGTCACCGTTCGCAATTTCCCTGACGACATCATGGAAGCGGGCGCGAAAGCGTCGGTTGAAGTGGTCGAGGAACTGCGCAACAGCGACGACCCGCTGGTCAAGAAGACCGCCGACAGCTTTGTCGAAGCGCTGAACCTCGTCCGCACCCGGACCGAGAACATCGACAGCCCCTACGTTCAGGCGCGTCAGAAGTTCTTGAAGTACTAAGCTTCGCGCCGAGAGATGTGGAAAGGCCCGGGGGAAACGCCGGGTCTTTTTCTATGAGGAAGAGGTCTCAGAACTGTCCCGCCCGGTGGCACACCGGGAATCGCCCTTCCTCCCCCCGGAGGGCGATTTTGCAACCTTTCGCCAACCGGATTGGGGAAGAGTGTCGCACCGCACCGGCCACTTTCGCAGGTTCCGATCGCCCCCAAGAGAGGGCGATGCCCTTCGCGTACAAACGCGAAAGGCCCGGCGTTTCCACCGGGCCTTTGCTCTAGAAAAACGCCGTCTTACCCGGCGACCAACTTCGGCAACCACGTCACGATCTGCGGGAAGGCGAAGAGGATCGCAATCGCCACCACCTGCAACATCACAAACGGCAGGATACCCTTGTAAATCGCACTGGTCGGCAGATCCGCCGGAGCCACCCCGCGCAAATAGAACAGCGCAAAGCCGAAGGGCGGCGTGAGGAAGGAGGTCTGCAAGTTCACCCCCACCAGCACGCCCAGCCAGATCGGATCAATGTCCAGCATCAAAAGCACGGGCGCGGTGATCGGGATCACGATGAAGATGATCTCAAAGGTATCAAGGATGAACCCGAGGAAGAACATGATGATCATCACCACCGCCACCGCCGCCAAGGGGCCGCCGGGCAGGTTGCTCAGGAACTCATGCACCAGATTGTCGCCGCCCATCATGCGGAACACGATGGAAAAGACCGACGCGCCCAGCAGAATGATAAAGACCATGCTGGTGATCGTCGCGGTCGCGATCATCGTCTCGCGCAAGATGCGGAAGGACAGGCGCCAGCGCAATGCTGCCAGCACCATCGCCCCCACGGCACCGACCGACGCCGCCTCTGTCGGGGTTGCTATGCCGCCGAGGATCGACCCTAAAACGGCGAGGATCAGCAAAAGTGGCGGCACCAGCGCCACAAAGAAATCCCGCAAAAGCTGGCCTTTCTCATCCGCAGGAACGGGCGTGGCAGGGCAGGATTCAGGCGCGGTAACGGCCTTGAACAGCACATATCCAAGGTAAAGCGACACCAACAGGATGCCCGGCAAGAGCGCCCCGGCGAAAAGGTCGCCGACCGACACGGGCGATGGCGCAAAGTTCCCCTTGGCCATCTGCACTTGCGAGTTGATACCCGCGAGCATGTCGCCCATGAAGATCAAAACGGTCGACGGTGGAATGATCTGGCCCAGTGTCCCGCTCGCGCAGATGACGCCGGTGGCAAGCTTAGGATCATAGCCCGCACGCAACATGGCAGGCAGAGAGATCAGCCCCATGGTTACAACTGTCGCGCCAACCACACCGGTCGAGGCGGCAAGCATCGCACCCACGATCACGACCGAAAAGCCAAGCCCGCCGCGCATATTGCCAAAGAGTTTGCCCATGGTCATCAGCAGTTGCTCGGCGATCTGACTGCGCTCCAGCATCACCCCCATGAAGATAAATAGCGGCACGGCGACCAAGACTTCGTTGGTCATGAAGCCGATGTAACGGTTCGGCAGAGAGCCGAAGTTCGATGGGTCGAAGACGCCAAAGCCGATGCCGACCAATCCAAAGAGCAACGACACACCAGCAAGCGTGAAGGCGACCGGGAAGCCCAATAGCAAAAAGCCGATCACGCCAAAAAACATTAGCGCGGCGAGCATTTCGCCGATCAAAATCGGATCCATCAAACGGCTCCCTGCGGGTGGTCTGCGGGGATTTGGTCCCGGCTGTATTGCATGGATTTGGGCACCAGCTCAGCATTGCCGCTGAGCACGAGGATGGAGCGGATGATCCATGCAATCCCTTGAATTGCGAGTAGAAATGCAAAGCCGATGATGAAGGCCTTGAGAATATAAAGCCCCGGCATGCCGCCCACATTGGCGGACCCTTCTTGATAACCCCATGCGCGTGTCACGAAGGGCATCGAATAGGTGTAAACGATCCAGCAGAAGGGCAGCAAAAAAACGACCACGCCGATCAGGTCGATCAGCGCGCGGCGTGCCATCGTGGCGGGGCGGTAAAAGATATCGACCCGCACATGGTCGTCGCGCAGCAGGGCAAAGCCCGCAACGGCGGTGAACATCGCGCCGTTTAGCCAAATATAGAGATCTTGCATCCAAACGAAGCTGATCGCGAAAAGATAGCGCTGCACGACCACGGTGAAACAGACCAACACGATGCCGAGTGCGAGCCATGAGAAGAGATTGCCGATGAATAAGTTCACCGCGCAGATAACTCTGGCAATTGCTGCTAAAAAACGCACCTTGTCCCCTCTCCCGTCAAGTTCGTTTGACCGTCAATCAAAGGGAGGGGGCTAAATGTCAAGATTTAGATGGCGGGTGGCCCTCAACGGGCCGCATTTGTCCTGCCCGCAGTGGCAGGAGGGCAACCGAAGGGCGGGGCCGCTCAGTAGATGTTGGTTTCGGGGGCGCTGCCTTGCCGCACCGAGCCGCGGTACATCCCTTGGGAATTGAACGGTATGGCGATATTGCCCGCACCGTCCACGGCGATGACCCCGCCCGACCCGTCGTTGGGGGCCAGATCCTGCATCACCACATGATCGGCGGCGGTGGCAAGGTCTTCGCCCGCGTGTCGCATGCGTGCGGCGATTTCGCCCGCCGCGTTCCAGCGGATAAAGACCTCTCCATGTCCGGTGGCCGAGACCGCGCAGGTTGCGTTATCGGCGAATGTGCCCGCGCCGATCATCGGCGTGTCGCCCACGCGGCCCGGGGCCTTGGCGGTCATGCCCCCTGTTGAGGTGGCGGCGGCTATATTTCCTGCAACATCGCGCGCCACGGCCCCCACGGTGCCATGCCGCCGCGCCGGATCGTCCGAGACTTCGCCGCGCGCCCGCATCGCAAGCGTCTCTTGCAGCGCGTCCCAGCGGGACTGGGTGAAAAAGTAGTCGCGGTCGCCGAATTCAAGCCCCGCTTGCCGCGCGATCTCGAGCGCGTTGGGGCCAATGAGCGTGACATGCTCGGTCCGCTCCATCACCGCGCGGGCCAGTTTCACCGGGTTCTTCGGGCCAAAGACACCGGCGACCGATCCCGCCCTGCGGTCGCGCCCGTCCATCACGGCGGCGTCCATCTCCTGCGCGCCTTCCGACGTATAGACCGCGCCGCGCCCTGCGTTGAACAGGGGCTCATCCTCCAGCGCGCAGACCGCCGCTTCGACCGCGTCCATCGCGCTGCCCCCTTCGCGCAGGATGGCTTCGCCCGCTTCTAGCGCGCGGGCGAGGGCGACGTGATAGGCGGCCTCCTGCTCGGGGGTGATGTTTTCCTTGAGGATGGTTCCGGCACCGCCGTGGATGGCAAGGGAATAGGTCATGTCGGTCCTTTCGATCCGGGGGGAGGGCGTCTAGCCCGCAACCCGGTGAAGCATTTGGCGGCCCGGGGTCAGCCCCTGCACCTTTTCCACGATCGACCGCGCGTCGATCCCGAAGTGGCGATAAAGGTCGGCAATGGTGCCGGTCTGGCCGAAGTGCTCAACCCCAAGCGGCACCGTCTGGTGCCCAACGACCGAGCCCAGCCACGAAAGCGTCGCCGGATGCCCGTCGATCACCGTGACCAGTTTGCAGTCGCGCGGGAGCTGCCCCAGCAGCGTCTCGATATGGCTTTGCGCCGCGTGGTTGCCGCGCGCGCGGGCGCGTTGCGCGGCGGTCCAGCCCGCGTTCAGACGGTCAGCAGAGGTCACCGCCAGTACGCCGACATCGCGGCGGCCTTCGGCGATGTTGCCCGCCGCTTTGATCGCTTCGGGCGCCACCGCGCCTTGATAGGCGATCACCACGTCGCAGTTCGGCCCCGGCTTGCGCAGCCAATAGGCCCCGTCGATGGCGCCTTGGCGGAAGTCCTCGTCGACCCGCTTGCCGGGCTGTTCGATGGGATTGGTGGTGAGCCGGAGATAGACCGAGCCGCCGGTCTCATCGCGCAGCCACGTGCGCTCGTCAGGGTCGCCTTCGCCGTCCTTTTGCAGATAATCGAAGGCCCACTGCATGATGACGGCCAACTCATCGGCAAAGGCGGGCTCGAAGCTCGCCAACCCGTCTTGGCTCATCCCGATCAGCGGCGTGCCGATGGACTGATGCGCGCCGCCTTCGGGGGCGAGCGTCACGCCCGACGGCGTGCCGACAATCATAAAGCGCGCATCTTGATAGCAGGCATAGTTCAACGCATCCAAGCCGCGGGCGACGAAGGGGTCGTAGACCGTGCCGATGGGAATGACCCGCTTGCCAAAGAGCGAATGCGACAGACCCGCCGCACCCAAGAGCAGAAAGAGGTTCATCTCGGCGATGCCTAGCTCGATATGCTGGCCCTCGGGGGTGAACTCCCATTTCGCGGTGGAGGGGATTTTCTCGTTAATGAAGGTGTCGGCCTGTTCGCTGCGCGCGAACAGCTTGCGCCGGTTCACCCACGGGCCGAGGTTCGTGGTGCCGGTCACGTCGGGGGACATGGTGACGATACGCGCGGCCAGATCGCTGTCGCCTTTCGACAGATCGTCGAGGATCTTGCCAAAGGCCATCTGCGTGGAAATCTCGCGGTCGCTGGAAAGTTCGATCTGCGGCACCGGCAGGGTCGCGTCACCGTAGCGGCGGCGGCCCTTGGCGAAAAACGGCACGCGGTCGAGCGCGGCTTGCAGGGCATCGGGGTCGTCGACGGTGGCGAATTTCTCCCATTCCGCGCCCTCATTCACTCCCATGTGTTTCTGCCAATCGGCCATCTGACTTTTGGTCATCAGCCCGCCGTGGTTGTCCTTGTGCCCCGCGATCGGCGTGCCCCAGCCCTTGATCGTGTAGGCCAGAAAACAGACCGGGCGGTCGTGGTCGATGGCGGCAAAGGTCTCGGCCATGGTCTCAACGCAGTTGCCGCCGAGGTTCTCCATCAGCTCGGCCAGTTCGTCATCGCTGCGCGCGTCGATCAGTGCTGTGACATCGCCCTGATCGCCAAGCGCCTCCATCAGCCGCTCGCGCCAGACCGCGCCGCCCTGATAGGTCAGCGCCGAGTAAAGTTGGTTGGGGCAATTGTCGATCCAGTCGCGCAGCTTGTCGCCGCCCGGCTCGTCAAAGGCGGCGCGTTGCAGGGCGCCGTATTTCACCTTGACCACATCCCAGCCGAAGGCGTCGAAAATCTGCTCGATCCGTTTGAACAGCCCTTCACGCACCACCCCGTCGAGCGATTGGCGGTTGTAGTCGATGATCCACCATGTGTTGCGCAGATCGTTCTTCCAACCCTCTTGCAGGGCCTCATAAATATTGCCCTCGTCGAGTTCCGCATCGCCCACCAGCGCCACCATGCGGCCCAGATCGACATCCGCGCCCCAAACCTTCGCGGCGATGTAATCCTGCACCAATGAGGCGAAGGAAGTCACTGCCACGCCAAGACCCACCGATCCGGTGGAGAAATCCACGTCGTCGATGTCCTTGGTCCGGCTGGGGTAGCTCTGCACGCCCTGAAACCCGCGGAAGTTCTCCATCTTCTCGCGGGTCTGATTGCCCATCAGATATTGCATCGCGTGGAAGATCGGGGAGGCATGGGGTTTGACCGCCACCCGGTCCTCGGGCCGCAGGGCGCTGAAATAAAGCGCCGTCATGATCGACACCATGGAGGCCGAAGACGCCTGATGCCCGCCCACCTTGATCCCGTCCACCTTGGGCCGGATGTGGTTGGCGTTGTGGATCATCCAATGCGACAGCCACAGCAGACGTTGTTCGATGGTTTTGAGCTGGGCAGGGGCGAGAGCGGTCATGGCAGGTCTTTCATCTTGAGGATCCCTCGGGCGGTGCCCTCCTCGACACCGCCCGCGACTGGTCCGGTCTTTGCCGGATCAGGCCGCTTGCATGTTATGCGCGCCAAGCGCGGCGTAAAGGTCATCAATGATGTCTTCCGCAGATTCCAGCCCAACCGAGAGCCGCACCAGCCCTTCGGCGATGCCATGCTCGGCGCGTTCCTCGGGGGAATAGGTGGAATGGGTCATGCTCGCCGGATGCTGGATCAGGCTTTCCGCATCGCCAAGGCTCACCGCGCGCTGAATGAGGTGCAGACGGTTCATAAAGGCGATGCCGCCCGGTTTGCCGCCCTTGACCTCAAAGGGGATCATGCCGCCGAAATTGCCCATCTGCCCCCGCGCCAGTTCGGCCTGCGGAAAGCTCTCCAGCCCCGGATAGGCGACATGCAGCACCGCCGGATGCGCTTCGAGCGCCTCGGCCACCTTGGCGGCCGTGGCGCAGTGCCGCTCCATCCGCAGTTCCAGCGTTTTGATCCCGCGCAAGAGCAGCATGGCGGTCAGCGGCGACATCACGGCACCGGTCATGTCTTTGAGCCCGACAAGCCGCACCTGCGTCATGTCCTCGGCACTGCCAACGACAAGACCCGCGACCACATCACCGTGACCGGAGAGGAATTTCGTTGCCGAATGCAGCACGATATCCGCGCCATGTTCGATGGGACGGGTGATCACCGGCGTGGCATAGGTGTTGTCGACCACCACCTTGGCCCCGGCGCGATGCGCAATGGCCGAGATCGCGGCGATGTCCACCAGACGGTTGTTCGGGTTCGCGGGGGTTTCGAAATAGACGATCTTGGTCTGAGCGCTGATCACCTCGGAAAGGTTTTCCGGCTCGGTCATGTCGACCAGCGTCACCTTGACGCCAAAGCGCGGCAGGCCGTGGGTCATAAATGCAAAGGTGCAGCCATAAAGCGTCTTGTCGATGATGATCTCATCGCCCGCCTGCAGGAATGTCCAGAGCGTGGAGGTGATCGCCCCCATGCCCGAGGCGGTGGCGAGGCCCGCTTCGGCCCCCTCAAGGTTGGCAATGCGTTTTTCCAGATGGTCCAGCGTCGGATTGGAAATGCGGGTATAGAAATGCCCCGCGCGCTCGCCCGCGAACATGTCGCCGCCGGCCTCGGCGGTCTCGAAGGTGAAGGTCGAGCTCATGTAGATCGGCGGGTTCAGCGCGCCCTGTTCGCTTTGCGCGTCATACCCGTGGTGGATGGCGCGGGTGGAGAAGGATTTCTGGTTCTCGGTCATGGCTGGCCCCCTGATTGATTTTGAGGGCATGATCCGATGGCACAAGAGGCATTTTGTTGCTAATGTATGCGCAGATTGCAGAGGATTTGGCATATCATGCCCCAAACACCCCGACTGGACGCTACTGACCGCCGCATCATCCGCGCGCTACAGCGCAATGGCCGGATGACGAACCTTGATCTGGCCGAGGAAGTTGGCCTGTCGCCTTCCCCCTGTCTCCGCCGCCTGCGCGCGCTTGAGAAAAACGGCGCGATCCGTGGCTATAGTGTGGAGGTCGACGCCAAGGCCTACGGCCTGCCGGTTACGGTCATGGTGCGGGTGACGCTCGATGGCCATGACGAGGGCACGGTGAAACGTTTTGAAAATAAGATTCGCGCGATCCCGGAGGTGCTGGAGTGCTTCGTGATGAGCGGATTGTCAGACTACCTGCTGCGCGTGGTGGTGGGTGATCTGGAAGACTATGAGCGTTTCGTGCGCGCCCGGCTGCACCCCATCGGCGGCATTGGGTCGATCGACACCAGTTTTGTCTACGGGGTGGTCAAACGCTCTCAGGTCTATCCTGATATTGGGGGCTGAGCAGGCGCGATTGAGGACGCCGAAACCATTTAACCGGTTTACAATTCCGCCCCCCTTGGGAAAGGTTCGCCCCAAGCCCCGAGGAGTCCGCATGACATTCGCCGCCACCCCCGCCCTGCAAGCCGTCGTCGACCACGCGCTGGCGCATGAGACTGACTGGCCCCGCTCGATGTATCACCCCGATGGGGCCTATGTTGGCAACCGCGAGTGGAACGAAAGCGGCCCTTGGACCGAGATCGTGGGCCCGGTAAAGCCGCGCGGCGGCCCGGCAGGGGTGATCCTGCACCGGGGGCAGCGGGTCGCCGATTGGGGCGATACGACGCGGACCGACATGACCTTTTCCATCGCCAAGAGCTACCTGTCGGTGCTGGCGGGGCTGGCGGTGAAGGATGGGCTGATCACCGACCTCGACGCGCCCGTGGGCGACAGCGTGCCGGGGCCGCATTTTGCGGGCGACCACAACGGGCGCATCACTTGGCGGCATATGTTGCAGATGAACAGTGAATGGCGCGGCGAGATTTTCGGCAAAGACGATCAGGTCGACCATTACCGCCAGATCGGGCCGGGGGCAGACAACAGCCGCAAGGGGCAATTGCGCAAAGCCGGCCCACCGGGAAGCCATTACGAATACAACGACGTGCGGGTGAACGCGCTGGCCTATGCGCTGCTGATGCGGTTCGGCCGCCCGCTGCCAGAGGTGCTGCGCGCGCGGATCATGGACCCGATCGGCGCCTCAGACGATTGGCGGTGGGAGGGCTATTCAACGTCGTGGATCGAGATGGCGGGCAGGCGCGTTCAATCGGTCACCGGTGGTGGCCATTGGGGCGGCGGGCTGTTCATCGGCGCCGAAGATCACGCGCGCTTCGGCCAGTTCATCTGCCAAAACGGCCAGTGGAACGGCGCGCAGATCTTGCCCGAAGGTTGGATGCAGCAAGCGCTGACGCCCACGCCGACACTGGATAAATACGGCTTCCTGTGGTGGCTGAACCGCGGGGCGGAGGCTGACCCCAAGCTGCCCGAAACCGCCTTTAGCGCGCAGGGCGCGGGTGGGCACACGATCTGGATCGCGCCGAAGCATGACATCGTGGCGGTGATGCGCTGGCTCGCCCCAACCGCCACGCCGCACTTTCTGCGCCAGCTTTTTGCCGCGCTGGCAGACCACTGAGATACGAAAGGAAAACCCCATGAAGATCGCGACCTTCGGCGTCGAAATGTGGATGAACGAGTTCGAAAACCACTGCCGCTACAACCTCGCCGAGACCTGCGTCGATTCGATCACATTGGGAGAGTTGATCGACATGGCGGGCGTCGACAATTCGGTGCTGGGCGAACTGCGCGGGATGCGCATGGGCTACGGCGCGATCGAAGGCTCGGACCGTCTGCGCGACGCGGTGGCGGGGCTTTATGAGACCCAGAGCCGCGAGAACATCCTGACCACCCATGGCACCATCGGGGCTAATGCTTTGGTGCACCAATCGCTGATCTCGCGCGGCGATCATGTCATCGCCATCGTGCCGACCTACCAGCAGCACTATTCCATCCCCGAAAGCATCGGCGCAGAGGTCGAACTGCTGCACCTGCGCCCCGAGAACGGGTTTCTGCCCGATCTGAACGAATTGCGCGCCATGATGCGCCCTGACACGCGGATGATCGCCACCAACAATCCCAACAACCCGACCGGCGCGCTGATGGACCGCGCGATGCTGGCAGAGATCGCCGAGATCGCGCGCGGCAGCGAGGCTTGGGTGCTCTGCGATGAGGTCTATCGCGGCACCGATCAGACGGGTGATGGCTATACCGCCTCGATCTGCGATCTCTACGACCGCGGCATCAGCACGGCGGGCATGTCCAAAGCCTATTCGCTGGCCGGGCTGCGCGTGGGCTGGGTGGCGGGGCCGCAGGCGCTGCTTGAGAAGATCATGATCCATCGTGACTACAACACGATTTCCGTCGGGGGGATCGACGAGTATTTCTCGGCTCTCGCGCTTGAGAGCCGCGCGCAGATCCTTGACCGCGCGCATCGGATCACCCGGGGGAACCTCGAAATCTTGGCAGATTGGGTCGAGGCGGAGCCGCTGATCTCATGGGTGAAACCCCAGTCGGGCACCACGGCGTTGGTGCAATACGACCTGCCACTGCGCAGCCGCGATTTCTGCACCCAGTTGCTGGAGGAAGAGGGCGTGCTTTTCACCCCCGGCAGCGCCATGGATATGGAGGGTTGGCTGCGCATCGGTTTCGCCAATTCGACCGCCGACTTGCAGGCCGGGCTGGCACGTGTCTCAACCTTCCTCGCGCGGCAGAGCGTGGCCCAGACCGCCACGCAGCCTTAACCGATGACCGCCCTCCGCCGTGGTTATCGGGCTCTGACGGGCCCACATGCCGCAGCGGCGCATCTCAGCCAACCTGATGGAGCCTATCATGCCGCCAGTCTCTGATCTGATCGCCCAATCCGCCGCGCGTTCCTGCGTGGTTCACCGCAAGATCGCAGGCGCGATTTCGCGCACCCCGGTGATCGCCTCGCGCCTGCCGATGGCAGAGGGCACGCGGCTTTTCTACAAAACCGAGAACTTTCAACACACCGGGTCGTTCAAGCTGCGCGGGGCCAGTGCCAAACTGACAAGGGTGCCGCTGGACCGACCGGTCATCACCGCGTCCTCCGGCAATCACGGCATCGCCTGTTCACGTGCCGCCCAGACCACGGGGCATGAATTGATCGTCGTGCTGCCCGAGACGGTTGTCGCCAAGAAACGCAAAACCATCGAAGGTTTTGGCACCAAGGTCGTGATCCATGGGTCGGATGCGTCGCTTTCGGAACGGCATGCGCAAGCCTTGGCCGAAGCCGAAGGCTACACCTATATCTCCCCCTACAACGACGCCGAGGTGATCGCGGGCCAAGGCACCGCCGCGCTGGAACTGCTCGACCAGATCGAAGGGATCGACACTGTCTTTATCTCGATGGGCGGGGGCGGGCTGATCTCTGGCATGGGGTCGGTGATCAAAGAGTTCTCGCCGCAAACCCGTGTGATCGGCGTGAGTGCCGCCAACAGCTGCGCTCTGGCGGCGTCGATCAAGGCGGGCAAGATCGTCGAGACGGACCATCTCGACACTTTGGCCGATGGCGTGGCGGGCGGGGTCGATGAGGGGTCGCTCACCCTGCCGATGGCAAGCGCGGTGATCGACGAGATCGTATATTGCAACGAAGAACAAATCGCCGCCGCGCTAAAGGTGCTGGCATGGGAAGAGAATATGTTGGTCGAAGGGGCCGCCGCCTTGGCGCTGGCGGCCTATCTGGCGGAGCCGCAGAAATACGCAGGCCAAACCTCTGCCGTTTTGCTTTGCGGGGGCAACTATGAGGTCGCGCAGTTGTGCAGCATTCTCTGATTGCAGCCCGGCCCGCTGTGGCGTCAGCGGGCCGGGGCTCTTTGCCTCAGGGCATGTCGAACCGCAGATCAACCCAACGGCCCACGGGGATGTCACAGGGCGCACCCCCGGCCCAGCCATCCTGCCAGATCACCTCGCGGGTACGGACATCAAGCGCCGCCATCCCCGCGTCATAGCTGCAATCGACATAGACCAACCGGTTGCCATTCGCATCCTGCGGCACTTCGATCTGCCACCCTTTGGACGCAAGCGGCGGGACATCCGTCAATCTGTAGTGGCCAAGCCCAATCCGTTCGAACCGCGCCGCTAGGGGCACCGCTGGCTCTTCGCTGCTGTCGTGGAACAGCCGGACAATCGGGCTCGCTTCTTTGATGAAACCATTGGCATCCACAGTCGTGTTCGCCCCAGTCCACAGGGATTGCCACGCGCCCCACGCCCCGGTTGCCCGCACGCGAAAGGCCAGACCCGGCGTGTCGATCCCCACTGCGATCTGCCACAAGTTCGCGCTCGGCCCGCCCAAGGTGCTGTTGCCGCAAAGCAGGCCAAAAACCCCATCCAGCGCCGAAAACGGATTGGCCCCAGCGGGTGCCTGTGCATGGGCGCCGCCATAGGCTGAGAAACTGCCCGAAAGCGCATGCGCGTCAAGGTCCGCCACAAGCGGCCCCGCATCCGCACCGATGCCGAAATCCCCCACGCGCAGCAGCCGTCCCACCGTCGCGTCACTCACGCTCTGCGTCAGCGCCGCGCCCGAGGCCATGCCGCTGGCGGCGTCAAAGGCCAGCGCGGTGGTCCACCCGCTGCCATCGGCGCTGACCTTGATGGCGAAATCATCCTGCCCCGCCGTGCCCATTTCGGCCCGTCCGGAAAAATCGGTCTGGAACAGCAGGCTCGCGGTATCGGCGGCGCTGGCTTTGTTGAGCTTCACCTGATGCCCCGCGCCTTCGTGGGTGAACAGGCTCGCCGGGGAAGAAACCGACAAGCGATTGCCGCTGTCGTGATCCGTGTTGATCCCCACCCCAGAGAGGTTCGCCAGATCGGGGGGCGACACCTCGGCCCATGCGCCCGCCACCCAACGGCGCAGGATCCCGGTGGATTTATCCAAGGCAAGCCAGCCGTCCTGTGGCGCGCTGAACTGCCAGGTCTCTCCAATCCAGACGGCCAGTTCGCCGACATGACCCGCCCAAGCCGCCGTGGGGGCGGTGCCGAGGGCATGAACCTCCCCCGCCTGCGGCAGGGCGGGCGGCGTGTTGGCGTCGAAACCTTCGACCGCAAGCTGCACCAGAAGGTCCAGCCGTTGCAGCGCTTCGTTGTGGGTCACATGTTTTTGCGCCTGTGCCGGCATCAGATAGGGAAGGGACAGGCGCTCTGAGGTGTCGGGCATCGGGGCTCTCCGGGTTATGGGTCGCCTGAGACTGTGTGAAAGAAGTCTTTCCAGCCTGACAACCCACCGCTCGGGCGGGGCGCAACGGCGCGGGGGGCTTGCCCGGCCGCGCCCCGCGCGCCAATTGCTGAACCGGGCCGCTTTCACATTTGCCAATCCGCCCTAACTCCCTGTCAGGCGGCACCTTTTCAATCCGAAAGCCGCAGTCTAACATCCCGCCACCGGCACGCAGGAAAGGCCCACGCTTATGTCTATGACCAAGATCGCCGTTGTTGGCATCGGCTATGTCGGGCTGTCGAACGCGGTGCTTCTGGCGCAGCACAATGACGTGACGGCGGTGGATCTGAACGCGGACAGGGTGGCGCAGGTGAATGCGCGCCACGCGCCGATCGTCGACCCCGAGATCGAGCAATACCTCGCCCAAAAGCCGCTCACCCTCAAGGCCAGCACCGAGCCGGAGGCGGCATACCGTGAGGCCGACTATGTGCTGATCGCCACGCCGACGAACTATGACCCGCGCACCAATGTTTTCGACACCTCCAGTGTCGAGGCCGTGGTGCGGGATGTTCTGGCGGTTACGAAAACGGCCACCATCGTTATTAAATCCACGGTGCCGGTGGGCTATACCGCAGATTTGTCTGCCGCGTTGGACACCGATCAAGTGATCTTCAGCCCGGAATTCCTGCGCGAAGGCCGCGCGCTTTATGACAATCTGCACCCCTCGCGAATCGTCGTCGGCGAAGACAGCCCCCGTGCGCGGCGCTTTGCGCAACTGCTGGCCGAGGGGGCAATCGACGATGATATTCCCATGCTCTTTACCGGTGCCTCCGAGGCAGAGGCGGTCAAACTCTTCGCCAATACTTTCCTCGCCATGCGGGTGGCGTATTTCAATGAATTGGACAGCTATGCGCTGACCAATGGGTTAGACACGCGCCAGATTATCGACGGTGTCTGCCTCGACCCGCGCGTCGGCGGGCATTACAACAACCCATCTTTCGGCTATGGCGGCTATTGTTTGCCCAAGGATTCCAAGCAGTTGCTAGCGAACTATTCGGATGTGCCGCAGAACCTGATCAACGCCGTGGTCGAGGCGAACCGCACCCGCAAGGATTTTGTGTCAGAGCAGATCATGGCACTTGGCCCGCAGCGGGTGGGCATCTACCGGCTGGTGATGAAGACCGGGTCGGACAATTTCCGCCAAAGCTCGGTCCAAGGGATCATGAAACGGCTCAAGGCCAAGGGCATCGAAGTGATCGTCTATGAACCTGTGTTGCAGGAGGACCAGTTCTTTGGTTCGGAGGTCACCCGCGATCTGGAGGCCTTCAAGGCGCGCGCGGATGTGATCGTGGCAAACCGCAATCACCCCGATCTGGCGGATGTCCCGGACAAGGTCTTTACCCGCGACCTTTTTGGCGCGGATTAACGGACGGGCGGCACTCCTCAACGCGCTTTGGAATGGTGGGCCGCAGCGGGGCGAGGATAGCAGCCGTTGCCCGCCTTCCGCGACCGGAAGGCGGGTCTCACCACCGCCTAATCCGCGGTTGCCGGGGCCATAGGCGCAAGGTCCAACCCGCCCACCTGCGCCAGATGCTCCAGCAGGGCGTCGACCCCTTGACCGGACTTCAATGCGCAAAAGACCGTCGGCAGGACTGGCCGCATCCGCGCGCTGTCACGCTGCATGACCTCAAGCGAGGCCCCGACATGGGGCGCGAGATCGGTCTTGTTGATCACCAGAATGTCGGACTTGGTAATCGCCGGACCGCCTTTGCGGGGGATTTCCTCACCCGCTGCCACGTCGATCACATAAAGCGTCACATCCGCCAATTCAGGGCTGAAAGTGGCCGACAGATTGTCGCCGCCGCTTTCGATCAAGACCACGTCCACCTCAGGGTGGCGCGCGACCATCTCTGCCACGGCGGCAAGGTTGATCGAGGCATCTTCGCGGATTGCCGTATGCGGGCAGCCGCCGGTCTCGACCCCGATGATCCGGTCTTGGGGCAACACCTGCATCCGCATCAGCGCTTCGGCATCCTCTTGGGTGTAGATGTCATTGGTGATCACGCCGATTGACAGCCGGTCACGCAGGGCGCGGCAAAGCGCTGCCGTCAGGGTGGTTTTGCCCGCGCCCACGGGGCCGCCGATGCCGACGCGCAAAGGGCCGTTGTTGCGTTTCATGTGCGGAAAATCCTCGAATACTGGGTTTCGTGTTTCATGGCGGCGATGTCACTTAGAAAGGCGGTGGAGGAGAGATCGTCGAGCGTGCCCGCCGCCGCTGCCTCGGCAACTTCGAGACAGACTGCCGCGAGCGCCCGGATGACGATCTGCCCCTTGGTCTGCCCCAAGGGAATAAGGCGCATGCCTGCGGTGGCAAGATTGGCGGCAAAGGCGTGCAAGAACATCTCTAGCGTTTGGCGCAGCGGCAGCGCTTGCAGACGCGCCGCGTGTCCTACGGCAACAGGATAGCAAAGCGGCGGCAGGTCGACCTGCCAGATCGCGGCACTTGCGCGGGCAAAGGCTTCGCCTTGCAGCACGGTCTCTTTCAACCGTTCGGCAGAGGCTGCAAAGGCGCGGGCCTGCGCGTCGATCTCTGCCGGGTCATCCGCGCGATAGGCCGCCGCAAGAAACAGCGCATCGGGCTGTCCCGCGCCGTGCCGCAGCACGCTGGACAGCCAGTCGGCCAACGCATCTTGATCCGTCACCGCCCCGTCCTGCACCGCCCATTCCAGCCCGTGGCTATAGGCAAATGCCCCCACCGGATAGGAGGGGGAGAGCATCTGCACCAGCGTCAGAAGCGCGTCGGCCTGCAGGGTTTCAGCCATGCGCGTGGTCGTGGTGCTGGGCGGGGTCGTGATCATGGACGTGGTCGTGATCATGAACGGCGTGGTGAACATGGCCGTGGTCATGGCCATGGGTGCGCCCATGGCCATAGGCACCGCCTTCGGGGCGAAAGGGGGCGGTGATCTCTCGCGTGGCGGCACCAATCTGGCCAAGCATCTTGGCGATCACATGGTCGCGCTGGATCACAAGCCGGTCGGCGTCGATCTGGCAGGGGGTATGTCGGTTGCCGATGTGCCACGCGATGCGCGGCAGGTCAGGGCCGGTCACTTCCAGCAGGTCTTCGTCGGCGGCCACCACCTCAACCACGCGCCCGTCGGCCAGAACAAAAGCGTCGCCGTGGTCAAGCGAGGTGGTCTGCGCCAAATCGACCAGAAACGGCAGCCCGCCCGCCGTGGTCAGCACCTTGCGGCGCAGAAAACGCCCGTCATAGGTCAGTTCTACCCGGTCACTGGCATCGGACCACGCTTCGGCGCGGCGCATGTCTTGGCAAAGGATGGGGGTCATTTGGCTCTCTTCAAAACAGGAAATAGCGCTGCGCCATGGGCAGCACAGAGGCAGGTTCACAGGTCAGCAACTCACCGTCGGCGCGGACTTCATAGGTTTCGGGGTTCACCTCGACCTTGGGCAGCGCATCGTTCAGCTTTAGATCGCGCTTGCCGATTTCGCGGGTGTTGCGCACGGCGAGGGTTTGTTTGGCAAGGCCAAGCTTGCCGCCCACGCCCGCCGCCTCTGCCGCTTCGCTGATAAAGACCACGGCAGAGTTTTCCACCGCGCGGCCATAGGCCCCGAACATGGGCCGCGAATAGACCGGCTGCGGGGTCGGGATAGAGGCGTTTGGGTCGCCCATTTGCGCGCAGACGATGCTGCCCCCCAAAAGCACCATCTCGGGCTTCACTCCGAAAAAGGCGGGGTTCCACAGCACCAGATCGGCGCGCTTGCCCTCTTCGATGCTGCCGATATGGGCCGAGATGCCATGCGCGATGGCGGGGTTAATGGTGTATTTCGCAATGTAGCGGCGGACGCGGAAGTTGTCGTTCTCGCCCGTCTCTTCGGCCAGCCGCCCGCGCTGCTTTTTCATCTTGTCGGCGGTCTGCCATGTGCGGATCAAGACTTCTCCGACCCGGCCCATGGCCTGACTGTCGCTGGCGATGATGGAAAAGGCCCCCATGTCATGCAGGATATCTTCGGCGGCGATGGTCTCTCTCCGGATGCGGCTTTCGGCAAAGGCCACGTCCTCGGGGATGGATTTATCAAGGTGGTGACAGACCATGAGCATGTCGAGATGCTCTTCCAGTGTGTTGACCGTGAAGGGCCGCGTGGGGTTGGTCGAGGAGGGCAGCACATGCTCTTCGCCGCAGATCTTGATGATATCCGGCGCATGGCCCCCCCCTGCGCCTTCGGTGTGGAAGGCGTGGATCGTGCGGCCTTTCATGGCCTTTACGGTATGTTCGACAAAGCCGCTTTCATTCAGCGTGTCGGTGTGGATCATCACCTGCACATCCATGGCGTCGGCGACGCTCAGGCAGCAGTCAATCGCGGCGGGGGTGGTGCCCCAATCCTCATGCAGTTTCAGCGCACAAGCGCCCGCGTTGATCTGTTCTTCAAGGGCTGCGGGCTGTGAGGCGTTGCCTTTCCCCGCGAAGGCGAGGTTCATCGGAAAGGCATCTGCCGCCTGCATCATGCGCCCGATATGCCAGCCGCCGGGCGTGCAGGTGGTGGCCAATGTGCCATGCGCGGGGCCGGTACCGCCGCCAAGCATGGTGGTCAGCCCCGAATGCAGCGCGTCTTCGATCTGTTGCGGGCAGATGAAATGGATGTGGCTGTCAAACCCGCCTGCGGTCAGGATGCGCCCTTCGCCCGCGATCACCTCGGTGCCCGGTCCGATGATGACATCGACCCCCGGTTGCGTGTCAGGGTTGCCCGCCTTGCCGATCTTGGCGATGCGCCCGTCTTTCAGCCCCACATCGGCTTTGTAGATGCCGGTATGGTCGACGATCAGCGCATTGGTGATGACCGTGTCCACGGCCCCGCCTGCTCGGGTCACCTGCGACTGGCCCATGCCGTCGCGGATCACCTTGCCGCCGCCGAATTTGACCTCTTCGCCATAGGCGGGGGCGTTTTGACCGCTGTGTTCGGTGGTCAGGTCGCGCTCAACTTCGATGATGAGGTCCGTGTCAGCCAGCCGCACCCGGTCGCCGACCGTGGGGCCGAACATGGCTGCATAGTCACCGCGTTTGATCTGTGCAGGCATCAGAGGTCTCCCATCACCGCGCTGTTAAAGCCAAAGATCCGCCGCGCCCCGCGGATCGGGATCAGCGATACCTCACGCCGTTGGCCGGGCTCGAACCGCACAGCGGTCCCCGCCGCGATATCAAGCCGGTGCCCCCGTGCCGCCGCGCGGTCAAACTCCAGCGCGGGGTTGCTCTCGGCGAAATGGTAGTGGCTGCCCACCTGCACCGGGCGGTCACCGGTATTGGCCACCATGAGCGTGATCGCCTCGCTGTCGGCATTCAGGGTCAGCAGGCCCGCCGCCGGAAAGATCTCTCCGGGGATCATGCTTTTGCTGTTTTCAGGTGGCGCATGGCAAGGATCAGGCCCGACAGCACAAAGGCCAGCCCGGCGACAATATAGACCGCCAGCGATCCGTCACTCTCTGCGCCATGGCCATGGGGGAGAGGCGCTGTATGGGCAAAGGCCGCCATGGCAAGCGACATGAGCGGCAGGGCAAGAAGGGGGGCAAAACGCGGCATGAAATGTCCTTATCTGATGGGGTTGTGCACGGTGACCAATTTGGTTCCGTCGGGGAAAGTGGCTTCGACTTGCACTTCGGGGATCATCTCGGCCACCCCCTCCATACAGTCGTCTCGGGTGATGACATGGGCACCGGCCTGCATCATATCGGCCACGCTGCGCCCGTCCCGCGCGCCTTCGACCACGGTGTCGGTGATCAGCGCGATGGCTTCGGGATGGTTCAGCTTGACCCCCCGCGCAAGGCGCTTGCGGGCGACCTCGGCGGCCATGGAGATCAGCAGTTTGTCTTTTTCTCGCGGGGTCAGTTGCACGTCAGGTCATCCATGATCGGGGGAGGGTGTCACCGCTCAGTTCGCCCAAGATCGGGACGAGCGATTGGCGAAGGTCGAAACTGTCTGCCGCGAGGATCCGCGCGACCAGCAGGTCAGGGCCGATCAGACTGGCCCCGGCGCTGGCGGGCAATTGGCCGCGGAGCCGGGCAAGCCGCGCTTCGGCATCGGGCGCGACATAGATAATCGTGGCAAGGGCGCCCGCGCCCGCCGCGATATGAGGGGCCGCCAGATGGGCGGTGACATCGCCGCTAAGCGTCATCGCGTCGTGGAACAGCGGGCGTCCCGCGCGGCTGACCTCGATCCGGTCGCGGAAATGGGCCTGTCGAAGGGTTTCGCCCATGGCGGCGCGGCCAAAGACCAGCGGCTCAACCAGCAGGAGGGAGGCATCTTGCGCCAGATCGACCGACAGCCGCCGCCGCAGCGCGCATCCGTCATAAAGGATCGTCTCTTGCGGCAGCCAATGCAGCGTCGCGCCGGAGTCTACGGCGAGGGTGTTGCGCAGGTTTGCCACTTGCCCCGGTTGCGCGCGATAGGCGCGTTCGGCGGCCTGCGTGGTGAGGCTGAGCGCGGCCTTTGCCTCTGCCCAGGCGGTCAGGGCAAAACTATCGCCGCCCGTGATGCCACCTGCAGAATTGATAACGATCGCTTGCAGCATCGCGGGGTCGGGGCGCGGAAAGAGCAGCTTCATCGCGCCCGATTGCCGCAAATCCCCCAGCGTCGAGCCACCCCGCGCGGCCTTGGCCGAGACCATCGCCGCACCGATCGCGCGCGGCTGAACGGGGGTCGCTTGGGGGCTGTTTATGCTGGTGTCGACGAGAATGAGAATGGCTCCGCCCGGAAAGGTATGATGATTTTTTAATCACCATAGAGACGGGGGAGAGTCATCGCCGAGGCGGTGCAGGGTCGCCAGCGCGCTGCATTTGCCCAAATAAAGGGCGGAAATTCGCGGATGTGTCGTAATCTTGGGCGGTCCAAGAATGGCGCGGCGGCCCCGCGTTGAGGGCCGCCGCTGTCGTTAAATCCCGATCAAGGGCGCAGCATGACCTTGCCGCCACGACCGGTGGTCAGTGCGGCCTTCATCGCCTCGGTCACATCGGCCAGCGGGTAGGTGCCGCCTGTGTCGAGGGGGAGCTGCCCCTTCGCGGCGAGTTGCACCAGCTCACCAATCAGACGGCCCCGCGTCTCAGCCGCCATGTCACCACTGACGCGCGAACCCCAGAAGCCTTTGACGGTGATGTGCTTCATGATCAATTCGCCCGAGGACATGGAAAGCGGTTGGCCCGTCGCCGTGCCGAAAACGATCAACTCCCCATCCTTGCCCAGAAGCTCGACCAATTGACCGCCCAACTCGCCGCCGACCGAGTCGATAGCCGAAACCGCGCCGTCTTTGCCGATCAACTCCCGCGCCTTGCTTTGCCAATCCGCATCTTCGGTGGACAGGACATGTTCCGCGCCGGTGTCGCGCATTTCTTCGGCGGCACCTTCGCGGCGGACGAGGTTCAGCAGCTTGATCCCGCGTGCCTTGGCCAGACCGACCATGATCTTGCCCACCGCGCCGTTGGCGGCGGTTTGGATCAACCATTCGCCTTCGCCGACCTTCAGGGTCTCCAGCAGGGACAGGGCGCTGAACGGCATGGCGATCAACTGCGCACCGGCCTCGTCCGAGATCGCCTCGGGCAGGGGCAGCAGGCCGGCAGCGGGGGCGGTGAAATACTCAGCCCATGCGCCGTGGAACCCGGCCGCCGTGACCCGTTTGCCGATCAGCGCTTCGTCAACGCCTTCGCCCACAGCCTCGACGATGCCAAGCGCTTCAGAGCCGCCGATGGCACCGGGCAGTTCGGGCTTGTAGCCATAGTTGCCGCGCACGGTCCAAAGGTCGTGGTTGTGAATGGGCGACAGCACCATGCGGACCAGCGCTTCGCCAGCGGCGGGTGCGGGTTTGTCGGTTTCGCGGGTGGTCAGAACCTCGGCGGGCTCGCCGAATGTGTCGTGGATGGCAGCGAACATGCTGTTTCCTTTCAGGTTGGGAATTGGCCCCCAGTGGGGGAGAGTTGGGCAGAGGTTTCAGCGCGGGCCATGCGCAGGGCTGCATCGCTGCGCGCCAGTTTGGCCAGCACCGCCGCGCCGAGCCATTTGGCATAGAGCATGCGGGCGGTGGTTTCGGGGTCAGACAACGCACGAACGGTCCCATCCTCTGCGCCTTGGCGCAGCAATTGGGAAATCCGGGCGACCAATGCGTCGACACCCTGGTCCAGCGTCTCGCGCATGGAATCCGACAGGTCAGCCACTTCGGAGCCAAGTTTCACCACCAAACAAGCGCTGGCGATCCCCGGAGCACTGGATTGGCTGAGCCATGCATCCCAAAAACTGTCGAGCTTGTCGCCCGCCGTTCCCGGGGCTGCAATCAGCGCATCGACGCGGGTCAGGTAGCCCTCGATGTAATCGGCCAGCATCGCGGTGCCAAAAGCCTCTTTCGACGCGAAGTAGTAGTAGAACGACCCTTTGGGCACGCCGCTTTCGCTCAGGATCCGCGACAGGCCAACGCCAGAGAACCCGTGCCGCAGCACGAGGCTACGTCCGGTGTCCAAGATGCGTTGCCGCGTCTGATCTGATTTCTTTGCGTCTGTCATGAGGGGCATCTATGAAATAATAGACCGGTCGTCTAGTGCGCTCGCGTGAATGTGAGGCACGGACCCCGTGATGATTGGAAAGCGGTGAAAAAACCTATCCCTGTGCGATCTTATATATTAGATTCTCAGTAACGGACCGACACGCAACGATAAGGAATGGAATAGTAGAATGAACCAAAAGATTGCTCTGATCACAGGGGCCGGGAGCGGCGTCGGCCTCGCCTGCGCGCAGCGGTTGGCGAAAGACGGTTTCACTCTCGTTCTCACCGGGCGGCAGCAGGATAAGATCGACGCTGCCTCTGCTACGCTTGACGGGCAGGGGCATATCGCCGTGGCCGCCGATGTGGGCGTCGAGGCGGAGGTCGACGCGCTTTTCGAGCGGGTAGAGACGACCTTTGGCCGGCTGGATCTGCTGTTCAACAATGCCGGGCGCAATGGTCCGGCGGTCGAGCTGGACGCGCTCCGCGTCGCGGAGTGGAACGACATCGTCGCGACCAATCTGACCGGGTCATTCCTCTGCGCCCGTGCGGCCTTTGCCCTTATGAAACGGCAGAGCCCAAAGGGTGGGCAAATCATCAACAATGGCTCGATCAGCGCCCATGTGCCGCGCCCCCTGTCGGTGCCCTATACGGCGACGAAACACGCGATCACCGGGCTCACCCGCGCGCTGTCGCTCGATGGGCGCGCGCATGACATCGCGTGCGGGCAGATCGACATCGGCAATGCGGCCAGCGAGATGACGGAGCGGATGGCAGACGGCATCCTGCAACCCAACGGCAGCCGCATGTCCGAGCCACGCATGGATGTGAACGACGTGGCCGAAACGCTGTCATACATGGCGAAGCTGTCGCTCGACTCCAACGCCATGTTCGTCACCGTGATGGCCACCAAGATGCCATTTGTCGGGCGCGGCTAAGCCGTCAAAGCACCTTGCCCGGGTTCATCAATTGGCCCGGGTCGAGCACGGCTTTGATCTGCTCCATCAACTCCAGCGCGACCGGGTCTTTATAGCGGCGCAGTTCGGCCCGTTTGAACGTGCCAATGCCATGTTCCGCCGAGAATGAGCCGCCCATCTGGTGCACGATATCATGCACGATGCGGTTGAACGTGCTGTATTCTGCAAGGAAATCGGCATCGGCCATATCGACGGGGCGCGACAGGTTGAAATGCAGGTTGCCGTCGCCGAAATGGCCAAAGGGGCAGGGGCGCAGTCCGGGCATATGTTCCATGCATGCTTGAGTCGCCTCGCGGATGAAATCAGCCACGCGCGAGACCGGCACGGATACGTCATGCTTAATCGACGCGCCCTCAGGCTTTTGCGCTTCTGAGAGGTTTTCCCGCAGCGCCCAAAGCGCGTCCTTCTGCGCTTCCGATGCGCCGATCACGGCGTCGATGATTTCTTCCGCCTCAAACGCTGCTTCCAACGCCGCCTCCAGCCGGGCATCAAGGTCGGCCTGCGCGCCATTGCCGGTGAGTTCGATCAGGCAATAGGCCGGATGGGTCTCTGCCATCGGGTCGCTACAGCCGGGCGCGTGGTCGATCACCATTTGCAGGCCAAGCCGGTCGATATATTCAAAAGTCGAGAGCGTGTCCGCCGTTTGGCCACGCATCCGGGCATAGAGCGCGAGCGCGGGGTCGGGGCCGGTGCAGGCCACCAGCGCCGTGGCGCGGGCGGTGGGCTTGGGGAAAAGCTTGATCACCGCTGCCGTGATGATGCCAAGCGTTCCTTCGGCCCCGATAAAGAGGTGTTTGAGGTCAAAGCCAGTGTTGTTTTTCCGCAGCCCGCCCAGATCATTCAGCACCCGGCCATCGGGCAGAACCGCTTCGATCCCCAGCACCAGATCGCGGGTATTGCCATAGCGCAGCACCGCCGTGCCGCCCGCGTTGGTCGAAAGATTGCCGCCGATCTGGCAGGACCCTTCGGAGGCGAGCGACAGCGGGAAGAGCGCATCAACCTCATCCGCAGCCGCTTGGATATTGGCGAGGATACAGCCCGCCTCAACCGTCATGGTTGCGTTGGTCGGATCGACCCCCCGAATGCGGTTCAACCGGTCAGTCGTGAGGATGATCCCGCCGTCCGGCACGCCGCCCCCAGCCAGACCGGTGTTGCCGCCCTGTGGGGTTACCGGTACCTGTGCGGCATGGCACAAACGGATGCAGGCGGCGACTTCCTTGGTGGAGCCGGGGCGGATGAGGGCCAGCGCCGTGCCGCGCCGAAGCCCGCGATCTTCGATCAGCCGCGCGTCGAAATCCTTGGCGTCGGTCACGACATGGGCGGCACCGATGGCTTGGCGCAGATCATCGAGCAGAGCGCTATGGTTTTGCCCGTCCGTTTCGGGCGCGCGGCGCGGCGCGGTCAGAGTGGTCATCTAGGTCATCCTTTAGCGCTGGTCGGCGTCGACTTTTTTCTGGGCCGCCGCGCGCAGCTTGCTGATCGTGGTGCGGGTCGAGATTTGCTCGGGGTCGGTTACAAGCTCGATCAGGGCCGGGCGGCCACTTTCGCGGGCGCGGGTGAAGGCGGCGGCGAAATCCTCGGTCTTGGTCACCCGTTCCGCATGAGCGCCCAGCCCCTCGGCCATCTTGACGAAATCTTGGTTCTGCAAAGTGGTGCCCGAGATGCGCTCGGGGTGGTCGCGTTCTTGGTGCATGCGGATGGTGCCATAGATGCCGTTGTTGAACAGCAGCACGATGGGCCGCCCGCCATATTGCGCGGCCGTGGCCAGTTCATTGCCGCTCATCATAAAGCCGCCATCGCCGACGAAGGAGAGCGTCAGGCGCTCCGGCTCGGCAATCGAGGCCGCGACGGCGGCGGGCACGGAATAGCCCATCGCACCACAGGTCGAGCCGACAATCCGGCCCGGACGGCCAAAGCGCAGGAACCGTTGCGCCCAGCCGGTGTGGTTGCCCGCGTCGAGCGTGACCACCACATCATCGGGCAGCTCGTCGCGCAGCTGCGCAAGTGCCACCCCCATGTCGAGATCCCAGTCGCCGCCATTGGGCGCTTCGGTATCGGTGAGGTAATCGGCGTGGAGTTTCTCGCACCATGCGTCCCATGCCTCAGCGCGGCCCAGATCGACACCGTCCAAGGCGGCAGCGACAGAAACGGGTGCTGCAGCGATGCCCAGATCTGGCGAATAGACGCGCCCGATCTCATCCGCGTCGGGGTAGAGATGCACCAGCCGCGTCTCGGGGTTGGGCGATTGCATGGTGGTGTAGGTCTTGGTCGTCATCTCCCCCAAACGCGCGCCGATCACCACGAGCAGATCCGCATCGCGTTGATGCGCATAGAGGCTGGGCGCGGTAGAGGTGCCGAAATCGCCTGCATAGACGGGCGAGAGGTTGTTGACGATGTCTTGCCGCCGGAAAGAGGTGGTGACGGGGATCTTGTTGGCCTCGGCAAAGCGGGTGATGGCCGCCGCACTCTCATCCGACCAGCCCGAGCCGCCGAGCAGCAGCAGGGGCCGTTCGGCCTGCGCGATCTCGGTCTTGAGCATGTCGAGATTGTCAGGCGACAGCCCAGCATGGGTCGCCGTATAGGGCCGCGCGTCGGCGACGGAAACCACCTCGGTCAGCATGTCTTCGGGCAGGGAGATCACCACCGGGCCGGGGCGGCCCGAGGTCGCCACGCGAAAGGCGCGTGCCATATATTCCGGCACCCGCGCCGGGTCGTCGATCTGGGTGGCCCATTTGGCGATGGGGCCAAACATGGCGCGGTAGTCGACTTCTTGAAACGCCTCACGGTCGGTCGTGTCGCGGGCGATCTGCCCCACCAGGAGGATCATCGGCGTGCTGTCTTGTTGCGCGATATGCACGCCGATGGCCGCGTGGCAGGCGCCGGGGCCGCGGGTGACCATGCAGATGCCGGGGGTGCCGGTCAGCTTGCCATAGGTCTCGGCCATATTGGCGGCCCCGGCTTCGTGCCGCGCGTTGATGAGGGTGAAACGGTCCTGCACATCATGCAGCGCATCGAGCACCTCAAGATAGCTTTCGCCGGGCACGCAATAGGCGGTGTCGGCACCGTGGATCAGCAGTTGATCCACAAGGACCTGTCCGCCGGTCCGCGCCTTGAGGGAAGTTTTTTGCAGCATGGAGAAGGCTCCGTTTCGTTCGTTCTAAGATTTAAGTATGTGTGGCCGCTTGGCTTTTCGGGCTGGGGTTCCTGGCCTTTTGGAAGGCCAGGATAACGCCCGCGATGACCAACCCCGAGGCGGTGAGCCGCAGATCGGGGTAGATCAGCAGCAAGGACGCCCCGAACAGCACCACCGACAGCACATTGGACAGTCTGCCGAAGTAGTAGCGCTGCAAGGCGGCGGCCAGCAGGATGACGCCAATGGTGGCCTGCAACAGGACCAGCGTGATCTGGGTGACCGAACCCTGCATCAGGATCGCCGGTTCATAGACGAACATGAAGGGCACGATAAAGCCGGTGGCACCGAGTTTCACCGCAGCCCAACTCGCCTCGACGATCTTGGCGTGCGATAGGGTGTTGGCTGCATAGACCGCCATGGCGACGGGGGGTGTGATGGCCGACAGGATGGCGAAGTAGAACACAAAGAGGTGCGCCGCTTCGACCTGTACGCCCAGCTTCACCAGCGCCGGAACCAGCAGGGCGACCTGCACGATATAGGCGGGTGTTGTCGGCATCCCCATACCAAGGATGATGCCCGCGATCATCGACAGGAACAGCGCGATGACCAGCGTGTCTTGGGCCGCTTCGATCACGAAGTTCGAGAAGGTGAGGCCAAGGCCGGTGATGTCGATCACGCCGACCACGATGCCCGCACAGGCACAGGCCGCGGCAATCGCCAGCACATTGCGCGCGCCGCCCTCAAGCGCTTCGAGGATGTTGTCGATGGTGACGTAATGCCGTGTCGTCTTGCGCAGGGCCGCGACCGGCACGACCGAGATGATACCGCAAAGTGCTGCATAGGGTGCAGAGTAGCCCATCATCAACACGCCCACGATGATCGCCAGCGGCAAGAACAGGTGGCCACGTTCAAGCAGCACGATTTTCAGCGGCACTTGATCCTCTTTCGGGACCGAGCCGATGCCCTTGCGCTTGGCCTCAAAATGGACCGCAGCAAAAAGAGCCACATAGAATAGGATCGCGGGTGCCAGTGCATATTTCGCGACCGTCAGGTAGCCCACGCCAAGGTATTCCGCCATGACAAAGGCCGCAGCCCCCATAACGGGCGGCATGATCTGCCCGCCTGTCGAGGCCACGGCCTCAACCGCGCCCGCGAAGGCGGGTTTGAACCCCATGCGTTTCATCAGCGGAATAGAGAAGGTGCCGGTCGTCATCACATTGGCCACGGCAGAGCCAGAGACCGAGCCGAAGAGGCCGGAGGTCACACAGGCCACCTTGGCCGGGCCGCCGACCTGACGCCCCGTAAGCGCCACCGCGAAATCCATAAAGAGCTGGCCGACGCCCATCCGCTCGACCAACGAGCCGAAGAGGATGAAGAGCACCATATAGGTTGCCGAAACGGCGATGGGGATGCCGAAGATGCCTTCGGGTGTCATGAACAATTGCTCAAGGATCACCGAAGGCAGGGTGGAGGTGAAAGCCAGACCGTAGCCGAGAAACAGCAGGGCGGTGATGGGCAGCATCGGCCCGAGCATCCGTCGAGTTGCCTCAAGCAGCAGAACCACAAGAGTGATCCCCACCACGATATCCATCGGCATCAGAGGGTCGACGTAGAGAAACCGCTGCGTGATGTAATTAAGGTTAAAGGAAGGATAGAGTGCGGCCCCCGCCGCGATAAGCCCGATGACCACATCATACCAACTGGGCACATCATTGCGCAGACCCTTGCGGTTCACCGTCAAGAAAATCAGCAGCAGCGCCAGGGCGACGTGCACGCCGCGCATAATATAGGGGTTAGGCGGGCCAACGAAGGCGACGTAGAGATGCCAAGCAGCCATGCCGATCAGGATCAGCCTTGCTATACGGGTAATCAGGGGCATCTTGTCCAGAAAGATCGACAGTTGCATGGGGGTTCTCGCGTCTAGAGTGGAAGGCGGCCCTTATGCGTCATCGCGCGGAATGCGCGGGGCAGGGCCTTTAGGGGTGTAGGTCGGACGGAGCATGGCCCCGGCCGACCCGTTTCTCGTCAGGGGTGGATTACATCCCCGAGACGCCACGCTCTGCGTAGAACTCTTTCGCGGCGGGGTGGAAGGGCACGCCGATGTCGGTGGCCATTTCCTCAACCGTCAGGTCAGCCATGGATTTGCTGATCGCGGCAAAGCTGTCGTTGTTGTCAGCAATCGCGCCGAGCACCGATTTGATGATCTCACCGTCATAGTCGCAGGGCGCGACCATATGGGTGTCGTAGCTGATCGCATGCACGGTCTCATCGAAACCGGGATAGGCGCCCGCTTTGACTTCGCGACGCTGGAAGGCGGCGTTCTTGTCTTTGAAATAGGCAAAGGTCTCTTCGTCCACGTCGATCAGACGGATTTTGCGCGAGGATGCCAGTATCCATGACCGAACCGGTCGGCAGCGACGAGCCAAGGGTGAAGAAATCGGCCTGACCGTCTTTCATCTGCGAAGCAGAGTCGGAATAGGACGTGTTGGCCACGCTATCGAGATCATCGAACGTCATGTCAGCAGTCGACAAAAGCTCGCGCGTCAGGAATTCGCCGGTGTTGCCAAGCTGTTGCGTGGTCAGGCGTTTGCCCTTCATGTCGGCGATGGTCTTGATGCCGGAATCCTCAAGCGCGACGATCTGGAAATACTGCGGATAGAGAATGCCAAGGTTGCAGACATTGGTGGTCGCCTTGCGGAATGGCTCTTTGCCCGACAGGCTGTCCACGGTCGAGATCGAGTTCGCGAATGCGATGCCAAAGCGGCCCGCGTCCACGCCGACCACGTTGGACACGCCCGCGCCCGGCGTGACGGTGATGTCCATGCCGGGGTTCTCACGCTCTACAATCGCCTTGATCGCGCCGCCCACGGGATACCACGACCCGCCCTGCTGGCCGGTGGCCATGACAAAGCTCTGCGCATGTGCGGCGACGCCGGCGACGGTGAAAAGGATGGTGGCCGCGGCTGTGCGGCGCAGTGATTTCAACATTGGTGACATAGAAACTCCTCCCGAGTTTTAACTGTGTATCGGCAGTAACTGGATGGGTTCCGGGCTCCCCCCTGACATCCTCTTGCCGTAGGACCGCAGACTGCGGGGGAATCGTCAGCCTGTCAATTAAAAATACAAATTTAGGGGGATTCCCTCTTACTTGTAATGTTGTATTCTGCTTGTAATGCAGCGAATGGCCCTAGTTACTGATTATCGACAGCTTGTCATACAGGTGCTCCAATCGGCGAAAGGATGTTGTTATCATGACTGGAAATCTTCAGGCGACTGCGCTCCTCGTCGATGGCGCGACGCTCAGCGATCAAGTGACGGAAGTCCTGCGCCATAATGTCGTGAACGGCATCTGGGGCGTGGGGGATGTGCTGCCGTCGGAAACCACCTTGGCCAGCGATTTCGATGTCAGCCGCACCGTGATCCGGGAGGCTGTCTCGCGGCTCAAGGCGGAAGGCATGCTTTCCAGCCGCCAGGGCCGTGGGGCATTTGTGGCCAGTGATCGGCCCCGGCAGGGCTTTGCGATTCCTGAGCGGGATATGGAAAGCCAGCGTAAGCTTGAGCAGATCCTAGAGTTGCGCATGGGGCTTGAGATCGAAGCCGCCGCCATCGCCGCCGCCCGTGCAACGCCCGAAGCCTGCCAGGAGATCCAGCGCGCCGCCGCCGCCTATGACCAAAGCAACAAAATCGGCGGCCCCGCGGTTGCGAGTGGGGTCAGCGCCGACCTCGCCTTTCACCGCGCGGTTTGTGAGGCGACCGGGAACAGCTATTATCTCAGCCTATTCAACTACCTTGTCGCCAGCCTGCGCGAGACGATGCTGGCCGGGCGTTTGCAAGCATTGAAACGCGGCGGCGAAAGCCGGGACGCCATTCAGGAACACTATGACATTGCGGCCTCTATTGCTCAGGGCGATGCCGAACGGGCGCGCCAGCGGATGCGCGACCACCTTCAAATGTCGAGCGGGCGTCTCTTGGCGCAGCTCAAGACAGAGGATGGATTGGGCGAGTGACGGTTCCTGCCGCGCTCCAAGCCGCCCTCGCGCGGCCCGCATCGTTGACCATCGCGCTTAGCGGGGGGATCGATAGCCTCACCCTCTCTGCCGCCGCGGCCAAGGTGCGGGGGACGGAGGGGGTTACGCTTTGCCACGCGGTTTCGGCTGCGGTCCCTTCGGCGGCGACGGCGCGGGTAAAAGACTTTGCAGCCGCTTGGGGCCTGCCGCTGAAACTGGTGGATGCGGGCGAATTCGCCGATCCGTCCTACCGCGCCAACCCGGTGAACCGCTGCTATTTCTGCAAGTCGAACCTCTATGGCACATTGGCGCGGATGGGGCCGTTGGTGGCGGCGGGCACCAATACCGACGATCTGTCAGACTACCGCCCCGGTTTGCAGGCCGCGGCGGAGCATGGCGTGCTGCACCCGTTCGTCGATGCGCAGTTGTCAAAAGCCGATGTGCGGGCCTTGGCGCGGGCGCTTGGGTTGGGGGAACTGGCGGAACTGCCCGCGGCCCCTTGTTTGGCCAGCCGGATTGAGACCGGCCTGCGGGTGGAGCCTGCGGATCTGGAGGTGATCGACCGGGTCGAAACCCTGCTGCGTGCGGCATTGGGCAATATCACCCTGCGCTGCCGGCGCTTGCGCGGGGGCTGGGTGGTTGAGCTTGATCCGCCTCTTTATGAAGGTCTTTCCGCGCAAAAGCGCGCGGCGATTTTGACGCAGGTCCGGCGGGCCACGGACGACGGGCGCGCGGTGGATCTGCGGGCCTATTCAAGAGGAAGTGCATTTGTCCATCAATAAGAAAGGCCCCGACGGGCATCCGGACGTGACCTTTGACCGGGGGCGCGGGGGGCGCATCGGCATCGAAGAAGCCGTGCTTTGCGAGCATAAATCAGTGCCGCAAATCGCCGCGATCATCGGTGACGCGGCGACGGAGGGGCGCAGGCTTCTCTTGACCAGGCTGACGGCAGAGCAGTTCGGCGACCTGCCAGAAAATATGCGTCAGTTGGTTGATTACTGCGCCGCCTCTCGCACCGCCATTCTCGGAGAGGTTGGCCCGTTGGCCAGCACCCCACGCATCGGTTTGGTCAGCGCGGGGACGTCAGACTATGCCCCGATGGAAGAGGCGAAGCGTACGTTGGCTTACGGTGGAATGGACGCGACCGAAGTGTCAGACGTGGGCGTGGCCGGGCTTTGGCGTCTGCTCGCGCGGGAAGACCTGTTGCGCGAGATGGATGTGGTGATCGTCTTCGCCGGGATGGACGCGGCCCTGCCGTCGGTCGTGGCTGGGCTGGTGCCGGGGGTGGTCATTGGTGTGCCGACCTCCGTGGGCTATGGTGTGGCCCGCGGCGGGAGGGTCGCGCTCGATTCGATACTTGCCAGCTGCGCGCCGGGGGTGACGGTGGTGAATATCGACAACGGCTATGGGGCTGCGACTTCGGCCTTGCGGCTGGCCAATATGATGCGCCGCGCCGCGGCGGGAGGGTAGCCGGTGACAACACCGAAACTGAAGATCAAGAAACGGCAGACACTGGCCGATCAGCTTTACGGGCAGGTGCTTGAGCAGATCGTGTCGAACAAACTGGTGCAGGGCGAAAAGCTGCCTTCGGAAAACCAGATCGCCACAGCCTTTGGCGTGTCCCGCCCCGTGGTGCGCGAGGCGCTGCGCAAGTTGCAGGAGGATGGGCTGGTAGAAGCCCGGCGCGGCGTGGGTACTTTTGTGCGGCGGCGGCCTTCGGAAAAGCTGATCGAATACGCCACGGCGGGGTCGGTTGCCGGGCTGATGCGCGCGATGGAGGCGCGGATCACGATTGAAAAAGCCACCGCGCATATGGCCGCGCAACGGGCCAGCCCCAAGGATATCGCCCGGATCGAGGCCGCGCTGCAGACGCTTGAGGCGTCGATGCAGGCGCGCAACCCTTCCTTCGATGCCGATTACCAATTCCACCGCGCCATCGCGGCGGCCTCGGGCAATGAGGTTTTCCTTCAGATGCTCGACTGCGCGCGCGAGTCGATCGAACAGGGGATCGACGTGGCGCAAAAACTGACCCGCCAAGGCTCGCAAGCGCGGATCGACGTGGTGATCAATGAGCACCGCCAAATCCTTGAAGCGATCCGTGCGGGCGACAGCGAAGTTGCGGGCGTATCGATGGCCTATCACCTGTTGCAGGCGCGGGCCCGGATCACCGACCACGCCGGTATCGCATGACGCCAACACCCCGAAAGGCCCCTTTATGATCTACGACCACCGCACCTATTGCTGCCGCCCCGGCACGATCAAGAAACACCTCGCCCTCTATGCGGAGTTCGGCTTTCCCGCGCAGAAACGCATCCTCGGAGCGCCAGTGATCTATGCTCAGGTCGAGACGGGGGATGTGAACTCCTTCGTGCATATCTGGGCCTATCAGGATGCCGCCGACCGGGCGGCGCGCCGCGCGCAGATGGCGGCGGACCCTGAGTGGCAGACTTACCTCAAGAAAAGCGCCGAGGCGGGATATCTGGTGCGCCAGACCAATAAGATCCTGATGCCCATCCCGCTCGAAGGCTAAGCGGCGGTCCCGGCCCGACAGGTCAGGCCGGGGCGTTGTTCAGGTCACAAGGTAGCTTTCGTCGATCCCGCGCCCTTCGTGAAAAGCGCGGATGTTGCTGGCCCAATGGCCGACCATACGTTTGAGGTTATCCTCACTGTGGCCGCCGATGTGGGGCAGGGGCAGGACGTTATCGAGCCGCAGAAGCGGGTTGTCTGGCTCGACAGGCTCTTCGGTGAAGACATCCAAGGCCGCGCCCGCGATGCGTTTGTGGGTGAGCGTGTCGATCAGTGCTGCCTCATCGACCAGCCCGCCGCGCCCGGTGTTGACCAGCAGGGCGTCGGATTTCATCTGCGCCAGTTCCGGCGTGCCGATGGTGTGGTGCGACGCCTCCGTCAGCGGCATGTGCAGGCTGACGATATCGCAGGTCTCAAGAATTTCGTCGCGCTCGGCATAGCGCGCGCTGGTGCCTTCAGCCTCCCCTGAGCGGCGGTAGTAGAGCACCTCGCAGTCAAAGCCCGTCAGCCGTTTCGCCACGAGTTGCCCGATGGCACCAAAACCGATCAGCCCGACCTTTTGACTGCTGAGGTCCCGCGTGCCGGGGACGATCTCTGGCACGATCCACTTGCCCGCGCGGGTGTTGTTATAGTGCAGCGGAATGCGGCGCAGGGCGGCGATCATCATGCCGATGGTGAGATCCGCAATGGTGGGGGCGTTAACGCCGGGGCTGCGCGCCACGGTCACGCCCATTTCTTTCGCCAGATCCACCGGGATCTTGTCATAGCCGGTGCCCCATTGATGCACGAGGCGCACGCTATCGGCCCCCCGCAGCACCGGCGCCGGAAGGCCGCGCCCGCGCGGAACGATATAGGCGGCACCTTTCACTGCCTTGGCGAAATCCTCTTCGGAATAGGACGCCGCAAAGCGCAGGTCGAGCCCTTCGGCATAGCCGCGCACTTTATTCTGCATATCCTCCGGCATCGCGTCGAGCACGGCGACGGGGCCGATCAGATCGCCGCTCATGTCGATGCCCCGCGCAGATCTTCGGGCAGCAAGGCCTCGGGCAGGTTCTGGTAGGAGACAGGTCGCAGGAAGCGGCGGATCGCCATGGTGCCGACGGAGGTCGCGCCGAAGTTGGTGGAGGCCGGGTAGGGGCCGCCGTGCACCATGGCATCGCAAACCTCGACCCCGGTGGGGAAGCCGTTCACTAGCACCCGGCCCGCTTTCCGTTCAAGGATCGGCATCAGCGCCTTGGCGGCTTCGGTGTCGCCCTCGTCCATCTGGAGTGTCGCGGTTAACTGGCCTTCGAACCCTTTGGCAAGCTCTTGCATCTCATCGCCCGACGAGACCCGCAGCACCAGACCCAAGGGGCCGAAGACCTCTTCCCCAAGGGCGTGATCTTGCAGGTAGGTCTCGGCGTCGGTTTCAAAGAGGTTCGGCTGGGCGCTGCGGCCTTCGCTGTCATTGCTCAGCAGCGCGCGCACGGCGTTGCGCCCGGTGAAACGTTCCTTGCCCTCGCGGTAGGCTTTGGCGATGCCGTCGGTCAGCATGACCTGCGGGCCGACCTGCTCAAGCGCCTCTTTCGCGGCTGCGACAAAGGCATCGCCCTCGGCCCCCTTGGCCACGACCGCGATGCCGGGGTTGGTGCAGAACTGCCCCGCGCCCATGGTCAGCGACCCGGCCCAGCCAGCGCCGATTTCCGCGCCGCGGTTTCGAGTGGCCTCGGCCAGAACGAACATCGGATTGACCGAGCCCAACTCGCCGAAGAACGGGATCGGCTCGGGCCGTTGCGCGCAGAGGTCAAACAGCGCGCGGCCTCCACCGAGGGAGCCGGTGAAGCCAACGGCTTTGATCAGCGGATGCTGCACCAGCGTCTGGCCCACCTCACAGCTGTTGGCATGGATGAGGGAGAAGACACCGGGATGAATGTCGCATTTCTTGATCGCGGCATGGATCGCTTCGGCCACAATCTCCCCCGTGCCGGGATGGGCGGAATGGCCTTTCACGACGACCGGGCAGCCCGCCGCCAGCGCCGCGGCGGTGTCACCGCCTGCGGTGGAGAATGCCAGCGGAAAATTCGACGCGCCGAATACCGCAACCGGGCCGATGGGGCGCTGGATCATGCGGATGTCGGGGCGGGGCATGGGTTGGCGCTCGGGCAGGGCACCGTCGACACGACGGTCCAGATGGGCGCCTTTGCGGATGTGATCGGCAAAGAGGCGAAGCTGCCCCATGGTCCGTCCGCGCTCGCCCTGAAGGCGGGCAGTCGGCAGGCCAGATTCGCGCGCGCCAACTTCTGTGATGATATCCGCGCGGGCCTCCATCTCGTCTGCGATGGCGTCAAGGAAATCGGCGCGGCTCTCGCGGCTTGAATAGGCGTAGGACCAAAAGGCGTCCTCGGCGGCTTCGCAAGCGCGGTCCACATGGGCCGGGGTGCCGCTTTGGAATTGGTCGCTTTCGCCGGTGGCGGGGGAATTGGCGAAGGTTTCTCCGCCGCCGATCCATTCGCCTGCGATCAAGTGCTTGCCGTGGGGGTGAAATGTCTTGCTGTCAGCGCTCATGATCAATCCTTGTCGGTTTGCTGTGTCAAAGTGGGGGAGGGCTGCGCCATGGTTTGCACCAGCGCGTCCATCTGCCGCGTGAGCAGCCAGGCGTCGCCCGCGATGGCGACGAATTCGATACCGTTGTCAAAGTAGCGGCGCGCCAGATCGGCGCCGTAGCCAAGGATGCCCGCAGGCAGCCCGGCGGCGTGAATGGCGTCGACCGCTTCGCGGATCTTGTCTTGGACATCGGGGTGCATGGGGTTGCCGGTATGGCCCATCGCCGACGACAAATCGCCCGGCCCGATAAAGATCGCGTCCACGCCGGCCACGGCGGCGATGGCGGGAATTTGGTCGACCGCTTCGGGGGTCTCGACCTGCACGATGACGCATTGCGCGTCTGTATATGTGGTCAGGTAATCCGTCTGCCGCGCGTAGTTATTGGCGCGAATCGTAGCCGAGATGCCGCGCAGCCCTTCGGGGGGGTAGCGGGTCCATGACACGGCGCGGCGGGCGTCTTCGGCGTTTTGGATCATCGGGAACATCAGATTTTGCACGCCGATATCCAGCAGCCGCTTGGTCATCGTCTGGTCGGAAGAGGGCATCCGCACCACCATCTGCGCATTGGGATTGGCGCTGCCTGCGGCGCGCAGATGATCGGTGATCTGGCTTAGGTCATTCGGCGCATGTTCCATGTCTAGCAACAACCAATCGATCCCGCTGCCCGCGGCGATTTCCGTCACCGTAGGTGAGCAGAGCGAGAGCCAGAAACCCGACAGGCGGCTGCCTTGGCGAAGCGATTGCTTGAGTGTTTTTCCCGACATTTTCGCGACGCGCCCCTCAAATGGTATCGACAATTGGGGTGATACGGTAATATATCAGTTCGAGCAAGATGTGTTTTCCACCCGTTTTGCGATGATGTTTTAGCTGGCGAGGATTCCATGACCGAGACCAAGAAAACCGCCGATCAGCTGCGCAGCGCGCGCTGGTTTGCCCCCGACGATCTGCGCAGTTTTGGGCATCGGTCGCGCATGATGCAGATGGGTCTGGGCCCCGAGGATTGGGAAGGCCGCCCGGTGATCGGTATCTTGAACACTTGGTCCGAGATGAACCCCTGCCACCTCCATTTCCGCGACCGCGCGGAGGACGTGAAAAAGGGAATCGCGCAGGCCGGCGGGCTGGGGTTGGAGATCCCCACGATCTCGATTGACGAAAGTTTCACCAAGCCGACCTCGATGCTCTATCGCAATATGATCGCGATGGAGACCGAAGAGACGATCCGCTCGCATCCGCTTGACGGTGTGGTGCTGATGGGCGGCTGTGATAAGTCCACCCCCGGTCTGACCATGGGCGCGATCAGCGCAGGCGTGCCGTTTATCTTCCTGCCCGCAGGCCCGATGCTGCGCGGCAATTACGCAGGCAGGGCGCTTGGCTCTGGCTCGGATGCGTGGAAGTTCTGGGATGAGCGCCGCGCGGGCACGATCTCGGCCGAGGAGTGGGTCGGTGTCGAGGGCGGCATTGCGCGGTCTTATGGGCATTGCATGACCATGGGCACGGCCTCCACCATGACGGCGATTGCCGAAGCGATGGGGCTGACGCTGCCGGGGGCCACCTCGATCCCTGCCGCTGACGCGGGCCACAAACGGATGAGCGCCTCTTGCGGGCGGCGCATCGTCGATATGGTTTGGGAGGACCTGACGCCGGACAAGATCATCACCCCCGCCGCCGTGCAGAACGCGGCGACGGTGGCGATGGCGACAGGCTGTTCGACCAATGCGGTGGTGCATCTCTTGGCAATGGCGCGTCGCGCGGGTGTGGCGCTGGAGTTGAACGATCTGGACGCTCTGGGCCGCACCACACCGCTTATTGCCAATATCCGACCCTTGGGCAGCAGCGAATACCTGATGGAGGATTTCTATTTCGCAGGCGGGTTGCGGGCGCTGATGGACCAGTTGGGCGATAAGCTTGACCGGTCGGCGATCACCTGCACCGGCAAACCCTTGGAGGAAGGGATCGCGGGCGCGCCTGTCTATAATGACGACGTGATCCGGCCCCTGTCGAACCCGGTCTATAAGGAAGGCTCGCTCGCCGTGCTTAAGGGCAACCTTTGCCCCAATGGCGCGGTGATCAAACCGGCGGCTTGCGACCCGAAGTTCCACCGCCACGAAGGCCCGGCGCTGGTCTTTGACAGCTACCCCGAGATGAAGGCCGCGATCGATGACGAGAACCTCGACGTGACGCCGGACCATGTGCTGGTGCTGCGCAACGCGGGGCCGCAGGGCGGGCCGGGGATGCCCGAATGGGGCATGTTGCCGATGCCGAAGGCGCTGCTGAAACAGGGCCACCGCGACATGCTGCGGATCTCAGACGCGCGGATGTCGGGCACGTCTTACGGCGCTTGCATCCTGCATGTCGCGCCGGAGTCTTTCGTGGGCGGGCCACTGGCGCTCCTAAAAACGGGCGACATCGTGCGGATGGATCTAGAGGCGCGCACCCTCGACATGCTGGTGGACGAGGATGAACTCGCCGCCCGTCGCGCCGCGTGGCAAGCGCCGGAGCCGCGGTTCGAGCGGGGCTGGGGCTATATGTTCCAGCGCCATGTGGGGCAGGCCGATCAGGGCTGCGACTTCGACTATCTCACCGCGGCCTTTGGCCAAACGGCGGGTGAGCCGGATATTTTCTGAGGGGTACGTCTATGACACATGATCTATCAAAAGCGCTCACCGGCATCTCGGGCATCCTCGTGACGCCCTATGACGATGCTGGAGAGATTGCGCCGCGCAAGCTGGCCCCGATCATCGACCGCGCCCTCGCCGCCGGGGTGCATATCCCGGTCGTGAACGGCAACACCGGCGAATATTACGCGCTGACCAATGATGAGGCCTGCACCATGGTGCGGGAGGTGGCGCAGTTGGTCGACGGGCGCGCGCCGCTACTGGCAGGCGTCGGGCGCGGCATTCGGGATGCCTGCGCACTGGCCAAGGCGAGTGCCAAGGCGGGCGCGGATGCGCTGATGATCCACCAACCGCCTGATCCCTTCGTCTCCCCCCGTGGCACGGTCGATTATGTGCGCGCGGTGCGGGATGCGTCGGGCGGGCTGCCGGTGATGCTGTATCTACGCAATGATGCGATGGGGCCTGAGGGCATCGCGCGACTGTGCGAAGTCGAGGGGGTGAAGGGGGTCAAATGGGCCACGCCGAACCCTTTGAACCTTGCCCGCGCGATTGAGGCGGCGCCGGATGATATCGTCTGGGTCGGCGGGCTGGCCGAGGTCTGGGCGCCGCCGCTCTATGCGGTGGGGGCGCGGGGGTTCACCTCGGGCCTTATCAACGTCTGGCCCGAGCGGTCGGTCGCCATTCACGCGGCACTGGATGCAGGCAACTACGCCGAGGCGAACCGCCTTATCGCAGGGATGCGCGCCTTTGAGGACATCCGCGCGGAAGAGCATAACGGCACCAATGTCACCGGTGTCAAAGCCGCCCTTATGGCCATCGGACAGGATTGCGGGGCCACGCGCCCGCCCTCCGCTTGGCCCCTGACAGAACGGCAGCAGGCGGTGCTGGACCAATTCATAACAGACAACGGACTAAAGGGAGAGAGAGCATGACCCCCGAACTACGCGAGAAACTCAAGGCGGTCTCAGTCGCGACGCTGGCCACGGCGCTGTATAAACGCGGGTTGCGCAATCAGGTGGTGCAGGGGGTCGGCCCGGTCGCGGCAAAGGGGCAGAATATGGTCGGCCCGGCGTTCACGCTGCGCTATATGCCCGCCCGCGAAGACCGCAATCAACTGGTCGAGTTTCGCAATCCCGAACACCCGCAGCGCGTCGCGATTGAGACCTGCCCCGAGGGCCATGTGCTGGTGATGGACAGCCGTAAGGATGCGCGTGCCGCGAGTGCTGGGGATATCCTCATCACCCGTCTGATGATGCGCGGCGCGGCGGGGGTGGTGACAGATGGCGGGCTGCGTGATGCCGCGACCATTGGCGCGCTCGAGATGCCCGCCTACCACGCGCGGCCCTCAAGCCCCACGAACCTGACCCTCCATGAGGCGATAGAGATCAACTGCCCCGTCGGCTGCGGCGATGCACCGGTCTTTCCCGGCGATATCGTGGTGGGCGACGACGACTGCGTAATCATCATCCCCGCAGATATCGCCGAAGAGGTCGCGGATGAGGCGGTAGAGATGACGGCCTATGAGGATTTCGTCGTCGAGGAGGTCAAAGGCGGCGCGGGGATCATCGGGCTTTATCCGGGCACCAAGCAGGAAAACCTCGATAGGTTCGCGGAATGGCGCAAGGCCAACAACCGCTGAATCAGGGCTTTTCCGGGGTGAAATACTCCGGGAAAGCCGCCCGTTTCTCGGTCATGCGGTCAACGGTGCGTTGCAGGTGTTGGCGCAGCGCCTCCATCGCGGCAGGGGCATCGCCCGCTTCAATCCCATCAAGGATCCGGCTGTGGCCCCCGATCACGTCCTTGTTGTTCAGGATGCGCCCCGCCTCATCAATGTCATCCAGATGCAGGCGGCGCAGTCGTTCCAGATGGCCCGCGTGGCTGCGCATGATGCGCTGGCTTTGCACGTGGCCTGCTGCCACAAAGAGGGTCTGGTGGAATACTTCGTCCAACTCCTGAAAAGTCGGCACGTCGCCGGGTTGGTCCGAGATGCTGCTTTGCAGGGCGACGATGCTGCGCAGACGGGTCAGGGCTTCGGGCGCGATCTCGGCGGCCAAACGGCGCACGACTTCGGTCTCAAGCGCGATGCGCATGAACTGCGCTTCGCGGATCGCCGACATGTCGATTGGCGTCACCAAAGTGCGCGATTGCGGGTAGATCTTGACCAGCCCCTCTTTGGCAAGCTGCTGCAGCGCATCGCGCAGCGGCGTCAGGCTCACCCCATGGGTCTCAGCCAGTTCGGCGCGCAACAGCGGGGTGCCGGGCGGCAGGTCGAGCCGGACAATCTGATCGCGCAGAGTGGCGTAAACCCCGCGCCCCGTCGGCCCGCCCTCGAACAGACCCAGATCGGCCCCGCCGCCCAAAATGCTTTTGGCGAGGGTCTGCGCACTCTGTGCTGAAGGTTTGTTCGATGAGGTCATGAGGGCTCTTCCATAGCTATTAAATCTAATATATCAGTTAATGACATCTTACCGAAGCGGTTTTTTTCGACACCCTGGGGGGAGCATCCGATGGACAGCCAGACCATGCAAGAGGACAGACGCGTAAAGGTGATGCTGCTGTCACCGACGGATAACGTGGTCGTGGCGACCTCGGCGGTGCCCCAAGGCGCGGTATTGCCGCAAGACGGGCTGCGTGCCAACCACGATACGCCCCAAGGACACAAGATCGCGATCCGCCCGATCCAGCAGGGCGCGCCGATCCTGAAATTCGACACCGTCATCGGCTACGCGGCAGAGGAGATCGCCGCAGGCGATTGGCTGCACAGCCACAACATCAAGTTCGACGCGGTCGACAAAGACTATGCCTTTGCCCGCGACTATACCCCGACCGACCTGCTGCCGCCTTCAGACCGCGCGCAGTTCATGGGCATCCGCCGCGCGAATGGCCGCGTGGGCACGCGCAACTACATCGGGCTTTTTGTAACCGTGAATTGCTCCGCCACCGTGGCGCGCAAGATCGCCAACTACTTCGACGAAGAGCGGATGGAGGCATGGGAGAACGTCGACGGGGTGATCCCCTTCATCCACGAATCCGGCTGCGGGATGGAGCTGACAGGCGAGCCGATGGACCTGCTGCGGCGCACGCTCTCGGGCTATATCCGCCACCCCAATCTGGCCGGGGCCGTGGTCCTGTCGCTGGGGTGCGAGCGCAACAATTTGGCGCAGTTCTTTGAGGAGGAAGGGTTGGCCGAGGGCAAGATGCTGCGCACCATCACCATGCAGCACGTCGGCGGCACGGCCCGCGCGATTGCCGATGGCAAGGACGCCGTGCGCGAGATGTTGGATCAGGCCAATGCCGTGCGGCGCGAACCCTGTTCGGCAGAGCATATCACCATCGGAATGCAATGCGGCGGGTCGGACGGGCTTTCGGGTCTGTCGGCCAACCCCGGGCTTGGGGCTGCGGCGGATATCCTCGTGCGCAACGGCGGCACGGCGATCCTGTCGGAGACGCCCGAGATTTTCGGCGTCGAACACCTGCTGACCCGCCGCGCCCGCAGCGAAGAGGTGGGCCGCAAACTGGTCGAACGCATGGACTGGTGGCTGGAGCATACCAAGGGCCGCGATACTCAGATCAACGGCGTGGTCAGCCCCGGCAATCAGGCGGGCGGTCTGGCGAATGTGTTGGAAAAATCGCTCGGCGGGGCCAAGAAAAGCGGCAGCACCGGGTTGATGGAGGTTTACCGCTATGCCGAAGCGGTGACGCAAAAGGGGCTGGTTTTTATGGACACGCCCGGCTTCGATCCCGTCTCTGCCACCGGGCAGATCGCGGGGGGTGCGAACCTGATTTGCTTTACCACCGGGCGCGGGTCTTGCTTTGGCTCCTATCCCTCGCCAACGATCAAACTGGCCTCCAACACACCGATGTTCACCAAGATGCAGGACGATATGGACATCAACTGCGGGACCGTGATCGACGGCGAATTGAGCCTTGAGGAACTGGGCCAAGCGATCTTTGAACGCATCCTCGCCATAGCCTCGGGGGAGCAGAGCAAATCCGAAGCGCTCGGGGTGGGCGAAGAGGAATTCGCGCCTTGGCCGATCGGGGTCACGGGGTAAAGATGTCAGACGGGAGAGCGCAGATGAAACCGAACTATGTAAAACTGGTGGAGAATACGCCGCTGCCGCGCATGGCGCTTTGCCGTCAGACCTTTGCCGCGACGCAAGTCGATGATCCGCGCGCTGCCGTGGCGGAGGCGATGCAGGCCGGTTGCGCGGGCAAGATCAAACCCGGCATGTCCATCGCCATCACCGCAGGCAGCCGGGGTCTGGCAAACCTGCCGGAACTGCTGGCCGCCATCGTGGCCGAGGTCCGCGCGCGCGGGGCGCAGCCCTTTGTCGTGCCCGCCATGGGCAGCCACGGCGGCGCCACGGCAGAGGGGCAAACCGCGCTGCTGGCGAAACTGGGCGTGACCGAAGAGAGCCTCGGTTGCGAGATCCGCTCGTCGATGGAGACTGACGAGATCGGCGTGCTCGACAACGGCATGTCGGTGCGGATGGACCGCCACGCCAATGCCGCCGATGGGATCATCCTGTTCAACCGGATCAAGCCGCATACCTCCTTCCGCGCGCCGAACGAAAGCGGGCTGGCCAAGATGCTCTCGATCGGTCTGGGTAAACAATCGGGGGCCGAGACTTGCCATTCGCGGGGCATCGACAACGTCGGCATCTTCGTCGCCAAAATGGCCCGGATGAAGTTGGAGCGCTGCAAGGTGCTCTTCGGCATCGGCACGATTGAGAATGCCTATGACGGGCTCTCGCAGGTCGTGGCACTCGACGGCGACGGGATGTTGGAGGCCGAAGCGCCCTATCTGCAAGAGGCGATGCGCAACATGCCGCGCCTGCCGCTGGGGCCGCTGGACGCACCATCAGCTTCGGGCGATCTGGATGTGCTGGTGGTCGATGAGATCGGCAAAGAATTTTCCGGCACTGGGATGGACCCGAATATCACGCATCGTTTTTCCAGCGAAAAGATGCAGGTCCATCTGCACATTTCACGGCTGGTCGCGCTTGGCCTCTCGCCGCTTAGCAACGGCAACGGCAATGGCGCGGCGCGAGCAGATGTGATCACGCAGCGGTTGGAGCAGGACTTTGACCGAGAGGCGGTTTATGCCAATGCCATCACGTCGCAGGTGTTGAAGCAGTCGAAGATCCCCATGGTCATGCCCTGCGACCGCACGGCGATCCAGACAGCGGTCAAGACCTGCGGGGCCGAGGATATCACCAAGGTCCGGCTGCTGCGCATCCCCAATACGCTGAAGCTTGAGTATCTCTATGCCTCCGAGGCGATGCTGCCAGAGCTGCGCGACCGCCCGGGGCTGGAGGTGGTCGGCGACCTGCAAGAGATGCAGTTTGATGGCGGCCTGTTGCACAACCCTTGGCCGGATGCGCATTGATGCAGGGGCAAGGGCTTCATCTGCACCTCGACCCCGTAGGCGGGGCGGCGGGTGATATGTTCATCGCGGCGATGCTGCATGCTTTCCCCGAACTGGCCGAACGCGCACTGGCCGATGTCGCCGCCGTGCTCCCGGCCGAGGTGGGCCATGCGGAACTAAGCGAACATGTGGCTTCGGGCATCACCGCGCGGCGGTTCGAATTGGTGCTGGCCGCACCCGACGCAGGCAGGCGCCACGGGGCCGAGACGACCTACCGCGCGATGCGCGAACTTTTGGAAAACGCACCGCTGTCCGAGGGCACGGCTCAGGCCGCCTGCGCGATCCTTCACCGGATTGCCGAGGCCGAAGCGCAGGTGCACGACATCCCCATCGACCGGGTGCATTTTCACGAGATCGCGGATTGGGACGCGCTGATGGACGTGACCGCTGCGGGCAGCATCTGCGCCGCGCTGTCGGGGGCGACCGTCTCGCTCGCCCCACTGCCTCTGGGCGGCGGGCTGGTTGAAACGGCGCATGGCAAACTGCCCGTTCCCGCACCGGCGACCGCGCTGATCTTGCAGGGCTACGACTGGCATGACGATGGCGTTCCGGGCGAAAGGGTTACCCCCACGGGTGCGGCGATCCTTGCGCATGTCACTGGCGGCAGCCCTACCGCCAGCCGCCCAGCGGGGCGGCTGCGCTGTACCGGGTCGGGCGCGGGTGTGCGGGTGATGAAGGGCCTGCCGAATATCCTGCGGGTCAGCGTTTTTGACACCGCCTCGGGCGGTATCGCCCAAGACAGTCTGGTGCAATTCGCCTGCGATATCGACGACATGACGGGCGAAGAACTCGGCGCGGCGGTGGACCGTCTGCGGGCGATGGACGGCGTGATCGATTTGCTGATGCTGAACGGGCAGGGCAAGAAATCCCGCCCGGTAACGCGCCTTGAGGTGTTGGTGCAGCCGCAGGCTGCCGACCGGATCGCGGCGCGGGTCTTTGATCTGACCTCAACACTCGGTCTGCGCCGGACACGGGTGGAGCGTTTGATCCTCCCGCGGGAGAGTGATGACAGTGAGCCGCTCCGGCGCAAGCGTGCGCAGCGGCCAAGTGGGCAGGAAACCACCAAGGTCGAAAGCGATGATCTGGCCGATGCCGAGACCCTGCACGACCGTCGCAAACGCGCCCGCGCCGCCGAAGGCTAGGTGCCGCCGCCCGGTGATCTAACTTGCTTATCACCGGGCCGCGTGTGAAAATCCTCTGATGCCAATTCAGAGGACCGCATGGAAAAGCAACTCAGCGCAACGCTGCGCCAATATGAGGTCTTTGTCGCCATCGCCGAAACGCTGCATTTTGGCCAAGCGGCGGCCAATCTTGGCGTGGCGCAGCCCGCACTGACGCAACAGTTGAAACACCTTGAGACCGTCTTTGGCGGCGCGCTGCTGTTTGACCGCAATCGCCGCCGGGTGATGCTGACCGACTTCGGCAAGGCGCTGTTGCCCGAAGCCCGCGCGCTGTTGCAGCAAGCGCAGCGGGTCGAGGCGGTGGCCGAGGCCGCTCGGATCGGCCAGCGCGGGCGGATTGAACTGGCCTATGTCGGCTCGGCCTCTTACGCGGGCATTCTGGGGCGGCTTTTGCGAGAGTTGCGCGCGGGCGCTGCGGATGTGGACCTGATCCTGCGCGAGTTGGACATGGACTTACAAATCGCCGAGATCGTGGCGGGCAGGCTCGATGCGGGGTTCGTGCGCCTGCCGCTCTCGGGCGTGCCCGAGACTTTGGTCACGCGCACCGTCCATACCGAGGATATTTTGCTGGCCGTGCCGCCCGACCACCGGCTTGCCGGGGTGCCTTCGGTTTCCATGGCAACGCTGCGCGAGGAGAGTTTCATTTTCAGCCATCTCGGCCCTGATATGGGTTTCGCGGCCTGCGCCTATCAACTCTGTGCTGATGCTGGTTTCGCGCCCCGCGTCGCGCACCGCGCGCCGCAGTTTACTGCGATCGTGAATTTCGTCTCGGCGGGTCTGGGCGTGGCCTTTGTCCCCGCCTCTGCCGCGCGGATGAAGGATGCGGGCGTGGCCTTTCTGCCAATCCGCGATGCAAAGGTTCAAAGCCGGATCGGGCTGGCCTATCTGCGCGACCCAAGCAATCCGGTCCTGCGCAGGCTGCTTGACGCATCGGAGGCCGAGGGCTGATTACCCGACCGCCGTGCCACCACAGACAAAGACCGTTTGCCCGGTGATGAAACCGCTGCGGGCATCGGCGAAAAAGGCCACCGCCTGCGCGACATCCTCGGGCGTGCCCATGCGGCCCATCGGCACCGCATCGACGATGGCGCGGGTTTCTGGCGCATCTTCGGGGTTGTTCTCCCAAAAGGCGGTCGTGGCGATGGGGCCGGGGGCGACGCAGTTCACGGTGATCCCGTCGCGCGCCAGTTCCAGCGCCCATGTCCGCGCCATCGACTGGATCGCGCCCTTGCTGGCGGAATAAAGCGTCCGGTCGATCTTGCCCTTTGTCACGCGGCTGGTGTTCATCACGATCCGCCCTCCCCCTGCCGCGCGCATGCCCGGCACCAGCAGTTTCGCCGCCAAGATGCTGGGGCGGAGGTTCAGGTGCATGATGCGGTCGAAGTCATCAATCTCTACCGCGTCGAAGGGCGCGGGTTTCACGATGCCGACGTTATTGACCAGACAGGTGACCGGCCCCTCTTTGAGGATGTTGCGCAAGGCGGCGGTGGTTGGCTCAGGGTCTGACAGATCGACCTGCTGTGCATCCGCGCGCAGGGCAGGATCCTCCGGTTCCGCGATATCGAGCACGAAGACCCGCCAGCCGTCCTCACTTAACCTGCGGGCAATACCAAGGCCGATGTTGTGCGCACCGCCAGTGACAACCGCATGGCGCGGGGAAGGGTTTTGGGCCACGAGGGCCTCCTTTTCTCTATTCGCTGTTTACTTATCACCATCATCTAGTGATAAGTAAACGACTGATATCCGGGAGGGGGATAGCATGGCCAAACGCATCATCATCGTGGGGGCTGGCACGATGGGGCAATCCATCGGCAGGCTCTTTGGCCAGCATGGCTGGACGGTACAGGCGGTCGACCCGACCGAGGCCGCGCGCGATGGGTTTCTGGCGACGGTGCCGGGATCAAGCGCCACTGCTGCGTTGGAGGACGCAGAGCAGGCGGATGTCGCGCTGGAATGCGTGCCGGAGAACCTTGCGCTCAAACGGCAGGTACTGGCCGCCTTGGAGGGGGTGGTGCCAGAGGGGGCGCCGATCTTGTCGAACACCTCTGGCCTGACACTCGAAGAAATGTCGGCGGACATGGCCCGGCCAGAGCGCGCCGTCATCACGCATTTCTTCAACCCCGGCGATGTGATCCCAGCCGTCGAAGTGGTCGCGGCCAAGGATGCGCCCGAAGGGCTATGTGAAGAGGTCATGACCCTGCTGCGCGGGTTGGAGCGGCGGCCCGTGCGTCTGGACCACGCGCCGCCCGGTTTCGTGGCCAATCGCATCCAACATGCCATCATGCGCGAATGCCTGCATCTGGTGGATCAAGGTGTCGCCAGCCCGGCGGAGATCGATGAGATCGTGCAATGGTCCGTCGGTGTCCGCATGGCGCTTTCCGGCCCGTTCCGGCAGCGCGATTTGAACGGGCTGGGCACACATCTAAGCATTGCCGAATACCTCTATCCCGATCTGTGTGACCGGCACGAACCGTCGCCGACCCTCGCCAACCTGGTGGGGCAGGGGCATCTGGGCAAACGCAGCGGCAAGGGGTTTTACGACTGGCCCGCGGGGGAGGATGCGAGGGCCGCGGAGGAGGCGCTGCGCCGTGTCATCGCCCTTGCCCGCGACAGCGCCGATTAACTGATTTTCAGACAGCCGAGGACACCCATGACCGATAATCCAGCCATCATCTGCGTGGCCATCACCGGATCGCTTCCCACCAAGGCCGACAACCCGGCGGTGCCGATCGACATCACCGAACAGATCGAAAGCACCCAAGCCGCGTTTGAGGCCGGGGCGACGATCTGCCATGCCCATGTCCGCACCGCCGATGGCACCCCCACGGCAGACCCCGACCGTTTCGCGCGGCTGCAAGAGGGGCTGCGGCAGCATTGCCCCGGCATGATCGTGCAATTCTCAACCGGAGGGCGCTCGGGCGCGGGGCGAAACCGGGGCGGGATGCTGCCGCTGCGGCCCGATATGGCCTCGCTTTCCGTAGGGTCGAACAACTTTCCCAACCGCGTTTATGAAAACCCGCCTGAGCTTGTCGACTGGCTGGCGGAAGAGATGATGACCTACAGCGTGCTGCCCGAGATCGAGGTCTTCGACCTGAGCCACATCCTACAGGCCAAGGCCATGGCCGACGCGGGCAAGATCCCGGCGCGGCCCTATATTCAGTTCGTCATGGGGGTGAAAAACGCCATGCCTGCGGATCGAGACGTCTTTGATTTCTATATCCAAACGGTCAAACGGCTTTTCGGCGACATCCCGTGGTGCGCGGCCGGGATCGGGCGGCATCAGGCCGAACTTAACGCATGGTGTGCTGCAGCAGGGGGGCATCTGCGCACCGGGCTGGAGGATAATATTCGGATGGACAAACAGACCCTTGCGCCCTCCAATGCCGCCCTCGTCACCCGCGCGGCAGAGATCTGCGCCGAGGCGGGTCGCCCTGTCGCCACGCCGCAGCAGGCGCGTGAGATTTTGGGGCTGGGTTGAGGCCACAAGGGCCAACGCAATAGATTAAGGATATTGAGATGAAGAGACTGACATTCGCCCTCACCACTTTCGCAGGCCCATTGGCGGCGCATGAGGGCGTGCATGTGCATCCCCATGGCCACGATCCCTTTTGGGCCGTGGCGGTGCTGGCGCTGGCGGTTGCGATCCTTGCGGCGGCGGTGATGCGCCGCAGGTAGGCGTGGGACTGCCCTAGTGCCCGTCAGCCACCAAAACCGCGCGATCCACCCGAACGGCCAAAACCGCCACGCGATGCGGCAGTGGCGCGGGTCATCGGGGTTTTGCCGATGGTGGTGCTGGGCCGGGTGAATTGCGACGTGCCAAGCTTGGCCGCGCCGCGATTGGTTGAATAGGTGCTGGAGCGTGCCGCATTGGTAAAGCGCCCATCCTTCGTTTTATACAGCGGCTGTGCCGCCGCCATACCTGCGCGATTGCTCATCATATTGCCGATCAGGTAGCCCGCCAGCAGGGGCATGAAAATCCCGCCCGATCCACTTTGGGTTGCCGTCTGTTCCGAGCCGCAGGCGTCTGCGCCATGCTGCTCTTCGCAGACCTCTAGGCTGTCATAGCGCGGTGCGGATTCCACATGGAGGGTCTGGGCCGCGTCAAAGGCGGTTTCGCATTGTTGCTGGGTGTACATTCCGCCGCTTGAGGCATCCGCCAGACAGCTTTGCAGGTCGGGAAAGGCAGCGGCATCGACCTTTTCCTCCTCACATCCGGCGAGGGTAAAGGCGGCGGCACCGACGATGGCGATGGAAACCCGTTTCGAGCGTTTGGTCATGATGGTCGTCTTTCTGCCAAGGGGCGGCGGGGCATAGCGTTATGCGAGAATATAGTGCGGTTTGAAGCGGGACAAATCCTGCGTGATGCGCGAGCGGTCCTCGCGGATACCGATGCCCGCGCAACTTTCGCCCACGATCCAAGACCCGATAACGGGGCGAAATCCGTCAAATTCGGGCAGGGGGGCATAGGCTTGAACGATGCGCGGATGTTCGGCGTAGTCTAAGTTTTTCGACTGTTCGATGACCTTGCCAGATTGGTGGATCGAGACCGACGCCCCTTCGCGCGAGAGGATTGGCTTGCGCACATGCGCTGCTGCCAGATCCGCGGCGGCACGGTCAAAGGCCTCGGCGCAGGCGGGGGCGGCGGGGCCGCCCCCGGCGAGCGCGTCTGCCACATCCGCCTCAAAAAACGCGGGCAGCAGATTGGGGTGGCCTTCGAACATCTGCCAAAGCACGGGCAGCAGCCCTTTGTTGGACAGAAGCGCTTTCCACGCAGGCTCCAGAAACAGGCAGCCCGACCCGTCGATATGCGCCGCGTAGTCATCGCGCAGCAGGTCTTCCCAAGGGTAGAGCTTGAACAGCACCGCAATGCGGCGATCCTGATCGTCGAGGAACTGACCGTCCTCGCTGAGCGCGATCTTGTCGAGGTCGCAGTAATGCGCACCAAGACCCGCTTCGCGCGCGGCCCAGCCCATGGCTTCGACGGTGCCGTAATCTTCGGGGTTGTCCGCCACGGCGGTGAAATGCAGGTCGCTGTCGGGCTCAAAAACCTCGGCAAATCGGGCGACCAATGCCTCATGGATGCCGTTGAACTGATCCGTGCCTTCGGGCAAAACGCCCGCCTTCAACTGATCCTCAAGCCACTGCCATTGAAAGGCCGCGCTTTCGTAGAGCGAGGTGGGCGTGTCGGCGTTATACTCCAGCAGCTTGGCCGGGCGCGCGCCGTCATAGGCCAGATCGAAACGCCCGTAGATCTCAGGGTCGCCCCGCCGCCAGCTTTCGGCCACGAGGTCGCGATGCGCTTCTGGAATGGCAAGCTGCGCCATCAATTCTTCGCTGGCAATGATCTCTGCCACGGCCTCCCGGCACATGGCGTGCAACTCGGTCGAGGGGTCTTCGATGTCGTTCTCGATCTGCTCAAGCGACAGCGCATAGGCCGAGGTTTCGTCCCAATAGGGCTCACCATGCATATCGGCGAAGGTAAAGCCGACCTCTTCGGCATGGGCGCGCCAATCGGGTCTTTCGGGCAATGTGGTCTTTTGCAACGGTTCGCTCCCCCCGGGTTTCGCCTCCGCTTCTAATCGGCTTTGGCCCAAGCGGCCAGAGGCGGGACGGTTTAACGCGGCTATCGGCAGAAGTATCGCTTGTAATCATCATTATGTAATAGAAGGCCGCGCGCCCCAAGGCTTCCGCTTCCGCCGCCCTCAACCGCTTGCCGCCCAACTTCGCCGCTCTACGTCCCGACGCAGCCGATAGCTGGAGGGTTTTGCCCCTTCGCTCCCATTTAGCCAAAGGAATTTGCCGTGGAAACGAAATTGACCATTAATGGCACCGAGCAGCGGCTGGATCTTGATCCCCGCACAACGCTTTTGGATGCCCTGCGCCACCACCTTGGACTGACCGGCAGCAAGAAGGGCTGCGATCACGGGCAATGCGGCGCCTGCACGGTCATGGTGAACGGTCGCCGGATCAACGCCTGCCTGACATTGGCCTGTATGCATGACGGTGATGAAGTCACGACGATCGAAGGCATCGGCCAGCCCGGCAACCTCAGCCCGCTGCAAGAGGCCTTTGTCAGCGAAGACGGGTTTCAGTGCGGCTATTGCACCCCCGGTCAGATCTGCTCGGCCACCGCGATGCTTGAGGAAATCTCAAACGGGTGGCCCAGCCATGTGACCGATGATCTGAGCGGCAAGGCCGGCCTGACGCCCGAAGAAATCTCGGAACGGATGAGCGGCAACCTCTGCCGCTGTTCGGCCTATCCCAATATCGTCGAGGCGATCCGCAAAGCCGCGGGAGAAAACGCATGAGACCTTTTGACTATACCCGCGCCGAAGACACAGAAGCCGCAGCGCGCCAAGCGGCGGGCGGTGGCACTTTCATCGCCGGGGGCACCAACCTTTTGGACCTGATGAAACTAGAGGTCATGACCCCCGAGGCGCTGATCGACATCAACCGTCTGGACCTTGCCGAGATCGAAGAGACCGACGACGGCGGGCTGCGCGTCGGGGCCTTGGTGACCAACAGCGATCTGGCCAATGACGCCCGCGTGCGCGAAGGCTGGCCAGTGCTGAGCCGCGCGCTGCTGGCCGGGGCCAGCGGGCAGCTGCGCAACAAGGCGACGACGGGGGGCAATCTGCTGCAACGCACGCGGTGTCTGTATTTCTACGACCGCGCCATGCCCTGCAACAAACGTGAGCCGGGCACGGGCTGTTCGGCGAAAGACGGGTTTAACCGCATCCTCGCCGTGCTGGGCACGTCGGAGCATTGCATCGCCACCCATCCCAGCGACATGGCCGTGGCCATGCGCGCCCTTGGGGCCGAGGTGGAGACGCTGAAAGAGGATGGAAGCACGCGCCGCCTGACGCTGGATGATCTCTATCTTCTGCCGGGAGACCGCCCCGATCAAGAGACCGTTCTTGAAGCGGGCGAGTTGATCATCGCTGTGGTCTTGCCTGCGCCCGTCGAGGGCAAACAGACCTACCGCAAAGTGCGGGATCGGGCCTCTTATGCCTTCGCGCTGGTCTCGGTCGCAGGGATCGTTGATATCGAAGACGGGCGGATCACCCGCGCCGATCTGGCCTTTGGCGGGCTGGCACCGAAACCTTGGCGGAATGCTGAGGTTGAGGACCTGCTGACCGGTGAAACGCCATCGGAAGACCTGTTCAACAAAGCCGCCGATCTGCTGCTGGCCGAGGCCAAAGGCTACGGTGCGAATGATTTCAAAATCCCCCTCGCCCGCCGCACGCTGGTGTCGGTGCTAGGCGAACTCACTGAGGAGGCCCAGCAATGACCGAGCAATTCAAGATGGACGCGCCCGCCACCGCACGCAGGCTTGATGAAATGGCGCAGGGTCTTGTCGGTGCGCCGCTTGACCGCCCCGAGGGGCCGCTGAAAGTCACCGGCACGGCGACCTATGCCAACGAATGGCAGGTCGAGGGGATGGTGCATGGCGTGATGGTCCGCGCCCCGGGCAACAGTGGCCGCGTGGTTTTGGCCAACCGGGATGACGTGGCGAAGATGCCGGGCGTCTTGGCCGTGATCCAAGACGAACGCCTGCTGCGCAATCCCGCCCAAGGCACCGCGAACAAAGCCCCGATTCAGGGGCCGGATCACGCCTCCTATCTTGGGCAGTTGATCGCGGTTGTGGTTGCCGAAGGTTTTGAACAGGCCCGCCATGCGGCGCAATCGCTGAAGGTGGAACTTGAAAACGGCGAGGTCATGCCGGTCGATCCCGCAACGGCGGCGGTTGAACCGCAAGAGGCGAAAACGCTGGATCAGGGCGATCTGGATGGGGCGATGCAGGAGGCCGCGTTTTCGGTCGATGTGACCTATACCACCCCGTCGCATTCCAGCTCCCCGATGGAGCCGCATGCCTCTATCGCGTCGTGGGACGGCGATGACCTGACCCTGCGCGGCAGCTATCAGATGCTGAAATACAACCGCAATGAGCTGTCGGACGCGCTTGGTATTCACCCCGACCGGCTGCGCATTCTGTCCCCCTATGTCGGTGGCGGCTTTGGCTCGAAACTCGGGATCGCCCCCGAGGCGGTCGCGGCGGCGATTGCGGCAAAAGAAGTTGGCCGCCCGGTCTCTGTCGCCCTCCAACGGCCGCAGGTCTATGAGGCGACGATGCGCAGGTCAGAGACCACGCAGCGTGTACGGCTTGCCGCCGATGCCGAGGGGAAGTTGACCGGTCTGGGCCATGACGCGCGCGTGTCCAACCTGCCCGGAGAGACCTTTGCTGAGCCGGTTTTGCAAGCCTCGCATTTCCTCTATGCCGGGGCGAACCGCAAGATGTCGATGGATCTGGTACGGGTGCACCGCCTCTGCGCAGGCTCTGTCCGCGCGCCGGGCGAAGCGGTGGGCGTCACCGTTTTCGAGGGCGCGATGGATGAGCTGGCCGACAAGATCGGCATGGACCCGGTCGAACTGCGCCGCCGCAACATCCCCGAAAAAGACCCCGAAAGCGGCAAAGACTTCTCTTCCCGTCGTTTCCGTGAGGCGCTTGACAGCGGGGCCGAGACCTTTGGCTGGGCCGACCGCCCCGGCATCAAGGAACGGCGCGAGGGCGAATGGCTGATCGGATACGGCATGGCCTCGGCGGCGCGGATCAACGTGCTGATGGAGAGCCAAGCCCGCGTGACGCTGATGCCCGATGGCCGCCTGCGGGTCGAGACGGACATGACCGATATCGGCACCGGCACCTATGCGATCTTGGGGCAAATCGCGGGCGATATGATGGGTCTGCCGCGCGATGCCGTGGATGTGGTCTTGGGCGATACCACCCTGCCTCCGGCCTCTGGCTCTGGCGGGTCGTGGGGCGCGTCGTCGAGCGGCACCTCCGTCTATCTGGCCTGTGAGGCGATCCGCAAACAATTGGCCGAGCGGCTGGAGGTGGACGGAAATGACCTGACGCTGAAAGATGGCATGGCCACTTTCGACAATCAGACCCGGAGCCTGAGCGAGATCCTGAACGGCGATGAGATCGCAAAGCTTGGCCATGTGCTGCCCGGCGACACTTCCGAGGCGGTGCGGCAGGCGACATTCGGTGCCTATTTCGCCGAAGTCGCGGTGCATGCCGCCTCGGGCGAGACGCGGGTGCGGCGGATGCACGGCACTTTCGCCGCAGGGCGGATCCTGAATGCCAAGACGGCGCGCTCGCAATGTCTGGGCGGGATGACCTTTGGCATCGGCATCGCGCTGACCGAGGAGTTGGCCTTTGACCCGCGCGACGGGCATGTGGCCAACCACAACTTGGCCGAATACCACATTCCGGTGAACGCCGACGTGCCACAGCTGACCGTCGATCTGCTGGAGGAACGCGACGATTGGGCGAACCCGCTGCAGGCGAAAGGGATCGGTGAGTTGGGCATCTGCGGCGCGGCCGCGGCGATCACCAATGCGATCTACAACGCCACCGGGGTGCGGGTGCGCGACTATCCCGCCACCTTGGACAAGGTGATTGCGGGGATGTGATCGATGACGGGGCGGCCCATTGGTCGCCCCTTGCTCTGTCTATCATTATGATCTGGTGGTCAGCGCGTCTGACCCCCCGTCCACGCCTGTCTGTAGGCCGCGTAGCTTTGCGCATAGGCCCCTTCAAGCGCGGGGTTCGGGGCGATGCTTTTGCGGATCTTTGGGGGGTGTATCACCTCGGCCTGCGCCGCGTCACTGCCACCCAGCATGGCCAGCCGCGCCGCGCCAAGCGCCGCCCCCTGCGCACCGCTTTCCGGCACGTCGAGGGTCAGGCCGGTGATGTCGGCGATCATCTGCAACCATGTCTCTGACTGGCTGCCCCCGCCCGCCACGCAAACACGCTCTGGCAGGGAGCCACATTGCTCCAGTGCGCGACAGCAGTCTGCAAAGGCAAATCCGACCCCCTCCATCACGGCCTGCACCATGTCGTGCAACCCATGCCCCCGGCGCAGCCCGTGGAAGGCACCGGTGGCGTCGGGCGCGTTATGCGGCGTGCGTTCGCCAGAAAGATAGGGCAGGAAAGTGATGGGAGAGGGTTCGGTCGCATCCCTAACCATGCCCGCCAAGGCTGCGGGACTTTGTCCCGTGATCTGCCCCAGCCACGCCAAAGCATCCGTCGCCGATAAGATCACGCCCATCTGATGCCATGTCTCGGGCACGGCGTGGCAGAAACTATGCACCGCGTTCTCGGTGTTGCTGGCGAAACGGTCGGTCACGGTGAAAAGCACGCCCGACGTGCCGAGTGACAAAAACCCCTGCCCCGGTTGCACCAGCCCCAGCCCGACGGCGGTGGCCGCGTTGTCGCCCGCGCCCCCCGCAACGGCAACGTTGCTGACGCCCCAGTCGGCGGCAAGCGCGGCCCGCAGCCCACCCGCGCGCGCACTGCCCTCGACCAAGCGAGGCATGTGATCGCGCGAAAGGTCCGTCGCGGCGAGCAATTCATCAGACCAATCGCGTTTGGCGACATCCAGCCAGAGCGTACCCGCCGCGTCGGACATTTCCGAGACGTGTTCACCCGTCAGCCAAAGGCCGACATAATCTTTGGGCAACAGAACTTTGCGGACCTGTTCGAAAACCTCAGGCTCATGCTTTTGCACCCACCGCAACTTGGGCGCGGTGAAACCTGCCATGACGATATTGCCGCCTAGCCCGCGAAAATCGGCGCGCGCTTCCAACTCCGCGCATTCGGCGTGGGCGCGGCCATCGTTCCACAGGATTGCCGGGCGCAGAGGCCGGTCGTTCACGTCAAGCAGCGTGGCCCCGTGCATCTGGCCCGACACGGCAATGCCGCGCAGCGCCGCGAACTCGGCCGGGGCCGCAGCGCGGACCTGCGCAATCGCGGCCTCGCAGGCGGTGATCCATGATTGGGGGTCCTGCTCGCTCCACATCGGGTGCGGGCGCTGAACCTCCAACGGGGCATGACCCTCGGCCAAGGCCCTTTGGCCTTCGTCGATCAAAAGCGCTTTGACGCCCGAGGTGCCTAGGTCCAAGCCGAGATAGGTCATGCGGTACTCATTACTTCACAGGTGGGAAAAAGCCACCGGCAATCTGCCGGTGGCGATGTTCATTAGAACGGGCTGTCAGGATAGTAGAAATCCATCGCGTTCTCTTGCGTCACCAGCACCGAGCCGATCACGAATGTGCCCGAGACCGGCGCGTTGGAGGTGAGGCCCACGGCGGTCAGTTCAATCGCGGTGGCGATCATCGACGGCGGATAGGTCACATTGGCCGGGATCATCGCGTCGCCATCGGCAGTGCGTTTGATCATCTCTTTCATGCCAGCACCGCCGAGCACAAATTTCACGTCATCGCGCCCTGCGGCCTCAATCGCGGCCAGAACGCCAATCGCCATGTCATCATCCGAGGCCCAGACCGCGTCGATGTTGGGGTATTTCGACAGGAAATCCTGCATCACGGTAAAGCTGTCGTCGCGGTTCCAGTTGCCGTGCTCCATATCGAGCACGTTGATCCCGGCGCCTTCGATGGCTGTGTTGAAGCCCTCGACACGCTCGTTATCGATGGTGGTGGGGATGCCGCGCAGCACGACGATGTCGCCGCCGTCGGGCATCTGCTGGGCCATGAACTCACCCGAGACCTTGCCAAAGCCGCTGTTGTCGCCCGCGACATAGAGGTCTTGAATACCCTCGACCGACAGGCCACGGTCGACAACCGTCACCCATGCGCCGCTGTCTGCCACGGCTTGCACCGGCGGGGTCAGCGGATCGGATTCGAACGGCAGTACCACCAGCGCGTCAATGTTGCGTGTGGCAACCATGTCTTCGATGTCGTTCACCTGTTTGCCGGGGTCCGACGCGGTGGCGAGCACGAAGTCGAGATCGGGATAGACCTCTTCCAGCCGCTCGACGGTTTCCTTGGCGTGGAAGTTCATACCCCCCGCCCAGCCGTGGGTCGCCGCCGGGATCGAGACGCCGATAACCTTGGTCTCTTGGGCAAAGGCGCCCGTACCGACAGCCGTGGCCAGCGCTGTGGCAATGAATGTTTTGGTAAATGTCATTTTTGCTCCTCCCATGAAGCGTTCAACTACGGCTTAAAGCGCCGTCTTCCTTTCGCGCTGTAGGATCACAGCGAGAATGATGATAATCCCTTGGATCGCCCCGTTGAGATATGGCGACACGAAATCGGTGAGGTTCAGAATATTGCCGATGAGGCTTAGGATCAGCACGCCGATGACGGTGCCCCAGACCCGGCCAAAGCCACCCTTCAAAACCGTGCCGCCGATGATCACCGCGGCGATGGCCTCAAGCTCCCACAGCACCCCGGTAGAGGCCGAAGCAGACCCAAGCCGTGGCACATACATGATCGTCGCAACGCCGACCAAAATGCCCAAGGCCGCGTAAGAGATTAGCCGCGTGCGTTTCACGTTCACATTTGAATAATGCGCGACATGTTCGTTCGATCCGGTGGCCGCACAATGGCGCCCGTAGACAGACCGCGACATGATGATCTCACCGATGATCACAACCAGCGCAAAGACGATGATCGGCCAACTGATCCCGAGAATGCCGTCGAAGTAGACGGGCCGGTAGAAGGTCCGCAAACCAAAGTCGAGCGACAGCGTGCCCCCATCGGCAAGCCATGTCACCAGCGACCGGTAAATCCCCATCGACCCCAGGGTGACGATAAAGGCTTCGATCCCGAGAGTGGTGATCAAAAAGCCATTCAACAGCCCCGCCAGCAGCCCCGCGACGATGGCGGTGAGCATCCCCAGCAGAATAATAGGCACGCCGATGCCTAGACTGGGCAACGCCGCATTCATCACCAAGATCATTAGCCCCGCGATAAAGGCCGCCATTGAGCCAACCGAAAGGTCGAGGCCGCCAGCGGTGATGACAAAGGTCATGCCCACCGCGATGATCCCGATAAAGGCCGACCGTGCCAAGACGTTGGTGATGTTCGCCGCGCTCAGGAAGTTAGAGTTCATTAGCGCGCCGATCAACAGCAAGACGACCAAGGCGATGATCGGCCCGAGGACGGACATCGACGGCATCCGAAGGCTTTTGGTGTGAGGTGTGGTTACATCTGTCATCTTCGGTTTCCTTAGGCCGTCATCGGCATTTGTTCGGCGCGCAGCCCCATCGAGAGGCGCACAATCGCGTCTTCCGTGATCTCATTTGGCGCCAGCGTGCCGCTCACTTCGCCCAAGCGCATGACCAACACGCGGTCGGCAAGTCCGATAAGTTCGGGCATTTCAGAGGTGATCACGATGATCGCATGACCCTGATCAGCCAAGTTGCGCAAGAAGGCATAGATTTGTTGTTTGGTGCCAATGTCGATGCCGCGGGTCGGCTCATCTACGATCAGGATGCGCGGTTCAGAGAGCATGATTTTGGCCAGCAAAAGCTTTTGCTGGTTGCCGCCTGACATATTGCCGACACGCACATCGCGGCTGCCTGCGCGAATGTCGAATTCTTTGATCGCATGGGTCAGCGCCGTTTCCTCGGCACCCCGGTCGATCATAAACCCGCCGAATTTATGCAGGTTCTGCAGCGTCAGGTTTTCACGCATACCGCGTTCCAGCAGCAGCCCCCGCAGCTTGCGGTCCTCGGTGAGGTAGCAAAGTCCGGCCCGCTTCGCGTCGCTGGGTTGTTTGAAATGAACCTGCTCGCCAAAGAGTGTCACTCGATCGACGCGCGCCGCCCTCAAGCCCGCCAGACCCTCCATCAGTTCCGTCCGGCCCGAACCGATCAGCCCACCAATCCCCAGTATCTCGCATTGCCGGAGCGAAAAGGACACGTTGCTGGCGTAGCCGGGCACGCTGAGGTTTTCGACCGAAAGCACCACCGGCGCGTCTGCGGGGACGCCGGGTTTTGGCGGGTAAAGATCAGACACATCGCGGCCCACCATGGCGGTCGCCATCTCATCTTCGGTGATCTCTGCCGTGGGGCTGGATTGCACCACTTCGCCATCGCGCATGATGGTGACATGGTCCGAGATCTCGGCGACCTCATCAAGCTTATGTGACGTAAACAGAACCGCCGTACCCGCTGCCCGCAGCGCCGCGACCTGTTTGAACAACATATCCGTCTCACGTTTGGTCAACACCGCCGTCGGCTCGTCCATGATCAACACCCGCGCATCGCGCGACAGGGCTTTGGCGATCTCGACCATCTGTTTGTCGGAGTTCGACAGAGTGGATACGCGCGCATCAGGGGAAACGTCGCAAGCCACGCGGTCTAGATACTCTCGCGTGCGGCGCCGCATCTCGGCTTTATCAAGCAATGGGCCACGTTTTAGCTCTCGGCCCAGAAAGATATTCTGCTCAACCGTCAACTGTTCGGCCAAATTGAACTCTTGGTGGATCATCACGATCCCGGCCACCTCGCCATCGTGCAGGCTGTCGAACCGGGCGGGCGCGCCGTCCAATTGTACATCCCCTTGCGTGGGCAGTTGATAGCCCGCCATGATCTTCATCGTGGTGGATTTGCCCGCCCCATTCTCGCCAATCAGCGCGTGAACGGTCCCCGGCTCCAGCGCGAGGGTCACACCATGCAACACCTCGATCGAGCCGAAGCTTTTGCTCACATTGCGCAGGGCAAGAACGGGGTTGGGTGTCATAGCTTGGTCCACGCCGCGTCATTGGCCGAAGAGGTCACGCATGCATTGATGAACCGCATTCCGTCCATCCCCGCCGCGATGCCCGGCAGCACGCCCATGGCGCTTTCGCGGCTCGCCCCGCCCTGCACCGCGCGGATCGCATCGGCGGCTTCGTTATAGATTGTGGCGAACCCTTCGAGGTAGCCTTCGGGGTGGCCACCGGGAATACGGCTCACCGACTGCGAGGCTTCCGATGCCCCGGCCCCGTTGCGGGTGATCAGACGTTTGGGTTCGCCGAGCGGCGTAGACCACAGGTAGTTGGGATCCTCCTGCGACCACTCCAGACCGCCCTTTTCCCCATAGACCCGCAGCTTCAGCGCGTTTTCATTGCCGGGGGCGACTTGGCTTGACCACAGCATGCCGCGCGCGCCGCCCGCAAAGCGCAGCATCATATGCGCGTTGTCATCTAGCTTGCGCCCTGCGCCCCAGGTTTGCAGATCGGCGGCGATGCTTTCGACCTGCAAGCCGCTTACAAAGCACGCAAGGTTATGCGCATGAGTGCCGATGTCGCCCACCGAGCCACCAGCGCCAGAGCGTGCGGGATCGGTGCGCCATTCGGCTTGTTTGACGCCTTCGTTCTCCATCGGCGCGGTTAGCCAATCCTGCGGGTACTCTGCCTGAACGATGCGAATATCGCCCAGATCGCCCGCTTCGACCATCGCCCGCGCTTGGCGGATCACCGGGTAGCCGGTGTAGTTATGGGTGAGGATGAAGAGTGCGTCGGCCTTGGCCACCGCCGCCTCCAACGCCTCTGCATCCTCCAACGTGGAGGTCAGCGGCTTGTCGCAGATCACATGGATGCCCTTGGCCAAAAACGCCTTGGCGGCAGCCGCATGGACGTGGTTGGGCGTGACGATCGACACCGCCTCGATCCCGTCTTCGCGGGCGGCTTCGGCTGCGGCCATCTCTTCAAAACTGCCATAGGAGCGCGGAATGCCCAAAGCCTCTGCACTGGCGGCGGATTTCTCAGGGGTCGAAGACAGCGCGCCCGCTATCAGATCGAACCGGTCGTCGATGCGCGAAGCGATGCGGTGCACCCCGCCGATAAAGGCGTCATTGCCGCCGCCCACCATGCCAAGTCGAATACGTGCCATCAGTCGATCCCCAGCATCTTGCGGTTTGCCGCCTCATCAGTGCCGCCATCGGCGAAATCGTCAAAGGCCTTGTCCGTCACGCGGATGATGTGATCCTTGACGAACTGCGCCCCTTCGCGCGCGCCGTCTTCGGGGTGTTTCAGGCAGCATTCCCATTCAACCACGGCCCAACCATCGAAATCATTGGCGGCCATTTTGGAAAAGACCGCGCCGAAATCAACCTGACCATCGCCCAGCGACCGAAACCGCCCGGCGCGGTCCGTCCAGCTTTGGTAGCCTGAATAGACCCCCTGCCGACCCGTCGGATTGAACTCCGCATCCTTGACGTGGAACATCTTGATCCGGTCTTTGTAGATGTCGATGTTATCAATATAATCGAGGCATTGCAGCACGTAGTGGCTGGGATCGTAGAGCATATTGGCCCGCGCGTGATTGCCCGTGCGTTCCAAGAACATCTCATAGGTGATGCCGTCATGCAGGTCTTCGCCGGGGTGGATCTCGTAGCAGACATCGACACCGCAGTCTTCGGCGTGGTTGAGGATCGGCAGCCAACGCGCGGCCAACTCATCAAAGGCGGTCTCGATCAGCCCCGCAGGGCGCTGCGGCCATGGGTAGACATAGGGCCAAGCCAGCGCGCCCGAAAAGGTCGCATGTGCGCCGATGCCCATATTCTTGGACGCCGAAAGGGCCATCTTAACCTGCTCGACGGCCCATTCCTGACGCGCCTTCGGATTACCGCGCACTTCTTCAGCGGCGAAGCCATCGAATGCGGTGTCATAGGCCGGGTGCACGGCAACCAATTGGCCCTGAAGGTGGGTCGAAAGCTCGGTGACCTCTACGCCATTCTCGACCGCCTTGCCCTTGAATTCGTCGCAGTAATCCTTGCTCGATGCCGCTTTGGCCAAGTCGATCAGCCGCGCGTCCCAACTGGGCACCTGCACGCCTTTGTACCCACAATCGGCAGCCCATTTAGTGATGCTATCCCAAGAGTTGAACGGCGCTTCGTCGCCTGCAAACTGCGCCAGAAACAGCGCTGGTCCCTTGATCGTTTTCATGGTGGTCCTCCCTTTCCCCGGCTCAAACGAACCGGTTCACGATATTCTCCAGAATTTCCTGCCGGCCCGAGCGGGGCTGCGGATTGATGCCGTCTTTGGCGACTTGCGCCGCGATGCTGGCCAGATCCCCCTCCAGCATGGCCTTGGCGTTGGGGCTCTCCCACCCCGCGTAGCGTTCATCACGCATGGCCTCGAGCGTGCCATCCTCCAACATCGCGACGGCGGCTTTGAAGCCCCGCGCGCAGACATCCATCGCGCCTGCATGGGCCGCGACCAGATCGACCGGGTCGAGCGATTGCCGCCGCAGCTTGGCGTCGAAATTGGTGCCGCCGGTGGTGAAACCGCCCGCTTTCAGCACCTCGTAATAGGCCAGCGCGACCTCGGGGATGTTGTTGGGGAACTGGTCCGTGTCCCAGCCCGATTGATAGTCGTTGCGGTTCATGTCGATGGAGCCGAAAATTCCGAGCGAGGATGCCAGCGCCAATTCATGTTCGAACGAATGGCCCGCAAGGATCGCGTGGCCCTGTTCGATGTTCATCTGCACCTCACCCTCCAGCCCGAACTCCTTGAGGAAACCGTAAACGGTGGCGACGTCGAAATCATACTGGTGTTTGGTCGGCTCTTGCGGCTTCGGCTCCACCAGAATGGCGCCTTTGAAGCCGATCTTGTGTTTGTACTCCACCGCCATCTGCAAGAACCGCCCGGCCTGCTGGCGTTCGCGTTTCAGGTCGGTGTTCAGCAGGGTTTCATAGCCCTCGCGCCCGCCCCAAAGCACATAGTTCTGGCCGTCCAGCTTGTGGGTCGCATCCATACAGGCTTTGACCGTCGCCGCGGACCAGGCAAAGACCTCCGGGTCGGGGTTGGTGGCCGCGCCTGACATAAAGCGGCGGTGACCAAAGAGGTTCGCGGTGCCCCAAAGCAGCTTGGTCTTGGAGCTTTCCATCTTGGTGCCGAGGTAGTCGATGATCTCTTCAAAATTACGCAGGCTCTCGGCGAATGTATCGCCTTCGGGGCGGATGTCGGCATCGTGCCAGCAAAAGTAGGGCGCGTTCAGCAGGTCGAACATTTCAAACGCCACATCGGCCTTGAGCCGCGCCATGTCCATCGTCTCGCCAAACCACGGGCGGTCAAATGTCTGGCCGCCGAAGGGATCGCCGCCGGGCCACGCAAAGGAATGCCAATAGGCCACGGCAAAGCGCAGGTGGTCTTCCATCCGTTTGCCCATGACCACTTCGTCAGGATTGTAGTGGCGAAAGGCCAGGTCAGACCCTTCTGGGTCATAGGACAGGGGCTTAATATCTTTAAAGAAATCACTCATGTATCTTGGGCCTTCATCTGATCGGTCAAAGCGTCGGCGGGCAGATTGTCCCGCACATAAATCGTCGGCACGAGTTCCGGCATCGGCGGCAGGTCTTTCGCGTCAATCAGGGCGCGCAGCACGGTGAACGCGCGGTTGATTTCCACGTCAGGCCGCTGGTCGATGACCAGATCAATCTGCCGCTCCATCAGTGCTTGGCGGGAATGGGCGACAAGCTCATGCACCACGCAAAAGGGACGTTTTCCCTGCCCGCCGCGAAGGGCGGCGATCAGGCCGCTGTTGCCCGCGCCAACGTTGTAAAGCGCCGTCAGCCCTTGCTGGGTCAGGACCTCTTGCGTCTGCGCCTGAAGCACCTGCGCATCGTCCTTGGTCATGATCGGATCGAGCACCGTAACCTGCGGAAAATCAGCGTTGAGCACTTCGCGAAATCCGGTAAGGCGCTCCGCGTGGTCACGCGCGTCGAGCGAGCCTGCAAAGGTCTGCACCTGCCCGCCCTGCCCGCCATGGGCAAGGCCCACCATCCGCCCGGCAGTGCGCCCGGCGGCGATATTGTCGATGCCGATATAGGCCGCGCGGGCGGCGCGGGGCAGGTCGGAGACAAGGCCCACCACAGCCACCCCTTTGGCGCGCAATTCGGCCAAGGGTGCCTCAAGCGCAGCGCTTTGCAGCCCGACGATGGCGACACCGTCAAAATCACGCTCAAGCAGGGCCGAGATACTGTCTTGCAGCCCTTCCACCGCGAAGGCTGCGACCTCGATCACCTCGGCGGTCACACGCTCGCTGACGTGATGGGCGGCGGCGTGGTCGATGTGCTGGCGGATACGGTTGAAGAAAGCGTTGGAGCCGCGGGGGATCAAAAACGCGAGCCGGTAGATCCGACCGCGCGACAGGTTGGCCGCCGCGACATTGCGCACATAGCCAAGAGAGGTGACCGCCTCGCGCACCTTGGCGATGGACTTGTCGGCCACATTGCCGCGGTTGTTGATCACCCGGTCCGCGGTTGCATAGCTCACCCCGGCAGCGCGTGCGACATCGCTCAGCGTTGGACTTGTCATGATCCCTCCCCCATCGCACCAACCCTCCCAAGCGGCGCGTCTTGACCCTATCTATGAGGATATTTTGATATACGTCAATCATTTTTGATAGACGTATATCATTTTTGCAGAATGCAAAGCCGCCGCGGGGTTCTACGGCGGCAGGTAAAGCGTTATTATAAAGGGATTTAAACCGACAGCAGGGCGTCAGCGCCCTACGGCCACTTCATTTTCCTGCATCGGGCCGGGGTGAATGCAGGCCACCTGATGCGCGCCCCGCCCCGGTTCTGGCACCACCTCTGCACAATCGGCCTGCGCGCGCGGGCAGCGGCCCCGAAAAACACAGCCCGAGGGCGGGTTCATCGGGGAGGGCATATCGCCCGTCATCGGCACGATCTGCTTGGCGCGTTCGGCCACGGGGTCGGGGATCGGCACCGCCGAAAGCAACGCCTGCGTATAGGGGTGCTGCGGGTTGTCGTAGAGCTGCGCCTTGGGGGCCTTTTCCATGATGCGGCCCAGATAGAGCACCATGACCTCGTCCGAGATGTTTTTCACCACGCTGAGGTCATGGGCGATAAAGATCATCGCCAGCCCCAGATCGCGTTGCAGTTCCTTCAGCAGCTCAATCACCTGCGCTTGGATCGACACATCAAGCGCCGAGACCGGCTCATCGCAGATCAGCAACTTCGGCTCTACGATCAGGGCACGGGCGATGCCGATGCGTTGGCACTGGCCGCCCGAGAACTCATGCGGGTAGCGGTTGATCATCTGCGGCAGCAGACCCACGCGCTCCATCATCTGCGCGACACGGGCGCGGCGTTCCTTGGCAGAGATCTCGGGCCGGTGCGTGCGCAGCGGCTCTGCGATAATCTGGCCCAGCGTCATGCGGGGGTTGAGCGAGGCCAGAGGGTCTTGAAACACCATCTGGATCTCAGAACGGTAGGGTTTCATCTGCCGGGGGGAGAGTGACAGCAGGTCCGTCTCTCCGCGCCAGTTCACCTGCCCCGTCGCGGGGACCATTTGGATCAAACCCCGCGCGAGGGTGGATTTACCACAGCCGGATTCGCCAACCACGCCAAGCGTTTTGCCCGGCTCCAGATCAAAGCTCACCCCGTTCACCGCGTGCAGATAGCGCGGTTTCGTCCAAGGCATGTCGCCAGCGCGGGTGATGGGGAAACGAACGTGGAGATCGCGCACTGAGAGAAGCGGGCTCATGCGGTGACCTCCGAAATCGGACGGTGGCAGGCACGGGCGCGGCCTTCGGCAAAAGGCGCAAGTGGCGGCATCACGCGGCAATCCTCACCGGCGTAGGTGCAGCGCGGGCGGAAAGGGCAGCCCTCGGGCGGGGCGGCCATGTTGGGCGGGTTGCCGGGGATCGCCTTCATGGTGGCGTCTTGGTCATCGACCCGCGGCACGGCGGCCAGAAGGCCACGGGTGTAGGGGTGCGTCGGTTGCGCGAAAAGCGGCTCGGTCGGGCCCTGCTCCATCACGCGGCCACCGTACATCACCAGCACCCGCTCGCAGAACCCCGCGACGACGCCAAGGTCATGGGTGATGAGGATCGTGGCCATGCCGAAATCCTTTTGCAGATCACCCAGCAGGTCCATGATCTGCGCCTGCACCGTCACGTCGAGCGCGGTGGTCGGCTCATCCGCGATCAGCAGGTCGGGTTTGCACAGCAGCGACATGGCGATCATCACCCGCTGGCGCATCCCGCCCGAAAATTCATGCGGGAAGAGGCGGATGCGCTCCTTGGCTGCGGGGATCTTTACTGCGTCCAACATCCGCACCGACTCCGCCAGTGCGTCGCGTTTGGACATGCCTTTGTGCAGGGTCAGCACCTCGGTCATCTGGTCGGCGATGCGCATATAGGGATTGAGCGAAGTCATCGGATCTTGAAAGATCATCGCGATCCGCTCAGCCCGCAGTTTGTTCAGCACCTTCGGCTTCGCGCCCAAAATTTCCTGCCCGTCAAACCTTACCGAGCCATCAGTGCGCCCATTCGGCGCGAGCAGTCCCATGACAGAAAAGGCGGTCTGGCTTTTGCCCGACCCGCTTTCGCCCACGATGCCAAGCGTCTCGCCCTTATCGATGGAGAGCGACAGGTCATTGACCGCATGCACGGGGCCATCTTCGCCGTCGAAGGTGACAGAGAGCTTGTCGATTTCCAGCAGAGACATCAGCGATCCTTGGGGTCGAGGGCGTCACGCAATCCGTCGCCGATAAAGAACAGGCCAAAGAGCGTGAGACAGAAGAACAGCAGCGGGAAACCCAACTGCCAAGTGGTGCCATAGGCGATGGTCCCCGCCCCTTCGGAGATCAGCGCCCCGAGGGAGGTCAGCGGTTCCTGAATGCCAAGCCCGAGAAAAGAGATGAAGCTTTCCGTCAGGATCATCAGCGGGACCAGCAGCGTGGCGTATACCGCGATGACGCCCAAGAGGTTGGGCACGATATGGCGCAGGATGATGACCGGGGCCGAAACGCCGGTGGCGCGGGCAGCCTCAACAAACTCGCGGCCCTTGATGGTCAGCGTCTGGCCCCGCACGATGCGGGCCATCTCCATCCATGAGATCAGCCCGACGCCCGCAAAAAGAATGGTGATCGAACGGCCATACATCACCAAGAGCAGGATCAGCACGAACATGTAAGGCACGGCCATGAAGATATCGACGAGCCGCATCATGATGCTGTCGGTGCGCCCGCCGAAGTAGCCCGCTACCGCGCCGTAAAGCGTGCCGACCACACAGGCAATCAACGCGCCGACAAGGCCCACCGCGAGGCTGATCTGCGTGCCTTGCACGGTGCGGGCGAACAAATCGCGCCCCAGATCGTCGGTGCCAAAGTAATGGCCGCTTTCAATCGACGGCCCACCCAATTCGACGATCTGGCCCATGACGTTGTAGTCCAATTCCTCGTTCGACCATTGCGCAAAGCTGTTGCCGAAAAGCGCAAAGACCACGACGAAGCCGAGGATTACCAGACCCATCAGCGCCGCCTTGTTGCGAAAGAACCGCCGCCGCGCATCGGCCCAAGGCGAGCGGCCCTTGCCTGCGATCTCACTGGCCTCGACCCGTTGTTCGGATGTCATCACCATGTCAGTACCGGATCTTGGGGTCGATCCACCCGTAGAGGATATCGACCACGAGGTTAAAGAAGATGGTCAGCGCGCCCACGAGGATCGTCACCCCCATCATCACCGCGTAATCGCGGTTGAGCGCTGAATCGACGAAAGCCTTGCCGATGCCGCCGGTGGAGAAATAGATATCGACCACCACGGAGCCAGTGATCATCGCCACGAAAGCGGGGCCCAGATAGGAAATCACTGGCAGCATCGCGGGTTTCAGCGCATGGCGCAGGATCACCCGGCGTTCGGGCAGCCCCTTGGCGCGCGCAGTGCGGATGTGGTTCGAGGTCAGCACCTCAAGCATCGACGAGCGGGTGATCCGCGCAATCGAGGCCATGAAGGATGTCGACAGCGCGATCACCGGCATGATCCAATACTCCGGCCCTTGCCACCCGCCCCCGGGCAACCAACCAAGCCAGAGCGTAAAGACCAGCACCAAGATCGGCGCCATGACGAAATTCGGCAGCACCTGCGCGCCGATGGAAACCCCAACCGCGACATAATCGAGCAGCGAGTTGTGCCGCACCGCTGCGGCCACGCCAAGGCCAACGCCGACGATCACTGCGACAGCAAAGGACAACAGCCCATAGGTCAGCGTGATCGGGAAACCTTGGGCGATGATCTCATTCACCGAACGGTCTTTGTAAACAAAGCTCGGCCCGAAATCGAACTCGGTCACGATGCCCCAAACATAGCTGCCGATCTGCTTCCACAGCGGGTCGTCCAGCCCGTATTTCGCATTGAGGTTCGCCAGCACCTGCGGCGGCAATTCACGCTCTGATGTGAAGGGCCCACCGGGGGCGGAATGCATCAGCAGAAAGGAGATGACGATCAGCACAAGCAGCGTCGGAACAGCGATGGCAAGGCGCTTGAGGATGTAACTGAGCAAGAGGCGCGCGCTCCGGATACGGGGGGGTTGAGGGGGGGGCAAAATGGAATCGGGCAGCCCGTGCCTTAACCGCCGGGCTGCCCGAATGTCGAGAGGTTACTCCGCGGTACGATAGAGGTCTTTGCCGTACCACGTGTTGTTGACGTTATTCTCGGGCAGACCTTCGATGTCTTCCGCGATCATGTCGACGTTGGCGTAGTGGTAGATCGGGATGATCGGCATTTCCTCGGCCAAGATACGCTCCGCATCTTTGTAAAGCGGCTGCGGGTCTTCGGCGGTTTTGCTGTCCTTCATGAGCTTGTCATAAGCGTCATTGTAGAACTCGCCGTTGTTGTGGCCCGAATATGAGGTCAGCAGATCGAGGTAGGTCGAGGCCTCGTTGTAGTCGCCGCACCATGCATAGCGCGCCATGTCGTAGTCTTGGCGCTGCATGCGGTCGGTGTGCACCTTCCACTCGTAGTTATCCAGCGTCAGGTTCACGCCGATCTGTTTGAGCATCTGCGAGGCCGCGATGGCGATCTTTTTGTGATCTTCGGATGTGTTGTACTGCAGCGTCAGGTCCAGCGGGTTGTCAGGGCCATAGCCCGCCTCGGCCAACAGTTCCTTGGCCTTTTCCACGCGCTGCGCCTGATCCATATTGTCGGCCCAATCAAGCTCGGGACGCTCGAAATCGGCAATCGCCCAGTGGGTCCAGTTGTACGACGGTTTCTGACCGCCTTGCAGGATACGCTCGACAATGATGTCGCGGTCGATGGCATAGGCCAAGGCCTTGCGCACATTGACGTTTTTCAGCGCCTCGGGGCCCTTTTCGCCTACGTTCAGCATGTAGATATACGAGCAGTTATAGGGGGTTGAGACCGCCTGTTCGGGGTATTCTTTCTTCAGACGCGGGTACTGCCCGGCGGGGATATCCACGCGGTCCAACTCACCAGCCAGATAGCGGGTCAGCGCTTGGTTCACGTCATTGATCGTGAGCGCGGTGATCTTCTCCATCACCACGTTGTCGGCATCCCAATAGGTGTCGTTCTTTTCCATCACGACACGTTCGCCCAACTGATGCTCGACCAGTTTATAAGCGCCGTTGCCGACGAGCGTGCCCGCATCGGTCCAATCGTCGCCATGCTCTTCCACCACGCTTTGCAGCACGGGGAAGGTCGACCCATGCACCAGCATCTGCGGGAAATAGGGCAGCGGCGTGGTGATCTTGACCTCAAGCGTGTGGTCGTCGACGGCTTGGATGCCCAATTCCTCGGGCGACTTGTCCCCGGCGATGATCTCAGGCGCGTTTTCGACCTGCATCAACTCCATATACCATGCGTATTCCGACGCGGTCGCCGGGTCCGCCAAACGGCGCCAAGAATAGACGAAATCATTGGCCGTGACCGGATCACCATTGGACCACTTGGCGTCTTTGCGCAGGTTGAACGTATAGGTCTTGCCGTCTTCGGAGACCTCATGATCCAGCGCCACACCGGGGACCAGTTCGCCATTGCCGTCTTCGTTATAAAGCCCTTCAAAGAGGTTGCGCAGCACGTCCGAACCTTCGACATCGGTGTTGATCTGCGGGTCCATCGACTTGATCGCGTCAAGCAGCCAGAAGGTATAGCTTTGATCTTCGGCAAGGTTCACACCCTCGGGGACATCGGCGGCTTGGGCCTGAAACGCAAGGCTGAGCGCCAATGCGGAGGATGCAAGTGTGGTGCGTAGCTTCATGGTGACTTCTCCGTTGTTTGAAAGTTCGTGTTCTGATTGAAAAGTAATCAATCGAAAACGAAGAGCACATGCAAGACGTTGCCTCGCGTCAGCCAAGGACGGCGGCTTCGCGCCGAGGCGGCGCGGCGGTAGCGCGGCGAATAACCACCCCGCGCCCCGCCCCCACTCAGGCCGGGGGATCGGGGTTCAATTTGGCGAAAGGGATGGGCGCCTAACCGCGTGCCCCCCAAGTGTCGGACAGTCGGTAGCCGCCGGGCCACGGGTCATCGGGGTCTAGCATGTGCTGGTGGATGCCTGTGACCCAGCCCCGCCCAGAGAGTTCGGGAAGGATCGCCGGATGATCGCCCACGCGCGTCTCGCCCAAGATCCGCCCGGTAAAGGTCGAACCGATCAGCGACACAGTCGTCAAGCTGTCCTCCACCCCCATTTCCCCCCGCGCATGCAGCAGCGCCATCCGCGCGCAGAGCGCCGTGCCCGTGGGGGAGCGATCGACCTTGCCCGGCTGGATTGCCACCGCCGCCCCGGCGCGCAGACCGGTCGCGTCGCGGGAGACTGGCCCGGCAAAAAGGCAAAATGAGAAATGCTGCCAATCGGGGTTCTCGGGATGCTCAAACCGCATCGCAGCATTCGCGGCATTGGTGATCCGCACGCCAAGGCGGGCGATGTCATGGGCCTCATGCGCCTCCAGTGAAAACCCCATCGCGGCGGCGTTGACGACCACGAAACTGTCGCCGCCATAGGCGGTATCGACGGTGAGCCTGCCCAGCCCTTCGACCTCAAGCGGCACATCCAACCGGGCGGCGAAGCTCGGCAGGTTTTGCACGAAAATACGCTCCGCCTTGCCATTGCGACATTCCGCGCGGACCTTCACCAGCCCGCCCGGCGCTTCGAGCGTTAGCTCCGTCACCGGTTCCGTCATCGGCAGGATCCCCCCGTCCAGCAGGACAGTCGACACGCAGATCGAGTTGGAGCCCGACATCGGCGGCGTGTCCTCCGGCTCCATGATGATAAAGGCCGCATCGGCGCGCGGGTCTTTCGGCGGGACGAGCAGGTTCACATGGCGAAACACCCCGCCGCGCGGCTCGTTCAGCACGAAGTTGCGCAGCGTCTGGTCCCGCGCGATCCAACGGCTTTGCTCCCAAAGCGTGTCGCCGGGGGGCGGGGTGACACCGCCGACGATCACATCGCCGACTTCGCCCTCGGCATGGGCGGAAATGACGTGAACGGTCTTGCTGCTACGCATTGCTTGTCTCCTCCTCAGCCAGCCATTTGGGCAAAGCTTCTCCGGCCTGCCCGGTCACGGCAGCATCCACGCAATCGGCGATGCTGCCAAAGCGCACTGCACGGCCTGAAAGGCCCGGTGCGTAATGGGCATATTTGCCCGAGTTGGTCATCAACACCTTGGTCGAGGGCGGGAAGACCGGCTCGGAAATCGAGCACCAGCAGATGTCGGGCACGACCTGCACCCCTGCCGCTTCGAGCCGCGCCACGGTGCCGTCGTCGCGCGCCGCCGTGAGCGTGTCATGCCCAAGGGTAACGATAACCGCCGTGTCTGGGTGACGTTTTCGCCCGGCCAGAGCCGCATCCAAAGCTCGGCATTCCGCGAGCGAGAAATGCGGGCTGCCGAAGGCCACGAGATCGACCTGCGCAGGCCCCGCGTTGAATTGCCGCCAGACACGGCGCAGGTCTTGGGGCGTGATGCGCAGCGTATCGGCCTCGGCCACGGGGGGCAGATCGGCTTCGGGCGTGACGCCTGCCACATGCAGCATCGGCGCGGCGGAGGTGGTGCCAAAGGCGGCGCAGAGCGCTTTGAGGTCATCCTCGTTCGGCGCAGCGGTTTCCAGCCCGCGCAGCAGCGGGGTCCGGTCCGGTGCCGCCTGCCCCGCCAGCCAGCCGAGCATCGGCCAGATCGCCTCGTCATATTGCGCGGGCAATGCCACATCGATCACCCGGCGTGGGGCGCGGTGTTCATCCAGATAGACCCCCGAGAGCGGCGCGCGCGCCGTGAGCGCGATACACAGGTCGAGGAAATCAGGATGTTTCACCGTCCGCGCGCCGAGCACGCTATTGGCATAGATCACCGCGTTGGATTCAGACCAGGCGATGAACTCGCCGCGCTCGGGCGGGGCGGGCAGTTGGTAGGGCGCGCAGGTAAAACTGGGGCGCGCACCCATGGTGACATAGGCATCGGCCAGACGGCTGGCGGGCAGGCCGAAATTAGGCGGCACGCCCTGCGCGCGCCAGTTGCCGTGGTCGACCGAGATGGCATTCATCGTTGTCGGCACCCGCACTTTTGATCCCATATCGGCCATGGTCTGCGCAAAAAGCAGGTTGGCGGGGCTGGCGTAGATGCAGCCATCGATATGCACGCGCGTCACGTCGATCAGCCGCTCGGCCCCCTGCCCGCGCGCCATGGTGCAGGTGATCTCCATCGCCAGTTGCACGGCCGGGCCGTGGGCCCCATCAAGCATCGCTTGGTCTTCGGTGCTCGGATGCAGATCGCGGGCGGGTTTGGCAGACAGCGGCAAGTCCCAATCACCGGTGCTGAGCATCTCAGGCGTAATCCGTGCGCTGCGGGCTTTGGCGAGCAGGTCGTAATCCTTGGTTCCGAGGCGCAGCACCGCCAGTGGCTTGTCGAACATCTTGCCCGCAATCAAGGCACCCAAGGTCAGGATGTCTTCGGCCTCGCGAAACACCAATGCGGCGGGGGCATGGCCGTTCATCGCCAGTTCCAACAAGACGCCACTGCCGGTGCAGGAGCCGCGGCTGGTCGGCATCAACACGATCTTCCCTGCTAGCGATTGTCCACAGAGCGGGTGATGCGCGTCGATGACCTTGCCATCGGCCGGATCGACGCCGCCCCAGAAGCTCAACCCCTCGGACGAGACGAGCACCGCGCCTTTGGCCTCGGCGGGAACGATAATTTGCGCCATGGGGAGCCTTTCCAAGTCAGGTGACGACAAAGCCATGCGCGAAGGGATCACGCTCGTCGATAAAGATGGTGTTAAAGCCGGTGACCCGGGCCCAACCGGCGATGGAGGGGATGATCGCGGGCTTTCCCGCCACCTCCGCCGCCGCTTCGACGCGGCCTTTGAACATGGAGCCAATGATGGATTCATGGACGAAGTCATCGCCAACTTTCAGCTTCCCCTTGGCCGCGAGTTGCGCCATCCGGGCAGAGGTGCCGGTGCCGCAGGGGGAGCGGTCGATCGCCTTGTCGCCGTAGAAAACCGCGTTGCGGGCGTGAGCCTCGGGGGCTTGGGCAGCACCGGTCCAGAGGATGTGGCTTAGCCCGTTGATGGCGGGGTGTTCGGGGTGGATGAATTCGTATTTCGCGTTCAGCGCCGTGCGGAGTTTCGGGCTGAGACCGACCAGTTCGGAAACAGAGAAATCAGCCATATCGCGAAAGGTCTTCTGCGGCTCGACGATGGCATAGAAATTGCCGCCATAGGCCACATCGACGACCACTTCGCCCAAGCCTTCGACCTCAGCCGTCAGCCCTTCGGCATGGAGGAAGGCAGGCACATTGGTCAGCCGTACTTCTTCGACGAAACGCCCCTCTTGGCGGTAGGTCACATCGACCCGCCCGGCGGGGGTTTCAAGGCGCAACTGGCCGGGGGAGGCAGGTGTCACCAGCCCATTTTCCAGCGCGATGGTGACCGTGCCGATGGTGCCGTGGCCGCACATCGGCAGGCAGCCCGAGGTTTCGATGAACAGCACGGCGATGTCGCAATCATCCCGTGTCGGCGGATAAAGGATCGCGCCCGACATCTGGTCATGGCCGCGCGGCTCGAACATCAGACCGGTGCGGATCCAGTCGTATTCCGCCAGAAAATGCGCGCGTTTTTCCAGCATGTTCGCACCTTTGAGCAGGGGCGCGCCGCCGGTGACGAGCCGTACCGGATTGCCGCAGGTGTGGCCGTCGATACAAGGAAATGTGTGTTGCGTCATGTCAGCCTCTAAAAGCGCGCGGGAGAGAAGGGGGTCAGGTCGATGCCGGGATTTTGGCCGGTCATCAGGTCAGCGATGATGGCGGCGGTGCCCGCGGATTGCGTGAGGCCGAGATGGCCGTGGCCGAAGGCGCAGAACACATCCGGACGGTTCGGCAGCGCGCCGATGGCAGGCAGACTATCTGGCAGCGAGGGGCGGAAACCCATCCATTGCGTGCCGCCCGAGGTGTCGAGCCCCGGCAGGAAGCGCTTGGCCTTTTTCAGCATCGCATCGGCGCGGGCAAAGTTCGGCGGCAGGTCGAGCCCGCCCAGTTCCACCGCCCCGCCAACGCGCAGGCCGTTGCCGGCTTTGCTGATGACAAAGCCATGGCCGCCGAAGGTGATCTGGCGTTTTAGATCGAAGGCACCTGCGGGTAGCGTCGTGTTATAGCCGCGTTCGGTTTCCAGCGGGATTTTCGCGCCGGCGGTGAGGGCCAAGTGATGCGAGTGCGCACCTGCGGCCAGCACGACGCAGCCGGGGATCATGCCATCGGAGGTCTCGACCCCGCCTGCAACCAAACGCTCGGCGCGGGTGATCGTGATCTCGCCGCCCCCTGCGCGAAAACGCTCGGCCATCGCCAGCACATAGTCGCGCGGGTCCGAGATCGACTGCCATTCCGGGGTGAAGGTCGCATGGGTGAAGCCGGGCGCAAGACCGGGTTGATAGGCCGCAATCTCATCGCCCTTTAGATGCGTGAAGGCGATCCCCGCCTCTTCGCGGGCCTGCCAACCGGGGAGTGACGCGCGGAACTCGGTCTCGGTTTCATAGACCTGCAACTGCCCGTCGTGCCGCAGCATATGCGCCAGACCGCTCATCTCCAGATGCGGTTCAAGGGCGGCTTGCGAGAGCTTCATCAACGCCGTCTGCGCCACGGTCGAGGCGCGCACCTGCGCGGGCCAACTCGCTTTCCAAAAGCGCCACATCCACGGCGCGATCCGCCCGGCATAGCGCGGCGGCACGGTCAGCGGCCCCAGCGGATCCAGCAGCCATTTCGGCGCCTGCCGGATCATCCGGGGTGAGGCGAGCGGCAGGATCTCGGTAAAGGCAAAGGCGCCTGCGTTGCCCGCCGACGCGCCCGCTGCCGGGCCTTCGCGGTCAATCACCCGCACGGTCAACCCGCGCGCCTGAAGCGCCAGCGCGGTGGACAGGCCCACCACGCCAGCGCCGACAACCGTCACCGGAGATTGGCTCATTACCGGACGCTCGATAGGAATTGACGGGTCTCTTCTTGCTGCGGATCGCCAAAGATCTGATCCGGCGCGCCGATCTCGGCCATGACGCCCTTGTGAAAGAACGCCACACGGTCCGACACATCGCGTGCGAAACTCATCTCATGGGTGACACAGATCATCGTCATCCCCTCATCTGCCAGCAATTTGAGCGTGTCCAGCACCTCGCCCACCAGTTGCGGGTCGAGCGCCGAGGTCACCTCATCAAAGAGAATGTAATCGGGCGACATCGCCAATGCACGCGCAATCGCCATCCGCTGTTGCTGCCCGCCCGACAGGCGGCTGGGGTAGACGCCCAGCTTGTCGGCCAGACCGACATGCGAGAGTTGCTGCACCGCGATTTCTTCGGCCTCCTTGCGGCCCATGCCCTTCACTTTGCGCGGAGCCAGCGTGACGTTTTCCAGCACCGTCAGATGCGGGAAGGCGTTGAACTGCTGGAACACGATGCCAATTTTGCGGCGCAGCTTGTTCAGGTCGGTGTCGCGGGCGTGGACTTCGGTGCCGTCGACCACGATGCGGCCATTGTCGATCGGCTCCAACCCGTTGATGCAGGTCAGCAGCGTCGATTTGCCCGAACCAGAGCCGCCGATCACCGAGACGACCTCGCCCTTTTGCACGGTCAGGTCGATGCCCTTGAGCACCTGTAGTGCGCCAAAGGATTTATGGACGTTTTCAATCTCAATCATTTTCTTGCCACCTTTTTTCCAAGCGGCTGCCAAGCCGGGCAATGGGGAAACTGAGCGCGAAATAGATCGCACCCGTCACGAGCAGGATGAACATCGGCTCTTGCAGGCGTGTCACCAGAATCTGCGAGGCCCGCAGCAATTCGATGATGCCAAGCCACATCACCAGCGCGCTGTCTTTCATCACGCCGAGCGTGAGGCCGATCCAACTGGGCAGGCCCACCCGCAGCGCCATGGGAAAGACGATCTGCGTGAGGTCTTGGCCCCATGTCATGCCGAGCGAACGCGCCGCACGGCGGGTGACCGAAGGCACCGCCTCAATCGCGCCGCGCACGATCTCGGTGCAATAGGCCGAGGTATAAAGCGCCAGCACGATGCAGGAGGTCACGAAGGGGGAAATCCCCCAGCCCGCGATGGCCTGAAAAGCGTTGGCGAGGATCAGCTGGATCAGCAGCGGAACCGAGCGGAAGATATCCAGCACAAAGGTCAGCGGCAGGGCCGCCCAAGGGCTGATCTGGCTGCGCAGCACCCCGAAGAAGAGCCCCAGCAGCGTGCCGCCCACCACCGCAAAGGCGGTGACCGAAAGCGTCACACCCGCGCCTTTGAGCATGAACATCAGGTCGTTGAAGGTCAGAGCCGTATCAAACATCTATTCTCTTCCTTCAGTAGCGAAACAGGCGGGCGGCCATGAGCCGTGCGCCGAGCATCACGGCCTTGGCGATCACGTAGTAGATCACCGCCGCCAATGCGAAGAATTCAAAAGTCCGGAAGCTGCGCGCATTGAGGTCTTGTGTGACCCCCGCGAGGTCCGAATTCAGGCCCACCGTGACACCCAGGGATGTCATCAAAATCGCCCAGATCATCTGGTTTGTGGTTGGCAGAAACGAGATGCGGAACATCTGCGGCACGATGATCAGGCGAAACGCTTTTGCTTGCCCCATGCCCAGTGACCGACCGGCGCGCAGCTGCGTGTCCGGAATGGCCCGCATCGCGCCGCGGAACGTCTCGCACAGGTAGCCCGCGTTGTTGAACGCGATCCCGGCGAGCAGTGCGGCATAGGGGCTGAGGTAAATCCCGAAAGACCCCAGCCCGAAATGCGCCATGTAAATCTGAAACAGCGCCGGCGTGTTGCGCGCCACTTCGACCCATGCGGTCGCAGGCGCCCGCAGCCAGCGCGATTTGGCATCGCGGCCCACGGCCAGCAGCACGGCGATGGCAACGCCGATCAGCATCGATAGGATCGATATCTGCAGCGTGACCAGCGCGCCTTCAAGCATCTCTGGAAAAGCGCGAAAGGCCTGTCGCCATTGAAAGGTGTAGTTGCCCATCATTTGCTCCGATCAGCGGTTATCGGCAGACGGGGGCCGCAAGCTGCGCCCCCCGCATCCATCAACGATAGGCTTTGGCGATGGTCAGGTCAGGCGCGTCGCCGCCGACCCATTTGTCGAACAATTCCTGATAGCGGCCCGAGCGGACCTGCTGGTTCACGAAGAGGTCGAGATAGTTCAGCAGACCGTATTCCTGACGCAGGCCGATCAAGCCGACATAATCCACATCGAAGGGCGCGTCGCCCGCGATGGTCAGACCTTCAAACTTGCCGCCATTGACGATGGAAGACGCCACGGTGGAAGTCACGACGGTCGCGTCGATCTGACCTTGGGACAGGGACAGGAACACGTCAGCTTGGCTCTGATAAGAACGGAAGCTGCCGTCGTCCCATGCCTCGAGCTGCTCTTCGAGCGCGATGGCCTCAAACGTGCCCGCGACGGAGCCGACGGTTTTGCCCTTGAGGCTTTCAAAGCTGTCGACACCTGCGTCTTCGCGGGTCAACACAACATTGGTAAAGGCGAAATACGGGACCGAAAAGCCAACGGTCTTGGCCCGCTCAAGCGTGTCGGAGGTGGAGGCAACGCCCACATCCGCGCGGCCTGAGACGAGCGCGGGGATACGGTCGGGGAATGGCGTCTCGACGATTTCGGCTTCGACACCGAGTGCTGCGGCCAGATCGTTGCAATAATCCACGTCAAAGCCGACGGGCGTGTTGGTGTCATCGCGCGAGCCCATGGGCGGGAAGTCCAGCACCACGGCGCAGCGCAGCGTGCCCGAAGAAATGATGTCGTCCAGTTTGTCGGCATGTGCGGTGGTGCCGATCACGGTCGCAGCCACGAGGCTCCCGGCGAGTTGCGTGAATTTCATAGATATCTCCCTCTTGGGTTGGTCGCCCCCGACTCTCTCTGGGCGGGGTACGGGGTGGTATGAAGGAACAATGTCTTCATTAAAAATACAATATGTATTTTTAACTTTTACCGATGTGTCGACATATTTTTGATACATTGAGACGCCGTCGTCATTGTTTGGGGATGGGAATAGGGCCGCAGCCGCCCTCTTTTCCGGCTAAAATGAAAAAGCCGGGCGTGCAGCCCGGCTTTCCCGTCTGGGATCACCCCGCCGCGTCTTCGGGCAGCAGCGCCTCTGGCAGGTTCTGATAGGACACCGGCCGCAGGAAACGCCGGATCGACAGGGTCCCGACACTGGTCGCGCCAAAGTTGGTGCTGGCCGGATAGGGGCCGCCGTGCACCATGGAATCCACCACCTCGACGCCGGTGGGGAAGCCGTTTGCCAACAGACGCCCGGCTTTGCGTTCCAGCACCGGCATCAAGACCCGCGCGGACTTAACATCCGCGTCATCCATATGCAGGGTGATGGTCAACTGCCCATCCAGCTCAACCGCCAGTGCGCGCATCTCTTCCAGCGAAGAGACTCGCACCACCAAGCCCAGAGGACCAAAGACCTCTTCATGCAGCGCCGGGTTGGCTTTGAACTCTGCGCCCGTGGTCTCGAACAGGGCCGGGGCGGCGTTGCGGCCAGTGCTGTCTGCTACATGCACTTGGCGCAGGCTTTGCGCGGCCTTGAACGTGTCGCGGCCTGCACAGAAGGCCTGCGCGATACCGTCGGTCAGCATGACCTGTTCGGCCACGTCTTGCAGTGCGGTGGCGGCACTTTGCACGAAGGCGTCTGCCCCTGCCCCGTCGATCACCACGGCAATGCCCGGATTGGTGCAGAACTGGCCTGCGCCCATGGTCAGGGACGCGGCCCAGCCTTTGCCCAGTTCCTCGGCCCGTGCCTCCATCGCGGCGGGGAGCATGAACATCGGGTTGACCGATCCCAACTCACCAAAGAAGGGGATCGGCTCTGGCCGCGCGGTACAGAGATCGAACAGCGCCCGCCCCCCCGCGAGAGAGCCGGTGAAGCCCACGGCCTTGATCCGCGGATGCTGCACCACGGCCTGACCAACCGCGCGATTGCCACCTTGGATCAGCGAAAACACCCCGCGCGGCATGCCGCAGCCTTCAACCGCTGCATGAATCGCTTCGGCAACGATCTCTCCGGTGCCGGGGTGGGCGGAGTGACCTTTGACCACGACCGGGCAGCCCGCCGCCAGCGCCGCCGCCGTGTCACCGCCTGCGACCGAGAAAGCCAGCGGGAAGTTCGACGCACCAAAGACGGCCACGGGGCCGATCGGGCGTTGCACCATGGTGATCGCCGGGCGCGGGGCGGGTTGGCGTTCGGGCATGGCAGCATCGAAACGCCGGTCGAGATATGCACCCTTTTCGATATGCGCCGCGAAGAGGCGCAGTTGGCCAACGGTCCGGCCCCGCTCTCCTTCCAGACGCGCTGCGGGCAGGCCGCTTTCTTGGCTGCCGATCTCGGTGATTTCGGCGCCGCGGGCGTCAATCTCATCGGCGATGGCGTTGAGGAATTTGGCGCGGGTGGCCCGGCTGGAATAGCCGTAATCCCAAAACGCCGCTTCGGCGGCTTCGCAGGCTTGGTCGACCAAATCTACCGTCCCGACCGAGAATTCATGCACAGGCCCATGGGCGGGGCTAGAGCTAAAGCGGTCGTCCGTGGCGATCCATTCGCCAGCGATCAGGTGTTTGCCATGGGGGGTAAAGGCCATCGTCTATCCTTTCATGCGGGCCGCGGCCCGGTGTCAGCTTGCGTCTCTACGCAACTGCATACATGATGTATGCATGATTGCAACCCAAGCCCTGCGAGGATCCAGATGACCGATACGACCCTGTCCCACGACGCCCTAAACGGAATTGTCATGCAGATTTTCCAAGGCGCGGGCCTGTCGCCGCAGAATGCCGCCGCCCTCGCGCGGGTGATCGTGGCGGGCGAAGGCGATGCTTGCAAATCCCACGGCATCTACCGGATCGAGGGGTGCCTGCGCACGATCAAGGCGGGCAAAGTGGTGCCCGATGCAATGCCGCAGGTGCACCAAGACGACAGCGCCATCGTGCGCGTGAACGCGGGCGGCGGCTTTTCCAACGCTGCATTCGACGCGGGCGCGCCGGTGCTGGCAGAGCGGTGCCGCACGACCGGGATCGCCGCCATGGTGATCAACGATTGCACCCATTTCGCCGCCCTCTGGCCCGAGATTGAGACGTTGACCGATATGGGCCTCGCCGCCATGGCGATGTGCCCCAGCTATGCCAGCGTGGCCCCGTCGGGCGGCACCGACCCCTTGATGGGGACCAACCCTTTCGCCTTTGGCTGGCCACGGGCAGAGGGCGACCCTTACGTCTTTGATTTTGCCACCAGCGTCGCCGCGCGGGGAGAGATCGAATTGCACCGCCGCGCGGGCACGCCCCTGCCCGAAGGCTGGGCCATCGCGCCAGACGGCAGGCCCACGACCGAGCCCGAAGCCGCCCTTGCCGGGGCCATGTTGCCCTTTGGTGGCCATAAGGGCTCCGCCATTTCCACCATGATCGAACTGCTCGCCGGGGTGATGATCGGCGACCTGACCAGCCCAGAGGCGCGCGACGCCTTGGGCTCTCTCACCCTCGCGCCGGCGCATGGTGAGTTGATCATCGCCTTCGACCCGGAAAAGTTTGCCGCTGGCCGCCCCGGTGATCCCTTTGCGCGGGCGGAAACGCTCTTTGCCGCGATCACGGGCCAAGGGGCGCGGCTGCCCTCGCAGCGCCGGTTCAAGGCCCGCGCTGAAACCCGCGCAAAGGGGATTCCCCTGACGGAGGTCGAAATGCAAAGCCTAGAGCGCTTGTTGGCCGACGGGCTCGACGCGGTTTGACCCCCTCCCGCGCTTCGGCCCCGTCTGAGGTTGGAGCGCTGAGAGCCGTAGCATGCCCCCAAAGCCCCACCAATGGCGCCGCTTCACAGGATCGAATGTCAAAAAAAGCGGCGATGCTACGGTAATCTGGGCAAAATTTTGTGCAGACCCCGGCAAGCAAAGCCCGGATAGGCGATTTTCCGCGCTGCTCTGCAGCATTCCGCTGAAAGTTACTGAATCAAGTTTCCAGCGCCGCCGAAAGGATTAGATAGGGAAAAAATTGCACACTCTTAACGTGTCTCTCGGGGTATTGTTTTGCCAAATTCTTCTACTACACGATCGAAAAAATTGCGGACCGAAGGCTTAGAGCGGCGTCAGTTTCTGACCCTCTCAGCCGCGTCCTTTGCCGCCGCGCTGATGCCGCTGCGCGGTCGCGCGCAAGAGGTGCCTGCCGCCTCCTTCACATTCGACAATCTAGTCAATGACATGCGGGACTTGGCGCAGTCGTCCTATGCGGCTCCGAAGCCGGTCAAAGGGTTCCTCGCCGATCTTGATTACGACGCTTACCAACGGATTCGATTCCGACCCGAACAGGCGCGCTGGCAGGAAAAGGGCGTTACCTTTAGGTTGCACGCCTTCCACCCCGGCTGGCTGTTCAAAGAAGCGGTGAAGATCAACGAGGTCCGGGGCGAGACGGTTGAGCCCATGGGCTTCACCACCGCGGATTTTGAATATGACGACGCGGCGCTTGCCAAGTCGATCCCCCCCAATGCCGAGATGCCGGGCGTTGCCGGTTTCCGTCTGCACACCCCACTCAACCGCGCCGATATTTTCGACGAATTGATCGTCTTCCAAGGCGCGAGCTATTTCCGCGCTCTGGGGAAAGACACGCTTTATGGGCTGAGCGCGCGTGGTCTTGCCGTCAACACCGGCCTGCCCGAAGGCGAGGAGTTCCCCCGTTTCAGCGAGGTCTGGCTGCGCCGTCCCGAACCGGGGGATAGCAGCGCCACGATCTATGCCGCACTCGACAGCCCGTCGGTGACCGGCGCCTATAGGTTCGTGATCACACCGGGCGACGACACCACCGTCGAGGTCACCATGCGGCTGTTCCTGCGCAAAGATATCAAGCAGCTTGGCATCGCGCCGCTGACCTCGATGTTCCTGCACAATGGCGCGGACAAGGGCAGCTTTGACGATTTCCGCCCCTCGGTTCACGACAGCGAAGTCTTGGTGCTGAACGCGGGCAAGGATGCGACCCTCTGCCGCCCGCTGAACAATCCGCCGCGTTTGGCGAGTTCCTATTTCGGGGCGCAGAGCCCGCGCTCCTTCGGGCTGGCACAGCGCAACCGGGACTTTGAGCATTACCTCGATGCGCAGGCCCATTACGAACGGCGCCCCTCTTTGATGATCGAACCCTTGGGCGACTGGGGCAAGGGCACGGTGCGACTGGTCGAAATTCCCTCCGATCTGGAGGGCAATGACAACATCGTCGCTTATTGGATTCCCGAGGGCGAAACCCGTGCCGGGGATGAATTGGCCTATGATTACCGCATGCACTGGGGGATGAACCCACCGGGCGCGACCCCGCAGACCCTTGGCCGCGTGGTGCGGCTGCGTTCGGGCCACGGCGGGGTTGCGGGGGTAGAGGCAGATACGCAAACCCGCAAATTCGTCATCGACTTTGCCGGCGGACAGTTGAGCGATATGCCAAGCGACGCAGAGTTGGAGCCGATCGCCAGTGCGCAGAACGGCGAAATCGTCGAGGCGATCCTGAGCCGGGTAGATGGCAGAGACGAATGGCGGCTGGTGCTGGAACTGCGTGCAGAGCCTGACGCCATCGTCGAAATCAAGGCAGTTCTATCGGGATATGACCGCAATCTTACAGAGACATGGGTGTACCAATGGATCAACGCATGAACCTTCAAGACGCGACGACCCCCTATTCCGCAATGACGGTTGAGGCCGAGACTTGGATGCCGCCCGCCGCCCCGCTTGCCATGCCACGGCAGACCTTGGAACGGCGCGGCCATCTGGCCGGGCTGGCCGATGTCGCGCGGGCGTTCCTGCTGCGGCGCAAGGCCTAGGTTCAATGACACTTCAGCAAAGGCAGCTTGCGGCGGACGGGGCGACCCGTTTTGCACGGGCGGTCGCCGTCTTTTTGTCTCTCGGCTGTGCGGCCCTTGCGTCAATGCTTTTGGCCGAGGCGGCGGCGCGCGATGGGTTCAGCGGGTGGGACGGCATCCGCGCCCTGCTCGTTTTCGCGACCACGGCTTGGCTGGCTTGGGGGGCGTCATTGGCGCTGATCGGGCTTTTCGGCGGCAGATCAACGCCTCCCCGCCCCGCGCTGGACGCGCCGCAGCCGCGCACCGTGATCGCGGTACCCATCTGCAACGAAGACCCGCTGACCACTTTTGCCCGCATCGCCGCGATTGACCGATCTGTCACCCGGGCCGGTGTGACGGCGGATTTCGTCGTTCTGTCGGACACGCGCGATGACGCACTCGCCGGGAAAGAGCAATTCGCCTTTGCCCGATTGCTGCGCGAGACAGATGGCCAAGGGCGTATTTTCTACCGCAGACGGCGCGACAATGCGGGCCGCAAGGCGGGCAATATCGAAGAGTTCATTCGCATCTCCGGCGGGGCCTATGACCTTGCGGTGATCCTTGACGCCGACAGTCTGATGGAGGGCGAGACGATCCGCGCCATGATCGCGCGGATGCAAGCCGATCCGCAATTGGGGTTGCTACAGACCCTGCCCAAGATCATCGGCGCGCGGTCTTTCTTTGGCCGGGCACTGCAATTCGCCTCGTGGTTTCATGGCCCGATCTTCACCCGTGGCCTTGCCCGTATGCAGGGCCCGACGGGGCCCTTCTGGGGCCATAACGCAATCATCCGCGTCCGCGCCTTCGCCGAAAGCTGTGGGCTGCCCGAGCTTTCCGGCCCGCCGCCCTTGGGCGGGCATATTCTCAGCCATGACTATGTCGAGGCGGCGTTGCTTGCCCGCGCCGGTTGGAAGGTCGAGGTGGATGAAACCTTGGGCGGCTCTTTCGAAGAAGGCCCTGAGAATGTCCTGTCCTTTGCGCGGCGAGAGCGGCGTTGGTGCCAAGGCAACCTGCAACATGCGCGGCTGATCTTTGCCCCCGGGCTGGCGGGCTGGAGCCGGTTTGTCTTTTTGCAGAACGTCACCGCCTATGTCGTCTCCCTTCTTTGGGCGGCGTTTCTGATCACCTCGGCCATCAGCACGCTTTACGCGCCGCCGCCTGAGTATTTCCCCGGCCCCTATCAGCTTTTCCCCGTCTTCCCCGACACCAGCACGCGCGAGATCACGCTGCTGGCCTTGGGCGTTTTGGGTCTGCTGGTGGTGCCGAAGCTGCTGATCTTGCTGCACGCGATCCTGACCAAGCGCGCACGCGACTTTGGCCGTAGCCTGCGCATGTCGCTCTCGGTTCTGACCGAGATCGTGCTGACCACGCTTTTGGCCCCCTTGATGCTGCTCTATCACAGCCGCGCGGTGTTGCAGGTGCTCTCGGGCCAAGATGGGGGCTGGCCTGCCAACCAACGCAACGAAGGCCGGTTGAGCTTGGCGGATGGCTGGGCGGCGGGCCGGTGGATCGTTTTCATTGGCGCGGCGATCATCGCGGCGGTGCAATGGGTTGCGCCTGACCTGACGATCTGGCTGCTGCCCGTGGCGGTTCCGATGCTGTTGGCCCCGCTGCTTATCGCATGGACCTCCCGCCCCCTGCCTCGCACGCTCTTTGCCGTGCCGGAGGATGCGGCACCGCTGGATGTCGTCGCGGAATACGACAGTATCTGCGATGTCTGGCGGCTGACGTGGAATGACGAACATCTGATGGCGAAACCCAAAGCGGCGGACCTGACCCATGCCCCAGCCTAGCACCGGGCTGTCGCCTGCGGCGAGATCGCTCGGCTCTGCCCCCACGGCCAAACCTGCCCGCGACCCGCGCATCGATGTGTTTCGCGGTTTGGCGTTGGTGATGATTTTCATCAACCACGTCCCCGGCAACCCCTATGAAGCTCTGACCATCCGCAACCTAGGCTTTGCCGACGCTGCAGAGGCGTTCTTTTTGATGTCGGGCATCGCAGCGGGATTGGCCTATACGCCCCGGTTCATTGAGAGAGACCGCCTGCGCCACGGCCTTTGGCGCGCGGTCGCGCCGCTGTGGAAGCGGGCATGGTCGCTCTATCTTGTGCAGATCATGCTCTCGGCCGTGGCTTTGGGCATCTTTGCCGCCGCTTTCCAGATCACGACAGAGGCCGAGTTTCTGACCAAGATCAACATGCGGCAAGTCTTTCAAAACCCGACCCAATCCGTGATTGGGATACCGCTATTGACGCACCAGTTTGGCTATGTGAACATCCTGCCTGCCTATTCGGTTCTGCTGGTCTGTGCCCCTGTGGCGATCATGCTGGGGCTGCGCTGGCCGCGGCTGCTTTTGGCACTGTCGCTGACCCTTTGGCTGCTGACCGGCGTTTTCCGGCTGAACCTGCCGAACTACCCCAATCCGGGCGGCTGGTTCTTTAACCCTTTTGCATGGCAGGCGATCTTTGTCTGCGGCCTGCTGGTTGGGCTCAGCCAGCGGCAGGGCTATCGGTTTTTTCCCGCGTCGAAAGCGCTGTTTTGGCTGTCCGTCGCGGTGTTGCTTGGGGTGCTGGCATGGCGCTATGTGCCGGGCTTGGGCAAATTCCTGAACCTACAGATGCATCACCTGCGCGAAGCTGGGGTGCCCTTCAACATCACCTCGCATGACAAGACCTATCTCTCTGCCCCGCGGTTTATCCATATTCTGGCTTTGGGATATTTTCTGTCACAATTGCCAAGCGTGACCCGCCTCTCTGGACATCAGATGGCGAGCCCCTTCCGGCTGATTGGTCGGCATGGGCTGTTGATCTTTGCCAGCGGCACGGTGCTGGCACTGGTCTGTCAGGCGGTGATGATGGCACGGCCCGAGGCGGCTTGGATGCCATGGGTGCTGCCTGCGGTGGGAACGGCGGCCCTTTATGGGATCGCTTGGACTGCTGAGACCTCGCGGCGCGTGCTCACCGCGCCAGCGGCACCGGCCGAGCGCAACCCTGTGCAAGATAGCGCGCGTTTCGCGGCACCTGCCGCCGAGCCTAGACCTTAGACCTCGGGATCGCGGCGGCCCCATTTGCGCCATGCCAGCCATGCAAGGCCCAGCCCCCCCGCGATCAACGCCATGTGACGCGGGCGAATGCCGCGCCCGGTCGTGGTGCCCTCTCCGGGATGATAGCGCGGGTCGAGCAGCCGGGTATTTGCCAGAAAGCCGCCGACAACCGTCTCGCTGCCGCGGAACACGGCAAGCAGGCCGCGACCTTTCTTGCGGTTCAGGGTTTCAATCGCCCCGATCATCGACCCCTTTTCGGCCATCACCTCGGCCACACGGGCGGGCGGCAAGCCTAAGTGCTCGGCGATGAGGCGGGTCCTGAACCCTTCGATCACCTGCGCGGGGCGCTCAATCGCCACGTCGCATTCGGTGTCAAACCCCATGGAGCGGTTGTTGAGGTTGCTGGAGCCGAGACGCAGAAGATGGTCGTCGATGATCATGATCTTCGCATGGACATAGATCGGCTCCCCTTCCTCGGTGACGGGAAAATAGATGCGGAAGCGGTTTTGGTGATCCGCCCGCTTTAAGTCTTCGACCAGCCGTTCGCGCAGGACATGCATGGCGTCATCTTCCAACTGCGATTCCGCATCGCGCGGGTTGATGATAACGATCTCCGGCCCGTCCTCCTCGGCCAAACGCGCCTTTAGCGCATCACAGACCGAGTCCGCAGCGAGGTACTGCGATTCAAAATAAATATAGTCGCGGGCCGATTTGATCCCGGCGAGGTAGAGTTGTTCGATCTCGTTGATCAGCGGCTCTTCGTCGAAAGGCGGCTCGGTCCGGGCGATCCCCACATCAATGTCTTCGGCATCCACCGGCAGGTCTTTGGGCCATTCGAACATGGGCGCGCCATTGGGCTGCGCGATTTCATCCCCCGTGGCCCGCAACCAACGCCGGCGCGACAGTTCGCCCAAGGCCGCGGCGGCAGGGCCGGACATCGCCGAGGTGGCATCGTGCCATGGGTCGGAGGGAGAGCCGTCTTTGCGCACCCGGCGCGGATCATGCGGCAGGTGATCGGGCGTGTCCCAACGGTCTTCGGTCGCGTCGATGCCGCCGCAAAAGGCCAAGGCATCATCGGCCACGACGATCTTTTGGTGGTGGCAGGCGCCAAAGGGGTGATGCCCGTCCAAGGCGAAATGGATCCGGTCACCGCCAAACAGGCTCAGCGCCAGCGAGGGCACCAGCCGCCCCGGCGCGGCCAGCACGGCCCCGTTCCATTTCAGCAGGTAGACATGCAACTCCGGCGTCCGCTCAACCACCGCCTCTACAAAGGCGCCGAGTTGGTTGGGATAGCCGTCCGGCGCATTGCCGTCCTCATCGCTCTCGCCCGGCAGCATCTCAAGCTCAAAGTCGAAATCCCAGCCGATCAGCATCAACTGCTGCCGCGCGCCGAGAAAGATTTTGCGCAAGACACGGAAGTAATCCGCCGCATCGACCACAAGGCCAAAACGCTCGGCCCGCGCAACGCGCCATGTGGACTTATCGGTAAACAGGCTCTGGCGCGTCGCCGCGTCAGTCGGATGCTGCTGGTCCGCCTTCGCCAAATCCAAATCGCCACGCACGTTCCTGTCCCCTTTCGGTTCGATCCTACATGGCTAAACGCCCAGTGCGGTGGGAAGTTGCATGGGCGCGGAAATATCGGCGGCAACGGCGGTTCAGACCAGTTGCGCTTGGGACAATTCGGCCTGCAGGCGGGCTTCTTCGGCGGCTTTGGGCGTGGTGAAACGTGCCAGCAAGAAATAGGCGACAGGTGTGAGATAGAGCGTCGAAAGCGTCGCCATGCCCAAGCCGCCGACAATCACCCAGCCGAGCGCCTCGCGCGCCTCGGCCCCCGCGCCCGAGGACAGGATCAGCGGCACGCCCCCCAGCACGGTCGAGGTCATCGTCATCATCACTGGGCGCAGGCGGATGGTAGAGGCACCAAAGATCGCGTCGTGAATATCCGCGCCCTGATCGCGCAGCTGGTTGGCGAATTCGACGATAAGAATCCCGTTCTTGGCCATGATCCCGATCAGCATGACCAGCCCGATCTGGCTATAGACGTTCAGACTTTGCCCCGTCATCAGCAGCGCGAAAATCGCGCAGGCAAGGCCCAAAGGCACCGTGGCCATCACCACGATGGCAGAGACGAAACTCTCGAACTGCGCAGCGAGGACAAGGAAAACCACAAGGATCGCAAAGCCGAAGGTCACGAACAGCCCGGAACTGGTTTGATCCAATGCGGCGGCTTCGGCCAAGGGGACGATCAGGTTCTCTTCGTCCAGCACCTCTTGGCCGACCGTCCGCACCTGCGCCAGTGCATCGCCCAGCGACAGGCCCGGCGTCAGCCCGGCTGAGATCTCGACCGAGCGGTTCTGCCCCTCCCGGTCCAGCTCAGGGGCGACGGCGCGCTCTTCGAGGGTGACAAAACTGGCCAGCGAAATCATCTGTCCGTTGCCCGACTCAACAAAGACGTTCTCAAGGTCGCGCGGGTCGTTCACCGGGTCCGAGGTCGACAACATCTGCACGCCGTAGCTGGTGTCGTCGATAAAGACCGATGCCACCTCGCGCCCGTCGAGCATGGCTTGCAAGGCTTGCCCCAGCCCGGTGATATCGACGCCGAGGTCAGCCGCAAGCGTCCGGTCGATCTGCACGAAAAGCTGCGGCTGCGTGCGTTCGTATTCCAGTCGCACTTGGCCCATCGCGGGGTCAGTGCTCAGCCGGTCCACCATGGCCTGCGCGACCTGCGACAGTTGCTCGTAATTGTTGCCCGTGATCGCGAAAGACAGCCCCCGCCCCGCCCCGCGAATACCGAGGGAGTTGGGCTGGATCGCAAAGGCCCGCACGCCGACGATGCCGCGCAGCTTGCCGTTGATCTGCCCCACGATCTCATCTTGGCTGCGGGCGCGGTCTTCCCAACCGGCAAGGGTGAAGACCATGAACCCGCGATTATCCGCGCCAAACCCGGTGATGGAGAAGATGTTCGTCACCTCTCCCACCTCTTGCAGCGGGGTGATCAAGTCTTCGATCTCGCGCATCTTGGCTTGGGTATAATCGAGTGAGACGCCCTGCGGGGCTGACACGCTGAGCAGCGCCACGGCGCGATCCTCGCGCGGGGTCAACTCTTGGCGAATTTCGCCCGCCACCAGCACTGCCGACAACGCCACAAAGGCCGCGATCAGCACCACGACATAGGGCATCGCCAGCGCCCCTTTGAGGGTCGCGGCGTAGAGCCGAAACAACGCATTGCCAAGCGCCACGACAGGGCCGCGCGGGTTTTCTGCCACTGGTTTGGTCAGCAGACGGCTGGCCAGCACCGGACAAAGGCTCAGCGCCACCACCGAGGACAGCATCACCGCAATGGCGAGGGTAAAGCCAAACTCCCGAAACAGCCCGCCCGCCTCACCGGGCAGGAACGACAGCGGGATAAAGACCGCCGCCAGCGTGGCCGTGGTGGTGACCACGGCAAAGAACACCTGCGATGTGCCCAGCACCGCCGCCGCCCGAGGCCCCATCCCCGCCGCGCGCTGGCGCACGATGTTCTCTAGCACCACAATCGCATCATCCACGACCATGCCAGTGGCCAGAACCAGTGCCAAAAGGGTCAGGATGTTGATCGAAAACCCGACCAGATAGATCGCCGCCAAAGTGCCGATCAACGCCACGGGTAGGGTCAGCGCCGGGATAAGCGTGGCGCGGAAGTCGCGCAGGAAGATAAAGATCACCGCCACCACGATGCCCACGGCAAAGGCCAGCGTCGACAGCACCTCGCGGATCGAGCCAGAGATAAAGGTCGCATCATCCGAGGTCACGAAAATCCGCACGTCTTGGGGCAACGTCTCGTTCAACTCTGCCACCACGGCGCGCACATCGCGCGAAATCTCAAGCGTGTTCGAGGTCGCCTGTCGGATGATGCCGATGCCCAGACCCAACTGCCCATTGGCCCGCAGGATCGTCTCACCATCGGCGGGGCCGAGCGTCACGGTGGCCACATCGCCGAGCCGGACATTCTCTTTGATCTCCATCGCCTCAAAGGCCTGCGTGGTCGCGACACTGGCGGTGGTGCGCACGTTGATCGACTGCCGGTCCCCGGCCAGATCACCCGCAGGCGCGTCATAGGCGACATCGGCCAAGGCGCGCTGGATGTCACCCAAGGTCAGGCCCCGGCTGGCCAGTTCCAACTGATCAATATCGACGCGGAAAAACGGTTCGCGGTCACCATAGACCTGCAAATCCGCCACCCCGTTGACCGAGATCAGCCGGTCTTCGACGCGGTCCTGCACCAGTTTGGTCAATTCTTCGGGCGAGCGGCCCATGGAGGTCACGGCGATACGCATCACCGGCTGGGCGTTGGCGTCGGCTTTGACGATCTGCGGCTGTTCGGCGCCCTCGGGCAGTTGGTTCACGATCCGCGCCACCGCGTCGCGCACATCGGTCGCAGCCACGTCGATATCGGTGCTGTCGTTGAACTCAAGCGTGACCCGGCTGCGCCCAAAGCGGGAGTTCGAGGAAATCGCCCGCACACCCGAGACCCGGCCCACCGCCCCTTCGATCCGCCCGGTCAGTTCCTGATCAACGGATTCCGGGGACGCGCCCGAGAATGTCGTGGTGACGGTAACGACGGGCCGGTCGACATTGGGAAGCTCACGCACCTCGGCGCCAAAAAGCGCGGCGATGCCCGCCAGCACAATCAGCGCATTCAACACAAAGGCGAGGATTGGCCGCCGCACGAAGAGCGCCGTGCCCGCTCCGGAGGCGGGGGGCGGCGGGCCTTCGCCCGAGGGTGCGGCGCTCATAGGGTGGTCTTCCGCGAAGGCGCGGCACCCGATTGCACGCTGCCCGCGCGGTTGGCGTCTTGCACATCACCGCCTTCGCGCAGGGTTTGCACGCCTTCGGTCACCACCACATCTTCGGCGGTCAGACCCTCCGACAGGACAAGAACGGAATTGCTGTTGCGCTGCGCGATTTCGACCGCGACTTGATGCGCCTTGCCCTCCCGCACCGTCCAGACAAATGGCCCGTCCGAGGACCATTGCACCGCGAGCGGCGGGATCGCCAAGAAAGGGTCGCCGACAAAGGTAAGGCTGACCGAAAAGGCCATGCCCGCGCGCAACTGGTCGTCTGCGTTCGGCACCCGGCCTTGGACCAAAAGCGTGCGGCTGGCGCGGTCGATCACGCTGTCGATGGCGCTGACCTCGCCCGTCAGCGTCAAATCACGCATCCCAAGCGGGGTGACCGTGATTTCTTTGCCAAGGTCCAGCTTGCCCACCACCCGCTCGGGCACGCGGAAATCGATCAGGATCTCGCTGCGGTCGGTGATGGTGGCCAGTTGATCCTGCGCACTCACCCGGTCGCCTTCTTCGATGTCGGTGATCCCCACCCAGCCCGAGATCGGCGCGAGGATGCGGCGTTGTGACAGATCGAACTGCGCTTGGCTAAGCGCAAGTTCGGCGCTTTGAAGGGCCAATTCCGTCTCGCGTAGTCGCACTTCGCTGACGGCGCCGGTATTTTGCAACCGTTTCACCCGGTCTTGCTCGGTCCGGGCGTTTTCGAGCTGCAATTCGGCTTGTTTCAGGGCGATCTGCTCGGCCTCATTCTCAAGCAGGGCGACCACGGTGCCCGCCTCGATCAACTGTCCGGCGGGCAGGTTGAGGTCGGTGAGGACCCCCACGGCGTTGGAGCGCAGCGTGACCGAGCGGCGCGCGCGCCCGTCGCCGATGGCGGTGATCCGGTCGGCCAAGGTCTCTTGGCTGACCGCTGCCGTGACAACCAGCGAGGGCCCGCCGCCACCCCAACCGCGGCCTGACGACCCCGGCTCTTGCGATGCGACCTCGATCCCCAAAAGATCGAGCAGACCCGTCTCAGCCACATAGGGGCGGGAGGCGGGGACGAAGGTCAACATCATGTAAAGACCAGCAATGAGAACCAGCAAAAATACGAAAAATTGGCGCAGGGATTTCACGGGGATGCGCTTTCAAATTGTTTTACAAGGCGCATAATTGAGCATCCCCCCGAAAAAGGCACGTCAAATCTGCTTGATCAATGGCCGGGCATTCCCTGACGGGGCCGCTGGCTGTTACCACTATGGCGCGGAACCCAGCCCGGTGAAAGGGCGCGGGGGTTGATTACTAGAAATTCGATTGCCGCCGCACATATTCCGGCTCAAAGGCCAGGCAATCACCGGGGCCAAGGCCAAACATTAGACCAAAGGGGACATCATGCGCGCGACGGTTCTACCACTGGCGACACTGCTACTGGGCTTCTCGCTTTTGCAGATGAGCAACGGGCTGCAAGGCACGCTTTTGGCCGTGCGCGCGGGGCTTGAGGGGTTTGGCGGGGCGACCACCGGCCTGATCATGTCGGGCTTTTTCGCGGGGCTGAGCATTGGGTCTTTCGTCGCGCCGCGGCTGATCAGCGGCGTGGGGCACATCCGCACCTTTGCCGCGCTCGCCTCTGTTGCCTCTGCGGCGGCGCTGATGCATTTGGCCTTTGTCGATCCTTGGGTCTGGATCGCGGTGCGCTGCCTGACGGGTTTCGCCTTTGCCGGGTTAATCATCGTCACGGAAAGCTGGCTCAATGCGTCGGTCAGTTCCGCGCAGCGGGGCAAGTTGCTGGCGGTTTATGGCATGGTCGGCATGGCGTCGGGGGCGGCGGGGCAGTTCCTGCTTAACCTTGGGGATCCGGCTGAGTTCATCCTCTTCGTGCTCGTCTCGATCGTCATGTCACTGTCGCTGGTGCCAATTTCGCTAAGCCGCGTGGAAGGGCCGCGCTCTGAGGGCGCGCAAGAGCCGCCTTCACTGCGCCGCCTTTGGGGCCTGTCGCCCTATGGCGCGGTGGCCGCGGGGCTGGTCGGGGCCTCCATCGGGACATTCTACGGGCTGGCACCACTCTTTGCTCAGGAAATGGGATACACGCAGTCCCGCATCGCCCTGCTGATCGCGGCCTTTACCATCGGCGGCCTGGCGCTTCAGTTCCCGCTGGGTTGGATGTCCGACCGGATGAGCCGCCGGGGTCTTGGCGTGGGGCTAGCCGCCGCAGGCAGCGCCTTGATGTTGCTGACCCTGCCGATCCCGGCGCCGACGGGGACGATGCTGCTGGTTCTGGGGTTCGCCATCGGCGGGCTGGTCCTGCCTGCGCAGTCCATCGTGATCGCCCATGTCAACGACCGCGCCCCCGGCTCGGCGGTGGTGGCCGTTTCGGGCGGTTTGGTGTTGATGCAGGGGATTGGCGCGGCAATCGGCCCGCTGCTGGCGGGTGTGCTGCTGGATACGCTGGGGCCGCGCGGCCTGCCGCTGGCGCTTGGCGGCTTTCAACTTATCATCGTGGCATGGGGGCTGCTGCGCATGACCCTGCGCAGCGATCCTGAAACCCAAGAGCGGCACGCGGCACCGCCGCTGACCCCGAACTTTGTCGAAGGTGAGTTGAGCCGCGAGGAATAGCGCGGCTCAGCCTTTCGGCCAGCTTTCCGGCACGCTGCTGCGCAACTCTTCCAACCACGGGGTTGCGACACTATCCGAAGGCGCGCGCCAGTCGCCGCGCGGCGATAACGCGCCCCCGGCGCTGACCTTGGGCCCATTCGGCAAGGCCGAGCGTTTGAACTGGCTGGTGGCAAAGAAGCGGTGCAGGAATTTTTCGAGCCAATGGCGGATGGTTTCCAAGTCATAGGCGTTGCGTTTGGCCTGCGGGAAGCCTTCGGGCCAGCGGCCTTCTTCGATGTCGTGCCATGCGTGCCACGCCAGAAAGGCCACCTTTGATGGGGCGAGCCCATAGCGCATGGTGTGAAAGAGAAAGAAGTCGTTCAGCTCATAGGGGCCGATCATCGCCTCGGTGCTTTGGATCTCTTCATCTTCGCCTGCGGGCACCAATTCGGGCGAGATTTCGGTGTCCAGAATGGCTTGCAGCACCCCGTCCGTCTCTGCGTCGAACTGGCCCGAGCGGGTGGCCCAACGGATCAGATACTGGATCAACGTCTTCGGCACGCCGGTGTTCACCGCGTAATGGCTCATCTGGTCGCCGACGCCGTAGGTGCACCAGCCAAGCGCCAGCTCACTCAGATCGCCAGTGCCGATGACGAAGCCCTGCCGCTGGTTGGCCAGCCGGAAAAGGTAATCGGTGCGCAGCCCGGCCTGCACGTTTTCAAAGGTGATGTCATAGACCGGCTCCCCACCTGAGAAGGGGTGATCCATATCCTCCAGCATCTGCCGCGCGGCGGGGCGGATGTCGATCTCATCGGCGGTGATGCCCATCGCCTTCATCAGCTTCCAAGCGTTGGACTTGGTCCCTTCGGAGGTGGCAAAGCCGGGCATGGTGAACCCAAGAATACGGTCGCGCGGGATGCCCATACGGTCACAGGCTTTGGCCGCCACGATCAGCGCATGGGTTGAATCCAGCCCGCCGGAAATGCCGATCACCATGGTCTTGCCCTTGGTCGCCTCGAACCGGCGGCGCAGCCCTTCGACCTGAATGTTGAACGCCTCATAGCAGTCTTGGTCGAGGTGGCTCTCGCGGTTCGGCACATAGGGAAAACGGCGCAGCGGGCGGATCAGCCCGGCGTTTTCATGATGCGGCTGATGGGCGAAGGTGACGCGGCGAAACTCTGGCGCGTGGTGCCGCGCGGCGTCGTGGAAACTGCCCGTGCGCATCCGCTCTGACTGGATACGTCCGCAATCCACATCGGCGATGGTCAGCTCCGGCTCCAGCGGGAAGCGGGTGGATTCGGCCAGCAGATCGCCCAACTCATGGATCATCCCCTGCCCGTCCCAGGCCAGATCGGTCGTGCTCTCTCCCGGCCCGGCGGCGGAATAGACATAGGCCGCAAAGGCGCGCATGGATTGCGACCGGCACAGAAGGTGGCGGTCAGAGGATTTGCCGATCACGATGTTGGAAGCCGAAAGATTGGCAAGGATCAGCGCGCCCCCGAGTGCGGCATCCGACGAAGGCGGCGCGGGCGTCCAGAGGTCTTCGCAGATTTCGGCATGGAAGATAAGGCCGGGCAGATCCGTCGCCTCGAAAATCAGATCATCGCCAAAGGGCACGCGGCGGCCCGCGACGGTGATCTCTCCGCCGGTGTCACGGCCATGGGCGAACCAGCGTTTCTCATAGAACTCGCGGTAATTGGGCAGGTAAGACTTTGGCACGACGCCCAGCACCTGCCCGCGCGAAATGGCGATGGCGCAGTTGTACAGTCGCCCCTCCCGGCGCAGCGGCGCGCCGAGCAAGATCACGGGGGTCATCTCGGCACTGGCTTCGACAAGCGCGCCAAGCGCCTCTTCCACCGCATTCAACAGCGCATCCTGCATGTGCAGATCGTCAATGGCATAGGACGAGAGCGACAGTTCGGGACAGACCAGCAGATCAACACGCGCCGCATCGGCGCGGCGCATTTCGTCCAGCAGGCTATCGCGGTTGAAGGCCACATCAGCAGGCCGCACATGGGGTGTACAGGTCGCCACCCGGACAAAGCCGTGACGGTGGTAGGCGGTAAAGGCGGCGGCTTGGCTCTTGCTCACGTCAGGCTCTCCTCCAACATATCCAATATCGTTTCAAGGCATCGCTGCCGGATAGCATCGCGGCCAATGACCCCAAAGGACTCGGCCCGATGAACCGTGTTACATCCCTCGCGTGCAAGCGCAAAATGCACAAGCCCCTCTTCGTCCTCGGGGCGTCCCGGTCCGGCAAATCCGGTGGTCGAGACGGCGATCTGCGCACCTGAGCGCGCCATTACCCCTTCGGCCATCGCAATCGCCACAGGGCGGGAGACCGCGCCACATGCGTCCAAAAGCGCCCGGTCGACCCCCAAAAGCTGGTGTTTGGACTGATCCGTATAACTGACGAAACCACGCTCAAACGCATGAGAGCAACCTTCGATATCCGTCAGAAGGGCGGCAACCAGCCCGCCGGTGCAGCTTTCGGCGGTGGTGATATGGATGTCCCGCGCGCAAAGCTTTTCCAAAACGGATTTCGCGCGATCAGCGATGTCGGGCTGCGATAAGGGATCACTTTTCTGCATCTTCGCTCCGCAAATAGTGCCTTGTTAAGCAAACCCCCTGCCCCCGCTGCGGTTCCTTGCGTTGACCCGCCACAAGCCGCCTGCTTAACATTGCAAGAAATTAAACCGCGCATCTGCATATGGGACCAAAGCGATGATTGACCTTTACACATGGACCACCCCGAACGGCCGCAAGGTCTCGATCCTACTGGAAGAATTGGGGATCGACTATAACGTGCATCCCATCAACATCAGCAAGGATGAGCAGCACAGTCCCGACTTCCTCAAAATCAGCCCCAACAACAAAATCCCCGCCATCGTGGACCATGACACCGGGGTGAGCTTGATGGAATCCGGCGCGATCATGGTCTACCTCGCCGAGAAATATGGCCGCTTTCTGCCCGAAGGTCAGGCCGCGCGGGCCGAGGTGATGCAATGGCTGATGTGGCAGATGGGCGGCTTTGGCCCGATGGCCGGGCAGGCGCATCATTTCCTGCATTTCAACCCCGGCAAGGCCGCCTATGCCGAAGACCGCTTCGGCGCGGAGGTCAAACGTCTCTACGGCGTGCTCGACAAACAGCTTGAGGGGCGCGACCACATTTGCGGCGAATACTCCATCGCCGATATGGCCTGCTGGCCTTGGGTTTCGCGCTATGAATGGCAGCAGATTGACCTTGCCGATTACCCCAATGTCCGGGCGTGGTACCAACGGCTACGCGCGCGCGACGCGGTGCAAAAAGGCTACCACGTGCCCAAGGTGATGGGCGAGATTCCTGAGGGCTGAAATCGGCTCCCCCCCTCGCGGCTGCAACGTAAGGGGGAACCAAGGCATAAGTTGATCGGTTGCACTGTCGAAGGCAGTGCTGCCGACCGCGCAGGCTGCCCGTTTCATGAATGGGGGCTGAATCGTGATGCTTGATCTGGTGGTTATACCCGTGAGCGGCTGTCGGAAGCTGTCATGAACAGTGCACCGCGTTTCGATCCTTTTCCGCCCAGTTCTCAACCGGATGTCCTTTCTCAAGCGGCCCGAAGCGCATTGCGCAAAGCGGCGCCGGACGAGGAGGCGGGCACGGCACCGATCAGCGCCTCCATCGAGATTCTGCGCGACGCGGGTCTGATGCTGGAAGACGGTGCTGCCTCCCCCCTGCGCACCGCCCATGCGCTGATGCAGATCGGCGCGGCCAATCTTAGCGTGGGGCGTTTGTGGGAAGGCCACGTTAACGCGCTGCGCCTGATCCGGCTCTACGGCAGTCCGGCACAGGCAGAACACGCAAAACAGGTGATCAAAGACGGCGGACTGTTGGGGGTTTGGGGGGCCGATGGCGGCACGCCTGCAAAGGCCGAGGGCAGTGTGTTGCAAGGTGAGAAGATCTTCGCCTCTGGTCTCGGCACCGTCACCCACGCGCTTATCTCGCTCAATTCCGGCCCCGAGGTGCAGCTTGCGCTGATTGATGTGACTGACCCGAGACGGGGCGATGCCACGCAATGGGACATGCTGGGGATGCAGGCCACGGCCTCGGGGACGTATAATTTCTCCGGGCTGCCCTTGGGCGAAGAGGCCCGGATTGGTGCCCCGGGTGACTACCTGAAAGAGCCGCATTTCATCGGCGGGGTCTGGCGGATCGCGGCACTTCAGGCTGGCGCGGCCGCGGGGTTGATCGATGCGGCGGCCAGCGCCCTGCGCGATATGGACCGGCTTGAGGCCGAAGCCCAATTGGCGCGACTGATGCAGGTCTTGATGCGGGTCTGGGCCGGGATGGCACTGGTCGAACGCGCAGGTCAGGCCAGCGTGGGCGACCACGAGGAAGAGACCATCGTCAGCACCTCCATCGCGGCGCGGCTCTACACCGAGGAAGTCGCCCTCGACACGATCAAAGCGGTTGAGCAAAGCCTCGGCCTGCGGCATTTCACGGCCTCTTCTGAGACTGGCCGCATGGCGCGGGACCTGTCGGTCTACCTGCGCCAAGCAGCGCGGGACGCCTTTCTGCAACGCGCCGCAGGCCACGCGCTTTCCAGTGAAAAAGCGACTTGGGGTGTCTTTGGATGAGCCGTAGCGCGCCCCTTGCCGATGCCCTGTCTGGCCGCGAAAAGATCGTGGTCTTGGCGCCCCATCCCGACGATGAAACACTCGGCTGCGGCGGCCTTTTGGCCCGTGCCTTTGCAGGCGCCGGGGCGCATGTTGTCTGCGTGACCGATGGCAGCGCCAGCCACCCCGCCTCTCGCGACTGGCCCCCGGTGCGATTGGCCGAAACGCGCCGCGGCGAGTTGATTGAGGCGCTTGAAATTCTCGGCGGCGGCACGGCGGACCTGACGTGGCTCGGCCACCCTGACAGCCGTTTGCATGAGGTTTCCGCCGCCGACATCCTGCCCGCGCTGACAGCGCTGATCGACGGCCAAGCCGCGCGGCACGTCTTTGTTCCCGCCCGCGAAGACAAACATTGCGATCATCAGACAACCGCAAAACTGGCCGAGGCGTTGCGGGCGCAGCGCCCCGATCTGCATTTCCACAGCTACCCAGTCTGGAGCCGTTTTGACGATCCGAACTTCGCAGCAAACACCGCTAGCTACGCCCCCCTCACCCTCGACACCGCCACCTACCGTGGGGCCAAAACCGCCGCGATCCGGGCGCATCGCAGCCAGCTTGGACAGGTCGTGCAAGACGACCCCCAAGGGTTTGTCCTGCCCGGTGCGATGATCGACCTTTTCGCGCAGCAAGATGAGATTTTCTGGAGGATGCCGTGATGGGCGTGGGGTTGGATCATCTTCAGGGTCTTTATGCCGAGACGAGCGATCCTTGGGGGTTTGAGCACAGCGCCTATGAGCAGGCCAAATTCGCGGCGACACGGGCGGCGCTTGCGCAAGATGGCTACCGCTCGGCCTTTGAGTTGGGCTGCGGCAATGGGCAATTGGCGCGGCACCTGATTGACCTTTGCGCGCGTTATACCGGGATGGACGCCGTGGCCAGCGCCCTCATCGCCGCGCGGCAAGCGGTGCCTGAGGGGCGGTTCATTCAAGGGTTCTATCCCGGCCCCCTGCCCGAGGGTGACTTTGATCTGCTGATCCTGTCAGAGGTGCTTTATTTTCTGGATCATCCGGGGCTGGAGCATCTGGCCTCCGACATCGCGACCCGTTGGCCGCAGGCCGAGATCATCTGTGTGACTTGGCGCGGGGACACCGGGAACCCGCTTCAGGGAGAAGAGGCGCTCAAGGGCTTTGCACGTGCGCTCAGCACCCATGAATTCACCTGCGTGAGTGAGACCGAGAACTACCGCATCGACCGCGCGTTTCCGGGGGAGCGGGCATGAGTTTCGAGCGCTGGAAGGACACCGCAATCATCATCCCCGCCCGAAATGAGGCGAAGCGGATCGGCGCCTGCCTGAGCGCTCTTGCCCCGCAGTGCAACGACCGTATCCGCGTGATCCTTGTGGTGAACAACACCGACGACGACACCGCCAAGATTGCCATGCTGGCGGCGGCGCGACATGGCATTGACGTTTCTGTGCTCGACCTCACCTTTCCGCCCGGCATGGGGGTCGGGGCGGCGCGGCGGAAGGGCGGCGCCGTGGCCATGGAACAGATGCCCCATCTGCGCCAGATCCTGACCACCGATGCCGATTGCCGCGTCAGCCCCGATTGGGTCGCCCGCAGCATTCAACACCTGCACCGCTACGATGCCCTTTGTGGCAGAGTGACGCTGAACCCCGAAGAAGCCGCCTGTTTGGCGGAGCAAGACCCCGGCCTAGAGGCCAATGAGTCCGCCTATCGCCGCTTGGTGCTGGAACTCTACGCCCGCCATGCCCCCAACTGCGCCGATCTGCAAAACAGCCACGGCGAAGCACCGGGGGCCAGCCTTGGCTTTACCCGCGCGGCCTATGAGGCCGTCGGCGGCTTCGCCCCGATCCCCTGCGGCGAGGACCGCGCGATCATCCGCGCCGCGCGGGCGGCGGGCCTTCGGGTGCATCACGCGGATGACATCTGGGTCGAAGCCTCTTGCAGGCTTGTCGGACGGGCGGCGGGCGGAATGGCGGATACCCTGCGTATTCGGCTGGCCGGAACGAAATATTTGGCCGACGACTGTTTGCCGAATGCAGCGACCCTTCTTGATCAGGTGCAGCGCGGCACTTTGGGGTGCTGGCCCGCACAGGTTCCGCAACCGCAGCGCGTCCCGGTCCGAGAACTGCCTGCGCATATCGCGAAGCTGCGCGCCTTTCTAAACCTGCCAGAGGGAGAGGAAGCAACCGCGTCGCCCGGTCAGGCGCCAGCCAATTGCTGGAGGGGCGAGAACTTTCCCGCTCAGGTCGCAGAAACATCGGAACCCCGCACCGCCGGGGCTGTTGAACTTTCATAGGGTCGGGCGATTACCGCCCCCTCTGGAGCGGCCATCTGTGCCCGCCACATATTAGCAAGAAATCCTCTCGATTATTTCCGGGGGCGCTGTGGAGAAAGATCATGACAGACAAAGAACTTGGCAAAGGCGGTGAACCCCGCCAGCAAACCACGGACCGTGAAAAGACGATGACGACCGCGCAGGGCGGTCCGATCGCGGATGATCAAAACTCGCTCAAAGCAGGCCCGCGCGGCCCGGTCTTGATGGAAGACCACGTTTTTCGCGAAAAGATGTTCCATTTCGATCACGAGCGCATTCCAGAGCGTGTCGTTCACGCCCGCGGCTACGGGGTGCATGGGCATTTCGAACTCAAAGAAGCGATCCCCGAACTTTCTGCCGCTGATATTTTCCAGCGCGTCGGCGAAAAGACCCCGACCTTCACCCGTTTCTCAACCGTCGCGGGCAACAAAGGGTCCTTTGATCTGGCCCGTGACGTGCGCGGCTTTGCGACGAAGTTCTACACCAAAGAGGGCAATTGGGACTTGGTCGGCAACAACATCCCCGTGTTCTTTATCCAAGACGCGATCAAATTCCCCGACCTCATCCACTCTGTCAAACCCGCCCCTGACCGCGGCTTCCCACAGGCGCAATCGGCGCATGACAACTTCTGGGATTTCGTGTCGCTCTCTCCCGAGGCGATCCACATGACGCTGTGGCAGATGTCCGACCGGGCGATCCCACGTTCCTTCCGCTTCATGGAAGGCTTTGGCGTGCACACCTTCCGGCTGGTCAATGCCGAGGGCAAATCCCATTACGTCAAGTTCCACTGGAAGCCCAAGCAAGGTGTGCAATCGGTGGTCTGGAACGAGGCGCTAAAGATCAACGGCGCGGACCCGGATTTCCACCGCCGCGACATGTGGGATGCCATCGACGCGGGCGATTACCCGCAGTGGGATCTGGGCATTCAGGTCTTTGACGACGAATTCGCCGATAACTTTGAGTTCGACATCCTCGACGCGACCAAGCTGATCCCCGAAGAACAGGTGCCGGTGCGCATCATTGGCACGCTGACGTTGGATGCCAACGTCGACAACTTTTTTGCCGAGACCGAGCAGGTGGCCTTTTGCACCCAGAACATCGTGCGCGGGATCGACCACACGAATGACCCGCTGCTGCAGGGGCGGAACTTCTCGTATCTCGACACGCAGATCAAACGCCTCGGCGGGCCGAACTTTACCCATATCCCGATCAACGCGCCGAAATGCCCGTTCCACCATTTCCAGCAAGACGGCCATATGGCGATGCACAACCCCAAGGGCCGGGTGAACTATGAGCCCAACAGCTGGGGCGAAGATGGCGGCCCCCGGGAAAACCCGGAGATTGGGTTCAAGAGCTACGCGGAAGAGGTCAGTGGCACCAAACAGCGCGTGCGCTCTGAGACATTCGCCGACCACTACAGCCAAGCGCGGCAGTTCTACATCAGCCAGACAGAGATCGAACAGCAGCATATCGCGGCGGCCTATACGTTCGAACTGTCGAAATGTCAGGAAGAGCGCATTCGCCTGCGGATGCTGTCGCATCTGATGAACGTGCATGACGATCTGGCGAAACAGGTTGCCGAAGGTCTTGGCGTGACCGAGATGCCGGAACCGGCCACACCCGCCCGGACCCCGATCACCGATCTGCCGCCATCAGATGCGCTCAGCATTCTGAAAAACCCGCCGAACACTTTCGCGGGCCGCAAGCTGGGTCTGTTCCTGACGGAGGGCGCCGATGCGTCGATCGTGGAAGCCTTGGAGAAAACGTTCGCCGACGAGGGCGCGATGGTCGCGATCGTGACGCCGCATATCCAAGGGGTCACCCTGTCAGATGGCAGCACCCGCGCGGCGGATGAAAAGATCGACGGCGGGCCGTCGGTGGTCTTTGATGCGGTGGCCTTGGTCTTTGGCGACGAAAAGGCTGACAAGATCGCCAAGAACAAACCCTCGCAGGATTTCGTCTCGGATGCCTTTGCGCATAACAAATTTATCGCGTGGACCAAAGCCGCCGATCCGCTGCTCAATGCCGCCGGCGTTGAGAAGGACGAGGGCACGGTGGAAGTCTCTGCCGAGAATGCGGGTGACTTCCTTCAGTCCTGCCGCAAGCTGCGGTTCTGGCAGCGAGAAGAAAAGCTGAACTGGGAATAAGAAATCAAAGGCCGGGGCGAAATGCTCCGGCCTTTTTCTAGCGCCGATGCACCTGTGACGATGGTGAAATCGCGTTCGCCGTGTCCTGCAACCGCGGCAGAATTTCGGCCCTGATCCGCTCGCGCGTCCAGGTGTGAGCCGAGACCGAACATTGCACCGCCGCAAAGGCGCGCCCGTCTGGGCCGGTGATCGGGCAAGCCACACCGATCTCTGACAGAATCATCTGATCGCTTGAAATCGCATGGCCATGTTGGACGGCCTCATTGATGCTGTTGCGGATCGTGGCGCGGTCCATCGTGGTGCGCGCGGTAAAGGGTTTGAGCGGCCAAGTCTCAATCGCCTCTTCCCGGTCTTCGGGCGAGAAGGTCGAGATGATCGCCCGCCCCGCCGATGTCGAAAGCGCAGGCAGCCGCCGCCCGATCACCGTCGCCGCGAAGTAGGTCCGTTGGCAGGGCAAGCGGCTGACGTAGATGATATGGTCCTTGGAAAGCTCGGCCAGATTCACCGTCTCACCGATCTCTTGGCTGAGGTCGATCAGCTTGGGAATCGCCTGCCCGACCAGTTGATCTGACCAGTAATAAGCATAGGCCAGTTCGAGCCATGCATGGGAGGGGCGATAGCGCCGGGTGGCCGGATCCTTCTCCAACATGCCTTCGATATGCAGCGTATTCGCAAGGCGTTGCACGGCACTTTTGTCCAGCCCGCTGCGCGCGGCCAGCTCTACCAGTGACAATTCCGTATGCGATTCATCAAAAGCGCGGAGCAGTCGCAGCCCCTTGGCAAGTGATCCTACATAGAGCGTATTTTGCTTCTTTTCCAATCACCTACCCCTGAAACCGGCCCAATTGTTCAAACCGGGGCTTGACGTATGCCAAGCTCATTGCGTTTACTAATCGTATAGCGATATCAAGTATTATTATATGATACGCTTCGCAAGTCAAAAACGATACGAAACCGAATTCGTAAACCAACAGGGGAGTTGACCATGAAATCCACGGTCCTGAAATCTACCATCACCGGCCTTATCCTTGCCGCCGCCACGGGTGCGGCTTGGGCGGACAAGGCAGACGACACGCTGAACGTCGCCTTCACCAAAGAACTTGAGAACGTCGACAGCTACTTCAACTCATCGCGCGAAGGCGTTGTGCTGCAGCGCGCCGTCTGGGACGGGTTGATCTACCGCGATCCGGTCAGCAACGAATACATGGGCAACCTCGCCACCGAATGGGAATGGATCGACGACACGACCATCGAATTCAAACTGCGCGAAGGTGTGAAATTCCACGACGGGTCGGACTTCACCGCCGATGACGTGGTGTTCACCGTCAACTACGTGGCCGATGAGGCCAATGGCGTAAAAACGCAGCGCAACGTCAACTGGATGAAATCGGCCGAGAAGATCGACGATTACACCGTGCGGATCATGCTGAAAGAGAAATTCCCGGCAGCGATCGAATTCCTGTCCGGCCCCGTGTCGATGTACCCCAGCGACTACTACGAAGAAGCTGGCCCCGAAGGCATGGGCCTCAAACCCGTCGGCACCGGCCCCTACAAAGTGACCGAAGTCGTGCCCGGCCAGCACTTCAAGCTGGAAGCCTATGAAGGTTACCATGACAGCCCCAAGGGCAAGCCCAGCATCAAAAACGTCGACATCCGCACCATCCCGGATGTGAACACCCAGATGGCGGAACTGTTCAGCGGGTCGCTCGACCTGATCTGGCAAGTGCCTTCGGACCAAGCCGAGAAACTGGCCGAGCGGGATGAGTTTCAGGTCTCCAACGAATTCACCATGCGTGTGGGTTATCTGACGTTGGATGCGGCGGGCCGTTCCGAAGACAGCCCCTTCACCGACATCCGCGTGCGCAAAGCGGTGAACCACGCGATCAACCGTCAGGAACTGGTCGACGCGCTGCTCAAGGGTAAGTCCAAAGTCGTCTACACCCCCTGCTTCCCCAGCCAGTTCGGCTGCGACGAAGAGGCGGCGGTCGAGTATGAGTACAACCCCGAAAAAGCCAAGGAACTGCTGGCCGAAGCGGGCTATGAAGACGGTCTGACCATCGACTTTTATGCCTACCGCGACCGCGAATATGCCGAAGCGATCTCGAGCTACCTGAACGCTGTGGGCATCGATACCAACTTCAAGATGTTGCAGTATTCCGCCCTGCGTGAGCAGAACATGAAAGGCGAAACCGCCGTGTCGTTCCAGACATGGGGCAGCTATTCGATCAACGATGCCTCTGCCATGGTCAGCCAGTTCTTCAAGCATGGCTCGCTCGACTATGCGATGGACGATGAGACGCTGGAATACCTCAACACAGCCGACAGCTCGACCGACCCAGAGGTCCGCAAAGAGAACTACTCCAAAGCGATCGAACGCATCACCGAGGAAGCCTATTGGGCGCCGATGTTCTCCTACAACACCAACTACGTGACCACCAACGAGGTGGACTACACGCCCACAGCCGACGAAGTTCTGCGCTTCACCACGGCCAGCTGGAAGTAAACCAATCTGCAGGGGCGCCGTGATCGGTGCCCCTGCGCTTGCTTTTTCCGCACCCCACCCAGACCCACGCGGCAGGCCATCCGCCTGCGGCGCAGCCTCAAGGTAGTTGCACCCGTGCTTCAATTCATTCTCAAACGATTGGGACTGGCCCTTCTCGTGGCCTTTACCGTGTCGTTTATCAGCTTTAGCCTGCTGTTCCTGTCGGGCGACCCCGCCGCAGCACTTGCGGGCGAAACCGCCAGTGGCGAAGACGTCGAGGCGCTGCGCCGTCTCTACGGGTTCGACCGGCCCATGTTGGTGCAATATAGCGAATGGCTGTTCTCGGCCATTCAGGGCGATTTTGGCGAAAGCTATTATTTCCGCCTGCCGGTTGCCTCGCTCATTGCCGACCGTCTCAGTGTTACCATGATACTGGGCGTCTGCGGCATCACCTTCGCGCTGCTGACTGCCGTGCCGCTTGGCGTGGTCGCCGCGATCCGTCCCAATTCGATCATTGACCGTGTAGCGCTGTTCATCTCGGTCGCCGGGCAAGCGATGCCCAGCTTTTGGTTTGGTTTGATCCTGATTGTTGTCTTTGCCATCCAACTGGGCTGGCTGCCGCCATCGGGCACCGAGACTTGGCGTCATTTCATTCTGCCGACCATCGTGCTGGGCTATTACGCGATGCCCGCCATCATGCGCCTGACGCGCGCCGGGATGCTGGATGTTCTGAACTCCGACTATATCCGCACCGCGCGGGCCAAGGGGGCCAATGAACGCCGCGTGCTGTTCCGCCATGCGCTGCGCAACGCGATCATCCCGGTCGTCAGCCTTGCGGCCGTGCAGATGGGCTTCATGCTTGGCGGCTCCATCGTGGTTGAATTGATCTTTGCTCTGCATGGCGCGGGTTACCTTGCGTGGGAAAGCATCGCGCGGAATGACCTGCCCACCGTGCAGGCGCTGATCCTGATTTTCTCAATGTTCTACATCGTATTCACCTTCCTCGCAGACGTGCTCAATGCATGGCTCGACCCCCGCATGAGGAGCAGCTGACATGATCACCGCTGGTACACATGACAGCCTTTTGGACGAAATCACCGGCCCGACCCCCGGCCAGATGCTGCGCAAGCGCGTCTTTGGGCACCAAGGTCTGCTGATCGGGGCGATCGTTCTGATCATCCTCACGATCATCGCGATCCTCGCCCCATGGATCGCACCCCATGACCCCTATGCCCAAAGCCTGATGACCCGGATGGAGCCGCCTGTGTTCCTTGGCGGCGATTGGGAGCATCCCTTGGGCACCGACCATCTGGGCCGCGATTACCTGTCACGCTTGATTTATGGCGCACGGATATCGCTGTTGATCGGGGCCGTGGCGGCGCTGATCTCTGGCGTGATCGGAACGGCCATGGGCGTGGCTGCGGGCTACTTCGGTGGCAAGGTCGATGCGGTCGTGACCTTCCTCATCAACGTGCGTCTGGCGATGCCCGTGGTGCTGGTGGCCCTCGCGGTCGTGGCGATCCTTGGTGGTTCGCTACAGGTCGTGATCGGCGTTCTTGGTCTGCTGCTCTGGGACCGTTTCGCCGTGGTGATGCGCGCCTCGACCATGCAGGTGCGGCGGCGCGAATATGTTGCGGCAGCACAGGTCATCGGTGCCTCCACCCCGCGCATCCTGTTGTCCGAGATCATGCCCAATATCGCCAACAATCTGATCGTTGTCGTGACGCTGGAAATGGCCCACGCGATCCTGCTGGAAGCGGCACTGTCGTTCCTTGGCCTTGGTGTGCAACCGCCGACGCCAAGCTGGGGCCTGATGGTCTCTGAAGGCAAGAACATGATGCTGTTCGAGCCATGGCTTGTCCTGATCCCCGGCGCTGTCCTTTTCGTGCTGGTGCTGGCGATCAATCTGATGGGCGATGGTCTGCGCGACGTGACCGCCCCCGAAAACCGGAGCTGACCCATGACAGAACCTCTTTTGAGCGTCCGCAACCTGCGGCTCGACATTCCCACGGGCAGCGGCACCCTGCATGCGGTACGTGGGATCGACTTTGACCTTAACCGTGGCGAGACCCTGTGTATCGTTGGCGAAAGCGGGTCGGGCAAATCGCTCACCTCGCTCGCGCTGATGGGGCTCTTGGGCAAATCCATCAAGCGAAACGCGGATCGGATGACCTTTGATGGCACCGAGTTGACCACCGCCAGCCAAGGCCAGATGCGCAAGCTGCGCGGCGCGCGGATGGCGATGATCTTTCAAGAGCCGATGACCTCGCTGAACCCCGCCTATACGATCGGCGACCAATTGGCCGAGGCGCTGCTCTTGCACCGCAAGGTCAGCCGCCAACAGGCACGGGACCGGGCGATTGAACTGCTGGAAAAAGTCGGCATCACCGCCGCCGAGAGCCGTCTTTCGCAGTATCCGCACCAGCTCTCAGGCGGGTTGCGCCAGCGCGTGATGATCGCGATGGCGCTGATGTGCGAGCCGGAACTGATCATTGCGGACGAGCCGACAACCGCGCTTGATGTGACGATCCAAGCGCAGATCCTGCGGTTGCTGCACGATCTGGGACGCGAGATGAACATGGCCGTGATCCTGATCACCCATGATCTCGGCGTCGTGGCGCGCGTGGCCGATAAGGTCGCGGTGATGTACGCGGGCGAGTTGGTCGAGACCGGGCCGGTGGCCGACATCTTTAACGCGCCGTCGCATCCCTACACCCGTGGCCTTCTGCGCTGCATTCCCCTGCCCGGCAAGACCGACCGCGGCGCGAAACTGGGGACCATTCCGGGCATCGTGCCCTCGCTGGTGGGCGAAGTCGAAGGCTGCGTCTTCCGCACCCGTTGCCCGCATGCGGTTGCCGAATGCCGGGGCGAGATCCCGAAAAGAGAGGAGGGCAGCCACGCCTTCCGCTGCATTTTCCCCGATGGCAAACGCCATTCCGAGAAGGAGCTGACCGTATGAAGGACAGCGTAAACACCCCCCCGGTGCTGGAGCTTTCGGGCGTCAGCAAGACCTACCGGGTGAAACAGGGCATGTTCGGCAAGGTCAAGCCGCTGACGGCTGTGAACGACGTATCGCTGCAACTGGGCAAAGGCGAAGTGCTGGGACTGGTCGGTGAATCCGGTTGCGGGAAATCCACCCTCGCCAAGATCCTTTTGGGGCTGGAGCAACCCACTGCCGGTCACGTCAAAATCGACGGCGAAGAGATCACGCAGCAGGGCCGTCTGGCGCTGGCCCGGCGCATCCAGCCGATCTTTCAGGACCCTTATTCCTCGCTCAACCCACGCAAAAGCATCTATGACGTGATCTCTCTCCCGCTGCGGGTACATGGCATCGGGGATGAGGCCAGCCGCAAGAAGAAGGTCAAAGAAATCCTCGACGTTGTCGGCCTGCCGCAGCGCGTGATGAACACCTACCCCAGCCAAATGTCCGGTGGCCAACGGCAGCGTGTGGCGATTGCCCGCGCGCTGATCATGAAGCCCGAGGTGGTGATCTGCGACGAGCCGACCTCGGCGCTGGATGTGTCGGTGCAGAGCCAAATTTTCAACCTTCTGGGCGAGCTGCGCGAAGAATTCGGCCTGACCTATCTCTTCATCAGTCACGATCTTGCGGTGGTCGAACACCTCGCCACGCGCGTGGCGGTGATGTATCTGGGCGAGATCGTGGAGCAGAACTCGGTCGCCGGGCTTTTTGACGCCCCGCGTCACCCCTACACTAAGGCGCTGCTGAAATCCGTGCTGACGCCCGAGCCGGGCTTGGGCGTGCCGGACACGCAGCTTGGCATGGCCTATCCCAACCCGATCGCGCCGCCGCCGGGCTGCCACTTCCATCCCCGTTGCCCGCGTGCGACGGACCTCTGCACGCAAAAGGCCCCGCGTCACACCCCGATCCCGCAGGGGCATGTCGCCTGCCATCTGCACGATCCGGAAACCCCCATGTACGAGCAGGAGTAATCCCATGTCATCGAACCTGTCGCACAGCAGTCAAACCCGCAAAACCGTCATCGAAACCGAACACGGCGTCGTTGCGGCCCAGCACCGGCTTGCAGCAATCGCGGGGGCCGAAGTACTGGCGGCAGGGGGCGACGCGGTAGACGCAGCCGTGGCCACCTCATTCGTCATCGGGGTGCTGGAGCCATGGATGAGCGGCCCTGCCGGGGGCGGGGCAATGATGCTTTGGCGCGCGGAAGAAAGTCAGGCCCATGCGCTGAACCACGGCATGCGCAGCCCCGGCGCGCTTAACCCGGCGAACTATCCGCTCAGCGGGCGCGGCAAGGCGGGCGATCTGTTCCCGTGGGAGCATGTCGAAGGCGACCGTAACGTGCAGGGTGCTACGGCAATTGCCGTGCCGGGTGTGGTCGATGGGCTGGGCCAAGCGCACGCGCGCTTTGGCAAGATGCCTTGGGGCGAACTGCTGTCGCCCGCGATTGACCACGCCCGCAAGGGGCTGACGGTGGATTGGTATGCCGCACTCGTCATCGCCTCGTGCACGCGCGAATTGGCCAAAGATGCGGATGCTGCGGCGGTTTTCCTCGAAGATGGGCAATGGCCAACGATCAGCGGTTGGACCGCGCTGGCCGAAAAGCGGCTGGATCAATCGCGCATGGCCGACAGCCTTGATCAGATCGCGCGCCATGGGGCGCGGACGCTCTATGACGGTGACCTTGGCGCGGCCATGGCGAAGGATGTCCAGGACAAGGGCGGCAGCCTCTCGCGCGAAGACCTGCAAGCCTACCGGGCCGAGTTCCACGCCCCGCTCGATTTCGCCTACCGCGACGCGCGGTTCCATGTGGTGCCGGGGCTGACCGCTGGCCCGACCTTCCGCGATACCTTTGCCTCGCTGGAAACCGAAGACCTCGGCAGCGCTCCCGGCCCCGACAGCTATGCCGCGATGGCTGCGGCGCTAAAGGGCGCTTATGCGCGGCGGCTCGGATCGATGGGCGACACCGGCGAAAGCCCCGAGGCCCCGGGCTGCACCACGCATTTCTCGGTCGTCGACCGTCACGGCAATATGGTGGCGCAGACCCAGACACTGCTGTCGATTTTTGGCTCGCGGGTCGTCTCCCCCTCGACCGGGTTTTTGATGAACAATGGCATCATGTGGTTCGATCCCGTTCAGGGCCGCCCGAACTCGCTGGGGCCGAACAAGCGCTGCCTGATGAACGTCTGCCCGGTGATCGGCGAACAGGGTGAAAAACGCTTTGCCTTCGGGGCCTCCGGCGGGCGCAAAATTCTCGGCGCGGTGGCGCAACTGTCCTCCTTCGTCACCGATTTCGACATGTCGTTGGAGGAAAGCTTCCACGCGCCCCGGATCGACGCTTCGGACGCGAACCAACTCATCGCCGACGAAGACCTGCCGCGCGATGTGCTGGACCGTCTGCGCGAAGACAGCACCGTCGCCGAAACAAAACGCACGATCTTTCCCTACGCCTTTGCCTGCCCCGCAGGTGTAATGCGCGACGCGGGACGCAATTCCGGCTGCACCGAGATCATGTCGCCCTGGGGCGACGCCGTTTCCGAAGATATGACAAAGGACCTTTAAGCATGACCCGCGACAGCGCGATCCAAGCGATCACGACCTATTTCGACGACGGCACATTCCAATCCGAATTGGGCACCCTCGTCTCTTACGAGACCGAAAGCCAGAACCCCGACCAAGCGCCTGAACTCATGCGCTACCTGACCGAGACGATGAAGCCGCGCCTGACCGCGATGGGCTTTACCTGTTCGCTGCACGACAACCCCGACCCACGCGGCGGGCCGCTTTTGGTCGGTGAGCGCCGCGAGGGCGACGATCTGCCGACCGTGCTGACCTATGGCCATGGCGACGTGATCCGCGCCCAAACCGACCAGTGGCGCGAGGGGCTGCATCCCTTCAAACTGGTTGAGGAAGGCGACAAGCTGTATGGCCGTGGCACCGCCGACAACAAAGGCCAACACCTGATCAATATCGCGGCGCTGGAAGCCGTGCTGAAGACCCGCGGCAAGCTGGGGTTCAACTGCCGCATCGTGATCGAGATGAGCGAAGAGACCGGCAGCGCGGGCTTGCCAGAGTTCTTTACCGAACATCGCGAGAAGCTGACGGCGGATGTGTTGATCGCCTCGGACGGACCGCGCCTGCAACCCGATGTGCCGACCATGTTCATGGGCTCGCGCGGCGGGGTCTCTTTCGATCTGATCATCGACAAACGCGACGGGGCGCATCACTCGGGCAATTGGGGTGGCTTGCTAGCCGATCCGGCGATGATCTTGGCCCAAGCGCTGGCGACCATCACCGACAAACGCGGGCAAATCCAGATCGCTGAATGGCGCCCTGACAGTCTGACACCTTCGGTCCGCGACGCGCTGAAAGACCTGCCGATCGAAAGCGATGATGGCCCCGCCATCGACACCGACTGGGGCGAAGAAGACCTGTCCCCGGTCGAGCGCGCCTATGGCTGGAACAGCTTTGCCATTCTCGCGATGAAAAGCGGCGTCCCCGAAGCGCCGGTCAACGCGATCTCGGCCCATGCCACCGCCACTTGCCAATTGCGCTATGTGGTCGGCACCGATCCCGAAGACATCCTGCCCGCGCTGCGCCGCCACCTTGATAAACACGGGTTTGAGGAGGTGCGGATCGAACCGCATGACCGCGGCTTCTTCCGCGCGACGCGGCTGGATGCGGATCACCCTTGGGTGAAGTTCGTGGCGGCCTCCCTCACGAAAAGCGCCGGAAAAGCGCCACATATCCTGCCGAACCTTGCAGGCTCCCTGCCCAACGACAGTTTCAGCGATATTCTGGGTCTGCCGACGGTCTGGGTGCCGCATTCCTATCGCAGCTGTTCGCAGCACGCGCCGGATGAACATGTGCTGAAACCCGTCTGCCGCGATGCGCTGCGGGTGATGGCGGGCGTGTTCTGGGACCTGGGCGACGGCAATACACCGCCGCGTGCCGCGTGAGAACAAACGGGCGGGGGCAACCGGCCCCTGCCCGACTTACAGCGCAGCCCGGATGCAATTTTCCAGCGCATCTTGGCTGAGGGCGCAGGGGTTTGCCCGCATGGAGGAAGACGCCGCCGCTTCCTGCGCAGTCTCTACAAGGTCGGTCCCTTCGGGGATCCAGCGGTTCAGACGCTCCAGCCCCCAATCGTCAAGCAGGGCCGAGAGGGCGGTGAATGTGCCGGTCTCGGGCAGATCAAAACCCTCTGCCAGCCATGTCTGCACTTCTGAAAACCGCCGGGAGGCACCGAGCACATCACTATTGGCGGCCAGCACCGGCCCCAGCAGACGCCCACAAATCAACCCATGCGGCGCGCCAAACTGCCCGCCGATCACACCGGCCAACCCATGCACCGCGCCGAGGCCCGCATTCGCCAGCGCCAAACCGCCCGACAGGCTGACATAGGCCATCGCGTCCCGCGCGGCAGGGTCTTCGCCCTCCGCCAGACGTTTGAGCGCGGCAATCCCCTGCGGAATCGCGGCACGGCAGAGCGCATCGCTGAGCGGGTTGGCTTTGCTTGAAAGATAGGGCTCGATCACCTGCACCAACGCATCAAGGCCCGACCCCAACGTGACGCCGCGCGGCGCGCCATCCGTCAGCGCAGGATCGACCAAGGCCAAACGCGGCAGCATTCGGTCGTCGCGCAGGCTGACTTTTCGCGCGGCTTGCGTCACGGCGATAACGGCGTTTTTGGTGACCTCGGCCCCGGTGCCCGCGGTGGTCGGGATCGCGATCATCGGCAGCGGGTCGGCTTGCAGCGGCTTGCCCGCGCCCACGACTTCGAGATGTTCCATCACGTCGCAATCCGACGGGATCAGCGCCGCTGCGGCTTTGGCAAGGTCGATGACCGCCCCTCCGCCGACGCCCAGCACCAACTGCGCTCCGCGCCCTGCCAGAGCGGCAGAGCGGACATCCTCGACCGAGGGTTCGCCGCTGCTGCGGACCTCGGTCACGTCACATCCAGCCGCCGTCAGTTCGCGGCTGAGCTCATCGACCCAAGCGACGGAACCACCGCGTAAAATCAGCACCCGGCGGCCAAAGCTGAGCGCGGCGTCGACGGCTTCTGAAGTGGTCCCACGGCCAAAGCGGATGCGCCCAGCGGTGGCGAAACCAAAGGCTGCGATCCCCTCCATCAGAATTGCAACGTGGCGTTCACGGCGCGCTTCCATGCGCCGTATTTCTCATCCCGCGTCGCCGCATCCATCTCCATTTCAAACCGCCGATCAAGCGCCCATTCGCGGGCAAAGCCTTCCATGTCCGGATAGATGCCCGCCCGCTGCCCCGCCAACCATGCCGCTCCAAGCGCCGTGGTTTCCAGCACATCGGGACGGTCGACCGAGGCGCCGATCACGTCGGACAGGAACTGCATCGCCCAGTCACTGGCGCTCATCCCACCGTCGACACGCAGCGTGGCGATCTCGCCCGCCTGCCCCTGCGCGGCCCAATCCGCCTGCATCGCCTCCAGCAAATCGCGGGTCTGGTAGCCGACGCTTTCCAGCGCCGCGCGGGCCAGTTCCGCGGGGCCGGAGTTGCGCGTCAGCCCATAGATCGCGCCGCGACACTCCGCGTTCCAGTAAGGCGCACCGAGGCCGACGAAGGCGGGCACCAGCACCACATTCTGATGCGGATCGGCCTGTTCGGCCAGTGCTTGAGTCTCGCTCGCCTCGCGGATCATCTTGAGCCCGTCGCGCAGCCATTGCACCACGGCACCAGCGACGAAAATCGACCCTTCGAGCGCATAGGTTGGCTTGCCGTCGAGTTGATAGGCGATGGTGGTCAGCAGGCGATTGGTTGAAGTCACCGCCGTTTCGCCCGTATTTAGCAGCGCAAAACAGCCCGTGCCATAGGTCGACTTCATCATGCCCGGTTGGAAGCAAGCCTGCCCGATGGTCGCCGCCTGCTGGTCGCCTGCCACACCAAGGATCGGAATCTCGCGGCCAAACAGATCGGGACGGGTCATGCCGAAATCGGCGGCGCAGTCTTTGACCTCGGGCAGCATCTCGACGGGAATGTCGAACATCTTGCAGATCGTCGTGCTCCACCGTCCCTTGTGAATGTCATAAAGCATAGTGCGCGCGGCGTTGGTGGCATCAGTCACATGGCGCGCGCCGCCTGTGAGCTTCCAGATCAGGTAGCTGTCGACCGTGCCGAAAAGCAACTCGCCCGCCTGTGCGCGGTCGCGCGCCCCGTCGACGTTATCCAAAATCCACTTCAGCTTGGTGCCGGAGAAATAAGGATCGGCCAGCAGGCCCGTGCGTTCGGTGATGATCTTGTCGTCACCACTCTCGCGCAGCGCGCGGCAGAAATCGGCAGTGCGGCGGTCTTGCCAAACGATGGCGTTATAGACTGGCTGGCCGGTCTTGGCGTCCCAGACCAGCGTCGTCTCACGTTGGTTGGTGATGCCGATGGCGGTGATGTCATCGGGGCGCAGGCCTGCTTTTTCGATCACCGCGCGGCAGGTGCCCGCAGTGGTGGACCACAGATCGCCGGGATCATGTTCGACCCAACCGGAACGGGGGAAATGCTGCGGAAACTCTTCTTGGGCGGTGGCCGTCACGGCCATGTTGCCGTCAAAAAGGATCGCCCGCGAGGATGTGGTTCCTTGATCAATGGCGAGGATATGGGTCATGGCGCAGCCCCCGGTTGTCTTATGGAATGAAAAAGGGGCCGGAACGCTGCTGCGCCCCGGCCCCCCAAAGTTTGGCTTACTGCCAGGACTTGATCAACTCTTCGTAGCTGATTGTCTCAGGCTCGGGGTCTTCGTTGTCGAGCTTGGCAACCGGCGAGCCGGGCTGTTCCAGCCAGTAGGAGGCTTCCTGCTCTTCGTTCATCTTCGGACCCAGATCGCCTTGGACGCCTGCGCGCTCAAGCCGTTCCATGACCTTTTCCTGCTCGGCGCAGAGGCTGTCGAGTGCTTCTTGCGGGGTTTTCGCACCGGACATTGCGTCGCCGATGTTCTGCCACCACAGCTGCGCCAGCTTGGGGTAATCCGGCACGTTTGTCCCGGTGGGGGACCATGCCACTCGCGCGGGCGAACGGTAGAATTCCACCAGACCGCCGAGTTTCGGCGCACGTTCGGTGAAGCTTTCGTGCTGGATGGTCGACTCGCGGATGAAGGTCAGACCGGCGTGGGCCTTTTCAACATCGACGGTTTTCGAGGTCACGAACTGCGCGTAGAGCCATGCGGCCTTGGCGCGGTCGACGGGGGTGCTTTCCATCAGCGTCCAGCTGCCCACGTCCTGATAGCCAACCTTCTGACCATCTTTCCAGTAGGCGCCATGCGGGCTGGGGGCCATGCGCCACTTGGGCGTGCCATCGTCGTTCAGCACGGCAGTGGCATTCTCGTTCACCATGTCCGCGGTGAAGGCCGTGTACCAGAACATCTGCTGGGCAATTGCGCCCTGTGCAGGGACCGGACCGGCTTCGCCGAAGGTCATGCCAGCGGCTGCGGGGGGCGTGTACTTTTCAAGCCATTCGATGGATTTGGAGATCGCATAGACCGCCGCCGCATCGTTGGTCGCACCACCGCGGGTCACACAGGAACCGACCGGCTGCGAGTTTTCGTTGACGCGGATGCCCCATTCGTCGACCGGCAGGCCGTTGGGTTCACCGACATCGCCCATGCCAGCCATGGACATCCACGCATCGGTATAGCGCCAGCCAAGCGACGGGTCTTTTTTGCCGTAGTCCATGTTGCCAAAGACTTCGACGCCGTCGATGGTGCGGCCGGTGAAGAACTCAGCGATGTCCTCATAGGCAGACCAGTTGACCGGCACGCCCAACTCATAGCCGTATTTTTCTTTGAACTCAGCCATCAACTCAGGATCGGTGAACCAGTCCTGGCGGAACCAATAGAGGTTCGCGAACTGCTGGTCGGGCAGCTGGTACAGCTCACCGTCAGGCGACGTGGTGAAATCAAGGCCGATATAATCGTCCAGATCGAGACCGGGGTTGGTCACGTCTTTGCCTTCGTTCGCCATCCAGTCAGTCAGGCTGCGCGCCTGCTTGTAGCGCCAGTGCGTGCCGATCAGGTCAGAGTCGTTGATATAGGCGTCATAGATGTTCTCGCCCGACTGCATCTGCGTTTGCAGTTTCTCGACCACGTCACCTTCGCCGATCAGGTCGTGGGTGATGTTGATGCCCGTGATCGCGGTGAAGGCCGGGGCCAGCACGTTGGCCTCGTATTCATGGGTGGTGATTGTCTCGGACACCACTTTGATGTCCATGCCCTTGAACGGCTCAGCAGCGTCGATGAAGAATTGCATCTCCGCCTCTTGCTCTTCGCGGCTTAGCGCGGAGCGTTCGATTTCCTCGTCGAGGAATTTTTTCGCGGCATCCATATCCGCAAATGCTGGTCCGGCGAGCAGACCGAGCGTGACCGCAAGTGCGGTACTCGATTTCATGACAGATCGTTTCATTATGTCCTCCCTAGACATTTGGTCGTGTCGTATGGCTGCCCCGATTAACCGGGATCAGCCGTGATAGCGCCTAGACCCAGCGAAATACGGCTGCGGCATAGGCAAGGCAGACCAGCAGCGCATAGGGCTGCGGCCCCGCCTCGAAACCCAGCCAGATCAAATTGATAAAGGCCGAGCCGAGAAGCGTGATGAACAGACGGTCACCACGGGTTGTTTCGATCCTGAGAATGCCGGTGCGGGGCGTCTCAGGAAATTTGATCGCGAGGATCGTGAAGGTGATAAGCAACAGCGCGATGGCACCGAAGAAGATCGCGGTGGGCATGGTCCAAGCCATCCAAGACATGAGCGGTCTCCCTTTATACGCGCCCGAGGGCAAAGCCCTTGGCGATGTAGTTGCGGACGAAATAGATCACCAAAGCGCCCGGTACGATTGTGAGCACCCCGGCGGCGGCCAGAACACCCCAGTCGAGGCCCGAGGCCGAAACGGTGCGGGTCATGGTGGCGGCGATGGGTTTCGCGTCGACCGAAGTAAGGGTCCGCGACAGCAGCAATTCGACCCATGAGAACATGAAGCAGAAGAAGGCCGCGACACCGATGCCGGAGGCAATCAGCGGGGTGAAGATACGGATGAAGAAGCGCGGGAAAGAGTAGCCGTCAAGGTAGGCGGTCTCGTCAATCTCCTTCGGCACGCCGCGCATGAAACCTTCGAGGATCCAGACCGCCAGCGGCACGTTGAACAGACAATGCGCCAGCGCCACGGCAATATGCGTGTCGAACAGCCCGACCGAGGAGTAAAGCTGGAAGAACGGCAGCGCGAATACGGCAGGCGGGGCCATGCGGTTGGTCAGCAGCCAGAAGAACAGATGCTTGTCGCCCATGAAGCTGTAGCGCGAGAAGGCATAGGCCGCAGGCAGCGCCACGGCGAGCGAGATCACGGTGTTCAGCACAACATAGATCAGGCTGTTGACATAGCCCATATACCAGCTCGGATCGGTGAGGATCTTGGCATAGTTCGCCAGCGTCAAATCACGCGGATAGAGCGAGAAGCTCCCCAGGATCTCTGCGTTGGTCTTCAGGCTCATGTTGATCAGCCAATAGATAGGCAACAGCAGGAAAAGTAGGTAGAGGGTCATCACCACCACAGACCCTTTGGGCCGAAAGCGGCTGCGCCGGGCGCGTTTGTCGGTGGTCACGTCACCCGGAATGGGCGCGGCACCGGGGGCTTGCACGGTTGTGTCGGTCATCACACACCATCCCTTTTGTCGAGGTTGACCATCACGGTGTAGAATACCCATGAAATCAACAGGATAACGAGGAAATACATCAGGCTGAACGCCGCTGCGGGGCCGAGGTCAAACTGGCCGATTGCCATTTTCACCAAGTCGATGGACAGGAAGGTCGTGGCATTGCCCGGCCCGCCACCCGTCACGACGAACGGCTCTGTATAGATCATAAAACTGTCCATAAAGCGCAGCAGAATGGCGATCATCAGCACGCCTGCCATCTTGGGCAGTTCGATATAGCGGAACACGGCCCAACGGCTGGCTTGGTCGATCTTGGCGGCCTGATAGTAAGCGTCCGGAATGGATTGCAGACCGGCATAGGCCAAGAGCGCCACCAACGAGGTCCAGTGCCAGACATCCATGATCACAACAGTGATCCAAGCGGCGGTGATGTCTTGGGTGTAGTTATAGGTGATCCCGAGCTTGTCGAGCGTGTAGCCCAAAAGGCCAATGTCGACGCGGCCAAAGATTTGCCAGATGGTGCCGACCACGTTCCACGGGATCAGCAGCGGCAGCGACATGAGCACCAGACAAAAGCTGGCCCAGAACCCGTTTTTCGGCATGTTCAGCGCAACAAAGATGCCCAGCGGAATTTCGATCGCCAGAATGACACCCGAGAAGATCAACTGTCGGCCAAGCGCATCCCACATCCGGTCGCTGTCCAGCATGTCGGAAAACCACTCAAGCCCGGCCCAGAAAAATTCATTCCGGCCAAAGGTGTCTTGCACCGAATAGTTCACCACGGTCATCAGCGGGATCACAGCCGAGAAGGCCACGAGGATCAGAACTGGCAGGACAAGGAACCATGCCTTTTGGTTGACGGTCTTGTTCATGCGGCTTCTCCCTCTGCGCTAATGCGCCAATCGTCGGCATAGACATTGATGCCCGCCGGATCGAAACTGATCGCGGTGTTTTCACTCGGCACGGACGCGCCTTCCTCGGCGATGGCGCTGACCGGCTGGCCGGCCACATCAAGGCGGATGATTTTGTGGCGGCCCACGTCTTCGACGCGCGTCACCTTGGCAGGCAGGCCCAGCCCTTCGCCGTTAAGGCGGATAAACTCGGGCCGGACGCCCAGCTGGGTTTTGCCGCCCTTGGGGGCGTAAGTTTTATTCAAGTTGATGCTTGTGCCTGCAACCTGCGCGGCATTGCCCGCGATCTGCGCATCAAACAGGTTCATCCCCGGCGAGCCGATGAAATAGCCCACGAAGGTGTGCGCGGGCCGCTCGAAGAGTTCCTGCGGCGTGCCGATCTGCACCACCCGGCCATCATACATCACGACGACCTTATCGGCGAAGGTCAGCGCCTCGGTCTGGTCGTGGGTCACATAGATCATCGTGTGGCCAAATTCGTGGTGCAGCGATTTGAGCTGCGTGCGCAATTCCCATTTCATATGCGGGTCGATCACGGTCAGCGGCTCATCGAACAACAGGGCGTTCACGTCCTCACGCACCATGCCCCGACCCAGCGAAATCTTCTGCTTGGCATCCGCGGTGAGGCCGCGCGCCTTGCGATTCAACTCGTCTTCCATGCCGATCATCTGCGCGATCTGCTGCACGCGATCTGCAACATAAGAGGCATCCGCGCCCCGGTTGCGCAGCGGAAAGGCGAGGTTATCGCGCACCGTCATCGTGTCGTAGACCACCGGGAACTGAAACACCTGCGCGATGTTGCGCTCGGCTGTCGGCGCGTGGGTCACGTCCACGTCGTTGAACAGAATGCGACCCTGCGACGGCTGCAAAAGCCCCGAGATGATGTTGAGCAGCGTCGACTTGCCACAGCCCGACGCGCCCAAAAGCGCATAGGCTTCGCCGTCGATCCAATCGTGGTTCAATTCCTTGAGGGCGAAATCATCCTCACTGCTCGGATTGGACAGATAGGAATGCGCAAGGTTATCAAGCGTGATCTTGGCCATTATGCCGCCTCCGCATAGGGCGCGGCAGAGACGAGCGCCCCGTTCGCGTCAAAGAGATAAATATGCGCCGGATCCAGATAGACCGGCAGCGGCTGGCCGGGTTGCAAGTGCTGGATGCCATGCACCAGCCCGACCCATTTCGCGCCGTGATAGTCGAGGTGGATAAACGTCTCCGACCCCGTAATCTCGGTCACATTCAGCACCGCGTCAAAGCCGATCGCCTCAGCGGCCTGCGCGCTTAGCGTCAGGTGGTTGGGGCGGAAACCGGCGGTATATTCACCGTCTTTCAGGCTTGCCATCGTGGCAGGCGCGGGCATTTCACCGCCGTCAAACCGCAGCGTGTTGCCCGATTTGGTCATGCTGAGAAAATTCATCGGCGGGTCAGAGAAAACACGCGCCGTCGTGGCATTCTCGGGCCGGCGGTAGACGCTTGGCGTTAGGCCGAATTGCGTCACGCGGCCCTCCCAGAGCGTCGCGGTATTGCCGCCCAAAAGCAGCGCCTCTTCCGGCTCTGTCGTGGCATAGACAAAGATCGACCCGGCGCGTTCAAAGATGCGCGGAATCTCGGCGCGGAGTTCTTCGCGCAGTTTATAATCGAGGTTCGCCAGCGGCTCATCCAGCAGCACCAGCCCTGCGTTTTTCACCAGCGCCCGCGCCAAGGCGCAGCGCTGTTGCTGGCCGCCCGAAAGCTCCAGCGGTTTACGGTCAAGCATCGGGGTCAGTTGCATGAGTTCAGCCGTCTCGCGCACGGCGCGGTCGATCTCATCCTTCGACTTGCCGACCAGCTTCATCGGCGAGGCGATGTTGTCGTAAACGGTCATCGAGGGGTAGTTGATGAACTGCTGGTAGACCATCGCCACCTTGCGGTCTTGGACGCGCATCCCGGTGACATCCTCACCGTTCCAGATCACTTGGCCCGTGTTTGGCACATCAAGCCCGGCCATCAGCCGCATCAGCGAGGTCTTGCCCGCAGACGTAGGCCCCAAAAGCACGTTCATCGTGCCCTTTTCCAAGGTCAGGTCGGTCGGGTGGATATGCGTTTGACCGCCCACCGTTTTCGACACGTTTTTTAGGATCAAACTCACGTTCGTCCTCCCCTCATTCCGCCGCAGAGGCGGCTTGTTTCGCCGCGCGCATCTGCATCCATTCATCAAGACGCGCGATCTGCGCCTCATCCATTCGTAGGCCCAACTTGCTGCGGCGCCAAACGACGTCCTCTGCGCTGAGGGCATATTCTTTGTTCATCAGCCACGCGACCTCACCCGCCGTGAGGGTCGCACCGAAATGCTCGCCCATATCCGCGAGCGTTTTCGCCGCGCCCATCATCGCCCATGCATCGGTACCATAGGCGCGGATCAGCCGTGCTGCCCAGCTTTCATCAAGAAAGTCATAATCCGCTTTCAACCGCGCGATCAACTGCGCGACACCGTCCACCGGGAAATCACCGCCGGGCAGCGCCACGCCAGCGGTCCAATGATCCGACAGCCCGCCGAAATGCGGGGCGATCAGATCCAGCGCGTCTTCGGCCAGTTTGCGGTATGTGGTGATCTTGCCGCCAAAGACATTGAGAATCGGCGCGCCGCCGGTTTCGTCCACCTTGAGCGTATAGTCCCGCGTGGCCGCCGTGGCGCTGCTGGCCCCATCGTCATAAAGCGGGCGCACGCCGGAATAGGTCCAGACGATGTCTTTGCGGGTGATGTCCAGCTTGAGATAGCCGTTCACGAAGTTGATCAGGTAATCCTGCTCTTCGGGGGTGCATTCCGGGGTGACGGAAGGATCGGGGTGATCTGCATCGGTGGTGCCGATCAGGGTGAAATCCTGCTCATAGGGGATCGTAAAAATGATCCGCCCATCGGTGCCTTGAAAGAAATAGCATTTGTCGTGATCGTAAAGCCGCTTGGTCACGATATGGCTGCCCCGCACCAGCCGCACCCCTTCGGAGGAGTTCAGCCGCGCAGTGTTGTGGATGATCTCGCCCACCCACGGGCCGCCCGCGTTGACCAGCATCTTCGCTTGGATCACCTCGCGCTGACCATCGGCGCCATGCTCCACCGTGACAGCCCAACCTTCGGCATTGCGGTCGGCCGAGATCACCTTGGTCCGGGTCATGATGCGTGCGCCGCGCAATTCCGCATCGCGGGCGTTCAGCACCACAAGGCGCGAGTCCTCGATCCAGCAGTCGGAATACTCAAAGGCTTTCTCGAAGCGATCTTCCAGCGGTGCCCCTTCGGGCGTGCCGCGCAGTGACAGGCTGCGGGTGGCGGGCAGGATTTCGCGCCCGCCGAGGTTGTCATAAAGAAACAGGCCCAAGCGGATCAGCCAAGCCGGACGGCGGCCGCGCATCCACGGCATGAAGAGCCGCAGCAATTTGGACGTCGGCGTGTCCCCCTCAAACCGCATGTCGCGGTGATAGGGCAGCACGAAACGCATCGGCCAAGAGATATGCGGCATCGCTTTCAGCAGCACTTCGCGCTCGGTCAGCGCGTGGCGCACGAGGCCGATCTCGAAATACTCAAGGTAGCGCAGCCCGCCGTGGAACAGTTTGGTCGAGGCCGAAGAGGTCGCGGAGGCCAGATCATTCATCTCGGCCAAGGTCACGCTCAGCCCCCGTCCTGCGGCGTCGCGCGCGATCCCGGCGCCGTTGATGCCCCCACCGATGACGAAAAGATCGACCGGGGCAGCGGGCACATGGCTATCGGGCTGTTGGTTCAAAATCCGGCCCTCCCCCAGCTCAGACTGTCCAATTAGGGGCAGTGTTACGAAACGACTCTCATCTGCACAAGTTTTATTTTCGTTTATGTTCGTTTCACCAGTATATCGAACATGCTAACCACAACCTGCTGCGCGATTGCTTGCGTTAGACAAAACACTGGAGATAATGCGCCAACAGCAGGCAGGAGCGACACCCATTTCACAGACATTCCGCCATCCCGACATCCTTGAAATCGCCCGGCGCGAAGGCAAAGTCACCGTCGACGGGCTGGCCGAGCATTTCGGCGTGACCCATCAGACCATCCGCCGTGACCTTACGGAACTGGCCGATAGCGGTAAGCTTGAGCGGGTGCATGGCGGCGCGGTGCTGCCTTCGGGGGCCAGCAACATCGGCTATGCCGAGCGGCGCAATCTGCACGAAGAGGCTAAGAATCGCATCGCCCGCGCCTGTGCCGAACATATTCCCGACGGTTGTTCGGTCTTTCTGAATATCGGCACCAGCACCGAGGCGGTGGCCCGCGCTCTGCTGCATCACCGCGATCTGATGGTGGTGACGAACAACATGAATGTCGCCAATATTCTGGTCGACAATCCCGAATGCCGCATCGTGCTGACGGGCGGGGCGCTGCGCCGCATGGATGGTGGGCTGGTCGGCAATCTGACAATCGAAACGATCCGCCAGTTCAAGTTCGACATCGCGGTGATCGGCTGTTCGGCCATGGACGCGGATGGTGATCTGCTCGACTTCGACATCGAAGAAGTGGGGGTCAGCCAATGTATCATCGCGCAGTCGCGCAAGACCTTTTTGGTGACGGATCATTCCAAATTCAAACGCTCCGCCCCGGCGCGCATCGCTTCGGCGCGGGAGGTGGATATGTTCTTTACCGATCTGCCCCTGCCCGCCGGGCTAGCAGAGAAATGCAAGGGTTGGGAGACCGAAGTGATCTTTGCCCCGGATGCCTGACGCGCGCCGCTAGGCGTCCGTCCATTCCCGCGCGACGGGTTTGGTCACCAGCGTCGGCAGGCAGGCTTGCAATGCTTCGACAAAGTTCTGGCTCCAGCGGTTCACATCCGTCGCCCGCACCTGCGCCATGCAACTGGCATGGCGGCGTTTGCGTTCCTCCAACGGCAGGGCAAGCGCGGTCTTGAGCGCCTCGCTCATGTCCTCGATGTCGTACGGGTTGACCTGAATAGCATCCGTCAAGTCTTCGGCGGCGCCGGCCATATGCGACAGGATCAGCACGCCGGGGTCTTCGGGGTCTTGCGCCGCGACATATTCCTTAGCGACAAGGTTCATCCCATCGGCAAAGGGGGTGACGATCCCCACCCGCGCACGGCGGTAGAGCCGCGCCAAGAGATCGCGATCAAGGTTGCGGTGAATATAGCGCAGCGGGGTCCAATCGATCTCTCCATGTTCGCCGTTCACCCGGCCGACAAGTTCTTCCAATTCGTAGCGCAACTCGCGGTAAGCGGCGACCTCTTCGCGGCTTGGCGGGGCGATCTGGACCATGCTTACCCGCCGCTCACGCTCATCGCGGGTTTCCAGATAGCGGCCAAAGGCGCGGAAGCGGTTGGGCAGACCTTTGGAGTAGTCCAGCCGGTCCACCCCGATCACGATGTCCCCCGCCATATCATCGGCAAGCCGGTCCTGCGCGCTGCCGCCTTGGGCGGCCTGCACAAAGGTCTCCACATCGATCCCGATGGGGAATGATCTCAACGCCACTGCCCGAGAGCCGCATTTGATCGTGCCGTTCATCAAGAATTCGGAGTCCGTTTCGGCGCGGAACATTTCAAGGCAACGCGCCACGTCAGCGCGGGTTTGCAGGCCCACAAGGTCATAGTCCGCCAGCCAATGCGCCAGATTGGCCTCCCGCGGGAGGGCGCCCATATCGCCCAATGCGGGGAAAGGAATATGCAGGAAAAACCCGATCTTACCTGCAAAACCCAGCTTGCGCAGTTCTGTCGCGAGGGGAAAGAAGTGGTAGTCGTGCACCCAGATCATATCGTCCGGCCGGGCCACCTTCATCACCTGTCGCGCAAGGCGCGCGTTAACGGCGCTGTAGCCCCGCTCGAACCCCCGGTCCAACTCCACCAGATCGCCGCGACGGTGACAGACCGGCCAAAGCACCGAGTTCGAAAAACCGAGGTAGAAATTCTTGTAATCTTCGGGGCTGAGGCTGAAGCTCAGCCGCGTGTATTTGCCCTGATCGCCATATTCGCTCAGGCTCTCTGACGGGGTTTCGGTGGTTTCCGGGTGCGACCCGATCCAGATGCCGCCGATCTTGCGCAGGGTTTCATGAAGCGCATAGACCAACCCACCGGAGGGGGCGGCCTCTGACGGGATGCGATTTGAGATTACAATTAATCTGCCAGCCATTTTATGCCTCGGGAACAATCAATTTTTGGCCGCCGAGCCTGCTAAGGCGGAACGCCGACCACCACTAACGGTTTAATGGTTTAGGTTGGTAAAGGTTCCCAGCTTGGTCGGCTTTGGTCAATTCTTTTGCAGGCGCAGCATGGCAAACCGCTGCGATTATTTTTTCAGCGCCCAAGAAAGAACCATGCAACCCCCACGGGAAGCAGGGACATCAAGACCATCGAAAAAATCACGACCCTGCCGTCGCGCATCAGATAGCCCGCCGCGAAAATGGCGATCATGGCCGAGGCGATAGAGCCGGAAGTGGGCACGATTTCCATGAACGGCATGAACATCGACAGGGCCATCACCATCAACAGCGGCAAGTAAATCCACGGGCGGTGCAGGATGAAGGTCGACCGCTGATGCAAATATTGATCCACGAAATCCACCGGGCGGCGTAGCCAGCGCACCCCCGCACGCAGCTTCTTCGCAGCGATGTCGCGGCGCATGATAAAGCCCGGCAGCCACAGGCTCTCGCGGCCAAAGATCATCTGCACCACTAAAAACAAGACCACCAACCCGATAAACGCCGTAAATCCGGGGATGCCGCTGGCCGGAGAGGTAGAGATCAGGCTGAAGGTCAGGATCGTCGAAGCAAATGAATGTTTGCCCAGACAATCGATGATCTCTTCCACGGTAATCTGCCGATCCGCGCCGCCGGACAGATGCTCCATCTGGTCAAGGACACCGCTGAGGGTTGGCCCACCTGTCTCATTCATGAAATTTCAGTCCTTCTGCAGCCGGGCGATACCACTATTCATGTTTACAATGCCTGAGCGCGGTTAAAGTTCGCCCGTCCCGCCAATTCAGGGTCACGCGGTGCTGCGCAAAAAGGCCAGAAGCCCCCGTTCGGCTTGGGTCATATCGTCAATATCAGGCGGGTCCGGCAGGTCTTGGGGGTTTTGGCAAAGGTCGATGACCTGCGGATGGATATAGCTGTTGCGCGCAATGGTGGGCGTGTTGTGCAGCCGTTGGGCCGCCGCTTCGGCCATGGCTTTGATGGTCGGTTTGTCGTCCTTTAGCGCCACGTCAAAGGCCGCGACAGACCCGGCCCATGTGCGAAAGGTCTTGGCAGAGAACCCTTCGGCGCCAGCGGCCTCGGCGATATAATCATTCAGGGCCGAAGAAGTCAGCCTGCGCGGCTCCCCCTCTTCGTCGAGCCATGTCAGCAGGTCCGCGCCCGGCAGATCGCGGATTTTCTCCAAGGCGCGCATCAGGGTGCGGTTGGCGATCTGGCGGCGGACCCGCTTGCCGCCCTTCGCCATGAAGGAGGCCTGCAATTTCCCATCTTTCAAGACCAGATGCCGTCGTTTCAAGGTCAGCGTGCCATAGGTGCGGTTGGTCTTGGCGTAGACTTGATTGCCCACGCGCAGCGACAGGCGGTCGATCATCGCCACAGCGGCGGCCAGTGCAAAGTCACGTTCGCCCAACTCTTCCTTGAGGTCCCGGCGCACGCGGCGGCGGATGCGCGGCAGGGTCTCGGCAAATTCGGGCAGGCTTGCGTATTTCTCCTGCGCCTGCGCCTCCGACCAGAGCGGATGATAGCGGTACTGTTTGCGCCCCCGCGCATCGACCCCCGTCGCCTGTAAGTGACCGTTGACATGAGGGCTGATCCAGACCTGCTCATAGGCCGGGGGCACCGCCAGTTTTACCAGACGTTCGCGTTCGGCCTTGTCCTTGATGCAGCGGCCATCGGGCGCGTGATAGGAAAACCCCCGGCCGCAGCGCCGTCGCGCAATGCCGGGTTTGCTGTCGGGGTAGTACCTAAGCGTGGACGGTGCGGTCATCTGGGGTTCCGAATGTGTGATGCGGGGTCTTGCGGGGGCGCGCAGATTGCCCTTCGTCTAGGCAAACGCCGCTGCATTGGCTGGGTTCCCGCCCCGCAGGACGCGCATCTTTGCGCAGTTGCAGCATAATTCCTTTGATTTCGCTGCGCCGGCGCATAGGTTTCGTGAGAACGCCCGCGCACTGAAAATCCCAGTGCCCTGAAACGGATAGACCAGACACTATGGATAGCACCACCTTGTCGCACATCAATCTGCCGCCCGTGATCCCGCTTGAGCGCCATGCGTTTTTCCTTGATCTCGACGGCACGCTGGCCCCCATCGTCGACAACCCCGAAGACGCCTGCCTGCCGGAGGCGACGCGCCACCTGCTGACGCAACTCGTTGCGCAGACCGATGGGGCGGTGGCGGTGATCTCGGGCCGGGCGCTGGCGGATGTGGACCGCATCTTGGGCGCGCTGCGGCTGCCGGTCTCTGGCTCGCATGGGTTAGAGTTGCGGCTGAGCACCGCGGCAGATCACGCCCCAAAGCAGAGCGCAGGGATCCCCGCCCCCGTGATCGACCGGGTAGAGGAATTCGCCGTGCTGCATGGGGTGACGTCAGAACGCAAACCCGGCGCGATTGCGCTGCATTACCGCAAGGCCCCCGATCAGGGCGAGGCCTGCCGCGCTATTGTCGATACGCTGGTTGGCGAAGACGCCAGCCTGCGCGGCCTGCATGGCAAGATGGTCAGCGAAGTCGCCCTGAAAGGTGTCGACAAGGGCGGCGCGGTGACGCGATTCATGGCCTCCCCCGCCTTTGCCGAGCGGCTGCCGGTGATGGTGGGCGACGACGTAACGGACGAAGATGGCTTTCGCGCGGCGCAGGCCATGGGTGGCTTTGGCATCAAGATCGGCCAAGGGCCAACCGACGCACAACATCGCATCGCAGATGTGGCCGGCTTTGCCGATTGGCTGAAAGAAATTTTGCGCTGATCCGGCCCGCCCGGCAGACGCATCGAGAATAGAAAAGAGGAACTTATGGATCTGGGTGTCATCGGGAATTGCGCGGTTGCGGCGCTGGTCAGCCGCGAAGGGGCGATCAACTGGTTTTGCCTGCCACGGTTTGACGGCGATCCGGTCTTTCACAGTCTGATGGGCCACGGCGCGGGCGAAGAGGGCGACGGGGAGTTTGCCGTCGAACTCGAAGACATGACAGAAAGCGAACAGAGCTATCTGCCCAATACCGCGATCCTGCGCACGGTCCTGCGCAGCGCCAAGGGCGCGGTTGAGATTGTTGATTTCTGCCCCCGTTTCACCGCCTATGGCCGCAGCTTTCGCCCCCAGATGTTGGTCCGGCAAATCCGCCGGATCGAAGGCTCGCCCCGCGTGCGCATGCATCTAAAACCGCGCTTTCAATGGGGAGAGGTGGCCCCCACGCTTACCCGCGGGTCGAACCATGTGCGCTTTGTCGGGCCTGAGCAGAACATGCGCCTGACCACCGACGCGCCGATCGACCATGTGTTGGACGGGCGCATGATCAACCTCGAAGGGGAAATGACCTTCATCCTTGGCCCGGATGAGACGCTGTCGGACAGTCCTGAGCAGATCGGCACCACCTTTCGCACCAAAACCACGCGCTATTGGCAGCGCTGGACGCAGCGGTTGGCGATCCCTTTCGAGTGGCAAGAGGCCGTCATTCGCGCCGCGATCACGCTGAAACTCTGCAGCTATGAGGCCACGGGCGGTGTCATCGCCGCGATCACCACCTCTCTGCCCGAAGCGCCGGATTCGGGGCGCAACTGGGATTACCGCTATTGCTGGGTCCGCGATGCGTTTTTCACCGTGCGCGCGCTCAACAGTCTCGCCGCGACCCGCACCTTGGAGCATTATTTCCAATGGCTGATGAATGCCGTGGCGGATGCCGAAGGCGGGCATATCCAGCCCGTGCTAGGGCTCGGGCTTGAGACGGCGTTAACCGAACGTATCTCACCCAGCTTGCAAGGCTTCCGCGGGATGGGGCCGGTGCGGATCGGCAATCAGGCGCATGAGCATTTCCAGCACGACACCTATGGCAATATCATCCTTGGCGCAGCGCCCGCGTTTTTTGATCACCGCCTGCCGATGAACACCGGGCGCACGGCCTTTGAACAGCTTGAGCCCTTGGGCGAGCAGGCGTGGGAGCTGCACGACGAACCTGATGCCGGGATTTGGGAGTTGCGCAGCCGCGCCCGCATTCACACGTCTTCGTCGCTGATGTGCTGGGCTGCCTGCGACCGTTTGGGCAAGATCGCGCACCATCTGAAATTGGACGACCGCGCCGCCCTCTGGGCCGAGCGCGCCGAGGTGATCCGCGACAAGATCCTCGACAACGCTTGGTCAGAAGAACGCGGCGCCTTTGTCGAAAGCTTTGGCGGCAGCACCTTGGACGCCAGTGTCTTGCTGATGGGGGAGGTCGGTTTCCTGCCACCGAAAGACCCGCGGTTCATCGCCACGGTCGAGCGTCTTTCCGAAGTGCTGGGCCGCGGCCCCTTCATGCTGCGCTACGAAGAGGCGGATGATTTCGGCGTGCCCGAGGTCGGCTTTAACGTCTGCGCCTTCTGGCGGATCGATGCGCTGGCGCGGATTGGCCGCGAAGAGGAAGCCCGCAAGCTGTTCGAAGAACTGTTGGAAGCCCGCAACCACCTTGGCCTGATGTCCGAAGACACCGCCTTTGCTACCGGCGAGGGCTGGGGCAACTTCCCGCAGACCTATTCCATGGTCGGCATCATCAACGGCGCGATGCGCCTGTCGCGGCGGTGGGAAGCCGAGCTTTAACGCGCGAAGAGCAGGCGCAGCCCCAAAAGCCCCAGCACCGCTGAGGCCACCCGGTCAAAGTAAACCTTCGCGCGCAGGTAGCCTTGGCTCACTGCCGGGCGGCTCATGCCGAAGGCCAAAGTGGTGTAAAAGGCGACTTCGATGATCAGGTGGTTGGCGACGATCAAAAGGTTCTCGCTCAGGCGCATCCCTTCGGGGAAGATGACCACTAGAACCGCCGCGGCGAAAAGCACCGATTTGGGGTTCAGAATGTTGATCATCAGCCCCTGCCGGAAGGCATGGCGGGCGGGGGTCACCGTACTTGTCACGGGCGCCCGCGCCCCGCGCCACATGCCAAAGGCCACATAAAGCAAATAGACCGCGCCCAGGGATTTCACGACTGCGTAGGCCCATGGGAAAGCGAGGAACACCGCCTCCAACCCCAAGAGCGCGGCGAGGGTCCAGAACGATGCCACGAGGCCAAGCCCAAGCCCCACGGCAACACCCGCCCGCCGCCCCGAACTCAGCGTGGTCTTTAGCGCGATCAGAAAGGCCGGGCCGGGGCTGAGGATCGACGCGATGAGCGCGATGTTAAAGGCGATGAGATGCGACAGTTCCATGGCAGCGGCCCCCCTTTGTGCGCCCCCAGCTATGCGGGGCTGAGGCACCCGGTCAACTGAGATTGGGTGACCCCGCACCGTCGGGAGGTTGATCCGCCCCACATCTGCCCAAAAAACGGGCACGGCCCCTAGACGAAAGACCGCACCGTCGCGATGGCCCCGTCGAGCGCCTTTCCTTCGGCATCTTGCAGCGCCGCCTCGCGCAGACGTGCAATCCACTGCGCCGCGTCCTTTCGCCCGCGCAGCAGCGCGGCGGCATCCATCACCTTGTCGAACTTGCCCAGCCCCCGCGCATGGGTGTCGGAATAGCCTTTAATGAGCCGTCGGCATTTCACCAGTTCAACCGCCGAGTCGTAATCGGCTTCGACCTCCGCCAGACAGCGCGACAGCCAACTGTCGAGATGGGCGACTTCGATGGCATGGCGATGGGTTTTCAGACGATACCCTTTAAGCCCGCCCAGAACATGCAGCATGAGAAACGCAGGCAGCCTGTCGGTGCGCAGGCGGCGGCCCTTGTCGAACCAGCGGTTCAGACGCGCCATCCACTTCTCGCTCGTCTCTACCTTTGCGCCAAGACGGGCAGGCATCAGGCCCGCGATTTCGTCGGCGCGGGGGTGAAAATATTCGGTCAGCTGCATGAGGTTGGCATCGCCCGCCCGCATCTCTTGCCGGATATGCGCAAAGCGCGGCGCGCGGGTTTTCAGGTCTGCCACCCGAATAACGTCATCATAGGCCATGGCGTTGGCAATATATTTCGCCGCAGCCGCCGAAAGCCGCCAGTCCTGCGCGGCGTTGTCACGGGCCAACACGGTATCGAGCCGATCAAGATAGAGCGTGCCATAGGCGCAGTCTTGGTAGTTCACGACCTTGGCAAGCCCCGCAAAAGCCAGATCATGCACCGCTTCGGGCAGCGCATCGGCGCGGGTGACCAGCGCGTCCCACTGGCTTTGCAGCGCGTCCGGCCCGGCAAGGCGGAATGCGGTTTCGGGGTCTTCCACAGGGACCGGGGCGGCGTTGGGCAGACGGCCCTGTGCCGCGTCATAGCCCACGGCAAAGGCACGCAACGAAGGCTCCACCCCCTTGCCCCCGGCGCGGATCGCATCCTCATAGGCCTCCCGGCGGAACGGCAGCGCGCCAGACCCGGCCAAAGCACCAAAGAGCGAGGCCGAGATGACAGAGCCCGCGCCCACGGCCAGCCCCTCCATATCTTCGAGCACCAGTTTCTGCGCCGCGATCTCAGCCGCCGCGCGCACTTCATCGGCATTGGCAATGCCATCGCCGGGGGCCATCTTCTCGCTCACCGCAAGGGCGCGGTGGGTTGAGCCGATCAGCGTGGTGCGGTCGGGTGTCACGAAACCGCGCATCACGGCGCGGCCAACTTCCATCATCTCAGCCGCGATCAACACGTCGACATCGCCCGCCGCAGGGGCGAGGGCAAAGACCGGCTCAAACGCGGTTTTCGGCGCCATCTCAATGTAATAGATCGTGGCCCCAGTGCGCTGCGCCACCCCCGCGACCGAGGTCGCCTGACAGACATAGCCTTCGGCCCGGGCCATGGATTCGATCCACCCGGTCAAGACGCCGCCGCCCTGCCCGCCCACGGCCATGACCGCGAGCTTGATGATTTCGCCGACACGCGCGTCGGGTGTCTTTTGCGGCAGAACCAAATTCACGTCGTCACTCCTTCGCTGCGCAGCCGCTTGGCATCGCGCCGTCTTTGCAGCCAAGCGATGATCTGGCTGGACTTATCGGCACGCCACCGCTCAAACCGCGTCGGATTGTGCACCACATCCGCTTGGTAAAACGACGGGCAAAGCACCGCCGTATCGGCGACCTCGCCACAGTTGCCGCAGCCGACGCAGGTCTGATCAATATGCGCCACCGGATCGTCGCGCAGCGGATCGTCGAGCCGTTTGAGCGACAGCGACGGGCAGCCCGAGAGCCGGATGCAGGCATGATCCCCGGTGCAAACATCGGCATCGACGCCAAAGCGCGGCACCTCCATGCGGCGGCCTTCCTTGATCGCCTTGTTGCGCAGGGGCTTTTCGCGGCGCTGCTTGTTGAGCATACATTCCGAAGAGGCCACGATGACCTTCGGCCCCTTATAATCGGTGGTCAGCGCCTCGCGCAGCACTTCGCGCAGCTTGCCAACATCATAGGTCCGGTCGATCTGGCGCACCCACTCCACGCCCACGCCCTTGAGCGCCTTGGAAATCGGATTGTTGGTAGATTTTGTGTCATTATGCGCGCGGGACGACATCACATCTTGCCCGCCGGTGGCGGCAGAATAGTAGTTGTCGACGATCACCGCGACACTGTCGGATTTGTTGAACACCATGTTCCCGATCGAGGTCGAAAGCCCGTTGTGCCAGAACCCGCCATCCCCAAGAATCGAGATCACCCGCTTGTCGCCGCCCCCGTCGAAGGCCGCGTTAGAAGCGGGGCCAAGGCCATAGCCCATGGTCGAGCCGCCGATCTCAAAGGGCGGCAGGCACCCGAAAAGGTGGCAGCCGATATCGCCGGTGATCTGGTGCTTGCCCAGCTCTTGCTCAGTCAGTTTCATCGCAGCAAAAATCGGGCGTTCGGGGCAGCCAGTGCAAAAACCCGGCGGGCGGATCGGCACGGTGTCTGACAGATCGGGGATCGCGGGCGCTTCGGCATTGGGCGCGCGGACCTTGCCGGGGAGCATTTCGGGCGCGGCGATCTTAAGGAAAGCGGTCATCCCATCGAGCAGCACCTGCCCGGTATATTCACCCGCCATCGGCAGCACGTCCTTACCGTGCAGTTTCACCTTGCGTTCGAGCCTGTAGAGGTAGGAGCCGAGTTGCTGTTCGATGTGATCGG
>NZ_CP136688.1:0-103885 GCF_032922545.1 Sulfitobacter sp. LC.270.F.C4 | reverse complement strand
GATCCGTGCAGAGTTGAGCAAACGGAAATCGGCCCAATGGCTTGCCGATTTGCAGGATGCCGGTATCCCCTGCGGACCGATTAACACCATCCCCCAAGTGTTCGAAGACCCCCACATCCAGGCGCGCGGTATAGTTCAAGAGGTCAACCATAGCGCTGCACCAGATGTGAAAGCGAAGGTGATGCGTACGCCGATCCGCATGGAAGGTCATGAATTCGGTGTCCGCCTGCCACCCCCCATGCTGGGTGAACACACAGACGAGATCCTGTCCGATTTACTTGAGTATAACGCCACCACGATTGCAGCGCTGCGCGAGAGGGGTACGGTATGACTGGCGCTGTTTAACCTAATCGAACTCATTGGGAGAACTTGGCAAAGCGCCCGCGTTTCCTGATTTGATGATACTAAATCGGCGACGCCGATTCCGACAGACAACGATCATTGCGGAGCATATCTGGTTTCATGCAGGTTACTCAGTGCGCAGTTGGAAATAAACAGAACTCACAGCTGTTCCTGAAGTCGACATAGATGAATCCTGCGCCCGCCAAATAATGAGCCAGCCGTTGCTGGACATAACGGGAGGAAGATTGATGAGATTAAAGCTGAAACCGACATTGATGACCGCGCTCGCGGCAAGTGCTGTTGCTCTGTCAACCGCGACCACAGCATTGGCCGAATATCCAGAGCGCCCAATTCAGGCCATTGTGCCTTGGGGTGCCGGCGGTGGCGCTGATGGTATCGTCCGCAAAATCATGAGCATTGCAGAACGCGAATTACCAGTGTCGATCTTTGTCGAAAACTTGGACGGTGGTGTTACATCCATAGGCATAAACCGGTTGATGAATTCACCGGCTGATGGCTATACCATCGGCGCATTGACCTATGATAGCGTCGTGACCGTACCGTGGGAAGGGATCTTGCCGGGCTACAGCCTGGACAAACTGGATATGATTTCCCTGGTCACGACAGAACCCAACGCGATGATCGTCGGCGGTGATACCGATTATTCCACGTTCGACGATCTTGTTTCTGCCGCGAAAGCGGCCGAAGGAAATATCAACGTTGGCATTATGGGCCTTGGCTCAATGACACACCTGACACTTCTCCAGCTTCAGGAAACGACCGGTACGCGTTTTCGGATCGTTGCATATCCCGATGGCAGTCCGGGGCAGAAGGAAGGCATTCTGTCGGGCGAAGTCGATGCTGCTGTCACCAGCCTTGGCGATTTCGCACCGCTGTTAACCTCCGGTGATGCGCGCGGCCTGGTCGAATTCAGCGCTTCCAAAAATCCCGGTTTTCCGGAAGTGCCTACGAGCGAGGAGGTCGGATTGGATCTTCAGACCGGCAGTTTCCTGTTGTTTGCTACGCCAGCCGGCACCCCAGATGAGGCCAAGCAGGTTTTGGAGCAAGCGATAAAAACGGCCTGGGATAGTGATGAGTTCCAGGACTGGGCCAAGAAAGTCGGGGTAACGGCAACCTGGATGGGTAGTGATACGGTCACTGAATTTGCTATGGATTTCCAAACCGAGATTTTCAAAACTCTCGAAGAGCTCACTGATCAGGGCATTCTCGAATAGAGATTGGCCAAAATCCGCAAACCATCCCAACCTTGGGCAATGGCAAAATGGGCGGCCAATACGTGGTCGCCCAACGCGCCAGAGCCCGGCTCAACGCACTTCGTGTTAAACCTGAATGGCATAACACTGTTTGAAATCATGGATTTCAGCGCGTTGGGGATACCTCGCACCCCAAGTTCGAACACGAAACGCTGTATAGGAGAATTGTAATGCCTGAGAATTCCCGGCGTTTCAAATTTGGCGAATTGATCTTGCCGCTGATCATCTTCATTGCCACGACGATTTATCTTTCCGATGCGCTGCGAAACGGGGCGATTTTCCGCTATGGGTTACCAAGCGCAGGCTTCATGCCGATCGTCCTGAGTGTTGCCATGTATCTTGCTCTTCTGGCGGTTGTCTTTGGACAACTGAACCGTCAGAAGACGACCGCTAAGAAAACATCTCCGTCCTCGGCTGCGGAGGAGTTGCCCGATTTTGAAGCTCCCGCTCCGCCATCAGGCGCCAGTGCACATATTGCCATGGTTGCTGTGGTCGCGATTTCATTCCTCTATGTTCTGTTTTTTCGCCAGCTCGGTTTTGCAGTCTCCACGTTCCTGTTTTCCCTGGGGTTGCTGGCGGCGTTCCAGTTCGGCTGGTCGAAGGGCATTCGTGGCGTCGTGCTTAACCTTGTCGTCGCCGCGGGCATCAGTCTGCTTACCTATCTGTTCTTTGCCGTACTCTTCGGCATCCAACTTCCAAGAATGGGATTACTGAACTAATGGAGCAATTTCTGCACGTTGTCGGCGGATTTCAGACGATCGCAGAACCTGCGGTGTTCGGTTATCTGGTGGCCGGGTTTCTGATCGGAACGATTTTTGCCGCGATCCCCGGCCTGACCGGCACGCTAGCGATCGCGCTGATCCTACCGATCACCTATTCGATGGATGTGACCTCATCCCTTGTTATGTGTTCCGCGATTTTCATGGGTGGACAATATGGCGGCAGCATCACTGCGATTACGGTGAACATCCCCGGTGCACCCTGCGCCGTCATGACCGCCTATGAAGGAAATATCCTAATGCGGCGTGGCGACGGCGCACGCGCGCTGCGCAGTGCGGCGTTAGCCTCGATGATGGGCGGCGTGGTCGGTGCTATTTTGCTGATGGGGTTGGCACCCGTCATGGCGCAGGCAGCACTTTACGTGCAAACGCCAGGAAAGTTTTCACTGATCCTGTTCGCCTTTTTCGTGATTATTATCTCGAACGATCAATCCATCTCCAAAGGGATCGTGGCCACATTGCTGGGCCTCATGGTCGCGACCATCGGTATTGATGTGGCAAGCTCCAAAGCACGTCAAATCTTTGGATTTCCCGCATTAGTTGAAGGTATCGACCTGATGGCAGTCATCATCGGCGCCTTTGCGATCAGCGAATTGTTCGTTCAGGTCACAGCCAACTCAGGGAAAAAACACGATACGCTAGAAAGCCTGCCGGAAAAGGTCAGATGGAGCTGGCGCGATTTCATGCCACGCGGGGCCGACTATGGGTTGATCGGCACCTACCGATATATCAAGTTTGCCATGATCGGTTACTTTGTCGGCGTGCTGCCGGGTGCAGGCGGCAGCAGTGCGGCGTTTGTTTCTTACGCCGAGGCAAAGCGCAGTTCTTCGCGACCGGAAGAATACAATGACGGCTCAATTGAAGGCATCGCTGCCGCGGAAGGTGCAAACAATGCGATGTGCGGTGGGTCGTTGGTTCCGATGCTGACCTTCGGGATTCCAGGCGATACAACTTCGGCCGTGATCTTGGGGGTGCTGATCATCAACGGTCTGCAACCGGGGCCACAAATGATGACCGAGCAATTCGCCGTCGTGACCCCGATGATGGCGGCCTTGCTGGTTGCGGCGTTGCTGATACCGATCACGCTTTTGTTTCTTGGCCCGTGGTATATGCGATTGGTTTCGATCAATAAGGCAGTACTGTTCTCGGGCATCGCGGTTATTGCAATGGTCGGTGCATATGTATCGACTTTTTCCGTGTTTCAAATGGGGGCGGCGCTTGTCGTAGGAATCTGCGCCTATTTCATGCAACGCAGCGGATATCCCATGGTCTCCTTCCTGCTAGGTTTCATTCTTGGGCCAGACCTTGAGGTTTATATGAGACGAAGTCTAGCCATCACTGACGGAAGTCCGTCCATTTTCTTCACCAGTCCGGATAGCCTGTTCTTTCTCGGGCTGATTGCGGTGTTCTTCTACTTCATGGTTATGCGCCCCTGGGTGTCATCAAAGCGAAAACGTCATCAGAAAAACTCAGTTTGAGTCCATGGGCGATCCGGTACAGCGTAGGAGATGCAACAATGACCACACATTTATTCACTTTGGACAACATCGGCCCGCGTGGCCCCACCACGGGCGAAGCCTTCGTCGCGCCCACAGCTGTGCTAATCGGCGATGTGCAGATCGAGGCCGACGTTAGCATCTGGTTTGGTGCCGTCCTGCGCGCCGACGATGCCACTATCTATTTGGGCACAGGGTCGAATGTTCAGGACAACTGCGTGCTGCATGTCGATCCCGGCTTCCCCATCCATATTGGTGTCAACTGCACCATCGGGCATCGCGCGATGATCCACGGCTGCACCATCGGTGACGGCACGTTGATAGGCATGGGCGCGACCATCCTCAATGGCGCCAAGATTGGCAAAAGCTGCCTAATTGGCGCAGGCGCGCTGGTCACCGAAGGCAAAGAGGTCCCCGACAACACCCTGGTCGTTGGAAGCCCTGGCCACGCGGTTCGTAAGATCGATGCAGATGGTGTGGCTGATTTGGAAAAAGCTGCGGAACTTTATCGTCTCCGCTGGCGCCGCTTTGCTGGGGGGCTCCAATCCGCCACCCTGCCCGTCGGCATCACCACCTTGAAAGGGAAAGACCGTTGTCTCAGCATTTGATAATGATGCGGTCGGCGAGCAGTTCCATAGGTTGTGTCGCAAACTTTTTTGCACTGTCGCACCGGCCTGAAGATCTTCGGCGAGGGTGAATGGCTGGAGAAAAAGCATAAAACCAAGCGAAAACGGCACTCTTGGCGGAAACTGCACCTCGGTCTTGATCTTGCCAGCGGGGAGATCGTTTGCTCGGATATTACCAAAGACGACATCGGCGACCCGACAGCGCTGCCGGACCTGCTGGACCAGGTCGACGGCCCGGTCTCTCAATTTCTAGGGGATGGAGCTTACGACGGAGACCCAACATCTGACCTGCTTGCCGCTCGGTTCGGGTCGACGATCGAAGTTACAATTCCACCTCCTAAAAACGCGATCCTGAGCACCAATGAGGCCAAAGAATCCGACGGCACGTGACTGCCATATTGCCGACATCACAGCCCGTGGACGGATGGCATGGCAGAAGGCCACTGGCTACAATCAACGCAGCCGGGTTGAGAACTCTCATGGGGCGCTGGAAGACGGTCATCGGACCAAAGCTAAAGGCGCGCGGCTTCGAAAATCAGAAAACAGAGGCCAAGATTGGCGTCGGCATACTCAACCGAATGACACGACTTGGCCGCCCCAATTTCGAACGCACCGCCTGAAATCCGTCTTGGGTCGGGCGCGTTCCGAGCTGTCGTTGATCTCTGCAACACAGTCGCCTTGTTGACATTACCAAGCTCTACTCTTTGTCATTGACGGTCTCTCTCCTGATTTCCGGTTCGCTGTAGTCATTGGGATCGAAATCATCAGGGTTGTAGCTGTCTTTTTGATCAGAAATTCCGGTCACGTGGGTCGTCCCGGTTTCTTCGTCGTAAACAAGCCCGTAGTTCGATCGGCCGTCTGATTTATAGCGCCGGTATTCGTGGATTCCCGCATAAATAAAGACCGAGGCAATGGGCAACATGATCAGTAGAGCGACAATTTGGGTTCCCATGGGAATGTTCCTTTGCTTGCTTATCGGAGCGCGGGGATCATGACCAGCGCGAGAGGCGCGCCGTTGGGCCGTCAACTATCACCTGCGGTGATAGGCCCAAAGCCTCTCGACAGCCGAACTTCCCAGCCGACGTTGAGCACGTCCGGACCGTCGCCCGAACAAAACTGTTATTCAAGCTTTTTGTAGTCCGACCTAATTAGGCCCGAAGATAATGCGGGCAAAACATTCGTATGATCCTCAGGCACCTGAGGGCTGTCTTGCGCCATTTAATCCGGCTGATCTGTCGAATCTACTCAATCGCTGACGCGGAAATCGCGCTCGGTCGAACAGATCAGGTCAACAAACTCGCCGCCTGACAGCCTTATTCAGGTCGGTCTACTTGGCCGACGGCAGGTTTGTGTGAAATGGTACGACGCGCAGCGAAGGACCGCTGCCGAGGATATTATTGCCGAGAAGGCTTGAGGCCTCAGGTCTTTTCAACCAGATTTTTTGATGTTCGGATTTTGCGGGCACGCCCGGGTTTCACCAGTTATCTTGGATATCCCCTTTTTATTGCGAGTTCCACGCGTCTTGCCATGCGGTGAATTCCGACGGGCGCAGCTGATACCTCGCGAAGTTTCCCGCATGAAGTCCGATGAGCTCGTCCTCGACAATGCTGGAGAAAGCCAGCTGATCCTCGGATGAGATCTGAGCAGCCCCATTTGAGTGGTCCAGTTTGAAAGTTAGTGCATGGTCGGCCTTTGGTCCATCGGGACGATGGCTTCTGGTGCTGGTGGGCGGTACCCCAGAGCACTGTGTGGCCGCTTGGTGTTGTAGTGCTTCCTCCATTCTTCGATGATGATTTGCGCCTCGCGGAGTGAGTAGAAGATTTCTCCATTCAGCAACTCGTCGCGCATTCGCCCGTTGAAGCTCTCGCAATATCCGTTTTCCCAAGGGGACCCTGGCTCAATGTAGGCCGTCTTGGCACCGACGGCTTTGATCCAGTTTCGCACGGCTTCGGCGATGAACTCCGGGCCATTATCCGACCTGATATAGGCTGGCACGCCACGCAGGATGAACAGGTCCGTCAGCGCATCGATGACCTCGGTCGAGTTCAGTTTCCGCTTGACCCGGATCGCCAGACATTCCCGGCTGTATTCATCCAGTATGTTTAGTGTCCTGAACGCTCTGCCATCGTCCGTTCGATGATGCACGAAGTCATATGACCAGACGTGATTGCGATGCTCAGGCCGCAGCCGGACGCATGATCCATCGTTCAGCCAAAGCCGCCCCTTCTTAGGTTGTTTCATTGGCACTTTCAGCCCCTCCCGACGCCACAGCCGTTCGACACGCTTGTCGTTCACCTGCCAGCCTGCTTCCCTCAGCAGGGCTGCAACCCGGCGATAGCCGTATCGGCCATACTGGTGTGTCAGCTCGATCATGTCGGCAACCAGACGTTCCTCATCAGCACGCCCCTTCGGCAGCCGTCGCTGAGTGGAGCGATGCTGTCCCAGAACGCGGCACACACGGCGCTCCGAAAGCTTCATCTGACTGCGCAAGTGATCGATACAAGCACGGCGGCGAGAGGGGCTCAGAAGTTTCCCGAAGCCGCTTCCTTCAAGATCAGCTTATCCAACGTCAGCTCGGAAACAGCCCGCCGAAGACGCTCGTTCTCTTTCTGTAGCCGCTTCAGTTCCTTGAGTTGTTCCGTGCCCATTCCACCGTATTTCTTCTTCCAACGGTAATAGGTTTGTTCAGTCACCCCGATCTGTCTGATCGCATCAATCCGGGCCATGCCTTGCCCCAACAGAACTTCAACCTGCCGCAACTTCACTACAATCTCTTCGGGCTTGGGTCTCTTAATCGCCATCTCTGGTCCTCCGGTTTCCTAATCATAGGGCCGGACCACTTCAAAGGGGGAGGCTCAGATCCTCGCCCTTGACCAGATCTCAATTTCTTTCGCGACCTGCTTGCGTCCAGTCTGTGAACCGGCATGCAAGATTGGCTCTGACGCAGATTTGGTGCAGTTCCGGCATGCCGACGCTATATTTTGACAATCTTAGGAGGAGATTGTCGATGACGTCATGGTTTTCTCGACGGGATTTTCTGCCCGCGGGTCTCAAGGCCGAACAGGTCGAACTGGTTGGGAACACAATCCGGGTCCACTCCCGTTCCACCAAAACCGCGGTGGCCTGTCCGCAGTGTGGCACGATTTCGCGCCACGTCCACAGCAGATATCGCCGCCGCCCGGCCGATCTTCCCGCGCACGGCCGGAAGGTGGAGCTGATCTTGTTGGTCCGGCGATTTCGATGCCGAGCCACGCATTGCCCCGCCAAAATTTTCGCGGAACGGTTTTCGCCTGCCGTAACCCGGCCTCATGCGCGGCGCACGTCTCGCCTGCAAGGGCTGGTCCGCCATTTGGGCCTTGCTCTCGGCGGACGCCCCGCCCAAGCGCTTGCCGGACGGCTCCTTCTGCCGGCCAGCAAGGACACGTTCCTGCGGAGCGTTCGAGACACGACCGAGGCCGCGACCAGCGAGCTCCGCGTCGTCGGCATCGACGACTGGGCGTGGCGCAAAGGGCAGCGATACGGCACTTTGATCTGCGACCTGGAGCGGCGTCGGGTCATCGACTTGCTGCCGGATCGGGAACCTGCCACGGTCGAGGCCTGGCTGCGGGCCCGCCCTGAGATCGAGATCGTCGCCCGCGACCGCAACGGAGGGTATGGCGGCGCCGTCTCTCGCGCCTTGCCTCGGGCGGTTCAAGTTGCAGATCGTTGGCACCTTTTGGAGAACGCGAGCGCGGCGTTCCTGGCTGCGGTTCAGCGGAACATGCCTGCCATCCGTAAGGCGACCGGCGCGAAGACACTTGATCCAAAGCTGCTGACGGCGGCGGAAAGGCTGCAATACGAGGGCTTCCAGCGCCGCCAGCAGACCAATCAAATGGTTCGCCAGATGGCCAATGGCGGTATTCCGATCCGGAGAATTGTCCGCTTGACCGGGCTGAGCCGCGGCCTGGTCCGCCAAATCATCCGCGGCGAACGCGAAGACGTTTTCCGTATTCGCGAGAGCAGCCTGACCCCTTGGTTGCTGAGGCTGGAACAAGAGTGGGCGGGCGGCTGCCGGAACGGCGCTGAACTCTGGCGCCGGTTGCGAGCCGACGGTTTCCAGGGCAGCCTTCGTGTCGTCGGAGAATGGGCGACACGCCAGCGCCGTGCCGAGCAGACCGTGCCTTCGGGAACAGGAAAACCACCGCCCGCGCGCAGGATTGCCCGCCTCCTGACCGTGGGCCGGAATCACCTGAGCAAGGCCGATGCCATCCAGGTTGCAAGGATCGAGACCGCGTTACCTGCCCTTGCCACAGCCCGCGGGCTGACGGAGCGGTTCACAGACATGGTGCGCAATGCTCGCGAAAACGCATTGGATACATGGTTGGATGAAGCCGAAGAGAGCCTGCTCGGTGCCTTCGCCCGCGGACTGCGGCGGGATCAGGCTGCGGTCGCCGCAGCCCTGAGGGAACCATGGTCGAACGGGCAGACCGAAGGACAGATAAACCGCCTCAAGACCCTCAAGCGCCAGATGTATGGCCGGGCGAACATCGATCTGCTCAGAGCCCGGCTCGTTGAAGCGTCCTGACAAGGATGGGCATCGAAACTGCACCAAAATTGAGTCAGAGCCAAACTTCAATGCCGATTGACACGCTTCGAACCCAAAAGCACGCAGGTGATTGTCTCATGGAACACCTACGAATTATGAATACGAACCGGACTTATAGGCAGGGATTGGGCTTCGTGAAATTAACGGATCGCGCTCGCTGCCTTGGTCGTTCCTTTGACGAGGTCAAGCTCATGACCGATGCGCGAAATCAGACCCCACCTGATCTTGTCTCGTTCGATTGTACGAACCCATGGCCAGCAGGTGAACGTATAGCCGTCGACAGCTACGGAACTCAGCGTTACGTCCGGCGCCGGGCTTTTAAGGACGCCGGGGTGTTCCGACATTACCCGTCGAAGAATTTCTTCGGACTCCTGCATACTGTGATTTGCGGCGCTGACTTCAACTTCGAGTGACAGCCGCCGCGTGTCGGCTTCTGTCGAATTCACGATCACATCTTCCCAGATATTGTTGTTCGGCACGATCACCTTGCGATTTTCGGAGGTGCTGAGATGTGTCGAAAAGAGCGAGACATGCTCGACCTCCCCCGAAATGCCGGCTGCCTCGATCTCGTCGCCGGCGTCAAATGGACGGAGGAACAGGATCATCAAACCGCTGGCGAAGTTGCTGATCGTATTTTGCAGGGCAAAAGCAAGAATGAACCCGATGGCGCCGAGCCCCGCCAGAATGGGCGTCATGGTGGTCCCGATCCAGGACAACCCGACAAGTAGGCCGACAAGACCACACAATCGTGCGATCCAGCGGCGCAGGAAATTTCTCATCAAGCGCGAACTAAGTCTCGTTCGTTGAAGCGCGACATTGGCCGCAAGGCTGGCTACCCAGCCGATCACCGCACCAACCAGGGTTGCGGACAGCACGATACCGGTCCGTCGAAGCACGCGTAACCCGCCATCCTCGGCGGTAACCCATGACTTCAAAGTAACCCAGGCTGTTCCAAGGTCACTAGTGTCGACGTTTACGCCGCCGACCTGGCTGATATAGGCGCGATACTCGGTCGTCTGGTCCGGGTCGCCCCCCTTGGCTTCGAATGCTTCGATAACCTTTCGGAAGCGATCGGAAATACCCGTTCTCCTTTCCCGCAGCGCCGAAATTTGCCCGATCAAATCTTCCTGCTCGGGCGTAAGTTGGGGTGCGGCCACCGTGTCCTGTGTGCCTCGGGCGTCGCTTATGGCACTGCTTGCGGTTTGTGCGTTCTGAGCAGCATTGAGCTCGAAGAGTTTGAGCTCGGCGGTCGAGAGATCCGTCACGGCAGAGCGAAGCAAACTCAGCCACGCCGACATTTCTTCATCGAGTTCGTCCAGAGTGCGTGGGGCAAGAAGGATATCAAGTTCTCGAAGTGCCACCATGGAATCATCGGCCGTTGTCGGCTCCGCAACTGGTTCCGAGGAGGAGAGCAGCTCCTCAAGGGCCGAGCGGACATCTTCGCTGGTGACAGTCTGAGGCGCTATCACGTCAGAGCTTTTGAAGCCCAGGTCTTGCGCTGTCGTTTGATCTGTCAAAGCAAGAAATGCACCAACGAGGACCAGAATTCTCGCCAGCGAGAAGGCAATCACGCGGTCGGCCCCGATTCTCCTCATCATGGTCTGAAACTAGAACATGATTGAGATTCATCCAAGGGGAGTGGACAGAACATGGGGGTCGTCGTCGGTGATCTGGCCTGTGCTAAGGTAAGCTCTTTGTATGGGGGGCTGCCATGGACGTACGGATTACAATCGAAACTACCTTCGACAACGGGGAGAAGCGCACTCATCAGCTTGACGGCATTTCTCGACCATACCGGGTGACCTGCCCAGACGGGATCGGGCTGCGCCTCGAGGATGGGAAAAGGATCCTCGAACAGATCCAGAGGGTAATCCTTTACGATCAGGTCGATGAGATCATTCGAGAAAGCCGCGTATGCCCGGATTGCGCCTCGGTTCGTGCCATTCATGACTATCGCACGCGCGATCTCGACACGCTCTTTGGGCGGGTTCGGGTCAAAGCCGCGCGCTTGCGCCGCTGTTCGTGTGATGCCAGGTCAGCGGCGATGCCCGGCGGACCTATTTCTCCGCTGGCCTATTTCTTTCCTGACCGGGCTACCCCGGAGCTGCAGCGGCTCCATGCGGAACTCGGGTCCCGGCATTCCTTTCGCGAAGCCGCGCGGCTGATGAAAAGCTTCCTCCCCTGCCATCCGCCCCATCACACCACGGTGCGTGACCGGTTGGGAAGAGTAGCCGCGGGGCTCGAGAAAAGTCGAAGGGCATCAGGCGATCCCGCTGAAGCACTTCCCAAAGGGGGTTTGACGGTTTTTCTGGACGGTGCGCATATCCGCTGTCGACCGGAGTATCAGCAGCGACACCTGGATCTTGTGGTCGGTAAGATTGAAAGTCGCAATATGTGCCGACGATTTGGCTTGGTCGCCAATGCGACGGCATCGCCAGGCAGCCGGATGCGAGAAGAGCTGTCAGACTTTGGATGGAAGCCGGGCCGTCTGTTGACGGTAATCTCTGATGGCGAGCTTGCTCTCCCGAACCTCATACGGAATGCCATGGGTGGCGACGGCCAGGTGAAGCATATCCTCGACTGGTGGCACATCTCGATGCGTATTCGACATGTCGAGGCCGCCGTTCAGGGTCTGGTCCAGATACCGGGATTCACTGGAATTCCGGTGCTGTTCCAGCGCCCCGCGAAAAGCCTTCGCTGGTGGCTGTGGCATGGCAGAGCACGGGTCGCGGAAACTTATCTGAAAGGGCTCATGCACGATTGCACCCGCCTTGCGGAAGAACCTTTGGCTGTCCGCACCGCTGCCGCTCGTGTGCAGGCCCGATGCGGGACACTGTACACCTATCTCGCGAACAACATGGAATCCCTTGTCGACTATGGCCGACGGTACCGTAACGGGCTGCCCATCTCGTCATCTCGTGCCGAAGGATCAGTCGATGACATTGCCAATGCCCGCATGGGAAAGCGCAGAAGGATGCGGTGGTCGCCCAAAGGGGCTCACCGAGTAGCCGTCACAAGGGCCGCAGTTCTCGATGGTCGGCTGACCGTCGCAAACAGAAAACGCGCCGCATGACCCCCATGTTCTGTCCACTCCCCGGGTAGGGTCGTCAGTCGGACTCAAGTAGAAACTTGAAAAGCCGGGCCGCTGGGCCGGTCTCGGCGCTTGATGTGATTTGCGCGATGAAAAACTGCTTTCTCAAAGGCATTCCTTCGAGCCTTGCTCGTGCCAGCGAGCCCGAAGCAATTTCGCCTCGCACCGCCGTCTCCAGCACGATGGACGCGCCCAGACCGGCGGCCACGCTGCGCTTAACTGCCTCGGTCGAGCCCACATTGCCGATGGTGTCGACATCTTCTGCTTGGGGCCCTAGTGCTTCTGTCAGAAGGGTGCCGGTCCCGCTGCCGCGCTCGCCGCCCAGCATCTTGAGCGTCTTGAGTTCGGCAAAGCTGATCTCTTCGCGCGTGGCAAGTGGATGATCGCTTGGCAGGATGACGATCATTTCATCGCTGAGCCAAGGAGCCACCGTTACGGCGGGGTGGGAAATTGGCCACTCCATCGCGGCGATGTCGATCTCTTCGGCCAGCAACATCTGCGCAACGCGAGGGTTTGGGGCTGAGATGACCTCCCATCGCATCTGCGATGATGTCTGTTTGAGAAAGGATGCCAGCGCATCCGGCATGAAGTATGATGCGATGTTGCCGCTGCACCCGATCTTGAGCGACTCGGATAAAACGGCGGCCTGTGCCCTTTGAGTGGATGTAAGAATTTGCTGTGCATGTGGCAGGAGTTGCAGCCCGGCGTCGGTCAGGCGGCTGCCGCTATGGCTGCGCTGGATCAAGGGCGCGCCTAAGTCCTCCTCCAATTTCTTGATATGTTGCGACAGGGTAGGCTGCGCGATGCCGATCCGGACGGCGGCAGTCTGGAAGCTGCCGAGTTCGGCCAGCGCGACGAAGCTTTTGAGAACAGTCGGGTTCACGTCTCGAGCACCTCGGGATTGACGGCGTGGCGCGGCCGCTTGCCAGAAAGAAAGGCGATGATCTCATCGGCGGCCTCGGCTGCAATCTGGCGGCGCACCTCGCTGACTGCCGATCCGATATGCGGTGTCAGAACCGTTTGGTCACAGGCGAGGAGCGCTGGATGAACTTGCCTTGGCCGATCCGGGCGATGCCAATCCTCCATCTCGAACGTGTCCGCGGCATAGCCGGCAAGGCGGCCTGTGTTCAGCGCCTCCACGACGGCGGCCTCATCCACCAACGATCCGCGCGCGGGATTGACCAGATAAGTCCCTTGTTTCATCGCTGCTAGAAAAGATACATTCACGATGTGCTTGGTCTGGTCCGTCAATGGCAGCGCAAGGATGATGAAGTCAGACAGGCGGGTGAGATCATCGAGCGGAGCGTACTGCGCATCGAGAGCTTTTTCCGTCGTGGGGTCGAGGCGATTTTCGTCGAAGTAGATGCGCCGGCCTCGAAAACCCGAAAGGAGCCGCATTGTCTCGCGGCCCACTGCACCGCCGCCGATGATGCCCACGGTCGCGCCTTGCAGGCTGCCACCATAAAAATTGGGCCGCCACCCGGCGAACGTTCCTGACCGTAGATGCGCGTCTCCCGCACGCATGTTCCGTGCGAGCGCAATGCTGAGGCCAATGGCCAACTCGGCCGTCGGCTCGGTCAAAAGGTTCGGAACATAGGTCAACAGCACCCTGGCATCTGTGCAGGCCCGCTGATCAAGATTATCGAAGCCTTTCAATGCGCCGGCAATAATCTTCAATTTGGGGCAGGCGTCCAGAAATGGGCGGTCGACGCACTCGGTCATGAAGGCCATCAACGCCGATGCATCCGCGCAAGCCGCACGCAATTCGTCGTCGGCGAGTGGATCGCGCCCCTCGCTGGTCACGACATCCCCGTGCGCTGAAAGGCGTGCCAGCGTCTCATCTTCGATCCAGTTGGGCACTACAATTTTGACCATTATCCAACATCCTTAGCTGCGATTTTCCAATCACTAACAGCAAGGAACATATATCGCAATATGTAATAAAACTGTCATATATATTGCGTATCAAAGAACTAACAGAAGGAGAATCGGTGCGATGGATGGGTCAATGAGTATTATGGGACGTGATATTCTGAGCGTCGACGATGTCGAAGTCGTGTACCCGAACGGCACACGCGCACTCAATAAGACCACCTGCCAATTCATGGACGGGGAAGTGACCGTCCTTCTTGGTCCGTCGGGCGCCGGTAAGTCTACGCTTCTTCGCACTCTCAACCTGCTGACCCAGCCAAGCGCAGGACATATCGTGACATCGGCGGGCCAGCAGTTGAAGTCGCGCCGCGATATCCGGTTTCATCGGCGCGACACCGCCATGATCTTTCAGCAGCACCAACTGATCGGCCGCCTGAGCGCTCTGCGCAATATCCTCATGGCGCGTCTCGGTCGCCATTCTGTCTGGAGCAGTTTGGCAGGCTTTTCGCGCGCCGAGAAACACCTTGCGCTGGAATCTCTCAGCCGCGTGGGCCTCTTTGACAAGGCGCTGACACGCTGTGACAGCCTTTCGGGTGGCCAGCAGCAGCGCGTCGGCATTGCGCGCGCGCTCACGCAGGAGCCAAAGCTGATCCTCGCGGACGAGCCTATCGCATCGCTCGATCCAGCATCTTCGGACCGGGTGATGAAAATCCTCCGCGACGTATGCCGCGAAGACCGAATTCCCGTCATTGTCAGCCTTCACCAACTCGATTTTGCCAAGGCCTATGCCGATCGCATCATCGGCCTCTGTGATGGTGACATCGTTTTTGACGGACCGCCCTCGGCACTGGATAACGCCGCGCTGTCGCGCATCTACGGCGCGCCGGCCGATACGACCAACTGATCTTTCAACTCTTGGAGACTGCCATGAAGAATATCGCAACTCTCACCGCCATGCTGCTGGCCTCAACAGCCGCATTCGCAGCAGGCGATTATGATCCGGACACTTTGCGCGTCGCGCTGCTTCCTGATGAAAACGCCTCGACCGTGATCCAGGATAACAAGCCGCTGGCCGCGTATCTTGAAGAGAAGCTCGGCAAGGATATCGAACTGATCGTCACGACCGATTACTCTTCGATGATCGAGGCGATGCGCTTTGGCCGCGTGGATGTCGCGTATTTTGGGCCGGCCTCCTACACCATCGCCAAGGCCAAGATGGCGGATGGCGATCTGGACATCGAGCCGTTCGCCGCGCGCGTGACGGATGGAAGCACCACCTACCAGTCTGTCCTCATTGCCAATGTCGAAAGCGGTATCGACTCGATCGACGATATCGAAGGGTCGGGCATCGATGTGGCTTTTGGCGATCAGGCATCCACCTCGAGCCACTTCGCGCCGAAATACACGATGATGCTCGAAGGCGTGACGGAGGGCGATGACTATACCCAGAACTTCACGGGCGCGCACGACGCGGTGGCGCGCAACGTCGAGCTGGGCAATGCCGCTGTCGGCGGTCTGAGCCGTCCGATCTACGAGAGCCTGCTGGCCAAGGGGTCGGTTGATGCATCGAAGCTGATTGTCATCGGTTACTCCGCCGATATCCCACAATATCCTTGGGTTATGCGCACCGACATGACCGAGGCGCTTGAAGACTCAATCAAGGACGCCTTCCTGACGCTGGAGCCAGGGACCGACGCGGGCGATGCAGTCCTGACGCCGTTCAAGGCCGACGGGTTCGCAGCAATCACGGATGCCGACTACGACATCATCCGTGACATCCGCAAGAACCTGCAAGCCGACTGAGAATGCCCGAACTAGGAGACCGCCATGACCCGCCTCTTGACTGCCCAGCCTGCGCTGACCAACGCTGAAGATGTGCTGGCCGAGGACAGCAAGGGGCGGCGAAAGCTGCTCCTTCAAATCGCCGTAGTCGCCGCGATCGTCATTGTATCGCTATGGATGACCGGGATGCTAGATCGGAGCCGGTTGACCAGCGGCTTGCCGGCTATCGGTATCCTCGGCACTGAGATGTTCCCGCCGGATTTCGGCCGTTGGCGCGACTGGGTAGGACCCCTTGTCGAGACGCTGGCTATGTCTATCGCCGGCACGGCGCTGGCGGTCGCTCTCTCTTTGCCACTGGGCTTCTTGGCCGCACGGAACACATCGCCCAACAAGGTTATCTACCAAGTCTCGCGGGTCGTCCTGAATACGCTTCGCTCGATCCCAGAATTGATCATGGGTATAATTTTCGTTGCAGCTGTAGGGTTTGGCATGTTGCCTGGTGTTTTGGCCCTTGGCCTCCATTCGGTTGGAATGGTCGGAAAATTCTTTGCGGAGGCCATCGAGCACGCGCATCCTGCACCGATTGAAGCGACCGAGGCGTCAGGAGCCACGTCAATGCAAGTCATCCTGCATGGCGTCCTGCCTCAAGTCTTTCCGCAATTCGCAGATGTGAGCATGTATCGCTGGGAATATAATTTTCGAGCCTCGACCGTCATGGGTATGGTTGGTGCAGGCGGTATCGGCACTGAGCTCGTCGGCTCGCTCCGCCTTCTGGACTACCCACAGGTGTCAGCGGTTTTGCTGGTCATCCTCGCCTGTGTGACCGTTGTGGATATACTCAGCAATATGCTCCGTGCGAAGTTCCGGTGATTTAAGCAGATGCCAAGGTGATTTGCTCGAACAATGAGCCATCACCTCAACGGTTCAGTTTTCTTTCATGCCAGCTTGTTGCATGGGTCAAAATATGGGTGCAGGCGCCCCTTTCCCCGAACGACTATGCGGCACGTTTGAAGACCGCATGACCGAGGCGGGTCATGCGGTTGAGGGTCTTTGTGGCGCCCGATCTGGGCTTCGACGAGGGCTCTGCGATTGTATCCCGTTGCTGACTACCCTGCCATTCGGCCATGCTCGGCGATATGCTCTATGTGAGCGTTGCGCCCATCGCGTAGGCCGGGAACAGCGGTAATTAGTGGCGGGATGGTGATCTCGACATCGGGTCAGAACTTTTGGGTCAAGCAATCGGAAACTACGGTGCCATCATAAGCGGCGTCCGCCAGAACGCGGGTCACCTAGCTTGCGATCCCCACGATGAGGTCGGGCAAGGCGGTTTCGTCGCCGATCTGGTCTGTGGTCAACAGTGAGGCGACGATCTCACCGCTGTCCGGGTCATACCCGATGTGCAGTTGACGCCAGGATTTGCGGGTCTTTCACGTGCCATGCTTTTCGTCCTGCCAGCCCGAACCGCGATGGATCTTCAGGCCTGTGCTATCCACGATCAGCGTGGTGGGGCCACTGGATTGTGGCCTTTCGTCCACGACCGAGAGGTCAATCGCCCGCCGCGATAAGGTCGAGAAGTCTGGAACCGGCAACTCCACGCCCATCAGTCCAAGTAGCGACCGGACGAACTCTTGGGTCTGATGCAACGGCTGGTGAAAGATCAGCCCCCGCGTCAGACACGTCTCAATCGCGAAGTCCGAATATTTTGGCTGACCACCGCGACCCTTTCGCTTCGGCGCTGACCATCGCCCGGCAGCCCCGGCCTCAAGCCAGATCGTAACGTCTCCGCGACGGCGCAGAGCCTCGTTGAAATCCGACCAATTCGTCACCGTGTATTTCGCCTTGGAAAACTTATCGCGTCGACCAGCGTTGAATATATGCGGCATAGGGCGCTACCTTGAGGATATCAGAACCGGCGTCTTCGCCAAAATCCGCGACCCATGCAACAAGCTGTCAAATCACCACACCAAGATCACTCAGCGCGCGAAATCCCTTCGGAATGTCCGCATTATCACGCAGTTCCAGCACGAGGTGCGGGTCGCTTTCGCAAGCAGCCAAGGCACGGAAGACAGCTGTCCATTCGATTTCCCCTTCCCCCGGGGCCCAGTGGCGGTCGGCATGGCCATCGACGTCTTGCAGGTGGACATGGGCAAGCTGCGCACCGGCATCAGTGATAAAGTCAGCGACGGGTGGGGCGCCAGACATGCGACGGGCTAACTGAGCGTGCCCGGTGTCGATGGAAAGTGCGATTGCTTGTGAGCCAAAGCCATCCACCATCGCGCGACGTGTTTCTGGGCGAACGTCCTGAATGTTTTCGATCACAAGAGTGATGCCCATGTTTTCGGCTGCGCGCACGACGGGGTCTAGAATTTGATGGATGCGGCCAATCTTGCTTTCGGCGTAGCCCGGCTCTGTTGCACAAATCGGCTGAGGGTCGAGGTTCCCCTTCCCCCGGACAGACTCATCCCACGGCTTCAGTGACGGGTATGCCGAGTGCGGTGAAGCCGTTCAGGACGACCACACGGATCTGAAACTCGGCAACCTGACGGTCGAAGTCCCTGGCAGTCAGGCGTTGGCCCAGCAGCTTCACACAATGCATCTTCGTTTCGACGCGGCTCCGGCGGTGATAGCCGCTCCATCGTCGCCAGATGTTTCGCCCGAAGCGACGTGACGCGCGCAGGGCTTCGTTGCGCGCGATTGCTCCGGGAGTGTCGGGCTTCCATGGCCTGGCATTTTTGCGTGGCGGTATGACTGCGGCGGCACCTCGGGCGGCGATGGCATCGTGGCACTTGCGGGTGTCAAAGGCACCATCAGCGGTGACGCTTGCAACCTCGTGATCTGGCGGGATCTGGTCCAGAAGCTCTGGCAGCATGGGCGCGTCACCGACATCACTGGTGGTGAACTCGGCCGCGCGTATTTCCAGCGTTTGCTCGTCAATTCCGATGTGGATCTTGCGCCAGACCCGGCGCTTGGTGCCACCATGCTTGCGGGCGTTCCACTCCCCTTCGCCCTCGACCTTGATGCCGGTGCTGTCGATCAGCAGGTGCAACGGGCCGCCGGATCCACGGTAGGGAATATTGATCTTCAGGGACTTCTGGCGCCGCGACAGCGTGCTGAAGTTGGGCACGGTCCAGTCCAGGCCGGTCAGGCGCAGCAGGCTCTCAACGAAGCCCGTCGTCTGCCTGAGCGCCATGCCAAACAGCACCTTCATCGTCAGGCAGGTCTGTATGGCTGCGTCACTATAGTCAGGCTGTCGGCCACGTTTGCCTGTTGGCCTGGCCTCCCAGGTCATCTCGGGATCGAACCAGATCGTCAGCGAGCCACGACGCTTCAGAGCTTCGTTATAGGCGGGCCAATTCCTGGTCTTGTAGGCGGGGGGGCTGGGTCGGCTCATGCGCCCCCAGCTACCACGCTGGATTCACAAGATGAATCCCTCACGCGATTTGTGCAACAGAGCCCCCTCTAGGTTTATTCATTCGGATGAATAGTGGGACTGCGTATCAATGGCGCTACAGTTTCATGAAACCTTTGTGACGTATGCGGCCGAGACGGCGCGGATGGGAAGTACTAAGTTTATTTACCATAAACTTCATTACCAGATTTTCAGCGCGTTTTTGGCACATTCTATTCTAGCTTGCGACATTTCCTGTAACCTACTGGGAAAACGGGAGGATGAGCATGGGACACAAAGAGATAGACCTGCATGAGCGACGCCAGATTGAGCGGCTGCTGAACGCAAAAGCGACAATCGCGCAGATCGCGGCAAAGCTGGAACGTCACCGCTCGTCGATTTACCGCGAGATCAAGCGCAACCGCTTTGAGGACGACGAGCTGCCCGAGCTGAATGGCTACTATGGCGTGGCTGCACAGCAGAAAGCGGCGGGTCGCAGAAGGCGCAGACGCAAACTTATTCGTCTGCCCCATCTGCTGGGCGCGGTGATCGAAGGTTTCGAGGCTGGCTGGTCACCTGAGCAGATTGCTGGCCGGATGCGCCAAGAAGGATCGGACATCTCAGTCTGCCACGAGACGATCTACGCCTACGTGTACTCTCGCGAAGGTCAGAGCGAAGAACTGGCGCGTTATCTGCCAGAACGGCGCCGTAAGCGGAAACCGCGATACGCGCGCAAGCCACGCGGCAACGTCTTTCCCTTAGAAACCAGCATTCACAATCGGCCTGACGCAATCAACGACCGCAGTCAATTCGGAAACTGGGAGGGCGATTTGATGATCTTCGAACGCGCTCAGGGCACAGCGAATGTCGCCACGCTGATCGAGCGGAAGACCCGCTACACCGTTCTGCTGAGGAACAACGACCGGAAGTCTCGGCCGCTGATGAACCGGCTGATCAATGAAATGTCGCCCCTGCCCTCTGAGGCGCGCCGCTCCATCACCTTCGACCGCGGGTTCGAGTTCACTTCATGGCGCGAGCTCAACAAAGGCATGGGCACAAAAGCCTGGTTCTGTGACCCGCAGGCGCCCTGGCAGAAGGGATCAGTGGAGAACATGAACAGACGTGTGCGTAGATATCTGCCACGGGATGCGCAACTTCTGACGCTGACAAATCAATATATGAGGTTGATTTGTCAGCGCCTCAACGGAACACCCAGGAAGTGCTTGGGATACCGCACGCCAGCAGAGGCGTTCGGCGAAGAGCTAAGGAAACTTGGATGAACCCGGAGATGTCGCAACCAGGTTAGAGCCCACATTTGGGCAAGTTCAGTTGCGGGTTGGAAACTCTACCTCACCCTATTGCGCCGTTTTTGCAGAGCCGCAACGCTTGCATTAAAGTCCAGCCTTCCTGCCTTGGCTTGACGGATCAGTTCGCGCATCAAACCGCCAGGATTGCGAACAGGGTAACTCGGGTGATCTCGCTGCGCATCAACCAATAGTAGGCAGAAAGCCAACCCGTGGTCGCCCAAGGTGCTCTGGCCCTCGTGCCAAACTGAAGCATGGATATCGAGCATCGGCAGCAACGCCCAGGCAGCCTCGATGATGTCGCGCTCTTTGAGAGGTCGGTTCTGATCTCGGCTCGCGTCAAGCATCATGCGTAAGCCGTCGCCGGCAATGCGATATAGATTCTCTGGCGTCAGAGCGGGTGGCGCGGGGCAGGGAATTGATGATGGCGGTTCACTCTGTGCGATTTCCGCGTGTCTTTCAGAGTTATCCACAGCGGGCGGCGTCTCTACAGTTTGAGTTTCTTCTCTGGTGTTTTGTGTAAAGGGCCGGAAGTTTTCCACTGGCTGGTCGGAAGAAAGCCCATGGTTTTCAAGCCAATCATCAAGGCTGTTGCACAGATCGGAACTGGCCTTCAAATGGGCGTTGAGCCGCTCCAGACCGAGACGGCTTAACGCATCGCTGCGTGGCCATTCATCGAAACTGGCCAGAATCTTGACGATCTCAGGATCGTTGATAGCCGAGGAGGGCAGGGCGGCGATGCACCGTTTCATGTGACGCAAACGAAGGGACCGAAGATCCTTCAAAGCGCGCAAATGCCTCCGTTCCGCACGGAGCCGATCGCGAAGGGCTATGAACTCTTCCAGTCGCGCGATCAGCGGAGTCAGTATCAAGCCTAGGCCAGCGCGACCAAAGCGGGCCCCATTCGCCGCGACACGTTTCACGATCAGCCCAAGCTTGGCCAGCGCGGCCTCATCCGTTCGCAACTGGCGCGACGTCTTGCCAAGTTCGACCGCTGCGAGATCTTGCGCGCCAAAAAACACCGGTTCACGATGGGGAGAGGTCCAGTCGGATGCGCGAGTCCGCCCGATGATGTAGTTCAGAACTGCGAGGCGCGCCGGGCGCAAGCCTATATGCGGGGCAACCTCTGAAATTAGTGCCATAACAGCACCTTTGGTCCAGCCTTCCGGCAGGGTGAGATGGGTTTGGATCACGTTCAATGTCTAGTCCTTGTGAATTGGGACAAGGCTGCAACAGGGCACCCGTGTCCCAGCGAGCGACACGTTTTTTCATTGCCTTGACTGTCGGGACTGCTAGAACGAGACCACGGTTTGATTTGATCTGGCGGAACGCCAATTCCGTTGTTCTTTGAGCCCCTCGCTTGGTTGCTGCCTTGCGGGGGTTTCTTCTTTTTTTTTCGTTTGCCTGTGACTGTTTGAGATCAGTAGTTGACTTGTTCGAAGCCATAGGTGCCCTCAAAATCCTCCCAATCGACGAACACAGCACGGACCCAGATATCGGGGCAGTTCTGGCCATATCGCTCGGCCCCTCGGAAGGCTGGAGGAAGGGCACTTATCGAGCTGTTTTGCCACCGGAATTGGCCGTCCTGATCATACGTGCCACGCCGCACAGAAGCATATCTGTTGCAATCGTCACGGCCCTCCCTCTGACGTGCCGTAACCTGAAAGACATCTATGGAGCGGATGAAATCAAAAGCAGGGTCCGTCACATCGATATCGGCGGCACGCCCGACAGCTTGGGCGAGCTGGAGCGTTTCTCGCTCTCGGGGCAGGGAGACTGCTGGACCCGGATTGAACCCCGCCAACCTGTAGAGGCGCTCAACCGGGTTCGGCGCTTCGAACTCAGCACGCATTGGACAACGCCAGATCTGCAGCGGTGGCTCAATTGGCCAGGGCGTGATCCGGCGGATAAACTCCGCGCGCGCCCGGGCACATGGGACCGAAGGCGGCCAACCGCCTGCGAGGCACAGGAGGATCGCACAATCGATCTGGTAGCCTTGTGCGGCGGCAGGTTTGGCAGCAAGCGGTGTAAGCCCGATCGCGATGATCGCGGCAGTTGACAGAAGCCGCCTCATGACAGAGCGCCGCCGCTAAAGCGTTGTCGTATAATCAGACTTATGTTAATTGTGTCATAATTACTGACATATTTTGCGCGTCGTTTCATTGGAACATCTCCTGGTAAGCGTCAAGCACAAGACGGACTTCGGCCTGCGCGGAAGCTGATGCTGCGGCGAGGCAATTCAGATAGGTTTGTGCCTCATCGAAGTAGGTGTTGAACTCGGCTCTGATGTCGTCGCCGTACTCGTTCAGGAGCGCAGGCGAGGCCGCCAGCTCCGGCCGCAACGGCAACACGCAGTCCATCGCCAGCGTCTCGGCATTTGCTGGGATCGCTAGGGCGATGAATGTGCTACATGCCAGCAACCGCGACATCTGGTGGTCTCCCGACAATCTGGGGGCGAATTGTGTGCCGGACCTATCACCGAAAAAATATCTTAATCAATCAAAAGATATCTATTGACCATCTAAAGGGTTTTCCGCTACGTCGCCGCATATCTTGTGACATGCACTGTTTGAAGCGGTGCAATAGCAGGTTACTTCCGTAGGAACTTCTTTCCTTCGGAGGCAAAATGGCAGGAACAAAATACCCCGTGATCCTAACATCGCACATGCAAGAGGCGATCGAGGGTGGGGCATGGATCGAGGTGGAATGCGTTGAAGCCCCGGAAAAGGGCGGCAACACGCATAGGGGTGGCTGGACGGTTTTCGTCTGCTCCAATGACGGTCAAGGCGGTGTGCACCGGTCGGTCTATGTGACCAACCGGGATCTGAAACCACGCGTCTTCAAGACCGCAGCAGGGCTCATGAGCTTCTGCCTGGAGCTCGACGCAAAGGTATTCAGCTGCCCTCTCCGAGAAGGTGAGAGAGGCACGTGGGAGTTTGAGACGACAAGGTATCCTACCAGCGGCTAGCCTCGTTCTCTGGGGGCTTTCAGGCCCTTCCACTTATGCACAATCCGTTATCGATCTCGATGCTCCAGACCGTGTTGGTCGACTGACCAGTAGCGTTCTCGACTTTGCAAGACCCCAACCCGAGCAAGGCGACATTGTCGCACGGTCTGAGGTCGTCCCTCTTGACTCACCACGCCTTTCTCCGCCTCGGGTCCCATCGGGCCGCCCTGCGGTCGAGACTATGATCCTTGATGTGGGTTCGGTCTACGCGGACCACCCGGCCCTGCGCAGGGCCGGGATGTCCTCTCGCGACTGGCTCGCATTCTTTCGCGCCAACATCGCTATCGAAAGCGCATTTGATCCAAGCGCGCGGTCGCATGTCGGCGCAATCGGGCTTGGGCAGTTGATGCCGGACACTGCACGCGTGCTTGGCGTCGATCCGCATGATCCTGAGCAAAACCTGCATGGATCCGCCCGCTACTTGCTGACACAACTTGATCGTTTTGGCACGCCGCAGCTTGCGCTCGCGGCCTACAACGCCGGCCCCGAAGCCGTGGCGCGCCATGGCGGGATTCCCCCCTACCGCGAAACCCAAGGCCATGTCCGCAAGGTCATGGCCGTCTATGCCCAATCCATCGGAGACCAGATATGAAACGCATCGACTATACCCGGGCGGCATTGGCCGCGTTGCTGATAGTGGCCGCAGCCCCGGCGCTCGCACAAGACCTTAGCCCGGTCTCTGACATGATCGACAACATCATCGACGCGGTGACGGGTCCGATCGGTCGTGGCCTCGGTGTGCTCGCTCTCGTGGGATCGGGTGTCATGATGTTTTTCGGGCGCCTCAACTGGCCGATCTTCGTCGCCGTGTTTGTCGGCGTGGTGCTGATCTTTTCGGCCGAGACCATCATCGACGGCTTTGCGGCTCCTTGATCTGACCGACCGCAGAGACCTCCATGCGCGACACACCACTCTTTCTGGGGCTGACCAAGCCGCCACGGATATTCGGTCTCCCGATCGGATATTTTGTGGCGCTGGTCTTCGCATCCGTGATCCCTTTCATTCTGGTTGACGACATGCGGTTCCTGCTGGTTTTCCTCGCGGGCTACCCACCGCTTTGGCTGGTCGCAGACCGCAATCCACATCTGTTTCAGATTTTGAACGTGGTGATGTCGCGCACCCCGCGAACGAGTGTGCGATCCTGTAATGGGGGCGATCTCTATGTCGCGTGAGTTTCGGGGGTTAATTGCCAGCAGCGCTGTTCGGGATGCACTTGGGGACAAGGTTTTGAAAGCCGAGCGTCTTGGGCGGCACCTACCTTACATTGCTGCGGTGCGAGACAATGTCATCCTGACGCGGCAGGGTGATCTAATGGCGTCGGTCACGCTTGGCGGGATCGACAGCTTCACCAGCGATGACGCCCGGATCGATGAGATCAGTGAAGGCTTTGCCCGGATCGTCAGTCAGTTGGGCGAGCGTTTCGGTTTCCACATCAACAAGGTATCACGCCCGGATGTCGCGGACCTTGCTGCGCCTGACGGTATGACTTTTGCAAATGCGGTAGACGCGGCGTGGCAGAGAAGCCTGCGCGCACGTGACCTGAAAGCCCGCACCTTGATGCTGACAGTATTGATGCGTCCGTCGATGCCGCAGGCCTTCTCGAAGGTTCTGGGCGCCCTTGGCGGCGGCCGCGATTTCCAGAAAGACATCGATACGCGAATTGTTGCCCTGGAAGAGGCCATGACGCTGCTCATGGCGATGTATTCCGACGCAGGTGCAGCGCGCCTGACAGTCTCGAGCGGGGACTGGCTTGCAGTGTTGGCCGCAGTTCACGGACAGAGCTACGGCAAAATCATCGCGGCCCCCGGGCAACTGTTGGCTGACACGATGAGCAATTTCGACGTCAGCTTTCAAGGCAAAACCATGCGGCTGGAAAGCGGCGACAGCGCACGATACGGCGCGATTTTCGGGATAAAATCCTATCCCAGTCGCACCTGGCCAACCATGCTTGATGCGTTGGAGCTGCCCTATGACATCACGATCACCAACTCTTTCACGCCGCGGCGCGCCAATGAGATGGTTGAGCGCATTCAACGCACCTTTCGTCAGCGGGGTGCCTCCGAGGATGCTGGTGTCAGCCTGACAGAGCAATTGATCGAAGCCGCCGACGCCGTGGCATCCGGTCGGTCGACCTTTGGGACACACCATGCATCCGTGCAGGTCTTCTGTGACAGCGCCGAGGAACTGGAACAGGCAGCTTCCGAGATCTGGCGGGCGGGGCAAGAGACCGGTGCCGTTCTGGTCCGGGAATCCTGGGCCGCAAAGGCACTCTATTTCGCGCAAGCGCCGGGAAACTGGGCCTACCGGATCCGTGACGGGATCGTTTCGTCGCACAATTTCGCGGAACTGGCCGCGTTTCACAAGACAAGGCCGGGGCGCGGACCCGAGGCCAGCCCATGGGGCAAGACGATCACGGCCTTCCCGACCGTGACCTCCAGCCTCTACCGGTTCAACTTTCACGAAGCGGGGCGCCGGACCGATGAGCCAAGCGTCGGGCACACGCTTGTTCTGGGCCGCACCGGGTCCGGCAAGACACTCGGCACGGCTTTTCTCATGGCGCAGGCCCGCAGAGTGGGTGCGCGGGTCATCGTTTTCGACAAGGATCAGGGGTTGGAGATGGCGATCCGCGCTTTGGGTGGCAGCTACAGCGAAATCAAGGTGGGCCAGCCCACCGGCTTTAACCCGATGACCACGGAGACCGATGCGCGGGGGGCCGCCTGGCTGACAGATTGGCTCGGCGACATTCTGGCCCGTCACCGTCCATTTGAGACGGTCCAGACCGCAGCACTGAACGAGGCGGTTCGTCAGATTGCCGCTGCGGAGCCGGGCCTTAGAACCTTTGACGGTTTGGCAAGCCTCGTGGCATCTACCGATGATGACGGCGACCTGGTGTCCCGCGTGCGGGAATGGACAGAAGCCGGCCGGTACGGTTGGCTTTTCTCAAGGCCCAGTGCCCAGTCGATTGCCATTGGCGAGGATGTCCTTGGTCTCGACATGACCGAACTTCTGGACCAGGACGCAGAACGCTCCGCCCTGCTCGCCTATCTCTTCCGCCGTATCGAGCGCGTGATCGAGGATCGCAGACCAACGATCATTGTGATCGACGAGGCGTGGAAGATGTTGGCTGATGATATCTTCGTCAAGCGCCTCCATGACTGGCTGGTTACCATGCGCAAGCGCAACTGCGTGGTGATGATGTTGACCCAGACACCGGGTCATCTGGACCAAAGTTCGGTCGGCCAGATCATCGCGGAAAGTGTGGCAACCCAGATCCTGTTTCCCAATCCACGGGCAAATCCGGAGGATTACAGCATCCTGCGCCTGAATGCGCGCGAGGCGGATTTTCTTTCCAGCCCGACAGCCGGGTTGCGGCTGGCATTGATCCGTTCCGGCGCCGACAGCGTGTTCGTCAATACGGATCTCGCAGGCTTGGGCGGTCTGGTTACTGTTCTTGGTGGCGGCAAGACCGGCGAGGAAAAGGCGCCTGCCAATTGGCGCAAGAAAGAAGAATTCTGGAAGGACATGATGTGAAAGCACGATTTTTTCTGTTGGTCGCCATGACGGTCCTGAGCGCTTGCGAAGGTGCATCAACAGGCGTGCGATCGCCCTGTTTTGAGCGGCCCGTTATGGCGTTCTCGGCCCCTGCTCCCGACCTTGCTTCACGGAATGCGCATTGTGATTTCCAGAGCTTCTAGAATGGCGATTCCGTTGGCCTTGGGTCTTGGCTCGCTTGCCTCCGCGCAGGGCGTGCCAGTGATCGATGGCTCCAACCTTGCCCGCGCTGTGTCTCGCGTCGAAGAGCTCGCACGCGACGCCTTGCGGCAGGGCCAGAAGCGCGACGCCCGCCAGGAACAAGCGGATATCTATCAAGAGCAGCTTGAAGCCTATGAGCGTTTCCTTGCGGAGACCACCGGTGTCACCGACCTGAGTGGGTTCGAGGCTGGTGGGCCCGGCTGGGCGAGCGCTGCAGAGACTTACCCAGCCCAGGAAGATCATCCTGATGCCGATCGCCTCTTCGGTGAGCCAAGCGACGTGGAGCGCATGATCATCACGGTGGCGCGGCGCTATGAGGGTCATCCCGGTGTTGCGGCCGCCGGTCTGACGCCACTGACATGGCGTATCCTGTTTCAGTCACTGATCAAGCAGGAAAGTCGTTTCAACAATGCAGCCGTCTCCCACGTGGGTGCGCGCGGTTTTTGCCAGCTGATGCCGGGCACAGCATCGGATCTCGGTGTGAACCCGTATGATCCTTGGGAAAACCTGGACGGTGGCGCACGCTACATTCTCACGCAACTGAACCGCTTCGGTCGGATCGATCACGCTCTGGCGGCCTATAATGCAGGTCCTGGCCGTGTTCTCGAGTATGGTGGTGTGCCTCCTTTCGAGGAAACCCAGACCTACGTCCGGCGCATCAACGGCTATTACAACGACTATCTTGGCACCATCACCGGCGTCGACATGACGGGGTCACTGGCGGGCTTCGATGGTGCCTCGGCCGCCTGGGGCAACTGGGCGGATGCCTCGGTCGGCTATGGCGCCTACATGGGCACCCAGATCGATCAGGCGATGACGAGGATCGCGGCGCTTTTGCGTGAAGATCCGCCCGGTAACGCAAAAGAGGCGCTGGACCGCTCCACCTATATGCTTGCTGAACGGGCGCGGCTCATGGCGCTGACGCTGCGTCTGCGCGCGGCCCACGTGAAAGTCGAAGCGGCACAAGGTTTGACCGAGGCCGCCGATCACCTGGAGCAATCCACTTTCTGGAGGTATTCCGATGAGGGCTGACACCCGCATTGCCGCAATTATTGTTGCGGGCACGCTCATGGCGGCACACCCGCCCCCAGCCTTCGCTCAGGGTGTGCCTGTGATCGATGGATCGAACCTCGCGCAGAATATCGAGCAGCTGCAGGCCGCGCTGCGCGATGCAGAAAACCAGCTCCAGCAAATCGAGGAATTGCGCACCCAGATCGAGCGCCTCACTGACATTCAGGGCCTTCTTGATGACGTCCTGGGTTCAATTACCGGCCTGAATGAAATCGCAGCCCTCTACAACGATGTGGAGGACCTGCGTGCCCGTGCCCAGAAGATCACCGATCTATCGGGTTTCATGGACAACCTGTCACTCGGGGATTTTGACAGCCTGCTGGACGATCTGCTCGATGGCGACGTCACCATGGGTGAGCGCCGCGCCGCAGATGCCATGCGCGAGACCATGGCCAGTGCGGGGTTCACCTCGGAAAAACTCACCGAGCTGAACGACGCCGGGAACCCGCAAGGTGCTGCCATAGCCGATCTGGCGGCTGCCAATGCCATGGTTATCGGGCAAGCCCAAATTTCCTACGAGGAAGCCGCCCAGAGCATCGAGCGTATCGATGGGCTGGTGGAAGCGATTGGCGAACAGGAAACGCTCAAGGAATCGATCGATCTCAACACGCGTATGGCCGCAGAGACGAATTACATGCTGGGCCAGATGTGGCGCCTGAATGCCGCCCAAGGCTTGGCGCAAGGTCAAAGCGGCATTGATTTCGCGGCCGAGCAGGCCCGCACACGCTCCTTCTTTGATTTCTCCGGCGCCGAGGACTGACCCTTGAATACATCACTCAAAGCACTTGCAGTTTTCATCGCCCTGGCAGGCAGTGCCTGGGCGGAAGACTTGCAAGACCTGCCCGACGATACGTTGCTCGGGGAGGTCGTCACTGCCACCGAAAATGGGGAGGAAGAGCGCCTCCTCGATCTCATGCGCGAGGTACAGGCAAGAGGGCTCTTGATGTTCCCGAAGCCGCAAACCTGCACCTTCAGCTATCCGGACACTGAGTTTTTCGGCAACGAGATTTTCCGTGGAGCGGTTCGATGGGGCTTCGGCACCGACCTGAGAGAGCTTGCAATGTCGCAGGGCTTCTGCGGCTGCATCTATGATCTCGGGTCGCTCGATGCGTTTACGCAGGAACGGATTGGTAAGGCGGCGCAGGATGCAACTACCAGCGATTTCAGCGTCTTTCGCAAATACCGTCGTAGCGATTGGTCAGATGTAAACGAGCGCTATCAGAACTTCCAATTGGAGCGGTGTGGTAGTTAAGGATGGCCATAATCGCTGAGGTTCTGGCATTGGTAGATGCCACTGTCGCGGGCGTGGCAGCTGACACGTATGCCGATACGGTTGCCGCAGTACGCCCGGTTGTACAGACCGCATCTGTGTTGGTGGTCGTTCTTGTAGGCGCAAATGTGGGTCTGCAAGCCGTGCCACTCTCGGTTTCCACAATCGTGTCGGTAGGGCTGCGCATTGTGCTGGTCAATGTGTTTTTGATCTACGCAAACCTTTCTGTTCCGTACGAAGCGCTGACAAATGCTCCTGCCGAACTTGGTGCAGGTATTCTCAACTCCCTCTCAGGTGGTGATGTCACAAACCTTTATGACGGCATAGACGATCTCTACTCCCAAGCTCTGAATGTCGGACAGGCGATCAGCCAGAATGGCGGCTGGCTGGCCGGTGCCATGACCAGCGTTGTCATGTTTCTTGTGGCCGCCGCCATGGCGACGATCACCATCATCGTTCTGTCGGCCGCCAAGATCATGTTGGCGGTATTGATCGCCATCGCACCTGTGGTCGTGGCTTGCACATTATTCAAACAATCGGCGCCACTGTTCGAGGCATGGGTCAAACTCGCCATCGGTTTTTCCTTCGTGCCGCTTTTCGTGGCTGCCATGGCTGGCTTCACCATAGCGACGGGTGAAGCTGTCGCACCTGATAGCCTCGACAGCGTCGAAACACTCGGGGACGCGATTTCGTTCGTCGTGGTGATGATGATCGGCGCTGGCCTGATGTTGCTCGTGCCAACTTTCGCGCAAGGGCTTGCCGCCACGAACATCGGCCTCGCCTCGATCGGTGCCAATGCCGCGCGGATGCCCGGGAACGCGTGGCGCAATACCGGTGCCGCGATCCGGGGCGGAGATGACATGCGACGGGGCTTCAACGCAGGACTTCAGGGACAAGGCGTCTCCGACCGATCGTCCAGCGCGGCCCGTGCCGGGAGCTATGCGGGCGGTGCGGTCAAGCTCGCCGGAAAGATGAAGAAGGGATAGTCATGAGTGATTTCGATATCGATTTGGTGATGGGTCCGCGCCGGGCAGCGCGCGCCGCATGGATCGTTGCGGGCTGTTCCTGCGCCGTATCCGTGCTGTTGGCCCTGACCATTACGGTTATGTTGCCCCTGCGCGAAACCGAAGTGTTTACGGTCCTCGTCGACAGCACGTCGGGTGCAGCAGAACGCATCTACCAGGTTCAGCCGACTGGTATCACCGATGAGGAAGCGATCAAGGAGTCCCTGCTTGTCAGCTATATCAGCGACCGCGAAAGCTATTTCAGGAACGGCATTCAAGAACGGCTCGAAAGTGTCCAGCGGCGCTCCAGCGGGCCCGCCCGCGCCTCGCTGATAGAACTCTGGACCGCGGGGTCGGAGAATTATCCACCGCGCAGCTACGGCGCGAATGCGCAGGTCGATGTCCGCGTGCGGGCGATCACCTTCCTGCAGGATGAAGTGGCTCAGATTCGGTTCGACAAACGTCTCACCCGACCCAACCAGACCCCCGTCACGCAAACATTCATCGCCACCGTAGGGTTTGAGTTTGCCCCCCGCCGCGAACGCTCCCTGACACGCGTTTGGGAAAATCCCCTTGGCTTCTCGGTGACCGCTTACCGGGTCGATGCCGAAACACTGACACGAGAATAGTTCATGAAAACCTTCATAATTGCCATCGCAACGGTCGGCGGGTTGCTCGGAACGCCCGCCTTGGCCGAGCGCGCACCGGTCACCATGGGTCAGGACGCCCGCGTTCGCCACGTGACCTTCAACCCTACGGATGTGATCCGGATCGACACCCACCTTCGGGTAAACACGTCAATCGAACTCGGTCCCGGCGAACGGATCAATCAAGTCCTGATCGGTGACTCCGCGTCCTATGAAGTGGAGGTTCTGTCAAACCGCAATACGATCTCGATCAAGCCTGTCGAGGCACGGGCCGCGACAAACCTGACGATCTTTACCAACCGCCGCGCTGTCGCCTTCTATCTGACAGAGGGACGCTCGCGGACACAGTCTTTCCGGGTCGTCGTAAACTTTCCCGACGAGCGACCCGCCGGGCGCCAGCTTGCGGCTGGAGGCCGAGATACCGGCTATCAGTTCGCGGGCAGCGGTGCGATCCGCCCGGTGCGGGTCTGGAATGATGGGCGCTCGACCTTCTTTGAATTCCGGCCCGGCGTGCGGCCCTCGATCTTCGGCTTGAACGCCCAAGGCTACGAGATCACCCAGAACAGCCAGACGCAAGGTGCGGTCGTGCGGGTCACCGGCGTGCGGGACGCCTACACGATCCGCATGGGCGACGATCATATCTGCATTACCCGTGAGACTGGCGGGTTCACGACCGAGGCTGCTGCCGTGGCCGCCCTGCGTGGACGGGAGTTCTGATCATGAGCGACGAGAAAACCGGGGAAAAGGAATACAGCTTCGCACCCAAGCGGCGCGCATCTCTCGGGCTCAGGCTTGGTTTGGGTGCGTTGCTTCTGGCAGGGACCGCCATCATTGCCTACCCGCTTGTGCAAGGCAGCGGCATCACGTCTGCCGTTGAAACATCGAAAGCCGACGACTTTCAGGATCAGGTCGACGGTGACGGGTTTGGCCGCATGACAACCGACGCGGAACCGACCGAACAAAGATCAGAGCCTAGGTTCGATCCCGGACCAATCGAGGATGAACTCGCGGCGCAGCGCCAAGCCCTCGAGGAACAGAACGCCAAGCTTGCGAGCGACGTGGTCGCCCTACAAGCCCAGTTGGCAAGACTGGCCGAGGCCCCTGCCCCCGACAATTCCGCCGAGCTGGCCGAAGCGCTGCGCTCGGTCCAAGAACAGAACACGGCGCTTATCGCCCAGATGCAAAGCGAGATGGACACCCGGTTGGCAGAAGCCGATCTTGAAGCGCAAAAGCGTATCGCTGATGAGGTTGCCGCACGCGCGCGTGTTGCCGATGGCCGGATGGAGCAGTTGATGGAGCAAATGCTCGGACTGCAGCGCCAGAACGACGCCCTGCAACAGCAGATCGATGACGGTATGAGTGACGCTCTACGCGCGCAAACCGAGAGGGATCAGCTCGCCGCCGAGGAAGCCGCGCGGCGGGCTGAACTGGACCGTCGGCGTGCCGAGGCGGCGGCGCTGCGCGACACACAAATCCGGTCCGAAGGGGTGATCTTTGATGCGGGCGGACAGACGGGCAGTCCGGCATCTGACCCCGAGAGGGGGCCCGCGGTCGGAGATGCGGCGGCGCGCGCCTTCGTGTTGGACGGTGCCCAGCCCGTTCAAGTCGCGACAGCGGAGGTAATCGCCAATCCTTCCAATACGGTTCTGCAGGGCACGCTCATTCAAGCGTCACTGGAAACCGCCATCGAATCCACATTGCCCGGACAGATTACCGCCATCGTGAACTACCCGGTCTGGAGTTTCGATCAGTCCCGCGTTCTCATTCCCGAAGGCTCCCGCCTCTTCGGGACCTACAATTCGAATGTCTCTTTGGGCCAGGCCCGCATTCTGGTTGGCTGGTCACGCATCGTCACACCCGAGGGGCAATCGGTTCAGCTCGCCGCATTTGGCGCGGACGATCAGGGCCGCTCGGGCGTGACGGGCTCCGTGAACTCCCGCTTTGGGCTGCGCTTTGGCACAGCTGCATTGCTCTCGATCATCGGCGCAGGACCGGCAATCGCCGCATCCGAGGCCAGCTCCGAGACCGGATCAGAAATTGCCGAGGATGTCGCGGGCAGTTTTTCGCAGGCCACCAATGCGGTGATCGGCGAATATGCCACCCTGCCTCCGGTTATCTCGGTCCAGCCAGGTGCTGCGATCAGTGTGATCGTCGACCGTGATCTCGAGTTCTATTGAGTGCGTTTCAGGTTCGACAAAATAATCATGTGCCGAAACACGCGTTCGACCGAAGGGAGAGGCCGCGTGTCTCAAAACAACACAAACCTGAAACGCACAGGCGGCCAGCCATGAACCCGTCGGCAGAAAAGACCAGTTTTCTTTCGACCTATCTAAAACCTCTGGCTGCACCGATCGCCGATCCCTGCGTGGTCGAAATAGCGGTCAATCCCGATGGAAAGGTCTGGGTGGAAACCCGGGGGGCTGAGCATATGGTCGGCCTCGAAGGTGTGTTTTTCTCCCCTTCCCAAGCTCGGGACCTTGCAACATCCATTGCCAGCGCCACCCACGGACAGATCAGCGAGAAAAAGCCGCTCGTCTCCGGCAAGATCGAGATGAACGGCAAGCCGATCCGGGCACAGGTCGTCTATCCACCGGTCGTGGATGGCGGGCCGTCGATCACCTTGCGCCGCTACAGTGAAGACCAACTCACCTTGGGCGACATCGGTCTGTTGCACGGTGCACTGGTGGATTTGGATGCCGAACGACAGGCAAAAGCCGAACGGGTGATCGCACTGACGCAGGCGGGGGATATTCGAGCCGCCATGAAACTCTGCATCGATGAGCGGTTGAACATCATGATCAGCGGCGGGACGTCCACGGGCAAAACGACTTTTGCCCGGGCACTTCTCGCGCTGGTGACCGAGGCGGAACGTATCGTGACCATCGAGGACGCATTCGAGCTCTTTCCTCCACAGCCCAATCGCGCGATGCTCAAGGCTGACCGTATCCCCTCAAGTGAACGCACCGCGGCCAAATTGCTGGAGACCTCTTTGCGCATGCGTCCTGACCGGATAATTCTTGGCGAATTGCGCGGCGATGAGTGCAAGACCTTCCTCGACGCGATCAACACCGGCCATTCAGGCTCTTTCACCACAATTCACGCCGATACCGCGCAGAAGGCGCTCGACCGCCTTGCCCTCATGGTCATGTCGGTGGGCATCAATATGAGTTTTGAGGAGGTAAGGCGCTATGCCGCCTCCAGCATCGATGTCGTGGTGCAGCTTGGTCGGAAAGACGGAAGACGTGGGGTCGAACAGGTGTGGGTGCCTGGTATCTTAAAATCAGAAGTGACCAGCTGAGGGATGTTTGGAAGGGTGCGCATTGAGCACTATCGGACGGTAACCTCTCCCGTCTTGTCACAACATGAACGCGTTTGCGCTTGATCGCATTGATTGCGATGATTACACTCCTCTCAGGAGGACATCATGGCAAGCATTACCATCCGGAACCTTGACGATGACGTGAAGCGCCGCCTTCGCATCCGCGCAGCCGAACATGGCCGTTCAATGGAAGAGGAGGCGCGCGAGATCTTGCGCCACGTCGTCGGCGAAGCGAAGCCCTCCCACGATCTTGCCGCGGCGATACGTGCGCGGGTCGCGCCTCTGGGCGGCGTTGATCTGGACCTTCCGCAGCGTGAGGCCATGCGTGAACCACCCGCGTTCGACCGGGCCTGACGCATGATCATCCTCGACACGAATGTCATCTCCGAGCTTTTGCGCCCGGCCCCGGAGCCCAAGGTCGAACACTGGTTGTCGGCTCAGGAAGGGCTCAACGTTTACCTGACCTCGATATCGGAGGCGGAACTGCGCTTTGGCCTCGCAATCATGGGGAACGGCAAGCACCGCGCCGCGCTGGTTGACGCCGTGGACCGCATCCTGCGCGAAGACCTGGCCGGGCGCATTCTGCCCTTCGACAGCAACGCCGCGCAGTCCTTCGCTACCATAGCAGCGGCACGACGGTCCGCCGGGCGACCGATCGCTCAGGCCGATTGCCAGATCGCTTCCATTGCCCACGCCTGCGGCGCCACCGTCGCCACGCGCAATACGCCTGACTTCGAGGGTTGCGAGATCGACCTGATCAACCCCTGGACAGCCGCATGAACGCCGTTGAAATCGAACAAGCTGTTTCCGAACTCGCCGAGCAGCCCTTTGATGCTGCCGAGTTCCCATATGCCTTCCTCATGGCCTTCGGCAACAAGGACACGACCATCAAGCGGCTGCGCACCGGCGCGTCGAACAAGTCCGACCTCGGCGGCGTCCTGCAGACCAACAACATCCACCTTGCGACCTGTGCGCCGGGCGATATCGCGGCAACGCTCACCGCCTTGCGCGACAGCCCAACCACCACCCGCGCTAAGGCCAAGTTCATCCTCGCTACCGATGGCATTGATCTGGAAGCCGAAGATATCACCACTGGCGAGACCATCGCCTGCCGCTACACCGATTTCCCCGACCATTTCGGCTTCTTCCTGCCGCTCGCCGGTATCTCCACCGTCAAGCAGATCCGCGAAAGCGCCTTTGACATCCGGGCGACCAGCCGCCTCAACCGGCTCTATGTCGAGCTGATCAAGGACAACCCCGATTGGGGCAGCGCCGAAAAACGCCATGACATGAACCACTTTATGGCGCGGCTGATCTTCTGCTTCTTCGCCGAAGACACCGACATCTTCGTCAGCGACAACCTGTTCACCGCGACCATCGACCAGATGGCGAACCGCGACGGGTCGAACACGCACGAAGTCATCGGCGAGATCTTCCGTGCGATGAACACCGCCATCCCCAAACGGGCCGAGGCCAAGCTGCCCCGCTGGGCCGATGCCTTTCCCTATGTGAACGGCGGGCTCTTCTCGGGCAGCACCGATGTGCCGCGCTTTTCCAAGATCGCGCAGCGCTACCTGTCGCATATCGGCAGCCTCGACTGGACTCAGATCAACCCCGACATCTTCGGGTCCATGATCCAGGCCGTCGCGGATGAGGAGGAACGCTCGGTCCTCGGGATGCACTACACCTCCGTGCCGAACATCCTGAAGGTGCTGAACCCGCTCTTCCTCGATGACCTGCGGGCAGAGCTGGATGCGGCAGGCGACAACGCGCGCAAGCTGGCCAATCTGCGCGCCCGGATGGCCAAGATCCGCGTCTTCGATCCCGCCTGCGGGTCGGGCAACTTCCTTGTCATCGCCTACAAGGAAATGCGCGCCATCGAGTATGAGATCAACAAGCGCCGGGGCGAGCCGCTGCGGCGTACCGACATTCCCCTGACCAACTATCGCGGGATCGAGCTGCGGGATTTCTCGGCCGAGATCGCGCGGCTGGCACTGATCATCGCGGAATACCAATGCGACGTGACCTATCAAGGCCAGAAAGAAGCACTGGCCGAATTCCTGCCGCTGGACGCGCAGAACTGGATCACCTGCGGCAACGCCCTGCGGCTGGACTGGCTGTCTGTCTGCCCGCCTACGGGGACGGGGGTGAAGTTTCAGGCCGATGACCTGTTCATGTCACCGCTGGATCAGGCGCAGATCGACTTCGCGAACGAGGGGGGCGAGACCTATATCTGCGGGAACCCGCCCTATCTGGGGTCAACCTGGCAAAGTACCGAACAGAAAGAGGACTTGCAGCGCATATTCGAAGGGCGCACGAAAAGCTGGAAGTCGCTCGACTATGTCGCGGGCTGGTTCATGAAGGCCGCCGATTACGGGCTGCACACGCCCACCGTTTCGGCATTCGTGTCCACCAACTCGATTTGTCAGGGGCAGCAGGTGCCGATCCTCTGGCCGCTGATTTTCAAGACAGGGCACGAGATCGCCTTTGCTCATACCAGTTTCAAATGGGCGAACCTTGCCAGCCATAATGCGGGTGTGACGGTTGCGATTGTGGCAATCTCCAACCATGCAGCGCCGATGCGCAAGCTGTTCACGCTGGCAGATGATGGCGGGTCCGTTGTGAAGGAAGCGGAAAACATCAACGCCTATTTGGTGGCAGCGCCAACAGTTATCGTGGACGGTAAATCACGCTCGCCAAGTGATCGTGGCTACATGGTTTGGGGAAATAAGCCGACCGATGACGGCAATTTGGTTCTCTCATCAGACGAGCGACAAGAGTTGGTTTTGACCTATCCAAACGCTGAGCAGTTCATTCGCCGATACTACGGCGCGGCAGAGTTTATCAGAGGTCTCGAACGTTACTGCATCTGGATCGAAGACGACGAGCGGACCATAGCAGAAGAAATACGACCAATACGCGAGCGAATTCAGAAAGTTCGTGAGTTTCGCTCAAACAGCAAGGCTGCGGAAACTCGGCCTGCGGCAGCATTTCCCCATCGGTTTCGTCAGATACAGTCCGTTGCAGAACGTATCACATACATCGTTCCACAGGTCAGTTCAGAGAGCCGAGATTATCTACCAATCGGCCTACTCCCTGAGCGGTCAATCGTTTCAAACCTTGCTTTCGCCCTCTACGACGCCCCGCTCTGGAACATGGCCCTGATCGCCTCGCGCCTGCATCTTGTCTGGATCGCCACTGTCTGCGGCAAGATGAAAACCGATTTCCGTTATTCCAACACCATGGGCTGGAACACCTTCCCAATCCCGAAACTGACCGAAAAGAACCGCACCGACCTGACAGCGGCGGCGGAAGGCATCCTTCTGGCCCGCGAGGCGCATTTCCCCGCCACCATCGCCGACCTCTACGACCCTGAAAAAATGCCCGCCAACCTCCGCGCCGCGCATGACCACAACGACGAGGTGCTGGAACGCATCTACATCGGCCGCCGCTTCCGCAACGACACCGAACGGCTGGAAAAACTGTTCGAGATGTACACGAAGATGACGACGAAGGTGAGCGTATGAGCAACTTCAATAGCATGACGCTGATGGCAGCGGGCGAGATGATTGCTGAAATGTCGACGCAAGCCGCGTTCTCATCTCTTATTTTAGGGTGGGGTGTAGAGGAATTCTGTGGCTCTGGATCGGTAGCATCGAAGGCCAATGATTTGGTTAGGTTCGCCAAAAGCAGTATGGGACAGCGTTCTGTTCCGACGGTCAATGGGAACTGCGACCTGCGTAGGGCGATGGTTGAACATGCAACTACCGCGTCCGATCGAGACAAACAAAACAAGCCTGACGTCTGGTTGCGTCTTGTTGCTGGTCTGAAAATGGATGGCTTCGAACTTGTGGAAGAAAGGGTTCCGGATCCGATGGGCGGAACTTCAATCTTCGACGATGCTCCAAGGATGATCAAAAAAATCGTCCTAAGGCGGATGCTACCTGAGGATGTGCCTGAGGCAGACTTTCGTGAAGCGACAAGCGAAGTTGAGGCTCTGCTTGATCGGCATGGGTTTAATGTGGCCAAGGGACACTTGGCGCAAGCAACTCAGAATTTTTCGCAAGGGAATTGGTCATCTGCAAACGCGATGATCCGAGATTTCTATCAGGAACTGCTGGACAAAATTGCGGAGTATTTTGGATGTGATCCTAAGGTTAGTGATGATGCGAAGAGGCAATATCTTGCAGATACAAAATCGGGACCATTCCTACTTCACGAATACAATGAGTGGGAGAACGACAGAGGCAAACCCGCATACGTATTGGGGTTGTGGGCAAGATTGCATCCCCACGGCAGCCATCCGGGTCTATCAGATGAAGAAGATTGTGCTTTTCGGTTTCAAATAATCCTGATCACAGCCCGCATATTTTTAAGACGTTTTGATAAGCGAGTGAAAGATCAATGATCAAAGGTTTTCCCTCCATTTCGATTATTTATGCCACCAACGGTAGCCCGGCCAAGCCGAACGATCAGCGTCGTCGGGACATACAGGAATGCGCCTACGAAAAACGCTGCCCGATCGTGATGGGTCAGAAAGTGAACACACCATGACGCTTGACCCTGTCATGAGCGCGGAACGCACCCGCAGGCTGGTGGACGATCTGCGCGCCAAACCAGCGGAAACCACCTGGATCGAGTTCAAGGAAAACAATGCTGACGGACCGTTGATCGGCAAGCTGATCTCGGCCTTGTCCAATGCCGCACGTCTGGCCGATCAGCACTTTGCCTATGTGGTTTGGGGGGTGCGAGACGGTGATCATGCGGCTGTCGGCACGGTTTTTGAGCCGACAGTGAAGAAGGAGAAGGGGCAGCCGCTCGAACTGTGGATTGCGAACCACCTGTCGCCAAGCATCGAGTTTCGTTTCGAAGAAGTCGATCACGATGGGGGGCGCCTGATCCTGCTGACCATCCCCGCCGCCGCAACCGCCCCGGTAGAATTTGACCGCACAGCCTATTTGCGCATCGGCAGCGCCACGCCGCGCCTCTCCGACCATCCGGAACGCCTGCGTTCCCTCTGGGCCAAGTTGCAGCCCTACGCTTGGGAGACAGGGATCGCAGCGCAGTTCCTAACCGGCGACGACGTTCTTGAGCGGCTGAATTACGCCAACTACTTCGATCTTACGGGCCAGCCGTTGCCGGATAACAGGCAGGGGATCTTCGACAGGCTATTGGCGGATCGCCTGATCCAGAAAGATGTAAGCGACCGTTGGAACATCACCAATCTGGGTGCAATCCTGTATGCCAAGAAACTTGCCGATTTCGGCCCCTCTGTAGAGCGCAAAGGCGTCCGTTTCGTGGCCTATGCTGGCACCGGACGTGCAGATGACGTGAGTCACCGCCAGGATGGCCAGCGCGGCTATGCAGCGGGTTTTCAGGGTTTGGTGGACTATATCGACGGTCTTCTGCCCCGCAACGAACTAATTGGTAAAGCGTTCCGCGAGGAGCGACCGCTTTACCCGTCGATAGCGATCCGCGAATTGATCGCCAACGCATTGATCCACCAAGACATGACAATCACCGGCGCAGGACCACTCATCGAGTTGTTCAGTGATCGAATGGAGATCACGAACCCGGGCGCCCCCTTGGTTAGCCCCGACCGGTTTTTGGACTCGCCGCCGCGTTCCCGAAATGAAGCTCTTGCTTCCTTGATGCGGCGCATGAAACTTTGCGAAGAACAAGGCACCGGCATCGACAAGGTGATCTCGGCGGTTGAGCTACACCAGTTGCCACCACCGGATTTCCGCATGGAGGGAGACGCCGTGCGCGTGGTTCTGTTTGCACCACGTCGATTTGCGGACATGACACCGGAAGAAGCCGTGCGAGCGTGTTACCAACATGCCGCGCTCAAATACGTAGGCGGTCAAAAGATGACGAACGCGACACTTCGGGAGCGGCTTGGCATCGACGACCAGAACGCTGCGCAGGCATCGCGGGTTATTCGCGCAACGCTGGATGCTGATCTGATCCGTCCTGCGGATGCTGAACGCCCTCGGGCCGGATATGTCCCCTCATGGGCGTGACAGGGACAACATTTGATCGGGTTTTGATTGTGCGTATGTGGGCTAGAGGGCGTAAATTGGAAAATACATATAAATCATGCTGTTACGATAGGAAGGGTGCGGTATCGTTACTTGATCGGGTTTTGATTGCCTGCCCCAAAGCGAATGATTCCGCGCCCCTCAGAAGGAAAATATCATGACACAGCAGGTTCCTTCCGTCTCTGTAAATTACGCGGCCAATGGAAGCTCGACCAAATCGAACGAGCTTGGCATGCGCGAAATGCAAGAGGGTGCCTATGAGAAGCGGGGCGAGCAATACCTGCTGATCAAGTCGCCCCCGGCCTCGGGCAAGAGCCGCGCGCTGATGTTCATCGCGCTCGACAAGCTGCACAATCAGGGCCTGCGCCAGGCCATCGTCGTGGTGCCGGAAAAGTCGATCGGGTCCAGCTTCAACGACGAGCCGCTGAGCAAGTACGGCTTCTGGGCAGACTGGACGGTGCAACCGCGATGGAACCTGTGCAACGCTCCCGGCGGGGATGATGGCAAAGTGGGAGCTGTCGGCAAGTTCTTGGCGAGCGACGACAAGGTTCTGGTTTGCACCCACGCGACCTTTCGGTTCGCCGTGGACAAGTTCGGGATTGGATCGTTTGATGATCGGCTTATCGCGGTAGACGAGTTTCACCACGTCTCTGCCAACCCTGATAACAAGCTGGGCACGCATCTGGGCGCACTGGTCGCGCGCGACAAGGTGCATCTGGTTGCGATGACCGGGTCCTATTTCCGCGGCGATGCCGAAGCCGTTCTGTCGCCTGAAGATGAGGCAAAGTTCGATACCTTCACCTATACCTACTATCAGCAGCTGAATGGTTACAAATACCTCAAGACGCTCGACATCGGGTATTTCTTCTATTCCGGGTCCTATGCGGACGACATCCTCAAGGTTTTGGATCCGACCGAGAAGACAATCCTTCACATCCCGAACGTGAACTCGCGCGAAAGCACCAAGGACAAGCATCGCGAGGTCGAGCATATCATTGACGCCCTGGGCGATTGGCAGGGAGCGGATCCCATCACGGGCTTTCAGCTGGTCAAGACGCCCGACGGGCGAGTCTTACGCATCGCCGATCTGGTGGACGACGAGCCATCCAAGCGTGACAAGGTTTCCGCCGCGCTGAAAAACTCCACGCAGAAGAACAACCGCGATCATGTCGACATCATCATCGCCCTGGGTATGGCGAAAGAAGGGTTCGATTGGATCTGGTGCGAACACGCCCTGACGGTGGGTTATCGCGCCAGCCTGACGGAGATCGTGCAGATCATCGGCCGCGCCACCCGCGATGCCGAGGGCAAGACCCGAGCGCGGTTCACCAACCTTATCGCGGAGCCCGACGCCGCGGCCGAAGCCGTGACCGAGGCAGTCAACGATACACTGAAGGCGATCGCTGCAAGCCTGCTGATGGAGCAGGTGCTGGCCCCACGTTTCAACTTCACACCCAAGACCGTGAAAAGTGGCCCTGTCGAAGGGTTCGATTACGGCGAGGGCGGCTATGACCCCAACAAGGAGAACGTTGGCTTCAGCGAGGCCAGCGGACAGTTCCAGATCGAAATCAAAGGCCTGGTCGAACCCAAGAGCAAGGAAGCCAAGCGCATCTGCCAAGAGGACCTCAATGAGGTGATCACAGCTTTCGTTCAGGACAAGACTACGATCGAACGGGGTCTCTTCGACGAAGAGCTGGTGCCGGAGGAACTGACGCAGGTCCGCATGGGCAAGATTGTCGGTGCCAGGTTCCCAGAGCTAGATGCAGAGGATCAGGAAGCGGTGCGCCAACACGCAGTTGCTGCGCTGAACCTGACCCAGAAGGCGAAAGAGATCGCGCTGTCGAACCGCGATGACACAGAAACAACCGGCAATACCGCCTTGATCGACGGGGTGCGCAAATTCGCAATGGACGTGCGCGAACTCGACATCGATCTGATTGATCGCATCAACCCGTTCGGCGAAGCCTACTCGATTCTGGCAAAGACGATGAGCGAGGAAAGCCTTCGGCAGGTCCAGGCCGTCATCTCTGCGAAAAAGGTGCAACTGTCACCGGACGAGGCGCGAGATCTGGCGAAACGCGCCGTCAAGTTCAAGCAGGAGCGGGGCCGTCTGCCTTCCATCACATCGCCTGATCCGTGGGAGAAGAAAATGGCCGAAGGCGTCGCCTATCTCGCGCGCATGAAGCAGGAGGCTGCCAATGGCTAAGGGTTTCACCGACGAAGACGACGCCCTTCTTGCTGAGCTTGGCGTCGAGGTCGAGGTCAAGAAGCAGTTCAGCCGCACACCACGCGAAGAACGCATCATCGCAGGTTTTGAGGAAATCTTGCGATTTGCAGATGAGCATGGCCGGCCTCCCCAGCACGGGGAGGATCGTGATATCTTTGAACGCCTCTATGCGGTGCGTCTTGACCAGATCCGTCAATTGCAGGAGTGTCGCGACTTGCTGGGCCCACTGGACGAGCACGGTCTCCTAACAGACACCCCTCCGCCTTCAGCGTCAGACTCCGATGACCTCGATGACGATGCCCTCCTCGCTGAACTGGGTGTGGAAGTGGCTAGATCACCCCTCACGGAATTGAAACATGTCCGGTCGACAGCCGAGAAAAAGGCTGCCGATGAAGTCGGAAACCGCGAGAAATGCGAGGATTTTGCCACGTTCAAACCCTTATTCGAGCAGGTACAGAAAGAGCTGGATAGCGGCTTGCGCGAAACCCGCCCGTTCGAGATGAAAGCCGAGATTGAGAAGGGACGCTTCTTCATTGTCAGCGGTCAAAAAGCCTATGTCGCCGACAAGGGCGAGACCATCACCAACGAGCAAGGTCGCACGGATGCGCGTCTGCGGGTGATTTTCGACAACGGGACCGAGAGCAACATGCTGATGCGCTCGCTTCAGCGCGCGTTGAACAAGGACGACGCCGGACGGCGGATCACCGATCCATCGGCAGGGCCACTTTTTTCCGATCAGACACTCGACGGTGATGAGGCGAGCGGGATCATTTATGTGCTTCGCAGCAAATCCGATCATCCACTTGTGGCCGAAAATCGCGACCTCGTACACAAGATCGGCGTCACCAATATGAGCGTTGAAAAGCGGATCGCTGGCGCACATCTGCAACCAACGTTTCTGATGGCGAACGTCGAGGTGGTTGCGACTTATGAACTCTACAACATCAATCGGACAAAACTGGAGAACCTGATCCATCGCATCTTCGAGCCCGCGCGGCTCGAGATCGAGATCATGGATCGCTTTGGTAGGCCCGTGATTCCGAGAGAGTGGTTTCTCGTGCCAATATTCGCGATAAAGGATGCAGTTGAACGGATCAAGGACGGGACGATTTCGGGCTATGTCTATGACCCGAAACAGGCGCGATTGGTATCTGTCTCATAGCTGGCGCATGGCAGAACAGCACAGCCACATTCGATTTCCAGATCATCCCCTCGCCTTTGCGTCCGAAGAGCGCGCCCGACCACCAAAACGTGTTTTCTTTGGCTTTGCCCTCGCGGCTTCTGCGTATCCCTGTAGCGCGCCTGTGTAGGTCTGCACCGCAGTCTCGAATTCCTTGTCGCCCATGGAGACCGCCGCGGGTGCTGCAGGTTCTGAATGCTCGAGGGTGATTTTCTTCGGCCTGTTCGAGACTGGCGCTGCAGCAGGAGGATAGGGCAAGGAATGCCCCTGCCGTGCTTTGTCGATCTCCTCAAAATGCCGGTCCGCATAGTAGCGGATGTGATCCGCCTTGATTGGATATTGCCCCTCAGGCAGGACTAGGACCTTGTCGAGCGGGAAACGCAGCAATTCAGCGGGGGATACCAGCGCCCGTTCTTCCGAGCGACGGCTGATATTTGCGCTCTCCGAGAGCTTGCGCACGGTTGCCTGTGATCTGGTCTTGCCCACGATCGTGCGTTTGCCGAGGGCTGCGGACAGCACGTCTGCGGTGCGATCATCCTGCGGGGTCATGTAGATCTGCACACCAGCGCCGGCCTGCAGAGCGCGGCGGTCGGTTTCGCCGTAGATGCCCTCAAGACCGGGGATCGACTGCGAGATGATAAACAGCCGCCCGCCATAGGAGCGGATCGTCTTGATGCTCTGCAAGACCAGGGGTTGTTTGCCCAGTTGGTCGAATTCATCCATCAGGAACATGACGGGATGTGCCTCGTCCGGTCCGGGATGCGCGCGCTGCAGACATGCGATGGCATCGGCGAACAGGAGCCGGATCAGGGGGGCCAGTGTTTTCAGGTGCTCCGGCTGCACGACAATATAGAGCGACTGTGGCTCTCGTCGGAACGTCCCGAAGTCGAAATCGCTTGCCTGTGTCGCTCGGTCCACCGCCGGATCGAGCCAGAGTTCCAATCCAGCCCCGCGGATCACACTGACATAGGAATCGAGAATCTTGTCCACTTCGTCGGCCATGCTCAGGAAAATCTCTGCCACCACCGGGTTTGCAGTCTGCATCGCGGCCCGTTTGTAGAATTCCTTTTTATTGCCGCCGCCAGTCATGATCCGCAGCGCCTCACCGATCGTCGGCTTTCCGGTCTCGATGGCATAGAGGCAAGACGCCACGAACAGGCTGCGTCCGGCCTGGAAAAAGCTCTGCGCGTTCACGCTTTCGACGATGAGGAACAAGTCCGCCATGGTGTTGACGGCGGTGTATTGCTGCTCGGGGCTGGGCAGATCGGCAATGCGCTGGAGAGGATTGAACCGGTGCGTGCGGGTCAGGACGGGCCCGTTCTTGCCCTCGGGCTGAACGTAGTCATAGGGCGAAAAGTACCAGACCTGATTGTTCAGCGCCTTTTGGCGGTGGATGGATGTCTTCTCGAAATTCTCGCCCTTGACGTCGAGGATCACGGCACTGCCCTGGAAGTGCAAAAGGTTCGGTAAAACGAAGCCTACCCCTTTGCCCCGGCCCGTTGGCGCGATCATCATTGCGTGTGGGAAGCGATCTGGCGTGGCCGACACGAAAGGCGCGCGGGACGCAGGTGACCCGAGCTTGCCGAACAGAAAGCCGTTCTGGGAAAGAGACGCCGACATACGGTTGCGGCGGAGCTCGGGACGCGACTGGAAATGCGCATCATCATAATCGGTGAGCGACCCGCGATGAACGGATGTCGCTCCTGTCGCCGCCAGAAGCAGGGCAGGAAGTGCCGTGATGAGCCACGCAGTATGTTCCACCGCAGGGTTTGCCTTGACCCGTGGATCAGACAGATTGAGCAGCCAAAGTTCGAAAATATCGAACCCACCCAGGTCTTCGCCAAATCGCGCCATCAGATAGAGCGTGGCGATCGCGGCACCGATCCAGGTGCCAACACCGAGACCGAGCAGGATGGCGATTGGATACCGCCAACGGCTTTCCATTGCATGCAGCATGTTTTGAATCCTCTAGAGGCCGTAATCGCCACTGGTATCGTCCCGGTCGCGCCCCCGCACCTCGGCGCGCTCGAAAGCCTCGATCCGGGTCCGGTAGGTGGCGGCTGGTTCGCTGTCGCGCCCGGTAATGTCATCACCCGCATCCACTGCGGCGATGGCCTTTAGCTCCGAGAACACGGCTTGTCGCAGACCAGGGTCTTCGATGCGGTCCATGAGCGGATCGATCCGGCCAGCGGCCAGCTGATCCATATCCCCGTCGCGCAGGTCTTGCCGCACGTCGGAGATCAGCTTGTCCAGCGTGGCGATGTCGGCAAGGCGACTGCCCTGCCCCGCGTCAAGAATATCCTGACGCGCCAGATCCGCCAAAAGATCACGATCCATGTGCAGCCCCGCAAAAACATCACGCGCGCGCGCCTGCAGGTCGCGTTCGAGCCCAAGCCAGTCCGAGCGCTCCTGGGCGTCCACTGGGCGTGAGGCTTCGAGTTGCGCCTCGCTGCGATGGGGTGCGGTGAAACGGGCAGCAACTTCTTCGATACTGCTGCCCGCCTCCTCGAGTCGTGCCTCCATCGGTGCCAGAACGCGCGCCAACTCCGCTCTGAAATGACCCAATGCAGCATCGGCCTCGGCGACGAGCGGATTGCCCTCCTCTGCTGCCCGTGCAGCCAGCCTCGCAATCCCCTGAACACTGTAGGGATCGCGCTCGGGCGACACCGATGAAGAATGATCCGCAAGAAAGTCGCGGCCCAGAAGCGTGCCCATTTCGCGGGCCTTCCCCGCAAAGAGCTGTTCCAGTTCGACCTTTTCGGCACCGGGAGCCATGTCCTGAATGGCGCTCCACGCGGTGTCGGCTTCCGCTTGCAATGTCTCGCGGGCGGCGATCAGACGACCGATCACATCCGCTCCGGCAGCGGGGATATCAACCCCTTCGGCAAACCCTTCTTTCACCGGCATTCCTTTCATCAAGTTGGTGGCGGCAAGCTCTGCTCCCTCCGCGATGCGCCCCATCCATCCATTCGGAGGGGTGTCGGCCTCCAGGCCCATCCCCGCAAGTTGCGCCAGCTGCCGATACCCCTCGGCGTGTCTGCGTATCTCGGCCTCTCGCAGAGCGCGGCTTTCAGGATCCAGCGGGGCAACCACTGGCTCCCGTCCCTCCTTGCGGGCCGCCTGCAAATCAGTGTCCCGCGGGGCGTTTTCCATGATGCCGCGCGACAGACGGGAAGAGGCGTTCAGCACCAGCCCGTGCTCGCCCGCGATCTGCGCATGCAGCTCGCGCATCATGTCATAGCTGATCTCGGAATGGCGGCTGATCGAGAGGAACTTGCCGTCCTCCATCCCGACCTTGTCGACAAGAACATGGGCATGCACATGGTCTGTGTTGCAATGGAGGGCCGCCACATACCGATATCGATCCCGGTAACCCCCGCCGAACACCTCCTGCGCCCATTCGCGCGAGATGGCTTCCGCCAATTCCGCCTCGGTTCCCTTGGGAAAGGACAGGATGATGTGATCGGTGTGACCCCGTTTCGGGGCCCCGCACCAGGAAGCACTCCAATCGGCAATGACATTTTCCATGCCGCGCTCGCCAAAGACACGATCGATGCCGATCTGGTTCGACCAGGCTGCGACCCGCGCCTCGTCGCGCAGAATGTATTTCATCTGTCGGCGTAACTCTTTTGGCGAATGACACCCGCCCGTGCCGACACGCTTCACCACGCTTTGCGGCACCCGCAGCGCGTTCCAGGACATTACCGCAACTGCCCCGCCGGACGTGCCACGCCGACGGCCCGACGATACGCGCGCTTCGCCTGCCATGGCTGCAGACCGCCGCCCCACATGAGGCAGAATCTCGCCCAATACCGCCTGCTGGAGGGTGCGTGTTTCAGCCATCGCGCTGCCCCTCCCCAACGTCACGAAAATCGGACACCCGGACGAAGGACCCGCGCAGCGAGGCCGCGCGCAAAGCCTGCACGGCCCGGGCAACCTCTTCGGCCCGATCCGCAAGCCGACCGACCATTGCCGCGTCGCGCGCGTTCCACCGCAGCTTGCCCGCATGGGCAAGCTTCAGCATCTGGACAAGATTGCGCGCCAAGGCATTGAGCTGATTGGCCGACGCCTTGAGCGCCGTGACCTCGTCCCGGCGAAACGCGACAATGCCGGATGAGAGACGGATCATGTGCCGGAGCAAACCCGACGTGGTCATGCCAGTCTCAGCCACAAGCGCCTCGAATGCTTCGGCCTCACGGGCGGACACCCGAACCTGCAGCACGCGGCCCTTTGTGGTTCGATCCGTCACCACACCGCGCGCCCGCACGCGGGCGACAGTGGGTCGGGAGCAGCCAACACGCACGGCGATCTCCCCATCGCCAAGCCCTTGAGCGGCAAGCCGGAGAACCTCCTGTCGGGCTATGGTGGAGAGGCGTTTCGACATGGGCGGCAAGATTTATCATTAGATAGTTTTTGTAAACACGAAAACTCTAATAAGTCGCCGCACAAGTTTTGTCATACACAATACCGTTCCTGTCAACGTCCCTTCGGTCCGTTGTCGCACCTTCGGTGATCAGCAGGCAGGGCCTTGGCCATGCCTGCTGTAAACCCCACGCGACAACGAACAGACCGAAGGGACACCGCCTCCCCCGCGCCGCGATCCGGGACCCCAGCCCGGATCCTGAACAGGCGCGGGAATGACGTCGGCGCAGCCGACACGATATCCCTTCATTGGCGTTGAATGCTCAAAGGGGTTTTCCCGGAAGGAGAAGAAGACCTTGTGGGATTGGAACGCCTGCGCAGTACCGCGCGTACTACCTCGGCGCTGATACGGATAGTCGATGGTCAGGTGACCCGACACCTCGAAGGCTGATGGCAGCATTGGGAAATTGTCACAACGACGCGATGGAGAAAAGAATGAACGCTGCAATGAGGGTCGGCGTGAGTGACCTGCTGACCGATTGACCGAACGCGTACACAGATGATCGCCGAAACAGCACATCGCCACAGCAGCTGCACATCTGTCCGACCCAAAGGTTGAACGCCTGTATCGCGCAAGGTCTGGACGCCATCCCGAGGCATCGCCATAACGGCACAAAATATACGTTATGGAGACATTGAATGCTTGTTGTGACGGCCATCTCCGCGAAGGGCGGTTCGGGAAAGACAACTCTCATACAGATGCTTGCGTCCGCCATGCTGGCACGCGGCCGCCGTGTGCATGTCATGGATGCGGATGCTGACAAGCAGATCCTCGAATGGGAATCAAAAAGCGCGCGCGCCGACTTCGGTGATCTGCCACGCCTTCCATGGCCCACGGGCTTGACCGTGGCCGATGCCCCCGAGACCGTTGAAGGCCTTTACCACGCGCTGGACAGCTTTGAGGCTGAAGGTGTTGATCTGGTTCTGATCGACACCCGCCCCGGCGAGCATCCCGACACCGAAACACTGGCGCTGGCCTGCGACATGATCCTGGTGCCGGCCGTGCCGGTACAATCGGATTTCGTGGCGGCCCTGAAAACCCTGACATGGGTAATGCGCATGATCGAGACCCTCGGGCCGGATGACCCCGCCCCGCTGTTTTCCGCGGTATTGATGAACGCGGACAAACGCGCGATCGATTTCGTGACCGCAGGCGATGACCTTGAGCGTGATGCGGCAAGACGCAGGGTTCACCGGCAGGACCTTGAGGTCTTCGAGGTGATTTCAACCCTGCCACTTCTGCCCACGCCGGTGCCCCATCTCGCCGCGATCCAGCGCATGCCGCTGACCGGGCCACTGGGATATGTGCGGGACATTTATGAACAAGATCTTCGTCATCGGTTGCAGGCGGGGCATCTTTCCTCCGCCCTCGCCTTGTGCAGTGAGATCCTTGGCGACATCGAGGCCGTGGTGGATGCTGCCAATGGCTAGGAAGATTCCAAACCGGTCCGGGACCGCTGTCTCGAACGAAGACAGGCTGACGCGGTCGCGGCAGTTCGCCACGAGCGCCACGAAATATGCCGCGTTCGATCAGAGTACGGCGGAAGCGGTCGCGACAGAAGGCCCAGCGGTAAAATCAGTGGTCAAGAATGAACCCCGGAAAGGGGAAAAGGCAGCCGCGGCTGAAACGGCGCGCATCAACTCGGGGGTATCCACCCAGCCGGTGGCGGATGATGCTTGCAGCACTCGCACCGAAGGGCAGTCTCGAACCTATTACGTGCGCATCGGAGCTGAGGATCAGGCACGGATTGAGGCGCTGGCAGAACGATCTGGCCTTGATCCGGACTACGTTCGGCGTGCCTTGATCAAAGCGGTTCGCGCCCGCATGCAAAACCTGCGCGACACCGCGACCTGGCATGAGGTTGCCTCCGCTGCACGACCACGCCTGGCCGAGTCCAAAGGCACTGGTGCACCCTTCATGAAATCGATGATCAGGCTCGACGCCGCCCATATGGCGGCGTTGCAGACAAGCATTGATGACCCGCTCAACGTCTATGGGGTGACGCTGCTGTTATCCGCCTTCGGTAAGGCGCTGCTGCACTCCGAGATCGAAGAGCTCGCTCAAAAGATCAGCGGCATCGAAGCCCGGGCAGCGCGTCCTGATCCAGCGTAAAGGCATCGCGTGCGGTCACGACAGCAATCTGACCGCCCGCCTCGATCATATCGATGAGCTGTGCCCATTCGGCAGGATCAGCATCCCGTTGCGTTGCGATCCCGTCCTGCACTGAAAAGGCAGCCTGCTCTCCGGTCGCCGCGAGAAAGACAATGCGTTGTGGCGCTTTGTCATCGCTGTGACGCGACAAAAAGTACGCATGGCTCTCGTTTGGGTTGTAGACACGGTCAGGATCGCAAACTAAGAGCAAAGTCCCGTCGTTTGCAGTCGCAGCATAGGTCTCCAGACCTCGCGACAAGCCGATCTCCCACTCGGCAGCGACAGCCGATGAAGCCGCGCCCAGAAAGAGCGCAATATGTAGAGGCCTGTAAAGCAAGTTTGTAAACTCCGTTTTGTGTTGGCCAAGCATATATAGGTACAGGCATATACCTGCCACCTTATAACTGCGGCTCCGACCAAATGGAGGTCAGGAGTTGAGCATGAAGAATTATGCGGGTTACCCGGTCGAAGTCATTTGGGCGACGGTAAACGGTGAAGATGTCGAGGTTGGCGTCGTGTTCCAGTGGATCTGCGGCATGCGCCGTACAAGATGGTCCGATGACTTTGAGCCGTCGGACGGTGCGAACCTGAGGTACGAGCCCTATGAGGACGCGGGATAGACCGCCTCCAGCCCTAAAATGCTCGCGAGCGACCGGAGCAGGACACGATTGTGATCCGGGGCAATGACACCGAGAGAGGGAACACGCGGGGCAGAGATCGTTGCAAAGGCGACGACGGTTTGTAACGCTACCAAAGAAGACCGATAGGAGACCCATGAGATGAAAGAGATTTTCAACGTTGGCGAGACAATCTTGCTTGACGGCGCGCCGCTTGCACTGGTGACCCCCGATGGCGTCAAGGCCTGGATCGAAGACGGCGTTCAGCACAGCTTTCGCTATGACCAAGTGCGCGATCCGCTCAGCGGCCAGATGAAATACCGCTGTCTCTACGAGAAGTACGGGTCGGATATGCCGTTCGTGCTGGTAGGCAACCCTGACAGTGAAGAAGGCGCGCACGTTATTCTGTTCGACCAGAAGCCAGACGCATAGCCCTTCGGAGTCTTATGCCAAGTGGCGAAGACTAGAGCCCCTCGGCTTCGCCTGGCGGCAGCGTCCGCCTTGCAAGAGGGATGCAGACCCGTCAGGGCTCAAAGCGGATCGTGAAGGCGACCATGTGGCAAACGTTTTGGGATGGCTCAGGATGAGACAGACCAAGACGTATTGGCACAGGAAGACAGCAAGGTCAGAATTCAGGGCGGAGCCCCAGCAGCCCGGCCCCGCTTGCGGGGCTTGCCCATGTCAAAAAGAGCCCAGCAGCGAAATTCAGACAGGCCGCAGCGTGCAAGGCCGCTTCGCAGGTGAAGCATCGTGCTCACCCAAAAGCCGCCGTTTGGATTCTACAGCACGCCGCAGCGCGGCTTCCCCAGATCGGTCATTCATGCTTGTCGCAGAAAATTGCGCGGTACAATGTATCCCATGTGACTTGAAGCGCTTCCTCTATGCGCAAGTGGATTAAAAGCAATGACTATTGATTACAAGAAAGATGGGTCGGGATGGCATCGGTGGGATCTCCATCTTCACGGGCCAGGAACCAAACTGGCAAATGGCTACGGCGATACCAGTGAGGAAAATCTCCGCGCCTATCTCGAAGTGCTAGAGGGCTCAGACGTTCAAGTATTTGGGATCACAGATTATTTCTCCTTTGACTCTTACTTGGCCGTTTCAGAGGCGTATGAGCGCCTTTACCCACACGGCACAAAGGTTTTTATCCCGAATTGTGAATTCCGGCTCATGGAAACCGTGAGTTCGGACGGCCGCAATGTTCACACCCATGTCCTGATCGACCCTGCGCTTGCTTCCGTAACGAAGCTGCGCACCTTGCTCAGCGATCTGCATACGCACAAAACTCGGGAAGGGCTGCGCCTTCGCTGCAGTGAGCTCACATCGCGCGAAGAATACGAACAGGCCACAATCAGCCTGTCCGATCTTCAAACGGCTCTCAAGAAGGTGTTCCCCGACGAGACGGCCTATCTGATCGTCACGGCGGCCGGCAATGATGGTCTGCGCGGCGTTGACACGAAATCCGCCCGCAGCAAATCGATCTCGGATGAGCTAGACAAGGCCAGTCACGCTTTTTTCGGGTCAGACAAGAGCACTGGCTATTTCCTTAGTACGGACCGCTACGAAGACGGCAGCCCTTCCGAGAAGAAGCCCGTCTATTCAGGTTCGGACGCTCATGCGATGGCCGATCTTGGCAGGCTCTCCGGCGACGAGGCAGGATACCCGCCGACCTGGATCAAGGCCGACTTGACGTTTAGAGGGCTCCGTCAAACGCTCTTTGAACCAAAGGGTCGCGTGCATATCGGCGAGCATCCCACCGTGTTGGAACGGCTCAATCAGGATGCAACCCGTTTCATCGCGGGGCTGCGCATTGATCAGATTGCGGGATATGCGGGAGCCAAAGGCTCCTGGTTCAGGAATGTTGCGATACCCTTCAACCCCGAGCTAACGGCTATTATTGGCAACAAGGGGAGCGGCAAGAGCGCCATCGCCGACATTCTTGGGCTCCTCGGGGAGTCGCGCCAGCAAGAGCATTTCTCGTTTCTGACCGACGAAGCCCGCAACCGAAAGTTCCGCCAAAAAGGCTACGCCGAAAATTTCACGGCAACTCTGACCTGGGCGAGCGGAACCGAGCGGACGAAAAAGCTCGATGAGGATGTTGATGCGCTCCGGCCCGAAGCTGTGAAGTACCTTCCCCAGAACTACTTCGAAAGCCTGACGAACGAGATCGAGGTCAAAGCGTTTCGCAAGGAGATAGAAGAGGTTGTTTTCTCGCATGTGGAGGAATCCGACCGCATGGGAAAATCGACGTTTTCAGAACTCGAAGACCTGAAGACCGCGCAGAGCAAGAGCGACATTAGCGCCCGAAAGGTACGTCTGCGCGAGCTAAATATCGAGATCATTGAACTTGAGCAGCAAGCAGATCCTTCGACCAGCGCCCGGTTGAAAGAGCAGTTGAAGCAACGGCGCGAAGAGTACCGCGTCCTTGAGAATTCGAAACCTGCGGCTGTCGAAAAGCCGGAGGAAGAAACGCCCAAGCAGCGCGCCGTGTCCGAGGAGATAGAACGAACGCGAGCCCTTCAAGCGACTATCACAGAACGCGGCAAGCAGGCGGTCGACCGACTATCGGCTATCAAGACCGACCTGACGTCGCTCGGATCGCTGAAGGAGTCCATCAACGCTCTCGACGCTCACGTGAAGCAAGGTAAGGAAGAGCTTAGGCCCATCTGTACAAGCTTTGGTCTGGATATTGACCTCATCGTTTCCCACAGGATCAGCACCGAAAGCATCGATGCCAAGGCTACCGAACTTGCCGCCGAAGTGAAGGCGCTGGAGGCCGAGCACGCTGGCGAGTTTACCGAGGGCACGGACTTTGCCGCGCTCACCAGCGTCCCCTCTCTACGCAAAGCCCACCAGTATCTCGCTGATAAACTGAAGGCCTTGCAGGAAACTCTGTCCGCGCCGCAGCGCCGCTATCAGCGCTACCTCCAGACCCTTTCGGAAATCAATAAGAAGATGGAAGATGTCATGGGGGAAGATGAGAGCCCCAAGCCTGGAACCTTCAAAGACTTGGAGGCCCGTATCCGCTACATCGAGGAAGACCTGCAGGCGCAACTTGATACCCGTTATTCCGACCGCGACGATCTCGCGCGTTCGATTTTCACCTCCAAGGAAAAGGTGCGCTCTTTCTACGAAGGCCTGAAATCCAGCGTCGAAGAGAAGCTGGCAACCGTAAGTTCGGAGGCATTCGATGTATCGATCGACGCGTCATTTGTGCCGTCGCACGAATTTCCGGGGCGCTTTCTGGAACTCGTGACCCAGACGGCGCGCGGGCCGTTTCGCGGTGCTGTAGAGGGGCGCAGCGATCTGGAAAAGCGCATGATAGACGTGAACTGGAATGATGTTGAAACCATCCTGAGCTTTGCCAAGACCATCATTGCCGACATCAAAGCGGAAGATATCTCGAAACAGATCAAGGACGTTAAGCGTCTCTACGATCTGCTTTTCTCGCTGGAATATTTCGAGCCGCGCTATGAGCTTCGATTGGGCGGAAAAAACCTGAACCAGCTTTCCCCAGGTGAAAAAGGTCTATTGCTGCTGGTGTTCTACCTGCATCTCGACAGAGAAAAAACACCGCTGATTATCGACCAGCCGGAAGACAACCTCGACAATGACAGCATCTTTACCGTGCTCGCGCGTTGCATTCGCGAGGCTAAGAAATCTCGGCAGGTGGTACTGGTCACTCACAACCCGAACCTCGCCGTCGGGGCCGACGCCGAGCAAATTCTTTACGTGACGCTCGACAAGGCCGACAACTACAAATTCACCTATGAAAGTGGTTCGATTGAAAACCCGCGCATCAACGATGCCATCGTCAAAATTCTGGAGGGCTCCAAACCCGCGTTCGTTCAACGACGACTGAAATACCAGATAAAATAGAGTGTCCGCGTTGTAACGATGCTGCGGATGCGAGCAAATTGCACGCAGATGCAGCGAACGACTGTAAGGTCCCGCAAAGCCGCCCGTCACTCGGCCTTGCTGAACTCCCGCGCGAGAATTTCCCGCGCATGCGCGACCCCTTCTGGGGTCAGGCTCAGCGATTTCGCCTTGTTTTTGGGATCAAAAATCAGGCCTTTCTCGAAAAGCCGGTTGGTGATGGTCCAATCGATTCCCTTCCAGACCTGATCGCCGTAATGCAGCGTCAGGCTAAGGATCGCGAGAGCCGCATCATCGATCTTGTCAGTGTCGAGTGCCATCTCCCCCTCGTTTTCCTGTGTCTGCCCGCTTTTCGAACCGCGGCCGCGCATCATGCATAACCCCGCCGCTTCTTTATCGCCGCAAGTTTCATCAGCGCGGTTACGGCGCGCCCTTCATCTGGATGCTGCTCAATCATCATCTGCCCGCGCGCGCCAATGCGGCCCCATTCGCGCACCAAGCTGGCGCCCCCAAAGAGATCGGGCTGAATGCTCATGCGGTAAAACCGCCGCATGTTGCAGGCTGGATCGATCCGCCGCATCTGCAGGTCGGTCGGGAACACCTCAAGTTGAGCGACAGAGTGAGACATATCGTGATCCAGCAGGCTTTCTTCCAAAATATCAGGTGGAAGCCTGCTCTTCCACCTCGATTTCCCCGCGAGGGGAAAAGGGGGCTCATGCCCCCTTCTCGAACTTCATGACCGGGATGCCGAGCTTTTTGGCCTTGTCGGCTAGGTTCTCCTGGATGCCGGTGCCCGGGAAGACGAGGACGCCCACGGGTAGCACGTCCAGCATAGCGTCGTTGCGCTTGAAGGGCGCCGCCTTGGCGTGCTTGGTCCAGTCGGGCTTGAAGGCCACCTGCGTCACGCCGCGGGCCTCGGCCCATTTGGCGGCGATGAGTTCCGCGCCTTTGGGGCTTCCACCGTGGAGAAGGACCATGTCGGGATACTTGGTCCGGACCTGGTCGAGCTTTCCCCAGATCAGGCGGTGATCGTTGAAGTCGGTCCCGCCGGTGAGGGCGACCTTGGGGCCTGCGGGCAACATCACCTCGGTTTCTGCGCGGCGCTTGGCGGCAAGGAAGTCGCGGCTGTCGATGAGCGCTGCTGTCATGTGCTGGCGGTTCACCATCGAGCCAGTGCGGGGCCGCCAGGCCGAGCCTGTGTGATGGACAAACTCGGTGGCGGCGTGATCGCGCATCATATCCATGCAGTTGCGCCGTTCGATCAGCGTCAGGCCTTCGGCCGTCAGGCGCTCGAGTTCGGTGGATTTCACCTCAGAGCCGTCCTGCTCGCGCTGAAGGCGGCGCTGCACCTGCTCGTTTTCGTCGAGCGACCGCTCAATCCTCGCCGTGGCGCGGTGAAAGAGGTTGACCTGGCCCCAGAGCACCTCTTCGAGGTCGGGTTCCATGCGGGTGTCTTCCAGGGTCGCGACGAGGGCATCGAAAATGTCTGCGACGGCGACCGCAAGGCGCTGCCCATCGGGCATCGGGCGCGGATCGGGCTCATCAAAGGGCCGGTAGCCATAAAGCTGCAACTCGTCGAGCGCATGGGCGGTCTGGGATGCGGTGTGGGCGGGTTCATACGTGTCGTCGTGAGTGTGGATCGTCATCAGTTTCTTGCCTCCGGGCCTGTCTCATCCGCGCGACAACCCGCGCGGCCTTCGTGGGCTGCGAAAGCCGTCATGGGGGACGCCCCTTCACCCCGCCTTTCGGGGCCGGAACGCAGTGGAGGAGGGCGGCAGGCAGGCTATTTGTTTCGCGATGCAAAGCGGGGGCTCGTCCCCCGCGGCGGAAATAGCCTGCCTGCCGCCCTTGAGGGGGCGGACCCTTTGACGGCAGCACGCCCATCTCTTGAAGGCCGTGAGGGTGTCGGGTGGATGAGATTTACCCGGGAAGAGGCAGAGGTGATGATCCCTAGCCGCGACAGGACTGCAGGGACCCTGCCCCGCACTCCCGAACCGCCCCTTGCGCGATGCAGCTCAGCCGAACAGGCGCTGCCGATCCTCGGGCCCGACTTGCCCTGCCAGATGCCTGCGCAGCGCCTCCACGCCATAAGCCCGGAGATCATCGTTGAAATCCCCGAGACGCGGCTCCAACACCCGAACGGCAATTCCGACCTCGGTTGCTCTGGCGCTCAACCTCTCTGCCGCGCCTCGCCCCGCCGGATCGCGGTCGATGGCGATATAGAGGCGCTGCAAACCCTCCGGCAGCAGGACCGCCCCGAGGTGACCCGACGAGAGCGCCGCCCAGACGGGAAGACCGGGCACTGCCTCGAAAAGGGACAGCATGGTCTCGATGCCTTCACCGACCACGAGGATGTCGTCATGCGGGGTCAGCCTGACGGCATTGCCGAGGAGGTGACCCATGGCACGCCGCTGCGTTTTGAGCGCCGCCTTTCCCTGACCGTCAGGCGCCAACCAGGTGCGATGCACACCTTGGCACAGGCCCGCCCCATCGGTGACCGCGGCGATCAGCGCCGGTCTGGGGAGGCTCCGGGTCTGGCCCTCATCCCGATGCCAGCACTTCGGGTGGAAGCGCAGGGCGCTCATTCTGCCGCCTTGGGTCAGGCCCCGGGCCCGCAGGTAGGTGTCGGCAAGCGTGCCTTCGACCGGCACCGACGCTGCAAACAGACGCGCCGCCGCCGCTGGCGTGCCGCCGGGGGCTTTTGCCTTCCCTTGCACCGGCCTATCCGGGAGGACCGGCTGCGGACGACCCAGATGCGCCCGGGCTTCGGCCAGAAGATCGGGAAAGCGGGAGATCCCGGTCCTCTCGCGGATGATGTCGAGAAGATCACCATGCAATCCGACCGCTGCGTCCTGCCATTTTCCGCGCGCGCCCGGCCCGGACAATGGGCCCGTCAGCCGCACGAAGAGCGACCGGCCGGGATTGTTCTGCAGATCGCCCACGATCCAGTAGGAACCTTCCCGCCGTCCGGCGGGAAGGTAAGCGCGACACACGCTCTCTGCGTTTTCCGCCAGAGCGCGGATCACATCTTCGGTCTCGGAATACATGGCTCAACACCCTCCGCGTGCATGTAGTCCCGTCACGGGACAACGTGCAAGCAGACGATCCAGCACTTTGACGCCGCTCGCATCCGTCGGGGCGAACAGCCGCAGCTTCCAACTGATGATCTCCGAGAAGAAGCCATCGGCCTTGAGCCGGTCCTTGGCCGCTTCGGTGAAACCGGAAAGCTCGATCCGGCTCACCCCCATGACGCGGGACCGGTGGAGTTCCATCCCCTCGGCGAGCCGCACCACCGTCTTTCCCTCCAGCACGAGAGCATGGACCTGCGCCGCCGTGAGTTGCGGCGCATCGCTGGCCAGCATGGTCGCCACCCAGGCAGGCGAGACCCGGCGGCCGATGATGCGCTGGCCGTCATCGGTCTGCAGCCGGTAAACGCGGGTTTCGTCCTGAGGGAGCTGCTTCCAGATCGGTAGCAGGAGGCCCGCCACGATGTGCAGCGTGGACTCCGAGAACTCCGGCACCTCGGCCAGTTCCGCAGTCCAGGCGTCGGCGAAGACTGCGCGGTCGGCTTCGAGCCAGTGGGTGTCCTCCATCATCCGGGCCGGAACCGTGCTGGCGTCAGTCGGGCGGATCAGCCGCAGGCGGGGCTCGATGGTGCCGTCGTCCAGCATTAGGCTGGTGGCGGGCACCTGCACGGCGGCCCGGCCCGAGCGGCTGTTGACGAGAAGGCGAGCCTTGGGATCGTCGAGCCAGTCCAGCGCATCCGCCAGCGCGGTCGGCGTGTTCCGCCGCTTTTCCGCGATAGTCAGCAGCTGGGTTTCCGCGCCGGAGCCGGGATGGGTGTAGATCACCCGCGCATCCGTGACGCGAAAGCTTTCGGCGCGCAGCGTCTCGAGCCCGAGGTCATAGACCCCGGCAGCGATAGCACCCTCGATCCGCGCATCGAGAAGTTCCTCGAAGGCCGCGAAGAGCACGGCCTGCATATCGATCGTCAGCGCGAGCAGGCGATTGAGGAAGGTCGTGATCGGCGGCAGGTCGTCCTTCAGACCGTTGTCATCGGTCAAGCTCAAGCCGGTCGCATCCTCGAAGGCCCCGAGCGAGCAACCCGTCACGTCGCCGCGATAGATGCGGCGATAAAGCTGGCGCAGGGCGTCGCGAGCATAGGGGCTCTCGAGGTTGTCCTCAGGTCGGAACAGCCCCTGCCCGCCCGTCTGGCGCTGACCGCGGGTGATGGCCCCGAGCGTGTCGAGCCGGCGCGCGATGGTCGACAGGAACCGCTTCTCTGCCTTCACATCAGTCGCCACTGGCCGGAACAGCGGCGGCTGCGCCTGATTGGTGCGGTTGGTGCGGCCCAAGCCTTGGATGGCCGCATCGGCTTTCCAGCCAGGTTCCAGAAGGTAATGGACCCGCAGTCGTTGGTTTTTCGCGCCAAGGTCGGCGTGATAGCTGCGCCCCGTGCCGCCGGCATCCGAGAAGATCAGAATACGCTTCTGGTCATCCATGAAGGCGGCAGTTTCCGCGAGATTGGCAGACCCCGCCCGGCTTTCGACGACGAGCCGCGCAGCAGCTCCCTCGCCCTTCCTCACAATGCGGCGCGAGCGTCCCGTGACCTCGGCCACGAGATCGGTGCCGAAGCGCTGGACGATCTGGTCCAGCGCGCCGGGCACCGGCGGCAGCGAGGCCAGATGCTCGATCAGCGCGTCGCGCCTGCGCGCAGCTTCGCGACATTCCACCGGCTGGCCGTCGCGCGTGACGGGCCGCGAGGAAAGATTGCCTTCGCTATCGGTGAAGGGCTCGTAGAGTTGCACCGGGAAGGAGTGCTGCAAATAATCCAGGCAGCTCTCTCTTGGCGTGATGTCCACCCGCACATCGTTCCATTCGTCGGTGGGAATGTCCGACAGGCGGCGCTCCATCAACGCCTCACCTGTCGAGACGATCTGGATCACCGCTGCATGGCCTGCGGCGAGGTCGGCGTCGATGGCGGCGATCAGGGTGGGGGTTTTCATGGAGGTCAGGAGATGGCCGAAGAAGCGCTGCTTGGCGGATTCGAACGCCGAGCGCGCGGCGGATTTGGCCTGCCGGTTCAGAGTGCCAGACTCTCCAGTGATGTTCGCCGCCTCCATCGCGGCAGCCAGATTGTTGTGGATGATGGCGAAAGCCCCGGCATAGGCATCATAGATGCCGCGCTGCTCAAGGGTCAGCGCATGCTCAAGCATCTCGTACTCGACGCCATCGTAGGACAGCGAGCGCGCCGTGTAGAGGCCAAGCGACCGCAGATCGCGGGCCAGGACCTCCATCGCGGCAACGCCGCCAGCTTCGATAGCTTGCACAAATTCCGCCCGCGTCGAAAACGGAAAGTCCTCGCCACCCCAGAGCCCGAGGCGCTGCGCATAGGCGAGGTTGTGCACCGAGGTTGCGCCGGTGGCCGAAACATAGACCACGCGGGCATTGGGCAACCTGTGCTGAAGGCGCAGACCCGCCCTGCCCTGCTGCGAGGCCGTGACATCGCCGCGCTCGCCTTTCGATCCAGCGGCGTTGGCCATGGCGTGGCTTTCATCGAACAGGATCACCCCGTCAAAATCGGCACCCAGCCAGTCGACGATCTGATCGACGCGGGACTTTTTTGCGCCCCGCTCTTCGGAACGCAGCGTCGCATAGGTGGTGAACAGAATGCCTTTGGTCAGCGGAATGTCCTTGCCTTGGGCAAAGCGCGACAGCGGCGTGACGAGCAGCCGCTCTTGCCCCAAGGCAGACCAGTCGCGCTGCGCGTCCTCGAGAAGCTTGTCGCTCTTCGAGATCCAGAGCGCCTTGCGCCGACCCTGAGCCCAGTTGTCGAGCACAATCCCGGCCGACTGGCGACCCTTGCCCGCCCCGGTGCCGTCGCCGAGGAAGAAGCCGCGGCGGAAACGGGCGGCGTCAGCGGCATCGTCCGGCGCGGCCGAGACCATGTCGCCGGTTTCATCGACAGTCCAAGATCCGGCAAGTTGCGCAGAATGCGCTTCGCCCGCGTAGATCACGGTCTCGAGCTGTGCGTCAGAGAGCAGGCCACAGCACTTGACGGCAGCGGGCAGCTTGGGATGGTAGCTGGGTTTCGGGGGCGCGACCGATGCCATGGCCGCCGATTGCACCAGTTTGGTCGGGTGCGGTGTGGCGCCGGGGATGTCGATCGCCTGCAGCCGGAAGGTCTCGTAAATGGCATCCGACAGGCGCGTGCTGGCCCCGTCCTCGGTTGCATCGCGCAGGGTATAGGCGAGGTCTGCGGCCTCGATCTGCGGGGCGGTGTTGGTGGAGGGTGTTGCTGGCGTGGCGCGCGATGTGCTGATGGCCGTGCGCGTGGTGCGGGGGGGATATCCCGGAAAGGGGGAAGTGAGGCCCTGCCCGGCTGGTGCGACCTGCGCCAGCACGAGGCGCGGCGGGATCTCCGCAGTGATCAGCGAGAGCAGGCTGGCGACATCAGGCGAAATCAGGCGCGCCAGATCGGCTGTGATGCCGCCCGCCTCGCCACCGCGGCATTTGTCGAAGACCGAAATCCGCGTCTCGAAGCTGGTGCCGTGCTTGGCGAAGGCCGCACCCGACACAGCACCCGTAAAGACCAGATGCGCGGTCTGAGTCAGACGCGCGAAGGTTTCCGCCCAGGCGGGCGCATCGGGCGCGAAGCCCGCACCGGTGATGGCGACCAACCGTCCGCCGGGGGCCAGCCGCGCGAGCGCCGAGCGCAGATGCCGGGCTGTCGCCTCGGTGGTGCGGGCGTCGACATTGGCCACCGCCGAGAAGGGCGGGTTCATCAGGATGACGCTCGGGCGCAGTCCGGCGTCGAGGTGATCGTCGATCTGCGCGGCGTCGAAGGTGGTGACCGGACGTCCCGGAAACAGGCGACGCAAAAGATCAGCGCGGGTGTCGGCAAGCTCGTTCAGCATCACGCTGCCGCCCGCGATTTCGGCAAGGATCGCCAGAAGGCCTGTTCCGGCCGATGGCTCCAGCACGAGATCTTGGGGCGTGATCTGCGCGGCCGCCAGTGCCGCCAGTCCCATCGGCAGCGGTGTACTGAACTGCTGGAACCGCTCCATTTCTTCCGAGCGGCGGGTGTGCGTGGGCAACAGGCCTGCCACCTTGGCGAGGATGGGCAAGAGTGCTGCGGGCGAGCCGGCCCGGGCCAACAGCGCACGGCCGAATTTCCGCAGGAAGAGGACCAGCGCCACCTCGCCCGCCTCATAAGCCAGTTTCCATTCCCAGGCACCGTCCGCATCGGAGCCGCCAAAGGCACGCTCCATCTCAAGCCGCAGACGCAGCGCGTCGATCTGGAAACCTTGCGCCAGGTCAGGCTGCAGCGCCTCGGCCACGCTCAAGATCGCAGCGGCCGTATCGGGCGACGGGATGGGGGCAACAGACGCAAGTGCGCGCTCGGTCGCAAAATGGGCGAGATGGGTCATAGGGAAACTCCGGAATGAGGGACAGGATCAGGCCCGGACACCCTCTTTCGGGCACCCTCAGGCCTTACCTTCCCCGGCCCTCCTCTTCCTCTCAAACCCCGTGATTTCCGCAGGTGGCTTGATTTTGTTCCTGTTATGTTCTATTTTAAGAGCGACGCTAAGAAGGGAGATCCCCGATGGAAAGCACTACTTACGCCCTGCCCGCGACGCCAAAGCAGATCGCCTATGCGCGCGCGCTGGCCCGGCGCAACCAGACGCTTCTGCCATGGGAGGCTCAGCAGGACCGCCGGTCCCTGAGCGCCTGGATCGACGCACAAGCCAAGATGAACCCGGGCGCGCAAGACAGCCGTCCGACATCAAAGCAGGTGGCCTTCGCCGAACGCCTCGCCCGGATCAAACGCCGTGCCGTGCCCGACGAGTGCTTCCGCGACAAAGGGCTGATGTCGAAATGGATCGACGGGAACAAGTGAAGCTGGGCAGACCCTGCGGTGATCGAGATTACTTCAGCCGATCGACAACGGATGCCCCGCCCGACCTGGCAAGCGCGATCAGGCTGGACTGGATCCTTGATATGAAGACGGAACTGAACGTGCCGATGGGCGTGCGGTCCTCCCAGACATAGGACCGCTCCAGAATATCGGTGTTGATTTCGTCCAGCATGACCCATTTGCGGACATGGGTCTCTAACCCCACGCGCTGCGACTCGATCTGTGGTACCTCAATGAACTTGCGCGAGGGCAAGGGCGGCTGCGTCGTGATCGGCAGGATGAACACCACGGTCTCGCTATCGGACTTGGCGACAGTGACGGCGATACAGACAGGCCGCGTCTTGCGGCCCTCGGTCTCACCCGCCATCTGCTCGCGTTTCCAAAGGAACGGATAGCGGAAAACCTCTCCAGCACTCGGCTTAGTCATCCGCCTGCGTTAAGTCCCGCTCGAGCCCCTCTATCATCAGCGCCTTGAGATCCTGGGGAATCTCGTCGATCATGTGCGCCTGCTGCGTGGCCCCCCGGGTGAGTTGCTGGTACTGGTCCATGCTCATCAGCACGAATTTCGGCTTGCGGTGCTTGGTGATCGCAATCGGCGACCGAATGGCCGCATCGAACAGGTCACTTGTGTGGCGCGTCAGGTCCGCCGCCTTGAATTCGGGAAGATCATGCATGATCGGGGTCTCCATTTGCACAGAATATACATACATTCTGGATATTCTGCAAGAGATGGGTTGAGCCCTCCCATGTGTCATCCGAACCGCCGCCCCCCTGCGGTGAAGGTGTATTCATTGGCGATGATGCCGTCTTCAACGGCCTCGTCCGAGGTCAGGTGGTCGTATTCGCTCTGAAGCTGACGGTAGAGCCAGCGGGCAAGGTCGCGCAGCGCCTCGGTCACGATCTCCTCTGCGTCCTCGGTCGGCAGCTGCCAGGTCGGGCTATCGCGCGTGACGTCCACGGACATGGTGTATTCGTGATAGTAGCGTCCGCGGTGGCTGACCTCGGCAGCGAGCTGGTAGAAGTTGCGCCGCTGTATGGCCTGCAGCCGATCGGCGATGCTGTGCAGGGTCGCGTCCAGCGGCGCATAGTCCCGGATGCGCGCGGCGGCGCCCTTGGCGTGGGACCAGTAGCCTTCGAACGAAGCTCCATCACCCTGGCTCCAGAAGCCCGAAAACCAGATGCAGGGCTTGGCCCGCGTCCCGCCGCCCATCAAGCGGACGGAGGTGGTTTTCAGACGGATGCCGAGGATCTCACAGACCCGCTCGCAATCCTCATAGACCGCGTCCCACCAATCGTCGTGTGGCCCGATCTCGCGATACCAGCTGCGCGCCTTTTCCTTGGCGACGTCGGAGAGTTCAGGGAACTGGTAGACTGTTGTGCAGATCACCTCAGGCATCGACGTCCTCCCCGTTCAATGCGACGGCCAGCCATTCTTGCGTACTGGTCCAGCCGATGGACTTGCGGGCACCAAGATCGATGACATGCGCGCCGCCGCCGAAGGCGTCGAGGCGCGGGCGGGAACAGCTCAGACCGTACTGGAACCCCCAGAGGCCGGTGAGGTCGAGGTCTTCTGCCAGGCGCATCACGAAGCGGATGACGGCTTCGACATCGCCGTGCTCGTCATCATGGATCCAGAGGGTGCTGCCCTCGGGCGCGTCCTGGCGCGCAAGAGTGAAGCCCGCGACCTCTGGGTCATCGGCGTCCTGATCCGCAGCGCGCAGTTCGTGGAATAGCGCGAGCGCGCTGGCGGCCTTGTCGGGGGTGCCGACGTCGATCAGGCATGAGAAATGGGTGAAGTAATCCGCCATTGGGACCTCCTGAATGGGGAAGACCCGGCCGAGAGGCCGGGCGCGGGATTGCGATTAAGAGATGGTTGGGAGCGATCAGCCGGATGGCGGATCGCCTGCTGCCTGACACGCTGCGTGCGCGCAGAGCATCTGCCGGTAGAAGCGTTTGCGCGCGGTTCGGAAGCTGCGCACGGCGCGCGTGTCGGGGTGAAGCGCCCGGACCGCAGCGCGCAGGACAGTAAAGGGTGACGCCGACGGCGACAGGCCGAGGCGCAGATATGCGGGATCGGTCATGTCAGCTGACCTCGACCACGGGCGAGGCGAGATGCGGATCGACCAGCGCCTCGATCCGTTCATTGAACTCGAGATGGATGCAGCGGGCTGCGGCGTCGAAGCAGAACTCGCCCCACGCGCCGTCGTTGTTTTCCCAACCGCCATGGGTGTCGGAGAGGAAGTCGTAGGCGAGTTGCTCGACGACATCCTCCAGTGACAGGTTGCGCATCTCCACCTCGGGGTCGTCCCAGGTCAGCGCGGCGTATGCGATCTCGGTGGCGGGGAAATCGACCGCGGTCTCGCCGGACCAAGCGCCGATGCTTTCGATCTGGCCGCTGTCACCGGCACCGTCAAAGGTCACGGTGACATGGGTGATTCCGGCGGCCATAAGGCCGTCGAACAGGCGGTCTTTGTTGCCGGGGCGCAGGGCGAGGGTCCGGGCCTCGCGTTCGGCATGCGCGGCAAGGATCGCCCCGAAATCGAGGGTGGAAGGCCGCAGGGGGGCGGCCAGAGTGGGTTCAGTCTGGGTCATGGATATCTCCATTCGGTGAGGACAGGTCAGACCCCCGGGTGGCGCACTCCTCTGCGCCCCGAAGGCTCAAACCCTTCCCAGCCATCCTCTGTCTCTCGGGCGTCACGCCGCGATCTGCAGCGCCCGGGCGGCAAAGGCGCGCCAGAGCGGATCGACCAGACGCGCATCGAGCAGATCAGCACGGTGACGCAGCCGCTGCGCCAGTTCAGGCTCGTGCCAATCAGTGGCGCGGCCAGCCTGGGCGCGCAGCTGAACCGCCTCGGTCACAATGGCCCGCGCCTCAAGAGCATTGGCGACAGGGTGGCACCAAGCCACAGCGCCATGACTGGCGGCCCCGGCAAGAACCAGGCGCTGGTCGCAATCAAGGATGGCCAGAAGCTGCGGCGCTGGATCGAGGCCGTTGTCCTCCGCAAGTTCAAACGCCCCCTGCATGGCATCAGCCAGCGTCGCAAAACGCTCAACGACCACGGGGGCAGCGGTGCCCGACTTCAGGGCTGCAGGCGTCCGGCGCATCCGCGTCAGCGCGAAAGGCAGGCTGGGATCAGAAGCGACAGTCCCACCATTTGCGACAGGACCCATCGGGCGCGAGCTCGGTTGGAGCGGCAGGGGAAGGTCAAACATGGCAATATCTCCAACGGCGCGGGAAGCCACTCTCCCCGCTTCACCGTCAAAGACCAAACCGCCGCCCTCTTCCTCGAAGGGGCGACGGTGATGGATCTGGCCACAGCGTCAGAGCTTGCCGAGCGCCCGCAGGCTCAGCTCCGTCCCGGCACCGACGATGATGTGGTCGTGCAGCGTGAGGCCGAAATACTTGCAGCCCTTCTGGATCTCCTTGGTCATGCTGAGATCGGCCTCGGATGGCGTGGGATCACCCGAAGGGTGATCGTGGATCAGGATCAGGGCGCTGGAGTTCAGCATCAGGGCTCTCTTGATCACCTCGCGCGGATAGACCGGCACATGATCGACCGTGCCGGTCGACAAAAGCTCATCGGCGATGATGCGGTTCTTGCGGTCGAGGTAAAGGACATGGAAGCGCTCGATGGGGCCTCGCACGGTCAGCGCGCAATAGTCCATCAGCGCTTGCCAGCTGCCGATCACCGGGTTCTGGCTGAGGTAACGGCCGAGGATATCGCGGGCCTCGAGAATGACGGTTTCTTCCTGGGGAGTCAGAGAGTGTCAGGTCTTCTGTGTATGGCTGAAATCCGCACACCGAAGCCCCCTGCCCTTTCGGGGCATGGCCAACGGCGTGCATGTTGAGAAATAGCTGCAGCGACCGCCCCGGTGTCGGGCGATCGCTGCATGGGGCTTGGTCAGCCGACCCGGTCGAGGAGCTTCTTGGCGCGCCCTTCCATGTCGAGCCGCGCATCCTGCTGGGTCTTGTCCCGCGCAAGCCGAGTGATGCCCTGCACGAAGTCGAAGATCGACTCCGGCGGGCGGCCCTCTTCCATCAGCACCTTCTCGATGATCTTGCCGGACTCGGCTTTCGAGAAACCACGCTTGCGCAGGAAATCCGCGCGGTCTTCGTCGCTGCGCGCCACGATCTGCTGCCGCGCCGCCTTGATGCCGTTCACGAAGCCCTGCGGTGAGGAATTGGCGAAACGCGTCAGCGCCGGGGCCGCCTCATGGGCAAAGCGCGAGGCGGCATATTTCGAATGCCGGATCCGGATCTCCTGAAAATCCTCGACGCCCCACAGATTCCTGTTTTGACACACCGCCCGCAGGTAGAAGCTCGCCATGCCGAGGGTCTTGGCACCAACTTCGGAATTCCAGCAGTAAAAGCCCCGGAAGTAGAGATCGGGCGAGCCATCGGGCAGCTTGCCCGCCTCGATCGGGTTGCGATCATCGACCAGGAACAGGAAGACATCGCGGTCCGACGCATAGAGCGTGGTCGTGTCGCGGCTGATCTCGACATCGGGGTTGTAGACCCCGGTCGACCAGTCGAGCACCCCCGGCACCTTCCAGCGCGTGTCACCCGTGCCATTGCCCGCGATGCGCTGCACCGCCTCGACCAGTTCGAAATCGTGGATGCGGCCATAGTCGGGGCCGGTCACTGCGCGCAGTTCCGTGCGACCGTCCTCGGTCTCGAAGGTCTTCACCTGCTCAGCGCGATGATTGGTCAGGCCATACTGCAGATTGATCCCTGCCAGCGGCGCGGGCAACTGCCGCAGATAGGACGCCGGCGCGCCAACGATGCTGGCAAGCTGGCCGAAGGCCCAGTGCGTGGGCGCCACCGGTTCCTGCGCTTTCGGCAGCATCAGGTGCAACCGCTCGGGGTTGTCACGCGCGGCCTCGACTCGAATATCCGCCGTCTGCACCACCCGGCTGCGGCTGCGCTCGGACCGACCCTTTACATTGGCCCAGAGATCATCGAGCGACAGGTACCGCTCATCATCGGGCCGGTTGAACCATTCGGACGACACCCGCCCGTTCCGCTCCCCCCGGCTCACATCCACTTTCCAGCCACCAGCCCGCGTCGGCTGTACCGGATCCAGAACCTCTACAACGCCCATCGGCATTCCTCCGTGACAGGCGCCGGGAGCCACTCTCCCAGCCCTCAACCTGTCGCGAAAGCAACCAGCCCTTCTCTGACTCTCGAAAGCTTGATATGCTCGGCAGCAATGCTTGGTGGAACGGACGGTCGCTGCGACTGCGCCCTTGTCGGCTTTCTCAGCGAAGCGGATTAATTTTAGGCGCGGATCCCCACACCAAGGCCCCGTAACATTCCCGCCCCATGTCAACGATTTATTGACCCACCGCCACCAACAAGATGGACAGGAGTCACATCTTGGCTACTATCATAGAAAAATTGGAGGAGCCAAAATGGCTGCGAGTACACAGACAGAAGAACCAATATTCACAATCGGTTACGAGAAATCCACCATAGACGATTTCGTCAGCCGCTTGGCTGATGCAGAAATTGACGTTCTGGTGGACGTGCGCGAATTGCCCCTGTCGCGCAAAAAGGGGTTCTCAAAGAACGGGTTGAACGCCGCCGTCAGGGAAGCGGGCATAGACTATATGCATGTCAAAGCGCTAGGTGACCCCAAGCCCGGTAGAGAAGCTGCACGCGCTGGTAATCATGACCTATTTGTTGAAATATTCACCCAGCACATGGACGGGGAAGACGCGCAGTCCGCCCTGACTCAGCTTGCAGATGCCGTGAAGGGCAAGCGTATCTGCCTGACCTGTTTTGAGCGCCACCATGAAGGCTGTCACCGCAAGATTGTCGCTGAGCGCCTATCCGCGCTGGTAGGCGCACCGATTGAACATATTGCCGTGGCCTAACTTTGGGTGGCTGGCAAGACCCTGTTGAAGTCTGCGTAATCGTCAAGGCCGCCCCAGAAACGGGGCAGACCCATGGTGAAACCGTCTGCGTTGCCGGTATCGATATCTACGGGAACTGGCATCGCCTTTACCCTATGCCCTTCAAGCTTCTAAGCAATGAGCAGCGCTTCAACCGCTGGGATATCATAAGTACCCGGTGGCGCAGCGCAGCGCCCAAAGACATGCGCCTCGAAAGCAAGCGCGTGGATCACGAGTCCCTTGTGAAGGTGCGTAACGTGAAGGAGTTGGAACGCCACGAATTCGCGCGGCGCGCTATTGTGGAAAGCCTCACTGCGGAAAAAGAGAAAGGCCGTTCTTTTGCGTTGATCCGCCCCGAGAACCCAGAATTCATCATTCGCTCGCTGAGCGATGCAGAAAGGACAAAGAGCCAAAGACGCCGCGATACGCTTTTGAGCCAGACGGATATGTTCTCAGGCGACAGTACCGTGTTGACTCCGGACGTTGCCCCATATTCCTTCCACTATCGCTTTGAGCATGAAGGTAAGACTCTGACCCATACCTGTATCGACTGGGAAACAGAGCGCACATTCTTCAAGTGGCGCGACCAGTATGGCGAGGAAGAGACGTTACGCATGATGCGCGACAAGTGGGGGCAGGATATGCCCGAACGCGGCATTGCATTTGCTATGGGCACGCATCGCGTGACCAAGTTTAACAAATGGCTACTGTCTGGTGTAATCCGGGTAAACAGTTCAGCACAGGCAAGCCTGATTTGATGCCGTTCCGGGAATTTTTAGGTGGTCTACTTTGTTGTATGCGGATCGTGTGCCAATACTGCGGAAACACCATGCGCCACTAGCCCTTGGCCAAACCACCTTTGGTTATATCTCGTTTATGGTTGCACTCCAATGAGCGGACATTGACGTACGGCGCGACATCCGACAGTTTGGGCTCGAAGCTGACTTGCGGCAGTGCCGCGAACCCGGCGGTTAACCCCGCCGGGCCCGAGGGGGAGACCCCGTTCCTCAGAACGGGATCTCGTCGTCGCGGTCGACCAGCTCGGGGTTTTCGTTCTCAGTCGACTTCGGGCGGCTCAGGAAGTCGACCTTCTCGGCAATGATCTCGCAGCCGTAGCGGTCGTTCCCCATGCTGTCGATCCATTTGGTGTAGTGGATTCGGCCGTGGACGAGGACCTTCATGCCCTTTTCGCAATGCTCCGCGACCGTCTTGCCGAGCCCGTTGAAGCAGGTGATGCGGTGCCATTCGGTGTCCATGACCCGGTAGCCGTTGTCGTCACGCAGCACGCGACCTTCCGAGAGGCGGGGGCGCGAGGTAGCGAGGCTGAAGTTGGTGATGTTGATGCCGCCCTGAGTGGTGCGAGTTTCGGGTTTCTGACCGATGTTGCCGGCGAGGATGACGATGTTCTGCATGATAAGCTCCTGTGTTTCCTGTCTTCGGGACCGTCCCTTCGACAAGACCCTGAAAAAGCCCGTCGGGTGACGCGTGCACGGTGGACAGCATGGACATCGGAAACCCCCAGAGGCCCGGGGTGGAGCGGGCAGCCCCGAAGGGGCAACACGGCCCGGACTGACGCGGGGTTGCGCGCAGGAGCCCGAACGGGATTAGGGGATTGTCAGTCGAAGGGATGGCCCAGGAGACAGAGATGCGCGGGGAGCCCATGCCAGACCCTGTCACCTTGCCCATCGGGACAGCCTGAACCCAAGCCCAGCACCCTAAACTGGCGACAAAGACTGTAGATCAACCAACCATCGTCACCTGCCCCCCTGCCTACGGGAGTTGCGGGACCATGCCGCGGCGGGCTATCGATACTGGAACATTCAGGACACGAGGCATAGCATGGCTGATTACGATCTCGAGGCGTTGTCGCTTCCAGAGCTGAAGAAAATGCAAAAGGACATCGCCAAGGCAATCTCCACCTTTGGGGATCGACAGAAGGCGGAAGCCCGCACCAAGCTGGAAGCTGTGGCCAACGAAATGGGCTATTCCCTGGCGGAACTGCTCGGGGCAGTTAGCAAGCCCAAGCGCGCCCCAGTCGCGCCAAAATATTAGCACCCTGAGAACTCGGCCGTCACCTGGTCGGGTCGTGGGCGTAAACCGCAGTGGTTCGTGGACGCGCTGGCGGCCGGCACAACTGCCGGTGATTTGGAAATCCGCTGAAAGATCACCAACCCCGCGGCTAAAAAACCCGAGCCTGATCGTTGCCCGACCCAGTCATTCGGGCCTGGCGCTGCGTATGATAGGTGCGGCTCACGGGTCCTTGACATAGATGGCAAGCTAAGTCGCTCGCGTGCTACCCCATGAGTTCGCTGAACCGGCCACGATGGGTTCGCGTTTCGACTACAAGCACGCCATCTTCAATCCCGGCTCGCCGGATTGGCGCCTTGGTCAGCGCGACGCCCAGCGGTCGGCCCGCTTCCGTCAGCACCCGAACACCCTTGTTCTCCACCAGCAAGACAAAGCCCTCGTCGACCAAAAGGTCGCATTTGGTCGTGCAGTCCTGCAGTCCCACAAGGCGGTTTCCCTCGAGCACGTAAAGCCGGGTAAATGTCTGGATGTAGAGGTAGCGATCCGTTTCCAAGATCCGGATCGGCGCAGTGCCCACATGGTAGAGAGCGATCGGCTTGCCGGAACCATCGATACGCAGGACCCGCCCCTGGGAGGTTCCCAGCAACACCGTGTCGCCACGCCCAGAGAAAGCGGCAGCCTGAAGGCGGTCAGGTCCGCCGCCGGTCATAAAAGTCACGGTGGCGGAGAATGTCAGCAAATCCTCGGCGCTTTTCTTGCCCTGCAGATCATCGTGGCTGGCCCCGGTGAGCGCCTCGTAAGCCGCGTTAACCGCCTTCATACGCGCTTCGTTTCCTGGGTTGAGGTCCGGGTGAAGCTGACGCACCATCCCGCGGTATTTCTGCCGAATCTCATCCGGCGTTACCGGCAACGCAAGCTCAAGTTCCTCGAGCGCCTCCTCGATTTCTGCGGCGGTTCCCGTATGCCCGCCCATGCCGCCCACTTCAAAGGTATGATAGTAAGTCTCCACGGGACGCTCAGGCATACGGACGCCCCACAGGCGTTTTCCGTGCCGATCGATGCACCATGCTTCATCCACATGCGTGTAAAGGTATCTGTCCCGGCTTGGGCTGAGCGCGATGCAGTTTATCGCCAAGTGGGGTTCCCCCCAGAAAATACCTCCGTCCCCGTCAAGATCGAGACGACGGCGCCCCGCTGCGACTTCGGGCGTGGCGGAAAGGTCTGTCTCGAATTCGACCTTTAGGTCCGCGCCATAGACGGTCAGGATATTCATCTTGGACCGTGTCGCGAAACCTTGTCCTTCGGGATGGACATCGAGCGCATAGATCGGGCGCTCCAGTCGTTCGATCAAAGGGTTGCCGCCCTGCTCGGAGATAAACATCACCGCGCCTGGTGCACCGAAGCTTGCCTCGGACTTTGCGAGATCATCGAAGGAGAGGACGCCACCACGCGTGGTGAAGTGCTTTCGAAAGGCAGGGTCCGGACGATCCGCGGGCGCAATCGCCTCTACATTGAGTTCTTGCCAAGCGCCGTCGGCATCCTCGAATGTTTCAGTGGTCGCAGGCAGCGCAACCTGGCTGGCCCAGGCCTCGGGAGACGGTGGCAGCGGCACCAAGGTCAACTTATCGAGGTCGAGCTCGATGGGTTTACCCGGCTTGGCTTTGGCCTGATGAGACCGAGGGCGCGTCGGCTCGATGTAGACCGCCGAAGCGTCCTTGGCGCTCATCTCGACGCCCTCCAAATAGAGGGCGTAGGTCTTTCCGTTCTTGGCGCGGCTGATTTCGCCAGCCTTCTCCAGCCACGAGATCAAGTTGCTGACAAGGCGCCCGTCCTCGGCGCTCACTTCCGACTTCATCTTGTTTTGCAGGATGCCAGGCTTTGCCGCGACGGCTTTACGAATGGCGTCGAAGAGGTCGATGGCGGCGAGATGCTTCTCGGCATCAGCGCGGTATTCCTTGAGATGATCGAACTCCGATACCAGATCATGCAGCATCTCCAGTCCTTTCCGGTCACCGGTCATGGCCAGCATGGTGCCGCCCTGAGTGAGCGCAGGCATGCTCAGGCTGAGCCTCTTACCGTTTCCCCTGGGATCTTCGAGCCACTTGCGAATGAGCGGAAGACTCTCGCGAGCCGCTGTGGCCGCATCTGTGTACCTGCGATTCGAAATACTGTCCTGCAATGCCTGTAATTGGCTGAAGTAGGCCTGCCCCGGCATCTCATGGGAATGTGCCTCAAGGCGTTCCCTCGTTTCCTGTTCAAAGTCCTCAAAGCGGCTCTGGCGTTTATTGCCCGCGCGATCGTCGCCAAAGTCGACCGCCTCGCGGACCGCAGGAAGCTCCTTGTCGCGCCCTGCGGCTTTTTCTCCCCCGAATATTTTCCTGAAAATGCCGAACACCATGCCCCCGCCTAATTGATATATATGCGGCGATAGGGGCACCCTTCACTCCGCGTGTCAATCTTCCGCCCTCAATGAGAGAGGACGCAGAAATTCTTATAATATTAATTTCCGCACCATTCGCCGCTCTTCCTGAGCACTTAGTCCCGCATGCTGGACCTTGATGCGGCAGGCAACTTTGGGCTTGCTTCGGCCAAACGCTGCTTTGCACACGAATGGTGGATATGGGGCTGGACACGTCGATTATATTGGCATTGTTGCGGTCGCTTTCGGCTGGCACTTCTGCGACTTCAGTCTGTTTGGCGATGCGCCATCCGCAATCGACCGTTCCTCACCGACGAAGTCCCAAGGCTGCATTGAAGCAGGAGGCGCGTCTGCGCCTCCGCGCGAGCCTGTCGAGATAACCGTGGGCCTAAGCCCACGGGTCAATCTCAACCAGCACCTGAACCTCGTCTCCGTCGATTTCATCGGCGGGGACGGCGCCATAGGATCCATCCCCTGCCTGGAAGACGACGATCGAGACCATGAGCGTGGCGGCGAGGGAGGCGGCGAAGGCGTGAGCATCTTTGCGGGACATCTGTTTGGCTCCTGTCTTGGAGGCGGGGGACCATCCCCCGCACGACAGGACCCCGCAGGCCCGAAGACTGGCTGACATCACCGGGTGCGTTCGGCTCGCCCGAATCCGGCCGGCGGCACGGGCTTGCCCGTAGTCCGACCCCTCGTGGGTTGATCTCGAAGACGGGATTCGGGCCAAGGAAGGGAATGGCGAGCGGGGGATGGTGCCCTGACGACTGGAGCCGATTGTCCCGCTGTTGCTTTTGCCTCCAGCCTCCCGGCCAAGATCTTAGTTGAAGACGTCCTTCCTTGAGGATGGTTCTTTTGGCGCCCCGCGACTTCGGGGACAAGGTTGTGATGTATGAGAGGCCCGCGCTTGGGCGGGCCCCTCGGTTTCAGTTGGGCTCAGGCGGCCAGGTCCGCGCCCCCTGCCCTTTCGTCCTCTTCATCGCCGACGATTTCGAGCCGCGCATTGCGGTATCCTTCCTTGGCGATCCAAAGTTCGGCCGCAGTGACGGACTCCGCCAGATGCAGCAGCTCGGTGTTGCCGCCGAAGTCGAGAAGCACGCGCACCTGCCCGGGATTCGGATCCTCGGCCACCTCGAAGACGAGGGTGCTGTCAGCGGAATGGCTGCGCATGATGGTGACGAGGATCACACCGTCCGAGGAGAAATTACCCTCATGCAGCGTGAACGACGCGGGAGCCGTCCATGTCGGATAGGGCCGAGGTGGTTCCTTTTTCACAAGGCGGCCGACGCCGTTCGAGCGCTCCCAGGCCGCGAGCTTCTTGGTGAAACGTGCCGGTGGCTTGGGACTGCCGTCGGTGTAGCGGATCAGCGCCCCGAGGGAGGCGGTGTCGATGATGGTTGTTGCAGACATAATTCCTCATTCTGAATGCGAGCAATCGCACTCATCTTATTGATATTGTTACACTATAGTGTGATTGGGGGGCGGAATGCCCTCCCCCCGCTGGATCACGTTATTCGGCGGCCAGCATCGACGCGCCTTCAGCAGGCAGGCCATCTGTCAAGAATGCAGGAAGGTCAGTGTCACTGACACTTTCAGCCACTTCGACATCGACATCTGCCCCCTGCCCTTCGGCACAGTTCTCACCATCCAGCGCTACGAGATCGTTCCGGCGCAGAACCTCGGGCAACCAGCCGCTGCCCTTCAGCAAGCGCTCGGCTTCACTGGCCATCTCGCCTTTCTTCAGGTGATCGAGAAGCTGGGCAGTCCCCTCCCCCTTGGCCTCGCGCACGGCCTCGAGGATCCGGGCCTTGGGAACACGGTTGAGGTAGCCATCGACCGTCGGCTCCCAGCCCGCCTCGACCATATCGAGGTCCACCGCACGTGCCACGAGATCGGCATGCGCCATCCGGCGGGTCAGTCCGGTGGCCGAGATGCCCGCTCCGTAGGGGTTCACTTTCTCATGGAGCGCGTTGATCCCGAAGCTGAGGCAATGTGCCAGAAGGGCCAGACGGCTGCCCTGATCGAGCGCGGTCAGATAATCCCAGAGCGCGGCATCGTCGCCAAGCGGCAGATCGGCTTCCCATTCCGTGTGACGCTCGTCGACCAGCTTTGCCACCACGCTGTCCTTCAGATCGGGCGCCTGCGCCGACATGTAGACGTGACGCACGAATGCTTCGAGACAGCTTCCCGAAGCAGAGGAGGTGCGGAAGGTGTCCGTCACCAGCTTCAGCAGCAGCAGCGTCAGCGCGACATCCGGCGAGCGCCCGATTGCTTCACGCAGCGCCAGCGTCCGGTGGGCCGTCAACTCTATGAACAACCGCTCGGGCAGTGGCTTCAGCGCTCCGTCATCCTCATCCTCCGGCAGGTCGCCGCCAATCGGCTGGCCACCCGACATGATGACGGTTCCGACATGTGGGGCACTGCCATGGCCATCGGTAAGATCACGATCATCCCCCTGCCCCGCCACCGCAGGATCAGTAACGTCCTGGACCGCGGTCTCCTCAATGTGCTCATCCTCTGGACGCACATAGCCGCGATAGACTGCCAGCGCGCCGTAGCGGTCGAGCGTGACGAACGCCCCTGCCCGCCCGATCTCCTCCGCGTCGAAGATCAACGGCCGAGTCTCGATCTTTTCCATCTCCGCTTCCAACACGCCAAGCCGCGTGTCGATCTCGTCAGGCAATTCATCCTGACCCGCGTATTCCTCTTCCAGCGCCCGATACTCGGCGAGCAGCTTGGCATGAGCCGCGCCTTCGTCATCTGTCATTGGTGCGGGATCGCCGGACAGGGACCGCAGGCCGTGGCTGTAGCCGTAGGGCAGGTCAAGCGCGACCTCGATCCACTTCCAGCCCTCAACCGCAACCGTCTCAGCCTCGGCCTGGAGTTTTTCCGTCACCAGCCGATCAAGCAGGGCAGGGTCTTCGAGCCAACCGCCGTCATCGCCCTGAAAGAGGTCACGCAACATCGTGCCGCCCGCCGCTTCATAGGCCTCAACACCCACAAAGACCGCGCGCCGGTCGGACGCCCGGACCGAGGTCTCGGTCAGCATGCGTCGGATCTGGAATGGCTCCTTGTTCCATGAGGTAGAAATCACGTCCCAGACCTGAACCTGACGCGCGTGATCGGGGTTCACGGTGAAGGCCATGAGCTGCTCCAGCGTCATGCCATCCTCGGCATAGACATCAAGCAGGGCAGGGGCGACGGAAGCGAGTTTCAGGCGCTGCTTCACGATCTGCGGTGTCACGAAGAAGGCGGCAGCAATCTCTGCGTCGCTCTGACCCTTGTCCCGCAGCGCCACAAACGCGCGGAACTGGTCGAGCGGGTGCAAGGCAACGCGCTGCATGTTCTCGGCCAAGGAATTGTCCTCGGCCAGGATGTCGGACGCAGCATCCCGCACGATGCAAGGAATGGGCGTGGTCTTCGCCAAACGCTTCTGCTTCACGAGCAGGGACAATGCTTGGAACCGACGGCCACCGGCCGGGATCTCGAACTTGCCGGTCTCGGTCCCATCGTCAGCCAACACGGGCCGCACGCTTAGGCTCTGCAAGAGACCGCGGCGGGCGATGTCTTCGGCCAGCTCCTCGACGGACACGCCAGCCTTGATGCGCCGCACATTGGACTGGCTCAGCACCAGCTTGTCAAAAGGGATATCCCGTGAAGGGGACAGGGTAATTTTCTGGACAGCTTTCGTCATCAGATCTTCTCCACGACGGGCGCCGGAAGCCACTCTCCCGATCTCACTTCCCGTCACCCTCAAACCAACACTCCTTTCCCTCTCACGGTGGTCCTTGACCGCGGTCAAGAAGTTCATGTGGGAGCAAGTTGTGTGCGTAGGATCCTTTCGAAATAGGCGTCAGGGTGTTTGATCGTGTCTGCTCTTGCTATCAGGTAGTCGAAGACGAGAAGCAGTTTTCCCGCGCCAGCTTTCTGGATGCCATGCCGCAGTTCGTCTTGGCTTATTCTAAGCAATCGACCGAGGTCGTATAGAATGCGGGTGAGAGCTTCTCCTGTACGCGGCTGTTCTGGGAAAAATCCTGCAACATGGGTGAAATCTTCCCATGCCATGCGTGCTGGGTCTCGGTTCATCGTCGGTTTGGTTTTTGCGGTTTGTTCACCGCGATTGACCGTTGAGGGAGCAATCTTTTTAATATCTTTTTTTATAGACTCTGTGTGCCGGACATTTTGTCCGTTTGTGGCGGGCAGATCGTTGGATTCTGGTGCATAAGGTTGGTGTTCGATAGCTTGTAAATTATCTTCGGAACTAGCTTTTGCTGCGGCATGGTGTTCACCGTAGCTTGCGTCGGTATCGGCTCCGAGGGCTCTAAGTTCCGAGATAACGCTCAGGACTGCATCAACGGTTAGTGTTGCTCGACGCAGGACATTTCTGATCATGTTGAGGGTAGAGAGCTTTGCTTCATCGAAGCGTGTCTGTTGGAGTAGCGAAGCACGTAGGGCCAACGCCTCAGCCTTCAGTGAGCGCAAGCGCTCGCGTTCTTCGGTGAGTTGCAAGGCTTGTGTCGCGAGCGAGCCGTACCTCTGGATCAAGGGCTTCAGGTCGATACCGAAGGCATCTCTGATAACGCCTCCATACCTCAGCGGAAAGCGTTTGCCATTTGCTGAGTTCTTGCGTTCGATCAGTTCAGCAGCTGAGAGGCGTCCCAGGCTGCGTCGAAGTGTTCTCTCATCGAGTCCATTGGCGCGCTCTGAGAGAGAAGCGTTCGATGGGAACACGACAGTGAGCGTAAGTCGCTGGCTGTCCTGAATCTCACGTTCGTTGCGGGGTAGGAAGCTAATGAGCGCGGTCAGAACGGCGAGGTCATTGGTTGTGAGACCTAGCTCCTTCCTCAGTACGCGAACCGGGCCCAGAAGCTCGTAGGGGTTAGGGCAGGGCAAAGATGTCCGTTCCGCCAGAGCGGTTGTTGTTTCAGTTGCATGTCTCATGGTGTTTCGGAAGAAAAAGCTTCCCCGTTCACCGCGAGCGGTGTTGAAATCGATTCGTTTTGGGGGTATCAATCAGGTGTCGAGACTGATTGAGGCCCTTCGGAAGCATCGCTTTCGGGGGGTCTTTCTTTTTCTAGCCGGTCCTCCTTTCGTTCTCTGCTCGTTTCTTTTGATGTCTTGACCGCGGTCAAGACACGGGGTCGTCACTCCGGCCTGTCTTGACCGCGGTCAAGAAGCTCTGTGACCAGCTTCCGGACTGCCTCCTCAACACGAGGGACAAGATCCGCGTCCACAACGATGGTGATGCGGTTGCCTTTTCGGCCGATCTTCACGCGCTCACTGGGACGTGTCTTCTGCGTCGACGATTTGGTCGCTGTCAGCAAGGTAACCGCCGCTTCGAGACGGTCGGGGCCCGGTACGTTGCGAGGGATTTCGCCGGCAACTTCTCGGGCTCTCGCGACGTCTTTCTCGCACAGCCTGAAAAGCTTTTCCCAAACCCGTCGACCAACGCCGTGTGCAGGTCCGATAGCCTGGATTAGTTCCATCGGGATGCCTGTAGCGATACGGTTCATCCGCGAGACGAGCGATTCATCGATCTGAAGTGCCCGATACGCGATCGTTTGAGCGTTCTTGCGCGTTTCGTCGGTTTTCCCAAGTTCTCGAATGATCCCGGCGACAAACAGAGCCCTTTCGATGAACGATGGATCTTGGCGCGCATTATTCTCTACGCCTTGGGCAATGAGAGCTTCCTCGTCGGTCATCTCCATGACCGTAGCGCGCACTTTTTGACCAAGTTGGCGACAAGCGAGAAGCCGACGGCGTCCATAGACGATCTCAAGCGCACCGTCCTCGGTTCGGCGAACCAGCACTGGAACCTTTTGACCGTGCTCGCGGATCGACGAGACAAGCTCATCCAGGCCATCGCTTGGATCGATGCGGTCCATGACCGCGGACATCCGTATGGCGGTCGGGTCGATCAGCCGCGTGGCGTGTTTATCCTCTTCGAGCACAGATGCTTGTGCGCGAGCTACTGTCGGGCTCGTTCGCTTCACATCCAGATCCTCGTCCGAAGGCGGCGTTTTGCCCATCGCGTTCTTGAGTGAGTCCCCGAAGACCTTACGCGCCATGGCTACGCCCCCATGCTTTCAGGATTTCGCGTTCGACTTCGTCGGTCACGCGCGAGACGGACTCGATCGCGCGCTCGTAAGTTCTGCGGTTCACATCGCGAGGTTCAACCTCAAAGATGCTCTGCTGGGTGTTCGCAGCATCACCCACGGCTGTTGATTTCAGAAACTCGGCAGACAATACGGCATCCCCGAGGACTGTCCGAAGCAGAGATGAAATCTGCACCTGCGGACCATCCGTATTTTCGTAACGGGTGATCAGAACTCGCACGAAGTTCAGTCCATGTTCCGGGGCGTGTGCCTCGACGACGCCCATCAGGTTGCTGGCCATGCCCAGAAAGCTCGCCAGCGACATGACATCGAGCATCGACGCGTTGAGCGGGATCAGGACCCCGGTCGATGCAAAGAGGGCAGAGATCACAGAGAAGTTCAGCTGCGGTGGGGTGTCAAATATCACCACATCATATCGGTTGAGGACGGGCTCAAGTGCTTCCCGGATGCGGCTATGGAACGTGGTGGCGCCGTGTCTGAAGCTCAAGGCGACCTCAAACTCGTATTCCATGATGTCCATGGATGCCGGGATCAGATCCACGGTCGGGAAGTTCGTTTTGCGAATGATCTCTGCTGCGGGCAGTGGATCATCGGATCGGATAAGATCGTATGAAGTCGGCATATCCGGATCGAGCTCGGGAGTAACCCCGAACAGGTTTGTCAGGCTTGCCTGGCTGTCGAGGTCGATCAGCAAGACCCGGTATCCGCGCAGACCCAGTAGTTGTCCTACATGGGCAACAGATGACGTCTTTGCCGAACCACCCTTCAGGTTGAAGATCGTCAAGACCTGACAAGCCTCTCCCGGTCTTCTGTGCGGGTGTTCTTCTGGCTTGATCCTTCCAGTCTCGAGAAGTACGCGTTGTGCCTCGACCATCTCCTCTGCAGAGAAGCTACGGCGGTTGCCGCCCTCCAGAACACCTTCGGGGAAGCCTTCGAGGTTTGACACATGATGTCGGAAGGTGTTCTGATTAATGCGAAGAAGTTCAGCCGCTTCCCGCATGGCGAAGCGGCGGAGGCCCTTCTGAGCGTCCGGTGGGAAGGTTTCCTGCGCATGTTCACGCAACCGGCTACCAAGCCGCTTGGACATGACTTCAAATCTCTGGGAGGCCCGTATCCCGTTCATCACTGCCCTCAAGTCTTTATTGTTTTGCAAAGCTTAACAGATATTGTGGATAAATCCAGACCAAACCGTTGAGCGGCCTGAGCGCGTTGAGGGCGCTGATTTCTGTCGACGGTAAACTGTTAAAAATCAGCGTCTTGGGCGACTGCGCTCTCACTCTACTTCAACACCTCGTTGCTAGGTACGAAGTGACCACAAGATGTATTGTGAGTGCGTACAGAAATCAGTCGGCAGAATTGGATGGACGATTCTCGGGGATCTCAGTCGAGCAACCCCAGCCTCTCGGCCCGCTCCAGCAGCATCTTCACCGAAGACGGCTGCCAGCTTGTCCGCCCGCGGGGCGTGCGCTCGCGCATCGCTTCGAGCCGGGTGCAGATCGCCTGAAGCGTGATGTCGGGATCTGTGCCCTTTATGCCAGCAATAATAGCGGGCAGGCGGTCGTCGGTTTCGCGGCGCCCGGCGCGGGCCAGCACCTCGGCAGGCAGGAAGCCGTCGCGGACATAGGCCTTCACAGCGCGCAAGAGACGGCTTTGGGTCCAGCGACGCGCCTCGGGCAAGGGGCCGTTGATGATGCGCACCACGTCTTCCCAGGCCAAGTCGGGCCGCAGGCGGCGGACATGGGGCACCCAGTCCTGCGCCGTCTCGCTCAGCCGTTCCATATAACCGTCCTGTCGCGCCAGCCGCACCTTGCGCAGCGCCGCGGGATCGCGGGCGCGCAAGCCGGGGTTGCCGCCGATCCGGCCCTTGCTGCGCGCCGAGGCCAGCCCCGCCTTGGTGCGTTCGCGGATGAGGGCGCGCTCGAACTCGGCCGCGGCGCCGAGAACTTGCAGGGTGAACTTGCCCTGCGGCGAGGAGGTGTCGATCGGATCGGTCAGAGAGCGGAAAAAGGCACCTTTCGCCTCCAGCCGCTCGATCACCTCCAGCAGATGCGAGAGGGACCGCGCTAGGCGGTCGATGCGCACGACGACCAGCGTGTCGCCCTTGCCAATCCGCTCGAGCACGCGGGCCAGTGTCGCGTTTAATTCCCGATTTCAATTGTAGCCGTAAGCTGAAATTGAAGCGCTGGAATTTCACCTTAGCGCTTCACCAACACGCCCAGCTTCACAGCCCTGCGGCTTTGGTCAGGTTTACCTTGAACCTGTCGCGCCTGCGCTGGTAGCGCCGGGTCATCTCGGCCGACGCATGTCCGAGTTGCTTTTGAACATAGCGCTCATCAACCTCTGCCGACGAGGCGAGCCCGGCGCGCAAGGAATGGCCAGAGAACATTGCCAGCCTTTTGGCTTCCGGCAGATCGGATCTGACGCCACTCTTCAGAACGGTTGCCTTGATCAGCCGAGCGACGTGCTTGTCGGAGAGGCGGGCCTCGAGGGCACGTTTGCCGTCCCGCGAGGTGCGCACGAAGACCGGCCCAAAGTCGATCTTCGCAAAGTGTAGCCATTGCTCAAGTGCGTGGACAGGACAGGTATGGTCGCTTGAGCCGCGCCCAACCTCGACCTCGCGCCACCCGGTCTTGGCGTTCAGCGTCAGCAGAGCGCCATCTTCGAAAATCTCGATCCAACCGCCGGAGTCCGGTGTATCATCCTTGTGCACGTCAAGGCTCACGATCTCGGAGCGACGGAGACCTCCAGCATAGCCCAGAAGTAAGATCGTCCGGTCTCGAAGCCCGCGGAGATCATAGGGAAGGGTGCCCACCATGGCCTGGATGTCCTCGGGCAGGATCGCTTCCTTCTGAACCGGCGGACGAGCGTGTTTGCGTTTGATCCCGGCCAGAACCGTGGCGATGTGGCGGTTCTTGCGATCAAGAGTGAACCCGCGCTGCCTGACGTTCCAGGCAAGCCCCGAAAGACGGCGCTCAATCGTGGAGATCGAAAGGGCAGGGGCCTTCCCGGCTGGTGCAGCCAGATCAGCCAGATAAAGCCCAACCATCTCGGGCGAGGGGGGCAGGGGATCCGTGCCTTTCAGCCGGCACCAGCGGGTGAAGTGTTTCCAGTCGGCCGCGTAGGCCTTGTTGGTGTTCTCGGCCGTCGAGGCTTCAGCGTAATCGCGCGCGGTGTCGATCAGCCGGTCTAGCGCGCCGGAGCCGGCCACATGAGCGGGCAGAGCGATTGAGGCTCGGTCCCGAGAGGCTCTCTCGTCGTGTTCGTCACTGTTCGGCGCGGTATGGGGTGCTGAGCTTGAAATCTCGGACTCTGACCCGCCCGAACCCTCGATTTTGTCGTTCTGCCGAGGTTTTTGAGACTGGGTGCCATGTGTTTTCAATGGTTTGTGGTTTTTTCATTTTGAGATTGAGTTCGGGGTTATTGAGACTGTAGAGGGAAATGAGTCGATGTTTATGAGACTATCCCGCAGCTGCGCATTGATCAAGATATGTCCGATAATTTTTCAGCTGAAAAGGAATGGAACGCGGCGGAGCACCGTGCCAAGGTGCTTGCAGACTTGCCAGAACAACTGACCCAAGATGATGTCGAAACGGCTATGCGCCAGCTCGATATCAGCCGTGCAACGCTATTTCGCTGGTTGAAGAAATTTCGAGAGGATGGTCGTACCTCGGCTTTGTTGCCCAGCCCGCGTGGGCCGAGGCGCGGCATGCAGCCATTGGACCCGGATGTGGAAGTAATCGTCTCTCGCCAGTTCAAAGAGCTCTACGCCACCCGCCGCAAACCTACAAAAACGCGGTTTTGGCGCGAGGTGGCGGCAGATTGCAAGGATCTAGGGCTGGCCCCGCCCTCTATCCGGCGCCTTGGACGTTGGCTGGAGCGACACGACCAATCGAAGCTGATGGCCAAGCGGGAGGGTAAGGACAAAGCCGAACGCCGTCACTTGGCTACACCCGGCACCCTTACGGCGGCTAACCCGATGGATATTGTGCAGATCGATCACACTAAGGCGGATGTCACCGTGGTCGATCCCGTGACCCGGCGCCCCTTGGGCAGGCCTACCCTGACGGTAGCCATCGACGTGAACAGTCGCATGGTGCTGGGGTTTCACCTGTCGTTGGAACCGCCGTCGCTTCTGGCTGTGGCGCTTTGTCTGACCCATGCGGTGATGGACAAATCGCATTGGCTTGCGGCGCGCGGGATCGGCACGGGGTGGCCAGCGCGGGGCATCCCCAAAGTGATTCATGTGGACAATGGCGCAGAATTTCATGCCCACGCCTTCAAGATCGCCTGTTCGGAGTACCAAATCGATCTGCAGCATCGCCCACCTGGCACGCCGCGCTATGGCGGTCATATCGAGCGGCTGATCGGCACCATGATGGGCGCGGTGCATCTACTGCCGGGCTCGCATTTTTCAAACATCTTTGAACGTGGTGATCTTGATGCCGAAGCCGAGGCGGTGATGACATTGCGCGAGCTGGAAACCTGGTTAGCGCTGGAAATCACCGGCTCCTACCATGCGCGGGCACACCGGATGCTCGACACAACGCCGATTGCGGTATGGGCCGCTGGGGTGGATGAGGCTGCGCTGCGCATGCCCGCCGATCCGCGTCAGTTTCTGGTCGATTTTTTACCTTCCGAGCAGCGTGTTTTGCAGCGCGACGGGCTGCATCTCTTCCATATCCGCTACTGGTCGGATGAGCTGCGCTGGCTGATGGGCAGGGAAAGCCGCAAGTTCACGCTCAGATATGATCCGCGCGACCTCTCGCGGATCTTCGTGCTGACCGAAGATGGGATCATCGAGGCCCGGCCCGCCGATTTGACGCGACCAGCGATTACGCTTTGGGAACACCGGGCGGCGCGGCGCGCTTTGCGCGAGTCCGGGCGCCGTGCGGTGGATGAAGAGCTGATCTTCTCGACAATTTTGGCACAGCGTGACCTCGTGGACAGCGCTGAACAGCAGACAAAGGCGATGCGACGCCATCAGGCGCGGCGTTCACATCTGGAACCCGGTCCGATGATCGATGTGACGCCAGGTTCAGAAGCGCCGGAAGCCCTGCCTACGCCAGAAAAGAAAGGCAATGCGCTACTGGATCATCCAGGTTTCGCTGTCGAGGAGTGGTATGATGACTGAGTTTCCCCACCTCTATCCAGCGGCGCGCCAACTGGCCGCTCTCAGCGCCGAAGAACGTATTCACCGCATTCGCGCTGACCGTTGGATCTCTTATCCACGGGCAGAGGCCGCTCTGGCAAAGCTCGAAACGCTGATATCGTTCCCCGAACGGGCCAGAATGCCGAACCTGCTCATTGTTGGCGAAAGCGGCATGGGCAAGACGATGATCATCGAAAAGTTCACCCGCGATCATCCCGCCAGCTTTGACGAGACCACCGGCCGTCTACACATGCCGGTCGTTGCGGTGCAGATGGTGTCCGGGCCGGACGAGAGCCGTTTCTACCGCCGGATTCTGGCGGCCATTGGTGCTCCTGAACCGCCACGCGCCACGCTCGCTGTACTCGAAAGCCTGGCCCTGCGTCTTCTGTCCGAGCTGCGCCCTGGCATGTTGGTGATCGATGAGATCCACAGCCTGCAGGCCGGCACGATCCGCGAACAAGCGCGGTTTCTAAACATGCTACGCTTTCTCGGCAATGAGTTGCGCGTGCCACTGGTCTGTGTCGGCACTGCGCAGGCGCGCAACGCTCTGCGTACTGACGATCAACTTGTCCGCCGCTTTGAGGCTTTCGCTTTGCCGCCCTGGCGGGACGGGGAGGATGTCATCGGGTTGATCAGCACGCTTCAACGGACATTGCCGCTGCGGCGCGAAAGCCAGATCGATGAGAAGATGCTCACACGAATTCTGAGTGTCACCGGCGGTATCACCTCCGGCATTTTCTCGGTGATGTCACAACTGGCGATCGCCGCTATCGAGAGCGGAGAGGAACGGATTGTGCCGGGCGATGTTTCCAGCACTGGCAAGTTGCAGGCGGTTCTGGGGGAACCCGTGTGACGGGGCAGGGCCGTCTGCCGGTCGTTTTCCCACCTGAAGCAGATGAGCGGTTGTCGTCATGGCTCACCCGAATGGCCACGTTCTATGCCATGACAGTGCCGGAGTTGGTCGCCGAGCTTGGCTTGCCCGGTCGCAACGTGTTCGATCTGGAATGGCGTCTTTCGGAAGGGGAGGGGGCTTTGATTGCGGCGCGGACCGGAGTCCCAGAGGTGGCGTTGCAGGCAATGACCTACAGTGAATTCGTGCCGGACGCGCGGATCATGATCGCGCGGAAAAGCCGGTATTGTTGCCCGGATTGCCCGGCCGATGTTCACCGCAAGGCCGCGGCTCTTCCGTGGACGTTTAGCTGTGCCATTCACAGCACGGATTTACGCGACGTCGGCGGTGCCACCCTCGCCGACATCTTGGGGCCTGCGCGGTTCGACGCGCTGCAGGTGCATGTCAAAGCCGGTGCTGTTGTTCTCGATTCTTGGGCGCGGGGAGAAGGGCAGGGGGCTTTGGGGCCGGTTGAGATGTTGTTCTTTCTGACAACGCGGCATCGCCGGGCGTCGCCACCGAACGTTTCAGAGCAACCGCGGATGTCATTGGGCGCTAGGCGCGACTACCACACGTTCTTGACCACGCCGATCATTCGGCAGGCCTTGACCGTCATCGTGCCGGAATATGATCACGTTGCGCCCCTGTTGGCGAAACCCGTGCGCCCCGGCCTGCACGCCTTGGCACAAGGCTCGCTGTTGCAGAGTTTCGCGTTGACGGTTGGCATCGGCCGGATTGCAGAGGATCCAGTCGCTCGGGCAATTGAGGTCTTGCTTGTCAGCGATGCAGACGGGCAGGAGCGGCTGAGGAATGTGCTTAGGGCATGGCCTCTGTCGTTGAGGCGACGTATCTCAGCAAGGCTCTGGCGCGCTGAACGCGACGAGAGAGTCCGCCAAATCGCCGAGAAAGCCGCACGTCAGCGCCAGTCTCATAAACTCCGGTATGTCCAGTCTCACAAATACCGCTACAGAATCTCATGAACCCCGGTATGTTCTTCAGGGAAGTGCTTGAATCTCACCAATTCCGGCGTTCCGACAGAAACTAAAACGACATTGAACTGTTTGGCAACATATCTACATATGTCCGATAATGCAAACTTATTGGACATAGAGCAGGGCGGTAAGAAGCGGCGCTTGGGGCGTTATCTAATGGAGACAAGCGCCGCGCGATTGAGCAGTATCTGCAGCCTGCAGATGTTATTGCTTCTGGGCAGGAAGACTAATGCCGCCGCCGTTGAGGCGGCGAAGGGACAAGTTTAGTTCTGTCTGGGCGGCTTGGATTTTATTTGAGGCTTGTCGGATATAAGCTAGATGTTCATGCGCGGCATGCTGGGCAGTCTCCGGATCTCTACGCAAGATCGCCTCCCCAATCGCATGGTGTTGGTTGCGCAGCACTTCTCGCATCTCAGGAATATTAAACATATGGCTGCGATTCTGGATTACGTCGCTTTTCAGGTTGCTCGACAGCGCTCGCATAATTTGCAACAGCACCTTATTATGACTGGCCTCGTAGATAACTAAATGTAGGGCGATGTCCGCCTCATCTTCTTGGGCTGGTTCGTTCGCAGCGTCAATCTGGCGCAGACAGTCTCTGATACGACCATGGTCAACGTGATTGGCACGCTTGGCTGCCATTGCAGCCGCGTGACTCTCAACGACACCACGGAATTCCAGATAGTCGTCTCCAATTTCTGGATGTTTGGCGAACAACGTGATCAGCGGATCCGTGAACGCTGTCGCCCCTAAGGTGGCGACACGCATTCCGCGCCCTCTGGCTCCAACAAGCAACCCACGTTCTTTTAAAATCATTAGCCCATCACGCAGCGTGGGCCGTGAAACATCCAATTGTGTAGCCAGCTCTCGTTCAGCCAACAGCGGCTCATCCGGGCGAAGAGAGCCTTCCATGATCAGTGCTTCAATATGACGTGCTACCCTCTCGGCCGCCGATTCAGCTTTTATCGGATATTCTGACATCTTTGGGCGCCTGAGTATTGGTTGATTTCTACAAAAATTAGATCAGATGTAACTCTATTGGTCAATAAATAAAAAAGTTTGACATCAGCGGTCAAAACATCTTACCAATAATCAGTTGCTCACGTAAGAAGGGAATGTTTGTGTCCAGCATAGCAATGCCCCCACCAGACGCCAAAATTATCGCTCGGAAAGCCGTGATCGTCGATCGCTTGCAAGCGGTTCTGACCCGTGGCGCAGTGATCCATGCGGAAAGCGAAACTCGCGCCTATGAGTGTGATGGGTTATCAGCTTATCGCTGCCCTCCATTATGTGTGGTGCTCCCGACTTCTACCACCGAAGTCGCGGCGATCCTTAGAGTCTGTTACGAAATGGGCGTGCCTGTGGTGCCTCGCGGCGCGGGAACATCGCTTGCCGGGGGGGCAATGCCTACGGCGGATGCGGTTATCCTTGGCGTGGCGCGGATGAATAACGTGCTGGAAACAAGTTACGAAGACCGAATTATTCGGGTGCAAACCGGGCGTACAAATCTAAGCATTACAGGAGCGGTGGAGGCCGACGGGTTCTTTTACGCACCAGATCCCTCTAGCCAGCTTGCCTGTGCTATTGCGGGCAATATCGCGATGAATTCCGGAGGGGCTCATTGTCTGAAATACGGTGTGACGACGAATAACCTGCTAGGCGTGACTATTGTGTTGATGGACGGCAGTGTTATCGAAATCGGTGGTGGCCATCTGGACGCAGGCGGTTTGGACCTGTTGGGCGTGATCTGCGGCTCTGAGGGGCAACTGGGCGTTGTGACCGAAGCAACTCTGCGCATTCTGCACAAACCCGAAGGGGCGCGACCTGTGCTGATGGGCTTTGACAGTTCCGAAGTGGCGGGTGCCTGCGTCTCTGACATCATTAAGGCTGGAGTTCTGCCTGTCGCCATAGAGTTTATGGACCGCCCTTGCATCGAAGTTTGCGAGGCTTTCGCTAAAGCCGGATACCCGATGTGTGAGGCGCTGTTAATCGTCGAGGTCGAAGGCTCCAACCTTGAAATCGACGAACAGCTTGATCTGATCAAAGCAATTGCGCGCACCCATAATCCCGTTGAGCTGCGTGAAGCCAAGTCAGCGGATGAAGCCGCTCGCATCTGGCTGGGGCGCAAATCGGCCTTTGGCGCGATGGGGCAGATCAATGATTATATGTGCCTGGACGGCACGATCCCTGTGTCTGAATTGCCTTATGTTTTGCGCCGCATCGGAGAGTTATCCAAGCAATACGGTCTTGATGTGGGAAACGTTTTCCACGCAGGCGATGGCAATATGCACCCGCTGATCTTGTATAACGCTAATATCCCCGGCCAGTTGGAGACTTGCGAGGCGTTGGGCGCCGAGATCTTGAAGCTTTGCGTTGAGGTGGGCGGGTGTCTGACGGGCGAACACGGTGTTGGTGTCGAAAAACGTGACCTGATGCTAGTGCAATATACGCCTTCCGATCTTGAGGCTCAGATGGCCGTGAAGGATGTATTTGATCCTGCGTGGCTACTAAACCCTGCAAAAGTATTTCCTCTCAAGTCCAGTGAAAAACGCCGCACCGCATAGGGGGCTTTGTTCCTCTTGACCTTTATGGTCGAATTTACACCAGAGCTTATAGGCTGAATGAAGATGAACAGGTTGCAAACAGAAGACGCCATTGCGGCAGCCATCAAAGATGCGAGCGGCCCCTTGCGTATTTTGGGCGGCGGCACCCGGCCTGTCGGGCGGCCCGTAACGGCTGAGGCGCTTTCTGTTGCGGGATTATCGGGAATCACGCTGTATGAGCCCGGTGCATTAACGCTCGTCGCCAAGGCGGGCACTCCACTGGCCGAGATCGAGGACGCTTTGACCGTAGCAAACCAGCGGCTTGCCTTTGAGCCGCAGGACTTTCGGGCTGTGCTTGGAACCACCGGGACGCCGACTATCGGCGGCATCGTTGCTGGAAACGTCTCCGGCCCGCGTCGTATTGCTGTGGGAGCTTGCCGCGATTTCCTGCTGGGTGTGCGTTTTGTCGATGGCAGCGGCCAGATCATCAAAAACGGTGGGCGTGTGATGAAAAACGTCACCGGCTATGATCTTGTAAAACTGATGTGTGGATCATACGGAACCTTAGGCGCGCTGACCGAGGTGTCCCTGAAAGTGCTACCCAACGTTGAAGCAGCGGCAACCTTACGGTTTGTAGATTTAGACATGCCAGAGTCAATTACATTGATGTCGAACGCGCTCGGCTCACCATTTGAGGTAACGGGCGCGGCGCGCTGCGGTACAGATACGTTGTTGCGCATAGAAGGTTTTACAGGGTCAGTCGCTTACAGAGCTGATATGCTGCAAAGCAGACTTAAGCTCTTTGGCTCGGCTGACCTGATAACAGACGCACAGACCCATGCAAAAATCTGGCTCAACATTCGCGATATGACCGAATTTGCGGAACATGATGCACTTTGGCGCGTATCCCTGCGGCCTAGCCATGCCGCTGCCTTTATTCAAATGATGCAACAGATGCATAGCTTTGATTATGCCCTTGACTGGGGTGGCGGGCTTGTCTGGGCCGCCGCGAAAACTGGCACCGGCGACCTTGAAGCCCTTCATACGGAGTTGCAGCACAACGCCAGCTTGATGAAGGGGCACTGCACCTTGATCAAGGGGTCGGACGCATTACGCACAACCTTGCCTGCATTCCAGCCCGAACATCCAAGCATCGCAGCCATAACTGCGGGATTACGCGCAAAGTTCGACCCACGTGGGATACTCAATCCAGGGATGATGACCTGATGCAAACGACATTTACGCCAAAACAGCTCAAAGACCCTGCTATCCAGCGCTCAAACGAAATTCTGCGGGCCTGTGTGCATTGCGGGTTTTGCACAGCCACTTGCCCCACCTACCTCCTACTTGGTGACGAATTAGATAGTCCCCGAGGCCGGATTTACCTGATCAAGGACATGCTGGAGAACGAGCGGGTGCCGGATGATAAGACCGTTGCACATATAGACCGCTGTCTGTCATGTCTGGCTTGTATGACGACGTGTCCATCGGGTGTTCATTACATGCATCTGGTTGACCACGCTCGCGCCTATATCGAAGATAATTATAAAAGGCCGTTATCAGATCGCGCGTTGCGTTGGGTCTTGGCGCGTATCCTGCCCTATCCTATGAGGTTCCGCGCGGCACTACTGGCGGCCAGGATCGGCAGGCCTTTTGGCCGCTTCATACCAGATGCCCGTATACGGGCCATGTTGGAAATGGCTCCTAAGCAAATTCCTCCCGTCAGTCGCAATGATGACCCGCAAACTTTTCTCGCTGTGCGGAAAAAAATGCGTGTTGCTTTGATGACGGGATGTGCGCAAAGAGCGCTGAATACCGATATCAATGACGCGACCATCCGCCTTCTAACCCGGCTGGGTGCCGAGGTCGTGGTGGCCGAAGGTGCTGGGTGCTGCGGCGCACTGACCCATCACATGGGTAAGGCAAGCGAAAGCCATGCCTCTGCCGCCAAGAACATCAAGGCCTGGGTGGACGAGATGGACAAGGGCCTAGATGCAATCGTCATCAACACGTCGGGCTGTGGGACTACTGTCAAGGATTACGGCCATATGTTCCGTAGTAACCCGGCCCTTGCCGCGGATGCTGCACGCGTGTCAGCCATCGCCAAGGATGTCAGCGAAGTGCTGATCGACTTGTTACCAGCGGATGCACCACAGATTGATCCAACGATCGCGATCTTCGAAGCCCCCGCCGCACAAATAAAAGTCGCCTATCACTCGGCCTGTTCGCTGCAACACGGCCAGCAAATCAAGACTTATCCTCAAGACTTGTTGAAACGTGCAGGTTTTGCTGTTCTGGAACCCACCGACAGCCATCTCTGCTGCGGATCGGCCGGTACTTATAACCTGATGCAGCCGGAGATTTCCAAACAACTGAAGTCCCGAAAAGTTAAAACCCTTGAGGCGCTCAGCCCCGATATCATCGCCGCTGGCAACATTGGCTGCATGATGCAAATAGGCAGTGCGACCTCGACACCTATTGTACATACCGTAGAACTGCTCGATTGGGCTACGGGAGGACCAAGGCCTCCTGCTCTAGAAGCGAGTGGTGAACCAACATCACGGGTGCCGATTCTGCGATGATTAATTGATGCGGTGGACGCCCCCAAACGGCATCAATGGCTAAAAACACAACTGCACCTGATCACATGTTCCGCAAGTTTGGGGTCTGTTCCGGGTGGGGGCGGAATCGTACACTCTCATGAGCGTTTTCAGGTTTCCTGACACTATTAAACTACCCGGCTGACACGGGTTCGTCAAAGATATAGCCTGTGCAGGCGCTGGAGACGGTGGCCGAACCGATGATTGTCATGCTCTCATCCGCGGATTGGTTACCGCCTGACCAAATTCGATACGGGTTACCTCTCTCTAAGAGCCTGATTTAAAACTAGTTGAGTAACTCCTATCAGCATAGGTAACATAAAGTTGCTCAAGGGCTAATATTTACTCGTTTGTCAGCTGCAAGAAGTAGTGAGAGCTTGCAAACTTAGTCAGCTTTTCGCTGTGATATGAAGTCATCAGTTAGTCTGAGTCCGACATTTTTAAAACCACCAGATAACCATTTAAAATTTATGAGTGGCGAAGATCGGACGAGGGCCATTTGAGACTGATGCTGTAATCGCCGAGCTGATTGGAAGTTGTATGGGAGAACACCTTTTAGACCAGTCCTATAGACCTACCATTCGATCAGATGGTCTAAGTTGGAGTGCAAAATATGCTTGAGAAAAACAAACTGTTGTTGAAGCAACCTCAATTGGAAATTTGTAAAATATGAGCTATTCAGACGTTCAGCTTTTTATTGGCGGCAAGTGGGGTCCGGGCGGCGAAGGTTTGGCCATGGATGTTTTGAATCCCGCTACCGAACAAATGATAGGTAAAGTAGCTGTCGCAACTAAAAGTGATTTGGATGCCGCTCTGGAATCCGCGCAGCTTGGGTTTGAGGAGTGGGGGGCTATGTCAGCTTATACCCGCTCGAATATATTGCGAAATGCCGCGATTATTCTGCGTGAACGCGCTGACATGATCGCCGGGATATTAACGCTAGAGCAAGGGAAACCATTGGCGCAGGCCAAGGCCGAAGTTCTAGCCGGTGCCGAATTCATAGAATGGAGCGCTGAAGAGGCGCGCCGGACATACGGGTTAGTTATTCCTGCGCGCAATGCCGAAGTGCTTCAGCTCACGTTACGCGAGCCAGTCGGGCCAGTAGCGGCATTTGCGCCGTGGAATTTTCCCATCAATCAATGTGTGCGCAAGCTGGCAGCGGGTTTGGCGGCGGGTTGTTCCTTTGTGCTGAAGGGGCCGGAAGATACGCCCGGCTCACCTGCTGAACTTGTGCGTGCCTTTGTTGACGCAGGCGTGCCGGGGAATACAATCAATTTGGTTTATGGCGATCCACCAATGATTTCTGGCCATCTGATACCGCATCGTGTGATCCGTAAAATCAGCTTTACAGGATCGACACAGGTCGGGCGGCAAATTGGGGCTATGGCTGCAAGCCATATGAAACGCATGACGCTGGAGCTCGGAGGCCACGCACCCGTTATTGTTGCTGAAGATGCCGATATCGAGGCTGCTGTGAAATTTATGGTGCTTCAAAAGTTCCGGAACGGCGGACAGGTCTGCACGTCGCCTACGCGCTTCCTGGTTCAACAGAAGGTCTTCGATCGTTTTGTTGAAAAGTTTGTCAAACAATGCGCAGAGTTGGTCGTTGGCGATGGGCTTGATCCCGCAACAGAAATGGGGCCGCTTATCAATCGCAAGCGGGTCGATTCAGTTTCCGAGTTGGTGGATGAGGCAGTGTCACTAGGCGCCAAGCTTTGCACAGGTGGAAATCGTATCGCCAACAAAGGGTTCTTCTATGCACCAACAGTTCTCACAAATGTCCCGATTGCTGCGCGTATTATGAATGAAGAACCGTTTGGTCCAGTTGCTTTGATCAATCCATTCAACACTCTGGATGAAGCGCTGGAGGAAGCAAACCGTCTTGAATTCGGGCTAGCATCGTATGCTTTCGCCGGAAGTGCCGCGACAGTTGCAAAGCTGGGCAAGGGGATTGCGGCCGGTATGGTGAGCATCAATCATCTAGGATTGGCTTTGCCCGAGGTTCCCTTTGGTGGGATCGGAGATTCCGGAGTGGGTACAGAAGGCGGAGCGGAGGCCGTCGCCCAGTTTTTGGCAACAAAATTTGTCACTCAACAAACGATCGGAGGATAGGATCTGACGCGTTGTGCGTCATATCAAAATAAGACTAAAATCAAACAGGGAGAGAAAAATGAAAACCAAGTTGAAATCATTAGCGCTGTCAGCCTTTGCAGCTGCGTTGACTTTTGGCCCCTTACAGGCGTCAGCAGCCGATGTTGAATGGCGCATGCAAACTTACGCGAGCACGGGGATGTCAGAATACAACTCGCTCGTCGTAAACTTCGCCAATCGGGTCGAGAAAGCCTCTGCTGGGCGTATGAAAATCCAGGTCTTTCCAGCAGGGCAAGTGGTTGCTTCGCCAGAAGTAACAGAGGCTGTGCGCGCTGGTGCGCTAGATCTCGGCAACACTTTCTTACTCTATTACGCTGGTAAGGAACCTGCCTTGCAGGGGATTGACGAATGGCCCGCAGGTCTCAATGATCGGCAAGCCTTAGAATGGTTCTATTCCGGCGGCGGTAAAGAATTGCTTCGGCCAGTTGGTGAGCGGAACAACTTTTACTACCTAGGCGTTACGACACTGCTTGGCGAAAACATCTGGTCCAACAAGAAGATTGAGTCTCTTGAAGATTTTAAAGGTCTCAAAATTCGCACTGCAGGTCTGACCGCTGAATCCCTTTCCAAATTTGGCGCTTCTCCGGTTAGCATGGCATCTGAAGACATCTATACCGGCATGCAACGCGGAACGATTGATGCGTTCGAATTTGTATCCACACCAGTTCATTACGGCTTTGGTTGGCATGAAGTTACCAAATATGTCATTAACCCAAAATTTACGATGGGCGGGGCTTCGGATTGGATTGTGAATCTGGATTCATGGAACGCATTGCCTGACGACCTGAAAGAGATTGTGGACAACTCTTTGCGGGCCGCAAGCGATGATTTCTTTGTGCAGTCACGTCTTGAAGAGGGCGAGATTGTGAAGAAGCTTGAGGAAGCGGGAGTTGAGTTTCTTACGTGGCCAGAGGGCGATATCGAAAAATTCGAGAAAGCCCGCTATGAAGTCGTTCGCGAAAAGTATTCGCCCAACTCAGAGGAGTTTCGTGTGATCCAGCAGTCGCGCATGGATTTTTTGACCAAGCTTGGCTACGCTGTCGAAGCGCCCTGAAGCCTGAATATTATTGTCTGAACTAAGAAAAGGGCTCGGGCAGTAATGCCCGTTCCCAACAATAAAAAAGGGAGGCGGGAGCGTGCAGAAATTACTTTCATTAGTGGATGGAACATCAAAATACCTGTCGTATTTGGCGGCACTTGCGCTGATCGCGGGGATGATAGCCGCATGTTACGAAGTTTTTGCGCGTTATGTAATGTCCCAACCTACGATATGGACGGGAGAACTTGTACAGATCTTGTTCGGCTCCATTTTTCTACTATGTGCGGCTGACAACCTGCGTACGGGTGGACATGTTGCCATCGACTTTATCAACAGCCTTTTATCGCGCCGGATGAATTTAATCCTTGCCGGAACTGTTAGTCTGGTTATCTGCATATACTCGGCTATCTTTCTTAAAGTTATTTGGAAGCGGGCCACTGACTCCGTTTTGATGTTGGAGACTTCGAACACGCCCTGGGATCCACCTGTATGGCCTTTGTCGTTTCTCTTGATCGTGGCGGTCGGAACGATGTTCTTGCAGGCGTTAGCGTCGTTTATCCGAACCACACAGGGTAACGATCCCTCTCTACCACAAAAATAACTCTTATTGACTAAAAAGAGAAACCAATTATGGACCCTACGCTCCTTACTGTTCTGCTTTTCCTATCGGTGATCATCGTGTTGTTTGTCAGCGTGCCAATTGCCTTTGGAGTTGGCATTGTCTCACTGGCTTTCGGCTATTTTGTCTGGGGTCCTGCTTCGATCTTTATTCTGGGCAGTCAAGTTTACTCCGGGATGCAGAATACCTCTTTGGTATCATTGCCGTTCTTTATGTTCATGGCATCGATACTTGTTCGAAGTGGTATTGCCGACGACCTTTATAGCGCAATGTATTTGATAATCGGCAAAGTTCGAGGCGGGTTGGCTATCGGGACAATTTTCGTCTGCGCTGGAATCGGCTGCATGTCAGGCGTCAGCGCGGTTGGTGTGATTACTTCAACCAAGATAGCTTTGCCTGCGATGTTAAGCCGGAACTATGATGAGAAAATCGCGTTGGGTGTCATTATGGCTGGTGGGGCACTTGGCCAGCTTTTTCCTCCAAGCATTCTTGCAATCGTCTTTAGCGGGTTATCAGGCGTTTCAGTGGGTAAAATGTTTGCGGTAGGCTTATCAACCGGTGCCGTGATGGTATTCTTTCTCGTTGCCTATATAGTTGTTCGCTGCTGGTTGGATAAAAATCTGTGCCCTGCGGCTGATGACAGTATGATGGGACATATCGAACCAAAAGAACGTGTGCGTATCTATTTGCGGACTGCGCCATCCGTTTTGGTCGTTTTTGCAGTTTTGGGATCCTTGTTCGCAGGCATTGCCACACCGACAGAAGCGGCTGCGATGGGGGCCGCAGCAAGTTTGATCATCGCATTGATTTTGGGCACCATCGATCTGAAGCGTATTTTTGAAGCGGCGGTCGAGGCCGCCAAGCAAACGACAATGGTGTTGTGGATTGCCCTCAATTCATTGCTTCTGGTCTCTGTTTATTCAGGTATTGGTGGTGATGAAGTCGTGCGTGCCTTGATAGATAGCTTGGGAGTTTCTCCGGGGGTCGTGATTGGGGTTATGCTTGCCACAATCTTTGTATTGGGATTTTTCGTCGACCCTATCGGTATTCTGTTTTTGGTCATGCCGGTGTTTTTGCCCGTACTGACTGCGCTTGATGTTAATCTGGTTTGGATCGGTGCCCTCGTCATTCTGGTTTTGGAAACTGCGTATCTGACGCCACCATTCGGATATAACATATTTTTCCTGAAGTCAGTGGCACCGCCGTCCATTAGTTTGCGAACAATTTACGCCGCAGCACCGGCTTTCGTTTTGATTCAACTGGTGACCGTCGCGGCGTGTTTTACGATGCCTGGAATTGTTCTTTGGATCATTTACTAGGAGACAACGAATGAAAGAAAGTGCAATTTACGATTATATAATCGTCGGCGCGGGCTCTTCCGGATGCGCTTTGGCGGAACGCCTAAGTCGAGATGAGACAGCACGTGTGGCGCTGATCGAAGCGGGAAAGAGTGATAAATCCTTGCTCATCAGGATGCCTGCCGGGGTACGACTGCTCTATAATGGCGCGGCCTATAACTGGAAATTCTCGACCACGGCCCAGCCTGAGCTTGAGGCACGCAAAATTTATATACCGCGTGGCAAGGTGATCGGAGGATCGTCTTCCATCAATTCTATGATTGCTATCAAGGGTGCCCGTAGCGATTACGAAAAATGGGCGGCTGTCTCCTCTCCTGAGTGGGGGCCCGAAAACATGTATCGGGTTTTGCGTGAAATCGAAGATTGTAGCGCTCTACCCCTAGAGAGCCGTAACGGGCGCGGACAGGATGGGCCAATAAAGCTATCGCGGCGATTGACCGGCCATACCTTGTCCGAGGCCTATATTGAGGCTTGTGAGCAAGCGGGCATTGGGCAAAACGATGAAGGGTTCAACGGCGAAAATCAGGCGGGTGCTGGTTACTTTGATGTGAACATCGCGAATGGCAAACGCCATGGCGCGTCAATGTTCCTTGAGAAAGCGAGTGGTCGGAGCAACTTGACCGTTCTGTCCGGATTGCCAGTACGGCGGGTCCAGCTAGAGAATGGTGCAGCTTGTGGTGTTGTAGTTAAGAAAGGCACTGATGAAGTACTGCTCCGTGCCGATAGCGAAGTAATCTTAAGCGCGGGGTCAATTGGCACACCGCAGCTTTTGATGTTGTCCGGAATTGGGCCTTCGACGCATTTGCGCGAAACGGGGATAACCCCCATCATTGATGCTCCTGAGGTTGGTCAGAACCTGCGTGACCATCTGGATTGTTCAATACGTTGGGCGACGCAGGGCGTTGACACTTATACTAAATATTTTCGACCCTACGAGGGCCTTTGCCACAGCGCACTAGCCGGCGCGCAATATCTTCTCAAAGGTACGGGAAGTGCTGCGACACAAGGGATTGAGGCGGGTGCCTTTTGGGGGACCGATCGTCCTGACCAAGCTGAATTTCAAACTCATCTTGTCTTGGCGTTAAAGTGGCCGCCGAAAGGAGAACAACATCCAAATAACGGTTTTGCTTTGCGTGTTTGCCAGCTCAAACCACAAAGTGTTGGCGAAATCAGGCTAGCCTCCGCCGATCCGAATGATGCTCCGTTTATCGATCCGCGGTTTTTGTCCCATTCGAAGGATCTTGATATGCTGGCTGATGGCGTTACCCGTATGGTGGATGTCGTCGAAAGTGGAGCCATGCGGACATATCTAGATAAGGCGATTGATAAAGATGCATTGAGCACCGATCCCGAGGTGGTGCGTCGCTGGATCAGAAAAACCGCGGAAACCGTCTATCACCCCGTTGGCACATGTCGCATGGGTAGCGATGATAGCTCTGTGGTTGATAGCGCCCTGCGGGTACGCGGCGTAGAAAACCTGCGTGTCGTGGATGCGTCGATCATGCCAACAATCCTGAGCGGAAATACCAATCTGAGCTGCATGGCTATTGGTTTGATTGCTGGCGACACAATTCAGGCCAGTAGTTAACACCCAAGTTCGACAGTTTGGGGCCTGTTTCGTGGTATTTCAGCTTGGCGGATGAAAGGATTTCAATGGGTTGGCCGGTGAAAGGGGTTGGAATCTTGTGTCTTTTGTAGTCACACGCGTTGTTCATTTCTCTTATTGAAATGAGAGTTTTTACAATAGTATTATCGCTACACGATGTATACGCGCATTACCAAAACCGGCGACCGGCAGTACCTGCAATTGGTCGAATCCTTTCGCAACGAGCGCGGACAGGTGCGCGTGCGCGTCATCGCCAACCTCGGACGCCTCGACAAACTCACGCCGCAGAAGCTCGACCCGCTGATCAGCGGGTTAAATCGCGCCGTCGGTCGGACCGAGACTACCGCGTCGGAGGTCGTCCAGGAGGCGGGGCGCAGCTACGGCGACGTCTTTGTGCTGCACGAACTCTGGCGCGAGTTGGGGATCGACAAGGCGCTGAACCGCGCCCTGCGTTCCGGCAAGCGCAAACTCGATGTCGAGGCGCTCATCCGGGCCATGGTGTTCAACCGCCTCTGTGCTCCGGACAGCAAGCTGGGCTGCCTGCGCTGGCTGGAAACGGTGGCGATGCCGTCGATGCCGGAAACCGTGACGCACCAACATCTGCTGCGGGCCATGGATGCGTTGATGGATCATGCCAATGCCGTGGAAGACGCTCTGGCTCGCCAGATCCGGCCGCTGGTCGATCGGGATCTGGCCGTGGTCTTCTATGATCTGACGACCGTGCGCATCCACGGCGGGGGTCACGTCGAGGATGACCTGCGCGGCTTCGGGATGAACAAGGAAACTGGGGGCATCGCCCGGCAGTTCGTGCTCGGCATCGTGCAGACGGCCGGGGGGCTGCCGCTGATGCATACCGTCCATCCCGGTAATACGGCCGAGACCAAGACGCTGCAGTCCATGTTGCGGACTGTCTTGCAGAGGTTCCCGATCCAGCGGGTCATTCTGGTGGCAGATCGCGGATTGCTGAGCCTCGACAACATAGACGCGCTGACTGCGTTGGCTCAGCGGGGGGATCGCATGCTGGAGTTCATCCTTGCCGTTCCCGCCCGCCGATATGCGGAAATGGCCGAGACTTTCCAGAACCTCACCTTCGATGACGACGGGCTGGCCGAAGAAACCTTCGCCGGACATCGCCTGATCGTCGCCCATGATCAACTGCGTGCCGAAGAGCAATCCGACCGGCGGCGCGCACGTATTGCCGAGCTTGAAACCCAGGCCGAGAGGATGGTCGCGAAGCTCGATGCGCAGGATGATGGTACGACTGCCCGCGGTCGTCGCGCCTCGGATCGTGGCGCCTACAGCCGGTTCACCCGCGCCGTCGCAGAGGCCGAACTGACCCGCTTCATCAAGCCCGATCTGCAAGCCGACCGCTTCAGCTGGAGCGTTGACGAAGATGCCATAGCGCGAGCGGAACTCTTCGACGGCAAGCTCGCGCTGCTGACCAATGCCTGCGACCTGACGCCGGCCGAGACCGTGTCACACTACAAGGCCCTGGCCGATATTGAGCGCGGCTTCCGGGTCCTGAAATCCGATATCGAGATCGCCCCGGTTCATCATCGTCTGCCGGATCGCATTCGGGCACACGCCCTGATCTGCTTCCTCGCGCTCGTGCTTCACCGCGTGATGCGCATGCGCTTGAAGGCAAAGGGACATCCCGCGAGCCCGCGCACATCGCTCGACCTGCTCGCACGAATCCAGAAACACACCGCCCATATTGGCGGCCGAACCTTCAATGGCACCAGCAAAACCACCCCGGAGCAGCTTGACCTCTTCGAAGTCTTGAACCTGCCAAAACCGGCCTGATTGCCGCTTGTAGTCACACAAACGCTCTTCCAGAGCTATAAATATCAATCATTTACGCGTTTAACTGTCGAACTTGGGTTAACAGGAAGCTCCCCGGATTTTGACCGCCTACAACAGGCACTCTAAATCTCCTGTTGTAGCCAAGACATGAAGGTAGGGAACAACGGATGGGTTTCAGTCGCTTTCGGTCGGATTACCGAAAAGGGGCAAACGATTGCTTTGTTATCGCTGAATGCATGGGCAAGGCGGTTTGACGAGAATTCACGGTCCAGAAGGGCTTCGATTCCGATAGCTATTCCAAGTCCGCTCATGGCTGCTTCGTACATCATCGACGCGTTTTCAAACCATTGACCACGATTTGTATCAACATGAATGCCATTTGCATTTGACCATCTTTCCCAATCCTTGGGCCGGGTTTCGCAATGTAAAAGTGCATTTTGCCAATCGGCAACATCGCTGATCAACGTATTAGGCGGGAGATAATCCGGCCGGCATACCGGAACCAAATTCGTCTCAAACAACCGCGACGAAATATATCTTTGATCCTCTAAACTATCTGAAAGTATTGCAAGGTCGATGCCCTTCTGTTCGAAATCAATCTCATGACTAAGAGTGGTGACAATCCGAAGTTGCTCGCCTGGATGAGATTGCAAATACCGTGACCAGCGGGGGACTAGCCAGCTGACGATGAAGCTGGGGTAGGCGCATATAACAAGGGGTCGATCGGCATTTTTTCCGACCAGATTATGTGTGGCCAAACTAATTTTATCAAAGACGTCGGCTAGACTATCAGCGTAAATCTGTCCTTCGCGGGTTAAGGATATCTGTCGGTGCATCCGGCGAAAAAGGCTGCACCCCAAATAATCCTCAAGCGATTTAATCGAACGACTCACCGCTGCGGGCGTCACACTCAGCTCATTAGCAGCACTGACAAAACTTCCTGTTTGCGCTGCCATGACGAAAGTACGCAGTGCATTTAGTGGTGGTAATTTAGGATCCATCGACGCAACCTAAGGTAATAAAAACTAAGCCAAAGACTAAGAATAACTTAGTTGTAAGTCAACGAACTAAGCTAAATACTGAATTCAGTGCAGCATTAATTGACAAATTGTATGTCAAAAAATCCTTAAGGGGACAGGTATGACCGAGAGACGTAGAAAATTCTATGCTTGGGGCTTTGAGGATCAAAGCGCCACACCCGAAGAGATGAAGCCGGTTCTGGACACTTGGCATCGTACTTTCGAGGTGGATTCATTCGAAGTGATGGCTGCGCCAACTCTTGATACCATCGATATGCCAGACAGCAGAATCACGCAATTTCCCGAGGCGATCAAGGAAATTTGCCGCACCGACCGGTATGAACGTGCCTTGCACAGCTACGGTCGTTCGTTCCTTGACAGCGCCAAAATGTTTCGGGGAGATTTCCGCAATGCTCCCGATGTGGTCGCCTATCCGCGCAACGAAGAGGACGTGCGCGCGCTTATCGACTGGGCGGGTGACATCGGTGCAGCGGTTATTCCGTTTGGTGGCGGTTCCAGTGTTGCCGGTGGTGTAAACCCTGAAATAGATGGAACTTATGCCGGTGTGGTGACCATCGACATGTGGTATTTGAACAAGGTTTTGGAATTCGATCCGGTGTCACGCTCGGCGCGTGTGCAGGCCGGGATTTATGGGCCCGACCTGGAGACACAACTAAAAACCCACAATGCCACGTTGCGCCACTATCCCCAGAGTTTTGAACTTTCGACCCTTGGTGGCTGGATCGCAACCCGGGCTGCCGGTCACTATGCGACACACGGTACTTATATAGACGATTACGTTGAAAACATTCGTATGGTTTCGCCCAGTGGAACAAGCGAAAGCCGCCGTTTACCCGCCTCTGGCGCTGGTCCGTCGCCCGACCGCTACGTGATGGGCACAGAAGGGTCCGTCGGTATCATCACCGAAGCTTGGATCCGGGTTTTGTCCCGGATCAAGCACAAGGCCAGCAAGACGGTGACTTTCGCCGAATACGATCAAGGTGTCGAAGCGGTGCGTGCGATATCGCAAGCTGGTCTTTACCCAGCAAACTGCCGCCTGATTGACGCGCTTGAAGCCAAGTTGACCGGAGCATTCGATGGTAGCCGGCCAATCTTGGTGTTGGGGTATGAAAGCTCACACTATCCGGTGGATCACTTGATGGACCTTACCGTTGAGCTGTGCCGAGAGTTCGGAGGCACACCGGTTGATGAGGCCGAACAGGGACGCAACAGCGTGGCTGGCCAATGGCGCAATGCTTTCATTCGCGGCCCTTACTATCGTGAACACATGACATCGCGCGGCATATGCCGTGAGACCTTTGAGACGGCTGTATGCTGGAACAATTTTAAAGAGCTGCACAGCACAGTCATAGAAACGGTGAATAAGGCGATCAAGCGTGTGACCGGTCGGTCAGGCACTGTCACCTGCCGCTTTACCCATGTCTATCCTAACGGCCCTGCACCATATTTCACGTTCCATTGCCTTCCGGATCGTGAGCGGATGGGCGAACAATGTATGGAGATCAAGATTGCAGCGTATGATGCCGTGATGAAGGCGGGGGGAACAATAACCCATCACCACGCCGTCGGCAGGCTGCACATGCCGTGGTATGAGAAGCAGCGTCCGGCCCCCATTGGTGCGGCGTTCACGGCGGCAAAAAAGGCGCTTGATCCCAAGTCAATCATGAACCCCGGAGTGATCATTGCCGAACAAGGGGGGAAATAAATGAACTTGCCGCTTGACGGTCTTCGGATTCTTGATCTCTCGCGCATTCTTGCGGGGCCAAGCTGCACACAAACTCTGGGCGATTTGGGAGCTGATGTCATCAAGGTGGAAAGACCGGGCATCGGTGATGACATTCGTGGATGGGGCCCGCCCTTTCTGAAAGATCGGGATGGCAACGACACCCGTGAAAGCGCCTATTTCATGTCCACCAATCGCAACAAGCGATCTCTGACCGTGGACATTGCATCAGACGAAGGGCTTGAGATTATCCATGATCTTATCGATAAAAGCGATGTTCTGATCGAGAACTTCAAGGTTGGCGATCTCAGGCGCCGTGGACTGGATTGGGCGTCGGTCCATGCACGCAACCCGCGTCTTGTCTATTGTTCGATCACTGGATTTGGACAGACCGGCCCTTATGCCGCGCGGCCCGGCTACGATTTTGTCGTTCAAGGCATGGGGGGGCTGATGAGCATTACAGGCGAGGCGGAACGCCAGCCAATGAAGGTCGGTGTGCCCATCTCGGATATCATGTCGGGGATGTACGCGGCGGTGTCTATCCTGGCGGCCCTTCGTGAGCGTGATCAAACCGGGGTGGGGCGTCACATTGACATATCGTTGCTCGATTGTCAGGCGGCGTGGTTGTACAATCAGGCGTCAAATTATCTTGTCGGCGGGGCTCAGCCGGGGCGTCTGGGCAATGCCCACCCGAACATTGTTCCTTATGAAACCTTCGCCACGGCTGACGGCCACATAAACCTTGCCGTGGGGAACGATGGGCAATACGGGCGCCTTTGTCAGGCCATCGGACGGCCTGACCTGGCTGATGATCCGCGCTTTTTGACCAACACGCAGCGGCTTGCCAATCGTGACGTGGTTCTGCTCGA
>NZ_CP136687.1:0-46389 GCF_032922545.1 Sulfitobacter sp. LC.270.F.C4 | reverse complement strand
GCTTCGTTTACACCGAAGATGTCGGGAGTTCGAGCCTCTCACGACCCACCATTTAATCCTCTGTAAATGTTGGCTTTATTTTCCGCGGGGCAGGTTTTAACAAAGTGCTTACTAGTTCCGCGAACCGACGCCATCCCAGCCTTGACCATTCTTGAGGCGCGTAATGGTTGATCTGGCGACCCCATATTTCTCGGCAATCGCTTTGTGGGTCCAGCCCTTGTGGTGCGTTCTGATAAACCTGACTTGCCTTGCGGTAAGCTTCGCGTGTCCATGATTTTGGCCTTTGGCGTTTCGGCCTTTGGAAACACAGTCAGTCCGGTTGTCCGAGTGATCGCCAATTTCAAGGTGCGCTGGATTGCAGCAAGGCGGGTTGTCACAGGTGTGGCGAATGACCTTACCGGGCGGTATCTCTCCGTTTCTCAGCGACCAAGCCACGCGATGTGCCGTTTCCTTTTTGAACCACCCATACCCACCTTGGGATTCGTAGAATTTACCTTGCCACAGGTGGCAAGATTCCGGTCCATTCGAGCGGTCGATAAGAGATACAAATTCGTTATATTCCTGTTCGTTCATTGTGCGCTCCTTGAGTTAACCCCGCGCAATCCGCCCATGCCGAAGTTCAAAACATCCGCGGCGTCTGACAGGTGTTCAGGCAGGAACCGGGCGTAAATCTTTTGCGTGATCTGGATATTGCTATGGCCGAGATATTGGCTCACGCGCTCAATCGGCTGGCCCGCGGCAAGCATCTGCACGGCAACGGTGTGGCGTATCTGGTGAATGCGGATACCTGACAGGCCAGCACGGCGCAGAGCCGCGGCATAGCCTGTCCTAATCGACTTGATCGGCCCGCCATTGTACTCAACCACCCATTCTGTCTGTCGGGCGTCATAAGCCTGTTTTAGAGCGGTGCGGGCTAGGGAGTTCATAGGCAGCACGGCGCGGCCCTTGCGCGTCACGCCATCGGTTAGGCGAAGATCGATAACCCCGCGGTCAAAGTCGATCTTATCCCATGTCCGGTCCAGTACCGCGGAAACCCGCCCCCCGGTCGTCAGTAGCAGGATAACCGCCAGCCGCACATGCGGAGCCGCACAGTTGTCAACGATCCTGTGAATTTGGTTCTGCGAAAGCGGGCGCACATCGCTATCAGGCTTAGAGGGCATTTCAATAGGCGGCACCCGGTCAATCGCCGCGGCTTTTTTCACAGCCCAATTTAGGCAGCTTCGCAGGTGGCCGAGTTCGGTATGGATGCTCCCCAGCTTGCGTCCCGCCGCGGTTCTTGCTGCGATATAGCCGCGGCTGTCGGCAAGTGTGATCTGGTCCGGCCTGAGTGCGCCGAAATGCGCCAGCACCGCCTTGCCTGTCCAGCCCATAGTTGCCGCGGTTGGTTTATCTCCCAAGTAATCGACATACATGCGCCAGAGGTCGGCAACGGTATGCCCGCCGCGGCTGACAGTCTCCTTTAGGTATCGATCCCGTGCTTCTGCCTCGGCTTCCTTTCGCGTGCGTGCTTTAAGTTGATAGCGCCTGCGCTTGCCGCCTTCATGCCATGAAACGCAGTATCCGCCGCGGAGTCTGCCGATGGTGATGTCTGACATTCTTCGTATTCCTCTACAGCCGCCGCGGGGATGCGATACAGCTTGCCAATCTTGAAATGTGGTAGGCGACCGTCATCGCACATGTTGCGGACCGTTGTAGCACTAATCTCCCAACGGCTGGCAAGTGTGTCCGGTCTGTATGGCTTCGGCTGGCTCATGCGTCCTTCCCCTCGTTCATTGCCCGTAGGATTGCTAAGAGCGCGGCCCTAGCTGGGCAAAATCCTTCATACCCCGACGAGTTCGCCCCCATTGCTGGATCGTCCTCAGTCTCCCGCATCTTGAAGATATGGACGTAGGGCCACCTCTTGCTCCCGCCGACTGTGGCCGTGAGCCTGATTGTCCAGCCGGGGCGGGCCGCCTCTAGCAGCGCAAGAGCGGCGTCAAATGAACCCTTGTAAGCCATGCGGGCGCTATGCGGCATTTCGGTATAGCGCATGTCCTGCATTGGCACTTCTAGGCACCGGAAGTCAGCGGGCTTTGCTTCCCCCGCTTCCACCTTCGCAATCAGGTCGTCTAGTGCTGCCCGTTTCTTGGCATCTTCTAGAACGCGGCCACGGGCTATGATTTCTTCTCGATCTAGTGCGTTGCTCACTGGCTGTCCTCCGAGATAGCGCGTAGGGCTTTCACGGCCTTCTCCAAGATCAATTCTACCTCATGGATTGCCCGTGGTGCGCCCGCTGGCCTTGCGTTGGCGGCGATTATAAACGCGCGGTTCACTTCGGTAGCTTGATGGCCCACTGCTTTTCGCACCTCCGCCGCCTCCTGCGGTGTCACGGTAAGGGCGGCGATAATCGCATCAGCCGTAGAATATACAGACGCGGCACATTCTGGGTCTTTGCGATAAATGTCCCCGTCAACGTCGAAGTCGCTTAGAAGCTGCAAGTGATCCAGCATTATCAGCCGTGCCACTTTATCGCGATCTACTTGCTCAGTCATTGGTGGCTCCTTCGATAAGGGAGATAATATCTTCCGCGTTGACCACTTCGATTTCCTCGTCGCATTTATGGAAGCACAGCCACTTGTGAGACAGTGCCTCCCGCAGCGCGTCATTGCGGGCTGTCTCGAACTTAACCCTCCATTCATTTGAAAATGCGGCATGGTTCTTAGAGGCGATCTCAGCCTTTTCGGCCCGCCGGAGGTGCTGCATCGCCCTTTCGTTTGCGTCCTTCTCCCGGCGCAGCCCTGCGGCGTTCTGCGCCTCCAACTCCTTGATACGCTCGGCTTGGGCGCGGTGTTCTTCGTCCAGTGCGTACCATGCAGCCTTCCAATCAAACGCCTCGCTTGAAATATCCACGGTCATAGTTCCATCCTTTCAATCGCGTCCTGAGTTGCCGCGCTGTATTCGTGATCTTCGCCGTACAGCCTTTCCCATGTGGCCTGCGCGTTGTGGTAGCCGATCTTGTCCTCATCACCGGGATAGGGGCGCAGCTTGTTGTGGTGAGAATGGCAGAGACTGATTGCCATTTTGTCGGGCGTTTTATGCGCTGAGAACCTACCGCTTTTGACGTGGTGCGCCTCTGTCGGGCTGTTCTGGGTCATGCCGAATGCTTGGCAAATTACGCATGGGAGATTCCGCACTGCCGCCAGATACTCCGCATCTTCGCGGCCCTCTGGCGATGCCTCACGCGCGGCCCGCTTCTTCGACTTGCGGCGCATGGGGGTGCGGCGGAGGGGCTTGTTCATGGGGCGCTGCCCTTCGTCCGGTCAATCTCTGCCCCAAGCATATCAAGCATGTCGTGAACGCAGAATTGCGCCTCAAGGCCGTTGGCGTCGTCCATCCTGTGGGCTTTCCGCAGGTTGTCTTGAGCCTTGAGGGCAAGTCTAAGGAAGTCGGGGTCTAGGACTAGGTTTCTCACTGCTTATCCTCCGGCTGTGTAAGGCGGATGCCCTGCGGCAGATACTTGGCCTCTATCGCGTCACACATCGCGCTAAGCTGTTTCGTGTTCATCACCGAAGTGACTGAGATATAATCCATCGCGGCTATCTTCTGCTCTACGGTTAGGCTTTTCAGGTGGCTTAGAAACGCGACAAACTGCGGGTCTTCGGCCATTAGGATCGGGCAACCCTGATAGAATTTGCACTCACGCTTCACCTGATCGGCGGTGCTGTGGGTCTGCTTGGCAATCTCGCCAAACCACTTATGCAGGAGGGCGTTCTGGTTCAGTGACCGCACCTTGCCTTCGCGCATGGTCAGGGTGAACGGAATGGGCAAGCCTTCTACCCATTCCGCCAAGCGGCCCGCGTCCTGTGCTGTGAGGGCTGCTCTCATCATTCCGGCACCTAGAAGGGTAAATCGTCGTTGAGGTCGTCATACCCACCGCCAGCGGGCGCGTCATAGTTGCCCGTGCTGCCGCTGTCATAGCCCTGCGATTGACCTCCACCGCTCGGCCCGTCCAGCATCGTCAGGGTGCCGCCGAAGCCTTGCAGCACAACCTCGGTGCTGTAGCGGTCGGAGCCGTCCTGCGCTTGGTACTTGCGGGTTTTCAGTTTGCCTTGGACAAATACCTTGGAGCCTTTCTTGAGGTATTGTTCGCAGACGCGGACCAGCCCGTCATTGAACACCGCCACGGATACCCACTCTGTGGATTCCTTGCGCTCCCCGCTTTCCTTGTCGCGCCATTTCTCAGAAACGGCCAAGCGTAGGTTGCAGACTTTCCCACCGTTTTGAAACGTCCTAGTTTCAGGATCGCGGCCCAAGTGGCCGATGAAGGAGCATTGGTTGAGCATTAGTAGGCTTCCTGTTCTTGGGTTACGGTCACGCCTGCAATGGCGCGGGTCTTGTGGTTCCGCCGGACGTATTCATCGACAAAGGCAACGATTGATTCCGGGTCGGTTTTGTAAATGTCGGCCAGCGCGGTCTTGTGGCTGTCGATGGTGTAGCGGGTGACGGTGCGCAGCCCTTTGACCTGATCTTTCTTCGCAGCTTGCGCGGCCTTCTCGGCTTCCATCGCGGCTTCCTTTGCCGCCTGTGCTTCACGCTGCGCCTCAAGGTTGGATGCGTCAGCGGCGCGGGCCTTTTCCTCGGCTTCGCGGCGGGCCTTGTTTGCGGCCTCCCATGCTGCCCGCTCGGCGGCTTCCTTCTCGGCTTTCAGCTTGCGCTTGAAGGCATCGACAGTTGAGACAAGGCACCCTTCGATGCGCTTGGCGTCCTCAATGGTCGGCTTCCAACGGTCCAACTCGGCCTGATACACGGCGCGGAGCGGGGCGGTCGCGGCCTTCTGGCCCTTCTCAAGCGATAAACGCCATTCCCGCATGGACTTACGCAGGGCGTCTACCGCCTTCATCTGCGCTTCATTCTCAACGGGTGCGCCATCGGTCCAGTTGGCGGCTTCCTCGCGATCAGCCTCGAAAGATGCGTTGATTTCGTCAATGGGGTCGGGGGGGTTGTTCCCCCCAACTACCGCGCGTGGGTTCATGTCGTTCACGTCAGGCTCCCTTCAAATTCTGGAATTTCATCGTCCAAGTCGTGGTTCGTCTGTGCGAGGCTCTGCTTGCGGAAGTCCTTTGCTGCCTCGACGTGAGCGGCCTTCTCTGGGCTTTCCTTGCGCAGCCATGCCAAGTCAGCTTTGAACTTGTCGCTGGTCCAGATGCCTTTCAGGCGGTCTTCGCTATCTGCGCCTTTGATTGCGGCAATCATCTGATCGGCCACCGCTTCTGGGTTAGGCGCAGCGGGCTGTGCAGGCTTAGATTGACGTGGCGCGGGCGCGTTATCCGCTGCGCTCTGCGCGTCGTCGTCTACCTCTGCGGAAAGCCCTAGCGCGGCTTTGAGCGTGTAGCGCTGCAGGTACGTTACGGCGCTGCCGATTGCCTGAAACCCGTTCTTGTTGCCAGACTGGTCGGCCCCGCCCATCAGGGTAGTTTCCTCGACGTGGCCTGCGCGGTGCTGAATGATGCAAGTCACCTTTACCCCGCCTTGCCCCTGATCGGTGCGGAAGCGGTAGGAAAGACCATTCTTGGACAGGATCGGGTCAATAATCTTGGCGATGCCTGCCAGTGTCTCGTGCTTGTAGTGCGTCCGGCCTTTGCTGGACGTGAAGTCCACCGTTGAATCCTTGACGATTGGCGGGATTTCAGCGCGGGCTTGGGAAAGAGCGTCGGCAAACTGGCGCATAGCATTCTGCCCGTCGATGCGCTCTTTCATTGCAAGCATACGTTCCAGCTTGTCCAAGTCGCTGCTGGGGTCCATGGCGATCCGCTCAATCATATTGACCATGGGATCGGCGGGCAGGAAATGCTCTTGCGGTTCTGTCTTGGTTACGGCGTTCATGTCAAAATCCTCTCATGGTGAAGGGCGTGTTCGCGTTGAAATGCGCAGCATTCGCGATGCCTTTGGATGCGATGTGACCACCGATCAGGCCCGCTACGGATAGCGCCAGACCGCACACGAACATCGGCACGGTCAGCATCTTGCGCGGCTCTGTCTGCTGGCGCTGGACCTCGGGGGCGGGGTGGGATTGCGTGATCATTGGTCGTCTCCCTGTGCTTGGCGATACCGCGCTGGAATGTCGTCGTTGAAGTCGCAGAGCAGGCTTTCGCGCTCGGCTTCACGGGCTGCGGCTCGGCGGGCCAGCACGTCGCGGAAGTCCTCAACGGGCGCGGGCTTAAGAAAGCGGGCGAGGATGCGGCGGATCATGCCTTGCCCTCCGTTGCTGCGCGGTAGTTGCCTAGAGCGGTGTTAAGCGCGGCGGCTGTCGCTTCTGTGCGGCCCTTTGCGCCCCATTCATCCACGGCGTCTGCCAGTTCCTCCGCAGCAAGCAGCGCGGCTTCCATTGATGGGACGCGGGCGATGCGGCGGGCGTCTGCCATGCAGGCATTGTGCTGGTCGGCTTCGTATCCGATCCATGCAACACCGGCCAATGAAGGGGCGTCAATCTGGTGGCCTTTCCCCTTGAAGCTGGACCGGACACCGGAAACTTGCCACTGATCCTGAGTGCCGAGACCCGCGTCCGTGCGAATTGCGTCAATCATGCTCATTGCAGCGTCTCCCCTGGTACCTGCTCAACAAGGTGCTGGGGAACGCCCACGAAGACCTTGCGGCGTCCGTCACAGCGTTGGCACCAGTCGGTGTATGTCTCGGCCCTGACGCTGTGATAGCGGCGGATGCCAGCGGGCTTGCCACGGCATTCATTGCAGACCACGTAGCCGCTCAGGATCATGTCGGCGCAGTCGCAGCAGATCGGGTAGCCGAAGCGCTTGTTCGGTGACATTTCATCGCGGCGCAGGTCGTGGCGCATACATTCTTCGCAGATGCAGTCGGCGGGCTGTGATAGCGGCACTTGTGGGATAGGCTGATGAAGGGTCATGCTGTTGCCTCCTGTGCGCGGGTGTTCCATTGGTCGAAGCAGAACTGAGGGGGATATGCAGGGTCGAGCATTCCGGGGCGGTGCGGGTCCCATACTTCGGGGTCTGACATGAAAATGTCGCAATCGACGCAGCCAACAGTCCACCAAAAGCGGCCATATGTGCTGCTGCCGCCCTCATTGGTCACGGCGTCTCCACCGCAGAACGGACATGGCTTGAGATCGTGATTATTCATGTCGTCGACTCCTGTGCGTGTTGCGCCGCCCATTCGCGGCATTCCTGCGCGGTCCCGGTGTGGTGAAGGTTGCCGGGTCCGGTGAGCGTCCATGCGCCGCCAAAGGGCGTGTCAGTCTCGGCGCGGTATCCGCCTGCGGTCCAAACGCCGTCTCCTTGGGCGGTCCAGCGGGGGGTCATTGGGTGGCCTCGCGTTTGCTGCTGAACTCCAACCGTGCGACGACATGCGGGAAGAAACCGCGATAGGCGTTGCACAGGTGACGAAACTCGCCGCTATCCACGAACTCATCCGCAAGAGGCGGCGAGCCGTCTGGAAAGTCCCGCCAATGCGAAAGCCCGTTATCCTTCATGTAGCGATCCCAGAGGGCGTCACAGTCGAGGTGCATTCTCAGCGTATAGACGCCATCATATTTCAGCGTTGACTTGCGGTGCTTGGTCCCCGGCGCGATGCTGCGATAGCAGTGGAAGCATTGGTGGTGCTTACGCGCTTTCGGGCATCCTTCTGACAGGACTTCGACGTAACTCACGACGCCACCGCCTGCGCCGCGCTAGGGGGCGTCTGCTCGTCGTCTACGGGGAGGTGCTTCCAGCGAATAGGCGGGACCGATGGGTTGCCATCTTCATTCGCCTCCCAGCAAACGCCGTCAGTCCAGCACTCGGGCGGCTCTTGCTCAGATACGAAGTGCCAGCCGCCGCAATCGTCGCCCCTTTCATTCAGCAGCCCATCAACCCATGCGATTACGTTGTCAGAGCCGTGTCCGGGGATTTCCGCCTGAAATGCGGTGCCGTCCTTGGGGGCGCTATCCATGCCTTGCCAGTTCATCGCGCCGCCTCCTGCGCACCACATTGCGGGGTGTCGTCGTCTACGGGGGCTGCGGGCGGAAACATCCAATGGGTCACAAAGCGAGCTTTGATCGTGACCAGCTTGCAGCTTGGCCTGCTTGTTCTCCACTCGTCGCAGATGCGGTCGTAGTAGCAATCGCACCAGCGCAACCCATCAGCCAGCCAAATATCTATGAGCTGATCCTTTGGGGCGGTTTCAATCGGCTGCCATTGCATTGCCTCCTGAGACGTTGCGTGGATTGCGCGAAGAACCTGCCCCTTTGTTACGCGGGTTTCGATGATGTGAAGCGGCCCCGCCTTGCTGGAAAGTATGGACCGATCACGCCGAGCGCCTTGGATAAGGTCGCTGATGATTTCCCTGAGTTCATTCTCTCGCTGGCTCATTGCGCCGCCTCCTGCGCACCACCTTTCGGGGTGTCGTCGTCTACGCGGTGCCAGTCTGCTGGGGATAGCGTGACGGTCCGCGCTTCGAGATTGCGGTGGTAGCGGTCAAAGGCCCGCAAGCCTGCTTCCGTAATGGCGCAGAAAGCGGCGGGGTCGTTGGTGTCAAAGGTGTAGTGTTGCATTGCGTTCTCTCCATTGCCTTGTGGCTGGCCGTTGTGCCCTGTAGGAAAGAAGGTATCCACAAATGGTGGACAGTGCAAGCAAGAATTCACATTTAGTGGAAAATTACCGCCTAGCAGTTGTTTTTATTGTGGATTTTTCCGCCGGAAAAGTCGGGAAATCGGGGTTTGCTGCCAGCCGATTAGAGCAAAGACAGCAAAAAGCACTTCCGCAAATTGCGGGCAGTGGCTATGTTCCTAAAATGTTCCAAAGGGGGTGCCGTATGGCAAGTATAGTTGATCAGCGTTTGGATAGAATGATTGAGATTGCCGATCTGACAGGCTTAACGCTGGATGATGTTGTTAAGCACATAGGTAGGGCGGATCAGAAAACGTTCCGCGCCTTCTCCGACAACCCGTCGAGCCTGCCTCGATATATTGCATCGAGCGTTAGCCCGTAGGTATCGCTTAAGCGCTCGGCTGCATCTATTGGTATGCGCCGGGTGCCTTTCTCCCAGTTGTTATACTGGGTGACGCTGAAACCATTTTTCTGCGCCCATGCCTTTTGAGACATTTCAGAGAATCCTACGCGGATCGCCCGTAGGCGTTCCCCTATCTCAGCATATTCCGGCAAATCATTAACCATAGAGTGGTAACTGAGGCCGAAAGGGGAATTTGGCAATTCACCAATTGTGGGGTTGATTGCGTCCACCATTTGTGGATATAAGGTGGTCATGATCAATGCCCCCCAGTTTGCAGACGCAATTGGCCGCAAGAAAATGGCGGACGCCCTCGACGTAGGGCTGACTGCTGTGAGTAACGCGGTTGTGCGCGGAAAATTCCCTGCCTCATGGTTTACCGTTTGCGAGATGCTTGCGGATCGTGAGGGCGTCGAATGCCCCCCTGAATTGTTCGGTCATAAACTCCCTCATGCTTCACAAAATGTGAACGCAACCCCCAAACCGCAAGAGGGCGTTGCGCAATGACCACACGTACCGCTCTATACCGCCACTACGATGAGGCGGGTGTTTGCCTGTACATTGGCATCACCGACGACCTATCTACCCGCGACAAAGACCACGCCAAAGGCGCAGATTGGCATAAGCTGGTCGCCCGCTCTGAGACGCAATGGTTCAACAGCCGCGTTGAGGCGCGGGCCGCTGAGACAAGGGCCATTCTTCAAGAGCGTCCGGCGCATAACCGCATGTCGGCAATCAAAGACCCATTATCCTACGGGGCTATTGGTATGCGCCTTGTCGAGTTGCGGGCAGCGGAAGGGCTGACGCAATCTGAGTTTGCCAGCCTGATCGGCGTTAAGCGCTCGCGGTATTCCCTATGGGAGTGCGGGGCGCAGCGTCTTTCCTTGGATGGGGCTTTGACACTCCACAAGGTTATGGGCGTTTCGCTTGATTGGCTGTTCCTCGGTGACGACCAATGACCTCCCCAGCATCCGAGGCGCAGCGGTACGTTACTGCGTCAGTTCCTCCCTGTGCCTGCCGTTGTCATGGCGGCGGGACAACTACCCCGGTGGCGTTTCCTGCCGTCACCGGGGGTCTTTGGGGGATGGACCATGGGTAAGCGTAGCAACTTCGACCGCATCCCGCGTGATTATTATCCGACCCCGCCAGAGGCTGTAGCACCGCTTCTTCCACACCTGCCGCAGGACTGTACATATTGGGAGCCGTGCGCAGGCGATGGTGCCTTAATCCGGTCCCTTGCGGCGCGGGCAATGTGCCTTTTCGCGTCCGACATTGAGCCGAGACATGCGGATATTGAGGCGCGGGACGCCCTGCAAGACACCTCTGGGGTGATGGAAGAATATATCATCACAAACCCGCCATGGGATCGCAAAATCCTGCACCCGATGATTGAGCATTTCTCAGCAATGCGGCCCACGTGGCTGCTGTTCGATGCCGATTGGATGCACACCAAGCAATCCGCCCCCTACATGCCATGGCTTCGCAAAGTCGTGAGCGTAGGGCGCGTGAAGTGGATTCCTGACAGCAAAATGACCGGGAAAGACAACTGCGCTTGGTATCTGTTCGATCAGAGAGGGCAGGGCGCGACCGAGTTTTACGGGAGAACTGCCGCATGACCCAGACCGACCAAATCCTCTCCGCCCTCAAGGCAGGCCGTCACATCACGCCGATGGACGCGCTGCGGGAGTTCTCGTGCTTTCGCCTCGGCGCTCGCATTCACGAACTGAAACAGGCTGGCCACAAGATCCACACCGCCCGCGTCGAAACCGACACCGGGGCGCGGGTCGCAAGCTATTCGATGGAGGCGCAGGCATGAGGTTCGTTATCCCCGGCAAGCCTTTCGCCAAGCAACGCCCACGGTTCGCCAAGGGCCGGACATACACGCCCGCGCAAACAGTCTCGTTTGAGCGCGTTGTGGGCGAGTACGCAATGGCTGAGAAATGCCCGCTCTTGGATGGTCCGGTGCGTCTGAAAATCACCGCCATCTTTGAGCCTGCGAAGTCGTGGAGCAAGAAGCGCCGCGAGGCCGCATTGTGGGGGCCGCATACCCAGAAGCCCGACTTGGACAACATCGAAAAAGCCATTCTCGACGGGCTTGATCGTATCGCATTCAACGACGATAGCCAAGTCTGTATGACCGAAAGCCGTAAGATGTGGGGCAGTGAAGCGCAGACCATTGTTGAGGTCACGCCCCTGACCACGTTCCCCCTCGGGGGTGCGCAGTGAGCCGAGTTATCAACAAAAAGATACATTTTTTCCAACGACTTACGTTTTGCTAAGGTGTTCTCATGGACAATGAAAATGACAACTGGAAGTCGATTGGTGAACTGGCCCGCAAGCTAGCTGAAAAGGTAGGTGGCAAATGAACCAGATTGTAAGCATCAAGCCCGAACTGCCACACAGCGTAGAGGCCGAGCAGCAATTGCTTGGCGCTATCCTGCTGGGCTTCGGCACTGAGGCAGTCACCGCAGTTGGTGGCGCGGATATCTTCTATGACCCGGTACATGCCGAAATCTTCCAAGCGTGTTTGCGGCTGGAAAAGAACAGCAAGCCTATCACGCCTGTTACGGTCGGTGCGGCTATCTCCGACGACCTGAGCGACCGCCTGTCAGAGTTGGGCGGCAAGGCTTATCTGGCACGGCTTGCCGGGGCGTCTGTCTCTGCCAAGTGGGCTGCGGATTATGCCAAGGTCATTGCGGAGGCAAAGGCTAAGCGTGACCTAATCGCAATCATCGAGAAGGGCCGCGAGGGTTTGTCTAACGGCGAACTGTTGGCGTCTGATGTAGCGGCGCAGATGGAGGCCGCTTTCGGGGCGCTGGCGCAGTCTGAAAGCGCGGTTAAGCCCGTGTCTATGCTCAAGGCTGTCACTGAGGCTGTTGAGCAGTCTCACGCGGCCTACATGGGCGAGTTTATCAATTCAGTGCCGAGCGGCATCCGTTCACTTGACCAGATCGTGTCAGGCTTCGGTGGCGGCGAAATGTGGCTGCTTGGCGGGCGTCCTTCTATGGGCAAAACGGGTGTAGCCTTGTCGATGGGGCTCAACGCTGCGCGGGCAGGGCATCCGGTCATTATCGCCAGCCTTGAAATGACGCCTTCGGCAATGGCTATGCGCGCGCTGTCTGAGGAAACCGCACGGCTTCGCAACCCGACCAGCTATTCAGATATGCGCCGGGGCGAATACAGCGACCAGCAGGGCGAGGGTATCCGCGAAGCTGCGCGGGCTGTCGCTAACCTGCCGATCACGTTCCTACCGCGCCAGTATCAGGACACCGACCTATTGCAGGTTGGGGTGAAGCAAGCCCTGCGCCACGCAAAGAATGGCAAGACGCCGTTGGTGCTGGTGGACTATGCGCAGCTACTCCGCAGCAAGGCCAAGACGCGCTACGAGCAGGTCACAGAGATCAGCTTGGCCCTCAAGGGTATGGCTATGGACCTCAACGTGCCTGTTGTGGCTCTGTCGCAGCTTTCCCGCGCCCTAGAGCAGCGCGAAGATAAGCGACCCATGATGAGCGATCTGCGCGAGAGCGGTCAGCTAGAACAAGACGCTGATGGCGTGATGTTCTGCTACCGGGATGAATATTACCTCCAGCGCGAAGAACCGCCCCATGACGACATGGAAGTTCGGGCCGCATGGCATGACGCTTGTCGCGCCGCGCATAACAAGCTGGAAATCATTGTTGCCAAGCAGCGACAAGGCGAGATTGCCACGGCTCACGTGATGTTCAACCCGGCCCTAAACTTGGTCTGGGAGCAGTAAGAATGAGCGGGGCAGCACTTGTATGGGCGGCGAATGTTAAGGGGTTAGCCCCTGCTGAAAAGATCGTCCTTATCCAGCTTGCAGAGCGGCACAATAAAGACACCGGGCGTTGTGACCCACGTATCTCCTTGCTGGTCGAGGATTGCGAAATGGGGCGCTCAACCGTCATGCGCCACCTCGCCACACTGGAAGAAAAAGGCCACCTGACACGGGTGAAAAGAGGCTCCGAAAATGGGGGCAGATCGTCCAGCCAATATGACCTTCACATGGGGGTAAAGTCCCAAATTGGGACGGGGGTAAAGTCCCACGGTCGGGACGGGGGTAAAGTCCCATTTGACGAAGGGTTAAGTCCCAATCCTGATGAGGTTAAGTCCCAGCAGCGGGACCCCCTATATAAGGAAGAACCTGTAAAGAACCTAAAAGAACCCTTTCTCAGTGATTTTGACACGTTCTGGGAAGTGGTTCCAAGGAAGGTTGCGAAGGGCAAAGCCCGTATCGCTTTCAAGGCCGCTTTGAAGAAGGCGAAAGCCCCCGAAATCATCGACGGGATGAGGCGCTATGCGGCAACGCGGGTGGGGCAGGATGAAAAGTACACCGCGCACCCGGCCACATGGCTCAATGGCGAGCAATGGGCCGACGAAGCCCCCCAAAGCAATTCTCAGCATGACCCAGAAAAGGCGGCGCGCTTGGCCCGCTATCAGAAAATTGGAGCGAAGAAATGAGCAACCGAGGTTTTGACGAATACGGCCAACCCAAGTTTGAGCCGGGAGAACTCCCCAATTACTGGGATCACTTTGTTTACCGGAACGGTGAGCTGTTGTGGGCGACAATGGGGAAGAACCGACGCGTCGGACAGGTAGCGGGCAGCAAGCGTGCTGACGGGTATTCCGAGGTCTTTTTTGACGGGCATCGCGAGCGGGTTCACCGGGTTATTTGGCAGATGTACTTTGGCAAAATTCCTATTGGGTACGTGGTTGATCACATTAATCGCGACCCCTCAGATAACCGGCTAGAGAACCTGCGATGCATCCCTAAGGGCATGAACCAGCACAACAGGGGTGAGGATTGCGCACAGTTCTTCAAGAGAACTGGCAAGTGGGCCTCCTCGATACGGCGGTTCGGCAAAAGAAAACATCTTGGTTACTTCGACACGAAGGAAGAGGCCGTAGAAGCTTATGCGGCCGCTAAAGACGCCTCGGATCGCTTTGACGAATATTCGCACTACGGCGAAAACAACGGCCCCGTGCGGCCAACACCCAACCCACCAGCAGGGGAGCGCATCCAATGAGCCACCTCGGACTAATCGCATCTGACGAACAGGTACACGCCAACACCGACGCGCAAGGTTGCCGAGAACTAATGCAGGCCGTCATTCACCGCGCCTTTCTCGACGCCACCTATGACGGGCCGCAGAAAGCAGAGAAGCGCGAGCAGGAGGAAACCCACAAGTGGATCAGCCGTTGCGGGCAGGACTTCCGCACGGTGTGCGACCTCGCCGGGATGGACGCTGACTTTCTCAGCAACTGCTACAACGCGGGCAAGGTGGATCGGCATCTGCTGAAAGGCAAGGAGGATGGCCGCGTAGTCGTCAGCCTAGAGCGCGGGGGGATTACGCAGGCAATCTTGGCCGAAATCCATGGCGAAATGACGGCCAGCGAAATCATCGAAGCGGTTCAGGAAAAGCACCCCGGCCTCACGTTCAATCAGGTGAACAACGTACTGCGGGGTACGATTACGCGGACGGGGAAAGCAACGAAGCGCAAGCGGGGCGATACGTTCGTCTGGTCTATCCCCCGCGAACCCCACGTCTCCTGCAAGGACCGGATAGCGGCGGCAAAGGCCGAAGCGCTATGAGGCGGCGCGGCGATGACTGCGACTGCCATGAGGAGGGCTGGACGCCTAACCCCACGGTTCACATGGATCAGGGGCAGGTTTCGTCAGTGCTGGGGCCGGATGGCGAGCCGGTGCAGTACGTCACCCGCAACCGCGTCGGGTTTGATCTAAGGCCGAAGGGAAAGCGCAAATGACCCCCGACGAACTGAAAGCCCACAACGCGCAGCAGGCAAAGACGATCAAGCGGCTATGGGTCGAGAAGGCAGCGTTGACGCGGAAGCTGGCAAAGGAACGGGGCCGCAATGCCCCGCTTCAAGGAATGGTTGTTTGGCTCCAAGCGCGGGTGGCCGAACTGGAAGACCCCAAGGGGCAGGCAGAAAGGTGGTTTGGAAATGATTGAGCCAATCAGGGGCAAGGGCGTCCAGCGGGCAAAGGTAAGTTGCGACGATTGCGGCAAGTCCGAGCCAATCACATGCGACTACACCCGACAGCCGGGCGGGGAATGGTTCCCGAATGAAGGGCAGGTCAAAAAGAAGATCACCGCGCACGGGTGGTCTGACATCAAGGGCAAGCTGCGTTGCCCCACATGCGAAGCAAAGCGAAAGGTGGTGCCGATGAAGGCGGTAGAGAAAAAGGCGGAAGCGCCGCGCGAACCCACACGGGCCGAAAAACGCGAAATCATGGACATGCTAGAAGCGGTTTATGACGTTGACGCGGAGCGCTACACCGGGGGCGACACTGACGACACCGTGGCCAGCACGCTCAAGGTGATGCCGGGGTGGGTTGCCAACATCCGCGAGGAATTCTTCGGACCTGATGGCGGCAACGACGACATTGAGGCGCTGATCGTCAAGCTGGCCGAGATGGAGCGCGATGTGAAAGCCGTTGCGCAGTCCGCGTCCGGTTTGGCCGACAAGGCTGAGAAGAAGCTGGCGGAGGTTTCAACGCTTCGGGTGGACCTAGACCGGATCAAGAAGGCGGTAGGGCCGCGCGTTCTCAAGAAGGCAGGTGGGTAAAGAAAAACCCCCACCCGGCAAACCGGGCAGGGGCTTCAAGGACTGCATTTTTCTTATCATGGGACAGACACATGGGCAAGGGTGACGCAAAAGCGAAGAAAGTTGGGCGCAAGCGCAAGCAGGGCGTGGCGCGTACTGAAAATGGCCGCATCAGCAGGGCTAAGGCCGTTCCGTTCGAGGAAAGCCCCCAGCAGGTAGTGCTACAGGCGCGGAGGCGGGCGCTCAGAGGCCCTATGCCGATTGACATGGCAATGCGCCCCGTAGGCAAGGATGAGGCTGTGCGGCTCGGAAAACGCGGCTCCGTGCTGGGCTGCATGGCGGACGATAGACACATCACCGCAGAGATGCAGGCGGCGGGCGATGACTACTGCCAGCGATACATGACCTATGCGGCGCTAAACGGGATGCCACGGCCCACGCCACAAGGGCCAGCATATGGCGAGGTGCGAGGCGGATCGCGCCCGGAAAGGCTGCGGGCTGCACAGGCGGCGAAAGATGAGCACTTTGCCGATCAGCGGGTGCTAACGCATTGCAGCGCGGGCGTACGATGGGCAATCAAGCGGGCTTGTGTCTTGGATGAGGCAGCACCACCGCATTTAGTGCGTGAGGGCTTGATGGCATTAATGAAGGCGAGGGGTTGACTAGGGGCAATTTCGTCCTTACAAGAAGATAATCGAAAGGCGATTGCGTTTAACGTAGTTGCCTTTTGTGATTCCGACGCGGACTCGCCTGACCGTCCCGATAGTAAGAGCGAAGGTCTTTAATCATCGCCCCGCGTTTTCTAAGCCGCTTTCTGGTGGCGTCACTAGGTCGGGAAGCTCGACTGAAACTTGCAAGTTAGTGGCGTCTCCAGAGCGCGTCTGGCATTACCCCATGTGGCAGCATGATAACCCGGCAAACGTCAGTAGCATAAGCTTACCGGGGCGCGTCTCAACACACTCGCTGCTATGAACCGCTTGGGCAAAGGCAGCAACGGGGCGAACGCAAGGCCGCTATCCCAAGCCATGAGCCGGATACCCCAACATACGACACGCGCCTCTGCACTTGGCTACGGCCTCGGACATGCGCGGGTCATCTTTTACGCAGGGTGAATTGGTATCCCATCCGGCCTCATAAGCCGGACTTCGGCGGTTCAATTCCGCCTCCTGCCACCATCTATGGGGAAGTAGCTCAGCAGTAGAGCGGGCGGCTTGTGCCGTCGATATAGCGACCGCCTGACAGCTTATCAGGAATAAAGGTTGCAAAGCTGGCGACAAAGCATCGTCAGTCTGCGTGGGTGCAAATCCCGCCTTTCCCAGCAAATCTCAGCGCACATAGGCGCAACGCGGCGGCGATACGCAGGGCGGGAAGCCCACAACCTCCAACAACTGAGGCGACACGATATGACCGACCGGGATGAAGCCGGGCGCTTCTTGCCGGGCAATCGGTTCTGGGAGGCCCGCAGTACACACGGGGTTAAGCCTAAGTTCGGCAACCCTGATGATTTGTGGGATGCCTGCGCTCAGTATTTCGAGTGGGTCACTGAGAATCCACTGTTCGAGGATAAGCTGGTCACGTTCCAAGGTCAGGCAACCCACGAGCCGGTCGCAAAGATGCGGGCCATGACCGTTGGCGCAATGTGCCTGTTCATCGATGTGTCCCGATCGACTTGGGATGAGTGGCGGACATCGCGCCCCGATTTATCGGACATCATATCGCGAGTAGAGGCGATTATCTTCGCGCAGAAGTTCGAGGGCGCCGCTGCTGATCTGTTGAATGGCAACATTGTATCGCGTGAGTTGGGCTTGGCGGATAAGCAGGACCATCAATCGAGCGACGGCACCATGACGCCGCAGACGATCACCCGCACCGTGATCGACCCCAAGGACGATGCAGGCGCTTGATATCCCGACGCCACGCTGGGCGGTCCCGATATACGCAACGGAGACAGCGGCAGGGCTGATCGTTCGATACATCGGCGTCTATGGCGGGCGGGGTAGCGGCAAGTCACATGAGCTTGCGGGATATGTGGTTGAGGAGATGATCGCAGACCCAGATTGCAGCGTGGTTTGCATTCGGGAAATCCAGAAGAGCCTAGCCCTGTCAGCTAAAAAGCTGATCGAGGCGAAGATTCGTGAGTTTGGCGTCTCGCATCTATTCGAGGTGCTGAAGACGGAAATCCGGCGCGTTGGCGGGTCAGGCATTTGCATCTTTCAAGGGATGCAGGATCACACAGCCGATAGCGTGAAATCGCTTGAGGGCTTCAATATCGCATGGGTCGAGGAGGCCCAGTCTCTTTCGCAGCGCAGCATGGACTTGTTGCTGCCGACGATCCGGGCCGAAGGGTCGCGGGTTGTTTTCAGTTGGAACCCCCGGCGCCGCGGCGATCCGGTGGAAAAGTTACTCCGCAGCCGATCCGGGCCGCGCGATGATGCAATCGTGGTTAAGGCGAACTACACGGATAACCCATTCCTGCCGGAGACATTGCGGCGGGTGGCGGAAAGCGACAAGCTGCTCAACCCCGATGGTTTTGACCACATTTGGCTGGGCGAATATGAGAACGTCGGCTCCAAGGTGGTTATCCCGGCATCGTGGGTGCAGTCAGCAATTGGGCTTGCTGATGATCTCGGCATTGAGGTGACCGGGCGGAAGTATGCGGCGCTCGACGTTGCTGGTGGCGAAGATGGTGGCGACGAAAACGCGCTTGCGATCAGGAAGGGCATCGGCCTTCTGAGCGTGGAAGCGTGGAACGGGCTGGATACATCGCTCACGACGAACAAGGCAGCGGTCGCGGCAAAGAATGCGGGCGTCTCTGAGGTCTATTATGACAGCATCGGGGTAGGTGAGGGCGTCACGGGCGAATGGGCGTCTATGGGGCGTCGTGGTGACCAGCCCGACGGCATGAAGATGCACCCATGGGCAGGCGGCGCTGCGGTGATGGACCCGGACAAGCGGATCGAGCCGGATAACCCGCAATCGCCACTGAACAAAGATCAGTACCAAAATATGAAGGCTCAGGCATGGTTCTCACTGCGCAAGCGGTTCGAAAACGCGCACAAGGCCAGACACGGCAAGCCATACGATGCTGAAATGCTGATCAGCTTACCTCGCGACCTTCCGAACCTCGGACAGATCGAAGAGGAGTTGACGCAGCCGCAGCACAAGACCAGCGGGACGGGGAAAACCATGGTGGATAAACAGCCCGATGGCGCACGGTCGCCCAACTTGGCGGATGCGATCAATATGGCGTTCTGGCCCGCTCAAGCATCCATACCAACTGCACAGGTATTTCTTTAATGACCGCATTCAGCATCAAAGAGTTCCTGTCCCGTGTGGTGGGGCTTAGTTCCAAACACGACCACTACACCGACTTCGGCTGGCCTGAAAATGTCACGTTCTGGCAACTGCATAAGATGTATGAGCGGAACGATCTGGCAAAAGCTTCGGTTAAAAAGACGACCGAAAAGACATTCCAAAACCTGCCGGTGATTCTGCGCAATGATATAGAAGACACCGAACTTTCCGACGCTTTCGACCGGTTGGGCTTTTGGGACAAGCTAGCTGATCTGGATGAATATGCGCAGGTCGGCGGGTATTCTGGTCTTGTGATCCGCATTGCAGATGGAAAGAGCTTTGCCGAGCCTATCGATGGTTCTGTGTCGCTGGATGATCTGGTCGAGATAATTCCTGCATGGTCTGAGCAGTTAAAGGTGTCTGAGTGGCACCTTGATGAAACCGACCCGGATACATACGGCAAGCCAAAGACATTCACCTTCAATGAATCGGCGATCACACGTGAGGGGGCCAATCGCAGCGTAGTGGTTCATCCTGACCGGGTGTTTGTATGGTCTTCGACCGGGGATACAGTCAACTGCGTTTCGGCTTTACTGTCCGGCTACAACAACCTGCTGGATATGGAGAAGATTAGCGGTGCCGGTGGTGAGGGGTTCTGGAAAACAGCCGCTGCCCGTCTGAATATCCAGATCGACAAGGCAACCGACTTTCAGGCTTTCAAGCAGGCGATAGAGGCGTCTGATCCAAGCAAGTCGTTTCAGGAAATCCTAGACGAGAAGGCTAAAAAGCTGAACTCAGGATTCGACACATCCTACATCAGCCAAGGCATGAACGTCGCGCCTTTCTCAATCAGCTTGCCGCAGCCGAAAGAGTTCTTCGACATCCCTCTCGCCTCTTACGCGGCGGGCCGTTCAATGCCGGTTAAGGAGCTTGTCGGAATGCAAACCGGTGAGCGCGCAAGCACACAGGACGCACAGGCGTGGAATAACGCCATTATGTCTCGCCGCAACCGATGGACGATCCCATCTATCCGAGCATTGCTGCAACAGATGGAGCGTTTTGGCATGATCTCCGCCGGATGGGTGATCGAATGGGACGACCTGACCGACGACACCCCGCAGGCCAAGCTGGATCGGGCCGATAAGATGGCCGACATCAACACCAAGCAGACCGCAACCGAAAGCCAGCCCGTGTTTACCGGCGAGGAAATCAGGATCGAAGCCGGATACGATGGCGAAGTGCCTGATGCATTCGATGACATGGGCCTAGAGGAATAATCACATGACACAGACAGCAATCCACGTCCGGCACAATGTGTCGGGCAAGATCAAGCGTGTGCAGCGGGAAGGCCGGGAAACGATCATCCTGCCCAGCTACGCCGCCAAGGCCGACACGGTTCTGAACAACATCCTCTACCCAAAGGATGAACTTGAAACCTCTTATGCGGGCCTTAACCGGACGCCAGCGCCTTACGGGCACCCTGTCCTGAACGGGCAATTCGTCCCGGCGAAAGACCCGGAGGCGATGGCGCGCACTAGCATATTCGCATGGAATGAGAACGCCCGCTGGGATGGTGACCGTATCGCGCTGGATGTCGTGATCGACGAGGCCCGCGCCAAGGAGAGCGAAAACGGGCGCAAGGTTCTTGAGGCAATTGCCAACGAGCAGCCTATCGCCACCTCAACTGGCCTCCTGTGCAATTTGGAGGCCGCGACCGACAAGCCTTACGAGGGCATCGCGCGCGGCATCGAATGGGACCACGTGGCTATTCTGCTGAATGAGACGCCTGCCATCGCGCCTGAGCAAGGCGTGGGGATCTTCGTCAATTCGGCGGGCAAATCCGAAGAGGTCAAAGTCATTAACTCCAGCTTGGATGATCAGCTGGATCAAGAGATCGAATGGGCGGTGGATAGCATCGCTCGGGCGATAGAGCGCAAGGAGGAACGGGAGGAAAACCGCCCGCTTTTGACGCGCATCAAAGCCGCAATTCTCGAAGCATTAGGCTCCGAGGTGCAGGAACCTGCAACTAACAATCGAAAGGATGCAGACATGACTGATAAAACTCAGTTTGACGATCTTTCCAAGCGGGTGAATGCCCTGACGGAAAGCGCAGTGACCAAGGAAGACCTGACCAACGCGCTGACAGAGGCAATGAAGCCCCTGATCGACGCGCAGGCCGAAATGACAGCCAACGCCAAGGCGAAAGCCGAGGCCGATCACGCCGCATTGGTCAATAAGGTGGTCGAAGCTAAGATCGAGGGTCTGGGCAAGGATGTGGCCGAGAAAATGGACGCTACGGCGCTCAATGCTCTGCTGACCATGCACACGGCGCAGAACAAGAAGGCGGCACCGCTGGCGTCCGGCTTCATGATGAACTCTGAGGCGGAAGACGATATGTCGCCTCTCGGCTGGGGGGCAAAGCAATGACCACTGCAAACGTAGTATTCGCCGGCCCTGTCGAGGCGGTAAAGCCGCTGATGAATGAGGCCAAAATCAAAGCGGGTGAGACATTGGTCGGCGGCAACCTTGTCACACTCGACGCTGGAGAGTGGGCCGCTGCGGCGGCGGATGTGGGTGGCAACGTCCACGTGATCGACATGGATACTGTGGGTCAGAAGGCCGTCACGGCTGCTCTTACGGCTGGGCAGTCGCATCCCGCCTTCATCCCGCAGGTCGGCTATTCCTACAACATCATCTTGGCGGCTTCGCAGACAATCGCGAAGGGCGCATCTTTGGTGTCAAACGGCGGCGGGACAGTCAAAGCCGACACTGGCCTTGGTGATGTCGAGCCTCTGTTTACCGCAGAAGAGGCGGTCACAACTGGCGCAGGCGTCACTGCCCGCATCCGTGCGCGCTATAACCCAACTGGCGTGAATAAGCTGGTATAACCCCGAAAGGATAGGACACATGTTCTACTTCGATAATGAACAACATCCTGAGTGGGGTGCACATCGCAACCATGCCGCTCAGGCTTCTATGGTGGGCAACATCCGCTCGACCGTGAACCGCCACAACGCGCAGATGATGGGCAATGACGCTGCCGTTCTGCCGCGCGACGTGGCGCAAGAGTTTGACCGTCAACAGGTTGAACTTATGCGCGCGAATAACTTGACGCTACTCAGCGATTTGATGCCTCTGGCACGGTCTCTGGCAGTCGGGAAGATCGAAAGCATCCATCGTCGCGTGTCCGATAGCGGTACAGCCAAGCGCAGCCTGACGGGCCGCACCACGGTTGATATCGACAAGGCCGGTTACGACTACGACAGCACAATCAAGGTTGTCCATCAGGATGGCTTTGGGCGTGACTGGATGGAAATGCAGGGCCAGCGCACAGAAGCGTTTGACGGCCTTGTTGACGATCAGGCCAACTCCAACCGCACCGTTTTGGACAGCATCGCCACGCATATCTACAGCGGCGCACTGGACGAAAACGGCAACGTGATCAGCTACAACGGCACCGCTGCGACAGGCATCAAAACCTCGACCAAAACCGTTGCAGTTGATTTGGATGCGTCCGGCCTGAACATCGACTTCACGTCAGGGGCCGCCACGCCAGATGATATCCGCGCGGGCTGGGTCCAGCTTGTCAAAACGTTGCGTGTGGACAACAACGTCGGTCAGGACATCACGTTCTACATCTCGGCTGATATCGAAACCAACTTCCAGCGGTTCTACGGCACTACCGCAGGCGACACCGGCAAGACCATTATGACAGTCCTGAAGGAACTGGCAGGCGTGGCCGATATCAAGGTTGATCGCTCGCTGTCTGGTAACGAAGTCGTCGGGCTTGTGCTGAACGCTCAGTTCATCCGCCCGCTGATCGGCATGGCCGTTTCGACTGTCCCGCTGTTCCGCGCCAACCCAATGGATGCCTACAACTACATGACGTGGGCAAATGTCGGTCTGGAAATCCGCACGGACTTCACCGGCAAGTCGGGTGTCATGTACGCGCGCAATATCGCGTGAGTAATCGGCTGGCCTGAGTGATTGGGCCAGCCTTCAATTGGAGGACATGAGATGCAGCACAAATTCAAGGTGACAGGGCTTGGCTTGCAAGTTGACAAGGTGACAATCATGCCGGGTTCTGAGTTGATGTTGTCTGCGCCCGCGCCGGGCCACTGGCAGCGCTTCGGCACGTCCGAACAGGAAGAGCCAAAGAAGATGACAGTTGCTACACCGCAGGCGTCAGATACTAAATCCAAGAAGGCCTCTAACAAGTGACCATCTACAGCACGAATGAAGCGTGGCGGGCGTATGCTTTGGCAAGGGGCAATGTGTCCCCAACGAACGCCAGCGATGGCGATGCGTCCGCTGCGCGGCAACGTGCCAGCGACTACATCCGAACGCGCTACGTGCTGCCTCTGGGGCTGTCTGGTACTGCCGATAACGTGATCGAGGCAACGCACATCGCGGCGGGGTACGAACTGACGACACCGGGGTTTTGGTCTAAGACATTCACGCCCGCGCAGCAAAAGACACTGACCGGCGTTGACGCTATCCGATGGACCGTCTCGGAAAATGCCGCGATGGAAAAGGGCTACAACGCACAATTGCCGGTGTCGCCTGCGATTGATGCGCTGTTTGGTGGCACATCCAATAGCGGGCTTTATCTTGGGGTGATCGGGTGAGCGCTGGCACCGACATCGCCGCTGAAGTGCTGGCAGGGCTGGAAGAGGCGGGCGAGGCGACCGGCAACGAGCCGATGATCTGCACCCTGCGGCGACCTGCGGCAGACGGGCCGACTGATCCTTGGGGCGGTGGCGGTAGCGGGCCGACCTATCACGAGGTGACAGCGGTTCAGACGCAAAAGCACATCCGCGATGCGTCCGGCACGTTGATTGGTGAGACGCGGACGGTGCTGCTGGTGGATGCTACTGGGGTGACGCCGTTGAAAAGCGATTACGTCGCGGTTAACCTCCGCATAGCAGACGTGACGAGCGACACGCGCTTTCACGAGATTGCGGACGCCGAAACCGTCGCGCCTGCGGGCGTGGCACTGATGCACAAGGTCACGCTTGCCGATTAACCCGCCCACAGCGCTCGAAATAGCCGCTCTCAGTGCGATCCTGCCCCGTTGGTGGGCTGAGTGCCAGAGCAACCCGACTGATGCGATGCTGGCTTACACATACACTCGGCAGGAGTACGAGCAATTCGCGGGTGCGATCCTGTGGGCCTTCTATCTCGGTGCCTTGGCCGCTCGAGGCTAACCCGTATTCTCTCACAATTCGATCCTTTGCCGCTTTTGAGCGGTTTTTTGTATGGGGCGCTCCATGGCTCGCAAGACTGCTCAACAGAGGCGCATTGAGGCATTGCTTCAACGCCAGTCAGCGGCCGTGCGCAAAGCTTTTCTAGAGGCGATGCGGAAGGCCACAAACGCAGTCGACCGTGATGCCCTGATCCGTTTACTGGAGGCCAACGAGGTTGAGCGTGCGGCAGCATTGTTCCGCCTGGAGCGCGGTGTGGCCTTCCCCCTTGAGGAAGCGATCCGCAACGCCTTCATCGGCGGCGGGATGGCCGTGGCGGACGATCTACCGAAAGGCCTTTCCGGCGCATTCGGATTCGACGGTCGCCATCCTCGCGCGATCGCACTGGCTGAGCGGCAAGCTGCAGCACTGGTGACTTATGTCAGCGATGATGCCGTGTCTGGTGCCCGCAAGATCATTGTGGACGGCCTCAGCCGTAACCGCAGCCTGAACAGCGTTGCCCGCGATCTGGTGGGGCGCAAGGTGGGGCGGACACGGCAGGGCGGCATTATCGGCCTGACGGAACCTCAGACCGACCGCATGATCCGGTTGCGCTCCATGTTGAGCGATCCTGAGCAGATCAGCGACTACTTCAAAGACGCGGATATGAAGATACCGCGCTACAAGGAAAGCGACCGGCGCTTCGATGCAATGGTTCGCAAGGCAATCAAGAGCGGCAAGGCACTGCCAGCGGCTGACGTTGACCGCATCGGAGACGCATACAAGTCCAAGGCCAGCGGCAACCGGGCGAAGGTTGTGGCGCGGAATGAGGCGTTCACCGCTCAGGCGGCAGGCCGCGAAGAAGCGTACCAACAGCTTTTAGACGATGGCAAAGTCGAAGCCGTGACCAAAAAATGGCAGCACGGGTTCAGCAAAGAGCCGCGCGAAGATCATCTGCGGATGGATGGGGAGACAATCGACTTTGACGAGGTATTTGTCATGGACGATGGGGCGCGTATGCGTTTCCCCCACGATCCGGCAGGCGGGCCTGAGCATTCTATCTCATGCCGCTGCACATGTGTTTACCGCGTCAAGCTACCGAGGGACTGAGCATGGCTGGCAAATCTTTCACTGCCCAATTGGCCGACTTCGAGCAAATGACGCTCAAAAATATGCGCTATGTCGCGGCGGAATCCATCCAAGACGTTATGGAATCCGCTCAGACGCCCCAGAGAGGCATTGGGCAGGGCGCTACAGGCTTTGTTGAAGGCAAGATACCCGTTGATACCTCGGAACTGATTAACAGCCTTACAAGCGAGGGTGTGAAGGGCGCGGATAGCTACACGGTCGCGATTGCAGGCTATGAGGTGGGCGACGAGATGGAGTTCGCATGGACCGCGCCATACGCTTACGCCGTTGAAGTCGGGACCAGCAAAATGCAGGGGCGTCAATTCGTGGGCGCGAACGCTCGCAGGTTCCCTGAGTTTGTCTCACAGCGCGCAGCCGAGGTGCGGAAATGAATGAAGCCGATATCTCCAAGGCGCTAGGCCAGTGCCTTATGGGCATGGTAGATGCGCCGCCGATCTATTGGGAGAACCAGAACGTACCGGAAGGCACTGCGCGCCCGTACCTGTCGGTGCAGATGGTCCGCGTGTCTCGCCGTAACCCTGATCTAGCGGGCGGTGCGGCTGGCACAATCGCACGCGGTTATATGCAAATCACGATTGTCTCTGACCTCGACCAGTTCGCCACCTCTTCGGAGGAAACGGCAGACGCTATCGCCGCCCACTTCGTTAAAGGCACCAAGCTGTCAGAAAATGGCGGCAAGGTGACGATCATGGAAGCGCCGAACATCCTGCCTGCCTTGCGCGACGGCAGTGATTGGCGGGTTCCTGTTCAGATTGACTATTGGGCGAGTTAAGACCTCCTTGCATTTTGTGCTGGGTATTTTCGTGGCCACAAACCACATAACTTGAAGGACGTGAAGAAATGGTAACCATCGCAGCAACACGGCTGGACGGCATCGAGGAAACCTCCGTAATTGAAACCACGCTAACAGGAACATCGGATACCTTTGTTTTCGACCGCAGCCGACGTCAAACCCTGATTTTGCGCAATGCTACAGCGGGGGCGCTCACGCCGACCTTGACAGGATCAGACGCAGGCACAGTGACGTTGGGGGGTATAGGAGATGTTGACCTTTCGACTGGCTGGTCTCCGGGCGCAATTTCAGTGGGGGGTGTAATCGCCGTTCGTCCCGTTGATATTAAGAAATACTTGGCCGGAACAATCGCCATCTCGGGTGGGACCGGGTTAGTCGCCGTTCTGCTGGAAGAGTAACCCCACCCTAGATCAGTTACGGGAGCACGATATGAAGGATAAGCGGACAGCGGAAGAAAAGATGGAAGCGCCTGAGCCAAAGCGGATTGAACTAGAGCATCCCAAGATGGCAGGCCGGGCTAACGTCTGGAAAAAGGACATTGATAAGTGGACAGCTAAGGGCTGGAAGCGCGTCAGTAAGGCCGGGAAGGCCGATTAACCCCCCTCCGCTCGCGGGGTAGCCTCAACGGCTGAAGCGAGTTCCCCAAAACTCAACACGAAACAGCCCCGCGAGCGGGGTCTTACTGCTTGGAAGGATACGAGCAAATGACAGAAAATCACATCGGCAAAACGCTGTGGGTCGCGCAGGCCGCTCCCGCAACGAACGACGCAGCAGGCTTTGAAGCACTGACATGGGTTGAGGCCAAAGGCCACATCACCCTGCCACAGCTTGGCGTGACGCATTCTATGATCGACGTGCCAGACCTGAAAAGCGGCTTTACCTCCGCTGTGAAGGGCGCGGCGCAGGGTGTGGATACCACCGCGACGTTCCGCGACGTGGACGCCGATCCGGGCCAAGAGGACGTGCGGGAAACCGCAGACGGTCAAGGCGGCATTATGTCTATCAAGGTCGTTAAGGGGTCTGGTGTCGATAACGCGCCAGCGTCCGGCGATCCGGTCCAGTACGCCCAAGGCATCGTGCACAGCTACCAGCCCAACCAAGGCGATAATAGCAACTATGAGGGTTTCTCTGTCGGCTTCCGTCAGAACGCCCCCACAGTCACCGGCACCGAGCCGGTCTAAGCGTTCTGCGCAGAACCGGCACGGCAGGTTTGGTTCAGCTTGCCGTGCCAACCAACCGATTCCCTTTTCTATGGCAATGGGTTATGGTATAAAAAGCAGGCCAGACGCGGTGCTTCCAACACCGGCTGGCCCTATCAATCCGCTATTAGGAGTAGCGTCATGAATAAAGAAGATTTACTCACCGCAGAAGTATTGCGCAACCTCTTGCGCTATGAGCCAGAGACAGGGAAGCTGTTTTGGCAGGAGCGCCCAGAGGGGCCACAGGGCTGGAATACCCGATATGCTGGTACGGAGGCGCTTAGGCACGTCAATTCCTACGGCCACTGTGCGGGCAATATCTTCGGTAAGAACTATTATGCGCACCGCGTTATTTGGTGCATGGTTACGGGGGCTTGGCCCGCAGACGTGATCGACCATATCAACGGCGACGGGGCAGACAACCGCATAGAGAATTTGCGCGAAGCCTCCTGCGCCCAGAACCAACACAATGCAAAAGTTAGGGCTGACAATTCGTCAGGCTTTAAAGGAGTCGCTTGGGATAGGCGGCACCAGAAATGGCGCGCGTATATCACTTGCGATGGGAAGCGTCGGCATGTCGGTCTCTTCTCCAGCCCGCTGGAAGCCCACGCGGCTCAATGCGCCGCAGCATCAAAATATCATGGCGAATTCGCCTACAAACCCTAGAACCCAAAGAAGGAAATGGACCTATGGACTTCACGAAGTATGACAGCAGAGCGATTGCCGAAGCCGGTTCGCCTATGCAAATTTTAGACCCTTGGACTAAAGAGCCGATGATGGACGGGGATAAGCCCTGTCGAGTGATCGTTCGTGGCACTGCATCAAAGTCCATGCAAGCCAAGATGCGGGCCAAGCAAAAGGCCGCGATGATGGCAAAGAAGGCTAAAAGCGGCAAAGACGAAGACGAAGAGGCGCGGGTTCTCGAAGACGTCCACATTCAACTCTGCGAAGGCGCAGCGCCGTTTATTGTGGGGTTTGAGAACGTCAGCAAGGGCGACAAGCCAGCCACTGCTGATGATGCCGAATGGTTTCTTGACCTGACGTTCCCCGAAATGGGCGTCAAAGAGGATGCCGAAGGCAACACGATCACCGACAAAGACGGAACGCCAGTTTTCGAGATGAAGAACCTACCGTTCGCTAAGCAAATCGGTGAGTTCGCGGGCAAGCAAGCGAACCGCTTGGGAAACGCCAAGAGCGGCTAATCCTCGCCGCCCATCAAGCGGGATGGCTCAACGCAACCATTGACCACGGAGACAAGGCAGGCACCCGCAAGCCTGAAAGCAGGGCCATGCAGTACCAAGCAGCCAAGGTTGCGCCCCCGTTTGTCGAGATAGACGAGGGCGCATACCTGCTGCAAATGCTGATGGAAGCGGGGCCGGTTAAATCAGCCCCCATGGGCGGGCGTGAAGCGCTAGATTGGGTTGATATCCACGCCTATCTGTCGCTCACGGTTGAGGATGTGGAGGGCTGGGAAGCCAACCTTCTACGCCGCATGAGTCAAGCATACGCAGCGGGCCTAAGCGAAGGCACTAGCCCGTTTTCAATCGCTCCGGTGGATCGGGAATGAAAGGACAGCATATGACTGATACGACTACACAGAAAACCAGCGAACAGCCTAAAGTGAAGCGTCAGGGCGAAGGTTTTAAGTTCGCCGCAATCCACCCTGACGAAACTATCTGCGACCATTCTAAGCCTAAAAGCGAGTCTTAACGTTCTCACCAAATTGCCAGATGTATTCTGCGACCCCCTCAAGGAACACATCGTCGGCGTCCGGCTCGGATAGCTTCGCCTGAAGGCTTGTGCGCATGTCGCCGACTATGGTGTCTATGAAGTCAGCGGGGTTTGCCTCGCTACGCGCCCTTTCCGCGTAAAGCGCACGTAGCAGTATGTCTAGCGCCGTTACGTGGGCGCTGAGTGATGTTTCGTTAGCCATGTCGTCCTCCCAAAAGCCTCACCCTCAGCGGGAATCAGGGAGCGCGTCAAGCAATGATGGGCGAGTAGGGGGCGTCCACAGTATGGACGCCCTTCTCAGTGCCGCACGATGTAGTAAAGCAGCCCGGCAATGGCGAGGCCAGCGGCGGGTGTAATCAGGATGGCAGTGATCTCAATCGGGGTCATGGTTTAATCCTTTCAGCAATTCGCGCCGCCTCTTTGGTTATTTCAGTCAGCATCCACTGAAGCTTCATTAGAAGCTGTTCGTCGCTTAGGCGATCCGGGTCAGACGCGGACCTAAGAAGCCAGACTATTTGGTTATTCAACGACCGGCCTTCCCGCTGAGCAATCTCCGTCAGGGAGGCGTGCAGATCAGGCGGTAGGCGCAACGTGATTCTTTTGGACGCGTCTTCTGTCATGTCGCTTCTTTACACGGTTATGGTGTCACAAACAAATTGTTTGACACTGGTGTCTCTATGTGCAAAAGTGACACCACAAAGCGGCATAGGAGGAACACATGACACCACAAGCTAGATCGGAAACACGCATAACTCTAAGGCTTACTGGTAAGCTGAGTGAGTGGGTTTCCAAGCGTGCACAGGAACGGGGCATATCGAATAATGCTCAGATCAACATCACGCTTCACGAAAAAATGGAGGCAGAGCAGCCCGCCCCCTGAAACGAGAAAGACCGCCGGAGCGGACACTCCAACGGTCTTTAGTGAAACCTTCGACGGAAATCAAAAGGACTTTCAGTCATGAATATACGTTCAACCGAGAAGAAAATCAACCGCCGTTCGATCTTCGCGGCAATTCCTGCCCTCGCGGCCACAGCTACAGCGGCCCATGCGTTCAAAATGCCGGATACCCCGGTGCAGGACGATCCTAAGCTGCCTATTTGGTGGGAGCGCCTTGTCGCTGAGGTCGAATGCCTCCGGGAAGACGTTGGTCTTCATTTTGGCCACCATGAGTTCCATGCAATTACAGAGGATCGACTTAACTCAATCTTCTCGGTTCTCGATGAAGCGCAGGGAGGGCTGGTGTAATGGCTGTCGCAAAGAAAGCAGATACGCTCCAGATTGACGCGCTCAAGCAAGGCCGCGTTACCCTCCGCCTGATCGGCACAACGCCGTTCTACTTCAACGCAATGAGCGCCAAGGCAAAGCGGTCCCTGTTGATCGGGGGCGGCAAGAAAACGGCGGCGCAACGAAAGGAAATTAAGCACGATCCTGAGCAAGAGTTTCGGGACAGCGTTTATCGCCAGCCCAACGGGGATACGTTGCTTTGCTTCCCTGCGCCGGGGATCAAGGCGGCAATGGCTACGGCAGCACTTGAGACGCCGGGCGTGACAAAGACAAGCGTTCAACGCCTGATCTTCTTGCCGCAGCAAAAGGTCAACATTTGGGGTAAACCGCAGTTGAAAATGGACGTGGTTCGCAGCGCCGATATGAACCGGACGCCGGATGTTCGGACGCGGGCCTTCCTACCCCGCTGGTGTGCAGAGGTTGATATCGCGTTCGTTACGCCGACGCTGAGCGTCCACGCTATCGTGTCGCTGCTGTCAAACGCTGGCGTTGTCTGCGGGATCGGCGACTTTCGCCAAGAAAAGGGCAAGGGTTCGTTCGGCACATTTGCGGTGTCCGGTGAGGACATGGGCGACTGGCAAGAAGTGTGGGACGAAATCACACAAGAGGGCCGCGACGTTCAGCAAGCCGCGCTGGATGATCCCGAATTTGCGGATCAGGAAACGGCGGAACTGATGGATGTCTTGGAAGAGGAAAGGCTGATCCGCCAAGGGTAAGCAGCACAGACGTTCGGCGGTCTTTAAATCAGTCGTACACGGTTAGGCGGTCGAGGCGGGGCGCGGATAGGTCCGGCATGGAGCGGTCAGTTGCGGCGGTCAAGGCGGGGTGAAGTAAGGATAGGCTAGGTCGGGCGGTCAAGACGTGGAAAGGTTAGGCGCGGCAAGTTCTGTTGTGGTTTGGCGGTCAAGGCATTGCGAGGCATGGTATGTCGGGCTGCGGTGCGGCATGGCGGTCTAGGCGCGTTTGGTCGGGGTCCGGTGGGTCACGGCGGTCAACATCAAAGGAGACTAGCAATGGCTCAATTCACTTCTAAAGATCGTCAGCGCATCATTGATGAATACTTGGCGGCAACTGGCAAAAACATGTTTGTTGCCTCTGAGTTCATCGACTGGCTCTCAACTCAAGAAGATCACGAGGCTTACCCGTGGTTCTTCGCAAAGGACGACGCTGAGGCGGCGCGGGAATATCGCATCGGCTTGGCGAGGCAAATGGCAAGCGGCCTGCGCATCAGTGCAAAGGTCAGCGAGACGAAGACCGCCGCTGTATCGGTATCCGTTCGGGAGTTCCCCGCGATGGTTTCACCGATGGCGGGCCGCAAGTCGGGCGGGGGCTATCAAAGCTTTTCGACTGACGACCCGGCCATGGTGGCGGAATTGCGCGGGCAGGGCGCTCAGGCTCTACGCGCATGGCTTGCCAGATATCGCGGCGTAGCTGAATTCTGTGACATTGACCTGTCGTCGCTTGACGATGTGTTGTCGCAGTTGGAAATCGCCGATGAAAACGCGGCCTAGCCGCCTTGGGCATCCCTTAGGGGGTGTCTATTCTAAATAACCAAGCTTGCGAAGCTGACTTTTGACAATGGTCAGTGCTGCCGCCTCGGCAGTGGGCTGGGGGTTAGTGTCAGTAATGTACTCTGAAAGGGCTTCCGCCTCGTCCGGCTTGAGGCGAATAGTAACTTCCCTTGTGCCCTTTGTGGAAAAGCTAGCAGGATCAAGTCCTTCCATCCTTATCAAAAGGGCCATTTGCAGTTCTTGAATTAGCATACGTGCTGTCGCTAGAGCGGCAGCCGGAGCATTCGGGCCTTCCAGTAGGTTATCTGGGTGCCTCTTGCGGACGGCATTTAGCGCGTCATTTAGTTGATTATATGCCTCTTCAGGTGTGATCTGACTAAAGTTAGTCATTCGTCTGCGGGGTAGGACTTGCAGTAATCTGCGTGAAGCTTGGAAACTTGTTCGTACCCGTCAACGACCTCTTTCCACTTGGCGTCTACTTCTCGGGCTTGATCTAGCCCATGCTCCTGAGACCTAAACGTAATTCCGAAGTTCGATGATGAATGCCTGAGAGAATCTAAGTTCTCGTAGATCAGTACCTGCGCCTCAATGCACTCTTTGTGCGTATCGTATGCCCAAGATGGCGTGGCGCTAAGAGCGACCCAAAGAAAAAAATACCGCATTTCAACCTCTAATTATCCTGTCGCCGGAAGGCTACGGGCTAATTTTCGTTGCCGCAAGGAATACCCGCATGACCGATTTTGCCACGCTCGTTTTGGGCGCGAATACGTCTGGCCTGTTGAAGGCTAAGACCGACCTTGCCGCCGTTACCTCTGCCGGGGCCAAAACCGAAGCTGGCGTCAAAAAGTCGATGAAAGGCGTAGAGGACGCGGTGCGCAAGGTTCCAGCGGCGGCGAATGATGCATCGCGCAGTTTTGAGCAATTCCGCGCGTCGATTGACCCGGCTTATGCCGCATCAAGGCAGTTCGCGGCGGCTCAAAAAGAGGTCGCGCGGTTTGTTGAACAAGGCACGATCTCGCAGCGTGTCGCTAACGGTATGCTAGAGCAAGCCGCGAGTAAGTACATGGGTGTGGCCACCTCTGCGGAACGTGCGGCAGCCGCACAGCAGGCGAGCGAGCAAGCCACAGAGGAAGCCACGCAAGCCTACACCGCGCTGCGCTCCTCGCTCGACCCCCTTTATGCAAGCAGCCGCAGATATGAGGCAGCGCAAGAACAGCTAAACGCGGCCCTAAAGCAAGGCGTTATCACGCAGGCCGAAGCAAATCGCGTTCTCAACCTAGCCGAAAAAGAATACCTCGGCCTTGGCAACGCGGCGCAGACCGCAGGCGCTAAGATGGGCGGTAACGGCGGATTTGCGCATCAGAGCCGCATGGCCGCGATGCAGCTTTCGCAGGTAGCACAGCAGACAGCGGCGACAGGCGACTTTGTACGCGCTCTGGCGATCCAGTTGCCGGACCTTGCGCTAGGCTTTGGCGCTGTAGGCATCGGTATCGGTGTTGTGGCTGGTGCGCTTCTGCCTATGGCGGCAGACCTCATCACGGGGCGGGACAACGCCAAGGAACTAGAGAACGCAATGGATAGCCTTTCTCAGGCGTCCTACGATTACACCAGCGCGGCAGATCAGGCGAAAATGTCTGTCTCCGAACTGGCGCTAGAGTTTGGTTCCGCAGCCGAAGAAGCCAAGCGGGCATTCGAGTTTATGCAGGGGGTAAACCTTGGCAAGGCTCTGGATCAGCTAACAGTCGCGCTCGGCACGATGGACTTTAGCGAACTGGAGCGGCTGGCGACTATCGTTAAAGAAGGCCCAGCAGAACTTGAAGTTCTGAGCGACACCTACAACAAGGCGCTTGCGGGCCTTCAAGAGCAATTCGGCGTGACGGGCGAGCAAGCGTTGAAGTTGCGCGACCATTTGAACGAAATCAGGACCGCCAAGGGGCCGGAGGAAATCGTTCAGACCGTTGACCGCCTGAATCAATACCTCGTTTCAGCATTTGGCAGCGCACAAGATATCCCCCCTGAGTTGCGGGAAATGGTGCAGCGCTTGCTTGAGGCGCAGACAGCCGCAGCCCGCATCACAGCCCGTCTAGATGGCTCTGCGAATAGCGCAAACACCGCAGCCAACGCCGCAGCCAACCTGTCGGGCCAGCTTTCAGTTGCCGCTCAGTATGCCGCCCAGGTTGCCGCCAACCTTGCTATGGCCCCGGCAGGTATTCAGGGATTCCAGAACAAGGCGGAACAGTTAACGGCGCAGATTGCCGCGCTTGATGCTGGCCTTGGTCAGATCACTGCCAGCGCGGCGGGTTATCGCAAGGAACTTGAGCAGAAATACGGCTTGGCTGACGCGGCGAACGAGGCAGAACGCGCGTATATCTCCGGCGTGATTAACCGTCAGGTGAAGGAATTCACCAATGTCCAGAACCTGAACGAGGAATACCGCAACAAGATCACGGCGCTGAACAAGGTCGAAAAAGCGTCGAAGGGTGCGGGCGGCGCAGCGTCTAAGGCGATGAAGGCCGCAGCGAAAGAGGCAAAGAAGTTCGCCGACGAAATCGAGCGCCTAGAGTTCGATGCCGACCCGCTGAAAAAGTACAACGCCGAACTCGCCAACCTCAACGAACTAGCCGCAAACGGCCTGTCTGACGGCGCGTATGCTCACGCGGTTGCCGAACTCAATGACGAATTTGCGAACAGCGACCCGATGATCTCCAAAGCGGGCGATGCAATCGCGGATTTCGTGGCTGGGGGCCTTAAGGGTTTTGACGACTTGCTGGGCGCGTTCAAGAACATGCTCAAGCAAATGATTGCCACCGCGATTGCGAACCCGATCAAGCTGTCGCTGATGGGCGTAGGCGGAGGCATGGCAGGCACCGCAGCACAGGCGGCAGCACCGGGCGGGGGCGGGCTTGGCAACCTCATGGGCATCGGCGGGGGCGCAGGCGGCATGTTTGGCAGCTTGCTAGGCGCATGGGGCGGCGGGTCCGGTATCCTCGGCGGCGCGTCTGCGGCTCTGGGGGCGTTCACAAGCGGTGGTATCAGTGGCGGGCTAAGCGCGGTCGGCGCGATGGCGACACAGGCTACATCGGGCCTTGCAGGGCTTGGCACGGCCATTGGCGCGGTCGCACTCCCCGTGGCAGCAGTCGCGGCTGTGTTCAGCTTCTTCTCCAGCAAGACAAAGATTCTCGACAAGGGCCTGCGCATCACGGCTGACGCAACCGGAACCTTGGTGGAAGAGTTTGAAAAGATCGAGAAGTCGCGTTTCTGGGGGCTGTCCAAGAAAAAGCGGACCAACTACAGCCCGATGGAGGATGATGGCCCGATCAAGGACGCGGTAGACGCGATCAAGGATAGCGCGTTGGCAATGGGCGATGTGCTGGGCCTCTCGGCTGACAACTTCAGCAGCTTTGCCAGCCAGATTAGCGTCTCGCTCAAGGGCTTGTCCGACGAAGAGGCGCAGGCGGAAATTCAGCGGGCGTTCGGCGTATTGGCTAAGCAGTTCAGCTATGCGGCGCTTGGCCACTTTCAAGAGGAAATGGGCAACGTCATCCGCGAAGGCGAGACAGCGGATCAAGTCTTGGCCGATCTGGCTAACTCGTTCACAATCGTCAACGAGGCGCTAACCCTTTTTGACACAAACCTGCTTGACGTGAGTGTGGCGAGCGGTGTGGCTGCGCGTGACCTGATTGAATTGTCGGGCGGGCTGGACGCGTTCAGCCAAAAGACCGGCTATCTGTTCACCAGTATGCTAACCGAGGCCGAGCAAAAGGCGCGCAAAGTCGAGTTGGCTGTGGACGCCCTCAACGACACCTTTGGCGATATTGGCGAAGCCATCCCCGACACCCACGCCGAGTATATGGCGTTGGTGAAGGCGCAAGACCTGACCACGCAGAGCGGGCGGGATACTTATACTGCGCTGATGGATGTTGCGGCGGCTTTTGTTGAGGTTAACGGCACCGCACAGCAGACGAAGGACGCACTTGACGCGGCTGCGGCGGAGAATGCGGCAGCGGTACAAGCAGCACGCGCCCAAGCCGAGCGGGACGCACAGGCGGCACTTGCCACGGCAACGCAGGACTTGCGCAGCGCATTTGCCCGCGAGATGGAGGCGACCCGCGCGGCGTTTCAGTCGGCGATCTCTGGCCTTCAAGACGAACTGACGGGGGCGCGTGAGCGTTTGGCGGCATCCCGCGCTATCGCGAACGCTTTGGAAGGCGCATTGCATGACCGTGTTTTCCCAAGCGTAGAGGCCGAACGGCAGTCACAGGACCGCGCTGCGGCCTATCTGCGCACGTTGGTAGGTCAGGGGCAGATTAACGACCTAGACGCGCTGCAAGCGGCCCTACAGGCGGTGGCTAGCCCCTCTGCGGACACATACGAGACGCTTGAGGGCTATCGTCGCGACTTCTACCGCACGTCCGGCGTGATTGCCGAACTGGAAAAGACCGCAGGCTTTGCGCTTAACGCGGACGAGGAAGCGGTGCTGCTGCTCGAAAAGCAGATTTCCGACATGCAGGCGCAGTCTGATCTGGAAGTCGCCATGTTGCAGCAGCAGCTTGATGCTTTGCTTGGTATTGACGAAGGAATATTGAGCCTAGCGGACGCGATCAAGGCGTTTATGGCCGCGCAAGCAGCCGCTGAGAAGGCAGGCAGCGGCGGCAGCAGCAACGGCGGTGCGTTTGGCAGCGATGGCCCTCCTCCCGGCTTTGAACACCTCGCTGATGATCCCCGTTACCAGCCCGGCGGGGTCTACGACTACTCCGTCGGCAGCGGTGCGAACTGGCGCGACTACGCCTCGCCGGGAATAGGTCTACCACCGGGCTTCGAGCATTTGGCGAGTTTCGACGGCGGCGGTTACACCGGCAACGGGCCGCGCTCCGGCGGCTTGGATGGCAAGGGCGGTTTCATGGCGATGATGCACCCCCGCGAGGTAGTGACCGACACGACCAAGGGCGGCGGCGTCATGGCTGTCAGCAGCGACCCAGAGGTCCGCCGGGAACTGTCGAAGCTGAACGAGTACATCCGCGAATTGGTGAAGATCAACAACAAGCAGGAGCGGCGCTTGCGTGAGATTGAATTGCAGGGAGAAACCGCATGAGCATGAGTATGCTTGCCCCGATCACGGTCACGCCTGCGATGCTGACAAGCGATGTGCCGATCACTGAAACGGAATGGACAGCAGGCACCTATAACACGGGCGACCAGCGCTATGTCGGGATTGATCTTTACGAGGTGGTGGCAACTCCCGACACAGACGACGAACCAACGGCGGGGGCAGCTAAAGAGGTTCCCACTTGGATCAAGGTGGGCGTCATTAACCGCTGGCGTATGTTCGACTTGGTTATTGGTGACGCGACAGTGCAGGACGAAGCGCCGATCAACGTGGATATCACAACGGGCGGCGTTGTTAACGGCATCGCGTTCTTCAACGTGTCGGGGCAGTCAATCCAAGTCACAGTGACCGACCCCACGGCGGGCTTGGTATATGACCGGACGATCTCGCTTTCATCGCCTGTGGGCATGGGTAGCTGGTATAAGTATTTCTTCACCCGCGCCTCCCGCGAAGATACGGCGGTTTTCTTTGACCTGCCACGATACCGAGACGCGACAATCAGCGTGACGGTTGTGAACGAAACCGGGGCCGATGCTTCGGTTGGCGAAATCGCGGTTGGGGAGTTCCAAGTCCTCGGTGATACGATGATGAGTTTTCAGTTTGGCATTGAGGACTTTAGCCGCAAGGAGCGTGACGCTTTCGGGCGGTTCGTTATCACTGAACGCGGGTTCGCTAAAATCGCGACATACGACATCTTCATTCCCAATGGCAAGGTCAATCCGACCTTTCGGGCCTTAGCAGCACAGCGGGCCAAGCCGACCGTCTACGTTGGCGACCAAAACAGGCCGGAAACGGTGATCCTTGGGTTTTACAAGGATTTCATCACGCTGCGAACTGGCCCGCAATCCTCAGAAATGACACTCGAAATCGAAGGGCTTGTCTAATGGCAATCACACCACTTCCTACGCCTGTGCCTAATTCAACAATGTCGGAAGGCGTTTTTGATGAGGCTGCGGACAACTTTCTCGGCGCGCTGCCGGACTTTGCGACGGAGGCCAACGCGCTTGCTTCTGACGTGAATGCAAAGGCAAGCACAGCAACCGGGGCGGCAAGCACGGCCACGACGAAGGCGGGCGAAGCGGCTACCAGCGCCAGCAACGCAAGCGACAGCGCCGACGATGCGGCGACCTACCGGGATGCTGCCGCTGCCGCCGCTGGTGCGTCTGAGTGGGTATCTGAGGCCAGCTACACCGCAAATGTTTCGGCGGTGGTTAGCCCGGTGAACCAGCAGACCTACCGCGCCAAAACCACGCATTCCGGCGTTGCGACTGACCCGTCCTCGGACGCGACCAATTGGACCGTGTTGACAATCGACGGTGGCGATTATGCCTCGCTCTCTAGCGCGATATTCACCGGCCCGCTCAAAACGCTCGAACTGCAAGAAACCGTTGTCGCCATCGCATCGGGCGCAACACCGTCGATAGATTGCGAGGCAGGCACGGTGTTCACGCTCACTGTCACAGGCACGACGACACCCACCTTCGACAATCCGCCTGCAACTGGCACCGCCGCTGGCTTCACACTCATTCTCACCAATGGGGGGTCGCAAACTTTCAACTGGCCCGCCTCTGTGGATTGGCCTGCCGCAACCGCCCCAACACTGACGGCTGCTGGTGTTGATGTGCTTACGTTCTTCACGCGCGATGGCGGCACCACATGGCATGGGTTCGCCGCAGGGACGGAGATGGGCTGATGATCCATAAGCGCCTTCTCAAAGCCGCCGCAAACTCTGGCCCGGTGGTGGGTCAGATCGAGTACCTAAACTATAGCGGAACAGATGCCGCATATACCTTCACGGTCCCTGCGGGCGTTTACAGCATATCGGCTGTATGTGTTGGCGGCGGCGGGGCTGTATATACCGGCTCCTACGGCTCCTCCGGCGGCGGCGGTGGGGAGCTTAGATACACGAACAATATATCAGTGACCCCCGGCGCAACGATAACAGTGCAAGTCGGCAAAGCGGGGTCTGGACAGACGGGCTACCCATCCGCCGGTGGTCAGAGTTTTGTTGGCGCACACTGCATAGCCAATGGAGCAAATGCTCAGATCGGAGGCTCCGGAGGCACAGGCGATGGCGGTGGTAATGGCGGCACCGGCGGCAACTCCGGCGGCTTTTATGGTGCGGGCGGTGGCGGCGCTGGTGGCTACTCTGGCGCTGGCGGCACTGGTGGGGTCGGTGGCGCAAACAACGGCACGTCCGGCACGGGCGGCGCGGGTGGCGGCGGCTTCGGGGATACCTACGCAGGAAACAACAGCGGCGGCGGTGTTGGCCTGTATGGTCAAGGCGCAAATGGTGCGGGCGGCGATGCCTCGACCCCGCGCGGTGGCACTGGCTCTCCATCAGGTACCGCTTGTGGCTACGGGGGTCGAGGTTCGACGGCTCGGGACAACACGCACGGCTACAACGGCGGCCCCGGCGGGGTTCGCATTATCTGGCCGGGCGACGAGCGGCAATTCCCTTCAACCAGAACCGAGGACGAATAAATGGGCAAATGGTATATGCACCCAGCGGGCAAGGAGTACGATGATTGGCTCCCCCGCGCCATGCAGCGCGAAACAAAGATCAACACCTCCCTTCCACAAAACGAGCCGGAGCAGGCGCTACCTTTTGGCCCCGATCAGATGCTTTTCCCGCTTGTGGATGCAGGCCCAGATGCGCCCTTCGGAAAAGACGTTGAGCGCACAGTGGACGTGGACAGCACCACCGCTACAGCGCTCTACACCTACCGCGATAAGCCAGTTGCAGACGTGAAGGCGCAATTACTCGATGCAGCCGCCGCCAAGCGGTACGAGGTTGAGTTCGGCGGCACCACCTTCAACGGCTCGCCACTGGCAACTGATACAAAGACGCAGGCCGCGCTCACTGCCGCCTATGTCAAAGCGCAGGCCGATCCGAACTACACCATCGGCAGTTGGAAGTCCGGCCCCGGCACGTTTTCGACGCTGGATGCACCAACCATCATCGCGCTGGCCGATGCCATTGAGGCGCATGTGCAGGCATGTTTTACCCGCGAGGCGGCGATCGCGGGCGAGATTGCGGCGGCTACCACGCTGGCTGAACTGGCTGCAATTAACATTGAGTCCGGCTGGCCCTAAGTGACTGACTTCCAGTGTACGTGGTGGCCTGACACTTGGTTCAGCTTCTCGCTAACTGAGTGCTGCATTCAGCACGACTACTCAGGCGACCACGTTGAGCTAATGGCCTGCGTGGCAAGCATCCACTGGTCACTAATCCCGCTGTCTGTCGTTATGCTGCTGGGGTTGGTTTTTCTCAAGCCGATTTTCTACACCCCCTTCCGCAAGAGGTGATCCTATGGCGGTTTTCCTAACCCTCTGCGAGTGGGTGTCTTCGCGCATCTGCCGCTTACTGACAGGCCAGCCCATGACGCTGTGCGCTTATTCGTGGTGGCGGAAAGACAAGCGGGCGTGGCGTCGGATTGGCCGCGTTCTCGACTGGCTGTTCGCGTGGGCTGAGCCGCAACACACGCGCCGAAGCTATGAGCGGCGCTTTCCTAAATAACAGGTGACATATGTTTGTGACGAACTGGCGCAAAGTGCTGACCCGTGCGTGGTCGGTGCGTTTAATCATCCTTGCTGGCGCTCTGAGCGGCATTGAGGTGGCTACCCAGCTATGGCTCCCCGATTGGCCTGATGGCGTCCTAGCGGCGTTCTCTGGCGCTATCTCGGCAGTGGCCTTGTTCGCCCGTGTGGCGGCTCAATCCAACATGGAGGACGACGAATGAAGTTCCTTGCCCAGATAATGGCGTGGCTGCGAAGCCTGTTTTCTAAGACCAAGCCAAAGACGAAACGCGGGGCGGCGGGTATCTCTGCCGTTATCGCGGCGTCTGTTGCGTTTATCGGCCCGTGGGAGGGGCTGAGAACCACGGCCTATCCTGACGCGCTGGCTCGGAATATTCCCACGGTTTGCTATGGCGAGACGCGGGGCGTTTCCCTAGGCGATGTATACACCAAAGCGGAATGCGATGCCATGCTTGCGACTGCTGTTGAGCAGTTTCACGCGCAGCTTGCGGCCTGCATTCCCGGCCTGCCGACATACCCCGAGGGTGTTCAGGTGGCGTTTACCTCATGGTCCTACAATGTCGGCACGGGCGCGGCGTGTAAGTCTACGCTGGCACGGAAAGCCAACGCGGGCGACCTGCGCGGCGCGTGCAACGAACTACCCCGGTGGCGCAAAGCTGGCGGGCGCGTTGTTCGTGGGCTGGAGAACCGTCGCGGGGCTGAGCGTGAGTTGTGCCTAGAGGCGCTGCAATGACCCGCGTTGTCGTCGTGGTTGTCGCAATCTGCGCGGCTGGCCTCTTCATGTATTGGCTCGGCGGCAAAGACACCCGCATCGAACGCAAACTTGAACAATCAGAAACGAGAGGGCGTGTAAATGATGCGTTGTCTGAGCATATTGATCCCGCTGAGCTTGATGAGCGCTTGCGTGACCTATCCCAATAGGGAGGCGCTTTGCACGGCAACGCAGGACGCCAGAAAAGCCCACGCAGGCGCGTTGCTTGCCGATGGTGGACCACGGTCCAAGGAAAGTGGCGTGAGGCTCCTGAGCGGCCTGAAAGCGGGCTGTGACGAATGACAGGCGATGAGTTCCCCCACACATGGCGCGGACGCGTTGTCGAACTGGCGAAGGTGCTTGGCGCGGTGTCAATTATCATCGGCTTCTTTGGCGGCGCTTGGTCTGTGACCTATGGACCCGCTGCCGACCTTCTCAAGCAATGGCGCGAAATGCAGTATGCTATCGCGGACCTGAGCCGAGACGTTAAATCCCTGCAAGGCGAAGACCGCGTAATCCGCCAGCCGGACGGTATGAGTTATATTGAGGAACCCGTAACGCAGGGCGAAAACGTCTACATGATCCTTGTGGTTTCGCGGACACGGTTAGGCAACAAGTGCCGCCTGATTGAGCGCGTCCCGCTGTTTGCCGATCGAATGAACATTCCGACCCCCGGCAAGATGCTATCCGGCAAATCGGTGGCACAGCAGATCAGCGACACGGAAACCCGTCTGCGCGTTGGCATGATCCCCCCTGAGACAATCCGACCGGGCCGTGTGACGGTTTACTTGGCCCTGACCTATCAATGCCCCGGCGCGCCGAATGGCGGCATTGTGAATGACCGTACTGCCGTTCTGGCTTACGAACTCCTGCCGCTGGAATAAGCGGCCTCCCCTCAAAAGGAAATCGCCATGCACTGGTTTGTACTGGTGGCGTTATTCACAACGCCAGCGGACCTGTCTCCGCACGTTATCGACGGCTATGAGCCGCGAACCTACGCCACCTTAGCCGAGTGCGAAAAGACCCGCGCCGGAATGACTCGTTTCCTTGATGGCAAGGTCACTAACCCCCGCATGAAATACAACGTCTTCTGTGTCCGCGTATCGGTGGACGGGTATCTTGAGGGCGTTGCCAATCTGCGCCGCAAGACGGGTGAGGCTTCATAAGTGCCTACGCCGCCCCTCACAGACGCGCAATGCCTTGAAGCGATCCAAGCCAAGGCAGAGCACCGATACAACACCACAGCAGCGGCGGCTTTGGGCCTTCCTACCGGGACGTTTGAACATCGGATTAGAGTAGCCAAAACGCGCGGGCTAGACCTTTCACTAGGTGTTAGGGGCGCAATCCAAAACGCGGCAATCACCCCCGGCGAAGCGCAGGGCGGCTGGATCGTGAATGTGGACCCTGAAACGGGTTCGCGTATCTCGACGCGGTGGAAGATGCCAGAGCAGGACGCGCAGAGCCTCATAGACGGGCTACAGGATGCCTTTTCGGGCATTCCAGCGGCAACCCCTGCCAACCCCCCTGCAAACGTCATGGACGACCTGTGTTCGCTCTATCCGCTGATGGACGTGCATTTTGGAATGCAGGCATGGGGCAGGGAAACAGGCGAAACCAATTACGACATGAAAACGGCGGCGGGCGATATGTCCTACGCCTTCGACAAGCTGGACGCGCTAACCCCTGCCAGCAAGCAAGCGGTGCTTGTGATCGGTGGTGATTTTTTTCATGCGGATGATGAACGGGCAGAGACACCGCAGAGCAAGCACAAGCTGGACGTGGACGGGCGGCACTGGAAGGTGCTTAACGATGGGGTTGCCCTAATTGCCAAGGTGATCGACCGCCTAAGCGAAAAGCACTCCGATGTGCTGGTGCGCGTCCTGCGCGGCAACCACGACATTCACGCACACTTGGTTCTGACCTTTGCCCTTGCTGAGAGATACAGGGATAGCGACCGCGTGACCGTCGAGAAAGAGCCGCGCGACCTGTTTATGATGCAGTGGGGCAAGTGCTTGATTGCGGGCCACCACGGCGACAAAGCAAAGCCGGATCGGCTGGCAATGTATCTCAGCGATGTTTGCCCGTTTTGGTCAGACACGCGGCATCGGCACATTTTCACGGGTCATATCCATCACGATAGCGCCAAAGACCTCGGCCCGATGCGGTGGGAAAGCCTGCGGGCATTCTGCCCCCCTGACAGCTACGCCGCATCTATGGGCTATGGAGGGCGGCGGGCTATTCAGTCCATCACCTTCCACAAGCAAGACGGGATTGTGTTGCGGGCGCTTGACCCGATTGAGCGCGGCTAGGCTGTTATTGCCCGTTACAGGGGGATATGGCTGTTAGCCCGCGCTCCTTAATTGGGGCGCGGGTTTTTTTGCGTTTGGGGGGCGGGGTTAGTTGGATTTGCCTGCCAAGCGTTGCAGGCGGTCGATTTCAGCGGCGATCAGCGCCCCGGCTTTTTCGAGGTTGCGGATGGGGTCGGCGCTCGGCTTCCACCACGCCACCTGCCAATTGCTGGGGAAGAAGGAGTGGAAGGCCGCATCTTCGCCGCCCCAGATGCGATCAAGGTTTGCGGCTGCGTATGCCACGGCTGCGGCGTTCAATTCGCCTTTGCTGTGCGCGTCGTCATGCTCGGGCGTCCAGCCCTCTTTTTCAACCTGCCGCTTGCGCTCTGCGGCGATGCGCTCAATTCCATTCATGGGGTTATCCTTTCGGTGGGGGTTTAGTGGACCGCGACCGGGGCGGGATAGCCGTCATGCACGACGCCATCCAGTTCCCGGCCCTTGGCCTTGATTTCACGTTGGTTGCGACCTTCCCATTGCTTGAACAAGAACGGCACATCGGCGGCGGCGCACTGGTCGCGCAGGCTGCGGAACCAGTCAGGATCAACAGGACGATAGGCGCTGCCGTTTTCGCCCCCGGTAATGACCCATTCCAGCCTGTCGATATGCTGCGATAGATCGACCGGGCCGAGCAGCGGCTCCATGCTCAAGAAGTGAACCACAGCAGGCACGGCAGTCAGGTGGGCCAGCCGGTCTGCTTCTTTCTGGCTTTCGACGGTCGCCCCCAGCCAGACGTTCGGATAACCGTTGCCCCAATCCTCGGGCAGATAGCGCGCGATGTTCTGCGGGCGCTTTGTCAGCATGAGGAAATCAAGGTTCGGACACTGCCGGATCAGCGCCCACAACTCATGCCGCCATGAAGTCAGGATGCTTTTGTGGTTGTCGAACACGTCAGCCAGAGAGGCGACAAACACGCGCGGACGCTCGGCAGCGCCTGCGGCCTGCTTGTTCCATTTGATCGGGTTGCCCCATGTCTTTGTCCGCGTCCTCGACGCATGTGGCCCCCAACGCTCGCCGCCGAAGCGGTTATCCCAAGCCTCTGCATAGCAGTGATCGCAGGCCGCGCTTACCTTCGTGCAGCCGATCCAAGGATTAAAGGTGTGGGTAGTCCATTCAATTCCGCTATTCTCCGCCATATTGGCCTCCGGTTTATGTTGCCATTAGCTTACTATGGTAATACAGTTGAGGCAAGGAATAAGAGGTAAGACAAATCCAACAATGAGCAAAATTTGGGGTTATATTCTCGCCGCACCGGGGCGACCGGCAGCGGCAGAGCAGCGCAAGGCGTTGGATATTCTGGGGTGCGACACAAGCCCGATAGGCACGGTGTGGCAGGACACGATCAAGCGGGTATCAACGCGCCCCCGTGGTCAGCTTGCGGAGCGCGAGGCGATGATTATGGCGGTGCAGCCCGGTGATACGGTGGTGTTTGCCAATGCGCTATGCCTTGGCGCTGGCGTCAAAGACGTGGCTTGGTTTCTGCCGGAGTTGCAGGGCAAGGGTGTCTCGATCATCGTCAATGGTGACGTGGCGCGGATCGAACCGGGCGGCGACCTCGACGGGCTACAGGCCAAGTTTGCCAGCGCCCAGAACGTAAGCAACAAGCGGCGCTCTCTGCGCGGCGAAACCAAATCCAAATAGGAGCGCAGGCGATGGCGACGATTGAACAAATGGCGCGCGAGGCCGGGTTCCGCAAAGCGGGCGAAACGATGGCTTGCAATGCCACTTTGGAGGATATGGGCTTTGACGTGGTTTCAACCCCGATCATGCCCGAGGGCTTTATCGCGCTTCGCACCGAGCGCGGCGCGATGATCTTGGGGCCGAAGGGATCGCATTGGGTTCCGTTCTGGCCAAACGTCTAACAAAGGAGCGCGGCCCGTGTCATTTTTCGTTTGGTGCGAAATAGTCTGCAACGATTGCGCCGATGCTGCCGAGGGTCGGAATGTATCGGGGACTATCCCGCGCCGAGAAATGAAGCGTGATGCGGTTCGCGCTGGCTGGGTGTTCGATGATGCAGGGAATGCAAAATGCCCGCGCTGCGCGGCTGGTTTGCCGGGGCCAGATTATCCCGGCTTTGTAATGTCCAAATAGGAGAAAGCATGGATAGCTTGGAAATATTGAGGCGTTTTTACGCAACGCCGACAGGCAAAGCCGCGCTGGCAAGGTTCATCGCGGCGATGCCGAAACCCAAATCCAAATAGGAGGGCATACGCCCCCTGCAACCCATTGACGGAGACACAAGATGATCGTCGGCGTAACAGGATCACGCTACCCGCGCCCTGTTCGGTCGGTTGACCGACTGCGCGTCCTGCTCTTGGAGTGGGGCGCTACAGAGTTGCACCAAGGAGATTGCAGCGGGTGGGACGAACAGGCGTTTGAGGTTGCGCGGGCGCTTGGCCTAAAGACAGTCGCCCATCCGCCGACAAACGACAGTTTCCGCGCCTTCACTGCGTCCGATGTGATCTTGCCGCCTGCGCCCTACCTAGATCGCAACAAGACTATCGTGAGGGCCGTAGATCGCATGATTGCGGCACCAGACGGGCCAGAGCGGCAGAGGTCCGGCACATGGTCAACAGTGCGCTTTGCGAAGTCTCAGGGCGTCAAGGGGCTGGTGCTTTCTTGGCAATAATCGTTTCCAACCCCCGCGCAACCCATTGAGTCTCATATCATGAAAATGGGGGGTGTTTCCCCGTAAGCTATTGGCGGGCGCAGGTTTCGCGCAGACCTCTAGGGAATCGAACACCGCGGCGATTTACGAAGTGCATGGCGGTTCACTGAACCAACGTGAACCTGCGAAGATTGCGCAGGCCGCGGAAAACCTCATTTACAAAGTGTTTATTGGCGCAGTTTTCAGTAGGTTGCGTAAGAGCCGCTTCGTTTACACCGAAGATGTCGGGAGTTCGAGCCTCTCACGACCCACCA
>NZ_CP136685.1:0-299612 GCF_032922545.1 Sulfitobacter sp. LC.270.F.C4 | reverse complement strand
TTATGATACAGCAGGACGCATTCGAAAGGGTCCGGCACCGGAGAACCTGCATATTCCCACGATGTCCGTTTCGGAAGACATGATACTGACCCTGGGCTGACAGGAGCTTCGCGCATCGCGAAGGCCCATAAAATTCATACGCAGCGTTGTCGGAAGAGTCTTGACCCTCCAGTAACTGGAAGGGTTATGTGTTCAATTGTCTTGAAAACGGGAATTAGAAGATGGCCACGGACCAAGAACATCATCACGACATGACGCGCACCTCGACCGCATCAGACCCAGATACAGCGACCGACCCGGTGTGCGGCATGACCGTCGAGATAGACGAAGACACGCGCAGTGCCGAGTATGATGGAGAGGTCTTTCATTTCTGCTCGGAAAACTGCGAAACCAAGTTTGGCAAAGACCCATTTTACTATGCGTCGGGAAACGCCCAAAAGACACCAGCACATGGCGAGGCCGGTACGCAATGGACCTGCCCGATGCATCCGCAAATCCTGAAGGATGAGCCCGGGTCCTGTCCGATCTGCGGCATGGCGCTTGAACCGATGCTTCCATCGGACGAGCCGTCAGAAGAGTTGTCCGATTTCACAACACGCATGTGGATCAGCGCGGCAGCCGCCGTTCCGCTGGTTATCCTGACGATGGGTGAACTGGTCGGCCTACCTGTGCGGGAATGGATCGGACATCAGACGGCTGTCTACATCGAATTCGTCCTCGCAACCCCGATCATTCTCTGGGCGGCTCTTCCCTTCTTCAAAAGGGGGTGGGAATCGATCAGGAATATATCGCCGAACATGTGGACCCTGATCGCGCTTGGCGTCGGGGCTGCCTATATCTATTCGCTTGCCGCAACATTCCTGCCCGGCATTTTCCCCGAAGCGTATCGAAACGGCCAAAGCGTCGGGACATATTACGAAGCTGCGGTTGTGATCGTTGCGCTGATCTTTGTCGGTCAGGTGCTCGAGTTGCGCGCCCGCGAACGGACGGGTGATGCCATCCGTGCATTGCTCGATCTCGCACCAAAAACGGCGCGGCGGATCCTGCCGGACGGGACGGAATATGACGCACCTCTCGAACACATTGTTGAGGGTGACAGGTTGCGGGTACGCCCCGGCGACAGCATACCCGTCGATGCCGAGGTCCTCGAAGGGCATTCATCTATCGACGAAAGTATGATCACCGGAGAGCCGTTGCCGGTCGAGAAAACACAAGGCGACCGGGTCACAGGCGGCACGATCAACAAGAACGGCACATTGGCGATCCGGGCCACACAGGTCGGTGCGGACACGGTCCTGTCCCAGATCGTGGACATGGTGGCAGGTGCAAAGCGGTCGCGCGCGCCGATTCAGGGTCTGGCGGACCGGGTATCGTCCGTCTTTGTTCCGACGGTTGTCGTCATTGCGATCATATCCTTCGTTGTCTGGCTGTTCTTAGGGCCCGATCCCGCGCTCGCCTTCGCTGTTACTGCAGCCGTATCCGTTCTTATCATTGCTTGCCCCTGTGCCTTGGGCCTTGCGACGCCCATTTCGATCACAACGGCGGCGGGCCGCGGGGCACAGGCTGGCGTTCTGATCAAAGACGCCGAAGCACTGGAACGCATGGCGCGTGTCGATACCGTCATCGTTGACAAGACCGGAACACTCACCGAAGGGCGCCCCAAGCTGACAGACGTGGTGCCCACGGGGGACAAGGCTGAAAATGACCTGCTGACAATGGCTGCGGCCCTCGAACGGGGCTCCGAACATCCGCTGGCCGAAGCAATAGTCGAGGGTGCGCTGGCACGGGGGCTGACGCTTCCGAACGCAACGGAATTCGAAGCCGTGACTGGCAAGGGCGTGAAAGGCATGGTCGATGGCCAGGTCGTGGCACTTGGGAATCCCGCCATGATGGCAGAGATCAACGTTGACGCTTCGATTGCGGAATTTGCTGCGGACGACCTTCGTGAATCTGGAAAGACAGCAATGCTTGTGGCGATAGATGGCACTTTTGCCGGCATTGTCGCTGTTGCCGATCCCATCAAGGAGTCCACGGCAGACGCCATCGATGACCTTCATCGCCTCGGTCTCAGGGTCATAATGGCAACCGGTGACAATCAGAAAACCGCCGAAGCCGTCGCCGCAAAGCTGGGTATTGATGAAGTCCACGCAGGCGTCTTGCCCGAAGACAAGAAGGCATTGGTGGACTCCCTCAGACAAGAAGGGGCCCGGATCGCCATGGCAGGAGACGGCGTGAACGATGCCCCTGCCCTGGCGGCGGCTGATGTGGGCATTGCGATGGGCACCGGTGCCGACGTTGCCGTGGAAAGCGCAGGCATCACCCTTCTGGGTGGTGATCTTGTCGGCATCGTGCGTGCGCGCCGATTGGCAAAGGCAACGGTGCGAAACATCAAGCAGAACCTGTTTTTTGCCTTCGCCTACAATACCGCAGGTGTGCCCATCGCGGCTGGTATTCTCTACCCGTTTTTCGGCCTTCTTCTGTCGCCGATGATCGCCGCCGCCGCGATGAGCCTGTCTTCGGTCTCCGTCATTAGCAATGCACTGCGGCTGCGACGGGTACGGCTTTAGTCGCAAACTAAGGAGATAGATGATGGCAGGCGGACATCAGGGGCATATGCCGTCCGGCGGCAAGGGGCTGGCGATATCAGCCTAGTTGACCGGCATCTATTTTGTGATTGAACTGGCGATTGGCCTATGGACAGGGTCAATCGCGGTCATCTCCGACGCGTTCCATACCTTTTCGGCCGTGGGCGGTGTGCTGGTCGCCATTGTCGCGGCGCGTATGGCGTTGCGTCCGGCGGATGAAGAGCGGAGCTTTGGCTGGGCGCGCGCCGAAATCATCGGCGCCCTTGTGAATGGCGGCTTCTTGCTGGCCATGGCGGTTGTTGTCATCGCGATGGCTGCCATGCGCATGTCTGCGCCAATTGATCTTCCAACGGGTCCGATGCTGATTGCGGCTGCCGGGGGGCTCTTTACGGAGTTCATTTCGCTTGCGCTGATCTGGAAGCAAAGCAAGGAAGATCTGAACACGAAGGGAGCGTTCTGGCATATCATCCAGACCTTTGTTGGCAGTCTGTTGATCATCGTGACCGCCCTCGCAATCGAATTCACCGGGTTTCTGCTGATCGACCCGCTGCTTGGCATGGCGTTCGGGTTTGTCCTGCTATGGGCGAGCTGGGGATTGCTGAAAGAAGCGGCGCATCTTTTGATGGAAGGCACGCCTCCCGAAGTGAGTCTGCCTGAAATCAAACGTACCCTTGAAGAACTGCACGAGGTTTCCGATGTTCACCATATTCATGCCTGGGCGCTGACAAGTGGCAAGCATGTCTTCTCCGCGCATCTGCGTGTCACAGATCAAGAAGAGGTCCTGCAAACCGCCTACGACATGCTGCGTAAGGACTTCGGGTTCTTTTTCGCAACCCTGCAGATCGAAACACGGTGCTTCGACGAAAGCGGCGCTGAGGCAATCGACCTTTCAGCGGCGAGCAGTAAGACAGGGCATAACGGCGATCTTTGAAAACAGGTCATCGTCGCGGGCAGCAATTCTCATTGTTATCGGGCAAGCGAAATACCCGCCAAGCTTTGCTACCGCACCTTTTGTTATCTCGAACCGGGCATGGTCCGGCTGATCCATTCAGGGGCGCAAATGATACGTTCCCCGGGTCGGATTTGCGATCCGGCCATCATTCACAAGCTTTCGCAAGGCCCGATAGGTGGCCTCGTGCGAAAGGTGCAGCGCGCTGGCAAAATCGACAACGGAGCTTTCAAGCAGGCCCGCCACCATACCGGCATAGACCCGTTCTTCTGCGCGGCGGATGCCTACGATCTCAAGCGCCTGACGTTGCGCTTGTATCTGCTGTGCCGCTTGCCGCGCATAGGCGCGTGCAAAATCCGGATCTGCAAAGGCAGACAAGACCGCCGCTTTGTCGATCTGTACAAACGCCCCAGCCTCCGCCACGACCGCATCGCAGTGGTATCTATCCGAAAACACCGATGCTTCGGCAAGGCTCATCCCGGGCTCGGCACGGTAGATGATAAATCGTTCGCCATCCGGGCCGACACGCTCAAGATGAACGCGCCCGCACTTAACAACATAAAGGCCGCAGGTCCGCGCGCCCTGACGAAAGACCGTATCCCCTGCGGCCCTCGTCAGCGGACGCAAGGCGGAGGGCGGTATGAGATTATAGGGTTCAGGCATCATATGATCCAAATCATATTTCAGGGTCCGATCAGGTACTAGGCTGAATCCGAATACACTCAGGAAAGGCTGGTCCATGCGACTGATACCCGTTCTCTTCGCTGTCTTGCTTGCGACACCCGTTACGCCGCAACAAATGCATTCATCCATGGGTCACGCGTCCGACGCCCCAGGAAACCGGCCAGTCCGCCTTCGCCGCATTGGCCGAAATAGTTGTGCTGCTCCAGGCCGATCCCGAAACCGATTGGGGCGCCGTCAATATCGACAAACTGAGGGACCATCTGGTCGATATGGACCTTTTGACACGAAAGGCAGAGGTCACCCGCATTCTGCGGCCCGACGGGGCACGGTTCGAAGTGCGTGGCAGCCCGCGTGTCCTGTCGGCCATCAACACAATGGTTCCCGCCCATGCACCGTTCCTTGCCGGTGAAACAGGCTGGAGTGTTGCGTCAGAAGAAATGGAGGATGGTGTCGCACTGATCGTGGGTGGCGATGGTGAACAAATACAGGGCCTTGGTTTCTTTGGTCTGATGACAATCGGTGTACATCATCAAGAGCACCATCTGATGATTGCGAAAGGACGCAAGCCGCATCATTGAGCACGCGCCCAAGGCTCATATGCGGACCCAGGCCGCAATGGTCACTTCGCCAACACTACGCTCGGATATTCACAAAGAATCTGATGTCGACACCAGATCCGCAGAATTAACCGTCACACGCCTGCGGGACCATACGATCAGGGCCGCGCCAAGGATAATCATCGGCAACGACAGCAGTTGGCCCATTGTCAGCCCATAGCCCGCCCAATGAACCGCATGTCCAATCGGGTTGTCCTGCGTGACGAACTGCATATCAGGCTGCCGGAAGAACTCGACAAGGAACCTTGCGCTTCCGTATCCCGCCAGGAACAGGCCAGTAAGGCTTCCGGGAAAGCGCAGCCAACCGCGTTTCCAGGCCAGAAAGATCAGGACCGAGCCAAGCAGGATACCCTCCAGAAGAGCCTCATAAAGCTGGGACGGATGGCGGCCACACAGGCCCACGACGCCCGCACAGGACTGGGCCGCCTCGCCGGGGAATGCCACCGCCCAGGGCACATCGGTCGGACGGCCCCAAAGCTCGTTATTGGTGAAGTTGGCCAGCCGACCGAGGAAAAGACCCGGTGGTGTTGCAACAGCGAGCAGATCCGCCGTTGATAGAACGGGTGCGCCGTTGCGATAGCAAAAAAGCAAGGTGGCCACGACCACGCCGAAAAAGCCGCCATGAAATGACATACCACCCTGCCAGACCATGAAGATTTCGACGGGGTTCTGAAAATAGTACTGAGGTTGATAGAAAAGCACGAACCCCAGCCTGCCCCCCACGATCACGCCCAGAATGATCCATGTCAGCAGGTCTTCCAGTTGCTTGGGTTGCAGCGGCGGCGCCCCGGCCCCCCAGACTGACGAAGAGCGGACCAATGCGACACAGATGCGCCAGCCGATAAGGAGGCCAACAATATAGGCCAGCGCATACCAACGCAGGGCAAAGCGGAACGATCCGATATCAACGGCAAAAATCTCTGTTCCGATGTCAGGAAATTGGATAATCGAAGTCAGCATTCTTTGTTACCTTTGCCTGTTTCACACAAGGCCACATTTTGTTTCCCGCAACGGACGTTGGCGCGTTCAACCCTGTTGTCCCCAGCCCAAAGCGCTGTGGTGAATGTGCCATCCTTGCGTGCGGGAGTCGGTTCCGTTGAACCAGAGATGACGCACATCGGCACCCGCGTCCATGTGTTCAGGCGCTTGTATCCCATGAGTTTTGTACTTGTTTGTAACGGTTGGAAGCTCCGCCGCCTACTGGATCCGTCCGTCGCGGGAAATCAGCCGATCAAGGTCGCGCTCCATGATCTGAATTCGCTCCCGCGTCCTGCAACGACCATTGCGCAACCACATCTATGATCACGGATATGTTCATTGAAGTTGCGCGCGCCCGGCACAATTCAACGGATCATGACGGCACATAATGGTGATAACCGGGATCAAAGCAGGACCAGCGGCATCGCAAAAGGAGTTCAGATGTTTATACGGTCCCTCGCAGCGACACTTTTCATCGCTTTTGTTGCATTAGCTGCAAACGCCCCGCCCCTCTATGCGCAAGGAAAGACAATTCCATTCGATGGAAGCTGGAAAGAACAGGGCCTCTTGCGGCTCTTTTCGAACGAGTACGGCCTGCAAGGTCGGCGGCTGGACGTGATTTCCGATGGCACGGTTTCGGTTCTCTGGCGTCCGGTCAGCGCAGCCCTTGGCACCGCAAAGGCAGCAATGTGGGAATGGTCCGTCACGCAGGGTGTTAAGGGAACCGACCTCACACGGCGCGGCGGCGATGATCGCAATCTTGCTTTGTACTTCATATTCGTCGATCCGCAGACCGCAAGCACGCTTGGCCGAACAACGGCGCGCAAATTGCTGCGTGATCCCAATACGCGGGCGCTGGTTTATGTCTGGGGTGGCAATCATGCGAAAGGCGCATTGCTGAACAGCCCCTACTCGACGGGTCTCAAATCGAAAATTCTGCAAACGGCGCAAACCGGCAACTTCACCGAGAATGTGAACCTGGATCGCGATTTCGTGCGTGCGTTCGGGGACATGCCAAAGGTTCTGGTCGGTCTTGCGGTGACAGCCGACAGCGATGATACCGACGGAAAGATCCTTGCGGCCATTCAGGACCTGCAGATACGTTAGGTGCTCTCCGGTATTCCGCCAAACCTGGGCGCCGATCTGCAATGTATCAATATATCTCGCCGGGACGCCCTTCCGCAACGGTGGGGGATGTGGGTTGCAGGCCCCAGAAACGGAATACACGGAAACCCATGCTTAAGCGTCTTCAGATGATGGTTGCGCTTGGCGCAGCCACGCTCCCCCTGCCCCTGAGTGCGGCTTCGGTGCCTGTCACCCTGACGCCCGGCCTTCACCCGGATCGGGTCGCGGGACATTGCAATGCTTGGATTCAATGGCACCTGTCCCGGCCCCGAAATCAGACAGCGCCAGAACGATATTCTGCGGGCGCGGGTGGAAAACGGGCTGGAGGACGGGACCCTCGTACACTGGCATGGCATTCGGTTGCCCAACGCGATGGACGGCGTAAACGTGCTGACACAGGATGTCATCATCCCGAATGAGGGTTACGAGTACCGGTTTCCGGTTTCCGGTTCCCGATGCCGGAACCTACTGGTATCACTCCCACTACCTTTCCTACGAACAGGTCGCCCGCGGACTGTTCGGCCCCTGATCGTCGAAGAACCTGCCCCGCCAGACGTGGATCAGGACATCACGGCCATCCTCTTCGACATTCGGCTTGATGACACCGGCCAGTTCGACATGGAATTCGACCGCGCTGATTTCATAACAGCAGGTAGGCTGGGGAACTTGATGACCACCTTCCTGTCGTCTGAGCAGGCGCGGCTGGGGGATCACATCCGGTTGCGTCTGATCAATCCGACACCGGATCGCATTTTCGAGATACGTATCGACGGGCTGACGGGCTTTTGTGTGGCCTATGACGGGATGCCGCTGCCCGAGCTGGTTTCGCTGGGCAATCTAAAACTCGCACCGGCGCAGCGCATCGACATCATCGCAGATGTGACGGGTGATGTGATCCTAAGAGAAACCGTGCCTTCGGGTGGCGAGGAACTGGGGGGCATTATGTTGAACGGTCAGCGACAAATCCGGTCTGCGCCGATAGCTCCCCTCCCCGCGAACCTCGTGCCCGCGCCCGGAGAGATCACGCAAACGGCAGATCTCTTCATGCAAGGCGGTGCCGGGGACGGCGCGCACGGCGGGTTCGGGGGCTGGGCCTTCAACGACGTGAGCGGTCTGCCGAACAAACCGCTGATTTCGGCAAGACGTGATGAAGCAGTGCAGGTGCGGATGGTGAACGACACTGCTTTTCCGCACGGTATCCACCTGCATGGCCACCATTTCTGGGAAACCGATCAGAATGGTGCGCGAACCCACCTTCGCGACACGACCCTCGTAGCGCCGGGCGAGACGATGACGATTGTGTGCGTACTCGACAATCCCGGCGCGTGGATGCTGCACTGCCATATGCTGAGCCATCAGGCTGATGGCATGGCGACCTGGATGCAAGTCAGCTGAGGTCGGAGCGGTGGTTGCGCCAACCGTTGACGCGAAGCTGTGCCACAACGGGATATCGCTCTTAACAACAAGCACAGGCCCGTCATACAAAAGTTTACATGGCACTCGCCAAAATTTGCCTATGCTCAGGTTGTGAATGACGCTGGTCTGATAATCGGAAAGGTGCGCAATGCCATCAAAAATCCATTCTGGCGTGATTGTGGCCCATCTGTTCATGGGCATGACGGCGGGCATGGTCCTTGCCGAGCCATTGGAGTTCGCCGACCTAGACCCACCGGTCGGGAACAATGCGCAGGAACCCACCCTGTTCGCACTGCAGGATGATCGGGTCCTGCTGGGTTGGACCGAACCACACCCTGCCGGGTTTGCGGTAAAATTGTCGGTCCTTGAAGACGCAGAATGGAGCGCGGCCCGCACTGTTACCGTGTCCGACGAACTCTTCGTGAACTGGGCCGATTTTCCGTCCGTTGTTGCGCTTGATGACGGTACCTTTGCGGCTCACTGGCTGTGGGAAAATTCCAAAAACGACTATGCCTATGACGTCAAGATCTCTCTTTCGCCGGATGAGGGCCTGACATGGAGCGCACCGATAACGCCACATGATGATCGGTCGGTTAGCCAACACGGTTTTGTCACGCTCCAGCCGCTCGAAGACGGTTCCTTGATGTCTGTCTGGCTTGACGGACGCGCATATGACAAGCCGCTTTTCACCAGCGCAGCCAGCAACTACCCGGATGCAATGCAGTTGCGCGCAACCCGGATCACGCCCGAAGGTACGCGAACCGATGATGTTCTTGTCGATGCGCAGACCTGTTCATGCTGCCAGACGTCCGCCGCATCGCTGGACGATGGCACCGTCCTTGTCGCATACCGCGACAGAACAGATGCGGAAATCAGGGATATATCTGTCGTAAGACACCAAGGCGGCATGTGGTCAGAACCAACAAACGTCCACAATGACGGCTGGGAAATCTCCGGCTGCCCGGTCAATGGCCCCGCCATCGCGACCGCCGGTCAAACAGCCGCCGTGGCCTGGTTCACGGCTGCAAATGACAAGCCGGAAGTCAAGGTTGCGTTCTCTTCCGATGGTGGCAGAAATTTTGGCGATCCGGCGAAAGTCAGCCTCGGGATTCCCGCCGGTCGGGTCGATATTCTCATGCTGGACCCTCAGACTGCGTTCGTGACGTGGGTCGAATGGGCAAATGAGAGCGAGGTGATCCTTGCTTGCCAGATCACAACCGGTCAGCAGTGTAAGGACCTGCAACTGATTGCGCGAAACAACGGCGCAGGTTCGGTCAACTTCCCGCGCACGGCGCGAACGAATGAAGGGGTTTACCTGTCGTGGACACAGCCCAGCAACTCGGATGATCCGGAACCGAGTTCGACTATACGCACGGTTTTCGCTTCCTATTGAAGGTTTCCGGACGAAAGCTGATGGTTCTTTCGCTTGGCTCACATCAGGAGTGGGTCCAACGATCACCGTCAACAAGAATTGCATTTCCTGCAATAGAGCTACCGGCAAATGACGGTGATTTCTCATCCATAGTGACTGGTCTCTGGCCCGGAAATTGTAGCGTGCCACGCTTTTTCATGATCCCGGTCCCGAGCATATGACCCACCAGCGCTACCCAGGCAATGCCGGTGAAATTCAGAAAGAAGGGAAGATCTGCGACAGAAGTAGTGCCCCCGATGGCCAACACCCACAGGCCGAACCCATAAATCGCCGAGGGCAAAAACCAGTTCGTCTGCCCCGCGATACGGTGCCAAATTGGTCTAAAGACGAACAACCAACCGACGGGATAGCCAATCAGGCCAACAAGATAAAAATGTACGAAATATCCTGCGAAATCACCGTTCGGCAGACCAAGGCTGCCGAGTAAGCTCCTCGCTAGCCCGTGCGGTGACAACCGCGAAAAGCCCAAGCCCGGGCTGATGATCTGACCCAACAGATCGAACGCGACGGTCGCAAAGAAACCTGCGACGAACATTAACCCTAAAGTTCGGGCGTTGAATGCGGGTAGTGAACCTGTTGTGCGAGAATCAGTATCAACTGTATTCATGGCGATTCTTTCTTTGTATTGCGGGCGATCAAATAGACAGGGCTAATGTAATGACCAATTGTTGACCCAGCGACGTTCTCGGCAACTCCCGATCACTTTCCATCTTGATGAGATCGGTCTGTTTATGAACCCCGCCACAATAACCAACCTAATGACAGAACGTGGGATGTGCACTGCTGGCTCTAATATGTGATTATCCGTTACCGCCGTCAGCCTCCATGCCGAGAGAATGCTGACCGCCACAAGCACTTTGTGGCTTTGTACGCGCTGGTTCACAATGAGCGCTGCTTATGAGTCGGTGTCGCCGGAATTTCTCGTCTTTTCACCCCGCGCAGCAGCTGAGTTTGGCTACATCCTTGTCGAAGGTTTGTGCGGCGAGTTTCAGCCCTTCGACCGTGGTCAAATAAGGAAAGATCGTCTCTCCGAGCGCCCGTGCGGTCATGCCGAATATCAGCGCCATTGCCAGTGTCTGAATCGTGTCCGACCCCTCCGGTGCTGCGATCTGACCGCCCAGCAGGCGGTCGGTCTTCGCGTCGGCCACCAGCTTAATCACGCCGCGGGTATCGCGTGCAGCGACGGCGCGGGGCACGTTGTCGAGCGTGATCACACTGGTTTTGACCTTGTGCCCCGCCGCCTTGGCCTCAACCTCCGAAAGGCCGACGCCGGCCACTTGCGGGTCGGTAAACACGACCCACGGCATCGCCGCGTTGTCATAGCGCATCTGCTCCAATCCAAGGGCATTGTTGATCGCCACCTTGGCACCATAGGCCGCCATGTAGACGAACTGGTCACGGTCAGTGACATCGCCCGCGGCCCAGACGCCGGCACGCGTGGTCGCCATGTCCTGACCGACCTTGATAGAGCCGCGTGCGTCGGTCTCGATGCCAAGCTCTTCCAATCCAAGGTTCTCGGAATTGGCGATCCGGCCGGTGGTCACAACCAGCCGTTCGGCGGTCAGATCCTCGGTCTTGCCACCCCGTTCGACAATCAGATTGACGCCGCCCGCAGCTTTCGCGACCGAGACGTAAGCAAGACCGGTCTCGACCGCGATGTCTTCGGCCTTCAGCGCTTGCGTCAGCGCCTGGGCCACCTCCGGTTCGGCGCCCGGCAGGAGGCGCGAGCGGGTCACTAGCGTGACCTTCACCCCCAGCCTTGAAGCCATTTGCGCCAGCTCGCAGCCGATATAGCCGCCGCCCAGCACCAAGATGCTTTCGGGCCGGTCAGGCAAAGTCAATAGATCGGTGGAATCGAGGGGCTCCACTGTGTCGATCCCCTCGATCGCTGGCAGGTGGGGGCGCGAGCCGGTGGCGATCAGGACGCGCGGGGCGGATATCACCCGTCCTCCAACAGCGACGCCACCCTCGACCAATCGCGCCGGGCCATCCTCGATATAGGTAACGCTTTTATAGGCGGGCAGCAGGTCTATATATTTCTTGTGCCGCATCTCCTCGACCAGATCGGTGGTGCCTTGCACTACGGCACCCCAATCCACCGCATGATCACAGGGCTCGACGCCCGGGAACCGGGCGGCCGACGCGCCGCCATGCACCGCCTCTGCGGCGCGGATCATCGCCTTGGACGGCACGCAGCCGACATTCACACAGGTGCCGCCGGTGGTGCCGTGCCCGATAAGCGCCACGCGCTTTCCGGCATCGGCTGCCGTGATCGAGGCAGAAAACCCGGCCGAGCCGGCACCAACGACAATGAGATCGTAGTTGTCATCGCGGGTTTCACTGGCAGTGCAGCAATCGTCTTTCGTTACAGTTTGGTCCATTGGTTCTTCCTTAGCTTGCGATCGGTATCGCGACACGGCCCCGATCAATAATTTTGAATCACACCATCGAACCGATGTCGGAGGCATAGCTCGGATAGGCGAAAATCATGGCCTTGATCTGGTTGGCGGTCTGCCCGGCACCCATGGCCATGGCGAAAAGATTGATCTGCTCCTCGGAGCCCGGCCCGATCAGATGCGCGCCGAGGATCTGTCCGCTGCCCTCTTCGACAAGAACCTTGAATCCGGTATGTTTCGCGCCGACGCGCAGCGACGAATACCAGTCCCCTGTCTTTTCGAAATGGGTGTCGAACTTCAGCCCCTGTTCCCTGGCCACCGCTTCCGACAAGCCCACGGTGGCCACCATCGGGAGGGTGAAGACTACCGACGGGATCGGCGGATAATCCACGGTACGCTCGTCTTCTCCAGCCAGCAGGTTCTTGCCTGCCACACGCCCTTCGAAGGCGGACACCGGGGTCAGCTTGGGCCCACTGGCAGCGCAGTCGCCCGCGGCGAAGATCGCCGGATTGGTGGTGCGCATCGCGTCGCTCACCTTGATGCCACGGCGTGAGTATTCGACGCCGGCGGCCTCAAGGTTAAGGCGATCGATATTGGGCACCCGGCCCGTGCCATGCACCACCAGATCGCAAGTGATCGTTTCGGTGCCGTCGGGAGTTTCCACCGTGACGGTGAATTCGTCGCCCTGCTTTTCGATCTTCGCCACCTTCGCCTTGGTGCGGAGATCGACGCCGAGCTCTTCGGTTGCCTCAACCAGCATTGCGACCAAGTCGGGATCGAAAGGACCCAAGGGGCGGTCCATCATCTCCAGCACTGTCACTTCGCGCGCGCCCGCCCGCTTGACAATATGGGCGAATTCCATGGCGATGAAGCCGCCGCCGACAAAGGCGATGCGGTTCGGTCGCTCAGGCAGTTCCAGGAATTCGGTGCTGGTGGTCAGATGCTCTTCGCCCGGGATGTTCAGCGTCATCGGCCGCGCGCCGGTGGCGATATGAAAATGCTTCGCGGTCAGGGTCTCGCCGTTCAACTCGATCGTATTGGGGCCGGTGAACCGTGCCAGCCCATGCAAGACGTCGATCCCCGCTTTTTCCAACCCGGCTTCGATGCGCGGTGGCATAGCTTCGGTGAAGCTGCGCTTGAAGGCGATCATGTCGGGCCAGTTGACCGAAGGTTGCGCCTCCAGCCCCTTGCCTTCCATGTTTTCGGCCCATTCGACACCCTCGGTGACCGCGACCAGCATTTTCTTGGGGTCGCAGCCGCGCAGGGCGCAGGTGCCGCCATGGGGTTCGCTGTCGATGCTGGCGACGCTCCAGCCTGCATCCGCGGCCATCCGGGCGACGCCATTTCCAGCGGTGCCGCCGCCGATCACGATGAGGTCATAGGTCTTGGTCATACCTGTTCCTTTCCTTGTGCCAGTTTCTCTTGATCCGGCTCACTGCTGAACTGCCTGATTTTCTGAGCCAGAGCGCATATCCCGCCACCGCCAAAGCGGCGGCAACCGAGATCCGCAGAGCAAAGCGGAACTCCAGCCAGAACAGCAGAGCCGAAAGAACAACCGCCAAGCCGATGAGAAGGGCTTTCGGACTGTGCCCTGGTCTGCCGGCTTGCTGCCACAGGGCATATGCAACCGCACTCAGCGAGGCGAAGAGCATCGGGAAAAGCGCGTAGTCGAGCCAACCAACAACGGCAGAAAGTCCGACCCCGGCGACGATCAGCACCAGGAACGGCGTGAAGCAACAGATCGCCGCAAATACGCTGCCGATGAGGCCGCGCCGCAAAAGGGTCGTGGGTTCATTGTTATTGTTCATGTCTGTCATGCTGTCTCCAGCTCCGAGTGCGGGTCGGTGAATGCGATCAGAAATCGCCGGACTCGACGATGTCCGCCGAATAGCCGGTGGCGCGGATTGCTTCGACGATCATGTCCTGATCGGCGGCCTCGTCATCAAAGGCGACGATGTAGGTGCCGGTGCCGAATTCCTCTCCTTCCATGAAGTCGATGATCTCGACCGAGGGAACGCCCCGCATGGCCGCCGCCACCGTGTAGGAGCAGGTCGGGCATGTCAGTTCGCCTACCCCGATATTGATGCGCTGTTCGGCGGCGCTGGCGGGGGAAGCTGCGAGAGTGCCAACGACCGCAAGGGCAAGATGGAGTGACTTCATGGGTTCGGCCTTTCAGTAGGACAGAAGGTATGGGGTGAGATAGGGAAAGATCATCGCGACGGTGACGATGGCGGTGGCAATCCAAAGAATGGATCGCATGAGTTTCCGGTTCATGGGGCGCGCGCAGGTGCCATCCGCGCAGGCCTCAGTCGGGATCGGACGGTAGGCCTTGTAGAATCCATAGCCGATGCAGGCGGCACTCAGCGCGAAGGTGATCCATTTGTACTGGTAGAGAACGCCCAGCTGCGCAATGAAAACGCCGGTAACGCCGAAGCTGACCAGCACCAGCGGCAGGATGCAGCATGAGGTCATCGCCAGCGCGCCAAGCGCGCCGAGCCAGGTTGTCGTCCATGCCTTTTTGTCGGCAGCCCCTGTTTCGTCCATTGCCGTCTGCCGGTCGGCGGATGTGGTTTCAGTCATGGTTCGAATCATCCTTGCCTCAGTGATGATCTCAATCTAGGGTCTGTAGCAGGTACAGGCTCAAGAGGGTCAAACGTGAAAAATCGTCACAGATCGGTGAAGGTCCTCAGGCGCGGAGATCTGGCCAGGCTGACCGGCTGCAATCTCGAGACCATTCGCTACTACGAGAACATCGGCGTTATGCCCGAGCCGCCGCGCTCCAGCAAAAACTATCGCGTCTACGATGATCGGCATGTCGCGCGCTTGTGCTTCATCATGCGCGCGCGCGAGCTTGGGTTCACGCTCGACGAAGTCCGCGATCTGCTCGCCTTGGTCGATGGCGGTGCCCAGACCTGCGGCGAGGTGCAGGGTCTGGCAAATTCGCATCTCGCCTCGGTCCGCGCCAAGATCGACGATCTCAAACGCATCGAACGCGTGCTGTCTTCCACCGTGGCGCAATGCACCGGTGACGATGTCCCTGAATGCCCTGTGATCGACGCGCTGACGGAGGTGACCTGAAGGGCCATAGTTGAGGACGCCCATGCATGTCAGCCAAGCGGACAATGGTGCCAGCGCCGTTGTTTGCGATCATTCGTTCCCCGCGGAGTCCTGCGTGGTCGCCGCATGTTCGGGGACCAGATAGCGCGGCACGATCCACAGATAGGCGACCATGCCGAAGAGCTCGACGAGCGACTGGAAGACGATGACCACGGCCGCCACGTTCCACTCCGGTCCAAGCACCAGCACCAGCGGAAGTACGACGAAGGAGTTGCGGGTTCAGAGCGAGAAGATGACCGTTCGTCACCCGCTAGTGGACAATCCGGCCGCCCGCCCGGTCGCCGCACCGAGAAGTGCTGCGGCGACGAGGTAGGCGACGTAGGCGCCCGCCACCTGCGCCAAAACCGGCAGCGCATCCCGTACCGCGTCGACTTGCGAGGCCGCGATCAGGAACACCACGACAGCCAGAAGCGGAACCGGCAGCCAGGCGAGGCGATTTACGATCGCGGCCCGCTCCGGGCGCGCCTCTGCCCAACGCTCCAGCAGGAAAGCCGCTGTGAGCGGCAGCAGGACAAGCGCCGCAAAGACGGCGGCAATGCGGTCGGCGGCGAGAAGCTCAAAGAATGCCTCGCCGAGAAAAAGCCAAAGGAAGAGCGGCAGACTGGCGAACTGAACCGCGAGGAGGATCGGTGTCGCGGACGCGGCACGCACCGCATCGCCGCGACCGAGATGGGTGAATGTGATGAACCAGTCGGTGCAGGGCACCAGCAGCACGACAAGCACCCCGAGCCGAAGCGCAGGATCGTCAGGCAGGAACGCGATCAGCCCCCAGACCAGCAGCGGCACCAGGACGAAATTGCCGATCAACATGGTGCCGATGAAACGCCGGTCGCGCGTCGCGCGCGGCAGGTGCGCTAGCGGCATCTGAGCGAAGGTAGTGAAAAGCATAAGCCCCAACACCGGCCAAAGCAGCGCCTCGAACACCCCCGAGATACCGGGGGCGAGCGAGCCCAAGACCAGACCGGAAAGGATGGCAGCGAGGTAGATCCAGGCTTGATGGCGTTCGAGATTTTGCAGCTTCATGTCCTGCCCCTGCTCTTTCCGAAGGCGATTTTCAAGAAGACATCACTCGACATGCCATTGCGACAACGGCTCGTTCGTCGCTTGGAGCGTTGTATGGTCTGTCCGGTTTATACCCGCAGACCGGTCACGACCCAGTCGACAATGCTTTCATGGTAGTTGGGGACGTGGCGATAGCCGAATTGTCTCAGCCGATCAGCCGAACTCTTTGACCTCGAGCATCTGCAAAACGGTGCTCCTCACCGTTTCAGCCGTGCTGCGGATAGACGCAACATCGGCGCGCACAGATCGCTTCGACAATCAGTTTGTGGCGCGCCACATTCGGAACCGTCCTTGCCCTGTTAGCTCGCGGACCAGATCCCGCGCTTCCATCCAGGCGAGGTTGCGCTGGACAGCGGCGCGGCTGGCTCCGGTCAGGGCCTCGGCCATAGGGGCAGAGACCAGGGGCCATTCGGTCAGCACTCCGCGCAGGGCTGGCGGCGTCTTGCCCGAGAGTGGGGTCATCTCGGCTTCCGCCAGCGCCGACCATGTCTCGATATCGTCGAGGTGCCGCATCGCGGTCAGGCAGGCCGTTTCCATTTTCTCGAGCCCGCGCGCCAAACGTTCAGCCGGGGGGCCGCCGGCGCGCAGCGCCCCCGCCCCACCCATGGCCAGGGGTGCGAATATTGCCCCCTCGCCCTCATGCGCGGCAATGCGCGACGCCGTGACCGCCGCTTCCATTCGGTTGCTCTGCTGTCCGAGGCCCGCGAGGCTCCAGAGGTGAAACCCCATGCAGGCACGCGTGATCGGGTGCAGGTCGGCGGCTTGCGCCATCAGGTCAAGCCACCCGCCCGCGCGATCCGCGAAGGGCTCGGCTTCATCCACCATGTTCTCGGGGTCACGGCGATCGAGGAAGGCGGACAGGTCCACGTCTGGGCCGGGACCGCCTGTAAGACGCCGCACCGCCCATCCGACACGCGCAAGCGCTGCGGTGTCGTCCTGCACGCCGGACAAGCGCATGGATATCCAGAGCGCCAGCCGATCCGGGCCAATTCGGTCGCCTGCAAACCAGCTGAGGTCTGCCGCCTCGATCAACGCAAGCCTGTGCCGCCAGCCTTCCGGGCCACGCTTCAGACGGTCGTCTAGCGCCCCGATCCGGCCGGCCACACGGGCAAGGCGGGCAGCATGGCCCGCCTCGGCACGTCGCCAATCGTCAAGAACAGCGGTCTCACGCACTTCGGCCCTAGGTCCGGGCGGCAGATAATGCGGCTCCTCTTCCATCGGACCGGGCAGGAACCACAGGTCGTCCTCAGAAGTCTCTTCAAGCTCCTCCGCATCCTCAAGAGGATCATCAAAAATATTATACTTTATACATGCTTGAGGCTCCATATGTGCAAAATATGGCATTTTTGCATTTTACCCAAGGGTTTTGTCAGGGTGCGCCTGCACACTTTATATAGCACGTGCGCGCAATGGTCTGCGAGAGCTCGCTGATCGCGCTCAGCGTAAGGGAACCAAGGGCTTTGGACTGAACAGCCCCACAGAGCCGGCACTTGCATTCGCTTACAAACGGTCGTTTAGTAACGGCATATGAAATTGCAATCGGCCCCGTTTTCATGCCCCTGATAGGCTATGCCCGCGTTTCCACGGAGGATCAGACCCCCCTGCCCCAGTCTGAGGCGCTGCAATCTGCGGGCTGTGCCGAGATCTTTGAAGAGCACGCCTCAGGCGGCAATCGCGCGCGTCCTGTACTCGCGCGTTTGCTCGAACGCGTCCAGAGCGGCGATACGCTGGTCGTTGTGCGGATCGACCGGCTTGCGCGATCCCTGTCGCATCTGCTGGAGGTGATCGAACGTCTGGAGGCCAAGGGAGCTTTCTTCCGCTCGCTGCAGGATCCAATCGACACCGCCTCCCCTCAAGGAAAATTCACATTGCAGGTTCTGGGCGCCGCGGCCGAGTTCGAGCGCGCGCTGATACGTGAGCGCACAAAGGCCGGGCTTGCCTCTGCGCGCGCCAGAGGGCGCGTTGGTGGCAATCCTGGGCTTCGCACCAAAGACCCCGCCGCGCTGCGCAAGGTGCGGCTGGCACGACAGGACGGCTACATGGAGCGCCTGAACGAAACCGCGCAGGATTGGGTGCCCCACGTGCGACGCCTACGGCCGGATATGGCCTGGGAAGATGTTTTGCGAATCATTAATGGCCCCCTGCCCCACGACCGGCACTGGACCCAAAGCCGCCTACTCCGTGCTGTGAAAGTCTATGTCCGCGACGGGTTTCTACCAGATGAAGTGCTTGGCCGCGCCGGACGCCGCGAAACCGATGACCGCCTGCCAGCTATCGTGGCTGCCATCAAAGGCTCGGACCCCGAAATCACACTGCAGGCGATCTGCGACCGGCTAGAATCGATGCGTGAGCGCACCCCTCGAGGCCGTACTAGCTGGCAGCCGTCTTCGGTCAAAATGCTGCTTGAGCGTGCGGAAAAGTTGGGGCTCCTGTGAACACGACACTTGTGTTGGCTTAACGGATTGCCACTAAATCTAGAAAGTGCTTGCACGAATCTGGCTGGTCGGGCAATAGTCTCGAAAAATAACGCGCGGTCACATAAAAAACGCGCCCACGGATCGGGGCAGACATGAGCGAAGCAGAACAAGATCTAGATATCGCCATCGGGCACTACGCGGAACTTCTCGCGTCGAACCTGCATGCTCAGCGCGCTGCGCACTTCCCACCGGATGCAAAGAAGGTGATGCGCACTTTGACCAGCGGCGAAGCTGCTGAGCTCCTTGGCGTCGACCATACCTATCTTCGGAAGCTTCATCGAGAAGGAAAGATCGTTGACGTCGAGACGACGGCGGGAAGTCATCGCCGCTATACGCTCGACGATATCTGGGAAATCCGGCAGACGCTTGAAGGAAACGCAAAAAAGTCTGGAACTTACGTGCCTGGGCGTCGCGACGGTGACGAGCTTCAAGTCATTTCAGTGGTGAACTTCAAGGGCGGAAGCGGCAAAACGACGACGTCTGCTCACCTCGCTCAGCGCTTGGCGCTCAAGGGGTACAGAGTTCTTGCGATCGATCTCGACCCCCAAGCATCTCTTTCGGCTCTTCACGGAATCCAGCCAGAACTCGACCTCATGGAGGGCGGAACCCTCTATGATGCCGTTCGCTACGACGATCCGGTTCCGATCTCCGAAGTGATCCGCAAGACTTACATTCGCGGCCTTGATCTCATCCCAGGCAACCTTGAACTCATGGAGTTCGAGCACGAGACGCCTGCTGCTATCCAGCGAGGCGGAGCGAAGGCGTTCTTCGCGAGAGTTCATGACGCACTCGATAGTGTTGAAGCGAACTACGACGTTGTTGTGATCGACTGCCCGCCGCAGCTTGGTTTCTTGACGATGTCAGCACTTTCCGCGTCCTCGGGCGTCCTCGTGACGGTTCACCCGCAGATGCTTGACCTTATGTCGATGTCCCAATTCCTGCGAATGACGGCGGATCTCCTGGGAGTAATCAGGGATGCAGGCGCAAATTTGCGCTTCGATTGGCTGCGCTTCTTGCCAACGCGATACAAAGTCGGCGACGCGCCACAAACCGAAGTCATCGCCTTCATTCGCGGGCTGTTTGGGAGGTCGGTCCTGACCAATCACATGGTTGAATCGACCGCAATTTCTGATGCCGGCTTGACCAAGCAAACGCTCTACGAAGCTGACAAGAGGGACTTCACGCGTCAGACGTTTGATCGTGCGATCGAATCTATGAACGCAGTGAACGATGAGATCGCTGAAATCATCCAGAACACATGGGGGCGGAATGGCAAGAAAGCCTAAACTTGGCCTGCCGCTGCAGACCCTTCGCAACGCTCCTGACGCTCTTGAAGGGCGCCGACTGCGTGGCGGTGTTTTTGGAATCGATCCGGCGCAGATTGTTACCGAAGGACGGTTGGATGACAGGCTTCAGATTGAAGTTGAGGGACTGAAGAACTCTATTTCCAAGAACGGTCAGCGTGTGCCTGTCTTGGTCCGCCCACTGGAAGACGATCGCTACAACCTGATCTATGGCCGCAGACGCTTAGAAGCATGTCGCGAACTCGGTATCAAAGTTCGAGCTATCGTCACAGAGGTTGAGGGTGATCAAGCGCTTCGAGATCAGCTTCTCGAGAACCAAGAGCGTCGTGATCTGAGCTTTATTGAGCGTGCGCTCGTTGCGACGGCACTTCTGGACGGTGATCATTTGGAAGGGGCTGAGCGCACCAATCGAGGTGTCGCCGAAGTCCTTAACCTCCACGAAGCTGGGGTTTCACAACTCTTGAGTGTCGTTCGGACGGTCGGCGAGGAACTCATCCAGGCAATTGGTGCGGCTCCCGGGATTGGTCGCCCGAGATGGGAAGAGCTCAAAAAGGCTTTGGGTGCCTACGACGGTGATCGAGACCAACTGCAAGCCGTAGCTCATGCAGCCAAGTCCGAAAGTTCCGGCTCGGTCGATGAGGTTTCTGAGCGTGCGTTTCTCGCAGTTCTGGCAGCCGCGAAGAGCGCAGAGAAGAAAGCAAGCCCGTCTAGAAAAGGCGTGCCTGCTTTGGCGATCCCCGGTGTCGGAGCTGCGACGGTCAAGACCGGCCGCCAAGGCAAGCAGCTTAAACTCGATCTGACTACGGATGAACCTGATTTTATCAGCTGGTTGGAGGGCAATGCCCCAAAGCTGATTACCGAGCTTCATGAGCGCTGGAAGCGTTCAGAAGACTGAGGAAGAGCAACCAACAAGAAGGAGGCACGATACAGGCAAAAAGAAAAAGGCCCCGAGAAGCTAGCTTCACGAGACCTTTGTAAGGTTTCGCACCGGGATCAGCCCGCTACAAAATCTCAGTTTTCGCACTTCTGAATGTAGCGTTCTGGCCCCTACCCCGCAAGCGCAAAGCGATTCGCGGGCCCTAGAATTTTTGTCTTCGTGAACATTTTCATGGAGTACACACCAATTTCGCCGTTTATGCGGCCGATTTCGCACGCTCATTTGCGCGTCATCGAGCGACCCGAGGCATCTGTTCCGGCCAGACCCGTTAACAAGTGGGAACTCCTGCGCGAGCTCTCCAAGGCGCAAGCGGCCTTTGGGGTCTCGGAACGTGATCTGACTGTTTTGCAGGGGCTCCTCAGCTTCTTTCCGGACGATGCGCTTGGCGGGAACGCCGAGATGGTCGTCTTCCCCTCGAACAAGGCAATCTGCGAGCGCCTCAATGGCATGCCGTGCTCAACGATGCGTCGTCACCTCGCGCGTCTCGTCGAGGCTGGCTTGCTCCAGCGGCGCGATAGCCCCAATGGGAAGCGCTACGTCCGCAAGCACGGCGAAGACCGCGTCGCCTTTGGCTTCGATCTTTCCCCGCTCTACTGCCAGTCTGAGGAGATAGCACGGGCCGCAGAGGCCGTACGTGAGGCTGAGGAGCGCGTCAGGCGCCTCAGAGAGGTCGTAAGCCTCATGCGACGCGATCTCGCGGCCCTCGCCGAGTTCGGAGACGAGATGCAGCCAGGACTAGGCTTCTGGGATCAGCTTCGCGACAAGGCTGCCCTCACAGCCCGCGCGCTTCGCCGCAAGCTTTCAATTGAGGACCTCGCGGCCTATCGAGCCGATCTTGAAGCTCTCCTTGACCAGGCACGCAACATCATTGATGGCCCTGAAACAGAAGAAATGAACACCAATGATGCCCAATCTGAGCGTCACCATCATAATTCAAATAAAGAATCTATAGATTTTGAACCTGCTTTAGAAAAAAGCGGGGTGGCGGCGGGTGTGCCAGATGTGGATACGAATGAGCCGGTGGCTGACGTTGATGAACAGGACACAAGACATCTGCCAAAGATCCCGCTCCACCTAGTGATAGCGGCATGCCCGTCGCTTAAGACCTTCTACCAAGGTGAGATCCGGCATTGGCATCAGCTTTTCGATGCGGCGTGCCATGTGCGGCCAGCCATGGGGATCAGTACGTCTGCATGGGAAGAAGCACAGCGGTTCATGGGTCCGGAGCAAGCGTCGATCGTCGTTGCTGCGATGCTGGAACGCTTCGCCGACATAAGATCGCCTGGTGGATACTTGCGAGCTCTGACTACCAAAGCTGCGGCAGGCGAGTTTTCCTGTGGCCCAATGGTCATGGCATTGATTGGCCGGCGGAACGCGGCTTAACAGCTGTTAAACTCCGATCGCGTGCGGCTGGCATGGCATAACTTAACAGCTGTTAAGTAGGCTCTCGGCACACAAACGGTGTCTGAGAAAGAAAAGTTAGGGGGGTGAGGTATGGCGGTATTTGAGATCGTGAAAGTGGCTTTCGCCTTCGTCGCGGCGAAGATCTGATGACGAGGGCATCCCGATCACCATGGTGAAACCTCAGCTGGTGACCATCGCTGCTAGTAGCGCCAAGGCGGCTAGCGAAGAACATACAGATCGTTGCGCGCCTCCGCGGCCCCTGCCCTTTTCGATGTCTGAGATCTGATGATGAATACCCTAAATAACTGGCTCTACGCTATCCGGCGCCTGCTGACGGCGATTTGGGTCCTGGCCTCGGATATTCGCTTGGCCTTCATCGGTGCTAATGCCTGAGAGGTAGGTTGTGGATGTCTGTTGCATGATATCGTGGCTACGGGCCGTAGCGCACAAGGAGCAGACGATCGATGGTTGCCAAAACCGTTTGACCAAGGGCTCGATCCTCGAACTCCCGCGCGCGGGGAAGGGGACCCCGTAACTTCTCAGTCACTTCGATAATGGCGACATGGCCAGCGAGGCAATCGGCTCCTCAAGCGCAGCAGCTGGTTGCCAGCGGTCCCGCGTTCCGCTGATTTGGTCGTATTGGACGACGAGGACATCGCAGAACAGCGGTTGCAACTCAATCTCTTGATTTCATGACACCCGAACTCTTCAAAAGAGTGCTTTGATGTTGGCTGCGGAATGATCTGATCCGTCCGATGGCGGAAAACAATTTAATAACAATAGGTTATGGCGTTTTTGGTATTCGCGATGAGAAATCATGCCCATAATAGACTTCATCGAAATGGCTTCCCTTTCCAGGATGCCGATCCGCTACATCGACGGGAAGCCAAAGGATCAGCACGCTTTACGAAGAAGTTGGCAGTTGCGGGCCGATTGAGCGGTCTGGGCTATCTCGTGAAGAAGAAACCGCCACAGGTCTAGCCGATAGGCCCTGTGGAAGTTCTCATCCCGTCGTGCCAGTACAGTTCGGTGGAGGTTGGGTGTTTCATGGGTTTGGTCCACGAAAAGTAAAAGTGTTCTTCGGGTTTTGTGACTGACGGATGAGGGCCTTTGGGGTCCCTCAGATGGGTCCGGGCCGGGTTCCGGTCTGCCGTTCCGGATGAAGGGCATTCCTATGCAATCAGGTGTCTTGCGCGTGCTCCGCGCAACCGCCGCCTCCTGGTGGCGGCATAGAGAGCTGCGCCGAACTGGCCAGACGGCGCTGGCACAGCGGCTCGAGCGCGAGACTGTCCTGCGTGATCTCGGCTATCTGAAGCAGGCGGCGTCATTGCCAAACGCGCATGTGATCTGCGGAGAGGGCGGGACATTCATCTATCTTGGTTGGACCACCGTGTCGAGTTTCGCACCGATCGAGCGCTTTCCCTTGGCCACTCTTGCGGTCGCACGAGGGACCCCGTTCATCGATATCCGACCCGTCACCGATGTCATCGCCTTCGCGAACTTGCCGCGGGTGACGCGGGACGGATCGGACAACTCTGAACCCTGGGGGCCCGGCAGGTCCGTCTCGCTGATCACCTACATCGATATGGTCGAACAGCTTGGCGTGAGCATCACCAATGATCCGCGGCCCCGTCAGTCAGCCTGATCACCATTCCCTCTCACCAAAACTCGAAAGGAGGCCAGCCATGGCCCGATCCCGCACGCCCAAATTCGATGCCTCCGAGGTCATCACAAACGAAATCATCCGCATCATCGAGCGCGGCGTGCTGCCGTGGCGAAAGCCTTGGACGGCAGGTGGCAGCTCTCGCCCTCTGCGCGTGGGCGGAGAACCCTACCAAGGGGTGAACAACTTCCTGCTGACGATGCGGACCGTGATGGCGGGCCACAGCTCGCCTTTTTGGATGACGCTGCCGCAGGCCAATGCCTTGGACGCAAAGGTCCGCAAGGGCGAGAAGTCCTCTGTCGTCGTCTATTACGGTCAAAGCCGGAAAGACGCGGGCGGCGATGAGCATGACCGCAGCGACGGGGATGATCACTCCGAGGAAGCCCACATCTTCCGCTTCCAGAAGTCCTACCGCGTGTTCAATGCCTGCCAGATCGATGGCCTGCCCGACAGCTTCTTCCCCGACCCGGAGCCCGCGCCCGAGCATCCGCCGTCCGAGCCCATCCCGCACATGCAGGCGTTTTTCGATGCCATCGACATCACAACCGTCTTCACGGGCACGGAGGCGTACTATTTGCCCCCCGTGGACAAGGTCTACATGCCGTCCATCACGCGGTTCCAGGACCCGTGCAATTTTTACGGGGTCTGGGCCCATGAGCTGGCCCATGCCACGAAAGCCCCCCATCGACTGAACCGTGATTTCGGGTTCTCGAAGTTTGGCAACACGTCCTATGCGCGCGAGGAGATCGTCGCGGAATTGACCTCGGTGTTCCTGGGTCAGACGCTCGGCTTCACGGCCCATACGCTCGAGATGAATGCCGCCTACCTCCACAACTGGTTGCGCGTTCTTCGGTCGGACAAGGGCGCGATCTTCCGGCACGCCGCGGACGCGCAGCGCGCCTGCGACTATCTGATCGCCAGATCGGAAACGGGCAGGGCAGGGCGCAGCGCCGAGGCCGCCTGACCACAGACAGAACGGAGACGCCCATGTCACGCAAGGAACCCAAGACCCTGCGGGTGGCCTGCTTCAACGACGGCCGCCGCTAGATCATCACCTTCAAGCGCCGTGCCTATTGGTGGAGCCGGTCCGAGGGCGCTTATCCGCTCTCGGCGGCACTTGAGAGCATCAAGGAACAGGGCGGCTGGATCGAAACCATCCCCAACCCGAATTATAGACCCAAGGGGCCGTTCGGGTAGGGCACCTTCTGCTTCGGTCCTTCCGCCCGGCGGAAAAGAAAAAGCGGGCTTTGAGAAGGGTGTTTCAACTTCTCAAAGGAGATTCCCATGTCCATGACCGTTCAACCCCAGCCAGACTGCCCGGATCCGAGTGTGATCGCCGCGCAGAACGACGCGTTTCGCAAGCTCGCGTGCCTTGGAGTGCCGCCCGCGCAGCCCATCCAGGGTCGCATGCATGTCACCCGCTCGCTCATGGAGGCCGGTGATGGCTTCATGGCCGAGGCGGTCAAGGCCACCGGTGAGTTTGCCACGTTCGAGCCCGAGAATGATCCCGAAGGCTGGCATGATTTCGGGTCGGTCACGGTCCGCGGCGAGACCGTGTTCTGGAAAATCGATCTGTATGAAGCGGATTCCGACTTTCGCTACGGGGCCGAGACCCCGGACAACCCCACGACCACCACGCGCGTGCTGACCATCATGCTGGCGCGCGACTGGTAGAAGGGCAGGGGACGCCTCCTCCTGACATCGCAGCCGATGAAGGCCCACTGACCCTTCAAAGGGAGAGTGGGCCTTTTGTCGTGGTGATCCCCGAAGCCGGGGATTGGTCACGCGCGTGAAGGCGCGGGCCACACCTCACCCACCTGGAAGGATACCCCATGACCACAAGCTTTGCCCCCCTCACCGTCGCCATCGGCGATCTGACTGCCCATCCGGCCAATGTGCGCAGCAACTCCCCGGAAACCTATGATCCCGAGAACATCGCGCATCTGAAAGCCAGCATCGCTGTGCTGGGCCTCCTTCAGCCGCTCCTTGTCCAGAAGCTCGACGGCAAATACGCTGTCCTCGCCGGTGGCCGGCGCCATGCCGCGCTGAGCGAGCTGGTCGCCGACAAGGCCGCGAAGGGGTTCACCGCGAAAACCAAGGTGGACTGCCGCCTTGTGCCGGAGGAGTGTGACGTCACCACGGCGCTGTCGCTCGCCGAGAACATTACCCAGGCGCCGATGAACGCCATCGACGAGTTCGAGGCTTTCGCCCGGATGATGGAGGTCGACGGCCAGACGCCCGAGACCATCGCAAAGACTTTCGGCACCACGGTGGCAGCTGTCAAAGGCCGGTTGCGCTATGGCCTGATCCACCCCGACATCCGCGCCGCAGCCCGGGGCAAGGTGATTACGCTCGATACGATGAAGGCCTTCGCCGAGCATCCAAGCCAGGAGGCGCAGCGCGAGGTCTTCGAGGCGCTTACGAAAGACGGCGGCTATCTGCAGGCCTACACGGTCCGTCAGGCGCTCAAATCCCGCGGTGTGCAGGTCAGCGATGATATCGGGGCTTTCGTGCGCGCGGACTACGAGGCGCGTGGCGGCGCCGTCGCAGCCGATCTGCTGGATGAGCATTCCGTGCTCGAGGATGCAGCGCTGGTCGAAACCATCCTGCTCGAGAAGCTCGGTGCCGCTGCCGAAGAGGCCCGTATGAGGCTGGGCTTTGCCTGGGCCGATGCGATGGTCCGCTATGATTACGCGACCATGGCCGACTACGGCCGCGTCTATCCAGGCCCGATCGAGCCTGATGAGGCTGCGCAAAAGCGCATCGATGAGATCACCGCCGAACTCGAGAAACTGCAGCTCGAGATGGAGGATGAGGGGCTCGAGGACGGTGCCTACAATGCCCTTTACGAGCGCGTGGACGCCTTGGAAGAAGAAGTGCGCGATCTGCAGGAGGCCTACAGCGCCGAGGACCTCGCGCGGTCCGGGGTGATCGCGTCGTGGCAGGGTGGGCAGGTCACGCTCCATGTTGGCCTCGTCCGCCCCGAGGACACCGTGAAAGTGGAAGGCGCGCGCGGCTCGTCGGTCAACCCGACGGGGGAGGAGGCCCCCGACGCTGGCGATATCACCTACCCGGCCTCTCTGGCCGAGGACCTCAAAACCGAGCGAGCCATGGCGCTCGGCGCCGCGATGGCGCTGCATCCTGAGGCCACGCTCGATCTGACGCTCTTCAAGCTGGTGAGTGATGTTCTGGCCAGCGGCATGAGGGTCACGCAGGCGATCAAGATCGAGGCCCGCAAGGAATACCGCAGCCACGCCAAGATAGACGAGATCGACGAGACCTCGCTCGAGCAGGTGGCGGCGGCGCATGATGCGCTTGATCTCTCGTGGCTCGATGACACCCGTGCGCCCGCCGATCAGTTCGCGGCGTTTCGGGCCCTTCAGGCAGGGGAGAAGGCCAAGCTGGTCGCCTATGCCACCGCCAGCACCACGCAGTCCTGCTTTGCCCGGGACCGCCAGCGCGACAGCCTGATGCATGCGTTCGAGATCGAGATCATGCCCGACATTCGCGCCCACTGGACGCCGAATGCGGCGCTCTTCAACCGCTTCAAGAAGGCCTGGCTTCTGAAAATCCTCGGCGAGGATCTGGGTCTGGCCCAGGAGGCTGTGACGCTGGCCTCGTCGAGCAAGAAGGAGATCGTCGCTTTCTGCGACAAGCTCTTTGCTGAACCCTTCGCCACACTGACGGACGCGCAGCGCGCTGCCGTCGCCGCCTGGTGCCCGCCGATGATGCAGACCGCCGGTGTCGCCTTTGATGAGGCGGAGCCCGCTGCGGAAACCCCGGAGTCTGACGGCGACATCGCGCAAGCGGCCTGAGTCCTCACGCGACCCGCGCGAGGCATTCCCTGCGCGGGTCGACGCTCCCACACCGAACAGAAAGACATCCCCATGGCTATTCTCAAGTTCTCTGCGTCCGCTGTGGCGGCGCAAATCGCCCATGCGCGCGCCTGCAAAACCTTCCTGCCCAACTGGAACGGGCCCGTGGACAGGCCAGCCCTGATCCTCATCGTCGGCAATGGTGTGCATCTGCGCTCGAACGGCATCGATGGCACGACCACCCGTATCGTCACCACCGAACAGGCAGATCCCTCCTTCGCCTTCGCCGACGGCATGAACCCGTTTCGGGACACCGACTGGATGGCGCAGCGCCGCATGGCGTTTCGTGATCTGACCGGCCAGTTCTACACCGACATCCTGGATGACGTGCAGGTGCTCATCGACCGGGGGCGAGGGGCCATCCGGCTCGCCACCGATGGCCACAGCATCCGCGTCTTCGTGCGCCGGGCCTCGGATTATCTCATCGGCGGAACCTACGAAGTGCCCTCGGGCCTTGGCGGAACCTTCCGGGTTATCCTCAAGGATGCCTGCGATACCTTCGCGATCGTGCAGAACTGCGGCAATTGCGAGGATTTCGACGCCATGCAGCCCTACCGCGTGCCGCTCGATGCGCTGATGGAAATCGATGACCGGAGGGCGGCGTAACGCGCCCATTCTCAAACAAGCATCGCCAATACCCTGCCGGGCCTGCGGGCCTCTCGGGACATTGGCGACAACAATTTTCCCAAACGAGAGAAAGGACTCTGAGATGGGTTGGCTCTTCTATACCGATCGCCGCGTCCAGACCTACGCGGATGAGAAAGCGGAGATTGCCCGGCTCTGCACCTTCGAGAGCGACAGGCGCAAGACGGAACTGGTCAAAGCCTGCAAGGTGGGTTCGACTTGGTACGCGGCGGCAAAGGTCACAAGTATCGATGGCTCGCCGGTCGAGGACACGACCTATTTGACCGATGCGGATGGCTCGATCACGTTCGGGGCTGTCTTCCTCACCCGATACGATGACGGCTGCTGGGGCTACAAGGATATGGAGGAAAGCGCTGGCCCGAACGAGTCGCGTGCCCCCCTTGGGTTGATCGAGCGCCTCTCCGACCTGAAAGACGAAGGCAGCTACGCCCAGGACTGGCGTCAGCGCTGCCGGGATTGGGCGTCGATCCCGGACTACGAGGAAGGCGACAAGATCAGGCTCGCGGCCCCTGTGACGCTCACCGATGGCAGCACCTGCCAGATTGTCACCGCGACGTACTACAAGCGGGGGCGGCAAAAACGCCGCTGCTACCGCATCGAGGAAACCGGTGGGCTCGTACGCCTGTCGAAGGCCTCGCTTGCGGGCTCAGAGCTGCTCAGCTCCGCAAAGGGCGCGGCCAGTCCTGTGCTGGCGGAATTCCTAGCGGGGCGGGACGCTTAGGGGCGCACTGCGAGTAGTGCGCGCACCGTCTCGATTTCCAGCACCCAGTTGCTGGTCGTTTCGTTGCGCCATCTTATGCAGCGGATGATCCGATCAAAATCATCCTGAAGGGCGCGCGGAAAAACAGGCTCATGGTGTGCGATTCTGTTGCGGAGCCTCCTCACGGCTTCAATGTCAGACCTTAATTCAGATCGGCGCTGGCTGGCAGCGACACCACGAGGCGCGTCCGGAAACACTGCGTAGAAATGATCGTCCCACAGTCTGCCTTGGTGCCTGTTTGTCAGCATCTTCTCCCAAAACACGAACTTCAGTTCGGCGACGACCTTTCCGGCAGTGGGTTGCTGTGCTGCGCAACCTTCGAGGTCTCGTTTGGGGCTGTATGCCGGACCGCGCGGGTTCGGTAACGAACGGATGAAGCCTTGTGTCCAAGGCCATGTTCCTCCATGGACAGCTTCGATTGCTTCCACGATCGCGTTTCGCAGCGCAACTTCCAAAACATGGAGTGGAACCATGAACGCGGCTGATACTTGAAGATTCCAGTGGTATAGGTGGAGAGCTCGCGTCCTATCATTGCCGGTTTCGCGCAGATAGGTCGCAAACCTAGGTGCGGATAGGACGTTCGGAAGGTGGTGTTCTTCATCAGCCGTGAACGGTGGATACATTGACAGTAAAGACTTTCGGTGCCATATAGAGCGTGAGCTTTGAGATTGCGGGCACTATGCCTCCCCTCATTGCACAAAGAAAGCAAAAGCCCGTCGCATTGCGGCGGGTTTTTCAGTTTTCTAATCCAACTCCGAAAAACCGTTTGATTGGCCGGCCGTAGATTGGATGCCTCTTGGTCTGAGCTCATCATCCCGAAAAGCGAAAGAGGGCTTTTTGTCTTTGGAACTCAGACCCTGATCCAAAGGAAACCCCCATGTCCAAGCCCCGCTCCACGCTCCCCAATCCTGTTGAATTCGACGCTGACCTCGCCACTGCCCTCTCGCAGATCGGCACGGAGATCGACCACCAACCTCTGCGCAGCTCAGTGCTCGCGCGTATCATGCGCGAGACGTTCCATGGCAGCGATGCCGGCGGTGCCTGGGACTGGCGGATGGCCTACGACCTGATGCAGTCCGCGGCCATTCAGGTGCTGCTGCGTGGGGACAACGCAGCGGGTGACATTGCTACCGCAAAGCTCCTTGCCTCTCGGCTCCTGACGGAAACCCGCCGCTCGGAACAGCAAATCCGCCTGCAGCAGTTTTCCACGCCGCTGCCTTTTGCGGCCTTGGCGGTACGGGCGGCTGCGATCCGCAAGGGCGAGACCGTGCTGGAGCCCTCGGCTGGCACCGGTGCCCTGGCAGCTTTCGCCGCCCGGGCCGGTGCCACGCTTGTGCTCAATGAAATCGACCCCTTTCGCCAGCGCCTCCTGCGCGCGGTTTTCGGCGGCGAGGTGACGGGCCAAGACGGCGAGCATATCGACGATCTGCTGCAGACGCCGGTTCTACCCGACGTCGTGGTGATGAACCCGCCCTTCGCCTCATCGGTCGATCGCTCCCGGGACAAGCACATCGCCGCCAAACATCTCGTCGCGGCTGCAAAGCGTCTGGCACCCGGCGGGCGGCTTGTGGCGATCATGCCGCCGGGGTTCACGCCCGAACGCGATGCCGCGCATTGGTCCCGCGCCTGCGGTCTCCTGACGCCGCGCTTGGCGTTGACGATGCTGGGGCAGGTCTACCGCAAGCTTGGCACCTCTGTCGAAACCCAGCTGATGGTCTTCGACAAGGTGCAGGAGGACGGCGAAATGATCCGCGTCCCTGTGCGGGATCTGGATGAAGCCTTGGCATATGTCGACGCCGTGGCCGCAACCCGGCCCGAGATGAGCCCGGCCCAACGGGCTGAAGCGATCCCTCATGCTCGGCTGACCGTTCCATCATCTGCCCCGCGCAAGACCGCCGCTGCGCCTGTCGCCGCCTCCAAACCCCGGGCCAATGCCGTCCGTCCGCTCAGCTTCACAAGCTTTGCAACCCCGCGCGACAACACGCCGGTCTCGGACATCTATGCGCGCTACCGCCCGCAGCGGATCGAGATCGCGGGCGCGCAGGAACATCCCACGCCGCTGGTCGAGAGCATCGCCATGGCCTCGGTTGCCCCGCCCATGCCCTCAAACACGGGCAGTGATGACTTGCGCCTGCCCGCCCGCTTGATCGAGGAGGGAGATCTCTCCGAGGCGCAGCTCGAGACCATCATCATGGCACATGATGCCCATGGGCGCGACCTGCCCGGCCGGTTTACCATCGATGACGACCAGACCAAGCTGACGCGCGCCGATGATGACCCGGATGCTCATGCCTATCGCCTCGGCTATTTCCTCGGAGATGGCACCGGTTGCGGCAAGGGGCGCGAATGCGCCGGGCTCATCCTTTTGAACTGGCTGGCCGGACGCAGAAAGGCGATCTGGGTCTCTAAGTCCGCCGCGCTCATCGAGGACGCGATCCGCGACTGGACCGATCTTGGCGGCTCGCCCGCCAACATCCAGCCGCTCTCCAAATGGAAACCGGACCAGCCCGTCCCGATGGGCGACGGTATCCTCTTCGTCACCTACGCCACGCTGCGGTCCGCGGGCAAATGCGGCACCACGCGACTGAGCCAGATCCTGGACTGGATGGGCGAAGACTTTGAAGGCGTGCTGGCCTTTGATGAGGCCCATGCCATGCAGAATGCGGCGGGGTCCGAGCAGGGCAGGGGGGCCAAACCCTCCCAGCAGGGCCTTGCAGGCCTGCGGCTGCAACTGGCAGCACCCCGCGCTCGCGTCTTCTACATTTCGGCCACGGGCGCCACGAGCGTGCACAACCTGGCCTATGCCGCGCGTCTCGGTCTCTGGGGGCAGGGGCAGGAATACCCCTTCCCGAGCCGCGAGAGTTTCGTGTCGGCGATGGAAGCCGGTGGCGTTGCTGCCATGGAGGTGGTCGCGCGCGATCTCAAGACGCTCGGGCTCTACACGGCGCGTGCCCTCAGCTTTGATGGCGTGGAATATGATGTGCTGGAACATGCGCTGACCCCGGCCCAGATCGAGATCTACGACGCATACGCGACTTCGTTTCGGACGATCCACCACAATCTCGAAGCCGCGCTGACGGCGACCGGCGTCAACGACGCCTCGGGAGAGACTAATGCCTCGGCCGCACGCGCCTCGGCCAAGTCCCGCTTCGAGAGCACGAAACAGCGCTTCTTCAACCATCTCCTGATGGGCATGAAAGCCCCGACCATCATCCGCGCAATCAAGGACGATCTGGCGGCGGGCAGGGCTTGCGTCATCCAGGTGGTCTCGACGGGCGAGAGTCTGCTGAAACGCCGGCTTGAGACGATGGACCCCGAGGATGAACTCGTCGAGGGAGCGCTGACGCCGCGCGACTACGTGCTGGGATACCTCGAACAGGCCTTCCCGATTCATGCGCAAAAGCTCGTGGAGATCGACGGCAACATGGTGGCGGAACCCTTGCGGGATGAGACCGGCGCGCTGGTCGTCTCGCGCGAGGCGCTCGCCCTGCGCGATGCGGCAATGATGGAACTGATGACACTGGCGCCGATCCCCTTGGCGCTCGACCAGATACTCTGGGCCTGCGGCGATGAAGCCGTAGCCGAAGTCACCGGGCGCTCCATCCGCCCTTTGAAAGCCGAGGATGGCCATCTCTTCATCGAGAAGCGCGCCGCCAGCAGCAATTCCTCGGAAACGCAGGCGTTCATGGACGGCGAGAAGGACATCCTTATCTTCTCGGACGCAGGCGGCACGGGCCGCTCCTATCATGCCGCGCAGACGGCGAAGAACCAGAAACGGCGGCGGCACTATCTTCTGGAGCTCGGCTGGCGCGCCGATGCGGCCATCCAGGGGCTCGGGCGCACGCATCGCTCGGCTCAGGTCAGCTCGCCCTTCTTTCGGGTCTGCACCTCCGATGTGCATGGCGAGAAACGTTTCACGTCGACTATAGCCAAACGCCTCGACCAATTGGGGGCCCTGACCAAGGGTCAGCGCGAGACCGGCTCGCAAGGCATGTTCCGCGAGGAGGACAATCTCGAAAGCCCGATCGCGCGAGCGGCGCTGCGCGGCTACTACGCCGATCTTGCCGCCGGACGCGCCGCCGCGATGAGCTACGAGAGCTTCACCGACTGGACAGCCCTGCGACTGATCGACAAGGACGGTGTGCTGCTCGAGGAGCTGCCGCCGATCCAGCGGTTTCTCAACCGGGTTCTGGCCCTTCCCATCCACATGCAGAACGCGCTCTTTGCCGAGTTCATGAGGCGGATTGCCGATCAGTCTGAGCGGGCGCGCGCGGCGGGCACGCTCGATCTCGGCGTGGAAACCCTGCGCGGCGAAAAGATCGAACAGGTCTCCACGGAGGATCTCTGGACCTGCCCGAAATCCGGCGCCGTGACGCGGATCATCGGGCTGGAGGTCACCGACCCGGTCAATGTCTTCGGCGCCGAAGAGGCCATGTCGCGAAACCCCGACAAGCTGCCAATGGTGAATCGCGCCTCCGGTCGCGCGGCGCTCATCTCGGCGCGGCCCATGCAGATGTATGACGAGGACATCGTCACGCTGATGCGCAAGGCGGTGCGGCCAAACGGTTCGAGCTATCTCGAAGAGGCACGGTTTGAGTCCTCGGCTTGGGAAGAGATCGACAGGCCCGAGTTTGCGCGGATTTGGGATGCCGAGGCTGCATCCCTGCCAAAAACCACCACGACCAAGCTTTACCTGCTGACTGGGTTGCTGCTGCCGATCTGGAAGGACATTCCGACCACCAATGAGCAGATCTACCGCGTCACGCCGGACGGGGCGACCGCCATGATCGGGCGCACGCTAAGCGAAGAAGGGGCGGCCGCGCTGCGCGCCCGCTTCCTCGTCTCCAATCCGCAAACACCGCAGGAGATGTTAACTGCCGCCCTCGGCACCACCGCGCCTGTCGATCTGGGCCGGGGTCTGACCCTGACCCGTCGCCGGGTCGCAGGCGAGATGCGCCTCGAGCTGGGCGGTGCGGATCGGGGCATGATCGACGGCCTCAAGGCCCTCAGCTGCTTCACGGAGATCATCGCCTTTCAGTTGCGGGTGTTTCTGCCGCACGGGGACGGGATCGACACTGCGGGCATCCTCTCCCGGATTGTTGGAACCGGACCAGACGCCACGTGGGACGTAACTTCAGTGGCAGCAGAATAGGCGAGGGGACGATCATGACACTCGGAGAGATCAAAGCCGCCATCGATGCAGGTCAGACCGTACATTGGGCCAACAGTGGCTACCGCGTGCACAAGGACAGCCTCGGCCAATACCTGATCACGTTTGAGCCGAACGGTAGCACCATCGGGCTGACCGACCGGAGCGGGCAGCGGTTGAACGGGGAGGAAGCAGAGTTCTTTATCGCAGGACCGGAGGGTGGCGACGGGAGAAGTCAGGACAGCCAACTGAGACCAGACGGGTAGGGGAGGGGCGTCATACCCGGCGGGGAGGTGGCACAGTCTCTCAGGCGCCAGCGCTGAACTGAAGGTTGGGAAGAAAGGAAAGCGAGCTTTCTGATTTGTGATCCCACGAGGGGTCGACAAAGCAATCCCGGATGCGCTGGCAAGGACGTCAGGCACCGGACATATCAGAAGGAACCATCCCATGTTCGCAGGAACCCTCATCCGCAATGTCGAGACCGCAGCCGCTCAGTACACCGGCATGATCCACTCGACGCGCTTTGACATCGCCATCCAGTTGGAGGCGCGGGCCAAGATGTCCGAACGCAGCCCGGATTTTGACGTGACGGCAGTCAACAAATCAGGCCGCAAGGTGCGCATCGGCACGGCCTGGAACGAGACCGGCAACACCAGCGGCAACCCCTACATCTCGATGCAGATCGATGTCGGCTTGGGCCCCTTCCGGGTCAACGCGGTGCAGACGAAAGAGGCGCGCGCGGCCCAAAGCGGCGAATTCGAGATCATCCCTCTGGTCTCGAACGGCCTGATGAAATCCGGCTCGATCTCGGGGGAGCTCACCGCCATGGACGCCGACAACGCCTTCACCGGCTACATCGCCAACATGATGTTCGATCTGGAGTTCATGCTGATCGAGAACAGCTACAAATCCGAGGAAACCCACCCCGATTACCGTATCGAGGTCAGCTCGCCCCGGGGCACACCGATCCGCGTCGGCTCGGCCTGGATGGCGAAAAGCAGTCGCACGGGCAACGACTACCTGTCGCTGCTGATCAATACGCCTGATGGCGACCTGCGCGTCAACGCCGTGCAAAACGAGGAGCAGCGCGGTGGCCTGACATTCTCGATCATCCCGTTCATCGACAGCGGTGAGCAGCCGCAGGACGCGGGCGCGGGGTTGTCACTGGTCGCATGACCAGCGCGCGAGAGAAGACGATCTGAACCGAAAGGGGAACCGTGGGACCATGGTTCCCCTTTTTCCATGTCCGTTTGCGTCAAGGACGCCACCCGCTTGCGATCTGGTGCAAATGCGATACAATAGTATATTAACGTAATGTTGAGGGCGGGCGCGTGGCGGCTAGATCAGGGACGGTTCCATGGTTCGAGAGCTTTGATGTTGAGGCAGAGGTTGCAGACCTCCTTGCTCATATCGAGCGCTGCACCGGATTCGCGATACCCGCCCGAAAGCGTGAAGTCATCATGACCCATGCAAGGGCAAAGCTCGACAGGACCAGGCAGGCATTTGTGGAGGCAAAGGCGGCCAGAAAACCGGTGTCCACATCGCGCCGCGCTTATCTGACCGACCTTCAGGACACGATCTTCATGGCGATCCCGGAGGAGGACCTTGCGCGGATGCTGCTGCGCGAGCAGGTCCTTAACGATCCTTCATTCTACGCGGACGCTATGCACAGTGCCGCTGCGATCAGCAAGGATGAGCTGTTCATGGCGCTGTCCTCTTCGCTGAAGGATATGACAGTCCAAGACGCCCGGGCCTTCGTCTCGAAGCTTTGGCACGGCACGATTGACGACAATGCCCGCAAATACGCCGAAGCCCTGAAGCGCCCCGAGCGTGAACCGCAGCCCTTTCGCCCGGGGAACACCGTGTAAGATCGGAGCCATTCTCTTGGCTTGGGCCGTACCGAGGTTGGCCGCCTCGAACCCCCTTTCCCGGAGGTGGCAACGTGTCGAGCGCGCGAAAGCCGTTGAAGGTGCTGTGGTGACGTCTACTGTCGCCAACATGATGAACTGGGATCACATGCGCGCCTTCTTTCGGCGCGCCGCGGCGCTTGTCGCCTTTGTCGCACTGCTCTGGGCGGTTCACCTCCTCAATTGGATTATCGGTTACGGCTTGAACCCGGCCTTCGGCCTGATCCCCCGGCACGTCAGCGGATTGGATGGTGTCATCGCCATGCCCCTCCTGCATGGAAGCTTCGCGCATCTTATGGCCAATACGCCACCGCTCCTGGTGATGGGTGGGCTGCTGGTGGCAACGACCACGCGAGCCTTGCTGCCGGTGAACGCCGTGGTGATCGGCCTCGGCGGCGGTCTTGTCTGGCTGTTCGGAAGCTCGGCCATCCATATCGGCGCGTCAGGGCTCGTCTTCGGCTGGTTTGGCTTCCTTGTCGTGCGCGGCCTCGTGGATCGCTCACTGATCACGCTGGGCGCGGCACTGGTGGTCGGTTTGCTCTACGGCTCCATTCTCTGGGGCGTTCTTCCGGGTCAGCCTGGCGTCTCGTGGGAAGCTCATCTGTTCGGCGCTTTGGCCGGCGCGGCCGCTGCATTTCTTGTCCGAACGCATGTCCATGCGCCGCGTCTGGGCGACGTCGATCTGGACTGAAGCCGTACGCTAGGCATTGAGCGGCCACTAATGAACTACCGGCGCGCTACGGTGAGGCTCCGGCGAAACGGTCGTTCATACTCCGAACGATGATGTGGACGCGGCATTGCCCAAGAAGGATGCCTCGCGTAGGCAAGCGCCTTGCGGAAAGAAAAATGCGTAATCGGGTGACAATCTCTTGAATCCGTCATAAAAGTACGAAATCGGTCGAGGACCGGACTGGAGAAATTTGTGCGCAGCGAGCTGATCGTCGAACTTGTAAAGGCCGGAGTTTCCGGTAACCAGGATGCCGTCCGGGTTACCGCCGAAGCCATTGCGGCTGAGGAGCGCGCGAAGAAACACACTGGCGTCGCTGATCGTATTGCCAAAGCGGTTTCTGCTGCGCCTGTCTCCAACATTCCTGGACGCCCGGCCAACGGCAGCCCAAGAGTTCGAGATGGCTCGGGCGGAATTGATCGCCGCCATCCAGAGCGAGCGTTGTCTCAGCTCTATCTGACCCAAGCAAACCGAAATGCGTGCCTTGAACTGATCGAAGAGCAGGCGCGCGCTGATGTACTAAGGGCACATGGATTTGAACCCCGGCATCGGCTGCTGCTTGTTGGTCCGCCCGGCAACGGCAAAACGTCGTTGGCGGAGGCCATAGCTTCTGAGCTTGCCTTGCCATTGTTCGTCGTTCGATATGACGCGGTCATCACCAGCTACCTCGGTGAAACCGCTCAAAGACTCCGGAGGCTTTTCGACTATGTCCGAACCGAACCCTGCGTCCTATTCTTTGACGAGTTTGACGCGATCGGCAAAGAACGAGGCGACTTGCACGAAACCGGTGAAATAAAGAGACTGGTCACTTCGCTGTTGCTGCAGCTTGACGATCTCCCATCCTACTGCGTTCTGGTTGGAGCCACCAACCATCCCGAGCTACTGGATCGCGCGACTTGGCGCAGGTTCGAAATCCGTCTGACGCTTGATCGCCCAGATGATGAGCACATGACGACCTATTTTGCTGAGCGGCTTCGGGAATTCGATGGTCCGGCCGGATATACGCCGAAGCGTCTCAGAGAGGCGGTAGCGCCGCTCAGCTTTTCGGAAGCCGAGACCTTTTTCCATGATTTACATCGTCGCTGGGCTCTTGCGCAGGGACGCATAACATTGAGAACATTGATCAACGATCGAATACGTGCCTGGCACAACCATTCCGGCCGAGCACCAGAAAGTGATTCCCATGACCGAGCGACCGATCCTCCCCCTTCCGATTAGAGAGCGGCCGACACAGCGTATCAAAGGTTCTCCACCCAAAATGCCCCGTCCGCGGGGTGCCGCAGGTGGTCACACGGTTCAGGCTGAGCGCTTTGGACGAGAATTCTCACGCCTAGATCAAGCTTTTCAAGGCGAGGATGCCGCTGTCTCGCTTCGGGCGGATCCTGCCGGAATAGCGCCCGAGCGCGCGATGGTGTTTGTCTCTGCCGTTCCAATCGCAAATCTTATTCGGGTTGCGCGCGATGCAGGTATCGAAGTGCTTACGGAGGTCGACCTCGAAGACGATTACGCACTCCCTGGCGGGATGCCAATCGATGGAATCGAGTTCGCAAATCCAACTCTATATGCAACGATGCCCACTGAAGGCTCATTGCAGACCTTACGTCGGCTTTGGCGAACTTACAGGCGAGGTGAAGATCTTCCGGACGGTCAAACTCCTTGGCGTAATCTCTTCGACCTTTTGGCTGAACTCCGTCCTTGGGGACCAGCAGATCGTTTGACACTTGAGGCAGGAGAGATCATTCGTGATCGCTTGCCCTTCGACGACGAAGTTGCCGTGAACCTCGAGCTCGAGATTTGGCCAACGCGCAGTGATGAGCGCCGAAATCAGTGGCGACGAGAGGCTCAAGCGCGGGTTGAAGCTTTCGGGGGCAACATAATTGCACGTAGCATAATCTCCGAAATCGATTTTGTTTACGACGCTCTACTGGCATCGATGCCCGCTGGTGCGGTCCGAGAGATGCTGGACAATCCAGCGGCGCCGGAAGGGCTGGCGACGTTGGACGGCCTGCAATTTATTTTACCTCAAACCATAGCCCAAACGATACCGGTTGAAGACGAAGTGGGGGACGCTGGGCCGGGGGATGATCCTGCAAGTCGGCGTGACGCTCAATTTGACCCCGAACTCCCAGCTCGCGCACTGCTGCTGGATGGCACTCCCATTGCGGCACATCCTGATCTGAACGATGGCGTATACATCGAGGATGTACACGATCTTGTGCGCCTGTCTCAGGTTCGGCAGCGTCGTCATGCTACCTCAATGTCATCGTTGATTCTTCGAGGCGATTTGAACGCTGATGGTGTGCCAGTTTCCGACAGCAGACTTATTTCGATTCCCGTGCTTGTTGACAATGACAATACTGCGGTTTCTCCCGAAAGTCGCCTATTCGTCGACGTGATCCATACAGCGCTTGTTGCGGCGTTAGAGGGCCAAAACCCAATTGCTCCCGATGCTTTCGTCGTGAATCTCTCCATCGGCGTGATGAATGGGCATTTCACTGGCCGCTTGAGCGCCTTGGCCCGGTTGCTTGACTGGTGGGCATATCGAGCCGGCGTTCTTTTTGTCGTATCGGCTGGAAATGTTGGCGATGCTTTAAAAGTCTCCGGGATCAACGCCACCGCATTTGAGGATGCGGCCATCGAGGCTCGTCAAGCGATGGTGGATGAAGCACGGCGAGCGCAACGGCATAGGCGAACTCTGCTATCTCCAGCAGAAGCCATGAACGTGCTTACGGTTGGTGCCGCTTCGACAAGCAGCGCCGCCAAGGGTTCTGGCATTCTGCCAGCTGGCGTACTTGCTGTTCATGACGCAGCATCGGTGGTTCCAGCGGTTTCGTCGGCGGCTGGTCCTGGAGCATATCGCGCCATCAAACCCGATGTAATAGCAGTCGGCGGCCGTCATGACGTCCGCGCTTCTTCCATAAGCGGAAATCTAAACCTTCGGGTAGCAAATGCCCTTCCTGCGTCCGGTCTCCTAGTCGCTGCGCCACCGCATTCGTCCGCAGTATCTGGCCGACGAGCATGGGCATGTGGCACAAGTTGTGCAGCTGCGCTCACTACCAGATCCATCTTGCAAGCAGCCGCTGCATTGACAGGGCCAGACGGCGCCTATGAAGGACAAGAACTCCCTCGACGCGACATGGCGCTTCTGACGCGAACCCTGACCGTCCACGGGGCTCGTTGGCCAGAAAGTGCAGCAGACCTTCGCAGCTCCCAAATGGCGTCAGGCAAGAATCATGAACATGCCGGTGCTGAGGTCCTGTCTGGATACGGTTATGGCCTTGTGAACGAGGACCTTATGAGCGAAGGGCCGCCGAAGGGAGCGACGTTGGTCGGCCTCGGCACAGTCCGCAAAGATGGTGCACGAGTCTTTGAAATGCCGTTGCCACAGTCATTGTCAAATGACCGGGTGCATAGATCGCTCCTCGTCACACTTGCTTGGTTTTCTCCTATAGATGTCGCGCGTGCAAGGTACAGGCTCGCACGCCTTGAGGCCGTTGCTGCTGATGAAGGGGACGAACCAGATAACGAATGGCGACTTAAGATGAAGGGTGACGTTCCGACGTCAAATGCTATTGCCAAAGGAACCGTTTGGTCCCGTCGGCTATCCCACGCGCGCGTCTTGACCCCCTCATTTGGCGGAGATGCGATCATACCAATCCGAGTACAATGCAGCGACTCTTCGGGTGGCGGCCTGAGCCCAGACGAAGACATCCGCTTCGCGATAGCTGTTACGCTGCAACTCGCGATTGATACCCGTTACGACATCCACACAGAAATCGAGAACCGCTTGAGGATACGGCAAACACAGTAGCTGTAGAGATATTTGGCGCAGCAAGATTGAAAAGATCACGACACTCACGTTTTTTAAGATGAACATCGGATATGACAAAGTGCTGCGACGGAAAAACCGCAGGTCCGATTCCCGCCCATCACGTCGAATGCTTGGACAAGTAATCCGTGTAGTCTGCAGCGGCGTCGCCAGCACATCAACCTTGGGCTAAGCCTTGCGGCCTCCCCAGCTCGGCTTCGCGTGTCGCAGGGGAGAACGGCCCTTCGGTCCGTCGCGCATTCGGCCATGCGGCCTCACCGCGGCGTCGCGCCTGGCATCCCGGTTTGCCCGCCTCGCGAGCACGTCCCTCCCCGGCCGCTCCGCCGGATTGCGCTCTGGTCTGTTTTGGCCCGAGGCCAAAACGATCCCGCCGCTCCATCCGTCTCCCGCGTCCGGTTGGTCCGTTTGCCTGCTCGGGTCGGGCAAACCTACCGTCAAAACACACACACATGAGCGCGGAAGCATATCCTCCGGATGGCCCCCAAATCAGCCCGCGTCAAGGATCGCAAAACTTTTCGGCGAGGGCGGAGCCTTTGGCGCGAGGCGGTCCCGTGCGTGAGGGTGCGCGTGTGTCGGTTGTTGCGCACGGAAAACTTTTGCGCCCGGCAAGCCGGCGGCTGCGCCGTCCCTGACCCGGGCAAATTCGGAAACCAGGCATTCGGCCATGCCCCCACACTCACGTGGTGGCCTTGGAACCGAACACTGGAGACCAGACATGGCTTACGACACCGCAAACACCTACGAGACGATCGAACTTTTCGGACTGACCGAGAGGGACGCGCAGCTGCCGATCCCGGAGGATCACGTCCTGACCGACCACATCATCCGCGAGAGCTTCGAGGCTTTGCTCGGTCAGCTGCGCGGGACCGGGCTTGAAGCAGAGATCGAACCGCTGGCCCATGGGCTCGCCACGATCCTGCAGCGCCGCAAGGTGGCGCTTGGCAAGGAGGTCGACCGCACCGCCGACAAGATCGGCGCGCTGGCAAAATCCCACGACGGATCGGAAATCGCCGAGACCGCGCTCGAAGAGGCGCAGGCGCGCTTTGTGCAGCTGCGCGAGATTGTCAGCGCCATCGAGGTGATGAGCGAGGCAGCGGCGGAATGCTACGAGATCGAGACGGGCCACGCCTACATCCCGGCAGCCGGGTCGCGCGCAAGCGTCGGGGCGAAAGAGACCGGGGCGGTCTTCGAGGCGCGGCAGCTCCTGGAGCAGCACGACCGCGAAACCGCCGAGAAGTCGAAAGTCGAGGGGGTGCCCCTGATCGTCTCAGGCGCCACCGACTGGACCGATGTCGATGTGATCTTCAACACGCTCGACAAGGTTCGCGAACGGATCAAGCAGAACCGCAATCAGGAGATTTTCCTCTGCCACAAGGGTGGCAAGCACGGGGCGGAGATGATTGCGGCTCGGTGGGCTCGGGCACGCGGGGTCGCACAAGCGCGGTTCGATCCGCGCTGGTCCGCGCATGGCCGGGCGGCACCGTTCAAGTGCAATGACGAAATGCTGGACGACAAGTTCGCCGCGACGGGGGTTGTCCTCTTCGGCGGCAACGGGGTCGCGCTGAACCTCGGGCAGAAGGCGGAAGCGAAAGGCCTGACGGTCATGCGGGTTGCGGACCCAGCGAAGAAGACTGCGCAGGATTGAAGAGAGGGGGTCGCGCTTGGCGCGGCCCTTTCGTCATGTCTCATGGCGCGTGCGATCGGTCACGCGTGATCGGCAGTCTGCGGCGGCCGGCACCGTTATCCCTCTACCAAGTCCGTCGGAGTGCGGCCCATCCGCATCGGTACGGGTTGGGGATGGTGCGACCTCACACACATCGTCAGCATCGCAAGACACGAAGGCTCGAAACGTCGCACTTGAGGCTAAAGACTTGCGCGTCCCTCGGGTGGTGTTTCGGAATATCGCATCCACGCAGGCGGGCTCCGTCAGCACCCCGGCCAGGCTCGGCGGGACACGGATGGTGGCGGCTGCGTGATGGCAAGGGTCATCCGGATCACTCCTTTTTGCTCATAGATGTGGATCGCACGGGGTCGGCCCGTCCGTGCCCTCAGCTCATGCTTCGGCAAGCACAAATACGGCTTCCACGGCTAGCCGCGGACCCTCCGCATTTGCGCTTGCGACCGGGCCTCCTGCCCCCGTGCTGGGTGATCCCCATCGCAACAAGGAGTAACCCAAATGACCAACCACTACGTCGCTACCGTCCCCGTCAAGTTCACCGATACCGATGGCCAGGAGCGCACCCGTTTTCAGCGCGTGGGCGCTATGTTCCGCAACACCCGCAACGGGGACGGCTCGGAGTTCTTCAGCCTCAAGCTCGACTTCCCGGTCGCGGTCTCGGAGCTGGTGATGTTCCCGCCGAGCGCGAAGGATCCCCAGGACTAAATCCTCTGACGAGGATGGGCTGCCCCAGGACGATCTTGGGGCGGCCCGATCCCTGTTCCAGGGATGCCGCGTCCGACGGTCAGATCGCCCGAGGCGACTTCACGAAGCCGTCGGCCGCTGCGCGTTCAACGGACGCACTCCGCCCGGAATGACCAGGCCGCGACAGACCGGCCAGTCAGCCTCAAGGGGGCCATCCGCAAAAAACCTATCGGCCAAGGCCTCCCGGTTTTTGCGGCAGAGATTTGGCAAGCCAAATCTGGCCCTCCTTGACCCTGCCTGTCCGCCCTGTCGGAAGGGTTTGCGCCCGCCCGCGTTTCCGTCCGAACACATGCGTGTTCGGCCAGACCCTCGGGCGGGGCTGGTGGACGGGACCCCTAGGACAGGTGGGTCGCCCGGTGGTGAGGGCGGCATTGCCGCGTCCCTGCGGGCCGCGGGGGAAGCGGACACCAAGGCTGCCTGAGACTGAATGGGACGTAAGTATATAATTGACAGGAGAGTATATTAACGTAAGGTGGGGGCAGCCTTGGTGGAAGGTGGCAGGAAATAGGGGGTCTTTCTTCCGCATGTCCCGAACAAAACGCCTGACAGAGATCGAGAAGATGCAGATCGTCCGCGAGGCCGCGGAGGGTGTGTCGACGTCCGAGCTGGCTGCGCGGTTCGGTGTTACATCGCGCGCCGTGCGCTACGTGTTGAAAGCCGATGCCGAGCGCCAGACGGATGCTGCGATCCCGGTCTCAGCAGTCAGTGTGAAGGTCACGGCTGCGGAGCTGGCGGCGCTCGATGAAGTGCTGGCCGCCGCTGGGATCGAGAGCCGGGCCGAGGGGCTGCGGCGGCTCATTCAGGCGGCGGGTGGGGTGTTTGTTCCGGACGCGCAGATGGCGGCAGAGATGGCGCGCTACCGCGCCTCGTTGCACGAGGTTGGCAATGGGGTCGCGCAGATCGCCAAGCAGATGACGCAGGCCAACCGGCGGGGGCAGGGGGCCGTGGGGGGCACGAGTGCCGAGTTCACCGAATTGCGCCTCGCGCAGATGCGCGGGCTGGCGCGGTTCATTCTGGATTCCGCGGACGAGATCGATCTGCTTCTGCGCCGCCGTCGGGACGCGATGCAGCTGCAGGCCACGGCCGCGCTGAGGGAGTTTGCCCATGCAGCTGAATGATGCCGTCCATGCCGTCACGGGCGAGGTCTTTCGGGATGGCTGGAGCCGCGTCCGGGGCTCAATGCAGGGGCTACATGTCGCCAAGCAGAAACAGCTCATGCGCGCGGCAGCCGGGCACCGTCCGGCGGTCTTCAAGGCGATCCGGGGCGGGGGTACGCATACCAAATCACAGCTCGCAAACCAGCTCGATTACCTCACCACCAAGTCCACCCATATCGTCGACTCGAGCGGGTTTCTGGACGGCAAGGCGAAGCTCGAGGCCGGTGACATCAAGGACCTGACCGAGCGCTTTGCCAAGCGGTGGGATGCGGGCTTCAAGCCCAAGCTCGGACAGACCACCCATATGCTCATGTCCTTCCCCATCGGCACGCGCGGCGAGGATGTGCGCGACATCGCGACGGATGTGGCCGAGCGGTTCTTCCAGACGGATGAGGGGCATTTCGACTACATCATCGCGGTGCATGAGGACCGCGATCACCCCCATGCGCATCTGGTGTTGAACCGTCGCTCGCAGGAAGGCGAGTTCTTCTTTCTGGGGCGCAACCACCGCTTCAACTATGACGACTTCCGCCTCGCCATGGTCGAGGAGGCGGAAAAGTATGGTGTACGGCTGGAGGCCACGCGGCGGGTGGATCGCGGGGTTGTGCATTACCCAGCCCCTACCCGCGAGGTTTATGCGGCGAAAGAAGAGGGTCGCGCGCCCCGCGAGCGGGAACGTGTGGGGGCCGACCTGACCCTGACGCTGGCGGAGATCGCCAACACCAGAACTGTCTACCATTCGCTTGCCGCGGAGGCCTCCCGGGAGGCCCGCGAGGATATTGCCGGAGCCCTCTTTCGCGCGGGCGAGGTGCTGGCGCATGGCGGGCAGGTGGACCGAACAGGAGATGTGTATATGGCCGAGGATCAAAGCTTTGAGGATTTGAGAAGCCTCTATGCGGAAAAGCTCGCGCGGGTGCAGGGCATGATCGCCGAGAAGTCTGACGCGGAACGTCCCGTGCTGGAAAAACGCCTCATCGAGATCCAGACGCAGGTCCAGCACATGCAGCCCTTGGGGCTGCGATCATCCACGCTGTCAGAGACCCCCTCGGAGGGCGGGATCTATTCCGAAGCCAATATCGACGCCAGCCAGCGCGAGCGACTGGCCGAGCCCGACCTGAGATCGCGCATTGACGCGGCACTACGGGGCACGGGGATCAGCACATCGGAAGTGGTGGCCCGGATCGAGACGGGCGCGTCAAATGCAGCGCTCGAGCATCAATGGATCGCCAATGATCTCTCCAAGGTGGCCGAGGCGCGCGATCTGAACCTTGAACGCCGCGCCGATCTGGAACAGGCGCGCGACATCCTCAACGATGTGCATGTCGCGCTCGGCACGCTGCTGGAACGGGAAAACGTGCTGCGCCGGGATGGCGTCATGGAAGCGGAACCGGACAGCGAGCGGTTCCATTATCACGAGGACGCGGTGCGGGCGATGGAAGGGACAATCCGTCAGGAGATGCGCGCAGACGGCCTGACCGCGCAGCAGATCGAGGACCGGGACCCTGAGGTTGTCTCACGGGCGGAGCGCCGGATCGAGACGGAGCAGCGCGCGTATCTCGAGGCACACCCGAACTTGCTCGCACGTCCCGGCGACGTGATCGACCGGTCTGAGCCCTACAGGGAGACCATCACCGATGCGGCCCGCGCCAGCAAGATCACCCGCGAGGTCGACCGGATCATGGAGGGACGCGACGTCCGCATGCCGGTTGCAGATGCTGTCACGGATGACTTGCGCGCGCGCTATCCGGACATGCCGTCCCACCTCGCCCGCGGGCTTGGCGCGACCTATGCGGCCGTCGTCGAGATCCGCGACACGGAGGCCATCAACCAGGTCCGCCGCGAAACCGAGATGCGCGATGGGCTCGGGTCTGGCATGCACGACGACATCCTCGCAGCCCGCGGTGAAACTGCGCCGCAGCCTGACCGTGCTGACCGCCTTGCAGACGAGATTGCGCGTGTTCTGGAGCATGAGCGGGCGGGGGAGTTCTTCGCGCCCTTCGAGAGCGAGGCGGAGCGGGACGCCTTCCGCGACGAGATCGCGCGGGTTCTTGATGACCGCCAACTCGCCCGGCTCACATCCGGCGATGCTGATGCGCTGGAAAAGGTTCTCGAGGACCGCCTCGACCAACTCTATGTCGCCAAGGTCTACCTGCAATCGGATGCCGCGACGGCCAACACGGAGGCCTTGCGCCAGGTGGTCGATGATCTTGCCGACACCGAATACGAGAAACACCGCGCGACAGACGTGGATGGCGAGACCGAGCGGGGTCAGGTCCATTGAGCGCCGCCATGGGAAAAGCGCGGATCGCAACAGGGGTCTTGCTGGTAACGCTGGTGATCGGGGCCATGGGCTATACCATCGCCTCGGCGGTGCTGACCTACCAGGATCTCGGCTTCGGGGCCGAGATCGACTTTGCCTATATCGCGCAGAACTATCTGGCGATCCTCGATCGCCGCCCGGAGGATGCCCAACTTATTCACCTGATCATCGGCAGCTTCGCCGCCGCCGGTCTGATGCTGAGCCTTGCTCTTTCGGGCTCCGCCCTCACACGGTTTGGTCAGACCCATTGGCAGTCTGCGCGCGAGATGAAGGCCAACGGTTTTTTCGGCGCGCCCGGCACCGGCTTCATCCTCGGCAAGCTGGGTTCTCCAAAATCCAGCGCGAATTACGTCTGCTCGAAGGTCTTCCCGCATGCGCTGATCGTGGCGCCCACGGGCCGCGGCAAGACCACGGGCTTTGTCATTCCGAACCTGCTGACCTGGCAGGGCTCCGCCGTGACGCTCGATGTGAAGGGCGAATGTTTCGAAGCCACGGCCCGTCACCGCGCAGCCCAAGGCGACAAGGTCTATCGCTTTGCCCCCACCGATTGGGAGGGCAAGCGCACGCATCGCTACAACCCGCTCCTGCGCATCTATCAACTGAAAGATCCCGCACGCCAGCAGATGGAACTGCAGCTCCTGGCGACGCTCTTCCTGCAGAGCGACAATGACCGGGTGCAGGGCCTCCTCAAGGGCGGGATCGATCTCTTTGTGGCAGCAGGCCTGCTGGCGTTCCAGCGCAAGCGTCCGACCTTGGGCGAGATCTACCGCATCGCGGCCTCGGGCGGAAACAAGCAGAAGGAATACTTCGCGCGGGGCCACGAGGTCGACAACCGGGCGGCCAAGCTGATCTTCACGCGGCTCGCTTCGACCAACAACGACACTCTGACCTCCTATGTTTCGCTCTTGATGACCTCGGGGCTCGATCAATGGCAGAACCCGGCCATCGATGAGGCGACGGCGGTGTCGGACTTTGATTTCCGCACGATCCGTAAGAAACCCTTTTCGGTCTACCTCGTGGTCCAGCCGCTGATGGTGAAGCCGCTTGCGCCGCTGATCCGGCTGTTTTTCTCCGATCTTCTCTCGGCCATGCAGGAAAAGGACCCCGGGCCGGATGAGCCTTGGCCCGTGATGATCATGCTCGATGAGTTCAATCGCCTTGGCAAAATGCCGATCGTAGTCGAGAGCATCGAAACCCTGCGGACCTATCGTGGCCATCTGGCCGTAGTGACACAAACCATCCCCGCCCTCGATGAAATCTACGGCGAGAACACCCGCCGTGCGCTGCAGGGCAATGCCGGCGTGAAACTGTACCTGACGCCCTCGGATGAGAAAACCGTCGAGGAACTGAGTAAGGCGGTTGGCAAGACCACGAAGACCGTGGTCACGCGCTCCCAATCCATCGGCAAGAACCCCTTCGAAGGTCGCAGCCAGTCCACAAGGACCGAAGAAAGCTCTCTGCTCCCTGAAGATGAAGCGCGCCGCCTTCCGCTCGATGAGATCGTCATGGTCATCGATGCCCAAATGCCGGTCCGTGCGAAGCGGATCCAGTATTTTGACGACCGCCTGTTCAAGGCGATCCACGCGGCGCAGACGGGCGAGTTGCCGTTTCCGGAGCCGGGGGGAGGGGGGCCGCAAGGCAATCTGTCGTTGAGTATGCGCGCCATGCCGATGACGCCGCCACCGGACGGCCCGCGTGGATCTGAAGCAGATGTGGAGAGGGCACGCGAGGTCGTTAACGGTCAACCGTCAGGGCAATCTGATGTAGTTCCAAAGAAGACCTCGCCTGTCGTTCAAGCCGTTATCGCCGAGGAACAGCGCCAGATGGAGATGGATTTTGGGGGACAGCTTGCGGATGTCGAGACAGTGGGGGTGGATGATGAGGCGCAGATGCGCTCTGCCGTTGATGGCTTGGACGATATGGAAGCGATGCTGCGAGAGGGGGATGTCGAAAAGCTGGTTGCTCGATAGCGTGGTGCGCATCGCCATCTTTCAGGGAGGGCGGAGAGCCGACCTTCGCTGCGGTCCCAAGAAAGCTGACGGCGGCACCAAAAGCAGACGCTCGCCAGACGCAGTTGAACTCCCCAATTATGGCCTCGCATCGCGAATCGGAAATCAGCCCAGCCGATGTTCAAATACGCCCAGTTTGGTTCCCTGGACTCGCGCGTTCTTAGAACATGGAACCGATATCCGACGCCCCCGTGGGGTAGGCTGCCGGCATCGTTTTTACCTGGTCAACCGTAAGCCCAAGTTTGATTGCCAGCGAAAAGATGTTGATAAGTTCCGCGTAGTCCGGACCAAACATATGCGCGCCCAAGATTTTACCATTCTCATCAGAGATGATTTTGGCACCTGCATGGGTCTCTCCCAATCGTTTCTGAGAGAACCAGTTGGATGTATCTGCGAATGATACCTCCACATCACCAGTCTCACGCGCTTCTTCCTCCAACATGCCGACCCGGGCGAGTTCTGGAATGGTGAACGCCACGCTGGGGACGCCGGTGTAATCAGGTGCGGTTTGTTTGTTTTTCAGCATGTTCGATGTGGCAATCTTGCCTTCGAAAACAGCCACCGGGGTCAAAGGTTTCCCCGGGGAGGCCGCGGCATCACCAGCGGCATATACGCGCGGGTTGGATGTGGACTGTAGCCACTCTTCGACTTTGACGCCGCCATGCTCAACCTCAATGCCCGCAGCGCTTAGATCTAAGCAATCCACTGCAGGCACGCGGCCCGCGCCATGGACAACAAGGTCGGCCTCTTTGACATGTGATTTGCCATCGATGCTATAGGTGACGCGCTCCATGTCACCCGCAGAGTCAATTCGGTCGGGCGCGGCATTGGCGATGATCTCAATCCCGACAGCACGGCTCCGCTCCAGCAGCATATCGACAAGATCGGGGTCGAACATTTTCAGCTGCTGCTTGCCATGATCAAGAATGGTGACCTCGGCACCTGCTCGGGCAGCAATATGGGCAAACTCAAAAGAGATGTATCCACCACCCACGAATACGATGCGTTCGGGCAGGTTCGACAGGTTCAGAAACTCGGTGCTGTCGATGAGCCGATCGGCACCGGGAAAGTCCAGAGGTCGCGGTTTGGCGCCTGTTGCGATCAAGGCATGCTTGAAGGTGAACTCCCCATGGCCTTCGATTCCAATCCGATCCTCTGCGGTAAAGCGCGCCGACCCATGCAGCGTCTTCACGCCAGCTTTCTTCAACCCGTCTTCCATGTTCTCCGGCACCGGATCGGTGAAGCTTTCTTTGTGTTCCATGAGCGCTGGCCAGTCGATCCGCGTGTCACCTGCAACGCCCTTACCCTTTAGTAGACGAGCTGCGTCGATCGCTTCAGCTCCGGCCCGTAGCATTTTCTTCGGGTCGCAGCCGCGCAGCGCACAGGTGCCGCCGTAGGGCAGTTCGTCCACAATGGCGACGGACCATCCAGCCCCGGCTGCTTTTTTCGCGGCGTTGATCCCGGCCATGCCGGCGCCGATCACGATCAGATCAAGTGTTTCGGTCATGAAGTGTCCTTGTAGGCGAGAGTTAGGAAGGCGTTTGTTCCAAGTTCAACGATATCGGCCGAGTATTCGTTCACTGAGCCACCAGATCCCGGTCGCGCCGACGCCGATCGTGAGCCCAAGCCAGCGCCAACCGTCGCTGCCCAGTGGCAGCGCGCCTACACCATAAGCCAGCACCGGCAGCGTCATGGCCAGCAGGAACGGCCCGGTGTAGCGGCAATGCGCCCGGCCACAGCGCCGGGCATTGCGCAGGCAGGCGACGCCCATCCAAGCAAGGGCGATGACCCAGATTGCGGTTTTGGGGCCGTCGGCGAGCGGGACCGCCAGAAGCATCGCGCCGATGGGAAGGCCCCACGCGAGCAGGCTGCCAAGCCGGGTGTTTAGCCAATCGTGGGTGGAGGGATCTGCCATGTCTTTACCCCGCGCAACAAGACAGGGCGGCAACGTCCTTCTCGAAAGTCTGGGCCGCCAGTTTCAAACCCTCGACGGTGGTCAGATAAGGCATGATCGTGTCGCCAAGCTCTTCGTAGGTCAGCCCGGCCTTCAGCGCCATCGCTGCGGTCTGGATGCTGTCGGCCCCCTCCGGAGCCATGATCTGTGCGCCGAGCAGCCGTTTGCTTCCCGCTTCGGCCACCAGCTTGATGAGGCCACGCGTATCGCGGGCCGCCAAGGCCCGCGGCACGGCATCCAGCGGCAGAACGGAGGTCAGCACTTCATGGCCAGCAGCGCGGGCCTGCGCTTCACTGAACCCAACGCCTGCCACCTGCGGATCGGAAAAGACGACCCAAGGCATGGTGGCATTGTCATAGCTGCGGGCCTCACCCGCCACCGCATTGCGCGCCGCGATCTTGGCGCCATAGGCGGCCATATAGACAAACTGGTCACGGCCCGTGACATCGCCCGCCGCCCAGATATTTTGATTGCCGGTGCGCATTTGAGGATCGGTCTGAATGCCGCCCCGCGCATCCACTGCAACTCCAGCAGCCGGGAGGTTCAGCCCGTCACTGTTTGGCACACGGCCGGTTGCGAGCACGAGCCGTTCCGATTTCAGTGCTTGGCCATCCGAGAGATGCAGCGTGATATGGTTGTCACCGTTCGAAATGCGGTCATAGCCATTAGCGCGCACTACACGGATACCCTCATCGCCCAAGTAACCTGCCAGCGCCTCTGACACTTCCGGTTCTGCCTCGGGCAAGACACCTCGGCGGCTGACCAGCGTCACGGCAACACCGGCTCGCGCAAAAAGCTGCGCCAGCTCCACGCCGATATATCCCGCCCCAAGCACAATCATGGATGCCGGAAGAGCGCTCAGTTCCAGTGCTGTTGTGCTGTCGAGGGTGTCGACGTCCTCGATTCCCGGGATTGCAGGCACATGGGGGCGGGAGCCGGTGGCAATGACGACCTTTGCTGCCGGGAAGAGACTGCCATCGACCGTCAACATGCCATCATCATCGAATGTCGCGCGGCCTTCGACGTAATCGACATTCTCATGCCGCGGCAGAACATCTGCATATTTCGCCGCACGCAATTCTTCGACCAGCGCCTGTTTCTGCGCGACAGTCGCCGCCCAGTCGGTCACGCGGGCCTCGGCCTCTATCCCATCAAACCGAGCCGCAGCACCCGCATGATGCAGGCTCTCAACCGCGCGGATCAACGCTTTTGACGGCACGCAGCCCACGTTGACACAGGTGCCGCCAATGGTGCCCGCGCCGATGAGCGCCACCCGCGCGCCGGTCTCAGCCGCGGTGATGGCGGCAGAGAAACCCGCGGAACCGGCGCCGATCACGGCAAGGTCATAAGATTTCCTCTGGAGGGATTTAGTGTCTTTCATGATGATCTCTCTGAATCGCGGCGCTTCCAAAGCGCGTAAATTGTGATGCCGATGAAGATGGCGAGCGCTGGCAACAGCACGTAATCAAGCCAGCCCAGCAGCGCCGACAGCCCAACAGCGCCGAACAGGATCACCAGCACTGGCGTGAAACAGCAAAGGGCGACGATGACCGTGCCAATGAGTCCGAACTTGAGCAGGCCACTCTGGGTGTCGGAACCCTCCACGCCGCTCACGATCCGTTCTCCGCATTCAAGGCAGCGCGATATCCGACGGCCGTCACAGCGGCGACAATGGCCTGCGGGTCTGTCAGCGCATCATCATAGCGCAGAACATAGAGGCCATTTTCCGCCTCACCTGCGATAAACTCCTGCACTTCGACGCTGTCCACGCGCTTCATGGCAGTAGCGACGATATAGCTGCAAGAGGGGCAAGTGAGCCCCTCAACGGCAATGCGAGTGGTTGCTTCTGCGGCCAGTGTTGGGCTGGCAGAGAGGATAAGCACAGCGGTGGAGACGAGCAGTTTCATAGGAGACCTCATGGTCAGAATGTCAAAAGAAAGGGCGAGACTATTGGAAAGGCGAGCGCCAGAAGCACGACAATCAAAGCGCCCCAAAGCAACCGCCGCATCACCCCGCGGTCGACCGGGCGCGCACAGATGCCGTCCGTGCAAGCTTCCTTCGGCACCGGGCGATAGGCTTTCCAAAACCCATAGGCGAGCGCGAGCGTTGCGAGGCTGAAGATCACCCATTTGTAGGCATAGAGCGCGGTAAGTTGACCGATGAAGACTCCGGTGACGCCAAAGCTGACCAATACCAACGGCAGAATACAGCAAGATGACATGGCCAATGCTCCGAACACACCGGCGCCGGTGGCCAGCCAGCCAGAACGATCATCATGCTCGGTCGGTGTCGCAGGAGTGTGATCTGTCATCGCGGTGCTCATGGTTGCCTTCGTCATGACAGGCAAGATAGGGTCTGTAGCAACTACAGGATCAAGGAGAAACTTCATGTCGAGCGATCACGGATTTGCGAGCGCCTTAAAGCGTTCCGATCTTGCGAAGTTGACCGGCTGCAACCTTGAGACCATCCGCTATTATGAGGGTGTCGGCTTGATGCCGGACCCACCGCGCAGTCCCGCCGGGCACCGCCGTTACGGAACTGCGCATGTTGAGCGGCTGAGCTTTATCATGCGAGCGCGAGAACTGGGTTTTACCATGGAAGAAATCCGAGGGCTGCTCAGCATGGTCGATGCCGGCAGCCATACCTGCGGCGAAGTCGAGAAACGTGGGCGGGATCACCTCAATGTCGTGCGGGCGAAGATAAGGGATCTGCAAAACATCGTGGTAATCCTGGCAGAAACGATTGCGAAGTGCAGCGGTTCGGATGCACCGGAATGCCCACTCCTTAATGTGCTGTCAGATAGTGCTGTGGCCAAGGCAGATTGACCCGCACTGGACGAGACCTGAAGGAAGGGTGTTTTCAGCGTTTGAAAGTGCCGCAAACTTTGGAAGATTGTCAGAACGGGTTCCGAATGATCAGAATGTTTGCCACCCTCTCGGGAACGTCGGCTTTCTGCATGTCGTTGCGCAGCAAATCTCTAAGACCCAAATGGCAGCAATGGGCCGTCACCGTCGTCCAAGTCGACCCAGTCTCGCCAGCTGCGCCAGCATTTTTGACCCCGAGTCTGCGGATCCTGTGCCTCCTGCGGAACCCGTCTGCCCCATCCCTTGCCGAACAGGCATCTGCTGTACACCGAAGAACTGCCGCGCTCTGAGGGCTGCATATTCCGCACCGCTTGCCCCACCGATCAGGTAGCGATTGTAGGCCTGCTGGCTGCCCATTGCGGCGCGGGCAAAGCTGTAGCCACCGCCGAGACCACCGGAGAGGGCGGGCATCATGATGTTTCCGGAGATCGCGCGGACGATGAAGGGCGTGGCAATGATGAAGCCCTTGGCCATGAGGACCATCATGAAGAAGGGGATGAGCGCGCCTATGTTTGAAGCCCCTTCCGGGACGCCAAGCTCACCGATCAGAGCGGAAGAGACGCCAGTGATCGTTGCGAACACCCCTGCGACGACGATTGGGTAGAGTGCGAAGGAAACCAGTGCCGACAGCCAGCGTGCGAAGTAATCTTTAGTCACCTCGAAGAGGGTGAGGAAGATCATCACCGGCGCGATCCCGATTAGAAGTGCGATCATCAGGCGGGATGCCACAAGGATGAAGGCGGCCAGCCCGCCGAGTATCGAGAGCAAGAGGACCCCGACAATGTCGAGCATGGCGCCAGCCATCCAGTTCAACTCTGACCCGGCGGCGTTGAGATAGTCCCCTAGTTCCGCGATCAGCCGGTCAAACTCTTCGGCGAAAGTTCCAGAAGGGCCAGGAGTTCCACCGCCGACCGAAGCCACGAGCGCCCCTGCAATGCTGTCGATCCCGGCCAGGATGGCGGAGGAGAAGGCGTTGAACTGCACCCAGTTGGTTGCAAATATCCCGATGAGCCCGATCTTGACCGCGAGCCAAAAGGCCGTGCGCCCGTCCATCGCCTTGTACTGGTAGATCATGTTCAGGAAGACGAGGATCACCACGAGCGTTGTTCCCAGTACCAGAAGTGAGCCCACCGTTGCCGCAACCGATCCGAACTGGGTTTCGGCGGCGGTGTCGAGATAGCCCTGGGAGGTTTCAACGAAATAGGTGACGACGCTCATGACGGGGCTGCCTTACCAATTGCCTGCGGTTTCGCAGATGGCTTTAGCCTCAAGGCGAACGTCGTTGGCGCGGCGGTTGTAGGCGTCCGAGGCCTGAAGCATCTCCCACCGTTCATCACTGGCGTGGCGCTCACGAAACACCCCCTCGGCTGCATCCCAAGAGGGGAACCGAGTATCGCAATCGCAGTTGCCGCTCTCGACGATGCGCTCGAGATTTTGGGTGCGGTAGATATCCTGGACCAACACGCGCTGATAGACTTGGCGTAGGGGGATTTCTTGCATCCAGCTGGGCTCAGCGTGCCGGTCTCGGCAGACTTTGAAACTGCGATCGAGGGTCGGCACCAGATTGCGCTCGGCGAAGGCGGGGACAGCCAGTAAGCTCAGGGCCATCCCAGTTAAAGCAACGGTTTGCCGTGCCGGTTTCATGCTGTGGCTCCGATGGGTGTAGTTTCACGCTTCAGGAAGACCGTGTGCCCAACATTCGCAAATTCCGAGGAACTGATCGACACTACCTCCCAGCCTTCGGCCCCCTTCGCGTTCAGGCTGGCCTGCATATCGGCAAGGCTAGTTTTGCGGGTCATGGGAAAACTAAGAATTTCATATTCAAAGGTCTTCATTGGGAAGTTCCAATCTCGGTTGCGCCGGGGAGGTAGAATTCAGTAATGCCGCGTTTGCCGTCGTGGCGACCGGCCTGGATGATCACGTCGATGGAATTCTCGATGTACTGGATCATGTCGGAATAGGTCATCGGGATCTCGGTCTTGAGGGCCGCGATCGCGAGACGCTGCACGGCCAATTGAGGGGTTTCGGCGTGCAGCGTGGTCATGGAGCCGCCATGGCCGGTGTTGATGGCTTCAAGGAAGGTCATGGCCTCCTTGCCGCGCACCTCGCCGAGGATGATCCGGTCGGGGCGCAAGCGCAGTGTCGCGGTGAGCAGCACATCGGCGGTCTGGAATTCCGCGTCACGATTGGCGATGAGGGTCACGGCATTGGGCTGGGTCGGTAGAAGCTCGGCGGCTTCCTCGATGGTGACGATGCGTTCCTCGGATGGCACGTGCGAGAGGATCTTGCGCGCAGCCACGGTCTTGCCAGTGGAGGTGCCCCCGGAAACGATCATGTTAAGCTTGTTGTCGACGCAGAAGGCGAGGGCATCGTCGATCACACCAGCGGCCACGACTTCGCGCAGTTCGCGGGTTTTCTCGAGGCGGAGTTCTTCAAGCTTGCGTTCCTTGCCGTAAAGGAAATCCAGCGCGATCCCGTCGAGCGGCAGGCTCGAGAAAAAACGCAGGCTGATCGACATCGCCGAGAGCACGGCAGGTGGGGTGATGACTTGCGCCCGGATCGGTCGCCCCTTGTAGGTGATCGATACCGAGATGATCGGGCGGTCCTTGCTCATCGTGGTGTTGGCGGAGGAGGCGATCTGGTTGCCGAGATCTTTCACTTCTGTTGCGTTCAGCTTCTGGTCCAGCTTTCGCATGAAGTGATCGCCCTGGAATTCTCCCCAGCAGGTCCCGTCGGGATTGATGCAGATCTCGATGACATCGTCGCGGGCGGCGGCGTCGATCCGATCAAGCGAGGTCTGGAGATAGCTCAGCGACATGGGCTCAGAAAATCTCCAGATCGCGGTCGACCATGACTGTGACGCGGGCACCCTGGTCGACATAGATAACGGGGCCGATGGAGAGATAGTCGCCAATCACGCTGTCCGTGGCATCGGCAAGATCATCGCCCACGTCTTCGAGCACGTCCGCGGTGGTCTCATCCTGGACGTTTGCAGCAGCAGCGCTTGGCGCGGCGGAGATCAGCGATATCAACGCCGCTGAGCCGAAACGCTCATCGAAGCGCGTGTCGACAAAGCCGGTCACGCCGGAGCGGCCCAATTCGTCACCCCCGAAAGAGCTGATCTGGATCGTCTGGTTGTTGGGCAGGATGATCCGGTCCCAGGCGATGGTGACCCGGCGCTGCGCGATATCGACGCCAGAGCGATAGCGCCCGATGAGACGGGACCCGCGCGGGATCAGGAGACGAGAGCCGTCGACGCTGTAGACATCTTCGGAAACAACGGCCCGGGTCTGGCCGGGCAGGGAGCTGTCGAGCGCGGTTTCCATGACGGCCTGGATCATGGTGCCCTGGATGATCGTGTTGGAGGGATTGGCGATGACTTCTGCCTGTGTCACCGAAGTGGGCAGCGCGCCGTTCAGAACGAAATCCGTCACTTCGCCAAAAGTCCGCTCGGCTAACGCCGTCTCATTGGCGCCCGAAGTGCCGCCAAAGGCGATGGTGGGCGAGGTGATGCGGCGTTCCTGAAACGCCCGTTCCTCGGCCGCGCGGCGTTCAAGTTCCGCGAGCCGTCGTGCTTCCTCCTCGCGGCGGAGCCGTTCTTCTTCCCGCGCGCGCAACTCGTCCTCGGTGGGCCCAATGGGTGCGGGGAGGGGGCGGTTGGCCTCGAGCTGGGCCAGTTCCAGATCCATGCGGAGTTGCTCAAGGCTGCGATCGCGCGCTGTGAGCTCATCGCGAAACTGTTGCTGCGCGGATTCTGACGCCGCTTGCAGCGCCGCGATCTGGGCGGTCAGTGCATCAATGGCTTCCGCGGCAGCCGTGTCATCCTCGACGACGGGTTCGGGCGCGTTGCGCAATTCCTCGATCTGGGCCTGAAGGGCTGCGAGCTGCGCCAGAAGCTCGGCATTCGGTTCTGCCGGTTCCGGTGCGACCAACACCACCTCTGGCTCGGGTGGAGGGAGGGTTTCGATGGCGCCGAACCCGTCGCCCTCGTTTTGGAACACGTCCGGCGTGGCCGTGGGCAGCGCCTCCTCTTCCTCGGGTTGGGACAAGAGATAGAGTAGGGAGCCGCCTGCGCCGATCACGAGGACGACGACCAATGCGAGCAGCGGTGAGCGCCGTGGGGCAGGGGGTGAGCTCGCGCCTTTGCCTTGCTCGAGAGCGGCGAGGCGCTTTTCGAGGTCCGCGTTTCCAGTATCGCTCATGAGCCCACCCCCGCAGGTGGTGTGGCCTCGATACAGACCACCTCGTCACCGATCCGCAGGACCCACTGCCTGTTAACCCCCGAGACACGGATCACGCCATCTTCGGTGGCTTGCGTGTTGACTGTCCGTTCGCGGCCATTCGTGTAGCGGAAAATCGCCGGCACCGGCGCGTTTCGCGGAAATTCGAAATACGTGAACGTCCCGTCATCCCAGATGCGCGTAGGCGTGAACTCGGTCCGCGCGCTGGCGCCGTAATTGTAGTTCGGCGCTTGGGCGGCGATGGCCCGGGTCGGGCGCGCATCGTCCTCCGGATAGCGGAACTGCACCAGATAGAAGGTCGGGCTGCGGACCTCCTCGACGTTGAAATAGTAGCTTCGCCTGTTCGTGTAGACCGTCACATTGGTATGAACGCCGCGCGCGACGGGCTTGATTGCAAATGCCTGGCCTCCGGGCACGCCATCGATCTCGAAGCCCTCGGTGTCGCCCGCGATGATCGAGCGGATGCTTTCACCCTCGCCGAATTCGACCGTGGTGACATGGGTAAGCGAGACGCTGAGGCGGTAGACCTGACCTTCTTGATATGTTGCCAGCCGCACGCGGCTGTCATTTGGACCACCGCGCGGGATCGCTTCGGCAAAGGCAAGGGCAGGCAGCAAAACAAATATGGCAGCAACAAAGAACTTATTGATCAAACTAATTCTCCAATCTGTCGGAGCGGATGGAATATTCGAGCACGGTGAACCCAAACGGATTGGTCCAGACCTCGTCGATGGAGCGGCGGGTCTCGGGGCGGAACTCGAAGAGAAGGGTCGCGGTGAAGAGCCCGGTTTGGGTGCCGTTAATGGACGTCAGGCGCTTGCGCAGGCGCACCGTGGCGCGGTTGGTGCCGATCCGGTTGATGCTGAGGATTTCCACGTCGAGCCGGGCATTGGGGCCATAGACGGTCGGCGGATAGTTTTCATTTGCGCTGTTCCAGATCTGGCGTAGCCCGCTCTCGGCAGCCCCGTCAGAGCGGCGCAGGACGTTGCGGATGCGCAGGTCGTTGTCGAGCTGGTTGTAGACCTCGCGGTCGGTCACATAGCGGAAGACCTCCGCCTCGATGATCGCCTGGTTGGCGGTCACCGAGGAAGCGCCTACCGAGGCTTCGGGGAGTGCAAAGCCGGTGGCGGGATCATAGGGGACAACGACGGGGGGCGGATCGACATCGAGGATCGAGACAGCTGCCGCGCTCAGACAGCCGATGATGCCGAAGACAAGGCCTATCAGGCCAAGACGCTGCCAAAGCCGTTCACGGCGCAGGGCACCGTAGACCAGCTCTTCCTCGATGATCTCTTGTTCACTCGCCACGCGTCACACCCCGCACTCACTCGGCCCGCAGCTCGGGCAGCGTGAAATCCATGAAGCGCTGCTCTTCGGCGATGGTGGCGGCATCGATCACGCCGCCCGTGCCATCGCCCACGGTTTGAATCGCTTCCAGCTGCCACATTGCCACGAGGGCGATGGCCAATTCAGCTGTCACGCGCGTGTTGAGATCGACGCTTTGCTTGAGCTCTTCCATGTCGTCGATGAGCCCGACAAGGCGGTCTACCCGCTCGAGCGACTGGCCGGCATCTTCATAGCTGTTCTGGGCGGCGGCTGAGACGAGCGCGCCGGTTGTGGCCTGCGTCGCCACGCGGTTGGCCCCGGGATTGCCGCTCGTGGCCATTTCCGAGAGGGTGTCCTCGTCAAAGCCGAGATCGGCCAGCACCCGGTCCATCTGGGTTTCGATTTCGCCTGCGCCGGAGCCCGAGAGGCCCGAGAAATCCCCAGTCTTGATCGCCTCAATCGTGGCGAGGATATCCCCGAACTCCTGGTCGAGCAGACCGTTCAACTCGTCTTCCATTTCCGTACGGATGATTTCGGGAAGCTCGGCAAGTCGGGTGAGCGCTTCATAGGTTCTTTGCAGCTCCGCGAGTTGGTCCGTGAGCGTGGCAAGCTGTTCGCGGAGCTGCGTCAGCTGCTCGTTTTGCAGGATCTCGTCTTCGATCATCTGCCGCAGCTGCTGGATGTTTTGCGCGATGTTCTGGGTGTCGACGACCGGTACACCTTGTGCTGCGGCAGGGGGTAGGGCGCTGAACTGCAAGCTAACGCCAAATGTCGTGGCCAAAGCTGTCCTCAAGAGCAGATGTCCCATCATTCAATCTCCCTGATCGTAAAATCCATGAACGCGCCTTCGGCCATGCGGGCGCTGGCCTGGGCCAGCTCTTCGGCGGAGAGCACGCTGGTGCGGGCGGCCTGAAGCCGGATGCGGGCGGCCACGAGATGCACGAGTTCGGCGCGGGCGTAGGTGTTGAGCGCGACGCTCTCCTGCACGTCCTCGGTTTCGGAAATCCGTTCGACGACATCGCGGATGCGCAGGGCGGCTTGGTGGATCGCGGCTGGTGAGTTGTTGCCATAGAAGGCAGCGCCGTGCCCGGTGATTGAGAGGTTAGCATTGGCCAGAAGCGCGGGGTCGATCGTGCCAAGCGCTTCGATCCCGCCGATACGGGTCAAATAGAGGTTATAGCGTTCGGGGATCACCTGGACGTAGTGCTGGGTTTCGCGGAAGGGTGGCACGCCGCCATACTCGAAAACCCGGCCGGGTCCGGCGTTATAGGCCGCGAGGGCGTTGATGATGTTGCCATCGAATGTGTTGAGCTGGGTCGCGAGATAGCGCGCGCCGCCATGCACCTGTAGGTAGGGGCTGTCATAATATTCCGGGTTGATGCCGAGATCGCTGGCCGTGCCAGGCATGATCTGTGTGAGACCATAGGCGCCGACGGGAGACCGTGCCCCAATCGTAAACCGGCTTTCCTGCCAGATCAGCGCTTGCAGCAGCGCGCGCCATTGGACGGGGGAGAGTCTTGCGCGTCCAACACCCGCAAAGCCGCTGGTCTCCTGGGCAACGCGGATGATGAGCTGCTCGATGTTCTCGGCGGCGTCCCCGAACATCTGCGCACCGCCGGGATTGGGATCGATCTCGCCCGTGCCATAGACCGCCGCCACGGCGCGGTCGGGATCGCCGCTGCCGCTTTCCAGCCCCGAGACCATGGCGGGCAGGCCCTGACCGCCGAAGCTGGTCTGGGCATCGAGGATGCGTTGCAGGGTTTCCAGCTGCTCCCGTTCGATCTCGGCGATGAGTTCGCGCACGGCAAGCTTGTCCGCCTGAACGGCCAAGTCAGCCTCGCGATCGCCAGTCTCGACGATGTCACGCGCGGTCAGCCCACTGTCATTGGTCGGCACGCCCTGAGACAAGGCGAGACCTGGCAGCAGGCAAAGCGCTAGGATATGAGGCAGGCTAGACTTCAATGTCCCCCTCCGGGGTGCCAAGGGGCGTGAAATCGCAATCAGGCGCGACGGGTGCCGTGGACGCAAGGAATGTGAAGCAGTTCGCCTGCGGCTCCCGGTACTGGGTGCAGGAGGCCAGCGCGCCGAGCGCAGCCAAAGCGACAAGAATACGGATCATGAAAGTCTCCAAAAATCTGGGCGGTCGCGGTAATCGGCGCCGACAAGCGCTTCGCCCTTTTCCATGCCGCCAAGGATGGTGAGATTGGGTCCAAGCGCGCTCAGATCGGCATCGACGACGATCGAGCCCTGATCGTCGCGGATCAGTGCGAGGCGGCTGTTGCTGCCCGTGTTGAGAAGGACGTCGACTTCCTTCTCCGTGAGGTTCAGCATGGCGTAATCCGAGGCACTGGCGCGGATATTGGGCAGCAGGATCTGCGTCGGCACGGCCTCGACGATGGTCTTGCCGGTCCGGGTACGTTCGAGCTGGCTTGCGTATTGCGTCATCATCACCGCGACGGTGTTCTGCTTCCGCGCGGTCACCAGCCAGTTCGAGAGCCGCTCGGCGAAATACGCATTGTCGAGCGCCTTCCAGGCCTCGTCGATCACGATGATGGTGGGGTGGCGGTCCTCGATCTCGCGCTCGACCCGGCGAAAGAGATAGGAGAGGACCGCCATCCGCTCCTTGTCGGCCTCGCTGTCGAGAATGCCGGTCAGGTCGAAACCCACGACGTCGCCCTTGAGCGAGAACGTGTCCTCGAGGCTCTGGCCGAAGATCCAGCCATAGCGGCCGTCCTCGGTCCATTCGAGCAGGCGCTGGTGCAGATCGCCGCCATCATCGGTGGAGACGAACAGCGATGCGAAATCCCGCCAGTTCCGCAAGGCGGGGTTGGTCGCCTGCGCATTCTGGCGCACGACTTCCTGGATGCGATTGGTCTGCGCCGGGGTCAGGGGTTTGTCGGCGCGGTAGAGCAGCGTTGTGAGCCAGTCCGACAGCCAGGCCGTGCCGCGCGCATCGGTTTCGGTCCAGAGCGGGTTCAGACCCGTGGGCTGGCCGGCTTTCAGGGAGGCGTAGCGCCCGCCATTGGCGCGGACGGCCATTTCCATCCCGAGGCGGTAGTCGAAAACGAAGATCCGGGCGCCTGCGCGACGGGCCTGGGTCATCAGGAACGCCGACAGCACCGACTTGCCCGACCCGGGGCGCCCCATGATCAGGGTATGGCCGCTGGTCGGTTCTTTGTCGGGCGAGCCTTGCTCGTGATAGGAGAACCGGTAGGCGCTCTGCTCGGGCGTGGGCAGATAGGTGATGACCCGGCCCCAGGGGGTAAGTGCTGCGGGTTTTCCGAGCTGCGTCCGGTGGAAGGCCGCGAAATCCGCGAAGTTGCGATTGGTGACGGCGCTGGCGCGGACGCGCTTGGGCTGGTTGCCGGGATGCTGGCTGAGGTAATGCGCCTTGGCCGCGACCCGCTCGCCGATCATCTTCACGCCCTCAGTCGCGGCGGCGTTTACGATTTCCGCGCTGAGGGTCTGCAATTCCTCCAGCGTGTCGCAGAAGAGCGTCACGACCATATGGTGCTCGCCAAAGCTCTGGCGCTTGGCCTCGAGATCATCGGCGGCGATATCGAGGGCTTCCAGGAGCGAGAGGGCCGCGTCCTGGCTCGCCTGCATCTGGCGCTTTTGCCGCTTGATACGGCCCGCCATGAGGTTCGAATTGATCGGCGTGAAGGAATGGGTGACGATCATGTCGACCGGCAGGTTCAGCATGTCGAACATGGTGCAGGAGGTGCCTTCCGAGTATTCCCCGATGGTGAAACTCTTGCCGTAGCGATGGCCCACGACACCTTCCGAGAGCTCGAAATGATCGCCATGAAACGTCACGCGGGTATTGGCGACGTTGAAGGACAAAAAGCCGTAGGTGTTTGCCGGGTAGAGCGGCAGCTCGGTGCCTGTGTTCAGCGCGCCCAGAAACCCCACCAATTCCCCCGATGCGGCCGACAGCAAGCGCGGCTTCAGCTCGGCGAGGCCAGACAGAAAGACGTTCACGGCCTCGCCCAAGCGCTGCAGGCGTTTGCGGGTCTCCTCCTTCAGTCGGTCCGGCGCGCTGCGGCTCAGGAACGGCAGGAGGCTTTTCGGGGGCGGGCGGTGAATGACGGTGAGCGTCAGGGTCTTGTCGCGGAGCCCGCTGGTCTCGAGTTTCGCGCGCCAGCGCCGGTCAACCTCGCCTGCGAAGCTGTCCTCGCGGATGGGGTCGAGATCAGGTTTGATGGCCTTGGAGACCTTGTGGACGTAATAGCTGAATTCCGGCCCAAGTTGCGCGACGATGCGGGCAAAAAGCGCCGTCACCTTGTCGAGATAGGCATCGTCCGTCGTGTAGCTGTTGATCCCCTCGAGCCGGATGCAGCAGAAGAGCTCGTTGACCCGGGTGCGCACGGTCTGGTCATCGACGAGGCTCACATAGGGCAGCATATGCGCAAGGCGGGTCTCGCGCGCATACCAGTCTGGCGTCATTGTGCGGGGATCGATCGCTGGATCATGGGCGTCATCACGGGGCATAGCTGTCCCCGCCATGGATGCTGCGGTTGCGCGTGGGTGGCGTCTCCTGCAGCGCCGTCATCATTACGTCGATGAAACGCGGGTCCCAATCCGCGGCCTTCCAAAGCACCGGATAGAGCAGGGCGGCGAAACCCAGCACCGCGATGTGCTGGACCCAGACGAACAAGAGCACCGAACCGAAGAGCCAGACCATCGCATACATGATGGGCAGGCCCAGAAGCTTGGGCGGGCGCACGAGGCCGAGGAAGAGAGGCGCGCGCTCAGCCACCGGCGAAGACCGCGGCAACGATGGTGGGGGCAGCCGCAACACCGGCGATCCCGACGAGGACCCAGAGCGCCTGGCGCAGATCGATGATGTTGAAGAACCAGCTCAAGAAAACGCCAAGGACCGCGAGTGTGGCGATCACGACGCCGAGCGGGCCGGTCAGCGCATCGACAATGCCCTGCAACAAGCTTTGGATTGGGGAGAGATCGATGCTTTGGGCAAGGGCGGGCTCGGCAATGAGCAGGAATAGCGCCAGGGAGGCGACAAAGAGGTTTGAAATCCAACTTGTTTGGAAAAAGCGGTATCGCCAATGCACTGCCGCGCTGCGCGCTCTCGTGACATTGCCGATAAGTGTTTTGAGGAATGATTTCCAAAAAGGTTGGGACATCATGAACTTGATCCTTCCAATCGGGCGGCCACCGCCATCACGCGGGCCACATGGTTCTGGGTTTCTCGGTAGGGGGGAATGCCGCCATATTGGCGCACGGCGTCGGGTCCGGCGTTGTAAGCGGCCAGCGCCAGGCGTGGATCGCCGAACGTCTCGAGCATCATCGCGAGGTAGCGGGCGGAACCGTCGAGGTTCTGCATCGGGTCCTCCGGATTGACGTCGAGATCACGCGCGGTTGCTGGCATCAGTTGACCCAGACCAATGGCGCCCGCGGTTGAGATCGCATCCTGCCGGTAGGCGCTCTCAACCTCGATGTTGGCCCGGTAGAGAGCCAGCCAATCCCTCACGGAGAGCTCTGCGCGGCGCAAACCAGGATGATTGGCATAGCGCAGGGCCGTTGCCTCGATGCCTAAGAGAACGTCTGCGCGGGGCAGGGGTGCTGGCTGGGCGAGTGCCGCAAGCCTCAGCGCGTCAGGTTCGGAAGCTGCTTCAGTCTCACCAAGAATGGCCAAACTATCGGACGCCGATCCCTGACCAACGCCGTCATTGTAGTTCCGGGCAAAACCGCTCTGAGACCGCGACGGGGTCAGAGAGCCGTCGCTCTCCATGATCAGGACCATTTGCGCTGAGGCAGGTGCTCCGACCAGCCAGAGACAGACGAGGTTAGTTGCCAGTGCCCAAGTCTGATGGGGCTTTGTCTGGCGGGGCGAGTTTATGCGTGCGGCTTGTACCCGCCTCAAGCGGCAGGTCGACATGCGCAAAGCCAAGGCCAATGAAGAAGGACACCACGCCGGAGATCGTCTTGAACTCGCGGATCTTGATATCGTTGTAGCTCGTTCGCGTGCGGGCGGTGACGAGGAGCTTTTCCACCCCGTCATCAGAGACAACGCGCATGATCCAGACCCCGTAATAGCTGGGGCCTTTCTTATGTGCCAACTCCTGGCACAGGATTTCTGCGCTATAGCCGCTTTCCACGAGTTCGCGGAACCTGGCTTCCGTAACCACATTTGGTGCTTCGATGTCCCAGTTCATGGCCCGGCTCACGCTTTCTCCAATGGCGCGACCCCAGGCATTCCTACTTGAAGCCTAGAGTTACGATAGTATACTGATGATCGCAATAGTATATTATAATTTTTGCGGTATACGTTGATCACGATACCTTTAGGCACGTAACATGCGCTCGTTCAAGGATTTAAGCGGCTTTTGCTACCTTCGGTTGCGCATCCTACCTTTGATGCGCACATTCGTTCTGCTGTCGCTCGTCGGTTGTCCGGCGCTCGCCGGTCCATGCATCCCCCCGCCTCGGCCATTTGTTCCAAGAGATCCGAAGGTTGCCACGGAATTTATGGACATCCTCCGTCATGACTTCGAACTCTACTTCCGTGACGTACAGGTTTATTTTCGCTGCCTCGACGAGGAGCGTGCTCGCGCCTTCGAGGAAGCGCGCGAAGTCAGTGAGGAATATGGGCGCTTCTTGGGCTCGCTTCACCGATAACTTCGGGGCGAAGCTTTTGGTCCGAGTTGCGCGGGTTCCGAATTTGATAACTGGACTACGAGCGAAATTCAGCCGAGGCCCGTTCGAGCCCCGTCGTCAGCGGCTTAGGGGTCGGGTTTCAATAAGCGAGCCACGCTTCGGCCGGCCGACACAATGTAGGGCGGCATGGACAGCGAATAGTGGCCGCAATTTAGTTCCAATATGCTGGGCTCGGCCCCGGCGTCCTTCAGCCCTTGTATCAGCCGTTCAGAAAGCTCCGGCAGCACCACCTTGTCTCGTTTGGCCAATACCACATTTAGTTCGAGATTGTCCCGCGCAAGATGATGCGCATGGTTCACCAAGTTTAGTGGTCCCCATGCCCTTCTGAGATCGTCCAGTTCGATCGCGGGCTTGATGCTTTCGCAAATCGTTCGAGTTGCGCGCCCGGTCCACACCATGTCAGCAAGACTTCCAGCGGTCAGGAATAGCGCAGCTTTTGAAACAGTTTTGTCGTTGGCGGCAATCAATCCGGCAACCCAAGAGCCCAGACTCATTCCGAGTACAGAAATCTCTTTAAAACCTTGCTCCCTTAGCCAACGAATAAGCTTTCGACCGTCCCATACTGCCTGCCTCATGGATTGCATCGTCCGTCCGAGATTCGGGCTTAGCATGTAGTCGGCATAATCGGCGCCGGGACGGCTACGTTCGAAGTGATACGGCAGTGCCATCTCGACTACCGTGATCCCACGCCGGGAGAAAAAGTTCGCCAACTGTTGATACCGCGCGCTTGCATTCCAATGGTGAAACACAACCAAAGCTTTATCGAATGATCTGCTTTCTGTTACTTTCGCCCAGACGAGATTGTTCTCTGCGACGTCAGTATAAATTCCTGAAGGAAATTTGGCCCAATCTCCTTTGCGTTCGACGACCAAGTCGTTGTTACCCGGTTCATCGAAATAGGTTGGGTCCTCGACAGCCTGGTCTGCAAGATTACAGAAGGCCTCGATACCTGCCGGATGTCCGGAGCTAGGGAAGGCAAGTTCAGTGTCCAGAGCGAAGTCTGTCCGCCTCTTTACTTCGTCCCCCCGCTCTGCGCGTCGCTCATCCCAACGATCGAGCCAGCTATGATACACTTTCTTCTTCTCCTTGGTCAGTCACCCGCCATGTATCGATGCTTGGATAAATCAGGCCGTAGATTGCAGACAGCAGCCCGGTGCACAGCAAGATCGAGAAGCCGGCGACCGCGCCGATCAGCACGTAGACGATGACCAGAAGGGCGATGAGCGCCAACATCATTCCCAATTCTCTCCAATTTCGGCCACGTCCAATGTCTCCTTGCTGACGCAACGCGGCCTGGACTCGCATAAGCCCATAGAGAAACACAGTGCAGGTCGCCAATACGATCAGCAGGCTGCTATAGTTCGTCGGCATGCTGTATTCGAGCCAGTCGCTTGCCTTCTCATGATTTCCCAAGACTGACAGGAAATCGTTAGCCAACCAAGCCGTTATGGTCGATTCACTTGATAGCATAAAAGTGCTTTGGAGCTTCATGCATATGGCAATCAAGAGTCCCAAAATACAGCACCGAAAAATCCCACGCATGATTTTGAGACCGACTTGATTAGGCTGACATTGATATTCTCCATCTACCCACGATTCAGACTTTCGTCCAAGTTCCCAAGAATCGTGCGCTATTGTGAAGAGCAAAATGAGTCCTGCAAAGAAGAGAAAAAATACCGCACCCATGTAGAGATAGGCGAACCCGGTGAACGCGACCGCCTCCGGTATTGAAATGACGTGCGGGCGCTCAATCGCCATCCGAGCCCATTCCACCGGGTAGTTGCCGGTATCGCGGGTCAGTAATGGGCCTAAACACCTATCGATCCACTGAAGAACCGTAGCTATAGGTAAACAAACAAGAAAGGCCGCCCAATACGTCACCGAAAAGGTCGCGACTTTTCGCACCCACATGTCGTCATTCGCGATTCCTTCACCTTCAGGACTTAACAATGACCGCCTTGTACCCCTCCAATAGACCACTAAGTCACGCACGAATACGAAGTATAGCGGCATGAGCACCATGAAGAGGAGTGTCCAGTTCGGTGCCCATAAGTACCCAACCTGCTTAATCACACCATTCGCCTGCGGAAAAACAATGCTGTGAATGCCCAAAAAGTAAGAGGAAAATCCAAGGGCCACTGCCCCTGCGAACACCGACGCCGACAAATCCAAAGGGGATCCCCGGTTGAACACGGCCTCCGATGTTCTCGCCAAGCTAAATCCCCGCCTCGGCGAGATAACCTCACCTTTGTGCGCCAGCGGTGACGGAACCACGGTATCAACATCGATTGCCGCGTTCTGAACCGTATCTGGAGGACTATGCGCATCGTGGCCGTCTGGCCCCGCACGCAGCGCTCGCCTCCTGGCTACCAATCGTGTCCGGGCCGCACTTAGCTCCGTCTGCCATTCACTGGTCGCCTTCGGATCATCACACCCAAACACCCTTGCTAGCCATCGAATGTTCTCGGTGCTGATTCCTTTCTCGTTGTCTTGGTACCAAAGCTGCACCGTTCGCAGCTCGATCCCGGACCGGTTGGCTTCGATCTGAGTGATTGCGGTAGCAAGAAGCTCGGGTGTCCACGGCCCCAATGGTATCCCATCTTTGTCAGTAGGCCGACCCGCTCCGGCCGCGCTCAACCGTCTGAACAACTCCTTAAAGTCACTTCCGTCATCCAACGGAGGAACAAAGTATTTTCCATTTTTTATCAAGGGCGTACCGTTGTTCGTTTCGTTCTATTTCGCCGGCGTTCGCTTCGTATCGTGAATTCGCGGCTCACGACAGTGCAACTACAGGCAGTGTGATTCGATCGCCATCCACTGGGCCAGAAAATGGCTGACGTGATCGAAATCCTGCTTGGTGGTTGGAAACTGGAAGGAAGAAAGCGGTGAGACTGTTGAAAGAAGAAGCAGAGCCCATAGCCCGATTGTTTGGAAATGATCGGGAGCGCACGGTTGGATGGGTATACCTGTGGAATTCCTCTGAGTTGTCGGTGCTCTGGCTGGACGGACAGGAACCTGCCGGATCTATCGAGCCGCCGCTTCATCCCGAAGTGCTGGCAGAGGCAAAATCGTCGACACCTGTGAAAGTGATCGAATACCTCGAAGCGCTTTCGAGTGGCGGCGAGCATACCCAAATTAGCAGGCCTTAATAGTCATCGGAGCAGGTCTTTCAAAAATATACTATTGGCGCAATGAATATAAAATATCTAGAGAGACCGTCAACCTGCCAAAACTGTAGGAGAGTATTCATGCCCAAAGCGCTTACTCGTTTCGTCGTCCTTGTCGCTCTTGGCTCCACGTCTTTCTTCGGAACGGCCGAGCGGGTTAGGGCGCAAACCTATCCGATCGATTGCGCGATTCTCCTCTGTCTTTCAGGGGGTTGGCCCGCATCAGTGCCATGCTCACGCGCCCGCGCGGAATTCATTCGAAGAATAACCCCCTGGCCAGTAGAGCCTCCATTGCAGATATGGCGTTGTCCGATGAGAGCATCCCATGAACTCAATGGCACTGGTAAAAATGGCGGCCGTATCTTCGACATTCTGTTCGATATACCGCGTCATCCGCTGCTCCAGACGATTACCGTTGCCCCATCTCAGGAAGTCGGCCTGTCATCGACGGGCGTGTTCCCGGCGGAAAGGGTTGAAACGGGTGATAAGAGCAGTGACTTTTCTATTACGCTTGGTCGAGAACGCGCCGACATCGACATCAGCGGTCCGGAGTTTAACTTCGTGCGCTCGATACGAATCTTTGATGTGCGGAACGCTCGACAATATGAGGCAGGCAGCGAGGGGGACTGCGAGCGGAGCGCGGTCGTTGTACTTGGAACTTATGGCGTTCAAGGAGACTTCTCTTGGCAGCGTTCATCGATCGGAACCTTGCCGAAAGATCATGTGGGGCTGGAGAGGTGGGGCGACAATTGTCCGAGCATCCGCCACCGTTCGGTATTCGTGGAGTGGCGGGATTACGAGGGCAAATATGGCTACGAGCAGGTCAACTACTGAGCCCAGTCGGGAAAAAGCCATTTGTTTTAGATGGGAACTCACGCCGAAGGGCAATTTTCTAAGTGATGTGTATCGGTAGACCTACATCACGCCTTCACGCTCCAAGCGCTTGCGCGCCGCTTTGCGAGCCCGGCGGATCGCTTCGGCCTGTTGGCGAACTTTCTTCTTAGAAGGCTCCTCGAAGTGCTGCTTGAGTTTCATTTCGCGGAAAACGTCTTCGCTTTGAAGCTTTTTCTTTAAAACCCGAAGAGCCTGATCGACATTATTATCGCGGACACTGACCTGCATATGGATAACACTATTACTCATGGCGGCCGTGCCGGCTTCCTTCGTCGGTACGATCGGTTTCATCGGCATTGTCGGTCCATATGTGGCACGGCTTCTTTTAGGGGAAGATCAACGCTTCTTCTTGCCCGGAGCAATGCTAGCTGGCGCGCTGATCCTTTCGGCCACATCTGTGCTCTCGAAGGCCTTGTTCGGCGCTGTCCTGCCCATTGGCAATGTCACGGCATTGGTGGGCGCTCCCTTCTTTGCCGCTCTTATTCTGACCAAGGGGCGCAAAGCATGGTGACGCTGCAACTTGAAAACCTCGTTGCGCGCTATGGTCGGCATGAGGTCCTCAGCAAGGCAACAACACCGCCAATTCGAGGAGGCAGTGACGGCTCTTGTGAGGGCAAATGCGGCTGGTAAGTCCACGCTGTTTCGGCGCATCGCAGGACAGATGCGGGGGGCAGGGACTGTGCGCATCAGCGATGCAGCCACGGAGGACTTGCGCTACATGCCGCAGGATACGGGGATGAATGCAGCGCTGACGGTCTACGAATCCATCATACTCGCGCTGAAGCACGGTGGGAGCGGTTGACGCCTTTCTACTTCCGAGCTAACGGCCGTGAACGACGTATTGGCCAGATTGGGCATCACCGCTCTTGCTGAGCGGCAATTGCCGGAACTGTCAGGCGGGCAACGTGAGGTCGTATCGATCGCACAGTCGCTGGTGACGCGGCCGCGGGTTGTCCTCATGGACGAGCCCACCTCCGCGCTCGACCTTTGCCTCCAATACGAGGTATCGGAGGCTTTGCAATCCTATGCTGCTGAAAGCGGAGCTGTGATGATCCTCGCTTGGCATGACCTAAATCAGGTGAATACAGAATGCTCGGTCATCATTTTACCTCATAATGATCTCAAGCTGGCGGAAATTGCTGTTGAGCGGTTTCTCCGCGTTCCAGTGTCATGCCCGCAGTTTGCTGTGAAATCGGCCAACTACAGCAGCTAGGTCTCTTTTCGATCCACCCGGATCAACAACAATGGTTCCGGAATGGACCAACAGAAGCACGCCGCGAATGGCGAGTTCTGTCAAGAACCAGTTCACGTCACGTTCTGACAATCCCAAGCATTCTGGTGCCGTCACAACGACCTTATCCCCTTGATTTAGCGACAGCAGCAGTTGCTCTCGTTGGATGAGATGCTTTCGAGGACGCGTAGTTTGCCCTTCAAACTGGTCACACCAAACCTGTTCAATTACCCCATGCAGCGAAATTTCTTGTCGCTGCCGTTTGGCGGACGGCCTACCTTGGGCGGAAAGGATATATCCCCACGTAGCGCCGGATTTCGAAAACTTTGGGTCCATTTAAGGTCTTCCTCCTCTTAATCGTTCTTAGAAGCGGGAGGACTAGATCACGATCCAGCTTGCCGATTGATTGCCTCCGGCTAGGCTCACCCCTCTCCGCGGAACCATCTTCTTATCTGACCTAGTAGGCCAAATTCACAGAGCCAAACGCGACTATGCGCCGGCTTCGAACCTCGTGAGATTGAGGTCTCGGCCCTAGCTTGCTTGTCTCTTGCAGACGCTACTGAAGCAGGACGTGCATCCGTTTCAGATCGCTTTCGCTCAGCTTGCCTTCGCCGACAAGGGCAATCATCTCGTCATGATCAGCCAGTGTCTTGGTTAACATGGTTTTTCTCGTCTTCTTCCGGCCTGCCGTGACCGTAAAGGTCGGCGTTCTCATGGGCTCGGTCTTCGTGCTCAAATTCCAAACTCGAATGACCGATGCTAAAATCGTCCTTCAGCCGGTCCTTGATTGCCGTCTTGATATTTTCGATTTAACGCCAGCCGTCCGCTGTCAGCACGATGTGGCAGTCCAAAGCCGCCTTGTGCTCCTGCATCTGCCACAGATGGGCGGGTCGATCATGCGCATGCCACCCTCGTAGATCAGGTAGAAGCCGAGCAGGATAAGGGTCGTGTAGTTGATGAGCGCTGCGACAATTTCTATCCGCCCATAGCCGAAGGTCATGCGCGCGTCCGCAGGCCGCCGCGCGATTTTCCGAGCGGCAAAGGTGATCACCAACGATGCCATATCCGAGAAATTGTGCAGAGCATCCGCGATCAGTGCGAGGCTGCCGGATAGGATGCCGCCGACAATCTGCGCGACGGTCAGAAGACCGTTGGCCCAGATGGAGATGGAGACTCGACGGTCGCCGGACTCGAGGTCGATATGGGCGTGATCGTGGGCCATCAGGCAACTTCCTATCTGTTCGGCAGATCAAAACGCGGTCAAGCGCCGCGTTTTGACTTCCTTTCAACATGTGCAGCCAGACCGGACTTATTCGCAACAGGTTCGGTCACTCGGGATCCCATGTGCCATTGGGTCAGCAGCAGCCAGAACTCTTCTCTGGCTGCGACACTTCCTGCACCAATTCGGCTGTTTCCGCGCCGTCGGCTTCCCGTGCCACGTCCGCTTGAGCCACGATCCCACAGCATTTGCCGCTTTCGTCTGTAACCACGCTGCGGCGCACCTGTTTTTCTTCCATCTTGCTGCAACAGCTTTTAACGTCCTCATCAGGTGAGACTGTCAGGAGGTCATCCGACATGACGTCAGAAACCGGCGTGTCGGCTGCCTTTCCCTCTGCGACGGCACCACAGCAGATGTCGCGGTCCGTAATGATGCCGACCGGCTCACCGGCGTCATTGATCACGGGAATCGCGCCGACCGACTTTTCATCCATCAGCTTTGCGGCCTCCTGAATCGTAGTGTCGGTACTACAACATGTTGGATTGCTGGTCATGATTTCGTGAACTTGCATGATCTTACTCCTTGTTTTGGTTACTAGGGTGGAAACCGAAAGACGGGTGTTCAAGTTCCTTTCAGCGCGCTGAGTGGCGAGTTTTCGCGCGAGCCGTGCAGCAGCCACAATTTGGATAATTCAGTACTTGGAGCGCTGGTTTCTCTTCGGTCCAGGTCGGAAAAGGTCGGCAAGGGACATCAGGTATCTCCTCGAATCGCTTCCAAGGAAATGTAGTTACTACAGTTACTGTAGCTTCAAGCCACAAGTCTGTCCGGGTAGACGCGGTTGGAAACCTTCCCGAACAAATCGTTAACCTAGCTGCCCCTAGTCAGGACCCCACTACAGCTCGGCTTCGTTCCGAGGATGGGTGTTACTGGCATGAGCACAGCGGTCCAGCAAAAACGACACTGGTGCCGCTCTGCTCAATAGGTGGCAACCCGATCTGCACTACGCGTTCGGCGTGAGATATTGACCAGTGCAAACTGGGTGGGCGTAGATCACGTTCGCGGGGTCACGCTTTCTTCTGCCGAATACAGGAACGCCGTCGAACCAGTTTTGACGTTCGGGTATAGATGGTTGATATGTGCCATGACCATGCGGACACACCCCGAACTCGCGCGCCCGCCGATGCTTCTTGGTTCGGGCGTCCCGTGAATGCGTAGATAGGTGTCTCGGTTGCCTTCAAAAAGGTAAAGCGCCCGCGAACCAAGAGGGTTTTCTGGGCCAGGGTCAACACCGTCGGCAACCGGGCCATAGAGCTCGGGATCGCGTGCGATCATGTTTTGGGTCGGCGTCCAGTTTGGCCATTCCACTTTTCGCTGGATCGTATACGTGCCGGGCTCGTACAGGTTACCACGGGCGATCGCCACACCGTAACGCATCGCAGTTCCCCCTTCTTCGATGTGATAGATGTAGCGCGCTACGGCATCGACGTGGACGTCTCCCGGAACAAGCCCGTCCTTAGCGTCCACCCGCTGGGGCAAAAAGCGCGGGTGCAGGCCCCACGGGTTTGACGTAGTTGGATCAAAAGCGGGAGGTGTGACCTGCGCGTCCCAGGCGGCCTTCTCCTCCTTGGTGGGCCGGGTGGCTGCCAGTAGCGGGCCAGCGATTGGAGTAGAAAACAGCGCACCGCTGGTCTGGAGAAAATGTCGTCTTGTCAGCATCATTCTTACTCCTTCAACGTTAGGTAGGCAAACTAAGCTTAAACAAGGCCACTCTGCCGTTCAGTAAGGAAAGCCTGAAGCAGTATGGCCTGTTTGACTCGAATGCCGTTCTTCGTCTGCGGCCCTAACTCCTAAAGCTACTGTAGGTTCAAGAGAAATATTGAGGTCGAACCGGGGCTTTCGTGTTCTTACTTAGACAAGAACAGACCAGTCCGCCAGCAATTCGGTCGTGGCCCGTCACCGCAGGACTATCCGGTATTCTGGGTGCGGGGCCGATGTTCGCCATTGGTTGAAAAAACCTTCGCGGTAACATCTCGACTGTGTCTCACGTCGAAAGAACTACATCTAAAGAACGACCAAACCGGAGCGATGTAACGACCTGGCCGAAGGCCACGACATCTTGAATCACGTCTCGCGATAGTTGTCACAAGCCTCAACCCCTTCTGCGACGACATCAAGAAGAGCATCTACATCGCTCAATAGCGTTGTGATACGTGAATTGCTGATACGGTAGCGAACAAACCGTCCATCTCGATCGCTGGCGACAAGCCCGCACTCCAGCAGGCATCGCAAATGATTGGAGATATTGGGCTGCGTTAGTCCCGTGTGCGCGACGAGCTCCTGAACGACGAACGGACTTTTTGCCAAGGCGTCCAGAATCGTCAAACGACTGGTATCTGCGAAGCCGCGAAGCAATTTCGCGCGCTGTTCAATAGTGGTGGTCTTGTCTTCCATAACGATTTGCGCCATATCATTTCTCGCTGATATATAGAATCTTCTATCCACTTTAGCAGGAAAGCCGCGATCATGGCCAACACAGACAACGAGATAGCAGATGCGCCATTGTTTCGATACCGGGTTTCCGGCATGGATTGCGCGAAGGATGCTGCACAGATCGAGCGGGCGGCACAGTCGGCCGGGGTAGCGCCCGGCGATGTGAAAGTGTCGGCCGCAACCCACATCATGACACTGGCTGCACCCGAAGGGCGCCTGCCGGACATCGAAAAGGCCGTTGCGGTGACCGGCTACGGCTTCGACCGGATCGAGGGCGATGGAGACATTCCGCCGAATCCCGCCCATCAGGACCCGGCCTACCGACGCGCGCTCTGGATCGTCGTGATCCTGAACGTGGGCTACGGTGTCGTTGAAATGATCGGCGGGTTCATCGCCGGGTCACAGGCCGTGAAGGCCGATGCGCTCGATTTCATCGGCGACGGCGCGATCACCTTCCTTGGCCTGCTGGCCATCGGCTGGAGCCTCGCCTGGCGGGCACGGTCGGCCTTGATCCAGGGCATCTTCCTCGGGCTCCTCGGTCTCGGCGTCCTCGGCACGACCATCGTCCGGGTCTTCGAACGGACGACGCCGGATGCGGGTCTCATGGGCCTGCTTGGCATGATTGCCCTTGTCGTCAACGTCATCTCCGTTCTGCCGCTGCTGCCGTTCCGCAAGGGCGACGCGAACATGCGGGCCGTCTGGCTTTTCTCTCGCAACGACGCCATCGGCAATGCGGCGGTTGTCGTTGCCGCCGGTCTTGTGGCCTGGCTGGGCAGCGCGTGGCCCGACCTTATCGTTGCCTTCGGTATCGCCGGGCTATTCCTGCACTCGTCCTGGGCGATCATTCGCGATGCGCGGGCCGATCTGAAGACGACTGCATGAACAGCCGCGTTCTAGGCGGAGTTTGCGCCATCTCGGCGTTCGCCCTCGATCAGGGCACCAAGGCGCTTGCCCTGAACACACCTGCGCTTGAGGGCGGCGTCGAGGTTCTACCCTTTCTCAATCTCGTGCGGGTTCTGAACGATGGAGTCAGCTTCGGTATGCTGGGCGGGATCGTGCCTTGGTGGGGTCTCATCGCGCTTGCTGGCGTGATCGTGTTATGGCTGCTGATCTGGTTGTGGCGCGCGCCGGACAGGCTGACGGCTGCCGCTCTCGGTCTGATCATCGGCGGCGCACTCGGCAATGTCCTCGACCGGCTGCGTTATCAGGCCGTCCCAGACTTTCTGGATTTCCATTACGGAACATACCACTGGCCGTCCTTCAATCTTGCGGATGTGGCGATTTTCTGCGGCGCGGCCCTACTGTTCTGGGACAGCTTCCGCTCTGCGACGGACAAGCCTGGTCAGGGTCAACGCAAGGAAAACACAACGGGGGTGTAACCCATGTTCGGCATACCATCTGCGAAAGGCTTTGACAGCACACTTGCCCTGCTGCGCAACCCATATGGGTTCATTTCGGAGACCTGCCGCGCACTCGACACAGACCTGTTCGAAACCCGCATCCTCCTTCAAGAGACGATCTGCATGACCGGCGCGGCGACGGCAGAAGCCTTCTATCGGGAAGACCGGCTGATCCGCGCAGGCTCGATGCCAGGCCGCATACAGAAGTCCCTGCTGGGAGAAGGCGGCGTTCAGGGATTGGACGGCGCTGCCCACCAGCACCGCAAGAAGATGTTCATGTCACTCATGGGGACCGAGCGGATCGCCGCGCTTGAGGGCACGTCGCTTCACATGTTGGACAACTATGCGCCGGACTGGGAGGCGAGGAACGAGGTCGTCCTCTATGACGAAGTGCGCGAAATGCTCACAAGAGCTGCCTGCGCCTGGGCCGGGGTGCCGCTTAATGAAGCTGAGGTGGCGACCCGAACGGCGCAGCTTACAGCGCTTTTTCAGGACGCCGGGGCCCTTGGCCCCAAACACTGGCGCGCGCGTCTGGCGCGCCACCGCCTGGAAAAATGGGCAGCACGGCTAATCCAACAGGTCCGCGATGGTGAGCTTCAGCCGACGCAGGAAAGTGCCCTTCATATCATCGCGACATGGCGCGATCTCGATGGGGAGTTGTTGACCCCCAGGGTGGCCGCCGTAGAGCTGTTGAATGTCCTGCGCCCGACCGTCGCGGTATCCGTGTTCATAGTTCAGGCGGCGCATGCTTTACATCGGCATCCCGAGTGGCGGCAAAAGCTGAAGGACGACGAGGGACAGCTCGAACCTTTCGTGCAAGAGGTCCGCCGTCTGTATCCGTTCTTTCCCGCGGTTGCGGCACGGGTGAAGAGCGATTTCGAGTGGCGCGGACATCGCTTTCCCAAAGGGTACAGGGTTCTGCTCGACCTCTACGGCACGAATACCGACGCTCGTTCGTGGGACGCGCCGCAAGAGTTCCGGCCCGAGCGGTTTCACGATCGGGAGGTCACTCCCTACGAGTTCATTCCGCAGGGCGGTGGCGATCACCACAGGAACCACCGTTGTCCGGGCGAGTGGATCGCGATCAGCCAGATGAAGGCGTTTTGCAGTTTCTTCGTGAACGCCATCGACTACGAAGTGCCGGATCAGGATCTGGATCTGGAAACCGGAGAACTGCCGCCCATGCCCAAATCTCGGTTCATCATGCGTAACGTCAGGCCTCGGCAGTAGCTTCGCCCTCGTCCGGATCGACCGACCGCGCATCCTTCGTGGCCTCGAACGCCTCCCATGCAACGTAGGGCACGATCAGAAGCGCCGCCACCGGGTCGGCCCACCACCAGCCCATCCATTGCGTCAGACCGATCCCGGCCAACACCACGATCGTCTGATACTGGCAGATCATGGTGTCCTTGGCATCGTACTTCAGGGCGGGCGCATCGAGCCGCTTGCCGTAGCGATACTTGCCCCAGGCGAGGAACGGGTTGGCCACGAGCGAAGCACCCAGAATCGCGATACCCCACCAGTTGAAGCCCGGCGCCTTCTGCGAAATGAAGGCGGAGACCGCCTCGTAGAGGATCGCCGCGACGACGATCCAGAAGGCACAGGCAACCACGTAGAGCGCGACCTTCTTGCGGTGCAGGACCGTGCGCTTGTCGGCACCGTCCACCTCACTCTTCAAGCGCCAGATCAAAGTCGCAGCCGAGGTGGCCTCGACCGTACTGTCGAGGCCCCAACTCACCAGCGCTGCGCTGCCGGTCAGAAGTCCCACGGTGACGGATACGACGACCTCGATGATGTTGTAGACGAGGCTGGCGATCTCGACCCGGATGCCGCGCGTCAGATTGGCCTGCCGGTTATCTTGATGACTGCTCATAACATCTCATCACCGCAAAATTTTCGGCGAAAGTTCGAGGCGAGAATTGGCTACCTTGCCATCAGTTGCGCCACGGATCGAAAGCCGAGATTGTCCTGTTTCCAAGCTTCCTCAGTAGAGGCGAGCTTGTCCCTCATACATGAAAACCAAGGGCTTCGGACCTGTCGCGTAACCGGTGTTGAGCCGCTCCATGCGGAAGCCGCTTGTCTCGATCAAGTCGGCCGTCGGGCGGTCAAGATGGCAGTTCCCGGCGCAGTGTTTCCAGACAGGCGTCAGCCAGCGTTGCCAGCGCCGGATACGGGGTCCGGGCGCCAGGCCATGCTCGACGAAGCGGAAGACGCCATCCGGCTTGAGAACGCGCCGGATCTCGGCGAGAGCCTTCTCCGGTTCCGAAACGCTGCAGAGTGTCCAGGTGGCGACGACGCAATCGACGCTGCGATCTTCGAGCGGCAATGCTTCGGCCACGCCCTCGATCATCTCGGCCGCGGGCATCAGTCCATGGGAGGTTTGCGCGGCCCGAGAGAGGAGTTCGGGCGACGGATCAATACCGATGATCTGGCGCACGGCCTCGGGGTAGAGCGCAATGTTCAGGCCCGAGCCGATTCCGATCTCCAGCACACGCCCATGCAGGCCGGAGATGGCGCGGCGCCGGTAGGGAAGAAGTTGATCCTGGCCCATCGCCAGATGCGTCAGCCGAGGGAGGATATGTTTCTCGTACAGTCGCATCTGTTCACCCGATCCGCGCAAGGACAGGGAAGGTGTCCAGCAGCCAGTAGGCCAGTGCGCTCAACCGCCCGGTCATCATCGCCAGGCCCATCAGGATCATGACGCCGCCCGCAGCCTGATGCAGGCGGCGACCCCAACGACCGATGCCGCGCAGCCTGCCGGCAATACTGTCGGTGAACCCCGCGACGACCAGAAACGGGATCCCAAGGCCGGCCGAGTAGACGGCAAGCAATGCGACGCCCTCGCCAATCGTCGCGCTTGTCGCGCTGGCGGTTAGGATGGCACCGAGGATCGGCCCGATGCACGGTGTCCAGCCGAAACCGAAGGCGAGTCCGAGCACGTAGGAGGCGACCGGTTGCCCGCCCGGCAGGTCGAGATGGAAACGCAGGTCGCGCTCCATGGCCGACAGGCGCGCTGCCCCGATCATGAACAGACCGAACAGGATCACGATCGCGCCGCCGACGAGGTTGAGTTCGTAGCGCCACTGCAGCAGCGTCTGACCGAGCGCGGTGGCAGAGGCCCCAAGCGCGATGAATATCGTGGAGAAGCCAAGGACGAAACAGAAGCTGAGCCAGACGGCCCGCCCCTTCGAAGGCGCTGCACTGCCGGTGACCGTACGTCCGGCAACGTAGGATACGTAGCCGGGCACGAGCGGCAGCACGCAGGGCGACAGAAAGGAAACGGCACCGGCCAGCAATGCCGCCATTAGTCCAAGAACGGAAAGTTCAATCAAATCCACATCTCCAAACTGATCGGTAGACCGCCACCACGTGTGCGCACGGAGCGGAACGGCTGGCGCGGTCGTCGTGCTTTTCCATGTCCTATTGCTTACGTTCGTCAATAAGAGCGCTTATCTGCGCAACGGCTTCGGGGCTGTTCCATTCGGCCGGGCCTGCGAGGCGCCCCCGCTCGCGCCCAATGCGGTCGATCAGAATCGTTGTCGGCAGACCCACCACGGCCAAGGCCAGCATCGCGCGCGTATCCTCCGCGATATAGAGATCGAGGTTGCGAATGCCGGTCTCTCGGTAGAAGCGGCGCACAGGTTCGAGACCGGCCCGATCGATCGACAGCGGCAGAACATGAAAATCCGATCCGCCGAGGCGCGCTTGCAGCGCGTCGAGCGTCGGCATCTCCTCGCGACAAGGCGGGCACCAAGTCGCCCAAATGTTCAGAAGCACGACACGTCCCTCGAAGTCCGCCAGCGTCAGATCCCGTCCATCTCCATCCACGAAAGGCGGCGACAGGAGATCACGCGGAGTCCCGTGATTAGGGATCGGTGGTCGGGCGGAGGCAGGGCTTGCCGCAAGCGCCAAGACTCCGGCAAGGACGTCACGTCGCCTCACGGGTCGCTCTCAGCCTGCAACCGGCGCACGACCGGCAGAATGTCCTCCTCAAGCGAGGCCTGATCAAAGGGGCCGACATGCTTGTATGCAATGCGCCCCTCGGCGTCGATTATGTATGTTTCCGGCACTCCATAGACGCCCCAGTCTATCGCAACGCGGCCTGATCGGTCCGCGCCGATGCGGGTGAAGGGATCGCCGAGCTCTTCGAGGAAACCCAGCGCCTCCTCGGCATCGTCCTTGTAGTTGATACCGTAGATCGGAACGGTGCCCGCTTCGGCAAGATCGACGAGAAGCGGGTTCTCCGTGCGGCAGGGGACGCACCACGACGCCCAGACGTTGACGAGAGAAACCTGGTCTTGCAGGTTCGACGAGCCTAGGCCGTCCTGCCGCCCTTCGATGGGCGGGAGCGCGAATTCCGGGATTGGTCTTCCGATCAGCGTCGAGGGCAACCGGTCGTCGTTGTTCCAGAGGCCCCAGTAGAAGACTACGCCCAGCAACCCAAACAGAAGAATAGGCAAAATCATGAGCGGCCGTCCGCTCCGGCGCCGCTTTTCTTGGTTATCCTTCGAACTCATAGCCTGCCATCAATGCTTGGAAGGAATAAGGTATCAGCAACCGCTGATATGAAGCAAACCGTCGCCGATCACAATGCCGAACGATGGGGGAGGCTTGGCCGCGGCTTCGCAGACCCGAGCCATACTTACTGTTTAAATTCGTAAGAAATCAGTGAAAGGTCGGTATCTGAAGAGGCCGTTGAATTCAGACCTCTGAACGGCCCCTTCGTCCGCTCTCCGGACATGCGCACCGAAAGCAGCGAAAAGCCGGTATTTGAGCAACTCAGCACGCTCAAATTCTCGCAGCATGATGGCAAAGCTGTCTTTGCCAGCGCTAGTAGTTCACCTGTTCGAAGTCGTAGTTGCCATCATAGTCACGCCAATCGACGAAGACAGATCGGTGATAGATACCCGGGCAATTCTGGCCCCAACGTTCAAGTCCCACATGGGCCTCAGGCAGGGCAGTTATAGAAGATCGCTGCCATGAGAAATCGCCTTGGGTTCCATAAGTGCCGAGGACTACAGTGGCGTAGCGTTCGCAGTCTCCTTCGCTTCCTGCTTCGTATTGCCGCGCGTAACGAACATCAAAGACACGGATGGATCGTACGAAATTGAACTCAGGTCCGCTGATATCGATGTCCGCCCGATCTTGAACGAGCCGGAGGGCCTGGTCGGCGGGAACGAATTTGTCTCTTGGCAAGGATTGGAGCGGTCGACGGCTGTCGGGCCGGTACAAGGCTTCAAAGATACGGCCAGCGTTGTTTGGTGGCCGATCGCCCTCATAGGAGGCGCCCATGGGACAGCGCCAGATTTGCAGCGGCGGTTCCACTGGCCAAGGCGTGATACGCCTGATGAATTCGGCGCGAGCTCGGGCGCAAGGGACGGAAGCGGGCCAGCCGCCAGACAGACACAAGAGGATCGCGCAGTCGATCGGGTATGTCTGCGCTCGGGCGGACATTGGTAGCGAAAGACCAGTCACGGTGAAAGCGACTGCAACCGAGGGGAGGAGCTTCTTGATCAGATAGTGCATGCTGCGGAACCTCCGTGAGAGGAGTCCAGCATATATACGATAATATACTATCGCAATGTGAGCGATACCTGAACTGCGACTCATGTTGGGATCAGGGTAGGGGCGTCATCGCATTTCCTCCAACATCTTTTCGCGGAAGACCTCAGCTGGCGTTTTCCATCCAAGGCACTTGCGCGGCGTATTGTTGAGGCGATCACAGATCACCTTCATATCGTGATCTGTGCATTGCCGGATATCGCGTTTGCGGGGCAACCACCTTCGAAGGCGTCGGTTAGTGTTCTCGACTGTGCCTTTCTGCCAGGGGCTGGAGGGGTCGCAGAACCACGTCTGGGTTCCGATCTCGGCTTGCAGGTGGGGCCAACTGACAAACTCGGTTCCGCGGTCAAAAGTGATGGACCGACGGGCGACGAGGGGGAGGTCTTTGATGGCGCTCATGATCTTGGCCATGACCGGCTTGGTGCGCTTGTTCGGGTTTTTCAGGATCACAGTGAAGCGGCTGACGCGCTCAACCAGTGAGGTAACGTTGGACTGGCCAAGCTTTTGTTTAAACAGCATCAAATCAGCTTCCCAATGACCGAACTGACGGCGATGAGCGACATCATCGGGTCGGAACAGAATGCTGACATCGCGGTGGAATTTGGGTTCTCTGCGCCTTCTGGTGCGACGTGGTCTGCGGGCGACACGGTGGGTCGGTAGATACCACCACAGGTCTTCGCGCTGACCTTCCTTGGAGTAGATGTAACGATAGATGGTTTCCTGACAGACCCTGAGAGGAGCGCGTTCGTGAATCATACGGTTACTGATCTGCTCTGGTGTCCAGCCGTTCTTGATACGCTCGATCACGCACTTGCGAAGCTCAGGATGTTTGATCAGTTTGCGCTCTCGAGCACGACGTTCCGCTTGCATCAGGTGAGCAGCGGCACCGTAATAGCCATCGCAACCCGGCATGCTTTCGTCCGAAAAATGGTTGCGCTTTAGCTCGCGAAATATCGTTGATCTGCAGCGCTTCAGAACGCGCGCCATCTCATCAACTGGGACCTTAGCGTGTCTCCAGCGTTCTATCTTGCGTCGTTCTGTGATACTCAGTTGGTCGTAAACGGCTCCCATACCGATTCCTCTCATTAGATAAACTACTGTTTTCTAACAAGAGTCGCGCTTGAGGGTAGCGCGCGCCAATGTGAGTTCCACTTCGATTGCATCGGTTTACGGGGGCAGTGTACCTCATTAACGCTCCAGTTTCATCAGTTCATCTCTGAAGGCTTCGGCCGGTGTCCTGTAGCCCAGACATTTGCGCGGCGTCGCGTTCAGGCGGTCGCAAATCGACCTGATATATCGATTTGGGAGCGACAGCAGAGCCGTGTCCCGCGGTAGGTATCTGCGCACCCGTTTGTTCATGTTCTCGACAGAGCCCTTTTGCCACGGAGCCTGTGGGTCGCAGAACCAAGATTTGGTTCCCATGCCGGTCTTCAACTCCCGCCAGGATGTAAACTCGAACCCACGGTCGAAGGTGATGCTGCGACGGGCATCCGCGGGCAGGGGTGACATCACGTTGATCAGCTTGTTCATCAGCGGTCGCGACTTGCGGTCGTTGTTGCGCAGCAGGACGACGTAGCGGGTTTTGCGTTCGATCAACGTGGCGACATTTGCGTTACCCTGAGCGCGCTCAAAGATCATCAAATCGCCTTCCCAGTTGCCGAACAGGCTGCGGTCGTTGATCTCCTCCGGGCGGTTGTGAATGCTTGTTTCCAAGGGGAAAACCTCACCACGAGCCTTGCGGGCGTAGCGCGGTTTCCTCTTCCTCTGACGCTCTGGCAGATAGCGCCCAAGCTCCTGTGACTGGCCGCTCTTTGAATACACATACTGATAGATCGTCTCATGGCAAATCCGGTACGGCGCGCGCGGTTCGATCTTCAGTCGTCCGGCGATCTGTTCTGGCGACCAACCGCCTTTCAGTCTGCCAATCACTTCATTGCGCAAATCCTCATGCCGTTCCAATTTACGACGTTTCAGATGGCGACGATCCGCGAGAGCCTGCGCCGTCATATGCCAGTACCCATCAGCCTGCGGAACCTCGGTGTCATGCCACCAGTTGCGCTTGATCTCACGATGGATCGTTGAGCGGTCTCGGCCAAGCGTTTCAGCGATCTTGGTCTTTGTAGCTTTCGCCTGAAGCATCGTCGCTAAGATTCTGCGTTCATCCAAGTTCAGTTTACGGTAGGGTCTTCTCATCACATCCTCCTGATCTGCATCAAGAAATTATCCAGTGATGCAATCCAAAATGGAATGTGCCCAACACTAAGTATAAATACGCATAATGAAGTTTATGTTAAATGAGAGTGAGAAATTTTGCTGCTGCGAGGCAAATACCCTACGTAGCAAAAATTATGCGTTACAAAAAATGTCAGGGTTCGCGCCATCCCCAACCGCGACTCTTGTAAGAAAACACATGTGTCAGCGCTTATTTGCAGCATACACTTGAATCCTCAAACATATTGGAGCTCTTGGTACTACCGCGCTACGGAATCGATTGAAGGTATGAAGATGTTTTGGAGAACTTGGCCTTTATGGTGCTTCGTTGGGGCAGTCTTGATGAACGTCGCACAGTTGTTGGTCAGCCCAATCGCAAAAATCGCAGACGCGGAAACCATCAAAAATCTACTAGCAAGCGGTGACAGATCCATCGCAGCGACACGGTTTGGAAACTGTACCGCACAACTTGACTACCTTACCCTCAACATCAATGATGAAAATCTGATCACCCTAGGCGGGATCCGTCCCGTTTTTGGTGTAGAGATCTTTTTGTTAGTAACAACATTTTTGATAGTCTTCCTTGTCTGGCACAAGGGACAGAACTTGATTGCAGAACGTCCCAGTGTTTTTTCAATAAAATGGTCTGTCGTGATCGGTCTCGTTCTGCTGGCTGTTGACCAAGTGAGGTACATCAACACATCTGTACTATTGATCGACAAAAATTTCTTCACCTGGAGCAGCTACTGCCTGCAAGGGGACGCTGCATGGGCCTTTGATGTCATCGCCTACCTCCCTGTATACTTCGGTCTGGGTGCCGCAATCTCGATATTCTGTCGTGGAGTTGCGCGTGTTGATCCAGACAACGCCAGTCTGAACAAAAACGATATTGGCCTCAAAAGTGAGTACCACCTTATCTCAGGCACTATGGTGTGGACATCATGGATTTCAGCCGGTTTCTTTTTAATCTGGGTCGCGGGCACAGGCATCGGCTTAAGTTCCAGCATTTTTTACGCATCACAAGCTGCAATCGTATTCGGCCTCATTTTAATCCTTGTTATTTACTCGGGCTATCGCGCTTATCAAATCAACGTGTGGTACAGCGCCGAGTTTGAAAATAAGCGCTTGGCTGTGATCGGCGGAGCAATACTCGACCACGGTAGCGGCGGCGTTGTGCGGTCGCGGGCGGCTTAAAAGTCGGCCACTTTGGCCCTTTCATTTGATGGGAGGGCTTGGGGATATTCACTGTGGAATTATATTTGAAGGTGCGTCGCGCCCATTTTCAGGATGGGTTGAGCGGGCGGCAGATAGCTCGGGATTTTGGGATCAGCCGGGACAGTGTTGCGAAGATGTTGGCGTATTCTGAGCCGCCTGGATACCGGCGGACGGCGGCGATCAAACGCCCGAAGTTGGATGCATATATCGATCAGATTGGTCAGTGGTTGGCGGAAGACAAGATGCGCCCTCGCAAGCAGCGACACACCTCCAAGCGCATTTTTGAACGGCTCCGTGATGAATGCGGCTTCAACGGCGGGTACACCATCGTCAAAGATTATGTGCGCAACAAGAAGCGCGGTTCGCGTGAGATGTTCGTGCCGTTGAGCCATCCGCCCGGACATGCGCAGGCCGACTTTGGCGAAGCGTTGGTTGTGATTGGTGGCATTGAGCAGAAAGCCTATTTCTTCGCGCTGGATCTGCCGCATAGTGATGCCTGTTATGTCCGTGCCTATCCTGCCGCGAACACCGAGGCTTGGTTGGATGGGCATGTTCACGCGTTTGCGTTCTTTGGCGCGGTGCCACAGTCGGTGCTCTACGACAATGACCGTTGCTTGGTTGCAAAGATCATGCCGAATGGCGAACGTCAGAGAACACAGCGGTTCAGCGCGATGCTGTCGCATTACGTGGTCCGAGACCGCTACGGTCGCCCCGGCAAGGGGAACGACAAAGGTAAAGTCGAAGGTCTCGTCGGCTATTCTCGTCGTAACTTCATGGTACCAATGCCCCGCTTTGCGAGTTGGGCAGCGTTCAACGATTACCTCGAAGAACAGTGCTGCAAACGGCAAGCAGACATCTTGCGCGGCCATAAGATCAGCATCGGCGAACGATTGCAGGCTGATCTGGCTGCGATGCAGGGCTTGCCAGATGCGCCGTTTGAAGCTTGCGACCTGCGCAGTGGCCAGGTCACATCGACATCCGTGGTGCGCTATCGCGGCAATGATTACTCAGTGCCGGTGGCCTTTGGTCACCGTGAGGTCTGGATAAAGGGATTTGTGGATCGGGTCGTTATTGGCTGCGCTGCTGAGGTGATTGCGCAGCATATCAGGTCATACGGCAAAGACGATATCACCTTTGACCCTGTGCATTATCTACGACTGATTGAGCGTAAGATCATGGCCTTTGATCAGGCAGCTCCGTTGCAAAACTGGAACCTACCTGATGCATTCTCAACGTTGCAACGGTTGTTGGAGGCGCGGCAGGGCAAGGCTGGGAAGCGCGAGTACGTGCAGGTCCTCCGTCTGCTGGAACGCTTTGAGATGGAGGTGCTGCACAATGCAGTCAAAGATGCGCTTCAAATGGGAGCCATCAGCTTTGATGCCATCAAACACCTTGTGCTATGCCGCGTTGAACGCAGGCAGCCTCGGTTGGATTTGGATCTCTATCCGTTTCTGCCCAGAACGCATGTCGCGACGACATCAGCCGCATCCTACATGAGCCTGCTGGATGGAGGTGGCGCATGACCGATGCACCAGAACTGCTCTTGGCCAACCATCTCAAAACCCTGCGCTTACCGACCTTCCTGCGTGAACACGACAAGCTCGCGCGCATCTGTGCCGCGCAGGGCGCGGATCATGTCCGTTATTTGGCCCGGCTGACCGAGCTTGAACTGATCGACCGCGAACGCCGCATGGTCGAGCGCAGGATCAAATCGGCCAAGTTCCCAGCCGTCAAAAGCCTGGACAGTTTCGACTTCAAGGCAATCCCGTCGTTGAATAAGATGATGGTCTTGGATCTGGCGCGGTGTGATTGGGTCGAACGGCGGGAGAATGTCATCGCACTTGGCCCATCTGGCACTGGAAAGACCCACATCGCCCTCGGGTTGGGCCTGGCCGCCTGCCAAAAGGGCATGCCTGTCGCCTTTGTCACGGCGGCCTCACTGGTGAACGAGTTGATGGAAGCGCGAGACGAGAAACGGCTGCTGCGATTGCAACGCCAGCTCGCCAAGGTCAGCCTGTTGATCATCGATGAACTGGGTTTTGTGCCGCTCAGTAAAACAGGCGCTGAACTGCTGTTCGAACTGATCTCGCAACGCTACGAGCGTGGATCAACACTCATCACCAGCAACCTGCCGTTCGAAGAGTGGACAGAAACCTTCGGCACAGAACGACTGACCGGCGCATTACTGGATCGGCTGACACACCACGTGAACATTCTGGAAATGAATGGTGAAAGCTACAGGGTATCCGTCCGGTGTCCCTGCTCTGACCGCGCGATAAAGTGTCTGGTAGATGTCCACTATCGATGGTGTACATCTTGAGGTGAGCGATGGCGGGTAAGAAGGGTCAGAAGAAGCGGGTCTGGTCGGATGATGAAAAGCGGTCGATCTGCGCGCAGGCGCGGGTGACCGGGGTTTCTGTTGCGCAGGTTGCGCGTCGCTACGCAATGAACACCAACCTGATCCATACGTGGCTTCGCGATCCACGGTTTACATCGGAAGGTCAAACCGCGGAGTTGCCCGAGCCCGAGGAGGCAGTGTTTCTCCCAATTGAGGTCTCGGGCGTGACGTCAGCGCCAGCGCCACACATTCCGCGCTCTTCCCCAACAGGTCCCGCCACCGCGCAGCGCGTGGATATCACGTTGTCAAATGGTCGGCGCATTCTGGTGGAGGGACCAACCGCGCTGTCGGCGATTGTGGCGATGGTCGAGGGACTGACGCAATGATCCCGGTGCCGAGCAACACGCGGGTATGGCTGGCTGCCGGCGTGACGGACATGCGGCGTGGCTTCAACACGCTGGCGGCACAGGCCGAACAGGTTTTGGCCGCAGATCCGTATTCCGGTCACATGTTCGTCTTCCGGGGTCGCCGGGGTGACCTTTTGAAGATCATCTGGTGGGATAGCCAGGGAGCCTGCCTGTTTACCAAACGCTTGGAACGGGGTCGTTTTGTCTGGCCCGCAGCCAAAGAGGGCAAGGTCAGCCTGAGCCCCTCACAGCTGTCGATGCTGCTCGAAGGGATCGACTGGCGGACGCCGCAGAAGACTTGGCGACCGCTGGTTGCTGGATAGGGTAAAACTCAGCAAAACATAGGGTTTGGCGCTGTTTTGCATTCCCTCCCATAGGGCGGTCTGGTATGGATTACACCATGCTGGACGCCTTCAAATCCTTGCCAAAAGATCCTGACGAGCTGCGCTCTGTCAGCGCGCAAATGCTCCAGCATATCCAGTCTCAGGCCTACCAGATCGAGAAGCTGAAGGCAGAGCTTCATGGTCACCGCAAGGCGCGCTTCGGTTCGAAGTCAGAGGGTATGGATCAACTGGCTCTCGATTTGCTGGAAGACGAAGAGATCGCGCAGGCCGCAGAGGATCACCACACCGAGCAGCCGCCCATTGATGAAGAGACCCCAACCAACAAGCGCCAGCACAGCCGCAAGCCACTACCCAACCACCTGGATCGGGAAGATGAGGTTCTGTCGCCGGGCGAGGCATGCCACGACTGCGGCGGTGCCCTGCGCCAAGTGGGCGAGGACGTGACCGAAGAGCTGGATTATATCCCCGGCCGCTTCATGGTGCGCCGATTTATCCGTCCGCGTATGGCCTGCACCTGCTGTGAAGCCTTCGCCCAGGCCCCGTTGCCGTCCCGCCTGATCGAACGTGGGCGACCCGGACCCGGCCTTGTGTCGCACATGCTGGTCGGCAAATTTTGCAATCATCTGCCGCTTGAGCGGCAGTCCAAGATATACGCTCGCGAAGGGGTCGATCTACATCGCTCCACACTAAGCGACTGGGTCGGGCGTACCACAGCTCTGCTGGAACCCTTGGCGGAACACATTGGCAAGTTGGTCCGGGCTGGGCCAGCCCTGTTTGCGGACGATACCCCCGTTAAACTGCAGGTGCGCGCAAACACGACAAAGACCAAAACCGCCCGGCTCTGGAGTTATGTTCGGGATGAACGACCGTGGTGCGGAGTAGCGCCGCCCTGCGCTTGGTATCAGTTCAGCGTCGATCGGAAGGGCGAGCACCCCGTCAATCACCTTACCGGGTATACCGGCACGGTACATGCTGATGGCTTCGCCGGCTTCAATGGTCTGTTTGGCAAGGACAAAGCTGACGAACAGGCTTGCATGGTCCATGTGCGCCGCAAGTTCGTCGACGAGGCCGAGCGCACTGGCTCTCCCATTGCCCAACAGGCAATCAAGCAGATTGCACAGCTTTACGCTGTCGAGAAGGAGGCCCGAAGGAAAACGCCGGAAGAGCGCGTCGCCCTGCGGCAGGCCAAGGCCAAGCCTGTCTTCGACAACCTGGAGCTTTGGCTGCAGGCTCAGCTGCGCAAGATCTCTGGCAAAACCAAGCTGGCCGAAGCCATTCGGTATGCCCTGAACCGCATGCCCAAAGCCCGCAGCTACCTGACCGACGGGCACCTCGAGCTGGACAACAACACTTGCGAGAGGACAATGCGACCCGTTGCATTGGGAAGAAAAAACTACTTGTTCATGGGGTCTATTGGGGGCGGAAGCGCCGCCGCAATCGCCTATACGCTCATGGAAACCTGTAAGCTGAACAGCGTCGATCCCGAGGCATGGCTCACATGGGTCCTCCAACGTTTACCAGATCACAAGATCAATCGCATCGACGAACTCATGCCCTGGAATTGGCAGCCCGAAAAAGCCTAAAACCGCGGCGACACCGGACGCTTACGCTACAGGCTCAATCAGAGCAAATCAAAGCGTACCAAAACTTAACACATTATCAGGTTGGCCTGACGGCCAACGCGCCTTGGAACGTGCTTGCTAATTGATGGCATCACGCCCCAAGGCGCGTAACCAAGTGGCCGACTTTTGCTCCGCCCCAATGGCAGGTTATTACGCCGCCGTTGACACGCTTGGCACTGGCGTCAGAGACTGACCAGCCGTACGATAAAATAAGCAACGCAATGGTCATCGACGCTGGTGTGATGAAGAACCCGTTCACTTCATATATCGGGCCTCATGGGACAACTTTTGGGGCACTTTTTGCTAAGATTGCAGGTCCGATTTTTGGTTACCTTTCCCTAACGAATCCAATCATAAATTCTTGGTGGGCGGTCTTGAAAAGCCTGATTTAGGGTCTGAGTTTTAACGTGTTGAATACATCCTATGCAGACTCTGGAGCCATTAGATGTTAGTCAAACTTGCCCATGAAAGGCGCAAGTTGTCGGTCGCTCGCTTGATGTCTTGTGGCGATCTTCTCGCCGGGGCCCTTCGTTGTCATTCTCATTGCCCACTCCTCAGTGGTTACGATGAGCAACAAACACTATCTTAGCAAATAGCCCTAATTGGACCCATAAGCGCTGACGTCAGACAAACCCAGTATCCTTAATTCTGGGTCTCCGGTAAACAAGGGGCGGTTCAAGGTCCATGCAGTGCATCTTCTCCATAGAGGAATTTGCACGCTAATCCGTAAACGAAGCAGCAGTTTCAGTTTATCAGTTTGCTCAAAACGACAAGTACGTCGGACCGGAACAGGTACATAACGGTTCCAATCAGCGCAGTAAGGGCAATCGCATTCCTCACTTTCATAGCCACCATCGTCTTTTCGACGTTATGAAGACGCTTGCTCATATCTTCTGAAGCTGACTTTCGCGCATCGGACTCCTTCAATAGCCGCTGGTTCAACTGATACAGCGAGTCCGACTCTGTCATGAGGGCGGACAAGCGCTCCGGTTCGATTGTATTGCTGCCAGGCTTGGTTTTGTGCTTCGCAGACGGGTGATCGAGACTAGCGCACCACATCAGGAAGACCGATTGCCCTCTTTCCAACATCACGGGCGTCGGACCTGAATTGAAAACTGCAAAGGTCAGCTTTCCGTCCCACCCAGGATCGACGTGAAAGCCAGATACGTTGACCAAGCCCAACATCTTAAACGTAGCACGCATCGAAATGAATGCCATTGCGTCAGTCGGAATGCACACCTGCTCTTCGGTCATGATGAAAGCGAACTGCTGCGGAGGGATATTGAAGGCTTCGCCGTTAGCAAGTCTTCTTTTAGTGACTTTATTAGCGTCTTCCAGCTGGGGAGTGACAAAGATTTCCTCTCCGACTCGAAGACGAAGCGAATTGCAATCGACTATAGGCTGTTCCGATGATCCCTTGATCAGCTTGTGGGCCTTCTCCTCAAGAGTTTGACTACTCCAAAATGCCATAAACGCCTCCGTCCACTCGTTGTTTGATTGATTTCTATTCGGGCTTGCTCAACAGTGGGGACTAAACTACGCCCCGCGAGAACTGCCAAGCCCCTTAGAAGACAGGTAACGCCTGAAGAAATGCAAACAATTAAAAAATATCAATTGCTTGCGAGCAGTACAGACCACTTGAGCGATAGGGGCCGCGACTTGAGTTTGCCGCTTCTTGGTTTGTTTGGCGAGATTGGAAGCCTGCTGAGCGAGGCAAAAAAGAAGCAGCGTGATCCGGTGGCATATCTTGGATATGAGCGCACAGTGCTGGAGGAGTTCGGCGACGTTCTTTGGTACCTGGCGGCTGTGGCGACCCGTTCTGAAATCAGTATCGCTGATCTTGCTCTCCAGACGGGGTCAACCTCCCCGCGAAACACAGAAGCGAAGAGTGACACAATTACATTCGCTGACCTTCAAGAGCCAGACGCTCAAATAAGCTGGATTCCCCAGCCAACCGCCGAGTTTGAGCGTACACTGATCCGATTATCTGCCGAGGTCGGATTGCTGATGGTAGACTACGATGCTGGTCGCTTCGTCAACAACCAACCTGCTTTGGTCGGTCGCTTGCTTTCTGTTCTTCGTGCGCTCCTGGAAGCTGCGGGAGACGCAGGCATCACGCTTGAAGCCGCCGCCAAAGGCAACTTGATCAAGATCAAGGATCGCTGGCCCGACGAAAAAATCTACCCCGCACCTTTTGATGATGGTTTCCCAGAACAAGAACGTTTTGAACGAAGAATGGTCTTCGAGATAAAAGAGGTGCTTGAAGGAGACCTTCTCGTCTCTAGGCTCACAAAGGACGGCATCGCGATCGGGGATGTGCTGACTGACAATAGGCAGGGTGACGACGACTATCGATTTCACGACGTTTTCCACATGGCGTACGCGGCTGTCATGGGGTGGTCGCCAACTTTAAGACGTCTTCTGAAGCGGAAAAGAAAAAGCGACCCGATGATCGACGAGACCCAAGACGGTGCGAGGGCGGTCTTGATTGAAGAGGGCATTGCCACTTGGATTTTCAATCATGCCCAACGTCTTGAGTATTTTGAGAACTTGCATGCGTTGGATTACAGCATGCTCAAGAATGTTAGAGAATTCGTGCAAGGCTATGAATCCGAAAACTGTCCTTTGTGGTGCTGGGAAGAGGCTATCCTACAAGGCTACGCCGCATTTCGGCAGGTAAAAAAGAACCGCAGTGGCCGGTTGATCGTCGATCTTAACAACCACACCCTTCAATACGAGCAAGTAAAATGAACCAAGTAGCTAAGTTTGTAGATGAACTCGCGTCCATGGATATGCCGAATATCTTCAATCCATACCTTAACGTCTGCGACGAACACGACTTGCCCGATGCTGACCAGCTGCGTCGGAAGAACTTGACCAATGTACTCAGAGCGGCGCTGGACCTGAACGTAAGAACCATCTGGATTGCACGCGACTTGGGCTATCGGGGCGGCCGACGTACAGGACTCGCGCTGACGGATGAGGCGCACCTCGACCATCACGCAAGACTGCTTGGTGGCGTCGATATTGAGCGAGCAACCCGTGGCCCCGCAATTGCTGAGAGAACTGCAACTGTGATTTGGCGAATGTTGGCTCGCGTAAGGGAGCCAGTTTTCCTTTGGAATGTTTTCCCGTTTCATCCGCACGAACCGAACGAACCAATGACTAACCGTTGTCATACGAGATCCGAGGGCCGCGCAACGGAATGGGTACTCAACACCCTTATTGATATCCTAGAGCCTGAACATGTTTACACCATTGGCGGCGACGCTCGTCGCGGTCTAGACAAGATGGGTATTGAGACGATTTCCTTCCGACATCCGAGTTATGGTGGTCAAACTCAATTCATTTCGGAAGTCGAAGCCGCGTACAGTCTGGATCAACCGGCTCATGACCCGATGAATGCGCCTATGCAGCTTTCTCTCTATGATCATCTGCACACGCTTTGATGAGTTCTCGCACAGCCGAACGACTGAAGTTTTGATCAAGACAAGCATGGGTGGATTGGATAGTTAGGGTTCCTACATCAAACCCCGTTTCTTTTGATATATAGGCCAACAGGCGGCCAAGCCCGATTAGATTGCCCAATGCGCGTTGGACGTAGTAGTGGTTCCGATATACCGCCATCATATGAAGTAACCCGTTCCGATCAGGCTTCAGTTCGATAAAACTCAAGCACTGCCGATTCATTTTCTTGCGGAGATCCCTGCGCGGATCGAACAAAGCAATTTCTGTTACATTCTCGAAAAACCTGGCTTCGCCAGACTTCATGTCTCGAAGTGAACTGATCACATGAGACAGTTGGTTGACAGTCGATTTCCCTTTTTTCCAGGCGACCATGCGCTCGAAGTACCGCCCCCATTCACCTTGGCGATGCATTCGACGTTCGTAGACCTCAAGATAGCGAGCGGTTAAACCGTCGATGCCGTCATTTCGATCGAGGGCAGCAGGGAAAATTGTATTTGAAACTGTAGAAATCCCGCACTTTTCCTCGCCCTTGAGAAACTCATCAACTCGACTGATAACGTCCGACTCACCAGGAAGGAACGACACCGGGTCTTCGACATGCAGCATTAATCCGTGCAAATCTCCCAACTCATTGAGTTTTTGGGCTGCATCAACCCACGCGGAGACCAGCGTGGGGGCGGTTGGCATTGGGTGATACATCGTCAGATGCTCCTTGTTCTATGATGAATGCGTCGGCGAACCGTCGCGTTAGATAGGACTCCGGGACCCAACTATGTCCGTCCCAACCCCAGTTTTGGCCCCATGAATTTCGAATAAGGAACATTTCGCTTCCGCGAAGTCTCCCCGCCCCGCACAGCACAAGTGCATGGCCCCGTGCATGATCGATTGGATCGGCATCGTCCTCTATGACTGCCTCTGAACCAACGAAAGATACAGGTCGAAAAAAAACGTCTGATATGAATATTGCTATTGGCACTGGCACGTTGCGTATAAGTTCGGTTCGCCATCGATCTGGGTCGTTCCCTCTTGCCCCAGAAGAGCATTTCAACAGCGTGGTAGGGCTGCTGGGTGGCGCCCATGGTTTAGGATTCGCGTCGACACCTTGGTAAGGCCAATGATCTTCATCAGGTTGCCCAGTCTGTAGAATGACATCTCTCGACGAACTTACAGTAGAACCTTGATCTGGCCTTAGGCCGTCTTTCCGGTTCGACATGTAGTAAAGCCACTCTGCGCAAAGCGGCGCATTGTGATTGTGAGCTACACGATGCGCTGACGAAGCCGCGAAGGCCAAGCAGGTCGGCCTGCGGCCTTGATCCCGAACAGGTTCAAGCGAAGCCCTAAGGTCGACAGAAATCTCGATCATTGACGTACACCGCCGCTCTGAAGCTGACGTTGCCGAAACAAACCGACATCGTGCGTAAAGACGGGCCTGTAGTCAAAAGACCAACTTTTGGGATCTTCTTCAGGCGACCATGGGCGTCTTTCCCAAAGTTTGTATGTTCCACTCAGCGGATTGTCTTGCCCCCTAGCCAAAACCCGTCTGATCGTCGGCGCACCGATGGTATCTTCGGAAAATGCCTGACGACCGTCTTTCAGAATCGCAAAGCCTGCCGCTTGCAACTCCCCAAAGTTCCAGACGTAGCCCGCGTTACTATCTTCCCGCAGCTTTACTACAAATAGATCGTCACGCCCTGCCTCGATGACGCTACCTTCATCCCGTTCATCAAGCTCCCAAACATCAACGTTCTTTGTGCTTTCAAGCGGAAAATCAGGAACTAGGGCCTTCTTAAGCTTCGCAGGTTGGATACCCGCCAATGTTCGCCGAACGTTTGTCGTGATGACTTTTCCACGCACCAAAGCATACAGGACAGCGCTGTAGCTGACGCCCATTCGTAAAGCGGCCTGGTAGACGATCTCCGGCTCTTCAAAGTGCCGGGCCGTCCAATTATGTCGCTCCATCTGTGTGCGCAACAACCAATTCGGCAGCAAAAAATAGGAAGCAAATGCGTCTGCCTCTTGCTCCTCCGGCGGCACAGACACGTAGTCTCGCATGATGTCTGGCGAACGGCGCAAAATGCTATCATCATCAGCGTGCGGGTCATGCCCAAGAATGTGATGTCCAAGCTCATGCGCAGCTGTAAACCGCTGCTGCCCGAGAGGACGACGTGTAGTCAGAATTATTCCGGGTTGGCCCCCAGGTCGCAGATATGCGCCCATCAGCGGCTCAAGCTCCTGAAACATGAGGGGAACATTCTCTCTTAGAATTGAACCAAACACGTCAACTCTTTGCGGACGGTTGCCTCCCTGATCAAGACCCAAGTCACGTTGCAGCCGCAAAGCCGCTCTCATGCCCTTAAGCACCGCTCCACGTGCGCTAGGACGTCTAGCCATCTTTAGGAGCTTGTGATTTCAAACGCAGAAATTCTGCGAAGTTTGCTAACTCGGTGCGATCATTCTCGGACAGCTCACTCACTGTCCGAGCCAAAAAGCCCACATCATCCGCAGCAGGTGCTTCCATCTCTCCAGCAAACCAGCCCATTGGCCTTTCATAAAGAGCAGCCAACTGTTTAATTTCTAGAGCGCCTACCCCTCTCTTACCTGCCTCCATTTCCGAAATGGCTGATCTTCTCACTCCGATGTGCTTCGCAGCCTCTTCTTGAGTTACCCCGATATATTCGCGAGCTTGTTTGAGGCGCTTTCCCAATTCTATCGCTTCCACGTCAGGACCTGCAAAACCCATAGGTGTCCGTGCCATTATACGACCTCTTGCACTGTTGTTTGATTTGCTTCCCAGATTTGCTGGCAGCTTTGGACCACAGAACGAACCCAGCCGTCCACGTCGTCTAGACCGCCTGCTGGCATTACATCATCTGGCAACTCCACGGCGATTTCTTCTTCAACACGCAAAATGACCCTTACCATAACCAGTGAATCAATCTCAGGTTCCCAGGCCTCACGCGGCGTCGGCCGGTCATTATTTGCAGCTGAAATCTCATCTCGGATCGCAGCTTCAAGGTCGCTTGCAGAAAACATAAGAAAACTCCATGTTCGCTTTTTCAGTCAATCATGTATCATATGTCTGTTTTTCAGACAAGTTGTTTTCTTAATGCACAACCATCGAAACGCCTGAAGGATTGCCAATTTCGGTGCATGGAGGTCTTGCCCAGCCATGTTCGAATGAAGTTTTCCTGTTCCCATTGTATGAAATTTCGCTGTGAGATTTGGGAATACCAGGACAGGCCTTCATGTTTCGAATGTCGGCATAATGAGGCATCGAGATGAAATCTTCACTCGCAGCGAAGGTCCGGAATTCACTCGTTTGTTGAGGGTTCTTGCGGTTTGACACACATCGATGACCCCGCACCTAGCACCTAAAAACAACACAATATTTCGCACCGGAAATATGCACCAGGCAATTCAACGTGGCTCCAAGGCTCTGCCGAGTTGTTGCAAATATAATGAACTTCGCCCCGGCTCTAAGTTTGATAAGAGCCAGAGAAAGGGAAGCCCGATTACCGGGCTTGAAAGGATAGAGAGAAGTCTCATCCGGGCCCGTCCAAAAGGACGAAACCCATGGCAAAATCCCAAACCAAAGCGAAGACCAAGAAACCGGCGCTGGCCGAGAAAACGGCTGCTGTCACCATAAACGCGATCGCAATGACACAAGACCTCCGCATGATCCCACTCGATCAGTTGGAGCTCAGTCCGCTCAACGTACGTAAGGTTGCCGCAAGTGCAGCCGATGACGCAGAACTTCTCACCAGTATTCGCGAAAACGGCATCAAACAAAACCTGGTGGTTCATGCGATCTCTGGTGAAAAATTCGCAGTAGATGCTGGTGGTCGTCGCCTCAATGCGCTCAAGCAGTTGGCGAATGATGGTATCATCCCGAACGATCACTCTGTCTCGTGTTTGGTCGAAGACGCGCAAAATGCGACTGTCACCTCTGCGACGGAAAACCTCCAGCGAGCCGCGATGCACCCTGCTGACCAATTTGAGGCGTTTGCCCAGATGATTGCTGAGGGTCGCACAGAAGACGACATTGCACTCAAGTTTGGGGTTAGTGTTGACCTTGTGCGTCGCCGTCTCAAACTGGCCCGCATCGCTCCAGAACTTATCGAGCAATTCCGCGCCGGTGAGCTGACATTGGAATGCGTCATGGCGTTCACGTTGACCGATGATCATGATCGCCAAATGACCGTATGGAACGCGGTGAAGGACAGCTATCATATCCATCCGCAGTCCATCAAACGTCAGCTGACTGAGACGGCACATTCTGCCAGCTCAAGCATCGGGCGCTTTGTCGGCATTGAGGCCTATGAAGCGGCAGGTGGTGTCCTGTTGCGTGACCTCTTTGATGACAATGCCGCAGCACATATGGAGAATCCTGAGCTTCTGGAGCGTCTTGCGGTCGAAAAACTGCAGGCTGAGGCAAAGGTATTTGAAGCTGATTGGAAGTGGGTCGAAGTGCACTTGTCCGTTGATTACGGTGCCTTCCGCAGTTTTGGGCGTGTCTATCCGCAAGACATCGAACCTGATGCTGACCTGATGGCCGAAGAGAATGCTCTGATGGCACGAGAAGAAGAACTGGCGGCGGCCAATGATGGTGCGGATTGGACGGATGCCGAAGCAGACGAATATTATCCCATTGAGCCGCGGCTCCGCGAAATTGAGGCGCTGCAGAAGGCGCGTCAGCCCTACGCGGCTGCGGATCAGGCGATCGCAGGGTGTGTCGTTACGATTGGTCATGACGGTGAACTGCGGGTCGAGAAAGGTTTGGTGCGTCCCGAGGATATTCCCGTCGCTGCGGAGCAAACTGAAGATCCGGTAGATGGTGATGCAAAGATTACTGTTACTCACCCGAACGTCTCCCTTCCGACATCTTCAGCACCCGTTCCAATCTCTGATCCGGCGACAACACTGCGCAAGGCAGACGGTATCTCAGCAAGTCTTGCTGATGATCTACGTGCCTCGCGCCAGCATATTTTGCGCGCACATTTGGCAGCAGATTACGATGTAGCCTTCGACGCGATGCTCTATGCGCTTTGCGAACAGGCGCTTTCTCGGTCTTACGGTACGGAGGCGCTCAACATCTCGGTCAGCCCTTTCCTGGCTCACAATCGTGAGACCTTGCACGCTGATACGGTCGCACAAAAGATGCTTGATGCGCTGGAACAGGATCTTGCGGTCGAGTGGATGACGCTCGAAAAACCAGACGACTTTCGGGCGATGTCAGCACTCCCCCTGCCCCAGAAGCAAGCTTTGTTCTCTTGGGCCGTGGGTCTTGCGATCAAGCCGCAGCTTCTCTCCGATAATCACCCTACCCCGATCATCGAAGAAATTGGTGCGCGTTTGGACGTCGATGTCGCCGCCTGTTGGCGCCCGACAGCTTCGACATACTGGGGTCGCGTTAACAAGGGTCATGCGGTTTCAATGGCCCGTAAACTTGTTGGCGATGATTATGCCGAAGAGCGCAGCAGAGAACGCAAAGGCGATATAGCGGCCGCGATGGAACGTGCATTCGCCGAGAGTGCCGCCGAAACGGAAGGCTTTGATGCGGTCGTCGCCTCCAAAACGGCCCGCTGGCTTCCAGACGGTATGGTATTCAAGGGTGTCGATGATCAGATTGACACGTCCAGTTCGCCAAGGACGTCAGACGTTGATCCAGCGGAAGATGACGGTGAAGTCGCTCCAGATGCCGAAGATACCGCGCCGGATGCTTTACCAGCGTTTTTGAGCGAAACAGCAGCTTAGTCCCGCACTTTCAGACAGCAGTTTCCATCTGGGCCGTCCTTGCAAAAAGGGCGGCCCTTTCCGTCTTGCAGGTGCCGTAAGCTGGAATTGGTTCAGCTCGCCTGCACGGAGACGAACCATGACCGCAGTACTACAAAACAAGCCCTCGACAGAAGCCGCAACGATCGCTGCCCAAAACGACGCATTCCGCAAATCTATCATGTTCTTCAACGATGCTGAAGACACACCCAAAGGCCAGTTTGTGATGACCTCAGGCGTTGCTGCCATGGGCCCAGACGCGCGTTTGGCCGCCACGCGCCAAGTGGCAGCGTTTGAAGCGTTCACGCCCGACAATGACCCCCACGGTTGGCATGAATTTGGCGCAGTTGAGGTCTTTGGCACGACGATCTGGTTCAAGCTGGATTTGTATGACGTCAATTATGAAATGGGGTCAGATGAGCCGACTGACCCGGAACAGACACGCAGGGTTCTGACGTTGCTTCTACCCTCAGAATACTGACGCCCCTCCCCTCTTCCTTGTTCGAATTCTAGGCCGCTCTCTGATTGAGGGCGGCCTTTTCCTACTGGCGGATTTCAACGCTCGAGATTGTCTCGGCAGCCGTCACTGGAGGCCACAACATGGCACAAACACGCGACTACAAGATCACTCTCTATCCGGCGCATCGTGAGGGCGCATTTGTCGTGACCAAGTTCACGATGATGGACAGCTATCCCGAAAAGCAGCTGCAAGCCGCGGGAATGGACGACCTCATCGCTCAGGTCACCCATTTTGCGATGGAGCATGGCGAAGGCTGCCGTGCATCCGTGCGGTGTCTCGCAGCCCGAAAGCCCCCAGGCTTCAAGAAGGCGACCGAGGATCTCTATTTTAACCTCGAGGATCGCACCGCTGAAAAGTTCAGCCGTCCAGCCGCCTGACACCCTCAAACCCGCAAGTAACAGGCGATCCGGATAAGCTGGATCGCCTCCTTTTCCTGCTTTCAGACATTGGAGACACAACATGAATGCACATCCAAAAACGGCTGCGCTTATCGACACCATTCACGCATCTTCCCCCACTTCCGAGACAGCGCATCAACTGATCCTCGCAGCAAACAGCCTTTTGCCGCATTTTGAGGCCGGGCAGCCTATTGATGCGAAGACACTGCGCGCAGCGATGGAGGGCGCTTTTGACGCAAGTGACACAAGCGGTGCATGGGTCTGGAAGGACGCCTACGATGCGGCAGAAATTGCCCAGATCATCATGATCAAGCGCTACGGCGCGTTAATGCAAAAGCAAGCCGCCTCCCCTGCTCAGTTTTTCAGCATGATTGAACGGCTGTCGGCACTGGCGCCCTCACACACGCGACGCTCAGAAGACAGCGTCCGTCTGCAGCAATTCTCAACCCCCCTGCCCCTCGCGGCAGTTGTTGCCCAAGCTGCGGGGTTTCGCCAATCTGACATCGTTCTTGAGCCTTCTGCAGGCACGGGGATGCTTGCTATTTTTGCTCAAGTCACAGGTGCACGGCTTGCGTTGAATGAACTCGCTGAGACCCGTCGCGATGTCTTGCGCGCCATGTTTGTAAATGCACCGGTATCTGGACACGATGCGGCGTCGATCGACGACAGACTTGATCGCGAGATCAAACCCTCGGTGATCGTTATGAACCCGCCCTTCTCTGCCGCCCAACATGTCGACGGCAAGTTCCGCAAAGCAACCAGTCAGCATGTTCTATCAGCTTTGGCACGGCTTGTGCCTGCTGGACGCCTCGTTGTGATCACGGGTGAAAGCTTCGCGCCCAAAACCAAAAGCCATCAGTCGACCTTCAGAAGCATTGGCGAGGTTGCGGATGTCGTCTTTTCGGCTGCCATTGCTGGCAAGGTGTTCGCGCGGCACGGCACGAGCATCGATACGCGGCTGACGGTCATCGACAAACGAAGCATTGGCGAGGATGCGGTAAAGACCGCCGCCGAGGATGCCTATCATCCGCTCTGCGAAACCACTGGCGATCTGTTGGCTTCTGTTTTGGCCCATTGCCCTGAAAGACCCAATGCGGTGCCCCCCTGCCCTACGGGCGCGCGTCAGACCGCTCCAAAACCAACGACACGGCTCAATCTGCATGCACTGCGCGATGCAGCTCGCCAAGAAACCCGTAACATCGCTGCAGAGCGCGCGAAGCATCCCTTTGACAGCGTTAATGCCTGTCCGCTTGTGTATCAGCCAAAGGACTGGACAGACCCCCAAGGCGCTTTGCAGGAGGCAGTCTACGAGGATTACGCGCTGCAGGCCTTCCAGATCGACGGTGCTGCCACCCATCCAACATCACTGGTGCAGTCCGCAGCCATGGCGTCTGTGCCGCCGCCGCTGCCAACCTATCAACCTCTCTTCCCCACTGCCTTGACGCGTGACGGCGTTTTATCGGCGCCTCAGCTTGAGAGCGTCATCTATGCGGGCCATGCCCATGCCTGCCATCTCAAGGGCTGGTTCAAGCCAAGTGAGATCGCAGGACAGCTGGTTGCCGCGGCCGAGACCGATGAAGGGGCCTTTCGTCTGCGCAAGGGTTGGTTCCTCGGGGATGGCACTGGCTGTGGCAAAGGACGGCAAGTCGCAGGTGTCATCGTGGACAATTGGCTGAACGGCCGCAAGCGCGCGGTCTGGGTCTCAAAAAGCGACAAGCTCATCGAGGATGCCAAGCGCGACTGGATGGCCCTAGGTGGAAGGGAGAGCGATATTGTCCCGCTGTCAAAGTTCCGCCAAGGCAGTGATATCCGACTGGCCGAGGGCATCTTGTTTGTCACCTATGCGACGCTGCGTTCCGCAGAGCGTGAAGGCAAGGCCTCTCGTCTTGATCAGGTTATCGCGTGGCTCGGTGACGGCTTTGACGGCGTCATCGCCTTCGATGAAAGCCACGCCATGGCGAATGCCGCTGGTGAGAAATCCGCCCGAGGCGACAAGAAGGCGTCGCAGCAAGGTCTTGCTGGCCTCGCATTGCAGAACGCCGTTCCTGACGCACGCATCCTCTACGTCTCAGCCACTGGCGCGACCGTTGTCGGCAATCTCGCCTATGCCTCCCGTCTTGGCCTCTGGGGCACCGGCGATTTCCCCTTCGTGACCCAAGCCGAATTCGTGTCCTCCATGGAAGCAGGTGGCATTGCGGCGATGGAGATGATTTCACGCGACCTCAAAGCCCTCGGGCTCTATCTGGCGCGATCGCTGTCCTATGCTGGTGTGGAATACGACATGCTTGTTCATGATCTGACTCCAGCACAGATCGCGATCTATGACAGCTATGCGGACGCGTTTCAGATCATTCACAACAATCTTGAAGCAGCACTGGAAGCCTCAGGTATTTCGTCTGAGGGCGGGACATTAAACCCGCAAGCGAAATCCGCAGCGCGATCAGCGTTTGAAAGCAATAAGCAAAGATTTTTCAATCACTTAATTACGGCCATGAAGTGCCCGTCTCTGATCAAAGCCATCGAGGTGGATCTCGCAGCAGGTCATGCCGCTGTCGTGCAAGTCGTCTCAACCAGCGAAGCGCTGATGGAACGCCGTCTCGATGGCATCCCCCCTTCTGAGTGGCATGATCTACAGGTCGACATCACACCAAGGGAATACGTCATGGATTATCTGGCGCATTCTTTCCCGACGCAGCTGTTTGAGCCCTACACCGACGATAATGGGGACTTGCGATCTCGCCCTGCGATCGATGCGGATGGCACGCCGATCATCTGTCGCGAGGCTGAGCAGCGGCGAGATGACCTTATCGAGCATCTTGGCGCATTGGCACCCGTGCAAGGGGCGCTGGATCAGCTCCTCTGGCATTTCAGCGGGGATGTGGTGGCTGAGGTCACGGGACGCAAGCGCCGCATTGTGCGGACGTCTGAGGGGCACCTGAAGGTCGAGAACCGACCCGCTTCCTCCAACCTAGGTGAAACCCAAGCCTTCATGGATGATACCAAGCGCATTCTGGTATTTTCAGACGCAGGCGGCACGGGCCGTTCCTACCACGCGGACCTTGGGGCGAAGAACCAGCGCCTGCGGGTGCACTACTTGCTGGAGCCGGGCTGGAAGGCGGACAACGCTATACAGGGCCTTGGGCGCACCAACAGAACCAATCAAGCGCAGCCACCGCTTTTTCGTCCCGTTGCCACTAACGTTAAAGGCGAGAAACGGTTTCTCTCCACGATCGCGCGTCGTCTCGACACGCTTGGTGCGATTACAAAGGGCCAACGTGAGACCGGCGGGCAGAACATGTTCCGCGCCGAGGACAATCTTGAAAGCCCCTATGCGCGCGCGGCGCTGCGTCAGTTCTTTTACAAGCTGCGCGCAGGTAAGATCGATGCCTGCTCCTACGCGCGGTTTCAGGAGATGACGGGTCTGACACTAGATGACGCAGATGGTTGCATGAAGGAGGTCCTTCCGCCGATCCAGCAATTCCTCAACCGCTGTCTTGCGCTGAAGATCAGCATGCAGGACGCAATCTTTGATGCCTTTGGCGAACTGCTCTCCGCGATCATCGAAGATGCGCGACAGGCGGGTACGCTAGATGTTGGTCTCGAAACGTTGCGCGCCGAACGGTTTATGATTGTCGATCGCAAGGTCATCTACGAGCATGAAACAACTGGGGCGACGGCAACGGCGCTGACGGTAGAGCGAACGGACCGCAACGAGCCGCTGACGCTTTCCAAGGCGAAGTCCATTTGCGCCAGAATGCCAGATGCAAAGCTTTGCTGGAACGCCAACTCAAAGCGTGCGGGCCTAATGACGCATGCGCCTGCTTACATGGACGAAGACGGTGTCCCAATCCGTCGGGTCAAACTGCTACGCCCAATGACCTATGATTTGTTCGAGTTGGGTGAATTCAACACGTCAAATTGGCAGGAAGTGGATGATGCTACGTTCGAACAGCTCTGGCAGGCAGAGGTTGACGCGGTACCGGAGTTCACGACCTCCAAAATCACACTGATCTGCGGCCTTCTCCTACCGATCTGGGATCGTCTGCCTGCCGACAATATGCGGATTTACCGTCTGCAAACCGAGGATGGTGAACGCGCAATCGGCCGTTTGGTCTCGCAGGAGCAACTGATCAACGTCTATGCGCGGCTTGGGCTCGACAATGATATCCAAATGGATCCCGACGACGTTCTGCGCGCCGTGATGGAGACCCGCGCTACGCTGGGCCTTGTGAACGGGTTTCAGCTGCGTCGCTCGCTTGTCATGGGGCAACCCAGATTGGAAGTCATTGGTGCCACGGGCGCGATCCTGTCCGAGTTGAAAACCATGGGCTGCTTTACCGAAGTGATCCAATGGAAGACGCGGGTATTTCTACCCTCAGAAAATACTGATGCATTGACTGCCCTCTTGGCGCGCTTTCCCGTTGGCTCCGCTATCGGTGACGCGGCGCAATGACGGGGCGTGTTTCGGTTGCTGAGATTTCAGCCGACCTTGGCGCGCGCGCGGAGTGTTTTTGCCGCGCCTATTTCCCACAAGGCCATCGCCAAGGTAGTTATTGGCAAGTCGGGAACACATCGGGTGCGTTGGGCCGCAGTCTCGTCATCCGTCTGCACGCACAAGACGGTCGCAAGGCGGGTGGATGGACAGATTACGCCACGGGTGAATTTGGAGACCTCATAGATTTGCTTCACGCCAAGCTGGGGTCGCGGTCTCTGCGAGAGACACTCCATGAAGCAAAACAGTTCCTGGGCAATGCGCCGCTTCCCGTACAGCAGGTAACCAAAAAGGTGTCTCGGGATGCTGGCGCGGCCAACGCCAGGCGCATCGCATCAGCGCGCAGGCTCTTGGCTGCTGGCAGGCCTGTCTTTGGAACTGCGGCAGCGGCTTATCTGCACCGTCGCGGCATCGCGGGCTTCGGGCCCGCCTTGCGCTTTCACCCAAGGGTTTACTTACGAGGCGACGACAGGGCCCCAGATCAACCGTGCCACTCCCCTGCCCTCCTGGCGAAGATCACGGACAATCAGGCCAACATTACGGGATGTGCTCGGACATATTTGGAACCGACGACTGGCAGGATTGCAGATCTGCACAATCCCAAACGGATACTTGGCCAGCTTCATGGCAACGCCGTTCGGTTTTGGTCAGGGTCTAATCCTAGCGATCTGATCGTCGGCGAAGGTCTTGAGAACACGCTGTCAGTTGGCACAGCCCTTTCTGAGTTCAACCTCGCCTCCTGTCTGACGGCAACGCATCTTGGCCTCTTCATTCCTCCTCCATGGATCAAGCGCATCTGGATCGCACGAGACAATGATGTTGCAGGGGCGCGGGCCGCGCAAACTCTTGCATCCAAACTGGGATCATCGGGCATTGAGTGTCGGCACCTCGTCCCAAAGCTTGGTGATTTCAATGAAGATCTGCTGGCATTTGGCAAAGGCGGGCTTCGCAACGTGCTTCTGGCAGCCATGAAGGGATAAGTAATTGAGAATGTGAGGTAAAGCGTAGTCTTTGGGGTGTTTATTGCCAGTGGCAGGCGTTCCATGACGTTCAATCTGATCCCGTTTGGATAAGGGGAGCGATGGGCCAACGGGTCGGAGCTGAGTGCTCCTCGCCCAAACCGCAATGCGCCCCCAACATAAAATTCCCCTGCCCCGCCAAGGACAGAAGGCGGGCCATTCCTCGCGGATCAATTTTCTGCCGGGTGCGCATTCTCCGCTGCGCTGCGATCCAAAGGGATGCGGTCCGGTCGCCGCCGGCCCTGTTATCGCCCCATCCAAATCGGGTCAGATCAAACAGAGGAACAAGACCATGCCCCTTCAAGACAAAACCAACCCCGAAGATCACGGCCTGACATCCGCAATCCTCGATCACCTCACCCTTCATGGTGCAAAGCCGGGACCAGATGAGACCGATCATCGCCCCCTGCCCGAGCCGGGTCAGGTCGAGCTTGCCATGGCGACGCTTTTTGACACCACCATCAGCCTGCTCGACGACAGTCAGTTGGAAGACAATCTCGAAGAAATGCTCTGGTCCCTCACCTCGCTGTTTCATCGCCGCCTGACCCATCTGCAAAGACGCCTTGATGACAATGAATGCGAGGTCCGCGAAAGCATGAGCACGCAGGACGGCTCCGAGGTCGCCTCGGTCGAGCTGGAACGCCTGCAAATGATCGGTCTGAAACTCTGGGACCATCGGGACGCCTTCGAGCAAATGCGCGATCTGGCTTGTGACCATTTCTCTGCCGCGACAGGTTCGCCTTGGATGCCGCGTACCGGATCGAAAGTCTCGCACAGAGGTCTGACATCTGCAGTCGTCGACAGTCGGGCGTTTCTGTCAGCCAAGCGGCGCAAAGAAGCCGAAGTGCATTGCCCTGAAGGCACCCGTATCGCCTTCTCAGGCGGAGACTATCAGGCTTACGATCTCATCTGGTCAGTCCTTGATGCCACGCGCGAAAAATACCCGGACATGGTTCTGCTGCATGGCGGTACACCCAAAGGTGCCGAGATGATCGCAGCTCGGTGGGCAGATGTACGGGGTGTGACGCAGGTGGTGTTCAAGCCCGACTGGAAAAGCCACGGCAAAGCAGCCCCGTTCAAGCGCAACGACAAGATGTTGGAAATCCTGCCTCAGGGATTGATTGCAACGCCAGGGTCAGGGATCACCGAGAATATCGTAGACAAAGCGCGCAAGCTCGGGATCCGCGTGAAGAGGGTTGGGGTGTAAGCCCCGGTTCACGCGCCGCGCAACAAGTCCTGAACGACTGACGGTTTTTTGGCGATGAGTGCTAACAGGACCTGTGCCGGTCCTGTCGGATGCCGACGTCCGTGTTCCCAATTTAGCAAAGTTCCTTTTGCCACACCGATGCTTTTGGCGAATGCGGCCTGTGATAAGCCGGTTTGCTGTCGGACTTCTGCGACATTGACGCTGGTTACAGTAACCTCATGCACCATCGCATCAGTGGCATCACCGTTGGCAAAGGCCAGAGCCTCTCCAAGGCCATTTTTTACGCTCTCAAATGCACTCATGTTCCATCTCCATATCTTGAGATAATCGCTTTGCTCATCTCGACAGCCGCAGCTTGTTCTGTCTTTGACAGATTGGCCTTCTCATTCTTGGCAAAAACCGTAATCAGAAAAATAGGCATCTGAGTTCCACCAAATACATAAATCGTCCTGAATCCACCGCTCTTACCGCTGCCGTCCCGAGGGATACGTACTTTGCGCAGACCACCTCCGAGGGATACACCCGCCTCAGGATTGGCCGCGACAAAGTTTATTGCAGCCTCGCGTTCATGGTCAGACATGATTGCCTTGGCGCGCCTCTGAAATTCTGGAAGCTCAACAACAGTCTGCAATCGTTTCATCATTTCAATACATATATGCTTCAATGACTTATATGTCAACGGCGTATGGTACCCTGCTTGCGCATGCAAGTCCCAAGATGGTTGACCTCGCCACTCTCTTGCCGGTTGTGAAAAATCGTCCTTTTTGCAGTTCGGATTCCGAGCCTTTAATCAGCAGTATTGCGATGCCCTATTTCATCCGTCACCACAAAATCGGAAAGCCACCCGATTCGAAATATGGATGCCGATGCTATTGGTTGGGCTTGGCGAGGCAAACACCACCAGATCTTGCAAAACCAGCCACTAGATGAAATATCTTAAGTATTATCAGATTGTTATGCGCAAAATCTGCCTTTTTTGGGCAATGTTCGGAAAGCTCCAGAAACAAGCAATGCGCAAAAAAATGTTGCCTGGGGATAACTTGCGTGTCATGAGTTCAATTGTCGCTAACCAACGCAAATCACGTTATTTAGCGACGAAACAGAAATGACCCGGTAAGAGGTCGTGAGGGCAACATGAATTCAGACTCTAATAACGCACAAACCAGCACAATCGCCGCATCGATTGCAGCGAATGCCGCCCGCCTGTCGGAAGCGTTAAATCATCATATGCGCAACAGCTTCCAGCCCGATAGTCGAAAAGCGCTGCGCAAGTTTCATCCTGCTGAAGTTTCTGAGCTGACAGGTATCAGCATGTCTAATCTTAGGACACGTCATCAAGAAGGCGATTTCCCTGACGTAGAGACTGATTCCAGAGGTCGCAGGCTATACACTGCACAGGAGATTGATCAAATCCGTCATGTCATGGCAAAAACTGGTCGAAATGGTGAGGCATACCTTCCTGGACGCCGCGAGAACGACGCCCTTCAAGTGATTTCGATTGTCAACTTCAAAGGCGGGTCCAGCAAAACGACCAGTGCGATCCACTTAGCCCAACGCTACGCCTTGCGGGGCTATAGAGTTCTTGCAATCGACATGGATCCGCAAGCCAGCTTGACCACAATGTTCGGATACCGTCCTGAAATCGAGTTCGCCGAGAACGGTACGATCTATGACGCGCTTAAGTATGAAGATCCGCTACCATTGAGCCAGATCATTCGAAAGACCTACTTTCATAATCTTGATCTCGCACCTGCGGGCCTCTTATTATCCGAATACGAGACTGAGACGGCCTATGCACTTCAGCACAAGATTGATCCTCCTTTTACACAACGCCTTGCAATCGCCCTCGACGAAATTGAGGCCGAATATGATTTAGTAATCATAGATTGTCCGCCTCAGCTTGGCTTTACAACGATGACGGCCCTGTTGGCGTCAACTGGCCTTCTGATCACGGTTGTTCCCAGCATGTTGGATGTTGCCTCAATGGCGCAATTCCTTGAAATGGCTGGAGAAACTGTCCAAACTCTAGAAGAGGCCGCAGGGCCAATCGATTGGAATTTCCTAAAGTTCTTAGTCGCTCGATATGAACCGACCGACGTACCCCAATCACAAATGGCGGGCTTCTTACGGTCCATTCTTCTTGATCAGGTGTTAACCACGCCAATGCTCAAATCCACAGCGATCTCCGACGCTGGGATGACGCAGCAAACCATCTATGAGCTGGATCCCTCACAAATCGTAAAGAAGACACTAAACCGCATATTAGAGTCTGTTAACGGCGTTGCGGATGAGTTCGAGAAGACGATCCAGCAAGCTTGGGGAAGGGATACTGACTGATGGCCCGTAGAAACCTATTCCAGCCGCCTCCTCCACCTGATGCGGACAGCACGGCGGCACCGTCTAGCGAGCAAAAAGCGCGTTTTCCAAATACTGGTGCGATGAGCGGCGTGAAGTCTACTTTGAAAGATGTTGCGAGCAACGCGGTGCGGGAAATCTCTGTTGATGTCATCGAAGAGAGCGGCCCCAAGGATCGACTCTCGTTCACCGATTCGGATATCTTAACGCTGGCGGAAAGCATCAAGGCGCACGGCCAGCAAGTCCCGATTATGGTGCGGCCGATCTCGGACAAACCGGGGCACTACAAGATCGTCTATGGCCGCCGCAGATTGCGGGCTTTGCGGTCGCTCGGCATTCCCGCGAAAGCACTTGTCAGGTCTCTTTCTGATGAAGAGGCTATTCTTGCCCAGGGACAAGAAAACACTCAACGCTTGGACCCAAGCTTCATTGAAAAAGCGCTTTTCGCCACCGAACTGGCTACAAGTGGCTACGAGCAAGCAATCATTCTGGATGCCCTCGCTGTGGACAAGCCAATGTTATCGCGCATGACCAAAGTTGCACGGTCTATTCCAAAGTCAGTCATCGAGAAGATCGGCTCCGCGCACGGCATTGGACGCAGACGTTGGGAAGAGCTGGCAGACCAGTCGCGCAGCGATAGCATCGATCTTGAACAGGTCACCGCAACGCTTCAGTTTAATGCAGCCAAAAGCTCCGACGACCGCTTTGGCATGGTCAGTGATGCCATTACTCAAGCGCTAAAATCTAAAGCCCCAGACAAACCAGCTGCCCCCCCTACCCTATCGATCAAACTTAGCGATGGGACGGCTTTGGCAGAAGTAAAAGAGACGGCCCGTGCTTTGACATTCAAGCTGTCGAAGTCTGATGCCCCGGAATTTGCCCAGTGGATGCGTAACAACGCAGAAGCTGAGCTTACGCGCCTCTATGAGGCGTGGCAGTCAGAGCAAAAGCCTGACTGATGTCGACCGAGCAGTAAAACTTAAAAAAGGAGCACGACCAACAACCCAAAAAAGAAAGAGCCCCCCAAGGTTTCCCTAGGAGAGCCCAATCTGTTCTTTGCACTTTCAGATTTACCAGCTTCTCCGCGCCAGTCAATAACAACCGATTCGGTTGCTGAAGATTTGCGGCCTTTTTTCTGATTTTCAGAGATATAGGAGCCTTTCACATCAGGTTGTCGTGAAAAAACATGGCATTTACGAAAGCAACTGCACCCACTGGGCTGCGGACCAATGAACTATTGTCCGCGGACAATTCCCTTCCAGAGCGTCACATCGTCATAGCAACACTCCGCAACGCCGCTCCGCGTCTCGGCCTGAGCGCGTCCGTAATTTCAACATTAGATGCGATGCTTTCGTGCCTCGCACCCAAACGCAATCACCACACTGTGTTTGCATCAAACTCGACGCTCACGTTTCGACGCAATGGCATTTCAGACAGAACGATCAGACGTCATGCTGCAACATTGCAGGAAACTGGGCTACTCGTTCGCCGTGACAGCCCAAACCGGAAGCGCTTCACTAAGCACAACCGCATTGAAGGTAAAGCTCTACGGTTTGGCTTCGACCTTACACCGCTCTTTGACCGACTTCACGAAATTTCAGCTTTGGCAGCAGAAGTCCTGAGGGAACGGGAACAGATCGATTACCTGCGCGCTAAGATACGTACTGCCGCCAATGCAAGCCTCGTCGAAAACCCTGACGACGACAGGGCCCTCAACATATTCCGTATTCTTCGACGCAAGTTATCGCTCCAAGACTGCGAACAAATCCTCGCAAACCTACCAGTTACTGAAGTTGAAGCTGAGGGACCAGACGATCAAACTCCTAATTTGACGACTACTCTGACCGCCAGTAACGGTCAATTTGTCCGGCACCATCATAAGTCAAATAAAGAACATATTGATAAAGAGAGTGTCGCTTTAAAAAAAGAAACTCCTCTTACAAGTTCCGATGCTCCGATCACGATCCCAGAATTGTTATCAGCTTGCCCACAGGCTGCCGAATTTTCACTGAGAAAGATTGAAACAATTCATGATGTCGTAGCTCACGCTCGAACGCTTGCACCGATGATAGGGATCACGACCCAAAACTATGATGCAGCACATGCCCGACTTGGTGCACTAAGAGCTGCAGCCACAGTATGGGCGATTATGCAGTTCCATGACAAAATCAAAGCCGTTGGTGCCTACTTTCGTTCAATTACGACGGGATCGAAGAGTGACAATTTCAGCCCAGAAAGATTGGTAAGGCGTCTTGCTAAGGCTCAGAGTTATGCCGCGTGAACCAAAAATTGTCCGCGGACAATTTTCTCAAAGTGATGTCATTGCCAAAGCCTTTGTCGTCAGGGCAGGGGACAACGACACTTAAAACAGACGGCTGCTCGCGGTAAATTCCGAACGAAGAAACGGCGTCGTTGATAGAAAGAAGGCAGGGGCTCAAAATCAGGCACTTCACAGCTCGAATTATAAAGCTCTATCAGTTTCAGGTGTGTAAGAAGTACCTGGGATAGGACTGCCGACGCTTTTGCAAGATGATCTGTTGCAAGCGGAAAGAGGCACTACGCTCAAACGTGACAGCGTCGAGCTTCTTGCTGATGATCGAGATAGACAGCTCACGTGACCTGACCGCGCGCAGAGAGCGAGTGAATGTGAACTCTACGAAATTCCCAGCAAACCTGTGTTCTAGGCAAACTGTAGATGCACTAATGAACAAATGGTGAGGCATCTAATAGACAAATGGTGGAGCCTCTAATATGCATTCTGTGAAAAGGAAGCGGACCTCTTTTTCGGTTTGGGCTTCATCAGGCGAGGGAGAGACAAAAGGTTCATGACTGATACAGAAGAATATCTGCCTAGGCACCTCATCCCAGAGCTTGAAGATGCACTTGCATCAGCACGTGTGGTCAACCTCATTGGTCCAAGGCAAGTTGGCAAGACAACACTTGTGCGGGACTTGTTTGGCAATGGCCGTTTCATCACATTGGATGACGCAGCTGTCTTGGCGGCCATTGAAGCGGACCCGGAGGGCCAGCTTACCAGCTTAACGGAAAATCTGAATGGCGATCCGCTTATCATTGATGAGGCCCAGCGATCCAAAAAACTAGCTCTCGCGATCAAGAGGGTCGTCGATACCAATCGGCGTAAGGGGCAATTTGTACTTACCGGCTCCTCCAACGTATTCACAACCACTGATGTGGCTGACTCGCTTGCGGGTAGAATGCGAACACTTAAGCTCTGGCCCCTATCCGTCGCTGAAGTCAAAAAGGCACCCGTCAATCGCATCATGGATTGGGCGATTCAAAACGAACCGAAACTAGGGCAGGTGGGTGATCCGGAGCAGGTTAGTCGACGTGACTACATAGATCTCATCCTAGAAGGTGGTTTTCCAGAAGTGAGAGAGCTACCGATAAGATCCCGCCAGCGGCAATATCGGGATTACATCGACGCAGTGGTGGAGCGCGATGTCGCTGATATCATACCGGTTCGAAAACCGGATGCGTTGCGTATCCTGATAGATCAGATGGCGGCGCGCTCCGCGCAGGAAATCAGCACGTCCGAGCTTTCCAAACTGACGAAACTGCAACGGGTTACCGTCGATCAATACCTTGATATTCTGCTACGGCTGTCAATGTTGACCAAGCTGGGTGCCTGGACATCAGGCGAGGGCAAGCGGGAGATCAAGAACCCTAAATACCATTTTGCAGATACGGGCATCGCCTGTGCCCTTCGGCGTTTCACCCAAGATACTTTTACTATCGACAACACACCGCAGGCGCTTGGCGGCCTGCTAGAAAGCTTTGTTCTGAACGAGATCCAGCGTGCCGTCCCAATGCAGGACGCTGACTACCGGCTCTATCACTGGCGCAGTGCAGACCAGCGGGAAATTGACATCCTGATCGACGGTGGCAGCCACTTGGTCTGCGTTGAGATCAAGGCGTCTGCATCAGTCACTGGAGATGATTTTAAACACCTCAAATGGTTTTCAAAAGACGGGCCTGGTCGTAGTAAAAAATGCACGGGGATCGTGTTCTACCTAGGCCAAGAAAAGCTCACCTTTGGCGACAGAAACTTCGCCCTTCCGGTGAGCGCGCTTTGGAGCACGATCAATTATTGATTGTGTTTCAAATGCCCTGATCCCCAGCTTGATCTGTTCGCTTCGTGTCATCGAGATTGCAAATGATCACTGGTCTGCCTCAAAAATAGATGATGCGAAGACGCTTACGCAAAGCAAGGAGGGCAGGGGGCTCAATTTTGATGCCAACAGCTTGAGTGAAGCCTTAGTGGCGATGTGGTGCGTCGACCATACCGTCGGTTTCCAGTTGCAGACACGCCCGCCACAATGGCGTTTTCCAGTAGGTGCGATCTGACAGTCTCCCACCGTCGGATGTTTCTGCCAGAAAACCAATCCAGCTGAGTGGTTGCAGGACATGCGTGAAGATGAACCCGGCGTGGTCATAGTATTCCCGATCAATCACATGCGCACGTTTTTCGAGACCATAGAGTGTCTTGACGAGATGCGTTTCTGTGAGGCCTTGTTCGGCCTCGACGTTGATGATGTTGAGGAAGATGTCCCAGTTTCCGGGTGCCATGAACTCTGATCGGGCATTTCGCGCGTGATTATATTCAAACAGGTACGTTTCAGCTATTTTGGCGAAGAATGCAGCACGCTGGCTGGCAAGTTGTTGCGCCTTTTTTGAAATCTGAAATTTACCCTTTGTATGGCGCCCGAATTTGGCGACAATCATCAAATCATGGACGACCATGGCAAGTGGCACGTCCCATTCGTTCAGTACCTTGTTCAGCCTCATCAATTCATCGGTGTGGTATCGCGGCCAAGGTGAATGATCAGCCATCCAATGAGCAAACTTGCGATTGAAGGCTTTGGTCTGCGTGAGCCCGATCCCACCATGAGCAGTGGCATACTCAAATGCGTTTTCCATCGCCTTCAGAAGGCGGGAGTGATCGAGAACGGGGTCGTCATCAGAAATGTCTTGGTACTTAATCATGTGATTGCCTACCACTTTGTCCGACCCAATGTCGATTTAAGCAAAATTTGAAGGTTACCTACTTCGATGATTGTTGTTCGCTGTAAACGTAGACCGGACTTTCGCCGCGGTCGCAACGAAGGGGAAGGAAGCGGACGAAGCCACCGTTCGTTTTCCGCACTTTGCTGACGCAACCAATGTCACCGAAGTAGCCATTCGACAGCTTGGCTTTGACCTAAACTAAAGCTGGGTATTCACCACAGCTTAATTTGAATTCTCAGGTGCGTACAAAGCACGATTGCGCAGCGGCTGCGACAATTGCGGTTCTGGGACAGCCAGGTGCCTCCATTAGGCTTGATAACGCGGACTTCCGCTTTGGTTCTTCTAAAGAACTATTGGCAGCTTACGAACAGAATATTCGAGTGTAATCCGCCGGTTTCGCTTCGGATCTTCAAGTTCCATTTTGTAAGCATCCGAAGGTCTGACACCGCCGATTGCGCCAAGCGTCCCGCAGAGCATCGCCGAGTTGTCACCCATGCCAGAGCCGCTGATCAGTTTTTGCAACGGCAAGATGTTCGACAGAGCGCCCACTTGATAGCTGACCCAGCTTCCGTCCTCTTTAATTGAACAGCGCAGCATTAAGGTGTCCAAGTCTGCATCGACCTCGCATAATCGCCACACTTCCCTGGCCGCGGGCTTTGAGCAAATCTGCTTTGAGGCCGCGACTGAATATGTCTCCAAAGCGCGATCAGTGTGATCAGATGCTAAGCTGAGCCACAAGGCACCAGCACTTTGTATGATGAGCGGCTCAACCTCTCCCGATGTGTCTGGTCCAAGCACTTCGATCGTGTTTGCATGAACCAGAAGACTGCTGGATACGTGGTAATAGAGGGGCACCTCGCTTGGCGGCGCCACCCCGATCTCAGCAAGCTCGTCGATATGATGCTGCACCGCGTCGGCATTTCGACCCGTCCAACCGGCAACGTAGAGGTGCTCAACGGTCAGGTCTATTTCCGAGCCAGAGTGATAAAACTTCATAAGTTTGCCTTCCCAAATCCACCGCCGCCAGGTGTTTTCATAACAAAGGTGTCACCTGGTTCCAATTCCACCTGGTCGTTTCCGTCCAACAGCTCAAACGCCCCATTTGACCGCTGCACGGCGTTTTCACCGGTGGCACCTGGGGACCCACCATATGTCCCGTGGGGGGCGACAACGCGGTGTGAGCTGAGCGTTGTGACGGTCATTGCCTCATTAAAGGTCAACCGTCGAACGATGCCGTCACCGCCAACAAACTCACCCGCACCGCCAGAGCCTTGTCGAATAGAGAACTCATCAACACGCACGGGGAAGCGGGTTTCAAGCACTTCCGGGTCCGTCATTCGGGTGTTGGTCATGTGGCTATGGACCGCGCTTGTCCCGTCAAAGCCGCGGCCCGCCCCCGTACCGCCGCAAATGGTCTCGTAGTTCTGGAACACGTCATTGCCGTAGACAAAGTTGTTCATCGTGCCCTGAGAGCCCGCAATCACACCAAGTGCACCGTAAAGCGCATCCGCAATGGATTGGCTCACCTCGGTGTTACCAGAGATGACGGCGGCGGGAGCACGCGGATTGATCATCGAGCCTGCAGGGACAATCAGGTCAAGCGGCTTAAGGCAGCCCTCATTCATCGGGATATCGCGGCCAACAAGCGTGCGGAACACGTAAAGGACGACAGCCCGACAGATCGAAAGCGGCGCGTTATAGTTCAGCGGGCTTTGTGGCGAGGTTCCGGTGAAGTCAATCGTGGCACATCTATCAGATTTGTTGACCTTAATCGCGACTTCGATCTTTGCACCGCCATCCATGGGATAACTGAATGAGCAGTCTTTCAAAACATCCAGAACACGCCGGACGCTTTCCTCTGCATTGTCTTGAACATGCCCCATATAGGCATGAACGGCATCAATTCCGAACTGGGTCGTGATCTTTTTCAACTCTGCAACGCCCGTCGCATTCGCTGCGATCTGTGCGGCCAAGTCAGCCATGTTCTGATCGACATTGCGGCAAGGGTACCTGCCAGAGGCAAGCAAAGCCCGCGTCTCGGGGTCCCGCAATTGCCCTTGCGCAACAAGGAGGAAGTTATCGATGACGACGCCTTCTTCCTCGATAATCCGGCTGTCAGGGGGCGCGGACCCGGGTGTCTTGCCGCCAATGTCGGCATGGTGGCCGCGTGAGGCGACAGTGTAGATGATGGTGTTACCAGTGGCATCAAAAACGGGTGTGATCACCGTCACGTCCGGCAGATGCGTTCCGCCGTTAAAGGGATTGTTCATCATGAACACATCGCCGGGCCGGATCTTGCCTGTATTTTCACGCAGCACGGTGCGCACGCTTTCGGACATAGAGCCGAGGTGAACAGGGACATGCGGTGCATTCGCGACCAGATCACCGTTTTGGTCAAAGATCGCGCAGGAAAAATCGTAGCGTTCCTTGATGTTCACAGAATATGCTGTGTTGGCGAGTGTCGCGCCCATCTGTTCTGCGATGGACATGAAAAGGTTGTCGAACACCTCTAGCATGACGGGATCTACGGATGTGCCGATAGCCTCGGCGCGGGCGACCTTTGTGGTACGTTCAAGGATCAGGTTGCCGCCCTCGGCACAGGTGGCGCGCCAGCCGGATTCAATCACATTGGTGCCCGTCGGCTCAGTCAGGATTGCGGGGCCTTCAACGGTTTGACCACGGGCAAGCGTGGTGCGGTCAACAAGCGAGACGTCTTTCCACGTCCCATCGAAACAGACAGATACCGTCGTCTTATCTGGTTCGGTGCCTTGCGTGTCGGGCAGGCTCACCTGTTCGCCTGTCTGACCAACGGCTTCCACCACCAACACATCAATGATCAGATCGCTTGTGTCAGGTGCAAAGCCGAACCGTTGTTGGTGCGCGTCAACAAAAGCGGCTTCCATGTCCGGGGCCGATCCAAAGGGGACTTCGAGGCTTTGTTGCGCACCGCGTGGCCGAATTTGGACCCGTTGCAGGACGTCGATGTCTGAGGGCGCGATGCCCTGATCGCCGACTTCGGCGCGGGCGCTTTCCGCTAACTTTGCTAAGGCCGCGGCGGCATCAAGGTCGTTCAGAGGTTTTTCAAACTGACGCTCTCGCATGGCGCGCACATCGGCAAGACCCATGCCAAAGGCTGACAAAACGCCCGCGAAGGGGTGAATGAAAATACGCTCCATCCCCAAAGCATCGGCAACAAGGCAGGCATGTTGACCACCCGCACCACCAAAACAGTTCATCGTGTATTTTGTGACGTCATAGCCGCGCTGCACGCTGATCTTTTTGATCACGTTCGCCATGTTTTCGACGGCAATGCGCAGGAACCCTTCGGCGATGTCCTCGGGCGTTTTGCCATCACCGATCTGGGCGGCAAGTGCCTCAAACTTCTCGCGAACAGCGTCTCTATCAAGTGGCTCATCCGCATTTGGACCAAACACATGCGGAAAATGATCTGGGTTCAATTTACCCAAAAGCACGTTGCAGTCGGTCACGGTCAGCGGGCCACCACGGCGGTAGGCGGCAGGGCCAGGATTGGCCCCCGCACTTTCCGGACCGACCTGCATACGGCCATCTCGGTAGGACAGGATCGACCCGCCTCCTGCCGCCACAGTATGGATCGACATCATCGGGGCGCGCATCCGCACACCGGCCACTTCGGTTTCAAACGAGCGTTCAAATTCACCCGCGTAATGGCAGACATCCGTTGAGGTGCCGCCCATGTCAAAACCGATAAGCTTTTCATAGCCCAACTCACCAGCAGACCGAACCATGCCGACAACACCCCCCGCGGGGCCGGACAGGATCGCATCCCGTCCGTGAAACAAGCGCGCGTCGGTCAGGCCGCCGTTGGACTGCATGAACATAAGCCGTTCGCAGCCACCTGAATGTGCGCCCAAAGCGTTCGCAACTTGGCTAACATACTGGCGCAGGATGGGGGACAGATAAGCATCGACAACCGCCGTATCCCCACGGCCAACCAACTTTATCAAAGGGCTGACCTCGTGACTGAGCGAGATTTGCGTGAAGCCGGATTGTTTAGCCATGTCGCCCAAGCGTTGTTCATGATCCGGGAAGCGATAACTGTGCATCAACGCAATAGCGACGGATCGATAGCCTTTGCCATAAGCGCGGGAAAGCGCTTCGCGGGCAGCGGTCGTGTCGAGGGCTATGACGATATTGCCGTCTGCGTCGAGACGTTCATCGACCTCCACAACGTCGTCATAAAGCAGCTCTGGCAGCACAATATTGAGATCAAATAGCTTCGGGCGGTTCTGATACCCAATGCGCAGCAGGTCTTTCATGCCCTTGGTGATGAAGAGTACCGTCTTTTCGCCCTTGCGCTCAAGCAGCGCGTTCGTGGCGACGGTTGTGCCCATCTTCACCGCTTCAATAAGGCCGGTCGGCACTGGAGCATCTGCTTTGAGGTCAAGAATTTCGCGAATGCCATGCACCGCCGCGTCGAGGTAAGCTTCGGGGTTCTCAGACAGCAGCTTATGTGTCCGCAGATCACCTTCAGGCGATTTTGCCACGATGTCCGTGAACGTGCCGCCACGATCTACCCAAAATTGCCACATGAGACGGTTCTCCTTTGTTTGCAGCCCTCGGGGCCGCATTTTTTCAGTAAAATTGATGGTCGAAACGCTAGCCGAGCAAACTTGGCAGCCAGAGGGCGATCTCGGGGAAGGCAATAAGCGCAAATGCCATGATCAGCATCACAAGCGCATAGGGAGCAGCGCCCAACATCACCTCGCCGATATTGCCGGATTTGCGCGCGCCTTGGACGACATAAAGGTTGAGGCCCACTGGCGGCGTAATCAGCGCCATTTCGATCAGGACAATCATCAGGATGCCAAACCAGACGGCGTCATACCCCTGCGCCAGCACCATCGGGACAATGATGGGGATCGTAACAACCATCAGCGACAATGTTTCGATGAAAAAGCCCAAGACAATGTACAGCACCACGACAACCAGAATGAACCCGATCGGCCCAAGGCCCAGCCCCTCCATAAAGGAAGTCAACTCGCGACCAAGACCCGCCGAGGAAAGGGTGAAGTTCAGGAAGGACGCGCCGATGATGATCAGCATGATCATGGAGGTGATTTTGATCGTCCCCAGAAGGCTGTCGCGCAGCATTGCCCAGTTCACACCACCAAATGCGGCAGCGATCAGGAAGGCACCTGCAACACCCACCGCAGCGGCTTCTGTCGGGGTGGCCCAACCGCGATAGATAGATCCGATGATAAGCCCGAACAGGATCAGAATCGGTACCAAATCGATCAGCGCGCGCAGCATTTGCGCCAATGGAAAGACGCGCCGCTGCCCGCCAAGATCAGGGCGGATCGTGCAAATGATCGCCGTGACCATCAGGAATGAGAGTGCAAGGATCAGGCCAGGCACCAGACCCGCCAAAAACAGTTGCGGGATAGAGGATTGAGTCAGGAAGCCAAAGACGATCAGGTTGATCGACGGCGGGATCATGATGCCAAGTGTGCCGCCCGCCGCGATTGCGCCCGAGAACAGCTTTGGGTCATACCCGAGCTTTTCCGCTTGCGGCATGGCCACGGTTGCCACTGTCGCTGCAGTCGCCACGGACGACCCCGACGTGGCCGAGAACATCGTGGCTGTCGCCACGTTGGCATGCACAAGTCCGCCGGGCAACCAACTGACCCAACGGTCAAGTGCTGCATAAGTGCGGGTGGCCACGCCTGAACGGACGAGCACTTCGCCGAGGAGGACGAAAAATGGAATGGCGATCAGCGTCGCGGAACTTGAAGACGACCAAACCATGTTCCCCAAAGCGCGGGTGAGCGGAAAATTCGAGAAAAACTGATCAACGCCGAAGCCAAGCAGGAAGAGAACGATACCAACAGGAATAGACACAGCGAGCAAGGCCAGCAGGCCAGCAGAAACATAGGTAATCATGAGAGGCTATCCTGCTCTGAAAATGCGCCGACGAAAGCTTCCGTCTCAGCGCTTTGCCCGCGTACCATCAGACTGATTGCGGCCAGTGTGACCAAACAGGTCATGACCGCGAACCAGACCCACCCCGCAAACCAAGGGATTTGCACCCACGCCAGCGGGGTCGCCATGGGCGTGTTGGCGCGGCTGCCGTTGTCTATGGCGCGTTCCACGACAGGCCAGCACTTGACCGCGATCATGACGACAACGCCAGACATCACAATCATGGAAAACACATCGAAAAGCGCACGGGCCGTCTGCCCCGTTCGGCTGCGAATAAGGTCGATGCGGATATGGCCAAGCTCAAGTAGAGCGTAGGCCATACCCCATGAGCTGACGAGCGCCATTGCATAGCCCGCGAACTCTTCTGATCCGCCAAACGACGCATGGACCTGACGCAAAGCGATATCCGCGACGACAAACGCCGCCATTCCCAGAAGACCCAAACCCACAATCAAGGCGATTGTGCGATTGAGTTTCCGAAGCGTATCTATCAACGCCAGTTCCATGGTATCCGTCCCTTGGTCTTGTTTACGATTATTCGATGGTCACGCCGACGACTTGACCAACAGAGGCGTTCCACCGGTCTGCCCAATCACCACCTGCACGTTCGGCCCAGTCGGGAAGAACTTCGCCGATCAAGATTGCGCGCGCATTCTCAAAATCCGCGTCCGAGATGTCGACAAGTTTCATGCTGCGCGCCTCACCGGAAGGGCAGTCACCGTTGCCGGTCAGACAAGCGATGTCGTTCACCAAAGCATCTTGAGCGCTGGCCCAGGCAGGCTCTTCAAAGCCCGAACTGATTTCGGAACGGATCGTCGCTTGATTCGCCTCGGATAGGCTGTCCCATTTGTCTGCGTTCATCGCCGTGACAACGTGGTCCCAACCACCCAGAGGGATTGGCAAGAGATGCGTGGAGACTTCCCACCAGCCCGCCGAGTAGCCCGAACCAGCACCAGTGACAGCGCAATCAACTGTACCGGTTTGCAAGGCACCGGGAACCTCACCGAATGAGACGCTGACGCCCTCTGCGCCGAGTGCCTCAAGGAACAGGGCTGTCATCCGACCAGAGGCACGGACTTTGAGGCCTTCAAGGTCTGCAAAGCTGTTGATCTCAGCGTTGCAAAAAACGACCTGCGGCGGATAGGGCGCGATGGCCAGAACTTCGGCGTTGAACCGGTCGCGGTAGATGTCGGACACCATCGGGCGGGCGGAATCAACCATTGCGCGGGCTTCATCGGCGGTCAGTGCCAGAAGCGGCACATCAAGACCCTCAAGCTCGGGCGCGTCGCCAACTGCGTAATCTGCCACCGTCATGGCCACATCATAGACGCCCTGACCCAGCAAGGGGTAAATCTCTGACAGGCCAAGGCCCATCGCGTTGTGCGTTGTCAGCTCAACGTTAAAATCTCCGGCTGCGGGCAGTGTTTCTGTCCAGAATGGCGCTTCATATGTGTTGTGCAGCGGCAAGCTGGACCAGCTGCCGACGACGGACAGATCTTCTGCCAGGGCTGGCCCGGCTAGCGCCGTCGTGGCGGCAAGCAATGTAAGTGTACGTTTCATGTCTTCTCTCCTAGTTGGTGGCTTCTTGATAGATGGTTGTCTCTGCATCTTCCGCGACATCGGTGATGAGCATGTGGCCGGGGGCGTGCGTGATGCAGATTGGCAGTTTTGCGGCCCGCAGAACGTTTTGCGGGGTGACGCCGCAGGCCCAATAGACCGGGACTTCCCCCGACCGGATGTCAACAGGATCACCGTAGTCAGGTTGATCGAGGTTCTTGATACCGATAGCGGCCGGGTCGCCGACAGCGATCGGCGCACCATGCGCCTGTGGATAGCGGCCACTGATGGATGTCGCCTGCTCAATCAGATTCTCAGGCAGCGGACGCATCGTGACGACCATCTGGCCGCTAAATGGACCGGCAGGCTCAAGGTCAATATTGGTGCGAAACATGGGGACGTTCCGACCTGTTTCTATATGCCGTACGGGAACACTCGCCCGCATGAGCGCATTCTCAAATGTGAACGAACACCCCAGCGCGACAGTCACCAGATCATCGGACCATAAGCTGGAAATATCCGGCACCTCGTCCTCAAGCGCGCCGTGCCGGAAAACACGGTAGCGTGGCACATCCGTGCGAATATCAATGTCGCGACCAAGGGTCGGCAACATCGGATCGCCCGTTTCGCTCACCCCAACCAAGGGGCAAGGCTTGGGATTTCGCTGACAGAACCGCAGGAAGTCCAGTGCATAGACCTCAGGGAGAATAGCGAGGTTGCACTGAAGCTTTCCCGGAGCCAAGCCAGACGTATGCGTGTCATACCGCTGCGCTCGAATACGCATGCGGATCTCTTCACTCGTTAAGCGCTGTTCATCTTGAACTGATGGTTGTTGAGACGACATGGCTCCCCCGCGATTCTGTCCTTTGACAGTTCCACAATAGCCAAATTCATTCAAATTATCATTTTATATCAGTTACGATAGATACTTTGAATGTCTATTCTGGGTGAGAAGCATGCCATGCCGTCGCCACATCACGTGCAATTTCTGCACTGTTTTCAACAAGAAAGCTCCGTGGCTCAGCCAAGTAAGATGCGGTAAACTCCAGCGCGGGCGGAACAAAGCCGGGATCAAACTCGACAACTTCATTGGCCACAAGGTGCGGCGTGGCAAGGACGCGCGGGTAAGGCCCAACGGCGATACCTGCCGCGATCATCTTCAAACTGGCCGACAAGGACGCAGAGGAAAAAACCCGGCTCTTCGGGCCAACACGCTGCGCCAATTCTGACGTTAATTCACGGTAGGGGCGGGTCTTGTTCGAGTAAGATATGATCGGGGTTTCAGTGAGGTCGACATCCCCCATTTGGCTGGATTTGTACCAATGCAAGTCAAATCGAGGAAGCGCTACGTTCTTGACCGAGAACTCGGACACTGGCCCCATGAGAAAGGCCAGATCAAGTCGGCGTTCCAGGATCGATGCCCGCAAGTTCAATGAAATATCGACAGTCAGATCAACATTGACCCGCGGGAATTGCGCACTGAACGCCTGAATGAATGATGGAAGCCAAGCCTGCGCGATGGTCTCAGAGGCTCCGAGGCGGAAAAGGCCCTCGGTCTCTGCAGGGTTCGCGACACGCTGTTTGATTTCCTCTTCAACGAACAACATCTGCTCGGCGTAGCCCAAAAGCTGTTGACCCTTCTTGGTCAGTAAAAGCTCACCGGGGCCGCGTTCGAACAGCTTGGCCGCCAACTCGTCTTCAAGATTGGATATCCGCGTTGAAACAGCTGGCTGAGACAGGTGCAACCTGTCAGCGGCCTTTCGAAAGCCGCCAAGGCGCGCGACCCACAGAAATGTGCGAAGTTGTTCGAAGGTCATAGTGATTGTAAATCTCTATCAATATTTGATTAGTTATATAAATTTTCCTTTGCTAGATGCCTAGCAGAAACCTTAACACGAAACATCCCCGCATCTTGCGACGTTGGTCCAAGTGGTTCTGATCCGGTCGGCATCTCCGGGATGCACAGCAACGTGGACTGGATTGGCGAACGGCGATAACCGCCCGCCAACTTCATTCAGATATCGATGCGTTCCGCGATGCTCAACGCATCTTCCAGCTCGACGCCGAGATAACGCACTGTGCTATCGACCTTCGTGTGGCCGAGCAGAAGTTGCATGGCGCGAAGGTTACCAGTCTTGCGATAAATTTCCGCTGCTTTGGTGCGGCGCATCGAGTGTGTGCCGTATCCGCTGGGTTCCAGACCAATCGCCGTCACCCAGTCACGGACCAACCGGCCATACTGCCTCGTTGAGATATGCGGACGGTCATGAAAGCGGCTCGGGAACATAAAGCGGCACCCGATCATCTCGGGTGATCTTACCCACGCAATGACGGTATCCCTTGTGTTCTCGGTGAGTTCAAACTGCACCGGTTTCTTAGTTTTGCTCTGAAGCACTGACGCCCGTTCGCGAACACGACCTTCTTTCACAAGGTCAATGACGGCGAGTTTAACCAGATCGCAGCCCCGCAACTTGCTATCAATTGCAACGTTAAACAGTGCAAGATCACGAAGATGGCCCGCAAGTTCAAGCCGCGCCCGGATGGCCCACACTTGTTTGGGAAGCAGCGGTCGTTTCTGACCGGTGATCCGGCCCTTGTTCCAGGCTTTGCGCTTTGGTGTGACTGCGGGAAGTTGGACTCTTGGCATAATATGCCCTCCAATCCTCCCTCCAAACCCAGACATCAGCACCGCGCTGACAACGAAAACATAGCACTTTTCGAATGGCCGCTGCTTCCTCTGCGCGGCCGAGCAGAGTTCTTCGCTGACGCAGCATTTCCCTAGCTGCGTGCGCTCGCAGCAGGAAAATCGGACTCACAGTATGGGCTCTTCGGTAGCCTTCGCTGCGATATTTACGAACGGCTGGTTTTGCTGGCCGTAACGGCCAAACGCCTTTAAAGTGACCCCTCTCTAAGCTGACAATTGCTTTCGTGATCCCTCAAATAGATCAGTTAACGCTCCATGCTCCGGGTCCAGCCCTTCAATGCAGTAGGGATTCAAGAATTGCCGACCGCCAAACAGGGCTTTGTCTGTTGCGCTGAGGTCAACAAGATCACAGACTGCATCCCATTCACCGGCGATCGTGACAATCTGTTGTGTGATGATGTCGATTGCTTCGTCGTCCGTGAGCAAGAAGTCAGGGGTGGCAGCAAGGCAATTGGCCAATGTGCTCATTCGGTTATCGTCCTTGATCAGCATTGCCTGTGTCGCTTCATTTCCGGTTCTGCCTTGCGGGCAGATGTCATAGGCAGGGGAGAGCGAAAGCATCTTGCCGTCCCAAAAGGCTGCATGATTGCGGGCATGATCGTCCGTGTTGCCACACAGCACGTTAAAGCAGATTCGGCCAAACAGCTCTCGCAGCGTCTCCTTGGGCTTGGCGAAGCGGTGACGAATGATCTCGGCCAGATCCTCGTAGGAGGCATAGCGCGCCATCATCTCATCCAGCCCAAGGATTGTAAGTGCAGACACCATCGCTTTGCGATGCCAGTCCTCACCTGCGCGGGTCCGGTCAAAGCGCTCGATCAAGAGCACGTCTTTGCCGCCAGCTTCAATCATCGAGACGGGCGCGACGTCTAGGCCGCAGGCAGCCGCGAGCTTCATCGCGATGAATTCCGCTTTGACGACGCTATAGAGGTCGCCGCTTGCCGAGAATTTGGCGATCAACTTGCGATCTCCGCGATCGATCAGCGCCTTGGGCCGCGCGCCACCGATTGATGTACCGTGATTGAGCGCCTGATCTAGGCCAAGCGTCAGGGGCGCGCCTTTTTCAATGAGACTGGCTGCCTCGATGAGTTCCTCATATGTGGCTTCGGATTTCCGGCGCGGCACATACTGCGTCGCCGACGCTTGGAAATCGAGGGCACCGATGCGGTCAGAACCGGATGCAAGCAGGTAGGATATTTCTGTGATGTTGCCGACTTCGGCTGTACTCGCCTTTGCGCCCACCAAACGATTGATGATGACACGCCGCCCCCATGCATCCGGAGAGCCGTCGCGAATGCAGCTGGCCATCGAAAGACCGGCCTGAGGTTCGATGATGCCTCGACGCAGCGGGAGTTCGGGTGCGTATATCGGTATTGCATCGGTGCGCTCGAGGTAGCTTGCACCGTAATTGAATACGAACCGGTCCGCATCTTGCGTGATGCGCCCTGCAACGACAGGGGCGGTGCTTTCGGGCAGCCATATCCAGACAAAGGCCTCCGAGGCTTGGGCAAAATTAGAAGTCATCGTCGACCTCTTGCTTGGATGCCCGGACGCTCTTTGGCAGGAGTGTTAGTTTTTCATCAAGGCGGACATTGTGCATTGCAAGCGTACTGTCATCGGCATCAAACAGACGCACGCCAACAAGCGCTGCGACCTCGAAGACCGTGCCGATCTCAGGGCCGGGTGCACCTTTTTCGATGTTATACAGTGTCGTGCGGCTAATGTTTGCACGGTCCGCAAGGTCTTGCGCTGTCATGCCGCGTTCCGTGCGGGCGACGCGGATCAGCTTGCCGAAGATAGACAAAGCTTGCTTCGTAACCCGTGAGTAACTTCTTTTGCGTTTCATGTGCGCTGCCATTGTCTGATTAGATGAACGTGAGATATCTTACGTCCAGTATATTGGACAAGTATTATCAATCTGGCGTCGAGTCAAGATGTTGTCCAGTATTCTGAACGTAATGAAGCGAATGTTCAGGTAAGTGAACGAAACTGGTCTTTGGTGCATCCATTCCAGCAAACCGGCCCCACCAGAGCTTGGGGGGAGATGGAAGAGAGCGAGATGTGTCGTTCCCAGGTCTGACGGAGGCAGGGTCTTTTGATCGGCGCGTTGTCAGTCAAACAGGAAGTGAAGATGCCTTCTCGCAGTTTCTTTTGTCAGTGTTCACTATCAGCGACGTGGCCATAGGCTTTCTCCTGATGTGTTGAGTTGCTCGATAATGCTGGTCGCAGCTGTCGCCCCGTCCACAAAGGTTGCCCCCGATCTTTTTCCCCTGTCCCTGCGGGCCATTCCTCGCGACACAAAAAGATCCGCGCCTGCCCCTCTCCGCTGACGCTTCGCCTTCGGTGTGTCCGGGCCTTGGCCAGCTGCAAGGTGACCATCATTGCAACGCAAACAAGGAGAAAAGCAATGACCACGAACTGCATCAAATTCACCAGCGACGATATCGAAACCGCAAAAGGTATCGGCTCGATTTCAACCCTGACCTTCGACCTCGACATCACGGTTGAACCAGTTGCCAGCAGCAACCCCATGGCACCAACGCATCGCGTCCTCGGCCGCTCCCCTCGCGGCAAACTGGTCGAATGCGGTGGCATCTGGAAGAAGCAGAACAAAGACACTGGTTCTGACTACTTCACCCTGACGGTCCGCGATCACGCCTTCAATGCCAACCTCGGCAAAGCCGCGAGCCAGGATGACATGTCCCTGCAGGCCATCATCCCTTGGGGTCCGAAAGACGCCGCTTAACAGTCAAGCCAGACCGCTTCGGCGGTCTGGCTACTTTTCCCGCACGGCAGTGAGCACTGCCCATGTGGAATAAACGGCCGATATGCGCAGTACATTATTAGCAAAGTGCGCAGAGGTCGAATGGTCGAAGAGATGTTTGATTATTTTTCCCAATCACATTAACCAGGCAAAAAGCAGGAAAATGTCGGCGACCCGTAATGCTGTGTGCAGTGCGAGCGCTGCGGTGACCCAAGCCCCCAAAGGCAAGGTTGCAAGCCGCATTTACAAGCCTATCTCGGAGCCGCTCTTTTTTACTGAGTTAACTGTATGACTGAGTGTGCTGCGGTACGAACCAATTTTACCAGTTGTGACGGCATCAAACCGATTTGGATGATCTGGTTGCCAATTTGAACGCCATCGTCGTTTAAGGCGGTACATCAGCTTGAACTCGCTTCTGTCCGAATTTTGCGGTATATTTCGGACATGGTCGGATCTGCACAATTGAAAACTTTGCCAGACCGCCTACGCGCTCGTGTAGATGACGCGCCGCGACAAGTGTGGACGCCAGCTGATTTTGCCGACATCGGGGGTCGCGCAGCTGTCGATAAGGCACTGCAGCGCATGGTCACGTCCGGTCAGCTGCGCCGCATCCAGCGCGGGCTCTACGACAAACCATCCCAGAATGCGCTGACAGGCAAATCTACCGTACCAGACTACCGCGCCGTCATCGATGCAATCGCGCGTCGCGATCAGGTTCGCTGGTTGATCGATGGTATGACGGCTGCCAACACGCTCGGCCTCACCAACGCGGTGCCGGCCAAAATCGAAGTGCTTGTTGATGCGCGGTTAAAGCCTGTCACTCTAGACAATCAAAAGATCGTCTTCAAACAAGCGGCACCTAGTCGGCTGTATTGGGCAGGGCGCCCTGGCATGTATCTGGTGCAGGCCTTGCACTGGCTTCATGACGTCATGTCGAGCGACGAAGAACAGGCGGCTGTTCAAAGCGCAGTGCGTCGCCTGCTAGCCAGCCACGAAACTGGCCCGGCACTGTTGGACGATCTGAAAAGTGGTTTCGCTGCTACGCCAATTTGGATGCAGGACATTTTGCGTGGGCATCTGTTTGGTGCGGCTGCGGGTGATCGAGGCTGAGCATGGAAGGTTTGAACGCCCCGCTCTCTCCAGATGATGAAATGGCCGCTCGGATGATCGGTGATTACCAAAATGCTGAGGCCATGATCTTCGGTGAGGCTCCATCCTTTGATGCAATCCTGGCGTCGACTGGGTCTCTCGAGGACCAATTGAACCAAGCTTGATCTTGTGGCTTTGAAGCTGTCGTTCGGTTTTTTGGAGCGGCTTGGTTGAGATCAGGTGAGCAGCAACTTCGTATCTGAGTGTGGGATACCGTCCTCTTTCGCCTGCAGGAAAACTGGTGAGAGACGGTTCAATTCTTCACCGTGTTGTGCTCTTCCCATTGACCTGTTGGCCCATCAGATCGCTAGCCCGGAGGCGAGCGGGCTGCAACGCTTGGGCAAGGTTTCTGGACGGCTGGCGCCTTGCGCGCTGCTTTGCATCGCCCACAACAAAAATCGCCCTTCACGTGCTCCATTTCATTGCGCCCCAAGTTGGGTGCAGCCCGCTCTGATGCCTCCGGTCTTTTCCACGATCCGTCCAACGACGATCAATGGAAAGGATCACAACATGACATTCGAACAATCTCTCGACCTCGCAGAACTGCAAGCTGACATGGCCTTTGAAACCTACCTCTCAGCCTTTGAGGAGGGTGACCATCCTGAAGTCATAGACAGCCTCGCAACCGAGGCTCTGATTGCCCAAGATCGCTGCGCAGATTTGCGCTCTCAGGATCTGGCTCATTGAGCCAGATACCCCTGCGGATTGAGTGATCCGCAGGGGAGGGCGACCTCCTGTGGGAGGCCCCAGACAGGCAGTTGTAGAAGCTGACACCGACGCGGTCGGGCGTCAGCTTTTTTGCTGTTTTCATGTTGATCACTCGATGCGCCTTGGGGGCGCATATCCTTGCGTATTGTTTTGTATGTGAAGGCCCGCGCTCGCTTTGTGCGAGCTGCCAACAGGGTCAGTCAGAATGTTTCTGATAGTTGGTGTGGCCTCTGGGAGGCGGCGTGAAGCGCATAGAAATTGAACTCATGCAAAAAGATAAATTGCGCAATATGTATTATTGATATATGAAGGAAGGAGAAGAAAAGGACGTTGGCAGGATATGCCACTTGTCTGCGACATTTGTCCGAGGGGTCTGAGAGCGTGCCACGCAAGAAAGAATCCACCAACACGCGCGAACGCGCTTGCAAGCAAGCGCTGCCTCGCACGCGCCGCCGGATATTTGATTTTGAATGTAGCGAGGTGCACTTGTGATGAAGACAGGAAGACCAAAACGCCTCAAGCTGGAGCAGCGCATTGAGCTGGCGCGGCGCTATCATGCAGGTGAAACCCCAAAGGTATTGGCGGAAGCCTATGGCGTCTCTCGCAGGCATGTGACGCGGCTTGCAAAGGAAGAGCAGGGCGAAGGACTGGCGGTGCGTGATCCCTCTGAACGGGTCAGTTTCCGCGCCTCAGCGTCAGAGCTCGCAGCCTTTGATGCAGAGTGGCAGACACGTGGTTTCGCCAACCGCTCCCAAGCCCTCAATGCAGTGCTGCGCGGACGGTGTGGGTTCCTTGATGTGCCGCGCGATCTAGTTGCTGAATTCTGTGCCAGTTGGCGACAAGCCAAGGACGTCAGTGATGCTGGTTTGGCGCTCGCAAAGGCTGTGCATCGCGGCAAGATTTCCGTGTCGCTTGAGGACCGCGCATTGCTTGTAGACCTGCTTGATCTTGCGCAGTGCATGAGCCGTGAGCTCGGCCAGATGAAGTATGCAGCGCAGGTCCGACGCAAGCAGGATTGGCCGTTAAAGGAAGAAGGGGATGCCACCCTGCGGGCGCATCCAGATGAGACTGCGCGCGTGGCATCGGGACTGAGATTGGTGGCAGGGGAGGGTGGCCGCGAAGGGGTGCGGGAATCGGCTGCTTTGGTTCCGAACGGCGGGTCTGCGCTGCAAGCGGGCGCGATCGTGATTGATCGGAACATCTCCAATGGCTGATCCGCTCGCTCTTTACAGTTCCGTCATGGGGAAGCTCTGGGAGGATGAGCGGATCCGGGGCAAAGCCGCGGCGCGGATTGATGCGCGTATCGCGGGCCGGCGGCAAGGGCGCAGCTTTGGGCGCGTCGGATCCATGTCGGCGCGCAACGTCGCCAAGGCTGCCAGTGGCCAGAGCCAGGCGGCTGTGTTCAAGCGGATCAGGGCAGGGGGGTGCAAAACACAAGCCTCTCTTGGCAATCAGCTTGCCTATATCAATGACAAGGCCGTCTACACTTATTCGACCATGACCAATGCGCTGACGGATGACGCGGTGCTGTCTGAAGATCAGAAGTCAGATATCATCGAGGCTTGGTCGGAGACCTGGCGCGGATCGACCAAGCTCGGGTTCACCTCACACATGCTGCTGTCGTTCCCGACAGACGTCACCGTCGATCAGGTGCGCGACATCGCGATGGACTGGACGGAGCATTTTTTCGAGAGCGGTGAGTACGGTGATCAGTGGGATTACGTTCTCGCCGTACATGACGACCGCGCCCACAAACATGCGCACATCATTCTGAACAACCGTGGGCTCGATCAGGGCACATGGTTTTCTTGCTGGGCTGAGGGCGTGATGTCGCCGCAGCTAATGCGCGAAAAGCAGGCCGAGATCGCAGAAGGCTATGGCGTCATACTCGACGCGACGACCCGTCTCGAGCGGGGTATCTTTGAGAAGCCAGCGGGTCTTGCTGAAATCTACCGCGCCAAAGAAGAAGCGCGCTTGCCGCGCGAGATCATCATGACGGCCGAGGAATCCGCCGTCGCACAAGCGCAGGTCGTGGGCTTTGCCAAAGACTACACAGAGTTTGCCGAGCTGCTGGACCGCATGGACCAGCGCCATCTGGCCCGCGCCGTGCGCGGTATGGCCGCCAATCTGGGCACTGGCACCCCTTGGACATTCACCGAAGGAGAGATCGATATGAAAGACATCAAAACCGTTGGTGATGCCATCGACTATTCCGAGCGCACGATCGAAGCGTTGCGGCTGAAAGCCGAAGAGCTTGATGTAACCGAGCGCGCCGCGTTTGAAGCCAAGGCCGCTCCCGTCATTGCGGACTTGTCACAGATGGTGCCCGATCCAGAACTGCGCGCGCGGTTTGGCAAGCAGCTTGAAGAGCCCTATCCGCCCGGTGCTGGAAACGAGGTGCTGACCGCAGCGCTGCAGTCTGGCAATGACGACGCTTTGAAAGATGTCCTAGCGCAAGCCGATGAGGCGGGCATGGATAGCAATGAGTTGGTGGCGCGGATTACAGCTGGCGGCACGAAGAATTACGGCATGGCGCAAGACTGGGTTGAGCGGGACATGAATGCCGTCCTCAGCAAAGAGGGGCTGACGGTCGAGAGTGCGAATGATGAGCAACTCGATGGGGCGTTGGAACGTGTCGATGGGGTGATGGAAGCCCTGACCGAGCGGGCCAAAGAACTCGGTGTCGCAATCGGGTTGAGCCTTGCAGAGGAAGAGGCGGCAGATCTGCCCTTGATCGATGAGGATGATCGCAGCCCCAATACCTATCTGCAGGATCTGGCGGATATGTTGCGCGATGGGCAGTTGTCAGAAGTTCAGGAAGAAACTGTTGAGCGCACTCTGCAGGCTGAGCTGTTCAAAGAGCTGGGCGAGGAAGGCCTCGGCGAGCTGCGGCGCGGGAACTACGAAGTCCTCAACGACGTGCTGCCGGGCAAGATCGATCAGATCACCGTCACACAAGAATTCCTAGAAATGACCTTTGAAGAAACCGGCGACCAGGTCTTCACTGATCGTGCATCCAGTCTGCAGCAGGACAAGGCAACCGAAGTGGCGCAGCTCAAAGGGCAGCAAGAGGCGCAGACCTTAGGCAAAGACCTTGGGCGTGATCGTGGTCTCGACGACGAGATGGAATTCTAGAGCGAGGATGAACACATGAACAAAGCATTTCCTCTTTGGGCCGCACTGCCCTTTGGCGCAATCTGCGGTGCGATCCTCGGGACCATTGTCGCAAGCTTCTATTTGGCATTGGCGCTGCGAACGGGGTTTGGCAATTTCGACATGCTGGCTGTGTGGAACGCCAGTCCTGGATTGCGCGCGGCACACCCTGAAGCCTTCAAGGTGGCTTACGGTGCAGTTGGCTTTGGATCCATCGGGCTCGGTGGCCTTGCACTTGCTTGGACCTGGAAGAAAGAACGGGATGACTACGGTTCGGCCCATTGGCAGACCAAACCAGAGCTTATGAAAAACGACATGCTGCATAAGCCGGGGAAGGGGTTTGTTTGCGGCAAGCTCGGACTGCCAAAGTCAAAGGGCGGATTTATTTCTTCTGCGGCAATCCCGCATGTGATGATGGTGGCGCCAACGCGGGCGGGTAAAGGTGTGGGCTTCGTGATCCCAAACCTGATGGCCTTCGCAGGATCTGTGGTGGTCCTCGATGTCAAAGGCGAGAACTTCGAGAAAACATCCCGCTTGCGTGCACTCAATGGCGATGAGGTTTATCGCTTCAGCCCGTTTGATTGGTCCAATGCCACGCACCGTTACAACCCGCTGTCGCGCATCGCCAAAGCGCCAACCTTTGCGCAGCGGTTTACGGAAGTCAGCATCTTGGCTGATCTGTTCCTCGATAAGGACAACAAGACGCTGGATACGTTTTCAGAGGCAGGCAAGTCGATCTTTGTGGCAGCCTGTCTGCTGGCGATCCAGCGCGGCACAGCAAACCTTGGCGAGGTGAACAAGATCGTTGCGGGTGGTGAGTACAAGAACGCCCAATACAAGACTTATGCCGATGAGGCGGAGGAAGCTATTCTGCGCGAACTTTGGACCAACGCGGCCAGCGCGTCATCGCGGTTGCTGACCTCAAATATTCAGGCGCTGATGACGGCGGGCTTGAAACAGTGGGACAATCCGGCGGTCCGCTCAGCCACTCAAGTCAGCGATTTCGATTTCGCGACGTTCCGCAAAACACCGCAGTCACTCTACATCGCGGTTTCAGAAGACCACATCGCGACGCTGGCACCACTATTGCGGCTGATGTTCGCGGACTTGATTGCATCGATCCGTCTCAAAGAGCCAGAACAAGATGAGCCGTGGCCAGTCATGATGATGATTGATGAATTCCAGCAGATGGGCGCAATGCCGTATTTGGAACGCGCGATCCATTCGCTGGCGAGCTATGGGGGCAGGGTAGCGATGATCGCGCAGTCGCTGGCATCGTTGGATCGCATCTATGGGTCCGAGGGCCGTGAAAGTTTGGAGAACGGTGCAGGGCTGAAGCTTTACATTACGCCGCGGGATCAGCGCACGGTAAAGGAGGTTTCGGTGGCTGTGGGCAGCACGACACGGGAAGCGGTGACGCGGATGTACGGGCGGAACAAAGGGATACTTGGTGCGACGTCGACATCTGCCCGATTGGAGGAGCGGCCGCTGCTATCGGAGACAGAGGCGCGGCTGATGGATCCCGACGAGGTAATAATCTTGGCGTCGCCGCAGCATCCGATCAAAGCGCAGCGCATCAAGTACTACGATGATCCGCTTTTTAAGGCGATGGACGCCAAACAGAAGGACAAGCCGTTTCCTTATCCGCCAAGTGTGGAAGGTGTTGGGCCATGGGGTGTTGGGAGTGACGAGAACAGAGCGCAGGGGGCAAATGAAACCGGGGGCCATCCGCCGGCGCGAGATCGTGCGGAACGGCGCGAGGCGCGGGGGATGCGGGTGATGGGTGAAGGGGTTGAGATGGAACAGCAGCCTGCGCCAGAGGCGCTCGAGCGAGAGGCGGATGTGCCGAAGGCTTGGGAGCAGACGCTGGATATGCGGGAAGAGCTTATCGAGGAATTGTTAGGGTACTAGAGGCTGTTGTCGCGAACAACAGCGGACGTTGGAGCAAGCCGTAGCGGATTCACAATTCGAGCCCGAGGCGGTCATTGCTATTTCTCGCTGCGCGCGCTCGCAGCAAGAAAATCGCTGCATCAGCTTTGCTCATGGCGCTGCAAGGCGGCGGGAAAACCGGCCATTGGTGCAAGGCGCAGCAAAGATTGAGGCGGCAACTCACAGGTTGCGAACAAAGGGTGAATTCACTGCATGCGCGACAACGGCCGGTCGATGAGCATCGCGACTGCATTAGATGTAGGTCGGGCAGCGCTCCACGAGATCCCAACGTATTGGCCGCCCCTTCGTTTGTTAGGAGTGCTACTCGACAATTTCAGCCCATCTTAATAGACTCTACTCTCTAAGTCCTCAGGGTCCGGCGTCAAATGCGTGACATAAACATCAGAGCAACCGAATACTTCGAATCCGTGGCGCGGCTCGGGACGGTTACGAAGGCCGCGCAGGAACTCGGCGTGTCGCCATCGGCCGTAAGCCAGCAACTACGAATCCTAGAAGAGCAATTTGGCGTCAAACTTTTTCGCCGCGAAAAGCGACGGCTTATTCTGACACTGGACGGAGATCGTCTGTTTCAAACCACGACCCAGGCCTTCAGTGCCATCCGAAACGCCCGAGGCGCGATCTCGCGCCAGCGGGATACACGCAATCTGACCCTTCGGGTCAGCCCCAGCTTCGGCGTTCGTTGGCTTGGTCCAAAAATCGCAAATTTTGCGACAGAAAATCCCGACTGGAACATCCGCATTGACGCAACGCCCGACTTCACCGCATTCGATACCGAGGCGGTCGATTTTGACCTGCGCTACGGTTTGGGCGGTTGGACGGGCCTGACAGTCAACAACGTCATACATGATCTTGTGCTTCCGCTGTGCAGTCCGGATTACCTTGCTTCGTTGCAGGAACACTCCGACGATCCGCGCGAACAGATCAAGGCGGCGCGCCTGATCGACAGCGTGAAGATGCTGTATCGTTGGGATCTATGGCTTGCTTCGAACAAGATCGAGATCGAGGGCCTGACATATCCTTTTCGCTTCGACCGATCCTCGATGTCGATTGAACTGGCAAAGCAGGGCGGCGGGCTTGCGCTTGACAGCGTGACGCTCTGCCTGCCGGAATTACAGCGCGGTGAGCTTGTACCGTTCTCGACGAATTTCGACGTTATAGATTTCCCGGCCTATTGGTTCGTTTGTCCGCCACGCCACTTCAACCGCCGTATCGTGAGCCGATTTGCGAGCTGGCTTCAGTCCAGTGCAGACGAGCACGAAGCCGGCGCGCGCAAGTTTCTGACCGGCTTGGGGTGCAGCTTTCGGCCCGAATCCGGGCCGGAACTGATCGATGTGAAACCTTGGGGTATTTAGTAAATCGTCAAGGCGGGTACGTAAGAGATGAGCAAAAGGACCACGATTGCCACACCGTAGAACGGCAGCAACCACTTCACGGTCTGGCCAATACTCGCACCCGAGATCGCCGAGGATATGAACAAAGTCGTGCCAACAGGCGGGGTGTAAAGACCGATCGCCAAGTTGACGACCATCATCAGACCAAGCTGCACAAGGTCCAGACCGATCGCATTGCCGATCGTGACGAATAGTGGGCCGAGAAGAAGAACTGCGGCAGGCAGATCGAGAAACGCGCCAACGATCAGCATCACCACATTCAAGGCAAGGATAACCATCCAGGGTTCTGAGAAGGTCAGTTGTACCCATTCAGCAAGCTCCTGTGGGACTCGCTCGGCTGTCAGAACCCACTGGATCGTCGAGGATGCCATGATGATGATCATGACTGCGCCGGTCATCAGCCCGGTGTCGACCGAAGCCTGCCAGATTCCGCGCCATGTGAGGTCGCGATAGACAAGACCGGACACCAGAAGTGCGTAGGCCACCGCCATGACGCTGACCTCGGTCGGCGTGGCGACGCCGAAGCGCAGGGTGCCGATCACGAAGATAGGCATAAGCAGCGCGGGGATCGCTGCGAAAATCTGCGACTTAAACGCCCGGAATCCGCCTTCGAGCGGCGAGCGCGGCAGGTTCTTTATTCCCGACACCACGGCGACTGCCGCGAACATACCAACGCCGAGCATGACACCCGGCAGGATACCGGCGATGAACAGGTCAACGATTGAGACATTGGACACGAGGCCAAACAGGATCAGCGGAATAGACGGCGGGATCAGGACCGACACGGTTGACGAGGCCGAGTTGATCGCGGCCGAAAACCCGGCCGGATAACCTTCTTTCTTCTGCACCGGGATCAGCGCATTACCAAGCGCGGAGGCATCGGCCACCGCCGAGCCAGAGACGCCGCCGAACATCACCGAACCGATGATCGAGACCTGGCCCAGACCCCCTTTGAAATTGCCGACAATCAGTCGTGCGATATTGACGAGATAGACGCCGAACTTGCCCGACATCATCAGGTTGCCAGCGAGGATAAAAAACGGGATCGCCAGCATCGGGAAGCTTTGTGTCGGCGTATAGAGTCGCTGTGCGATCACCGCCATCGGCTTGCCGTCGAGCCAGAGCGCAGCAGCGACCCCGCCCAGCATGGCATGGGCGACAGGGACCGAAATTGCCAGCAGAATGAAGAAAATCCAGACGAGGGGAGCGGTCATGATGGTCTCCTTTCAGCTCAGGCTTGCGTGTTGGGGATCGTGATTGGCAACATCTTCGCCGGACAGCGCCCTAAAGAGGTTAAGCGCGGCAATGAGCGCCATGGCCGCGAAAGCGTAGACAAGACTCGAATACCCCCACACCTGCTTTATGCCGAGGGTCGACAGGGTCTGGAACTGCGAGGCCTTCAGGATTGGCTGGCTACTCCAGAGAACACTGATGGCAATGATCAGGATAATCGCTTGGATGATCAGATTGAGCCCGAGAAGCGCCCGGCCTTTCAGCAGATCAGAAAGCAGCGTGATCGCAATATTGCGCCCGCGCGCTGAAGCAATCACGAGCCCACCAGCCACCAACCAAGGCAGCAGGATCGCATGTATTTCAGAAGCCCATGGGATGCCGGAGCCAAGAGCGTAGCGTAGGATCACATTGACGAGAAGTGCTACGAACATTGACGCGAGACAGGCTGCCACGATGATCCGGCCGCTCCAGTCCAGTACGTTAGTAGCCCCGCGAGCCAGGCTGAGGAAGGGGCTGTTCTGCCCCTTCCCGCCATTCTCCGGGGACTTGCGGTCCCCGGCGGACATCACAGGCCCGCCGCTTCGCGTAGTGCCGCAACGAGCTCAGGGTACTGCTCCGCGTACTGGTCGTAGACGGACTGCGTTGCTTCTTGATATGCCGCCTTGTCGGCTTCGGCGAAGATCGCGCCTTCGGCTTCCATCGTCGGCCGAAGCTCCTCGTCAGAGGCCAGTACCAGATTTCGTTGAAGCTCGCCAGCTTCGGCCACGGCGTCGGTGACACAGGTTTGCGTCGCCTCGTCAAGGCCCGACCACCAAGCCAGACCCGCGACGACCGGCGTGGATTCGTACTTGTGGCCGGTCAGCGTGACGTAGGGGGTAATTTCGTGCAGGTTGGCCGAGTAGATGTTCACAAGCGGGTTTTCCTGCCCGTCAAAGACGCCGGATTGCAGCGCGGTCGGCAGTTCTGACCATGCCAGAGGAGCTGGAGATGCACCCAGAGCCTCGAAGATGTCGACCGTCATCTGATCGGGGGGGGTGCGGATCTGCATGCCCGACAGATCAGCAGGGGTTGGAACGCCCTTCTCAGTATGAGTGACGTTCCGGATGCCGTTGTCCCAGAAACCCAAAACCTTGAGGCCTGCGTTGTTGGCGCGTGCGTCGATCATATCACCGACCTCCCCGTCAAGCACGGCCCAAGCGGTCGGCAGATCCTTGAACAGGAAGGGCAACCCCAAGAGGCCCACTTCAGGTACGATCTGGCTCATTGCGCCTTGGCTATTCGCAGTGATGTTGATGACACCTGCCGTGGCAGAGGTTAGCATCTCGGAGTCGTCACCCATCGTAGCAGAGGCTGCCACGTTCACGGTGTGCTCGCCGCCCGTGCACGCGGTGAAAAGTTCGGCGAACTTCTCTGCTGCGACATAGCGCGGATTGCCTGGGTTGGAGCCGTGGGCGAAGATGATCTCGTCCGCTTGTGCGGTGCCCGCGATTATGGTCGTGGTGGCCAGAACGGCCATTAGTGTTGTCTTCATTGTAGGTTCCTCCCTTTGAGAAGACTTCAGGTTTTGGCGCCATTCCTCATGACGCCGGCTTTTAGCTCGGGGATCAGTGGATCAAAGAGCCTCCGTTGACGTCGACCTCAGTGCCTGTGCAGTAGGCGGAAAGGTCGGACGCAAGAAACAAGGCGCAGCCGGCGACGTCTGACGCCGCTCCGGCTCGGCCCATGGGAATGCCGTCCAGCACCATCTGTTGCTGATCAGCGGTCAGCTTACCTGCTGTGATGTCAGTGGCGATGAAGCCGGGACAGATGGCATTCACGCGCACGTTGTCGGGGGCCAGCTCACGCGCCATTGCCTTGGTCAGACCAAGGACACCGGCTTTGGCTGCGGAATAATGCGGCCCGCCAAAAATACCGCCGCCGCGCTGCGCAGAGACGGACGACAGGTTGACGATGGAGCCGGATTTCTGCGCTATCATCCCGGGGATGACGGCCTGGCTCACATAAAGCGTGCCGCGCAGGTTCACGTCTGTCACCGCGTCATAGTTCTGCGGCTCGATCTCCATGATCTTGAGTGGCTGGGTGATCCCGGCGTTGTTGACCAGAATGTCAATCCGGCCCCAGCTGTCCATCAGCGTCTGGATTGCCGCATTGCAGGCATCTTTGTCAGTGACGTTACAGGCGAGACCGACATGACCCTTACCGAGGTCCGCCGCTGCGGCCTTTGCCGCGTCAGCGTCGAGATCAAGAATGGCAATTGTTGCGCCGTGTTCGGCGAACATTTGCGCTGTCGCCTTGCCGAGACCTCGGGCCGAGGCCGCGCCGGTCACAATGGCGTACTTGTTCTTCAGAAGCCCCATAGCCTCTCTCCTCCCTTAAATTGTGTTGGACTGACTAAACCCTAATTCGTCATAGCCAATCTTTGATCTTCGCCGCGATCTGGCTGACTGTCATGCCGTACATCTCGTGCAAAGTCGGCAAAGCGCCCGCTTCAAGGAACTCGTCTGGAAGACCAATCATTCGGAACGTCGGGGTTACTCCGTTCGTCAGCAGGGTCCGCGCAACCGCCTCACCAAGCCCGCCAACAACGGTGTGGTTTTCGGCCGTAACGACCAGACGACCGCCCTTCTGCGCTTCCGCAAGGATTGTCTGGGTATCCAGCGGCTTAATCGTCGGGACATGCAGCACGGCAGCCTCTACCCCATCCGCCTCAAGTTGGACGGCGGCGTCCAGCGCACGCATGGTCATGAAACCTGTCGAGATGATTAAGGCATCCTTCCCGTCGCGTATGATCTGCGCTTTGCCCAGCTCGAACTTGTAGTCTGGTTTGTGGCGAGTCAGAACGCTCGGAACCTTGCCCCGTGGCAGTCGCGAATAAACTGGACCGTTATGCGCAGCAATCTGCGGCACCATGCCTGCGATATCGTCAGCATCACACGGGTCAATGATCGTCATGTTCGGCAGGCCCCGAAAAATCGCCAGGTCCTCTGTCGCCTGGTGGCTGGGACCGTAGCCAGTGGTGAGTCCTGGAAGGGCGCAAATGATCTTGACCGGCAGGTTTTCTTCGGCAATCGCCATTGCAATGAAGTCATAAGCGCGCCGCGAGGCGAAGACAGCATAAGTCGTGGCAAAGGGATTAAAACCTTCCCGTGCCAGCCCGGCGGCGGCCGACATCAACAACTGTTCCGCCATACCCATTTGGTAGAACCGGTCCGGCATCGCTTTGGCGAAGATATGCAGATCTGTGTATTTGGCGAGATCGGCGGACAGACCGACAATCTTGTCGTCTTTCCGGGCGGCCTCGACCAGGGCAAGGCCGAAAGGCGCCGCCACCGTGTCATAGCCCTCTGCCGCCAAGGAGGCGATCATCGCGGTCGTTGCAACCTTCTGACCGTCCGGGCCCAGCCGGACCGTGCGCGGCTCGTATTTGCGCTTCATCGAGGCGAGGGTCATTGCGGCTTTCCTTCTTCCAGCTTGGCCAGGGCTTTGGACCATTCGTCGGCTTCCACGCGCACGAAGTGGGTGATTTCGCGGCTTTCCAGGAAATCTACGCCCTTGCACATGCGTGTGTCGAAAATGATGACACGCGGTCCGGCATGGTCGGTGTTGCGTGCCTCATCGAATGCGGTCACGACGGCATCAAGATCGTTTCCATCCACCCGCTGCGCGTGCCAGCCGAAGGCGGCCCATTTTTTCTCTTCATCCCCTTGCGCCAGCGCCGCGCGCGTCGGCCCGTCAGCCTGCTGATTGTTGAAATCGACCAGACAAATCAGGTTGTCGAGCTTCCACTGAACGGCAGACATGACCGCTTCCCAGGTCGATCCTTCACCCAGTTCGCCGTCCGACATGAGGTTGTAGACGAAGGCGGGGCTTTCCTTGCGCTTTAGGCCAAGAGCCGCGCCGACAGCGATGCCCAGACCGTGACCCAACGATCCACCGGTAATTTCCATACCGGGCGTGTAGGACGCCATGCCAGACATGGGCATCCGGCTATCGTCCATACCATAGGTTTCAAGCTCGTCCTCCGGCAAGATTCCTGCCTCCATCAACACCGAATAAAGCGCGATGGCATAGTGACCGATAGAGAGGTAAAAGCGATCCCGACCTTCCCATTCAGGGTCTTCTGGCCGGTATTCGAGTGCATGGAAATACGACGCGGCAAGTACGTCCGCCACGCCGAGAGCCTGGCCGATATAGCCTTGTCCCTGAACCTCGCCCATCAAGAGCGCTTTGCGCCGGATGTTCCACGCGCGTCGCTCGAGCGAGACGTTGGATTCAGAATGTCGACGGACTGTTTCCATGATTTCCTCCCTTTGCCCAGTTGGGCGTCGGAGGAATTGATAGCAGAGCACACTTCACCGGTCTTTTATCTAAATTTACAGACTTTGTTAGCTCAGCTTAAATGATTTTCATAATCTACGGAACGACTACAGCCAGACCGGCCGCTCTCAAATCAGGTCGTTGGCATCGGCCAAGTTTGGCCGCTGCAATGTCTGTCTGACACGGATTGTACCAGTTCGCGCCCGACGCAGCATTGGTCAAAATGCGCTCTTTGCTGCCGAATGCGTCTGCGGCGTGTCCCAAAAAACAGGCGACCTGACAACGGCCATTCAAACTGCCTGTAAAATTTAGGTGTCAGCGCGGTGCTGATGTCTGGGTTTGGCGGGAGGATTGGAGGGCGTAATATGCCAAGAGTCCAACTTCCCGCTGTCACCCCGAAACGAAGACCCTGGAACAAGGGCCGGATCATCGGCCAGAAACGACCACTGTTGCCGAAACAGGTCTGGGCGATCCGCGCGCGGCTCGAACTGTCGGGCAACCTGCGCGATCTTGCGCTTTTCAACGTGGCCATCGACAGCAAACTGCGAGGATGCGATCTGGTGAAACTGGCGGTTGCTGATCTGGTCAAAGATGACCGCGTGCGGGAGCAAGTCTCTGTGATCCAGAGCAAAACCAAGCGGCCCGTTCAATTCGAACTGACGGAAAACACGCGCCAAACTGTCCTGGCTTGGGTCAAGTCGCCCGAGATGTTTGCGTGCCGGTACATGTTCCCGAGTCGGTTCCATGACCGCCCACACATCTCGACGCGCCAGTACGGTCGGCTCGTCCGCGACTGGGTGACCGCGATTGGTTTAGAACCGAGCGGGTATGGCACCCATTCGCTTCGTCGGACGAAAGCGGCCGAAATTTACCGAAAGACTGGCAATCTTCGCGCAGTTCAGCTGCTCCTTGGTCACACCAAAGTGGACAGCACTGTGCGCTACCTTGGCGTTGAGCTGGAAGACGCTCTGAGCATCGCCGAGCAGATCGACATTTGAGCCACGTTGGCGGACGGCATGTGCCGTTCGCCAATCCAGACCGGACTTGCGTACGCGGCGCAGCGGTGGTTCTGATTGAGCCCTCTTTGCCGAATTTCTGCGATGCAGCTAAAGTCTGCTATCCCGGTGGAGGCAAAAACGTTCAACAACCACTTGGGTTTTGAACGGGGTTTAAGGCAGCATCGAACGAGGAGTTTCGTGGTTGTGCCAAAAAGGAGGGTTTTTGGAACAAGGCAGAATTTAAATCTACTTGAAGAGAAACAGTGCATCGACCATCAGTGATCAGAGCACGTCAACGACATGGAAGTTTAAGGAATGATGAGCGCCGATGTCCGCAGGAATGCGAAGATCCCTGCAGCAATATTTACGGTAGTTGCCCTTTTTGTCGGGCTTGCACTTTTAGCGTTGCAGATGATCCTACGGATGGAGTTGATGGCCCCTGGGCTTCAGTATATTTGCGCTGAGGGCCAGTTAACATTTTGCTTTGCAAATGTTGATCAAGCCAGCGCGATTTCGCGCGCCCCTTTGGCATTCCTAGTTTACTTGGCTCTGATTCCCGCATTCCTCGCAGTGCTTGTGATGCGCCTACAAAAAACCATGCCACTTCATTTCAAGGCATGGGTCGTTGCGGCGATGTGGCTAGCTCTTGCATGTTACCTCGCCGTTCCAATCACCAGTATAAATTTCCCCTCATCGTTATCGGGTCCTGTCGCGCCAGATGGCTGGACGCTTTATCCACCTTTGTCGTCATCCTCCTCGTCTTATCAAATTGATGCGATCCTTAATTCGCTACAAATGAACAAGGTGGTAGTTGCGATACTCTTAGCCCTAAGCCTGTTCGGTTTTACAATTGCCGGATTTAATCGACTGCGCTCCACCTTTTCAAAGGTCGTGCGAATAGGTTTCGCCACTTTGATGATCTGGATGACCTGGATGCTCATCTCACGGCTAAGCTATTTTCTGGGATTCATAAGTATGGATCGGAATTTTGGGACCGTATTTTTTGACCCCGCCTTGCAGCCGGACAAAGACTTTCCGACACGTTTTTTAGAACTTTTGGACGGCCCAGAAATATGGTACATAGCGCCGGCACTCTGTTGTTTGGTTCTTTGGTTTTTAGCTAGACGAACATAGCCTTCCAAAAAGGACCGTTTGTTGAACGGTTCGCTGGACAGGACATTCGCGCACGTGCAGCGAAGGTCTGAAATGTCCCGCGTAGTGTAAGTTGATACGGTGCGCAGCGAATGGCCGCAATCGTCGCGCTTTATTGAGCCTAGTTGGGCAAATAGAACTCAGCGATTCCACGTTTCCCGTCCATTCGACCCAATTGGACGATAACATCGATCGACTTCTGAATGTACTTCCGCACCTCAGCGAAGGTGAGCGGCGTGCCCGCTTGTAAGACCATTATGGCTAACCGATCGATTGCCAGCTCAGCTGTTTCCGCATGGATGGTTGAGACTGACCCACCATGTCCGGTGTTGATCGCTTCGAGGTAAGTTAAGGCTTCGTCCCCGCGCAGTTCCCCAACGATGATACGGTCCGGGCGCATCCGCAAAGACGCCTGCAGAAGCGCGTGAGCGCTTCTCTGTGATCCAGTGCTGCGACTTGCCAGCAGGGCTACGGTGTTGGGTTGGCTAGGGAACAGTTCAAACGCATCTTCAATCGTGATCAGCCGTTCGCCATCATCGACATGAGTAAGAAGATGTCGGGCAAAGGTGGTCTTGCCAGTCGATGTGCCACCACTGATCAATATATTGAGCCTTTGATGTACCAAGGCCTCTAACGCGGCTTCGAGGTTTTCTTCAGCTTGGCTGGCAATGTCTTTCATCTTTTCAGCTCTCAGTTGGTCGAGCGAGACAGCTTTGCCAAAAAGATAGGATGGTTTGTACCCCTGCACGCCCGCTGTAGCGAACAGACGGATAGTGATCGAGGCACCCTGTTCAATGGCAGGTGGAACCGCGACCTGAACTCTCAGAGGTCGGCCTGCATATTCAACTTTGCCAGACACCAGCGGGTTTTTCTCTGATACGCGGGCATTGGCATCACCGACGATTGTCTGCGCCATATTGAATGCCGTGCTACGGTCAACTGTCTGACCTTCATGACGCATTGCCGCGTCACCTGCGGCTTCGACCCAGACTTTTCCATCAGGGTTGATTGCGATTTCGACGACATCGTCGCGCAGCAGCAAATCGCGAAACGGCTCAAGATATCGCTCTAAGTAGGACGCAGGCAGCGGGGGTTGGCTCAATAGATCACCACATCGCGGTCGACGAGAACTGTCACGGATGCACCTTGATCAATATAAATAGTGGGTGAGATCGAAACCTGCTCGGCGATCACAGACCCCACAGCGTCTTCCAGATCTCCGGAAACCCCCTCAAGCACTTCGCTGGCTGTTTCATTGTCAGTACTGTTTGCGGCAACTGCTGGTGCTGCGCCAATGAGGGAGATCAGCGCGGCCCCACCAAAACGTTCAGCAAACTTTGTGTCGACGATCCCAGTTAACCCAGAGCGCCCAAGCTGGTCGCCGCCAACAGAGGCAATTTCAATCGACGTCCCATCTGGGGTTAGAACGCGGGTCCATAGGATCAGGATACGTTTCTGGTTCAACTCAATTCCAGACCGATATTGGCCAAAAAGACGCGAGCCGCGCGGGATTAGGATTTGATCGCCAGAAAAGGCAGGCACCGGTTCAGACACAACCGCCACAACAGAGCCCGGCAAGTCGCTGTTGATAGCTGTTTGCAAGGCAGCTTGAATGACAGAGCCTTGGGAGAGCGTTCTCTCTGGAAAGGCCATCTGGGACGCTTCTTGAATTTCCAGTGGCCTTGCGCCTTGCCGGAGATACTGTTCGTTTTCGGTCAGGGTGGGTCCATCTGTTCCTGCCACAGCAGCATTTGGACTTGTTCCGTCAGCGGATGCGGTCCGTGGGCCATCTGCATAAACGACCGAAGGAGAAACGATCTGGGCGGTCAGCAATTCTTGCGCAACACGTTCGGCTTCACGCTGACGCTGCTCTTCCTCCTGCCGCTGGCGTTCTTCAAGCAACCGTTGATCTGCAATCAGACCATCGCGCGCCATTTCTGCCTCAAGACCTTCGCGCTGCGCACGTTCAGCGTCCAGCATGGCCTGCAGGCCGGCCAAACGTGCTTCGTTCTGCCGCTGCGCGTTTTCTATTTCGGTGTCTTTGGCGGCAATGGAGGCTTCAAGCGCATCGGTTTGGACTTGGAACGCCTCTCGCAGATCAGAGACGGCTTCCTGAATTTCGGCGTTGCGGGCAGATTGGCTCGCAGCAAGCGCTTCCCTCAGTTTCGCGATTTCCTCCAGCACCGCTGCACTGGGTTCTGCGGGTGCCGGCGCAGGGGCCGGCACATCGAGCGCCTCTTCAACTGCTATAAGTGCATCGTTGACCCGTTGTTCCGCTTCATCCGGCGGAAATTCCAACCGCCCACCATTTCCGGTGCGTTGATCCTGAAAGGTCTCAACGTCAGACGTTTCTAAGCCTTTGGCTCTTTCTTGCAGATTTGTTGCCAGAAAGTAGGCAGCACCACCGCCGCCAAGCGCAAGCGCGATCGCCAATGCCCCGACACCTATATTACCGCCACGGCGTTTGGTCTTGTTCTTCTGGCTGAACGTGCTCAGGCGGTCCTGAAGGTCGGGTGTGTTCTCATCAGCCATGATCAGTTGCTCACATAAATTGCGCTGTCATCGCGCAAGGCGCAGATGGCCTCGTCGCCAATCCGCAAGGTCCAGAATTGGTTCACGCCAAGCACGCGCACGATGTTGCCTTGTTGAGTCCAGTTCACGGTGCGCTCCCGGCCTTGATCGTCGGCCTTAAAGACTGCGGGTTGGCGTCCGTTTTCGGGGAAGGTGAAGTATGTGTACCGCCCGTCATCGTAGATATGGGTTGGACGGAAATCCCCTTCGCCCGCGACGCGGTAGCTGTAGTTGCGCGGGGCCTCAAAGCCTTTGGGTTGGGTACTAGCAGCTGCCGCGCGACGCTCATCCTCTGGATAGAGAAACCGCACCTCAAAAAACATGCCCGAGCGACCCGGAATGGCCCCTTCGCGCAGATGGAAGGAATAGGTCCTGCGGTTGGTGATCACTGTCATGTTGGTCGAGGCACCTTGCACATGCGGCTTGATGGTCAGCACGTTTCCGAGCTCGGGGATCGGATCGACTTGGAAACTCTCGGTGTCGCCAACAATGACCGCATCAAACCGTTCGCCTGGCCCGAAGTGGATAGTTGTTGAGTGGCGCAGATCAGTCTCGATGACGAAGACTTGGTTTTCGAAGTAAGTGGCGATGCGCACACGATCGTCGAGCGCGCCGCTGCGCGGCACGGACTCTGACAGGGCAGGGGACGCCGAAAGCAATGCGGCAGCGCAGATCAAACGGGCAGCGATATTCAAGGGATCAGTTCTCCAAAGTCTCGGCGTCGACGCGGTATGAGGTGACCACGAAGCCCAAGGGGTTGGCCCAGACATCCTGAAGGCGCTGGCGAGTTTCTGGTTCAAAGGCGTAGCCAGCAGTGGCCACATAGCTGCGCGTCACGGTGCGGGTATCGCGCGTGCGGCGCAGGGTGCGGGTAAAGCGGATCTGTGCGACGCCAGGTTCGATCTGGTTCACGGACTTGATCACAACTTCGATGACGGCATCGCGGCCATAAACAGCGATTGGGTAATCTTCGTTGGACGAGGTCCAAAGGTCGCGCAGGGTGCGTGCGGCATCTCCGTCGGATCGTTCAAGAACGGAATTGATCCGTTGTTCGCCGTCGGTCAGGTCATAGGTTTCTCGGTCATCCACATAAGCCACAAGGTTGGCCTGAATAATGGCATCGCTCTCGGACAGGGACAGTGCTTGGACTGCAGCCACTCGGTCCATTTGGCCGGTTTCCTTGTCCACGACGACAACGAATGTCTCGATCGACTTGAGTGGAAACACACTCGCTCCAGCGACAATTCCTGCCAGCCCGACCAGAACGCCAGCGGCGGCCACAAAATAGGCAAAGCGTTCGCGTCTTCGCGGGCCGTAAATAAAATCCACTGCAAAAGCGTCACTTTGATCTTGGCTTGTTTGGCTTTTCATTTTTGGTGTTGGTCTTTCATCATGAGGCGCGGAAGGATTTGACGGTGTTCAGGGCTGAGGCTGGTGTTCTGCGGATCGCTTCGCCGGTTTTGACAACGCCGCTGTTCACCGCTTGCTGGAGCTCTTGCGGTGATTTGCCTGTTGCGAGGCGCGTGGCACTGCCCGTGCCATAATCGCTCGTGTTGACGATGCCGCGACGTGCCAGCCCCGTCAGGCCGACAGCGTTGGAGGCGATGCCCATCACGCCGGTTAGGTTGGAGGCGATGTAAGGGACGGATGCCATAATCCCGGCGCTGAGGAGCAGAATGACCAAGAATGGCAAGATGAGACTGACGGTTTCGACATCGACGGGATCGGCGGACGCATCGCCAATGGCTTCTGCGATCGCAACGATAATGCCAGCAGCACCTGCAGCGGCGACGGGCATCAAGGCGTAGCCGATAGTTGCACGGCTCCAGGCCTCAAAGAGAGACTGGGTTGGCTTGAACAGCGATGTGATGATCATGAATGGGGCAATCACGATCATCAGCGCAAAGACGATTTTGGCGAATGCAATGATCCCAGCAGTAACGGCTGCGAAGAGTGCGGAAAGAACGAAGAAAATTGCGCCAAGCACAGCCCCAAAGACCCAGCCGGCTTGATCGCCGATCGTGTCGCCGTAGGCCGTGATCCGGGCCACCATGTTGTCGAGACTTTCGTATACGCCGGCCTCATCGCCAGATCCCGTGAGAGCGAGAATGGATGCGCCGACTGAGTCCGGTACTTGCGTTACAATGCCGTAGATAACGCTAAAATTATCCCAACTCTGGGCGAAAATGGCGACCAGCGAGATTTTGATCCCAAATGCAAATGCGCTGCCAAAGGTCATGGGCTTGAGTTGCATCACAACATTGATGCCCAGCAGTATCAACAACAGGACAGCACCTGCTGTGATGACATTGCCCACTGCTGCAGCCGACGAGATGAAGCCATCTTGTGCGACGCTGTCTACAGCTGCATCGACCTGGTCGAGGATATCGCTGATAATCCCCATCTATTCGGCACAACCCTCGGCGTGCTCAGCCTCGAGCGCATCGGCCATGGCATAGAGGTCGAGGACTTTGAACGGCAGGCGCGGATTGTCGGACGTTCGAAAGCGCGGCAGCTCTGCGAGAGCAATGTCCCATGTGAATTCTCCCAAGAGGCAATCACAGGTTTCGGTTTCCAACTGCCGTTCGGCAACGAGAATACGCAATATTGCGCGGTATCCGTTGCGTAGATAAGCCGTCTCCGCAAGATCTACCGGAGGACGCGGAATGCGGCAGGCCTCCCCAGCATCAGGGGTAATAGCCATCGAACTGAATGGCTTTGGCCCACCGGATGTTGAATCAGGTGTTTCAGCAAAAGCGGAGACAGGCAGCGCGATAAGCAGCGCTGCAACTGTAGACCGAATTGAACGCGGGAGGCGCATCATCACGGATCCACCGCCATTGATCTGAACCGGCGCTCATCGGCCAGTGTCGCCGCATCAACCACACCGAGCTGTCCTGCGCTAACACCTTGTGCCGCTTCCAAGCGCCAGATTTGCGTCAGGATAATCCCGAGTTCGATAGTGACCCGCGTGTTCAAATCAACGGCCGCTTTCAAGCCGTCTTGATCGTCGATCAAGCCAACCATTGTTTCAAGGCGTTCCAGACTTTGGCCTGCTTCTGCATGGCTTTCTTGCGCGGCTACCGACAACATAGCGCTGGCGCCTGCGGACGTCGCAATGCGGTTGTCAGCAGGTTGTGGCGATGACGAAAGAGTGCTGAGCGTCTCAGGCGTGAACCCACTGCCGGAGAGCACACGCTCTACTGATGCTTCCAGTTCCGCGCCTGGATTAAAGCCACTCAGGAAATCTCCGCTCGCCAGTGAGCGCGCTGTATTTAACGGGCCAACAAGTTTGCCCCGCAAGGCGCGGAATTCTTCAACCGATGCAAAGAGACCGCTCAGCCCGCTGCCTTCGATAAGAGATGCCAACTGGGCGTCCAAGTTAAGAAGCTGGGAAAGCTGGGTCTCGAGCTCCAACCGCATGGTGGCCAGCTGTTGCAGCTGAACATTCAGGTCTTCGGCCATGTGCTCAAGCTGCGCGACCAACTGGCCAAGCTGTGAGCCGTCAAACGTTGGCACGCCTTGTGCGCGCGCTGGCGTCGAAAGGCCAAGGGCGGTTATCGCCGCGACCGAAAGAAGAAGCTGTTTCAATTTGGCACTCCCATTTGCATGAATTCACGCTCGGATAGGCGGTCCGCGACCAGATGTTGGGCATGGGTCGCTTCGCGTTGTTGATTGGCTGCCATCAGCCTGACGCGCAGATTTAGGATGCGGGCGATTTCAGCTTTGGCGTAGGTGTTGAGTTCCCACGCGGCTTTCGCATTTGGTTGGGCGTCGATTTGCAGAATGATCGCGCGCAGGCGGTTGATGACCTGCATCGTCGTGGCGTGGCTGCTTGCCGCATAATAGACGCCTGCATCCGAGATGTTGGCGTATTCAGCGAGGGCGAAATCTGAGGATGACAATGTGCCAAGCGCCTCCGCACCACCGACAACGGCAAGGTATTCGTTGTAGAATTTGGAGATATTGCGCACATAGCCTTGGGTCTCGGTAAAAGGCGGCACGCCGCCATACTCGATCACGCGTCCGGGGCCTGCGTTATAGGCTGCGAGCGCATGGGGGATGTTGCCAAAGCGGTTCAGCTGGGTCGTGATGTAGCGCGCGCCACCACGCAGGTTGTCCATAGGATCGTAGCGATTGACGCCCATGTCCGATGCGGTGCCGGGCATGAGCTGTGTCAGTCCGTAAGCGCCAACATGGCTTTCGGCGGTGATATTGAAGCGGCTTTCCTGTTTGATCAGTGCCTGAAACAAGCAGCGCCATTGCGTGGCGGAAAGACCAGCCCGTGCGACGCCTGGTGCGCCAGCATATTCGCCTGCAACGCGCACAATCATCATTTCGACGGTTTCGCGGCCCTCGCCAAAGAGGCGGCTGTTCATCGGACTTGTATCGGTGTTGGGATAGACGGAAGCGACCCCAAAATCAGCGTTGCCTTCAAGGGCGCTGATATCAAAGCCCGGACCCGTCATAGCGGCAGAAATTGCCTCGAGCGTGCGCAGCTGATCTGCCTGCACCTCGGCGATGGAAGAACGCTCGGCTTCTTTGTCACCTTGGGTTCCCAAATCCTGAACCAATGCGGTCACACGCGCAATGGTTTGCCCGATTGCGGCGTTGTCTTGCGTTGGTACACCTTGGGCGAAGCCCGAGGTTGCATGCAGGCAAAGCCAAAGCCCAGCAGATATGATGACGGGGCGGATCATTCTGGGCGCGGCAGGGCTTCGAAAGTACAATCTTTGCCGCTCGCAGCTGAAACTGGGGTAGTGTCCCGGGATGTGGTGTAGGAACTGGCATCCACCTGCTTCTTCATAGCTGGTGTCGCTCGTTCACTGAGCGGCGATCATTGCCGTCTCCTCATCATGGTTGCACACGGCGGTTAGCTTTTCTACCGGCATGTAGCGGCGAGAGACGGCCCACTCATCATTTTGCTCCAGCATGAGCGCCCCGACGAGCCGAATGACGGCCTCTCGATTGGGGAAGATGCCGACGACGTTGGTGCGCCGCTTGATTTCCTTGTTAACGCGCTCCAAGGGGTTGGTGCTGTGCAACTTCGAGCGCAGGCTCTCGTCGAACGCCATGTAGGCCAGCACATCGTGCTCGGCCTCGTCCATTAGCTCGGCTACATCGCGGTACCGGTCACGCAGGTTGTCGGCGACCTCGCGCCAGCGCAGATGAGCCTGATTGCGGTCCTTTTCGGCGAAGACGGTCTTCACCACGGCGCTGACCACCGGTTTGTTGGTCTTGCTCACCCGGGCCAGCAGGTTGCGCTGGAAATGCACTCGGCAGCGCTGCCATCCAGCACCCAGGACCTTGCGCGCCGCGGCCTTGAGGCCTTCATGTGCATCGCTGATGACCATCCGGATGCCGCGCAGTCCGCGCCGGGTCAGCGAGCGCAGGAAATCGGCCCAGAAGGTCTCGGCCTCGGATGGCAGGACGGTGATTCCCAAGATCTCGCGCCGCCCGTCAGTGTTGACCGCCACCGCCACTATCACCGCCATGGATACGATCCGCCCGCCCTCGCGCAGCTTTACGTAGGTAGCGTCCAGCCAGAGGAAGGGCCAATCGCCCTCGAGGGGGCGGTTCAGGAACGCTTGCACCCGCTCGTCGATCTCCTCGCATAGCCGTGACACCTGGCTCTTCGAAGTGCCGGACAGCCCCATGGCGCGCACCAGGTCATCCACCGCGCGGGTGGAGACGCCTTGGATATAGGCCTCCTGGATCACCGCCATCAGCGCCTTCTCGGCGGTCCTGCGTGGCTCGAGGAAGGTCGGGAAGTAACTGCCTTTACGTAGCTTCGGGATGTTCAGGCCGATGGTTCCCGCCCGGGTATCCCACTGTCGCGGCCGATAGCCGTTACGCTGGTTCTCGCGGTCCGGGCTGCGCTCGCCATGCGCGGCGCCGCAGACAGCGGCCACTTCGATGTCCATAAGCCGCTGCGCGGCGTCCTGGATCAGCTCGCGCAGAAAATCTGCGTCATCGCTCTTGGCGATCACCCCCGGAAGGTCGATTATGGGGTTGGTCATCGTGTTCTCCTTCGTTGTCGTCGGTCTTTGAGCAACCTCAGACTACGAAGAAACGCGGTGGCCGCCAGCCCGGCCGCGCGCTGCGCTAAGCCAATGGCTTCGCGCGCGGCCTCCTACACCACGGGGTGGGGCACTACCGAAACTGGTGCCGTGGCCGCGAAGGATAGCGTTGCGCGTGTCACCACCGGGTCACCGCTTCGGTTAAAGCATGGGGACGTTTTCTCGGTGTATTGCGCGCAGGCCGATAGCAACAGCGCAGCCGAAAGCACAAGAATGGTTTGGGAATATCTCATTGTGGTCTCCAAAAATCTGGGTTTGAACGCCAGTCGGCTGGCACGCGGGCCTCACCTGTGGCACCGCCGCCCAAGATTGGCAGCAAGTCGCCAAGGGCAGAGAGGTCAGCATCGACAAAGACGCTGTCACCCGCGGAGCGCACCAGCGCGATGCGTTGGCCAATGGTGGGTTGGACGAGCAAAGCAGCTTCCTTGGAGTTCACGCGCAGAAAATCGTAATCGGCCACCGTGGCGCGGTCGTTGGGAAACAGGATCTGCGTCGGGACGGTTTCAACAATGGTTTTGCCAACGCGGCTGTCGCGCAACTGGCTGGGGTACTGCGTCATCATGATCACGACGCAGTTCATCTTGCGCAGGGTCACGAGCCAGTTTTCCAACCGTGCGCCGAAATAAGGATCATCCAGTAGTTTCCACGCCTCGTCCAAGACGATGATGGTGGGTCGACGGTCTTCAACTACGCGTTCAATCTGGCGGAAAATGTATGAAAGCACAGCCATGCGCTCCGTTGTCATGTCGAGGATCTCAGTCATATCAAACCCGACGATGTCGCCAGAGAGATCGAGGCGCTGCCCACGGTCGGGTTCATCAAATACCCAGCCAAACCGACCGCCGGGGGCCCATTCTGCGACGCGGGACTGCAGCTCGCCATCATCATCCAAGGACTGGAACAAGGTTTCAAAGCTGGCAAAGCGCTGTAAGGCTGCGCCAGCATCTGCATTCTGTGTTACCGCACCCTGGATGTGGCGCGATTGTTCTCCGGATAAGGCACCGCTGCGCGTCAGCAAGGTGGCCAACCAATCGGATAACCAAGCGCGTCCGCGTTCATCGATTTCAGAGGCGAGCGGGTTGAGGCCTGTGGGCACGCCTGCGCGGATTTCATTGTAACGGCCACCCAAAGCTCGGACTGCCATTTCCAAGCCGCGATCTTTGTCAAAGAAGAACAGGCGTGCGCCGATCCGTTGCGCTTGCGCGGTGAGGAAGGCAGTCGTCAATGTTTTGCCAGTTCCCGTGCGCCCTAAAACCAGTGTGTGGCCCACAGTAGGTTCTTTGCTTGCAGAACCCGCTTCGTGGAAGTTGAAACGGTAGCCTGATGTACCCACTGTTGGCAGAACCGCAATGCTCTGACCCCACGGGCTCTCGTCATTGCTACGCCCTTCAACACTGCCGTGAAGGGCTGCAAAATCAGAAAAATTGGTCGATGAGATTGGTGTCTTTCGGGCGCGATAGCCAAAGTTGCCCGGGCTCTGTGCAAAATAGGTGGCTTTCAGCGCCATGTTTTCGCGCACGATCACAGCCATGATTTCTTGGCCGACCCGTTTGATCTGTGCGGCGGCGCGTTCAAGTGTGTCGCGGTCAGGCGCATAGACGGCGATGGAAAGGTGATGGTCGCCAAAGGCGATGCGTCCCGCCTCTTGATCGTCTGCAGCCAAGGCCAATTGGTCGCGCAATGACACGGCGGCATCATCTGACGCATGCATCTGTCTGATGATGCGCTGGATGCGCTCGGCCATGATGTTGTTCGGGATTGGACTGAATGAATTGGTCAGTACGATATCGAGAGGCAGATCTAACGCATCGAGAAGCGTCACGTCTGTCAGTGCGGGATAGGATTTGATGCTAAAGAGCGCGCCATATTTGACGGCACCTGTTGTGGCACATGTAATCGTCGCCACATCTCCATCGAACGTCGCGCGGCAATCACTGATGGTATGAGACAGGGGCAGGGGGCTTTGACCAAATGCGATGGGTGAAAAGCTGCCTGCGTTGAGCGTGTTCAGATACCCGAGCCATTCACCGCCCGTCTTTGTTAAGCGAACAGGGTTTGCCGAAGAGAGGGCCACCGCAAAGAAGCCCATAACCTCGTTGAGCTCTTGAACACGCGCTGCGCGGTCTTTGACCCAAGCTTTGCGGGCGAGTGCGCGCAAAAATGGGATGCGGGCTGCGAGATTGGGGCGGCGAATGACGCTGAGATACATCTGCCGCTTGGAAGGTCGCAGGCCTTTGATGTGAGCTGCCCAACGGGCATCGACTTGGGACGCGAAGGTATCACCCTCGACGGGCTTAAGGTCTAAGTTTTGTGGAACAGAGACGCGGTGGATGTAAAAACCGAACGTATTCCCGGTTTGGGCCACGATTGCGGCAACCGCGCGCTTGAGCGCATCAAGGCGATCGTCCTCGGTAGTCATCGGGTTCAGACCATCAAGGCGTAGGGTTGCCAGAAGATCGCCTTCGCGCAGCACCATCACATCGTCCGTTGCCAAAGCAAAATAGGGCAGGTGCTCCGCAAGGTAGCTTTCACGGGCAAATCCTGTTCCCCCAGCTTCACGCACCGCAGGGCCGATGCCGCTCAAAGTTCCACCATCAAGCGCCAAAGCTGTCACCCCCATGATGTGCGCGGTTTTTGGTCGGGCGCACGGTGCCAAAGGAGATGCGCAGCACTTCAAAGAAATGAGGCTCTTTGTCCGCAACGAACCAAAGGACTGGATAGGCAATGATCCCGATCAGGAAAAAGATCAGAGATTTCGTCCAGATAAATGGCAGAACGACCCCCATGGCCAAGACCACCAGATATCCGACAGGGAGACCCAGATACTTGGGTGGGCGTGCGAGGCCGAGGAAAAGTGGGGAACGTTCTGCCATCTGCTCTGCCTGCTCTTAGGTGAAGCCGTCGACGATGGTGCCCGCCGAGAAAATCAACACGATCCCGATGATCACGGAGGCGAACCATCCCCAGTTCAGCCGCCCCATCATGCACATGAAGCCTGTGCCAATGACCGCTAGAGTAGCCACGGCAATGCCAATTGGTCCTGTGAGTGCGGCTTCGACCGTCTCCAACATTGTTTGAATGGGCGACAAGTCTTGCGCGAAGGCAGGGGAGGCAAGGAGCGCTAAGGTTGCGACCATGAGTGGCAAGTATCGTGAGTGGTGTCTTGGCATGAAAATGTCCTTGATCAGTTCAGTTCAATAATGACGGGAGCGCGTGTGGGTGCTGTATTGGCGACGCGGATTGGTGCTGGCTGCGACGTTCCACCGGACAGCCGTTCACGAATGTCGTGGATGCGTGCAATGTAGGCGCGTGTTTCAGAAAACGGCGGTACGCCTGAGTATTGCTCAACGCGATGGGGCCCAGCGTTATAGGCGGCTAAGGCAAGTTCGACGCTTCGGAATTCTGCCAGTTGGGTTAGCAGGTAGCGTGCTGCGCCGTCGAGGTTCTGAGAGATATCGCGGGGATCCACACCAAGCTCGCGTGCCGTAGCAGGCATCAATTGCCCTAAGCCATAGGCACCCTTGGGGCTGATGGCAGTCGGATTGTAACTGCTCTCCGCTTCAATCATCGCTTGAAACAGAACGTGCCAGTCTCGCGTCGAAAGGCCTGCTTGCGCGATGGCCCTGTTGTTTTGGTGCCGGCTGGCCGTCTGACGAATGAGTGAGAGAACTTGGGCAGAGGCTCCCGCCGCAGGCGCAATTGGTGCAACGGCAACAGGTTGCGCTTCCACAGCATCGTCGGACGTGGCCCAGCTCGGGCGTGTTCTGTGAAACGTCCACCCAGACGCCGTAGCCGTTCCGTCAGCGCGAAAGGCTAGAACGTCAGCCGTTGCCCTCGAGGGTAATGTTGTAGTCAGCACCAAAGCGCAAATCGCGCCCGTCGCCAAACTCGAGATGGTGTTTGAAAAGCCCCGGCCAGATATTGAAGTATCGCGCTTCTGGCCCGAGAGGCGTGATCCGCGTGGACACAAGAATGGCTTCGGGTTCGCCCTCACGCAGGTAGATGCACTGGTAGCGCGGCTTGCCATCGTCCGTGAACCCCACGAGTTCATACCGGCAGCGGAACGCAACTTCCCTCTTTTGAAGGTCTTTGACCCCATCGAGTGTGATCAAGATTTGATTGCGCGCTATCGGCATTTGGACTCTCCCCCTGAGAGCCCTTCTAGTCCGACCTAGTACAAGCGGAAAGACACATTGAGTCAATATGATATATTGCAGAATTTAACAAAATGCTAAACCATAGGACGAAACCAAACAAAGGAGTCTCCGATGAAACGGCTTATTTTGTCAGCAATCTTTGGTGTTTTGATGACATTTGGCGCACCTAAAAAGGCGCAGGCCTACGATATAGATTGCGCGATTATGCTCTGTATGGCGGGTGGATTTCCTCCGAGCGCGGTCTGCGCGCGGGCCTATCGCACAATGATCCGCCGCATCACGCCGTGGCCGAGTAGGCCTCCGTTCGGGATTTGCACCTTCGCCGCAGTACCGATTGAATTGGGTGGCCCCGGCGGTGAGGGCGAGGTTGATACGGACCTTCCAGAATACGAATGGCTCAACCGCACACATGTGATCTGGTTCACAGGCCGCTCTTACACGCCGCGTGACGATCCAAGGCAGTGGGACTGGAGTATTCGGTCTTGTGACCGTGATGTGAACAAGCATGCAATTTTGACCCCGTAGAGGGGTGATCGGCGTCCAAAAATGACCCCCTTACACCGATGTGGATAATGCCCCCGAGGCTATCGGGGAGCACAGTTTGGGATGTTGGTTGTGGAGACGATTGCGAAGATCCGGCGGGCGTATTTTCAGGACAAGAAGCCGATTAAGCAGATTTGCCGGGAATTGCGGGTATCGCGGAACACGGTGCGCAAGGTGATCCGATCCGGTGTGACGGAGCTCACCTACGAGCGGACGGTCCAGCCACAGCCGAAGATTGGGCCCTGGAAAGACAAGCTCGACGAGATGCTGTCAGTGAACGCGCGAAAGCCCAAGCGTGAGAGGCTGACCCGGATTAGGGTCTTCGAAGAACTCAGAGCCCTCGGATATGACGGCGGCTACGATGCTGTCCGGCGCTACGCGGCCTCATGGTCCAAGGACGAACAGGCGGCATCGGCCGCTGCCTATGTGCCGCTGACCTTCGATCCCGGTGAGGCCTATCAGTTTGATTGGAGCCATGAGATCGTGGTGATCGATGGCGCGACGACGACAGTGAAGGTGGCGCACGTCCGCCTTTGCCATAGCCGAATGCTGTTCGTGCGAGCCTACCCGCGCGAGTCACAGGAGATGGTCTTTGACGCCCACGACAAAGCTTTTGCCTTCTTCGGCGGAGCCTGTGCTCGGGGGATTTACGACAACATGAAGACGGCGGTGGATACGATCTTTGTCGGTCGCGACCGCGCCTATAATCGCCGGTTCCAGCAGATGTGCGGACATTACCTGGTCGATCCGGTCGCCTGCACCCCCGCCTCGGGCTGGGAGAAGGGACAGGTCGAGAACCAGGTCGGCGTCGTCCGGCGGCGGTTCTTCGTGCCGCGACCGAAGTTTAAAAGCTATGCCGAACTGAACGCTTGGCTTGAAGACCGGTGCGTTGCCTGGGCTCAGTCCAACCCGCACCCCGAGCTCCGGGATCGAACAACTTGGGAGGTGTTCGAGCAAGAACGAGCCAGCTTGGTGCCGTATGTCGGCCCCTTCAATGGCTTCCACGCCCTGCCTGCCTCGGTGTCCAAAACCTGCCTCGTTCGGTTCGATAAGAACCGCTACTCGGTGGATGGTCGAGCCGTCGGTCGCCCAGTTGAGATCCGTGCTTATGCCGAGCGAGTTGAGTTCTGGCAGGACGGTAAGATTGTGGGGCAGCACGACCGAGCCTTCGGCCGCGACAAGGCGATTTACAATCCGCTGCATTACATCCCTGTCCTGGCTCGAAAACCGGGCGCGCTCAGGAATGGTGCGCCCTTCAAGGACTGGGAGCTGCCGCCAGCAATCAGGCGTGTGCAGCGCAAGCTTGGTAAGGTGCCGAACGGCGACCGCCAGATGGTTCAGATCCTGAGCATGATCCCAACCGACGGGCTGGATGCGGTGGATGCCGCTTGTGCCGAAGCCCTGAATGAAGGGGCTCACGCCGCCTCCGTCATCATTAACCTCTTGGCCCGACATCGTGAGCCGCCGCCGCCGTTGACCATCGATACGCCGGACGCGTTGCGGCTGACTTGCCAGCCCGTGGCCGATTGCCAACGTTACGACAGCCTCAGGAGACCCAACCATGGAAAGATCACAAGTGCTGGACGCGATGAGCCAGCTGAAGCTCTACGGCATGAAGGCCGCCTACGATGAGATCATCACGACAGCAGTGAAGCGTCAGCACGAACCGCAACAGATCGTCGGCGACCTCCTGCACGCCGAGATCAGCGAAAAGCAGGCGCGTTCGATCAGATACCAGATGAGGATTGCTAAACTACCACTGGCCAAGGAGGTCGATGAGTTCAGCTTCGAGAACACGCCGGTCAACGAGACGCTGGTGCGCGATCTGGCCTCCGGAGAGTTCCTTGAGCATCAACGCAACGTAGTGCTGATCGGCGGCACCGGGACCGGCAAATCCCATCTTGCCGTGAGCATCGCCAGGGCCTGCATCCGCCGTGGTAAGCGCGGCCGCTTCTTCAACATCGTCGACCTTGTGAACAAACTCGACGCAGAAGCCCGCGCTGATCGCCAGGGGCGCACTGCGGATCTCTTGTGCCGCCTCGACTTCCTGATCCTCGACGAGCTCGGCTATCTCCCATTCGCCCAGACCGGCGGTCAGCTGCTGTTCCACCTCGTCAGTCGCCTCTACGAGCGCACGTCCATCATCGTAACGACCAACCTCGACTTCGGTGAATGGCCATCGGTCTTCGGTGACGCCAAGATGACGACAGCACTACTCGATCGCCTTACCCACCACTGCGACATCGTCGAAACCGGCAACGAGAGCTGGCGCTTCAAGACCCGCGAATGACCTAAACCCCGCTGGCCCGATACGGCTGCGCTGTATAAAGGCTACACCGCATCGGGCCAGCTACCGAGCGCCCAAAGGGGGGTCACTATTGGATGCCGATAAGGGGTTATGATTGCTTGCCGATTGACACCGTGAAAACCGAACCTGCCGATATATCGCACGTGTCTACGGCTCGCACACGCGTTGGCCGAGCTCATTTGTCTCCGAAAGCGGGCAAACTATTTTGTTGCCCGTTGGGCGTGGTTTTGGAAACTTCTACTCGCGCGATATCATGGTCGAATATGGCGACTACGGAGGCAATATGGGTCATTCAGACTGGTTTTCCTACTGAGCAGGTATCTGCCTTTGTCAAAGCAGTATGCAAGGTTTCACGACAATGGCCGATTGTTTGACCTTCTTCGGATCGACAAGCCAGCGGCGAACAGTTGATCCGTCGTTCCATCTATAGTCGATCAATACGAGGGTAAGATCGTCTTGCCGCTTCTCAAATCCCTCTTGAAACGGCACAGCAAGCAGCTGTGAGCCTCCAGACACCTTTTGATCATCTGAGGTTTCATGATCGGCGGTTCCTGACTTTTTACCGCGGGTTATCAGAACTGGCTCGATTAACTCGATGGGGTCAACTTCGAGAGCAAAAGCAAGCTTTTGCACGGTCGCCATTGAGGTATAATATTGTGAACGTTCCAGTCGGCCAACATAGCCTCGTTCAAGTCCTGCCTTAAGTGACAGGGCTTCTTGGCTAAGGGATTGAAGCCGCCTTAGTTTTCTTAAATTTGCACCAACGCGATCTCGTAAATCCATGCGAGATCAATGGCTTGATTTTGGCTGATAGTGCGACGGAGTATACTACAGATTTTGTTGTTTTGACGTTTGGTGCGGCGCATCATGAGAAACCGGCACACACCCTAGTGAGCAACTTGCTTGCAATATATGCAAGCATGACCTATATAGACCCATGAATAGCAAACACCGCAAGACTCTGGCCGTTGTCTTTGCCGACCCAGTGTCGGGAACAGTCGAATGGTCCGCTGTTGAGAGATTACTTGTCGCAGCTGGTGCGCAGGTCATCGAAGGACGCGGTTCACGAGTGCGGTTCGAAAAGGACGGCGAGGTCGAGACGTTTCATCGTCCGCATCCCGCCAAGGAAGCCAAACGCTATCAGGTGCGCGCCGCCCGCGCATTCTTGGAACGGATCGGAGTAACGCCATGACCAATACCATGACCTACAAAGGCTACTCAGCCCGCATCGAGTATGATGATGAAGATGGCATTTTCACTGGCCGCCTTGCCGGTATCAGCGATGGTGTCGGATTTCATGCTGACACGGTTGAAGCGTTGCGGGATGCCTTTCATGAAGCGGTTGAAGACTACGTTGAGACTTGCGCAAAGGTCGGCAAGGAGCCGCAAAAAGCATTCTCGGGTCAAGTCATGTTTCGCGTCGATCCCGAGGTACACCGCAAGGCGGCACTCGCGGCGGAGCTGTCTGGCAAAAGCCTGAACCAATGGGCCGAAGAAGTTCTTGGTCGCGCGGCGGAGTAAACGAAGACACTGAACATCGAAGCGTCGGGATTGTGGGTAACGCGCTGCCCGCCCAACAGGGCGGGGCATTGGCAACCAAACTTACTGCTGGGTATGCTTAGATTTAAGTATCCAGCGGTAGTCTCACGGTGTCGCCCTCAATCACGGGGAAGGAAATTTTGGTGAAACCGCAGTCGGTCAGAAAAGACACGATTCCCGTCACGGTTTTGAACTCACGAATGGAAATTTCACCTGCCATCCTAGAGCGCGCCGTGACCAACATTTGCGTAGTCCCATCGGCATGTTCTGCGTGCATCGTCCAAACTCCAAACCATGATGATGCTTTGCGCGTTGGCGATACGTTGCATGTAATGATGAGTTTCGAACCCGTCTCAAGGCGCTGTTTCAATGCGACCTCTGTTAATACATTGGGTGTTTCTGGTGGGTTCAACGGCAAGATTCAATCCACTCTCAATCGGTCAATAATGCTTTATTGTACCAACACCGGTCCCTAAGACAAGCTACGAAGGGGGCTATCTGCCCCCGCGCCAGTGGCGCTCCCCCGAGGATTATTTCGGGGAAGATAAAGGTAGGTGTCCTATCCTTCTGCGTCGTCCGAAGTAAATTCGATTTCGATTGTGCTGAACGGCTCTATACGGGTCAGACCATCGTTTCCGATTGACGCTTGGATAACATCAAGGGCTTTGCTTGCTTCGGTGTGAAAGTCTCTGCCATCACCCGATTGGGAAAGAACGTCGCGTAGATCAAGCGTGATGGTGAACACCATTTCGCCCATGTCGATCACAACAACTTCGTGATCCATGCTGCGTATCGACGGTTCCGACTTGGCGAGTATCGAGCATAGTTCAACCATAGCTTCGGGGTGCAACGTCAAGCCGGTCTGTTTTTGGGTTTCAAAAAACAGGGCTGCGATAAAGTTGTGAGAAACAAAGCGAGTGTCTTTCACGTCCCAATCGTTCATAAAATCGGCTGTGTAGCCCTCGTCAGCACCGACCAATGCCGCATATCGGTCGCGGCACGCTTCACGCATAGCGCCTTTGGTTGGGTAGGATGTTGCGAGGGCCGCAAAAAGTGTCTCCGCTAATGTATGCGGATCAACGGTGTCATCGTCATGGCCGGACGCAAAACCGACAGGGATTTTGGCCTTGTTTGGTCCTTCGATGTATGGGGCACCTTCGCCAAATGAATCGCAATATCGTAGTGGTTCACCAGCGAAACGTTCTACAAGTTCCGAACCTCGACCAGCGCGAACAGCTCTGATCCAAATATGGCGTGTAACTTTGGACACTGACTTTGTTCGGAATCCAATCAAATAGTAGTTTTCGTCTGGGTCAAAATCCACTTGCCAAAAGTTACCTTCAACAGCTTTTGCAAGTTCATTCGCGAACAATGCTTCGTCCTGGATGGTGAAAAATTCTGTTGGCTTCTTTACTGGCTCAAGGCCCCAATACTCATACCAATGATAGTCGGGGTCATGATGCTCTGGCAGCGTATCCGCGCCGTAGACGTGGATGGAAGCAAGACGACCGATAATTGCACCAATGACTTGATCTTGCCAACCAAGGGAGGGCGGCAAGCCTTGCTCGGCAAGACCTTCAACTGTGAAGGTGCGCAGGTAGATTTCGTCGATCCCCTCGTCTTCATCTTCCGCTTGGCGCTCGTCGCAAAACTCGACAACCATATCATTTGTGAACCGTATATAATCATAAAGTTCTTCCAAAACCGGACCCGGCACTAGCAGTTTGCCGCTGTCCCATTTCTTGATCGTATCGAGCCGAGTGGAAAAAATGTTGGATGCATCCTTTTGGGAAAACCCAAGGTATTTGCGCATGTAAGCGAACCGATTATCCATAGCGATAATCCTCCATTTGTTGTTGAAACTGGACTTGAAACCAAAAGCCAGTGGACCAATCCTCCGGCTGTGTTGAATCGTAGTTATCTTCTGCGAACCGAGCAAGCGGTTAAAGGGCCATCTGCATTCGGCCTTTAGGGCAAACAGGCTGGCCTAGCCTCGCGCGGTAGTCAGCAAGGGCGTAATTAACTCACCCAAAACTGAAACCGGACCTTCGTGCACAATGCAGCGAAACAGGAACAAGAGCCCAGAGCGCACGGTTTTCTTCAGTAGAGCTAAAGTCTGCAGTCTGGGGAAGGCGGAATTGCCTCAAAAACGGCAGCCCAAATCTGGCATTGGGAGAACGTTGCGACACCTTGGTGCAGCACCTCCACTGCATAACTGTCTCGTCTCTGTTGTCTCTCTTCGTTGATTTGCGATGTCGAGCCTAGGGTGCAAATCATTCTGGCCACCAGAAGCATATGAAAAAGGGTGCTCCAAACATGGAACACCCGCATTGTTTTGCATCCAGAGCCGGCTTACTTCAGCAGCACGTCCAGCGGCACAGGTTCGCTGATTGTAAAGCTGCCGATGACACCTGGTTTGCCATCTGTAATCTCGACAATCTGCATTTCAGCAGAGTTCTGGTGGTGGATCTGATCAGAGAAGCTGCGCGGACCAAAGACTGTTGGTTCGCCATCCATCTTCTCAAGTTCGGCTGTTACGGCTGATGCTTCGACAGTTCCGGCCCGTTCGACCGCTTTGGCCCATAGATCAATCAGCAGATAACCCGGATACGCGTATGTGCTGGACGGACCAGCGCCTGTAGCCGCCTCAAACGCATCACGGAGTTCGTTTACGGCAGGACGCGTATCATCGCCGTAGATAGACCCTTGAACCGGCACAATGAAGTTGGACAAATCAGGTGCGGCGTCCAGCCAGTAGGAGCCATCAACCGCAGAGCCGTTCAGGATGGTCGAGTTGATGCCCGCTGCCCGAATTTGGCGCACAGCAGACGCAGCCCCCGGAATGTAGGAGCACAGCATGATCACGTCTGGTTCGCTCTCAAGGCCTTTGATCCGGGTGATCTGGCTGGCGATGGAGGCATCGCCATTGAGGAAGGTATCACGACCGACAATCTCGCCACCCGCTTTGGGGAACATCCAGTCGAATCCGGTGCAGATACCTTTGTTGTATTCGATTGTCGTATCAAGCAGCACATAGCCGGTTTTTGCTGAACGCTCCTTAACGGACCATTCCGCCATCGTCGCCCCTTGAACAGCCGCCAGAACAGAGGCGGAGAAACTGTTCGGGCCAACCCCTTGGATACCTGCCTTGATGTCTTCTGCGCAGAGGAAGAAGGAGTTCAGGCCCGCCGCCTCAGCCGCCAAGGCTGCAGGTGCGCCAAAGTCGTAGTCACAGGTCACGATCAGCATTTCCGCGCCTTCATCGACCAGTTGCAGACCGGCACTTGCGGACTGTGCCTGATCGCTCTTGGTATCGGCTTCGATCCATTTGATCTGCTTGCCAAGCAGACCGCCGGCCGCATTGATCTCATCAATCCGGATGCGCGCCGCGGCGACGGCAGGGGCGTCATAGGCTTCGAGCCAACCGGATTTTGCAATGGCAAAACCGATTGTTATGTCATCGGCCATGGCGGGCGCGCCAAGCGCTAACGTGAGGGCTGTTGCAGTGAAGAAGTGTTTCATTAGTCGTCTCCCTTTAGGTTTCGATGTGTTTGATTTTCCGGTTAGCGGCCACCGATCCGCAGCCGGAGTTCACGCCCGCCAGTCAGACCGGCAGGGCGTAGAATGAGAACCAGGATCATGATGATCCCGATGATGATTTCCTGAGCACCCGTTGGCAGAGCCAATGTCGTCTCGCCAATCTCCATGCCCCGCTCCATCCGCACGAGCCCCTCGATGATGATGGACAGAACAAGGACCCCCATGACAGCGCCGGTCAGGCTGCCAATGCCGCCCACGACAAGCATTGCAAGGGTAATGAAGGTAATGCCGAGGTAGAAGCTGTTGGGGTTCAGAACACCAAGCGAATGGCCAAAGAGCGCACCCGCGACACCCGCAAAGAAGGCAGAGACCACAAGAGAAATGAGCCGATGGCCATACATGTTGATACCGCTGGCGTCTGCGGCCACTTCGTCTTCGCGGCTGGCACGCAAGGCCAGTCCGGATGCGGAGTTGGCATACCACGCAGCGGCCAGAACTGTGACAGAGGCCCACCCCAGAGTAACCCATTGATCGGCATATCGTGTCAGGCCGACAACAGAAGACGTGGCCCCCGTGACGCCTTCCCAGCTGGAATAAACGGTGTAGACAATTGCCAGAAATGCGAATGTCGCGATAGAGGCGGCGATGCCGGAGAGCCGCAAGATCGCAGCACCTGAAATCAGTGCAATGACAGCCGCCAGAAGGCCCGAAGCAACAGCAGCCGGAAAACCATGCCATTCAGCAGTCGCCAGATACGGCCAGAGATCAGGTAGGAACATCCCCTTCATCTGGGGCCTCAGGGTCAGCCATGCAGAGCAATAGGCCCCGATCGCCATGTAACCGGCATGTCCGAAACTGACGAGGCCGGAGTTGCCAACGAATATCCAAAGCCCGACAACAAAGGTCACGCGGATCAGGGTTTGCGCCGCCATACGCGCCAATGATTTGTCACCCAGAAGCGTGACCAGCAATGTGAACACCACCAGAATGGCGATCAGCAAGATTGGCGTGGACCAAGCACTCAGGCGCTTTTGTTTATGTGTTTGTGCCATGTGCTAAACCCTCGGCTTCGTAGATCTCGGAGCGAACAATCCGTCGGGGCGCAGCAGCAAGCTGACAATGACCAGCGTATAAAGAAACGCATCACGGAAAGGCCGTGCTTCGAGCGGGAGGAACCCCTGCAAAATGACCGAAGCAGCGCCAATCAAAAATCCCGCCGCTACAGCACCGGGCAAACTGCCCAAACCGCCGATCACTGTGGCAATGAAGGCAACCAACATGATCTGCCCGCCCATGCGAATGTCTGCCACACCGGTTTGTGTGACCATGATCAGCGCCACAGCGGCAGCCAGCGCGCCAGACAGGGCAAAGGCGCCGGTGATAACCACATTGGCCCGCACACCCAAAAGCCGCGCCATGGTGAAATTCTCAGCCGCCGCGCGCATTTCCAGCCCGATCCGCGTGCGTTTCAAAAGCAAGGCAAGCGTCACAACAACGAGCAAAGTGGTGCAAATGACGATGATCTGTAGCAAAGGGATCGAGGCCCCTGCGATGCTGACGGGCTGGTTCAACTCTGGCCAGAGGCTTACTGCCTTGGGACGGCTGCTGTAGACCAACAGCAGTGTATTCTGGATCACGAACCCCAAGGCAAAAGATGAAATCATCATCGCCACAGGCGTGGCATTGCGCATGTGCCTGAAGACAAAGAACTCGGAGGCGACGGCGATTGCAGCGCCGATCAGCAGCAGCAGCGGGATCAGCAAAATCGCCGGCGCTTTGCCCAAGAACATGACGGCAACTGCGTCCGTCGAGGGCACAATCAATGCAAAAACGCAAAAGGCGATGTATTCGCCGTGGGCGAAATTCACCAGTTTCATCACCCCGAAGATCAGAGCAATCCCAAGTGCGGCCATGGCATAGATGCCCCCAAGGCTCAGCGCATCAAAGAGCAGCTGTGGAACGGCGTTCATGTCGCATCCTCCGACTGGTTTTGCCCAAAGTAGGCTTCCTTAAGCAGATCGCTTTCCGCAAAGCCTGCCGCATCGCCATCGCCGGCAACATGACCCCCGCGCAGCAACACCATGCGCCCGCCAACCCGGGCCGCGCGGGCTGAGCTCTGTTCAACGATGATCAGGGTCAAGCCGCGTTCGGCCTGCAGATTGACGAGCGTTTCATAGACCTGATCGACAATATTCGGAGCCAACCCAAGCGAAGGTTCATCCACCATCATCAGTTTGGGATTGGTCATCAAACCGCGCCCGATCGCCAACATCTGTTGCTGTCCGCCGGACAGTGCTCCGGCATTGGCATGCCGCCGCTCACCCAGGATAGGAAAGCTCTGGTAGATCCCGTCGATATCCGTTTCAATCGCCGCCTTGTCCTTTCGGATGCCCGTGCCCACACGCAGGTTTTCCTCGACTGTCAGCGTTCCGAAAACCTCGCGGCCTTCCGGAACCATGGTCAGACCCAAACGCGCTATCGCTTCGGGCGAGCGGCCATTGAGCACATCGCCGTCCACCTCAATGCGGCCATGGGTCGTGGCAACGGCTCCGCAAATCGCCTTGAGCAGAGAGGACTTGCCCGCCCCATTCGGCCCGGAGATGAACAGCCTCTCACCCTCTTGAACAGTAAAGGAAACATCCGACAGTGCAGGCACTTTGCCATACCGAACCGCGACATCGAAAACACCCAGCTTTGACATCACGCGTGCTCCATGTTTTCTGGCGCATGCTCTGCGCCCAGATAGGCTTCGCGTACCGCCTGGCTGGCCAGGATCTCGGTCTTGTCGCCCTCTTCGATGATCTTGCCCGCGTCCAGAACATAGACATGGTTTGACAATGACAGGACAAGCCCGACGTTATGCTCGATCAACAGGACACCGCAGTTCAGCTCATCCGCGATCCGCCTGATGATTTGTGCCAGATCATCCGCTTCGGTTTCGGACATGCCTGCGGCGGGTTCGTCCAGCAGCAGGTAATCGGGGGCAAACATCAGCGCACGCGCAATGCCGACCCTGCGCTCGTCCGTATAGGGCAGCCCGGCTGCGGGCAGTTCGGCAAGATGCCCGGCCCCCATCCAGGACAACACGCGCAGCGCTTCGTCTTCGGAGGCGCGCCGCGAATGGCCAAGGCCCACCCCGGTCACTGCAAGATTGTCCAGTACATCCAGCCCGGAAAACAAGCGCCCGGCCTGGAACGTGCGCGCAAGACCCCGGCGGCGAATGTCATAGGGCGCTTTGGCGTTGATGTCCTGCCCATCCAGCATGACCGTGCCTGACGTGGGGTCCTGAAAGCCTGTGATGATGTTGACGCAGGTGGTTTTGCCTGCTCCGTTGGGGCCGATCAACCCGACAATTTCCGCCTTCTTTAGCGAAATCGTCACGTCATCCAGAGCCTTGAAGCCACCAAACGCAACGCTGATTGATTCCAGTTCCAATGACAAAATCTTATCCTTCGCGTTCCTGTTCCGACCGTTGTGCTCCACAGCCGCCAACCGATGGCGGCTGCGGGTCCTGGTGATGCTCACTAGGTCCAGTGTGCCACGCTGCGCCGCTCGAAACTCTCGCGGAACTGTTCGATCGTCTTGGGCAGCGGCTCGCCGGTTTCCCAATCCAGGATCACCGCATAGCGTCGCACGGCGTCCATCGCGTCGATCTCGCCGTTGCGATACATCTCGGCAACCTTTTCAGGATCAATGCGCGCCCAAGCCACGCGGTTTTCACGAATATGCGCCCGCAGTTTCTCGGTCTCGGCCTCATCGACCTCATATTCACACAAGTCCGCATCAATCTCTTTGATCACAACGCCATAGTCCAACGCGGCTCGTTTGATAGAGACATAGTCATCCACCACATCTGTCAGAACAGCCTCTGTCTTTCGTTCAAGCGGGTCGCCAAAGCCGCCGCCCCCCGCGGTCGGGCGCGCAAACTCATCTCCCGAATACATCGGGAAGCCAGAGAAGACAGACCCAAGCCATTCGTGCGTGTCCGAGCCGGCGCGTTTGATGGTCAGACCATGCGGCATGGAGGGCAAACCGCCATCAACACCCCAGACAACGGCGCGTTCGCGGTCGCAGACATAGGACATTACGGATTTTTCACTTTCCAGAAGCAGGGAGGTTTTCTGCACCCCTGTCCCACCGCGCCATTTGCCCGGGCCTGCGCTGTCTTTTTTGATCTGAAATTCAAGCGTCCGGGTCGGGTTGACCCGCTCGTTGCCTTCGTTGGGTTGAGACATGAGCCCGGTTCCGAAACAGGCGGTGGTGACGTCGCTGCCATCCTTGCCGCGCCGTCCGCCCCAACCGCCGGGGAGCCATTCGTAGAACATGAATGTAAAGTCCTCCTCGCGCCGCTTGTCCGTGCCCCCCGCCAACAGGTATTCAAGATTGAATGCACAGGCGATGGCGCGCTCCGGCATGATCTCCGACCACATCTCGAAAACCGAGTTCATGATCTTTTCAAACGGCATCAGGAAGCCGGTGACCGCCGTGGGCCACTGGGCACTGACCACCGAATTTTCCGGCGCAGCGACAGAGAGCATCCGATAGAAGCCGGAGTTCAACGGCAGGTCAGGAAAGAAGGTCTTCATCCCCGCGACGACAGCCGAGAATGTGGCTCCCGGCGCGGAATTGTACATCGAACCAATCGTCGGGTGGCTGCCTTCGAAATCGTAGTGAATCTGATCACCCTTGATTGTCATCTTGATGTGGATCGGGATCATCCCCTCGCCACCTGACGGGTCCCGGTCGATGTAGTCGACGGATTCCCATGTGCCGTCGGGCAGCGCCGCAATACGCTGGCGCACGGCGCGTTCAACGTAGTCCTGCACCTCGTTCATGCCCTGCTTGACCTGCTCGCGCCCGTACTTTCGCACCAGCCGCAGGATTTCACGTTCGGCCACCTGCGTGGCCTGTGCCTGGCTGTGGATGTCACCGATAATCGACGCGGGGTCGCGTGTGTTGTTTGCGATCAGGTTGGCAACGTCGGAACAAAAATCGCCGGCACGGAATAGCCGGACAGGTGTGATCCGAACCGCCTCGCGGAACATGTCTTTCGCCGTCACATCAAACGAACCGGGCACAGAGCCACCCAGATCAGACCAGTGCCCGTTTGACTGCGAAAACCCGATCAGCTCGTCTTCATCAAAGATCGGCCGCACCAGACGGACATCGCTGAAGTGCGTGCCACCTGCGTAAGGGTCGTTGATTGCGTAGACATCGCCGGGCATCATGTCGCCCTTGAAGACGCGAATGACGTCTTTGCAGGTAAAGTGCAGCGTGCCGACGTGCACCGCGATGTCATCGTTGCCCTGCGCAACCGAATTGCCTTCGGCATCATGCAGCGCGTTTGAAAAGTCGCGGTTGTAGATCACAAAGGAGTAACAGGTGCGCAGCATCTGCTCGGCCATCTGGTCAACGGATGTGATGAAGGAGTTCTTGAGAACTTCAAACGTGACGGGATCTAGGGCTTTTGAATCACTCATAGTATTACTCCTGCACTCGGATGAGAATGTTCATGTATTGATCGACTTCAGCAGTCGTGTTCGGCGGAATTACGGTGGTTGAATCGAACTGCTCGACAATGGCGGGGCCGTCAAAGGTCGCACCGGCGGTCAGGTTTTCACGCTCGAAAATCATCGCCGTGTGGGCCTTGCCGTCAAACCAGACATCGCGTGTCTTGTCGGTCTTGGGCTTGTTCTTCCTCACCTCGTGCTTTTGCAGCTCGGCCTTGGGAACCATACCCGTCGCCGTCAGCCCCACACGGAAGATCGACACCGGTGCGTCATCCCGGCGGAAGTTGAATTCGCGCTGGTGTTCGCTGTGGAACCCGTCGATCAAGGCCTCAATATCGGTGACCTTGGACGGCGCAGATACTGCCAAGGCACGCCATTGGCCCTGATACATCATCTCGACCGTGCGCTGCATGACAATGTCCTTGGGCGCTACGCCTTCGTGCTTCAAACGATCAGCGGCCATGGCCTCCAGCCGCACGAAGGCGGCCTCCAAATCCTCCGGCTTGGTATCAGCCGCAGCAGCCATGAAGCTGTCTGAGAAGTCGTGCTGGATATCGACCAGCAGGCAACCCAGAGCCGATGTCACACCCGGATTGGGCGGGATAATGACAGTCGGGATCGACAACTCCTTGGCAATTGCCGCACCATGCAACGCCCCGGCTCCGCCAAACGCCACAAGCGCGAAGTCCCGTGGGTCATAACCTCGGCTAATCGACAGCAAACGCACCGCATTGGCCATATTTGCGTTTGCAACCGCAACCACGGCTTCGGCGGCTTCGTGCAGCTCCATTCCGAAAGGCTCGGCCACAGTCTCTCTGACCGACGCTTCGGCCAGGGCAGGATCAAGGGTAATCTTGCCCCCCGCGAGCGATGTGCCAAGGCGGCCCAGCACAACATTGGCGTCCGTGTTTGTGGCCACTTCATTGCCGTTCTTGTAGCAGGCAGGCCCAGGGAAGGCGCCCGCAGATTGCGGTCCGTTGCGCAGTGACCCGCCTTCGTCTTTCCACGCCAGCGACCCACCGCCCGCACCGATGGTCAGCACTTCGATCGACGGGAACCGGATCGGATAGCCATATTCGATATACCAGTCTTTGGTGACACGCGACTTGCCTTCATACACCAAGGATACGTCCGTGCTGGTCCCGCCCATGTCAAAACCGATAGAATTGTCAAACCCGCAAAGGTTGCCAATAAAGCGGCTGGCAATCGCGCCCGCGGCAATGCCCGATCCTGCCAGACGCGCGGCAAAGTCTTTAACGCTGGCCGGGGTCATCACGCCGCCGCCCGTGTGCAGCAACAGCAGATCGCGTTCGTAGCCGCCGTCAGCCAGCTTACCCTCAAGGCGCGCTACATAATCAACGACCGAAGGCGACACGACCGCGTTTGCCATCGTTGTCGAGAAACGCTCGTGCTCAAAAATCTCCGGCAGGACCTGTGAAGAGATCGACACCGGCACATCCGGCATCACACTCAGCAGAATGTCTCGCATCCGCTCTTCATTGGCCCCATTGGTGTAAGAGTTCATAAAGCAGACAGCAACAGAGGCGACTTTGCGCTTCTTCAAAACATGCGCGATGCGCAGCGCTTCTTTTTCGTCCAGCTTTTCCAGAACCGTGCCGTTCGCGTCGACGCATTCACGGACGGTCAGACGGTCCCGACGCGGGATGTAGGGTTTGGCCACATCCTTGTAGGTATCCCACAGATCCTCCTTGTTGGCCCGGCGGATTTCGACCACATCGCGGAACCCTTCGGTGCAGATCATCGCAGAACGCGCCAAATTACGTGTGATCAGCGCGTTTGTTGCCACGGTTGTCCCGTGCGAAAACATCGACACCTCGCTGAGGTCGATGCCGCCCTGATCAATCCCGTTGAGAATGGCAACCATCGGGTCATCCGGTGTCGATGACGTCTTTTCGATGCGGATCGCACCCGTTGTTTCGTCCATGATGACGACGTCGGTAAACGTCCCACCCACATCTACGGCAACTCTGGTATTCTTCATGTCTACATCCTTCAAAAGACAACAGGGCATCAGGAAGGCGCCGGCGAAAGCCGACACTACTTGGAGATTTTCGGTTTTAGCTAAGGGTTATGGAGGGGCCGACTTCTGGCCTTGCTGCGCGGCTTTGCGCGTTTCGGTCGGTGTGCAGCCGAACTGCGCACGATAGGCTTTGTTAAACTGGGATTGATCCGAAAACCCCCACCGATGGGCTATCTCGGCAATTGTGATGGCCCCTTCGACGCTCAGGTCCTCGCGCGCGCGCACCAGACGCTTTTCGCGGATGAACCCGGAAACCGACCGGCCCGACTCCGAGAACAATTGTTGCAGATAGCGCTGCGACACATTGCAGGCCTTTGCCACAAGGCTTGAGGAGAGATTCTCATTGAAGAGGTTGTTGCGGATAAACTGTTCTGCGCGGTGCAGATGTGCTGCGCGGATTGTCGAGGTTTCGCTGTCCAGCACACGGTCATCTTTGCGGATTGAGAGGCACAGCAGATCAAGGATGTGCTTGCCAGCGGCCGCGCGCGCCTGCTCATCAAGCAAATCGACGTGCAGCGCCGTTGTCTTGACGGTATCCAGAAAATAACTGGCCACACCGGCTGTGCCATCAAAACTCAGCGCGCCCAAACGGTCTGTTGGGCCGATGCGGGCCCGCACGCTTTCGGAAGACACCTTCAGCACCAACAGCTCGTTCGTCTGTTCATGCCAGAACTCGTAGGGCAAATCGCCCCGTTCGACCAAAAACTCGCCCGGTGAACATTTCGCCTGGCGGGCATTCTGGTCAAAGCCGACCGTCCCCAATCTTGGAATGGTAATCAGCAGACTGCTTTCAACTTCGTCCAGAAAGTGCCGCTTGTGCCTTTTGTATAGAATGCCGTCGCAACGCATCTGCGACAGACCGACGATACCGAGGCTCCAAGTATTGAGATCACCTGAAAAGGACTGGTCATCCGCCATCGTGGTCTCTAGGGGAAAGAACGTATCTGAGACAGCCGCCTGCCACTGGGTGGCAGTCATGAGCTTTTTTGCAGCTTTGTCCTTCTGATTCATCCAACGTCCCCCAAACACAAATGGCGAAAACACAACTGTCTCATGTGTTAAAATAATCGTAGCATCGTTCCGGCAAACCACTTTGGCAAAAAACGCACAAACTCTTGTGTCACGTGTCAATTCGCGCACTTGCGATTCTTTCATCGGGCCCAGAAAGGCCCCGGAAAATCCTAAATATCTAACTAAAACATATTTTTACCAACCATTTGCAGCGCGAGAACACCGCCAAATCGGGTCTTGGTTTTGTGAAACGGAAAGCTGCGAAGGCAACAACCTGAGCGGGATTGGGCCGCATTTTCCCCAAGATTCACGGCCGCTGCGCTTCAAAAAAACGAAGCATCCAAACAGAATCACAGGATGGAAGTGTCCTCAAACCACGACCGAAATCCCGGCGGGCGTTTCTGCTTCAAATGGGCGGCCTCGCTGGCCCGCAGAGAGGATGCTCGGAACAAAACTGCTTGCTAAAAGCAAGAAAGCGGCGATAGCACTGAGGGCAAATCGCGGCCCCCTGCCGCGTGAAAAACGCCAACTTACAAGAAGTGATGCCTGCCATGGATGTGCGACCAAATTCAGACGAAGCCCGTGATATCGCTTATCATTTTCACAGCTATACCAATGCCGAAGCGCATGAAAAAATTGGTCCGCTGATCATTGAATCAGGCGAGGGAATCCACGTCACCGACTCAAACGGCAACCGCTATATCGAGGGCATGTCCGGCCTTTGGAGCGTGGCAGTCGGGTTCAACGAACAACGCCTTGTGGATGTCGCCAGCCGGCAAATGCAAAAGCTGCCCTACTACCACAACTTCTCGCACCGCTCGCATGGTCCGGCGATTGATCTTGCTGAAAAGCTGATCGAAATAGCCCCCGTGCCAATGAGCAAGGTTTTCTATACCAACTCGGGCTCCGAGGCGAACGATACAATCGTCAAGATGGTCTGGTATCGCTCGAACGCGCTCGGCAAGCCCGAGAAAAAGAAGATCATCTCGCGCCTGCGCGGCTATCACGGCGTGACAGTCGCCGCCGCGTCGATGACGGGTCTGCCCTATAACCACAAGTCCTTCGATCTGCCGATGGAGGGCATCTTGCACACCACTTGCCCGCACTACTGGCGCGAAGGTCAGGACGGCGAAAGCGAAGAAGCTTTTGCGTCACGCTGTGCCCAAGATCTTGATGATATGATCCAGTCAGAGGGCCCCGAAACTGTAGCCGCATTCATCGCCGAGCCTGTCATGGGCGCGGGCGGTGTTGTTGTTCCTCCGGCGACCTACTGGGAGAAAATCCAAGCGGTTCTGGCGAAATACGATATCCTTCTTATCGCAGATGAAGTGATTTGCGGTTTTGGCCGTACGGGAAACATGTTTGGCTCTACAACCTTTGACATAAAGCCCGACATTCTCACCATGTCCAAGCAGATCACCTCCAGCTATTTCCCCTTTTCGGCTTTCATGATCAACGATCGGGTCTATCAGCCAATCGCCGACGAAAGCGGGCGCATCGGTGTTCTGGGGCATGGCTATACGGGCGGTGGCCACCCCGTCGGCGCAGCCGTAGCGCTGGAAAACATCAAGATTATCGAAGAGCGCGATCTTGTGGCCAATGCCGCCGAACGCGGTGCAGAATTGCAAGCTGGATTGACCGACCTAACGTCCCACCCTCTCGTTGGAGAGGCACGTGGCATTGGCCTCATAGGCGCACTTGAATTGATCGCCCCAGAGGGTAAATCAGGCGATTTTGCCCCTGGAAAACTCGGCGCCCAAATGAACGCAATCATGCTGCGCAACGGCCTCATCTCACGTAATATGACAGACGCGATGGCATTTTGTCCGCCATTGATAGTGGGCGCGAATGACGTGCGAGAAATCATCCAGATCACAAAAAAGAGCCTGGAGGAACTGGCCGCAGACATAAACGGGGCCGCCTAGTCAGGGGAACGACAAGCCAGAACTCTTACCCTTTCCCATCCGGGAAAAACTTGGGTCGGCCTGTCTACACATTTTCCGGGTGGCGCCTGTCACGCGAGCTGATCTTTACAAATCTCGTTCAACCAAGAGCTTCTTCGGGTGAACCTATGCTGAGCGGCTTTCAGACCGGCGAGACTCCGTTCTTGTTGACGGCCTCTTTGTTGCTTTGGTGCGTTGCGGCGGCGCGGGCCGAGCTGTGACGCGCAGGACGCGGACGACATGCGCGACGCGCTTCTGCATGAGGCGGCAGAGGCGCGCCGCTTGCCCTCTGATCCTGACTGGGGCGTCATCGAAAACTCCGGCCTCACCTGGGGCGGGCCGATCAGGGAGCAGGGTGGACCGTGGTAGGATCACCTGGAACGATTGGGCGGTTTGGGAGAGCGCACGCCCGACAACTTCAAGACGTTCGATTTCTTCGACGAAGATCGAGGCCTTGCCACAAGCGCAAAGACGCTCGAAACCCGCGCGCCGGGATATGCGGACCGGCCCAGCCGTATCTTTGGTGCATTGAAGCGCTATATTGATCAGATCGACAAGTTTGGAGGGGGTGTCGTAGGAGAAACAGATATTCGCCCAAATCAAATCGACCTCAAACGCCTTGAGCTTGCGATTCCTGACAACACCACCCCAGAACAGTTTACTCAAATTCAAGGGGCGATAGACTATGCCGAGAGCTTGGGTATCGATGTGAATGTAAGGCTTATCCGATGAGTAAAGCGCTAACCTTTGAAGAACAAAGAGCGTAAGTGCTTGCAGAGGCGGCTGGGCGCAAAAAAATTCCAAGCCTCCCAAAGAACGCAAAGGTGCCTTTTTTACGGGCTATCGCAAATTCACGGAAATCGCCTCACAAGCGGTGTATGGTAGCGCGCATTTGGATCCCAAGGGATACCATCAATATTTTTCGGCAGACCTAACCGCGATAGAGATCGGTGTTCGCGCGCGGGCCGCCTTCTTGGCCAGCCGGTTCATTACGCCAGAACATCCAGAGTGGAATGACGTCATCCGGATTCCGACAAAGGAAGAATTCAAGGCGTGGGAGGAATCAGACAAGGCGCGCGCTGGTGTCAGGACTTTGAAAGCGCTGTTTAACGGTGCGGGCCATGTTTCGTTAACATTGCGGGACGGCAAGATCGCAATCAAGCCAACACGCTATCGCGGACATGGCCATTGGGAGGGGATTCGCGGTCAAGAAGATACGGTCTTGCCGGAACACGTGTCATACGAAGAGCTTGGCAGGGCCATTCCGGGCGCACTGGACATAAGCCGCTCAGCGTAGGTTGTTAACTTGAGACGCCAGCAAAAGCAGTCATTGGAGTAGCCGCAGCGAAATGGTGCTTTGTCGCGCACCGCGGGCCTTTGGTGCGGACGCAGCGAATTCGTGGTTTCTGCGGTTTGCCCTTTGCGCGGAACGCAGTCTTGCGTGCCGGGCGCGCCTGAGGGCGGCGCGGTTTTGGGGGTCAGCGCGGCAGGTCGTTGTAGGGACAAACATCTTTTTCAAAGGGCACATGCCTGCGCCGGAAGGGCGGGCCGCTGACAAGCTCCGGGCCTGTGATGCGATCCATGCGGAAGTGCCGGAAATCTTCGCGCGCCGGATCCCATGCGACAAGATACCAGAGCGGTTGCAAGATGAGCATGGCCTGCGGCTCGACATTGCGCAGGCTGCGCGCGCCTTTGGCATCCCGATACTCAAAGCGGAGGTGCTGGCGCGCCAGAAAGGCTTTTTCAAAAGCGGGCAGCAGGGCGGGGTCGATTGTGCCCAGGTCAGAGAGGTCCTGTTTGGGCGAGAGTTGGCCGATGTGCAGACAGGCGAGGAAGCGGCGCAGATCGCGCACTTTGTCAGACGGCAGGGCGCGCTCGATCTTGGCGAGGCCTGCATCTGCGAGATCGGAGAAGGGCAGGTTCTGGGCGGCGCGCATGGCGGCCACGCTGATCAGCAGCGCGAAGACTTCGGCCACAGAGAGGCGGGCGGTTGTTTGCATGGACTGGGGGTCAAGCTGCACGCCACCGCCGCGCCCGCTTTCGGAATGGATGACAAAGCCTTCGTCACGCAAGGCGGCGATGTCGCGCAGGAGCGTGCGTCTGGAGGCGCCGACCTCTTCGGCGAGCTCCGCGACGGTTGATGTGCCGTTGCGCCGAAGGCTGCGCACGATGGTGTCATGTCTCTGTCTGATATTCATTTTGCCACTCTAGCACATATGGTGACAAAATTTGGCACTTATTGGCAATAGGGCTTTCTCATGGAAATCAAAAAAGGAAAATCAGATATGCAACGCAGAGCCGTAAATCCGTGGGACTGGTCCTTGAAGCTGGGATACAATCAGGCAGAAGTCATTGAAGGGCCGCGGCGGCAGCTTATTTGTGCTGGCCAGACGGCTGTAGACGGGCAGGGCAAGCCCCAGCATCCGAACGACATGCGCGCGCAGATTGCTTTGGCGCTGGACAACCTTGAGGCCGTGCTGGCCGGAGCGGATATGTCGCTTGGAGATGTTATCCGGCTTGGGGTCTATGCCACGGATGTGGACGAGGCGTTGAAGAACTTCGACCTGCTGGGCATGCGTTTCGGGCCGCTAAACTGCGCACCGCCGATGACGCTTCTGGGGGTGACGCGTTTGGCTCTTCCGGGTTTGCTCTTTGAGATCGAGGCGACAGCGGCGGCCTAGGCCCTGTGCGAGAAGAGGGTGCGCAGTGAATGCGCACCCTTGGGCAACGGCGGAGCGCTGACGGGGAACGGCATTTTTTGTTTTCAGAGTGCTTAAGGCTGCGAAACCGCCCGTTAAACTTTGGCCAAATCGCCAGAAACAGGGGGGTGAAAAGCGTGCACAAGGCGTGCACAAAGCGTGCACCGGTTGAAACGGGGTATTGGTCACGGAAAATTAATTAATGGGGCGTTCGGTGGGGGTGAGGTTTTGGCCTGAGCTGCCGTTGATGATACGCGCGGCGAACGGCGGGTGTGAGCCCAGACTCACTGATGCTGCGCGCTGAACGAATGTCCGGTATTGGGATACTGATAAATCTACCGATAAGCGTTGGAACAAAACACAGAGGTCGGGAATTGGGAGCGGTAAGGTGGTCTGATACCATTGGCATTTGCGTGCTATGTGGGGAAATTCCAAAAGTTAGTTTCTCCTCGCGCGGCCAGAAACTGCTGGTCGGCATCGGACAATGGGCGCAATGGAGGGCGAAGAGTTCGCCAGTTTCCATTCCTAGACCGATGGGCAAGCACCTCTTTCACGGCTTGGGTAACCGGCAATTTTAGCAGAGTTTCAACCCAAGCTAATTCCATGCGAGATTGCGCCGCCCGAGCACTGGGGGAGTTAGCTCGCCAACCCTCAGATATTTCGAAAAGTTCAGCCGGAAGTAAATTTGCCGTGGCCGTAATTGCGCCGTGCCCACCAGCTTCAAGAACCGGCCAGAGCAGGTTGTCATCCCCGGTGAACACTGAAAGCTCGGGGAACTGAGTAACATATTCAAGCGTTGCCGATAGGTCGCCAGAGCTGTCTTTGATACCTGAGAACACGCCGGGATAAGCGGATAAAAGGTGCCGGATGGTGCGAATACCGATCCCCGCACCTGTTGCTTCGGGGAAGTGGTAGAACACGATATTCCTGACTTCAGATCCCAGCTGATCAACCAAACCTGAGTAGAATTCAATCACACCATCATCATCAGCTGGCCTGAAAAAGAAAGGCGGGTGGATCAGCGTGCCTGCGCACCCTTGATCCGTTGCATGTTTGGTCAAAGCGGCTGTGTCTTCGATGGACGCGCAGCCGGTTCCCACGATCAAAGCTGATGGCGCAATGCCATCAGCGATCAGACCTTCGAGGGCGCGCATGCGTTCTGTGAGGCCGAAAGACGGCCCTTCGCCGGTCGTTCCGAACAGGACCGCACCATCACAGCCATTGGCAAGGACCCATGCGCAATGCTGCGAAAGTGTGCTTGTATCAATGGCCCCGCGCGCATCCAATGGAGTCACCAAAGCCGCGCAGAGTTTTGGAAGAGTGTACATTATCGCCTCCAATTGGGCACTATTCAGAAAGTTCAGTCAGGTAGGTGCTTAGCTTTTCTAAACCCGCCCTCAGAACATCGGTGCTGTTGGAATATCCGATGCGCACGTAGCCCTCCATGTCGAAGGCATCGCCCGGGGTCATCATAACACCTGTTTTCTGCAAAAGATCGACGCAGAACCCTCGCGACGTGATTGGCACATCAATCTTGAGCATTGCCGTCGTTCCGGCGCTTGGTTTGACCCAAGAGATGCGCGGTTGTGCGGCGACCCATTCCGCAAGGATCGCAAGGTTGTCGCGGGTGATCTTTTGGCTACGCGCCAATAGTTTGTCTTTGTTTTCCAAGGCCATCGCCGCGAAATGGTCGTTGATCATCCCGACAGAAATCGTGTCGTAGTCACGGTGGATCAGAACCTTCTCGGTCACTTCAGCAGGTGCCACGACCCAGCCGACGCGTAGGCCAGCCAAGGAATAGGCCTTGGACATACCGGCCGTGGCGATGCCTTTCTCGTAGACGTCCACAATCGACGGGGTCATGCCATCGCCGGTTTGCCCTGTGCCACGATAGACCTCATCACAAAGAACATAGGCCCCAACTTCGCGGGCGATCTGCGCGATCTCTTCAAGCATCGGGCGTTCGATCAACGCGCCGGTGGGGTTGTTGGGGTTTGTCAGCGCGATCAGTTTGGTGTCAGGCGTCACCAAGGCACGCAATGCGTCAAGATCAGGCAGGAATCCATCCTCGGCGCGTAGGCGCAAGATTTGAACATCTGCCTCGATGCTTGCAGGGATGGAGTAATGCTGTTGATACGTGGGCACGATCGAAACCACCCGATCCCCGCGCGACACCAATGATTTATGCACCAGCGTATTCGCCGCGATGGTCCCGTGGGTGACAGTGATATTGGCAATGTCTTTATCAGCGTAAAGCGTCGAAATCGCAGTCCGCAGACGGGTCGAACCCTCGATCGCACCGTAGGTCATTTTCATCGGCAGCAGCGCAGATAGATCATCGCTGTTGCGACCGGACATTTGCAGCAACTCATCAATCGTGATGCTGGCAACGCAGGTTTCGGCAAGATTATAGGTGCAGTGGTTTTCCCACTCGTTCATCCAGATCTCGACTTTGAACGGTTCGATATGCATGGCGTAGGTCCTTTACGCTGTGGCGTGTTGATAGACGGCGTAGCCGATCGCGATGTCCTCAAGGCCGAGGCCAATGGATCGAAAGAAGACAGGGCGATCCGCGTCAGGTTTGGCGCAGGATGCAACGCAAAGCTCTGCCAGATCGCCGCAGATATCATTCGCAGACCATCCGCTTTCTTGCGCAATTACCATGTCACCGGCCGCATTTGGTGTCGTGGCGCGGTAGTCGCAATAGACTTGTGCGGTCTTCAGAAATGCTGGGTCAACTTCATGGGCACGCGCCACATTGGTGCTGATCGAGGTGACAAGCGCATTTGAGGCAAAATCGGCCACGTCCACAACAGGCGTACCCGATGACGTACACAGCATGACGACATCTGCCTCTTGGACAGCGACTTTAGCCGTATCGGCTAAGGTGATGCCGGATTGTAGTCCTTGCCATTTTGCCTGTGTTTCCGGCACGCTCGCTAAACTTGGCGAGTACACACGCACATCTGCCCAATCGCGCAGCCCGGCGACATGACGCATATGCGCTTGTGCCACAGCACCTGAACCAATGACCGCAAGCTTGAGGGGACGATCATTTGGCGCGAGCAAATCAACCGCGAGCGCGGTCGTCGCGGCGGTACGTTCTGTCGTTAAAGCGCCCGCGTCCAGCAAGGCCAGCGGTTGGCCCGTCTCCATCGACATCAGAACCGACCACGCGGTGATGATGGGGCCGCCGTCACGCGGCAAGTAGGGTGACAGTTTTGCGCCAAAAACGCCCGCGCCGCCAAGCGCCCCGAGATATGTGATGAAATCACCGCCTTGGGGAAATTCGGTAATGGTCTGCGGCGGTTGAACTGCACGATCTTGTCCAAGCTCTGTGAAAAGGTCTCGCATTGCTTCAACAATATCGATCTTGCCCAATGCGTTAGAAACGGTTTCTCTGTCGAGAGTAATTGGGGTGTTTGCCATTGCGTTAATCCTTTTTGGCCTTGCTAGCTAAGCAAGCCAGACAACGCCATCATCCCAAAGGATGACTCTACAAAGGAAAGTGCCGATAGCCGTGCCGCAGACAAGTTTCCAAGCCTTCAGCGAAAAGCTGGCAAGCGTCATCGATGGCCAATCAGGCGCCGACCGTTTTATCGAGGCCGTATCTGCTTTGTACCCTTGCGAGGCGGCATTTGCCGTGCTGAACCGACCAAATGCATCGCCTGTCTACTTGGCTGACAGCTACGCTGATCTTTCTTCCAAAGCGGCAGTGCAACGCTATGTCACCTCCACTTTTGAAATCAATCCCGTTCATAACGCCATACGGGGTGGTCTCGGCGGCGGCGTTTACCGCATGGCCGACCTCGCCCCTGATAACTGGAGCGCGACTACAGCGGACGTTATTGCGGATGATGCTGAAGAGATAAGCTTCCGAACGCCCGGGTGGCCACAAGGCCTTCGGGAAGTGTCCGTGCTCGTTGAACTAGAAGACGGCATGGTGGGTGAAATAAGCCTTGCCCGCGCCGCTGCATCGAAAGGTATCCCCGATGCGGATTTGGACGCTTTGCGAAGCGTTTTGCCACTGATACGGTCCGCGTTTCTCAGGCTCGCATCGAACTCCATTAATAATCTACCATTGGACCAAACGAAATCACGGTCTTTGGCATCTTTTGGGAACGATATCCTTTCGCCAAGAGAGGCTGAAATCATCCAGATGATCCTGAAAGGGCATTCCAGCCTTTCAATCAGTTTAAGTTTGGACATTGCTCTACCAACAGTAAAATCACATCGCCGTAACGCCTATGCCAAACTTGGCATCAGCACACAGCAGCAGTTGTTCCACGCCTATTTGAAATCGCGTGAACCTGAGGGAGAGAAGTAAATAGAGTAAACCCAGCATACACTGTAGTAGAACTGCTAACTTAGAGGCACTACGTCGCAATTCTTAAATCCGGACATTCGCGCGACCGCAGTGAAGGTGCGCTTTGTCCGCACTGTGTCAGTTCATGCGCTATGCAGCGAAGGGCAGGTCTTCCCAAATCTGCGATGGTCATAAACTTGAGGAGGGGGCTGGCATTCGAGCTGCATATTGACCTAAATTTCCTGCATGGCTTCGAAGACTACATTGAATACAAAGAACCTTGCGGCGCTCGGCGCTGAGCGGTTGGCCGACCTTCTTCTTGATATCACCAAAGGTAATGCTGACGCAAAGCGGCAGCTGAGGCTGGAGCTGGCAAGCGAAGCCGGTTCCGGAGATGTCGCTCGGGAGATCCGCAAGCGGCTCAGTAGCATTGCAAGATCACGATCGTTTATTGACTGGCAGGGCCGCAATGCTTTCGCGGCTGACTTAGACATGCAGAGACGCGCCATCGTTTCTCAAGTTGGGCCGGTCGATCCAGCAGGGGCGTTTGATCTGATTTGGCGGTTCGTGGCTCTTGCGAATGGGGTCTATGAACGTTGCGATGACAGTACGGGCAAGGTGCAGTCGATTTTTTACGAAGCCTGTGAAGGCTTGATCGATATGGCCGAGGTTGCCGCGCCGGACCCGCTTGTCCTGGCAGACCAGTTGCTGGAGGCCTTGGCCGATGATGATTATGGGCATTATCCAACTTTGATATCAGGTCTTGCTTCAGTCTTGGGTTCAGAAGGATTGCAGCACCTTAAAGCTGGGATCACCACTTCGGGAATTGATCTGTCGAACAACTACGCGCTGCGCATGGCGCTCGAGCAGATTGCGGATGTCGAAGGTGATGTAGACGCCTACATTGACCAACAAAGTGATCTGGCACGAAAGGCACCACAGGTTGCTGCTGAAATCGCGCGTCGTCTTCTTGAAGCGGGGCGGGTTGAGGAAGCATGGGAGGCCATCAATGCGCCCGATGAGAAAGATCGCGGATGGATTCCCTATGACTGGGAAGTGACCCGGATCAGCGTGATGCGCGCGATGGGGCAGCCCGAGGTGGCGCGGGACTTTATGTGGACGTGTTTTGCACGCAGCCTAAATGCAGACCATCTACGCGCATGGCTCAGCGGACTACCTGATTTTGAAGACGTCGAAGCAGAGAGCCGAGCCCTTGAACACGCGCTTGGGTTTGAGAGTTTCACGACAGCTCTCCATTTTCTGATGACTTGGCCCGCGATTGAGCAGGCTGCAGTTCTTATCACAAACCGTGCCGCAGAGATTGATGGAAATCACTATGAGCTTTTGGGACCGGTGTCCGACGCCCTTGAGGATCGCCATCCACTGGCCGCCACACTTTTGAAACGCGGCTTGATCGATTTTGCGTTGCAAAATTCACGGGTCAAACGGTATCGCCATGCTGCGCGTCACTTGCGTGAGTGCAAGAACCTAGCCGCGAGAGTTGACGACTTCGCACAATTTGATACGCATGAGGCTTATCTTGATGGCTTGAAACAGTCTCATGGAAAGAAGACCTCATTTTGGGGGGCGGTTGCTTAGTGTTCAGCTCACGGTGAGGGTAAGAGGACCCGTGTTCATTCTTTGTTCTTTTTCGCATAATGAAGTTTATGTTAATTTACCCTCCAGATCCCTTCTTCCTGAGCCACTCGCGATTCAGAAAGAAGTTTCTGTAAATGAGCCACAACATTCCTTTCGGCGGCCATTGCAATATGCGGGTCAGATTTCTTGTAGACTGAAGCGGCGATATTCTGGACTGTATCGGAAGTATTTAGGAGATGCTTGAGGATCTGGGTCTCGCGGCGCATCCGGTTGGCAAGTAACCGTTCGATGTAAGGGCGCGGATCCTGGAGTACGGGCCCGTGACCCGGCAGGCAGATCCTATCGTCGCGATCAATAAGCCGTTGAAGCTGGTCGCAGTAATCACGCATGTTGCCGTCAGGGGGGCTGACGATCGAACTGTTCCAACTCATCACGTGGTCGCCCGTGAATAACACTCCATCCAGCCTCGCAAAGCAGAGGTGATCGCTCGCGTGACCGGGTGTGTGAAGGACAGTAAGACCGGCAATCCTTTGCCCGTCTTCCAAAAACCCGTCGGGTTGAAATGCATCGTCTGGAAAGGCACGCGAAACATAAACGGGCAGACCTGTCCGTTCGCGCAATCCCGGCACGGCACCGAAATGATCGGAATGGTGGTGTGACACTAGAATTCCGGCCGGGTTGCCTCCCAGATTCTCGACAATTGCTTCGAAATGTGCACTGTCTTCTGCTGGACCCGGATCGAGAATGAACCGACCGTCAGGTGTATCAATGATGTAGCTGTTCGTCCCGTGATAGGTCATCTTCCCGGGATTGCTCGCAACGATCCTCAGGATTCCCTCGGCCACCTGTTCTGCACGCGCGCGACACGGTTCCGGCTCTGTGTGAAACATGCTGCGTTTTGTCATTGAATACGACCACTTTCTGACAGTGAAAAGTCTGGGACTTGCAAAGCCGCCTTTTGCTTTGCATAGCTTTGGAAGCCTCGGGCTGGCGTCCAGCGCCGGTCAGAACCGGCGCTGGAACAAGGCAACAAAGCCCAGCAGTCAAGCGTGACCCCGATTATGGAAACCTGTATACAGCACTACAGCAATTGCTGCCTTCGTCAGGTCTCCAAGCAGGAACGGGTAAAGCCCGGCGTTCAGCAATTTTTCGCCATAGCCGACAAAGCCACCCAACCAGAATAGCCCTGCGCAATACATAAGTATCGAACCGGAGAGGACCGCTACAGATGCTCTGATTGAAGGCGGAAGCCCTGCCAGCTTTTGAACCATCCATCCTGCAGCCGCCGCCGCGAGCGCAAACCCAATCAAGAATCCGCCAGTGGGACCCGCAAAATAGGCCAGACCCGCCGGTGCGGGAGGCGTGCCAGCGAAAACCGGCAGGCCAAACAGACCTTCCAGAAGGTACGCAGCGACAACTAGACTACTGCGCACCGGCCCCAGGAAAAGGCCGAGACCCAAGACCACCAGGGTTTGTGTTGACATCGGTACCGGGTAGAACGGCACCGCGATTTTGGCGGATAGTGTCAGAAGTATTGTGCCGATGAGTATTATTGAGATCTCTCGGGTCAGTCTTGCGACCGGTTGGCGTTGAGTGGCTTCCAAATTCATCTGTTTCGTCCTTGTTTCTGTAGATCGTTGATTTGCTGGATAGGGAAGCTCACATGCGCTTGGCGACTTCTTCCAGCATGACCTCGCTCGCACCGCCGCCGATGGCCTGAACACGGGCGTCGCGCGACATGCGTTCAACCGGGGTTTCGCGCATATAGCCCATGCCGCCGTGAAACTGGACGCAGTCGTAGAGCACGCTGTTTACCAGTTCGCCGCAATAGGCCTTGACCATCGAGACCTCTTGCACGCAATCGTGGCCCGCCGCGTCCAGACCTGCGGCATGATAGACCAGCTGCCGTCCCGCCGCGATCCTCGTCTGGCAGTCTGCCAGCCGCTGGCGCACCACCTGCTTGTCCCATAGGACACCGCACGAGGCGCCCTGGGATCGTCGGACTCCCGGAGCTTCGCGACGATCCACTCCGGTTTTGTTTTTTCTGGGCCATTCCGCTATCCTCAAATTGGCTCGAAATCCTATTTTAGGGAGGATCGTTGTGTCAGGCGGTCGCCGCTAGGCCGTCCGACTGTGCGTCCCGTTTCGGTGGCCGTATCCGGAACAGAAGCGCATAGAGCACCGGAACCGCGACGAGCGTCAGGACCGAAGCAAAGGCGAGGCCGCCCATGATCGTCACCGCCATCGAGGCAAAAAACGCATCGGGCAGAAGCGGAATCATGCCAAAGATCGTCGTGCCGGCGGCGAGCACCACAGGGCGAAGACGGCTGACTGAGCCGTCGATCACCGCCTTGTAATCGGGCACACCCTGTGCACGTAGAAAGTCGATCTCTTCGATGAGAACGATTGCGTTCTTCATCAACATTCCCGAAAGCGACAGGAAGCCGAGCAGGGCCGTAAATGTGAAGGGCAGACCGGTGAACAGCAACCCCAGGACCATGCCCGTCACGGACATTGGCACCACGAGCCACAGGATCAGCGGTTGGCGGACTTTGTTGAACATCAAAATCGAAATCGTCAACATGACCAGGAAGCCCAGGGGAAGCTGCTTGCCAAGCGACTCCTGAGCCATCTGCGCACTTTCGAATTCGCCGCCCCATTCCATTGCATAACCGTCGGGAAGCGGGATGGATTCGATCTCGGTGCGGACGCTTCGGAATGCCTCATCCGCGGTGAGATCGCTGCGGGCACCGCCGAGGGCGGCGATTGTCCGCTCTCGGTCGCGCCTGTGAATGAGTGCCTCGACAAGACGGGGATCGAACCTTTCGACAAGGTTGGCCATGGGTACATAGGACCCTGCCCCATCGGACCACACCGATAGGTCACGAAGGCGGTCAACTCCGTCGCGTTCGCTCTCGGGAAGCCGGAGATGGATCGGAATCAACACGTCGTCCTCGCGTAGGTCGCCAACGCGCAGTCCGGACGTTCCATAGCGGATGGTATCCGCGATCGCTCCGCGCGTTGCGCCAGCCAGCCGCATTCGTGCCTCATCGACGATGGGTTCGACGAGGATCTCACGCTGCCGCCAATTGGTGCGCGGATTGGTGATGGTTCCTGCCTCCTCGTAAATCCTCATCGCATCATCCGCGAGCTGGCGCAGGATGACCGGATCGGGTCCCGAAAAACGAACTGCAACATCGGCACCGGAGGGCGGTCCGAACACGATATCTTCGACACGGATCAGAGCGTGGGGGAATTCGGCGGGCAAGTCCTGGTTAAGTCTGCTCGCGATCGTCGCGATCGTTGCGGCGTCCGCAACCCGGACGATGAGTTGGCCATAGCTGGCATCCGCCTGCTCGGGGTTGTATGTCAGCATGAATTGGCTTGCCCCGCGCCCGACGAGGGCCGTTACCCCGGTTACGGCATCCTCATCCATGAGAATCCGCTCGAGCCGCTGCATCTCTTCGTCGGTCGTGTTGATATCGGTTCCCTGCGGCATCTGGAACTCAACGTAGAAAATCGGCGTGTTCGAGGCGGGGAAGAAGGCCTGCTTGACCTGTCCGAAAGCCATAACGGACCAAACGGTGATGCCAATGATCGTCAGAACAACCGGAATGCGGACGCGCAGCGCCATCCACAAAATCCCGCGATATGTCGCGTAGAACACGCCCTTGTAGGGATTATCCGAAATGTTTTTGGGGGCCTTGAGCAGCAGCTTGCCGAGATACGGCGTCACCGTGACTGCCAGGACCCAGCTTGTTAGCAGCGAGATGGCGATCACCGCGAAAAGCGAAAACAGAAACTCGCCCGTGGCGTCAGGCGACAGCCCGATACCGGAAAACGCCATGATCCCGATAACGGTCGCCCCCAGCAAGGGGATTGACGTGGCGCTTTCGGTCTCGGCAGCAGCGTCTTCCGCGCTTTTTCCTCGCGCCATGCCGATCACCATCCCTTCTGTGATGACGATGGCGTTGTCGACCAGCATCCCCATCGCGATGATCAGGGCGCCCAGGCTGATCCGCTCCATCTGTATCCCGAACACTGACATGAAGAACAGTGTGGAGAAAACGGTGAGCCCGAGGGTCGAGCCCACCACGAGGCCTGCGCGCCAACCCATGGTCAGCATCAGCGCACCGACCACGATCGCGACCGACTGTCCGAGGCTGACGAGAAAGCTTGAAACGGATTCGTCCACCACGACATGCTGCTCGTAGATCGGTATGATCTCGACACCTTCAGAAAGCCCCAACTTGAGCCGTTGAAGCCGTGCTGAAACCGCCTGACCGACTTCGACCACGTTTTGGTCCGTCAACGCGGAAACGCCAAAGGTAAATGCCGCCGTGCCGTTCTGCCGGATGATCTGGCTAGGCTGTTCGGCCGCCTCGCGGGTCACGCTGGCGATGTCGCTGACAGCGATCTGGCCGACATTTCCGGCCGTGCCCAGCCGCAGCTCCTCTATCCCTTCGGGGCTAATATAGCCCGGCGGAACCGATAGGCCGATCCGGGCAGGGCCCTCGGTGATCTCGCCGTTGGTGAACACCTGGTTTTCGTCTGCGAGAATGCCCAGGATCTGGGTCGGCGGAAGGCCCAGCATCTCGAGGCGTGCAGACGGGATCGAGATGGTGATTACCTCTTCGGAGAGGCCCTGAACCTCGACCTTGGCGACGCCATCGACAGTGACCAGTCCGAGCCGGAGCGTCGTGGCCAAATCCCTCTGCTCCGATGGGCTCAGACCTTCGGTCGTTACCGCATAGAACATGCCATAGACGTCGCCGAAATCGTCATTGATGATGGGCGGTCGCGCTCCTGCGGGAAGGTCCCCCTCCACGTCGCTGATGCGGCGGCGCATTTCGTCCCAAACCTGCGGGATCTCGTCCGGGCCATAGGTCATCTCGATCTCGACGGTGATCTGCGCCATGCCCGGCATCGACTTCGATTCCACCCGGTCGAGCTGCTTCATTTGCTGCAGCGCATTTTCGACGACGTCGGCGACCTCCTCTTCAACCTCCAGAGCCGTGGCGCCGGGATACGGCACGAAGATGAGCGCCGTTTTGAGCGTGAAGCTCGGGTCTTCAAGTCGACCGACCGTGTTCAGCCCCCAATAGCCGCCGAGGAGACAAAAGATGATGGTGAGCCAGACCGCCACAGGACGCTCGATGCTCGCTCGTGAGATGCTGAGTGCCATGGTTCTATTCTTGTCCTGTCAAAAAGAACGGGATCAGAGCCCCGAAACTGTCACGGTCTGATTGTCCCTGAGCCGCCACCAGCCGCCGGAAACAACCAATTCGTTGCCCTTCAGGCCATCCAGAACGACAATCTCATTGCTGATCGGAAGACCCAAACGGACCGCCCTGCGCGCGACCTGGCCGGACGTTTCTTCGTAGATCCAGATGGACGGTTCGGTTCGGCTCGTCGTATCCACCGCCGAAACCGGAACGATCACGGATTGCGGGCGATCTGCTTCTGCGGCAATGGAGATGCGCACATCCGCAGTCATCCCGGGCAGAAGACGCGGGTCGATATCACCCGTGATCGCAAATTCCACGTCGTAGGTCTGCGCCGTCCGGTCGGCATCGGTCGCAAACGAGCGAAGCACCAGAGGCGCGGTGTAACCCGGAACAGCCGGAAAAGTTGCAACGATCTCGAAGGCATCGGGTGCCGACCGCGCAATGGCCGCAAGTTCCTCTGGCAGGGAGATCACGAGCCGCATCTCGCTGACATCCTGTAGACGCGCGACAGGCGCGGCCGACGTGACGTTGACATATTCTTCAACGAAGGTGCGCGCCACAATCGCGTCGAATGGCGCGACGATTTTCGTTTGGGACAGGCGCCGCTCTGCCTCGCGGAGCGCGACTTCTGCCTGGACGAACTGCGCGCGGGCCGTGTCGAGGCGCGCGTCGGACGCCACGCCACGATCGGCGAGGTCCGAGGCGCGCGCGAGTTCGGAATTCGCCAGGTCGTAGGACGCCTGAGCCCGGTCGACGGCGAGTTCGAAATCGATTTGGTCGAGCTCCGCGATCACCTCGCCCTCGCGAATCGTGTCGCCGGGCTCAACCTCAAGGCGAATGATCTGCCCGGGTATCTGAAACGCAAGGTCCACCGTTCGAGCAGGTTCGACGCGGCCTGCAACGCTGCGAGACTGACTTACGACGCGATTGAGCGCACGGGTCACTTCGACCGTGACTGGTCGCTCCACGTTCGCTGCAGGCCTTGTATCGACTTCTGCCTCCAGGGTGTCCGTCGCGGTCTGGGCCAGCACATCGGTCAGGAACGGCGAAACAAACGGGACGGCAACGGCCGACACGGCCGCTACCGCAATAACAAAAACGATCCGCTTCAAACTTCGTGTCTCTCTATTCGAGTTCATTAATCATGGCCCTCAATTGCTCGATGACGCGTCCCCTGAGATCCGCGCCACCGTCGGGAAGGCCCAGAAGTTTCTGGAACCGAAGTCCCTGGATCGCTAGGACGACAACCATAGCACCCGGAGTGTCTTGTGTGTCGGACAGGATACGCTCAAGGTCGCCGGTCAGTTCAGCCCGTAGCGGATCGAGCAGCCGCGGATCTGACGCGGCAGCCGCGAGAATCGCCATCGAGAGGTCGTCATCGACGGCTCTGGCTTGCACGATTGCTTCCAGGTGCCCACGCAGGGTGCGGGATCTGCGATCTTCCGGGACTGATGCCAGGCGTTCGTGATGTTCTGCGAGCATCTCATCAAGCAGCCCGGCAAGAAGCGCTCTCTTGGTCGGAAAATTGTATAAGACCCCGCCTTTACTGAGATCGGCCTCACGCGCGACGGCGTCGATCGTAATCTTTCCCGCGCCCTCTCTGTGCGCAATTGCCCGCGCAGCGCCGAGGATCCTTGGTGACGCATTCTTTGCCTGCATTTTGGATTGTATGGTCATTATTCACTGTCCATTCGGCAATTTTATTGAGAGATTTGGAGCACTGCCCCGTTGTCGGAAAGCAAGGTCAGTTCAGAGCTCTACTCTATGTCCGCTCCCGTAGAGTTGCAGGAATGCAGTGACTGCATCGGCCGCATGCTTGTCCCGCTCGACTGTTCTTTGCACGGCCAGCAGGCGTGGCATCAACAGTCCAGAAACGCAAAGATGTATGAAGTGATCCGCAACACGCGGGGGGTTGTCGATCTCAAGCGCGCCTTCCCGGGAAAGGCGTTCCAGAACTTTACTGATGAGTTCGCGTGCCCGTTTCGGTCCGGCACGAAAATACACCTCCCCGACCTCGGGAAGCATCTCGGTGGCACCGATACACGTCCGCAGAAGGCGGATGTAGGTTTCGTCCAGAACGAGATCGATCATGCGCAGGGCAAGTTTTTCCAACTGGGCGCGCGGCTCGGGACCTGCGGACAAGGGTCGGAGGATCTCTTCCGCAAGCCGACCGCATTCGGATTCCACGACGCTCAGAAACAGCTGCTCCTTGGTCGGGAAATACGAATACATTGTTGCCTTCGACACTTTCCCTTCGGCGGCAATGGCATCGACGGTGGCGCCTTCATAACCGCACCGGAAGAAGACCTCCCGCGCGCCGAACAAAACCTCGGCCATTTTTCTCTCGCGCATCTCGCTCTTCCTGTCCTGTGCAGCATTGCGGGATTTCAAACTTGACTGTACCGTCTAGTCGGTACAGTAAATTGATTTTTATGTGGCGGCAAGCCGCAAACCTGGGCGGATCGTTCGGAGTGAGTGCCGCCTGTCAGGCATACCCAACGCGGCTTTCAATTCGTCATGAGCTTCGGGCCGTGCTCCGTTCGCGGTGCTTTCTGGCGCGGGATTATTCCGCGAACAGGACGGACGTCATCATTCCGCCGAGCGTGCCGTCCCGTCGAAAGCACCCTCCGCCTCCCAGCGGCGTGCAATGGATCCAAGGGTGTCCAGCACACCGCGCAGCTCCGCGCCGCGTTCAGTCAGCCCGTATGTGACAGCGGGCGGGATGGTCATGGCCTGCTCGCGCCAGACCACGCCGGCATGTTCCAGCATTCTCAGCCTCTCAGTCAGGACCCGGGTGGAAATTCCAGGCACCAGCCGTTTGGTCGCGCCGAAACGCTGTGGACCCTGTTCGGACAGAACCCAAAGGATATAAATCGTCCAAGGTCCCGTGATGACACGCAGCAGCGCCTCCATCGGGCAGGAAGCTGGTTGGACGCTTTTCATTGTGGATAGCCCTCGCAGCCCACGAAAGTAAGTTACTTTTAAGTGCCTACTTTAACTGATGAAGCAAGGCACCTAATGATACTATATGGAAAACGGCAGCCTAACAACCCGCCGAAAACCGGGAGAGCGGCAGTGAGTGACAACGTGGCAAAATATGTCTACTGGATCGCGACCGGCCTTGTGGCATTGGTCTATCTGGGTGCGGCGGCCTTCTACATCTCATCCCACGACATGGTCGCGGGCATGTATCGCGAGGTGTTGGGCTATCCCACATACATCATCTGGCCACTCGCAATTTTGAAGATCGTCGGTGCCGTTGTGATCCTCTGGCGCCCTTCGGCGGTGCTGGCAGATTGGGCCTATGCGGCAATGTTCTGGCATCTGGTGCTCGCCTTCGGGGCCCATGTGGGCGCAGGCGATCCGGGTTGGTCGCCGGCTCTGGCGACCTGGGTACTCCTGATCGTCTCGTGGCTGACCGCCAATCGCGTGCGTGCGGTCAAGTCGGCCTATGCACCGGCAGTTCCGGCAGCGCCAATCTGATCTGCTGCGGAGTTGCCACGGGGGTGCCCATAGCCTCGGACTTGGGTTTAAAAGGACGACAACATGACTGAAAAGCAGCCGACATTGTTTGTTCCCCATGGGGGTGGCCCCTGTTTCTTCATGGACTGGAACCCGCCTGACGCCTGGGATCGGCACCGCAAATTCCTTGAGGACTTGCCTGCGAGCCTGCCGGCAAGGCCCAAGGCGCTCCTCGTGATCTCGGGCCATTGGGAAGAGCGGGTCTTTACCTTGCAGACCAACCCCGCCCCGCCTCTGCTGTTCGACTATCAGGGATTTCCGCAGCATACCTATCAGCTAACCTGGCCCGCGCCGGGCGAGCCCGCGCTGGCGACCCGCGTACGCGCACTTTTAGAAGACGCGGGATTCCAAACCGGGGCCGATGCTGCGCGTGGCTTCGATCACGGGGTATTCGTTCCACTAAAGGTGGCTTTTCCTGAGGCCGACATCCCCACCGTCCAATTGAGCCTGCGCGACGATCTCGACCCCGAGGCGCATCTTGCCGTCGGTCGCGCGTTGGCGCCCTTGCGCGACGAAGGGGTGCTGATCATCGGATCCGGCAATACCTATCATAACATGGGCAAGATGATGCGGGCGATGAGGGGCGGACCGGACGGCCCGGTGAACGGCGGAGACTTTGACCGATGGCTCACGAGTGCGGTGACCCATGAAGACCCCGCAGTGCGCCATGCCATGCTGGCCGAGTGGGATCAGGCGCCCGGCGCACGCGATGCCAATCCGCGCGAGGAACATCTGATCCCGTTGCACGTCGTGGCCGGGGCTGCGCTTGCGGATCGGGGGGAGAAGACCCTCGAGGATCACGTGTTGGGCGCGGTCGAAAGCGCGTTCAGATTTGGATAGGACCAACCATGAGCTTCGAACTTCCCCCGCGGCAGGGCCCGCGCCCCGACACCACCGATTGCGCCCCGCATGAGCAGGTGTCGCAGAACTCCTCGGCAGAGATCCACGCATTTTTCAAGGAGAAGGCCTTCGCCCTGCCCTTCGTCGAGCGCTGCCGGTCGGGCATCTCGGTGCCCGGCGCCGAAGCACTGGTCTTGCCGGTGGCGCATGCCTGCGGCCCGCGTGAAGCCTTCATGATCGGACGCGAATTTGCCCATGTGCATCCCTCCTATGACGGTTCGTCGCACATGATGCTGCCGCTGGCGGCGGTCGATGAACTCATCGCCAAGGGATGGGGCGAACCGCACCCGATGGCGTCGGCCGGACACATCCCGGCAAATGCCGTCATGGCCTTTGCGCCGCGCGATGGGTCAGAGGTCGACGTCATGATCAAAATCCTGACAACGAGCTGGGACTTCGCCCGCGGCAAGCTGGCCAACCCCGCGCAGGTTCACATCCACGGCTGACTCTCTCTCAAAGAACAGGAATACGCCCATGGCAAGCTTTCAGAACGGACCATTTATCGTCACAGGCGCCTCCGGCCAGCTTGGACGCCAGGTAATCGATCAACTGATCGAGGCGGGCGCCGGTCCGATCATCGCGGTCACGCGCAACGCCGACAAACTCGCCGAGTTCAGGGACAAGGGGGTGGATGTTCGCCAAGGCGATTTCAACGCGCCCGAAACACTGGGTCCGGCCATCGCGGGCGGCAAGCGGATCCTGATCATCTCCACCGACGATCTGGAGCCGGGCAAACGGCTCGCGGCTCATTCCAATGCGATCACCGCCGCACGCGAGGCGGGTATCGACCACATCGTCTATACCTCGCTTGCCAGCCCGGTACCCGAAAGCCCCATCACTTTCAGCAAGGATCATCAGAACACCGAGAAGCTGATCGAGCAAAGCGGCGCCAGCTACACGATCCTTCGCAACAACCTTTACACGGATTTGTTGCTTGTGAGCGGACCGCAGGCGATCGACATGGGGCAGCTCTTTGCCGCGGCAGGGGACGGACGGGCGAGTTACGTCACGCGCGCCGACTGCGCCCGCGCCGCCGCTGCCGCGCTGATGAATGCGACCGACCGCGAGGTCCTGGACATCACCGGGCCCGAATCCACCGGCCAGGCCGATATCGCGGCGCTTTTGTCGGACATCGCCGGCAAGGACATCCCCTACGTTCCGATGCCGGCCGAAGACATGGTGCAGGCGATGATCGCAAATGGCCTGCCCGAGTTCATGGCGCGTGTTTTCGTCTCTTTCGACCAGGCAATCGCCGAAGGCTACCTTGATGTGGCCAGCGACGATCTCAAGACGCTCACCGGCAAGTCCGGACAGTCGGTTACCGATTTCCTGACCGAAAACCGGGCGGTGCTTCTTCGGGCGCCGCAGTAACTATAGAGGCGGACAAAATCATGAAACTCTACAACGCGAATTTCTCGCCCAATGCGCTGCGTGTGCGGGCGGTGGCACACGAACTGGGCGTGGACCTCGAAATCGTCCAGGTCGACATCCGGGCCGGGGACAACCGCGCGGCGGAATTTCTCGCTCGCAATCCCAATGCAAAGGTGCCCGTTTTGGAGGACGGGAATTTCGTGCTTTGGGAATCCCGGGCAATTTGTGCCTATCTGGCGGGGCTTCGGCCCGAGGCGGGCCTCTATCCTGAGGGCCGCAAGGCGCGGTCCCTCGTCGATCAATGGACCTGGTGGCAAGCGATCCACCTTGGCCCGGCGATGCAGAAATTGTCCTTTGAGCTGTTTCTCAAAGAGAAATTCGGCATGGGCGATCCCGATCCGACTGTGGTCGAAGCGGAACGAAAAGCCACAGATCAGTTCCTTGCCGTTCTGGAAACCGGACTCGACGGCAAGGACTGGATCGCAGGCGCACTCAGCCTTGCCGACTTCTATCTTGCGACCACCTTCATGTATCGCGATCAAGCGGGGATTTTACTGGACCAGTACCCAGGAGTTGCGAGTTGGATCGACCGGCTAGAAGCGCGTGACAGCTGGCAAGAGGCTGTGGCACCCCTAAGGGCGCTTTTCCGCTGACGTCGTGATCCAGGGGGTAACATACCCCTGACGAGTGCCGAGGTTGACGATACGGTCGGCCGTTGTCATCGCTTTGATCTGATCGTGGGTCAGAAAGTCAACTGACCCAGCCTCCCGATCAGGTCATCCAGTTCGCGGATCATCCGCTCACCTGACAGTGAGCGATCCACCACAGTGGCCGCCAAGGCTTCGCGCGTGCAGTCATCCACGATGCACAACACACGGAACCTTTGGCCATTAGCAAAGGCATCGGACACGAAGTCCAACGACCAACGCTGATTGGCGCGATCCGGCACTAGGATGGGCCTGCGCGTACCCAGTGCGCGTTTGCGTGATCACCTGCGGCGCACGGCCAGCCCTTCCTCGCGATAGAGACGGAAAAGCTTCTAATGGTTCACTTCAAAACCCTCTCTGGCCAAAAGGATGCCCTAACTACGATATCCGAACCGGCGACGTTTATTCGCCAGTTCCCGCAGCCATTGGCGCAGGGCGTGGTCGCTCCGATCCTGATTCCGATATGACTGGGAGTTCCATAAGTCCTTGATCCAGGCCTGTGGGTCACAAAATCTGTTGTCGCTTCATGCAGTTCTTTACGAAAAATATCTGCGGTACCAGATGTTGGTTCTTACATACCGTGGGCAAGAAGCCGTGGAAGAACATCGAAAAAGGCCTAGTCCACATGCTTGCGGCCTTCTGACGTTCTGCGAACTTGGCTGGCATGACCCCGGGTCCGACGCGGATAGCGGACTTAACTCTTGCTGCGGGTCTTAGGCGCGCCGCTTTCGCCCGAGAAGTATTCGTCCCAGGTGCGCCCGAGTCATGCGCACTCTTGGCCAAGAGCCAACTTAACATATGCGTGCTTATGCGTGTTCTGGATCACCTTCAGGTCGCTGCTTGCCACATCCGAAACCGCCCCTGCCCGGTCACTTCCCGGATGAGGCCTCGCGCTTCCATCCATGCGAGGTTGCGCTGAACCGCTGCCCGACTGGCACCGGTCAAGGTTTGGGCCATAGGAGCGGAAACGAGGGGCCATTCGGTCAGGGCCGCAAGCAAGTTTGGCGAGGTTTTACCCGAGAGCGCGGCCGTCTCAGCTTCCGCCCGCGTTGACCATGCTTCGAGATCGTCGAGATGTCGCATCGCGGTCAGGCAACCAGTTTCCATCTCATCCAGCCAGCGGGCCAATCTTTCAGCTGGACGGCCGGACGCACGTAAGCCCCCTGCCCCGCCCATGGCCAGCGGCGCAAAGATGGCTCCATTGCCGTCGCTGGCCGCGATCCTGCCAGCAGTCACAGCGGCCTCAATCCGGTCTCCATATCGGCCGAGGCCAGCCAGACTCCAGAGCTGAAACCCCATGCAAGCGCGCGTGATCGGGTGGAGGTCAACCGCGGCTGTCATCACGTCCAGCCAGCTCCCTACACGCTCGTCAAAGCGCTCGGCATTGTCCTCGAATTTCTCAGGATCACGCCGATCCAGGAAGGCCGCCAAATCTACCATTGGCTCCGGACCACCTGTCAGGCGTCGCACGGCCCATCCGGCACGGGCCAGTGCTTCCGAGTCATCCTGCACTCCAGACAAACGCATGGATAACCAAAGCGCCAGCCGATCGGGGCTCACACGATCTCCTGCGAACCAGCTAAGATCCGCCGCCTCGATAAGAGCGAGCCGATGCCGCCAGCCTTCCGGACCGCGCAGCAGCCGGTCATCCAGAGCTCCAAGGCGTCCAGCCAGTCTTGCCAGTCGCGCAGCGTGAACCCCCTCTGCCCTTGCCCAGTGTCGCGTTGCCCTTAAATCGGTTCTGCCTCAATTTGTGTGGCGCAACTATCCTGAGCTTGGAACATTCGGGAGGGATAGTCGTGATTTCAAAAAAGCACTGGTCGCCCGGGAGCGACGTTTCGGTTCAAGGCGTTAAGCGACGTGATTCCGGCGGGTGGCTTGTATCCGGTGTTTTGGCACCGAGAGGCATCTGCCCAGATTGTGGTTTGCATTCTCGGCGTCGTCACGGGTGGCGGCAAAGGCGGCTACAGGATTTACCTGCACTTGGCGACAAGGTAACAATCGCACTCTGGGTCTGCAGGTGGCGATGTCGCGCTTCCACGTGCCCGCGGCGGACTTTTTCGGACTACACCTCGTCAATTGCGCGTCCATTTGCACGTCGAACTTCGCGTGCTGATGAGATTGTAGTTCATCTGGGGCACGCCACGGGTGGACGGCCTGCCGAGCGGCTCTTGCGCCGTTTAGGCGTCGGTGTCAGCAATGACACGGTGCTGCGACACCTCAAGAAGTGTGCGGAAAGCGTCGCCCCGCCGCCAACGGTCATTGGCATCGACGATTGGAGCTGGCGCAAGTCGCAGACTTACGGAACCATCATCGTCGATCTCGAGCGGCAGACCGTAATTGATATTCTTCCGGATCGGAGCGTTGAAAGCTGTGCGAGCTGGCTGCGGCAGCACCCTGAGATTGAAGTCATCAGTCGGGATCGTTGTGGCGGATATGCGAAGGCCGCACGTCAGGGTGCACCGCAAGCCCTGCAGGTCGCAGACCGTTTCCATCTCGTCCAGAACCTGCGCCAGGCCATTGAAGAGCAGATGAATATGCATGGCCGCGCCACCGGGCGGGCGCTATTGTCAGATGCCGAAAACATCAGCACGGCCAATCATCTACTGCGATCGCGTCTTGCTCATCGGAAATCACGTGAGGAAATTTTCCGAAACATCCATGCGCTTCGTGATCAAGGGCTGTCTTGTAGCGAAATTGGACGTCGGACCGGCTTCCCGCGTCGTAGTGTGGCGAAGTGGTTGAGCTCCGACTCGCCACCAGACCGCCGCCGAGCTGCATTGAAGCCCACGTCGCCGTGGTATTTTGAGAGCATACTGGCCGATCTCTGGAAACAGGGTATCCGGTCCGGCCAGGAATTATTGGTCGAAATTCAACGCCATGGCTATGAGGGCAGCTTGTCTCATTTGCAACGTCTGCTGGCCGGATGGCGAAGGGATGAACAAACCGTTCTAGCAGGCCCGACCGACACGCCGCTGCCCCTGGCGCCTGTGCGGGACCCGCAAACCGGTCACGCCATTTCGCCGGTTGTCGCAGCGGCGCTCTGTATCAAGCCGCGACGCAAATTGACCGCAGACCAGGCCCAAAAGGTAGATGCATTGAAGGCCGGATCGCCAAGCTTTGCCACGATGCGGAGCCTTGCCATGCGGTTTCAGGGCATTTTGCGCGGCGACCAGTCCGCCCCGCTGGACGCATGGATCGACCTGGCCATTGAGACTGGCATCCCACCAATCATGCGCTTTGCCCGCACGCTGCACCGCGACATCGAGGCCGTGCGCAATGCCATCGAACTTCCGTGGAGCAACGGTCAGGCTGAGGGCCAAGTCAATCGCCTGAAGACCCTCAAGCGCGCCATGTACGGTCGCGCCGGACCAGAACTCCTCAGAGCCCGAATGCTGCCACTGCGCCACACAGATTGAGGCAGAACCGATTAAAGGGCAACGCGACAATGGAACAGAACAATATTGCTCAGGACAGCATCAAATGTTTCGTCCGGTGCAGGCAAATCTTCAACGTCAGCGACAGAAAAATTGATGTCGGGAAACTGATCTCTTGCTTGCGCAACCATTCCTTCCGAAAAATCGATGCCTTCGGCGTCAGCGCCAAGAAGTTTGGCGTTTGCTGCGACAAACCCGGGGCCGCAACCTGCGTCCAACACCTTTGCGCCAGGAAAAAGTCTTGCATGGTCCAGCAACTTCGGAATGGTCTGAAGTGTTACGCGTGCAGTGGCGTCACCATACAGCCGTGCCCGTGCTGACCATCCCTTACGTTCGCCTTCTCTAAATGCTGAAAAATCCATCATGCTTCTCCCAACCTGGTAGAAGACAACACAGTTTATTGTTGGCAGGCAACTCTAAACGGACCTTGGACAGTTGGGTATGAAGGTCTGTTTCGTCCGCCTTAGCAGCCATCTGCTCCCCAATTTTGTGCTGAGACGCGGAGAATGTCTCCTCCGAGCCCATTCCGTTGAAAAACTATTTGCTGCAACTGCAAACTTCTAAAATGTGGGGAGCTGTTCTCCGATGAGCCAATAGAGACCCGGTGTGACGTTGAAATTTCCATACTTTGGAATTTTGTTTTGCCGAAATCGGCTTCAGCGCGCTGCAGGAGGGTTTTTCAACACAATCAGCCCAAAGCGCCTGATGTTGCGCGATTCACCAGCGACGGCTTCAGCAATGAATATTAGCTGTTGCCAATCGATAAATTCAAGGAGTTGTACGGGTTGCGGGCATCAGTTTGTGCATTCGAGGTGTCACGCCTTTCCAATTTCCCGCCATCGCGGTTCTAAGGAAACCAACTTGCACAGCCCGGTTCACGATTTGGTAGTCAGTTCAACCACGCCAGATAGATTGCCATGACAATCCACACCACGACAATCTGTGCCACCATGGCAATAATCAGAAACTTTGTCCGGTTGTAGTCTTTTTTTACATCGATCTTTTTCATTGGTGAATACTCCAGTTTGCAGGACCGTGCTGTCTTTTACATATGTGGAGCTGAACCGAATACAAGCGACAAGAATGCAATGCTGCCATGCCCGATTCGTCCTGCAAAGCCGGCCTCAGTGCTCGATGCAGCTAATGGCAGGAACGAACCCTTCCACGACATTCGACGGCGCTTGAATTCCGGCTCACGACCAAGGCGGCCTCGTTTGTTCAGTTTAAGTAGCGCGCTCGTCTTTGGGGGATCCCATCACGATGTAGGACGTGATTGCATTGACATGGGATTGGGTGCCCAAGACCTCCGTATGGAAGCGCTTGTATTCTAAAAGATCGGCGCTCTCGACGCGCAGGAGATACTCGAAAGACCCAGCTACATTATGGCACTCGACGACTTCTGGCGCGACTGACATGGCGCGCTCGAAACCTTCCTGTGCCGCCTTTGTATGGGAGGAGAGGCCGACCATGACGTAGGCGGCAAAGCCCCGCCCCATCCGCTCGGGGCTGGTCACGACCCTGTAGCCCCGGATCACTCCGGTTCGCTCGAGTTCCTGAACTCGTCTCAGGCACGCCGAGGGAGAAAGGCTGACCCGTTCAGCCAGAGCGACATTGCTGATCCTTCCGTCACGCCGCAGCTCGCGCAATATTTTCTGGTCTATAGCATCCATGGAGCGACAATCGTTGTGCATATAGACCTGAGAGTAGGATATCAGATGACATATTGCGACCTCTTCCCGCTATTGTTGCACCCAAGCAATATAGAGAGCACGACCCATGAGTTTCGCTATCCTGACCGCCCTTCTGGGCTTCGCATTTGTCGCGACCGTTACGCCTGGGCCGAACAACCTGATGCTGATGGCATCCGGCGCGAACTTCGGCTTCCGCCGGACCCTGCCGCACATGCTCGGCATCGTCGGAGGCGTGTCGGTCATGGCTCTCCTTGTAGGTGCGGGGCTAATGGCGTTGTTCGACGCAGTGCCCGCCCTGAACCTGGTGCTGAAGGTCGTCTCCGTCGGCTACCTGCTCTGGCTTGCATTCAAGATCGCCACGGCCGCTCCGGTGGAGGAGCGCGACGCGGCCGGCCGTCCGATGACCTTTCTTCAAGCGGCGACGTTCCAGTGGGTGAACCCCAAGGCATGGGCCATGTGCCTGTCCGCCATCACGCTTTACGCGCCAGACCGTTCGCTTCTGTCGGTCGCCATCGTGGCCGGTGCGTTCGCGCTCGTCTGCTTTCCGGCGATCTTGGTCTGGGCATGGCTTGGGACTGTGGTCCGACAATGGCTGTCGAACACCACCCGACTCAGGGTCTTTAACATCACAATGGCGGCTTTGCTTGTGGCATCGCTCTATCCCGTGCTCGGCCTTGGAACCTAAACAGGGACGTTGTCCGGCTTGGTTCCAGCAAGGTGCGATTGAATTGGCTGTAGAGTTGCTGTTGAGGTCCGCTTTGTCCGCAGTGCGAACCTTGGCGTGTTGGGCCGCAAACGTCCGGAGTGAGCCCATTCTGACGAACAGGCAGCTCGACCATCTCGCAGCCGCAGCAAAATCAGTCGTGAGAGACCGGCCCATATGTATGTACCGGCTGCTGTTCGCAAATGATTTCTCGCATGTTCTCGGAAGTCGCTCATATGTATCCGGCCTACTGATCGACACGCGGGTCGTGGCCTTGTTGGGGTTACGCACGCGCCGTGATCTCATTACCGGCAAGGTCCATGATGACCGTTTGGGCCGTCAGACTCTGGGGGCGTAATCGTTCCGTTCCATGCTTTCTTTCAGTCGCGAACTCCTTTGGATTGCCTCGGTGTATTAGACGCCGATGGCAATCTCGTCTCTGTTGGCGTCGAACGCCGTCTTATTCCGCAAGATACTCCAAGCCATGCGCGCCAGCTTGTTGGCCAGAGCGACCGCCAGTTTGTTGCGATTCATCCGTTCCGCCGCTTTGGCGAGCCAATCCCCAAAGCTGAAGTCTGGCCATCTATTTGTGCGCATCAGAATGACTTTTGCGGCCTGAACGAAGAGCATCCGCAAGTATCGACTGCCCCGTTTGGTGATGCGCCCAAGGACCGTTCGCCCGCCTGTGCTGAACTGTCGAGGCGCAAGCCCAACCCAAGCGGCGAAGTCGCGGCCTCGGCCAAACGCCTCCCCCGTGCCAATGGCAGCAACCATCGCCGTCGAAATCATCGGGCCAATGCCGGGAATAGTCATGACATTTACGCAGTTCTCTTCGGTTCGACTGATCAACTCAATCTCTTTGGAGACGGTTTCGATCCGATCATCAAGCCAGAGCCAATCACCGTAAAGCCCAATCAGGATGGTCCGCATGCGCGGCGATATCTCATCCTTTCGCTCTTCCAGGATCGTCTCGAATGAGTTCTTCAGAGCCCGCAAACCTTTGCGAACCGTAATGCCCTGTTCGATCAGGAATGCGCGGATCTGGTTGATCGTCGCCGTGCGTCGCGACACGAGCCGTGACCGAACGCGATGTAGCGCCTGCAAGTCGAGCTGTTCTTGGCTCTTCTCGGGGACAACCGGCAGATTGGGTCGCAATGCTGCTTCAGCTATCGCCTCCGCGTCGTTGTAGTCATTCTTCTGTCCTTTGGTGAACGGCTTCACGTAGATCGCGGGAATGATCCGCGGTTCGAAGCCCATCTTGCGGAGCGTTCGGCTGACAAAATGAGCGCTGAGGCACGCCTCCATGCCGACCACGCAACGGGGCAGTTTCTCAAACGTCGCAACAAGCGCCAATCGTTTGATCTGCTTGCGCATCACCAATTGCCCGTCGGGGTCGAATGCCACGATGTGGAATGTGTCTTTGCCAATATCGATGCCAATCGACATCAGCTCATCAATTGAGTCCTTCGCCATGCTACTTCTCCTGTGTGCAGAAATAGGCAAAGCCTAACCTGCTGGGTGAAGCAGCCGGTACATCCCATTACCGGCCGTTCATGACCGCCACGCGCTGCGGCATGGCTTTACCAAATCGGCCATTCGCTAATTCTACAATGCCGCGCGAGAAAAACCTTTCGCCAAGATTACGCTGCGGTCTCGGAAACACCCATACATTGCATGGATAATTAAGCCGAAAGACGTGCGCATGCGGACACCTGCCCTCCGAGTTGCGCCTCGCTAAACTGTGCCTTCCCCATCTGCGCACAGAGATTGTGTGTAAACAACGGTATGTGCTGGCGGCCAAGTCTTGATATCGGATACCCAGTCAAGACATGCGAGGGTCCGATGATATCAAACACAACCGCCAGCTACGGGCGCGTCGCCCGATTGCTCCATTGGAGCATCGCGCTCCTGGTGCTGGCAGACATAGCGCTTGGGTTGATCGGGAAGTTCACGCCACGCAGTGGCGATACCGTGGCCTTCCTTCAGCTGTTGTATTCGAGCCATAAGACGATCGGCGTAACTGTTTTGGCTCTGGCTGTGTTACGGGTAATCTGGGCAATCTCGCAACCGCGTCCCGTGCCTCTCCATCCCGAACGGCGCCTTGAAACCTTTGCCGCCGAAACTGCGCATTGGGTGCTTTACGCTGCCATCTTCGTGCTCCCGCTTTCCGGCTGGCTGATCCATTCGGCCGAAGTGGGCTTCGCGCCGATCTGGTGGCCCTTCCCCCAGAGCTTGCCGTTTATTCCAGAATCGGAGCGCCTTGCCGGTGCGGCAGCCAATGTTCACTGGATTGCAGGGATCGTTTTAGCAACGATGATCGCGGCGCATATTGGCGGCGCAATCAAACACGCGCTGATTGACCGCGATGGCACCTTGGCCCGCATGTGGAACGGGCGGGCTGCCGGCAAGGCGGCCACTCACCCCGGCAAGGGGGCCTCCGTTTTCGCCGCGATAGGGTTCTGGACCTTTGCAATCGGCGGCGCCCTGACCGTGTTTGCCCCTACTCACAACGTGGAAGCCGCGTCACAATTGCCTGCCCATCAGACTGGAGGCTGGGTCGTGCAGGAAGGCAGCCTGTCGATCACGATCACGCAGATGGGGGCAAAGGTCACTGGCGGCTTTGCCAATTGGCAGGCCGAGATCGAGTATGATGAAGAAACCGGAACAGGCACCGTGAAGACGGTGATCGATACAACCTCCCTCACACTGGGGTCCGTGACGGACCAGGCGAAAGGCCCCGAGTTCTTCGATGTCGCCGCCCATGATACCGCCGTGTTTCAGGGCGACATTGTACAAAGTGACGGACCTAAGCACCGCGCATCAGGCACCCTGACATTGGTCGGGCAGACCGTTCCCGTCACGCTCGACTTCGATCTCGAGGTGTCAGCCGGCACGGCCATGGTTTCGGGTGGCACGGCTCTGGACCGTCGTGATTTCGGCATGGGAACAGCCTATCCGGACGAAAGCTCTGTCGGGTTTTCCGTAGAGGTCCGGATTGAACTGGTGGCGACAAAGGCGGAATAGGCTCTGCGCCATCGAGACAGATAAGGGCCGCGCGAGGGATTGCGCGTCCCTTTTGGTTGATAGTTAGGATCCGATTATTCAGCGGGGACCATTGCTTCGATCGAGATATCGATCGCGACCTCATCCCCGACAAACGGAGCGAACTGGCCCATGTCGAAATCCGAGCGCAGCAGCGTGGTTGTCGCGTCAAACCCGGCCCAGGGGCGATTTTCCATCGGATGATCGCCCAACTGGTTCAGTGTGGCGTCCAAAACGACTGACTTCGTAATGCCGTTCATGGTCAGGTCGCCGGTGATCGTGCCGGTCTCTTCGCCGGTTACTTCGATCGACGTTGAGGTGAATGTCACCAAGGGATTCGCTTCGGCGCCGAAGAAATCTTCGCTCAGAAAATGCTCTTCGCGTGCAGGCCAGCCGGTGATGAGGCTCTTGGCAGGAAAGGAAACAGAGACGCTCGATGCCGCCGGGTCTTCTTGGTCCAGCTCGATGCTGCCCTCGAACCCGGAGAATATGCCTGTCGTGGTCGAGAAACCCAAGTGGTTATAGCTGAACACGATCTGGCTATGTGACGGATCGAGCACATAGGTCATCGTTTCGCCCTGCGCTGCGGTCGCGAGCGTTGCGCCCATTGCCGTCGTAAGAAGGAAGTTTTTCATCTAAATCAATTTCTCCGTTTGAGATGCATTCGTCACGCCAGTTGCACCTAATTCAGGCGCAAAAATGCGCAATTCCCTACCTTCAAACACACTCTGTGCGATATCGAACAGCCGACGGCGTATTGTTCAGGCATCGCAAAGATGGCGCCTCAAACGATCCCTAAAGTCTTCAATAGATTGGGCGATTGCCTCTGGATTGTCGCGCAATATACCGATCCCAGCGTGGTGGAACTCCTGCGACCGGGTTGAATGGCTGTTTGTGAAAGAATGGCAATGAAGAGCATAGAGCGGCTCGCTCTTCCGCAAGGGCTATCGGGAATGTATGGCCATCTCTTCATTGCCGCGCTCAGTAACTTGCTGAAATGGAACCATCCCACCAATGCCTTAGAAAAGCATCACTTTCAGTCCTAAGCCCTTTCGTCAATTCCGCAGCAGATGTCCGGAGGCCGCTATGAGCGTGGGCAGACCATACTTGGGGACTTGGGGAGCAGATTGCTCCGGGGGTGCCAAGCTGCCCAGATTCGGCGCTCATCTGTTGGAACTATAACAGGTTATGAACATGGCCAATCAGGCTTCCTTCAGACCGAGTGCCTTGATCTGAAAGTCGAGTAAGAACTTTGGCCAGAAGAGAAAGGTCTTCACCAGGGCGAGCCACATGCCTCCGCAAAGATTCCGGCCGAGCCATATAGTCGTCGCTTTCCGGTATGAAGAATCAGAAAAAGTTTGAGTTCCCCCGAAGCGGAGCTACTCCAAGAACATCAAACTGAAGCCCTTGCGCGATGTCCGGCAAGTTACCGACCAGACGTCACGCACAGCTTTCCATCAATGCCATCCGGGACGATATCTCGTCCCGTTTGGCGCGTCCGTGCGACCCTGACTTTATCCGATGCAATAAGAGAGCATGCCGCCGTCAGTCTTCTGTCACCAAGAGGACGCCGCTCCTTCCGAAGGCCGGGCGATCCGCATGACGCGATGGTTTTCCAAAGGTCGCCTTATCTTTCGCTGGGTGTGCTCAGGATTTCACCGACCTTGAGGGCGCGCATTGGACTCCCTTCAATCTTAAGTTTGCGCAGCATGAAAGCCTTTGCTGGATCCAGCACGCCGTGAGCGATGTCGCGGAACACCGAAGCCGCAGCGCGCAGCGTGATATCCGCCTCCTGCATTCTCTCAGTCGCCCCGGACTCGTCTACATAGAGGGTGCCGAGATCGGGCATCTCAATGCGCACGCAACCTCTTATGCGTCCGCGGGCGCGCGTCGTGATCAGTTCGGCCATCTCATTCAGCGTGGTCACAAGTCTCGTTCCTTTTTAAGTTGCATTACCGCACTGTCTTAGGCGGCTGTGAGTCCTTTTGAGAACAAAATCGCGATAGTCATTCAATAACATCTTCACTTTATAGAAGGTAGGAAAGCCTTACTTTCGCTTCAGTGAACAACAGGCCGTCCCGAGGGCGGCGAAGCTAAGGAGAATGCAATGCGTATTGCAGTTATTGGAAACGGAAACGTCGGCTCCGGGCTTGCCCAGGTGCTGGGCCAGGCTGGTCACACGGTCTCGACCATCGGCCGCAACGAGGATCTCTCCGCCGCCGTCTTCCGGTTCTGAATCCAAATCCGCATATTGCAGAAAGCTATGGCTTACCCTCGAATGCAAGAGCATTTGATTTCAGATCGTCCGGCGTGAATCTGAAAATCGTCATCTCGTCTACGCTATAAGCGCCAAGGCTTCTGTAAAATTCTATAGTGGGCTTATTCCAGTCCAGAACCCCCCATTCCATCATCTGGCAGTTTCGCTGTAGAGCAAGAGAACAAAGATACCCCATAATGATCTTGCCAAGACCTTGATGGCGAACTTTCGTATCCACGAAGAACCCGTCGATATAGATCCCGGCCCGTCCGGTAAACGCTGATGATTTCTGACAAAAGTAGGCGAAGCCGGCAATTTCTCCCCTGTAGTATCCAAACAGCGCTTCGCCCAATTTTTCATTCAGAAGCCGCCTGATCTGCGGCTCAGTTGCCGTGATCTTGTCGGACATCTTTTGATAGGCACCAAGTTTTTTCATGTAGTCTACAACCATCCCCGCATCATCCGCAGAAGCGTGGCGGATCATGAAATTTGGATTGGATGTCCTTACTTTCTGCACAGTGACATTCTCCCATACGTGTGTTTGCAAGGGTAGATGTCCTGCTCGTCTCTGCAAGCCAGAACATGTCCGCAAGGTTCGCCGAACTGAAATCGTCTCAAGCGCAGCGAACTTCCGCTCTCCGCCCTCCTTACAGGATGCTGCGTAAGCGAAGCCAAGGATAATACTCGCAGCAGATGGCGCAAAGCCCCACCTACCAGGCCTTGCGAAAATGCGAAGCGACAGGGTGTAGTTAACACTATTACCAATAGTGTTAAGGTCGGCGCATGCCAAACTCGTGACACGGTAGGGTAGGGGGCCGAAAATAGCTTCGTTGTTTAACAGAATTCCTGTAACCTGTTAAATATGAGTGAAATGCGCCTCCATGACACCGCCGGAAACCGGCTCTATCTCAACGCCGAAGAGCGCGCCGCCTTTCTGGCCGTAGCGCGGCGAAAGCCCGCCCGCGACCGGACACTTTGTGAAACGCTTCTTTTTACAGGCTGCCGTCCATCAGAGCTGCTCGAGATCACCCCGGCCCGCGTGGACCTGTCGGGTGGGACGATAGCCATCCGCAGTCTCAAGAAGCGCAAGGATACGTCTGGCAGCTCGAAGATCGTCTATAGGACCGTCCCGGTGCCGCCGGACTACTTGGACACCCTCAACACCGCCCATGGCATCAGGGAAGCTCAGAAAACGCGCAAGCAGTCGGCGACACCGATCTGGCCACTCAGCCGCGTCCGCGTCTGGCAAATTGTAAAAGGCATTATGATCGAGGCTGGGATACCGGACGCGCCACACCGCAGCCCGAAGGGCTTGCGCCATGGGTTCGGGATAAACGCCACGGTGAACGGCATTCCGCTGCACATGCTGCAAAAGTGGATGGGCCATGCGCAACTCAGCACAACTGCGATCTATGCCGATGCCGTAGGTAAAGAAGAACAAGACATCGCTGCCAGAATGTGGGGGTAGCGGCATGGTTTTGACACGGATCGACAACTCAAAGAACGAACGCCGGTTCTACCGGATGGATATCACGCCCGGTCTCTTTGGAGACTGGGGACTTGTTCGCGAGTGGGGCCGGATAGGGCGCGGCGGTCAAGTCCGTACGGACTGGTTTGCCAGTAAAGCAGAAGCCCAAGATGCACGCTTTGAGTTGCACATGGCGAAGGCAAAGCGCGGCTACGAGTAGTCGGCCAAAAACCGGCCAAAACCGAGGAAGTTTCGCCCTGGACCGGTCATCCTATACCCTGTCTGCCAATGATGCGTTGCAATGGCTCAGTCGCCGCCGGGGTTTCATCCCTAATGCCACTGCAACATCGCCTGATCGCCAACGCATCGCGATCTCCGAGACGCTTGCCGATGTGTCGATCCCGTTTTCCACGGCCGCTTAGGATTCAGTAGGCGAAGCAAGTATCATTTGGTATCTGTGTTTTCTCCCGACCTTTTCTGTTTTTTGCGATCGTTTAGCATGCGCGCCACGATTGGTGCTCCAAGTATCACGAAAACAATGCGGGTTAAGTGATGCGCGATCACGTATCCTAAATCGGCTCCCGCCACGATTGCCAGCACGGTCATTTCAGCTTGCCCGCCGGGAGCGAACGCAAGGAAGGCATCCACGCCGTGCGCCAAACCGACAAGAGTTACGACGTAAGAAAGAATGGCTGCCAACACCGACAACAGGACAACATATGCCGCCCCTGCGACTACATCGCGGCTGAGCTCGCGCCAAGTAACGCCGACAAAGTAGACGCCGATCCCCAAACCTATGAAAAATTGGGCAAACAAGATTCCTTCGGCTGGGGGGCGCCCATGGATCACGCCGGTGACTGACAGAGTCGCCGTCACGATCATTGGTCCGAGGATTGAGGCGCCAAACAGGCCCAACCACTCGCCCCCCTTCCACCCGATAAGAGCGGCCATTGCCATTATGACCAGTTCAGACAGGGCGAACTCGCTGGCTGGGACCCCAATCGGGTTGCTTAGCGTTTGACCATAGAGCGTAGTCAGAAAGATTGGCGCCAGTGTTACGATGAACAGCACCCGTGTCGCGTGGATCAAGGACAAGGCGCGCGGATTGGCCCCAGCTTCGATACCGAAGATCACCATGTCCTGCAAACCGCCTGGCATAGCCGCGTAATAAGCTGTGGGAGCATCGAACCCCCAGACGCGGCGGAAGAACGGCACGCCCACGAGTCCGATCACTCCGACAAAGATCGGAACGAGTGCGACCGATAGCGCCATCTCTGGAATTCTTCCCACGACTGCGGGTGTGATCGAGCTACCGATAGCGACCCCTAAAATTGTTCGCGCTGCGACGGAGATCTGACCGAAGCCGGCCATCGGGAGGCCTGCCAGCGCTGCGGCCAAACATGCGAACATAGGCCCAAACAGAAACGGGAGTGGCAAACCGAAAAGCCAGAATGCTGTTGTTCCCCCAGCCGCCGCTGAAAAGGTCAATGTTCGTCGGCCCATCATCGTCACATTCGTGTTGCCTATCGTAGTTGACCGTAGGAACGTTCCTCAGCCGATGTGTAAATGTTTGGAGAAAGTAAGAATGTAGGCGCAATACAAACCACGCAGTCGACATGGGCGACCAAGCGGATGTGTATCTTTCCTCCGCTTAATCTTATAGTGACCAGACTACAAACAGCACACCAACCCCCAGTAGCAGCGTCTCGGACAGCACCAGTAGGGCCGCGCCTCTGCCTACGCTTGCGATTTTTCCGATAGATGTTTTTAGGCCCACCGCGGCGATTGCAACGACCAAGGCCCATTTGGAGAGTGTGCCCGCGAGCTCACTTATCACAAAGGGCAGGATTTCTAAGGATGCGATACCGCTTGCCAGCAGGAAACAGACAAAAAACCAAGGAAGCAAAGGGGGACGTTGTCCTGCATCTCCATCTGTTTCACCCCGGTTTCGGGTCAGTAGCGCTATCGCGATCAAGACAGGCGCCAGCATAGCAACACGCATGAGTTTCACCAGCGTTGCTGTCTCCCCAACCTCGGGTGATACGGAAAACCCCGCACCAACCACCTGCGCCACGTCGTGTATTGAGACGCCGATGAAGACACTGGTGTCTCGAGCCCCGAGCTCAAGAAATGTAGCCAGCACCGGGTAGAGGATCATTGCTACGGTCGATAGTATCGTAACGGATGCGACAGTGAAAACCAGTTGTTCGTCCGATCTTTCATCTTTGGGAAGAACCGCTGCAATTGCGACGGCTGCAGATGCACCACAGATCGCCACAGCACCGCCTGATAACACCCCAAAACGCCAATTATGGCCAAAAAATCGCGCGAGAATTATTCCGGAACAGATGGTCAATATTACTGCAATGACTACAAGCGCCACCACGGACCAGCCAAGTTCGGCAACCATTCCAAGACTGACACGAAACCCCAATAGAGCTACACCAAGGCGCAGAAGGGAGCTCGAAGCGAAGCCAATTCCGTCTCGACAAGGCCCGTCCTCACTAAGGAAATTTAGAACCATGCCGAAGAGTAGCGCCATCAGCATCACTGGCGCTCCATAATGGTCTGAAATAAACTGAGCGGCGAGTGCTACAAGTATTGCTACGCTCAATCCAGGAGCTAAATTTGAAATCGGGATAAAACGTCTACGAAGTGCTGACCTGCTTAGGCTTCCCAAACGTGTGCGAGATGTGGAATCACTACGGCATTTTTCGGTCTCGACTACCATCAACGAATAGCCTTTGCCCGTGCAAGCAACGACTTCGACATCTCCAAATGCAGGCGCTCCACCATTTTACCATCAACATTGATCACGCCCTTGCCGGCAGCTTCTTCTTTTGCGAAAGCATCAACGATCCGTTGTGCGACCGCGATCTCAGTGTCTGTGGGCGAAAATGCCCTGTGACAGCGCTCGATCTGCTGAGGATGAATCAGCGTCTTTCCTGTCATGCCGAGCGCGCGACCTTGCGAGGCTTCTTCAGAGAACCCAGAACCGTCGGAAAAATCGTTGAACACTCCGTCAAGCACAGCCAAGCCATGAGCCTTGGCCGCAGCAACAATATGAAGCAGCCAAGGTATCAGATATCGTCGGTCTTGGCCTGGTTGTAGGTCTGTATCCTTCACCAAATCGTTGGTTCCAATCACAAAACCCTGAAGCTGTGGATAGCGCGTCGCGCACGCTGCGATCTGTTGGCAATTTAAAATTGATGCCGGCGTTTCGATCATCAGCCAGAGGCTCGTTTCCACGTTCTTCTCAACACTATTGAGGTCAGTGACAACGGCATCGACATCGGCGGTGGTATTGATCTTTGGGACCAACACGGCGTCCGGTGAGCACTGCGCTACAACGCTTAGGTCTGCCTTCCAATCTACAGTATCCTTTCCATTGATACGCAATATTACCTCTCGATCACCATACCCCCCCCGACGGATCGCCTCTGATACAGTAACGCGAGCTTCAGCTCTTACGTCTGGGGATACGCTGTCTTCCAAGTCCAAGATCAGCATATCAGCTGGCAAGCTTCGGCCTTTTTCGAGTGCTCGAGAATTTGCAGCTGGCATGTAGAGTGCTGAACGGCGCAGTGATATTTTCATTAGATTTCCTCTTGCATGTTGCGACGGCGCAAGCGTCCGATTAGCGGCAGGGTGAGCACCACAAGGGCAACAATCAGAAGGGTCGCCGCGATAGGTTTGTCGACAAAGTAGGACAGATCCCCCGAAGAGGTCCGCATGCCGCGACGAAAATTAGATTCGACTAAATCACCCAAGACCAGCGCCAGCACAATTGGGGCGGGATGGATCCCCACTTTTCTCATTACGAACCCGGCGATGCCGAAAATGACGGTAATGTAAATTGCGAAGATGCTGTTAGTGGCGGCATAGCTACCCAGCAAAGAGATAGAGGCTACGCAGGTTGCCACAACTCCCCGTGGGATTAGCGTAACACGGGCCCAAAGCTGCGCCCCGAACAGACCAAGGGCGGCCATAAGCGGAGCACCGATAAGTAGCGCCAGAAAAATACTGTATGGAATTTCGGGATTTTCAATAAATAAGAAAGGTCCAGGCTGCAGCCCTTGGATAGTCAATCCCCCAATCAGGACAGCAGCACTGGCAGAACCTGGGATTCCCAGCGTAAGCAGAGGTGCCAGTGCACCGCAAACGGAGGCATTGTTGGCGCTCTCCGAAGCGACGACACCCTCTGGATTCCCTCTCCCGAACGAGCTCTTTTTCTTTGAAAGGTTGCGCGCCACGCCGTAGCTGACCAAGGAAGCAATTGAAGATCCCGCACCGGGAATTACCCCAATGAAATAGCCAAGTACTGAACCTTGCAACATCGTGCGGAAATGCTTGAATACAGAACGTATCTTTGGAACGACCAGTCGTTCGACAGAGTGTAGCTTGGTCGCGCCTCGTGATTCCTCGATCAGTACAAAAACTTCGGACAAGGCAAATAAGCCGATCAGCGCTGGTAGGAATGGAATGCCGTCAATGAGGGAGTACGTGATAACGTATCGCTGTTTGCCCTCAATGGGGTCGATGCCGACAGTAGTTATAAGTAAACCCAAAAAAAGCCCAATCAGCGCATGCAGCATACCGCCTGTAGAAAGAGCGGAGATCAAGCTGAGGCCGACCACGCCAAGGGCGAAGTATTCGGCGGGGCCGAAGGCAAGCGCCCAGTTGGCCATTGCCTGTGCGGTGAAAATTAAGAAGATGACTGCAATTACGGCACCCACGCCCGAGCTCACGACCGACAACGTTAGGGCCAGACCCGCTTCTCCGCGCTCCCGCATTGGAAAGCCATCGAAGGCTGTCACGGCAGCGGCCGGTTGACCTGGTGCATTGACCAAGATGGCTGGAATCGCGGCTGCAAAGTCGGCGGCCATGTAGATAGTAACCAACATCACCATAGCCGGAACTGGTTCCATCCCGAATGTGAAAGGAATAAGCAGCGCCATACCCATCGACGATGATAAACCCGGCAAAGCGCCGACAAAATATCCGATGAAGATGCCTGCAACCAGTGCAAATGCCGTGTTTAGATTCAGCATTAGAAAGAAAGCGGACGTTAAATTCTCAAGCATCAAGGTACCTCATGGCATCGGGGTGCGCAGGATCATTTGAAACACCACGCGAGCGACAAACAGTACAGTGACTAAGTTTATCACGATTAACATTGGACTTCGGACCCGCGCTGCCCAGCCAAAGATGATTAGCCATGGTACAATCAGGACATAGTATCCCAGCATGCCAACCAGGGGCGGGAATGCGATTAAAAGCACTATCGCAATCACTACTGCGCGTGGCCGCTTCAGGGTGATGCTGACATTGGGAGGCGCGCGCAAAGCATAGATAATTGCAAGCGCTGTGGTAAAAATCAACAATAGAGACAGCGCTTTGGGGAACGTGCTTGCGCCCACAACGTCCCCTGATCGACTTCCAATATTGAGACTGCCGGCGAAGAAAAATAGCCCAACAATCAAAATTATGAGAAGGACCACCGTTTCTGCAATCCGTCGCGAGACGGTAAGGGTTTTGACAGCGACACCCTCTAAGGGGGGTGTCGCCTCGCTTGGATTTTTTGACATGGGTTCCGCCAATCAGTTAGCCATACCAAGCTTCGTCAACCAGTCTTCCGTTGTGAGCGCTTGCTTATTGGCGAAGTTCTGGAACTGCTCAGGTCCTTGGAAGCCGGCGTTCAGCCCGGCGTCGTTCATGAACTTTCGAAAGTCGTCAGTTTCCATCAGCGTATTCACCGCATCACACAACTCTTCGCGGACTTCCAGGGGAGTGCCGGCCGGCGTGATGATGCCGCGAAACTGCTGCCAATCGTTATCAACCTCGTAACCTTGATCGCTGAAAGGTACTGCGCTCGGCATCAATTCGGGCGCAGCATCAGAAAGAATTCCAATGACTTTCAAGGCGCCGCTTTCGACGTGTTGGCTGGTTAGATCAACGTAGCCAATAGCCAAGTCATTGTGCCCTCCGAGAGCCGCGACGATCCCATCCTTGATCGAGTCGTAGGGTATCCACGCTACCTCACCGTTCATGCCCGCGGCTTCTTCGATGATCTTCCAAGCGATATGACCGCCTGACCCCTCACTACCGAAACCGGCAATGGAGAGGCTGCCTGGATTAGAAGTCGCGGCCTCGGCCAAATCAGCCAAATTGTCGATATCACTGTCCCCCGGGACGACCAGAAGGTATGGGTCCACCACCATACGGCAGGCCCACTCAACGTCATTAACGGCATAGTCTCCCGTGTTCAGAAACATTCCGATGTGCGATGCTGTTACTGATCCAAAAACTGAGCCGTCGGCGGGCTTCCGGGTTAGGATTGCCATTTGGCTCGCGCCGCTACCACCACTTCGATTTTCCACCGAGATGGTCGCACCCATTATGTCTTCCAGACCAGCCGCAGTTTTCCGAGCAAGTACGTCGGTAGCCCCTCCAGGCGTTACGTGCAGGATGTAATCGATTCGCTTGTGAGGGTAATCCTGAGCTTGTGCCGCTCCTGCGGCTATAATTCCGGCTGCGACTAAACCGTATGGGACTCTCATCAAGACGCTCAGCGCTTTATTCATGGCCATTTCACTCCTCCCTGAAGTTTAAAACCTACTAATGCTCATTATCGTAAGCTAAACGTAGTAGCTAAAGCAACTACTGAAATATCTTGACAGTAGTAGCTATGACAACTACTAAGCGGTAGTTGCATACGATACTAAGCATTTAAACAGGAAACCGAATTTGATGACTGCGTCCAGATTGTTCACAAGTGAGTCAGTTTCGGATGGGCATCCGGATAAGATTTGCGATCAGGTCTCGGATGCGCTTCTCGACAACCTGCTACAACGCGACCCTGATGCTCGAGCCGGCTTGGAGTGCTTGTGCGCGAAAGACTTCATGATCATCGCAGGTGAAATGCGTAGTAGAGAAGAAATGGATGCGGATACGATCGCAACCATTGCCCGTGATACGATCCGCGAGATCGGATACGTTTTTGACGGCTTCAATGCTGACACCCTTACAATAGATACAAGGGTGCAGCCACAATCCTTGGATATCGCCCTTGGAGTAGATGCTGGGAGCCGGGAGAGCGAGGGAGCGGGGGATCAGGGCATGATGTTCGGTTTTGCCTGTAATGAGACCAATTCCTTCATGCCTGCGGCGATCGACATATCCCACCGCATCGTCCGGCGCCTCTCCGAACGACGCAGAGCCGGGCAGCTATTAGGGCTGTTGCCCGATGCCAAGTCACAAGTCACTCTATTGTATGATGAAAACGGCCCGGTGCGATGCGACACGGTTTTGGTGTCGTGCCATCATGAAGAGCGGCTAAGCACCGCCGATGTTACCGACATGCTGCTACCCGAAATCCGAGCAGCGGTGCCCGAAGCCTTGTTGGATGAGGATACTCGCTTTCTCATCAATCCTACTGGGCGCTTTGTAATCGGTGGCCCAGAAAGCGACACAGGGCTAACTGGCCGCAAGATCGTTGTTGATACCTATGGCGGATCGGCATTGCACGGGGGGGGAGCCTTTTCGGGGAAGGACCCGACGAAGGTGGACCGCTCAGCCGCATATGCAGCGCGGTATCTTGCCAAGAATGTTGTGGCTGCGGGTCTCGCTGCACGTTGTCAAATCCAGATTGCCTACGCAATCGGGGTGCCGGAGCCTGTGTCTGTTTCGGTGGAAACGCAGGGTACTGCGCAAGTGGACGAACGCGAGATAGCAGCGGCTCTACTCCGCTTGGTAGACCTGCGCCCGCGCGGCATCATTCAGCATCTCAATCTCGCCCGTCCGATATACCGCCCGACGGCTACTTTTGGACATTTCGGTCGCGATCCCGGAAAAGGCGGCACATTCACTTGGGAAAAAACAGATCTTGTCGATACCTTGAGGAGTGAATTGGCATGAGTATTGTCGTCCGAGTAACTTTTCGACGCCTAAAGCTCCCTTTAGTAAAACCGTACCGGTTATCTTATCGTACATTTCACGAATTCGAGCCTTATGTCATTGAGATTGAGGATAGCGACGGCCGTGTGGGGTATGGAGCTGCACATATATCCCCGGGTTCAAGCAGTGAAACCCGCGAGGGGGGGCTGGCTTATCTGAAGCACCGTCTACCTCGACTAATCGGTCTAAAAACGCCACAGGCGAAAGCTCTAATGCTCGCCCAGTATCAAGAAAGTAAGGTCGCCACCACTGCGGTAGTCACTGCTCTGGAAGTGCTCGAAGCTATGCCTGTGTTGAACCGCAAAGCGCCAGCGACCCTGCCGCTCTTAGTTCCCGTAAGCGCTCTGGACCAAGCAGGAATCGAGACCGAGGTGGAAACTGCCATCGCCGCGGGTTTCCGCACGTTAAAGATTAAGGTGGGGCAAAATGTCGATACGGACGCCACTCGCGTAGGATGGATCCAGAATGCTGTAGCAGGCCGCGCCACTCTACGCATCGATGCCAATCGAGCCTATGATCGGGAAGCGGCTATTGCGTTCGTGCGAAAGGTTGACCCTGACGGCATCGTGCTTTTCGAACAACCATGCGAGGCTGATCAGTGGGATGATAATGCGGCGGTCGCTGTGGCTTCGGATATTCCACTCATGCTCGATGAGCCGATTAGCACACTGGAAGATATCGAGCGTGCGGCAGAGATTCCCGGCGTTGCGTTCTGTAAGGTTAAGCTCAAACGGCTCGGTAGTGTTGCCCGGCTTATAGAAGGTATTCAACACATTCAGGCGCATGGCATGCAGGCAGTTTTAGGCGATGGCCTGGGATGCGATCTACACGCTTGGTTTGAAGCGTGTGTTGCAGCTGACCACATTGATAACGCAGGGGAATTCAATGGTTGGCTCAAGCTGCGAGATAGGCTGTTCACGCGACCGCTCGTTTTCGAAAATGGTAGTATGACGGTTCCCGCAGGTCCTTGTCCCGGAGTTGACCGCGAGCGTCTGGCAGCTGCGTCCACCCTCACAATCACATATGACAAAAAACAGTACAAGGGGATCACTGATGTCGCATGAAAACCGACTACGGGAACTTGATCGGCGGCGGGCCGATGCGCGTCGAATGGGCGGAGAGGAAAAACTCGCTCGCCGCGCGGAAAAGGGCGATCTGAACGCCGAGCAGCGGCTGGCCGCGCTTGTGGACGACGACAGCTTCATCGAGACAGGACTTCTGGGGGCGTCAGCATTTTCCGACGAAGACGCAGCAAAAACTCCGCGTGACGGCAAGATCACCGGATTCGGCAGAATCGACGGGCGCGACGTCGGCGTCGTGGTGAACGACTTCACCACTAAAGGCGCCTCCACTGGGGCGACTAATTCCAAGAAGATGGGATACATTCGTTCCGCTTGCGTCGCCCGCGGAATGCCATTTGTGCATGTCGGCGAAAGCACTGGTGCGCGCTTGCCTGACGCAATGGGATCCAAGGGCATGGGGCAGCTTCTTGGTAATGATACTTCACAGTTCCGACGCAAGCGTGAAGTGCCCTACGTAGCGGCGGCCCTGAATACGTCGTTCGGATCATCCGCATGGATGTGCTGCATGGCTGACTTCTCCGTAATGAAGAAGGGATCAATCATGTCGGTGTCTTCTCCACGGCTGGTGTCGATGGCCATTGGAGAGGCAGTAGATGTCGAGGCACTGGGTGGATGGCGTCTTCACGCTGAGCAGACAGGATTGATTGATCATTTCGTTGATACCGACGAAGAGGCTATGCTGGCAATTCGAGCATTCCTCTCCTACATGCCCAGTCACAACAAAGAGCTTCCGCCAGAGGCCGCAGTTCCTGAAGGCTCTGGCGACGATCAGGAACGGATTCTTGAAATCCTTCCGGAAAAACGAACACAAGTTTACAACATGAAAAAGATCATCGAAGTGATCTTTGACAATGATAGCTATCTTGAAATCAAACCGCGGTTTGGAAAGTCCCTAACCGTGGGGCTTGCGCGACTTGATGGTAAAGTGGTGGGCGTCATTGCCAACAACCCGAACGTAGGCGGGGGGGCACTTTCGGTGGAGGCGTGTCGCAAAGCCGTAGATTTTACTGTGATGTGCGACAGCTTCAACATCCCAATTGTACGTTTAATGGATACACCTGGCTTCGTCGTTGGTACCGAGGCCGAACGGCGTGCGGCTCCTGGTTGGATTATGAATTTCATGAATACCGCCTGTCTGACTACCGTACCTTCGGTTACGGTGATGTGCCGAAAAGCCTACGGACGGGCCTACGTTGCTATGGGCGGCGGCGCACACAACGACGCCATGATCGCGTGGCCTACAGCTGAAGTTAGCTTTATGGATCCGGTCTTCGCTACCACCATCGTGCACAATAAAACACCCGAGGACGAGGGGTTTGAAGAAGCTCTCGCGGACATTCAGAAAGATTTAGAAGTCTGGGACATGGCGCGGATCGCTACTGTTCAGGATGTAGTCAAACCACAAGAGACCCGCGAGCGTTTGATCAGGATGTTCGAGGTGCACCGACGCCGTCTCTCGGGGGGGATCGGCGATCACCTAATGAGCACATGGCCTACCAGCTACTGACCCGGAGACAAAAGATGAAAGATCAGGTTCTGAATGATGCGGTTGCCGCCGGCCGGGCTGCACTGAACGAAAGCGAAGGTAAGGCCCTTCTGGCAGCGCATGGCATTCGCGTGCCTGGGTCGGTGGTGGTGGGAACGCCGGAGGAAGTAACCGGCGCCATCGCAGGTATGACCGGCCCTTTTGTTGCGAAAGTGATGTCGCCCGACATCCTGCACAAATCCGATGCGGGTGGCGTGACCTTAGACCTCCCTGATGCCGCTGCAATCGAGGCGGCCATCCGCGCTATGTCGAGCGCACCAATGATTGCTAAAGCCCGCTGCGACGGATGGCTGGTCGAAGAGATGGTGCCTCAGGGTTTGGAGGTGGTTATCGGCGGCCTGCGTGATCCACAGTTTGGCCAAATGCTTATGGTAGGACTTGGGGGGATTTTTGTTGAAGTTTTGCAGGACGTGGCGTTTGGCCTCTGTCCGATTTCGAAGACAGACGCGCGCCACATGGTTGAAGGCCTAAAAGGCTACAAGATTTTGTCCGGAGTGCGCGGACAGTCAGGAGTGAATATCGACGCGCTGGTCGAGTTGATGCTGAAGGTTGGCGGTGTTGACGGGCTTCTGATGTCAGGCGCCGACACCATCGCTGAACTTGATCTGAATCCGGTTCTGGTTACGCAGGACGCAGCAATCGCAGTAGATGCACGCTTCATCCTTGGCGCCGATACAGTGGTTAGAGCTCGACCGATTCCTGACCCAGAACTAAGTCAAACGAAACGTCTGACACCGCTGTTTCAGCCGAAGTCGGTGGCCGTTTTAGGTGCCTCGACAAATCATACTGCCATCGCGAATACTTTCATTCGGCGAATGAAGGATTATGGATATAAGGGAGAAATATATCCGATCCACCCGAAGGCGAACGAGGTGGAAGGGCTACAAGCATATCCCGATCTGGCATCCACGCCCACGCCCATCGATTATGCGTATGTTGCAATAGGAGCAGACCGGATTCCGGGTGCGTTGGCCGCAGCCCGTGGAAATTGTAGGATTGCGCAGGTCATATCTTCGGGATTCGCTGAAATTGAAGGAGGGCAAGATCTTGAGAATGACTTGGTTGAAAAGGCTCACGCTGGTGGCGTCCGCGTACTGGGTCCCAACTGTTTAGGCACTTATTCACCGCGAGGCGGGCTGACTTTCCCTGTTGGTGCACCGAAGGATGTCGGCACAATCGGTGTGGTGTCTCAATCGGGCGGGTTGTCAACTGATATTATCAAACGGGGCCAATGGCGCGGCCTTCGCTTTTCCGGCCTCGTAACTATGGGCAATAGTTGTGACCTAACACCTACCGATTTGCTGGAGTTCTACTTCGACGATCCTCAAACTCGAGCCGTGGGGCTTTACATTGAAGATATTAAAGACGGCCGGGAATTCTTCGAGCTACTTCGCTCAGCGAAAGCCACAAAGCCGGTCGTGATTTTGAAAGGCGGACGCTCTTCACAGGGTCGTTTGGCGGCCGCTTCGCATACTGGTGCGCTGGCGGGAGATGATCGCGCATGGCACGCTCTGACTCAACAAACAGCGGCTGTAATGGTACCACACGTGAATGCTTTCCTCGACACCCTTCTGGCACTCCAAAGTTTCACTCTAAATCCTTCGAAACCCACCCAAACCGTTGCTCTGTTCGGAAACGGGGGCGGATCGAGTGTTTTGGGTTCAGACGCCTTCGCTGAGGTCGACCTCGATGTGTCCCCCTTCGACACGCAGACACGTAAACATCTCGACGCCTTGGGCTTCCCCCCCGGAACTTCTGTCGTCAATCCAGTCGATACGCCGGTGCGTACTCTGCAAGAGAAGGACGGCTGGGTTGCAGGAGAAATTCTGGATATCATATATGAGTACGCCAAACCGCAAGCAGTTGCTATGCACTTGAACCTTGCCGCTTTTGTCGGTCGCGGCGACGTAGATCCAGTAAACAACCTGTTCTCGGTTGTGGAGGATTTGCAAAGCAAGCACCCCGGGAAGGCTCATTTTTCTCTCGCCTTGCGCAGCGACGGCTCGGCTGAGCTGGAAGACGCTAAACGTGCTTATAAGGAGCGCGCTCGCGAAATAGGTGTCCCAATATACGACGAGATACCGGAGATGGCTGCTGCCTTGGCAAATGTGGCGCATCTGGAACGACGGATGGCAGAAAAGCTATGAACGATGTATATTGGGCGTCGAAAATTGGCGCCCTTTATACATTGGTGCCTGTCCTGTGCTTAAAGGATTCGAACTGCTCGGGCGTATAGCTGCGACCACGCAGCTTCAACAGGTGTGGACCGAACGCTTCGTCGATCTGATCTTTAAATTGCATAAAGATTTCCGACATATAGTAATCATGGCGAATAAGAGAGAGTGCCATCTTAACTACTGCTTGGTTCTGAGTGTAGGCTGCTCGGATACCGTCGCTTTCGTTGGCAGTCAGCATTTCGTCGTGATCCACGGTGATTGTAAATAGGTTGTCCGCCGTCCCCATTCGAACTCCGCTGCCTTCGTGAACATAGACCTCGCATTTTTCATTTAACAAAAACTCATTGGCATCATCGCCAAACAGAATGATCCGTAAGTTAACGTTGCGTTCTGTTGTCGCCGTTGCGAGTGCGTCTTTATGGGGTCGAATTACTTCAGGGCCCGCTTTGATCCAAATCACCTCGCGGGCATTATCAATCATACTGGACAGTTTTGCGTCTATCTCCGGCCCCCCTTCGAGGTTCCAGACATAGTCATCGACTTTAGGAGCGCTAACTTGGGTTAGGTGTTCAGCAAGTTCTTCGCAGGTCGTTTTTGTGCGAGTGGCAATAGTCGATAAAAGCTCCCGTGGATCCCGTGCAACGTAGCGTGCTGGATTGTCGCTGACGGGCATCGCCGCACCGCGATCGACCAGGGACGCCAGCGCGGAATAGGAGTTCGGCCGCGGTACGCCTGAAGTCTTGGCAAGCTCGTAGGCGGTGGAGGGCGCAGCTCCAATTAAACTGACATAGATCCGTGCCTCATATTCAGAGAAGCCAAGTGATTTCAACTCAGGGATCGAATGTCTCATAGCATCGGAAGGTCGTATGGGCATTTAGTATCCACTCCTTGGTCTCTAACAATTGCTCTATGATCGTACCCGTTCCGCCGAAGATGGCGAACAGCGATCTGGTGCGACTGATGAAGAGCCGCTCGCCTCGCAGTGCGCAATTATTGGATGCGAGACTATTATTTGACCGGCAACTGCGCTATCGCCTAAGATATCGTATTTAATGACTTGGAAGCGCGTCGCTAATCCAATCGATGCGTGCCGATAGTGACTTAGTAGCCGCCCGTCAACAAAAGTGACAATATATTCAGGCCTTCTCATCTTACTTATCGCAAGATAACCCGATGACCGTTAAATGGATGTGGCCTTCTGCGCCCAGGACAAAGTGCATTTTTTTAACGCCCTGCGTCCCGGCGGTGAGACTGCTCTTGCCCGAATAATGTCACGGCCTACCAGAGGCCGCGACGGGTGGCGAGCGAAGACATGTCACACTCCGCGCGATATCTTTTTGCCGAAGTATACTACCATGCCTACGATTGTAGCCTTCACCAAGTCCCCTAACAGGAATGGCAAAATGCCTGCGAATAGGGCGCTCTTAAAGCCGACGAAGCTGGACAGCCACAGTGATCCGGGAACATAGATCGCTAAGGTTGAAAGAAGAAGGTATAAGCTTAGCATTGGGGCGGAACGGGTCATACCTCGATCTGAAGCCCAGCCCAGTAGGCTCGCCGCGAATAAGAAGCCAAGGAGGTAGCCACCAGTAGGACCCAGCAAGTGCGGCATGCCCCCGCCAGCCGCGAAAACTGGCATCCCGAATGCACCTTGCGCAAGGTAAAGCAGAAGCGTCGTAGTCGCTAATCGGCCGCCGTAGCTGATTCCGATGAAGAGTACGGCAAGTGTCTGAAGCGTCATCGGAACCGGCCACATCGGGACAGTGATCTGAGCAGATATTGCGAGCAAGATCGTGCCAGCTACTACCAATGCAATGTTGCGGCTTAGATCTGAAAAACCTGCCCAAATAGTAATAGGGGTTGTAGTCATCGTTCGCTCCTATGTTTCAGTCGCCGACAAAAGGTGATCGAGATTGTGCTCGATAAAGGCGGTATGCACGTCACCCGCAACGAAATCATGGTTGCGCAGACATGCGATCAAAAAGTCGCGGTTGGTTGTCGTTCCTTCCACAACAGTGTGCGACAGTGCGGCTATAGCCCGGTCAATTGCTTCCCTACGGTCGACACCTCTCACCACAACCTTAGCGATCATTGGATCATAATACTGAGTGACATCATTACCTTCTCGATAAGCAGCCTCGATGCGCAGGTTCTCAGTCTCTTCGGGAAAACGTAACCGCCTTAATGGTCCAGGAGATGGGAAAAATCGTTTCTTTGGGTTCTCCGCATACAATCGACATTCAATGGACGCGCCCTCAGTGGAGATCGTGTCTTGATGAATTTCGAGGGGTCTCCCGTAAGCCAAATCGATCTGCATCGCTACCAGGTCGACCCCAGTGACCATCTCAGTTACCGGATGCTCCACCTGTATTCTGGTGTTCATCTCGAGAAAGTAAAACTCCTGCGTGGTAGCATCGACGAGAAACTCTACAGTGCCTGCTCCAGCATAATCTGTATGCCGCACCAGCGCGATCGCTGCCGCTTGCATAGACGTGCGGGTTTCGTCACTCAGCCCCGGCGCCGGGCTTTCTTCAATCATTTTCTGGTAGCGCCGCTGCAGCGAGCAGTCGCGTTCGTAGAAGTGTACGCCGTTGCCGTTGCCGAAGCCAAAGACCTGCATCTCTACATGGCGAGCGCGTGGTATGAAGCGCTCCATAAAGACCGCTCCGTCGCCAAAGGCCTTTCCTGCCATAGATTGCGTAGCTTCAACTGTGCTTACTAAATCACCAGCATCTGCGACCAGCTTCATTCCAATACCGCCGCCCCCGGCGGCTGCCTTAACCAGTAGCGGAAACCCAACTTCTTCGGCGGCCGCTTCAATACCGTCCAGATCGCCTTCCGGAAAGCGTTCGCTGCCAGGAACTACGGGTACACCGGCTGCCATGGCGATGCCTCGCGCACGCTGCTTGTCCCCCATCGCTCGGATTGTCTCGGGGGCAGGACCAATCCAGATAGCACCTGCAGCGCGAACATGTTCGGCAAATTCTGCACTCTCCGAAAAGAAACCATATCCAGGATGCACAGAATCGGCGCCGGTATCCTTAAGAACCTCAATGATTTTTGCCGCCTGAAGGTAACTTTCTCTCGGCGAGGCAGGGCCGATCAAGACCGCTTCATCAGCCTCCTCCACGAAGGGCATTCCTGCATCAGCTTCTGAGTACACAGCGACAGAACGCAAGTTGAGCTTGCGGCAAGCGCGAATGACGCGGCGAGCAATCTCGCCGCGATTTGCGATAAGAACCTTCCTTGCCATGATCAATCCACTTCAATGCGCGCCAAGACTTGGCCTTGGGTCACCACAGTCTCTGGCTCAACCAAGATCTCTACGACCTTTCCTTGGTCCGGGGCTTGAACCGGGATTTCCATCTTCATGGACTCAAGGATCATGAGCGGTTCGTCTTCTTCGACGATATCTCCCGCCTTCTTCACTACTTTCCAGACATTTCCAGTGATGTCCGCTACCACATCGACAATCGCCATCAGGTTCCTCCGCATTTCTCTATTGCCCCAACTTATGTGATAGTAGTAGTCTCGGCAACTACTAATTATTAGGAGGAAAGAGTGTGTCGGATAACATAATGAATTGGCTCGGAAAGTCCGTTACTGAGACGCAGAAGGCGGAGCTATGGCCAGGGCGAGGGCTTGCGGCGGTCTTGGACAAGCCGTTCACCGCCGTGCTGGGAGATCCTATCCCACTTCTGGCGCATTGGACTTACTTTACTCCAATGGTTCCACAATCCCGGATCGGTTTTGACGGTCATCCACAGCGTGGGGATTTCATCCCTCCAATTCTTCAGCCACGTCGGATGTGGGCATCGAGCGACATTCACTTCAAGACCCCCATCCGGTTTGGCGACGACGTGACGAAACGAGCCGAGATCACAAAGATTGAAGAGAAAGAAGGTGCCTCTGGTAAGCTGATTTTTCTGGAAATCGTTAACGATTACTCTGTTGATAGCAGACTGTGCCTGAGTGAAACCCAAACAGTAGTTTATCGTGATCCCCCCGCTAAGGATGAGACACCGCGATCAAAACCCGCACCAGAAACCGCCAGTTGGTCAGAGCCGGTTAGCACTCCTACAACGCGTCTGTTTCGCTACTCTGCAGTGACCTTCAATGCACATCAAATCCACTACGATCATCCATACGTCACAGAAGAAGAGGGCTACCCGGGTGTTATAGTTCAGGGCCAGTTTATCGCCACTATGCTGGCAGAAGCGTTCCAGAATGCAAATCCCGGCACTACGCCTCGGCGCTTTTCTTTTCGGGCTATCAAGCCAGTGTTCGCCAATGAGACATTTTGGGCCGAGGGAAAATTGGGGGAGGAACATACGGAACTCTGGGCGCGAGATTCAGCGAATCAACTGAGAATGTCTGCGAAGATTATTCTGTAGAGCCATCTGGCTGGCTACAAAGGAACCCATGAGGTGCCCAACGCCCTCCACTTAGGCGAGGTGGGGGGCGCTTTATGTTTCCGTCTGGGGATTGCCTATTGAACAGCCGTCGGATGCCTCGAACAAGACCGGTCTAAGTGGAAGTAGACTCAACCTGTGCCTTCAGTATGGCTGCAGGTGACCGGTGAAAGCTATTCTCGTCACTTGGAAGGTGACGATGAACTACCGCCGCTACCTTGATCGGTTTTCTCTCGCTTGACGTCGTTGCTGCCCCGAAGGTGTGTCTGGGACGTTCGGTATTTCGAGGTAAGATTAGGGGTTCTGTCCAGAGCATAGCGGCCATGCAGTGAACTACTGTGGCAATCGTCCTATTACAGCCTTAAGTCGATCATCGGGAGGACATAATCATCGGTGGAGACTACAATGGTATATCTTAAGAACATCACGGTGACTGATTTCCCCATCAGATCAGCTTTTCGCAGTTTGCGGAGCTTCTTCGAAGGGGTCTTCGAGATGGGTGTGACAATCCGAGAATTTCAGCACTTAAACGCCCTCTCCGACACCGACTTGGCTAAGATAGGGTTGGCTCGAAAAGACCTTTCTGCCTATATCTTCCGGAACTTTAAGTAGTCTCTGAGTTACTCCCCATCCGTTGAACAGAGCCTGGCGTAAATCAAGCTACTCTTCGCCCTTGCTGGTCGGGGGGCGTTTCTAACTGGATGCGCCGTGCTGAGAATTACAGCGAAAACGGTACCCACCCAATAAGATGGGTATTACCTTTCGTGAATCGGCAAAGCAGAGGAAGCATGCTTGCTGATCTCTGCTCTTGGGATGCGCGGACATCATAAAGATACCCGGCGCAAGATTTTCCGCCATCGCGCGGCTCTCAAAGCGCAACAGGCAGCCGTGGGGAGAGTTTTGGAACGCTGTCGGTTTTGACACGGAGCAGCCTAAGGAGCTCTCGGATGCCGCTCAAGAGGTCGGATTCCCAGCCTCTACGGTGAGCCGCTAATGCTACAAAAATAATTTTTCGGATGACTTTCCCAAGCCGTTAATTTGGACCCGTTTTGGCCGCCATCACCCGGTAATAGCGCCTCTGCGGGCTAAACACCCGCCTGCATATCAAACATGTGGGGCGATATTGTTCGCTTTAAAGGAGGCGCTTTGCGCGAGGGGAATAGCAGGTAATCAAACCTTATTTCTCAGTATGGGGGACCAGACCAAACTATTGGTCATGGAAACGCTTAAAGATATCATCGCTCTTGGGAACGCCGCTGCGAACGCCGGCGAACCCTTAGTAAATAACTGGCCGCAAGTGCGCGGCGCCCTCTTGATGCTCGGAAGGGCTGCTGGCGGCCCTGACAAGGTACAGACATCAACCTTTCATATCCAATTTCCGGCGAGCTTTGACGCACTGTCGACGGATCAACAATCCTTGATCCCAAACCGGCATGTCTATCGGACTGCGCGCGCCCAAGTCTCTCTTCTCTTTTGGCCGTCCGGTGAGATCGAAGATCCGTGGGAGCATCTACGCACGCTAATCCGGCGCTCAGGTCGGGAGGAGATTGAACGGGGTCTGCCCGGCCTTTCGGAACCCGCGAAAGCGGCTGGAATGAACCCGGCAGACATTCGGACTAACTGGGTTTGGTCTCTCGACGCAGAGCGTGGAGTTCTGTCCGATGATCAGCTGCAACGTCGCGCCGAGCGTGAGCGGAAAAAGCAACCAAAGGCTAAGCTCTCATCCTCTGTGCGCCAGCGTCTGCGCCGGGGTGTGACGGTTTTTAATGAATTGTTCGACCTTCCTGAGGTTGCGAAAAGCGGCCTGTTGCCTCCTGATCCAATCGGACCGCCGCCGGACTATGACCGGCAGGGACGGCGAATCTATTCCCTCCCACCGACGCTGGCCCGCTACCAAGCTGCGGCAATTCAAGGGCCTAAAAGCGGTTTGCAACAAGTGTGGCAGGCCATATGTGTTTCGGGTTCCTTCGGTATGCCTAAGGATCCTGTAGCTGACGATCTGCTCATCAAGAATACCTGGAGATTGATCACACAGCTTCCGGAATCGATCACCGGCGTTTCTGACACAACTTGGCACCAGTATGTCAGCCGCGTCCGAAGGGTGCTGTTGCCACATGTGACGCTGCCTGTACCCGAGCACCTGCCTGCATGGCTCAAGGATATGATCGATAGTCGCAAAGAGCGCTTGCCGCTCCAAGCTCTATGGCGGCTCATGTGCGAACGCGACATGGTCGACGCAACGCCGGACGATCTTCTTCATCTGGCTACTTGGCGCGAATTGTGGGGTGATATTCCATCGGGGGTAAAGCGTAGAACTTGGGCAACGTATGAGGGTAAGTCGCGAAAGCTGATGGTAAGCTGCTCCGATGCAGGGGTCGACCCGTACCGAGTTGTGACGCGCGTTTGGACTGAACTTTCGAAGGAAGCGAAGGCAGCCCTGGATCCTATTCGCAGAACAGCCGAACGCGCTCTGATGCGGCCCCTCGACCTCACCTCTGAGTGGGTTTCCGCGCAGGGCCTGGAACCAGCACAGCAAGCTCAGGTCACCGACGCTCTGAGGGAGGTATTCTTCATGTCAGCATTGGTATGCCGCCCCATTCCCGTCTCTGACCCTGCTGAGGTCGCGTGGAGTGCTCTGCGCGCTGCCATGAAAGCCCAAGGCATCAGAACCATGGGGCTCGCCGACATCTCCGGCCCAGCCATTGATGACGGTAAGGCGCCTAACGACCTTAGCTTGGATTGGGGCATCGATGCCGCGACTAAGATGGTTCTACATAAACGAACAAAATTTAGCATGCAGTTGCACAAACTCGATAGCCTGTTGAGCATCCCTGACTTGGCCACAATGCTATACGCAGAGCCTATCGGTCCGCTGCCTGATCTCGCCCGGGGTAGAAAAAATGAACCACCTGTGCAGATCATACGCCAAACGGATGCTGTCACGGCCACGCATAAACGTCGGCCAAGTACGTGCCGCGAGGCTCGTGCTACTGTCCGTAAAGTTTGGAAGGAGGCGACCAGAGTCGGAGCGAACGCCGAGATCAACACACTCGGGGAACTGTTGTTAGCAGCGGGGGCACTCGATCTCGATCAACGAACACGCCGCAAAGCGGCGCGGTTGCAGGAAGACCTCTTGATCCACAAGGAAGCGCTCTAACCAATTGGATTAAAGAGATATAAAGCCGATTTCTCCGCCCCACTAAACTCAAAACCAAAGCTGTGTTAGAGTGGGCCAAGCGGAGGGAGAGCGCTGCGATGACAAACACAACGCCGGATGAATCAGACCCACAGTGGATAGAATGGTTCTCCAAGAAGATGGATGAGGCCAGCCCGGAGGAAGAGGCGTTCTGGAAAAGACGGCAACGTCTCGGGCTTGGGGTTGGCCTCGATGAGGACGGGAGCCTTGTCTATGCCAAAGACCTTCCCGAAGCCAAAAAGACCTCGAAGCCAGAGCCGTAAATAGAGGTGTTTAATAGTGAATTTAAAATCCACTTGTCGGTAGTCAGGCGCTGTCGCTCTCTGACGGCTGGGGCGCAGCGAGTGCCTGCATGCGCTTTGATGGGCCTTTGTAACGCGCCCCTCGGACGAAACCGCCGTTAGCGCGTGCCATATCTGCGTGTGAAACCTGACCAGAGCGAAGTAGTTCTTCATCGCGCGCACGCGCGGCGGCTTTCTCAGCTGCGCGGTCTTTGAACGAAAATCTGGACGCCTTGGGTTTCATGTTGCCTCCCTCGCGTGAAGCTTATCACATCGATGTCGGTTTCTTACTGGGAAACCGGGACACCTGTGGCCAGCCTGTGCCGCACTTGCAGACAGACCTACGCTCGAACTGGTGTTGCGTGATCCCTGGTGGCACTTCGTCAGGTTTGCGCCTCACAGTATTGCCGCATGCCCAGCACCGCACTTCTATGTAGGTGACGCCGAGTGAGAAAAGTTCGTCGGTAATGGTGCTCATCCTGGTAAATTATCAAGCCTATGCCGCTGAAAGAGGGTTTAGGATCCAGCCAGCCAGTAGACGGATACGTAGGTTTCTTTCGGTTTCAAAGTGGCGTTCCCGCGGGAACGCTACTTTACCGCAGTTCGGCATGTCCCTGAGCGCGCATGATATGACGTGCTGCTTTTCCAGGAGCCCCAACCTATGAACCATGACGATAGCGTGCTTCCAGCCAGGAAAAGTGGCGATCAACGCTTCTGCGCACTGGACCTGCCGCTATCTCGCCGCGATCCTCAAAGTAGCGTTCCCGCGGGAACGCCACTTTGAAACACCACCGAATAGTATCGAAGGTTACACGATCACCGTAGATCGTAACCTTCTGACAAATGGTGACGTTACTTGCCAGTACGAAAGCAAGTTGCATAGTTTTTGCGGTTTAAAATGAAGGTACCGCACCAGTTCGGAACCGCTATTAGCACGCGCCATATCAGCGTGTGAAACTTCACCTGATCGAAGGAGTTCTTCATCGCGGGTGCGGCAGCTTTCTCTGTTGCGCGTTCTTTGGATGAAAGGCTGGCACCTTGGGTTTCATGTGGTCTCCATCCTTCGGGCCTATTGCATGGATGTCGATTTTCTCCGGGGAAACCGCGACACTTGCGGCCAGCCTGTGCCGCACTTGCAGACAGTCTATGTCGCTGAAAGAGGGTTTATGATCCAGCCAGCCAATAGACGGATACGTAGGTTTCTTTCAGTTTCAAAGTAGCGTTCCCGCGGGAACGCTACTTTACCGCAGTTCGGCATGTCCCTGAGCGCGCATGTTATGACGTGCTGCTTTTCCAGGAGCCCCAACCTATGAACCATGACGATAGCGTGATCCCAGCCAGAAAAAGTGGCGATCGACGCTTCTGCGCATTGGACCTGCCGCTATCTCGCCGCGATCCTCAAAGTAGCGTTCCCGCGGGAACGCTACTTTGAAACACCACCGAATAGTATCGAAGGTTACACGACCACCGTAGATCGTAACCTTCTGACAAACGCTGCAGCGCACATCTTCCTCGTTGTATTTTCCTGATAAATTATGGGGTTACTTGCCAGCACGAAAGCAAGCTGCATAGTTTTTGCGGTTTGAAATGGATGTTCCTATGGGAACACCTGTTTCAAACACCGGTCCTGCCCCGCGAAGTGGTGTAGGAACTGACCTCAGCCTGCTTCTTCATAACTGGTGTCGCGCGTTCCATGGGGAGTGATCATCGCGTCCGTATCCGGAGGCGTTGCACACCTCAGTCAACACTTCTTTGCGCGAGCAGTTTACTCAAAACTATCGACAACCGATTACTGGCCTTATACTACTTAGTAGCATAAGGCTGAGGTGACCCAAATGAGCGTGAAAGCATCCGTATCCATCAGCGAGGCTCAAGAGGCTTACGCGCGCGACCTCGTGGCCCAGGGGCGCTATGCCACTCTGAGCGCAGTCGTGCAGCAGGGGCTGGAACTCCTGAGAGAACAATCACAAGCGACTGATGCACTACGTGAGCTTCTGGCCAAGCGTCAGGCTGGCACCTTTGTGTCACTTGATGAAGGTGAGCGCCGGACCCAAGACATGATTGCGCGGAAGAAGGCCGAACATGGTCTTTGAAGTCGTTCGTAGCGACGGCGTCGATCACGATCTTGACCTAATCTTCGATTTTCTCATCAAGTCAGTGCAAGAGTTCGGGGAAGATGGCCAACGTGCTTTCAACCTCGCGGAGCAAAGACTGGCCGAGATAGAAAGCGCCATGCGCAGCCTGGGCGAGTCCCCTTATCAGGGGACTCGCCGTCCACATCTGGGCAAGCGCATTCGTAACGTCACGAAGGGTCGCGCCGTCCTCTATTTCGATGTGGATGATCACCAACACCGAGTACGCATTCTTGCGATCTTCTTCGGAGGCCAGGACCACGAAGCACGTATATTAGCCCGCCTACTCAGCGAAGCTTGACTATAATCGGAACAATGTCCGACCCGTTTGGCGAAAACCAGCGCTGATCTTAGGATTACCTGCGCCGGTACGAGGGCGCATTTTCGATAATGCTGAGTAAACCCTCGGGATCACGTGGCCGACCCCGCCTGCTGACGCGGCCCAGGTGGATGAGAATAAATAATGTCAGTTTTGCCCAGGACGATAGGAGCGATCAAGATGATGACTTCGAGCGGGTTCATTCCACCGTCTACACTACCTGAGCCATGTTGATCGCGGCCATCAGGCTGCGGACGTAACCTTGCGCCGAATACGCAAGCTCAGCAGCTCGAGGGTCATCCTCAAACAGTAGTTTTTCTGCTTCCTCGCATAGTTTACTCAAGTGGTATAGCATTTTCATGTCCACGACTCCGCTACGGCGCACAAACTCGCACACGGCAGCTTCCAGTTTAGCGGCATGCTCGTTGTGCTCGTTTGAGATTAGCGGAGCAATTATGGCCAATCTGAACGTAGGGGCGTCAACCGGACGCAGAGTGGTACGGGCATTGTCAGCTCTATTCATCTTCATCATTTCCTTGGTTTTTCGTTACTTCAAGCCATATGGGTTCGCGGACGCGACCGCGGAAATCCAGTTCGGGCTTTCTTGGGAGTAATCGTTTATAAACTATCATTATTGCCGAGGGATGGGCTGTTGAAGAAGTCCGGAACAGCATCAGCACAGCAAATATTGACCTAAGGCAAACATTCTGGCTGGCCCCTCTGGCCGACCCCGAGATCAAGGCCCGTGTCCAATATGTTGCGGAGCTCCTGGGCAGACTGTCACGATAAAGGCGTTGCTGGTGATAGTTGAGTTGAGGGCGCTGCGCGCGAAGTCGGCGGCATGATATGCCGTGATCCACTCAAGGTCGGAATTGGGGTGTCCAGTGGAGTGGTTCAGTTCGCCATGAAAACCAGCCGTCTGTAGTTCCCCAAGCGTATGCTGGAACAGAAATGCGCTACCGCCGTTCGCATCACCGCCACTGCCGATGACCTCGCTGATGAAGGTCTATGCGAGCGTTTCATATCGCTGGCGGGCAATACTCCCGGAATCGCGGACCTGATGGCCGGCAAGGTGTCTAAAAGGGGCCTCAACCTGATCTATATTGGGATATCGCTGACGATCCGATGCGAGCCAGGCAACCTTACAATTGTGGGCGAAGGTTACGCCACGCCCGTATAGCGTAACCTTCGATTCAGCCGGCGATGCTGAAAAATTCCGGCTATCCAACCAAATTCCTTCTCTACCGCACCCAACGGACTCACTTCCTGTTCAACACTGACAGGAGACATCATGACAGACCGGGGCCAAACCCGTCCACAAGCCCAAGGAGCGCGCAAGCTTGATGGCCGTCTTCACAGCGGCGCCCCCCTCACCGCGACGCTCTTGGGCTTCCATCTTGGCGTGGATCGCAACACAGCCACCCGGATCGCCAAAGCCCAGGGCCTCGCACCCGAGGGGAGCACATATCCCTGGCGCCGCATCTGGCAGCAGATCCACGGTATCGAAGGTAGCCAGCTCGCAGGACATCTCGACAAGCTCAAATCCCGCCACCCGAAATCCGCGATCATTGGGGGCATCGAGGATCTCGAAGCCGCGCTGCGCGCGCCGCTGGTCAAGTTCCCCGGCATGGCGATACTGCTCAAAGAACACCCCGACACACTGCGCAAACAGGTCGACCGAGGCGATCGGACCATCCCCTACCCGGCGTTCGACTTCGGCCCTCGCATGCAGCTTTACCGGCCGCTCGACGTGGTGCTCTGGCGCGACGAAGAACTTTTGCTCGACCTGCCGGCTGCCGTGCATGTCGCCCCAAAGCCTCTGCCCGAGCCGGAACAGGATCAGGATCGAACGGCACCAGCACCCAAGGCAAAGGCGATAGCCAAACCTCAGCCTCAAAAGCCGCCAGCCGAACGCAAAAAGGCGATTTTTGGCGGTGCGGTGCGGTCCAAGCGGATCACTGCGGGATAGCCGGAAAAAAGCGATACATCCGTGTTCTTCCGGGAGCGGGAAATATGAGGATGTATCGCTTTTTCTGCGGCTTAGGCGGCAGAATGCGGTTTAAGCGGAAAATTTTGACCCAAATTCACAATACAAGGACTCTCAGATGAAGCACCTCTTCCCCAGCAAGGCTAAGAGCGCCACGCCAGTTCAGGCACCCCCCCAGATGGAGACCATGCAGGACGTGATCGACTACATCGACACACATGGGCCGGCCCACCTGGCCGGACCGTTGAAAACGCTGCGCCGCAACCTGTTTGGGGCACCGCCCCGGACGGTGAAGATCGCGGAGTTCGACACGATGTTCCCAAAGTCGGTGGGCGGTATCCACCCGCGCCCGGACCTCCCTCAGAAGCTCAGTGCCTACAAACCCTGGCGCGAGAAGTGCCGCAACGCCATCAAGAAGGCCACCGGCGCCGAAGCCGAGAAGCAGGAGCTTCGCGCCCGCCAGGACGGCTGGTCCGACCTACTGGGAGCGGCAAACCTGCACACCGCTGCAAATGGTGGCCTGATCCCGAAGCAGTCGATCAGTCCGCTTGCGACCTTCGCCGACATCTGTCGGCGTGCCGGGCTCGAACCTTGGGATTCTGGCAGCCCCCGGAGCCACCGACCGGATCGAAGACGTCCTGCATGCAAAGACCGAGCGCGGGGTGGTGCGCTCTGCGCAAAAATTCCTGAATAGCTTTCGCTTCCTCCCTGAGCTCGGTGCCCTATTGCCGGCTGATCCGGTGCCGGTGCAACCGAGTCTGCGCGACCTCGATGCTCTGCCTGACCACGTCGATGACGTGGTCTTGGCCATGACCCAAAAAGCCAGCACCACGCGCGATCGCACCACTGGCAAGGATGCTGTCCGGGTCGGGAAGCAAGCGCGCGACCGCTACCGGGCCGCGCTGCGCCACCACCTTCGCGCCCTGCCGCACTGCAAGCCCCACCACAACCCGGACCCGCTGATTGACTATCCCAGCCCAATCACAGACCTGACTACTGTCAATGACGTCGAGGGGCTGTTTGCCGTCGATCACCTCAGCGCGTCACTGCGGCGCACCGAAGAGGTCGAGCACTTGCCCGGCACGCTCAGCCAAGCCTCGGCCTACGCCTATTACAACAACATCCTCGTGATCCTGAGCCGCAACGGGCTGCTCGATGACGAGACGGCCGAGATCATCAAGAGCAGTGAGTTTTACCAGCAGGGCAAAGAGTTGGCGGATGGCATGCGTCCCGCGACCGCGCACTGGTGTCAAAACCTTATCGCTGATCCGACCAAAGAGCGCCGCTTCCGGAATCTTCACCGACTGATGAAACGCGACGCCGAGGCGATCATCGCCGATGCAAAGGGCCGCGAAATGACCCGCACCGAAATCGAACGCGCTCGATCCCTCGGCACCTGCGCCGCAGCCTCAGCCATCGAATGGTCCGGGGCCCCTATCCGTATGGCCAACTGCTTGGGCCTGCGCCTCCACGGCAGCCGCAAGAACTTCTTCGTACCAGGCCAGAAAAGTGCGTCCTACGAGTTCTACCTGCCCAAGGAGGAAACCAAATCCGGGGGAGAAGTGGCCCCAATTGAACTGAATGCCGATCTGCATGGCCCCGAGGTGCTCGACTGGTATCTCGAAACGATCCGCCCGCTGTTCCCACATGCGGAGGACAACATTTATCTCTTCCCTGCCGTCGCGAATGCCGGCCGCCCCCTGGGCAAAGGCACCTTCGACGCCTGGTTCCAACGTGCCTCAGGCGAAGTCGGGCTGCACATGTCCTTCCACAGGTGGCGCCATGGCTATGCAACGCTCCTGCTCGACACGAGTTGGTCAAATCTCAAGGTGGCGGCGGACATGCTTGGAAACACCATGTCGGTCTGTGAGTCCAACTACGCTTGGATTAACAAAAAGCAGCTGCACAAAGACGGCCAAGCAATCATTGCGGAGCGTAGCCGCCAAAAAGAAGCTGAGATCATTGAGGGGCGCGTATGACCTCTCGCCACATCCTCCTGCGCAAACCGCACATGGAACGGCTTTGTCATGTTGTTGACGCGGCCCGGCTGCACGCATAGCCATCGGGCATGATCAGCCAAGTTTCACAGCCGCGTCTGAAGGGCTTCCGGTTCCCTCGGTCCATCATCTCTTATGCCATCTGGGCGTACCATCGGTTTGGCCTGAGCCTGCGCGATGTCGAGGATCTATTGGCGGAACGGGGCGTAATAGTCTCGTATGAAAGCATCCGGGTGTGGTGCCAGCGGTTCGGAACGCAGCTAGCGGCCAAGATCCGTCGCGATCGCCCGGTTCCCGCCGACAAATGGCACCTGGACGAAGTCGTGATTTCAATTCGAGGGCGAAAACATTGGCTTTGGCGAGCGGTCGACGCTAACGGAGACGTACTGGAGATCCTGATGCAAAGCCGCAGAAATGCCCATGCCGCCAAGCGTTTCCTGATGAAGTTAATGAAGCGATGGGGTGTGCCACGCGTCCTCGTGACGGACAAACTGCGCAGCTATGGCGTGGCCGTCCGTGACCTTTGCCCAAGCGTAGATCATCGATCCCACAAGGGTTTGAACAACCGATCAGAGGCGTCGCATCGACACACACGACGAAGAGAAAAAATCATGGGTCGTTTCAAATCCCCACGCCAGGCGCAGCGTCTTCTATCCGTCCATGATCAGACCGCGACCATCTTCCGACCAAAACGCCACCGCCTTTCCGCAGCACCCTACCGCCAATCTCGGGCTGACGCGTTCAGCCTGTGGAACAACTATGCGGCTGAAATGGCTGCTTGAACGGGGCGCGGTTCCTGGTCTCGTCCTGACAAAACAACCTGACAAAGCCGTTCACACATCTACGGACAGGGGCACCGCCGAAGGATCGGATTGGCTTGCTGAATGTGCTGCTTTCGGAAGGCTTGAATCTTGGATTGAGCAAGATGGCTAAGGCGAGTAATTCGCATGGGTTTTGGGAATTGATGCGTATTTCGCGGTGGCACATTGAAAGTGAAGCCTAGGCTCCAGACCCATTAATCCGCTTGAGGCTGCCAAGCTTGCATGATTCAAACTCCCAAAATCTGGGGGCATTATGAGCAATCTTTACTGGCTGACGGACGAACAAATGGCGCGGCTTCGGCCGTTCTTTCCAAAGAGCCATGGCAAGCCACGCGTGGATGACAGGCGCGTTCTGAGTGGAATAATATTCATGAATCGCAATGGCTTGCGGTGGTCCGACGCGCCGAAGGAATACGGCCCGGCAAAGACCCTCTACAACCGATGGAAGCGGTGGGGCGACATGGGCGTCTTCGCGAGGATGATGGAGGGGTTGGCCTCTGAGGCGACAGTTCCGAAGATGGTAATGATCGACGCGACCTATCTCAAAGCACACCGCACGGCTTCGAGCCTTGGGTTGAAAAAGGGGGGCGCGGTCGCCTGATTGGCCGAACAAAGGGCGGCATGAACACCAAGTTGCATGCCGTCACAGATGAAAACGGCCGCCCGATCAGCTTCTTCATGAGCGCAGGCGAGGCCAGCGATTATACTGGTGCAGCGGCATTGCTGAACAGTCTTCCTCCTGCGCAATGGCTTCTGGCCGACAGAGGTTATGATGCCGACTGGTTCCGTGAAGGCTTGCAAAACAAGGGCATAAAGCCGTGCATCCCTGGCCGGAAGTCGCGAGCAAAGCCCGTCAAATACGACAAGCGTCGATACAAACGTCGTAACAGGATCGAAATTATGTTTGGTCGCCTGAAGGATTGGCGCCGGGTTGCCACTCGCTACGACAGATGCCCGAAGGTCTTCCTCTCAGCCATCGCACTCGCCGCGACCGTCTTGTTCTGGCTTTGATCATCAATGAGTCTGGAGCCTACGGACGGGCGCTTGCGAATATCGTGGACGCTCAGGCCAAACTACCTATGGCGTAGTTCTGGGGCATGGGGATAACCGCATCCAGCGACGATCAGTTCTTTCCAACCACCCGACAAGGCGAGGCGATGAATCTGATCAATGCCAAATACGGAAATGAGCCGGTGCTGAAAGCCTACACGCATGTTTCGGACCAGTTTGCGCCGTTTGCATCTCAGACCATTCCGGCCACGGTCAGCGAGGCAGCTTACATCCTTGATGGGTTGCTGAACAATGATGTCGGCAAACGGATCAAGGAACAATATGCGGACACAGGCGGCTTCACTGATCACCTCTTTGCGGTCACGTCGATCCTGGGCCATCGGTTCATTCCGCGCATCTGGGATCTGCCATCAAAGCGGCTTTATGTGTCCGATGCCGGAGGAACGCCACAGAACCTTAAAGGAATGATTGGCGGCAAAATCCGCGAAGGCCTGATCGCGTCAAACTGGCCTGACATTCTCAGGATTGCAGCCACAATGACGGCGGGGACGGTCGCGCCAAGCCAAATCCTCCGCAAGCTGGCTTCGTATCCACGCCAGAACGATCTCGCGTTGCTTTGAGGGAAGTCGGCCGTGTCGAACGCACATTGTTCATGCTGGATTGGGTACTCAACGCGGATATGCAGCGGCGAGTGCAGATCGAATTGAACAAAGGTGAGGCGCATCACGCGCTGAAGAATGCTCTGCGCATCGGCAGGCAGGGCGAAATACAAGACCGCACGACCGAAGGACAGCACTATCGTATGGCGGCGCTCAATCTGCTGGCGGCCATCGTCATATACTGGAACACCGCCCGGCTCGGTGAGGCGGTGGTGCAGCGCCAAGACGCGGGCCTGCCTATTCAGCCTGACCTCCTTGCGCATACATCGCCACTCGGGTGGGCGCACATTCTGCTGACAGGAGAATACAAATGGCCAAAAAAAATGATACGCAGGACAGCGGACCTTGGCTACGAGGCGCATGGACTCACACAGTGCGGACAAACCAAACTTATGCAGTTGCGGCTATTGCTGACGCAGCATCGCTATGCAACTGCGGCAAACATGCCGTTCGACATCTGCGCATATCCTGGAAGCAGTCATTGGATTTTGCCTGGGCTGATGCGAAGTGTATGGTTTCGTCCTCATCTATTTGACTGTCGAAAAGCTCTGCTTACTCACAGAATTGAGTTTGCCTAGATTGGAGGAGGTGTAATTAGTTCAGATGTTCGACATCATTCGCCGCGTCATTCAGTGGCTCGTCCGAAGCATCCTCATAGAGCGCGGCAAACAGCGCGAAGGCGACGGCCGCCGCTATGCCCGCCAACGGGATCCAATGCCATTTTTTCGATTTCTCGAAGTCCGGTTCCTGGTTCGACATATTGCACCTCCAAAAAAACGATCTGGCCGGGCGATGCGAAGAGCGCCCGGCCAAAGGGATCAGTCGTCGATCGAAATCGGGCTGACCAGCGGGCCGCCATCGACAACCACCGGCTTGTCGTTCGCAACGCTTCCGGGTCCGAATTCGTAGACGCCGAGTTCGCCATCATCGACGTGCAACATCGCGATGACTTTGTCTCCGTCATAGTCACCGGTCAGCGGAACGTAGACATTTTCGGTCATGCCAGCCTTGACATAGGTATGCCCGATCGAGGCCGGAACGACCGGCTTGCCGTCCTTGATTGCGTGGATCACGACCCAACCATCCGCGGCGGCGGTCACGGACTTGACCACGACGGCGTGGCTCAGTTCCTGCTCTGCGGTTTCGAGCGCGTTGGACACGTGGCCGTCAGCGAGGGCGACGGACGCAGTGGCGGTCAGGACCGCGATTGTGGCGATAACTTTCTTCGTAGCGTTCATGAGAACTCTCCTTTGAATTCGGTTGGAGCGCCGCTTTGGGCGGAGCTTGCAAGGTTCACGACCGACAGCCTGGAACCCTTCCCAAGTTTTTGTTCACGAACCCGTGATCGACAATTTTCAAAAGATTTCCGGGAATAATCCGGCGACCGCGCGCGTTACTTATGTGAATGCATGCAAACGGAGGCAGCGTGCCGACCCATCACGCCCTTGCCCAAGAGGCCGACGCCATGAAGCGGTACGCGATCACGCTGACGCGCGACGTGCACACCGCCGATGACCTGGTGCAGGATTGCATGGAACGAGCCTTGCGCAAGTGGACGCTGCGGCGCGCAGGTGTCCCCCTGCGGGCCTGGCTGTTCACGATGATGCGCAATCTGCATGTTGATGGGTGGCGGCAGGCGAAACGACGTCAGACGGAATTGCTTGAGACCATGACATCACCGCCCGCGATACCGCCGACCCAGGAAAACCATGTCGAGTTGAACCGGTTGTTGGCGCGCGTCATGTCTCTGCCCGACGATCAGCGTGTGGCTTTGATACTGGTCAGCGTTGAAGGCTTCACCTACCGAGAGGCCGCTCAGACGCTTGGCGTCCCAGAAGGCACGATCCTGAGCCGCGTAAGCCGGGCCCGCGCCGCTTTGCGCGGGGCAACGGCTGAGACGGCCCCAAGACTGAGGAGCGTGACATGACAAGCGCGCCGAAGGATATTCGTGAAGAGGATCTTGTCGCCTACGTGGACGACGCCTTGCCGCCTGATCGGAGAAAACAAGTCGAAGCCTATCTGAATGACACACCAGAAGCCGCCCGTCGGGTGGAAGCCGACATGGCCATCGCCCGCGATCTGCGCCATGCCTTTGCGGGGCTGGTTGCCGATCATCCGATGGCGACGCTGCCGGTTGCCGAACGGCGCAGGCACATGCCGTTGGCATGGGTTGCGTCAGTTGCGATGGCGCTGATGATAGGCGGTACGGCAGGTTGGGTCCTGCGCCCCGACACAGCCCCGCAGCCGATGTCGGGCCTTGTGGCCGAAGCCTTCGCCGCACATCGCACTTTCGTTGTCGAGGTCGCGCACCCGGTCGAGGTCGGGGCGGAGAACAAGGGCCATCTGGCCACTTGGCTGACCAATCGGCTGGATCGTCCGTTTGCTATCCCCGACCTGCGTGTCGTGGGTCTGTCGCTGGTCGGTGGGCGGCTCCTTCCCTCGCCCACCGAACCAGCGGCACAATTGATGTACGAAGACGGCAACGGTCAGCGCCTGACGCTCTATCTGCGACGCGGCAGCGAAGGCGATCCAAGTTTCCGATTTGCCGAAACGGCCACCGAGCAGGCGTTCTACTGGAGCGACACCGAGTTCGCCTACGCCCTGACCGGTGCTTTGCCGCGCGCGCGCCTTCTGGAAATCGCTCATTTGCTGCAGGCTCAGTTCGAGGATCCAGGCGCGCCAACCTGATCTCACGGAAGCGTGATCATAAATTCGGGAAGGGTTCTGGATGTCGGCGCGTCAGTCTTGTGAAGGCCGCCCGCAATCGGTGGAGGCCGATCCACGACCCTGACAGGAGATACCATGCGACTGACAACGCTTTTCACCACCACAATCCTTGCCGCCGCCCCGGCATTCGCCGACACCGCAGCCGACCGCCGCGGTGATACCGCGTTCAACGATCCATCTATCGAACACGCGCCGCAAGACGGCGTCGTAAAGCTTTACGGCGCGGGTGGTCCGCACACGGCATTCCGCAAGGTCGCAGCCGTCTTTGAAGAGCAGACGGGAACCTCCGTCGAAGTGATCGCGGGCCCGGAATCGAAATGGACCGCAGACGCCCAGGCCGACGCCGACATTCTTTGGGGCACATCCGAGCAGTCGATGACAGCCTTCCTGCTGACCTACACGGCCTTCGATCCCGCGAAAGTCGAGCCGATCTACCTGCGGCCGACCGTGATCGCAGTGAAGGCCGGCAACCCGCTGAACATTGATGACTTCGATGACCTTCTGGCCGACGGGGTGCGGGTTGTCGTGACCGAGGGCGCAGGGGTCTACAACACCTCCGGCACTGGCACATGGGAAGACGTAGCGGGCCGTTTGGGGAGCCTCGATGACATCTCCGACCTGCGACGCAATATCGTGGCCTATGCGCTTGGATCGGGTGCCTCCTATGGGGTCATCTCAAACGGTGATGCCGACGCTTGGATCACCTGGCCCAATTGGCCGATCACAAAGGACGACCTCGACATGGTCGAACTGTCTGCGGATCGTGTGATCTACCGCGACGTGAATGTCGTGCTTTCGCCCGATGCCGATCCGGAGGCGCAAGCCTTCCTTGACTTCCTCATCACGGATGAAGCGCAGGAACTCATGGCAACCGAAGGCTGGCAGCGATAGTGCGGTTGATCCGACAACTTTCGCAACATGCGGAATAAACCAACATGATTGGACGTTTTGTCTTTAGGCCCCGCTGCTTAGCCGGGGCCTAAAGGACTTTCGGAACATGAGTTGCTTGATGACACAGCCCTGATTGCCCGGTGACGCCGAACGGACTTCAGTCCTCCCCGCAAGGCCGAACACCGGTTCACGGTCTGCGCCCTGTTCCTGACCCGGAAGTTTTATTTTCGTGAGCTTTTCGCCATCGGAGCGGCGACCGTCTGAGCTGTCGCAGCGGCGTGTTTCTCAGATATAGAAATAGGACGGTACCAGCGTCGAAGTCGCTGCTGCCGTGGTTCAGCTATCTGGAAGTCGCGCGATGGCGGGCATCTATTTCCGGACAAACCGCGTTGCCGTGCGGTTTCTCAATTACGTGGCGCCGACTGCGCTGACACGGCACCTGACCGCATCCATCGATCTTGATCCGTCGCAACGTTCTGACCCTGCCCCTCGGTTGAATACAACATACGGGTCTTCCCAGGGACTTTCGGCGGTGGTTATTCTTGTATTGCGCGACGGCTCCTACGCTTTTCCATCCGACAACCCTGCCGGTTATAGCTCTGATCTGTTGGCGCAGCCTCCGGGAGCCGTGCGCCCCCCATATCCAACTGACTGAGCATCGGAACTGCACGACCCCAATTACCAAAATGGGTTATCCGGCAAGCAGAGCGACCGCACAAGCGGGCACCGTCCTTTGGCCAGCCGACCCGGCCACGTGCATCCACTTATTTGGAGCTTCGCGAATATTTTTTCGTTCCGCGGGAATAAAATGCACCCTCAACACGTTAGTTACGCATGGAGCTGCTGCATACCGTGGAGTGCAAATGCTTCGAACCACGGGAGGAAAGACATGAAAATCATAGAAAAAGTAAAGCGTCGGCATTTCCTGATAGGATCAGCGGGCACGATGGTGGCTGCTGCAGTCGGGGCACCGGGGATGGCGCAATCAGACGGGGAGCCGTTGCCAGATTACGTCGCATGGAAAGACGCCGAGGACATGATCGTCCATTCCAAGCAGACGCTTGAGACGAAGCGCGCCGCGCAAGGTTCGGAGCTGATCACGCCCAGTACCGAGCTTTACATACGCAATAACCTGCCCGCCCCACCCGACGAGATCGTCGCAGATCGCGATGCCTGGGAGGTCGAGATCGACGGGGTCGCGAACCCGGGTAAGATGACTGTGGGCGAGATGAAGACGCTCGCGGTCGAAACCGTGGTTTGTGTGCTGCAATGCTCGGGCAACGGGCGCGCTTTTTTCGATCATGAAACCAGCGGCTCGCAGTGGTCGGTTGGTGCTGCGGGCAACGTGGTGTGGACCGGCGTGCCGGTGCGCGCCGTGATTGACGCGATGGGCGGCGCGAATGCGGGCGCCGTGTTCCTGACCGGTACAGGTGGCGAAGAGATCCCCGAAGGTCTTCCACCCGAGACGATCCAGGTCGAACGGTCGGTTCCAAAGGTCGCGATGGATCAGGCTATCCTGGCGTGGGAGATGAACGGTGAGCCTTTGCCACTCGCCCATGGAGGCCCCCTGCGGCTGGTGATTCCGGGGTATTATGGCGTGAACAACGTCAAGTATCTCAAACGTCTGGCAATGACGGCCGAGGAATTGCCCAATAAAATCCAGCAAACCGGCTATCGCGTGCGCTCCGTGGGGGTAAAGGGCGATCCCTCTCAGCCGTCGATGTACGAGATGGCCGTCAAATCCTGGATCACCGGCCCTCTGATGGATGCGGCGACCGGCAAGGTGCAGGTCCACGGCGTCGCCATGGGCGGTGTCAGCGGTCTGGACAAGATCGAGGTGTCCACCGACGGGGGGCAAAACTGGGCAGAAGCGCAGTTCCTTGGCCCGGACCTTGGCCCCTATGCATGGCGGCCATTCGTGCTGATCACGGAGCTGTCCGAAGGCACACATATGCTGGCGAGCCGTGCCACCAACGAAGCAGGCGATACCCAACCCGAGATTTTTCCGCCCAACGAACGGGGTTATGGCAATAACGGCTGGCGCGCCCATGCCGTCGACGTGACCGTCAGCTGAGCTGACTGACCGGCGGCATCCTCTGCCACCGGTTTGACAACAAAAAAACCGGAGACATGAACATGACCACCCGAACGACGCCACGACTCGGCGGCGCAGTTTTTCTTGCCTTGATGGCCGGTGCTGCGAGCGCCGAGGCTGATCTGGATGCGGGCCGTAAGATATTCACTGAAACCGCGCAACCCGCCTGCGCCCTTTGCCACGCGCTGAAAGATGTGGGTTCGGAGGCCGAGATCGGCCCCAACCTTGATGAATTCAAACCGACAGTCGATCAGGTGCGCGCAGCCGTGACCAGTGGAATCGGAGTCATGCCAGCCTTTTCGGAAACGCTGACCAAGGAAGAAATCGAAACGGTTTCGAAATACGTGGCCCAGGTCACGGGAGGGTCGGAGACTGCAACCGGCACAGATGCCGCTACTGAAGCGACAGATTCCGCAGATGCGGAGGAGGTTGAAACTCCCGGCGCTGAGATCCTTGCGCAGGGCGACCCGGCTGCCGGCGAAAAGACGTTCAGGAAATGCAAGGCTTGCCATACGGTAGACGAAGGTGGGTCCAATCGTGTCGGTCCCAACCTTTATGGTATCGTCGGGGCACCCGTGGCAACGGTCGACGGCTTTCGCTATTCCGACGCGCTGGTTGAATACGGGGGCGATTGGACACCTGATCGGCTTGCCGCGTTTCTTGCAAATCCCCGGAAAGAAGTGCGTGGCACCAAGATGGGGTTCAGTGGCCTGCGCAAGGCGCAGGATCAGGCCGATGTCATTGCCTATCTTGACAGCTTGACGGACACCGCAAAAACCAACTGACCTAGCCGACGCAGGACCGTGCCGTCCGGGTTGCCTCCGAAAGCGACGCCATCACGCTTTCGGAAACACGTTCGCGGGTTTCAAGCATCAGATAACTGGCGATGGCATCGAACCGCGTGCGGTCCATCCCTGTCGCGACAACTATATGACGAAGGTGATCCCCGGACAGCCAGGTTGCGATCTGCTGACCGGGTGTGTCGTTGCCCTCTGGGGAAACGAACGCGCCGCGAAAATAGGTCAACCTGCATCCATTCTGACCCGCGTAATGCATGACTTCGCCGTTGTCCGATGTGCGGAAGGCAACAGCCGTCAGGTTTGCGACGGACAGGTCGGGTACGCCCACCGCACCGCCTGTCGCGGCGGGCCGCAGATCGGCGGTTTCGACGTCATACATCTCAGCGGCCAGTTCAGCGTGAATGTCAAAAGCTGTCGGGGTGGCAACAAAAGCGGGTCCGAATACCACAGCCAAGGCAATTCCCGCAGCGACAGCACCGCCCGCCAGCCAGCGCCGGGGGTGCCAGCTACTATTTGCGGCACTAGTTTCCGGCATAGATTCCGAATGCACGAGGTCCGGTCGCAAGGCCGCCAAGCTGACGGACACGTTCCGCACGTCCTCAAGCGCTGCGGCAAGCGCGGGCTCGGATGCAGGCCGCCCCTCGAATGCGCGCATGTCGGCCGCGCACAACTCACCATCGTGGTAAGCGTTGACCTGTTCCCAGTCCTTGTCGTTCAGTTCATTCATGTCTTCCGCGTCACTTCCTGCTTTGCCGTTTCGGCCCCATCGACGATTTCCAGCAACGCCTTGCGGGCACGGCTGATCCGGCTCATCACCGTTCCGTTCGGCACATCCATCACTTTCGCCGCCTCGGCGTACTTCAACCCCATGATATCAACGAGGCACAGAACCTCGCGGGTCTCGGGCGGCAGTTTCTTAAAGGCCAGCCGGATCAACACATCCCGCGCGGTGTCCGACGCACCCGCTTCATTGGATAGACGTTTTTCGGCCGCGAAATATTCCCGACGCACGCGCCTTTTTCTCAGCTCATCGTAATGCAGGTTGCGAATGACACGGAACATCCAGGGCCGTAGTTCCCCGATCGGGTCTGGCCTCCCACCTGATCGCAGCCCCCGTTCCACAGCATCCTGAACAAGATCTTCAGCCTCGTCGCGGGAATGGCAAATGGCTATCGCATAGGCCCGAAGTTCAGGCAATAGGATTTCAATGGAGGTCAGCTGCGCCATGACGAACCGTACCGCGTTTGCAGGTGGGGTCAAAGCAAACAAGGAGCGCTGGAAAAGTCCGGTCAGAGCTTGAAATAAATTCATACCGTCGCATATGCGAATGTATGAAGGTAAAGCAGATGCAAGAAAACGCGGACAAGGCTGAGGCGCTGCTCAAGGCGATGGCCAGCCGGAATCGCCTGATGATCTTGTGTACGCTTGTCGAAGGCGAAAGGTCGGTCGGCGCACTCGCAAAGGCCCTTGGGGTGCGCGAAAGCGTGATTTCCCAGCATCTCGGGCTTTTGCGCCGCGACGGGTTGGTGCAAGGGCGGCGGGATGGGCAGACGATCCACTATGCGCTTGCGGGCGAAAACGCAAAGCGTCTGCTGACCACCCTTTACCAAATTTTCTGCACCGACGACGCGGACGCCCCGGAACCCGATGACTGACAGACGCGCCCCCATCTGACACCCCAACCAAAACGAGGCATTATGACGATCACACGCCACAGCCCGTCCAACGGCCCTACCTCTCCGGATGTCTGGGGGCTTTATGAAGAGGAAACGGGATCCATCCAGTATGTCGCTGCCTGCCCCGCGACCGGGCAGGCCGCGCTGATCGACGTGGTTCTGGACTTTGATCCGAAGGCCGCATCCACTTCGACAGACAGCGCAAAGGCTGTACTGGATCTGGTCAATCGTGAGGGGCTGGAGGTGGCGATGATCCTCGACACCCACCCCCATGCCGACCACATGACCGCCGCCGCGTGGTTGAAGGAGGAGACCGGCGCGCCGACGGCGATCGGTCAGAAGGTCACTGAAATCGCGGCCATCTGGCGCGATCTTTACAACCTGCCGGACGCATTTGATCCGGCGCGGTGTTTTGACCGGATGTTTGCCGAGGGCGAAACCTTTGCCATCGGCGATCTGTATTTCCAAGTGATGCTCTCCCCCGGCCATACCCTCGGCTCGGTCACCTATGTCGCGGGCGATGCGGCCTTTGTGCATGACACGCTGATGTATCCCGACAGTGGCACGGCGCGCGCCGATTTCCCGGGCGGCACGACGGAGGAGCTTTGGGCGTCGATCCAATCCATCCTTGCCCTGCCCGATACCACCCGGCTTTTCGGGGTCTGATACCGGAGAGTGCAGGATCGTACGTTAAGCCCCTTGGTTTACTGTTTTGGCCACCTGTATTCGCCTGTGAGGAGGATATGTGCCCATCCGAGGGGTGAGGTATGTGCCAGTAGCATTGGTGAGCAATCCAACCCGTCGCGTTTTCGTGCGGCGACAGCTTGACCAAGGTGTTTGCTGTTCCAGTGGATGACGATGGCGGCGAGGAGGTTGAGGCCTGCCATGCGGAAGTGCTGACCTTCGGCGGTGCGGTCGCGGATTTCACCTTGGCGACCGATGCGGAGGGCGTTTTTCAGGGCGTGGTGTGCTTCGCCTTTGTTTAGCCCGATCTGAGCGCGGCGCTGCATGTCGGCGTCAAGTAGCCAGTCGATGATGAACAGCGTCCGTTCAACGCGTCCGATTTCTTTGAGGGCTTCGGCCAGCTCATGCTGGCGGGGATAGGCTGAAAACTTTCGCAGCAGTTGACTGGGCGGCATGACGCCCGCGACCATGGTAGCGGCACTGCGCAGGATGTCGGGCCAGTTGGTGGTGATGATGCTTTGCCTGACCTTGCCACCAATCAGGCCTTTCAGTTCCTTCGGGACAGCACTTGGATCGAAGACATAGAGCCGCTTGGAGGGCAGATCACGGATGCGCGGAATGAACTGGAAGCCCAGAAGGGCTGTGACGGCGAAGACATGATCGGTGAAGCCGCCGGTGTCAGCATATTGTTCGCGGATATTTCTGCCGGTCTCATTCATCAGCAGGCCATCGAGGATGTAAGGGGCCTCGCTCACGGTCGCCGGGATGGTTTGAGTGGCAAAGGGGCCGAACTGATCGGAAACATGGGTATAGGCTTTCAGCCCCGGTTCATTGCCATATTTGGCGTTGATCAGGTTCATTGCCTCACCTTGACGTGTGGTTGGAAAGAACTGCCCGTCGCTGGAGGCGGTGGTGCCGCCACCCCAGAAACGGGCCATGGGCAGGGTGGATTGCGCCGCGATCACCATGGCCAAGGCGCGGTTCAGCGCGTCGCCTTCAACATGCCACCGTGAGATGCGCGAGAGCTGGGAATAATCATGGGTGCTGGTGGCTTCGGCCATCTTGCTGAGGCCGAGGTTCAGGCCTTCCGCCAGCAGCACGGTCAGCAGTCCGATCCTGTCAGTGCAAGGTGCTCCGGTGCGTATATGGGTGAAGGCTTCCGTGAAGCCTGTGGCATTGTCCACCTCCAGAAGCAGATCGGTGATCCGCACATCGGGCAACCTTTTGTATAAATCCAGAACAAGTTCATGGGCCTCGGCGGGCACTGCGGCGGTGAGCCTGTCGATCTTCAGCATTCCGTCCTCAATAGAGCCACCCGGAATTGCCCCGGCACGGGCAGCGCGTGCCAAGCGTTTCAGTCCCTCAATCATACGGGTTTTGCGATCTCCCAGCCAATCCGCCGGGTCGAAGGGCACTGCCAATCTGGGTGTGGCCCGCGCCTCTGCTATTGGCACCAGCGCCTGCTTCAGGTCGGCATAGCGCCGGGACTGCACCAACCAGATATCGCCGGAGCGAAAGGCATCGCGCAGATGGAACAACACGGCGACTTCCCAAAGCCGATGGTCATCGGGGGGCTGCGCATGAAGGTGCTGGTGCCATTTGGAACTGCGGCGCAGAAAGGTTGTTGGCCGAACGGTCTCTTGTCCGCCCTTTGCGACAAGCCGAGTAGCTTCGACCAAAGGTTCGGCGACCGATGCTGCCTGAATATCGAGCGCCCTCAACATGCGCGGCGCGTAGCGCCGGAACCGATGATAGCCTTGGGCGACATGGGCCAAGGGATTGGCAGCCATTGTACTGGTCAACTGCATCGCCGTGGCGACAAGTCCTTCCAGATCACGCCAACCGCAGGCGGTCGTAACCGCGCTCTCAAGGGGTGCGCCATCGCCATGCGCTTCCAGGAGAGCGGCCCCCAAGCCTGAGAAAGAACGAAGTGTGTCCTGCAATGCTGCTTTGGCGCCGGTAATCTGCACATCACATAACCTCTTGGCATCGCGCCAGGTTTTACCCACGATCCGATCATGGGTCTCAATCACTGCATCAGCTATCGCAGCCTGCCATTCCACAGCACAGACGGTCATGATCGCCCACCGCCGATCGCTGGAAATGTCGCGCAAATCATCCGAGAAATATCGTTCGCCTTGGCGACGAAGTCGGGTGATCCGGTGGGGTGGAACGCCATCAAGGGCAGCGGTCGCAAGCCCGAGACCTTGCAGAAACTCCAACCGGTCCAGCAGGCGGTTCGCGTCTGCCGAGTTCTTGCCAACCTCAAATTGGCGCAACCAGACAAAACGGCTGACCCGGTCATCGACGTCTTCCGAAAGCAGGGCATCCAGCCTGCCTCTCATGGGCGCGTCGAGACGGTCGGCGATGCGCGTTTCCATCCGACGTTCGGCGGCGACAAGCGCATCAGCGCAGAGCCGTTCGATCACCGACACCCCGGGCAGAATGGTCTGGCTCCGGCGGCATTCTGTCACGAACCGACGCGCCAGCTCCTCATTAGAGCGCGCAACCTCAGCCTCAGTTTCAAGCCAAACCTTCAGGTCGCGGGCACCACGTCCGGTAAACATCTTGTAGCCATAGATCGCTCTAAGCTCGATCAGATGATCCCGCCGAGTCTCTTCGCGGACGGCGTAGCCCTCCAACTCAACCGCTTGCATTCCCAGCTGAGCCGCGATGAACCTGATCGCTTTTTCTGGGATGACCTCTCCAGCCGTCAGGAGGCGGCCGGGGTGTCGAAACGCGCAAAGCTGAAGGGCAAACCCAAGCCGGTTTTGTGATCGTCTTCGCAGACGAACATGTTCGATGTCATCATCGGCCAACGTGTAATGGTGAAGTAGTGCCGCTTCACTGGTTGGCAGATCAAATAGTGTCGCGCGCTGGCGCTCGGTCAGAATGGTGCGATGCGCCATGCTTCTTTTGCTTTCATGGGAGGTATTGAGTATATTTATTTATGATATGAGATAAGGAATAAATCCGTTGCCCGAAAGCGACCGCCGAACCCAAGCATCACAAACCAACGTTTGTGACACATGCTGATTGGCTATGCGCGCGTCTCTAAAGCCGATGGCAGGCAGTCTCTTGACCTGCAACGGGATGCCTTGATCGCGGCGAGCGTTGGAGAGGAGCAGATTTACTCGGATCTGGCATCTGGCAAAAAGGATGACCGGCCAGGGTTGGAGGCCTGCCTCAAGGCATTGCGTGACGGCGATGTTCTGGTTGTGTGGAAGCTCGATCGTTTGGGGCGTAGCCTGCATCATCTGGTCAAGACCGTCAGTATGCTGTCTGAGCGCGGGGTTGGTCTTAAAGTGCTCACCGGGCAAGGTGCGCAGATCGACACAACAACTGCGGCAGGACGGCTTTCATTCGGCATCTTTGCCGCTCTCGCCGAATTTGAAAGCGAGTTGATCCGTGAACGCACAGTGGCCGGTCTTCAGGCAGCCCGGGCGCGGGGGAGGAAAGGCGGACGAAAATTCGCGCTGTCAAAATCACAGGTGCGCATGGCACAGGCCGCAATGGCAAACCGCGACACGTCTGTTTCAGAACTTTGCAAAGAATTAGGCGTGAGGCCCGTTACTCTCTATCGCTACGTCGACCCGAACGGCAATCTGCGAGACTACGGCAAGCGCGTCCTCGGAGCCTAACGTACTATTCTGCACCCAGCCGGAATCTACCCCTATTTGTCAGTGTCCGGGGGGAAGGCCGACGCCGGGTAGACGAGGCATCAACAAAAACCCCAGCCCTTACAAAGCTGCAGAAGTAAAAAGTTCACGCTGAACAACGCGATCCGGCGACAAGATAGCAGTTTGCAGGCCTGATCCTGCCAGTTGCGGCGGCGCACAATACGGCCAGAATGAGGGGCAACAAAGCCCTGAGGTGGACCAAGATCTTGCGGATTTTATGGCCGCAGCCACATAGCACGGCGAAAATCGCGTCGCCGAACGTCCCCTTGAGTGGGCATCGCGGCAGACGTCCGTCAGTTTTCATGTGTTTAATCTCTGGTTCTATGGCGCTGCGCCGCCTCAGCAGTGTCTTCAGCTTTGGCGTCAGGCCCAGGCGCGTGCCGCTGATCAGCACTTTTGTCGTCGATACACCGTGGCCGCGATAGCCGCGGTCCACGACGGCCAGATCCGGAGGCCGACCGGTCAGGATCGCGACCTCCTCCAGGGCTTCGGGCAAAGTATGCCCATCGTAGGGATTGCCCGGCAGGGCGCGCATGCCGACGACGAAGCCCTCGTCGATGGTAGTAGCCAGGCTGACCTTGGTCCCGAACTCATAGCGCTTGCGGGCCTTGCCTTTGGAGATGCAGTCGACCTCGGGTTCATGCAGGGCGTAAATCTTGCCATGGTTCTTTGGGTTCTGATGCAGCAGGCGACCGACGAGCACGATGAAGGCCAAGAAAGCTGAGCGCTCCTTCGAGAAGGATCGCACGCGCTATTTTCAGCGTGATCACCACTATCAGATTGTTAAAGATATCGGGCATGATCTCGGTCAGTAGGAAGCGCGGCGTTAATGACCCCACCGCACGCGCCGCGGCGATGTAATCGCGCCGGCATTGCCCGAGGAGGTCCGAACGGCACTCGCCGCGCGGGGTCATCAGATCAAGGTTGTGACCTCTCCCATCGGAGGCAGTCAGGCGATCCGGATGACGGATGGGCTGCTGGAGGGTGGATCGGACAGCCGAAAAGATGATATCCCGCTGGGATACTGATCTTTTCGATGCGGACTGGCGGCCAAAGCCGGTACATGAAACAGCATTATCCCTGATGCCGGACGGACACATGACGTATCTCAGACGCTTTGGCATCGACACCTACATGCTGTTGCTGATTGCCACGGTGATCATTGGCTTGATTCTGCCGGTGCGCGGCGTGGCCGCCGACGCACTGAAGCAGATCACCTTCTGGGCGGTGGCGCTGCTGTTCTTTCTCTACGGTGCCAAGCTTGACGCCGCGGCCATCCGGTCCGGGATGCTGAACTGGCGGCTGCAGGGGCTGACCGTCGCTGCGACCTACCTGCTATCTCCGCTGCTGGGACTGGGCGTTGCGTTCGTGTTCGGCAGCGTGCTGGGCCCCGACCTGATCTTTGGCCTGATCTTCCTGTCGGTGCTGCCGTCCACCATCCAGTCGTCGATCGCCTTTACCGGCATGGCGGGGGGCAACGTGCCGGCGGCGATCTGTGCCGCGTCCTTTTCCAACCTGATCGGCGTGGCGCTGACACCTGCTCTGGTGGCCGTGCTCTTGCATCAGGGGGGCGGCGCCATCAGCGGGGCGGCCGTAGTCAAGATCGCGCTGCAGATCCTGCTGCCCTTCGTCGTCGGTCAGATTGCGCGTCCGCTGGTCGGCGATCTGGTGAAGCGGCACAGGGCGACGACGCTTATGGTTGACCGTGGCTCGATCCTGCTGATCGTCTATTCGGCGTTCAGCGCGGGCACTGTTTCGGGGCTGTGGTATGCAATTTCGGGGCCCAGCCTGATTCTGCTTTACGGTGTGGTCGTGCTGTTCCTGGCGCTCGCGATGGGGATCATGACCTTTACGGGCCGCGCCCTGAAGTTGCCGGACGAGGATCGCGCCGTGTTGTTCTTTTGCGGATCGACAAAAGGCCTTGCCAGCGGGTTGGCGATCGCGACGGCGCTTGTGCCCGCCGCGACGCTAGGGACGACGGTGCTGCCGCTGATGCTCTACCACCTGACGCAGCTTTTCGCATGCGCACTTGTGGCGCAACGTAAATCCAAAGATGCGGAAATTGCTGCGAGTGACTCAGTCCCTCGAAGAGAATGTCATTAGATCCAGCACCGGCTGTGTTGATGGCAATAACCGAGCAAAGAACAGTCATTTGCCTTTCTGAAAACGAGAGCGAGTAATGCAGGGCTTCCGATCACCGGTTGGATTGCAGCGCTTCGTCTCTATGCAGTCCGCAACACGTATTTCCTTCTCCGTAGTTCACGCTGAACAACGCGATCCGGCGACAAGTTAGCAGTTTGCCGGCCTGATCCTGTCAGTTGCGGCGGCGCACAATGCGGCCAGGATGAGGGACAACAAAGCCCTGAGGTGGGCCAGTATCTTGCGGATGTTATGGCCGCAGCCACAGAGCACGGCGAAGACCGCGTCGCCGAACGTCCCCTTGAGCGGGCATCGCGACAGACGTCCGTCAGTTTTCATGTGTCCAATCTCTGGTTCTATGGCGCTTCGCCGCCTCAGCAATGTCTTCAGCTTTGGCGTCAGGCCCCGGCGCGTGCCGCTGATCAGCACTTTTGTCGTCGATACACCGTGGCCGCGATAGCCGCGGTCCACGACGGCCAGATCCGGAGTCCGACCGGTCAGGATCGCGACCTGCTCCAGGGCTTCGGGCAAAGTGTGCCCATCGTAGGGATTGCCCGGCAGGGCGCGCATGCCGACGACGAAGCCCTCGTCGATGGTAGTGGCCAGACTGACCTTGGTTCCGAACTCATAGCGTTTACGGGCCTTGCCTTTGGAGATGCAGTCGACCTCGGGTTCATGCAGGGCGTAAATCTTGCCATGGCCCTTTGGGTTCTGATGCAGCAGGCGACTGACGAGCACGAGGGTGTCCAGAGCACGCTCACGGAAGGCGCCACCCGGAATTTTTTCGAGCTGACGGCGGATGTCGCGGAGGATGCGGCCGGTGTAGCCCTTCAACTTTTTCAGGGCTTTGCGCATGCGCTTGAATTGCCGGGCGTGGGCGTAGCGCCCGATCTGCATCGCGAGGCGGGGTGCCAGTCGATTGTAGTTCTGCCGCAGCGTGATCTCGCGTTCGTGGGCCAAGGCCACAAGCTGGCGACGTGCCTTTTCATACAGGCGCGCATCCGTTGGATGCGCGATGTTCTTCTCCATCACCGTCGTGTCCACGGCAATGCGCGCGAGACTGCAATCCTCCACGGCCCCGGACGTGACCCCAGCTTCGATCGTCTTGGTCAGCAGCCACTCGGCCCCTTCCTCTCCGATCCGCTGACGCCAGCGGGTCAAGCAGGACGGATCGACAGGGGGGCGGTGCTGGAAGAACGTCTCACCGGTGAAGTGCTGGTAGTAAGGGTTCTCGACCCATCGGGCGACGACGGCGTCGTCGGACAAACGATAGGCATGTTGGAGATACAGCAGCCCCGCGACTAGGCGCGGCGATGTTGCTGGCCGCCCTGTCGTGGCAGGAAAGAAACTGGCCCATTCGGTTTCGAAGAACTCCCAGTCAATCAGCTTTTCCAGTTTCGCCAATGCGTGGCGAAGATCGATCATCTCAGTCAGGCGGGGACGCAGGAGATCGTCCTGCTCGTCAGTGCGGGGATGAGGCTTCATCACGGCTCCGGAATTTGCAAGGTTTCGCGACCCAGCATACGAAACCCTGCAATTTTCTGCTACAGTTTTTACGAAATCTACAAACAAATTCATATGCTTGTGACTTATTCAGGGCGAACTAAAAAGCGTAGCCCCAGCCATGATAGCCCCGTCTCATCAATGCCAATACCCACGAAGACACTCTAACTTGGCCTGATAATGCAGGTTTAATTTCTACCGAAATGGTTGGCTGAGGCTTGATTCAGATATTTTTGAATCTAGACGCCAGATTTGAACCGTTGGCCATATTCAGAAATCAGGATGGACAGAAGATATAGGATATTGAGATAGTCTATCGCCTTCAAGTACGCTCAATGCGACGACCAACGCCCACCGCAAGGTGTTCTGAATGCGTTTTGAAGTCCCGCAGCGGCCTGAAATGGCTCACTACCAAAATTCCGTGTCACATACCGGACCGGACGTTTGACCCGGCCCGGTATGCGGGGTCTGTTACCGGGTCCAGCCTTCAGTTTTCATCAGGGACTGTGCTTCATCGGTCACCAGAAAATTCAGAAAAGCCTGCGCCTCCGGATCAGCATCAGGTGCCAGGGCGACGTTCAAATCGCGCCAGATTGCGCGGTCAGGAGAGAACGCAACGGCCTCGATCTTTTCAGGGTTACGCGATGTCCAGTCAGGCCAAGTGATCCAGGCGTCAGCGTCCAGATCGGTAAAAGCTTTAAAACCAGCACCTGATCCATGTTCAAACGCGACGATATTCTTACGCAATCCGACAACGTCCGACAGGCTGCCCGTACGTCCGGCCACATCTTCCCAGACGCCGGTGCCAGATGTGTTTCCGACGCCTGCGCCTTCGGTCACCACGACCTTGATGCCTTCTGCCAGCAGGTCGTCGAAACCGGTAATGGATTTGGGGTTGCCGGCCTTGACCGCAATAATGGCGGGACGCAGGTAAATCGGCATCACTTGATCCGACGAGAATGATTTGTAGGTCTCCAGAAAGGCCGTCATCGACTGTTCGGACGTGCCCCAGATGATGTCGGCATCTGCCTGGGCCTGCTGAGACCATTTGGGTTCGGGACCGAAGGTGATCGCGACGGTACCTCCCGTTTGCTCTTGCCAAAGATCGGCCACTTTTTGAAGTGCTGTATGGGGGCCGCCCGCCCCATATAGGCGGACAACACCGTCCTTCGCCTCATGAACAATGTCGGGATCAAACATCACCGTGTCTTGCGCAAAAGCCGGGGTCACCATGGCCATATTCAGGGCCACATATGAAATTAGTTTCATCTTCGTTCTCCGGTACCAGTCGTCCGCAGTTGCCATGTGGCGGTCGCGGCGATTGCAGGAAGAACGAACCGGAGGGTCAGTTTATTCCATCACAAAGTCAAATTCATGGTTTTCGCGGCATCACGTCTGCGTGGCGCTCTAACTAGACAGGAAGGTGGTACAGCCTTCGCGAAACGCGGATAGCCCGCCTTGGGCCGGATGCCTGACATAGGTCAGCGACACTCCGACGGGCTGGGCACAGCGCTCTGCGACACGTCCGATACACAAGATTTTCTGTGGTGCAAACATCGCTGCGAGTGCCGCAAGTACAGCCAGATTGGCCCGTATTTCCGGCGCTGACGGTGTGCGGATGGCATAGTCTGGTGCGCTGCGGTGCGGGACTTGCATGACCGCGTTCCAAAGTAACGGCACATCGTCTGGCATTGCTTCCCAGATTGCACGCGCGGTGACAGAGCCTGGATCGTCGTGTTGCGCGGTTGGATGGCGAAACGGCACGACCATTTTCAACCGCGTTGCTAATGGCAGCAGCATCCGGTCGCCGGTCAAGGGCAGCCCGGTCCGCCGGGCACCACGTCTGGACATGGCCTCGGCCAACCACATGACGCGAGGACGTCGAACTTGCATTGCCTGCAGATAGAGCGTCAGGTTCGCCCGCCGTATTTCTGGTGCATCCGCGCTCTCGAGCGCGGGATCATGGTCGCGATAGGGATTAAACAGCCGATCCGATCCCTCAATTTGCTCCAATAACGTTATGATGGCGGCAACCGTCATGGCGCAATGACATGTTGGATAAATGCCTGGGTCGCGCGACTGACATGACGCTGTGTCGCATTTACGGCAAAGAACTTCCGCTCGGGCAGCTTGAACGCTAATCGGGCCAGGCGCCCCACCTGCAGGGCGTCTGCGACAACCAGATGCGACAGCGCCGCAATACCGGCGCCAGCTTCGACAGCAGCGCGCACCGCTTCATTCGAGGGAAGCTCGAGGACAACAGACAAATCCATGACGGCAATGCCCGCCTCTTTCAGTGCCTGCTCGAGTATAGCACGCGTGCCCGAGCCAGGCTCGCGAAAGACCCACGGTGCCGTCCGCAGATCATCACCGTGCGCGGCCTGATCTGCGCGAGCGACCAGCACCAGGTGATCTGTAGCGGCGGGGATCAGGGTGATTTGCGGGTCCGCAACGTGATCTTCAACGAAGCCCAGATCGGCTTCGCCCGTGACGATGGCCTGACAGGCGGCATGGGTGTTCAGAATGCGCAGTGACAGATCAATTCCCGGAAAGGCTGTGTGGAAGCTCTGCATGCGGGGCGGAAGCCAGTAGTTTGCAACCGTCTGGCTGGACACAAGCCGCAGCTTGCCGTGGGCAAGGGCGGTGGATGCGCTGAGGCAGCCCGCAGCCTCGTCTGCCCGGGCGAGAACCGCGCGCGCTTCCGGCAGAAAATCACGACCAAGATTTGTCAGCACGATACCGCGCCCAATGCGGTCGAACAGCAGCACATCATGGCGTTCTTCCAACGCAGCAATGGCGGCACTCACGGCAGATTGGGTCAGGTTCAGCGCATGAGCCGCATCAGTCATATGCTGACGTTCCGCCACAGCAATGAAGATGCGAAGTTGTTCAAGCGTCATGATCTCTACACCTCACTCTCACCCATCAGTAAAATCGATCTGTTTTACAAATTCAATCCGTTGGATCGTTTGGTTCGCTTCGTCTATCGAGGTTAAGAACAGGAGATCCACAATGACATTCTACAAAATGCGCGCAGTATCGCTGGGATTGCAGCCTTTTTCGCAGCTGACCAGCCCAATGGAAATTATTCGCCAGTTCACCCCCAACTGGTTTGCGGCCACGATGGGAACGGGCATCCTCGCAATTGCGCTGGCACAACTTCCCGACGCGTTCAGCTCCCTTGGCAAAGCGCTTTGGCTGTTCAATATTGCCCTGTTCACGCTGTTTTCGGCGCTCTATGCGGCACGATGGATCTTATTCTTCCACGAAGCGAAGCGGATTTTCGGTCACTCGGTCGTCTCGATGTTTTTTGGCTGTATCCCGATGGGGTTGGCCACGATCATCAACGGATTTTTGATCTTTGGACTGCCATCAATGGGCAGCATCGCGATCGAGGTCGCGACCGTCTTATGGTGGATTGATGTCGGTATGGCAGCACTTTGTGGCATCGCCATACCCTATTTGATGTTCACCCGCCAAAGCCACGCCATCGATCAGATGACTGCCGTCTGGCTGTTGCCAATGGTTGCAGCCGAGGTCGCAGCGGTGTCGGGGGGGTTGCTGGCCCCGCACCTTGCCGACGCACATACCCAACTGCTGGTGCTGGTGTGGTCTTACGTCCTCTGGGCCCTGTCGGTCCCCATTGCGATGAGCGTCCTTGTCGTCCTGATCCTGCGGCTCGCCATCCACAAGTTGCCGCACGTTTCCATGGCGGCCTCCAGTTGGCTGGCGCTTGGACCGATCGGCACCGGGGCATTGGGCCTTATGACGTTAGGCCAGGCCGCCCCTGCCATCTTTGCGGCGAATGATCTGGGTCAGTATAGCAGCGCCGCGGCGGGCATCGGTCTCATCGGCGGATTGCTGATGTGGGGCTATGGGCTGTGGTGGTTTGCGATGGCAGTGCTCATCACCGGGCGCTATGCACGCGACGGTCTGCCATTCAACCTTGGTTGGTGGGGTTATACATTCCCGCTGGGTGTATTTGCCGTTGCTTCATTGAAGCTTGCGAGCTTGCTGCCGATTACTGCGATTTATGTTTTTGGCCTGATATTGGTGGCACTGTTGGGCGCTGCGTGGATCGTCGTCGGAACGCGCACGGTCTGCGGCGCCTGGCGTGGGGATCTGTTTGCAGCACCCTGCCTGAAGGACGATTGACAGGTTCGAACAGGCCTTCCCACTTATCGCAGAAAAGGACATGGCATAACGGGAAATCGTATTTTTCTGCCTTCGGGTGCGACCGCTGCCGTTGCCCGAATTGCAATGACACAAGAGACGGGGCAGCCGGCTGACAACCATGCGATGACGGATGGCGGTCATGTCTATGCAGGAAACCAAATCCGCGTGATGAAAGATTGGCGTCAAGTACGTCAGGCACGCTAGTGTCTGAGTGTCCGCCTGTTCCCGCCGTCGAGTACGGATGACCTGTCGTGAGTGCGCTATGCTGAATGCCAACCAACGCCAGATGCTCACCGCTGCCGCTGGCGGATTGTTCGGCTACGCGTTGGCGTTGACACGCAATCGCGATTCAGCCGCAGATCTCGTGCAAGATTGTGTCGTGCGTGCCATCTCAGCCAAGCAGGCGCCCCAGGACGAACGTGCATTTCGCGCGTGGCTGTTCACCATCGCACGGCATTTATGGTTCGATCGATTGCGATCGTGGCGCCGACGGCGCGCCATGCAAGAGGCGGTCGACCTGGATCAACGCACAAGCGGTGCACTCTACGATATCACGGTCACCCATCTGGCAGTCCGCGAGGCATTCTTTTTGCTGTCGGAAAATCACCGGGATGTGCTGGCGCTTGTGGACATCGGCGGGCTTACTTATGACGAAACCGCTGAACTTTTGCGGATTAAACGCGGCACGGTGATGAGCCGCGTGAGCCGTGCGCGTGCCGCCCTGGCAGAAAAGCTTTCAGGTCCGCATGTCGTGGAATTGCCGCGAAAGGGCAAAGGGATGCGCCGTGGTTGATGAACGAACTCGAGACGAACAGGTCAGCGCATATGTCGATGGCGCACTAGATCCGCAAGACGCGGCTCGGATGGCCGAGGCAATCGCACGCGATCCGGCGCTTGCCAGCCATGTGGCCCATTATCAGGCTTTGCGGGCAGGGGTCGCGTCACTGGCGTCAGACACAGTCATCATCGCGATCCCTGAGCGATACTCAGGAGCAGGAAGGCCTGCATGGCGTCCTGCCGTGCTGGCCGCCTCTGCCATCTTGATCGCAGCCGGCGCAGTATGGTGGTTAGTCCTGACTGGTCCCATTTCGGATGATATTCCGGCACAGATCATCATTGCAGAAAGTTCTGACCTTGCCACGATGATCGCACATTTCGATAAGTGGGCAAGTGGCGCTCAGAACGTGACAACGGAGGGTCCGCTCATCGGCATCGCCGCAATCGTTCAAGCCAATGGGTTGCAGCAGACGTCACTAGAAAGAGTCACCTTGCCACTTGGGCGCAAAGCGGACGCACTGGGTTTTGTCGGTCCCAGCAATTGCCATCTTGGGCTCTATGTGACCGCGCATGCCGGAGATCGCCCGGCCGGTCTCGCAATCTCAGATGACGGCCATGTCCTGATTGCACAATGGGCCGGACCCCATCAGCAGATGACGATGGTCTCGCGATCCATGAACGCGACTCGCTTCGCCATTCTCGCGCTGGCTCTGCGCAATGGGACTGACGCACCCAATGAGATACATCCCGATTTGCTCTCCTCTCTGGCGACGGCACGCCAGCCCTGTCTGGGCTGATGGACAAGTTTATTTTGCATCATGAGGAATAAACGCCCCCTGCCAATCGTCTGAACTTGCGACGATCTCAAACATGACAAGCACGTCATAGCGATCGCAGAAAAATGGGGGAACCATGTTCAACAGACGACAGATGATCGCATCCACCGGGGCTGCTGCCGGATTCGTGATGGCTGGCGGCACGCCATTGCTCGCTGAAACAGTATCGCTGGGTTTTGAAAATGGAGATCGGTCGCTGGTCGCCTATCCGGGGAAGCGGCCTTTGCTGCAGCTGTCATCCCGACCGCCGCAGTTGGAGACGCCGTTCAGTGTGTTCAATGAAGGCATGTTGACCCCCAATGACGCGTTTTTCGTGCGGTACCACTTGGCTGACATCCCGACCGAGATTGATCCTGACACCTTCACACTCGAGATCGCCGGCACAGTGGCCACGCCCATGTCGCTGTCTCTCGCTGACCTGAAATCGCAATTCGATACGATTGATCTGGTCGCAGTTCATCAATGTTCAGGCAACAGCCGTGGCTTTGTCACGCCACGTGTCGGTGGTGGGCAGGCAGGGAATGGCTTGATGGGTAACGCACGCTGGACTGGCGTTTCCCTAAAATCCGTCCTTGAAAAGGCGGGCGTGCAAGACGGGGCGATTCAGGTCGCATTCGAAGGGTTGGATGGGCCTGTCCTGCCCGACACCCCCGACTTTACCAAGTCGCTGGAACTGGCCCATGCCATGGACGGCGAAGTCATGCTGGCGTGGGCCATGAATGGCGAAGATCTGCCCTGGCTGAATGGCTATCCTCTCCGTCTTGTGGTCCCGGGGCACTACGGCACCTACTGGGTCAAGCACCTCAACCAGATAATCGTGCGCGACACGCCATTGGACTCGTTCTGGATGACGACGGCCTATCGCATCCCGGACAACAGTTGCGCATGTGTCGAACCTGGCACCAAGCCTGAAACGACCGTGCCGATCGCCCGCTTCAACGTCCGGTCCTTTATCACCAATGTGCTGGATGGCGCGGCAGTAGCTGCGAATGCGCCGCTCGCACTGCGGGGAATAGCGTTCGATGGCGGATCTGGCATTACCGAGGTCAGCGTCTCCGCAGATGACGGCAAGACATGGCAAAAAGCATCCTTGGGCGAGGACATGGGAAAATACGCATTCCGCGAATGGACGCTGTCGATGCCCGTGGCGTCGGGTGAGGTGTCACTGTTGGTGCGCGCGACAAATGCGAACGGCCAGACCCAACCGATGCAAGCGCAATGGAACCCATCGGGCTATATGCGCAACGTCGTCGAAACCACACGTCTCACGGCAGCCTGAGGAGATGACAATGAAAACCTTTCACATAGCCGCTTTGGCTGGACTGACCTTCCTGGCCCAAGCCGCCATCGCGGATTCCGTCATCTATGACATGCCCTATGATGGCTCCGTCGTGTTCCGCGCCGGAGACGGATCAGATGTGGCCGAAGCCAATTGCATAACCTGCCATTCGACCGATTACATCGAATACCAGCCTCCCGGCAAAGGCCCTGACTTCTGGAAGGCCGAAGTACACAAGATGATCGCAATCTACGGTGCGCCAATTACCGAAGAGGATGGCGATATCATCGCTGCGTATCTGGCCGCACAGTACTAGAGTTTACGAAACCCAAGTAAAAGATGATCGGAGCGTTCTCCGGTCATCTTGTCAAACTGCAACACTCCAAGCTTCTAAGTGCTAAATCAGAAGTATCTGCCTCTCGCTCTGGCAGCTGCTCATTCGGATGAGCCTAACCTGATTAACGCTGTACAAGGCTTGATCCATCCAACGTGCGTTTGATGGACAAGCGCAAAGGCAGTCCTAAAATGCCTTCGCACCGTGTTCTTGGACAACTTGATTTTTGAATGGGTTTGCGGACAGATAGGTTTGTCGGAGACGCCTCATGACCCTACCCAAGCCTAGAGGAAAATCTTGTCCCTCATTGGATACGCGAGGGTCTTGACTGCAGAGCAAGATCTCCCTTCAGCTTGACGCTTTGAATGCCGTCGGGGCTGCCCACATCTTTGAAGACCGCGGTGTCTCTGGTGCCAAGACCGAGCGACCGGGGCTCATTGCTGCACTTTCATTTCTGCGCGATGGTGATATTTCCAGAGTTTAATTTTTTCCTATTTGATCCGTGAACACCATTTCAGTTTAAGCCCGGCTGGCCGCCGCGAACTGCTCCATCGCTGCTTCCAAGTTTTCCATAATCTCGGACATCAAGACATCTGGTTCCGGGAGGTTGTCGAGGTCCTCGGTGATGGCAGTGAACGTCTTACCTGACCCGGTGGCCATTTGCGCCAGCGCACGGGGCTTACCGCGTTGCAATGACGTTTCGAGATTGGTGATCGCCGTGATCTGGCACGCGCGCAGGCCGTCGGTTTTCAGGTGCGGCAGCGTCTGCAACCCGGACCGCAGGGACAACGGATCATTGCGCCATGCCTTCAGCGTTTCAGTACGGTGAAACGTGAATACCTCGCGTGACCGGGGGTGCGGATCTCGGCCGTCGGGAACCGGGTGACGACGGCGGTGCTCTCGTAAATAAACGGCAACGGCTCCGCGCCGGCGACCCATTTCAACTTAGCAGTCGCATAACCTGAGGATTGCTCCTCTACCGTTGTCAGACGCTCACCCAAGCTGTCCGGTTTCGCCTCGACCACGCCGACAGCACGACCGTCGACGAAAAGGACATAGTCGGCCGGTCCAGTGTCCGTCGGATATTCCCGCACCGCTACTCCCGAGGCCGCACTGGGATTAAGCGACACCTTATCCTGCACCACCCAACCTGCAGCCAGCAGTCGCTTGTCAATCTGATCGGGAGCGACCTGTTCGGGGTTCTGGTTTGCGGATTTTGACACGAAGACACTTATACTTTTTGTACAATCGCAATCATGACGATCGCCCGCAATAAGCGCACTCCCAACGAACAGCGGCCGACAGTTAGGTTTGGTCCTGTTTCGATTTTGTTTCGCTCGCTCGACGCAGCAATGTCCAGAAATTCAGCGGCAAATAACTCAGGAAAATCAACTTGTTGCAACGCAAACATATGATCTGATGAATTTACCGAAGTGCCTTTGGTCGACGCCAAGCCGCCGTAATCGCCAGTCAAGGCCTTCTCGTAGATTGCGCCTCCCAAGCCAATCCTCCATAGTGAAGCTGGAGGCGCTGTGGATTCATATTTGGATATCGCGAAGGTCGTACTGCGGGCGCGGCGACGCCCGATGGGGGCGAAGTCCATCCTTGATGCTGCCCGCAAAGCGGAAATCCTTCCCGAGCATCTCCACGGAAGAACTCAGCAGAAAACCTTACAGGCGCGTTTGAGTGAAGATATTCTCCGAGCGCGCGAAGGATCTTCGTTCTATCGAACCGAGCCTGGGCAGTTCGCGCTGAAGGAATTTCTAACCGATCCAGATTTTCCATCGAAATGGAAGGTTGAGTTCCCCGCTCGGCGGCGGACCCGCGACCTCAAACGGCCCGACAGCCTCGCCATTCGCTATACAATGGCAGCATCGCTTGAAAACACTACCATTTCAATGTCGGAGTTCGCTGAACGATTAAACGGCTCCAACTCGATCACCACGATGCACCCCGAAGACATGAAAAAAGATGGGTATTGTGCGATCTGGACCTTTTCAGTCGTTCGAAAACGTGACCAGATCCTAGCCTACCGGATCGGACGCTACCGCGATGATCGCGACACGTTCGCCAACCGTCGGTCAATAGGTTTTCCTGGAGCGCTCGCAGCAGAAGACGCCTCGCTTTTTTCAACGGACCGCCTAGGTATTCAAGACTGCTCCGTCGCCGTTCTTCAACAGGACCTCGACTTGTCCCTTGCCACTTTCGAGCGTTCTGTGGAGCAGTCTCCTAAGATTGAGTGCGTGACAGCCCTTACCGACATGGATGGCCAACTCGATTTGGTGATAGTTGTCACGTGGGAAAGTCCCGAATGGTTCGAGCCAACAACGAAACGCCTCTCACTTAATGATCCAGACTGGATTCATACTAGAGCTCTTCCAAACGACATTGACGATTTCGAACCTTGGAGCGCACACATCCTAGGCTTACTTGCTGCAAAGGATAGGGTAGGGTTTGCGCAGAGGTAGAATTAGCAACCTTGAGGCCGCCTTTTTAAAGTTCGAACTCGAAAGCCAAGATACCCGGCGGCAGAAAACGGCCCTCCAAGACCTCTGCCGCCGATATAGGGGTGGGCAGGCCCTATCGCCCGAGGCAAGGCGCGATTTTGAGATCCAAGCTGGATATTTGGCCGTAAACGCGCGTGATACCAAGGTAGTAAGATGGGCGTTGAATACGATCGCCCGTCTTGGGACCCAGCAAGGCGCTTCAAATAGCGTCACCTCTGCTGTCGCGTTGCCCTTAAATCGGTTCTGCCTCAATCTGTGTGGCGCAGTGGCAGCATTCGGGCTCTGAGGAGTTCTGGTCCGGCGCGACCGTACATGGCGCGCTTGAGGGTCTTCAGGCGATTGACTTGGCCCTCAGCCTGACCGTTGCTCCACGGAAGTTCGATGGCATTGCGCACGGCCTCGATGTCGCGGTGCAGCGTGCGGGCAAAGCGCATGATTGGTGGGATGCCAGTCTCAATGGCCAGGTCGATCCATGCGTCCAGCGGGGCGGACTGGTCGCCGCGCAAAATGCCCTGAAACCGCATGGCAAGGCTCCGCATCGTGGCAAAGCTTGGCGATCCGGCCTTCAATGCATCTACCTTTTGGGCCTGGTCTGCGGTCAATTTGCGTCGCGGCTTGATACAGAGCGCCGCTGCGACAACCGGCGAAATGGCGTGACCGGTTTGCGGGTCCCGCACAGGCGCCAGGGGCAGCGGCGTGTCGGTCGGGCCTGCTAGAACGGTTTGTTCATCCCTTCGCCATCCGGCCAGCAGACGTTGCAAATGAGACAAGCTGCCCTCATAGCCATGGCGTTGAATTTCGACCAATAATTCCTGGCCGGACCGGATACCCTGTTTCCAGAGATCGGCCAGTATGCTCTCAAAATACCACGGCGACGTGGGCTTCAATGCAGCTCGGCGGCGGTCTGGTGGCGAGTCGGAGCTCAACCACTTCGCCACACTACGACGCGGGAAGCCGGTCCGACGTCCAATTTCGCTACAAGACAGCCCTTGATCACGAAGCGCATGGATGTTTCGGAAAATTTCCTCACGTGATTTCCGATGAGCAAGACGCGATCGCAGTAGATGATTGGCCGTGCTGATGTTTTCGGCATCTGACAATAGCGCCCGCCCGGTGGCGCGGCCATGCATATTCATCTGCTCTTCAATGGCCTGGCGCAGGTTCTGGACGAGATGGAAACGGTCTGCGACCTGCAGGGCTTGCGGTGCACCCTGACGTGCGGCCTTCGCATATCCGCCACAACGATCCCGACTGATGACTTCAATCTCAGGGTGCTGCCGCAGCCAGCTCGCACAGCTTTCAACGCTCCGATCCGGAAGAATATCAATTACGGTCTGCCGCTCGAGATCGACGATGATGGTTCCGTAAGTCTGCGACTTGCGCCAGCTCCAATCGTCGATGCCAATGACCGTTGGCGGCGGGGCGACGCTTTCCGCACACTTCTTGAGGTGTCGCAGCACCGTGTCATTGCTGACACCGACGCCTAAACGGCGCAAGAGCCGCTCGGCAGGCCGTCCACCCGTGGCGTGCCCCAGATGAACTACAATCTCATCAGCACGCGAAGTTCGACGTGCAAATGGACGCGCAATTGACGAGGTGTAGTCCGAAAAAGTCCGCCGCGGGCACGTGGAAGCGCGACATCGCCACCTGCAGACCCAGAGTGCGATTGTTACCTTGTCGCCAAGTGCAGGTAAATCCTGTAGCCGCCTTTGCCGCCACCCGTGACGACGCCGAGAATGCAAACCACAATCTGGGCAGATGCCTCTCGGTGCCAAAACACCGGATACAAGCCACCCGCCGGAATCACGTCGCTTAACGCCTTGAACCGAAACGTCGCTCCCGGGCGACCAGTGCTTTTTTGAAATCACGACTATCCCTCCCGAATGTTCCAAGCTCAGGATAGTTGCGCCACACAAATTGAGGCAGAACCCAATTAAGGGCTACGCGACACATGGATTTCGATGCGGATGTCGCGGCTGTAGTCATCGCCCAGAAGAGCCCTCACCCGCGCCTCGACCGCGCCGCCTGCGTCATGATCCGTATGCACAACCTCCGGCTCTTCGGTCAGGTTGAAACGGATCAATGGAGAGGTCGCGGCGCGAATGATCTGGGGGTGCAGCTCCGGAGGCGCGCCTTCGATCAGTTGTGCTACATTGGCGGCCCGTCCGGCGGCTTCCGCGCCGATCGCCGCCTGCACGGCGAGTGTTCTTTCGTCAACGAAGAACCAGAGGCTCACCGCCTGCGCCACGACGATAACACCCAGCACCAAGAGTGAGATCTGCGTGCGCAGTCTCCACGGGCGCGTTTTCACGAACTGACCTCGACATCGCAGGTCAGGCTGTAACCGCCGTTGCGCACGGTGGAGATGACACGGGGGCGCAATACGTCCGGTTCGATCTTGCGGCGCAGGCGGCTGATCTGATTGTCGATCGTCCGGTCAAGCGGTCCGGCCACGCGCCCCGCTGTCATTTCCAGCAGCTCATCGCGGCTCATGACGATACGCGGGCGTTCGAGCAGGATGGACAGGAGTTTCAGCTCACCGGAGGTTACCTGATTGCGGGTGCCGTCCGGGGCGGTCAGGGTCCGTCCGTCATAGTCCAGTTCGAGATGGGCGAACCGGATGCGCTTGCCCGCGAATGGGTCCTGCGGAGGGCTCTTCTCGCTGCGTCGCATGATGGCCCTGATCCGGGCCAACAACTCGCGCGGATTGAAGGGTTTGGAGAGATAATCATCCGCGCCGCCTTCCAGACCCTCGATGCGGTCGTCGTCCTCTCCGAGGGCGGTCAGCATCAGGACCGGTGTGCCGCACTCCTGACGCAATCTTTTGCACGCAGTCAGCCCGTCTTCGCCGGGCATCATCACATCGAGCACGATCAGATCGAAAGAATGTCTTGCGCGCTGAGCGTCCATCTCTGCGGCACTTTCGGCGACCGAGGTTCGCATGCCGTTCCGTTCGAGATAGCTTGAAACGGAATTGCGGATCTCGTCATGGTCGTCGACGACCAGAATGTGGGCAGGTTCGCTCATACCCGGTGTATATCAAACCGCCGGTGTAAATGTCCGCCCCCTCTTTGTAGCCAAATGTAACGGCAGTTTGACGCGTCGCGGGAGCAGGGGGGACAATAGGAGCCCTCAAGTCTGCGACAGCGCATGTTCCGGCGGTCTGCGGATCGCCAGCCGGTGCACCCCGGCGGATTGCTGTTCTTCCATGCGGGGCGGCGTCCCGGCGAAGAAGGTCGTGATTTCCTGATACCTGATCCGCGTATCCTCAAGCGCCTGATAGTATCGGAAAAGCTCCTTCAGTGGGGCCGAAAAGTCTTTGTGCGCGGCGAGGACCGCGACCAGTGCCCCAAGCGTGATCCGGCCTTCGATGACGAAATATCCGCCAAGTGAGTAGAACAGAAACGGTGTCAGCGCCGTCAGAAAGTTGTTGAGCGCCTTGATGAAGAACTTGAGACGAAAGATCCTTCTGCGTACCTGCTCCAGCGCCTTGAAACTAGCGCCCGCCGCCGACAGGCCGGACGAGGCGCCCTGTCGTTCGCGCAACTGCTCGCTCAGTTGCCTGCCAAGATCGCGGACCTCTTTGATCCGGATACGCGACAGGGTGTTCACCCGGCGCTGCAGCTTCGGGAGCAGAATAAGCTGAATGGGCAACACGGTCAGCGCGGCGGCACCCAGGATCGGGTCCTGAATGAACATGAACAGCAGAATGGTGAAAAGCGTGCCACCCTGCAAAACCGGCAGGGTCAGGACTTCGGCCGCGAAGCCGCCGATGGGTTCCACTTCCTGTGCGAGTATTGGGACGATCTCGCTTTGCTCGGACGCCTCCGCATCCGAGCGCCACCGCCGATAGATCAGCAGCCTGAAGCGTCGGAGAAACCGCTCCGCCGTATAGCCCTTGAAGACGTTGAGCGTGTATTTGATGAGTCCGTTCAGGCTGATCGACAGCAAATACAGCCCGCAAAGCAGCAGCAGGAATATGACCTGATCCAAACTCTGGCCCAGAACCTCGACCGGGAAAGTCGCGGATTCCAGCGCATTGTTCACGATCTGCTTGGGCAGTTCCAAGGTCAGATACAGGATCGGAAGCGCGAGAAGGCTCAGCATGATCATCTGCGCCTGCTGCCGTCTGGTGTAGCGCAGGACCGAGCTGAACAACCCGGCATCAAGCCCCCTCACGTGGTTCATGCGCGCGACCGGTTTTGCCGGGCGGCTCCAGAGCCGCAGGATACCGCGCAGGACGAGATAGAGGGCGACGCCGATCAGCAATCCCGGCGCCAGGACCAGAATGAGGTGAATGAACGGATGAACCCAGTCCGGCGTCGTATCATTGTAATCGTATCCGAAGAGGGCGGAGACGTCATGTACGAGGACGTGATACCTGTCCATCAGCGACATTGGAGCGCGCTCAATATCCGGCGGGTGAGGCGAGGTGATCATGCACGATGATGACCCCCCACATCCCGGCATCTCTGTGGCCGGGGACCAGACAGGCAAATTCCAGATTGGTCACGTCTGAAAACTTCCAGATCAGTTCCCCGGTTTCACCGCTGGGTATCGATATGAAGTTGGCGGCGTCATGGGTCATGTCCGGATGCTCCTGCATCCATTGCCGGTTTTCGGTGACTTCATCGAAGGAGCCGAGAAAGAAAGTGTGATCGAGTTTGCCGGAGTTCGTGACCCGAAAGCGGACAACCGCTCCGTTCTCGATGTGAAGCGCATCCGGATCAAAGAGCATGTAACCGCTTCCGGTCTCCCTGACCGTGATGTCGACCGTCCTGTCGGGCGTGGCATCGCCGGGGGGTTCTCCGATCGGGTCATGGTCCGGAAGGTCGTAGGCCCTCAGATGGGGTTGCTGGCTTTTGCCATCGGACGCATGCGCGGAGAGGGCGGACAAGATGAGCGCTGCCGCGAGGGTGCAAGTTTTGAACGATGTCTTCATGTGCTCAACGCCTCCGCAGTAGGGGAAATTCTAGAACCGGGTTTATTCGATCGATTGAAGCCGTGAGCCCAAGGGTTCAGCAAACGTCGGATCTGGGTACTACCGCCGCTGGCGCGGTACACCATCGTCGCAGACGGGCGCCCAACGGGGGAAAGAACGGGCGCGGTGTACGCCCGTTCTGGTATTAACGTTATCGCAAGGCGGTGCTCGCGATCCGCACTGACCGTTTAGTGAGTAACGGAGACTTCGCGGAACATGCCGGATTCGTAATGACCGGGGATCAGGCAAGCAGCTTCGAACGTGCCGTTATTTGCAAATGTCCAGATGATTTCGGCATCTTCGCCGGGCGCGAGCCGGATGCGGTTGGGCTCATTATGACCCATATTCATACCGCTCATATCCGCCATTTCGTTCTTGTGCGCGGCGTTCTTCTTTTGCGAGTCGAGAATGAACTCATGGTCCAACTCGCCCTCGTTGCGGACGACGAAACGGACGGTCTCGCCTTCTTTGAAATCCAGATCGCCGCCCTTGAACAGCATTTCGCCGTCGTCTGTTTCGACCATGTCGATCTCGACCGTGCGGTCCACCGCAGCGGCATCGCCGGGCATGCCGATCTTCATTTCTCCATGGGTGTCGCCGGACTTGTTTCCGTGAGCCGCTTCGCCGGCAAACCCCGGTGCCGCAAAGGAGGAAGCCAGTGCGATTGTCAGCAGTAGATGTTTCATCTGTTTAGTCCTTGGTTGCTTTTGGGTTCAGGTATTGGCCGGAGGACTCATCAGCCCTCCGGATTGCTCCCGCAGGAACAAATCTCAGAATTGAAGGCGTGTACCGATCACGACCGAGAACTCATCTGTATCCCCACCGGCCGCGCGGGTGATGTCCCGCGTGTCGCCGAACGAGGTCTCGTAGTTGACGCCGATATAGGGTGAGACCGCACGGTCGATGAGGTCGTAACTCAGCCGCGCACCGATCTCCATGACTGCGCCACCCGCACCCCGCCCCCGGGCGATGTCATCCTTCAGCGGCATATCGATCTCGATGTTCGGGGTCAGGATCAGACGGTTGGTAAGGAGCAGTTCGTATTCCGCCTCGAAACTGAAGAACGAATAGTCGGAGAGGTAGAGATCGGCGTCGATCTCGAACCACTGCGGCGCGAGCCCTTTTACCCCCACGACAGCCGCGTAGCGTTCCGGAACGCCCTCGGGTGTGCTGGCATAGGCTCCGACCACGCCGTTAAAGAAGGTCGAGATTGGAAACCGGAGACGTAGCTGGTTTTCGAGGCTTTCGAACTCATCGGACGAAAGACCGTATTCAGCTTCGCTGCGCCACACCAGCTTGAGCTCATCCGTGCCGATGAGGGCGTCGAAATCCCAGACAAGGACCTCTTCGTCATCCAGTGCGCGAATTTCCAACTGTTCCGCCTGCACGCCCCAGATCAGCTGTTCGGTCTGTTTGACGGGCTGAGCCTGCACGAGCGAGGCCCAAGGAAGGATGAGGCCGGCCAGTCCGGCGAGTTGACTGTATTTCATTACGTTCGTCCTTTGTATTTCCCGGCTCAAGCCGCGCGTCCCTTGACCACGACCTTGCGGAACATTCCCGCCCGCGCGTGGTAGCTGAGGTGACAGTGGAACGCCCATTGACCGGGGGCGTCGGCCTCGACTTCGATGTCCGTCGTGGCGGCGGGATTGATGTTCACGGTGTGCTTGATGGGATTGCGCGGACCGTGACCGGCATCGATGATCGACCACATCCCGTGCAGGTGCATCGGATGCGACATCATCGTTTCGTTGATGAACCGCATGCGCACCCGCTCGCCGTATCGGAGCGTGATCGGGGCGGCATCGTCGTATTTCACGTCGTTGATCGACCAGATGTAGCGCTCCATGTTACCGGTCAGCCGCAACACGATGGTGCGTGAGGGTGCGCGGTGACGGTAACGAGGGCTGGCGGCGCGCAGGTCTGCGTAGGACAGGAACTTGCCGCCGTTGTACGCGACAGGCGTCAGTCCGCTGCCCGGGACATAGAACGGAGCGCCGCCATCAGACATTGCCATTCCGCTCATACTGTCCATGCCGCTCATACCGTCCATTGCGGGCTTCTGCATCTGGGCATGGTTCATGCCTGACATCGGTGCCTTTTTCTTCTGCTGCATCTGCGTGTGGTCCATGCCGTCCATCGCAGGCTTTTGCATCTGCGTATGGTCCATCCCAGCCATCGAAGTCTTTTTCTTCGGCTTTTCCTCTGACGGGGTCATCGCAGGCATCGGGGGCTGCTGGCTGGATTGCATGTTTGAATGGTCCATGCCTGTCATGTCGGTGTGGTTCATTCCGGTCATGTTCTGCATGACGTGGTCGCCCATACCCATGCCCATATCCATACCCATACCGCCCATCATGCCGCTCATGTCGGCCATGGTGAGCAAGGGCTTGGGTCTGAGACGGGGCACGGCACCGGCATAGCCCTCTCTGGGTGACAGGGTGCCCCGAACAAGCCCGTTGCGGCCCATGGATTCCGCAATAATGCTATAGACCTTGTTCTGCGTAGGCTGGACGATGACATCATAGGTCTCGGCAACCGCGACCCGCAGTTCATCCACGGCGACAGGCTCCACATCGTTGCCGTCAGCCTGCACGACGACCATTTTCAGTCCCGGTATCCGCATGTCGAAGTAGGTCATCGCGGAGGAGTTGATGATCCGAAGGCGGACCTTCTCACCGGGCCGGAACAAACCGGTCCAGTTTTGCGACGTGCTGCGACCGTTGATCAGCGAGGTAAATCCCTGCACGTCTTCGACGTCGCTCGGCAGCATGCGCATGCGCCCCCACATGCGGCGCTCTTTCAGCGTCGCCTTGAGACCGTCCATGCGGGCGTCCCGGATCAGGTCCTGAAAAGTGCGCTGCGAACGGTTGTAGTAGTCGGACTGCATCTTGAGGTTCCGCAAGATGCGGTTGCCCGGATGGGGATGTTTGTCGGCCAGCTGAACGACATAGTCGCGGTGCGCTGGTATGCGTTCCCTGCCGCGCGGCTCGATCACGATCGCACCGTAGGCGCCATCCGGCTCCTGAAGGCCTGAATGGCTGTGGAACCAATAGGTCCCGGCCTGCTGGATCGGGAAGCGATAGGTAAAGGTCTGACCGGGGGCGATGCCGTTGAAGCTGATCCCCGGAACGCCGTCCTGACGGAAGGGCACGATAAGTCCATGCCAGTGGATCGAGGTGCTTTCGCTGAGGTTGTTGGTCACGTTTATCGTAACCTCCTCACCTTCCTTGAAGCGCAGGATCGTCGGAATCTGGCTGCGGTTGTAGCCCACGCCCATCTTCTGAAAATCGCCCGTGTTGATGCGCACCGGGTCGACTGTGATATTGTAGGTTCCCTGAGAGGTCACCTGCGTGGAGCCATGCGCGCTCAACGCTTTGGGCATCGCAAAAGCCGCAGCCGCAGCCAAGCCGAACTGACGCCGCGACAACCCCTTCGCCAGCTCTTCAGAGGTACTGAGCGCCGTATCCCAGAGGGCCAGCTGCTTTCTATTGAAGAATTGCATTCGTTTTCCTTGTATTAGTCTGTCTGAAAGGTGCCGCAGCGCGCGTGCTCAAGGGTTCGACGGCGTTTTGGAGGTCAGTCGCACCCGGCTCGGCACAGTTCGCTTCGAACACGGCACGTGCCGGGGGGCGTTTACGCGCGGTTCTGCCTTGCAACTTGCGAGGGTCAGCGCGGGGCCTGTTTCGAGTTCTGAATTTGTCGGATCCATGATTCACGTGCCCTCCGTGGAACTGGAGGTTTTATCGCCGGAACGCCTGCAAAGGATCAAGAATACATATGGTTACATATGGGGTTAGGGTGTGCTGACCGTCGGTAGGGTGGGTGGTTGCTGATGTGATTTGCTTTGGTTCGGGAAGGGCGAAGGGGCGCCTACGCAGTTGCCCGAAGGTTCGCGAACGCGCTTGATGTAGATCATCTTTCGCTTGCTATGCCCGGTTTCCAGAGATGATCGGCGAAAGACAGGCTCATCCAAGAATTGATCAACAACTCATCTGGAGATAGCGATCAGACGTTGATAGAGGCTATCGCGGACCTGGTTCGGAGGACTTTACTCGCTGCAGCAATACATCCCTGAAATAACCTGCGTGCAGCGTCAGAAAGCGAGATCGTGTGCCAATCAGACATGCTTGTGTTTTTCTGAGATTTATTAATGCAGCGGATTGCAAAAACTCTCGCTGTGCGCTCTGAGGCTACAGCCTTTCCAAGCTTCGCCCTTGTAAGCCAGTTCATTCGGAATATCCGCTAAATGCAAGTGTTTGGGACGGAACTCATACCAAGCCGTAGAACTCCACAGCGCTGCGAACGCTGCAACTTTTCCTAGTTTAAAGACAGCAAGGTGCTCAATATGACCCGAATAGTGATAATCAACCATTACGGTTCAACCACAGGCACCGGTATGGGCGGACGGCATCACTATTTCGCCCGGGAGTTAGCGCGCAAGGGCCATACAGTAACATTAGTCGCCGCTCGATCACATCACCTGATCCGCGACGATATCGATTCAGGGTGTTGTCACGTTAACTCGCCGAATTTGCAAGTTGGCAAGCTGTTCGTTGATCAAGCGGCCTGTGCCGCGGATTTCCACGCCTCGAATGCTTCGAGCCGATGGTAGCGGATGGTGAGCGCAGAGCGGCGGCGGGCTGGGACAGAGAAACTATTGCGGGTTGCAGACTTCATAGATACGAAGCGTTGTAATCCACCCGGCGATCGGAAGCCTTGCATCACCCGCTCTCGTTTTCGGAAGGGCAAGTGGCTGTTTTCTGCGCGGTTATTGAGTTGGTGTTGTCACGTTAACTCGCCGAATTTGCAAGTTGGCAAGCTGTTCGTTGATCAAGCGGCCTGTGCCGCGGATTTCCACGCCTCGAATGCTTCGAGCCGATGGTAGCGGATGGTGAGCGCAGAGCGGCGGCGGGCTGGGACAGAGAAACTATTGCGGGTTGCAGACTTCATAGATACGAAGCGTTGTAATCCACCCGGCGATCGGAAGCCTTGCATCACCCGCTCTCGTTTTCGGAAGGGCAAGTGGCTGTTTTCTGCGCGGTTATTGAGTCCCTTGTGTGACCAATGATCAAGGCCAGGCGCGACCTCGCGCTTTGCGGCACCATAGGAGCGCAGCTTGTCCGTAATGATCCTTTTTGGCACGAAGCCCCAACGTTTCATCAGCTTGACCAAAAGCCGCTTTGCGGCGCGCTTGTCTCGTCTCGATTGGAGAATTTCCTCAAGAACAAAGCCGTGTTGGTCGACCGCGCGCCAGAGCCAGTATGACCGACCCGCGATCTTCACAACGACTTCGTCCAGATGCCAGACATCGCCGGGGCGCGGCTGCCGTCGCTGTAGAACGTGGGCGATCAGGGGGCCGAACTTGACGCTCCAGCGCCGGATTGTCTCATACGAAACGTCGACGCCACGTTCCAGCATCAGCTCTTCGACCTCGCGCAGGCTCAAGTTGAACCGGACGTAAAGCCAGACAATATGAGCGATGATCTGAGGCGGAAACCGGTGGCGTTTGTAGCTGATCTTTTGTGTCTGCATCGACACCGCCTACGCCCAGATCAATGAACCAGCAACCTCAGGACCGTTAATGTGACAACACCTCTTCTTCCTTCTCTCAATTGCTAAGCGTTCAACTAAGTCATCCGCATTTGGTTTCAATTTCCAGCGCTGGAAGGTTGGAGGCCGCGGTTGCGATTGAAATGTTCAATGAAGAAAAAAGCTTCTATTGGCCTTCCTGCTACGAACGCGGACTTCGTCGCGTTATTCTCGCAGCGGGATGGCTTCACAAACGACATTGTATCCGTTTGTAAAGTTGACCAACCGGGAGATGCAGCCATAGAGGTGCTTCGGATTTCGATCTCGGGACAAGGGTGGAAGCGAGCCAAAAGATGATGCGAACCACGTTGCGCCTATTCTTCCTTCTCATGGCTTGCCTTTGGGCCTCCATGGGCTTTGCTGCATCGAGCGATACCTACGAGAATTCAACAATCACGGCCCGGCTCATCTCCGTTGAAAATGGGGTCGCGGAAACCTCCAGAACCCTTTCCCTTGGCCTGGATGTCGAGCTGGCCGAGGGCTGGAAAGCCTATTGGCGTTCGCCCGGCGAGGTGGGTCTGCCGCCTGAAATTTCATGGGATGGATCGGAAAATCTGGTGAGCGCACAGATGCTCTGGCCCGCGCCTGAGCGCTTCACGGCATTCGGCATCGAGAATTTTGGCTACAAGACCCGTGTCGTCCTGCCCATTCAGGCAGTTCTCGAAACTGCGGGCCAGTCCGCAACATTGCAGGCGCGTGTTTCATTGCTGGCGTGCTCGACTGTCTGTGTGCCGCATGATTTCGATCTCGCACTGACAATTCCGGCGGGCACCGGGATTGACGCGAAGGCGGCGGGCCTGATTTCGGAGTATGCCCAGCGGGTGCCGCTTGGTCCCGAAGAGAGCGACATCATTGTCGAAACGGCGGTGATCGCGGATGATGCGCTTTATGTGACGGCGCGCAGTGCGAATGCCTTTGTGAAGCCGGATATCTTTCCGGAACTGGGGCCGGAATTCACCTTTGGCAAACCGGACATCCGAACCGATGATGCGGGAACAGCCCTTTGGGCCAAGCTGCCTCTTCTCGCGCAAGGGGAGGATCCGCCGCCCCTGCAACTGACTTTGACCGATGGATCACGCGCGGTGACAGCGCAGCCCGCTTGGTCAGACCGCATCCCGGGTGCACCATTCGAGGTTATGGCGAACCTGCCGGATCTGACGCAAATCCTGGCGATTGCGGCCTTTGCCTTTCTTGGCGGTCTGATCCTGAATGTCATGCCCTGTGTTCTGCCTGTCCTGTCCATCAAGCTGACATCGGTTCTCAATCATGGAAACAAGCCAGCGCACGAGGTCCGGAATGGGTTCCTGATGTCGGCGCTTGGCGTTCTGGTGTTCATGTGGGCCCTCGCCGCAATCATTCTGGTTCTGCAATCCGTCGGCGTCACCGTTGGGTGGGGCCTGCAATTCCAAAGCCCTGTTTTCCTGACCGTCATGTTTCTGGTGCTTGCCGTGTTCTCTGCCAATCTGTTCGGGGTGTTCGAAGTTTCATTGCCCTCCGGGTTGCAGTCACGGCTGGCCAGATCAAGCGGTCGCGACGGGTATGGCGGAGATTTTGCAACAGGCGCCTTCGCGGCGGTGCTGGCCACGCCCTGCTCGGCCCCGTTTTTGGGGACAGCGGTTGCCTTTGCCCTGTCCGGGCGCCCGATTGATGTCATTCTCGTTTTCACGGCTCTGGGGCTTGGGCTCTCCCTGCCCTATCTGGTTCTGGCGGGGAAGCCTGGTCTGGTCCGGTTGTTGCCCAGGCCGGGACGTTGGATGGTTGTCGTCAAATGGGTGCTTGCCGGTCTTCTGGCCGGGACCGCGATCTGGCTGCTCTGGGTACTGATAGGGGTGGCGGGTGGCCGGGTGGCCATGACCGTGCTGCTTATGACGAGCCTTTTCATTCTTCTCGCAACAATACGTTTGCCGGGCAGATTGACGCGCCCGACAGCGCTGGTGGTGGTTGCTGTTCTCAGCCTTCTGGTGCCGACGGCGCTGACAATCCCGCCGCAGACGAGAGCGGTGGGCCAGGACTGGGTCGCGTTCGATCGCTCCGAGATACCGAAACTGGTGTCGCAGGGAAAAACCGTCTTTGTCGACGTGACCGCAGACTGGTGCCTGACGTGCAAGGCCAACAAGACGCTGGTGCTGGACCGTGCGCCCGTGGTCGACCAACTGCGGGGTGATAATGTCGTTGCGATGCGGGCAGACTGGACTAGGCCCAGCACTGACATTTCCCGGTATCTGGAAAGCCACAACAGGTTTGGCATCCCGTTCAACATCGTCTACGGGCCAAACGCGCCAGACGGGATCATCCTGTCCGAGGTTCTGACGTCCGAAGCCGTTCTCGACGCGCTGAGCAGGGCTGCACTTGGCGACCCTGTGACCGCTTTGAAAACGGATGGTTAGGCCTAAAAGAGGCCCATCGCACGCGCCGACATCCAGACGCCCATGAATATCATCATCAGGTTTTCGGTCAGGGACACGAAACCCAGCGGCACGTTTGAACCGCCGCCCACGCAGGCGCACTTGATCTCGCGCTTATCGATGTAGACGGCCTTGAAAACTGAAGCCGCTCCGACCGTACCGATGAACAGTGCAACAGGCGCGCTGATCCAGACCAAGGCACCGGCGACCATGAGAATACCGGCAAGTGCTTCGCCGAAGGGATAGACATAGCCATAGCGCACCCATTTCTGGGCAAGCAGATCGTAGTTCAGAAACATCGTGGAAAACGTCTCGACGTCCTGCAGTTTTTGAACAGCAAGAAAGCTCATCGAGATCGCGATGAACCACTCGAATGCCCGCAGCGTCAGGATCGAACCGTAAAACGCCCAACTGAGACCAAGCGCCATAAGGAATGCGACCGCGAATATCGCAATGACGGGTTGATAAGTCGTCTCGTCGTCATCCTTTACGTCCTGGCCGAAAAATTCCCTCAGCGCGTCATAGCCACCAATTCTTTCATTGCCGATAAAGGTCTGCGGAGTTGTTTCGACACCGTGTTCTTCCATGAAAGCATCCGTTTCCTCGCGGGTGTTCAGAGGCCGGTCCTCAATCGAATACCCCTCCCGCTCAAGCAGGTCCTTCGATTTTCAGCCCATAGGGACAAACATGCTCCTCCATCACCATTCGGTACAAAACCGCCGTCTTCGGGGTGGATTTTGCCTCTCTCGTCATGACGCGTTCCTTTAAATCCTTTAACCGTTGCAGGTCCAATACCCGGTAAATCCGACAGTCAGAGGCGTCTCTCCCGTCAATTCAAACAGCAGGGTGGCGTCTTCACCGTCCGCGTCACCCGGCGCCAGCGTGAATTGGCCACCATCGGCAGACAGGACGCCACCGGACGTCACTGTGTCTTGCGACGTGAAGTTGACCAGCGATCCGGATATCTTGGCGACGCCGTTCCCCGCCCCGTCCGTGACCAGAATGGGATCGGCGTTCACGGCGCGAATGAAACGGCATTGTCCGTCGGACCCCAGTGCGCGTGTTATTTCTTCGGCTTTGAGCGGTGCAGGACGGATTCCGGCAATCACCGGGGTTGCAATCGCTTCTTGAAGCCCCTCCATTTCAGCCGGACCGTCCGCTTCACCAAGTGGCCATTCAGGACCGGCTTCGCCATTTGCCTCAATGTCATCTATGAGGAAACGCATTTCGGAAATTTCGCGGTTTTGCGCCGTCACAATTTCCGAAGCCAGCGCCTCGACCCTTGGATCTGTCAGCTCGGCCCGTTCGCTTGTCATGATCGCAATGGAGTGGTGCGGAATCATCGCGCTCATCCAGCTTTCGTCCTGAATGGTCTCCTGGCTTCTCACGAGCCAGAGCGCGCCGGCGAACATCACGACAGACCCGAGAATGATCGCGGCGTTGACGCCCTTGTTCTTGTACATGTTCAACATGAAAAGGAGCATCACGGTCGCCATCGTCGCGCCCATGATGAACGTCATGTAAAATCGGGTTTCGCTCCAGTAGACATGTTCGAAGGAGTACGAGTTGATGTACATCAGGCCGAACATGATCGCAGTCGATGTGCCGACCATCGCCAGAAACCGGCCATAGGATGAACCTGAATGGCCTCCCGAATGTGCTGCACCTTCACTTGAACGGGTGTCGGACCCGCCACGAGATTTCCCGATCGCATCTTCAGACATCTGATCTCTCCATCATGGATTCTATTTGTGGAGGAACAACATTCCAGCGCTGGAGGGTTTCAAGACGATATATCGAAACGGCATGAAACCCCATAAATGTCTGGCCCAGGCATCGTGCGTTACGGGTCTTTGGCCAGATCTTTCAGGATTGGACAATCGGGGCGGTGATCGCCCTGGCAGGCGTCAACGAGGTGAGCCAGGGTCTCTCGCATCGACTTGAGCTGGGCGATTTTTTCGTCAACGGCGGCCAGATGCTCTTGAGCGACAGCCTTGACCTGTGCACTTTCCCGCGTCTCATCTTCATAGAGATCAAGCAGCGTGCGGCAGTCTTCGATCGAGAACCCGAACGTCCTGGCGCGACCGAGAAATGCGAGCTTGTGGATGTCGCTGTCGCGAAAGGCGCGATAGCCGTTGTCGCTGCGCAAAGGCCGGACAAGGCCGATGTCTTCGTAGTAGCGGATTGTCTTCGCTGGCAAACCCGCGCGTTCTGATACTTCTCCGATGTTCACACCTGTCTCCTATTCTGCGGGCTGCGTTGCGAATTTCGTCTCCGCGTCGTGGGGCGGATCCTGTTCCGACATCGTCGCCTTGATCCGTCGCAGCCGCAGCGCGTTGGTCAGAACCGACACGGAGGACAGCGCCATGGCCCCGGCGGCAAACACCGGCGACAGGAGCAATCCAAAGGCCGGGTAAAGCGCGCCCGCCGCCACAGGGATCAGCGCGACGTTATAGCCAAAGGCCCAGATAAGGTTCTGCCGTATGTTGCGCATGGTCTTGCGCGACACGTCGATGGCATTCACCACGCCGCGCAGGTCGCCCGACATCAACACCACGTCGGCGCTTTCGATTGCGACATCCGTGCCGGTTCCGATGGCGATGCCGACATCGGCATGGGCCAGCGCTGGCGCGTCGTTGATGCCGTCTCCGACAAAGGCGATCTTGCTGTTCCCTTGCCGCAATTCGTCCAGGGCGGCGACTTTTCCATCCGGCAACACCCCTGCAATGACATGGTCGATCCCGACCTCGCGGGCGATGGCATCTGCCGTGGCCTTCTTGTCTCCGGTGATCATCGCGACCTTGATCCCTCGATCATGCAGAGCTGCGATCACTTCGGCGCTGGAGGATTTGACCGGGTCTGCCACGGCAATCACGGCCGCCAGGGATCCGTCCACCGCAGCATAAAGCGCGGTGCGTCCCTTTTCGGCCAAGGCCCTTTCGCGGTCTTCCAGCGGGCTGGTGTCAATGCCCTGCTGCACCATGAAGCGATCCGCACCGACATGAACCTTGCGGCCCTGGACAAGCGCCTCGACACCGTAGCCGGTCACGGACCGGAATTCCGTCGCATCGGGCCAGGACAGGCCTTCGCTCTTTGCGGACTGCACAATGGCCTCTGCCACCGGGTGCTCAGACTGCGCCTCGACAGATGCGATGAGGGCGAGTGTCTCTGCCCGGTCAAAGCCGTCGGCCGTGATGAGGTCTGTCAAACTGGGTTGCCCTTGCGTGACCGTCCCGGTCTTGTCCAATGCGACAACGCCAACTTCATCCAGATGTTGCAGCGCATCTCCCTTGCGGAAGAACACCCCCATCTCAGCCGCGCGTCCTGTCCCCACCATGATCGAGGTGGGCGTGGCCAACCCCATGGCGCAGGGGCACGCAATGATCAGAACGGAGACACCCGCCACAAGCGCAAAGGTCAGAGCCGGATCGGGACCGACCAGCAGCCAGACAACCACAGTCGCAAGCGCCAGAACCAGAACGGCAGGCACGAACCACATGGTCACGCGATCCACTAGGCCTTGGATCGGCAGCTTGGCCCCCTGAGCATCTTCGACCATGCGGATAATCTGCGCCAGCGTGGTATCCGCCCCGACTCGCGTCGCCGTTATGGTCAGGCTCCCGGTGCCGTTCACCGTGCCGCCGGTCACCGGTTCGCCAGCAGCCTTTGGCACGGCGAGGGGTTCACCGGTGATCATGCTTTCATCGACGTTGCTTGATCCTTCTGTGACCTCGCCATCGACAGGCAGCCTTTCACCGGGACGCACGAGGATCTGATCGCCGATCCGCAGTTCCTTGATGTCAACCTCGGTCGCCTGCCCGTCACGCAGGACCCTGGCTGTCTTTGCCTGCAGACCAAGAAGGGCCTGAATGGCTGCACCGGTCTTGCCCTTGGCCCGCGCTTCAAGCCAGCGACCCAACAAGATCAGAACGACAATAACCGCCGCTGCTTCGAAATAGACGGCGCGCACACCGTCAGGCAGCACCTGAGGCAGGAAGGTCGCGACTACGGAATAAGTCCACGCCGCCCCGGTTCCCAGTGCGACAAGGCTGTTCATATCCGGGGCACGCTTGATCAACGCCGGAATGCCCTTCGCAAAGAACCCCCAACCCGGTCCGAAAAGAACCACCGTGGCAAGCGCGAATTGGATCAGCCATGACGTTTGAATGCCGATTGTGCTCTCAATCAGGCCCTCAAAGCCGGGTATGGTATGTTTTCCCATTTCCAGAACGAACACCGGCACGGTCAGGATCGCGGCAAGGATGACACGGCGCGCCAGCGCGTCGGCTTCTTCTGCCTTGCGGTCCGATCGGTCCTCGTGCGCATCGCTCTGCGCAATCTCGGCCGGGTACCCCGCCTCCGTACTGATCCGGGCAATCTTTTCCGGGGTGATGGCATCTGGCAGATACTCTACCACAGCCGTTTCGGTTGCCAGATTGACCGCCGCATTCAATACGCCGGGTGTCCGTACAAGCGCCTTTTCAACCCGACCGACACAGGACGCGCAGGACATGGCGTCTACGTTCAATGTTACGCGCCCCGTCCGTGCCGGGTATCCGGCGTTCGAGAGGGCCGTGACCGCCACGCCCGTGGTGGCCGGATTATCCATCTGAAATTGAGCCGTTTCGTTCACAAGGTTGACACTGACGTTCGAAAGGCCCGGAACCTCGTTCAAAGCCTTCTCAACCCTGCCCACACAAGACGCACAGTTCATGCCGGAAACGGATAGACGTATCGTATTGGGGTCGGTCATGAGGGCCTCCTCGGTTGAACTTACCCTGATATAGGGCTTCCAGTTGCTGGAAGCTCAAGAGAGTATCTAATTTTTTTTGATATTTGCTTGACCTTCCTCCCGATGGAACGACCAAGTCTGAGGTTGTACCAAAAATGGAGGCCTTCATGATTTTTTCCGTCCCGAAAATGAGCTGTGGACACTGCACATCCGCTATAGAAAGCGGCATCAAGGCAAAGGATCCATCAGCCGTTGTCACGGCCGATCTGGACCTTCGCCTTGTCACTGTCCAAAGCACATTGGAACAGGCGACCGTGCGGCAAGCCATCGCTGACGCTGGCTACGACGCTTCAGCCGCGTAGGATTGTCCTTATTCGGCGGCCCGTGCCTGATCGACAAGCTCGATCATCTGGTCCGCCTGGATCAGGCCCGGCGCAAGACTGTCGCCGATCACAAATGAAGGTGTGCCACTGAACCCCAGAGATTGCGCAAGCCGCATGGAAGTCTGTATGTGTTCTTCGATTTCCGGTCCGTTCATGTCGCGACGCAACTGTGCAACATCGAGGCCGATGTCTTCCGCAGTGCGGAGAATCGATGCTTCCTCTGCGCGTTCCTTCAGTTGCATCATGGCCCAATGAAACTCTTCATATTTGCCCTGGTTTCGGGACGCCAGCGCCGCGCGGGCGGCAAAAACCGACCCGTCCCCCAGAATGGGCCATTCCCGGTAAACGACCCTGACGTTGGGATCAGCAGCGAGCAGGGCCTCCATTTCAGGTTTAACCCGGCGGCAATAGGGGCAGTTGTAGTCGAAGAATTCGACAACCGTGACATCGCCATCCGGATTGCCCAGAACGGGCGCATTGGGATCATTTTCAAGCGTGGCTTTTTCCGTATCGAAAACCTGCGCTGCGGCTTGCGCCTGCAACGCCTGCTGTTGCTGTTCGAACAACTGCGCGGCCTCGAACACGATGCCCGGATTCTCGCGGATGGCTTCCAGCACCAGTTCCTTGATCCGGTCTTCGTCCATGCCGTCTGCAATCGCAGCGATCGGAAGCATTAACAGTGCGGTGGTAGCCAAGAATCTTTTCATTATCCGTCTCCTTGTGAGGCAATATCCTGGGCCGTGCGCTCGGCTTGCGTGGCGCGTTCACGCTCCGGCCATGTTGACTTGATGTATGCGAGGATGTCCCAGATTTCCCCGTCGCTCAGTTGGTCGCCGAAACCGGGCATGCCGCTGTTGAAGTCAACGCCTTGCGCCGCGAGAACCTCGGCGCCCCCCAGCTTGGTGTAGGCGAACAGCATGCTGTCCGCGTGGTGCCAAGTGTGGCCGCTTGCATCATGCGGCGGTGCGGGCAGGCTTCCGTCATCACGCGGACTGCGCCAGTTTTCTTCACCTTCCAGATTTGCGCCATGGCACGCGGCGCAATTTTCGGCATAGAGGACTTCGCCCGCGGCCACATCGGCTGAGGAGTTGATGAGGTTTTCCGCCGTATGGTCGGTTCCGCCGGACCGGGTCCACAGGAATATGGTAGCCACCGCAACGGTAACTACGCCCAACGCAAGATAGACGGATCGCGGGGTCATCCAACGACGATCTTGGTCATCATGCCCGAAGCCGCATGCGACAGCATGTGGCAATGTAGCAGCCATTGGCCCGGGTTGTCCGCCACAAAGGCAATCTCGCGCGTCTGACCCCGTTCAAGAAGGGTCGTGTCACGCAGCGGTCCGAGGGTGCCGTTTTCGGCGACCTCGTGGAAGTGAATGCCATGCAGGTGCATCGCGTGCGGAAACGCCGTGTCGTTCACGATCTTCAATCGTACATTCTGGCCGCGGTCCAGCCGCGCAAGGGGATCACCGTTGATCCCGTCCACTTTGCCGTTGAACGACCAGAAATACCCGGCCTCGACGATCTCGCCGATCGGCTTGAGTTCGCCCCCAAGGGAAGCGGACCTCATCCGCCCCATGGCACCGCCTTCCATACTCAGGCTGAGCATCGTGGCTTCACTCAAGTCGACCATCCTGTGGTCGTTCGGCGGCAAGGCCAAAGGCGCGTCTCGACGATTTTTCGAGCCCCACTCAACGACCTCGAATGTAACCTGGCTGAAGGCCTCTTCCCGGCCGAACTGAAGAATATGAGCCGTTTCACCAACATCCGCGACCACATCGACGATCAGGTCGATCCGTTGAGCCGGAGCGAGGATCATCGGCTCCGTCACCTTAATGGGTGCAGCCAGGGGCATGCCGTCCAAAGCAACCGCCCAACCGTCAAGGCCTTCCAGCCCCAGTTGGAAATTGCGCGCATTGGCAGCATTGATCAGCCGCAAGCGCAGTCTTTCGTTCTTGCGTGCACTCAGGCCCAGATTGAAGGTTCCATTGGTCGTCAGCAGGTTGCCGATGCGCCCTGCGTGGCTGAGATCATGAGGCGCTCCGAAGTCGTCTTTGATCTGCGCGGTTTCGGGGTCAATAAGCCAATCATCCAGGATCAGGACTTCCTCGCGATCAATGTCGAGAGGCTCGGCCTCTTCCACGATCAGTGCACCGTAAAGCCCTCTGCCCACCTGCTCAAACGACCTATTATGGGCATGGTACCAATAGGTCCCGGCATCCGGGACAGTAAAGTCATAGTCGAATGTTTCCTCCGGCTGGACCACATCCTGTGTCAGGCCGGAAACGCCATCCATCGCATTGTCGATGCGGATGCCGTGCCAATGCGTCGACGTTCCCTGAGAAAACCGGTTGACCAATCTGCGCTGGACACGCCCCCCCTGCGCCACGCGAATCTCCGGACCGGGTGAGCCGCCGTCAAAGCACCAAAGCGATGTCTTGCCATAGTTGCCGGGCAGCAGCTGCACGTCGCTTTGCTGGGCTGTCAGGGTCGCGAATGGCGTGCCCGCAAATCCAGTGCTGGCCGACAGACCACTGAACGCAGCAGATGTTGCCAGAAATTGGCGGCGATTGAGCGTGATCATTCGTGGGTTCCCAAGATTATGATTTGTTGTCCAGCAGGTAGGTGGCCATCGCATTCAGGTCTGCGTCGCTCAGAAAGCCCGTGCCATAGCGCACGACTTCGGCCATTGATCCACCAAATACGTCGCCAGACGGCGTTATGCCAGATCGCAATGCATAAGCCATATCGTCTGTTGTCCAGCCTTCGGACACAAGATCGCGCGTCCGGATCGAAGGTGCTTTGCCACCTCCCGGCAAGGCGTCGTTGCCGGAAAACCTCTTCGATACTATGCGTGCGCCTGCAAAGTTCCGCGTTGTGTGGCAGGCAGCACAATGTGCCGCCCCGTTGACCAGCAGCTTGCCCCTGTTCCAAGCATCGCTTCGGTCCGCCTCTGGTGCGGTGTCAGGCTTTGTCAGAAAAGCCGCCCGCCAAAGTTTCATCCCCCATCGCTGATCGAACGGAAAAGGCACCTCATGGGACGGGGTCGGCACATTCACGGCTGGCACGGTCTGGAACGCGGCCCACAGATCGGCAATGTCCTGATCCGTGTAATTTGCATAAAACGGGTAGGTGAAGGTGGGATAATAGGGGTCTCCGTCCGGGGAAATTCCCTGCCTTACCGCTTTTGCAAACTCTTCTACTGTCCAGCCGCCAATCCCGAATTCGACATCGGTGGTCAGATTTGGCGGATAGAATGTCCCGAAATCGGTCCGGAGCGGCGCTCCTCCTGCCAATGGCGCCCCGCCAGCTTCAAAGTTGGTGTGGCACGCAATGCATCCACTGGCGCGCGCCAGATACGACCCCCGCTGGGCATCGCCTTGCAGGGTCAGGTCCGAGACTGGCGCACCGATCGGCCAGGCTATCGTTGCCGCGACAACGCCGATGCCGCCGACGACCCCCGCACCGATGATCCAACGCCACCACCGCATCTGATCACTTGTCCTCTTTGCGGAACTTCTGGTGGCAGGCCGAACAGGTCTGGGCGACCATCGCGAACGCACGGTCGGTCGGCATGTCCGCAAACATCTCGGTCGTCATGGGAAGGTCCGATCCCATCATGCCCCCTCCCATTGCAGGCGCGGACCCGCCACCCATCATCCCGTCAGTGGCGCCGCCCATCATTGATTCGCTACCGTTGCCCTGTGCTGCGGCCAACCCATTGCCTGCGCTCAACTTCAATCCTTCGGCGGCTGTTCTCAACTCTTGCGCAAGGGCCGCGAACTCTTCGCTGTTTTCCCAGACCGACGGCAACGCCTTGGACACTCCGCCACCCGAGCCTTCAGGAAACAGTCGCGTCATTTGCTCACCGGCATGGCCGATCATCGCGCCAGCTTCCCTGCGGACGACATCGGCGTCATAAGGTACCTGACCCCGCATCATGGGTGATAGCGTCTTGAGTGTTTTGGCCATCGCGGACATGCCCTGCATCCGCTCCAGCACCACGCCGGTTGCTCCGGAATGCGCCAAGGCAGCAACGCCGGTCGTCCCGATCGCAATGGCAGTAATCCATATCTTCATGTTCAAGTTGGTCATTCCTGTCAATTGATCCCGTTGGCGCGCTGAAGTTCCCGCACATATGCAACAACCATCTTCACATCGCCGGGCGTGACGCCTTCAACTGGCGGCATATTGCCAAACTTCCAATGGTGCGCTCTGACACCTTGTTTCGCGGCAAGCAAAAAAGCGGCGTCACCGTGATGGCTCGGTTCATAGATCTTGTGGACAAGCGGCGGTGCCACGCCATTCTGTCCGGCAGCATTCGCACCGTGACAAGCGGCGCAAGCGCCATCGAAAACACGCTTTCCCAATTGGGCATTTGCTGAGAATTCAGCAGGCACAACCACGTCTGCAATCGGCGCGCCCTCTTCCGTCTGCGAAAGATCAGGCGTTGTCATTGTGTGGCCGGGCATCGAAGACGATGGCTGCAATTGCTGCCAGATCACAACCGCGCCACCGACGACAAAAAACGCCGCAATCAGGATGCCGGACTTCGACATCAGATTAATCGTACCTGCGTGCCGACCGGTGTCCTTTCGAACACCTCGATGATTTGCTCGTTGTAGAGACCGATACACCCGCTTGAAGAGCGTCTTCCGATCTTGCGCGTATCATGGGTGCCGTGAATCCTGTAGTACGTCCAACTCAGGTGCAGGGCACGGACGCCCAACGGGTTATCCGGCCCGGGCGGCATATAGGCTGGCAAAGACGGGTCACGTTCGCGCATGGAGGGTGTAGGGGTCCAGTCAGGTTCGGGGTCCTTGAACGTGACTGTCGTGTAGCCGCGCTTTGTCAGCTCGTCAGACAAGGGAACCGATGTCGGATAAATGCGCATTTCGCCATCGGCCGTCCAGTGTTGCATCACGCGGGTAACGGTGTCTGCGATGATGATACCCTTGTCCAAAGCGTCAAAGTGGTCTTGCCAAGCGTGTGTACGAAACGATGAGATATTCCTTCGGACACTGGTTTGATCCACCTGCGCACGCAGGATGGACGGGGCCGCGAAAGCTGCCGATGCGGCACCTGCCGTGAATGCTCGACGCGTTACACGTGTTTGCTTGCGGGTCATCATATGGCCTCATGTTGTTGTCTGCCTATCCACTAGACTACCCGCCTGGTCGCATTTCATGAACAGTCCGGGGCCTGATATTATGTAACGATATGTATCCCGGCCAACGGACACGTCTTCGCGCTGCTGCCTCAAACCTCGATGGGTTTCAGGACAACACGCGTGTCGAGCGGGACCTTCTCATAGAGTTCGATGATCTGATTATTGGTAAGCCTTGCACAGCCGTTTGAGACACGTCGACCAATCGTCTTCGGATCCGTTGTGCCGTGAATTCTCAGGTAGGTGTCCCCACGCCCTGGCTGGTAAAGATACAAGGCGCGGGCACCGAGTGGATTGTTCAGCCCACCGGGCACACCGCCCGCAAAACGAAGATATCGGTCAGGATCTCTGGCTATCATGGCGGGTGTGGGCGTCCACCGCGGCCACTTTTGCTTGCGCGCGACATAGAACTCGCCGGATTTATAGAGCCCCTCCCGGCCAATTCCGACGGTATACCTGATTGCCCGATTGTTCGGCAAAGTCCAAAATAAAGCGAACTGGTTCGGATCGACATGTATTTCTCCCGGTTTGTCTGCCTCGGTGAACGGAACCTGGCGCGGCAACTGCTCCGGGGGCACCACAGATGGCCCGACGCGCCGGTCGTGCTCTGCGTCACTATGCGCGAATGCTGTTTTTCCACTCACCGAAAGAGCTGCAACAGAAGTCAGGAAATATCTTCGTTTCATATACTTGCCTCACTAAACTAGTCGGGTTTGAGGTGACGAACAACCCGCGCCATATGTGGCGAGCCTTCCTCTTTCGGGGCTGACTCGGCGCTTTGTTTGACGGGCAGCGTGATTTCAGCGCGCAGACCCCCATCAGTGCGGTTTTTCAGTTCGATAGAACCACCGTGCTCAAGGATGATGCTGCGCGCAATCGACAGCCCCAGGCCATGACCGCCGGTATCCTGTGATCGCGACGTCTCGAGCCTGACATAGGGTCCGAAAACAGCCTCCAGCTGATTGTCGGGAATACCGGGCCCCTGATCGTCGATGGCGACCACTACCTCACTGCCCATGCGTTGCCACGAAACCCTGGCCTCACTCCCGTAGCGGATCGCGTTCTCAATCAGGTTTCTCAACGCGCGCCCCATCGCGCTTGGTTTCACGGATACGATGAGTGGACCTTGGCTGGTCACCTGAACCTTGTCCAAGCCCATACCAGTGATCAGATCGTGCAAATCAACCGATTGGACCTCTTCATGCTGTCCGACGCCCTTCGCGAAATCGAGGGTCGCATCGACCATCCGTTGCATCTCTTCACTTGACGCCACCAAGGACGTGCGCGTGTCTTCGTCGTCCACCATTTCGGCCCGCACCCTAAGCGCCGTCAAAGGCGAGCGCAGATCATGCGCAAGCGCTGCAAGCATCTGGGTCCGGTCACTGACAAATCGCGTCAGGCGATCCTGCATGATGTTGAATGATCGGGTCAGATCCCGAACTTCCTTCGGCCCTACGACCGGCAGATCGCCCTTGGCGGCGCCGCGACCCAGACGTTCGGACGCAGTCGCGAGATCGTTGAGTGGTCCGGTCAGTCGGGACAGGAGAAACCAGAAACTTGCAACCAGCAGAAGTCCCGCAGTCAGTGCAAAGGATATGTTGGACGCCAGCGACCTTTGCAGAGGCGGCCGTTCGAACCGCGTCTCGATGTTGAGCCAATTCCCACCGGACAGCGCAATGGACAGCTCCATCTCGATGGCCGCAAGGCTGCCCTGCATCATTTCGGCGTGCATTTGCGCCATTTCCGGTGACAGGTTCGGAAGGGGCAGCAGACCTCCCTCGATTTCATGAACCTCAACCCGGATATCCCGGCTGTAGCTTTCCTGAAGCAGTGCCCGTATCCGCGCTTCGACCGCTCCACCGTCATCGTGTTGTCCGTGTGCAACCGACGGCTCGTCTGTAAGGTCGAACCGTACGAGCGGAGACGTTGCCGCGCGGACGATCTGGGCATGCAATTCCGGGGGTGCGCCTTCAATCAACTGTGCGACATTTGCGGCCCTTCCGGCGGCTTCGGCACCGATGGCGGCCTGAATGGCTAACGAGCGTTCATCAACGAAAAACCAAAGACTCAGAGCTTGCGCGAGGATCAAGACACCGAGGACCAGAAGGGCAATCTGTGCACGCAACGTCCGCGGAAGCAGCTTCATTCGCAAATCTCGACATCGCAGGAAAGACTATACCCCCCATGCCGGACAGTCGCGATGATCTTCGGGCGCAAAACGTCCTCTTCCATCTTCCGGCGCAACCGGCTCACCTGATTGTCGATGGTTCGGTCCAATGGACCGGCGACCCGGCCGGTGCTCAATTTGAGCAGCTCGTCGCGGCCAATGACCGTCCTTGGCCTTTGCAGGAACAGGGTCAGGAGTTTGAGTTCACCGGATGTAAGTTGCGTACGCGAACCGCCTTGGTCAATCAGTGTGCGGCCATCGAAATCCAGCTTTAGGTGTGCAAACTTCAACGTTTTCCCCGCAAAACCATTCGGTTTTGGGATCAGCTGCGTCCGACGCAATATCGCGTTGATCCGCGCCACCAGTTCCTTGGGATTAAACGGCTTGGCGAGATAATCGTCTGCCCCGCCATCCAGACCCGCGATGCGGTCTTCGTCGTCACCCAATGCGGTCAGCATCAGGATCGGAATATGCCCTTCCTTGCGCAATCGCCTGCACGCGGACAGCCCGTCTTCCCCCGGCATCATCACATCGAGGACAATCAGATCGAAATGCGCTTCCGCCAGCCTTGCGTCCATCTCAACTGCATTTTCCGCCGCTGAAGCACGCATGCCGTTGCGTTCCAGATAACTGGTGACGGATTTCCGAATCTCTGAATGGTCATCGACGACAAGGATGCGTGGCAGATCGCTCATGCCGCCAACATAGTCATTTTCACCAAGGGACGCCCATCCCGTGTTTGTAGCCAAATGTAACAGCGCGGGCAGTCGACTTCGGGATACCGAGCAACTATTTAAGGAAGAACATCGAGGAGTTTTAAGTGAACCGACGTGAATTTGGCCTTACGGCACTCAGCCTGGCCTTGGCCGGGCCTGCTTTGTCGCAAACCGCCGCACCCACGTTGCAGGTGACAAAGACACCGACCTGCGGCTGCTGCGGCGCTTGGGTAAATGAGATGATCGCTGCCGGTTTCAAGGCATCGGTCGAGGACGTGGATTACGACACGCTTCAGGTTCTGAAGCAGAAACACGGCATCGCGCCGGAACTGGCAGGATGTCACACTACGTCCGTGGGCGGATATTTCGTCGAGGGTCACGTGCCTGCGGCTGACATCGGGCGGTTGCTGAGCGAAAAACCTGTCGCGCGCGGACTGACAGCACCGGGAATGCCCATGGGTTCGCCCGGCATGGGCCCCCAAGGTGATCCCTATGATGTGCTGCTTGTACTGATGGATGGGTCGACGCAAGTCTTCGCAACCCACGGCTGACGTGTTTGCCCGCGATACGTTCCGACAAAGTTTTTCGCCGACCTTACCATTCGGCAGATTTTGTTGGAACGTATCCGTTCTGAGCTTGGCAAGCATATTGCCGTTCCTGCTTGTCTACATCCTCGCAACGCCTGGTTTTGCGACGCTGCTGCTGACGAATGGGACCGCGCTCTCGCGCTTCCTCCGGCAGGTCTTTACCAATGGGTTTGTGGTCGTTTTCCTCGTGAATTACTTGGGGTTCGTTTCCGCATCGGTCGCGCTGAAGCAGTACCAGCATCGGCCGATTGTTTACCTGGTTTTAGATGGCCTGCTGCGGAGTGTCGCATTCATTGGGGTTCACATTGCCGTCTATGTGATGTCGGCCGATCTGTTCGGCTCGTTCAACGGCAGCCGTGCAACAGCTTTGAGCGTGGTCGGACCAACGCTCGAGCGGTCGTTCATGTTTGGGAACATCTCGGGCGTATATCTCTATGCCCTGGCGCCCGGCACCTTCATCGCGCTTCTGGTGGTTCTGACAGAACCTTCTGGCGAGGCATCGAAGCCTACCATGTTCAGGACAATGAGCATGGCCTTGCTGTTCAGCCTGACCCCGATCCCCCTCGTCACATTCCTGTCCTATGCGTTGGATCTGGCAACCTGACGGGCCAACTTGGTCAACGACCCGCAGGCTGTCATCTGATCAAATTGTATCCGAATGTACCCTTGACCTTGCCTCACTGGAATGTCGCAGAAGAACACGAGCATATTCTGGAGAGCTACATGTCTGACAATCAAAGTCAAAAATCCACCGGTTCATCGAAACTGATGCAGTATGGTATGATGGCCTGTTGTGCCGTTATGTTGTTTCCAGTCGCCGCATTCTTTATTGCAGGCGGCACGATCGCGGGTCTGTGGGGCAACGTCGGCCTTTTTGCGCCGCTCGCACTTTGTCTTGGTGCGCATGTCGTCATGCACAGGATGATGGGAAAGTCGTGTCACGGGTCAAGAGTTGAACAGGCGAACGAGGCGACTGTGGATGCAGAATTTGAAGATGGCCAAGCTCCCGAACGAGAACTGGTACGCGCCCGCTAGAACGCGGCTGACAATCGGAATTCCGATTGCAGGTATTCTGGCCCTCGGCGGTTGTGCCCAGTCGGCCTCGGGCAAGCTTTGCCCACTTGAGCCCCCTTCCGTGACACGGGATGCGGCACACGACGTCATGCTTCCCGTAGGATGTCGCTTGGTCGGTCAGTCTGAAGGTACTACCCACGAAATAGTCTGTGACGACGGCCGGACCGGATGGGCTTTCGATTAAGCGCCAAACCTTGATCCTGCCTCACATTCACCTGCACAGCGACGGTCGCCCACCCCACTACGGGCGCAACCGTTCCAACGCGCTTTGCACGGCTTGACGGCGCGGGTCATCTCCCGGCACCTCCGACAACAGGATTTCAGCGTGTTCAAACGCCGCGATTGCCGGCGCGGTATCACCCAGAACCGAATAGGCATTGCCAAGCCGCATCCATCCATCAAGATCGTCAGGCTCATCTTCCAGCCGCGTGGCCAGCCGTTCGACCATCGAGCGGATGAAATCCTGTCGTTCCTCCACACTCATGTCCTGCGCGTTTTCGATGTCTTCCTGTGTCGGGCCGGACGCACTGGTCTTCGGGGCATAGTCGGCCAGCGAGATCGGAGCCTTGCCGATCTTCGCGCCAATCCGGTTGGCTTCGCCAACAAAGCTTTCCATCCACGGGAAAAACCTATCCGCATCGTCCAGCCGGGCCACCAGCGTTTCGTGAGCCCGAGCCTCATCGCCCTTCTGCTCGAGCGAGACTGCCTTGAAAAAGGCAGCACCGGGATTGGAAGGATCCAGTTCGTACGCCCGATCAATCGCGGTGTCCGCTTCAGGTGTCACCACACCTTGCTCTGCGTAGATCAGAACCTCGGCCAACATGGAGAAGACGGCGGAATTGGCCTCCGGTCGTTGTGCGACAACTCTATATGCATCGGCTGCATCCGCATACCGGCCCATTTTCGAATAGGTTTGCCCCAGCAGCATCCAGCCTTCCGAAGGCCCGCCTTCGGGGTCTGAACTGAGCCGGACGTACAGACGATCTGTCAATTCGGCGATTTCCGCCGCTTCCTGCCGTTCAGTGGCACGTTCGGCAAAGGCGACACCTGGGATCTCTGGCGAGCCCATTGCGGAGTAATATCCAAAAGCGAAGACCGGCACGAACACTGCGCTCAGAACGACCATCAAGCGGCCCCCTGCCGCCGGTTTCCCATCTGACAGAACGGACCGGCGCGACTGCACGAGGATCCGTCTCTTGATCTCCTGCTCCGCCGCCGTGGCCTCGGTGTCGGAAATGACACCGCGCTCAAGATCCCGCCGAACCTCATCCAACTGATCCATGAGGACCGCATCCGTGGCGTCAGCCGGGACGGGTGTCCGCGACGACCGATGGCGCAGCGGCAGGCCCATGAAAAGCAGACCTACAACGGATAACAGGGCGAAAACCAACCAGATCATGAACCGTCCTTTGAAGCGTTCTCTTCAATGAAACGCGCAATTTCCGCTTTTTCGTCATCGGAAAATCCCGTTGCGGCAGCCCTGCGCCGGCTTCTCGAAATGACGGTCCAGCCGACAAGCAGCGAAACAAGCGCAAACACGAAGGGCGCCATCCAGAGCGCGAGAGTGGCGCGATTCAGGGGCGGGCGCATCAGGACATAATCGCCATACCGGGCGTGGATGTACGCGATGACCTCCTTGTCGCTGTCACCGGCAACAAGCCTTTCGCGCACCAGTATGCGCAGGTCCCGCGCAACCCCGGCGTTGGAGCTGTCGATGTCCTGATTCTGGCAGACAACGCAGCGCAGTTCCCGTGATATTTCACGGGCGCGTTGCTCCAGTACAGGATCCTGCAACATCTCGTCTGGCTCGACCGCCAAGGCCGTCACCGGAAGCAGCAGGAGGAAAGCAAATGCGATATACCTCATCCGTTCTGGCCCCTTGCTAACGCGCCAGCCTGGATCAATGCTTCCCTGAATGTGGAAATCGCCGTTTCGCCCACGACGGGGCCGACATATCTGAACAACACCGTCCCGTCAGAGCCGACAATGAATGTTTCAGGTACGCCCGAAAGGCCCCATTCAATCCCCACTCTGCCGCTCAGATCAGACCCGATCCTTTCGTAGGGATTGCCAAGCTCAGCAAGCCATTTAGTCGCATCCTCCGGCTTGTCCTTGTAATTGATCCCGAACAACGTCAGCCCGTCCTTTTCGACCATCTGGGTCAGAACCCCGTGTTCGGCCCGGCAGGGCACGCACCACGAGGCAAACACGTTCACGATGACCGGTCGCGGGTTCCCGACCAGATCGGCGCGGGAAAGCCCTGGCGTCTCCAACCCGTCGACAGCGGCCAGATCGAATTCGGGTGCCGGCTGCGAGATCAGAACCGAAGGAATGTTGTTCGGGTCCCGGTCCGGGTTCAAGCCCCACAGAAAAAACCCCCCGAAAATGGCCGCGATTGCCAGCGGAATGAATGCCAGTATACGTCCCATGCCTACTCCGCAGGAAGTGCTGCGGGCGCTGTCGCCTTGCGACGGGGTGCCCCGACGCGCAACCGCCGGTCAGACAGCGAAAGACCCCCACCAAGCACAAGCATCGCCGATCCGATCCAGATAAAGTTGACCAGAGGTTCATACAGGATGCGCAGGGTCCAAGCCCCTTGCGTGCTCTCGTCCTCGGCGGCCGGATTTGCGATGGACGCATAGAGATCACCGGCCATTGTCGATCTGATGGCGCTCTCTGTGGTGGTGGTTTGCGCGACCGGATAGGTACGCCGCTCCGGGAAGAGATCGGTGACATAGTTCCCCTCCCGGGCCACACGAAGCGTGCCACGATCCGCGAAGTAATTTGGCCCACGCACACGTTCGGCCCCCTCAAAGGTGACATCGAACCCACCAATGCTGACCTCTGTACCGGGCCGGACAAAGATGATTTCCTCGGATTTCCAGACCGTCGAGCCGATAAATCCGAACATCGCCATCGCGAGCCCCGCATGAGCCAGTGTCATCCCATGAGAGGATCTGGGCAGGTTGCGTGCACGGCGCACCGATTCCGGGAACGGTGCCTCAAACAGCTTTATGCGCATCGCCCATTCCCGCAGGGTTGAGAAAAACAGCCAGAATGCAAGCATCAGCGACAGATACCCCAACACCGGACCGCCCTCGGCGAGATACCAGGTCACCAATGTCGCGAGCACGGCCAGAACGACCACGAAACGCAACCGCTGCAGAACGCCCGCCAGATCGGCACGTTTCCAGGACAGGTAAGGCCCCAGCCCCATCGCAAAGACGAGCGGCAGCATCACGGGAATAAAGGACGCATTGAAGAAGGGCGGCCCCACCGACAGTTTTTCACCGCCCGTCGCGGCTTCGTAGAAGAGCGGGTACAAGGTGCCGAACAGCACAATGCCGGTGGCCGTGGCCAGCAGCAGGTTGTTCACCAATAGCCCCGCTTCCCGGCTGATCGGCTTAAACAGGCCGCCGGGCTCCATTGTCGGCGCGCGCCAGGCAAACAGAGCAAGGGAACCGCCGATCGAAACGGCCAGCAATCCAAGGATATAAAGTCCCCTTTCCGGGTCGACCGCGAATGCATGCACAGAGGTCAGCAGGCCCGATCGGACAATGAACGTGCCCAAGAGCGATAGGGAAAAAGTCAGGATCGCCAGAAGGATTGTCCAGCTTTTGAACGCATCCCGTTTCTCCGTCACGATTGCGGAATGCAGCAGTGCCGTGCCCATCAGCCATGGCATGAAACTGACGTTCTCAACGGGATCCCAGAACCACCAGCCGCCCCAGCCAAGCTCATAATAGGCCCACCAGGATCCCAGCGCGATGCCTGCGGTCAGGCTCATCCAGGCAGCCAGCGTCCACGGACGTACCCACCGTGCCCAGGCCGCGTCCACCCGCCCTTCGATCAGGGCGGCAACCGCGAACGAAAAGACAATCGAGAACCCGACATACCCGAAGTAGAGAAGCGGCGGGTGCATGGCGAGACCGACATCCTGCAATAATGGGTTGAGGTCCTGACCGTCGTCTGCCGGAGGGAAAACGCGGTCGAAGGGATTGGACGTCAGCAGCATGAAAGTCAGGAAACCGACACTGATCCAGGCCTGCACCGACAGCGTTCTTGCCTTCAGCGACAGAGGAATGTTCGATCCGAAGAGGGCGACCGCCGCACCAAACACCGTCAGGATAAGGGTCCACAGCAACAGGGATCCTTCGTGACTGCCCCAGGTGCCTGCCACCTTGAACAGCATCGGTTTGAGTGAATTGGAATTCTCCACCACGTTCTTGACCGTGAAGTCGCTTGTGACGAAGGCTTGCATCAGCGCCAGAAACGCGATGCCGACAAAGAAAACCTGACCGAACGAGGACCATCTGGCAGACTGCATCCACAGGATGTTTCCGCGCCCCGCACCGAGGATGGGCAGCACACTTTGAACAAGCGCCATGGCCAAGGCCAGTGCCAGCGCGAAATGACCGATTTCAGGTGTCAAAGGATCATCAGCCTCTTCAATGAATTCACTGGATCGACGTCTGTCTAGCAAATCGTCCGGCGAACTGTGAGTGGTTGCTTTGTCACCGTTTGTAACAGGATGCTGTGACAAATGATTACAAAACGGCCCGCGCTTGGCCTTTAATCAAAGCGCTATAACGCCAATGTATCTAGGGTAAGTCTGAAAGGAATGAGAAATGAAAAAACAAGAAATTATTGCGCTTGGCGTGGTGATCGCGGTTGGCATGGCGCAAACAGCATTTGCGGAATCCGACGGGGCTGCCGACAGCAAGCCTGACAGCGGGAATATGTCCGGCATGGCGATGGGCGATGGCGACAATCAGATGGGCATGATGGGCGGGGACATGATGCCGATGATGCGAAAAATGATGAAGATGCATGCCGCTATGATGGGTGGCCAGGGCAACATGATGGGAATGATGGATCGGGACATGATGTCGACAATGATGTCCGGTGGACAGCCTCATGAAATGGCCGCGCAGATGTCCGAAAAAATGCGGGAGTTCGATGCGAATTCCGATGGAGCGTTGACACTTGACGAGTTCGAAGCCTTGCATATGGACGCAATGCGCGCGCGCATGGTAGATCGCTTTCAGCATCTCGATGCGGACGGTAACGGCCAGATCTCTCAGGACGAGATGGAAGATGCCGGTACACGGATGAGCAAAATGAACGGTACTTCCACCGGAACGGACATGGAAGGTCATCATGACAGCGAATAAGGGTCAAGCCTGCGGCACTCAGCTTGATGGGGGCAAATTATGGCCTTCTTTCTGACGCGCCGCGGCGCAAGCCTTGCGATGTTGGCCAGTTCCGTTGCACCTTTCTCGGCTGTCGCCCAGACCGCCGAGGTCTGGTCGGCGGACATGGCAGCAGATGCGCTGCAACAGGACCTGATCCGGATGATCGACGTTCGGTCGCGACCGGAATGGACCGACACCGGCGTTGCCGACGGTACCTGGCCCATCAGCCTGCATGAGGGCCGTTTCGCCGAGCGGCTTTTTGCCGCCCGGGAACGGGCCGAAGGGCGGCCTGTCGCGCTCATCTGTGCGACAGGCGGGCGGTCTGGCCGCGTCATGCGAAGTCTTCGGCAGGCTGGCTACAGCGGCTTTCTTGACGTATCCGAAGGCATGCTCGGTTCTGCCGCCGGACCGGGCTGGATCGCGGGCGGTTATCCGGTCGTCAGTGTCGATATGGCTCTGGCGGCGCTGCCAGAGGAATTGAGTTGAAGTGAAACTGTTGAACCGTCGAGAACTGTTGGGCCATGCCGCAGGCTTTGGGGCTGCATTTGCCCTGCCATCGGCTGCATTCGCGGCATCGGACAAGAGGCTCGCGTATCCTCCCCTTCTCGATGCGACGACATCCCGGCTTTTTCAGCTGGAAGCCCGCACGGGCGAGACCCGTTTTGACGACGGTGCCGCCAGCGAAACGTTCGGCTACAACCAGGGATACCTTGGCCCGACGATCCGGGTGCAGGCCGGGGTCGAGACACGGGCAGAGGTGCACAACACGCTTGGCGAGCCGATGTCGGCGCATTGGCACGGGTTGGTTGTTGCCGGTGAGTTCGATGGCGGACCACATCAGGCCATCGCACCGGGAGACACCTGGAAGCCGGTGCTGGACCTTGACCAGCCCCCGGCAACGGCCTGGTATCACAGCCACATTCACGGCGCGACGGCACGGCAGGTCATGCTGGGGCTGGCGGGTGTTCTGCAGGTGACGGATGACGCGGATGACGCCCGTGGATTGCCATCCGCCTACGGGGTCGATGATCTGACCCTTGTATTGCAGGACCGTCAGTTCAACTGGCGCGGACGCCTGAAATACGATCCCGGCATGCACCAGTCCATGAACGGGTTTCAGGGCGACACAATGGTTGTGAACGGTCAAATCGGCGCGTCGGCAGCGGTTCCGAAGGGGATCGTGCGGTGCCGTGTCGTCAACGGCTCGAATGCGCGGGTTTACCGCCTGTCCATGTCTGACAGCCGGTCGCTTCATCTCATCGCGACAGATGCCGGATTTCTGGATCGACCGATTGCGCTGAACCGCCTGACCCTTGCACCAGGAGAGCGCGCAGAAGTGCTTGTGGATTTCACAAGCGGGCGGGACAGTGTTTTGAAGTCCGACGATATCATTAATTCGGCCATGGGCGGAATGATGGGCGGCGGCGGTTCCGGCAGTCCATTCACCGTGCTGCCTTTCGCTGTCGACACAACCCTTCCGGTTCGCATCGACGCCCTGCCCGGCTCTCTGGACGGGCAGTTGCCTGATCTTGCGGTCAAGGACGCGCCAGTCCGACGTCTGTCACTGGATATGTCGATGGGCATGGGGATGATGTTCTCGCGGTCCGGTAACCGATTTTCGATCAACGGCGCGTCATACGATTCGGGAACGCTCAATTTTTCCACCAAACTCAACAGCATCGAGCGTTGGATTGTGCGTGGGGCCATGATGATGCACCCGTTCCATGTTCACGGCGTCCGGTTTCAGGTCCTGTCGGAAAACGGTACGGCACCGCGTGCAGAGAACAGGGGTTGGAAGGATACGGTACTGGTGGATGGTGAAGTGGAGCTTGCGATGAAATTCGAAAAACCTGCCTCAGCGGCTGCGCCCTACATGTATCACTGCCACATTCTGGAACACGAAGACGGCGGCATGATGGGGCAATTCAGTGTTGCTTAGCGCAGAAATCCCTTTACCCTCCGCTGACAGGAACCTTTAGGGGAATCCTATTCCTCGATAGAGGTTTGAGATGAAAACCGAATTGCACATCAAGCGGCTGACCCTCGCCGGCGGGCTGTTGATCGTCATCTCTGCGCCTATGCATTTCATCTTGCCCGAGCAAAGGCCAATTGTCTTCGCAGCTCTCTTTCTTTTGGTGCTCCATGCCGCTTAGCAAACCGCGCCTGCATCGGGTTGGGCTATGGTTGGTGGTTGCGCTTGGCGTACTTTTGATAGCCATATGGGCAATGGGATATGGCCCGGCGATAGCCCGCGAGACTATCGAGGTCTGGATAGAGCGGGCCGGCGCTTTGGGACCGTTGCTCATCATCGTGCTCATGATGGTTTCGATCGTGGCAAGCCCCATTCCAAGTGCACCGGTCGCACTGGTGGCAGGCGCGGCGTATGGTCATGTTGCCGGAGCTGTCTATGTCGCCATCGGGTCGGAACTGGGTGCACTCGTGGCATTCATCATCGCCCGCTATATCGGGCGCGACCACGTTGAGCGCTGGCTTGGGGATAAGGCCGGTTTCGGGTTATTGGGCTCTCAAAATCTGTTGATGTTGACGGTGTTCGCGTCTCGCCTCTTGCCCTTCATCTCGTTTGACGCAATGAGCTACGCTGCCGGTCTCAGCCGCCTGCGCCTTTGGCGGTTCCTGATCGCAACTCTGGCAGGCATTCTTCCAGCCAGTTTCCTGCTCGCGCATTTCGGAGCAGAGGCCATGTCGGGAGATTTCGGCACTGCTGAGTGGATCATCATCGGTCTTGGATTGATGACTGCCGCACCGTTGCTGGTCGCAGCGCTCTGGCGAACAAATCGGTCAACCAACGCTTCCTAAGTCTGAGTATGTCAGCAAAAATGAAAACCGTGATTGCCTACTTTACCATTGACCTTCCCCCACAGGAAGCTGCGACCGTGAATCGCTATGGATACACAAACACCACAACTCCGCCGGGATTTCCTGTACTACGCCACCGCCGGAACGGGCGCGGTTGCCGTAGGGGCTGCGGTCTGGCCATTGCTCAATCAGATGAACCCATCCGCCGATGTCCGCGCGCTGTCCCAGATCCGCGTCGATATCTCCGGTGTGGAACCCGGAACGCAATTGACTGTCAGTTTTCTCGGCAAGCCGGTGTTCATCCGGCACAGGACCGACGCGGAAATCGCGCAGGCCCGTTCGGAAGATGTGCTTTCCCTTCCTGATACCGTCGCCAGAAATCCCAACATATCCGGAGATGACCTGGCCACCGATGCAAACAGGGCAGTGGCGGGAAATGAGAATTTCTTGGTCATGATAGGCGTTTGCACGCATCTGGGATGTGTACCACTTGGTGACGGAGCCGGCGATTTTGGTGGTTGGTTCTGTCCCTGTCATGGCTCCCA
>NZ_CP136689.1:0-6271 GCF_032922545.1 Sulfitobacter sp. LC.270.F.C4 | reverse complement strand
GACGATGGACATGGCGTGGGTGATCCCTGTCGCGGCGATCAGGGCGTCCCGGTCACTGCGGGGGTCTGGGACATGCAAAGCGGCACAGCAAAGCGCCACGGGTCCGTCCACGGGCAGGATACGCCCCTCGAACACCGGAAGCACCCGATCAGCCATCCAGGCCCTCAAGACGGCGCCCTGCGTGCTGTCACGCCTTTCCATCTGCCTGACACCCATCTCAAGTTCCAAGAGGGTGATGGCGGACAGAAAGAGCGCTGACGGGTCTTGATCCTCGGCCCACGCAACGACATTGGCATCCGCCTTCCCTGCTTTTGCCTTGCGCAGCTCGGACACCACGTTCGTATCGAGAATGAACATCAGGACAGATCAGCAGGACGTGTGAGGCGATCCAGGCGATCCGGTTCAAAAGCTATGTCTGCCGCTTCTGGATCGGCAAGCAAATCAAGAATACTTTCCCGGCGTCCTGTAAGCCGCCTGTAGGCTTCAATGCTGAGCAAGACATGCGCGGGCTTGCCCCGGTCTGTGATGAACACAGGCCCGTCTTGCGCAGCCCGCTTTGCACCGCTTGCGTCTTGGTTGAACGTCCGACTGTTGATCGTTGTCATCCCCATCGCTCACATCCTTCTAAGCAACTTAATGTAGTTACGTAACTACAAAAGGCTGTAATGTCAACCTGAACCCTTCATGACTAGCTTCCCCTCCCTGCTACCCAGCCCATCCGGTCAGCGTTCTGCCCTAGTGTTAATAGTGTTACCTACGGAGTATGTTACGGGCCTGAAAATCACCTGTAACCCTTTGTCCCTGAAATATTAAACTATCCACATGGTTCCGAAACTAACGAATTTGGGTTCCGAAACTAACGAATTTGGGTTCCGAAACTAACGAATGGATTTCACCCCAAAACAGGGTCCTGATATAACGAACTTGACGAGCTTGCTGGGCTGCTTGATACAGGGTTCCTGATGTAACTAACTTAGCCAAGGCGAATGGATGCCCCTGCTCCCCGACAGACATCCCCAGAAGGACTTTTTCATCCTCGATATTTCCGATGTGGTGCCGAAGGACGACATGGCCTCGATGGAGCATCCCTTGTTCTCGCTCGCCACCAAGCCTGATATGCGACATCTCGAATACCGTGGCGGCGACAACCGATTGAAAATCGTGCCGTCCGGGGTCGGCCTGCCTACAATCTTCGACAAGGACATTCTGATTTTCTGCGTGAGCCAGCTCATGCATCGCAAGAACCGGGGTGAGAAGATCGGTAAGCGAGTGCGTTTCAGCGCCCGCGAGCTGATGATTACCACGAACCGCAAGACTGGTGGGGTTGAGTATCAGCGCCTAGAGCAAGCATTCCAGAGGCTCATGGGCACAACCTTCCAGACCGATATCCAGACGGGCAACAAGCGCGAGACGCGCTTTTTCAGTCTGATTGAATTGGGCAGCGGATTCGTCATGAAGGGTGAGGGAACCTGGCGGCTCGACTACTGCGAAGTGATCCTGTCTGATTGGGTCATGCGGGCGATAGAGGGTGATGAGGTTGTGACGATCTCGAACGACTACTTCCGCCTGCGTCGTCCGCTTGAGCGCCGCCTATATGAAATCGGCCGCAAACACTGCGGGGGCCAGCCGAAGTGGCAGATCGGCCTTCCCAAGCTTCAGGAAAAGACCGGCAGCAACGCCCCTCTCAAGAAATTCCGGCTCAATCTTCGCCAGATCATCGCCGATGATCATACACCCTTCTACCGGATCGAGCTGACGGGCGATGATCTTGTGATTTTCCGACCTCGGAATACGAAAACACAGATCGCGCCCACAATCACCCTGCCCGACTGGGCCGAGGAAAAGGCCCGCGCCATGGCACGGGAGAAGGGCCGGGACTACCATGCCCTTCGAGCTGACTGGCTGGCATTCGCACAGGCGGAATTGGCCAAGGGCAATCCGCCGAAAAATGCGGGTGCCGCCTTCCTGGCCTACTGCGGAAAACAGGACAGCCTGCGCTAGCGGCTATCCAAACAACCGACCCCAGAACCCCTTGCGCGGCGCGGCTACCGTTTGCGGCCGCAGATCGACCAGGAGCGCGTGGAGTTGGTCTTCCTTGCGCTCTGCCCGCTCTGCCCGCTCTTTCAGATCCTCAATGCGCTGTTCCAGAAAACCGCGTTCGCGCTGGTCGGACTGGGCCTGGGCGCGAAGCTTCTCAACTTCGGCCTGCAACGCACTGGTTTCAGAGGGTGTTTCAGGTGTTTTAGAAGGGGTTGCAATTCGCTTCACAGCACCGTTTCTGTGCCCGTTAGCATCTTTCCACCGTTCCAGCTCGGCCGCGTCGATACTGTAGGAACCGTCATCCAAACGTTTTGCGCTGAGCTTCCCATTTTTTATGGCTCGGGAAAGCGTTGGCTTGCTGAAACCAGCTGCTTTCGCAGCCTCTCCTAGGGTGTAACTCATGGGTGTAACTGCTCGCTCTCACGGGGTTGCAATTCGCCTCATCTACCTGTGAGGCTTACAGTTACACATGTTACACCCTGTTGGCGTAATCTCCAAACAGCGAAATTTTTCTATTACGAACCTTCGCTGCGTTGCTCGGAAACTCGCACAATGCGGACAAAGCAGACCTTTCCCTTTCGAGAACAATGACCGCTCTGATGACTAAAAACCACAAATAACGTAGAAGAGTGGCCTTGAAAGAAACCATTCGTATGGTATGTTTATCGAAAATCGACGGAGATGTTGAAATGAACGCCATGCTTGCTGCCTACACGGCTCTGGGAGCCGCCATTATCCTAGAGGTCAGCGGTTCGACCCTGCTGAAATTGTCCCAACAGTTTACGAAGCTGTGGCCATCTCTCGGGATGCTGGTCTGCTTTATCCTGTCCCTTTACTGTCTTTCTCTTGCGTTGAAGATGGTGCCTCTTGGTGTGGCCTACGCCGTTTGGGCTGGTCTCGGCATCGTCCTGACGGCGGTGGTCAGTGTCGTCGTGTTTAAGATGGCTCTGGATTTCTGGGCGGTAACGGGAATTGCTATGATCGTCGGCGGTGTGCTTGTCATGAACTTGCTGTCTGGTAGCGTCTCACATTGAGATGCCAGAAGCACATAAACGCGTCAAAGACCCACAAGCCGTTAGACGCCGCCTCATGGATGAAGCCAAAAAGCTCGCCATTGAAAGCGGCATCTCGGCAATAACAGTTCAAGCCGTTGCGTCTGCTGCCGGTGTCACTAAAGGCGGCTTCCTTCATCACTTCCCGAGCAAGCAGGCCTTGATTGATGCGATCTTCGAGGAAGTCTTAGACCAACTGGCTTCTGAGATTGGGGCTCGGGCCTCGAAGGATCGTGTTGCGCATGGAGCGTTCACCCGTGCCTATATTGATCTGGCCTTTGGTGGTGAAGAACCGGCCATGGATCAGACATGGATCGCTCTTTCGCTCCTCATGCTGGATGATCCGGCTCTTCGGATGAAATGGACAGAGTGGCTGAATGACCAACTCTCTGAATACGGTGAAGATCAAGGCAACGTCGAACTAAGCATTGCTTGGTTTGCCGTAGACGGAGCTTGGCTGGCCCAACACTTCGGGGTGGCGATCCCGGAGCGGAAGAGTATGCACGAAGCTCTGACGAAGAGTACCTTTTCCGCTGGCAAACGAGGATAGCTCGCGACCCACTTTCCGAAAGCGGTCGTTCGTGCGACGCGCAGCATTCTGTATTCTGGGCTCCTACCGGGCATTCGCCGCGATCTGCGCGAAGGGCGGGCGTCCGCGGGGAAGGTATGAGACGGTAGCGCCCGACCGCCCCCATAAGGCGGGGAGGGCGCGGGCCAGTTGCGGCATTCTATAGGCTATGCCCCCGGTCACGCTCGGCGATGCTGTCCCGCTCCTTTTCGATCTCCTGCTGACGTTCCAGCTCGCGTTCTCGTGCCGCGTCCAGCTCGGCTTGTCGTTCCTCGGCCTCGCGGCCCTCGCGCAATTCTGCGGCGCGGTCGGCCAGGGCCTCCCGATCAACCCCCGCCGCCGCCTCGCGCAGCCGCGCCGCGAACGCCTGCGACGTCTCCCGCTCCGGTTCCGGCGCGGCGGTCTCCTGAACTTCGTCCCGGCCCTGATGGGCGTCCCACGCCTCCCGCATCTGCGCGGCAAGCTCGCGCCGGTCGGGTTCCTGGTCCCGACCGTCCCGGCCCCCGGCAAGCGCCAGTTCGGCTTGCCCCGGCCCCAGACGGTCCATGACGCGCTCCGCCGCACGGTCCAGCCAGTCGCGGACCTGTCCGGTCAGCTCCTGCACCGCCTGCCTGACCTCGGCTGCACGGTCCTTCACCTCGTGCCAGACGCGCACGGCGGCAACCTCGATGCCGCGCTCCTTGAGCTGCCACGCACCAAGGGAAAGCTGCGGCAGGGGCGGGCGGTCCAGCGACATGGCCCGCACGGTCTCGTGCAGCTCCGCGCCCTCGTCGCCGCGCTCCCGCGCCGCAGATGCCAGCTCAAGCGCCTCGTCGCGCTGCGCCACTAGCGTCCGGTGATCCACGCGGTCCTCAACGCCGGCCCGCTCCAGGGCGGCGTTGCTGTCCCGCGCCCACGCCTCGCGCCAGCCCTCCAGAACCTCGACCTTGTTCCAGTCGCGGTTCTTGGTGGTGAAGCCGTCTGCATCCACCTCACGGGTGGTCAGCAGAATATGGGCGTGATGGTTGCGCTCGTCGCCCGCGCGCCCCGGCGCGTGAAGGGCGATGTCAGCCACCATGCCACGGTCCACGAACTGCGTCTGCGCGTAGTCGCGGACCAGGGCGACACGCTGCGCATGGGTCAGCTCGTCGGGCAGAGCCACGCGCACCTCGCGGGCGACCTGGCTGTTCTTGCGGGTCTCGGATTCCTCGACCCGGTTCCACAGCTCGGATCGGTCATGGACCCAATCCGGCGCGTGGTCCGGTGCGAGGATTTCGGTGTGATCGACGCCGCCCTTGGCCGCGTAATCGAAGGTCAGCCCGGTGCGGCGGTCCTCGATCCGCTCGGCCACGCGGTAGGCGGAAGCCGCCGTGACGCTGCGGCCCTGACTGCGGGAAATCATCGAAGCTCGAAGATGGTAGATTGCCATGTCAGCGCCGCACTTTGCTTAGGGGTCGAGGGGAAACGCCAGTCTCCCCCGCCCACACAAACGCGCAGCGTTTGTATAAGTGGGCACTTCGTGTCTTGCTCTCTACATTGGCGGTAGCCTAAAAGCAACCTTGGGCAGTGGCAAAGGAGACCGGAATGGCGCGAAGCATAGATCAGCAGATTGCAACAACGCAGGCAAAGCTCAATCGCCTGAAACAGCGTCAGAAGGCCAGCGAGACACGGCGGAAAATTATCGTCGGGGCCATCGTGACAACCGAAGCCCTGAAAGATCCGAAAATCGCCCGCTGGATGGCCGCGACCCTGCGCAAGAACGCCACCCGCGAGGTCGATCAGAAGGAACTGGTCGGGCTGCTGGCGGAACTGGATCAGGTGGCGGCAAAGGCGGACCAGGCATGAGCAAGGATCCGTTCCAGATCCTCGCCGACGAGCTGACCCTGATCCGCAAGGACATGGACCAGCTCCAGCGCACCAGTCTCAACAAGGATGAAGCGAAAACGCTGAACCAGGCTGTGATGGGGGCTGTCTTGAGAATGGCGAAGGCGACCGAGGATGCGCCGGGTGAAATTCAGGAGGCCCTGGAAGCTGACCGCGACCAGATGGCCCGCAGCGCCACACAGGCTGCAACGAGGGCCGCTGAGAGCGCCATGGCCGGAATCCGGCACGATCTCGACAACGAACGCGCAAAGCTCTCACAGGCCGCCGGAGAGGCCCGTAGAGAGGCATGGCGCTGGTTTGGCGGGTTCTGGGTGTGGTTGGCCTCCATGCTCGCCACAGGAGCCATTATCGGGGCGCTGGCGATGGCGTGGATTGTGGGGCGCGGTGATGCCCGAGAGTTCGGGCAGTTCCCAAGCATCTATTGTGGCACCGCAGGCGGACAGGTGGTCGAACAGGACAACGGGTCCAGCTACTGCGCGGTCTGGATCAACAGGCCGGATCAGTGAAAATCAGTCCGGCCATTCTTCGGCTCAAACAATATCGTTCGCCGCAGCGTCGATGATCTTTCGCACGGATGCCATTGCATCCTCATGGCTGACCGTCCGGCCAGCTTTAACATCCGCAAGCCCGCGCTGGATGCCCTCGATGGTGGCTCGCTCTGTTTTGAGAACGGTCGCTGTCGGGCTGCTGGGTGTCATGGCATGGGCTCCCACGGGTTGATGATCTGCACACCTGTCGGCTCGAAGTC
>NZ_CP136686.1:0-6301 GCF_032922545.1 Sulfitobacter sp. LC.270.F.C4 | reverse complement strand
CGCAACATTGCGTGTGACGATGGACATGGCGTGGGTGATCCCTGTCGCGGCGATCAGGGCGTCCCGGTCACTGCGGGGGTCTGGGACATGCAAAGCGGCACAGCAAAGCGCCACGGGTCCGTCCACGGGCAGGATACGCCCCTCGAACACCGGAAGCACCCGATCAGCCATCCAGGCCCTCAAGACGGCGCCCTGCGTGCTGTCACGCCTTTCCATCTGCCTGACACCCATCTCAAGTTCCAAGAGGGTGATGGCGGACAGAAAGAGCGCTGACGGGTCTTGATCCTCGGCCCACGCAACGACATTGGCATCCGCCTTCCCTGCTTTTGCCTTGCGCAGCTCGGACACCACGTTCGTATCGAGAATGAACATCAGGACAGATCAGCAGGACGTGTGAGGCGATCCAGGCGATCCGGTTCAAAAGCTATGTCTGCCGCTTCTGGATCGGCAAGCAAATCAAGAATACTTTCCCGGCGTCCTGTAAGCCGCCTGTAGGCTTCAATGCTGAGCAAGACATGCGCGGGCTTGCCCCGGTCTGTGATGAACACAGGCCCGTCTTGCGCAGCCCGCTTTGCACCGCTTGCGTCTTGGTTGAACGTCCGACTGTTGATCGTTGTCATCCCCATCGCTCACATCCTTCTAAGCAACTTAATGTAGTTACGTAACTACAAAAGGCTGTAATGTCAACCTGAACCCTTCATGACTAGCTTCCCCTCCCTGCTACCCAGCCCATCCGGTCAGCGTTCTGCCCTAGTGTTAATAGTGTTACCTACGGAGTATGTTACGGGCCTGAAAATCACCTGTAACCCTTTGTCCCTGAAATATTAAACTATCCACATGGTTCCGAAACTAACGAATCTGGGTTCCGAAACTAACGAATCTGGGTTCCGAAACTAACGAATGGATTTCACCCCAAAACAGGGTCCTGATATAACGAACTTGACGAGCTTGCTGGGCTGCTTGATACAGGGTTCCTGATGTAACTAACTTAGCCAAGGCGAATGGATGCCCCTGCTCCCCGACAGACATCCCCAGAAGGACTTTTTCATCCTCGATATTTCCGATGTGGTGCCGAAGGACGACATGGCCTCGATGGAGCATCCCTTGTTCTCGCTCGCCACCAAGCCTGATATGCGACATCTCGAATACCGTGGCGGCGACAACCGATTGAAAATCGTGCCGTCCGGGGTCGGCCTGCCTACAATCTTCGACAAGGACATTCTGATTTTCTGCGTGAGCCAGCTCATGCATCGCAAGAACCGGGGTGAGAAGATCGGTAAGCGAGTGCGTTTCAGCGCCCGCGAGCTGATGATTACCACGAACCGCAAGACTGGTGGGGTTGAGTATCAGCGCCTAGAGCAAGCATTCCAGAGGCTCATGGGCACAACCTTCCAGACCGATATCCAGACGGGCAACAAGCGCGAGACGCGCTTTTTCAGTCTGATTGAATTGGGCAGCGGATTCGTCATGAAGGGTGAGGGAACCTGGCGGCTCGACTACTGCGAAGTGATCCTGTCTGATTGGGTCATGCGGGCGATAGAGGGTGATGAGGTTGTGACGATCTCGAACGACTACTTCCGCCTGCGTCGTCCGCTTGAGCGCCGCCTATATGAAATCGGCCGCAAACACTGCGGGGGCCAGCCGAAGTGGCAGATCGGCCTTCCCAAGCTTCAGGAAAAGACCGGCAGCAACGCCCCTCTCAAGAAATTCCGGCTCAATCTTCGCCAGATCATCGCCGATGATCATACACCCTTCTACCGGATCGAGCTGACGGGCGATGATCTTGTGATTTTCCGACCTCGGAATACGAAAACACAGATCGCGCCCACAATCACCCTGCCCGACTGGGCCGAGGAAAAGGCCCGCGCCATGGCACGGGAGAAGGGCCGGGACTACCATGCCCTTCGAGCTGACTGGCTGGCATTCGCACAGGCGGAATCGGCCAAGGGCAATCCGCCGAAAAATGCGGGTGCCGCCTTCCTGGCCTACTGCGGAAAACAGGACAGCCTGCGCTAGCGGCTATCCAAACAACCGACCCCAGAACCCCTTGCGCGGCGCGGCTACCGTTTGCGGCCGCAGATCGACCAGGAGCGCGTGGAGTTGGTCTTCCTTGCGCTCTGCCCGCTCTGCCCGCTCTTTCAGATCCTCAATGCGCTGTTCCAGAAAACCGCGTTCGCGCTGGTCGGACTGGGCCTGGGCGCGAAGCTTCTCAACTTCGGCCTGCAACGCACTGGTTTCAGAGGGTGTTTCAGGTGTTTTAGAAGGGGTTGCAATTCGCTTCACAGCACCGTTTCTGTGCCCGTTAGCATCTTTCCACCGTTCCAGCTCGGCCGCGTCGATACTGTAGGAACCGTCATCCAAACGTTTTGCGCTGAGCTTCCCATTTTTTATGGCTCGGGAAAGCGTTGGCTTGCTGAAACCAGCTGCTTTCGCAGCCTCTCCTAGGGTGTAACTCATGGGTGTAACTGCTCGCTCTCACGGGGTTGCAATTCGCCTCATCTACCTGTGAGGCTTACAGTTACACATGTTACACCCTGTTGGCGTAATCTCCAAACAGCGAAATTTTTCTATTACGAACCTTCGCTGCGTTGCTCGGAAACTCGCACAATGCGGACAAAGCAGACCTTTCCCTTTCGAGAACAATGACCGCTCTGATGACTAAAAACCACAAATAACGTAGAAGAGTGGCCTTGAAAGAAACCATTCGTATGGTATGTTTATCGAAAATCGACGGAGATGTTGAAATGAACGCCATGCTTGCTGCCTACACGGCTCTGGGAGCCGCCATTATCCTAGAGGTCAGCGGTTCGACCCTGCTGAAATTGTCCCAACAGTTTACGAAGCTGTGGCCATCTCTCGGGATGCTGGTCTGCTTTATCCTGTCCCTTTACTGTCTTTCTCTTGCGTTGAAGATGGTGCCTCTTGGTGTGGCCTACGCCGTTTGGGCTGGTCTCGGCATCGTCCTGACGGCGGTGGTCAGTGTCGTCGTGTTTAAGATGGCTCTGGATTTCTGGGCGGTAACGGGAATTGCTATGATCGTCGGCGGTGTGCTTGTCATGAACTTGCTGTCTGGTAGCGTCTCACATTGAGATGCCAGAAGCACATAAACGCGTCAAAGACCCACAAGCCGTTAGACGCCGCCTCATGGATGAAGCCAAAAAGCTCGCCATTGAAAGCGGCATCTCGGCAATAACAGTTCAAGCCGTTGCGTCTGCTGCCGGTGTCACTAAAGGCGGCTTCCTTCATCACTTCCCGAGCAAGCAGGCCTTGATTGATGCGATCTTCGAGGAAGTCTTAGACCAACTGGCTTCTGAGATTGGGGCTCGGGCCTCGAAGGATCGTGTTGCGCATGGAGCGTTCACCCGTGCCTATATTGATCTGGCCTTTGGTGGTGAAGAACCGGCCATGGATCAGACATGGATCGCTCTTTCGCTCCTCATGCTGGATGATCCGGCTCTTCGGATGAAATGGACAGAGTGGCTGAATGACCAACTCTCTGAATACGGTGAAGATCAAGGCAACGTCGAACTAAGCATTGCTCGGTTTGCCGTAGACGGAGCTTGGCTGGCCCAACACTTCGGGGTGGCGATCCCGGAGCGGAAGAGTATGCACGAAGCTCTGACGAAGAGTACCTTTTCCGCTGGCAAACGAGGATAGCTCGCGACCCACTTTCCGAAAGCGGTCGTTCGTGCGACGCGCAGCATTCTGTATTCTGGGCTCCTACCGGGCATTCGCCGCGATCTGCGCGAAGGGCGGGCGTCCGCGGGGAAGGTATGAGACGGTAGCGCCCGACCGCCCCCATAAGGCGGGGAGGGCGCGGGCCAGTTGCGGCATTCTATAGGCTATGCCCCCGGTCACGCTCGGCGATGCTGTCCCGCTCCTTTTCGATCTCCTGCTGACGTTCCAGCTCGCGTTCTCGTGCCGCGTCCAGCTCGGCTTGTCGTTCCTCGGCCTCGCGGCCCTCGCGCAATTCTGCGGCGCGGTCGGCCAGGGCCTCCCGATCAACCCCCGCCGCCGCCTCGCGCAGCCGCGCCGCGAACGCCTGCGACGTCTCCCGCTCCGGTTCCGGCGCGGCGGTCTCCTGAACTTCGTCCCGGCCCTGATGGGCGTCCCACGCCTCCCGCATCTGCGCGGCAAGCTCGCGCCGGTCGGGTTCCTGGTCCCGACCGTCCCGGCCCCCGGCAAGCGCCAGTTCGGCTTGCCCCGGCCCCAGACGGTCCATGACGCGCTCCGCCGCACGGTCCAGCCAGTCGCGGACCTGTCCGGTCAGCTCCTGCACCGCCTGCCTGACCTCGGCTGCACGGTCCTTCACCTCGTGCCAGACGCGCACGGCGGCAACCTCGATGCCGCGCTCCTTGAGCTGCCACGCACCAAGGGAAAGCTGCGGCAGGGGCGGGCGGTCCAGCGACATGGCCCGCACGGTCTCGTGCAGCTCCGCGCCCTCGTCGCCGCGCTCCCGCGCCGCAGATGCCAGCTCAAGCGCCTCGTCGCGCTGCGCCACTAGCGTCCGGTGATCCACGCGGTCCTCAACGCCGGCCCGCTCCAGGGCGGCGTTGCTGTCCCGCGCCCACGCCTCGCGCCAGCCCTCCAGAACCTCGACCTTGTTCCAGTCGCGGTTCTTGGTGGTGAAGCCGTCTGCATCCACCTCACGGGTGGTCAGCAGAATATGGGCGTGATGGTTGCGCTCGTCGCCCGCGCGCCCCGGCGCGTGAAGGGCGATGTCAGCCACCATGCCACGGTCCACGAACTGCGTCTGCGCGTAGTCGCGGACCAGGGCGACACGCTGCGCATGGGTCAGCTCGTCGGGCAGAGCCACGCGCACCTCGCGGGCGACCTGGCTGTTCTTGCGGGTCTCGGATTCCTCGACCCGGTTCCACAGCTCGGATCGGTCATGGACCCAATCCGGCGCGTGGTCCGGTGCGAGGATTTCGGTGTGATCGACGCCGCCCTTGGCCGCGTAATCGAAGGTCAGCCCGGTGCGGCGGTCCTCGATCCGCTCGGCCACGCGGTAGGCGGAAGCCGCCGTGACGCTGCGGCCCTGACTGCGGGAAATCATCGAAGCTCGAAGATGGTAGATTGCCATGTCAGCGCCGCACTTTGCTTAGGGGTCGAGGGGAAACGCCAGTCTCCCCCGCCCACACAAACGCGCAGCGTTTGTATAAGTGGGCACTTCGTGTCTTGCTCTCTACATTGGCGGTAGCCTAAAAGCAACCTTGGGCAGTGGCAAAGGAGACCGGAATGGCGCGAAGCATAGATCAGCAGATTGCAACAACGCAGGCAAAGCTCAATCGCCTGAAACAGCGTCAGAAGGCCAGCGAGACACGGCGGAAAATTATCGTCGGGGCCATCGTGACAACCGAAGCCCTGAAAGATCCGAAAATCGCCCGCTGGATGGCCGCGACCCTGCGCAAGAACGCCACCCGCGAGGTCGATCAGAAGGAACTGGTCGGGCTGCTGGCGGAACTGGATCAGGTGGCGGCAAAGGCGGACCAGGCATGAGCAAGGATCCGTTCCAGATCCTCGCCGACGAGCTGACCCTGATCCGCAAGGACATGGACCAGCTCCAGCGCACCAGTCTCAACAAGGATGAAGCGAAAACGCTGAACCAGGCTGTGATGGGGGCTGTCTTGAGAATGGCGAAGGCGACCGAGGATGCGCCGGGTGAAATTCAGGAGGCCCTGGAAGCTGACCGCGACCAGATGGCCCGCAGCGCCACACAGGCTGCAACGAGGGCCGCTGAGAGCGCCATGGCCGGAATCCGGCACGATCTCGACAACGAACGCGCAAAGCTCTCACAGGCCGCCGGAGAGGCCCGTAGAGAGGCATGGCGCTGGTTTGGCGGGTTCTGGGTGTGGTTGGCCTCCATGCTCGCCACAGGAGCCATTATCGGGGCGCTGGCGATGGCGTGGATTGTGGGGCGCGGTGATGCCCGAGAGTTCGGGCAGTTCCCAAGCATCTATTGTGGCACCGCAGGCGGACAGGTGGTCGAACAGGACAACGGGTCCAGCTACTGCGCGGTCTGGATCAACAGGCCGGATCAGTGAAAATCAGTCCGGCCATTCTTCGGCTCAAACAATATCGTTCGCCGCAGCGTCGATGATCTTTCGCACGGATGCCATTGCATCCTCATGGCTGACCGTCCGGCCAGCTTTAACATCCGCAAGCCCGCGCTGGATGCCCTCGATGGTGGCTCGCTCTGTTTTGAGAACGGTCGCTGTCGGGCTGCTGGGTGTCATGGCATGGGCTCCCACGGGTTGATGATCTGCACACCTGTCGGCTCGAAGTCCGCAACATTGCGTGT
>NZ_CP136692.1:777500-3532795 GCF_032922545.1 Sulfitobacter sp. LC.270.F.C4 | reverse complement strand
GGGCGGGGGGCTTTATCGGCACGTTTCTGTGTCCCCAAACTCACGCGCGAACTTTGGCGAAGCGAAAGTTAAGGGTGCTGCGTAAAATCTCAAGAAAAATCTAAATTCTATGTACGAATGCCCTTGCAGCCCTCGTGCTATAAGTCTAAACGAAGGGCATTGGCGCGGGATGGAGCAGCCCGGTAGCTCGTCAGGCTCATAACCTGAAGGTCGTAGGTTCAAATCCTACTCCCGCAACCAAGCCTATCGAACTTTTGTTCGCAAAGCCGCCCTTCGGGGCGGCTTTTGCGTATGTCATTGGGAACTTTGTCAAATCTCCCTCGATGCCCAGAAGGTGTTTTCCTTCCTCCACTTCCTCGACGCTGATGGTTTCCACCAGAACCCGCAGAATATCGCGTGCATGGATGACCAATTCGGGTTCTGCGAGGATCGTTTCCAGCTTTCTGACATGCGCAGCGTAGACCTCCTCTAGGTCAGTTGGCAGCATCGGCCGGGCGTCTTCAATCTGCCGCTGTTGGGCCTGCAACTTGAGCTTCCGCGCTTCGGCTTTCGACAGGGCTTCAATTAAGGCAGGGCTGTTCACGCCGGCGAGGATCGCGTCGGTTCCGTTCCGTATTTCAGTCTCCAATGCGCGGAGCTGCCGGGTGACCGAAGCGCGATCGGCCTGGAGCGACTGCGTCGCATCAGCAAGCGCCCTCGCATACTCCTCCCGAAACCGCGTGAAGGCATCGGACCCGAGCAGCGCGCGTTTCACGCCGCCCAAAACTGCCTGTTCTGCTTCGTCCTTCAAAAGCCCTGTCATGCCGGTGCATTGGCTGGGCCCCTGTTCTTTTGCCGTTTTGCAGTAGTAGCGTTTGTGCACGGTGCCAGCGATCGTCATTGGTCCACCGCATTTGGCGCAGCGCAGGAAGCCGGACAGAAGAAACTTGGGGCGGGGGCCGACGCCGCCGCTGTTGGAGCCCCGCCGGGGTTTGACCTGAAAGCTGTCTTGGCGCGCCTTGACCTTCGCCCAGAGGTCATCGTCGATGAACCTCAGCTCCGGAACCTCCACGCGAACCCATTCTTCCTCCGGCCGCAGGCGGGAGACGCGCATTCCGCTTCTACCGCAAAACAGCGCGCGCCCCATACGCGAGTTGCCCAAAATTTCACAGTTCGGCTGCCAACTGCCCAATCATACAGCTCCCTTTCTGCGGTGCAGAAATTTCCCCGCGGTCGGGGCTTGCTGGCTCGGTCCTCTGAACTGAGGCTGTAGAGGCTCCGCTACGGGGCGTCGCGAACGGAGCTGTCCGGCAAGGGGGCCATCCGCGCGTAACTATAATAAACGCTGTGTGGAAAAGCATTTGGCCTTTGGCATGCTTGCGTCTCCGCTCTTCCGCACACCAAACGGGGATACCGTAATGAGACTTTCCACCAAACGCACACTTACTGCGACCGCTGCCCTATTGATCGCAGGTTCAGCCGCCAGCGCGGAATGCGAGGACCCGATCAAGGTTGGCGTGCTGCACTCTCTGTCCGGCACGATGGCCATTTCCGAGACGACGTTGAAAGACACGATGGAGCTTCTGATCATGCAACAAAACGCTGCGGGCGGTCTGTTGGATTGCGAAATCGAAGCCGTTGTCGTGGATCCCGCCTCGGACTGGCCTTTGTTCGCCGAAAAGGCGCGTGAGCTTCTGACCGTGTCCGAGGTGGATGTCATCTTCGGCTCTTGGACATCTGTTTCGCGCAAATCCGCATTGCCTGTTCTGGAAGAGTTGAACGGCCTGATGTTCTACCCGGTTCAGTATGAGGGCGAGGAAAGCTCGCGCAACGTGTTCTATACGGGCGCGGCCCCGAATCAGCAGGCGATCCCTGCGACCGATTATTTCCTGGAGGAACTGGGCGTCGAGAAATTTGCTCTGCTCGGCACGGACTATGTCTATCCCAGAACCACCAACAATATCCTTGAACAGTACCTTTTGGACAAGGGCATCCCCAAGGAAAACATCTTCGTTAACTATACACCCTTCGGGCATTCGGACTGGTCCACCATTGTGGCGGATGTGGTCGAACTGGGGGCGGATGGCTCTCAGGTGGGCGTGATCTCGACCATCAACGGCGACGCGAATATCGGCTTTTACAAGGAGTTGGCGGCTGCCGGTATCTCGGCTGACGACATTCCGGTCGTGGCATTCTCGGTCGGGGAAGAAGAGCTTTCGGGCCTCGATACCGCTGATCTTGTCGGCCACCTCGCGGCGTGGAACTACTTTCAATCCGCAGAATCCGACGCGAACGATGAGTGGGTCGCCGCTTGGAAAGAAGCGATGGGCGAAGACCGCGTGACCAACGACCCGATGGAAGCCCATTACATCGGTTTCAACATGTGGGTGAACGCGGTCACCGAAGCAGGCACCACGGATGTAGATGCGGTGCGTGCGGCGATGTATGGGCAGGAATTCCCGAACCTCACCGGCGGGACGGCTGTCATGCTGCCCAATCACCACCTCGCCAAGCCTGTCTTGATCGGTGAAATCACCTCTGACGGCCAGTTCGATATCATCAGCCAGACCGAAGAAGTGCCCGGCGATGCATGGACGGACTTCTTGCCTGAATCCGCTGTTCTGGTCTCCGATTGGAAAGGGCTTGAGTGCGGCATGTACAATACCGAAACCAAGACCTGCGTCCAGTTGACCTCGAATTACTAACGCCAACAGTCGGGCGCGTCCTCAGCCGCGCCCGACACTCTTTCTAAACACTCTTTCCGTCCGAAAGCCCCATATCCCATGGTTCGAATACTGCTCAGCCTGATGTGCTTGCTGACATCCGTCAGTCTTGCTTCAGCCCAGGAACTTCAGTCTGTATTGCAGACCCACGCCGAAGAGGTGGCCAAGCCATCGCGCAAATCGGTCGGCGTTTTGCTGGACGACCTGGTGGCATCGGGCCTGCCGCAGGTTCCTGTTTTTCTTGAGCAATGGGCCGAGCGGAGCGTCTGGCAAGACGATGCAACGGGCCTGTTCTACTTTGCGAAGGAAGCCGGCGATACACTCGCGCTGCGCGACGTTGATACGGGCGAAGAGACAGCGGCTTCTTCGGACAGTTTCAGCCAGCTGCGCCCCAACGGCGGTGTGCGGCGTGTCATCGGCACGGCATTGGTGCAGTTCCAACTGTCTGATCCCGACCCCGAACGCCGCAGCGCCGCCCTTGAAAGCATCGCGCGACGCAGTGATGCCAGCCAGCTTGACCCGCTCTTGGCCTCGCTCGAAGGAGAGAATGATCCCATCCTGCGCGCCCGCAAAGAGCAACTGAGCAATTTCTTGACCGCGCGCTTCGGAGCGGCCCCCGAGGCGCGCAATCGTGCGATCGAAAGTCTGTCTTCCGATACCTCTCTCGAAGCCCGCGCGGTGTTGAGCCAAATTCTATCTGTAACGACAGGCGTTGCGGCAGAGCAGCCCGAGGGTAACATCGCCCGCATTCTTGACCCCATGGCGGACCCTTCGGCAAGCTATGAGACGCTGGTCGAAGCTGAACTTGCCCCTGCAATCGTGCCGCCCAGTGATATTCGCGCTGCCCTTGAAGCCAATATCGTCGATGGCCGCGTCGGCGGCATCCCTTTGGCGCAATTGGACGACCCGGACAGGCGGATGGATGCGTATCGCGCGCTTGCCGAGGCGGGGACCGTCCCGCCGTTGGTAACGCCGGATGATATCGTCACCGCCCTGCAGAATGCCGTCTTCTATGAACGCTACGAAGAGGATGACAGGGCGATCACCGACGCTGCCCGCACCACGCTTGACGCGGTTGAGACGCAGGTCGGCTGGGCGCAGACCTTTGATTTGACGTTGGACGGTTTGTCGCTGGCCTCGATTTATTTCCTCGCAGCGATTGGGCTGGCGATCACCTTTGGGCAGATGGGGGTCATCAACATGGCCCATGGCGAGTTTATCATGATGGGCGCCTATACGGGCTATGTCGTGCAGCTCATCGTCCCTGACTACACGGTCTCGCTGCTCATCGCGCTGCCGCTAGCCTTTGCCGTTACCTTTGGGGCGGGTGTCGCAATGGAGCGGCTGGTGATCCGGCATCTCTACCATCGCCCGCTTGAAACCTTGTTGGCGACCTTCGGCATCTCAATCGCCTTGCAGCAAATCGCTAAGAATATCTTTGGCACGCAGGCCCGTCCGTTGACCTCGCCTGAGTGGCTTCGGGGCGCGCTCGTGATCTCGGATGTGGTTCAAATCAGTTACATCCGCATTGCCATATTCGTGCTGGCGCTGATCTTTCTATTTTTGCTGCTGTATATCCTCAAGCGCACGCGCCTTGGTTTGGAGGTGCGCGCGGTGACGCAAAACCCGGGCATGGCGGCTTCAATGGGCATCAACCCTGACCGCATCAATATGATGACCTTTGGGCTGGGGTCGGGAATCGCAGGGGTCGCGGGCGTCGGCATCGGCCTTTATGCGCAGGTCACCTCTGAAATGGGCGCGAACTATATCGTGCAAAGCTTCATGACTGTCGTAGTGGGCGGTGTTGGATCGGTATTCGGCACGCTGGCCGGGGCGGGGCTGATCGGCTTCCTGCAAAAGGGGATCGAGTGGTTGAACCCGTCCAACACACTGGCGGCACAGACCTACATGATCCTTTTCATCATCCTGTTCATTCAATTCCGGCCCAAGGGCATCGTCGCCCCCAAGGGCCGGGCAGCGGCGGATTGAGCCATGACCCAGACGCACAGCCAACGACGGTCTTTCATCGGCCGCAATCCTTCGGTTCTCTACTTCCTTGCCGCACTGGGTCTCTTTACAGTCCTTGTGACGGTGATGTCCGAAGCCGCCGGTACCGGTCTTGTCTCAACCTCCTTCGTCAAGACATTGGGCAAAGCCCTGTGTCTTTGCCTCGTGGCCATCGCGATGGATGTCGTTTGGGGGTATTGCGGCATCCTTAGCCTCGGTCATTTCGCCTTTTTCGGGATCGGCGGCTACGCCATCGGGATGTGGCTCATGTATGCGCGGACGGAAAACATCGTCGCGGAAAGCCTCGCAGGTCAGGTCATCCCGCCAACCCCGCAAGAGATTTCAGACGCCATCGGAAACCAGATTTTCGGTGTCGTCGGCTCATCGGAATTCCCATTGATCTGGGCCTTCGCGGACAACCTTTTTATCCAATTGGCCTTCGTCGTGCTGATCCCCGGCGCCCTTGCGCTGGTCTTTGGCTGGCTCGCATTCCGCAGCCGCGTCAACGGCGTTTACCTGTCGATCCTGACCCAAGCCATGACACTGGCGCTCGCGCTCTACCTGTTTCAGAACGACAGCGGCTTGCGTGGCAACAACGGTCTGTCGGGCCTGCAAAACATCCCCGGCTTCGCCGAAAGCGGCCAAGACGTGGTCTCCATCGTCTTTTTCCTCGCCTCTGCCTTGGCGCTTGCTCTGGGCTATCTGTTTTTCGCATGGATCACCGACAGCAAGCTGGGCAATGTCATCCAAGCCATCCGTGACGATGAATCGCGCGTTCGTTTTCTGGGCTACCATGTAGAGAGCTATAAACTCTTCGTTTTCACCATCACCGCCATCGTCGCAGGCATCGCCGGTGCGCTTTATTACCCGCAAGCGGGCATCATCAACCCGGCTGAAATCGCCCCCATCGCGTCGATCTATCTCGCGGTATGGGTCGCCATCGGCGGACGTGGCCGGCTCTACGGTGCGGTGATCGGTGCGGCAGTGGTCTCACTTTTGTCCAGTTGGTTTACGGGCGGCGGCGCGCCCAGCATCAATCTGGGGGTCTATACGATCCACTGGGTCGATTGGTGGCTGGTGCTGCTTGGCCTGAGCTTTGTACTTATCACGCTGTTTGCCCCCAAGGGCATCGGCGGCCTCTTTGACAAACTGGTGCGCAAGTCATGAGTTCTCTTTTGGAAATGTCCGGAATTTCGAAATCTTTTGACGGGTTTCAGGCGATCAAGAACCTTAGTCTACAGATCGGTGAACCGGAATTGCGCGCGGTGATCGGCCCCAATGGCGCGGGCAAGACGACCTTTATGGACATCATCACCGGCAAGACAAAGCCGGATGAAGGCTATATTCTGTTTGGTGATGACAGCCGCTCTCTTATTGGCATGTCGGAAAGCCAGATCGCGATGCTTGGGATTGGGCGCAAGTTTCAAAAGCCGACAGTGTTTGAGGCGCAAACCGTGCGCGAAAACCTTGCCATGGCGTTAAAGAACCCGCGTGGCACATTCTCGGTGCTGTTCCACCGCAAGACCTCGGAAGGGGCGGCGCGGCTTGAAAAGATCGCTGATGAGATCAACCTGACCGCCCATCTCTCCCGCCCCGCCGGAGAGTTAAGCCACGGGCAAAAGCAGTGGCTGGAGATCGGGATGCTGCTTGCGCAATCGCCCCGCTTGCTGCTGGTGGATGAGCCCGCCGCAGGCATGACGGCGCATGAACGCGAACACACCACAGACATCCTGAAAAAGGCCGCCGAGACCCGCGCCGTTATCGTGGTGGAACACGACATGGAGTTTGTGCGGCGGCTGAATTGCAAGGTGACCGTGTTGCACGAAGGATCGGTGCTGGCCGAAGGGTCGCTGGATCATGTCACCAGCAACCAGACTGTTATAGACGTTTATTTGGGGCGCAGCGATGCTGGAGATTGAGAACCTAAACCTGAAATACGGGCAATCTCAGATACTTCATGAGGTCACGTTGAACGCGCCCGTGGGGCAGGTGACCTGTGTGACGGGCACCAATGGGGTCGGCAAAACCAGCTTGCTGAAAGCCATCGCCGGGCGGCATCCTTTTTCGGGCGGGCGGATCAGCCTTGATGGTGAGGAATTGCAACCGGGCCGTGCGGCCCTGTCGGCCAAAGCGGGCGTCGGATATGTGCCACAGGGGCGCGAGATATTTCCGCTCATGACCGTTCAAGAGAACCTTGAAACGGGCTTTGCCTGCCTTCCCAAATCCGAGCATAAGATCCCGGATGACATTTTTGAGCTTTTTCCGGTCCTCGCTGAGATGAAGGCCCGGCGCGGGGGGGACTTGTCTGGTGGGCAACAACAGCAGCTTTCCATCGCCCGGGCGCTTATTGCCCGCCCTAAGGTGCTGCTGTTGGATGAACCGACCGAAGGAATTCAGCCCAATATCATCCAGATGATTGGCCACACCATTCGCCTTCTGCGGGATCGGGGGGAATTGGCCATTGTGCTGGTGGAGCAGAATTTCGAATTTGCCTACCTCAATGCCGATCATTTCCACGTCATGCAGCGCGGCAAAATCACCCAATCGATCCCAAAATCCGAAGCCCAACGCACGCAACTCTTGGACGCGCTTGCGCTATAAGTGATCGCTGTTGCCCGTCTTGCGCGCAGGCCCGGCTTGCCCGTAAGGCACAAAACCCTTCTATTATTGTGGAGCGGCGGGGCAGCAAAGTCTTGACTTCCCGACCGTCAAACGGTGTACCTGCGCGAAACCTGAAATAGCCCTAGGAAGGGACCATCATGCACGCCTATCGCAGCCATACCTGTGCCGATCTGAGCCTTGAGAACAAGGGTGACACTGTGCGCCTGTCCGGCTGGGTGCACCGGGTGCGGGACCACGGCGGTGTGCTGTTTTTGGACCTGCGCGACCATTACGGGATCACTCAGGTCATCTGCGACCCTGACAGCCCGGCCTTCGCCGAGATGGAAAAGGTCCGCGCGGAATGGTGCGTGCGCATTGATGGCACCGTAAAGGCGCGGGACGAAAGCCTTGTGAACCCCAAGCTGCCCACCGGCGAGATTGAGGTCTATGCGCGCGACATCGAAGTGCTGGGTTCCGCCGCTGAACTGCCGCTTCAGGTCTTCGGCGAGCAGGAATACCCCGAAGAGACGCGCCTGCGCTATCGTTACCTCGACCTGCGTCGCGAGAAGATGCAAAAGAACATGGCGCTGCGTTCCGACGTTGTGACCTCCATCCGCAAGCGCATGTGGGATCAGAACTTCCGTGAGTTCCAGACGCCGATCATCACCGCGTCTTCCCCCGAAGGTGCGCGCGACTTCCTCGTGCCCAGCCGTCTGCACCCCGGCAAGTTCTACGCCCTGCCGCAGGCGCCGCAGCAGTTCAAACAGCTGCTGATGGTCTCGGGCTTTGATAAATATTTCCAAATCGCGCCCTGCTTCCGCGATGAAGACCCGCGCGCCGACCGCTCGCCCACCGATTTCTACCAGCTCGACATGGAGATGTCCTTTGTCACCCAGCAGGACGTTTTCGACACGATCCAGCCGGTGATCGCAGGCATCTTCCAAGAGTTCGGCGGCGGCAAAAAGGTCGATCAGACCTGGGAGCAGATTTCCTATAAAGACGCGGCGCTGTGGTATGGCTCGGACAAGCCCGACCTGCGCAACCCGATCAAGATGCAGGTGGTCTCGGACCATTTCCGCGATTCCGGCTTCGCGATTTTCGCCAAGTTGCTGGAGCAGGACGGCACCGAAATCCGCGCGATCCCCGCGCCCAAAGGCGGCAGCCGCAAGTTCTGCGACCGCATGAACGCCTTCGCTCAAAAAGAAGGTCTGCCCGGCATGGGCTATATCTTCTGGCGCGATCAGGGCAACGGGATGGAGGCAGCTGGCCCGCTGGCCAAAAACATCGGTCCCGAGCGCACCGAGGCGATCCGCCAGCAGTTGGATCTGGGTGTCGGCGACGCGGCCTTCTTCCTCGGTGGCAAGCCGAAGTCGTTTGAAGCAGTCGCAGGCCGCGCGCGGAACGTGATCGGCGAGGAGTTGAACCTCACCGACAAAGAACGTTTCGCCTTTGCATGGATCGTGGATTTCCCGATTTACGAGCGTGACGAAGAGACCGGTAAGATCGACTTTGAACACAACCCCTTCTCCATGCCGCAGGGCGGGATGGAGGCGCTGCAGGGCGATCCGCTCAAGGTGCTGGGCTATCAATATGACCTCGCCTGCAACGGCTATGAGCTGGTCTCGGGTGCGATCCGGAACCACAAGCCGGAGATCATGTTCAAGGCGTTTGAGATCGCAGGCTATGGCGAAGACGAGGTGCGCAAGCGCTTTGGCGGCATGGTTAACGCATTCCAATACGGCGCCCCGCCCCACGGTGGTTGTGCCGCCGGTATCGACCGGATCGTCATGCTGCTGGCCGAGGAGCAGAACATCCGCGAAGTCATCCTCTTCCCGATGAACCAGCGTGCCGAAGACCTGATGATGAACGCGCCCTCTGAACCCACCAGCGATCAGCTGATGGAGCTGGGTCTGCGGGTCATCCCGCAGGAGTGATCCTGTCTGAATGAAGCGTCATCCCCGGCTTAGTCGGGGGTGATATTGCCCGGTAGGATGCCCAGCACCAGAACCGGGCAGCCGCCGCTGCGCCCGGCGGCGATGCGGCTGATAAGCTTATGGGTGCCGGTGGTGCTGGCCCCGAACTTCGCGCTTACGGTCTTGTCGGTCTCATTGCCGAATTTATCCAAGCAATTGCCGAGCGATTTGAAAAACCCGTTCGATAGTTCGCGCGTCACGATGACGCCAACGTCGATCACCCCCGCTTCAAAAAAGCTGCGAAAGGCATAGAGGTCACGGTCGTAGGTCTGGTCTTTGCTGTTCCACTCATAGTCGAAAGCCACGCGGCTGCGCCAAAAGTCGACCATATGGTTGTGGATGAAGTCTTCGCGGATGATGCGGTCGACCTCGGGGGCACTGTCGCCCTTGCCAGCGGTAAGTTGCACCAACAGATCGGCTTTGATGCGCACCTCTTCGTGGAAATTCTCGGCCGCCGCATATTGCGCGAAACGGGTGGTGGCCGACATGCGGTTGCCCCCCGGCGCGCGGATTTCATTGCGGCTGATCGTGAACTGCCGCAGCACGCGGATGATCGCGGCCAGTTCTTCGGGCGCGCGCTGTTGCAGCACGGCGGCGGCGCTGCGGTAGCTGGTGACGGAGTAGCGATCGCGCAGATCGACGGGCAGCAGGTCTTCGACGAGCCTTTCGTCGTCGAACACCGCGTCGTCGATGCGCCGCGCCAGATTACTCAGCCGCGACACTGGAATTGTAGCTGTAGGTCTTCCAATCGGGCTTGTAATCCGCCTCGGCCTGATTGCCCCAAACGGTCCAGCCCTCGCGGACACCGCGCCCGAACAGTTCGAGGTAGGGGCCCCAAGAGCAGCTTTCGATCAGGTCATATTGCTCATCCGGCTTGCGCGAATGCTCCCGCTTGCGGGTCTGCATCATGTTCACCTGACGCCGCCCGGCATCCAAGGTGCGCACGTTCTTGCCGCGCACGCCGAACAGCAAAATTTCGGTCACATTGCGGAAATAGAACCCCACGCCGCGCCCGTCACTGCCACCGTCTTTGCGGATTTTGTGCCAAATGATGTTGGATTTATATTCAAATCCCCAGGCCTTGAGCACCTGCAGCCCCTCGGGCAACAGCGCGTTCGGCACCCACATGTAACAATGCGCGCGGTCTTCGAGGTGATCGGCCACGGGCAGGGCGCAGATGTCATCCACCGTCATCGTGGGATAACGGGCCAAGCGCTTATGTTCGGGCGCGACCTTGCCGGTGCGGTTGGTGAAGCGCCACGGCGGGTCCGCCATGACGCATCCAAACCGGTCTTTGCCCAGAAAGTCGCGTAGGTCTTGTGATGGATTATCGCTCATATCCAATATATTGCGTTTCCTCGGGCTTTCTTGCAACCGCTACCTGCCCAGAGGGGCTGGATATCCACAAGAACGTTAAGAGAACACGTTTATCAGGGAAGAGCGGCTTGGGTCAATCCTCAAGACTGTCTTTGCGCTTTTCCTCAATGAGTTTGGCTTCCTTTTCCTTACGCTTCAGGAACTTGTCGCCGAAGGCGTCGTTATGTTCCTCGCCGATGACCTTCTTGGCGCGGGTGAAAAGCTCGTCTTCTTCCTCGTCCATGTGATGCTCGTAGTCATGCTTGAGTTGCTTGAAACGAGTCAGCCAAGCAGAGGACGACATATCGGTTTCGCGCAGCTCTTCCATGATATCGTCAAGCTGCTGGTGTTCGTGAACCGAATGGCGCGCGTGATCTTGGCCCCATGTTTCGGACATCAGCGTGGAATAAAAGGTCTCTTCTTCGGCGGCGGCGTGGGATTTCACGTCATGGTAAAAACGGTCCCAAGCCTTGCGGCGCTCGGCGCTGTCGCCTTCGGTGTCGGCAATGGTGTTGAGCAGGGCGCGGTGTTCATCATGATCTTCTTTGATCGCGTCGTAGATAGAGGGCATGGGAAAAATCCTTTGGTGTTACCTGTGGCTAACGCCGAAGCCACCGGCAGGTTCCCGCCTTAAAAGACCGCCCCCGTCGCCGCTTGGCTAGCGACCTGTTGGAATAACCCGCCTGTTTGGGCGTGAAATGCCGCCAAAGTAACGACCACCAGCCCCAGAACATTCGCGCCCACGACGATCCAATCGACCGGCTTTGCGGGTTTGGCGCTGTCCTTGGCGTGGTGCTGGGTCATATCACCCTCCGGGGGTCGCTTGGGTTTAGCATAATGCTGCAAGCTGAATGTGGCATGAATGTGTAACTTGAATGCCAAGACTGGGGTCTGGTGGAATTATTTCAAGTTTATTCATCTTGGCGGCCCGATAAGCTCGGTGCATAACTTTGCTATGAACAGCAGATCAGACCCGCGCCCTGTCGGGCCCACGATAGAGAATTGGGCCGAGCCCCAACGGCCCGCCGGTGAGGTGCTCTCCGGGCGCCATGTCGTGTTGGAGCCGCTTTCGGCAGAGAAACACGCCGCGCTGCTCTACCCCGCCTATGTGGGGGAGGACCACGTTTGGGATTATCTGCCCTACGGGCCATTCTCTTCGGCGGCGCAGTATCACCGCTGGGTGCGCGATAGTGCAGCGCAGGTTGATCCGTATTTCATGGCAGTGAAAGACCGCGCGCGGGATCAATGGGCGGGCGTGGCAAGTTTTCTGCGGATCAAGCCCGAGGCAGGCAGTATCGAGGTGGGCCACATCAACTTCAGCCCCGCCCTACAGCGCACCCCCGCGGCGACCGAGGCGATATTACTGATGATGCAATGGGCCTTTGAGGCGGGCTACCGACGGTTCGAGTGGAAATGCGACGCGCTCAACCGTCCGTCCCGCCGCGCCGCGCAGCGGTTGGGGTTGAGCTATGAGGGTGTCTTTCGGCAAGCGACCATCGTCAAGGGGCGCAACCGCGACACGGCTTGGTTCGCCGCGATCGACACGGAATGGCCCGCGCTGAAAGAGGCGTTCGAAGCTTGGCTGTCCCCCAGTAATTTTGACGGGCAGGGGCAACAGAAGGAACGGCTCGGCGATCTGACCCGCCTTGTTCGTGTAACGAGCGACCCGATGCTTTAAGTGGCCTGCCTGCCGGGTGGGTTAAATCGCAATTTTCTCAGTCAATCGGATCTGGATCATTCCGGCGATGGTGGCGGCCTCTGAGCCCGCGGGTTGGCCGAGTGCGCGTTTATGTGCCAAAGCCCTTGCCGCCTCTTCCAGCCTAAGGTCATTCGCGGAGCGGGCAACGCCGCAGAGAAATTGCGCGACATAATCAAGCGTGGGCTCATCCGGTTCGCCGCCGAGGACGCCCGCGATATGGGCAATGTCATCTTGAAAGCCGATTCGATCCGGGGAGACATCTTCATCCGGGAGGGCGCGCAGGCCCACGGGGCGACGCTCTTCGGGGAGGGTTTTCAGAATGGCCTGCTGGAAGGATGACAGCGATGTAATCGGCTTCGCGATAAACCCATCGACCCCGGCCGCGCGGGCATCAGGCTCCATATGGCTGTCGCCAGATATGGCGATGATCGTTTCCACCCGGGGCGTGCTTTGTGTGAGTTCGGCGATCAGGTCCAGACCGCTGCCGTCGGGCAGGCCAAGGTCGACCAGCGCCACGGCGGGGCGATAGACCTGTAGATGGCGCCGGGCAGAGCGCAAACTATCTGCCCGCCTGATCCGCGCGCCAGAGCGTAGACAGAGCAGGCGCATCGCCTCGCAAGCGAAACGGCTGTCTTCCACCACCAAAACGGTGAGGCCCAGCAGCGGTCGCTCCGCCGTGGGGGTGGGGGTGGTTCTTTCGAAAGGGTCGGTGTCGTCCATAATCGCCTCCAACAACTTCTGCTGCACAATCGTTACGCCGCGTTGGCTAACGACGCGTTAACGTGACGCATTGTTGTTCAGCGGACGGGCGGGCATAAAGCTGGCAAATCACGAGGAGCACCCAAGATGATCGGACGTCTTAACCATGTGGCCATCGCCGTGCCGGATCTCGATGCGGCGGCGGATCAGTATCGCCACGCGCTTGGCGCCAAGGTCGGCGCGCCACAAGCCGAACCGGATCACGGGGTGACCGTGATCTTTATCGAACTGCCCAACACCAAGATCGAATTGCTGCATCCTTTGGGCGATGACAGCCCGATCAATGGCTTTCTGGAAAAGAACCCGTCGGGTGGCATCCACCATATCTGCTATGAGGTCGACGACATCATCGCGGCGCGCGATCATCTGAAATCCACCGGCGCGCGGGTGCTGGGCTCGGGCGAGCCCAAGATCGGCGCCCATGGCAAGCCGGTACTGTTCCTGCATCCCAAGGATTTCAACGGCGCGCTCGTCGAGCTTGAGGAGGTCTGAGCATGGGGATCGTTTCGGGCCTCGTGCTCTTTGCCGTCATCTGGTCGATGACATTCATGGTCGCCCTGCCGATTCGGGTGCAAACCCAAGGGGACGCAGGCGAGGTCGTGCCCGGCACCCATGCGGGCGCGCCAGCGCAGCATCATCTGGGGCGCAAGGCGCTGTGGACCACGCTGGTGGCCGCAATCATCTGGGCGATCAGCGCCACGGTCATCCTGTCGGGCTGGATCAGCGTGGCGGATATCGAAGGCTGGCTGCATCCGAATGCGGCACCAACGCATGGTACAGGTGGGTAAAGGTCGCCGCCCCTAGGATCGGGATCAGCAGGTTCAGCAGCGGCACCGACAGCGGCACCGCCATCAGAACCCCGGCCAGCCAGATCGTGCCCGCATGGCGGCGGCGCAGGCGTTTCGCCTCGTCCCGCCCATGGCGGCGCAGCGCGGCAAGGGTGAAATATTCGCGCCCCAGCAAGAACCCGTTCAGCCCCCAAAAGATGAACAGCGCCGCCGGGGCGAAGAGCAGGTATAGGATCAGCGCCAGCAGGTTTGCCCCCACCAGCACGCCCATGAAGTTGACGGTATCGCGGATCGCATCGCCGATGCCGACACGGTGCGCCGGGGGCAGATGCGGGTAGTGAACCTCTTCCACCGCATCGGCCACGTCATCTAAAAACATTGAGGTAATCGCCGAGGCGACGGGCACCATCAGAAAGACCGAGAGCACCATCAGCAGGATCAGCGCGCTCCAACTCAGCAGATCATCGAGCCAGTTGACTTCGCCCAGTACCGGAAGCCAAGCGTCTTCGGGCGTGATCCAATCCACCAGATAGGCAAAGCCCGCCGTCGCCGCGACCAGCAGCGCCAGCGACAGGCCGACGCCGAGCAGGACCACTTTGCGAAAGCGCGCATCGCCTAATTGGCCAAGCGCGCGGGTAAAGGACCGCAGGATCGCGTTTACAGCCATGTCGTGATCTCGTCGATGTCAGGGCGCGGGCGTTCCGGTGGGGCGGCGGTTTCGGTGCCGATATGGATGATCCCCGCGATACGCTCATGCGGGGCGAGGGCAAAGCCTTCCTCCATGAAGCCGCGGTCATGGGAAGGCCAACCGCTGAGCCAGTTTGCCCCCCAGCCTGCGGCAAGCGCCGCGTTGAGCAGCGCAAGGCAGACGGCCCCGGCGGAATAGGTCTGCTCCAGTGGGGGGATCTTGGGCGAAGGTTTTTGCACCTCAATGACCGCCACGGCGAGGTTGCCTTGGTCAAACTGGCCACGCCCCTTGGCGGTGTCCTCTGGCCCGAGGCCAAGGGCTGCGCCGCGTTTCTCAGCCGCTTCGGCCAATCGCGCCATCGCCGCGCGGTCGATGACCACGAAACGCCACGGCTCCAGCTTGCCATGATCCGGCGTGCGGGCGGCGGCGGTCAGAAGGGGGCGCAGGGCGTCGGCGTCCGGGACGGGCAGGCCGAGGGTCTTGGCAGGGCGCGAGCGGCGGTTTTGCAGAAAGGCGAGGGTGGCGGGATCAGGTGTCGGCATTGCAGTCTCTTACAGGTCCAGTTGCCGCGCCATATCGTCAATCGACTGGCGCAGGAAGGCGTCAAAGGCAGGCGAGGGTTGGCGGGCGTGCAAGGCACGGGCCATTGGGTCGGGGGCATCGATCTTGCTGCCCGCCAAAGTGGCGATCGTGGCATGGCCGCAGAAGGGGACATAGGCTTCGGAATAGCCGCCTTCGTGCACGAGGACCAGTTTGCCATCGCAGACCTTATCAGCGGTATCACGGATGCGCTTGGTCATCTCGGCAAAGGTCGCTGCGGTGGCCTGCATTCGGGCCAGCGGGTCGACGATTGCCGCGTCATAGCCGCAGGCGACGATGATCATGTCGGGGGCGAAAGCCTTGATCGCCGGGATCACCACGCGGTCCATCGCGTGTAGGTAGGCGGTGTGGCCCGAGCCCGCGTGCATCGGCAGGTTGATGTTATAGCCTTCGCCAGCACCCCGTCCGCGATCTGCCAGCGCGCCCGTGTCGATGGGGTAATTCCCCTCTTGGTGCAGAGAGATCGTCAGCACGTCATCGCGGTCATAATAGATCGCCTCGGTGCCATTGCCGTGGTGCACGTCCCAATCCAGCACGACCAGGCGCTTGGCCAGCCCCTTGGCCTGTGCGGCCTCGATGGCGATGGCGATATTGGCCAAAAGGCAGAACCCGTTGGGCAGATCCGGCAGGCAGTGATGTCCCGGCGGGCGGCTGAGCGCATAGGCATTGTCGAGATCGCCGCGTGCCACGGCGTCGACCGCGGCGATGGCCAGCCCGGCAGACAGCGCGGCCAGCTCATAACCGCCGCGGGCGAAGGGGACCGCATGGCCCAAGTCTCCGCCGCCTGCATCAGAGAGACGCTTGAATTCATCGAGGTAGCTTTCGGGATGCACCCGTGCCAGCGCTTCACGGCTGGCCGGGGCGGCGCTGCGGGTGTCGAGCTCGGCGAAGAGCCCCGTTACTTCCATAAGGTTCTTCATCCGGCGCTTGGTTTCGGGGTTTTCCGGCAGGCCGCCTGCCGCGAGGGGCTGCACCAACCCGCCGACTGGCATGGTAAAGGCGTAGTTCCCGCCTGCGTGCCAGAAGCAGCGTTCGTCCCAAAAGAAACCTGTGGTCATGGTCGTGTCCCCTTCATCCTTGCGGGGAAGGTGGCGCAGGGCAGCGGGATTGTCCATGGCGGGAATGGTTCACACGGGCGGTGGTGCGTGGGGTGGGTGCGGGATTCGGTATTTGTAAAAGGATGAAGGGGGCAGGGGAACTCTTTGAGCGGCGTTGCGGTCAGTTTGCCTCGGCCAGTAGGGCGGCGACATCGAGCGGGGAGTTGACCATTTTTAGGTCGCCTTGCGCATCGCGCGGCCAGTCGGCTTGGGGAAGGTCCCGGTACAATTCAACACCGTTGTTGTCGGGATCGCGCAGGTAGACCGCTTCGCTGACGCCGTGATCGGCGGCGCCGTCCAATGTGATGCCAGCCTCAAGAACCCGGCGCAGGGCGCGCGCGAGCTGCTGTCGGTCGGGGTAGAGAAAGGCGCTGTGGTAAAGGCCGGTATGGCCCGGCGGCGGCGGGGTGGCGCCCGCGCTTTCCCATGTGTTCAGCCCGATGTGGTGATGATAGCCGCCCGCGCCCAGAAACGCAGCCTGATCGCCGTAGCGTTGAGTCACGGCAAAGCCCAGCAAGTCGCCGTAAAAATGAATGGCGCGATCAAGGTCGGCGACCTTGAGGTGTATATGGCCGACGGTTGCGTGGTTCATCGCTTGGTCCTTTCGCTTTCCGATCAAGATGGCAGCGAGAGGGGGCAGGCGCAATTGCGCAGAAGAGCAGGGGGGCTGTGCGGCATTGCGCGCAGCCCCGGTCTGTCAGCCGACCATGCCGACGATCTCATAGGTGCGCTTGAGGATCGGGGTGGTGATTTCGCGGGCCTGTTCCGCGCCCCGGGCGAGGATGCGGTCGATCTCGGGCTCATCGGCCATCAGGCGCTGCATTTCGGCGGTGATCGGGCCCATTTTGGATACAGCCAGTTCTGCCAGCGCGGGTTTGAAGGTGCCGAACTGCTGGCCGCCGACTTCGGCCAAGACTTGATCGATGGTCTGGTCGCTGAGGGCGGCGTAGATGTTCACGAGGTTGCGCGCTTCGGGGCGGTCCTTCAGGCCCTCGGCCTCGGACGGCAGAGCGTCGGGGTCGGTCTTGGCCTTGCGGAATTTCTTGGCGATCGTGTCGGCATCGTCGGTGAGGTTGATGCGGCTGGCGGGCGAAGGATCGGACTTCGACATTTTCTTTGATCCGTCGCGCAGGGACATGACGCGGGTGGCCGCGCCTTCGATCACTGGTTCGGTGAGGGGGAAGAAATCGACGCCGTAGTCGTGGTTGAACTTGGCCGCGATGTCGCGGGTCAATTCAAGGTGCTGTTTCTGGTCCTCGCCCACCGGCACATGGGTGGCGTGGTAGATCAGGATGTCGGCGGCCATCAGTGCGGGGTAGGCGAAAAGGCCGAGGGAGGCGGCCTCGGCATTTTTGCCGGCCTTGTCTTTCCACTGGGTCATGCGGCCCATCCAGCCCATGCGGGCGACGCAGTTGAAAATCCAAGCCAGTTGCGCGTGTTCGGGCACTTGGCTTTGGTTGATCAGGATGGACTTTTCCGGGTCGATGCCCGAAGCGATGAAACCGGCGCAGAGTTCGCGGGTGCTGCGTTTGAGGTCTTCGGGCTTTTGCGGGACCGTGATCGCGTGCAGGTCGACCATGCAATAGATCGACTGAACGCCCTGTTCCTGAGCATCTGCAAAGCGTTTGAGCGCGCCCAGGTAGTTGCCCAGATGCAGGTCGCCCGAGGGCTGAATGCCGGAAAACACGCGCGGGGTGAATTGGGTCTCGGACATCGGGCGGCACCTCTGGGCTGGAAAGTCTTGCGCGGCAGGCTTACTTCTGGCCGCGAACCCCGTCAAGGAGCGCCCATGCAAGACCCTGATATCCAGCCCCCCGTGAACCCGTTGCCGCCAGTGGTTGTCGTGTTGTTTTTAGCCATTACTGGCGTTGAGGTGGTGTTGTCCTTGGCCGAGGCTGGGCTGGTCGGTGGCCCCGCTGCCGTAGGCTGGCGGCTGGCGCTGGTGCGCGACTTTGGCTTTTCGGGGCTGATTTTTGACGCGATGATCGGGGCGGGCCAGTACCCGATTGAGCATATCTGGCGGGTGGTGACCTATCCGTTCATCCATCTCGGCTTTACCCATGCGATCTTTGCCGTCGTGCTGCTGTTGGCGCTGGGCAAGTTGGTGGCCGAGGCAATGGGGCAGATGGCCTTTCTGGTGATCTTTGTGCTGTCGGGGATCGGCGGGGCGTTGGTTTATGGCGTGCTGTTGAACGATCCGGTTTGGTTGGCGGGCGCCTATCCAAATGTCTATGGGCTGATTGGCGGCTATAGTTTCGTGATGTGGCGGCGGTTGCTTGGCTCGGGCGGGCCGCAGTATCAGGCGTTCACGCTGATCGCTCTGCTGATGGGGCTACAGCTTTTCTGGGGCATCTTTTTTGAGACCGGCTTTTTGTGGGTCGCCGAGTTGGCCGGGTTCTTTTGTGGTTTTGGCCTGAGCTTTTTGGTCGCGCCCGGTGAATGGGCGCGACTGAGGGCGCGGTTGCAGCAGCGTTAACCGCGCCGCATTGCGGATTTGAACTCGGACAGGCGGAAGGCGCCGATCAATTGGCCGATGCCGAAGTAGCTGATCGCGGCAATTGCAAGAAGCATCACCAGCGCCAGCCCACGCCACCATGGCAGGCCCAGCATCGGTTGCAGGGCGGCGTTGCCCAACCAGAGCGCCACGCCCATCGCGGCAGAGGCGATGAGGATGCGCCAGATGCGCTTGTGGAACCGTGCGTCGAACTTGGCCGCAGCGCCGAAACGCCGCGCGCCGATGGCCAGACAAGCAAACATCGTCCAGCCCGCCAGTGTGGTCGCAACCGCCGGGGCGATCCATCCGATGAAGGGCGCAAGACCGACCGCGAGCACCGCGTTCACGACCATAGCGACCACGGCGAAGTAGAAGGGGCGGCGGGTGTCTTCGCGCGCGAAATAGACCGGCTGCAGAATCTTTTGTAACACGAATGATGGCAGGCCAAGGCCGTAAATCATCACCGCCGTTGCAATCGCAGCGGTGTCGTCGACGCCCGAGGCACCGCGTTCGAACAGCACCGTGACCAGTGCGAAGGGCACCACCATCAGCGCCACTGCCGAGGGGATCGTCAGGGCGAGTGAGATTTCGGCGGCGCGGCTTAGCGCGGTTTGCGCGCCGTCGTTGTCCCCGGCGCGCAGGCGGCGCGAGAGGTCGGGCAGTAGCACGATGCCCACAGCGATACCCACCACGCCCAGAGGCAGTTGATAGAGGCGGTCGGCGGCGAAAAGCCATGAGACGGCCTTGTCATATTGGCTGGCGACCAATTGTCCGACGACGAGGTTGATCTGCATCACGCCCGAGGCCAGTGCGGCGGGCAGGGCGATGACGATCATCGCGCGCATGTCGGGGGTCCAGCGGGGCCGTGAGGGGCGCAGGGGGAAGCCCGCTTGGGCCGCGGCGCGCCATGTCAGGGCAAGCTGCGCCACGCCAGCCACCGGGATTGACCAGATGAGCCAGAGCGCCACCTCGCCCCCGGTGAGCGCGGCGAAGGTCATGGCGGCGATGACGAAGATGTTCAGCAGCACCGGCGCGGCGGCGGCCACGGCAAAGCGTCCGGTGGCGTTCAGGATACCGGAAAACAGCGCCGAGAGTGACATGCACAGGATATAGGGAAAGGCGATACGGCCAAAGGCGACGGTCATATCGAACCGAGGGTCGCCGACAAAGCCTTCGGCGGTCAGCCAGACCAACCCGGGCATGAAGATCATGCCCAAGGCGGTCAGCGCGAGCACCACCAGCGCCAATCCGTTGAAGGCATCGCGGGCGAATTTGCCAGCGCCTTCCTCGCCCTCCAGCTTCTTGGCGAACATCGGCACGAAGGCGGCGTTGAACGCGCCCTCGGCAAAGAAGCGGCGGAACATATTGGGCAGGCGGAAGGCGGCGACGAAGGCGTCCATCACCGGACCGGGGCCAATGAGCGACAGCAACAGCACCTCACGCATGAAGCCGAGCACACGGCTGAGCAAGGTCCAGACACCGACAGTGAAAAAGCCGGACATAAGACGGATAGGTTTCATCAAAAGGTGCCTTAAATTGCGCTGAGGTGATCCCTAGCGCGGGCGCTTACCCGGTGCAATCGCGGTGAGCGGTGCCGGAAGGCTAGCCCCTTGGCTTTGGCAAGGTGGCGCTTATCCCCCGGTGGGGTAGATGAACCCATTGATCGGATAGGTGCTGCCAAAGGCGCCGGGCTGGCTTTCGACCTGCACGGCAGACCAGTCGTTGGCCTTGGACACATCAATCACCGCCATCTTGAGCGAGACTTGATTGCGTTTCCAATTGGCGTGATCCACCCGGATTTCGCGCGGCGAGACGACATCGGAAACCACAGCGATATGCCCCATCGGCAACGAGCTGGTCCCGCTAAACGCCATAACGGCACCGACCACCGGCTCATCACCGCGCGGATAAAGCCCCTTGGCCTTGTCCCACCACGTTTCCGCATTGCCGCGAATCTGGATGCCGCTGACATTGCGGGCAAAGGGCACGCACCAAACACGTTGGCCCTTGGCGCGCATGTCCTTGGCGGTTTGCACGGCCATGAAGTGACGCTGGGGGTTTATGCCAGAGAAATCATAGGGCTGCGGGATGTCAGGCGCTTTGGCGCAGGCCGCCGTCAAAAGAAGTGTGGCGCAAAGGGCCATCAGGCCCCGGTTCGGCAGTGCTGCGCGTTTGACGCTCATATGTCCCTCATTCATGGAATCCCGCGCTTCTGCCGGGTTGAAAGAGATTTTGAGGATCCGATGTCAAAAGCAAAGCGCGGAAATAAAGGGTGGCGGGATTTTGCCGGTCAAAACGTGCCGAAGGAACCCTAGCCCTCGGCCCGCTCAACCCCTGCGGCAATCGCTTCGCGCAGGCGCTTTTCCAAGGTCCGCTGCTTGGCCTCGGTGTAGTATTTCAGGCCGAACATGTCTTTGACGTAGAAGGTATCGACCACCTGCTCGCCAAAGGTCGCGATCACGGCGTTGGCAATATAGACGTTCGAGCCAGCCAAGGTGCGGGTCAGATCATAAAGAAGGCCGGGCCGGTCGCGGGTGTCGACCTCGATGATCGTATAGATTTCAGACCCTTCGTTGTCGAAAGTAATATGGGTCGGCACCTTGAAAGCGCGTTCGCGTTTCTTGACCTTATCGCGCGATTTCAGCGCATCGCGGGCGACGATTTCACCGCGGAGGGTCTTTTCGATCGTGTCGCGCAGGCGCGGCAGACGCGAAGCTTCATAGGCGTTGCCTTCACTGTCCTGAATCCAGAAGGCATCGGTCACGAAACCGTCTTTGGTGGTATAGCTGCGCGCGTCGACGACATTGGCCCCGACCAGTGCAAGCGCCCCCGCAAGCCGAGCAAAGATGCCCGGATGATCGGCCATGACAAAGCTGGCGCGGGTGGCACCGCGATCCTCATCCGGGTGCAGGTCGATGCGGATATCATCGTTGCCGATGTCGCGCAGCAGTTCCGCAAAGGCGACATGGGCGGTGACATGCAGACCCTGCCAATAGGGCGGGTAGTGGCGGGCGGTCTCTTGCTGCAAAAGCTTGCGCGGCCAGTCGGAAAGCGCGGCGCGCAGGGCTTTCTTGGCCTCCGCCCCCCGGTTCTCGCGGTTGAGATCTTCAAGCCCGGTTTCAAGTGCCCGCTCGGTCTGGCGATAGAGGGCCCGGATCAGCACCGCTTTCCAATTGTTCCACGTGTTCGGCCCGACGCCGCGAATGTCGCAGACCGTCAGCACACAGAGCAGGTCGAGCCGTTTGACCGTCTGTACCGCCTTGGCAAAATCGCGCACCGTGCGCGGATCGGCGATGTCACGTTTCTGGGCCATGTCAGACATCAGAAGGTGATAGCGCACCAGCCATTCCACGGTGTCGACCTCATCGCGTTTCAGCCCCAGCCGCGGGCCGATGCGCCGCGCGAGTTTCGCGCCGATGATCGAATGATCCTCGGGCCGCCCTTTGCCGATGTCATGCAGCAGCAGTGCCACATAAAGCACCTTGCGATTGACCCCGCGCTTCAGGATCGAAGAGGCAACGGGCAGTTCTTCTTCCAGCTCGCCTTTTTCGATCCGGGCGAGGTTGGCAATGCACTGGATGGTATGTTCGTCCACGGTGTAGGAGTGGTACATATTGAACTGCATCATCGCCACGATGGGCTCAAACTCAGGGATGAAGGCGCCCAAGACGCCCAATTCGTTCATCCGCCGCAGGGAGCGTTCGGGATTGCCGTGTTTCAACAGCAGATCAAGGAAGATGCGCCGCGCCTCGGGTGTGCGGCGCATGTCATCGTCGATCAGCGCGAGGTTGGCTTTGATCAGCCGCATCGCGTCAGGGTGGATCAGCATGCCGGTGCGCAGGGCCTCTTCGAAGATGCGCAGCAGATTCAACTTGTCTTGCAGAAACTCTTGGTCGTCCTTTAGCGCGATGCGGTTGTGGACCACCTGAAACCCTTCGCGCATTTTCGGGCGGCGGCGAAAGATGCGCTCCAGCAGCGGCTCGGCCTTCATATGCGACGCTTCAAGCCCGCTGACAAAGATACGGGTCAGATCCCCCACCGCCGTTGCGTGGCGGAAATAGGCCTGCATGAAGATCTCGACGCCCCGCCGGCCCCCGATATCCTGATAGCCCATCGCTTGGGCAACCTGCACCTGCATGTCAAAGGTCAACTGTTCCGTCGCGCGACCTGCAATCAGGTGAAGATGCCCGCGCACGGCCCAGAGAAAGGCCTCGGCCTCGCGGAAGGTGTCGTATTCATCGGCGCGAAAGACACCGAGATCGACCAGATCGGCGACCCGGTCCACGTCATGGATGAACTTGGCAATCCAAAAGAGTGAATGCAGATCGCGCAGCCCGCCTTTGCCTTCCTTGACGTTGGGCTCGACCATATAGCGCTCACCCTGTTTCAGGTGGCGGTTGTCGCGCTCCTCCAGCTTGGCTTCGATGAAATCCTTCCCGGCGCCCGAAAAGAGGTCGTTCTTAAGGCGTTCGGAAAGCTCTTGGGCAAGGGTGAGATCGCCATCGATGAACCGGTTCTCCAGCAGAGCGGTCTGGATGGTGTAGTCATCGGCCCCAAGCCGCAGGCAATCTTCGATGGTGCGGGTGGCGTGACCTACCTTCAGCTTCAAATCCCACAGGATATAGAGCATCAATTCAATCACGCTCTCCGACCAAGCGGTGGCCTTGTAAGGGATGAGGAAAAGCAGATCGACATCGGAAAAGGGCGCCATCTCTCCCCGGCCATAGCCGCCCACGCCGATCATGGCGAGCCGTTCACCCTCGGTCGGGTTCGGATTGGGGTGCAGAACCTGCGTGGCAATCTGCAAGACGCAGCGCAGCAGTTGGTCGGTAAGATAGGTGTAGGAAGAGGTCATCGCCCGCGCATCAAAGGGCGATTCCGCAAAGCCCGCGGCGATTGCCTTGCGGCCTGCCTGCTGGGCTTCTTGGATGAGGGGGACGATCTCGGCCCGCAGCGCGGCACCTTCCAGCGTGCTATCGCGTTGCGAAAGGGCCTGCCAGACGGCTGTATCGTCAAAGATTTGTTCGGGCGCGCAAATCAGGCGCGGGTGTCGACGCGCGCCTGATGTTGTTGTCGGTTTCGCGAGGTCCAATTCAGAAACCAGCCCCGCCAAAGCCGCGCGGCGCTGGGTCTAGCACGACAACCCGGTTGTTGCGGATCGTGGCCACGGCCAGCGCACGTTCATTGGCGCCATCGCGGCGCAGACGGAAGATGCCGCTGGCCCCTTGGAAACCCGCCCCTTGGGTGAGGGCCGCACCGGAAAGCGCGTTGGATTTGCCGCTCTTTACCAAGGACCCGATCGCCGCGATCCCGTCAAAGGCCAGCCCGGCCAAAGGATGGGGGTCGCTGCCATAGGCCGCTTTGTAGCGGTTGGAGAAGGCACCGCTTGCCGCTGTGTCTGGCAGGGCGAACCAGCCGCCCTGCACGCCGGGTAGGGCCAGCGTTTGCTGCGGGATGTCCCAACGGGTCAGGCCGACATATTGTGTGGTCGCCGATTGGATCCCAGCTTCGGGCAGCAGCTCTGCGAAAAGTGGCAGGGCACTGGCCGAGGACGTTGTAAGGAACAGCGCATTCGCGCCACTGCCTTCGATCGTCGCCTTGACCCGCGGCACGGCAGCCACGACCAACTCTTGGCTCAGCGCGTAATCCACGGTGCCCGCCAGTGTCGCGCCATTGGCGCTGATCGCCTGAACAATCGCATCACGGCCCAGTTGACCGGCAAGGTCTTGACCATGCAGCACGACCATTTTGTCTTTGCCATTGCGCTTGGCAAAGCTCACCAAACGGTTGGCGGTATTGGCAAAGGTCGGCCCAAGCACGAAGACATTGCCGCCCGCGATGGTCGGGTTGTTCGAGAAAGAGATCACATTGACCCCGGAAGAGGCCACTGCCACGCCGGCCGCATTGGCCGCCTCGCCGTAAACCGGCCCGAGGATGATCTTGGCCCCTTCATTCACCGCCTGAGAGGCAGCGGCAGCGGCTTTGCTGGCGTTGCCCGCGGTGCCATAGACGCGCAGGTCAATCTCGACGCCGCCAAGGTCGCGCATCGCAAGACGCGCTGCATTCTCAAGGTTTTTGGCCAGCAACTCATCGCTGGCAGAGCCACCGCGCGGCACCAAAAGCGCGACAGGAACGGGGGCAGAGGGGTCAATGCGCGGGCCGCCGGAATTGGCGCCGCCGATGGCGACGGGCTGACAGGCCGCCAGCAGGACCGCGAATAGAGGCAATAAGAGCAGGTGCATCTTCTTGCGGAAGGCTCGGAAACAGGCAATCATTTGTATTCACTCCCCGGTGGTGGCAAGACGACGACGGTCGCCGGAACATGGCCGCGATCATAGTCACTGCGAAAGGCGGGTCCAGCGTTGAAATTCCTCAAGACAGATCTAGCCCCAGGACTTTATTTCGTGGGCGTCCCAATCGGCACCGCACGCGATATCACGCTGCGTGCGCTGGACACGCTCGCCGCGGCGGATCTGCTGGCGGCCGAAGACACGCGCAGCCTGCGCAGGCTTATGGAAATCCACGGGGTGCCGCTTAATGGACGCAAGGTGATCGCCCTGCACGACCACAGCGGCCCATCCGTGCAAGAGCGGCTTATCGCGGCGGTCCGTGAGGGCAAATCGGTCGCCTATGCGTCAGAGGCGGGCATGCCCCTGATCGCCGATCCGGGCTTCGAGCTTAGCCGTGCCGCCGCCGAGGCGGGGGTGATGCAGACCTGCGCACCGGGGCCCTCGGCGGTGCTGACCGCGCTGGCGCTGGGCGGCCTGCCGACGGATGCGTTTTTCTTCGCAGGCTTCCTGCCCAATAGTAAATCCGCACGGATCGCGGCGCTGGAAAAGCTGCGCGACGTGCCGGGAACCTTGGTATTTTACGAATCACCCAAACGGCTTGGGGCCATGCTGCGCGATGCGGCAACCGCGCTGGGCGCGGGGCGTAAAGCAGCCATGTGCCGAGAGTTGACCAAGAAGTTCGAAGAGATTCAACGCGATACGCTTGAAAACCTTGCAGAGACCTATCAGGGCCAATCGCCAAAAGGCGAAGTGGTCGTTCTTATTGATCGAAGCCGTTCAGAGTCTGTTAATCACCTTGACCTAGAAACAGATTTGCAACGGGCGCTTAAAGAGATGTCGATGCGTGACGCTGTCGATTTGGTGGCGCAGGCCCATGGCCTGCCACGGCGGCAAGTCTATCAGGCGGCATTGGCGCTCGGCAAAGGTTAGGACAACGGTCGGAGTAACGAACATGGCGCAGGGTGAGACAGGAATGATGCGAACTGCGGCCAAACGCCAACGGGGTCGCATGGCCTATCATGCCGGGATCGCAGCCGAAAATAGGATCGCGCAAGACTACGAAAGACGCGGCTTTGCCATCGCGCGCCGCCGCTGGCGTGGCCGCGCCGGAGAGATTGACCTGATCCTGCGCGATGGGGCTGCCCTGATCTTTGTCGAAGTGAAGCAAAGCCGAAGTTTCGCGCGTGCCGCTGAAAGCCTCTCCGCCCGACAGATGCAACGCATTTACCGCTCTGCCGAAGAATTCCTTGCCGGTGAACCTGCTGGCAGCCTGACCGAAGTGCGCTTTGACGTGGCGCTTGTCGATGGGCAGGGAGCCACGGAAATCATCGAAAACGCTTTTGGCCACGGCTGACCCATTGCGTATAGGCCCCTGCTGCGCCATCTAAGTAGCGATCCCAAACGCCTGCACCGTCGGTCCGGGTCGGATCACGATAAAGGTTAGCAGCGGGGAGACGCCGATGAAAATCGCCTTTCAAATGGACCCGATCGGGGACGTGAACATCAACGCCGACAGCAGCTTTCGGCTGGCCGAAGAAGCACAGGCGCGGGGGCATGAGCTGTTCTTTTACACACCCGATCATCTGGCGTACCAAGAGGGGCGGATCACCGCGCGTGGCTATGATTTTACCGTGCAGCGCGTGCAGGGCGATCATGCCCAGTTCGGAGAGGAGCGAGAGGTCGATCTGGCCGATTTCGACGTGGTTTGGCTGCGCCAAGACCCGCCTTTCGACATGCACTACATTACCTCGACCCATTTGCTGGACCGGCTGAAAGACACCACATTGGTGGTCAACGATCCCTTCTGGGTGCGCAACTATCCCGAGAAACTTTTGGTTCTCGATTTCCCCGACCTGACGCCGCCCACCACCATTGCGCGGGATCTATCGACCATCAAAGCCTTCAAGGCGAAGCACGGCGATGTGATCTTGAAGCCGCTCTATGGCAATGGCGGCGCCGGGGTGTTCCGGCTGGATGCCAATGACCGCAACCTTACCTCGTTGCATGAGCTGTTCACCGGTTTCTCTCGGGAGCCGCTGATCGTTCAGAAATTCCTGCCTGCCGTGTCGAAAGGCGACAAGCGCGTCATCCTTGTGGACGGGGAGCCAGTAGGCGCGATCAACCGCGTACCGGCGGAAGGCGAAACGCGGTCGAATATGCATGTCGGCGGGCGACCAGAGAAGGTCGGGTTGACCGAGCGCGATCTGGAGATTTGCGCCGCCATTGGCCCATTGCTGAAAGAAAAGGGTCAGGTCTTCGTCGGTATCGATGTCATCGGCGACTATTTGACCGAAATCAACGTGACCTCTCCCACCGGCATTCAGGAACTGGAACGGTTCGACGGCGAGAATATCGCCGGCAAAATCTGGGAGGCGATCGAGGCCCGCCGCGGGTGAGCCTGCGCCAGCAACTTTTGAACCGCTGCCTGCGTCTGACAGAGAAGCCTTTGTTGGCGCGCGCAAACCCTCAAATGCTGCGGGCCACGATGGAGATGCAGGCGCGGCTCTTTTTCAAAGGGCCGGGCGATGTCTCTGCCGAATGGCGGGGCTTGCCGGGGGCGGGTTCGGCGCTTTGGCTTACGCCACAGGGCCCCTCGAATGGTCGCGTGATCCTCTACATCCATGGCGGTGGATTTGTTTTCGGCAGCCCGGAAACCCACCGTGCCATGGTCGCGCGTTTGGCGCTGCTGACGGGCGCACAGGCGGTGCTGCCGCGCTATGCGCGGGTGCCGGAGGCGGCCTTTCCCAAACCTGCGGAAGACATCCGCGCGGCTTGGGACGCGCTGTGTCGGACAGGCATCGCCGCGCGGGACATCGTGATTGGCGGGGACAGCGCGGGCGGTGCTTTGGTCTTTGACCTTTTGGCGGAGCTTTGCCGCGAAGGCGCGGCGCTGCCTGCGGGGGCCTTTGGGCTTTCCCCCTTGTTGGACATGACCTTTTCCGGTGCGAGCTTCACGCAGAATGCCGAAAGTGACGTGCTGTTGCCCGCCGCCCGCGCGGCAGAGATGGCGCGGCTATATCTTCGGGGGCAGAGCGCAGAGAGCCCGCGGGCAAGTCCGATCCTCGCGGATTTCAAAGGGGCGCCGCCGGTCTGGCTTACCGTGAGTGACAGCGAAATCCTACGTGACGACAGCCGCCGCTTTGCGGCCCGTTTGCGCGACGCGCAGGTGCCGGTCACCTTTCAAGAGGTCCATGATCTGCCGCATGTTTGGCCGCTGTTCCAAAACCACCTGCCGGAGGCGCGGGAGACCCTTGCGACCCTGGCCGGGTGGATCAACGCCTTGCCGCCAGGTCGGGCAGGCGAAAGCTGATCGCTTCGGCCATATGGGGGCGGCGCACCTCGGCGGCGCCCTCGAGATCGGCGATGGTGCGGGCCACGCGCATGACCCGGTGATACCCACGCGCGGAGAGGCAAAACCGTTCAGCCGCACGCAGCAGCAGGTCGCGCGCTTCCGCATCCGGGCTGCCGACTGTTTCGAGCAATTCCCCCGCCGCGTCGGCATTGGCCGATATGCCGTCATGCTGGGCGTAGCGGGTTGATTGGAGCGCCCGCGCGGCAGCAACTCTTGCCGCAACCTCGGCAGAGGTGTCGCCGTTGGCGGGCAGGTTGAGGTCACTGTAGCTGACGGGGGGCACGTCGACACGCAGGTCGAAACGGTCCATCAGCGGGCCCGAAATGCGGCCTAGGTAGTCTTCGCCGCAGGCCGGGACGCGGGCGCAGGCGCGGGCCGGATCGGGCAGATAACCGCATTTACACGGGTTTGCTGCGGCCACCAGCATGAAGCGGCAGGGGTATTTCACATGGGCGTTGGCGCGCGCGATCATGACCTCGCCAGTCTCGATTGGCTGGCGCAGGGTTTCGAGGACTGTGCGATTGAACTCTGGAAACTCATCCATGAACAGAACGCCATTATGCGCGAGGGATGCCTCACCCGGTCGCGCTTGGCGTCCGCCGCCGATGATGGCGGCCATCGAGGCCGTATGATGCGGCTCGCGAAAGGGGCGGCTGCGGGAAATGCCCCCCTCATCCAGAAGCCCGGCGAGGGAGTGGATCATCGACGTCTCCAGCGCCTCGGTCGCGGTAAGCGGCGGCAGGATGCCCGGCAGCCGCGCGGCCAGCATGGATTTGCCCGAACCCGGCGTGCCGACCAACATCAAATGGTGCCGTCCGGCGGCGGCGATTTCCAGCGCGCGTTTGGCGCGTTCCTGACCTTTGACTTCGCGTAGATCGCGGCCTGCCGCAGTCAATGGCACTTCCCCCGGCTCTGCGGGGGTGATTGGCACTTGGCCTGTGTAGTGGCGAACAACGTCGCCTAGATTGGCCGCGGCGATGATCTGTGTGTTGCCGACCCAAGCGGCCTCTGCTCCCGATCCTGCGGGGCATAGAAGGCTGCGGTCGTGGGTGGCGGCAGCCATCGCCGCGGGGAGGGCACCGACGACCGGCATCAGCGTACCGTCGAGCGAAAGCTCTCCCAAGGCGACCACATTCTGGGTGATGTCTTCCGGCAGGATGTCGAGTGCTGACAGAAGTGCCAGTGCGATGGGCAGGTCGAAGTGACTGCCCTCCTTGATCAGGTCTGCTGGGGAGAGGTTCACGGTGATGCGTTTTGACGGCAATGCGATGGCCATGGCGCTGAGCGCGGTGCGCACCCGGTCGCGCGCTTCTGACACGGCCTTGTCCGCCAGTCCGACGATAGAGAAACCGGGCAGGCCCGCAGTGACCGCGCATTGCACCTCGACAATGCGCGCCTCAACCCCCTGAAATGCGACCGTATAGGCCCGCGATAACATTGCCTACTCTCCCGCCTTGCTATGGTTAATCGATAGGCAAGACGGGTTTAGGAATGGTTAATGCAGGTCTTAGGCCGCCTTAGCGACGGGCCAGTCCCGTTTGGGCAAACCAAGCTCATAGGGAAACGGCTCATACGCGGTTTCCAACCCGGCAGCGCGCCATGTTTTGAAGGCCGGATCATGGATTGTGGCGTCGCAATAGGCCCGCGCATCAGCCGAGACAGGCAGGTCATAGCCGACGATCCGCGCGGCAACCGGGGCATAGAATACGTCAGCGAGCGAGTAGGCCCCGAAAAGCCACGGCCCTGCGCTGCGCGATTGGCTGCGGGCATGTCGCCACAAGTCTTCGATGCGCTCTAGGTCTTGCCGGGTGTCGGCATCCGGGTCGAACCCTTCCCACACATGTTGCAATTGCATCGGGCAGGCTCCGCGCAGCGCGCCGAAGCCGGAAGCCATCGCAGCACATAGCCAGCGCGCCGTGGCGCGTGCGGCTGGATCGGCGGGCCAGAGCCCGGCATCGGGATGCCGTTCGGCCAGCGTTTCGGCCATGGCCAGCGTCTCTCCCACCACAGTGCCGTCGGGCAGACGCAGGGCGGGCACCAAACGCGCCGGGGCGAGGGGGGCAAGGTCTTGGGCCATGGTCCCACTGTAGAGGCCGACCAGATGCGCGCGGTAAGGAAGATCAAACTTCTCAAGCATTAACCAGCCCCGGAGGGACCAGCTGGAGAAGGTACGATCGCCGATATAAAGATCATATGTCATAGGCGAAATTAGGCAGAAGCAGGTCGCCAAGCAAAGCCCTTTGTGCGGCGGTGCAGGCTAGGGCGTGTGATTAATGCCGTTGATCCGCCAAGTGCCGCTTTCATGTACCAAATGCGTGACCGAGAGATTGTCGATCTTATGGGCCATCGCCTCAAGCGGGCCGCCGCCTTGGGCCTGTTGGACCTGCGTGAGGATCACCCCGAAATGCGCCACTGCGATCACATGGGCGTTGGGGTGGGCCGCGTTGATCCGTGCCACCACTCGGTCGACGCGGGCCTTGGTCTGATTCCAGCTTTCCCCTTCGGGGGCCGCGACATCGCCGGGCGTCTCCCAATAGGCGCGGCTGAGGTCGGGGTCACGCGCGGCAACTTCGGAAAAATGCAGCCCGTCCCAAGCGCCGAAATGCAGTTCGCGCAGCCCGTGGTCATGGGGCAAGCGGCGACGAGAGGGCTGGGCCAGCGCATCCGCCGTATCCACCGCGCGCATCAGGTCCGAGGACACCAGCAGCGCGTCATCAGGCAGGTGCAAGTTCAAACGTGCCAGACGGGGGGCATCGGAAAGGTCGGCCGGGACATCGCGCCAACCGACGAAGTTTTTCTCATGGGTCGGGCCGTGGCGCACCCAGTGCCAGATGGTCATGGCATTTCCCCTTTCAGCAGTTGCGGCAGGCCAACGACGACCTGCACCACGGTGTCCGCCTCGGCGGCCAAGGCGATGTTGAGCCGCCCCTGCGCCTCGCGGAACTGCCGCGCCATAGCGTTCTCGGGCACGATGCCTTGGCCGACCTCGTTCGAGACGATGACCCAATGCGCGGCACAGGCTTGTAGAGCCGTCAAAAGCTGTGCCTGAGCGGTCATTAGATCGCTGTCTTCCATCAAGTGATTGCTAAGCCACATGGTCGCGCAGTCGATCAGCACGATTTCGCCTGCAGGCAATTTCGCCAGCGGTTCGGCCAGATCAAGCGGGCATTCAACGGTGTGCCATCCTGCATCACGTCTTGCTTGATGTTTGTTCACGCGTTCTTGAACTTCGTCATCCCAAATGCGTCCAGTGGCAAGGTAAGTCTTTGGCAGACCGCTGGAATTTGCGAGGGCCTCTGCCCATTCCGACTTGCCCGAGGCCGCCCCGCCTAGGGCAAAGGTAGTTCTAGGCAACATCTTCTCACCAAATATTTGAACCAAATGGCATGTCTCTGCGTATCTCCACCAACGGCCCATCACAAGGTGCGCCACGCATTTCTCAAGGGGGATACCAAATGTCATTGCAGACCGCTCGCGAATTTTCACTCACCCGCACCGCAATGAAGGCCGAATTGCTCGACGCCGAGACAGAGTTGGAATTGGCCTATGCGTGGCGTGATCAGCGGGATGAGGCCGCTCTGCATCGTTTGATCACCGCCTACATGCGTTTGGCGATCTCAATGGCGGGCAAGTTCAAGCGCTACGGCGCGCCGATGAACGATTTGATCCAAGAGGCTGGTCTGGGCCTGATGAAAGCCGCCGACAAATTCGACCCCGACCGCGGCGTGCGGTTCTCGACCTATGCGGTCTGGTGGATCAAGGCGAGCATTCAGGATCATGTGATGCGCAACTGGTCGATGGTGCGCACCGGTTCGACCTCCTCGCAGAAATCCCTGTTTTTCAACATGCGCCGCGTGCAAGCCCGGTTGGAGCGTGAGGCCACGGCCATGGGCGAGACATTGGACAAGCACCAGCTGCGCCAGATGATCTCGACCGAGATCGGCGTGCCGTTGCATGATGTCGAGATGATGGAAGGGCGTCTGTCGGGCTCTGACTATTCGCTGAACGCCACGCAATCGGCTGAGGACGAAGGCCGCGAGTGGATCGAAGCGCTGGCCGACGAAAGCGCGCAGGCCGCGGAACGTGTCGAAGAAAGCCACGACACCGCGCAACTGCGCAACTGGCTGCTGACGGCCATGCAGGGGCTGTCCGAACGGGAGCAGTTCATCGTGCGCGAGCGCAAATTGCGCGACCCTGCCCGCACCTTGGAAAGCCTCGGGGATGAGCTGAGCCTCAGCAAAGAGCGGGTGCGCCAGCTTGAGGCCGCGGCCTTTGGCAAAATGCGCAAGTCGCTTGAACTGCAATCGCGCGAGGTTTTTGCCTTTCTCGCCTGACCCCCTACAGCGATGCCCACCGGGGCTGGCAGATTTCGCCGCCCCGGATTAAGGTCTCCCGAACGCAAACGGGGGGCCTTTATGCTGTCGGGCAAACATATTCTGCTGATCATCGGCGGTGGCATTGCCGCCTATAAATCCCTTGATCTGATCCGCCGCCTGCGCGAACGCGGGGCCAAGGTGACCCCGGTTTTGACCCGCGCAGGCGAAGAGTTCGTCACCCCGCTTTCCGTCTCTGCCCTGACCGGGGTGAAGGTGTTTCGCGATCTTTTCGACCTGGGGGATGAGGCCGAGATGGGCCATATCCAACTTAGCCGCGCGGCAGACCTGCTGGTGGTCGCCCCCGCCACGGCTGATCTGATGGCCAAGATGGCGCAGGGTGCGGCGAATGATCTGGCCTCGACCCTGCTGTTGGCCACCGACACGCCCGTATTGCTGGCGCCTGCGATGAATGTGCGCATGTGGCAGCACCCCGCGACACAGCGCAACATCGCCACGTTGCGCGGCGATGGCATCACCATGGTGGGCCCGAATGACGGTGACATGGCCTGCGGCGAATTTGGACCGGGGCGCATGGCCGAACCGCTTGAGATTGTCGCCGCTGTTGAGGCCCAGCTTGGCAACGGACCCCTCAAGGGCAAACGCATCCTCGTTACCTCCGGCCCGACCCATGAGCCGATCGACCCGGTGCGCTACATCGCCAACCGCTCTTCTGGTGCGCAGGGCACGGCCATCGCGCGCGCACTCAGGGCTTTGGGAGCAGATGTGACCTTTGTCACCGGCCCGGCAGAGGTTGCGCCGCCCGAGGGGGTCAAGGTGGTGCCCGTGCAAACGGCGCAAGAGATGATGCAGGCGGTAGACGCCGCACTGCCCGCCGATGCCGCCGTCTTTGCCGCTGCGGTGGCCGATTGGCACGTGCAGGGGGCAGGGGACCGCAAGCTGAAGAAATCCAAAGACGGGCTGCCCAGTCTCAAATTCGCGGAAAACCCCGACATCTTGAAAACCATCAGCCAGCGCAGCGAAGGCCGCCCCGCGCTCGTCGTGGGCTTCGCGGCAGAGACCGACGATGTGCTGGCCCATGCCACCGCGAAACGCGCGCGCAAGGGCTGTGACTGGATCGTCGCCAACGACGTTTCCCCCGCCACCGGCATCATGGGCGGGCGCGAGAATGCCGTGACGCTGATCACCGACGCGGGCGCAGAGGACTGGCCGCGCATGGGCAAGGATGCCGTGGCCGCCCGTCTGGCCGAACGCATCGCCGCAGCACTTGCCTAAGGGGAAGCTATGACCACGATCAAACTCTGCTGGGCCGAGGGCGCGGACCGCAGCCTGCCACTGCCCGCCTATGAAAGCGCAGGCGCGGCCGGCGCGGACCTGCGGGCCAACCTGCCCGAAGGTCCGGTCACGCTGGCCCCCGGCGGGCGGGCGCTGATCTCGACCGGATTGCATATGGCGATCCCGCAGGGATTCGAGGCGCAGATCCGCCCGCGCTCGGGCCTTGCGCTGAAACATGGGATCACCTTGATCAACAGCCCGGGCACCATCGACAGCGATTATCGCGGCATCGTGGGGGTGATCATGGGCAATATGGGGCAAGAGGCGTTTACCGTCGAACACGGCATGCGCATCGCACAGATGGTCGCGGCCCCGGTGATGCAGGCGGGGTTCGATCTGGCCGACAGCCTTGATGAAACCCCGCGCGGCGCGGGCGGTTTCGGCTCGACGGGGGCGCTCTGATGCTGGCGGTTTTAATCATCGCTGCCGCTCTTTGGTTTGGCGGCGGGTTACTCGGCCTGCCGCGCGGGCTACGTGCGGGGCTGGTTGCGGTTATGTATCTGGCTTTGGTGGGGCTGCATCTGGTCTTCCCGGCCACGCACCCGCTGCGGCTGGCCACCGGGGGCAGCGCCGCGCCTTGGCTGCTGCTGGGCGGCTTCGTTGCGCTGGTGATGCTCTACCGGCAGGGGCTGGCAACCCTGCGCGCCCGCGCCACACCGCGCGAACCGGCGGCGCCCCAGACCTCGGGCCGTTTTTCGGACAGTGAACTCAACCGCTATGCCCGCCATATCGTGCTACGCGAGGTCGGCGGGGCCGGGCAAAAGGCGTTGAAAAACGCCAAGGTGCTTGTCGTGGGGGCGGGTGGCCTCGGCGCGCCGGCGCTGCAATATCTCGCGGCGGCGGGCGTTGGCACCATCGGGGTGATCGACGACGACACGGTCGAGAACGCGAACCTGCAACGGCAGGTAATCCACAAAGACGCGGCCATCGGCACGCCCAAGGTCTTCTCGGCCCAAGCCGAGATGCTGGCGCAAAACCCCCATATCACCGTGCGCCCCTACCACCGTCGCCTCAGCGACGAGATCGCCGCCGAACTGGTGGCCGACTATGACCTCGTGCTCGACGGGACCGATAATTTCGACACTCGTTACCGGGTCAATGCCGCCTGTGTCGCGGCTGGTAAGCCACTGATTTCAGGCGCGCTCAGCCAGTGGGAGGGGCAGCTCAGCATCTTTGATCCCGCGCGCGGTGCGCCCTGCTATCGCTGCATTTTTCCGCAAGCGCCTGCCGCGGGGCTGGCACCCTCCTGTGCCGAGGCCGGGGTGATCGGGCCGCTGCCCGGCGTGATCGGCACGATGATGGCGCTTGAGGCGGTTAAGCTGATCACCGGCGCGGGCAGCGTGCTGCGCGGCGAGATGATGATCTACGACGGGCTTTACGGTGAGACCCGCAAGATCGGGCTCAAGCGGCGGGCGGGCTGCGAAACCTGCGGCGGGTGATTGCAAGTCTCCTCCCCGCGCCCCATCTAGAGCGCAAAGGAGATTTACATGACAAATCCGCTGCTCGCTGACTGGAACACGCCCTTCGGCATCGCCCCCTTTGATCGCATTTCAGACGATGATTTCGCCCCCGCGCTTGAGGAGGCATTGACCGCCCACCGGGCCGAGATCGACGCCATCGCCGAGAACCCCGAGGCGCCCAGCTTTGCCAATACGATCGAGGCGCTCGAAGCATCCGGCGACGCGCTCGACAAGGTGCTGAGCGTGTTCTTCACCGTCGCGGGGGCCGACAGCAACGGCGCGCGCGAGGCGTTGCAGCGCGATTTCTCGCCCAAGCTTGCCGCGCATCAATCGGCGATCTCGGGCAACACCAAGCTCTTTGCCCGCATCGCTGCCATCTGGGAGGCCCGCGACACGCTCGATCTGACCGAGGAGCAGGCCCGCGTGCTGATGCTGACGCATCGCGGCTTCGTCCGCTCTGGCGCGGCGTTGACCGGGGCGGCCGCCGAGCGGATGAAAGAGATCAAGGCGCGGCTGGCGGTGCTCGGCACGCAGTTCACGCAAAACCTGCTGGCCGATGAGCGGGACTGGTTCATGCCGCTGTCGGAGGGCGAACTGACCGGCCTGCCGGATTTCGCGCTCGACGCCGCTCGCGCGGCGGGCAAGGAGAAGGGCGCGGAGGGCCCGGTGGTCACGCTCTCGCGGTCGCTGATCACACCCTTCCTGCAATTCTCAGACCGTCGCGACCTGCGCGAAAAGGCGTTTCGTGCGTGGGAAGCACGCGGTGCGAATGGCGGGGAAACCGACAACCGCGACATCGCTGCCGAAACGCTGGCCCTGCGCAAGGAGCGGGCGGAACTTCTGGGCTATGAAAATTTCGCCGCCTACAAGCTGGAAACCGAAATGGCCAAGACGCCGGACGCCGTGCGCGACTTGCTGATGTCGGTTTGGAAACCTGCCAAGGCGCAGGCCGACGCCGATGCCGAGGTGCTGACCGCGCTGATGCGCGAGGACGGCGTGAACGGGGCGCTGGAGCCATGGGATTGGCGCTACTACGCCGAAAAGCGCCGCGCGGCAGAGCATGACCTCGATGAGGCGGCGCTGAAACCCTATTTCCAGCTCGATCGGATGATCGACGCGGCCTTCGACTGTGCCAACCGGTTGTTCGGCTTGGCGTTCGCGCCGCTCGACGTGCCGCTCTACCACCCCGACTGCCGGGCGTGGGAGGTCACGCGGAACGGCAAGCATGTGGCGGTCTTTATCGGCGATTACTTCGCGCGCGGCTCGAAGCGTTCGGGCGCATGGTGTTCGGCTATGCGGAGCCAAGCGAAGTTCCCCCGCGCGCAGGCGCCGGTGGTGATCAACGTCTGCAATTTCGCCAAGGGCGACCCGGCGCTGCTGTCCTATGACGACGCGCGCACGCTGTTTCACGAATTCGGCCATGCGCTGCACCAGATGCTGTCGGATGTGACCTACGAAAGCGTCAGCGGCACCTCGGTGGCGCGGGACTTTGTGGAATTGCCCAGCCAGCTTTATGAGCATTGGCTGGACCAGCCCGGGGTCTTGCAGAAATTCGCCACCCACGCCCGCACGGGCGAGCCGATGCCGCGTGAGATGTTGGACAAGGTGCTGGCGGCGTCGACCTTCGACATGGGGTTCCAGACGGTGGAATATATCGCCTCGGCCCTCGTCGATCTGGAGTTCCACGACGGTGCCCCGCCCGCCGATCCGATGGCGAAACAGGCCGAGGTGCTCAGCAGCATCGGCATGCCTCAGGCGATCCGGATGCGCCACGCCACGCCGCAATTCGCGCATGTCTTCTCGGGTGACGGATATTCCAGCGCCTATTACAGCTACATGTGGTCCGAGGTGATGGACGCCGACGCCTTTGCCGCCTTCGAAGAAGCGGGCGGCGCCTTTGACGCGGAGCGCGCCGAAGCGTTGGAGACCCACATCCTGTCGACCGGCGGCAGCCGCGATCCGGCAGAGCTTTATACCGCGTTCCGGGGGCGACTGCCGGGGGTGGAGGCGCTGCTCAAAGGGCGCGGGCTGGCGGCCTGAGCCTTGACGCGGCCGGGGGTTAGTACCCCCGGTCGCGGTCTACCAGATGTAGCAGAGGCTCTCCGGCCTCACTGCGGCGGATGTTCTCGGCGATGACTTCCGAGGCGGTCTCATTGCGCGTGGCCGCCGCGAGATGCGGGGTCACGGTGACGCGCGGATGCGCCCAGTAGGGGTGATCCTCAGGCAGCGGTTCCACGCGGAAGACATCCAGCGTGGCATGGGCAATCTGCCCGCTGTCGAGCGCGGCAAGCAGGGCGTCATCATCAATCAGCGGGCCACGACCGGGGTTGATGATGAACGCGCCTTTGGGCATCTGCGCCAGTGTCTCGGCATTTAGCACCTCTCGCGTGGCGGGGGTGTCGGGCATCAGCAGCACGGCGATCTCGGCCCGTTTCAGCGTTTCTGTCAGGCCCGCATCGCCATGCAGGCAGCGCACGCCCTCGATCTGCTTTTCGCTGCGCGACCAGCCGGTCACATCGAAGCCAAGACCCACCAACGCTGCGGCTACCGCTTGGCCGAGCGCACCGATGCCCAGCACCGCCACGCCCCGTTCGCGTGCCAGTGGCGGGGTGCGCGGCTCCCATTTAGCGTCCTCGCGCAGAATGTCCGCATCCATCCCCAGATGATGGCGCAGCACATGGCCCGTGACCCATTCGACCATGCCGTGGGTCAGGCCGAAATCGACCATCCGTGTCAGCGGGATCTTTAAGGTTTCGTTGCCGGTGATTGCCTCCACCCCGGCCCAGAGGTTCAGCACCGCTTTGGCGCGGGTGTAGGGGGTGAAATCCTGCAAGTCGCTGTTGGGGGCATAGACGATATAATCGACCTCTTCGGGCGGCAGGTCGGTGGCGAGTGTGAAATCCCGCCCCGGCAGGGCCTTGCGCAGCGCGTCGTTCAACGGTTTTTCGTAGCCGTCCCAGCGTTCGGCTTTGGCGGCGAAGAGAATATTAATCGTCATGAATTACCTCGGTCTATGAACATGCGCCGATTGCACCAGCCCAAAGGCCAGCAGCAGCACCAGCATGGCCGAGCCGCCATAGCTCACCATCGGCAGCGGCACGCCAACCACAGGGGCCAGCCCCATGACCATCGACATGTTAACGGCGAAAAAGAGAAAGAAGTTGAGCGCGATACCCAGTGTCAGCAGGCTTGAGAACCGGTCTTTGTTCTTCACCGCCGAGGCCACGCAGAACAGGATGATCAGCGCATAAAGCCCCAGCAGAGAGACGCCGCCGACGAAGCCGAACTCTTCGGCCAGCGTGGTAAAGATAAAGTCGGTGTGTTTCTCGGGCAGGAAGTTCAGCCGCGACTGGGTGCCTTGCATGTAGCCACGCCCAGACCAGCCGCCCGAGCCGAGCGCGATCTTGGATTGGGTGATGTGGTAGCCCGCGCCAAGCGGGTCTTGGCTGGGGTCGAGAAAAGTGTCGATGCGGCGGTATTGGTAATCTTTGAGCAGTTGCCACGGGGTGCCGCGCGATTGGAAGACGGCGGTGACCAGCCCGATGGCGGCGGTGATGACGGCGGCGAAATAGGCCCAATGCACACCTGCAAGGAACATCAGCCCGCCCCCGGCGGTCAAAAGCAGGATCGAGGTGCCCAAGTCGGGCTGTTTCAGGACCAAAGCGGTGGGGACCACGATGATCAGGATGGGCAGCAGGACCCAAAAGGGGCGCGAGACCTTTTTGACCGGCAGCCAGTCGTAATAGGCGGCCAGAAACAGCACCAGCGTGATCTTCATCAGCTCCGACGGTTGCAACCGCATAAAGCCGATGTCGATCCAACGCTGCGCGCCCATGCCGACAGAGCCAAAGAGTTCGACCGCGACCAGTAGCACCAAGGTCGCCCCATAGGCCACGCCCGACAGGTTGCGCCAGAGCCAGATCGGCACCATCGCCACAGTGAACATGATCGCAATGCCCATGCCGAAACGCTTCATCTGCGGTTCAGCCCAAGGGGAGAATGACCCGCCAGCGACCGAGTAGAGCATCAAGAACCCCACGCCCGCGACACTGGTCAACAGGATCGCCAGCGGCCAGTTCATGAAAAGGATCTTGCGCAGCCCCGTGGGGACGGATTTGACCGTATGCTCAAGATAGCTCATGCCTGATCGTCTCCCGCTACGCTGGCCGAGGTTTCCGGCGCGGTGTCGCGCAGCTCTTCTTGCTGGGTGGCGATGCGGCCCCGGTCGGACTTGGGGTAGGCTTCGAGCGGCGGCTCGCCCCCGGCCATGGCCTGCAACATCACGTCGCGCGCAATCGGGGCGGCGGCGGTTGACCCGCCCCCCCCGTGTTCCACCAGCACGCAGGCCGCGTATTTGGGTTTGTCGTAGGGCGCGAAGCACACGAACAGCGCGTGGTCGCGGCGCTCCCACGGCAGGTCGGCGTTGCTGGTCACACCACGGGCGCGTTCGGCGGCGGTGATGTTGCGCACCTGACTGGTGCCGGTCTTGCCCGCCATGCGCATCGTGTCGTCGATGATGCGGCTGCGATAGCCGGTGCCGCGGCGGTCGTTGACCACGTCGTACATCGCTTTGCGCAATTGGCGCAGGTTGTTCTCGTTCAGGCCCATCGGCTCGCCCGCGCCGCTGGGTTGTTCCACCCCGTCGATGGATTTAATCAGCCGCGGCGCCACCGCGCGCCCGGTGGCGATCCGCGCGCTCATCACCGCGAGTTGCAGTGGGGAGGACAGGGTAAAACCCTGCCCGATGGAGGCGTTGACCGTGTCGCCCACGACCCAATCCTCGCCCCGGGCCGAGCGTTTCCACTGTTTGGTCGGCGCAAGCCCACCCGCGACCGAAGACAGCGCCAGATCGTGTTTGATCCCAAGGCCAAAGCGGTTCGACATGGCGGTGATCTTTTCGATGCCCACCTTCACGGCGAGGTCGTAGTAATAGACGTCGCAGGATTGTTTCAGCGAATCCTGTAAATTAACCCATCCGTGGCCCGCGCGTTTCCAGCAGTGGAACCGCCGCCCCGCGACCTCCAGATGGCCGGGGCAATATACCGTCTCTTCGGGGCCGACGATGCCCTCTTCGATTGCGGCGAGTGCGACGATCATCTTGAAGGTTGAACCGGGCGGGTAGGTGCCCTGCACCGGCTTGTTCACCAAGGGTCGGTATTTGGAATTCAACAGCGGATTATAATCCGCCGAGGAGATGCCGCCGATAAAGAGGTTCGGGTCATAGCTGGGCGAAGAGGCGAGTGCGGCCAGATCGCCATTCTCGCAATCGATGATGACCACGGCGGCGCTTTCTTCACCCAGACGGGCCTGCACATAGCGTTGCAGATTGGCATCCACGGTCAGCTGCAGGTCGGCCCCGGCCTGACCTTCGCGCCGCTCCAACTCGCGCATCACGCGGCCTGTGGCGTTCACCTCTACATGTTTGGTGCCCGCCGCACCGCGCAGCAGGTTCTCGGCGCGGGCTTCGACGTTGATCTTGCCGATTTGAAAGCGCGGGATGCGCAGCACCTGATCGGGGTTTTCCAGCGCGTCGAGGTCGGCTTGGCTCACGCGGCCTACGCGGCCCACCACATGGGCGAAATCCGCGCCGCGCGGGTAGACGCGAGTCAGGCCTACTTCGGGGGTGACGCCGGGCAGGGCAGGGGCGTTGACACTGACCTTGCTCACGACCTCCCAACTGACGTCATCGACGATGGTGACGGGCAGGAAGGGCGCGGAGCGGGCCATCTCGGTCATGGCGCGTTCGCGGGTTTCGTCATCAATTTCGATAACTTGGGCCAAACGTTCCATCACCGCCGCCACGTCGCCCGCGTCTTCGCGCACCATGACGATCCGGTAGGAGGGCACGTTGTCGGCAAGCTGTACGCCGTTGCGGTCGAAAATCTCACCGCGGGAGGGCGGGATCAGTCGGATGTTGATGCGGTTCTCTTCGGCGAGCAGGCGAAATTGGTCGGCCTGATCGACCTGCAGATAGCGCATCCGCGCGGCCAGACCGCCCATGAACAGCAGTTGCGCCCCGCCCAAAAGGGCAGCGCGCCGGGTCAGGCGCGTGTGGTTTGCATCGTTGTCGGCGCGGCTACGTCTCATCTCATCGCTCCCCGATCACACCCGTTTGCCAAGCGCGTCCAGATCGCCCGGCGCGGTCTTGCGCACGCCCATGATACCATGGGTCACCGCCACGATCAGCGGATAAGCGAGCATCGTCAGTGCCAATTCCGTGAGGTTCAGCGTCATGGCGGGCGTGGGCACCAGTGCAAGGCTCAGCAGAATGCGGTTGGCAAAGATCACTATGGTCAGGATCACCGCCACGGTCAGCCATTCGGCGGCAAAGCTCGCATCCCGCAGATGCCGCCCCCGCGACTTGAGGTTCTCGACCCCGATCAAGGCCAACACCGCCCAAAGGCCGGGCGGGCGTTGTAGCAAGAGATCGGCCAGCAGGAAAACCAACGCCAGAAAGAGCGCGGGCACATATTCAGGCCGTCTCAGCCCCCAAGCGCAGGCAAAGCCCAACAGCAGGTCCGGCCCGGCCCAAGGGCGCGGGGTCGTCTCAAGCGGAAGCAGGTGGAAGAACAAGATCACCAGCGCCAGCGCAACAAAGCTCAGGCGCATGACCCACAGGCGGCTGCGTGACAGATCGGTCATGGCTGCACTCCGACCGGCGCCGCCGGGTCGGCCAAGGGGCCATCGGAGGTGATGACATGGGCGGTGTCCGGCACGGTTTCATTGCCATGGTGGCGCAACACGCGCAGGAACTCCAACCGCTCGTAATCCGCCGCCAGCCTGACGCGAAGACGCCCGCCCGGATCGGCGGCGACCTGACCGATCAGGATGCCCGCCGGGAACACCCCGCCATCGCCCGAGCTGATCACCCGGTCACCGGGGCGGACCAATTCACGGTTCTCGATGAAGTCCAAGGGCGGCGCGGCGCTGTTGTCGCCCGCCACGATGGCCCGCTGGCCCGAGGGTTGGATCGTCGCCGGAATGCGGCTGGAAGCGTCGGTCAGCAGGATCACGCGGGCGGTGTTTTTGCCCACACCTGCAATGCGGCCCACAAGGCCGATGCCGTCCATCGTGGCCCAACCTTCAACCAGCCCATCGCGCGCGCCGACGTTTAAGAGCACCGATTGACGGTAGGGCGAGCCGCTGTCGGCCAGAACCGTGCCGGTGATGAAGGTGAGACGCGGATCGAGCCGGACGTTGTTGAGGTCCAGCAGCCGGGCGTTCTCCTGCTCTAGCTGCAAGGCCGCTTCTTTCCATGCCTGCATCTGACGTAGTTCCGAGCGCAGCTCGCGGTTCTGTTCGCTGAGGCGTTGGTAGCTTTGGAAATCGCGCAGCAAGTTGATGGTGCCGGTCACCGGGGCCATGGCCCAATCGAGGTTGGGCACGAAACGGTCGGTCACCTGCGCGCGGAAACGCTCGACGCGGGGGCTGTCGATACGCCACAGCAAGAAGACCCCGGTCAGGGCCAGCACCAGCACAGCCAGCAGCAACCGGCGCAAAGGGCCGGTGAAATCACTGGAGCTGGAACGGTCCTTGGGCATCTGTGCTGAAACTCCCGCCCGGTCAGGCGGGGCGTTGTCGCCGCGTGCCGGGTCTGGCTAACTTGCCAGTGTTAACTGTCGTAGTCGATCGCGTGGCGCAGCTGTTTCTCGTATTCCAGCGCTTTGCCAGTGCCGAGGGCCACACAATTAAGCGGCTCATCCGCGACCGAGATCGCAAGGCCGGTCTGCTCGCGCAGCGCCAGATCAAGATCACCCAGCAGCGCACCGCCGCCTGTCAGCATCACGCCACGGTCGACGATATCGGCGGCCAAATCTGGCGGGGTGGTTTCAAGCGCGGTCATCACCGCTTCGCAAATTTGCTGTACCGGCTCGGCCAGCGCTTCGGCGATCTGCGCTTGGGTCACTTCGATTTCTTTCGGCACACCATTCAGCAGGTCACGGCCCCGGATCTGCATTGAGGTGCCGCGCCCGTCGTCGGGCATGCGCGCCGTACCGATGGAGGTCTTGACCCGCTCGGCAGTCGTCTCACCGATCAGCAGGTTCTGCTGGCGGCGCAGGTAGCTGATGATGCCTTCGTCCATGCGGTCACCACCCACGCGGACCGAGCGTGCATAGACGATGTCGCCCAGCGACAGCACCGCAACCTCGGTCGTACCGCCGCCGATGTCGACGACCATGTTACCCGTGGGATCGGTGATCGGCATGCCTGCACCGATGGCCGCAGCGATGGGTTCCGCAATCAGCCCGGCGCGGCGCGCACCAGCGCTCAGCACCGACTGGCGGATTGCGCGTTTCTCAACCGGGGTCGCCCCATGCGGCACGCAGACGATGATCTTGGGTTTGGAGAAGGTCGAACGCTTGTGCACCTTACGGATGAAGTGCTTGATCATTTCCTCGGCGGTGTCGAAGTCGGCGATGACCCCTTCACGCATCGGGCGGATCGCCTCAATGCTGCCGGGCGTCCGGCCCAGCATCAGCTTGGCGTCTTCGCCCACGGCGAGCACTTTCTTGACGCCGTCTTTGACGTGATAGGCCACCACCGAAGGTTCGCTGAGAACGATGCCCTTACCCTTGACGTAAACCAGCGTATTCGCGGTGCCGAGGTCGATCGCCATATCGGAGGAGAACAGGCCGCGGAATTGATCGAGGATGGACATAACAGTAGCGGAGCCTTGCAAATATTCGGACAGGCCCGCCTGCATGGGACCACGCGCGGGCTATTGGCTCTTATAGGGCGCACGAGGTCAGGGTGAAAGGGGCAAGACCGCAAAGGTGGCGCGATATTGCCGCCGCGCTATCATAGCGCTGTATATTTAAGGCGGAGGTCAGCGATACCATGCAAAAGATACAGACACTTGGGGTGCATCACATCACCCTCACCGGGGCCGATCGGCAAAGTTCAATCGACTTCTGGGAGGGCGTTTTGGGAATGCCTTTCATTTTTGACCAGCCTAATTTGGATGACCCGGATGAGGGGCATTTGTATTTCGATCCGGGCGACGGACGGCTGATCACGATTTTCACCAATGAGAACCGCAAGCGGGTGCACAATCGCACGCCGATGGATCCGGGCTGCGTGCATCATCTGGCGTTCGAGGTAGACCGCGCGATGTTTGACCAAATCCCCGAGCGGTTGGAAGCGCGCGGGATTGGGCATTCGGGGGTGAAGGATCGAGGCTTTATGCATTCGATCTATTTCAAGGATCCGCTGGGTCTGTTGATTGAACTGGCCTGCTACACGTTCATCCCGCCGCGCGGGTCGAGCCATGCTGAGGTGATGCTAGAGGCGCATAAGCTGCGGGTTGCGGCGGGAGATGATCATATCCAGCGGCAACATCTGGCGGATGCGGTGGTGATGATTGTGGAGCGGGGGCAGGCGTCGCTGAGTGCGGATCGCGGGGCGAAGAACCCGTATTGAGATTGGTTCTTCGGTGACGAATGCCACCCCAGCCCGGAGGCAAGCCGTAGGCGCCGGGCCATCGCCTGCCCGCTCCGTCACGCCGGAGGCGTGCCAGAATGTATTAGGCGCACCTCTGGTGCGACCGGGTAGGCGATTTGGTGAGGCTTGGCGCAACTTCGCGAACGCAAATCACAGCTGAACCATAAAGTGGCATGAACCGCCCGTCGGCTCGCCGACCCGCGGGCAGGCGATGGCCCTCAAGCGAAAAGGGCGGGGTTTCCCCCGCCCTCCGCATCAACTCACATCTTTATAATTGATCTCGCGCTTATCCGTGCCGCCCTTTTCACGCCGCACCAACAGACGGTTCAACGCGTGGATATAGGCCCGCACACTCGCCACCACGGTATCGGTATCGGCAGATTGCCCCGTCACGATGCGGCCCTCTTCCTCCATCCGCACGGACACCGTCGCCTGCGCGTCGGTGCCTTCGGTGACCGCATGCACTTGGTAAAGCTGCAAGCGCGCGGTGTGCGGCACCAGTGCCTTGATACAGTTGAACGCCGCGTCGACGGGGCCATCGCCGGTCTGGTTGGTGCTCTGCTCTGCGCCATCCACATCCAACACCATGTCGGCGGTCTGCGGGCCTTCGGTGCCGCAAACGACCTTCATCGATTTGAGGCGAATGCGGTCTTCTTCGGGGTCGGTCGCGGTGCGCATCAGCGCAATCAGGTCATCCTCGTAGATTTCCTTTTTACGGTCGGCCAATTCCTTAAACCGCACGAAGACATCCTTGAGCTGGTTATCCCCCAGTTCAAACCCGAGGTCTTCGAGCTTGGAGCGCAGCGCCGCGCGGCCCGAGTGTTTGCCCATGACGATATTGGTCTCGGTCAGACCCACATCCTCCGGGCGCATGATCTCAAAGGTTTCGGCATTCTTGAGCATGCCGTCTTGGTGGATGCCGCTCTCATGGGCAAAGGCGTTCTTGCCGACGATGGCCTTGTTGAACTGCACCGCAAAACCCGAGACCGTCGCAACACGGCGCGAGATGTTCATGATCTTGGTGCTGTCGATGCGCGTCTCGTAGGGCATGATGTCGTTGCGCACCTTGAGGGCCATGACGACCTCTTCGAGCGCCGTGTTGCCCGCGCGTTCGCCCAGACCGTTGATGGTGCATTCCACCTGCCGCGCCCCGGCTTCCACGGCGGCAAGGCTGTTGGCTGTCGCCATGCCCAGATCGTTGTGGCAGTGGGTGGCAAAGATGATCTCATCCGCGCCCGGCACGTTTTCGAGCAGTTTGGCGATTAGATCGGCGCTTTCGCGTGGGGCGGTATAGCCCACGGTGTCGGGGATGTTGATCGTGGTGGCCCCGGCTCTGATGGCGATTTCCACAACGCGGTAGAGGTAATCAAGCTCGGTCCGCGTGGCATCCATCGGCGACCATTGCACGTTGTCGCAGAGGTTGCGCGCGTGGGTCACGGTCTCATGGATACGGTCGGCCATCTCATCCTGTGTCAGGTTCGGAATGGCGCGGTGCAGGGGCGAGGTGCCGATGAAGGTGTGGATGCGCGGCTGACGGGCATGTTTCACGGCCTCCCAGCATCGGTCGATGTCGCCCAATTGGGCGCGGGCAAGGCCGCAGATCACGGCGTTTTGGCTTTGGCGGGCGATCTCGCTCACCGCGTTAAAGTCGCCTTCGGAGGCGATGGGAAAGCCTGCTTCGATGATGTCGACGCCCATCTCATCCAAAAGCTGCGCAATCTCCAGCTTTTCGGCATGGGTCATCGTCGCCCCGGGGGATTGTTCGCCATCCCGCAAGGTGGTGTCAAAAATCAGCACACGGTCCTGTTTCGTCATATCGGTCATCCTGGGTTCTTTCTTTGCTGGTATCCTTGGCGCGCGACACATCCCTCTGAGCGGGCGCGCCTAAGGGCACGCTCAGAGGCGAATTAGGTGCAGCAAGTTGGCACACAGCAGGCCCGCGCAGCAGCGCGGCAGGGTCGGGATATGGACGGCCTGTGTCATGCGGATAGTTATACGCACCCGTTTTCAAATGGAAAGGGGGTGTTGCGGCTTTTGTTTGCCCCCGCGTCAGCGCCGCCTATCTGCCTATAAGCAAGGGAGTTCAGGATGCAGTACAGAGCGATACCGCAGGACGCGGCGGCGTGAGTGCGCGGGTGCTTGTGATCGGGGCCAGCGGCGGGATCGGCGCGGCGCTGAGCGACACCTTGCGGGCGCGCGGGGATGAGGTAACGGCGCTCTCTCGCGCCAGCGATGGGCTGGACCTTAGGGATGAGGCTTCGGTTAATGCGGCGCTGGAGGGGCTTACCGGCCCCTTCGACGCGGTGATCGTCGCCACAGGCGCTTTGGAGATCGACGGGGCAGCCCCGGAAAAGTCGCTGCGGGCCATCACGCAAAAGGCGATGCTGGATCAATTCGCACTCAACGCCGTTGGTCCGGCGCTGATCCTGCGTCATGCGGGGCGGCTGCTGCCGCGCGACAGGCGGGCGGTATTCGCCGTGCTTTCGGCGCGGGTCGGTTCAATCGGAGATAATCGCTTGGGCGGTTGGATCAGCTACCGCAGCGCCAAGGCGGCGGTGAACCAGATCGTGCATACCGCCGCGATTGAACTCAGCCGCAGCCATCCGCAAAGCATCTGCGTGGCACTGCACCCCGGCACCGTCGAAACACCCTTTACCGAGAAATACCTGGGCCGCCATCCGGCGGTGCCGCCGGGGGAGGCTGCGGGCAATCTGCTGCGGGTGATCGACGGGCTGACCCCGGACAATAGCGGCGGATTCTTTGATTGGGCCGGAAAGGCGGTGCCGTGGTGAGCCGTCTGATCTTGGTTCTGGGCGATCAACTCTCCCTAAACCTGTCATCGCTGCGCGAGGCCGACAAGACGCGCGATGTGGTGGTCATGGCCGAAGTCGCGCAAGAGGCGGAATATGTCCGTCACCACCCCAAGAAAATCGCGCTTGTCTTCGCCGCAATGCGCAAATTTGCCCGCCAGTTGGAGGATGACGGCTGGAGCTTGCGCTATACCCGGCTGGATGACCCCGAAAACGCAGGCTCTCTCGTCGGCGAACTGCTCCGCCGGGCGGAGGAAACCGGCGCGGGCGAGGTGATCGTGACAGAGCCGGGGGAGTGGCGGCTGCTCAACACGCTGACCGATGCGCCGATCCCGACGCATCTCTTGCCGGATGACCGCTTTATCGCCACTCGCAAACGGTTCGAAGATTGGGCCGAGGGGCGCAAGGCGCTGCGGATGGAGTATTTCTACCGCGAGATGCGCCGCGAGACCGGCCTGTTGATGGAGGGCGACGATCCCGCAGGGGGCAAATGGAATTTCGACCACGACAACCGCAAGCCCCCGAAGGAGGGGCTGGAGTTCCCCCAGCCGCTCAGCTTTGCGCCTGATGCTGAGACCCAAGCGGTGCTTAACCTTGTGGAGACGCGCTATGGGGACAACTTCGGTGATCTGCTCCCCTTTGACTTTGCCACCACGCGCGCGGAGGCCCTGCAGGTCTTGGCGCATTTCATCACCCACGCCCTGCCGCGATTTGGCGATTATCAGGACGCGATGCTGGAAGGGCAGCCCTATCTCTTTCACGCGCTGATCTCACCCTATCTGAACCTTGGGTTGCTCGATCCGATGGAGGTCTGCCGGGCTGCCGAAAAGGCGTGGCAGCAGGGGGACGTGCCGATCAACGCTGCCGAAGGGTTCATCCGCCAAATCCTTGGATGGCGCGAATATGTGCGGGGCATCTATTTTCTTGAGGGGCCGGAGTATGTGGCGCGCAACGTGCTGCGACACGACCGCGACTTGCCTGCCTTTTTCTGGGGTGCCGACACGCAGATGAATTGCCTGCGCCAAGCCATCGGGCAGACGCAGAAATACGCTTATGCGCATCACATCCAGCGGCTGATGGTGACGGGCAATTTCGCCCTGCTGGCCGGGATCAATCCGCATCAGGTGCATGAATGGTATCTCGAGGTATACGCCGACGCCTATGAGTGGGTCGAAGCGCCCAACACCGTCGGCATGAGCCAATTCGCCGACGGCGGGGTCATCGCCTCGAAACCCTATGTCTCGTCCGGGGCTTACATCAATCGCATGTCTGACTACTGCAAAGGATGCAGCTACAGCGTCACTGCGAAGGCGGGACAGAAAGCCTGCCCGTTCAACCTGCTTTACTGGCACTTTCTTGACCGGCACCGAGAGCGGTTTCAGGGCAATGCGCGTATGAGAAACATGTATGCCACGTGGGACCGCATGGATGCCGACCGACGCGAGGCGGTCTTGCGCGATGCGGGCAACTGGTTGCGGCGGCTGGAGGCGGGGGAGACGGTCTAGTCCCGGTCAGCCTTCAGCCTTCGGGAGTGGGCCGTGGTGGATGGATTTCCTGACTGTCCTGTGGCGCCTCTGCGCGGTCGAACATGCCATAGTCGCGGATCACATGGGCGATGCGCAGGTGGTAATCGGTAAAGATGCCTTCGCGCCCTGCTGCCTGCGCGCCGCGGTGCGCGGTCAGCTTGCGCCAGTTCTGCACTGCCTCTTCATCGCGGAAGAAAGAGAGCGAAAGCAGCTTTTCGGGGTTGGTCAGGCTTTGGAACCGTTCGACAGAGATGAAGCCATCCACCTCATCCAGCAGGGGCCGCATCTTGGCCGCGACATCGAGGTATTCCTCGCGGCGGTCGGGGTGGGGGAAGACTTCGAAAATAACGGCGATCATGGTGGCTCCCTGTGGTTGCTGCCCCCATGCTAGCCCTAGTTTTCGGGCAAAGAAAAGGCCCGGAGATCACTCTCCGAGCCTTCTTTGTCCAAATCTATGGTGGCTTAGCGCAGCACGTTATTGCAGCTTAGCGCACAACGTCGACGATCAGGTTCGTCTCGTTGTCAACGATCACGGTCGCGCCGTTGATGTTGACATAGCGGTATGTGGTTTCCGGGACCTCATAGGTGGTCACGGTCGTGGGGATGCCCGCGCCGACCACCACTTCACCGTCGAGGTACACGGTATCAACCGGGTTCTCACGGACGTAGGTGATGGTGGATTCCTCTGGCTCAGCAGCGGCGGAACCTGCCGCACCACCTGCGATGCCACCGGCGATGATGCCGCCAATCGGGCCACCAACGGCATAGGCTGTTAGCGCGCCAAGGGTCGCACCGGCAGCAGCGCCTTCGGTCTCATTCTCGGCGGTGCCATCGGGGTCTTCATAGGTCACGGTCCCCACTTCGACGGTCGCGGGGCGGGTGGTCAGGGCCACGGCCTGCTCTTCAACTTCAACGGCGAGGTAATCAGAGTAGGACCAGCCCATCGTGTCGCCGAAATTGACCCGGCACCAGGATTGGCCGTCAAGGCAGCCTTCCACCATAGTGGCTTCGCCACCGGGGATGACACCGACGATGTCGTACTGCGGGCCGGGGCCCGAACGGATGTTGAGATCGGTTGCGGCATAGGCTTCGGCAGACTGTGCATAGACAGGTGCAGCGGCACCCAAAGCGATGGCAGATACCATTCCAAGTTTAACGATATTCATCTCTTAACCCTTTCTGTTCGGCGGGAGTGCCCTGCGGGAAATCCAGCGCCGTTGTTGGTCGTGTTTGGACAACTGTGGGGGAAAGGGTTCGTTCCCCCATGAAGCACGGAGCGCCCGGTTTTTGGCTCCCATTGGTCAATAATTGGGCGCTAACCTGCTGGCAGGTGGCGGGAAGTCGCTTGCCTCTGGCGCTCAGGGAAAAGTGGGAAACCAGAGAGGTGATCTCGGCGTTATGAGCCATCGCGCCAGTGGGCGGGGTAGGGGGGCTCTGGCCGCGATGCCGTGACGCGCGGGCCGGGGGCGGAGCGATTTTTCCGCGGCTGGTTGTTAAAAAGGTGCTCCGCAACCTTCTGGGCGGTCCGCTGGTCAAAGCCCTCCGCTACGCAGTCCCCCACACTACCGTTCCTTTCTTGCAAGATGCGCAGAATGTCGTCCACTGCGCTATCTACTTGCGAATGTTCCCGCTGCGGAAGCGCCGCAGAGGCTGGGCCTCGCATCCAAACGCGGTGGGTCACGTTGCGCCATTGGCAAAGGGCAAGCACCTCGGTCTGGTACAGGTCTTTGATCGGATTGAAATCGCCCGGCACCGCGCTCTGTCCCATGGCGGCCGCAGATTTGTTCTGTGCCGTGAGCAACAGCTCCCCCGCGTCCTGCGCCAAAGCGCGGAGCATCAGGCCGCGCAGGGGGAGCGCGAGGCTATCGGCGCCGACCGCCGCGCCAAGCCCTGCGAGGCGGCCGTGCAGTGTGGACTGTAAATCACCCCCCACCGGGACCGCGATCTGGCGGACATTCTCGGACTCCAAAGCGTCTCCTGCGATCGTCGCGGCCAGCGCGGCATCACGCCCCTCGGTCTGTTCGACCAGCACCTTAGAGGCTCCGGCTTTGGCGACATAATCCCGCAGGCCGACAACCAAAGCGCGGTAATCCCGCTCCAGCGCGCTTGGCTGCGGCGCGAGGTCTCCGGCCACGATCTGCCAACCCTCCGGTGCGCGTTCCAGATCGACATGGGCAATGGCCCTGTCAAAGGCAGGCAGGTGCAGCGCCAGCTTGCCACCGGGGTTCAGCGCGAAGGACGCGCCGTCAAAGACCGCCTCGTCCTGCCCCCCGACCATATTGAGGCTGATCAGCGGCAACTCCGTCTCGATCACCCGCGCGACCATATGATTCAGCCGCCTGTCCATTGCGCCGCGTTGATGTGGGGCCGCATTAGGGATCAAAAGGAATTCGGCCCCCGTTTCGGCCTGCGTCTCGGCCACATCGCCAGTCCAGCCATCCGCCCCGATGGGGGAACCGATGCGCAGCCCCTCAACAGCATAGGGGCCACTGATCGGGCCTGCATCAAAGTGAGAGTGCCGCGCGGGGCTGTGTTGAAGCACCCGCTGGGCGATCTTGCCACCCTGCAGGATGAGGTAGGCGTTATGAAGTTTCGCCCCCTCGACCCAAGGCGCGCCAAGCGCCAAGGCGGGGCCATCGGCGCAATGGGCGGCGAGCGCCTCAAGATGGGTCACGACATCGCGTTGAAAGGCCGGGTTGTGCAGCAGCGCTTTCGCATCATGCCCGGTCAGGAACAGTTCGGGCAGGGCGACCAATTGCGCGCCCGCGTCGCGCCCGGCCTGCCAAGCCTCGCGCGCCAGTGCCGCGTTTCCCGGCAGGTCGCCGACGGTCGGGTTCAATTGCCCGAGGGTGAGGCGAAAACGGTCTGACATGCAAAGGCTCCGGGCTGGCTGGTGTGGGTTGGATGTAGCAGATCGGGCCGAGGGCGAAACCCCTGCGCGCAGGCTGGCCCGCCGCACCCGGTGCGCGGGATCCGCCGAAACCGGCACGCCTGTCCTGCAAACACGTTGCCTCTGCCCTCTATCACCCGTAACCTCAGGGCAAATGACACCTAACGAGATCGGGAAATTCCGCCCATGTTGCACCGCAGCTTGCCCCTCTGTCTGATCGCTCTTCTGGCCACGCCGCTTGCGGCGCAGGACGGGCAGGTGCTGACCAAGGAATATGACGACGGTGGCATCTATGAAGGCACCTTTCAGGGCGGCCTTCAACATGGCAGCGGCACCTATAAGCTCCCCAATGGTTATGAATATTCCGGTGAGTGGGTCGAGGGCGAGATCAAGGGCGAAGGCGTCGCACGTTTTCCAAACGGATCGGTCTATGAGGGTAACTTTGCCAAGGGCAAGCCCGAAGGTCTGGGCAAGATCACCTTTGCCGATGGCGGCACCTATGAGGGCGAATGGGAAGCCGGCGCAATCATGGGCCAAGGCGTGGCGATCTACGCCAATGGCGTGCGCTATGAGGGTGAATTCCGCAATGCCAAACACCACGGCAAGGGCGTGATGCAAAGCCCCGGCGGCTATGAGTACAAGGGCGACTGGGTTGATGGCGTCAAACAGGGCGTCGGCACGATCACCTACCCCGATGGCGCGGTCTATGAAGGCGAGATCGAAGGCGGCAAACGCAGTGGCGAGGGCACGCTGACCATGCCCGACGGGTTGGTCTATGTGGGCCTGTGGAAAGACGGCCAGATCGACGGGACCGGCACGCTGACCCAGCCCAACGGCGATATCTACGAAGGCACGCTGGTCGCGGGCCGCCGTGAAGGCAAGGGCAAGGTCACCTATGAAAACGGCGACACCTATGAAGGCGACTTCAAGGATGACCGCCGCGACGGGCAAGGCACGTTTACTGGCACCGATGGCTATGTCTACACCGGCTCTTGGGTCGCCGGGCAGATCGAGGGGGAGGGTCAGGTGACCTATCCCGACGGATCGGTTTACGTTGGCACCTTCCGCAATGATCTGGCCGATGGCACGGGCAAGATCACCTATCCCGATGGATCGACCTATGAGGGCGCTTGGGTGGCAGGCGTGATCGAAGGCGAAGGCATCGCGACCTATACCAATGGCGTGGTCTATGAGGGCGAATTCAAAGATGCCCGCAACCATGGCCAAGGGGTGATGACCTATGCCGATGGCTACCGCTATGAGGGCGGCTGGCAGGACGGTCAGCGCCATGGTCAGGGCAAGGCGACCTATCCCGACGGCACAGTCTATGAAGGTGCGTTCAGGAATGGGCAGCGTCACGGTCAGGGCAAGATCACCATGGCCAGCGGTTTCGTCTACGAAGGCGAGTGGACCGAGGGAGAGATCGAAGGGCAGGGCGTGGCGACCTATGCCAATGGCGATGTCTATGAGGGCACGTTCAAAGCGGGCAAGCGGCAGGGCAGCGGCACCATGCGCTATGCCAGCGGCGAGGAAGCCTCGGGCGATTGGGAGAACGGCGCGTTGAGCGATGGGACCGCCGGGGCGGCCTCCGACACCGCAGCAGATCCCGCAGCCGGCACCGCCTCTGGCGCCGCGGCGGAGACTCCTGCGGACGAAGCACAGCCTGCAGATGCGGCACCGGCAGCGGCAGACGCCCCCGATGAGGGCGTGTCAGACGACGGCACCGACGCCGACACCTCTGAGGTTGTGCCCGCCCCGACTGGCACCGCGGCAGACGGCGGCTGACCCCCGCCTTTGCTGGACAACGCCCGCGCCCTGTGGCAAGCCCGCGCGCAACAGGAGTACGCCAGATGTCCAACCCAACGATCACCCGTTTCGCCCCGTCCCCCACTGGCTATATCCACGTGGGCAACCTGCGCACCGCGCTGATGAACTACCTCATCGCGCGCAAGGCGGGCGGCACTTTCATCCTGCGCATCGACGACACCGATCCCGAGCGCAGCCGCGAAGAATACGTCGACGGCATCAAGCAAGACCTCGAATGGTTGGGCTTGGAATGGGACCGGGTCGAGCGACAGTCAGAGCGGTTGGACCGCTACCATACCGCCGCCGAAGACCTGCGCGAAAAGGGCCGTTTCTACGAGGCGTTCGAGACGCCGACAGAGCTGGACCTCAAGCGCAAGAAGCAGCTCAACATGGGCAAGCCGCCGGTCTATGACCGCGCCGCGCTGAACCTCTCCGACGATGAGAAAGCCGCGCTGCGTGCCGAGCGTGGCGATGGCGTTTGGCGGTTCAAGCTCGATCACCAGCGGATCGAATGGGACGACGGTATCTTGGGCGATATTTCCATCGACGCGGCCTCGGTTAGTGACCCCGTACTCATTCGTGGCGATGGGCAGATCCTTTATACCTTGGCGAGCGTCGTGGATGACACCGAAATGGGCGTGACCCATGTGGTGCGCGGGTCGGACCATGTGACCAACACCGCGACCCAGATCCAGATCATGCAGGCGCTCGGCAATGGGGCGGTGCCCTCGTTCGCGCACCACTCGCTGCTCACCGGCCCGCAGGGCGAGGCGCTGAGCAAGCGCCTTGGCACGCTGGCCCTGCGTGATCTGCGCGAGCAGGGGGTTCAGCCCTTCGCGCTGCTGAGCCTGATGGCGCGGTTGGGATCGTCTGATCCGGTGGAGCTGCGCACGGATATGGCGGAGTTGATCGAGGGTTTCGACATCAACCGCTTCGGCTCGGCGCCGACCAAGTTCGATGTGCAGGATCTGTTCCCGCTGACAGGGCGGTATTTGCAGCAACTGCCGCTTGAGGCCGTGAAAGACGACATCACCGCCCTTGGCGTGCCGGAAGACAAAGCCGCGCAGTTCTGGGCGGTCACGCGCGAGAATATCTCGACGCTGAAGGATTTGGGTCCGTGGTGGGCTATGTTCCGCGACGGGGCCGAGCCGGTGATTGCCGAGGACGACCGCGAATTCGTGGCTCAGGCCATGCTGCTGCTGCCGGAGATGCCCTTTGATGAAACCACGTGGTCAAGCTGGACCGCCGCGGTCAAAGAAGCCACCGGGCGCAAGGGACGTGGGTTGTTCCGGCCCCTGCGTTTGGCGCTGACGGGGCAGGAACACGGGCCAGAGATGGCGCAGGTTCTGCCGTTGCTCCAGACCGTCAAAGCACGCGGCTGAGGCGGGCCGAGGGCATTCGGGGGCGCTGCCCCCGGACCCCCGCGGGTATTTGAAAGAGGATGAATTAGAGCGGTCAGAAGTTCTTCTTTGTGAAGGGGACTTCGTCGCGTAATTTCACCTGTAGCGACAAGCGGTCGATGTGGTGATCGACCACGGCCGTTTCTTCTGGCGTTAGGGTCTGGTGGCGCGGGTAAAGGGGCGCTGCGCGGTCGTTCAGGATAGGTGTGTCCCAGCCTTCGGTGGTGTCAAAAAAGCGCGCCGCTCCATCGGTGCCGAACTCGCGCAGGAAGCCTTGGACCACAACATCAAGATAGCTCAGAAGGATGACGTGATCGCCGTGGTCGACCGCGATTTCGAGCGGGATGGCGTAATGGGCGATGTCGGGTGCGGGGACCAGATCATGGACCACGGCGCCGCCTGAGGCGTGGCGTTCGTAGCTGTATTCACGCTGGTCCAGCGCCGCCCAATCCGCGCCCGGCACGGCAGCGATGAGCCCGTCGATGCGGGTGCTTTGATCTTGCACCACAGAGAGGTAGACGATGTCGCGCCCTTCGGCGCGGACCCATTTGCGCCGCCAGCCGTCGAGCCGGGCGGGCCGGGCGTCGGGGTAGCTGTGGGTGTTGCGATTCACGAGGCTGCCGTAGCCGAAAAAATAGGGGGTCATGCGCGAAAGGTCCTGTATTTGTCGCGCGCACCAAAACATGTGTCGTATCCGGCCACAAGCATGGTTGACGCAGAGGTATGCGGCGGCATACGAAAGGCCCAATCGTCACGGGAGAATCGGTTAACGCCGATGCCGAAGGAGCAACCGCCCCGGAAACTCTCAGGCCCCAGGACCGTGACGTGACCAAGACTTTGGAGAGATGCGCGGATGCGCACGCCGAAGGGATAACGATCTCAGGCGGAAGGACAGAGGGGGCATCATGCGCAGCGTTAGCGGCGCTAAGGTGCCGGCGTGGTCAAAAGGTCATCCGGAAGCGACAGGAAAGGCGAACTGGATGAGCGATCTCAAGCAGACGGCATTGCATGATTTGCATGTGGAACTGGGGGCCAAGATGGTGCCCTTTGCGGGCTATTCAATGCCCGTCCAATACCCCCTTGGCGTGATGAAAGAGCATCTGCACACCCGCGCCGCCGCCGGGATGTTTGATGTGAGTCACATGGGGCAGGTCGTGCTGCGGGCCAAGTCTGGCAGCTATGAAGATGTGGCCTTGGCGATGGAGAGCCTCGTGCCGGTTGATGTGCTGGGGCTTGCCGAGATGCGCCAGCGTTATGCGATGTTTACGGATGCCACGGGTGGTATCTTGGACGATCTGATGTTGGCCAATCTGGGTGATCATTTGTTCGTTGTTGTGAATGCCGGGTGCAAGGATGATGACATCGCCCTGATGAAAGAGGCGTTGTCGGATCGTTGTGAGATCGAAGTGCTCGAAGATCGTGCGCTGCTGGCCTTGCAGGGGCCGCAGGCCGAAGCGGCGCTGGCCCGGTTGCAGCCCTTGGTGGCGGATATGAAATTTATGGATGTGGCCAAGGATGTCGACATTGACGGGATCACCGTCACCCTGTCGCGCTCGGGCTATACGGGCGAGGACGGCTACGAGATTTCGGTCGCGAATGAAGATGCCGTGGCCTTGGCGCGCAAGCTTTTGGCGCTGGAAGAGGTCGAGCCCATCGGTCTGGGCGCGCGTGACAGTCTGCGGTTGGAGGGCGGGTTGTGCCTTTATGGTCATGACATCGACACCACCACCACGCCGGTTGAGGCGGCGCTGAACTGGGCGATCCAGAAGGTACGGCGCAATGATGGCGAGCGTGCGGGCGGTTTTCCGGGTGCGGGCGTGATCTTGCAACAACTGGCCGATGGGGCGCCGCGCAAGCGGGTGGGGCTGCTGCCCGAAGGCCGGGCGCCGATGCGCGAAGGTGTGGCGATTTTCGATGCAGCCGGGGGCGGCAATGAGGTTGGCACAGTAACCTCTGGCGGCTTTGGTCCGACGGTTGGCGGCCCGGTTGCCATGGGCTATGTCAGCGCCGAGCATGCAAAGGTCGACACGCCGCTTTGGGGCGAGGTGCGCGGCAAGCGCTTGCCACTGACTGTCACGAAAATGCCGTTCGTCGCGGCGAACTTCAAACGCTGAATCTACACAGGGAAATCCGATATGAAATTTACCGAAGAACATGAATGGCTGCGCGTCGAGGGTGACGAAGTGGTCGTGGGCATCACCACACACGCCGCCGAGCAGTTGGGCGATGTCGTATTCGTGGAACTGCCCGACGAAGGCACCACCGTCAGCAAGGATGACGAGGTTGTGGTGATCGAATCCGTCAAGGCGGCGTCGGACATCCTCGCCCCGATCGACGGTGAGATCACCGAGGTGAACAGCACGCTTACGGACAACCCCAGCATGGTCAACGATGACCCGCAGGGCGATGCATGGTTCTTCAAGATGAAGTTCACCGATGCCAGCCAGATGGACGACTTCATGGACGAAGCCGCCTACCAGAAATTCATCGGCTAAACCGCCGCGCGTGCCGGGGGACCGGCGCGCGGCTGATTACCTGCGTCGCCCGCTTTGGGCGGCGCGCCACAAACAGGGGGCGCCGCTGCCGCGCCGTGACGAGGAACCCGACATGAGCTTCAAGCCCACCGATTATCTGCCCTATGATTTCGCCAACCGGCGTCACATTGGCCCGTCCCCTTCCGAAATGTCGCAGATGCTCGACACCGTGGGCGCCGAAAGCCTTGATGCGCTGATCGACGACACGTTACCCAAGGCGATCCGTGCGAAACAGCCGCTTGATTTCGGCAAGGCGATGAGCGAGCGCGAGGTGCTTGAGCACATGCGCAAGGTTGCGGGCAAGAACAAGGTGCTCACCAGCCTGATCGGGCAGGGCTATCACGGCACCGTCACGCCTCCGGCGATCCAGCGGAATATTCTTGAGAACCCCGCGTGGTACACCGCCTACACGCCCTATCAGCCCGAAATTTCGCAGGGCCGCCTGGAAGCGTTGCTCAATTTCCAGACGATGGTGAGCGACCTTACCGGGTTGGAAATCGCCAATGCGTCGCTTCTGGATGAGGCCACCGCCTGCGCCGAGGCGATGACCATGGCGCTGCGCAGTTCGAAATCCAAGGCCAAGGGCTTCTTTATCGATAGCAATTGCCACCCGCAAAACATCGCCGTGATGAAGACCCGGGCCGAGCCTTTGGGCATTGAGGTCATCGTCGGTGAACCCGAAGAGATGGACGCGGAAAAGGTTTTTGGCGCGATCTTCCAGTATCCGGGCACCTACGGCCATGTGCGCGACTTCACCGATCACATGGCGGCCCTGCATGAGGCCAAGGCCGTCGGCATCGTCACCGCCGACCCATTGTCGCTGACCCTGCTGAAAGAGCCGGGCGCGATGGGGGCCGACATCGCCGTGGGCAGCACGCAGCGTTTTGGCGTGCCTGAGGGCTATGGCGGCCCGCACGCTGCTTATATGGCCTGCAAGGATTCCATGAAGCGCGCCATGCCGGGGCGGATTGTCGGCGTGTCCATCGACGCCCATGGCAACCGCGCCTACCGTCTGTCGCTGCAAACCCGCGAGCAACACATCCGCCGCGAGAAGGCGACCTCGAACGTTTGCACTGCGCAGGCGCTGCTGGCCGTGATGGCCTCGATGTATGCCGTGTTCCACGGGCCGGAAGGCTTGAAAGCCATCGCGCAGCGCATCCACCGCAAGACAGTGCGTCTGGCGAAGGGCCTGGAGGCCGCTGGCTTTGACGTGCAGCCCGAGAGCTATTTCGACACGGTCACCGTTGAGGTCGGCCCCTTGCAGGCCGCGGTGATGAAATCCGCCGTGGACGAAGGCATCAACCTGCGCCGTGTGGGCGGGACCAAAGTGGGCATCACGCTGGACGAGCGCACCCGCCCCGACACCATCGAAGCGGTCTGGCGCGCCTTTGGCATCCGTCAGGCGGATGATGATTTCACGCCTGAGTACCGTCTGCCCGACGCGATGGTCCGCACGAGCGACTACCTCACCCACCCGATTTTCCACATGAACCGGGCCGAGACCGAGATGATGCGCTACATGCGCCGCTTGGCCGACCGTGATCTGGCGCTGGACCGGGCGATGATCCCGCTGGGGTCTTGCACGATGAAGTTGAACTCGGCGGCTGAGATGATGCCGGTGACGTGGCGTGAATTTTCGCTGATCCATCCCTTCGTGCCCGCCGATCAGGCGCTTGGCTATCAGGAAATGATCGACGATCTGTCGGACAAACTGTGCGAGATCACCGGCTATGACGCGATTTCGATGCAGCCGAACTCGGGCGCGCAGGGCGAATATGCGGGGCTCTTGACCATCGCCGCCTATCACCGCGCCAAGGGCGAGGGGCATCGCAACATCTGCCTTATTCCGATGAGCGCCCATGGCACCAACCCGGCCTCCGCGCAGATGGTGGGTTGGAAGGTCGTGGTCATCAAGACCGCCGCCAACGGTGACATCGACCTTGACGATTTCCGCGCCAAGGCCGAGCAGCACAGCGAAAACCTTGCCGGTTGCATGATCACTTACCCGTCGACCCACGGCGTGTTCGAGGAAACCGTGCATGAGGTGACCAAGATCACCCATGACCACGGCGGCCAAGTCTATATCGACGGCGCCAATATGAACGCGATGGTGGGCCTGTCGCGCCCCGGCGATCTGGGCGGCGACGTGAGCCACCTCAACCTGCACAAGACCTTCTGCATCCCGCATGGCGGCGGCGGCCCCGGCATGGGTCCGATCGGTGTGAAATCGCATCTGATCGCGCATCTGCCGGGCCACCCGAACGAAGAGGGGGCCGCGGTCTCGGCGGCGCCTTACGGCTCGCCCTCGCTGTTGCCGATCTCTTGGTCTTACTGCCTGATGATGGGCGGTGACGGTCTGACGCAGGCGACCCGCGCCGCGATCCTCAATGCCAACTACATCGCCAAGCGTCTCGAAGGGGCCTATGACGTGCTGTATAAAGGGCCGAGCGGTCGGGTGGCGCATGAGTGCATCATCGACGTGCGCCCCTATGAGGAAACCGCGGGCATCACCAACGAAGACGTCGCCAAGCGGCTGGTTGACTGCGGCTTCCACGCGCCAACGATGTCTTGGCCGGTGGCGGGCACGCTAATGGTGGAGCCGACGGAGTTTGAGACCAAGGCCGAGTTGGACCGTTTCTGCGACGCCATGCTGGCGATCCGCGAAGAGATCCGCGAGATCGAAGAGGGCCGCATGGATCGGGCCAACAATCCGCTGAAAAACGCACCGCATACGGTCGAAGATCTGGTGGTGGAATGGGGCGACCGGCCCTACAGCCGCGAGCAGGGCTGCTTCCCTCCGGGGGCCTTCCGGGTCGACAAATACTGGCCGCCGGTCAACCGTGTCGACAACGTGCACGGCGACCGCAACCTGATCTGCACCTGCCCACCGCTGGAGGACTACGCCGAAGCGGCGGAGTGATCAGACCACCAAGACAGCCAAAGGGCGCGGGATCATTCCTGCGCCCTTAGCATATCCGCAGGCCGGGCGTTCAGCGCCCTCAGCGCAAAGCCCAAGCCCGCCAAGACCGTCGCCAGCACCCCGCCTGCGATGATCATCAGCGCGTTGGGCCAGACCACGGTGAAATCGGTCTCCATCACGTAATGGCTCACCGCCCAGCCACCCGCGATGCCTGCCATCAGCGCGACGCCCCCGGCAAATAGACCCAGCAGGGCCGCACGCAGCACAAAGCTGCTGGCAATGGTTCGCCGCGAAGCGCCCATGGTTTTCAGAAGCGCCGCCTCATAGCTGCGCGCCCCCGTGCCTGCGGCTGCCGCGCCGATCAGCACCATGAAGCCGGTTGCCAGCGTCGCCAGCGCCCCGAATGAAATCGCCGAGGCCAGCCCCGCCAGCACCGCCGCCACCCGGTCGATCGCATCGCGCACCCGGATCGCGGTGATGTTGGGATAGGCTTCGGCCAGATCCCGCAGGATCGCGGTTTCGGCCTCTGGCGCGGCATAGACGGTCGAGATGAAACTATGCGGCGCGCCGGCCAGTGCAGCGGGGTTCATCGTCAGCACAAAGCCGATCCCGGCGGTCGAGAAATCAACCTCGCGGAAGCTGGTGATCTCGCCGGTGATGGCGCGGCCCAGCACGTTGAGGGTCAGGCTGTCGCCAAGGCTCAACCCCAGTTCCTCGGCCTCTTCGGCGGCAAAGCTGATCTGCGGCGGGCCGGTGTAGTCTTCGGCCCACCAGTCTCCCACCGTGATCCGCGTGTCTTCGCCCGGCTTTGCGGCATAGGTGATGCCCCGGTCGCCGCGCACCACCCAGTGATCGCCTGCCACCTCTTGGGCCGGTTGGCCGTTGATCTCGGTCACCACGCCGCGCAGCATCGGGGCGCTTTCAACCCGGCCGACCGCCGCATCGCTGTTGAGCCTTTCGGTGAAACCGTCGATCTGGTCCTTCTGGATGTCGACAAAGAAATAAGACGGCGCCACATCCGGCAGATTGCCCGAAATCGCACGGCGCAGATTGCCGTCAATCTGGCCCACTGCCGCCAAGACCGACAGGCCCAGCCCAAGCGCCAGCACCACCGCCGTGGCCCCTTCGCCCGGTCCGCCTATCGCCGCGAGCGCCCACCGCAGGCGCGGATGCCCCCGCACGCGCTTGGCTGCGGCCCGCGCGATCAGCCGCAACACGGCTGCCGCCAGCGCCAGCACCGCCAGCGTCGCCGCCAAGCCGCCAAGCGTCCAAAGCGTGAGCGACCACGATCCGTTAAACCAGCCCGCCAGCGCCAAGAGCGCGGCCAAAAGCAGCGCCATCGCCACGAGGTAGGGCGCGCCGGGCAAAGGCGATTGGCGCTGCCAATCATCGCGAAACAGGGTGGCGGCACGCACGTCAGCGCTTCGGGCCAGCGGCCAAAGGGTGAAGAGCGCGGCCGTGAGCAACCCGTATAGCGCGGCCTCGGCCAGCGGGGCGGGATAAATCGCAAAACGGGCGGGAAGGGGCAGTTGCGCTTCGATCAACGGGGAAAGCAACAGAGGCAGCCCGGCACCGATCAGCAGGCCAAACGCCACGCCCATCACGGCCAGCAGCCCGACCTGAATGAAGTAGGTCTGGAAGATCGTCGCCCGGGTTGCGCCCATGGCGCGGAAGGTGGCGATCACAGCGGTCTTGCGTTGCAGATAGGCCCGCACCGCCGCCGCGACGCCGACCCCGCCCACGGCCAGCCCCGACAGCCCCACCAGCACCAGAAAGGCGCTGAGCCGTTCGACGAAACGCGCCACGCCGGGCGCGCCGTTGCGGGCATCGGTCCAGCGCATCCCGGCGTCGGCAAACCGCGCCTCGGCCTCGGATTTCAACGGGTCAAGCGCGGTGCCTTCGGGCAGATCGAGCCGATATTTGCTGTTAAAGAGCGTCCCCGGTGCGAGCAGGCCCGAGCCATCCAGCGCGGCGCGCCGCACCAGCGTGCGAGGACCGAGCGAGAAGCCACTGGCGGCGGAATCCGGTTCGCGTTCAATCAGGGCCGTCAGGCGCAATTCGGTTTCGCCGAGGGCAAAAACATCCCCCGGGGCAAGGCCGAGCCTGTCCGACAAGGCACGTTCCATCACGGCACCGGGCCGTCCTTCGGGCCCGATCTCAAGCGCCTGCTCTAGCGGCAAGGCCGGGTCCAACAACATCTCACCGATCAATGGATAGAGGTCGTCCACCGCCTTGACCTGCGTCAGCGCGCGTTCAGAGGTGTCCCCCGCGCCGACCACGGCCATAGAGCGGAACTCAACGATTTCGGATACACGTTCGGCCCGCTCGGCCATCCACGCCTGCTCATCAGGGCTGGCCGATCGATAGGTGAAATCAAGTTCGGCATCGCCGCCCAAAAGTGCGGCACCCTCGGCTTCCAGCCCCGCTTCAATCGCAGCGCGGACCGAGCCTACGGCGGCCAAAGCGGCCACGCCGAGCGCGAGGCAGGCCAGCAGCAGACGAAAACCGCGCAATCCGCCGCGCATCTCACGGCGGGCGAAACGGGCCGCGAGGGACAGGCTCATGCGAGACGCCCGTCGGCCAATTGCACCACCCGGTCACAACGCGCGGCCAGATCGTCGGCATGGGTCACCAGCACCAGCGTCGCGCCATGGCGGTCGCGCAGCTCAAACAGCAGGTCCATGATCGCCGCGCCATTGCGGCTGTCGAGGCTGCCTGTCGGCTCATCCGCCAGCAGGATCGCCGGGCGCGGGGCGGCGGCGCGGGCGAGGGCCACGCGCTGCTGCTCGCCGCCTGACATTTGCGCAGGGTATTGATCAATCCGGTGGCCAAGACCGACGGCCTCCAACTCGCTGCGCGCGCGGTCAAAGGCGTCCTCGGCCCCCGAAAGCTCCAGCGGTGTGGCGACATTCTCCAGCGCGGTCATGGTGGGAATGAGGTGGAAGGACTGAAACACAATCCCCATGCGGCCTTGGCGAAACTGGGCCAACCCATCCTCGCGCAGCGCGCTGAGATCATGGCCAAGGGCCATGACCTTGCCGCCCGTGGCACGCTCAAGCCCGCCCATGACCATCAGCAGCGAAGATTTGCCCGATCCCGACGCCCCGGTCAGCGCGATGCTTTCCCCTTGCTGGACCTGCAGCGAAATGCCGCGCAGAATATCGACGGTTCCGGCATTGCCCTTGAGGCTTAGCGTGACATCTTGAAGGTCATAGACTGGGTCGCTCATCGGGCCGCCTTTGTTCTGAGTATCAGTTGGATATGGAGGTCCGTGAAGGATGCGCAAGGTATTGATCTGTTGTGCCTTTATTTTAGGCAGCGCGGCACAGGCCGAAGAGGTGGTGATCGCCGCCCTTGGCGACAGTCTGACCCAAGGCTATGGCCTGCCCGCCGAAGAGGGATTCGTGCCGCAATTGCAGGCGTGGCTGGATGCCGAAGGCGTTGAGGCGAAAATCGTCAATGCGGGTGTTTCGGGCGATACGACCGCAGGCGGGCGGGCGCGGGTGGATTGGACCCTGACGCCCGAAGTCGATGCGATGATCGTGACGCTCGGGGGTAATGACATGCTGCGCGGGCTGGACCCGGCGCAGGCGCGCGGCAACATCGATGACATTCTTGCGGCGGCAAAGAGCGCCGAGGTTGAGGTGCTGCTGGTCGGCATGTCGGCACCGGGCAATTACGGCGCGGGGTATAAGGCCGATTTCGAAGCGCTCTATCCCGACTTGGCCGAAGCCCATGGAACGCAGTTCTACCCGGATTTCTTTACCGGACTTCTGGCCGAGGAAAAGGGCGCGGCCAGCGCGCGGAGCGAGACGGTGCAGCGCTATTTTCAAGGGGATGGCATCCATCCCAATGCCGAAGGCGTGGCGCTGATCGTGGAGGATATTGGCCCGGCGGTGGCCAAGCTTGCCGCACAGGCCGCAGAGATCCGCTAACAAAAAACGGACGCCGCAGCGTCCGTTTCGATCATCGAAATGTGGCCCGGTCAGGCCAGCGCGATGTTGCTCGCGCTTTCGCGGCCATCACGGCCTGCTTCGACATCAAAGGTAACCTTTTGATTGTCGGCAAGCCCGGTCAGGCCTGCGCGCTCTACTGCGGAAATATGGACAAAGATGTCTTTGCCGCCGCTGTCCGGCGCGATGAAGCCGTAGCCTTTTGTCGTGTTGAACCATTTGACGGTGCCAGTAGCCATGACCCGTGTCTCCCTCTGTCTGATCTGCCCGCAACATGCGGCAGCGCGGCTCGGTCGAATTCGTGATCGCTGGAGCCTTAGGGCAGCCGGGTCGAAAAGTCTTCGCGTCGCAGTTGTGATATTGGAATCTCTATTTTTAAAATCAAGGATTTTTACGGGGCGGCATGGGGCAAGCAAGGAAGCGCCCATGAAATATAACCTGCCTGTTACAAAACTGGCAGGTGTCACGGGTTTTTCGGGAAGTCGCGCTTTTCAAAAATTTACCAGTTGATAAAAAAATGATTCCGTGTGAGCATTTTCAAAACACCAAGAAAACGACAGGGATTTTGATATGGCACGAGATGTCTTTGAGCCGGGGATCGTTCCGGGGCGGTTAGAGCCGCAGAACTACGCAGAGGGGTTTTCGGATCTCCATCCACCCTTGGACGAACATGAGGCTCTGGTCGCGGCGGACCGCTGTTACTTCTGCCATGACGCACCTTGCATGACGGCCTGTCCGACCGACATCGACATTCCGCTGTTCATCCGCCAGATCGCCACCGGCACCCCCGATGCGGCGGCCAAGACGATCCTCAGCCAGAACATCCTTGGCGGCATGTGTGCGCGGGTCTGCCCGACCGAAACGCTCTGCGAGGAGGTCTGTGTGCGTGAGGTGGCCGAGGGCAAGCCGGTGTTGATCGGCCAGTTGCAGCGTTATGCCACCGACCATTTGCAGGCCCAAGACGTGCATCCTTTTGAGCGTGCGGCCGTGACGGGCAAACGTGTTGTTGTGGTTGGTGCGGGCCCTGCGGGTCTGTCCTGCGCCCACCGTCTGGCGATGCTGGGCCATGAGGTCGAAATCCTTGATGCACGGCCCAAGCCCGGCGGGCTCAACGAATATGGCATCGCTGCTTACAAAACGCCGAACGGCTTTGCGCAGGCCGAGGTAGATTGGCTGATGCAAATCGGTGGCATCACCTTCCGGCACGAGGTCGCTGTGGGGCGCGATGTCACGCTTGAGGAATTGAAGACCGACTATGACGCGGTTTTCCTCGGCATGGGGTTGGTGGGCGTCAATGCGCTCGGCGCCGAAGGCGAGGATAAGGCCGGGGTCGCCAATGCGGTCGATTTCATCTCGGAGCTGCGCCAGTCGGGCGACATGTCAGGCGTGCCGATTGGCCGCGACGTGGTGGTGATCGGTGGCGGCATGACGGCAGTCGATGCCGCGGTGCAGGCGAAACTGCTGGGCGCGTTGAACGTGACGCTGGTCTATCGCCGTGGTCGCGACCGGATGAACGCGAGCGTGTTCGAGCAAGACCTCGCGGCCTCCAAGGGCGTGCGGATCGTGACCCATGCGGTGCCGATTGCAGTGCATGGCAATGGCTCGGTGCGCGAGATCGAGTTTGAATATGTCGATGAGGCGATGAAGGGCACCGGCCAAACCCTGCGTCTGCAAGCGGATCAAGTGTTCAAGGCCATCGGTCAAACGCTGTTGGGCGACGGGCTGCCCGATCTCGACGGGCGCAAGATCAAGGTTGATGGCACCGGGCGCACCAGTCTGGATGGCGTTTGGGCCGGGGGCGATTGCGCCAGCGGTGGTGATGACCTCACGGTGACCGCTGTGGCCGAGGGCCGCGACGCGGCGATGGACATTCACACCACATTGATGGGGGCGGCGGGCTGAGGCCGCGCCGAGAGGGAGACATAACATGGCTGATCTGAGAAGCGATTTCATCGGGATCAAATCCCCCAACCCGTTCTGGCTGGCCTCTGCCCCGCCGACGGACAAGGAATACAACGTGCGCCGCGCCTATGAGGCGGGCTGGGGCGGGGTGGTCTGGAAGACCCTCGGCATGGAAGGCCCGCCCGTGGTTAACGTCAATGGCCCGCGCTATGGCGCGATCTATGGCGCGGATCGGCGGCTGCTGGGGCTGAACAACATCGAGTTGATCACCGACCGCCCGCTGGAAGTGAACCTGCGCGAGATGAAGGCGGTGAAACGCGACTACCCGGATCGGGCGCTGATTGCCTCGATCATGGTGCCTTGCGAGGAGGAAGCGTGGAAAGCGATCCTGCCGCATGTGGAGGAAACCGGGGCCGACGGGATTGAGCTGAACTTCGGTTGTCCGCATGGCATGGCCGAGCGCGGCATGGGGTCCGCCGTGGGGCAGGTGCCGGAATATATCGAGATGGTCACCCGCTGGTGCAAGATGTACACGCGGATGCCGGTGATCGTGAAGCTGACGCCGAACATCACCAATGTGCTCTACCCCGCCGAGGCCGCCAAGCGCGGTGGCGCGGATGCGGTGAGCCTGATCAACACGATCAACTCGATCACCTCGGTCGATCTGGACCTCTTTGCGCCAGAACCGATGATCGACGGCAAGGGCACCCATGGCGGCTATTGCGGCCCGGCGGTGAAGCCGATCGCGCTCAACATGGTGGCCGAGATCGCCCGCAACCCCGAAACCCACGGCCTGCCGATCAGCGGCATCGGCGGTGTCACCACATGGCGCGACGCGGCGGAGTTCTTGGCGCTTGGCGCGGGCAACGTGCAGGTCTGCACAGCGGCGATGACCTATGGCTTCAAGGTGGTCCAAGAGATGATCTCGGGCCTGTCGGAGTATATGGACGAGAAGGGCATGACCTCGGTCGATGAGCTTGTGGGCCGCGCGGTGCCGAATGTCACCGACTGGAACCAGCTGAACCTGAACTACGTCGCCAAGGCGAAGATCGATCAGGACTTGTGCATCTCTTGTGGCCGCTGCTTTGCCGCCTGCGAGGATACCAGCCACCAAGCCATCGCCATGTCCGAGGACCGCACCTTTACCGTGATCGAAGAGGAATGCGTGGCCTGTAACCTTTGCGTCAATGTGTGTCCTGTCGAAGACTGTATCTCGATGGAAGAATTGGCCGTGGGTGCCACCGACCTGCGCACTGGCAAGACGGTGACACCGGACTACGCCAACTGGACCACGCACCCCAACAACCCCTCTGCCAAAGCGGTTGAACCGGCAGAGTAAGTCAAGGCCGCCGCCCTGCGTTCAGGAGTTTCTGCGCGACGGGGCGGTGGTTTCGGCAGATGGCTGCGGGACCATCCGTGCCAGATCGCGCCGCGCCGCAATCACTGCCATGGCCGCATCCCGCGCCATCTCTTCGCGCGGGATCGGTCGCGCGCTCGCCGCTTCATCAGACCCCTTTGCATTCAGTCCCTTCGCATTCCGCGCAGCCCCTGCGCCGTTAAAATCGCCTACATTCATCACTGCCCCTCTAACTACTAAGGAGCCCACACCCGCAGGCAGATTGCGGCGGAAATGTTAATGGGGGATTAAACGCGGTCCATCTCTGGCGGCTATGGTTAACCGTTTGCCGATGGCTCCGGCAGGTCCAAAAGCGCGCCAAACATCGCCTGAAGATGCGCCTGCGCGCGGGGGCGGGGATCGGTCTCGGGTCCGAGCAGAATTTGCGCCTGTGCCTCGAAATCCGCGTAGTGCTGCGTTGTGGCCCAGATGGAGAAAATCAGATGTTGCGGGTCCAGCGGGGGCAGTTTGCCCGCCGCCACCCAGCCCGCGATCACGGTGCATTTCTCGTCAAAGAGCGGTTTGAGGTGGCGCTTCAACTCTGGCTCGATCCGCGGCGCGCCTTGCAGAATTTCATTGGCGAAAAGCCGGCTTTCGCGCGGGAGTTCGCGCGACATGGTCAGCTTGCGCTCGACATAGTCCAAAATCTCGCGCCGGGGGTCGCCATCGGGGTCTAGCTCGACCAGCGGGTCAAGCCATGTTTCCATAAGCTGCGACAGCAAAGTGACGTGAATGTCTTCTTTGCCATTGAAGTAATAGAGAATATTCGGTTTGCTCAGCCCAGCCTCGGCGGCGATTTGATCCAGCGTGGCGCCCCGGTAGCCATGTTTCGAGAAGACTTCGAGCGCGGCATCCAGAATCACCCGGCGGTTGCGTCTTTGGATGCGGCTGGGTTTTTTGGCGGTGCTTTCGGGCAAGGCAATGATCCTTGGTGCTGCTTAAAAGGGCGTTTGCCGGATCGGCGGCGGGTTGTTTCAAACCAGTTCTTGACAGAGCCTAACCTAATCGCAATCGTGGATTTACCAAATGGTAAAAAAACAATGGCCAAAGCCAATACAGAGGAGTGACCTATGCCCGCGCCCGGAGAGAACCTCAAGATTGATCCTGACCGCCTGTGGGATTCCTTGATGGAGATGGCCAAGATCGGCCCCGGCGTGGCGGGGGGGAATAACCGTCAGACGCTGACCGACGAAGATGCCGAAGGCCGCGCCCTGTTCCAAAAGTGGTGCGAAGACGCGGGCTGCACCATGGGTCTTGACCAGATGGGCAATATGTTCGCCCAGCGGGAGGGCACCGATCCCGATGCGCTGCCGGTCTATGTGGGCAGCCACCTCGACACCCAGCCCACGGGCGGGAAATACGATGGCATCCTTGGCGTGCTCGGCGGGTTGGAGATCATCCGCACGATGAACGATCTGGGCATCAAGACCAAACATCCGATCGTCGTGACCAACTTCACCAACGAAGAAGGCACCCGTTACGCCCCCGCGATGCTGTCGTCGGGGGTTTTTGCTGGCATCCATACGCAGGACTGGGCCTACGCGCGCACCGACGCTGAGGGCAAGAGCTTTGGCGACGAGTTGCAGCGCATCGGCTGGAAGGGCGACGAGGAAGTCGGCGCGCGCAAGATGCACGCCTTCTTTGAATTGCACATCGAACAGGGCCCGATTTTGGAATCCGAGGGCAAGGACATCGGCGTCGTGACCCACGGGCAGGGCCTGAGCTGGACGCAGGTAACGATCATCGGCAAGGACAGCCACACCGGTTCCACCCCGATGCCGATGCGCCGCGATGCGGGGCTGGGCATGGCGCGGGTGCTGGATAAGGTGAACGAAATCGCGCTCAGCCATGCGCCCCATGCGGTGGGGGCGGCAGGCCATATCGAAGTCTACCCGAACTCGCGCAACGTGATCCCGGGCAAGACGGTGTTTACCGTCGATTTCCGGTCACCCGAACTGGCCGTGATCGAGGATATGGAGGCCCGTCTGCGCGACGAGGGCCAAAAGATCGCCGATGATATGGATGTGCAGATCGAGTTTGAAAAGGTCGGCGGTTTCGACCCCGTGGCCTTTGATGATGGCTGTGTCACGGCTGTGCGCAATGCCGCCGAGCGGTTGGGCTATAGCCATATGAACTTGATTTCGGGCGCGGGGCATGACGCCTGCTGGATCAACCGGGTGGCGCCCACGGCGATGGTGATGTGCCCCTGTGTCGATGGTCTGAGCCACAATGAGGCCGAAGAGATCACCAAGGATTGGGCCAAGGCGGGGGCGGATGTGCTGCTCCATGCGGTGCTGGAGACAGCGGAAATAGAGGGCTGAACACGCGGGTGGAGGTCTGGGGTGCTGCCCCGGCCCCCCGACGTGAATTGCCAGAAAAGATGGGGAGAAGACGATGAGCAAGGTAATCAAGGGTGGCATGGTTTGCACGGCGGACCGCACATGGAAAGCCGATGTCCTGATCGAAGGCGAGAAGATCAAACAGATCGGCGAAGACCTAAAGGGCGACGAATATATCGACGCCGAGGGCGCCTATGTGATCCCCGGCGGGATTGATCCGCATACGCACCTAGAGATGCCTTTCATGGGCACCACGGCAGCCGAAACCTTTGAGTCCGGCACATGGGCCGCGGCAGTGGGCGGCACCACAATGGTGGTCGATTTCTGCCTGCCGGGCGCCGATGGCAGCATCAAAAACGCGATCAACGAATGGCACCGCAAGTCGGCACCGCAGATTTGCAGCGACATCGGCTATCACATGGCGGTCACCGGCTGGGACGAAAACGTCTTTAACGAGATGAAAGACGCGGTCGACATGGGGGTGAACAGCTTTAAGCACTTCATGGCCTATAAGGGTGCCTTGATGATCGAAGATGACGAGATGTTCGCCTCGTTCAAACGCTGTGCGGAACTTGGCGCGCTGCCGATGGTCCATGCCGAGAACGGCGATCTGGTCGCCGAGTTGCAGCAGAAGTATTTCGATCAGGGCATCACCGGGCCAGAGGGCCACGCCTATTCCCGCCCGCCTGAGCTGGAGGGCGAGGCCGCCAACCGCGCGATCACCATCGCGGACACGGCAGGCGTGCCGCTCTATATCGTGCATGTTTCCTGCGAGCAGACCCATGAGGCGATCCGCCGGGCGCGGCAAAAGGGGATGCGGGTTTATGGCGAGCCGCTGATCCAGTTCCTGACGCTGGATGAGTCTGAGTATTTCAACAAAGATTGGGACCACGCCGCGCGGCGCGTCATGTCGCCGCCGTTCCGCTCGAAAGACCACCAAGACAGCCTTTGGGCCGGCTTGCAGGCGGGCAGTTTGCAGGTGGTGGCGACGGATCACGCGGCGTTCAGCACCGAGCAGAAGCGTGCAGGCCGCGATGATTTCCGGATCATTCCCAACGGCTCGAACGGGCTGGAAGAACGGCTTGCTGTGCTTTGGACCGAAGGGGTGGAGACTGGGCGGCTTACGCCGAATGAATTCGTCGCCGCGACCTCGACCAATATCGCCAAGATCCTCAACATCTATCCGCAGAAGGGCGCGATCGTTGAAGGGGCTGATGCCGATATCGTGGTCTGGGATCCGAAAATCACCAAGACGATCAGCCCGGCGAACCACCATTCCATCCTTGATTACAACGTCTTTGAGGGCTTTGAGGTCAAGGCGCAGAGCCGCTATACCCTCAGCCGTGGTGAGGTGATCTGGGCTTGGGGTCAAAACAGCCAGCCGCAGCCGGGACGTGGGCGTTTCGTGCCGCGCCCAGCCTTCCCAAGCGCCAATGTCGCGCTCAGCAAGTGGAAGGAGCTCAACAGCCCCAAGATGATCAAGCGCGATCCGCTGAACATTCCGGCGGGGATCTGAGCGATGTAGAACCGCCACGACAATCAGGTAAAGTGCCGCGCTAAAAGCGGCCGACCAACAGGGAAGTAAAATACGTGAATGACAGCCAGAGCGTGATCAGCGCCAGCAATCTAGATCTGACCTTTCAAACCAATGACGGGCCGGTCCATGCGTTGAAAGACGTGAACCTTGAAATCCACAAAGGGGATTTCGTCAGCTTTATCGGCCCCTCGGGCTGCGGGAAGACGACCTTTCTGCGGGTTATGGCCGACCTTGAGCAGCCCACGGGCGGCACCGTGACCATCAACGGTGTCTCGCCCGAGGAGGCGCGCAAATCGCGGGCCTACGGCTACGTCTTTCAGGCGGCGGGGCTCTATCCGTGGCGCACCATCGGCGGCAATATCCGGCTGCCGCTTGAGATCATGGGCATCCCCCGCGCTGAGCAGGCCGACCGGGTGCAACGGGTTCTAGAACTGGTGGAACTCAGCGGGTTTGAAAAGAAATTTCCTTGGCAATTGTCGGGCGGGATGCAGCAGCGCGCCTCCATCGCGCGGGCGTTGTCGTTCGACGCCGATATCTTGCTCATGGACGAACCCTTCGGCGCGTTGGATGAGATCGTGCGGGACCACCTGAATGAGCAACTGCTAAAGCTCTGGGCGCGGACGGAAAAGACCATTGCCTTCGTCACCCACTCGATCCCCGAAGCGGTGTATCTCAGCACCAAGATCGTGGTGATGAGCCCGCGGCCCGGTAGGATCGCGGATGTGATCGAAAGCCCGCTGCCGCGTGAACGCCCCTTGGAAATCCGCGAAAGCCCTGAGTTTCTAGAGATCGCGCATCGCGTCCGTGAGGGGCTGCGCGCCGGGCATGGGGACGATTGATGCGTAACATTTTCCCCATTCTAACGGTTGTGGGTCTGTTGATCGTCGTTTGGTATGGCGCAGCCGTCGGGCTGAACGCACAATGGGCGCGGGACGTGGCGGCGCGGGCCGATAAGACGCTGACGTTCTCGGAATTGGTGGCCGACACATGGTCGCAGGATAAGCCCAAGCTGCCCGCACCGCATCAGGTGGGGGCCGAACTGTGGGAGACCACGGTGATGAAGAAGGTCACGTCGAAACGCTCGCTTGTCTATCACACATGGGTCACCTTCAGCGCGACCTTCCTTGGCTTTGTCATGGGCACAGCGCTTGGCACGCTGTTGGCGGTGGGGATCGTGTTTAACCGCACGATGGACATGTCGGTGATGCCTTGGGTGATCGCCAGTCAGACCATCCCGATCTTGGCCATCGCGCCGATGATTATCGTGGTTCTGAATGCTGTGGGCCTCTCGGGGCTGCTGCCCAAGGCGATCATAAGCATGTATCTGTCGTTTTTCCCGGTGGTCGTGGGCATGGTCAAGGGGCTGCGCAGCCCGGACCAGATGCAGCTAGATCAGATGCGCACGTGGCACGCGAGCGGTTGGCAGACCTTTTGGAAGCTGCGGCTGCCGTCGTCGATGCCGTACTTCTTTACCTCGCTGAAAGTCGGTGTCGCGGCCTCTCTCGTCGGTGCCATCGTGGGCGAGATGCCGACGGGTGCTGTGGCGGGCCTTGGGGCGCGGTTGCTGGCGGGCAGCTACTATGGTCAGACGGTCCAGATTTGGAGCGCGCTTATCATGGCGGCAGCTTTGGCGGCGGTGATGGTGGGGTTGATCGGGTTGATCCAACGGGTCACGCTAAAACGAATGGGGATGGCATGATGGGTTGGATAGTTTTCGCCATCGCCGCTTGGCTGGTCGGGCTTTCGATAAACGTCTGGCTTGCGCGGCAAAAACCGTCCCGTTGGGCGGCGCTCGCTTCGCCGATTGTTTTCGGTCTGACGCTCATCGCGGTTTGGGAAGGGGTGGTGCGCGGTTTTGACATCAACCAAGTGCTGCTGCCTGCGCCTTCGGTGATCGCTGCGCGGTTTGCGACCTCATTGGACATTCTGTGGGTCGACTTTGTGCAGACTGTCATCAAGGGCGCGCTGAGCGGCTATATCATCGGCTGTGGCGCGGCTTTCCTGACAGCGCTGGCGATTGATCGTTTTCCTTTCCTGCAACGCGGGCTGCTCCCGGTGGGCAACTTCGTGGCCGCGCTGCCGATCATCGGCATGGCGCCGATCATGGTGATGTGGTTCGGCTTTGGCTGGCAGTCCAAGGCGGCGATTGTCGTGGTCATGGTGTTCTTTCCGATGCTGGTAAACACGGTGCAGGGCTTGCAGGCCAGCGACACCATGCAGCGCGACTTGATGCGGACCTATGCCGCCGGTTATTGGCGCACGCTTTTGAAACTGCGGCTGCCTGCGGCGATGCCTTTTGTCTTCAACGGGTTAAAGATCGGCACCACCCTTGCCCTGATCGGCGCCATCGTTGCTGAATTCTTCGGCTCTCCGGTGCTGGGCATGGGCTTTCGCATCTCCACCTCGGTTGGGCAGCTTGCGCTTGATCTGGTCTGGGCCGAGATTGTTGTCGCGGCAATAGCCGGATCGGCGTTCTATGGTATCATGGCCCTTATCGAAGGACGGGTGACCTTTTGGCACCCCAGCCAGAGGAACTAAAGACGACCAACCAACAGGGAGATAAAAATGAAAACCATCACGAAGATCGCAGCCGGGGCCGCCTTGGGCCTTTGGGGGGGCGTGGCGCAGGCCGCCGACGACTTGACGCTGCAGCTCAAATGGGTCACGCAGGCCCAGTTCGCGGGCTATTACGTCGCCAAGGACAAGGGCTTTTACGAGGAAGAGGGGCTGGACGTCACAATCAAGCCCGGCGGGCCGGATATCGCGCCGGTGCAGGTGCTTCTGGGCGGTGGGGCCGACGTGATGGTCGACTGGCTGCCCTCGGCGCTGGCCGCGCGCGAAAAGGGCGCGCCGATTGTGAACATCGCACAACCTTTCGCGAAATCCGGCCTGATGCTGACCTGCCTCAAAGAGCATGGCATCGAAAGCCCCGAGGATTTCCCCGGCAACACGTTGGGCACTTGGTTCTTCGGCAATGAGATCCCGCTGATGAGCTGGATGGGCAAGCTGGGCTATCCCACCGATGGCTCCGACGGTGGGGTGACGATCCAAAAGATCAACTTCAACGTCGACCCGCTGCTGCAAAAGCAGGTCGAATGCGCCACCACCATGACCTACAACGAATATTGGCAGGTGATCGACGCAGGGCTGACGCCCGAGGATCTGGTGGTCTTCAAATATGAGGACGAGGGCATCTCGACGCTGGAAGACGGTCTTTACACCACCGAAGAGAGCCTCGAAGACCCCGAGATGGTCGACAAGCTGGCGCGTTTCGTCCGCGCCTCGATGAAGGGCTGGAAATACGCCGAGGAGAATGTCGAGGAAGCCGCCGACATCGTGCTGGAAAACGACCAGACCGGCGCCCAGACCGAGAAGCACCAGACCCGCATGATGGGCGAGATCGCCAAGCTGACCGAGGGCAGCGATGGCCGCTTGGACGAAGCCGCGTTTGACCGCAGTGCGGAGATCACCATGGAAGGTGGCATGATCACGAAAGCGCCCGAGGGGGCTTGGACCCATGACATTACGGATAAAGCGCTTCAGTAAGCTTTGACGGTAATGAGAGTGGAAGGGCTGGCGCGATGCGCTGGCCCTTTCTTTTGGTGTGAGGGGCCAGCGCCTGCACGCGGTCGGCGATCCGACGGAGTTTTGTGCTACTTTATCGTTCAGCCGTGACGCGCCTTTGCAATGGCGCACCCGGCCTCACCAAATCGCCTAGCCGGTCGCACCAAAGGTGCGCTCTATATGCGGCACGCCTTTGGCATGACGGGCGGGCGGGCGATGGCCCGGCGCCTGCGGCTTGAGTCCGGGTTGGGTGTTGTCAAAAGGGGCTTAGAGCACCGTGACCTTCGTCCCAATCGGCACACGCTGATAGAGATCGATCACATGTTCGTTCAGCATCCGAATGCAGCCGTTGGAGACCGAACGGCCGATGGAGTTCGGCTGCGTGGTCCCGTGAATGCGGAAAAAGGTGTCCCGCCCATTCTGGAACAGGTAGAGCGCCCGCGCGCCCAAGGGGTTGCCGGGGCCGCCGGGCTGGGCGTCGGTGTTGCCGATGAAACGTTTGTAGGTCTGCGGCTCGCGTTCGATCATCTCATTGGTCGGGCGCCATGTGGGCCATTCTTTTTTGACGTCGATGGTGGCGGTGCCGGTGAATTCCAATCCCGCTTTACCGACGCCCACGCCATAGCGCATCGCTTGGCCCGGGGCGGTTACGAAATAGAGGTAATGACTGCGCGGCAGGATCAGCAATTGACCGGGCGCATATTGCGCTTTCATCGGCACCATCTGCGGGGCGGCACTGTAGGCGGCGGTGCGCGCCTGCGCCATCAGGGGAAGGGCGGCTGCGGCCACGGTGCTGGTCAGAAAACTACGGCGGCGCATGGCAGGCTCCATCAATCTATTGCTGTTTCGCTCTGCATTTTGCCACGGGGGCGCATTTTAGCAAGGCTGGACATAAAAAAACCGACCTGCCGGTATCAGCAGGTCGGTCAAATTCTTGCATCAGGGCCGAGGCCCCCGGCCATTAGGCCAGCGCGAGGTTGGTCGCGGATTCACGGCCGTCACGGCCTGCTTCGATGTCGAAGGTCACTTTCTGGTTGTCGGCCAGGCCGGTCAGGCCAGCGCGCTCAACAGCGGAAATGTGCACGAAAACGTCTTTGCTGCCGCCATCGGGAGCAATGAAGCCGAAGCCTTTAGTTGTGTTGAACCATTTTACGGTGCCAGTGGCCATATCCGTAGTCTCCATATTTATGCCATCCGCGTTGGTGCGATGGCCCGGCGTGGTTGGTCTGGATCGATAGACTGAGCGCCGTATGAGGGAGACAGTGGGTCGAAAAAGATAACGTCTGCACCGTCTATATTGCATCAGGAGGGGATTCGTTCAAGGGGCATCGCATTTTGGGGCCACAACAGGTCTGCGCTGTAGCGGATTTCGGCAAATTATCGCCACGAAGTTTCGTGTTCCCCATATTTTGCGGGGAGCGGCCCCGAATGCGCTGTCCCGAGTTTGCCTAAAACTGGTCTCATTGCTGCCCGGCATAGGTGGTTTTTTGTGAGAAAGCCCCAAGTGCGCCTGCCAGCGCCCCCCCTCATGTGGAGTAATGAGACATGATGCGTATCCTTGCCGTAGACGATGACCCGGTCATCCTTGACCTGCTTACAGGTTGCCTGACCGAGAATGACAATTACGAGCTGACCTGTTGCGAAAGCTCGGAAGAGGCGCTTGAGATCATGCAAGAGTTGAACCAACCGTTCGATTCCTTCCTGCTTGATATCATGATGCCCGGCATCAACGGGATCAGCCTGTGTGAGATGATCCGCGATGTGCCTTTCTACCGCGCTGTGCCGATCATCATGATCACTGCCAGCAAAGAACCTGCGATGATGCAGCGGGCCTTTGATGCGGGGGCCACCGATTTCCTCTGCAAGCCTTTGGATGGTGTCGAGCTCAGCGCGCGGATCAATGCCGCCAGCATGCTCAATGCCTCGCTGCTGCGCGAACGTGAGGCGCAGCATACGCTGAGCGAGTTGACGCAGATGATGCAGATCCGCTTTGACGAGGATTTCGATCTCGATGTCTCGGCCTGTAGCAACGTCTCCGAGCTTGAGAATTACCTGCTGCGCCTGCCGAGCGGTTGTTTCTCGATGAGCCTCTTTTCGATCTCAGTCGAGGGTGCGCGCGGCATCTATCGCGCGGTCAAGGCCCCGGCCTTCCGCCGCCAGATGGAGCAGGTGGCCCGCGCCTCGGTGCATTCGCTGGAGGGCATGCGCTTTCATCTGGCCTATGCGGGCAGTGGGCGTTTCATCGGGGTGGTGATGAGCCGCGCCCGGTTGAACACCGCCTCCATGGCCGATCGCACGCGCGAGCATCTGGAAAAGAATTGGGACGGCAAAGGTATGAACGGCGGGCTGGCCCCGTCCTTGCAAGTGCATTCGGTCACCGAGCAGCGCCTTTGGTCGGGTCTTTCGGCCAGCAACAAGCTGCGTGAGTATCTGCAAAGCTGGGATCCGCTGCACGGTCTGGCGCGGCATGATGAAGACAACCTCTTTGCCCAGCTGGAAACGGCGATCGACGAAGAACGCTGAGGGCTCTGCTCGTCCTCAGCTTTGTGACGCGCCCGTTCTGCCGTGAGGTGGGGCGGGCGTTTCGCGTTCAGGCGATGCCCGGCGTGTCTCCGGGCGGGACCGATGCTGCGCTGTGCAAAAGAAAAGGGCGCCGGAAATCCGACGCCCTCCAAATCGCTAATCCGCTATGCTTACCGCGCGAATTTCTTGTGCTTCAGGCGCTTCGGCTCAAGCGCATCGGCACCCAGACGGCGCTTCTTGTCTTCTTCGTAATCTTCGAAGTTGCCTTCGAACCATTCCACATGCGCTTCGCCTTCAAAGGCAAGGATGTGGGTACAGATACGATCGAGGAAAAAACGGTCGTGCGAGATGACCACGGCGCAGCCCGCGAAATCGACCAGCGCGTCTTCGAGCGCGCGGAGGGTTTCGACATCGAGATCGTTGGTCGGTTCATCGAGCAGCAGCACGTTGCCGCCTTCTTTGAGCAGACGCGCCATGTGTACGCGGTTGCGTTCACCACCCGACAGCAGGCCGACTTTCTTCTGCTGGTCGCCGCCCTTGAAGTTGAAGGACGAGCAATAGGCGCGGCTGTTTACCTCGGCATCACCCAGCTTGATGATCTCGGCGCCGCCGGTGATCGCCTGCCAGACGGTGTCATCATGGTTCAGGTCATCGCGGGACTGGTCAACATAGGACAGATCAACCGTGTCGCCGTATTCGATGGTGCCTTCGTCCGGTGTTTCATGCCCGGTGAGCATTTTGAATAGCGTCGATTTACCCGCGCCGTTGGGGCCGATCACACCGACGATACCGCCGGGCGGTAGGCTGAAATTCAGCCCATCAATCAGCTGCTTGTCGCCCATGTGCTTTTTCAGGCCTTCGACCTCGATCACCTTGTTGCCAAGGCGCGGGCCGTTGGGGATGACGATCTGGGCGCGGCTGAGTTTTTCGCGCTCGGAGGTTTCGGCCATCTCGTTATAGGCCGCGATCCGGGCTTTGGATTTGGCCTGACGGGCCTTGGCACCTTGGCGCATCCATTCAAGTTCGCGCTCAAGCGTTTTTTGCTTTGATTTGTCTTCGCGGGCCTCTTGGCTCAGGCGCTTGGCTTTCTGCTCCAGCCAATCGGAATAGTTGCCCTCGTAAGGGATGCCGCGGCCACGGTCCAATTCGAGGATCCAGCTGGTGATGTCATCAAGGAAATAACGGTCGTGGGTGACGGCAAGGATCGTGCCTTTGTAGTCGATCAAGTGCTGTTGCAGCCACGCGATGGTTTCCGCGTCAAGGTGGTTGGTCGGTTCGTCCAAGAGTAGCATGTCGGGCGCTTCGAGCAGCAGTTTGCACAGCGCCACGCGGCGCGCTTCACCGCCCGAGAGGTTTTCGGGCATCGCGTCATCGGGCGGACAGCGCAGCGCTTCCATCGATACGTCGATCTGGCTGTCGAGATCCCAAAGGTCTTGGGCGTCGATGTCGTCTTGCAGCTTGGCCATCTCTTCAGCGGTCTCGTCGTTGTAGTTCATCGCCAGTTCATTGTAGCGATCCAAAATGGCCTTTTTCCCGGCCACGCCCTCCATGACGTTCTCGCGCACGGTCTTGGTCGGGTCGAGCTTGGGTTCCTGCGGCAGGTAGCCGACCTTGGCGCCCTCGGCGGCCCATGCTTCGCCGGTGAAATCCTTGTCGAGCCCGGCCATGATCTTGAGCAGGGTGGATTTACCCGCGCCGTTGACGCCGACGACACCGATCTTCACGCCGGGCAGGAAGTTCAGGTGGATGTTTTCGAATGTCTTCTTGCCCCCGGGGTAGGTCTTGGAGACGCCGGACATGTGATAGACGTATTGATAGGCAGCCATTTGGAGAATCCTCGAAACGCGATTTGGGGTTTGCAGTGCAATATCGCCCGGGCAGGGCAAGATCAAACACTCTATCCATCGCAGGGCCGTGGCCCGCTGATGGCTTGTGCGATGTGCCGCACGCCGCTTGGTCAAGACGGGCGAGGCGGGCTATTGGATGGTTTTACAACGGTTTGGCAGGCGGTCCGTGCAGTCGAAAAGTGAAATCTGGTCGACTTTTCTGCGGTTTTCGCGCTAGGATTTATTCAATCTACGATTGGGCGGCGATTTCCGGCCATCGTGGAGTAGGCAGGCTGCAAGCGGTGCTTTCCCTTCGGGGGGCATCAACTGGCAGTCATAAAAACAGGGAAATACTCATGTCAAAATCCACAATCGTTGTGGGTCTGGACGGATCGGAAGCCGGCGCGCGTGCTTTGGCCTTCGCTCAGGCTCAGGCCAAACAGATCGGGGATTGTTCGATCACGGTTTGCTTCGTGATCGAATGGTCGCCTTTCACTTTTCAGACCAAGGAAGAGAACGAGCAGCGCCACATGCGGCGCGAGCAGGAGTTGCAGCGCGCGCATGACGTGGTGCTTGATCCGGCGGTGGCAGAGGCCAAAGCCTCGGGCGTGGAGGTCGAAGGGATCGTTCGGCACGGTGATGTGGCCGATATCCTTGAAGGTGTCGCCAAGAAGCGCGGTGCGCTTCAGATTGTTGTCGGTCGGGTCGGTGAGCGCGGGCTCAAGCGGCTCTTTGGCGGGGTGACGGGCCGGTTGGTCGCGGGCTCCAGCGTGCCTGTCACGATCATTCCCTGAAAGGATAAGCCATGAATAAGCTATTTACCTATGTGATGGCGGTATTTGCGTCATTGCTGCCGAGCTTTGCCGCCGCGCAAGAGGCTGTCGGCTTCGACGAGCGTATCAACCAGATTTTCGCAGATTACACCGGTTGGTATGTCTCCTTCATCTTCGCCCCGCTGCCGGGCACGAATTTCTCATGGATCGCGCTGTGGCTGGTCGTGGGTGCGGTGGTCTTCACCGTCTATTTCGGGGCCATTCAGGTCAAAGGGTTTTGGCATTCGATCCAACTGGTGCGGGGCGATTACTCTGATCCGGATGACGCGGGCGAGGTCAGCCACTTTCAGGCGCTTGCAACCGCGCTGTCGGGCACCGTGGGTCTGGGCAACATCGCAGGCGTGGCTGTGGCTGTCAGCATCGGCGGGCCGGGCGCGACATTCTGGATGGTGGTTGCGGGCCTGTTCGGCATGGCGACCAAGTTCACCGAATGTACGCTGGGCGTGAAATACCGCAATGAATTCCCCGACGGCCATGTCTCGGGCGGGCCGATGTATTATATCGTCAAAGGCTTTTCCGAGCGCGGCTTGCCGCTGGGTGGCTTCATGGCGGTGCTGTTCTCGATCTTCACCATTCTGGGCGCGCTAGGCGGGGGCAACATGTTCCAAGCCAACCAAGCCCATGCGCAGCTTGCAGGTGTTTTGGGGGACTATCCGGGCTGGATTACCGGTGTGATCCTTGCCGGTGTGACCTTTGCCGTGATCGCGGGCGGTCTGAAATCCATCGCGCGGGTGACGGAAAAGATCGTGCCCTTCATGGGTGTCTTCTATGTGCTGGTGTCGGTGCTGATCCTCATCATCAACTGGGACATGATCGGCTGGGCCTTTGGCCAGATTTTCATGGGCGCCTTTACCGGTCTGGGCGTTGTCGGCGGCTTTACTGGGGCGTTGATCCAAGGCTTCCGTCGGGCGGCCTTCTCCAACGAAGCGGGCATCGGCTCGGCGGCCATCGCCCACTCCGCGGTGCGTACCAAAGAGCCGGTGACCGAGGGCTACGTCGCGCTGTTGGAGCCGTTCATCGACACGGTGGTGATCTGTACCATGACGGCTTTGGTCATCGTGATCAGCGGCGTGCTCAACCAAGACCCCGAAACCGGGCTCTACATCTGGAACGCCGAGGCGGGCCGGATCGCGACCGAGGGTGAAGTGAGCGGCGTGGCGCTGACCTCGGCTGCCTATGCGCGGGCCTTCTCGTGGTTCCCGGTACTGCTGATGGTTGCGGTGGTACTCTTTGCCTTCTCGACCATGATCAGCTGGTCTTACTATGGCCTCAAGGCTTGGACCTATCTGTTCGGCGAGGGAGCGGTGAAGGAGCTCGTCTTCAAGGTGATCTTCTGCGTCTTCATCGTAATCGGCGCGGCGGCGAGCCTTGGGCCGGTGATCGACTTTAGCGATGCGATGCTCTTTTCTATGGCGATCGTGAACATCATCGCGCTCTATTTCCTGATGCCGATCGTGAAGCGTGAGTTGAACAGCTATGTCACGCGGCTGCGTTCGGGCGAGATCGTGAAGCACAAGTAAGCGCCTTGCATTGACAAAGGGCAGCAATGCCCCTCCTTTGGCCCCTGATTTCCGATCGGGGGCCATTTTCTTGCGTAATACCATGCCATTCGCCACAAGTGGGCAGGTCATCGGCCTGCTAGGCGGGTCGTTTGACCCGGCGCATGAGGGGCATGCACATATCACCCGCGAGGCATTGAAACGGTTCGGGCTGGACCGCGTGTGGTGGCTGCTCAGCCCCGGCAACCCGCTGAAAGACCACGGGCCAGCGCCCATGGCGCAGCGCAAAGCGCGGGCGCGGGCGGTGATGGATCACCCGCGCGTTGAGATCACCGATATCGAGGCGCAGCTTGGCACCCGCTACACGGCTCAGACGCTGGCGGCGCTGCGGCGGCACTACCCCGGCGTGCGCTTTGTCTGGTTGATGGGGGCCGATAACCTTGCGCAGTTTCATCTGTGGCAAGATTGGCGGCAAATCATGGAGACGGTGCCGGTGGGCGTGCTGGCCCGGCCCGGGCAACGTATCTCGGCCCGGATGAGCCGGGCGGCGGCGCTTTATGCGCCTTACCGGATCGCGGGGCGTAACAGCCAGCTTTTGGGCCATGCCACGGCGCCTGCGTGGTGTTTCGTGAATGTGCCGATGGTCGATGTCTCATCCACCGCGCTGCGCGCTGCCGGGGGCTGGCGCTCAGCGTAGCCGGGCCGAGGTGATGCCAGCGGTGATGATGACGGCAAGCCCCGCCCATGTCAGCGCATCGGGCAGGGTGCTAAACAGGAAGAGCCCCAGCAGCACCGCCGCGATCAGTTGGAAATAGACCAAAGGTGCCAGCCGCGTCGCGGGCGCGCGGCGATAGGCGTAGAGCAGCAGCAGATTGCCCAACATCGAAAACAGCGCGCTTGCGGTCGCCAATCCGGCGACGGGCAGGGTGGCTTGGGGCAGGTTCATCAGGCCCAAGGGCAGCAGCATCACCGCGCTCATCGCCAGTTGGGTGAAGGTCAGCGCAAGGGGCGGTGCCAGATCAGAAAGCCAGCGCGACATGGTCAGGAAAACCCCGTAGAACAGCCCCGCGGCCACGGCGAACAGCAGCCCCGGCCCGCCGGTGCCGCCGCCCAGCCCCGGACGCACCACCAGCAGCACACCGCAAAAGCCCAGCAGGATCAAAGCGCTGCGCAGCAGGCTGATGCGTTCGCGCAGGAAAATCGCGGCCAAAAGGTAGCTGACCATCGGCCCGATAAAGAAGGCGGCAAAGACATTGGCAATCGCCTCTGTCTGGAGCGCGGTTTGAATGCAGGTGATGCCCAACGCCAGCGTGGCGGCGCGCAGCCAGAGCCGCCAGTCGCGCATCAGGCCCCAAGTGCCACGCGGCAGGAACGGCAGCACCATCAGCGCGCCGATGGCAAAGCGCGACCACGCCACAAAAACCGGTGCCACGCCCATCCCCGAGGTCAAAATCTTGCCCGCGCTGTCCCCTGCGGGGATCAGTGACATGGCGATAAACATGATCGGAATAGCGCGTTGCATGATGTCGGGGTAGCAGGTCGGCGGTTTTGTGCAACCGCGAAAGGCCCCCTGTTGTCAGACAGGTTGTGGCCGAACGCCGCATGGGGTTTATATCAAGCCCATGAGCCAGAGTTTTACACGACGCATTTTCCTTGGAACGGCTGCCGCTGCGATGGTGGCGGCCTCTGCTTGGGCCGAGTTCCCGACCACTTCGTTGCGCCCCATGGGGCGTGATGACGACCTGTATAAACAGGCCATTCCTAACGTTTCCGAGATCATCGCAGACAGCGGGATCAGCGGCACGGTAGCCTTTGCCGTGGTCGATGTCGAAAGCGGCGTCTGGCTGGAGGCGTCCAACGCCACCGATGGCATTCCGCCGGCCAGCAGCATCAAGGCGATCACCGCGCTTTATGCGCTGGATCAACTGGGGCCCGATCACGTTTTCGAGACGCGGTTGCTGGCGACCGGGGGGGTGGTCAATGGCGAGGTGCAGGGCGATCTGATCCTCGTTGGCGGGGGTGACCCGACACTCGACAGCGACGATCTGGGCCAGATGGCCGAAGAGTTGAAAGAGGCGGGCATCATTGGCGTAAAGGGCACGTTCAAGGTCTATGAGGGCGCATTTCCCGCGACCTTTGCGATTGACCCCGAACAGCCCGACCATGTGGGCTATAACCCCGGCGTTTCGGGCATCGCGCTGAATTACAACCGGGTGCATTTCGAATGGAAACGCAGTGGCGGTGGTTATGACGTGACGATGGAGGGCCGCGCGGGGCGTTATGCGCCTGCTGTGCGCGCCGCCACGATGGAAGTCGTCGATCGAAGCGGGCCGGTTTACACCTATGAGAACAAACCCGACCGCGATGTCTGGACCGTGGCAAAGAGCGCCTTGGGCTCGGGCGGCGCGCGTTGGCTGCCGATCCGGCGGCCCGGCGTCTATGCGGGTGATATTTTCGCGACGATTGCCCGCAGCCACGGCATCAAGCTGGGCGATGCGGAACTGGCCGAAGCGCTGCCCGAAGGGGAGACCCTCGTGACCCATCGCAGCGCCGAGTTGCGGCCGATCCTGAAGGACATGCTGGAATATTCCACTAACCTCACGGCAGAGATGGTCGGCTTGGCCGCCAGCGCCAAACGGCTGGGAACGGTGCCCAGCCTGCGTGCCTCTGCCGCCGAGATGAACAAATGGGCGGTCGAGGAACTGGGCATGGAAAACCCGGCGATGATCGACCACTCGGGCCTTGGCGATGACAGCAAGATGACCGTGCATGACATGGCCGGGGGGCTGGCGCGCATTCACGGCACCGGGCTGCGGCCTATTCTGAAGCCGGTCTATCTGCGCGATGATCGGGGCCGTCCAGAGCGGAACAATCCGATCAAGATCGACGCGAAAACCGGGACGCTGAACTTTGTCTCGGCGCTGGCCGGGTTTTTGACCACGCCCGAAGATCGGGTGCTGGCCTTTGCGATCCTGACCGCGAATACCGATGAACGGGCCAAGATCACACGTGCGGAGCGGGAGCGTCCGCCGGGGGCGCGTACTTGGAACGGGCGGGCCAAACGTGTGCAGCGCGGACTGCTGGAGCGGTGGGGGCTATTGTATAACGTGGCCGTGAAACCCGAGCCAGAAGCCACAGCCGCGCCCGAACCGCAAACTACCCCCGAAGCTGACGCCGAGGGTGGGGCCGAGCCGGAAGCCGTGCTGGAAGAGTCCTAACCCGCGCTCAGGTCAGATGCCGCGCCCGCGCGCCGCGCTCAATCGCGGCGGCGTGGAGCCGGTCGATGTTGAGCTCATAGCGGATCTCTTCGAGCAGGCGCAGTTCGGCTTCGTCGAGTGTGCCATCGGCGGCGGCCACGTCGCAGGCCAGCGCATAGGCCGTTTCATGCAGGCGTTCGGGCAGCGCTTCGCGGATCAGGCCAAAGAGGGCATCCAGCCCGTCTTCTTGTTCAAACAGGTCAAAGACCGTCTTGCTGATCGTCGCGACGCGGTCGTTGTCGTAGCCCGAGAACACTGGCAGCAGGTTCAGCGCGGATTCGATTTTGACCAGTTCGGCGGTGCGAATGTCTTCGTCCGAGGCCGAGACCGCGATCATCAGCGCGACAAGGCTATCTTGGGCGCTGAGCGAGAGGGAAGATGTGTCGGGCATCGGGAAATCCTTTGAACAGGTATGTTGCAGCGCAGAATATTGACCCTCAGGGTGCGAAGCAATAGGAACGGGCGACCCCGTGCGCATTGGGCGCAGGGGCGCCAAAAGATGGATGATCTAACATGTCCGAGACCCGAGACGCGGCACTCAGCAGCAAAGCATGGCCCTTTGAAGAAGCGCGCCGGGTGCTCAAACGTTACGCCAAGAAACCGCCAGAGAAGGGCTATGTGCTGTTCGAGACGGGCTATGGCCCTTCCGGCTTGCCGCATATCGGGACCTTTGGCGAGGTCCTGCGCACCACGATGATCAAGCGCGCCTTTGAAGAGATCAGCGATATTCCCACCAAGCTGGTGTGCTTCTCGGACGATCTGGACGGCATGCGCAAGGTGCCGGGCAACGTGCCGCAGCAGGACATGCTGAAAGAGCATATGCACAAGCCATTGACCGTGGTGCCGGACCCCTTCGGCACGCATGAGAGCTTTGGCCACCACAACAACGCCATGCTGCGCCGGTTCCTCGATACCTTTGGGTTCGAGTATGACTTTTATTCCGCGCGCGAGTTCTATCGTTCTGGTCAATTCGATGAGGTGCTGCTGCGCGCCTGCGAGAAATACGATGAGATCATGGCGGTGATGCTGAAGTCGCTGCGCGAGGAGCGTCGTCAGACCTATTCGATCTTTCTGCCGATCCACCCCGAGACGGGCCGCGTGCTTTATGTGCCGATGAAAGAGGTCAACGCCAAGGACGGCACGATCACCTTCGACGACGAGGACGGCACCGAGATGACCCTGCCGGTGACAGGCGGCAACGTGAAGCTGCAATGGAAGCCCGATTTCGGCGCGCGTTGGGCCGCTCTGGATGTCGACTTTGAGATGTACGGCAAAGAACACGCGACCAATACCGCGATCTATGACCGTATCTGTGAGATCCTCGGCGGCAAAAAGCCCGAGCATTTCAGCTATGAGCTGTTCCTTGATGAGAACGGTCAGAAGATTTCCAAGTCCTCGGGCAACGGCATTTCGATCGACCAGTGGCTGACCTATGCCAGCACTGAGAGCCTGTCGTATTTCATGTTCCAAAAGCCCAAAACGGCCAAACGCATGTATTTCGACGTGATCCCCAAGGCGGTGGACGAATACCACCAGCAGCTGCGGGCCTATGAAACACAGGACACCAAGGCGCGGCTCAACAACCCGGTTTGGCATATCCACGGCGGCGATGTGCCCCAGTCGGATATGGTGGTGCCCTTCTCGATGCTGCTGAACCTTGCGAGCGTGTCGAGCGCCGAGGACAAGTCGCAGCTTTGGGGCTTTATCCAGCGCTATGCGCCTGAGGCCACGCCGGAAAACAACCCCGGAATGGATCAGGCGGCGGGCCATGCGGTGCGCTATTTCAATGACTTCGTCAAACCGACCAAAGTGTTCCGCGCGCCGAGCGATCTGGAGCGCGAAGCGCTGGAAGACCTGCGCGAGCGGCTGAAGGTTTGGGACGGTGGTCTGGATGCCGAGGCGTTGCAGAGCATGGTTTTTGCCGTCGGCAAAGAGCGTTTCGACCCGCTGCGCGACTGGTTCACGGCGCTTTACGAAGTGCTGCTGGGGGCCAGCCAAGGGCCGCGATTTGGTGGGTTTATCGCGCTTTACGGCGTGGATGAGACCGTGGCACTGATCGACGCCGCACTGGAAGGCAAGCTGACCAACACGTGAAACTTTTGCCTCTGCCCTTGCGTGACTTAGATCATTCAATATGGGCAAAGGGGGAAAGGCGATGCGTAAAGGGATGTTCACATTTTTCGGAGGGCTGGTGCTGTCGGCCCTCCTGAGCTTTGGCGCTATGGCGCAGCAGGCCGAGATCGAAGAGACGATCAACAGCCAATTCGACGCCTTTCGCGCGGATGACTTTGCCGCTGCCCTCGAATTCGCCACGCCGAATTTGCAGCGCTTTTTCCAGACCCCCGAGAACTTTCGCAGCATGGTAAGCAACGGGTATCCCATGGTGCAGAACCCTGCCGAGGTGCGGTTTCTGGACCGTCGCGCGGATGGGTCGCGCTTTTATCAGGTGGTGCAGGTTGTCGACCCCAAGGGGTTTACCCATTTGCTGGGCTATCTGATGGAGCAGACGGACGCAGGCTGGCGCATCGGAGGGGTGCAGATCCTCGACGCGCCGGGGGCCAACGTCTGAGCGCTGTTGCGCGGTGCCCGCACGGCGGGCCAAGCGGCGATTAACACATCGTTGATACTTCCCTGACCTCGCGGTTCGGCCTGTCCGAGCCAGAGTAGTTGAGCGGCGCGCCCCGGTGGGAGGTGCGGACCGGGGAAAGGAAAAGCGATGAACAAGGCGATTACCGACGGAGTGGTGCTGATGCCGGCACCCTTTGCGGCGGGTCTGGATGTCTGGTCAAGCGGCGATGGCACGCCGGGGTCAGACACCTATGAGAACGCGGCCAATGCGGCCTTTGTCCCGGCAGATCAGGATTTCGGCGGGGCGCTGGAGCTGCTGAAGACCCAAAGTACCCAACAATTGCGATACATGGGGCAAACCACGCTGCTGCCGGGGTGTTATCTGCGGGTGACGGCGCGGGTGAAGGCGGTCAGCGGCAATCTGCCAACGGTGCGGATCGCGGGATACCCGGCGCAATCGGGCGGGGGCCGGGTGAGCGGCGTGACGGAAGCTGGCCCGGCGGAGACGCTGACGACCTATGGCGAGGTGGTCGAGGTGAGCGCGATCATCGGCAGCGGCGACCGGGGCGGCGTCGACATGGTTTGGGGCACCGGGGCCGTCTACGGCCATTTTGGGCTGGACCTGACCGGGCCGACCGGTGGCGTGGTTCGGATCGACGATATCGAGATCGAAGATGTCACTTCTGTTTTCCTGCGGGACATGCTGGCGCAGGTTGATGTGCGCGACTTTGGTGCGGTGGGCAATGGGGTGAGCGATGACACAGCCGCCTTTGAGGCCGCCAATGCCGCCGCCGACGGGCGCACGGTCTTGGTGCCTGCGGGGAATTATCTGCTGAACGGGGATGTCACCTTTGACACGGCGGTCAAGTTTGAGGGCCATGTCACCATGCCGGTGGGGGCCGTTCTGCTGCTGCGCCGCAACTTTGACCTGCCCAGCTATATCGAAGCCTTCGAAAACGAAGAAACCGCTTTTCTCAAAGCGTTTCAGGCACTTCTGAACAACGCGGATCACGACTCTCTCGACATGGGCGGGCGCAAGGTGAATGTGACCGGACCGCTGGATATGCAGGCGGCGGTGCCGGACAAGACCAGCTATGCCACGCGTCGGGTGATCCGAAATGGCCAGCTTGAGGCGGCGTCGAGCAGCAATTGGGACACGGTGGTGGTGACCTCTCAGGCGCGCTATGCCGCCTCGGATAGCCGCAAGCTGACCAATGTGACCAATATCGCCAATATCCTCGTCGGCGCGCTGGTTGAAGGCACTGGGGTGGGGCGCGAGATCTATGTGCGCTCCAAAAACGTCGCCACGCAGGAGATCACCCTTAATGCGCCGCTCTACGATGCGGAGGGGACGCAGAATTTCACCTTCCGCAAGTTCCAACACATGGTGGATTTCAGCGGTTTTGCCTCGCTGTCGAAGTTCGTGATGGCCGACATCGAATTCCAGTGCAACAACCGCTGTAGCGCGATCAACCTTGCGCCTGCGGGGCTGATCTTTCACCTGCGCGATTGTTTTGTCAGCCGCCCCAAGGACCGCGGTGTCACGTCGATCGGCGGGGGCTGTCAGGGCATGTTGATCGACCGCTGCCAGTTCCTGTCGGCGGAGGATGCGCTGACGGTGCCGAACCGGACCTCTATCGCGCTCAACACCAACGCCAACGACGTGAAGCTGCGCGACTGCCGCGCCACCAAGTTCCGCCATTTCGCGCTGCTGGCGGGGGGCAACAGCATCGTGACGGGCAATCACTTCTTTCAAGGGGATGAGGTCGACAACGGTGTGCGCTCGGCGGGGCTCATCCTTGCCTCGGCGCATACCAGCGCGGTGGTGACGGGCAATTACGTCGACAACTGCTTTATCGAATGGACGAATGAGCAGGACCCGACCCCCGCCTTCACTTCGGGCTATTCGTTCAGTGCGCTCAGCATCAGCGACAATATCTTTCTGTCGGGGGAGGTGGCGCCTTGGTTCAGCTATATCGTGGTAAAACCGCATGGCGCGGGGCATTTCCTGAGCGGGGTGGCGATCACCGGCAACCGTTTCCGCAGCCTGAACGGCAGCATCGACCGGGCGGAGCGGGTGGATACGACCTTTGCCGACCTTGATCTGTCGCGCTGCAAGAACGTGGTGATGAAGGGCAATTCTTTCCATGCGGTGACCACGCAGGTGGAGAATATGGCCGAGATTGAGTTCACGCAGTCCACGCCGTCAGAGACTTGGGTGATCGATACGGCGGGCCATTTGCCTTTCGAGGGGCAGGCGCTGAACAGCGATGCGGTGGTGGCTCACGGTGCGATCCGCAACAGCAACAACGTGGCGCAGTTTGATATGCCTTACGTGACACATGCCGAAGGGCCGGACCGAGATCAGCTTCATGTGGTCTGGCCGACGCCGGTGAAGGGGAAGGTCTCTGTGATGGTGCGGATGGACAACCGCTGATCCCGGCGGCTTGCTGAACCACTGAAGGGCCCTGCCGGAGATCGGCGGGGCCTTTTTTGTCAGAACTCCCGCCAGAGGCTGAGGGTGAGGGCGGTATTTTCGGGCGCGTCGATTGGAATTTCGCTGCCCAATTGCAGGCGGTACTTGCTGAAGCTGGGCGACAGGACGATGGACGGCGCGAATTTGGCGTAGGTTTCGCCACCGGTGTAGGTCAGAAAGACCTGCGCCATTCCGGTGGTCACCGGAGTGAAGTCCAGCCCGGCGGTGCTGTCGATCTTGATGACCTCTTGCGAAAACCCAAACTCCCACCTTGCCGAAGTATCGACGGTCAGCCAGCCGTTTCGCGCGCCCAAGGTGAAGCCGCGGCCCCAAGACAGCCCCGCCCTGAGGTGGGGAGAGATCTGATCCCCCGACCAGCTTGCTCCGGCGCCGATGTCATAGGCCCAACGCCCCATTTCGGTCGGCTCTCCCAAGGGAAACCGCAGGAACACGGTGGCATGGCCGCTTTGTTGGCCAAAGCGGCTTTGGGCGGTGTTCAGGTCGAAGCCGAGGGTCAGGGTCTCGCGCAGCCCGTATTCGATATAGGTGCTTTGGCTAAGGTCGTAGAAGTAGGTCGCCGAGAAGGAGCTTGAGATAAAAGTCGTGCCCTCTTCGCGCAGCCATGGTCCGGCTGGGGCGGCGGCGGGGCTTAGCTGGCAGGCCAGCAGGGTAAGGCAAAAGGCAGATCGCATGGCAGGCTCCTGCGGCGATCTTGGTTAATAGCGGTTAACAAATCGTTGCCTCGGACGGTCGAACGTAAAAACCCGGCGCCATGGGCACCGGGTTTCGGGGTCGTCTATGTCAGGGCTGTTACACGTGGGCTTTGTTGCCACGTGGGCCTGCGATCAGCCAGACGATGAAGCCGAGTACAGGCAGGATGATGATGCCCAACACCCAAGCGATTTTGGCAGCGCCCGAGGCGTTTGAGGTGATGACCTGATAGATGGCGTAGATGTCGGCGATGAGGACGATGAGCCCTAAAAGTCCATATTCCATTGTATGATCCCTCTCGAATGCGTGTGTTTCTATTGAATCATCAACTTAAGCGAGGGCCAAATAGTTCCCAAGCCGCGCCGCGCAGAAGTGAGCCGATCTTTGCCAGCCCGCCCGCATGACGGGAACCGGCGCCGTCTGCCTTGGGTTTTGTCATTACAGCAATCATGAGAGGAACAAGCCATGACTGACACGACAGCACCCGCATCGCTGGTTTCTTCGGACAATGTGAACGGCACCGCCGTTTTCAGCGCGGATGGGACCGAAATCGGCCATATCGACCACCTGATGATCGACAAGAAATCCGGCAAGGTTGCCTATGCCGTGATGGGTTTCGGCGGCTTTCTCGGCATCGGAGAAGAGCATTACCCCGTGCCTTGGAACGCGCTGGACTATGATCCGGCCCGCGATGGTTTCAGGACAAACATCGACGAGGCCACGGTCAAAGGTGCGCCGGAACGAACCGAACAGTGGCACAGCGACCGCGCATGGCAAGAGCGCACGTTTGACCACTACGGCGTGCCCTACTACTGGCTTTGATCGGTATTCCCGACTGACAAGGGGGAGGCGGTATCGCCTCCCTTTTTTGTGGGGGCGATATTCAGCGCAGCCCATTGTTTTCGCGGCGCGGATCGGGTCTCATGCCGGGACGGCCGGTTTGGCCGTGACTGAAAAGGGAATTCTCGATGCGCCGATTGATCGCTTTTAGCCTGCTGCTTACCCTCGCGGGGTGCGGCGTGCCATTCGTACCATTCATCTGATGTAGGAGATCCGTTTGATGGAAGCCTTTCTTGATACGCTTGGCGCGGTGGCGCTGATCGCGCTTGTGGTCGTCGGGCTTGCTGCTGGGGCGATTGCTGGCGCCGTGGCAGGCCGGCACCGAATTCTGTACCTCATTCTGGGGGTTGTGGGCGCCGTGGCGCTGCCCTTTATCCTTGCCGCGCTTGGCGTCACGGTGGTGGCGGCGGGGGGCTTGCTTTTGCTGCTGGTCGTGGCGGCGATTGGCGCGGCGCTGGTGCTGGCCTTAGTGGCGGCACTTCGACGGTAGCCTCGCCGCTCTGACATTCTGATCGTGCGTAAGGGCCACCCCATGGGGCGGCCCTTACGCGTTACCGTTTGCGGCGCTTGACGTTGCCGCCGCGCATCCCGCCGCGGCCAGAGGTGCTGCGCCCCGAGGCCTGCTGGGCAGCATCGACGGCGCGGTCCACCGCCTGCTGCCGAGCCATCGGGTCATCGGCCACGGCCAAATCGACCGCCTCAAGCCGTTTGACCTCATCGCGCAGCCTTGCGGCCTCTTCGAACTCAAGGTTCTCGGCCGCTTTGCGCATGTCGGTGCGCAGCCCGTCGAGCACGGTTTGCAAATTGCCGCCTGCCAACGGGTTGTCGACTTTGGCGGTGACGCGGTTCATGTCCACATCGCCTTTGTAGAGCCCGGCAAGGATGTCTTCGACGTTCTTCTTGACCGTCGCGGGGGTGATGCCGTGTTCTTCGTTATAGGCGATCTGCTTGACGCGGCGGCGCTCAGTCTCGCCCATGGCGCGTTCCATCGAACCGGTGATGCGGTCGGCATACATGATGACCCGGCCTTCGGCGTTTCGCGCGGCGCGGCCAATGGTCTGAATCAATGAGGTTTCCGAGCGCAGGAAGCCTTCTTTGTCGGCATCTAGAATGGCCACCAGCCCACATTCGGGAATGTCGAGCCCCTCACGCAGCAGGTTGATCCCGATCAGCACATCAAAAGCCCCGAGCCGCAGATCGCGCAGGATTTCGATCCGCTCGATCGTGTCGATGTCGGAGTGCATGTAGCGCACGCGGATGCCCTGTTCGTGCATGTATTCGGTGAGGTCTTCGGCCATGCGTTTGGTCAGCACGGTGCAGAGTGTGCGGTAGCCATCGGCGGCGACTTTGCGGACCTCATCCAGTAGGTCATCGACCTGCATCTCGACGGGCCGGATCTCGACTTGGGGGTCCAGCAGGCCGGTGGGGCGGATCACCTGTTCGGTGAAAACACCGCCAGTCTGCTCAATCTCCCATGCCGCGGGCGTGGCCGACACAAAGACCGACTGGGGGCGCATGGCGTCCCATTCCTCGAACTTCAACGGGCGGTTGTCCATACAGGACGGCAGACGGAAGCCGTGTTCGGCCAGCGTGAATTTGCGCCGATAGTCGCCTTTGTACATGCCGCCGATCTGCGGGACCGAGACGTGGCTTTCATCGGCAAAGACGATGGCGCTGTCGGGGATGAATTCGAAGAGGGTGGGGGGCGGCTCACCCGGTGCGCGGCCCGTCAGATAGCGCGAATAGTTCTCGATCCCGTTGCAGACGCCGGTGGCCTCTAGCATCTCAATGTCGAAATTGGTGCGCTGTTCCAGCCGCTGCGCTTCCAGCAGTTTGCCATCGGCGACCAGTTGGTCGAGCCGGGTGCGCAACTCTTTCTTGATGCCGATGATAGCTTGGGACATCGTCGGTTTCGGCGTGACGTAGTGGCTGTTGGCGTAGACGCGGATCTGGTCGAACGTGTCCGTCTTCTCGCCCGTCAGCGGGTCGAATTCGGTGATGCTTTCCAATTCCTCGCCGAAGAAGCTGAGCCGCCATGCGCGGTCATCAAGGTGAGCGGGGAAGATTTCAAGGCTGTCGCCGCGCACGCGGAAAGAGCCGCGCTGGAATGCTGCATCGTTGCGCTTGTACTGCTGCGCCACCAGATCGGCGATCACCTTGCGCTGGTCGTACATGCCGCCCGCTTTCAAGTCTTGCGTCATCGCGCCGTAGGTCTCGACGCTACCGATGCCGTAGATGCAGGAAACCGAGGCCACGATGATCACGTCGTCACGCTCCAACAGCGCGCGGGTGGCGGAGTGGCGCATCCGGTCGATCTGTTCGTTGATCTGGCTTTCCTTCTCAATGAAGGTATCGGACCGCGCGACATAGGCTTCGGGCTGGTAGTAGTCGTAGTATGAGACGAAATATTCCACCGCGTTGTCGGGGAAGAAGCCCTTGAATTCGCCGTAAAGCTGCGCCGCCAGCGTCTTGTTGGGCGCAAGGATGATCGCTGGGCGCTGCGTTTCCTCGATCACCTTGGCCATGGTGAAAGTCTTGCCCGTGCCGGTCGCGCCCAGAAGCACCTGATCGCGCTCGCCCGAGTTCACCCCTTCGGTCAATTCCTTGATCGCGGTGGGCTGGTCGCCCGCCGGAGCGAACTCGGTCACCAGCTTGAACTTATGGCCGCCCTCCAGCTTGGGGCGGCTGCGCACGTCTGGCGCGGGGTTTGCCAGCATCGGCATCCCCTCGGATTTGTCGGAATGGGCATAGGGCATCGCGGGTATCCTTCGTCAAGCTTCCCATAGGTGCCCTCTTTCACGCGGGGTTCAAGGGGCAGGGGGCCGCGAAGGGCGCTTTTGCCGCTACTTCATCAATCGTTTACGATTCTGTCGCACCTTGCGGGCAAGGGGCGCGAGCGAGGCGTTCATGACCTGATCGGGGCTTTTGCCCAGCATCATTGCCTGCGTCCCGGCGCTGAAGGCTTTAACCATGGCGGGGCCTTTCTCGGCGACCATGCGGTTATTTTCACCGGGACGCGCGGGCAGCGCACCGGCCATGGCCAAAAGGCGCAGGGACATCACGATCTGGGTTTCGACCGCCAAGGCGGCAAACTGGCTTTGTAACGCAAAGAAGGTAAAGGGGGTCATATCGTGCACTCCAATGAGGTAGCCATCATGTAGTCTCTGCACCGCAGCATGGTAGGGTTTATTTGCACGATCCTGCATTCCCTTGCCCCTTGGCACGGAATATTAGATAAAGCCCGAGGTTCCTGAAGCGAGAGTCCCGAAATGCGCACACGTATCTACCAACCCGCCCGTACAGCGATGTCCTCCGGCACGGCCAAGACCCGTGTTTGGTTGCTTGAGTTTTCGCCCGCGGAAGCGCGCAGCGTTGATCCGCTGATGGGCTGGACCTCGTCCGATGATACGCAGAGCCAAGTGCGCTTGCAGTTCGACACCCGCGAAGCCGCCGAAGAATACGCCCGCGATCACGGCATCGACGCGCAGGTGCAACTGCCCAACAAGCGCAAGCCCAACATCCGCGCCGGTGGCTATGGCGAGAATTTCGCGACCGGGCGGCGTGGGGCGTGGACCCACTGAGGGTGTAAGACATACCTAAGATTTTCCTATGGAAGGCTAAGTTTTCCCCGAGATCAATATGTGGTATGTGGGTGTTAAATGGCAGCAATATGTGGTATATATTGTTTCGGGCTATGTTTTAAATGCTGCCGGTTCAATCCAGTGATGAACTACGCTCCGAACCAAAGACAGAGTGGTGCGAGGGCGAAAGCAGATACCGAAATTCTGCCTAGCCAGATCGATGGGTCGTCTGGGGTAAGAAAAGAACTGCTGATCTGGAAGTTGTTACATTGACGTGAACGGCTCACCGCCCTTTTGCTGAATGCAGCTCACGGCCCAAACCGGACTTTCATGCATTATGCGGCCAAAGGCCGGAATGAGCCCTTACTTACCGATGCCGCAAATTGCACGAATGACCGCATTGCAGGCCTGAGCTTCATGCCTTCTTTTCACTCGACGCGGCCAGTCCATACGGCGGGTTTCAATAGCTTTTGAAGTCCACATGATGTGTCGCTGTTGAAAGCGTTCTTGATGCGATCAGTCAAACTCATGTAAATTTCACATACTCGTAGAGATGATCAGGTTCAAATGTTGAGAAAGATCTTAACGCAACGACGCAAAGGCCAGATGCAGGATGCCTTTGATAAGATCGTGAGACAGCCCGGTTTTTGCCAACCACTGCGCGCTATTGCTTTGGGTACAGAGATGATAGGCGGCAACCTCTGTGGGAATATCGCAGCTAAACTGCCCGTTTGATTTTGCGCGTTCGATCCACGCACTGTATTTGCCGATCATTTCATCATGCACTTCATCAATCTTGGCACTGGCGAGGTCACCAATCGTGCTTTGCTGCATCCGCATCGCCACAAAAAGACAACCCTCGGGAACACCCTGCACGCTGCGATCCTCGCAGATGATGTCGATCAACGCATCAAGCGCTTGATCAAACGGCAAATCACTTTCCAGAACTTTGTGGACCGGGACCAGCATCAAATCCCGATACGCATCCAGAACGGCATTCTTCAACCCGTCATCGTTCCCGAACTCACGATACACTGCCGGCTTTGACGCACCGGCTTTGCGGCAAATCTCTCCGATTGGGACTTCCGTGGGTCCCTCCTGCCAGTAGCTCATCATCGCGGTTTGCAACACATGTTCCCTGTCCAGCGTCTTAGGGCGACCGCGAGAGCGTGTGTTTTCCTCAGGATTCATTTTCGTAACCTTGGGTACTTTATTGTTGACAGTCAATTTACGTACCCATAGTTACGGAAAAATTAAAGTGACTTCAATCCCCGTTCTGTGCGGCGGATTTCAACACACGACAGAAAGTGAACTCAGATGAAAACTTACCAAGTCAGCAAGCCCGGCGGCCTCGAAAACCTGAAGATCGTTGAACAGGACACCCCTAAGCCAAATGCCGGAGAAGTACTGGTGCGTTGGCGCGCAACCTCGCTCAATTTCCATGATTATATGGTTGGCGTGGGTGGTATCCCTGTTGAGGAAGGCCGTGTGCCGATGTCCGATGGGGCGGGCGAAGTTGTTACCGTAGGTGATGGCGTGAGCCAATGGAAACAGGGCGACAGGGTTCTGAGCTTGTTTTTCCCGAACTGGCTTGATGGCAAACCTACGGGCGAAAACACGCAAATCATGAGCGGCGATACCGTTGACGGGTTTGCGACCGAATTTTCCTGTGTGGACGCAAATTCGCTGACCCGCATGCCAAGCAACTATACCTTTGAAGAAGCTGCCACCTTGCCCTGTGCCGCCCTCACAGCTTGGCGGGCTTTGGTCGTTGAAGGCAACCTGCAAGCCGGTCAATCCGTCTTAGTTCAAGGGACGGGTGGCATGTCTCTCTTCGCATTGAAGATCGCAAAAGCCATGGGTGCATATGTCTATGCGACGTCATCTTCCGAGGAGAAAATGGCCCGCTTGAAAGACCTCGGTGCGGATGAGGTTTTCAACTACCGCACGGATGAAGAGTGGGGGAAAACCATCGGCGAACGCTCTGGTGGCGTTGACCACGTTTTGGACATGGGGGCGGGAAAGACGCTCAAGCAATCCATCGCCGCGACAGCCATTGGCGGGCACATCGCCATTATCGGTATCCTGGATTCACCGATTGCCGAGCTTGATGTGATTTCTCTGATCCTCGGCCATAAACGGATGTCAGGCTTCGCTGTTGGCAGCAAAGAGATGCAAGAGGATATGATTGCGCTTCTTGAGGCCAAGGACGTCCACCCCGTTATCGACCGCTGCTTTGCGTTTGATGAACTTGGCAAAGCGTTTGAGCATCAGGCAAGCGGGTCGCATTTTGGCAAGATTACCGTGACATACGACGACTAAAAGCGACGGGCCAAGGGCTGGCAAACCTCGGGTGTTCAGTTAATTGGGCGCCCGAGCATGCTTTTATCTCGATATAACAAGATTGGAATAATCGATATGTTAATCCTAATGGGACACATCTATCTGGACCCAAACGAAGTGGCGAATTTCATCGCCGATACGCGGGACTTTGTGGCCAACACTCAAAAGTTTGAAGGATGCCTCTTTTACAGCATCGCTTTGGATGACCAAGCCACTGGGCGCGTGCTGACCGTTGAGCGCTGGAAAAGCCAAGATGCCTTAACCGCCCATACACAACGCCCTGAAATGGCGGAGGTGATGGGGAAATGGAAGAGTAAAATAAAGATGGACATACAAAAGTACGATGCATCGAATGAGCGTGATCTGACGAATTAAGTCATTTTTCACCACCGGCATGAACGAGTGGACGAATACCATAGGCTTGGAGCACATGTCGCGCGAACCTGCGGCTTTATGCGCTCAGAACCGGTCATTCGATGACAGTTAGCTTACGTCGGGTTTGTCCGCTCTGCCGACCGTGACAGGAAGCGCGGTGAAGGTCTGCTTCCAGCCCAAACTGACCACGTGAAGGGCGGAGGTCTTCGCATTTGCAGCATAAGCTGGTCCGGCAAGAACGGCCCTAAGCGGCCCGTTATCGCAGGTGGAGAGAACAACCGTTTAACCGCGCTGCTGATCGTTCTAATCTCTTCTGGATACCCTTTCATCACACCTGACCTCTTCGAAGACCAGTTCAGGCACAACAACTTCCCAATTAGCGCGTTTCATCAAATGATGAAAACGCTCATCGGCATCCTCTTTGCGCCAGTTTATGATAGCCGCGATCTCGCCAAAGACAAATTCCGTGCCAACTGGTGGCGCGAATGCTTTTGACATCCGCCCAAGGACACGTCTTTGAACATCCTCAATCTGCCAGCGATCCCCAACTTTGGAGAGCCTGACTGGCGCACCAACCTGTGCTTCGGCGACCGCGGTATGAACAGTGTGCTGATCACTCTGGCGTCCTGCGAACGACAGATCGACCATCTTCATCTCCGGCGATTGAAAGAACCGACGTGGGCCGGGGATTGTCGCCAGGTCAGGCACCACATGCCGCGTGACCACGGAAGGCGAGACGGTGGGGAGATATTCGTGATTGTCGTTACTCATAACGATCAAGTTGCGCCGCGCACGCGTCATAGCCACATAGAACAATCGCCTTGGCGCATCCTGATCTTCGTTTTTCGACGGTCGTTCCCAGCCACCGTCCATGATCACGACATCGTCAAATTCGAGGCCCTTCGCGCGGTGCGCGGTCAACAGTTTGAGGCCACGCTGCTCGCCCCATGAATCCTTCGACCATTCAGCAAACCATTCGATCACGTCAGGGGTCGGGAGCGCTTTGCCGTCAACTTCGCGTGCAAGCTGGCCAAGTCCCTCGCCGATCCGGTTGGTCCAACGGCTTTCGGGTATGGCGTTCAGGGTTTGGGTCAAGTCGCCCACGCTGACCATGGCCCCATGCCTCGCGCGCAGGTTGCCGATAAACCCCTGCATTTCGCGGGTGCGCCATAAAGTTGGCAGGTTCTCGTTTGCCATTTCGACGGGAATCCCGAGGGCTTCGGCGAAGTCGCGGACCGGCGAAAGCTTGCGCCAATCACGAGAAATGATTGCCGCACCCCTCCAACTCCAATCCGGGATCAATTTTGACAGGCGGATCATCTCGTTGACCGCCGCAAGGGCCTGAGCGTCATTTCCTGGCGGGCAGCCAAGGATCTGGACCCGCCCCTGAGCCACCGGGTCGAGGCTTTCCATGATACCCCCGACCGGGTCCTTTTGCCGCAATTGGTCGACGGTAATTCCATGCCCTGTTTTCATACGTTCCCGAGAACCTTCGATCACGGCGTTGGCTGCGTTGATAATGTTCTTCGACGAGCGGTAATTGTCGGTCAGAAAGACTGGTCTGGCTGAATAATCCTGTTCGAATTGCCGAATGTGACGCACCGATGCCCCGGCAAACGCATAGATATTCTGGTCGTCGTCGCCGACCGCGAAAAGGCTGATCCGTTGATCGGGGTCATCGATGCTGCGACCGGCCACCGCAGCGATCAAAGCGTATTCTTCGGGGCCGACGTCCTGATATTCGTCCACGAGGATCCAGCGGAACCCCTGGATTAACGTCTCTCGCAAGGCTTCGGCGTCTACTTTGTCCATCCCGTCGCCACGCAAGAGACGTGCCGCATCGGTCAGAAGCGACTCGAAATTGGGCTCATCGGCCTCTGCCCGTCCGGCGAAACTCGCTCCAACCAATCGCATGGCCAAGGCATGAATGGTCAGAACCGTTACGAAACGAGCATCTTCGCCGATCAGTCGACGCAAGCGTTCACGGATCTCAGCGGCCGCGTGACGATTGTAAGCGAGCACCAGTATACCGTTTGGATCTTCGCGCTTGATCCGGACCAGATAGGCGACACGATGGACCAGCACCCGTGTCTTACCCGATCCCGGCCCCGCGAGCACAAGCACATTAGTTTGTTCACGGTCGTCACGCACGATCTGCTCTTGTGTCGAATTCCCCAAATCGTCGACGATCTCGGCATAGGACTGAGGCGTTGCCTGCCGTTTGAACTCCGAAATTTTCCCCGGCATCCAAGCTTTCATGAAGTCGGACTGATCCATTGCAAAATAGTCATGCGCGAGCCGCTGGGCCTGATGAATTTCATCGATACCTTTGGTGGCATAAGCCGCCATCACGTGGGTCTGGACGGTCTGTTCGCTGTAGTGGTCTTCAAGCGGTGCGAAATGCTGGCTGGTAAAGCCGCCGCCTTTCGGGTTGATGTGCAATGTCATGGCTGAGCGGAACACAGACAATCCCTTGCCCAGCGTCACAACCTGCTGTTCGTGCAGCCACAAAAGCGCCCGGTCCATAAGCTTTGCCGGATCATTGACAGATGCCCGCAACAGCGCATCGCTGTTGATCGCTTCAAGAAGGTCGCCAAGCGTGGTCTCGACAGGAACATCTTTCCCACGGAGGCCGGACTGAACCTTGTTGATCAAGTGTGAAACCAAACGCTCTGCCGCCTGCCTGCGAAGCTGGGTGGTCTGATCGATTACGGCCCATGATCTTTGCATTCGCACCATCAGACTACCTCGGGATACCTTGCGTAGCCCAATATTGCCTTTGCCGCCATCCATGTCGCGGCCATCCTGCGCAATTCCACGGAGCAGCCCCTCGACGATATCTGGTCGCACGGAGGCATGTCCCTGCTCTCGGAGGGCCTGTGCCACCGAGGCCAGATGGCAGGGCCAAGCCTCGTCGATATCCGCGTCTGGCGCTTGCTCTCTTAGGGTCGCGATCAGATCTGCTTCTAACCGGGACGCCGCTTCGAACCGTTTCGGCGAGGCATTCTCAACGCGCAGATGCACGAAGATGGTGATGTTTGTATCATCTTTTGCGATCCCCAGGGTCTCGAGATCCGCCAAGGCCTTGCGCACGCCCGACACCGTCAGCCCACTGACCCCGCAAAGCTCGTCCGTGGTAATGCCCTCTTCTTGCGGCGCGTTGATGATATGCTGCACGATGGCTGCCAGATCCTCGCGCCGCCGCTGGGTAATCTCGGCGGAGGCAAAGATTTCGCGGGCCTCTTTGATGCTCCGTATCCGGAGCGAGGCTGGAAAGACCTGCACCCGGTTTTCTTCACGGTTCAGAAGGTGCGCCTCTTCCAGCCAAGCGACGGCCGTCTTTACCCTTGTATCGTCGGTATTGCTGTCTCGCTGGAAATCCCGGTCTTTCTCCTCGTGAACAATTTCGCCCGGTGTAGCAACGATCTCACCGCCTTTTCTGGTCCGAGTATCAAGGCGCCGTAGCGCCTTCAGGATCGCGCCGATTTCATGCCGCGCGAGTCGAGACCGCGCGCTCAGGCTGAACTGACGATCGACATCTTCTGTATTATATAGAAGGACGCAGCTTGCAGGATCTCGGTCCCGCCCGGCGCGACCTGCCTCTTGCAGATAGTTTTCCAGTGACCCAGGCACATCACCGTGAACCACCAGACGGATGTCCGGCTTGTCTACCCCCATACCAAAGGCGTTGGTAGCCGCGATCACGCGCAGATTGCCGACACGGAAGTCCTCCTGGATCTCGCGCTTGTCATCGGCGCTAAGGCCCGCATGATACCGTTCAGCGGCGATGCCCTGTTGTTTCAAGAACTCTGCCACGCGCTCGGTGGCGTTTCGGGTTGCACAATAGACGACCGCCCCCGACACGCCCTCGCGCGGAAGCTGGGCTTCGATCGTGTCGAGGATATCGGTCATCTTGGTTGCCCGCTGCGTTGGTCGCACTTGGAAGCTCAAGTTCGACCGAGATGCGCCGCCGTCGATCAAAGCCAGCTCGGTCCCTAACCGCTCTCTGAAATGACTCCGGATGTCCTGCACGACATCCGGCTTTGCTGTTGCGGTCAAGCAGAGCACTGGAGCCGGTTCGTCGCCTGAACTTTCCTTTATAAACCGCGAAACGTATCGATAGTCGGGACGGAAATCTTGCCCCCATTTGGACACGCAGTGCGCCTCGTCCAGCACCCATAGCCCCACTTCGCGTTGTGCCAAAACGGACCGAATTGTTGTGCTGCGCAGTTGTTCTGGCGAAATTAGCAGGATTGCAGCATCCCCAAGCCGCACCTTGTCGAGCGCATCCTGACGCTCGGGCAAAGACAAGAGTCCGTTGATCGTAACCGCCGACGAAATTCCGGCTCGCACCAAGCCCTGAACCTGGTCCGCCATCAGCGCCACGAGCGGTGATATAACAACAGTCAACGCCCCAGTCTTGTCGAACCGAGACAGCGCTGGGATTTGATAGCAAATAGATTTGCCCGTGCCTGTCGGCAGGATGCCTAATAGGCTGTCGCCGTCCATGGCCGTCGCCACGATTTTTTCCTGAAGTGGGCGCCCGCCATCGTCGACCGGTTCCGGGCGGAAACTTGGAAAGCCGAACCAACGTTCGAGGGCACGTGTGGGATTGTTGTGCTCTGCGCAATAGCCACAGTGCGGATCACGGCAATTCGAATCCCTCAGGTCTTTGACGAGCTGTGCGGCATCTCGGAACTGTGCTCGAACCCAAGGCGGCATGACAGAATCCCCACCAGCGACCGAAATCCAGGCAAGAGCATATGCCATTGGCCAGCCCAACTCAGCGTCATGGAGCCGCTCGAGCACAGCCTCCACCTGCGCACGGCAGGCTGCCTCTTTCAGCAGCGTCCGAAGAACCGCGTGCACTGCGGCTTCGGTCGGGATGGGCGCCCCACGCACATCGCTGAACAACCGATCGAATCCGTCGCTACCGGGCCCTCGGCAACATAGCCAGTGATAGGCCAGCAGTGTCTCTGGCGATGATTTGTTCAGCGACAAAAAAGCGTCTATCTGATTGCGAAGGACCTCGAACACAAGACGCGCGTCGAACTCGGGATCGTTAACGTGACCACTTTGAAGCCGCCCATCGTGGTAGTGTTTGACCAGACGGTGATAAGGATTGCGCGGAAAAGCCAAAGGGTTGAGCCACAGCGTATCGATCGGTCCGTCTGCGAGCTTTGCGAAGCGCGGCGACACCGCCATCAGATGTGGCAAGTCGTGGCGCAGAATATTGTGCCCTATTACATGGGAGAAGCCCGCGCAGAACAGGTCGAGTCTTTCAAGCGCGACCCTCGGGTGACCTTTCCGATGAACAATCCCCGCCCCTTCACCTTCCGGCACGGCGGCAAAGGCGAATATTCGGGCTTCTTTAGGATCGACCTCCAAATCAATCGACAGACAGCGTGACAAAATTTCGGCATGGTCCCGCGGTATTTGAATGCCGATATCAGCCGCTGAATCGGCTTTTGATTTTTCAGGTTGCTGTGGCCGATTGCGGGCAAGGGCTTTCGCTATGCCTCGGGAAATTATGTTTTTCATACTGGCAGGTTAGTGTTCATTTCTAAGAGGCGAAACCATCGGCAGCCATTTGATCTAAGATATTCTCGCGATGCCATGCCAGATTTGTCAGGTGGGGCCAGTTTCTCTCATCTCAGGGCCTCGGCAATCAGATTGGCGTCGCAATTCAGCGGAAGCAGGAAGCCGATGAACGCAAAATCTGGCTTCGCAAGATGAGCAACCCCGTAGGCGATAGTCTATCCGTGCTTGCCTCTATATGCCGCAGGTGCTCGTGCGTAGCACAACAAAGATGACCTTGACGAGACGGTCCTCGGGCGCCTTGTTGCAATCGGTCATGCTAATCGGGTCGCGATCGAGAATGCCAATCAAGGAGCGGCATTGCCTTCCCCAATATGTGCATCAATCGACATTTTTCCTGTGAAGGTCAGGTTGAGATCAACGAAGTGGAACTTTAGATCGGCAGCGATGATGTCATGCGGTTAGCGATTATGGTGATCCCAGGTCCGTAGCGGGCCTTCCTGCATTCCGCGGCGAACGTCCGTTTTGAGCCCCTTTAGACCATGCCGAGATTTAAGCTATTCGCAGTTGCAGCATCGCCTGTTGTGCAGGGGATGACCCGTAGGTGACATTGCTCTTTCACTCAAGCAATGTCTGCTTTAAGGGGACTTTGACTGTGCATCTTGGATACGGCAAAGAAAGGCTATGGTCAGGTCGAGATCGCGTTCATCGCAAAAAAATTGATCTCGAAAGCTGTTCCAGGATCATTGTCCGATACGATTATTTCGGCACCATGCAGGTCGCAGATTGCTTTTACTAATGCCAGACCAAGGCCATTCCCCGGACTATTTCGGCTTTTTTCGCCCCTAAAGAACCGGCGAAAAATCCGCTCTTGATCTTGGCATTCGATCCCCGGCCCATTGTCAGTTATCCGCACGATCAGCCCTCCTGGGGTCTTCTCGCCCGAGACCAGAACTTTAGACCCAGACGGGCAATGCTTAATCGCGTTCTCGACAAGGTTCGACAGCAATTGCGTCAGCAGATTTCTATCACCAACAACCTCAAGCTGTTCGTCCGGCACCTCAATCGTCAACTCAATACCAGCATCCTCGGCAGTAGGCTCGAAGACTTCCGTAACATTGCCTATGACCTCACGCAGGTCATTCCTCGAGAACCTTTCGCGACGATCACTCCCCTCAATCTGCGCGATGCGCAAAAGGGCGTTGAAGGTCGCTATGATTTCTTCGGTTTGATCGAGGCTGGCGGAAATGTCTTGCGGGCGGATGGCTGGACTGTCCTTTAGCTTTTCCAACCGCTGTCGCAGATGCTGGAGCGGTGTGCGCATGTCATGGGCAATATCATTCGAGATTTGCTCTTGGCTTTCGAGAAGGCGCTTAATTTGGCCGAGCATACTATTGATCTCGGCTGATACCCGCGACAGATCATCGCGCGCGTTTTGTGCGGTCGGAATCCGGGAAGAAAGGTTGCCAGAAGAGGCCTCTGCAAGCGTATTGGATATGGCTGTGATGCGCCTTTCCGTGATCCGACCAATCCGAATACCGACGATGAGACCGAGAATTACGACCGCCAAATAGCCTACCACCAAAGCTATGCCGAGCGCTTCCAGTATCTCCAAGACGATATGGTCTCCTGCCCCTTGGATCAGGAGATAGGGGCCGACGTCATCTGCGCGCAGCCAATAGCCAGTGACCTCATCATGGATTTCACCAGCAAGCGGCAATTCTTGTGCCGGAAGGTAGTCGGGCAAGGGGCGCTCGAAGGTCGAGGACAGGTTACCGGAAACAATTGCGCCCTCTGAATTTAGAAGCTGGTAAACCCGGGCATTCTGAAAACTGACTTCGGCAAGGGCGTCGACGCGGTCGACCAGCACCTCATCGCCGCCCAACTCAAAAATCTCAACGAGTGTGGCCGCATCGCTGCGCATTTGATCGAGGACCCAATCTTGGACTTCGTATTGCGTGAACCAGTAGGCCAATGCGAAGACGAGCGCAGAAAGCACCGAATAGAGGAACGAGTATTGCAAAGACAGCCGTATGGATGTCCGCAACGCTGAAGGACCTTTGCGCTTAGGGTTATCCATGAAGGCTGTATCCAGCGCCCCGAACGGTATGGATCAACGGCTGCTCGAAGGGTTTGTCGATCTTGTTGCGCAGACGGCTGATATGCGTTTCGACGACATTGGTGTTCGGGTCGAAGTGAAAATCCCAGACTGCTTCCAGCAACATGGTGCGTGTCACCACCCGCTCGGCGTTCTTCATCAGATAAGACAGCAAGCGAAACTCGCGCGGCTGCACAGCGATCTCCTGACCGGATCGGCACACAGTGTGGCGGATCAGGTCGATCTCCAGATCAGCGACCTGAAGTCGCGTTTCTTCGGCCTGCATCGGGGGGCGGCGTGCAAGTGCAGTTAGGCGCGCGGAAAGCTCAGAAAACGCGAAAGGTTTCACAAGGTAGTCGTCCGCCCCGGCTTCCAATCCATTTACCCGGTCGTTCAAACCGCCAAGCGCACTCAGGAACAAGATCGGCGTGTCGACATTCGCACCGCGCACTGATTTGACGAGGGTCAACCCATCCAAGCCGGGCAGCATCCGGTCGACTACGATGACATCAAAGTCATTGTCCAGCGCATCGAGGAAGCCCTGTTTGCCATCCGACGCATGTTTCGTCACATGGCCAAGTGCCTTCAGGCTCGTGCAGATATACTCAGCCGTTTCGCCATCATCTTCTACAACAAGCACCCGCATCTGCGCTCAAGCTCCATAAGGTATTGAGAAAATAGCCTGCTTTGCGGCTTTGCACCATCTTCGTAATATTACGGATCGGTATAGTGCCGACCACCTTTTGCAGATCACCGCCGTCCTATGCCCTTAGAAAAAGGACAGGACAACATGGTCGCAATCGATCCCAAATTCGACACAGCCGTGCGGCAAGAGCATGCGGGGCGCTTTGGCTTAACGCGCAGCGACCAACGGTTCCTGCTGTTTGCGCTCGGTGCTTTGTTCGCCTTGCGTCTGCTTGCCCTGTTCTGGTGGCCTTTCACAGATTCAACAGAAGCCCGTTATGCCGAGATCGCGCGTAAGATGGTCGAGACCGGGGACTGGGTCACACCTCAGTTCGACTATGGCGTCCCGTTTTGGGGCAAACCTCCCTTACATACTTGGCTGTCTGCCTTAGGGATGAAGTTTTTTGGCGTTGGAACCTTTGGCGCGCGGGTATTCATCTTTGCTGCCTCCTTGGGGGTGCTAAGCCTAATTTTCACTTGGGTGCGCCAGCATCGAGGCGCAGATCAGGCTCTTGTCGTGACGACGGTGCTCACCTCATCTTTAATGTTTTTCGGCGCGTCGGCCTTCGTAATGACGGACATGGTCATGGTGCTTGGCACTACATTGAGCATGATCGGCTTCTACAATTGCCTGTCGGACAGCCCCGCGCGCAGCGCCTGGGGGCGGTGGTTCTTTGTTGGAATCGCTATCGGCCTTTTGGCAAAGGGACCGGTCGCGCTTGTCATCACGATGATCGCGCTTGTGCCGTGGCTCGCGCTGACAGGGCGCTGGCGCGAACTACATGGATTTCCTTGGTTGTCGGGGCTATTGATCGCGGCGGCGCTGACCCTTCCTTGGTATATCCTTGCCGAGATCAAGACGCCGGGTTTCCTGCGCTACTTTCTTGTCGGAGAACACTTCCAGCGCTTTGTCGTGCCGGGCTGGCAGGGGGATCTTTACGGGTCCGGCCATCAGCAGCCCAAAGGCCTGATCTGGGTCTATGCCGGGGCTACGTTTCTGCCGTGGAGCTTGTTTTTCTTGGCCTTACTTTCCCGGCCGGGTTCTTGCGTCAACGAGGTGACGGGCAATGACCGGGGCTGGCACAGCTATCTCGCACTTTGGGTCGTTGCGCCGCTGATCCTCTTCACGCCCGCCGCAAACATATTGCCAGCCTATGCTTTGCCCGGGCTTCCCGCCGCAGCGGTTCTCTTGGTGTCGCTTTGGGCGCAAGTGAGGGGGCAGCCGGGCTGGTGGGGTCGAAGAGCGACAGCCGTGGCCATCGGCCTCGTTGGGGCAGCATTTCTAACGGTGACGATTCTGGCGCGCTACCAGCCAGAAAGCGTCACCAATCGATCCGAGCGCGCATTGGTAATTGCGGCGCAAAGTTACGACCTTGATGTGCAGATTACCTATTGGGGCAGTCGCAGCTTTTCTGCCGAGTTCTATACCCGCGGTCGCGTCAAATTCACCGAACGAACCGCGACATTCGACATTTTCGCTGACAATGGCCTGCGCGACGCGGTGGCCATCCCGAGGGCTGTCGCCTCGGAAATCGCTCCCTATTTGGGACCGCGGTTTGGCCCCGCCGGACGGTTCGGGCACCGCATTTTGTTTGTCGAAGATCTGGATCAGGGGGAAGCATCATGAACCGTCGTCCCGAAGGGTTTGAAAAGCCCCGGATCGTTCCGCCTGCAAAGCAAGTTCCTGATCTTTCCTTTGTGATCCCCGCGTTCAATGAGGCGGGCAATATCGCCAGAACGGTGGCCCAGGTAGAGGCGCATGCCCGCCGGCTGGTGCCCAGCTTCGAGATCATCATTGTGGATGACGGCAGCCTTGATGGAACATTTGAAGAAAGCCGAGAGCTATGCGCCAGATATCCGCTTCGTGTGCTGCGCCTGTCGCGGAATTTCGGCAAGGAACATGCGATCATGGCCGGTCTGGAGCGCACGGTGGGTGCAGCGGTGGTTATCCTCGATGCTGATCTTCAAGAACCTCTTTTTCATCTCGAAACCATGTTGAAACATCGCGCCGAGGGGTATGAGATGGTCTATGCCGTCCGCGCGCAACGTCGAGACGAGACATGGCGTAAACGGTTTTTCACCCGCGCGTTCTACGCTCTGCTGAATATCGGCGGCGACACCGCGATACCAGCCAATGCGCGCGATTTTAGGCTCATGGATCGACGGGTTGTCGATGCGCTCTGCGCTTTGCCAGAGCGCAACCGCTTCATGAAAGGGCTGTATGGTTGGGTTGGCTTTCGCACCAAGGCTGTGGCGATTGAGTTGGACCCGCGGGCGACCGGGGCCTCTAAATTCGGCTTTGCTGGCTTGTTTAAGTTGGGTTTGACCGGCCTCACGTCCTTCACTGCTTGGCCGCTGCGGGTCTGGACAGGGGTTGGTATGACAATTGCTGCCTGTTCGATCCTCTACGCCCTCTGGATTGCCGTTCGCACCCTGATCTTCGGCATCGACGTGCCGGGTTGGTCGACCCTTGTGGTGGCCGTTATGTTATTGGGCGGGGTGCAGCTTATCTCTATCGGTGTGTTGGGCGAATACCTCTCGCGGGTCTTTACCGAGGTCAAAGGCCGTCCTGGCTTTATCATCGCCGAGGATTTTTCCGCAGATTCGGAGCACCTGTGATGTGGCGCCAGTTGTTGCGGTTCGGGATGGTCGGTCTGCTCGCGACCTTCGTTCACCTGATGATCGGCTTTCTGCTGATCCAGTCGACCTGGCATCCTCTTTTGGCGAACCTGCTCGCCTTCACAATCGCTTTCGTGGTCAGCTTCATCGGCCATCTCGGATTTTCCTTTGCCGATCAGGAAGTCAGCGCATCAAGCGCGCTGTGGAAATTTGCGCTTGTCGCCCTGATCGGCTTTGCCTTTAACGAAGGGCTTCTGATCATGTTGCTATCCGAAGGGGATCTATCCGACACAGTGAGCCTGTGGATCTCAACCGGTTCCGCGGCGGTTTTGACTTTTGCACTCAGCAGATTGTGGGCGTTTCGCACCCCGCACAAAGCCGGCGGGCCGGTCGATGTGGAACCGTCTGCCAATCTAACCAATCAGTAATCTGGTGGAGACGTTCCCGGCTATAAGGGTCGGTTATCTCTTAAGGGCACCTCTAAAAATTGCGCTGACCTTGGCGCTGCTTTATGATTGAGGCGACGGATCGGCACAGGGGATGCAGCCATGGCGCAGATGGGTTTTTTCGATCTTTCCGACCGCTATGCGAGCTTGGATGTCAAGAGGGACCCGCTGGTCGCGATCGACGCCGTGGTGCCATGGGAGGAATTCCGGCCAACGCTTGAGGGGGTTTGGCGCAAACCGGATTCAGAGCGTAAATCGCGCGCGGGGCGCAAGCCGATCGACGCGATCGTGATGTTCAAGGCGCTGGTTCTGAGCGCGCTCTACAACCTGTCGGACGATCAGATTGAATATCAGGTGCGCGACCGGCTGTCGTTCATGAGGTTCCTGGGCCTCGGACTGGAGGACCGTGTGCCGGACGCCAAGACGGTCTGGCTCTACCGCGAGGCGCTGGCTCAGGCGGGCATGGTGGAGGCGCTGTTCAAGCAATTCGACGGCCATCTGGCGCGGCAGGGCTACATCGCGCGGGGCGGACAGATCCTGGATGCGTCCATCGTGCCGGTGCCGAAGAACCGCAACACCCGCGAGGAAAACAAGACCATCAAGAGCGGCGAGGTGCCCGAGGACTGGGAAAACAAGCCCGCGATGCGCTCACAGAAAGACTTGGACGCGCGCTGGACGAAAAAGCACGGCAAGAGCCATTACGGTTACAAGAACCATGTGAATGTGGACCGCAAGCACAAGCTGGTGCGGCGCTATGACGTCACTGACGCAGCCGTGCATGACTGTCAGGCGGTGGATCACCTGCTGATGCGGGGCAACACCGGCGCGGGCGTCTGGGCGGATTCTGCCTATAGGTCCGAGGAGATGGAGGCGAAGCTGCGAGCGCGCAAGCTGACCAGCCACATTCACCGCAAGGGCAAGCGGGGCAAGCCGCTGACCGAACAGGCCAAGGGCAGCAACCGAACCAAATCCACGGTGCGGGTCCGGGTCGAACATGTCTTCGGCGCGCAGACCAACGACATGGGCGGCACGCTGGTGCGCACGATCGGCATGGTGCGGGCCAAGGCGAAGATCGGAATGAAAAATCTTGCCTATAACATGCGCCGCCTCGTCCAGTTGCGCCGCATCAACCCGTGCCCGGCATGAAGACCGGGCAAACCAGCGACCAGATCAGGCCGCAAGGCCGTAAAAGCCAGGCGTGAAAGGCGCCGCGCCGTGACCGTCCCGGGGCGCCAGGCACCAACCGACTGCCTACCTCCCGCTTCTAGCCACACGCACTGCTGTGCGGCTACGAAAATGGTTAAAAATCGAGGTGCCCTTAAGGCGAGGTTCCAGTTGGGGGCCGTGCAAGACAGGAAGACCACGATGAAACGTATGATTTCTCTTACCACACTGATTGCCGCAGGTGCGGTCGCGATGGCCGGAATGGCACTGGCTGAAACAGAAAATGCGAAAGAAATGACACTGTTCTCTGTAGCGCAGATCGACATCCAGAAAGCACTCACCATTGCTTTGGAAGGTGTGGATGGCAAGATCACCTCAATTGAATTCGAAAGCGAGGATGGCAAGGCTGTCTACGAGGCAGTCGCCGTCGCCCCGGATGGGTCCATGACCGAGATCCTTATCGATGCCAATGACGGATCAGTAATCGCACAAGGCCCGTTCATGGACGATGACGACGAGAAAGATGACGACAACGGCTAAATCTATACCGGCGCGGCACAGGATCATCTTGCTGCCGCGCTGGAATTTTCCTTTCCCTTCATCCTAAGCGCCGCCGGTAGTCCGAGCGACACCTTACCAATTGGTAACCTTTCGGTAAGCCTTTCATCAGTCGGCAAACTCTACAGGTGCTTTTGAGGAGAACCCGATGAATAAAACCGTCTTTCGAACCCTACTGGCTGCATCGGCGGCCGTCATTCTGATCGCTGGGACCGAGGGGCAGTTTTTCTCAATTGCGGCATCTGGCCTACGGTCACTGACCGGCTCCTCTCACTCGCAACTGTTCGACACAAAACGGGTCCACAAGCTGGATGTGACATTGCCGTTCTCTGCTCTCGCGGCAGGTGACGTCGCCTCCTGCGCAAACGGGGGCTACTTTGGAAGAACAAATAGAAACCTACGCTATGCGGTTGGTCTCCCCAGGGCAAAGGCCGCGCCGAACGAGGGTATGTTGGAAACCAAAAGTATCTTGGACCAACACCCCAATACGGCGGTGCTCGCCTTGGGGGATCTGGTTTATAAACACGGCGAAGCTGTGGGCTTTGAAGATTGCTACGACCCATATTGGGGGGCTGCATGGGCACGAACATGGCCGACCCCCGGAAACCACGAATACCACTCGCCTTATGCATATGCCTATTACGATTACTGGCAAGATCGCGCGGGGCCAGACCGAAACGGCTATTACGCCCTGCAAGCCGGGAACTGGTTGATCCTGTCACTGAACAGCGAGATTGATGCGTCCCCAGGGTCTGCACAGGCAGAATGGGTAAAGGAAGTGCTCGCAGCGCACACAGACAGCTGCACTGCGGCATATTTCCACAAACCTGCGTATTCGAGCGTGACGCGCAGCCGAACTGACAGTGCGCGGGCGCTGTTCCGGCTTGTCGCGAAAGCAGGCGTCCGCTTTGTCTTACATGGACACAACCACTTCTACGAACGCACTGCGCCGCTGAATGCCGAGGGCAAACCGGACCAGGGCGGCACGATCGCCTTCGTGGTTGGGGCCGGTGGCAAATCAACACAGGGCAACCTTGAGCCTGCGGCCTTCTCCGAGCGACTAATCACCGGAACGACAGGCATGCTGAAGCTGACCTTTACAGTTAAAACGGCCAGCTGGACCTACCTCACCGGTCCCGGATTGATGGAAACAGACAGCGGCACGGTCCAATGTTGACACCCGCAGTCCAGCACAGCCACCCGCAAAGGCCCGACCATGTTTGACTTCATCACATCGCTACTCGCCTCCATGGGCAACCTGGGCGTCGCTACCCTGATGCTGCTTGAGAACGTTTTCCCTCCGATCCCTTCGGAAGTCATCATGCCCTTCGCTGGCTATCTCGCGGCGAGCGGTGACCTCTACTTCGTCAGTGTAGTGATCGCCGGCACAATCGGTTCAGTTGCTGGCGCCTTTTTGTGGTATTGGATCGGCACTTTGGCATCCGAAGCACGGTTGCGCAGGCTCATCGCGCGGCACGGCAGGTGGCTGACCATCTCAGAGCAAGACCTCGACCGTTCCCTTGCGTGGTTTCGGCGCAATGGCGGCAAAGCGGTCTTTCTGGGCCGAATGGTGCCGGGTGTGCGAACGCTGATATCCGTCCCCGCCGGAATGACAGGGATGCCGCTGCTGCCATTTCTACTCTACACAGGGTTGGGCAGCCTGCTCTGGACGGCCGCCCTCACCATTTCAGGCTATCTACTGGAAGCGCAGTTTGCCAAAGTAGAGATGTGGATCAATCCGGTGACAAACGTCCTGCTTGGAGGCGTTCTTGTGCTTTATGTCTGGCGGTTGGTTCGCCCCAAGGCAGAAGGATGACAGCTGTGGCGCCGCGCAGTCCAGGCCGTCTCAACCATCGGCTGTTTGCAGTGACCCTTCTTGCAAAGGGAGCCTTAGGCGTTCTTCAATTGGCAACGGCTGCGGCGATCTTCGCGGGAGCAGCAGATCGCCTTCCTGCTCTCACCCAATGGTTCTTTCGCGCAGAGCTTGCGGAGAACCCTAATGATTTTCTCGCGACCCGCGCCATGTCGCTCGCCGGTGTCATCCCGACATCGGATCTGGCGTTCTATACCACTTACTTTCTGGCGCACGGCGGGCTTCACATCGCGATCGTCGTGGCGCTGCTTTACGGCGCAGCATGGGCGCATCGCGCAGCGCTTTTCGTGCTCTGGGCGTTTGTGATCTATCAACTATTCGAATGGCTCACTGTTGGCGGCGTGGCTTTGCTGATCCTGACTGCGATCGATCTAACGGTTATCTACATCACCGTGCGCGAACAGCGTAGTCGTGCTCTGTTGGGGTCCTGACGCGGAAATTGCAGTTCTCTTTTATGTGCCTGACCTAAAACGGCGCGGAAAACCTCGCCTGGCTTAAACGCTCAACCGTAAAAGAGGACCAATCATGCATGCCTTTTCAGAATCCCGGCTCTTTTGGGCCATTCTCGCCGCCATATTTGCCGCGCTCACCGCGATCTTTGCGAAGGTCGGGGTGTCGGGCGTAAACTCCAACTTTGCCAATTTTCGTTGTTTTCGCACTGGGCCTTCTGATCTGGTTGACGGGCGAGGTGCAGTCGCTATCTACAATCTCCGCGAAGACGGGGATCTTTCTGGTGCTGTCCGGCCTCGCGACTGGCGCGTCATGGTTGTGCTATTTTCGCGCGCTTCAGCTCGGCAAGGTCTCGCAGGTCGCACCCATCGACAAGTTGAGCGTTGTGCTCGCTGCCATTATCGCTGCGGTTTTTCTGGGAGAAAAGTTATCAATGACCGGATGGAGCGGCGTCGGTTTGATAGGGCTCGGCGCGGTTCTTGTGGCCTTGTCCTGATATGCCGCGAGCGAGGCTTGGGAACAGAATAGTGCTTGGTGAGTTCGGTAGGAACGTCATGTCGACTTACTTTCACGGTCTCTCTAATGTGCAGGACCTCAGCTGAGAATTAAGATCGCAAAACTTGAATGTTTCGACCATTGAAAAATCATTGTTCTCAATAGTCAAAGAATGAAAGCGGCCGTTCAAGCATCATGCCGCGAAAGCCCGCAACCCGCCCAACCCAGCGCGGAGTGGCTCCCAAGTGGCGGATAACGGACGGGGGAAATATTTGATGCCTACGGCACCATGGCATATAGAAAGTTAGTCTCGCAGATCACTTCGATTGGCCAGTGCAGCAGCAACTTGTTCTGCGATTTTCTCGCGAACTGAAAGCTGGATCGCCACGCAAGTAATTGATCGTGCCGAGAACTGAACCATTGAGGACGATGGGCACGTTCAAAACGGCATAGAGCCCGAGCCCCAGAATGGTTTCATGATCCGAAGATGCCCATCTAATATCAGCGATCCAGAAACCAAGGCAGTTTCACCGCCTCGGGCGGCGATCCACTGTTCCTGCTGAAATCCCCCATCGCGCTTGTGATGCTGGCGCTGTCGGTCTGGCTGCTGGTGCGGATGTTTCGACAGAGCCGTGCGCAAACATGATTTTTTCAAAGGGTATCTCGGGCTACTTTGAACAAAAATCACGTTAAAATTTGTGTCCCGGAATGGCGAAATTTTGACTGGCTCAGAAATTCACTAATCTGATCGGCGATTAGCCGTCGGTCATAATCTAATGTTGCGACGTGATAAGATCGCTCTAACCAGATGAGATGGATCTCGCTCGACCCCACCGATGTGACAATGCGAGGCGCGTTTTTGGGGTCTACAACGTTATCGCGGCGCGATTGCTGTATTAAGATGGGCTGTCGTATCAGTGGCAGGAGCGCGCCGGTGGCATTGGTCAAGAGAAAGCGCTCTTTTAGCGTTACTTGGGGAATGCGGTCATAGCAGACCTCGGTCATACCCGGCTCGGCGATATCGGATCCGATCCCATCGATAAAACGGGACCCTTTCGTTTCGTATAGCGGCGCGACCACCTCAGGACGATAGAGGCCAGTTGAGCCATTGATGCTGACCACGCCGTGTATCTTCTCTGGGAACCGGGCCGCGAGGTTGAGCGACAGCGTCGCCCCCAACGAAAGGCCGCCAACGATCACCTGCGTGCAGCGGGACCACAGGGTTTCGAGAGCCGCTTCGGCGGAGGCCACCCAGTCGACTTGTCCCGTCTTTGCCAAGACCGCAGGGGTCTCACCATGACCCGCCAGCAGCGGGCAATAGACGGTGGCACCGCTCGTTGCGTGAACCTGATGAGCGACCTCTCGTACGCTTTGCGGCGTGCTGGTGAACCCATGGAAAAAGAGGAAACCGGTATTGCTCCCATCGAGAAGAAAAGGCTGCGCTTCTGGCAGGTCGAAGGGTGCAATCGGTGTTTGTTCCATAGGCGTATAAAATCGCGCTATGGAGCGGAGACGCAAATAGACTTGTGGTATCGTGCGATAACCGAACGCGATCAACCCAATGGCGGAAAGTGATTGCGGAACTGGCGCAGCAGCCCGGTATCCGCCTTGAGGCTCCACGCCATCGAGATTGTTGCCTCTGCGTCGAGCCCGGCAACCGGCGCCAATGTTAAGGCGGCGGGCAGGCTGTCGGCCATGCTCATTGGAAAAAACGTCATACCGCGGCGCTCGGCCACGCGTTGCAAGATCACCTGCACGTCCCAAGCCTCATCTACCACCACAGGGGCGAGGTTGACCTGATCGCATGCGCTGTCCAGAAGGGCGCGCCAAGAGCGCCAGTTTTCCCGCAGCCCCATGACGAAGGGCGCGCCCTCCAGATCCTTGACCTCTGAGGGCATTTCACCGGCGGGGGCGACCACACCGATGCGCGAGCGCCAGACCGGCATCTGGTCAATGCCTGGTGCGCCGACGGTGGGATGAGAGAGCAGGAAGCCAAGGTCGATCTGTCCAGACTTCAAATTTTTAAGCATGTTATCGGTAGACATCACATGCATCTCGACTTGGACACCCGGCACTGTGCGATGAAATGCATCCAGCGCTTCAGAGATTTGCCGTGAGGTGGCAAGGGCGGAATAGCCAACGATGATATGTCCGCACGCGCCAGCTGCATTGCGGCGCGAGGCGCGGATCGTGCGCTCGAACTGTGCGACCGTCTGACGCGCGTCTTCTAGGAAAATTGCCCCTTCGGGGGTGGGCACCACGCGCGGGCCGCTGCGGTCAAAAATGCGAAAGCCGAGATCGACTTCGGTGTCTTTCACGGCTTTCGAAATGGCGGGCTGCGCGATATTAAGCGTCTCTGCGGCGGCACGGAACCCGCTGGCATCGGCCACGGCCAGCGCATAGCGCAGATGCCGAAGGTCGAGCCGCGTGGGTTTGATGCTGTCGTCCATGCGCCTCGTGCCTGTCGATCGCGTTTCGTTATCAGTCGATCAACCATCGCTATTTGTCAACGGCCCCCCGAGCGGTGAGGTTGAATCGCAGTAACGGGCCCGGATCCCGTCTTGGTATGGGGGAGGAGGCCCGATGCTGACGCTGTTTAACAGAATATGCTCTTGGCTGATGTTTGTTGGCGGTTTTGGCGTCATCGCGATGATGCTCAACATCGTGGCCGATGTCGTGGCAAAGCTGGTTTGGAACGCGCCGATCCAAGGCACGGTCGAGATGTCCTCCTACTACTATATGGTCGCGCTGGTCATGCTGCCGATGGCCTTTGTCGAGATGCAGGACCAGCAAATCTCGGTCGACCTATTGTTCAATCATTTCCCGGATTGGCTTCAGAAAGTCGCGCTGATCTTTAGCTGCCTCGCCGCTGCTGCCATTCTTGCTGTGATGACATGGCGCACAGGGCTTGATGCTGCGCGGGCGCTCCGGGTGGGCGAGGTCGTGATGGGCGGGCGCGAGGTCATTGTTTGGCCCTCGCGCATGGCGCTGCCGCTTGGCTTTGGTCTAGCCAGCCTCGCCGCCTTGCTGCGGGCGGTGTTGGTGCTGCGCGGCGCGCCTGTCACCCAGTCTGAGCTAAACGGGGGCATGTCGTGAGCAATCTTGTCATCGGCTGGATCGGTGTGGGTACCCTGTTTGGCCTGCTGGCCATTCGCATGTCCATCGGCACGGCGCTGATGGCGGTGTCCTTTGTCGGCATCACCATCATGATCAATCTGCAAGCCGCGCTTGGCATCGTCAGCGCCATGCCGTTCAACCTGATTGGGGACTGGTCGCTGACCGCGATCCCAATGTTCCTCTTTATGGGGTTCATCGCCGCCAACACCGGGCTGACCGCAGGCGCTTTCGATCTGCTGCGCGTGCTGCTGGCGCGGGTGCCGGGCGGGCTGGCCTCGGCCAGTGTCGGCGCTTGTGGCCTTTTTGCCGCCGCCTCGGGGTCGTCCATCGCGACGACGGCGGCCATGTCGAAAATCGCCGTGCCGGAAATGTTGAAGGCGAAATATCACCCCTCGCTGGCCACCGGCGTGGTCGCGGCCTCGGGCACGCTGGGCTCCCTCATCCCGCCGTCGATCCTCATGGTGCTTTACGGCATTTTCACTGAGCAATCGATTGGCCAGCTGTTCATCGCGGGCGTCATTCCCGGTGTCCTATCAGCTGCTGTTTATATGGCGATGATCACTGTGCGGGCCACTGTCACGCCCACGCTGGCGCCGCCCGTTGTTGAGCGGATCGACCGCGCGCAACTGCTGCGCCTGATCTGGTCGGTCTGGCCTTTTCCAGTGCTTGTGCTGGGCGTCTTGGGCGGCATCTTTGGCGGTTTTTTCACCCCGACCGAGGCCGGCGCCATGGGGGCTTTCCTCGCCGCGACGGTCGCTTTGCTGCGCCGCGCGCTGACCCGGAAAGCACTGGCCGAGGCGATCCGACAAACGACGCTGGCGACCTCTTCAATCTTCTTTCTCTCCATCGGCGCGGTGATGTTCACCCGCTTCATGGGGCTGTCGGGCGTGCCGCGGGCGCTGACAGACGCGATGTTGGCGGTCTCTGACAATCAGATCGTGATCATTTTGATGATCGCCGCCCTCTTCGTAATCTTGGGTATGGTGATCAACTCCATCGGTCTGATCTTGCTGACCCTGCCGATCTTGCTCCCGGTCCTTGAAGCCGCGGACATCAACCTGATCTGGTTCGGCATCATCTGCATCAAGCTGCTGGAGATCGGTCTTGTGACCCCGCCCGTGGGCCTGAACCTTTACGTCTTGCACAGTGCGCTCTCGGGCGAGGTCAAGCTGCGCGACATCATCTCGGGCACGACATGGTTCATTGCCATGGACATCGTGACGCTTTTTATCCTGATCGCCTTTCCCGCGATCAGCCTGTTCCTGCCCTCGCTCATGGCGCAGTGACGCAATTTCAACCGGAGGAGACGACACTATGAAACTGAACACATCCCTTTTGGCCCTCGCGGCCTGTGGCCTCGGCACCGTTGCCGCAGCCCAGAACGCGAACCATTTCTTTGCGGACCGCCATTCGATGGTGCGCGGCCCCTATGTGGAATTTGCTGAGCGTGTGGCCGAAGAAACCAAGGGTGGCGTGAACTTCACCGTTTTTGCCGGTGGTTCACTGCTACCGCCTGCCGCCTCTTTGCAAGGTGTGCGCGACGGCGTGGCGCAAGTGACCTATCACGCGGGCACCTACACGCCGTCGGAACTGCCGGTCGCGAACCTGATCGGCAACTTTGCCTTTTACAACACCGACCCGATGGTCATGGCCTTTGCCTCGACCGAATTTGGCCTGACCAATGAGGCCGCGCTGGCTGAGTGGAAAGACAACGGTGTGGTCTTCGGCGGCGGCTACTCGACCTCGGAATATTACATGATGTGCAACACGCCCGTGGCCACCTATGAGGACGTCCAAGGCAAGCGTTTGCGCATGGCGGGCGGCGCTTGGTCGCGCTTTGCTGAGCATGTGGGCGCCGTGCCCGTGTCGATCCCCTCAAGCGAGATGTACACCGGGCTCGACACAGGGTCGCTCGACTGTGCCGTGGCGGCTGCCGACGCGCTGGATTCCTTCTCTCTCTCCGATGTGGTCACGCATTTGAACATGCTGGCCGTGGGCAACTATTATGCCGGTTTTGAGTGGGGCTATAACCCGACGTTCTGGCGGGGCCTGTCGCAGGAATCGCGCGACGTTTTGTTTGACCAGATGGCCTATTACTTGGCCCAGCACCGGGTTGAGTTCGACAAGGACGTCGAAAAAGCCGTCTCTGCTGCCAAAGAAGGCGGGCTGGAAGTCTTCGAGCCGGATCAGGCGCTCAAGGATGCGCTGGCGGAATTCGTGAAAGCGGATGAGGCGGTGTTGATCGAAAACGCCAAGGGCCGCGGGATCGAGAATCCCGAAGCGTTACTGGAAGACTATAAGCGCATCGTCGACCGCTGGGCCGAGCTGCTGGCCGATGTGGATCACACCGACACCGACGCGCTGGCGGCACTAGCAAAGGCAGAGATCTACGACAAGCTGGACCGTGCGAACTACGGCATGAACTAAGTCTTAAGACGACGCAAAAAGGCAGGGGCGCTGCGAAGGCGCCCCTATCCGGCGCTCATCGACTGCCAGCGTCCACGAGGCGCTTCTGTCACGAGGGTCCGATCGCGCACCAGCATTTCCCCGCGTGAGAAGACATGGCGCGGCAGGCCTTTGACAGTGGCGCCCTCAAAGGGGTTGTACCCTGTGTTGTCATGAAGATCGTCGGCACCATAGGTATAGGACAGCTCCGGATCCCAAACCGCCAAATCCGCGTCGAACCCTTCGGCAATCGCGCCTTTTTGGGCCAAGCCAAAGGCCCGAGCAGGGGCGGTGGCGGTCAGCTGTGCGAATGCCTCAACCCCCATGCGGCCCGCGCTCACCATCGCGTCAAACATCAGCGGTAGGCGCGTTTCCAACCCCGGCATCCCATTGGCGATTTGATTGAAGGGCGCGTCCTTGCCATGGGCGAACTTGCCGCTCGCATCCATGCGGTAGGGCGCATGGTCCGAGGTGATGAGCTTAATCGTGCCATCGCCCATGGCGTCCCAAAGCGCCTCTTGATCATCGCGGCTACGTTGCGGGGGCGAGCACATGAAGCGGGCTGGGTTCTCACGCTCCAGAATGTCTTCGGTCATGAGCAGGTAATGCGGGCAGGTCTCGGCCTGCACCTTGACGCCACGGGCATGGGCCGCGCGGATGATCTCGGCCCCTTCGCGGGTCGAGACGTGAAAGATCATGATCCGCGCCCCGGTGAATTCGGCAAAGCGGCACATCCGGTCAATGGCCTCGATCTCGGCCGCGCGGGGGTGGGAGGCCGCATGGTATTTTGGCGCGATCTTGCCCTCGGCCAGTAGCTTTTCGGTCATATGACCGATCAGCCCGTCATTCTCTGCATGAAAGCAGACGAGTGCGCCCGCGTCGCGGGCGAGGGTGAGGATGTCGAGGATCGATTTGTCATCCTGACGGACCTTGGCGTAGGTGGTGAAAATCTTGATCGAACGATGCCCTTCGGCGATCAATGCGGGAATGTCATGTGTCAAATTGCCGTTGCCGGTATCGGCGACGATCATGTGAAACGCGTGATCAATCACCGCGCCCTTTTCCGCCAGCGCGGCATAGTCCCCGACCACCTTCCGCATTTTCTGACCCGCATGTTGTGCTGCGAATGAGACGGTGGTCGTCGTCCCGCCCATCGCGGCGGAGCGTGTGGCGCTGCGGAACGTATCGGCGTTCATCAGCCCGGCGCCGGACATCTGCTCGATATGGCAGTGGGTATCGACGCCGCCCGGTAGGACAAGCAGCCCGCGGGCATCAATTTCAGTAGGAGCCGAAGCGGCCATGGCCTCGCCCAACTTTGCGATCTTGCCCTCCGAAATGGCGATGTCCCGAACCGCCGTGCCAGATGGGGTCACAACGATGCCGCCGCGAATGATGGTATCAATCTGTTTGCTCTGCATGGCGACCTCGACGATATACTGTCTCAACAACGTTGAAAATAGTTATACCGTGCGTATACCATTTGGTATACCGTTTAAAGACATATTGCGTAGGGCGGCGTATTAGATGCGAAAGGGAGGTGACATGGCCGATAAGACAGAGACGCTGGGGGATACCACCTTTAGGCGGCTGAAGGCGATGATCCTCGATGGCACGTTGGAGCCGGGCACCCGGTTGAGCGAGAAGAAGTTTGCGGACCATCTGGGGGTGTCGCGCACACCGGTGCGCGAGGCAATCGGGCAATTGGTCAGCGAGGGGCTTGCCAAGCGCAGTGCGGGCAGCGCGCCGGTCGTTTCCAGCGTGTCTTTGAATGAAATCATGGAGATCCTCCACGTGCGCAGTCTGTTGGAGTGCGAAGCGGCACGCAAGGCAGCATCTTCGGGAAAGCCCGTCGCCGAGTTGGAAGAAATAATGCATAAAATGCAGGGATTTATAGATGGCCCTCGCCCGTCCGCGGCTGAGCATTCAGTGCTCGATATGCGGCTTCACTTCATCCTTGCGGAGATGGCGGGCTCCAAACTTTTGTTGGAGTTGATTGAAGGGCTCAAGGTCAAGACCGGCATGTATGATCAGGGGTCGATCCCTGATCGTTTGGTGCCAGGTTGTGAAGAACATATTACCTTGATCAAAGCTGTTATCGCGCAGAATCCCGATGCGGCCAGCGCAGCGATGAAGCTGCATCTGAGCAACGTGCGGGAATCCATTATCTCGCATATATATCACCCGTTTTAACGCCTTCGTCCCTATTTGGCCGCCTCATTGAGGGGCGTTGCATCAAAGGCGCTTGACTCAGCATTCCCTATGTATACCATCTGGATACCAAATGGGAACACAATGGGGGCTGCATGCAAGTGCGACGACCTGAGGGCGGAATCGTTCTGGCGATCACCTTCCAGTACTACCGTGATCTGCCGACCGCGATGCGCTTTTACGAGGACATCCTTGGCCTGAAACTCGCCATCGATCAGGGCTGGTCCAAGATCTACCGCATCGACGCGCAGGCCCATGTCGGCCTCGTGGACGAGACCCGTGGCATGCAGAAGTGGCAGGACAAAAAGACCGTGCAGCTGTGCCTGCGGGTGCCGGATGTCGATGCTTGGTATGCCTGGGTCGAGGCCAATGCCGTGCCCGGCCTGACGAAGATGTTCGACAGCGATGAGCTGGGCATTCGCGCCTTTGCGATGAATGACCCCGAAGGCTACCAGATCGAGGTGCAGACCGCGCGCCCGGGGCACTGAGCAGCGCTTTCATGAAATTTTCCAGACAACAATGAAAGAGGGCCGGAGAAGCGGCCCCGTCACCCATCCAACAGTGGAGAAACCTGCGATGAAATACCTCAGTGAAACCGCGCTACGTGCCAGTGCCCTCGGTCTGGCATTGATGGCCACGACGGCGGGTGCGGCGCTGGCCGAAAAATCCGTCACCATCGGCCTGACCTCGGACCCGAGCCACCTCTACCCGCTGGCGGGCGAGGAACTGTCCTCCAACATCATGTATTACCACCTTTATGATCCGCTGGTGAAACGCAGCGCCGATCTGTCTTTCGGTCCGGGTCTGGCGGAAAGCTGGGAAAACGTGGATGATACCACATGGCGCTTCAAGCTGCGCGAAGGCGTGAAATTCCACAACGGCAATGATTTCACCGCAGAAGACGTGGTCTACACCGTCGAAAAAGCCCGCGAGTTGATTCGCCCCGATCTGGTGGCCAATATCGCTTCGATCAGCGCCGTCGATGACCTGACGGTCGAGATCAAGACCCCCAAACCCTATGCGGTGCTGCCCAATGATCTGGCCGAATTGCTGATCCTCGACAGCGAATACACCGAAGCCACCGGCGACGAGAAGATGGACCTCGAGCCCATGGGCACCGGTCCTTACAAGCTTAGTGAGTGGATCAAGGAAGAGAAGCTGACCCTTACGGCCAATGACGATTATTGGGCCGGGGAGCCCAAGATCGAGACGGTCACCTTCCGCCCGATTACTAATCCCGCGACCCGCACCGCAGCCCTGCTGACCGGCGAAGTAGATGTGATCCAAGACCTCGCCGTGCGCGATGTGGACCGGGTGAAGGGCGAGGACGGTTTCGAAGTTGTCACCCGCCCAAGCCTCTTGAACGTCGTGCTGGCCATGGACACCCGCGAGAAGTCCCCGACCATCGAAGGCGACAACCCGATGACCGACCAGCGGGTGCGCGAAGCCATCGCGCGGGCCATCGACACCGATGCGATCAACAAGATCGTCATGAACGGGCTCGCGACGCCGAGCGACCAATTCGTGCCGGAAAGCCACATCGGCTATGCCGACGGCATGAGCTTCCGCGAGATGTATCCGGTGGACATCGAAAAGGCAAAGGAACTGATGGCCGAGGCGGGCTACGTGGATGGCTTTACCATGACGCTCGACGCCACCAACAACCGCTACGTTAACGACGCGCAGATCGCGCAGGCGCTGGCCTCGATGCTGGCCAAGATCAACGTCGATCTGCAGCTCAACATCATGCCCAAGTCGAATTTCTGGGGCTATATCCGCGTGCCGACGGAGCAGTCGAGCTTCATCATGTCGGGCTGGGATGTGCCGGCGGGCGATGCGGGTTCGATGTATGGCGCTCTGTTTTACACCCGCGACAAGAAAGAAGGCTACGGTCAGGTCAACCGCGGTTCCTACTCCAACCCGGAACTGGACGCGCTGGTCGACAAGGCCGACGCCACGCCCAGCATCGAAGAACGCGACCAGTATCTGCAGGAAGCCTCGAAAATCCTGCTTCAGGACATCCCGATGATCCCGGTGCATTACGAGCAGGACATCTACGCCAAGCGTGATGGGGTCAGCCTCGAGCCGCGCGTGGATAAGTTCATCTGGGCTTACGACATGGACGTGGCCGAGTAAGCCTGCGCCCCCGCGACCCCGGCGGCCAAGTGCTGCCGGGGTCTTCCTTCCCTTGCCGAAAGACCGCCGCCGATGTTCGGATATCTGATCAAACGTCTGATCCAGATGACGCTTGTCCTCTGGATTGTCTCCGTGATCGTCTTTTTGATGATGAGTTTCACCGGCGACCCGGTGTTCATGGTTGTGCCGATCGACGCCACCGATGCCGAGATCGCGCAGGCGCGCCGTATCCTCGGGCTCGACCAGTCGCTTCTGGTGCAATATTGGCGCTTTATCACCAGCCTCGTGCAGGGTGATTTTGGCAATTCCTACGTCTTCCGCCAGCCTGCGATGACGCTGATCCTCGAGCGTTTGCCCGCTACCGTCGAAATGGTGCTGGTCGCCATGGGTCTGGCGCTCGCGGTGGCCATTCCGCTGGGTGTCTATGCCGGGGCCAATCCCGACAGCCGCATCAGCCGCACGATCATGGCAGGCTCGCTCTTGGGCATTTCGCTGCCCGGTTTCTGGGTCGGCATGGTGCTGATCTTCCTCTTTGCCGTGCATTGGGGCATCTTCCCTTCCTCGGGCCGGGGCGATACCGCCGAGATTTTCGGCCTGCGCATCAGCCTACTCACCGCCGACGGCTGGCACCACATCATCCTGCCCGCGGTGACCCTCTCGCTCGCCACCATGGCGATCCTACTGCGCATGACCCGCGCAGGCATGATGGAGGTCGGGCGGCAAGATTTCATGAAATTCGCCCGCGCCAAGGGCGCCACGCGCCGCGATGTGCTTTATAAACACGGGCTGAAAAACGCGCTCATCCCGGTCATCACCATCTTTGGCCTGCAACTGGGCGATCTCATTGCCTTTGCCACCATCACCGAGACGATTTTCTCATGGCCCGGCATGGGCAAGCTTTTGATCGACAGCATCTACCGCGCCGACCGTCCGGTGATCGTGGTCTATCTGATGCTGGTCGCGCTGATCTTTGTGGTGATCAATTTCCTTGTCGACATCGTCTACACGCTGATCGACCCGCGCATCACGCTGAAATGAGGGCGGTGACATGACGGCATTCTTTCAATCCGAATTCTTCTACAACTACCGCCGCAGTTCCTCGGCGATGATCGGCAGCGCGCTGATGGCGTTTTTTGCGCTGGCGGTGCTGGTCGGCCCCTTTGTCGTGGCGCAAAACCCCTATGACATCGCGGCGCTGAACCTGATGGACAGCTACAAGCCGCCGTTCTGGCTTGAGGGCGGCGACGCGCAATTCTGGCTCGGCACCGACGGGCAAGGGCGCGATGTTTGGGCGTCGATCCTCTATGGCGCGCGGATTTCGCTGTTTATCGGGCTGGTGGCCATGGTGGCGTCCTGTGTCATCGGCACGCTTTTGGGGCTGATCGCCGGGTTCTATGGCGGCCTTGTCGACAGTGTGATCATGCGGATCGCTGACATCCAACTCTCCTTCCCGTCGATCCTGATCGCGCTGTTTTTGATGTCCGCCGTGGGCACCGGCGTCGACAAGGTGCTGATCGCGCTGACGGCGGTGGGCTGGGTGGTCTACGCCCGCACCGTGCGCGGCTCGACCCTGTCGGAGATCGAAAAGGAATATGTCCAGGCGGCCAAGGTGGCGGGCCTGCCTAATGCCAAGATCATCCGCAAACATGTGCTGCCCAATGTGCTGACGCCGCTGATTGTCATCGCCACCATTCAGGTCGGCACCTTCGTGTTGATCGAGGCCTCGCTCTCCTTCCTCGGCGTGGGCGTGCCAATCACCCAGCCGTCACTGGGGCTGCTGATCAAAAACGGCTTTGACGTGCTGTTTTCCGGCCTGTGGTGGACCAGCGTCTTCCCCGGTGTAGCGATCATGATGCTGGTTTTTGGGATCAACCTCTTTGGTGATTTCCTGCGCGACGAACTGAACCCGAGGCTGAAGTGATGAGTGAGACAGCACCCAACAAACTGCTCGAAGTGCGCGACCTGCGCACCCATTTCCACACCTTCGCGGGCACCGTGAAGGCCGTCAACGGCGTCAGCTTCGACATTGCGGCGGGCGAGGTCATGGGGCTGGTCGGCGAAAGCGGCGGCGGCAAATCGGTCGTCGGCTTCTCGATCCTCGGGCTGATCGACAGCCCCGGCAAGATCGAGGGCGGGGAGATCCTGCTCGACGGCGAAGACCTCGTGAAGGCCGGCGAAGCGCGGCTGCGCGAGATTCGGGGCCGCGAGATTTCGATGGTGTTCCAAGACCCGATGACCTCGCTCAACCCCCTCCACTCAGTCGGTCGGCAGATGGACGAAGTATTGCGCCTGCATAGCGACCTTGACGCCGAGGCGCGTCATGCGGCCTGTGTCGAGATGCTGGAAAGCGTCGGCATCAGCCGCGCGGCCGAACGGCTCAAGGCCTATCCGCATCAGTTCTCGGGCGGGATGCGCCAACGCGTGGTCATCGCCATCGCCCTGCTGGCGCGGCCGCGGTTGATCATCGCGGATGAGCCGACCACGGCGCTCGACGTGACGATCCAAAGCCAAATCCTGAAACTGATGCGCCGCCAGATCGTCGAGAAGGGTGCCTCGATGATCCTCGTGACCCATGACCTCGCCGTGGTCTCGGAAATGGCCGATCACATCACCGTCCTCTACTGTGGCAATGTGGTTGAGCGGGGCCGCACCCGCGAGTTGATCGAAGCTCCCGCGCATCCCTATACCCGCGGGCTGATCGACAGCATTCCGGACCTGTCCAACCGCCACGAGCGCCTGACCCAGATCCCCGGCACCGTGCCCGACATTCGCAACCTGCCCAAAGGCTGCAACTTCCGCGACCGCTGCCCCCGCGCACAGGCGATTTGTGGCGAGGTCGAACCGACCCTCACCGCACAGCGCGGATCGCTTTCCGCCGCCTGCCACTTTCCCTTGAGCCCCGGAGAAACCGCATGACCGACGCAACCGCACCGATGCTCGAAGTGCGCAATCTTGAGATGCATTTCTCCCTTGGCGGCTCAGTGCTTGATCGGCTGCGCTTTGGTAAAAAGGGGCCGCGACTTGACCGTCCGGTGGTGCGGGCGGTGAACGGTGTCAGCTTCAGCATCAACCGCGGCGAGATCATGGCGCTGGTGGGCGAAAGCGGCTGCGGGAAGTCGACCGTCGCCAAGACCATCGCAAGGATTTACAAACCCACCGGCGGCGCGCTGAAGATCGACGGCGAGGATGTGGCCGAGCATGGTTTTGCGCAGATGCTGCCCGTGCGCGCGAAGATGCAGATGATTTTTCAAGACCCCTATGCCTCGCTCAACCCGCGCCAAAAGGTGCGCGACATTGTCGCCGAACCGCTGCTGCAGCAGACGGCAACAGCCGCCGAACGTCGCGAGGTTCCGGCGAAGATCGAAGCGCTTCTGGCCCGCGTTGGCCTGAACGCGGAACACGCCGGGCGCTATCCGCACCAGTTCTCGGGCGGGCAGCGGCAGCGGATCGGCATTGCCCGGGCGCTCTCGGTCACGCCAGGGCTGATCGTCGCAGATGAACCGGTCTCGGCGCTGGATGTGTCGATCCAGGCGCAGATCCTCAACCTGATGAAAGACCTGCGTGACGAGTTCGGGCTGGCCTACCTTTTCATCAGCCACGACCTCTCGGTGGTGCATCATATCGCGGATAAGATCGGCGTCATGTATTTGGGCTTCATGGTAGAGAACGCCCCCCGCGACATGCTCTTCTCGCGCCCGCGGCACCCCTACACCCGCGCATTGCTGTCGGCCGCGCCCAGCATCAAGGAAAAGCGCGACAAGGAAGAGATCGAGCTTTCGGGCGAGGTGCCCTCGGCGCTCTCGCTGCCTTCGGGCTGTTGTTTCCGCACCCGCTGCCCTTTTGCTTGGGACCGCTGCGCCGCCGAGCGGCCAGCCTTGCGCGATGTGGGCGAAGGGCAAACTGTCGCCTGTCACCTTATCGATGAGCCGGAAAGGGATGTCACATGACCCTGATCGCACAGGCCCGGCTGGGGCTGCATGACCCGCATGATTGCACCGATGCGACCGATGAGCTGACGGTGCTGCATGCGATTTATGACACACTGGTGAAACGTGAGGGGCAGGGCTTTGTCTCGGCACTGGCGCGGGCTTGGGAGGTGTCGGAGGATGCGAGCGTCTGGACCTTTAAGCTCGAGCCGGACGTGCAGTTCCACGATGGCACGCCCTGCGATGCTGCGGCTGTGGCTGCCTCATTCGAGCGCATGGCACGGGAGGACAAAGGATATACCCTCGGCGCGCCGGCGGTCTGGCGGCAGTTCTTGGGTGGGGCAACGCTTGAAGTGCTGGACCCGACGCAACTGCGGGTCACCTTGACTGCGCCGATGGCGGACTTGCTGGATGTGCTGGAGCAGGGCTTTATCGTCGCCCCCTCGGCCTTTGCCGCACTGGATGCAGGCTATCACGGCGCCCAGATCGGCAGCGGCCCTTATCGGATTACGCAGATATCGTCAGAACGCATTAGCGTCACCCGCGTCGAGGGGCATTTTTCCGGCACCCCCGCCAATGCCGAAATCACTTGGCTGTTGGAGCCGGATGCAGCGCGACGACAGGCGATGCTGGAGGAGGGCGTGGTTCAGGTCGCCAATGGGTTGGACTTTGACGCCTCACGCGCACTCGGCACCATGCGGCATGAGTTCCTCTCGCCCGTGGCGATCATCTATCTGCTTAACGCCGCGCGCGGCCCGCTGTCTGATGCCCGCGTGCGCCGGGCGCTCAGCCTCGCCGTGGACCGCGAAGCCATTGTCGAAACGGTCATGCAGGGCGCCGCCCGCCCGCTGCGCGGCTTTGTCAGCCCGAACCATTTTGGCGCAGGCACGGGGCAGGGCGCGCAGATGGACCGTGCGACAGCGCGCGCGTTGCTCACTGAGGCCGGGCATGGCGAGGGCCTGACGCTTGAAGTCGATTGCCCCACGCGCCTGCCGGATGAGGCCGAGCGTCTGACCGCCGCCCTCGGCTTTCAGCTCAAAGAAGTGGGCGTCACGCTTAACGTCCATATCCACCCCGAACGCGAAGACTATGCCCATAAGGTGCGACGCAAAGAAATCCGCGATCTCTGCGTTTTTGACTCCAGCCCGATGAGCACCTACCGCGTGCTTTATGAAAAGATCGACAGCCGTGTCGCGGGGTCTTGGTGGCAGGGCTATGCCAACTTGCAGATTGAGGCATTGATTGACGAGGGCCGGGTCACGACCAACCGCTCCGCCCGGGCTGAGATCTGGCGGCAGGCCTATGCGCTGCTGCAAGACGACCCGGCATGGCTCACGCTCTATAACCCGCTGCGGGTGATCGGGATCGCGGGGACGCATCCGGGCTTCACCATGCCTGCCGACGGGGTGATCGATGTGACGCAATTGCCGTTGTTGGAGGAGGTCTCCCATGCATGCTGATACGCTGCTGACCGGCGGCGCCGTCATCACAATGGATCCGGCGCGCCGGGTGATTGGGAACGGCGCAGTGGCCGTATCGGAGGGCGTGATCACCGCCATCGGCACGGCGGCGGAACTGGGCGCACAGGTGCAAGCAGCGGAGGTGATCGACACCACTGGCCATGTCGTCTTTCCCGGCCTGATCGACGTCCACGCCCATGCGGGTCACGGGCTGATCAAAACGATGGGCATGCATGGCGGCGACCGGTGGGAGACGATCTGCGGCGAGGTCTATACACAAGTCTCGCCCCCCGCATTCTGGCACGCCGAGGGGCGGCTGGCTGCACTTGAACGGTTGCGCTTTGGCGTCACCACCGGGGTCTCTCTGCTGGGCGGCGGCGATACGATCTTGCGCAGCGACCATCCCGATTATGCCGCCGCCCATTGCCGCGGTGTGCTGGAGGTTGGGACTCGCTCGGTCGTCGCCATCGGCCCCACCCGCGCGCCGCATCCGCTGACCTACGCAGACTGGGAGAGCGGCACCCGGCGGCCCTATCCGGTCAGTTTTGCGCAGCAGTTCGACACGAGCAAAGCCGTGTCCGAAGACTGGCACGACACCCACGCGGGCCGGATCAACATCGCCATGCTCTACCCGGTGCTGCGGGATGAGCATGAGCGCGACATGGCGGCCCAAGACTATGCCGCCGCCTGCGAGCAGGTCCGCGTCGTGCGGGCCTATGCGCGCGACAAGGGGATGGTTTTCACCCAAGACGGCCACTGGCGGGGATCCATCCGCCGGGCACAGGCGCTTGGGCTTTTGGGGCCCGACGCTCTGCTGTCACATTGCATTGATCTGCATGACGATGAGATATCTTTGGCGGCAGAAACCGATACCAGAATCGCGCATAACCCCTCGGCCAATGCATCTATAGCGGGCCGCTGCCCGGCGACTGAAATGATGGAGATTGGCGTCTGTGTGGCGCTTGGGTCTGATGCCACGGCACCGGATCGCTCAGGCGATATGTTTCGGCACATGCAGCAGGCGATGCACTACCACCGTCGTCACTTCCGTGACGCCGATGTGCTGCCCATCGGCAGAGTGCTAGAGATGTGTACCATCGACGGGGCCAAAGCGCTCGGGATGGGCGAGCGCATCGGGTCTTTGGAAGTCGGCAAGGCTGCGGATATCGTTACGCTTGACCTTGCGCGACCACATCTACAGCCGGGCAATATGCCTGTGCATCGGCTGGTCTGTTTTGCCAATGGTAATGATGTGAGCAACGTCATGGTTGGCGGCGAAATGGTGCTGCGCGATGCCCGCGCCACCCGGCTGGATGAGGCTGAAGTGCTACGCGATGCCGCCGGAGAGGCCGCGTTGATGGTCGAGCGGATGGGAGGCGCGCAGGATCTTGCGCTGCCTTCTGATTTTTGGGGTCGGAGGGAAGGGCAGCTATGACGATCTACATCATCAACCCCAACAGCAGTCAGCATGTGACACAAGGCATCGACCGCGCCATTGATCCGATGCGCGCCGCCAGCCCTGTGCCGATCATCGCCCGCACACTGGCCGAAGGACCGCCGGGGATCGAAACGCAGGCGCATGTTGATGGCGTCGTGGGGCCCATGCTCGCGCATTGTGCCGCGTTGGAAGATCGGGCCAGCACCTTTGTCGTCGCCTGTTTCTCTGACCCCGGGCTTGCCGCCCTTCGCGAGCAATCGAGCCGCCCCGTGCTGGGCATTGCCGAGGCCGCGGTGCTGACGGCCATGACCCTTGGCCAACGCTTTGGCATCCTCTCGATCCTGCGCGGCTCGATCCCCCGTCATATGCGCTACTTTGGTGCCATGGGGGTGATGGACCGGCTCGCGGGGGATGAACCGCTTGAGCTTGGCGTGCTGGAACTGGCCGATGAGACCCGGACCTTTGAACGGCTCAAGACCGTGGGCGCCAGCCTGCGCGATGGGGCCGGTGCCGATGTGCTGATCCTCGGCTGCGCCGGCATGACCGCCTTTCGCGGCGACCTTGAAGCCCAGCTTGGCATTCCGGTGGTTGAACCCTGCCAAGCCGCGACCGCCATGGCCATTGGCCAGGTCGCCTTGCAACAGACACGATAGGAGAGAACATGTCCGCACTCACAGCAGACGCTAAGGGCGTCTTTGTCATTGCCGTCACCCCCTTCCACCCCGATGGCCGGATCGACATGGAAAGCTGCGACCGTATGGTCGACTTCTATCTTGAGGCAGGAGCCACGGGGCTCACGGTTCTGGGCATGATGGGCGAAGCCCCCAAGCTCACGGTCGAGGAATCCAGCGAGGTTGTGGCGCGTATCTTAGCCCGCGTGGGGGGGCGTGTGCCGGTGGTGGTCGGCGTGTCCGCGCCCGGCTTCGCGCAGATCGATACGCTAACCCGTGCGGTGATCGATCTGGGCGCGGCGGGCGTCATGGTGGCCCCGCCCGGCAGCCTGCGCACCGACGATCAGATTGTGAACTACTACACGCAAGTCGCCGAACTGCTGAGCGACGTGCCCTTTGTTTTGCAGGATTTCCCGCTGGTGACCGGCGTTCAGATCGCGCCAAAAGTGATTGCGCGGATCGTCAATGATCTGCCGACTTGTGTCTGCCTGAAGCACGAGGATTGGCCCGGCTTGGAAAAAATCAGCGCCCTGCGCGCCGAGGGGGTACTCACGCGCCCGCTGTCGATCCTTTGCGGCAATGGCGGATTGTTCCTGCCCGAAGAGATGGCGCGGGGCGCGGATGGGGCGATGACCGGCTTTGCCTATCCCGAGATGATGGCCGACGTGGTGGCCCTCTATGGCAAAGGCGAGGCCGACCGGATGCAGGACATCTTTGACGCCTATCTGCCGCTCGCGCGTTTCGAGCAGCAGCCCGGGCTGGGGCTGGCGATCCGCAAGTACACGCTCGCGAAGCGCGGCATCATTGCCCATGACGCGCAGCGCCGCCCCGGTGCTGCATTGAGCGACGCCACCCGCGCCGAGGTCGACCGATTGATCACGCGGCAAGAAAAACGACTGAAGGAATTGAACTGATGGATCTGAAAATCACTGGCAAACGCGCGCTTGTTCTGGGGGCCAGCCGTGGTCTTGGCATGGCGATTGCGAAATCGCTCGCCGCCGAGGGCGTCATCGTTTTCGCCGCGGCGCGCAGCCGTGACAAGATTGAAGCTTGGGCCAAAGGCATAGAAAATGTACGCCCGGTTGAATGCGACCTGTCGGAACTCGCGCAAGTGGACGCCTTGGCCGACAGCCTGCTCTCTGAGGGTGGCGCGGATATCATCGTCAACAACGGCGGCGGCCCGCCTCCGGGATCAGCACAGGCCATAGAGCGCGGCCAGTGGCTCACGTATTTTGAGGCGATGGCTGCAAATCTGTTCCACCTCAACACGCGGCTGTTGCCCGCTATGAAAGAGAAGGGCTGGGGCCGGATCATCTCGATCACCTCATCCGGCGTTGAACAGCCGATCCCGAATCTCGCACTCAGCAATGGTATCCGCTCGGCAGTGGTTGGCTGGTCAAAGACTTTGGCGAGCGAAGTCGCAGGCGATGGGATCACAGTCAATGTGGTGATGCCCGGACGCATCCATACCCAACGCGTTGACGAACTCGATGCCGCTGCGGCCAAACGCACCGACAGCGATGTGGCCGAGGTCTCTGCAAAGTCCCGCGCCACAATACCAGCAGGGCGGTACGGCAAGCCCGAGGAGTTCGCGGATGTGGTGACCTTCCTTGCGTCTGCCCGTGCGAGCTATCTGACGGGGTCGCGTATTCGGATCGATGGGGGTGCGATTAAAGGGGTTTAGTTAAGCGAGGAATAAAGGTGAAGGGAATAAAATGGAACGTATCTTATTCGTTCTATAATCGATCCAATCTTTCATGCCGTCAGTATTTGATGCAGGAAAATACAGTGCAGTATCGACAGTAAGGTCACAAACCACATATCGATTAAGGACAGTTCCACGAGGCCTCCAGCTTTGCCCGACCGTATTTCGCCCCTGATCCTTTTCCGCAACCAGACCTTCCGCTCTTTGTGGATCGCCGCGCTGGCGTCGAACTTTGGTGGGCTGGTGCAGGCGGTGGGGGCCGCGTGGCTTATGACCTCGCTGTCGAACTCGCAGAATATGGTGGCGCTGGTGCAAGGTTCTGTCGCTTTGCCAATCATGATCTTCTCGTTGCTGGCGGGTGTCTTTGCCGATAATTTCGATCGCCGCCGGGTCATGTTGATCGCGCAAAGCTTTATGTTCGGCGTCTCGATCCTGCTGACTTTCATGGCATTTGAGGGCTGGCTTACGCCTTGGCTGCTCTTGGCCTTTACCTTTTCCATCGGCTGCGGCACGGCGCTGCATAACCCGTCTTGGCAAGCGACCATGGGTGATATCGTCAGCCGAGAAGAGCTGCCCTCGGCAGTGTCACTCAACTCTATGGGGTTCAACTTGATGCGCAGCATCGGGCCGGCGGCAGGCGGGGCGATTGTCGCGATTGCAGGGGCAGCGGCTGCCTTCGCAGTTAATGCACTGAGCTATGTGGCGATCATCCTTGCCTTGTTGCGGTGGAAAGCGCCGCTGCGTGATACGCATTTGCCGCGTGAGCCGATGGGCAGCGCCTTTTCCGCCGGGCTGCGCTATGTCGCGATGTCGCCCAATCTGATGCGGGTCATCCTGCGCGGTTTCTGGTTCGGACTGTCGGCCATTGCCCTGCTGGCGCTGCTGCCGGTTGTGGTGCGTGAGACATTGCAGGCGACGGCCTTTGTCTATGGCATCATGCTGGGCTGTTTCGGCATGGGGGCGGTGTTTGGCGCTTTGGCAAACGCGGGGCTGCGGGCGTGGTTCCGGAATGAGATGGTCGCGCGTGGCGGTTTTGTTGGCTTCGCCCTCAGCTGTGCCGTGCTGGCAGTCAGCGCGCAGCCTGTTTTGTCGGGCGCCGCGCTGATGCTCGCTGGGGCGTGTTGGGTGCTGTCGCTGTCGATGTTCAACGTGACGATCCAGCTTTCAACGCCGCGGTGGGTCGTGGGCCGGGTGATCGCGCTTTACCAGACCGGCACCTTCGGGGGCATGGCGGCAGGCAGTTTGATCTGGGGGATCGTCGCCGACAGGGGCGGGCCGGAAACCGCGCTCGCCGGGGCCAGTGTAATGCTGCTGATCGGTGCGTTGATCGGCTTGCGGCTGCCGCTGCCGGAGTTTAGCGGGCTCGATCTTGACCCGCTCAACCGTTTCAAAGAACCCGACACGCGGTTTGATCTCAGCTATCGCAGCGGGCCGGTGATGGTCATGGTCGATTATGAGATCGCGCAGTCGGATGTGCCGGAATTTCTTGCGGCGATGAGCCTGCGACGTCGGGTGCGCATCCGCGATGGCGCACAGCAATGGGCGCTGTTGCGCGATTTGCACCGACCGGAACATTGGAGCGAGACTTATCATGTGCCAACTTGGGGCGAATATGTCCGTCACAATGAGCGGCGGACCAACGCAGATGCAGAGCTATCAGATCAGATTAGACGGCTGCATCGCGGAGACGCGCCGCCCGAAGTACATCGGATGATTGAGCGCCAAACCGTGCCACTGCGCGACGACATGTTGCAAAAGGAGACGTGAACGAAGCCTATTCAAAATCATCGAGGGTGAATCACTCATATTGTTCAAAGTGCTGAAACCCGCGCGGGTAGGCCGTTCACACCATTAAGCTACCCAAAGTGGGTCATTCGACCCTTGAAAGGCAAGTTTCAGCCATTTGCACGAAGGCTCACAAAATAGGTCTGCCTTTGCAGTCGCATCGCGCGGCCAATGCCGCCGAGGAAGAGGACTAGTTTGAAGCCAGTCTCTTGTGGCAATTGGAAGGGTTGGAAAGCGGAACTCCTAACGGTCCAAACAGGCCCGTTTTTGGGGCCAAGAGGTTATTTATATTCATCGATTCAGTGTGTTGAGGGGCTTCCGGCCTGAAGAGGAACCGGAACCCGAAGCGGAACTCAACCTTAGATCTACCTCGGTTGATGATCTGCGCTGTATCCGCATTTCCAATGCGGTTTCTCCTTCCTCAGGTTCGGTGTGATGGGATCTCTGTTACGTCGGAAGGATCACTCGTGGCATCGGTCCAGGTAGGCCCCGTTTTCGAGAGGGGCTCGAAGATCGGACGTTCGCTGAACGCAGCGTTTGGGCCTCGGTCCCCTCCACTGACCATCATCGTGTCGTAGCAAAGCCATCCAGCAAAGCCTGTTTCGCCGCTGTCAGCGATATTGCCCATTCCTGCCAAAAGGTGTTGTCAGTCAGATACCGTTGTGTCCGGCACCTAAAACTCGGACGAGGCCCGTCAGAGAATTGAGCATGAATGTCAGCCGAGTGGGGGGCAGTCGCGACGTTCGTGGTCTGCAAGCCAAGCGCTAATTTTGCTCAGCGATTCGCTTTTCCAGAGGCGGGTACCCCTGTTTCCCGGATCGGGTCCACCTGTTCGCCCGTTTGGACGCGGTGAAAACCGCCCTGTCAGTTAGGAAACAGTTTGTTTCCCACCCCGAAGGGCGTGCGAAAGAGTCATTTGAACCGTCGCTTCGGGATGTCCTGCTTGGGAAATTCGCCTTTCGAAAAGGCTCCAAGTAACTGTTTTCGCAAACCTATGTGTTTCCCCTGCTCCGGCCAAGCCGCTAAGCGAACTGCCGAACACGCGCGTTCACCCTACCAATTCAATCTCTGCCTCTCCGGTTCGAATGGGGGGCAGGTTCGACTGCTTAAAGGAAATGAACATGCACGCAGCCGTTAGCCTCCGGGCTTTTATTGAACTTCATCTAACCGCGTTTCGGGCGGTGATTGCCGGCCGTGATCCAGAAGGCACGGATATGGATGCACCGAGGCTCGAAGAGTGGACGCCTGTCTTGCGCGGTGCGCAGTTGTCGCTGGCAGGAAATGTGGAATGCCATCCGGCGCTCGGAAAAACGCAGATTGTCACGTCACCGTTGATCCATGTTTCTGAGGACGACCAATGGGCGCGTACGCTTTCGCGCTGGTACCGTCTCGGAGCGCCGCTTGCGACAGATACCGCGAATGCTTTTCCAGAAACCGCGGTTGCGGGGTACTGCGAAATATTGGCGCCCGATGTACTTAGTGTTCCTTTGCATTTTGCCAGGCGTCTTACCGATAAGCGTCCAGTTCGAATGGCAAAACAGGCCTTCGAACTAGGATTCGATGATCTGGTTCCGGCGCTGACCCTCGTGGCAAGAACATGGCCGACGATCGGTGATGAAAAAATTAAAGGATAACAAAATCTTAGCCTGGTCAGAAAATTCTTCAAAAATAATCTCTAAGTTTTTTCGCGACCTCCTCGTACCTCCATCCTTATGAGGCGACGGCGTTCTGCCGCGTCCTGAATAATCAATCGGCGGTCTCTGCCATAGCTTTGAAACCTCGGTTTCAGAGGACGGATGAGGCTTGCCTAGACGAAAGATGACAAGATGAGTTTCGACGACACCTACCTTCATAGCCGCGCCACGCGGGCCATCCCGAAGAAATCTCCGTTCCACTTCGTGGGTCAGATGACTTTCTTGAATGCAAACGGCAAATCGCAGGCAATGGAGTACAACAGTCTGCTGGAATACCACGTGGCGATCTGCAGCCGTTACCGGCCGGACGTCGTGAATGTTGAAGAGCAGATCGCGCCTATCATGGTACGTCACGGCACAGTGCGGGCGACCCCGTACTGGTTTGACTTGCGGCTGACCCATCGGAACGGGCAGCGCACCGCCATTTCGGTAAAGCCGCAGCGCAAGGCCGAGCGCCATGTGTTTCACGCGAAGATGGAAGCTGTCACCAGGGTCGCGACGATGGAGACCGCCAATAGGGTTTGCGTCGCGACTGAGCGGAACGTCGACCCAATCGAACTGGCGAATGCCAAATTGTTTCATGCTGCGCGGCACCCTGATCCGTACATGGATGATCAGGTGACTTCGGCGCTGGACGCCCTGACGAAACCTATGCAGATCCGCGAGTTTCTGGACGCCTGCGGCATTGGTTCGACTGGATTTTGGAGTGTGATCCGGCTGATCCGCTCCGGAGCCGCCAAGGTCCTCGCAGCGGAGCGCATCACGCCTCGGACTATTATCACGCACGGGGAGAATAGCTAATGCCGGTCTCGCTGAAGCCCCGTCGCAGACTGCTGGAGGAAGGGTGCCGTTTCCGCATCGGCCCGCGCGTTGCTGAGGTAATTGCCGTACGCCCTGAGGGGTATGTCGTCATCTGGGAGGAGTGGACTGATCCCAAGACAGGTGTCGTAAATGACTCTGCCCGCGAATTGCTGAATTACCCACGTGTCGAAACGGAAAATAGCCATGGCCAGTTGGTGATCCTCAGCCGGCCGGGGATGGAGGATGCCGACCCGTCCTCCATGGTACAAAAGTCCTTGGCGTGGAGGTCAGGAAACGGCGGTATCACAGTGTCCAGAGCCTCGCGGAAACCCTTGGTATCAATCGCACCCGGATGTCACGCCTCCTTCAGAAGTTGAACCGCGTTCCGCAGGGGGCCACTGATGCAGAGAGTGGATTACTCAGGTTCGAAGCAGACGAAATTGCTACACTGGTGTCAGACTTCGAAACTGCTGTCCCACTGTCAGACGTACCCGACTATATCGGCGCTTCTCTCACTCAAATGCAGGCTCTCTATGCGGCGAGCCTGCTCTTGCCACTGGTTCCGCGCAATTCCCGGGGCGCGGTCCGGAATGTGGTCTTCGCCAAGCGGCATCTCGACACGTTTCTGGTGCCTTTCGAAGCATTGCCGAAAGTGGACCAATCTCACGTCGAGGGTCTCCATTCTATTGCATATACCTGTCAGCGTGGAGGCGGCACGACTGCCGAAGTGATCAAGGCCATCGTAGATGGCGATCTTTCTGCGTTTCGACTGCCTTACAAAAGTGGGTTGGCAGCTATCGTCCTCTCTCCTCTGGAGGCCATCGCGCGCCGCGCCATCTGATCTCATTTTAACGATTTTTGCCAAGGGTCCGCATTGCGGACCCTTTTTTTGTTCGGGCATTCCAAAGGGGCGGGAAGAACTTAGCTTTGTTACGGGAAAAACTTAGAGTTTTGACATTTTTACGTGTTTTTAAGGTGCTGATATCTATGTATAAAAATGGGCAAATTCTCGTGGCGGGAAAAACTTGGTATAGTTTTACAGAGGGGCAGACGGCTCTGCACTTCACCTGATCAACATCGCTGCTGGCCCCGCTTTCGGAGGGCTTGCGTGAATATGAACCGATGCCGCTGACAACTGTCACAATGGCGAGAACTGGCGTCGTTTAAGCGCCAGCGACCTTCACTTCGTTCCGCTAAATCAGGTCCCGACCGGGGCTGCCGCCGCTCCGTTTCTGCGGAACGTTACAGCCGCGATGATCGCCTCAAATTCCCCACAATCTGGTGCACGCCGGAGGAATCTCGCCTTCGATCGCCGCCATGGCGTCGACGATAAGATCCTCGCGCCAGCGGCGGCCTGCGATTTGCACGCCGATGGGCTGCGGTCCGCTGGGCAACTCTGCGATATGCGTGGGGATGTTGCCCGCGGGCAGGCCGGTAAAGTTCATGACGAAAGACCAAAGCCCCTTGCCCAAGACCTCACGAACGCCTTCCAGACCTTCGGTGTCGCGCCCGGCTGTGAAGAACGGGGCGAACATGAAGGGGGTCAGCACGAGGGGGTAGTCCTCTAGGAACATCGACCATTCGCGCGCGTAATGGGTGCGTTTGGCGACCATGGAGAGCTGCTCGGTGCCTTTGAAGGGCGGGTATTCGGTGTAGTAATTTTCAAAGATCGCCTTCAGATCGTCAGACCCATGGGCCAGGATATCTTCGCCCATCAGGGCCTCGACTTCGCCCATGAGGGCGCGATACCCATTTTTCCCGGTTTCATAGGCGAGCGGCGGCTCCACCTCTTCGACGGCATAGCCCGCGTTGTCGAGCGCGGATGCCGCCTTGTCGAGGGCGGTGGCCACGTCCGGGTGCAGGCCAAAGCCGAAATCATCGCGGGTGAAGGCCACGCGGATCGGGCCTTCGATCGCTTCGCCGCGCCACGGCAGGGGCACGTGAAACGGATCACGCGCATCCGCGGCGATCAGGCTGGGCATCGACAGATGCAGGTCCGCTGCCCTGCGCGCAATCAGGCCCTGCACCGACATGGATTGCGCCAAAAAGCCCCGCTCGGCCCTCTGGCTGGGGTTGAATGCGGCCACCCGGCCCAGACCCGGCTTTACCGTCACCGCCCCATTGGCCGAGGCCGGGAAGCGCAGGGAGCCGCCGATGTCATTGCCGTGCGCCAGCGCGCCAATCCCCGCCATGACAGCCGCCCCCGCCCCGCCGGAGGAGCCGCCCGCCGACAGGTGTCGCCCCCAAGGGTTGTAGGTGCGCCCATAAAGCGGGTTGTCGGTATCGGCGCGAAAGGAGAATTCCGGCGTGTTGGTGCGCCCGATCACGATTGCGCCCGCTTGTTTGAGGTTGCACACCACCGGCGCGTCTTCGGGCGCGATGACATCTTTAAAGGCAGGGACGCCGTTGCTGGTGGCGTGGCCCTTTTGATCTACGTTGATTTTGATGGTCACCGGAACACCGTGCAGCGGCCCCTTGGGCGCGCTGCTTTTATCGAGCGCTGCCGCTTCGGCGCGGGCCTCGGCGGCGAGGTTTTCGACCACCGCGTTCAACGCCGGATTGACCTCTTCCATGCGCGCAATCGCCGCCTCGGTCGCTTCAACCGCCGAGAGTTTGCCTGCGCGGGTCGCGCTTGCGATTTCCTGCGCGTCCCATTGCCAAAGCGGTTTACTGTCGGTCATTCCGGTTCCTTTCGTTCAGTCATTTTTCAAAGCGGCATCCGCGCCCCGATGTCGCGAACTTCGGAGAAAGAATTTAGCAACGCAAGTAAATTCGGGGCGAAATGCGCGGGCGTTGATGGGGTTGGTTATATAGCAGGCTTTTCGTGGCCCTCGCGCGGCTGGCCAATGTTTGGGGGCAGAGCGATCCCGCAAGGGCGGCCAAAAACACGATCATCCGGCCATGATGGCGTTGGCGGCTTCGATGGCCAAGGGCGCTGCTTTGGCGACAAACTCTTCCGGCGTGTATTCCGAGAGGGAACCGGCAAGGTGGATCGCGCTGAGAGGGGCGCCGTTGCGGTCGGTGATGGCAACGCCCACCGCCACTTCGCCCAGTGCATATTCATCGCATACCACGGCAAAGCGATTTTCGCGGGCGAGGCTGAGTTCGGCCACGATCGCTTCGGGGTCGGTCTTGGTGCTGGAGGTGAAGGGATGCAGCGGCGCGCGGGTAAGAATTTCGCGCGCCTCGTCTTCGGGAAGCTGCGAAAGCGCCGCCCGCCCGCCCGCGGTGCAAAAGGTTGGCACGCTGTGGCCCACAAGGGTCGCGAAAAAGGTCTCGCGTTTGCTTTGCATCCGCAGGGCATAGATCAGGCGCGTCTCATCATAGAGGCTCAGGTCGACCCGCTCGCGCAGGGATTTGCGCAGTTCCAGCAAGACCGGGGTGGCTTTTTGCACCACAGGGTCGAGCCGCAGCAGATCAAGCGTGTGATCCAGCAGGCGGATGCCCGGCAGATATCCGCGGTCGTCCCCGCTGCGCCGGATATAGCCACTCTTCGTGAGCGTATGCACCAGCCGTTGGGCCGCGGATCGGTCGATCCCGGCGGTCTTGGCGATGTCGGAAAGCGTCATCGGCCCGGTCGCGTGGTGGAAGGCCCCCAGCACCTGCATTGCGCGATCTGCTGCCCGGACGAACAATCGGTCGTCATCTGCCTGATTCTGCGCCGCCTGCGGGGCGTCTTCTCGGAAAAATCTGCTCATGAATGGCCTGTAGTTGACGAATCGTTAATGCGCCGCTTACGCTTGCTGTGCACTATAGGTGTATTGCAGTGCGATACTCAAGAGGTGCAGTCCCGCAAATACAGGGGCTGGTAAGGCGAAGGAGACAGGTTTGGGAAGTGGTTCTGGAATGCGCGTCGCTGTTGCGGGCTTTCTGCACGAGACAAACACATTCGCCCCTAATCCGGCGGATATGGAGGCTTTCCAACGGGGCGGTGGCTATGTCCCCATGGTGCGCGGCGCGGCGATGTTCTCCGCCTTCCAAGAGGTCAATCTTGGCATGGCGGGCGCGCTGCGGGTTGGGCAGGCCCAAGGCTGGGATATCGTTCCGATCCTCTGGGCAGGGGCGATCCCCTCGGCCCATGTAAGCCGCGACGCCTATGAAATGATCGCCGGTGAGATTATCGAAGGCGTCCGAAATGCCGGGCCGCTCGACGGAGTCTTTTTGGACCTGCACGGCGCCATGGTGGCTGAGCATCTCGACGACGGAGAGGGGGAACTGGTCCGGCGTGTGCGTGAGGTCGTGGGGTCGGATTTACCCATCGCAACAGCGCTCGATCTACATGGCAATATTTCTGAAGAGTTTGTTTCGAATGTCGATGTGCTGGTCGGCTTTCGCACCTATCCGCATGTGGATATGGCCGAAACCGGCGCGGCAGCGGCCCGCCATCTTGACCGGATCATGACCACGGGCCTGCGCCCGGCCAAGGCCTTTCGCCAGATGTCATATCTGGTGCCGATCCCGTTTCAATCGACCGAAATGTCGCCGGGGCGCGAGATCTATGAGGGTGTCGCTGCCTGCGAAGCCGCCGGGGCGCTATCGGCCAGCCTGTTCATGGGCTTTCCAGCCGCGGATATACCGGACTGTTGCCCCGTGGCCGTGGCCTATGGCGAAACTCAGGCCGACGCAGATGCCGCCGCCGACAGGCTTGCGGCGTCCTATGAGGCGGCAGCGCCCGCTTTTCTAGAGAACGAAGCCTATGACCCCGACGCGGCGGTGGCAGAGGCGCTTTCACGCGCCGCCGGGGCGGGCCGGGGGCCTGTCGTCATCGCCGACACCCAAGACAATCCCGGCGCGGGAGGCGTTTCAGCGACCACCGGCCTGTTGCGCGCCTTGGTCAAGGCAGAGGCGCAGAATGCAGCCATCGGTTTGATCGTCGACCCCGCCGCCGCCGAAGCGGCCCATCAGGCCGGGGTCGGGGCCGAAGTTAACGTCGCCCTTGGCGGCCATGCCAGCGTGACGGAGGACGCGCCGTTTCAGACGACGGCCACCGTGATGCATCTGTCTGACGGGACGCTGCGCGCAACGGGCCCCTATTACGGCGGCACGGCGCTGAACCTCGGCCCTTCTGCCTGTCTGCGCATCGGCGGGGTTCATGTCGTCGTGACCAGCCGCATTGCCCAGATGGCCGACCGCGAGATGTTTCGCTTTGTCGGCATCCCACCCGAAGAGATGGGCCTGCTGGTGGTCAAAAGCTCGACCCATTTCCGAGCAGACTTTGCCCCCATCGCGCGCGACATCCTTGTCGCCTGCGCGCCGGGGCCGATGCCCCTCAATCCGGCCGACTTGCCCTTCACGCGTCTGCGCGCTGGGCTTCGGCTGTCCCCAGATGGTCCCCGGTTCGGGGCCGACGGTGCACCTTCTGCACCACCTGACCATGGCGGCAAGACTGCCATGGCCCAATAAAAAATCAAAAGATCACTCAACAAGGGAAAACCACATGATACCTCTACGATCCGCACTGAAACAGTCGCGCGGACTTGCCGCCGCCTTCGCCGCCACCACGGCGCTTTTGGCGCCCGGCTCACTGGCGGCGCAGGATGGCGAAACGACCATCACGGCGGTCATGCACTCGGGCCTGCGGGTTCTTGATCCGGTCATCACCACCGCGCATATCACCCGCAACCACGGTTATATGATCTATGACGTGCTGACCGCCGTGGACGAGAATTTTGAGCCGCAGCCGCAGATGGCCAGCTGGGAAGTCTCCGAAGACGGGTTGGTCTATACTTTCACCCTGCGCGATGGGCTGATGTTCCATGACGATGCGCCGGTCACCGGCGAAGATGTCGTGGCCTCTCTCAAACGCTGGGGCAAACGTGATGGCGGTGGCCAGCTGATCTTTGACGTGACCGAAAGCCTTGAGGCCAGCGACGAAAAGACCGTCGTTTGGACCCTGACCGAGCCTTTTGGACCGCTCTTGTCGGTGATCTCCAAACAATCCGCGGTGCCGCCTTTCATCATGCCCAAGCGCGTGGCCGAAACCTCGGCGGATGAGACGATCACGGAATACATCGGCTCCGGCCCCTTCGTCTTTAACCAAGATGAATACGAGCCCGGCGTGAATGTCACCTATGAGAAGTTCGACGACTACGTCCCGCGCGACGAGGAAGCCTCGTGGATGGCGGGCGGCAAGGTCGTCAATGTCGACCGTGTGGTCTGGACCACGATGCCCGACGCGCTGACCGCGATCAACGCGCTCTCGGCGGGGGAGATCGACTATCTCGAACAGGTGCAGATCGACCTGCTGCCGATCCTCGAAAGCAGCCCCGAAGTCTCGGTCGAGACTCGCGATGATCTTGGGTATGTCACCATCGGTCGGCCCAACCACCTGCACCCACCCTTTGACAACAAGCTGGTTCGTCAGGCGGCCATGGCGGCACTGGATCAAGAATCCATGCTGCAAACGATGCAGGGCGACCCGGCCTATTACAACGTCTGCGGCGCGATCTTTGGTTGCTCGACACCCTTGGGTGACGAAGCGGATGCAGAGATCGTGACCGGTGGCGCGGACCCTGAAAAGGCCAAGGCGCTGCTCGAAGAAGCGGGCTATGACGGCACGCCGATCGTGTTGATGGCGCCGACGGATGTGATCAGCCTGATCAACCAACCTGTCGTGGCCGCCCAAGCCCTGCGCGAAGCCGGTTTCGAAGTCGACATGCAGTCGATGGACTGGCAGTCGGTCGTGCAGCGCCGCGCCCAGCAAAGCCCGGTGTCCGAGGGCGGCTGGAACATGTTCTTCACCAACTGGATGGTGCCCGAGGTTTCGGACCCGCTGACCAATGTGATGGTCAGTGGCCGTGGCGACGAGGCATGGTTTGGCTGGCCGACTGATCCCGAGATCGAAGAACTGCGCGCCAAGTTCATGAAAGCCGAAGGGCCCGAGGCGCAAAAAGAAGTGGCTGTCGAGATCCAGAAACACGTCATGGATAACGTCAACTACATCATGATGGGCGAATATCTGATCCCGCAGGCGCGCCGCAATACGATCCAGAACATGCTGCCATCGCCCGTGCCGGTGTTTTGGAACATGACCAAAGAGGCGGAATAGTCCAGCCCTCGGAGAGCGCGCCCGCCGCGCTCTCAACCGTCACCTCTGCACGCAGGCAGCGCCCCGAACCGACTTCGGGACTGCCTTCTTTCCGCCGAAAGGGACCTTCCGGAAAATGCTCGTCTATATCCTGAAGCGCGTATTGGCCACGATCCCGGTCATGCTGATCGTCGCCATCTTCGTCTTCCTTCTGCTGCGTCTCACCCCCGGTGATCCGGCAGCCATTCTTGCCGGCGATGCCGCCACCCCCGCACAGCTCGAACGGATCCGTGACCGTCTGGGTCTGAATGATCCGCTGCTGACACAGTTTTTCACATGGATCGGCCAATTGCTGCGCGGTGATCTGGGCGTCTCGCTTTTGTCGAATACCTCTGTGGCGGGCATGTTGGGCGACCGGCTGGGGCCGACCATCAACATTGCGCTGATGACCATCACGATCTCGGTTCTGCTGGCCGTGCCGATGGGCGTGATCGCCGCCTGGCGTCACCGGACATGGGTCGATTTTCTGGTGATGTCCTTCTCGGTGCTGGGCTTTTCGGTGCCGGTCTTCGTGATCGGCTATATCCTGATCCAAATCTTCGCGATTGAACTGCGTTGGGTGCCGGTGCAGGGCTACAAGGCCCCGTCGGACGGCATCGGGCCGTTCTTCTCGCGGGCCATTCTGCCCTCGCTGACGCTGGCCACGATTTATGTCGCGCTCATCGCGCGGATGACGCGGGCCTCCATGCTCGAAGTTTTGGGCGAAGACTACATCCGCACTGCGCGGGCCAAGGGCGTGCGCGAGAATGTCGTGCTTTTCCGCCATGCGCTGCGCAATGCCGCGGTGCCGATCCTGACCATCATTGGCACCGGTTTCGCGCTGCTGATCTCGGGCGTGGTGGTGACGGAAAGTGTCTTTAACATTCCCGGCATCGGGCGTCTGACGGTCGATGCGATCCTCGCGCGCGACTACCCCGTCATTCAGGCAATGATCCTGCTGACCGCGGGCATCTACGTCTTCGTGAACCTCTTGGTTGACGTCTCCTATTCATTCTTCGACCCAAGGATCCGGTACTGACATGATCGAGCAACCCCAATCCCGTCACAGCGCCTTTCAGGTGCTGACCGGACTGCTTTCCCTGCCTGCGGGCGCGAGGGTCGGTATCGGCCCCATGCTGGCGGCTCTGACCCTTGTAACCATCGTGCTGGCCTCCATTCTGGCGCCACTCTACGTGCCCTATGACCCGCTCGCGATGAACTCAGCCGCGCGGCTCAAACCACCGTCCGAGGAATTTCTGCTGGGCACCGACCCTTACGGGCGGGACACATTCTCCCGCGTGATGGTGGGCGGGCGCGTGTCGCTGCTCATTGGCGTCGGCGCGGCGCTGGTCAGCGTCGCCATCGGCTTGGCCATCGGCCTTGTGGCGGGGTTCTTTCGGATGGCCGACAGCATCATCATGCGGATCATGGACAGCCTGATGGCGATCCCTGCGATCCTGCTGGCAATTGCCTTGGTGGCGCTGAATGGGCCGAGCCTTGGGTCGGTGATCATCGCGATCACCGTGCCAGAGGTGCCGCGCGTGGTGCGGCTGGTCCGCTCTGTCGTGCTCTCAGCGCGCGAGGAACCCTATGTCGAGGCCGCGATCGCGCTTGGCTCCTCCATGCCCAAAATCCTGATCCAGCACCTGATGCCCAACACGATGGCGCCGCTGATCGTGCAGGGCACCTATATCTGCGCCTCGGCGATCCTGATCGAGGCGATCCTCAGCTTCCTTGGCGCGGGCGTCAGCACCGAGATCCCCACATGGGGCAACATCATGGCCGAGGGGCGGACCTACTTTCAGATCAAGCCGGGGCTGATCTTTTGGCCGGGTCTGCTGCTGTCGCTTTGCATCCTGTCGATCAACCTGTTGGGCGACACCGCACGCGATCTGCTCGATCCGCGCATGAAGAAACGGGAGGGCTGAGAGATGCAGTTCAAGAACAAAAACTTCTCGGAGGCGCGTGAGGTGCTCAAAGTGCGCGATCTGCGCATCGGGTTGAGCGGGCGTCCACAGGCCAAACCGGTGATTGACGGCATCGACCTGACGATCCGGGCGGGCGAAACGCATTGCTTGGTGGGTGAATCCGGTTCGGGCAAATCCGTGACCTCGCTCGCGGCCATGGGGCTGCTGCCGAAATCGGCCCTAGAGGTACAGGGCGGCAGCATCACGCTGGATGACTTCGAGATCACCAGCGCCAGCCACGCCCAGATGCGCCAGTTGCGTGCGCGGCGCATCGCGATGATTTTCCAAGAGCCGATGACCGCGCTGAACCCGGTGCTGCGGGTGGGCGAGCAGATCATGGAAGTGCTCAACATGCACAGTGATCTCAGCCAGTCCGAGGCCAAGAAACGCACGCTCGACATGATGGATCAGGTGCATTTGCCGGATGTGAACCGCATTTTCTCGGCCTTCCCGCACCAGCTCTCCGGGGGGCAGCGCCAGCGCATCATGATCGCCATGGCGCTGATCCTCGACCCTGATCTGCTGATCGCGGATGAGCCGACAACGGCGCTGGATGTGACCACACAGTTGCAGATCCTCAAGCTGATTGCCGAGATGCAAGAGCGACACGGCACCGCCGTTCTCTTCATCACCCACGACATGGGCGTGGTGGCCGAGATCGCGGATACCGTGACGGTCATGCAGCAGGGCAAGATCGTCGAACGCGCGCCGATTGAAAAGCTCCTGACCGATCCGCAAAAGGACTATACCCGCACGCTTTTGACGGCGGTGCCAAACCTCACCCCGCGCCCCGCAAGGGCGGCGGCAGCGCAGAGCGAGGTGGTGCGTGTCGCCGGGCTTGATATGACCTATGGCGGCGGCGGCTTCCTGCGCCGCAGCGAAGGGGTCAAGGCCGCGCAGGATGTCAGCTTTACCATCAAACCGGGGCGGACGCTGGGCATTGTGGGCGAGTCCGGCTCCGGCAAATCCACCGTGGCACGGGCCATTATGCGGCTGATTGATCCGACTGCGGGCAGCGTGAATGTCGCGGGGACCGAGATTGCCAAACTCTCGCGCCGCCAACTGCGCGACCACCGCAAACATCTGCAAATCGTGTTTCAGGATCCCTACCGCTCGCTCAACCCGCGCTGGACCGTGGCGCGCAGTCTTTGCGAAGGGCCGATCAATTTTGGCACCCCGCGTGCCGAAGCGATGCGCCATGCCGCTGAGCTGATGGAACTGGTGGACCTGCCGCGCGACGCGCTGGACCGCTATCCACATCAGTTCTCGGGCGGGCAGCGCCAGCGTATCGCCATTGCGCGGGCGGTGGCGATGAAGCCCGATCTGCTGGTCGCGGATGAGGCCGTCTCGGCGCTCGACGTGAGTGTGCAGGCGCAGGTGCTAGACCTTTTGGATGATATCCAAGAGAAGTTCGGCGTGGCCATGCTGTTCATCACCCACGATCTGCGCGTCGCAGCGCAGATTTGTGACGAGGTCTTGGTCATGCAGCGCGGGCAGGTCGTTGAATACGGCCCCGCAGGCGATGTGCTGGCCAATCCACATCACGTCTACACCCGCAACCTGATCGAAGCGGCACCGGGCCGCCATTGGGATTTTGCCAACTATCGCGCGCTCGGCAGCGCTACCATGACGACAGGAGCCACCGCATGACCGTCCTTCCCAAGATCGAAGCCTTTGCCGCCGATCTCACCGCCATCCGTCAAGATATCCACGCCCATCCCGAACTGGGGTTCGAAGAGGTCCGCACCGCGGGCATCGTGGCCGAAAAGCTGCGCGCCTACGGCGTGGACGAGGTGCACGAAGGGCTGGGTGGCACGGGTGTTGTCGGCATCATCAAGGGCGCGGGCGGCGGCAACCGCCGTGTGGGGCTGCGCGCGGATATGGACGCGCTGCCAATTGTCGAGGATTCCGGCGTGCCCTACACTTCGACCAACCCCGGGCGGATGCATGCCTGCGGCCACGATGGCCATACCACCATGCTCTTGGGGGCCGCGCGCTATTTGGCGGAGACACGGGATTTCGACGGCACCGTGGTGCTGATCTTTCAACCCGCCGAAGAGGGCTTGGGCGGCGCGCGCCGGATGCTGGAGGAAGGGCTGTTCGAGAAGTTCCCCTGTGACGAAATTTACGGCATGCACAACGATCCAAACTCAGAGCCGGGTGTGGTCAATGTCACCCCCGGCGCGGCGATGGCCGGGGCGGCATTCTTTGACATTACCGTCAAGGGCACCGGCAGCCACGCGGCGATGCCGCATCAGTCGCGTGATCCCCTCGTCATCGGCACGGCGCTGGTGCAGCAGTTACAATCCGTGGTCAGCCGCAACACCCCGCCGACCAAGCCGATCGTGCTGTCTGTCACTAAATTCAACGCAGGTTCGGCCTATAACGTGGTGCCTGACACCGCCACCATCGCGGGCACGATCCGTTACTTCCACCAAGACGTGATCGAGATGGCCGAGGCCCGGATGCGCGAACTCTGCGCAGGCATGGCGAGTGCCTATGGGATTGAGATCGCAGTTGATATCCGCAACGTCTTTGACGTGTTGATGAACGATCCGGAACTCACCACCGCCTATGTCGAAGCGGCGGCCAGTGTGGTGGGGGGCGAGAATGCCCATGTCTCGACCGAGCAGGCCAGCGGGTCCGAGGATTTCGCGGATATGTTGAAAGTGGTGCCGGGCGCCTATTGCCGGGTGGGTCATGCGGGCAGCGTGCCGTTGCACAACCCCGGTTTCGTACTGGATGACGCCATTCTGCCCATCGGTGCCTCGATCTATGCAAGGATCGTTGAGACACGCCTGCCGAAGGTCGGCAGCTAGGCCATTGCACCCAAACGCTTTATTTTAATCTATTCGCCCTGCTGTCGCGCAGCGGAGAAAAGGAATTTGAATATGACCAACCCGCTCGATTTGCCCTTTGACACCGAAGAGATGCTCACCGGGCTGCGCCCTTGGATCGAAACCGAAAGCCCCACATTCGACGGGGCGGCGGTGAACCGGATGATGGATGTGGTGCAGCACGATTTGGCGATCCTGGGCGCGCGGACCGAGCGTATCCCAAGCCCGATGGGGCTGGGCGACAGCCTGCGCGCGGAGATGCCTCATCCCAAAGCGGGCGAGGGGGGCATTCTGCTTCTGGGCCATATGGACACGGTTCACCCCATCGGCACATTGGCCAAGCTGCCCTACAAACGCGAAGGCGAGATTTGCTATGGGCCCGGCCTGATGGACATGAAGGGCGGCAATTACGTCTATCTTGATGCGCTGCGCAAACTGCTGGCCGCCGGGGTCGAGACGCCGCTGCCGGTGACGGTGCTCTTCACCCCTGATGAGGAAATCGGCACCCCCGCCACCCGCCGGCTGATCGAAGAGGAGGCCAAGCGCCACAAATACATCCTCGTCCCCGAACCCGCGCGCCCCGACGGCGGCGCGGTGATCGGGCGCTATGCCATCGCGCGGTTCAATCTTCAGACGCGGGGCCGCCCCAGTCATGCGGGCTGGGCGCTGTCCGAAGGCCGCTCGGCCATCGCGGAAATGGCCAAGGCCGTGGGCACGATCGAAGGCATGACGACCGAGGACTGCACCTTTTCGCTTGGGGTCTTTCACGCGGGCCAATGGGTCAACTGCGTGTCCTCGGTCTGCGATGCCGAGGTGCTGAGCATGGCCAAGACGCAAGAACAACTCGACGCAGGCGTGGAAAAGATGATGGCGCTGAATTCGGACGAAGGCGACGTGATCATGGAAATCCGCCGCGGTGTCACCCGCCCGGTTTGGGAGCCCGACCAGCCCGGCACGATGGCCATGCTGAAACTTGCCCAAGACATCGGGGGCGAACTGGGGATCGAGATCACCGGAAGCTCTGCCGGGGGCGGATCGGACGGCAACTTTACCGGTTTTCTGGGCTTGCCCACGCTCGATTCCATTGGCGTCCGTGGCAAGGGGCTGCATACCTTGCAAGAGCATATCCACATCGCCAGCCTGACCGAACGCGCCAAGCTGGCGGCGGGTCTGTTCTGTCGGCTGACACCGTAAAGAGGGATCGATGGCAGGGAGGGGGCTGTCGGTTCCCCTCTACGCCAGCCCGGCGGCCATCTGCTGTGCGTCGCTCCATTCGCGGGGGGATTGGCCATACATGCGCTTGAATTCCCGGCTGAATTGCGAGGCGCTGACATAGCCCACCCCCATCGCCGCTTCGCTGACCGTGGTCCCGCCTGCGATTTTCATCGCGGCATTGTTCAGCCGCATGGATTTGACGAACTGAATCGGCGACATCGTCGTTACCTTTTTGAACTTGCGGTGAAATACCGCGCGGCTCATCCCGGCGCGTTTGGCCATATCGTCGATAGAGATGGGCGCGTCCAAATGGGCGGCGACATGCGAAATCGCCCGCGCAACAGCATTGCCCGCCCCAAAGGCGCGCCGCGCAAAGACCCCTGCCTCCCCTTTGAGAATAGCATAGTATAGCTCACGCAGACGCGCATCGGAGAGCACGGCGCGGTCGGTCTCGCTCTGACCCAATTGCAACAGACGCAACAGCGCGTCAGAGAAGGCATCATCCCATGCGGCCAGCTTGATGCCCTCCGCCCGCAGATCGCCGGGGGCGGGGGGGATGAGGCTTCCCGCGCTTTCCATTTCTAGCGATAGTTCGGCCATCAAACGCGCATCAAGGGCGATCAAGACGCCATAAAGCGGGGTTTGGGGTGACGCGCTTGGCGTGCCCGCTTTGACCGGCATCGACATCGGGCAGCACATATAGCGGCTGTCGTCATAGACATAGCGCTTGCCGTCCAAAACAGCCTCCTTGGCGCCGCTGACGATGGCGATGACACAGGGCTCATAGACCGCTGGCACACAGGGGATCGCGCTGGTCGCTTGGAAAAGCTGAACGCCCTTGATGCCGGTCTCGGTCAGGCCGTCGCGCTGGCTGTGCTGTTCGATGATATGTCGGATTTGCTGTTTGCTCATGGCCCCAACCTAGGGCCGCATATTTGATGAAAGCAATAGGAGTGAGAGGATCAGGCAAGTAATCGCGACGATCTGGCCTGTTTCCCTTGGGTGGTGAGATTTATCTGCAAGGCCAACGGGGCGCGATGCCTCTTTAACGGTAAGGAGCAAGACCATGGCAGACAAGACTTTCGGCGCGCACGGCTGGACCCCTGAGCGGATTGGCAGGCTGGAGGGGAAGACCTTTGTGATCACCGGGGCCAATGCAGGGGCCGGTTTTCAGGCGGCGCGGACCTTGCTGAGCAAAGGTGCCGCGGTCGTGATGCTGAACCGCAGTGCAGAGCGGTCGGCGGAGGCCGTGGCAAAGCTGAAAGACGAATATGGCGCGGCGGCGCAGGTCAGCTTTATTCGGATGGATTTGGCCGATCTGGACACGGTGCGCAGCGCTGCGGCAGAGCTTCTGCGCGATGTTCCCCGGATCGACGCGCTGATCTGCAACGCCGCCATCGCGCAGGTGCCAAGCCGCCAGCTAACCAAGGCGGGACATGAAAGCCAGTTGGGCACCAACCACTACGGCCACTTCCTGCTCTGCGGGCTGTTGTTCGACCGGATCGAAGAGACCGCGGGCCGGATCGCGGTGGTGGCGAGCCTTGGCTACAAGATGGGCCTGCGCACCATCCAGTTCGACGACATGAACTGGGACAAGAACTACCGCGCCAACCCCGCCTATAGTCAGAGCAAGCTGGCGCAGATGATGTTTGCCTATGAATTGCAGGACCGCGTCGCGCAGGCGGGAAAGAACGTTGAGGTCTATGTCTGCCACCCCGGTGCCTCGGCCACCTCTTTGATCAGCACCAGCGGTGGCCTGATGACGCGGTTCACGTGGTGGCTCATGTCGAAACTGCCGATCGTTCAAACGGCAGAGCGGGGCGCCTATCCAGAGGTCATGTGCGCCACCGAAAACGGGCTGGAGCAGCGCGCGCTTTACGGCCCCGCAGGCCGAATGGAGATGGTCGGCCCGGTCGGGCGCGGATCGCTGGAGCCCTATGCCTACGACAAAGCCACGATGGTCAAGCTCTGGCAGCGGTCCGAGGAAGAAACCGGTTTTCACTGGGCCGTGTGAGGTGGGGCGGGGCATGTAATAGCCCCGCCAAACCCTGCGAAATCAGGCATGCTCGGACCCGGCGCAGAGTGTCGTTTCGTGTGTCAGTTGCACAATAAAGTTGCAGTTGATGAGCCGTCAGCGGACAATTCTTGCCAAATGAGATCTTTCGGTTAGTCTCTGATCTCGGGCCGCCCGACCGAAAGCGTATTTCAAAGTAAGCAAAGGGGCGGCCACTCTGGGAGGAGGAAATATGACTGAGACTAAAAAGTTCAATCGACGTTCGTTCCTGACGAAGTCCGCACTTGCTGGGGGGGCCGCTACCGGGAGCATGCTGGCCGCACCGGCGGTGTTGGCCCAAGCGCCGATCGTCATCAAGATGCAGACGTCGTGGAATGACGCCAACATCTGGCAAGACTTTGCCCGCGATTACGCGACACGGGTGGAGGAGATGTCAGGAGGGCGTCTCAAGGTCGACGTGCTGCCTGCGGGCGCGGTTGTTGCTGCGTTCCAAGTGCTTGATGCGGTGAACGACGGTTTGATTGATGCGGCGCATTCCGTGCCCGTCTATTGGTACGGCAAAAACAAAGCTGCGTCGCTCTTTGGCACGGGGCCGGTCTTTGGCGGCTCTGCCACAACCATGCTGTCGTGGTTCTACCAAGGCGGCGGTCAGGAGCTTTATAACGAGCTGACGCAAGATATCATGGGCCTCGACGTTGTGGGCTATATGGGCTTCCCGATGTTCGCGCAGCCCTTTGGTTGGTTCAAAGAAGAGGTCAATACGGTCGATGACCTGCAAGGCTTCAAGTACCGCACCGTGGGTCTGGCCGCCGATCTGATGGCCAAGCTGGGCATGTCTGTTGCACAGTTGCCGGGCGGTGAAATCGTGCCCGCGATGGAGCGGGGCGTGATCGACGCCTTTGAGTTCAACAACCCCTCATCGGACAAGGATTTCGGCGCACAGGACGTTGCCAAGAACTACTATCTGTCGTCCTATCACCAAGCGTCTGAGAGCTTTGAATTCCTGTTCTCCAAGATGTTCCTCGAAGACCTCGACCCTGATCTTCAAGCGATCCTCAAATACGCTGTGGAAGCGGTTTCGACCGCGAACACGGCCAAGGCGATGGACCGCTATTCGGCAGACCTGCAATTCCTGCAAAACGAAGCGGGCGTGAACGTGCGGCGGACGTCGAAAGATATCCTCGATGCGCAGCTCAAAGCATGGGACGAGTTGATCCCAGAGCTGGAATCCGATCCCTTCATGAAAAAGACCCTCGACAGTCAGCGCGAATGGGTCGACCGCGTGGCCTATTACGAGTTGATGAACTCGCCGGACTACGGGCTTGCTTATGAGCATTACTTCCCCGGCAAGATCAAAATGTGATCACGCATACCCGCAAGTAATGAGGCCCCCGGCGCCACCATGCGCCGGGGGCTCTACGAGACACTGGGGACATCATGATATCTTTCATTCGGTTCGCCGATAACCTTTCCGCATGGTTCGGCAAGGCTTTCGCTTGGCTCATTTTGCTGATGTCCATCGGCACGGGCTACGAAGTTTTTGTGCGCTATGTGCTGAACAATCCCACCGCTTGGGCGCTGGACGTGTCCTTCATCATGTATGGCACGCTCTTTATGATGGGCGGGGCCTATACGCTGTCGCGGGGCGGCCATGTGCGGGGGGACTTCCTCTACCGGCTGTTCCAGCCGCGCACCCAAGGCATGATCGATCTCGTGCTCTACATCATCTTCTTTTTCCCCGGGGTCACGGCGCTGATCCTTGCGGGGTGGAAATACGCCGCCCGATCTTGGTCATACGGCGAAGTTTCGGTCAACAGCCCGGCGGGCGTGCCGATCTACCAATTCAAGGCGGTCATCGTAGCGGCCGGAATACTGCTGTTTATCCAAGGCATTGCACAGGTTTGCCGCTGCCTTATCGCAATCCGCTCAAATTACTGGCTCGAAGCAGAGGAAGATGTCTTTGAAACCGAAGACCTCATGATGCGCGAAGCCAACAAGGCCGAGAAAGACCATATCACATGACCGATCCGCAAATTGCCCTGATGATGCTTGGGCTCTTCATCGTCTTCGTCTTTCTGGGTTTCCCGATTGCTTTCACGCTGATGGCGATGGGCATCGGCTTTGGCTACTACGCCTATTTCGACGCGCGCCGCATGTGGCGCAGCTTTGACCGGCTGGATGAGGGGGCCGGGCAATGGGAGCAATGGACGACGTGGTTCGAGGGGTTATTCAACAACCGAATATTCGACCTCTTCGTGAACCAGACCTTTACGGTGATGTCGAACGAAGTGCTGACCGCCGTGCCGCTGTTCTTGTTCATGGGCTACATCGTGGAGCGGTCGAACATCGTCGACCGGCTTTTCACCACGCTCAACATCGCGTCGAAGAACATCCCCGGTTCCATGGGGGTCGCGGCGTTGATCACCTGCGCACTTTTCGCGACCGCTACCGGGATCGTCGGTGCTGTTGTGACGCTGATGGGCCTCTTGGCGCTGCCGGCGATGTTGAAGGCACGCTATGATCCGTCCTTTGCGGCGGGCATCATCTGCGCGGGTGGCACGTTGGGCATCCTGATCCCGCCGTCGATCATGCTGATCGTCTATGCGGCGGCAACGAATGTCTCCATCGTGCGGCTCTATGCGGCGGCGCTGCTGCCGGGGCTGACGCTGGTCGGGCTCTATCTCGTCTACATCATCGGGCGCTCGCTCTTGCAGCCGTCCTCCGCTCCGCGGCCTACGGCGGATGAAGTGCCGGATATGCCGATGGGCAAGCTCTTGTTGATGATTGCCACATCCTTCCTGCCGCTTGCCTTCCTCATCTTCGCGGTGCTGGGCTCGATCCTCTTCGGCCTCGCCACCCCGACAGAGGCGGCCTCGATCGGCGCATTGGGCGGCATCTTCCTTGCCTTCATTTACCGCGCGATGACATGGCAGCGAATGCGCGAAAGCGTCTATCTCACGGTGCGCACCACGGCGATGGTCTGCTGGCTTTTCGTCGGCTCCTACACCTTCTCGGCGGTGTTCTCTTACCTTGGGGGGGAGCATGTGATTTCCGAGTTCGTGCAGTCGCTGAACCTGTCGCCGATCATGTTCCTGATCCTTGCGCAGCTCATCATCTTCCTGCTGGGCTGGCCGCTGGAATGGTCCGAGATCATCATCATCTTCGTGCCGATCTTCTTGCCCCTGCTGGCGGTGTTCGAGATTGATCCGCTGTTCTTTGGCATCCTCGTGGCGCTGAACCTACAGACCAGTTTCTTAACGCCACCGATGGCCATGTCGGCCTATTACCTCAAGGGGATCGCCCCGCCCGAGTTGCGTCTGACGCAGATTTTCGCGGGCGTGATGCCGTTCCTCTTCTGCGTGATCCTGTCGATGGTGCTGATGTATGTCTTCCCGCAGATCGTCTTCTACCTGCCGGAGGTGTTCTATGGGCGCTGAGCCAAGGATGACCGCAGCGGCAGCACTTGGCGTGACCGAACTGCGGGACCGCTTGGCGAGCGGCGCGCTGGACGCGCTGGCGCTGGTCGAAAGCTACATCGCGCGGATCGAAGCGCGCGAGGAAGTCGTGGGCGCTTGGGCGTGGTTCGATCCCGAGTTCGCCCGCGCACAGGCCCGCACGCTCGACAGTTATCGTCGGGCGGGCCGACCGCTTGGGCGGTTGCACGGGCTGCCGGTGGGGCTGAAAGACGTGATCGACACCCGCAGCATCCCGACTGAGAACGGCGCGGCCCAAGACAAGGGGCGCGTGCCGCTGCGCGATGCTTTCATCGTGGAGCGGCTCAAGGCCGAGGGCGCGATCATCATGGGCAAGACGGTCACGACCGAGCTTGCCTTCATGCATCCGGGCAAGACCACCAATCCGCATAATCCGGCGCATAGCCCCGGCGGCTCGTCCCAAGGTTCGGCGGCGGCTGTGGCGGATGGCATGGTGCCGCTGGCCATCGGCACGCAGACGGGCGGCTCGGTGATCCGGCCTGCGTCCTATTGTGGGGTCACCGGCTTCAAACCGACCTTCGGCGCGATCCCGCGCCGGGGGGTGCTGACGCAGTCACCCTCGCTCGACACCATTGGTGTCTTTGCCAGCGATCCCGCCGGTGCGGCGCTGCTGGCCGAGGTGCTATTTGGCCATGACCCCGAAGACAGCGCCACCGAACTTGCCCCCAAGCCCGCGCTTTTGGTGCAGACCACCACCGCGCCGCCGATCCCGCCGGTCTTTGGTTTCGTGCGCCCGCGGGGGTGGGAGGATGCCGATCCGCAGCTTCACGCGGCTTTCGAAGAATTGGTCGCAGCGCTCGGCGATCAGGCGTTCGAACTGCCCCTGCCGTCGGTCTTCGACGGGGCGGCAGAGGCGCGCAAACGCATCAACTTTGCCGAGATGGCCTATCACTATTACCCCTATCTGCGCGATGGGGCCGACCTGCTGTCACCCGCGACGCGCGAGGCGATGGAGGCGGGCAACAAGGTGCTGGCCCGCGATTACCAATCGGCCCGCGACCTGCCCAAGGTGCTGACCGCCGCGCTGGAAGAATTGCTGACCCGCTGCGACGTGCTTTTGTGCCCATCGGCCACCGGCCCCGCACCGCACGGGTTGGACACGACCGGGGATCCGATTTTCAACGGGCTATGGACGCTCTGCGGCAGCCCCTGTGTGAACGTGCCTTTGATGACATCGGAAGACGGGCTGCCGATGGGCGTGCAACTGGTCGGCGGACACGGCCAAGACGGACGCCTGATGCGCAGCGCACAATGGCTTTTCGACTGGGCCGATGGCGCAACCCAATGAGGATTGAAACATGAACCGTTTACTTGCTCTTTTCGCCTTTGCCGCGATTGCGATCTTTCTGCTGATCCTCGCGGTTGAGGTGCCCAGCATTGATCTGATCATCATTGTCGCGGTGACGCTGGCCTTCGTGGCCTATGATTTCTTCACCTCCAGTCGGAAGGATCGGGACTGACCCATGGGCAAGCCTGTCATCTGGATCACCCGGCAGCTTTCTGACGCCACGCTCAACCGGGCGCGGCGTGACTATGAGGTGATCTGGGATCCGGCTGACGCACCCGGCAGCGCCGAGGATATCATCGCGATGAGCGCGCGGGTCGATGGCATGATCCCCTGTCACTCCGAGCATTTCAGCGCCGATGTGGTGGCCCAGCTTGACCCCCGGCTCAAGATCATCGCCAACCACTCCGTCGGGGTGGATCACTGCGACCTGCCCAGCCTCAAGGCGCGGGGAATTGTCGTGACGAACACGCCCGGCGTTCTGTCGGATGCCACGGCGGAACTGGCGCTGATGCTGATGCTGGGGGCTGCGCGGCATGCGGTGGCGGGGGACCAGCTTGTGCGCAGCGGGCAGTGGCAGTCGTGGTCGCCCGCGATGCTGGTCGGCAAACAGCTCTCCGGTGCGCGGCTCGGGATCATCGGTATGGGCGGCGTGGGCCGCGCCTTTGCCCGCAAGGCGCGCGGGCTGGATATGGAGATTCATTACCACAACCGCCGCCCTCTGAACCCGGAGGAGGAGGCGGGCGCGGCTTATCACGCCGACTTGGACGACCTGCTGGCGGTGTCGGACTTCCTATCGCTGCACTGCCCGGCCACACCCGAAACCGTCGGCCTTTTGAACGCAGCACGGCTGGCGCGTCTGCCCAAGGGCTGCGTAATCGTCAACACCGCGCGCGGCAATCTGGTGGATGAGGCGGCGCTGCTTGAGGCGCTGACCTCGGGCCATGTCGGCGCGGCGGGGTTGGATTGTTTCGTGACTGAGCCGGGCGGCAACCCGGCCTTTGCCGCCCATGACAACGTGATGATGATGCCGCATGTCGGCAGCGCTACCGTGGCCACCCGCGATGCGATGGGATTCAAGGCGCTGGACAACCTCGATCACTTTTTCCGGGGAGAGACACCGCCGGATCAGCTGTAGCGACGGCGGCCCGTCAAGCGACACCCGGCGGCTGCGCAGCCACGCCGCGGCGCAGCCGTGATGGCAAGGGTAGGGTGATGATGGCAAGACAGCCAATCACCAGCGCCACGCCGATCCAGCCAAGCGGGGGAAGGCGTTCCCCTACGATGACCACGGCGAGTACCGCGGCGACGACCGGCTCGAACAGGGTGATCACGGTGGCCATGCTTGCCTCCACCCGGGCAAGGCCATAGCCGAAGGCGATATAGCCCAAAAACATCGGCACAGCGGCCATATAAAGCCCCACGGCGGCGTTGTTCCATGACGCCAGAAAAGCCCCGCCCGAGATCAGCAGCACCGGCATCAGCAGCAGCCCACCCAGCCCGAAGGTCGCTCCCATGGCCACGGTAGAGCCGGTGCCTTGCAGCATCATCTTGCGCGCGCTCCACGAATAAAGCGCGTAGGTGAAGCCCCCGATCAGGCCCAGCAAGACGCCCAAGGGAACCGATGGCGCGCGCAGCGTCTCCCCATGGGCGGCGTTTTCGGCCAAACAGATCAGCCCCATGCCGATCAGCCCCACCGCCGCGCCAAGGGACCAGCGCAGGGTCAGGCGGCGGCGTTCCAGAAGGTACTCGATCAGCGCCGAGAGCAGCGGCGCAGAGCCGATGGTGATGACCGTGCCCACCGTCACCCCCGCCAGCCGCATCGCGCCGTAAAAGGCCAGCGGATAGACCGCCACCGCCACTGCGCCGATGACCAGCAGGCGGCGCTGCTGCCAGAGCCGCGTACGTTGGTTCAGGATGCCGCGCCCGGCCCAAAGGGCCTGCGCGATCCCGCCCAGACCCATGGCCGCAGCACCAATGGCGGCGGCGCTCACGTCGGGGGCAAAGGTGGCGGCGGCGCCGGTGGTGCCCCAGACAACGGCTGCGAAAAGGATGGCGATCACGCCCCAGCGGTGACCCTGCATCATGCGAGCATCCTTAGCATATCTTTGGCCATCGCGCGCGCCGTGCGCACCCGGCGGCTGTCGCCCTCAAGTCCGGCGCGGGCCATCGCGCCTTCCAACAGAAACGCAAGATGCGCGGCGGTGGCGGCGGCGCGGTCCGGGGCCTCGGGCAATAATTCGGCAAGGTGCTGGGCCAAGATGCGCTCCACCTCCTCTTTGTGCTGGCGCACCGCGTCGCGCCCGGCATCGCCTGCCTCAAGCTCTGCCGCCGCGTTCAATAGGCCACATCCCCGAAAGCCGCGCTCATAGGCGCATTCTGCATGATCCTGATAGGCGTCGAAGACGGCCAAGACCCGCGCCTGAGGTGTCTGTGCGGCAGCGGCCCGCGCGGCGTAAAGCGCAAGCCACTCCGCGTGCCGCGCCTCTAGGTATTGGCTCACCAGATCGGCTTTGGAGGAAAAGTTGTTGTAGAGGCTTTTCTTGGCCACGCCCGCACGGGCGACGATGGCGTCGATCCCCGTGGCACTGATGCCGTGGTTGTAAAACAGCTCCTGCGCGGCCTGCATCAGCCGATCATGGGCGGGGCGTTGTCTGGGGGCCTTTGGCATGATCTCTCCTGCGGGTAGGTAGACCGGTATACCTAATCACACCCCCGCGCAAGCCTCTGGATGACGCGAAAGCGCCTGCGCCAAACGCTGCGCGGCGGTCACGGCCTCCGCCCCCCGAAGCGGCCAGGTCTGCGTGAGCCCTTCGATGATGAGCAATAACGCGGTCTCGGCCCCCGCCAGATTGGTGGCCGCGGCGGCCTTGGCCGCGACCTCGGCCTTGTGCCGCGTTAGCAGGGCGCGCAGGCTGTCGCTGCCGGGGTCGGCGGCGACGGCGGCATGGAACAGGCAGCCGTGAGAGGTTTCCGTTTCCATCCACTGCCCGACACGCGCCAAGATCGCCTCCAGCGCGTCGGCGGGTGCCTGCGGTAGATCATCGAAGACCAGCGCGAGGTACCGCTGTTGGCGATTTTCCAATGCCGCCAGCACCATTTCAGCGCGGGAAGGGGTGTATTTATAAAGGGTGCGCAGGCTTACCCCCGCCGCATCGCGGAGGTCTTCGACGCTGGGTTCGGCGAAACCGCGGGCGGCAAAGGCACGCTCAAGCCCGGCGGCGATTTTGCTTTGGGTATCTGTCATGCTTGACGATGTAGAGGGAGCCCTCTACCTACGCAAGTAGAGTAATAATTCTACACTCGAAGGAGCCGAAGCGATGACCCTACCAGAGACGATGAAAGCCATGCGGCTGACCGGCCACGGCGGCTTGGACAAACTGGAGTGGCGCGAAGACGTTGCGGTGCCAAAGCCCGCAGCCGGAGAGGTTTTGGTCCGCGTCGGCGCGGCGGCGGTGAACAACACGGATGTAAACACGCGCACGGGCTGGTATTCCAAAGCGGTGCGAGGCGATACCGGGTCGGCGGCGAGCGAGGGCTACGACGGCGCGTCGGACGCCGATGGCGGCTGGTCCGGCGCCTTGAGCTTTCCGCGCATCCAAGGCGCCGATTGCTGCGGAGAGATCGTGGCCGTGGGTGAGGGGATCGATGAGGGGCGGATTGGCGAGCGAGTTCTGATCCGGCCCATGTATAGCCCTGCGGGGGCGGGGCCGGATGATCTGGTCACCTTCGGATCGGAACGGGATGGCGGTTTTGCCGAATACGCCACCGCCGAGGCCAGCAATGCGTTACGGATCGACAGCGCACTCACGGACCTCGAACTCGCTTCTTTTCCCTGCGCCTTTTCGACTGCCGAAGGGATGATCCAGCGCGCGGCATTGGGGGCGGAGCGTGTGTTGATCACCGGCGCCTCTGGCGGCGTCGGCTCGGCTGCGGTGCAACTGGCCAAACGGCGCGGGGCGCATGTGACGGCGGTGACCAGCCCCGGCAAGATGGAGGCGCTGAAGGCGCTCGGCGCGGATGAGGCGCTCGACCGGGATGCGGCGCTGCCGGAGGATGCCTTTGATGTGGTGCTCGACCTTGTTGGCGGGGCGCGTTGGCCCAAGCTGCTTGATGCGGTGGTGACGTGCGGGCGCTATGTGACCTCGGGCGCGATTGCCGGGCCGATCGTCGAGTTGGACCTGCGCACGCTCTACCTCAAAGATCTGACCCTCATGGGCAGCACGCGGCAGGAACCGAGCGTTTTTGCCGACCTTGTGGGGTATATCGAACGCGGAGAAATCCGGCCTGTCGTCGCGGAAAGCTATGCGCTGCAAGACCTTAAGCAGGCGCAGGAAGCCTTTCTTGAGAAATCTCACATGGGAAAGATCGGCATCACGGTGGCCGGTTGAACGCGAAAATGGGCCGCTTGCCAGAGGGGCAGGCGGCTCTTCCTTGCCAATAAGTAAATTAGATTGATTTAATCGTTGACTCACCCCCTCCCATTTGGGATTTGTCCTTCGAGACGCCGCATGAACCGGAGAGGAGGCCAGTTTGCAGCAGCTACAGACATTCGCCGACCGGACCGCGCGCGGCTCGAACCAGAGCGGGATGCGGGCCTATAACGAACGGCTCGTCCTGTCGCTTATCCGGCGCAGCGGCCCTACGTCCAAGGCAGAGATTGCCCGGCTCACCGGTCTGTCGGCGCAGACTGTATCCGTGATCATGCGCGCCCTCGAAGCGGATGGGCTGCTGAAAAAAGGCGCGCGGGTGCGGGGCCGGGTGGGCCAGCCTTCGGTGCCGATCAGCCTGAATGCGAAAGGGGCCTTCTTTCTGGGGCTAAAGGTCGGGCGGCGCAGTGTCGCGTTGATCCTGACCGACTTCGAAGGCCAAGTGACGCGCCGCAGCAGCGAGGTCTATGCCCATCCCACCCCCGCTGCGGTCATGGAATTTGCGCGACGCGCTTTGCAAGACACGCTCGCTTCTTTGACCGCTGACCAGCAGGCGCGGGTGGCGGGACTGGGGGTCGCCCTGCCGTTCGGCATGTGGGAATGGGAGGTTGCCGGCGGCGATCTGAGCGCCTGGCAGGACTTTGATATCGAAGCCGCTTTGACGGAGGTGGTCGATCTGCCGATTTCCATTTGCAATGACACTTCCGCCGCTTGCGGGGCCGAACTGGTTTTTGGCGCGCAGAACAAGCCGCGCGATTTTCTGTATTTCTACATCGGCTATTTCGTGGGCGGTGGGCTGGTGCTGGATAGCAAACTCTACACCGGCAAAAGCGGCAATGCGGGGGCGCTCGGCTCCATGCCGCTGGTCGGGGGCGTGCCTCGGCAATTGGTCGATGTGGCATCTTTGGCGGTCTTGGAGGCGGCGTTGCAGGAGGCCGGAGAGACTCGCCGCGCCCCGTGGAGCGATCTGGCGGCTTGGGAACTTTCCGCCGGCATTCTGGACCCATGGCTCGACAGCACTGCCGAGGCGCTGGCGCAGGCGGTCCGCGCCGCAACATGCTTGATCGATTTTGACACGGTGATGATCGATGGATCATTTCCTGAGACAATTCGCGCGGATCTGGTGGCGCGCACCCGCCGCCATCTTGCCGCCCAGCCCCTGCCGGGCGTCACCCTTCCGGCCCTGCGCGAAGGGACCGTCGGCAGCGACGCCCGCGCGCTTGGCGCGGCAAGCCTGCCGCTTTCGGACCGTTTCCTCGTCGACCGCGACGCATTTTTGAAAGGCTGACAGATGATCCTTTGCTGCGGAGAAGCCCTGATCGATATGATCCCAACCCCAACCACCGCAGGCCCCGACGGCTTTGTGCCCCATGCGGGCGGAGCGGTCTTCAATACGGCCATCGCCTTGGGGCGGCTCGGGGCGCAGGTGGGGATGCTCTCGGGCCTGTCGTCTGACATGTTCGGGCGGCAGTTGGTCGATGGGCTGAAGGCCAGCCATGTGGATGTCTCGCATCTGGTGGTGTCCGACCGTCCGACGACGCTGGCCTTTGTTCGGCTGGTCGGTGGCCATGCAACCTATGATTTCTATGACGAAAACTCGGCCGGGCGCATGATCACGCCGGGGGATATGCCCGCGCTCTCGGCTGAAGTCTCGGCGCTGTATTTCGGCGGGATCAGCTTGGCTTGCGAGCCGGGCGCGGATGCCTATGCAGATCTGCTGGCGCGAAACGCCGAAGGCCGTGCGGTGATGATCGACCCCAACATCCGCCCCGGTTTCATCAAGGATATCGAGCGGTACCGTCAAAGGCTCGACCGGATGCTGGCGCTGTCGGACATCGTGAAGGTATCGGATGAGGATCTGAACTGGATCAACCCGGCGCCCCTGTCGCTGCGCGATAAGGTGGCCGAGTTGTTGGACAAGGGGCCGTCGGTTGTCATCCTGACCCGTGGGGGCGAGGGGGCAATGGGCTATCTCGCCAATGGTGAGGAGGTGCAAGTGCCTGCCGTGAAAGCCGAAATCGTCGATACGGTGGGGGCGGGCGATACCTTCAACGCAGGCGTTTTGGCAAAGATGTCTGAGCTGGGTCAGCTCCATAAATCCGCGCTCGCCACCCTTTCGCCCGAGGTGTTGACCGAGTCGCTGGCCTATGGCGCGCGCGTCGCCGCCGTGACCGTTTCGCGCGCCGGGGCGAACGCGCCTTGGGTAGAGGAAATATGAAATGTTGAAGAACCGCCTATCTTTTTCGCTCAGATATGTTAGCGCTACCAGTGGCCGCCCTGAGGAGGGCGCAGGAGGGATGGCGATGGCTTTGAGCAATCGAAAACATGGTGCCGCCGCGCATCAACGCAGGCAGGAGGGCTGACCCCATGGTATCGCGCGTAATTCCCGTTGACCCTTTCGACCTCGTCATTTTCGGCGCGACCGGCGATCTTGCCCGGCGCAAGATCCTGCCCGGTCTGTTCCACCGTTTCACCGTCGGCCAGATGCCCGAAGGCGCACGGATCGTCGGTGCGGCCCGCTCCGAGCTTGATGCTGATGCCTTTCGCAAGATGATCCGCGACAGCCTGCTGGAGTTCGCCCCGAAGCTGGCGCAAGAGAGCGCCGCTTTGGAGCGGTTCCTTGCCATGGTGCACTACATGCGTGTGGATGCGGCGGGCGATGCGGGCTGGTCGGGACTGAAAGACCTGATGCGCGACGATGTTGTGCGGGCCTTCTATCTCTCGGTCTCGCCGTCGCTATTCGGCACGATCGGCGGCAAGCTGCATGATCACGGCATCGCCACCCGCGACAGCCGGATCGTCGTTGAAAAGCCCTTTGGCCATGATCTGGCAACCGCGGAGGCGCTGAACGCCGACCTGCGGGCCAATTTCGATGAGAGCCAGATTTACCGCATCGACCATTACCTCGGCAAAGAGACGGTGCAGAACCTGATGGCGCTGCGTTTCGCCAATGCCCTGTGGGAGCCGCTGTGGAATTCCACCCATATCGACCATGTTCAGATTACGGTTTCCGAGAGCCTCGGCGTTGAAGGGCGGGGGGAGTATTACGATAAATCCGGCGCCATGCGCGACATGGTGCAAAACCACCTGATGCAGCTTTTGTGTCTGACGGCGATGGAGCCGCCCTCGCGTTTTGACCCCAACGCGGTGCGTGATGAGAAGGTGAAGGTGATCGAGGCGTTGGAGCCGGTCGTCCAGAAGGACATCGCCCGCGGCCAATACCGCGCCGCGCAGGGCGAGGGCAGCTACTGCGATCATGCGGGCGACCCCGACAGCCGCACCGAAAGCTTCATCGCCATGAAAGTCAAAATTGCCAATTGGCGGTGGGCGGGCACGCCCTTCTATCTGCGTACGGGCAAAAAACTGCGTGGCCGCAGTTCCGAGATCGCAGTGATCTTCCGCGACCCGCCGCATATGATCTTCCCGGCGATGGAGGGCCATAAAGGCAACGCCCTGATCATCCGCCTGCAGCCTGACGAAGGCATCACCCTGCGCAACACGATCAAAGACCCCGGCCCCGGTGGCATGCGTCTGGCCGAAGTGTCGCTGGATATGACCTTTGCCGATGCTTTGGGCGAACAGGCCACCCCGCAAGACGCCTATGAGCGGCTAATCATGGACGTGATCCGCGGCGATCAGACGTTGTTCATGCGCGGGGACGAGGTCGAAGCCGCTTGGGCTTGGGCCGATCCGATCATTCACGGCTGGGAAGAGACCCGGCAACCCCCGTACCCCTATGACCCCGGCAGCTCAGGCCCCGAAGAGGCGCTGATGCTGATGCACCGCGACGGCCGCCGCTGGCGCGAGATCACACGAAAGGACGACCAATGACCCTGCATTCCACGATTGACCGCGTCACCGACCGTATCATCGCCCGCAGTGAGGCGACCCGGCGCCCCTACCTCGACCGAATGGAAGCCGCCCGCGCCAAGGGACCGGCCCGCGCGCATCTGTCCTGTAGCGGACAGGCCCATGCCTATGCCGCGTCTGGCGAAGACAAGGATCGGCTGGCGACCACCAGCGCAGGCAACCTCGGGATCGTGACCACCTACAACGACATGCTCTCGGCGCATCAGCCGTTTGAGCGTTACCCTGATTTGATCCGCGACGCGGTACGTTCCGCAGGCGGCACCGCGCAGGTAGCGGGCGGTGTGCCTGCGATGTGCGACGGGGTGACCCAAGGCGAGGCGGGGATGGAACTGTCGCTGTTTTCGCGCGATGTGATTGCCCTGGCGGCGTCGGTGGCACTCAGCCACAACACCTTTGACGCGGCGGTTTTCCTTGGGGTCTGCGACAAGATCGTGCCGGGGCTGGTGATCGCGGCGCAGGCGTTCGGGCATCTGCCAGCCGTCTTCCTGCCCGCCGGGCCGATGGAAAGCGGGCTGTCGAATGACGAAAAGGCCAAGGTGCGCCAGCAGTTCGCCGCGGGCGAGGTCGGGCGCGATGCGCTGATGGCCGCCGAGATGGCCGCCTATCACGGGCCGGGCACCTGCACCTTTTACGGCACCGCCAACACCAACCAGATGTTGATGGAGTTCATGGGGCTGCACCTGCCGGGGGCAAGCTTTGTGCCACCGAACGGCATGCTGCGCGATGCGCTGACCCAAGAGGGCGCGAAACGGGCGCTGGCGCTGAGCGCTCTGGGCAATGACTACACGCCCGTGGCTTCGATCCTTGATGAAAAAGCGTTCGTGAATGGGATCGTCGGGCTCAATGCCACGGGCGGGTCGACCAATCTGCTGATCCACCTTATCGCCATGGCGCGGGCCGGGGGGATCATTTTGGATTGGGAGGATTTTTCGGACATCTCCGACATCACGCCGCTGCTGGCACGGGTCTATCCCAACGGTCTGGCCGATGTGAACCATTTCCACGCGGCGGGCGGTCTTGGCTATATGATCGGTGAATTGCTGAAATCCGGCCATCTGCACCCCGACACCCATACAGTCGCCGGGCAGGGGTTGGAGCATTACACCTCCGAGCCAAAGCTAAAGGCCGATGGCCTGGTTTGGGAGAAGGGCGCGGGCGAAAGCCTGAACGAGAAGATCCTTCGCCCCGCCAGCGATCCCTTCCAGCCCACCGGCGGGCTGCGCCGCATGGCCGGATCGCTTGGCACCGCTTGCATGAAAGTCTCTGCCGTGGCGGCCGAACACCACATCATCGAAGCCCCGGCGCGGGTCTTTGCGGATCAGAATGAGGTGAAGGCAGCGTTTAAAGCGGGCGAGCTGACCGACGACGTGATCGTTGTCGTCCGTTTCCAAGGGCCAAAGGCCAACGGTATGCCCGAGTTGCACAGCCTGACGCCGCTTCTGTCGATTCTTCAGGGGCGCGGTCAGAAGGTCGCGCTGGTCACCGATGGCCGCATGTCGGGCGCGTCGGGCAAGGTGCCCGCGGCGATCCACGTCAGCCCCGAGGCGGTCGACGGCGGCCCCATCGCGCGGGTGCAGGATGGCGATATGCTGCGGGTTGACGCAGTTGCAGGGACGCTTGACGTGCTGGCCGAAGGGTTCGATGACCGTCCCAATGTCACCGCTGATCTTTCTGCTTACCATGCCGGGACGGGGCGCGAGTTGTTCGCTATGTTCCGCGACACAGTCGGTTCTGCTACCACCGGCGCAACCATTTTTGGAGGCTGATCCATGACCCTTACTGCAAAAGACGCCAGCCGTCGCACCCGCGAAATCTGTGCGCTTGCCCCGATCGTGCCTGTGCTGGTGATCGAAGATGTCGCCGACGCCCGGCCCTTGGCCGAAGCACTGATCGCTGGAGGGCTGCCTGCGTTGGAAGTGACCCTGCGCACGCCTGCCGCACTCGACGCGATTGCGGCCATGGCCGAAGTCACGGGCGGCCATGTGGGGGCGGGAACGCTGATCACCCCCGAAGACGTGCGCGCGGCGAAACGGGCGGGGGCGACCTTTGGCGTCTCACCGGGTGCCACAGATGCGCTGATCGCCGCCTGCGAGGAAGAAGACCTGCCACTGCTGGCCGGTGCCGCCACGGCGAGCGAGGCGATGCGGCTGTTGGAACGTGGCTATGACATGCTGAAATTCTTCCCCGCCGAAGCTTCTGGCGGGGCACCCGCACTCAAAGCCATCGGCGCACCGCTGCCGCAGATCACCTTCTGCCCGACAGGCGGCGTCAGCCCCGATAATGTGGAAAGCTACCTGAGCCTGCCCAATGTGCTTTGCGCGGGCGGCAGTTGGGTGGCCCCGAAGAAACTGATCGACGCGCAGGATTGGGCAGGGATCGAAGCGCTGGCACGTGCAGCAGCGCAATCAGGAAAGGCGGGCTAATCCCCTAAAGACTGGTGGCAGTTTGGCTTTGGCGACGGCCATGGAAAGCCTGCCGTCAACAGACCCTTGCTGGCTGGCCGAACTTATCTCTATATTGACTTTAGTTTACGCGCGCAGCGTTACGTCAAGGGAGGGTTAAGATGGGGCAGCAAAAAATCCGCAATATGGAGGAGTTTGCCGCTGTAAGTGGCATTTCCCGGCCCACGCTGTCGAAATACTTTAACGATCCCGACAGCGTGCGGCGCTCGACCCGCGAGAAGATTGAAGCGGCGCTGAGCCAGCATGACTATCGTCCCAATGTCTATGCGGTGAACCAAAACCGCCGCAAAACCCGCAACATTGGCGTTGTCGTGCCCAACCTCGCCGACCCGTTCTTTTCCGAGATTGGCCGCGAGGTGGAACTGGCCTGTCTTGCGGCGGGGTATAGTCCGATCTTGCTCAGCTCGCACGGCAACCCGGCGCAGGAGCGGGCTAATCTCGACTCGCTTCGGGCGCTGAAACCTGCGGGCGTGCTTTTGGCGCCCTTCGGCAAAGCCTCGGACCGGGATGCGATCGCGCGCTTTTGCCGGGACGTGCCCGTCGTGACCTTTGACGCCAATGTCGAAGGGGTCTGTGAGGCTTTCGTGGGTACCGACAATTTTCAAAGCGTCGAGTTGATTGTCGAATACCTGTGCCGCAGCGGTGAGCCGCCCTGCTTTTTCGAGATGAAGACACCCAGCAACCCGAACGCCAACAAGCGCCGCCTAGCCTATCTTGAGGCGATGGAGCGGCATGGCTTTGCCCCGCATATCCATCAGGTGCCGGGCGAGGGGTGGAACTTTGAAGAGATCGGCGCGACCGAGGGCGGGCGGCTGATTTCGGCAGGGGCATTTGAGACGGATACAGTGCTGTGCTCGAACGACCGTCTAGCCATCGGGATGCTGTCAGCGGCCTATGAGTTGGGGCTGCGGGTTGGCCACGGCAAGGATTGCGTCATGCGGATCGCGGGGCAGGATGACCACCCGTTCTCGCGCTACACCTGTCCGCCGCTGACCACCATCGCGCAGGATTATGGCGCCATCGCGAATCGTGCGGCCAGCACCCTGTTCCGCATTATCGAAAGCGAAACGCGGCTGGCTGAGCGCGAAGAGACGTTATTTGAGGGCAAACTTGTGATGCGGGCCTCTGCGTAACCCCTTGAGTTCGCAAGTTGCCTGAAAAATAATTAACGCGCGTAAAATTTAAGTTGACGGCGCGTTATGTGGATCGCTAGTCTTGCTTCATCATCTATAGAGGGAGGAACTATCGATGTTCTCGAATAAATCATTGCAAGCCGCGACAGCCATGTCCCTGATCATGGGCGGCGGCGCTTTTGCTGAGACGATCACCATCGCCACCGTGAACAACGGCGACATGATCCGGATGCAAGGCTACACCGACAAATTCACCGAAGAGACCGGCCACGAAGTGGAGTGGGTCACGTTGGAAGAAAACGTGCTGCGCCAGCGCGTCACCACCGACATCTCGACCAAGGGCGGCTCTTTCGACATCATGACCATCGGCATGTATGAAACGCCGATCTGGGGTGCGAACGGCTGGCTGGTGCCGCTGGACGACCTCAGCGAAGACTATGACGCAGACGATATCCTGCCCGCCATGGCCGGTGGTCTGAGCCACGAAGGCACGCTTTACGCGGCACCTTTCTATGGCGAAAGCTCCATGATCATGTACCGCACGGATCTGATGGAAAAAGCTGGCATGGAAATGCCGAAAGACCCGACTTGGGAATTCATCCGCGAAGCCGCGGCTGCCATGACCGACCGTGAAAACGACATCAACGGCATCTGCCTGCGCGGCAAAGCCGGTTGGGGCGAGGGCGGCGCGCTGATCACGGCGATGTCCAACTCCTTCGGCGCACGCTGGTTCGACGAAGACTGGAACGCCCAGTTCGACACTGAAGCTTGGGCCAACACGATCAACTTCTACAAAGACCTGATGGATGAGAGCGGCCCTGCGGGCTACGCCTCCAACGGTTTCAACGAAAACCTCTCGCTGTTCCAACAGGGCAAATGCGGCATGTGGATCGACGCCACCGTGGCGGCGTCCTTCGTGACCAATGGTGAAGATTCCACCGTGGCCGACAAGGTTGGTTTTGCGCTGGCACCGGACACGGGCCTCGGCAAACGCTCCAACTGGCTCTGGGCATGGGCGCTGGCGATCCCGGCGGGCACTCAGAAAGAAGATGCCGCGAAAGAGTTCATCGAATGGGCCACCTCGAAAGACTACATCGAGCTGGTTGCCGAGAACGAAGGTTGGGCCAACGTTCCTCCCGGCGCGCGCAAGTCGCTCTATGAGAACCCCGAGTACCAGAAAGTGCCCTTTGCACAGATGACACTGGACTCGATCCTGTCGGCTGATCCTGAGAACTCCACCGTCGATCCGACGCCTTATGTCGGTGTTCAGTTCGCCGCGATCCCAGAGTTTGCAGGCATCGCGACCGACGTGAGCCAAGAGTTCTCTGCCGCCTATGCCGGTCAGCAGACCGTCGAAGAGGCACTTGAGAAGGCACAGGACCTGACCAACGACGCAATGGAAGCTGCTGGCTACCGCTAAGCCGCTGCTTCTCCGGCACAAAGGGCGGCAAACACCGCCGCCCTTTTCCGCCCAACCACCTGATATGATACCCTTCACCTAAACGCGGCATCCGCCGCCTGCAGAGGAGATGTGCCCGATGGCTACCCAACATTCCCGATCAGCGGCACGCCTGATGATGGCCCCTGCGGTGGTCTTGCTCCTTGGATGGATGCTCATCCCGCTGACCATGACGCTCTATTTTTCCTTCAAGAAATACCTGCCGATGCGCGGCGGTGATCTGGGCTGGGTGGGGTTTGACAACTACGTGCGTTTCGTCACCTCGAGCGCCTTCTGGCCTTCGGTGATGACCACGCTGATTATCGTCGGCGGTGTGCTGGCGATCACGGTGGGCTTGGGCATCTTGCTCGCCATCCTGTTGAACCAGCCGATGTGGGGGCAGGGCTTTGTCCGCATCCTCGTCATCGCGCCCTTCTTTGTTATGCCCACCGTTTCGGCGCTGGTGTGGAAGAACATGTTCATGGACCCGAACTACGGGCTTTTCGCCTACCTTTGGGAATTCTTCGGGGCGACCCCGGTGCAATGGATGAGCCAAGCCTCGCTGACCTCGATCATTATTATCGTGTCATGGCAGTGGCTGCCCTTTGCGACGCTGATCCTGCTCACCGCGATCCAATCGCTTGACCGCGAGCAGCTTGACGCTGCTGAGATGGACGGCGCGCCCGCTACCAAACGTTTCGCCTATATCACCCTGCCGCATCTGGGCCGCGCGATCACCGTGGTGATCCTGATCCAGACGATCTTTCTCTTGTCGATCTTTGCGGAGATTTTCGTGACCACGGGCGGTGCCTTTGGGACCAAAACACTGACCTATCTCATCTTCCAGCGGGTACTGGAAAGCCAGAACATCGGCCTCGGATCGGCAGGCGGTGTCTATGCAATCATTCTCGCCAATATCGTTGCCATCTTCCTGATGCGCATCGTCGGCAAGAACCTGGACGCCTGAGGAGGAGACATCATGGCACGCGCAGTCACCAGACAACGCAAGATCGTCAACACGGCCCTCGCATGGGGTATCGGTTTCCTGATCTTCTTCCCCATCCTTTGGACCATCCTCACCAGCTTCAAGACCGAAGCACAGGCCATCGCCGATCCGCCGATCTTCCTCGGCTTTGATTGGACGCTGGCCAATTACGAGGCGGTTCTGGAACGCTCGAACTACGGGCGCTTCTTGTGGAACTCGATCATCATCGCCGGGGGCTCGACCGTTCTTGGCATCTTGATTGCGGTGCCCGCCGCATGGTCGATGGCCTTTGTGCCCGGCAAGCGGACCAAAGACATCCTGCTCTGGATGCTCTCGACCAAGATGCTGCCCGCGGTCGGTGTGCTCTACCCGATCTACCTGCTCTGCATCCAGTTCGGTGTGCTCGACAGCAAGATCGCTTTGGTCATCATCTTGATGCTCATCAACCTGCCGATCATCGTCTGGATGCTCTACACCTACTTCCGCGAAATCCCCGGCGAGATCTTGGAAGCGGCACGGATGGATGGGGCAAGCCTGCGTGAAGAGGTGCTCTATGTCCTCACGCCCATGGCGATCCCCGGCATTGCTTCGACGCTGCTCTTGAACTTCATCCTCGCATGGAACGAAGCCTTCTGGACGCTCAACCTCACAGCGGCCAAAGCGGCACCGCTCACAGCCTTCATCGCGAGCTATTCCAGCCCCGAAGGTCTTTTCTACGCGAAACTCAGCGCGGCCTCGACCATGGCCATCGCGCCAATCCTCATCCTCGGCTGGTTCAGCCAGAAGCAGCTTGTCAGCGGCCTGACATTCGGCGCAGTCAAGTAAGTAAGGGACAGTCACATGGGACAAATCAAACTCAATCAGGTTTCCAAAAGCTTCGGCGATGTGGAAGTCATTCCGCCCCTTGATCTGACCATCGAAGACGGCGAATTCACCGTCTTCGTCGGCCCCTCGGGCTGCGGGAAATCTACACTGCTGCGGCTGATTGCGGGGTTGGAGGATATCACCTCGGGCCATATTGACATCGACGGCACGGATGCGACCCATGTGCCGCCCGCGAAACGCGGTCTGGCGATGGTGTTCCAATCCTACGCGCTTTACCCGCATATGTCGGTGCGCAAGAACATCGCCTTTCCGATGAAGATGGCCGGGCTGCCTGCGGATGAACAAAACCGTCGGATCGAAGCGGCTGCCAAAGCGCTGAACTTGACTGACTACCTTGACCGTCGTCCGGGCCAACTGTCAGGCGGTCAGCGCCAGCGTGTGGCCATTGGCCGTGCCATTGTGCGGGAGCCTTCGGCGTTCCTTTTCGATGAGCCGCTGTCGAACCTCGATGCCGCGCTGCGGGTGGGGATGCGTCTGGAAATCAGCGAGCTTCACAAGCGGCTGGCCACGACGATGATCTACGTGACCCACGATCAGGTCGAAGCGATGACCATGGCCGACAAGATCGTCGTGCTGCGCGCGGGCTATATCGAACAGGTCGGCACCCCGCTTGAGCTTTACTACAAGCCGCGCAACGAATTCGTCGCGGGTTTCATCGGCTCGCCCAAAATGAACCTCATCAAAGGTGCCGAAGCCGAAGCGCGCGGCGCGCCGACCATCGGCATCCGGCCCGAGCATTTTGACGTCTCCACCACCGAGGGCGCTTGGGAAGGCACCATCGGCGTGGCCGAGCATCTGGGCTCTGACACCTTCTTGCACATCCACGGTGTCGCGGGCTGTGACCCGATGACCGTGCGTGTGGATGGGGAGTTGTCGGTCAAACATGGCGACCGGATTTTCCTCACCCCGCAGGCGGACAAGCTGCACCGGTTCGATGCGCAGGGCCTTCGGGTCGAGTGATGCAAGCGACAGGAACGACAGGCCGACCCCCGCACCCTCTCCCCGGTGCGCGGCCCTACAAGGATGTGGATCATGGATAAACTGGTAGACCTCTCGAACGCGACGCTGGGCGATCTTGATATCGCGCGGCCCACCTATGACCGCAGCGCCCTGACCCCCGGCATCGTGCATATCGGCGTCGGCAATTTTCACCGCGCGCATCAGGCGTGGTATCTGCACCGTTTGATGCAGAACGGCCAAGCGCATGACTGGGCGATCCTCGGCGCGGGCGTGCGCCCCTATGATGCGGCGATGCGCGAGAAGCTCTTGGCGCAGGACTGTCTGACGACGCTGATCGAACTCGACCCCGCGCAGACCTCGGCTGAGGTTGTGGGGTCGATGATCGACTACCTGCCGATCGAAGAGGGCAACGGTGCGTTGATCCGCGCCATGGCCGACCCGGTCATCCGCATCGTCGGGCTGACGGTGACCGAAAGCGGCTATTACATCGATCCGGTGAGCAAGGGGTTCGACGCTACCCACGCCGATATTGTCCATGACGCGGCCCATCCCGAGACCCCGCGCACGGCCTTTGGGGCCATAGTCGCGGCCCTGCGGCTGCGCCGCGATGCGGGGCAGGGGCCGTTCACGGGGCTCAGCTGTGACAACCTGCAAGGCAATGGCGATATCCTGCGCCAAGCGGTCGTTTCGCTGGCGCGGATGTCCGACCCGGCGCTGGCCGATTGGATCGAAGCGAACGGCAGTTTCCCCAACTCTATGGTCGATTGCATCGCCCCGGCCACCGGCCCCGCCGAGATCGCGCAGGCGCGAGAGTTTGGCGTGAACGATGCGGCACCCGTCACGCATGAAGCCTTTCGCCAATGGGTGATCGAAGACGACTTCTGCGCAGGCCGCCCCAACTGGGATCAGGTGGGGGCCACCTTCTCGGACGATGTGCATGCCTATGAAAAGATGAAGATCCGTATCCTCAATGCGGGCCATCAGGTTTTGGCGAACGTCGGTGAAGTGCTGGGGATCGAGACGATTTCGGCCACCATGGCGCATCCGGCGATCCGCGCGATGTTCCACCGCGTACAGGCCGAAGAGATCACCCAGACGGTCGCCCCGGTGCCCGGGATGACGCCGCTGGCATACCTCGATCTGATCGAACAGCGGTTCTCGAACCCGCGCATCGTCGACACCACGCGCCGCGTCGCATTTGATGGCTCTGCACGGCACACCGGTTTTGTCCTGCCGATCTTGCGGGATCAACTGGCGGCGGGGCGCTCAGTCTCTGGCTTGGCCTTGGTCGAAGCTCTCTGGGCGCGGATGTGTGCAGGCACGCGCGAAAACGGCAGCGAGATCGTGGCGAATGATCCGATCTGGGACGATCTGCAATTCGTGGCGCAGGCCGCGCGGGAACGGCCCGAAGCGTGGCTAGAGCAAGACCGCCTTTACGGTGATCTGGCGCAGGTCGACGCCTTCCGTGATGCCTTTGTCGCTTGGCTCACGCTGATCTGGGACGAGGGCGCCGTCGCGGCGATGACCGCCTATACGCAGGACGGTCAAAGCAACGGTCGCGCCAGCAAAGCAGGCTAACGGTCAGCCTTGGTCGGGTTTCAAGAACCCGACCAGCAGCGCCGACAGGGCCACCATGATCGCCGCCGCCCCCAGCATCAGGGGCAGCCCGCCAACTTGATAGCTCAGCCCCGACATCAATGTGCCCAACAGCCGCCCGGCGGCATTGGCCATGTAGTAAAACCCCACATCCATCGTCACCCGCTCGGCCTTTGTGAAGGACAAGATGAGGTAGGAGTGCAGGGAAGAGTTCACCGCAAAGACCGCGCCAAAGGCCAGCAAACCAATGACCAGTGTTGCGGTGAGCCATGTCTGCGGTCCATCGCTGAAAAGCGCGGCCAGCGTCAGCGCCGCAGGCACGGCGGCAAGCGACCATGCCCAGCCCCGCGCGGCTGAGATCAGGTCTTCCGCCGGGCGGGATTTGGCGCGGAGCAGGCGTGGGGCGAAGATCTGCACCAATCCGTAGAGGATCACCCAGACCGCCATGAATGTGCCGATCATGAAGAACGCCGCGCGGTTGCTTTCCTCCGTGCCGTCCGAGAGGACCGCGTAGAAATAGATCGGGATGCCCACCACAAACCAAACATCCCGCGCGCCGAACAGAAACACCCGCGCCGCGCTCAGCCAATTCACGTTGGGGGATTTGGAGAAGACTTCGGAGAACTTCGCGCCCCTGCGGCCCTTCGGCAGGCCGGGCGGCATGGCGGTCAGGACGGCGATCAGGATCAGCGCAAGGATCGCGGCCATGCCCAGCACCGCCCAGACAAAGCCGAGCGTGGCCAGCAACGCCGCGCCGAGCAGAAAGCCCAGACCCTTGACCATGTTCTTGGAGCCCGTCAGCAGCGCGACCCAGCGAAAAAGCCCGCCATCCTCAGCCGGCGCCAGCAGCTTCACGGCGGATTTCGACGACATCTTGGCCAAATCCTTGGCCACCCCGCTTGCACCCTGAACCAGCATGACGAACACCACCGAGGCACCAACCGCCCAAGACGGATCAAGCTGCGCCAGCGCCAGCAGCGCCACGATCTGCAAGCCCAGCCCCGCATAAAGCGTCGAGGCCAGCCCAAACCGCGCCGCGATCCAACCCGCGCAGAGGTTGGTGACAACCCCCGCGATCTCATAAAGCACAAAGAGATAGGCCAGTTGCACGGGCGAAAAGCCAAGCCGGTGAAAGTGCAACAACACCAACATGCGCAACGCGCCATCGGTCAGCATAAAGGCCCAATAGGCCGCCGTGACCGCGATATAGGCCGATAGCCCCTCGGGGCGGGTCGCGCTCTGGCTCACAGACTTGCCCCGACCATCAGCGCTACGTCAACCAAACGGTGCGCGTAGCCCATCTCATTGTCGTACCAAGCGTAGATTTTTACCTGCGTGCCATTCACCACCATGGTGGAGGGCGCGTCGATGATGCTTGAGCGAGTGTCGTTTGTGTAGTCTGCCGAGACGAGCGGGCGCTCCTCATAGCCGAGGATGTCTTTCAACTCGCCTTCGGCTGCGGCTTTGAACAGGGCGTTCACCTCTTCCACGGTCGTCTCACGCTCTACCTCGAACACGCAATCGGTCAGCGAAGCGTTCAGCAGTGGCACCCGCACCGCATGGCCGTTCAAGCGGCCTTTGAGTTCGGGATAGATCAGCGTGATCGCCGTGGCGCTGCCGGTGGTCGTCGGAATTAGCGAGTTCAGGGCCGAGCGCGCGCGGCGCAGATCTTTGGCAGGGCGGTCAACGATGGTTTGCGTGTTGGTCACATCGTGGATCGTGGTGATGGAGCCGTGTTTGATCTTCATCGCCTCATGGATCACCTTCACCACCGGGGCGAGGCAGTTGGTCGTGCAGCTTGCCGCCGTGACGATCCGGTGCCGGGCAGGGTCATAGACATCATCGTTGACGCCATAGACGATATTGGCCGCGTCACCGTCTTTTACAGGGGCCGAGATCACCACCTTCTTCACCCCCGCCTCGAAATAGGGGGCGAGTTTGGCGTCGGTTTTGAAGACCCCGGTGCAATCGATCACCACATCCACCCCGTCGAGCGGCAGCGCGCTGAGGTCGCGGGTGCCGATAAAGGGCAGGCGGGTGCCGTTGATGCTCACGCTGTCGGCGTCATGCGCGAAATCAGCCTGCCAGCGCCCGTGCACCGTGTCGAACTCCAACAGATGTGCGTGCATCTCCGGGTCGCCCACCGCGTCGTTGATCCATGCGATCTCCGCCCCCTGATCCAGCAGGGGTTTCAAGGCGAGCTTGCCGATGCGGCCAAGGCCATTGATGGCATAGACGGTCATGCGGAAAATCCTTCTTTGTCGGTTTGGCCCGCGTCATCGAGCGCTTTTTGCAGCGAAATACGGTCGAGCGAGGTCAGTGGCAGGCTGGTAAAGCCCAACATTCGGTTGCGCAGCGTGCCATAGGCTTGCTGAAAGGCGAGGCTCTTTTCGGCGTCGGAGCCTTCGACCTTCACCGGATCGGGCAGGCCCCAATGGGCGGTGATCGGTTGGCCGGGCCATGTGGGGCACTCTTCGTTAGCTGCTTGATTGCAAACGGTAAAAACGAAATCAAAACCGGGCGCGTCTTCGGTCTGAAACTCGGATATATGTTTCGACCGAAGCTGCGTCACGTCATGGCCCTTCTGCCTGAGCACCTCTACCGCGAAGGGGTTCAATGCGGATTGTGGCCGCGTGCCTGCGGAGTAGACGTTAAAGCGGTCCCCCGCGAGGTCGCGCAGGATGCTTTCGGCAAAGATCGACCGGGCGGAGTTGCCGGTGCAGATGAACAGGACGTTGAACTTGTCGTCGGTTATGGGAGCGTTTCCATCTGGAGAGGTGAGGGGAAGGCAAATCTCTGGCCGTCCGCGGCAGCAGTCGTTCAGCAGGTAGCCGATGGTGTCACGGGCGGCCGCAAGATCGATCGCATAGCGCAGCGAGGTGCCTTGCCGTTCTTGGGTCACCAGCCCGGCCTGCATCAGCGCGCCGATATAGCTCGAGAGGGTGTTGGGCTTGAGACCAAGCGCTTGCGCCAGTTCGGTCGCGGGCACCCGGTCCGGGTAGCGGCGCATCAGCAGCCGAAAAAGCGCGAGACGCTGCGGATGGCCGAGGGTGGCAAGGCGGTTGGGAATTAGTTGTTCCATAATTCGTGAATTACAGAACTAGATGTCAGATTGCCAGTGAAAATTTTGTAACAGCGCAATCTTGCAGGTGTATGAAAGCGATGCTTGGCTTTGACGATTCACTCGCGACTATAAATTTTACTAGGTTTACAGGCGCACTCAGGCTCAATCAGTCAAGAACTGCCAGAAATTTAATCAAACTATAACAAATGCTTGAGGATCGATCGCGGGAATCTTGTTATCGGAGTTTGCGGCTGCGCTGAATGATAGCCAAACAAGAGATGCGCGCTCAGGTTGACGCGATCTTTTGACAGGGCCTGCCATTTGGCTCTGTTCCGGCCCCTGCTTCGGGACGCCGCGCCCTTGTCCGCTGAGTTGGACGTTTTTGTTGTTGTAGGGGGCGCATAGGTTTTCGGGCAGGGGCCGCTTTATGCCCTGCACGGCCTCGACTGTGGGGGCGAACGTTCCGATCTTTGGTCGGGCGGTCGTTTGGCTTGTCCCTTGTCCAATAGGGCAAAAATGCAACGTCTCTGCCCGTTTCCCTCATTCCGGGAAATCATTCACGGCGGTGATGTTCCCTCAGGGGTTGAGGCGTTCTATCAAGGTGCTCAGTTTTTAACCAAATGAGCTTTTGAACGCCGCCCTATGGTGACCCCGCTTTCCGACCGCTACCTCCTCCTGAAAGAGCAACGACCAGACATCAAGCCGACCGAGATGCTGCAGGTCTTGGCGCAGGAGATGGGGTTGAACAACCTGTCATATCTGGGGTTTCACAAAACCAACCCCGGCAACAGCGATCCGGTCATTCACACGACCTATGACCCGGCTTGGCTGACGCGCTACCAAGAGGAAAGCTATCATTTGATCGACCCGGTGGTCGACCAATCCCTTGAGGGCACCTTGCCCGTGGACTGGAGCGAATTGCCCAAGGTAGACCGGACCACCCGCAATTTTTTCGGGGAGGCGATGGAGTTTGGCGTGCGTCAAAACGGCGTGTCGATCCCCATTCGGGACCACCTGCATGGAAAGGCGGTGCTCACGCTGAACTCTGACCTGCGCATTCATGAATGGCGCAAATACAAGCGTGGCATCATCGCCGATGCTATCTATCTGGGCTGTTTGATCCAAAGTGACATCGTGGCGAATCTTGCCAGCGCCCCGCTGGGGCCGCGGTTAAGCACCCGCGAGAAGGAAGTGCTAAAATGGGCCGCCGTGGGCAAAACCGCTTGGGAAACGGGGCAGATCATGACGGTGGCGGCCAGCACGGTGAACCACCACCTCTATAATGCCTGCGCAAAGCTGCAGGTGACCAACAAAACCCATGCGGTGGCCAAGGCAATTCGGGCGCAAATCATCACGATCTGACCGACCGCGCGGGCAGGGCTTGGCGGCGGCTTTGTCGCGCGGTAAGCCGCCGCCAGCATAGGAGAACGACATGGAACTGCGCGACAGACGTATTTTGGTTACCGGCGGCAGCGACGGGATCGGGCGGCACATCTGCCTGAAACTGGCAGAGACCGGCGCGCGGCTGGCCATTCTGGGCCGCGATGAGACGCGGTTGCAGGCGGTGGCCGAGGCCTGCACAGCCGCAGGCGCGGCAGAGGCCGTGGGGCTGACCTGCGATCTGCAAGACCCATCGGCGATCGACCATGCCGCGGCGCAGGTGCTGGCGCGTTTTGGCGGGCTCGATATCCTGATCAACAACGCCGGGATTTGGCACAAAGCCGGGCCGCTCGACACAATCGCGCCGGAGATGCTGCAGGCGACGGTGCAGACTAATCTGACCGGTCTGATGCAGATGACACAGGCAACGCTGCCCGCGCTGCGCGACAATGACGAGGCGATCATCCTCAATGTCGTGTCGAAATCCGGTGTCGTGGCGCAGGCGGGGCAGTCGGTTTATACGGCCACGAAATACGGCGTGCGCGGCTTTACCGAGGTGCTGAAGGCGGATGAGGAAAACACCGGCGTGCGGATTGGCGGGCTGTATCAGTCGGGCACCAATACCGGCATGTTCGCCAAGGCCGGAGAGGATGTGCCGAACCACATTTTCACCGAACCGGATGATCTGGCCGATGTGGTGGTCTTTGTCCTCTCACGTCCGCCGAAACTGTGGATCCACGACATCCGCATCGAACTTTAACCGCGAAGGGCGCGCTTAGTCGGTGCCTTGCAGCGCGCCTTGGGCCGCTTGCGGGGCGGGCTCTGCCTCGGCCCCGATGCCGAATTCGACATGGAAGGTCGATCCGACACCGGCCTCGCTTTCGTAAAACAGATCACCCGCCATCTGCCGCGCCAGTTGGCGGGAGATATGCAGGCCAAGGCCAGAGCCTTGGGTCGATTTCTGACCGTCGTCGTCAAGCTGTCCGAAGCGGCCAAAGACCCGCTCCTCCATCCCCTCAGGGATGCCGCGCCCATGATCGCGGATAGAGAGCCTGACCCGGCCTTGGTGCGCCGTCAGCCTGCCCTCCACGGTGTCGCCAACATGGGAGAATTTCACCGCGTTCGAGATCAGATTGTCGACTACCTGTCGGATCGCAAAGGCATCGCCCAAGACCACGGCAGGCTGCGTGATCTTGCCGATATCCAGCCTGATGCCGCGCTCATGCGCGTACATTCGGTTTTCCTCGATGCTTTCGCGCAGCAGAGCGGGCAGGTCGACGGGCAGCCACTCAAGTGCCAGCGCCTGTACCTCAAGCTTTTGCACCAGCAGGATATTATCGACCAGACGGGACAGGCGGACCCCGTTGCGATGGGCAATGTCGAGCGAGGAACGCAGCGGGCCCTTGACCTCGCCCAGTTTGCCGCTGAGCGCCAATGCCAAGCCGCCCTTCAGTGAGGTCAGCGGCGTGCGCAGCTCATGGCTCACGACCGAGATGAATTCATCCTTGGCCCGGTTGGCTTCATCGGCCTCTTTCAGTGCTTGTTCAAGGGCCGTAGTGGTGGCGATCTGGTGGGTGACATCGACGAAGGTGACGCTCCAACCGATGACGGGGCCGGCGGGGGAGAGCGGGTTTTCGATGGGGTGAATGCGCGGCTCATAGAGGCGTTCATCGCAGGTGATATGGGCAGAGGCGGTCTGCGCCGTTTGCGCCTTTATCCCAGCGATCAGATCATTGCCCAAGGTCGGATCCGTCAAAAGCCCGCTGCGCTTAGCCGCGGCGTTCGAGCGAATGACGTGCCGCCGCGCGTCCAATAGGATGAGTGGTTCGCTCATCGTGTCAAACAGGGTCGATTGCCCGACAGAGGGCATATCCATCGTTTTGTTGGTCACCAGCAGCCATGAAAAGGCGAAGATGCCCAAGGTGAACATGAACGCCGTCGGATCAAGGCCAAGGACCGTGAAGCCGAACAGCGCATAGGCCGCGTTCGCGCCCAGTGGGATCAGGGTGATCACCACCAGCATCGTCAGCAGCGGCCAAGCGGCCCGTTTCGCCCGCAAAAATGCGCGCCCCAGCCAGATGAGCGTCGCCATCACAAAGCAATAGAGCACCGCAAGGACAAGGAAATATACCGCGCCATGTTCAAAGGTGATCTGATCCTTGCCGGGCTGGATCGCGGTCTCGGCGGTATAGATCAGGTGGTGCCAGCCGTTCGTCGCGGCGAGGACAAAGGCCGCCAGTGGCACGGCGATCAGGGCCAAAAGGCTCGCCCGGCCACGCGCATGGTTCGAGGGGCCGACATACTCAAAGATGAAGAACGACCACGCGACCGGAACCAGAGCATGACCCAGCCACGCCAGTTGCGCCTGTTGCATCTGGCAGGCGTAGCCGGGCGTTGCGGCTTCGGCTCCGACCATCATCAGGGTCCAGATCATCCCGGCAAAGGTTAGCGCATAGTAAACCTTGCCATGGAACTCTTGAAACTTGAGCGTCCATAGGGCGACAGCCGCAGCGATCACGCTGACGGCAAGCACGGCCCAATAGACCGGGTCAAGCATTAGCCCCTGAAAACACGTTAGCATGGCAGAGTTACCTATGAACCAAATTGAATGTGCGCAGATCAGCATTGGAATGCGGCGCAAGTTTGGCGCTCTAGTGGCGTATTAAGGCAGGGCGACGCAACCCTTGGATGTGAAGGGCGTCAATTGGTACCGTCACTTTCACCAATCGGACGATGCGATTGCATCCCTCAACAGGGGCGAAGGGGCGTTCAGAGTGGGCTACGCGGTGGGGCAAGCGCGCAGTGGCGGGCCGCAGAAACCGGGACATGAGCCCCCGGGAGCGCTTCCCCCGCTCTCCGGCACCTACCACGGTTTCACTATATGAAATTACCGCCAAAAAGAACCCACTCGAACACGGTTTCGACGCATTCCCCGCGCAACACTGGCCTCATTATCTTGAGGTTTAAAAAATGCTTACAGTGGCTCATTCTATGCACTCTGACCACGATATGACGTTGGTCTTGCTTGCCGCGCTTTTGTGCGCATTCGGCAGCTGGGTGATTGCAAATCTTTACCGACACGGGCTCAAGCAGACACCGCGTCAGGCGTTGTTGTGGTATTTTCTGACCGCCGTGACCTCTGGCATCGCCATTTGGTGCACGCATTTCATCGCCATGTTGGCCTATCAGCCCGATGCGCCGGTAAGCTTCGACTTTGGTCTTACTTTCGCCTCGTTGGTGATCGCGATTACCGGGTCTACGGTCGGCATTCTCATTGCGGGGATGTTTCGCAGACGGGTCACGACCGTGATCGGGGGGGTGATCTTGGGGCTGTCGATCTCGGCCATGCATTACACCGGGATGGTCGCCTATCGGATCGAGGGGATCATTCACTGGGATAAGACCTATCTTGTCGCCTCGGTTCTGCTCGCCATGGTGCTGTCGACCGTGGCTTTGTTCTTTGGCGCGCAGGGCGACAAATACGCCCGGTCGAAAATGACAGCGAGCTTTGCCTTGGCGATCGTCGGTCTGCACTTTACCGGGATGGCTGCCTTTCATGTGACACCGACAACCTTGATCGGTGGCCATAGCAACCCTGATGAGTACAGACTGCTGGCGCTGGTTATCGCAGGGACGGCTGCGATGATCGTGATGGGCGGGCTGTTCACCTATTTCATCGAAAACCGCACGCGGTTGGAGAACATCGTCGAATTGCGCCAAGCCCGGGATGAGGCCCGCGATGCCAGCCGCGCCAAGTCAGAGTTCATGAGCGTTCTGAGCCACGAGTTGCGCACGCCGCTAACGATCATCAACGGCTACGCCAGCTTTTTGACGGGGCTCAAGGGCCATACCATCGCCAAGCTGAAGCCGAACGAGCAAATCTCGAAGGTGCATTTTGAAGAACTGGGGGACCAGACAGAGCGTTATGGCGGCCGTATCAAATCTGCGGGCGACCATTTGTTAACCATCATCAATGAACTCCTCGACTATACCAGTATCGAGCTTAACTCGATCAAGCTTAACAAAAACTCTTTTCAGGCTGGCGAACTGCTGGCCGAGTTGGAGGAGCAATTTCAGGGGCTGGCCAAGGAAAAGCAGGCGGTGCTGGAGATCGAATGTGATGACTTCGACGTTTTCGCCGACCGTGGGCGCTGCAAACAGATCCTGATCAACCTTTTAGGCAACGCGCTGAAGTTCTCATCGGCCTCCAGCATTCGCATGCGGGCCAAGAGGGTCGGCGATACCTGCCGGCTTGAGGTCGAAGACAACGGCTGCGGGATGCCGGAAGAGGATTTGCAGCGGATCTTCCAAGCCTTCATTCAAGCGGAATCGGCCGCCAAAAGCGCCGATGGCGGCACGGGGCTTGGCCTTGCGATCAGCAAGAAGCTCGCCGCGGCGCATGAGGGAGACATTCAAGTGGAAAGTGCTGTCGGCGTCGGGACGAAGTTCACCGTGGATCTGCCCGATTGCGCTTCGGAGATCAGAGTGGAGAATGCGCTCGCCGCGGCGTAACGGGGGCTGTGGCGGGGCAGGCGCGATTTGAGGTGGTTGCGCTTGCTTGATAGGCGGAAAGCCCAAGGCTCTCCGGGCGCGCTACGGCTTAACTAGCCTTGTTGAACGTCTCAAGCGCTATTGGCAGCCCCCTTTGGTCGCCGGGTCAATGGAAGCCGGGCGCAACTTTTCTCGCGCATGGGTTGCCCACATGTTTCTGAAACTGCTTGCGGTCCCCCACATCAACGCAGTTTGGTACAACTTAACTTAAATTAGTATCTCTTTGCTTTTATGTTCTAAATTAAAGGGCTACGATCAATAGTGAAGATGGTAAGTACCGGGAGAGCGGGCCTATGGGCGGTGGTGAATCGGCGAATGCGCGCGTGCCGAGATCTGCAATTTTTGCAGCGTCCCCCCATGGCTATCTTGTTTTAGATACTGATCTTATGATCATCGACGTGAATGACCGGTATCTTTGCATCACCGGGTCAAAAGCCGATGATCTCATTGGGAAACTGCTGTTCGATGCATTTCCGGATGATCCTTCTGACGCTACGGCGGATGGCACCAACAATCTGCGCAAGTCGCTTGAGATTGTCGCCGCCACTGGCAAGCCGCATCGGATGGCCGTTCAGAAATACAATATCCCCATTCGCGACAGCGTCGACGGGGCCTTTGAAGAGAAGTATTGGCAGCCGTTCAACGCGCCTGTTTTCCAAGACGGCCAGCTGATCGCGCTTATTCACCATGTCGAAGATGTCACCTCGGAATTCATTGGTCGCCGCGACCAAGCGATACGGCTCAATCTGGCAAAACAGGTGTCGGGTGTCGGCTATGGGGAACTGGACCTTCAGACCGGCACCGCGAATGTATCGCATGAGTTGGCCGATCTTTTCGGCTATCCAGATACCGAGGGAACCTTTCCGATCACCAAGCTTTTTGAGCGTATCCATCCCGATGATCTGGAGCATGTGAAGAAGAGCTTGGAAGGGGTCACGGCCAGTGATGCAACGGTAAACGCCGACTATCGGATCGTCTTGCCCCGAGGGGATATTCGATGGCTGAACACACGTGGCGAAGTGCTTTTTGAGCATGGCAAACCCGCGCGGTTCATCGGTGCGTCCCTCGATCTGACCCATTCCAAAAAGCGCGAAGAGGTCTTGCAGAAAACGCTGACCGAGAGGGACAAGCTTCTTGAGCAGAAAGAAACGCTGCTGGGGGATGTAAATCACCGGATCAAGAACAGCCTGCATCTGGTGTCGAGCATCCTACGCCTTGAAGCCGCATCGGTGGAAGACGACCACGTCAAACACAGTCTGCAGCAGGCCTCTTTGCGGGTGCATGCCGTAAGCTCGGTTCATGAACTTATCTATAAATCGCAGAACGTTACCCATGTGGATGTCGGTGAATACATCCCGCAACTCGTCGACTTTCTTTCAACCAGCACAGAGACCGACAGCAGGCGGATTGAGAATGTTGTCTACGCGCAGGCGGTCGTTCTTCCGACGGATCTGGCGATCAACCTTGCGCTGCTGATCAATGAGCTTGTGACCAATGCGCATAAACATGCCTTCGTTGAGCGGGAACAGGGCCGGGTAGATGTTCGTTTGCATCAAGAGGGAACCCTTTTGACCTTGACGGTATCGGACGATGGGATCGGTAGCGCGAAAGGTCTAGAGAGGGTCGGTCTCGGTTCGAAGATCGTGGCAGGCATTGTTAGCCAGCTTGGGGCGACGATGGAGAAGAGGGCAACAGAGCATGGTTATTGCGTCGAGATTGAGATCCCCATGCCTGCCGGGTAATGCCCGGTGAATATTCTGATCGTCGAAGATGAATTTCTGATTGCCTTGGACCTTCAGATGCAGCTCGAACAGCTTCAGCATTCCGTTCTTGGCCCGGTCAAGGATTTCGCGGCCTGCCGGGAGGTGGTGACGCAGTCTCGTCCGGACTTGGCGTTCATGGACCTTCGACTGGCGAATGGAGAATCCGGCGAGGACCTCGCGCAGTGGTTGCTGAGCGAACACAATATCCGCTGTATCTTCTTGAGCGGCAACCTGGACGAACCGACCCAGACACGGCTGAGAGGGCTTGAACCGATTGCCATGCTCGGCAAACCCACTTTTCCGCATCTGATCGCAGCAGCGATTGACGATTTCGCGCGCGGGTAAGTGGGCGCGGGTAGGCGTGGCGGAAATTGGCGCTCCCTGAAGGATTCGAACCCTCGACCTGCCGATTAGAAGTCGGCTGCTCTATCCAGCTGAGCTAAGGGAGCACTCGGCCGCTTATAGGGGCAAGCCTTGCCCTGCATCAAGAGGAACCCGACGCGGGCCGGGTGGGTTGAGCCGTCATCGACATATAACCCAACGGAGGAAGCCATGTATCTGCGCAATATCCTACTCGGGGCCGCTTTGGCCACAACGGGCGCCGTCGCGGCGCAGGCCGAAGGCCATATGCAAACGGCAGCATCTGCTCAGGTGGCGGGCAATTCGGATGATATCTCAGGCAATGTTACCCTGAACACGACCGCCTCGGGCCGGACCTTGGTAAAGATCGACGTGACTGGCGTGCCCGCGGGCAGCCATGGCGTGCACTTGCATGAAACCGGCGATTGTTCCGCAGATGATTTCAAATCTGCTGGGGGCCACATCGCGGGGGACCACAAGCATGGTGTGCTCGTCGAAGGTGGGCCGCATCCGGGTGACATGCCCAATATGGAAGTGGGGGAAGATGGCGTGCTTCAGGCCGAAGTCTTTCTCGATCTGCTCGATATCGAGACCATGATCAAAGATGACGACGGCGCGGCTTTCATTATTCACAGCGGTGCGGACGACTACGAATCGCAGCCCTCCGGCGATGCGGGCTCGCGCATTGCCTGCGGTGCCTTTGAGACTTCGTAACGGGATCTGAGACTTGGGCACCCCGGTCTCGTTTATTCGGGGTTGGGGTGTCGAATCGGCGCGGTGCCGCTGATCGGCGCGGGCGGGCAAGAAGCGGACGGCAAGCCCATATGATGCAGGGAAGAACCGGACTCTCGCACTCAGACTGCCGCGCCGCGGCGGGCGTAGATCGAGGGACCATCGCTCATGCGAGGTGGGGTGTATTTAGCGGAATGATGGGTAAATGGTGCTGCTGGAGAGAATTGAACTCTCGACCTCTCCCTTACCAAGGGAGTGCTCTACCTCTGAGCTACAGCAGCGCCGTGGGCGGGTGATTAGCCGCAATCGAAAGGGGGTGCAACCCCTGATCTGGACCCTTCTTGCACCCTGCGCTAGATAGGCGGCATGGCAAAGCAAAACGCCCCGGAAAAGAACGCGAAAACACCCTCTGCGCGGGAGGCGCGGCTGAAGGCTGCGCTCAAGGCGAATATGGCCCGGCGCAAGGCGCAGGCCCGTGCGCGGGCCGAGGATGTGGCGCAGGATACAGGCAATGGCCCCGACGGGTCGGAAAAGGACAGCTGAACGATGGATTCCATTCTGGTCAAAGGCGGCGGTGCGCTGAACGGGCAAATCCCCATCGCGGGGGCCAAGAACGCCTGTCTGGCGCTGATGCCCGCAACATTGCTGAGCGAAGAGCCACTGACGTTGACCAACGCGCCGCGGCTGAGCGACATCCGCACCATGACCGAACTGCTGCGTTCTCTGGGGGCGGAAGTCACCTCAATGCAAGACGGCAAGGTCATCACGATGGCCAGCCACGGGCCGATCAATACCCGTGCGGAATATGACATCGTGCGCAAGATGCGCGCCTCGAACCTCGTGCTGGGTCCGTTGCTGGCGCGGGAAGGCCATGCCGAAGTCTCGCTGCCCGGCGGCTGCGCGATTGGCGCGCGTCCGATGGATATTCACACCGATGGGCTGGCCAAGATGGGCGCGGAAATCGATCTGCGTGACGGCTATCTCTATGCCAAGGCTGAGGGCGGCAAGCTCAAGGGCGCCGTGATCGACTTCCCTTTTGCCTCTGTCGGGGCGACCGAGAATATCTTGATGGCCGCGACTTTGGCCAAGGGCACGACCGTCATCAACAACGCCGCGCGGGAGCCTGAGATCGTCGATCTGGCGGACTGTCTGCGGGCCATGGGCGCGCAGATTGAAGGTGACGGCACACCGAGCATCACCATTCAGGGCGTCGATAGCCTGCATGGGGCGACCCATAAAGTTGTGACCGACCGTATTGAGCTTGGCACCTATATGCTGGCGCCAGCCTTTTGCGGCGGCGAAGTGGAACTGCTGGGCGGGCGGATCGACCTGTTGCAGGCGTTCTGCGAAAAGCTCGACGCGGCAGGGATCGAGGTGACTGAGACACAGGCTGGCCTCAAGGTGGCGCGGCGCAATGGCCGCATCTCGGCGGTGGATGTCACGACAGAGCCATTCCCCGGCTTCCCGACCGACCTTCAGGCTCAGATGATGGCGTTGCTCTGCACTGCGGAAGGGACCTCTGTACTGGAAGAGAAGATTTTCGAGAACCGCTTCATGCACGCCCCGGAATTGATCCGCATGGGCGCGCGGATTGATGTGCACGGCGGCACGGCTAAGGTCACTGGCGTTAAGAAACTCAAAGGCGCGCCGGTTATGGCAACCGATCTGCGAGCGTCGATCTCACTCATCCTCGCCGGGCTGGCCGCCACCGGAGAGACCACGGTAAGCCGGGTCTACCACCTTGATCGCGGCTATGAGCATGTGGTGTCCAAGCTGCGCGGCGTGGGTGCGGATATCGAAAGGATCAGCAGCAAATGACCGAAGATGCACGTTTCGAAGATGGCCGCGAAGCGCCGTTGAACCTCGGCGCATTGGATGCCGAGGATCTCACGGTGATCGCCTCGCTCACGCAAGATGCGGTGTTTCCCGCCTCTGAGATGCGCTGGCACCGCACGGGCGCGCGTTTCGCGCTGCTGCTGAACCGGCTGCGGCATGAGGATACGGGGGCCGCACGTCATGCGCCCGAGCGGGTGCAATCGGTGCTGATGTTCAACAACGTGCAGCGTGTGGCAAGCCAAGGCGTGCCCAAGGGCGATGCCGATACCATCCTCTCCCTGCTCGACATCACGTTCGAGGAAACCGACGCGCCTTCGGGCCATGTCACGCTGACCTTGGCCGGAGACGGCGCGATCCGGTTAGAGGTCGAGGCTCTGGAGGTAACGCTCAAGGATGTGACACGTCCCTATGTGGCCCCTTCAAAGAAAAGGCCCGTTCACCCCGAGTGACATCCCGTCACGGTGGCAAGGATCGCAAGATGCCGGAACTAAAACAGACTAGATTTACGCGGGGGCGCGTGGCGGCGCTGATGACCGAAGCGACGGGCTGGGCGCTTTTGCTGCTTGGTGTGGCGCTGGCGGTGCGGCATCTGTTGGGCACGGTCACCTTGCCGGGGCTTTTGGCCCCTGCCGCGGCGATTGCGGGCGGGCTGTTTGCCATTCTGGCAGCCCATGTCGCCCGCGCCGTGTTCGACAACGCCCAAGACACCCGCGCCATGCGTCTGGCGCAGCGCTCCGCCCCCAGTGCCGCTGTCAAAACATCGGGCCTGCGGGCCGAGCCCAGCCTGCGCCGTCCTTCCGCGCCTTGATACCTTTGGGCCAGCCCGCTGCGGTGGCCCCCTTTTCGAAAGCCTGACCCCATGCCCGTCACCCTTGATGCTTCCGCCCCCGATTTCGAAGCGGCCTTTGACAAACTGCTGAACGCCAAGCGCGAAGACAGCCCCGATGTCGATGCCGTGGTGGCCGAGATCATCGCCGATGTGCGTGCGCGGGGCGATGCTGCGGTGATCGACCTGTCGCAAAAGTTCGACCGCGTGACCCTCACCCCCGACAGCCTGCGCATCAGTGTTGCCGAGGTTGATGCCGCCGTCGCCGAAGTCTCCCCCGAGGACCGCAAGGCGCTGGAACTGGCCGCCGACCGCATCCGCGCCTATCACGCACGGCAGCTGCCCGAAGACGCCGAGTGGACGGATCCCGACGGCGCCACGTTGGGTTGGCGCTGGACGCCGGTTTCCGCCGCTGGCCTTTATGTGCCGGGCGGGCTGGCGAGCTATCCTTCCTCGGTCCTGATGAACGCGGTCCCGGCCAAGGTGGCGGGGGTGGAGCGTTTGGCCATGGTCGTGCCCACGCCCGATGGCGTGTTGAACCCGCTTGTGTTGCTGGCCGCCCGCATCGCCGGAGTGGATGAGATTTACCGCATCGGCGGCGCGCAGGCCGTGGCGGCGCTGGCCTATGGCACCGATACGATCCCCCCGGTGGACAAGATCACCGGCCCCGGCAACGCCTTTGTCGCCGCCGCCAAGCGGCGCGTTTTCGGCAAAGTCGGCATCGACATGATCGCCGGCCCGTCGGAGATCCTTGTCATCGCTGATGGGGACAATGATCCCGATTTCATTGCTCTCGATCTGCTCAGTCAAGCCGAGCACGACGAGAGCGCGCAGAGCATTCTGATCACCACTGACCCCGCCTTTGCCCGCGCGGTGGAAGAGGCGGTCGAGAAACGCCTGCTCACCCTTGAGCGTCGCGCCATCGCGGGCGCAAGCTGGCGCGACAATGGTGCGATCATCACCGTGGCTGACCTCGACGCCGCGGCGGCGCTCAGCAACCGGATCGCGCCGGAACACCTTGAGCTTTGCGTGGCGGACCCAAAGGCGCTGTCGGAAAAGATCACCCATGCGGGCGCGATTTTCCTTGGCCAATGGACGCCCGAGGCGATTGGAGATTATGTCGGCGGGCCGAACCACGTTCTGCCCACGGCGCGGTCGGCGCGCTTCTCTTCGGGGCTGTCGGTGTTGGATTTCATGAAGCGCACCACATTGGCCCAGATGTCGCCCGAAGCCCTCAAAGCCATCGGCCCGGCGGCAGAGCGGTTGGCCCAGTCAGAGAGCCTTGAGGCGCATGGCCTGTCGGTCACCGCGCGCCTGCGCAAGCTGAACGACTAGGGCAGGGGGGGCAGAAGCCGCCTGCGCAGGAGGCAGGGCGCTGCCCGCTGTGCCCCCGGGCGCGACATTCGCCACCGGGCATGCTCTCGCGCATTGCCCCCTTCCCACCGCTGCGCTATCCACGAAATGGTATCGCCAGCAAAAAGGATGCGTCCATGACCCGCATCACCCATATCGCGCTTGATGACGCGAACATGCCGCCCCCCACGCCTGAGATCGATCAGGAGCGTAAGGTGGCCATGTTCGACCTGCTGGAAGAGAACAGCTTTGTCCTGCCCGAACGGGAGAAGGGCCCGGTGCCCGAAGGGCCTTATCATCTGTCCCTGTCCATCCGCGACAAGCGGCTGGTCTTTGATGTGGAGACCGAAGCGGCTGAAAAGGCAGCGGAATTCCACCTTTCCCTCGGCCCGTTCCGGCAGGTGGTAAAGGATTACTTCCAAATCTGCGAAAGCTATTTCGAGGCGGTCAAGAAACTGCCCCCCAGCCAGATCGAGACGATCGACATGGCCCGGCGCGGCATCCACAACGAAGGCTCCCGCGTGCTGCAAGAGCGCCTGTCGGGCAAGGCCGAGATCGACACCGACACCGCGCGGCGGCTCTTTACCCTGATCTGCGTTTTGCATTTCGGCGGATAAATGAAGCAGCTGCTGCCTCAATCCGTTCTCTTCTGCTGCGACCACAACGCCGTCCGTTCGCCCATGGCCGAAGGCTTGATGAAGAAATTCTACGGCACCGGCACCTATGTGCAGTCCGTGGGCGTCAAGAACGACATGGAGATCGACGGCTTTTCCATCGCCGTGTGCAGTGAATTGGATGTGCAGTTGGACCGGCACCGCAGCCGCAGTTTCGATGAGATGGAAGAATGGGGCGACGATCTGGGGTCATTCGATCTGATCATCGCGCTGAGCCCCGCCAGCCAGCGCCGGGCGCTGGAGCTGACGCGGTTTTACCATCTCGACGTGGAATATTGGCCGATCCTTGATCCCACGGGACTGGGCGAGAGCCGCGAGGCCAAACTCACCCAGTTTCGCGCCGCCCGCGATCAGATCGTCGGACGGCTGATTGATCGCTTTGGCCAGCCGCCCAGCGAAAGCTGAGCTATCAGGTGTTGGAGCAGGCCGCCGCGGCGCTCTGGCCATAGGCTTTCCACGTGCTCCAGAAGGCGTTGTCGCTTTTGTTGTCGGACTGACGCATTTCCTGCAAACGGTGGGGGTCGCGGAAAATCTTGGCGCCCTGGCGCTGATCCGAGCGCGACAACGTCTGATCCGCCACCGCTTGTACGCAGCCACAACGCGCATGGCTGGAGCCGCGGCGCCCATCGGCCAGACAAGCCTTTTGAATTGGTCCCGTGGCGAAAAGCACCGGCGTCGGGGAAAAACGCCCTACGGCGGCATCGCTGGAATAACGTGATCCGCCACAACCCGCCAAGACGACGAGCGCCATCAAACTTGCAACTGTCCGCATTGATTTGCCCTATTGTTTTGGACCATGGGGTTTTCCCCTTGTCGGCCCGGTCTGCTCTGCCCGTCACTATGCCGCAAAATGGGGCTTCGCGCAATTCTCCTTTGGGGGGCAAGGCGCCTTGGCCTGCGATAAAGCGCCGTGAAGGGCGCGAAGCGGGCTCTGGCGCGCTCAAGGCCAATTGACGCAGGCGCGGCACTGCGCCATATCCCCTTGCATGACACCGCTTGAAAACATCCGCAATTTCTCCATCGTGGCGCATATCGACCACGGCAAATCCACGCTGGCCGACCGGTTGATCCAACTCACCGGCACGGTCGCCGAACGCGACATGCAAAGCCAGCTTCTGGATAACATGGATATCGAGCGGGAGCGGGGCATCACCATCAAGGCCAACACCGTCCGCATCGAATACCCTGCCAAGGACGGCAAGACCTATGTGTTGAATCTGATCGACACGCCCGGACACGTCGACTTCGCCTATGAGGTCGCGCGCTCCATGCATGCGGTCGAAGGTTCGCTGCTGGTCGTCGACGCCACCCAGGGCGTCGAGGCGCAGACGCTGGCCAATGTTTATACCGCCATCGATGCGGATCACGAGATCGTGCCGGTCCTGAACAAGGTCGACCTGCCCGCCTCTGACCCCGACCGCGTGCGCGAACAAATTGAGGACGTGATCGGCATCGACGCCTCCGAGGCCTGCCTTATCTCAGCCAAAACCGGCATCGGCATCCCCGACGTGCTAGAAGCGATCGTCAATAAACTGCCCGCACCCAAGGGCGGCGACCCCGATGCGCCGCTCAAAGCGATGCTGGTGGACAGCAAATATGACCAATACCTCGGCGTCATCTGTATCGTCCGGATCATCGACGGCACCCTGAAAAAGGGCGACCGCATTCGCATGATGAAGACCGGCGGCACCTATGACGTGGACGATGTGGGCGTTTACCGGCCCAAGATGACCGGCGTCGAAAGCCTCGGCCCCGGCGAGATCGGTTATCTGAACGCCTCGATCAAACAGGTCCGCGACACCCGCGTCGGCGACACGATCACCCATGAGAAGCGCAAGTGTGAAACCCCGCTGCCGGGCTTTAAGCCCTCGGTGCCGGTGGTTTTCTGTGGTCTCTTCCCGGTCGATGCCAATGACTTCGAAGACATGCGCGATGCGATCGAAAAGCTCGCCCTGAACGATGCCTCCTTCACCTATGAGATGGAAACCTCTGCCGCGCTTGGCTTTGGCTTCCGCTGCGGTTTCCTTGGCCTGCTGCACCTCGAAGTGATCCGCGACCGGCTTGAGCGTGAGTATGACATCGACCTGATCACCACCGCCCCTTCGGTGATCTATCACGTCCACATGAAGGACGGTGAGATGCAGGAGCTGCACAACCCCGCCGACATGCCCGACATGACGTTGGTGGACCACATGCAAGAGCCGCGGATCAAGGCGACGATCCTCGTGCCCGATGAATACCTCGGCGACGTGCTGAAACTCTGCCAAGACCGCCGCGGCATTCAAGAAGACCTGACCTATGCCGGTTCGCGGGCGATGGTCGTCTATGACCTGCCGCTGAACGAGGTGGTGTTTGATTTCTATGACCGGCTGAAATCGGTCACCAAGGGCTATGCCAGCTTCGACTACCAGATGATCGGCTACCGGCAGGACAATCTGGTGAAGATGCAGATCCTTGTGAATGACGAGCCTGTCGACGCGCTTTCGACCATGGTGCACCGCGACCGCGCCGAAATGCGTGGCCGAGCGATGGTGGAAAAGCTCAAAGACCTGATCCCGCGTCACATGTTCAAGATCCCGATCCAAGCGGCCATCGGCGGCAAGGTGATTGCCCGCGAGACGCTCTCCGCGATGCGCAAGGACGTGACGGCGAAGTGTTACGGTGGGGATGCGACGCGGAAGAAGAAGCTGCTGGAGAAGCAGAAGGCCGGTAAGAAGAAGATGCGCCAGTTCGGGAAGGTGGATATCCCGCAGGAGGCGTTTATTTCCGCTTTAAAAATGGACAGCTAAAAGCTGGCCATTTTTAGAGCGCGCGGGAGGCAGCGTATTGCAGAGCAATGCGCGTTCCCGCTCGGTTGTGTTCGGGTGATGGATAGCCGACAGGAACGGCGGTATGGCCGCCTTATGCTGCCGTCGTAGATACGTTAACCTCGCACGTCTAACTACAAACTCTCGCGTACATTGAAGTTCTCGGCGCAGCGCTTACGTTGCTTATGCGGTTTTTAGGGGAACTTTAGATTATGGTAGATTTCAAGCAGAACGTAGTGGCAATGGTGTACGATTTCGATGGTACTCTCAGTCCCGAGGCTATGCAGCACTACGGGGTATTGCCAAGCTTAGGAGTAAGTCCAACTGATTTCTGGGGAGGGGTAAAGGCGAAGCGCAAAGAGAAATCTGCGGAAGAGCTATTGGTGTACATGCGCGAAATGCTGCGATTGGCAGACGCGAAAGAAGTGCAACTTAACCGTTCAAAGTTTCAAGAGCATGGCAGAGGAATAGAATTTTTCGAAGGAGTTAGAGATTGGTTTGACCGGATCGGCCAATACGTATCTTCTATCTCTCAAGGTTCTGATATTGTGCTGGAGCACTACATTGTTTCTTCTGGTTTGAAAGAAATGATCGAAGGGTGTGAACTTGCGGCCTATTTTAAAGAGATTTATGCGTGCGAGTTCTTGTATGACCCCTACGGCCACCCTGATTGGCCGGGGCGCGTTGTGTCTGACACTTCGAAGACGCAGTATCTGTTCCGCATCAATAAAGGTGTACTCGACGTCAACGAGTTTATTAATTCTCACATGCCGATGGAGGAGCGCCGCGTTCCCTGGGATAATATGATCTATTTCGGTGATGGTGACACGGACGTTCCAAGCATGACCGTTGTAATGGCGAACGGAGGTCACGCAATTGCAGTTCATAAACCAGATTCAGAAAAGGGCGAAATTGAAAGGTGCGAAAAGTTGCTGAAAGCGCGACGAGTAGACTATTTTTGTGCTGCAGACTATCGTGACGGTTCTGATTTAGATCGCTTGGTTAAGGGGACACTGTCAGTTATTGTTCCTCGAATTTTACTTCGAAAAGCCATCTATGAGTTGAAGCCTTTAGGTCCTTTATAATTTGCCGAACCGCTCCCACCGGGGCGGACGCTTCGCTTTACCCCGCCCCTCGGTTCGGGCGCGGTGGCAGTCGCTGACCTCTCAACCTTTCCGCTAACCAATGTACACCGCCCCCACCATATGCGACCTTCCTTGCCCAAACACCCCCGCCACAGGACCGCCACCCATGACCACCACCCCCTGCATCCTCTGCGTCGCCATCACCGGCTCCGTCCCCACCAAAGCCGCGAACCCCGCCGTGCCGATCTCGATCGCCGAGCAGGTCGAGTCGACCCACGCAGCCTTCGAAGCCGGGGCCTCCATTTGCCACGCCCATGTGCGCAACGATGACGAGACCCCGTCCTCCGACCCCGAGAAGTTCGCGCGGCTGATGGAGGGCGTGCAAAAGCATTGCCCCGGCATGATCATCCAGTTCTCCACCGGCGGGCGCTCGGGCGCGGGGCGGGAGCGGGGCGGGATGCTCTCGCTCCGGCCCGACATGGCCTCGCTCTCGGTCGGGTCCAACAATTTCCCGACGCGGGTTTATGAAAACCCGCCGGAACTGGTCGATTGGCTGGCCTCGGAAATGAAAACCCACGCGGTCAAACCCGAGATCGAGGCTTTTGACCTGAGCCACATCCACAAAGCCGCCGAAATGAACCGCGATGGGCGCATCCCCGGCCAGCTTTATGTGCAATTCGTCATGGGCGTGAAGAACGCCATGCCGGTGGACCGTGAGACCTTTGATTTCTACATCCAGACGCTCAACCGCCTTGCCCCCGATGCGCAGTGGTGTGCCGCCGGGATCGGGCCGAACCAGATTGTGTTGAACGAATGGGCCATCGCCGCGGGCGGCCACACCCGCGCGGGGCTGGAGGATAACGTGCGGCTGGACCGCGACAGGCTGGCGCCCTCCAACGCGGCGCTGATCCAGCGGGCGGCTGATTTATGTGCGAAATACGACCGCCCTGTCGCCACGCCTGCACAAGCGCGTGAGATTCTGGGTCTGCGCCCGGCATAGGCTTGCCGCTAGAAGGGCGCTGCGTTGAAATGCGGGGCGGGGCAGCTATGTCCCGTTCCAGTAACCAACAGGAGCCTGAAATGTCCCAGACCCGCCGCCATTTCCTTGCCACCTCCGCCGCCGCCGCTGGCATCGTAACCCTGCTGCCCTTCGCCGCCCGTGCCGCCGCGCATAGCGGTGACACATTCGACACCAGCGCAGGGCCGATCACGGTGCATCCCGTCGACCACGCCTCTATCGTGTTGGAGACGCCCGCGGGCGTGATCTATGTCGATCCAGTGGGCGAGCCCGCGCAATACAGCGACTTCCCCGCCGCCGATCTGATCCTCATCACCCATGAGCATGGCGACCACTACAATGCCGATACGCTGGCCGCGCTGGCCGGGGATGAGGTGCAGATCATCACCAACCCCGCCGTCTTTGACATGCTGCCCGAGGCGCTTGCCGCGAAGGCCAGCAAGATCGCCAATGGCGAAAGCACCGAGTTTAACGGCCTGCCGATCGACGCGATCCCGGCCTATAACATCACCGAAGAGCGCAAGAAGTTTCACCCCGAGGGGCGCGACAACGGCTATATCCTCGGTTTCGACGGCTTCCGCGTCTATATTTCGGGCGACACCGAAGACACGCCCGAGATGCGCGGGCTGACCGATATCTCGCTGGCATTCGTGTGCATGAACCTGCCGTTCACTATGGATTCAAACGCCGCTGCCTCTGCCGTCGCTGAGTTCAAACCGACTTACGTCTACCCCTATCACTTCCGGGGAAAAGACGGCGGCACGCAAGACCCCGAAGAGTTCGCCAAACGGGTCGGCACCGATGTCGAAGTCAAATTCGGCGACTGGTATTAATCTCGAACCCTTTCGGTCACGCCCCAGCGGCGTGACCGTTTTCTCGGACAGGGCCGATCCATCAGATCAGCCGATTCCGGGGTGCAAAGCGGGGCGTTTGTCTCTCACACCGCCGCCCGCGCTCATTTTTCGCTTAACAAATTCAAGAGCCTAACTGCTCCCTCTTCAGATGGCTGAAGTTTCGCTTGATCGCTTTCGGTCCGCGGACTAGCGTGACCTGCGACAAATGCGAAACTATGTTTTGCATTGCGAAACAAGTCTCTGGGAGGAGCCTACATGACAATCTTTAAACACCTGAGCTGCGCCGCAGCTCTGGCGCTGGCTGGTGGCGCGGTAAGCGCTGAAACTGTATTGATTCACGGTGAAGCTGGGCCCAACCGCGGTGCACGCGCCGACGCTTTGCAGTGGTTCGCCGATCAGGTCGCCGAGCGTTCGGACGGCGACATGCGATTCGACATCCAGTGGGGCGGGGCGCTGTTCAAAGCCAACGCCGCTGTGCAATCCATCGCCGATGGCGTGGCCGACACCGGTTCGGTCATCGCAGTCTACTACCCGCAAGAGATGGCCGGCTACGGCATCGCCGACCTGCCGGTGAACAACCCCGACGCTTGGGTCGGCATGCGCGCCACGGATGAGCTGATGCGCTCCAGCCAAGCGATCCAAGACGATCTTGCCGACAAGAACCTCGTTTATATCGGCACTTGGACCACCAGCCAGGTAAACATCGGCTGCAAGGGCGGCGCGATCAAATCCGTGGCGGATATCTCGGGCAAGAAGGTCCGCGGCGTGGGCGCCTACGGCAAGGTCTTTGGTGAGCAGGGCGCGAACATGGTCAACATGTCGATCTATGACGCCTACCAAGGTCTCGACACCGGGCTGATCGACTGTTCGCAGGGCTACAGCTATGCCGTGGCGGCGCTGAAGCAGGCCGAGGTGATGGACAGCTACACGATCCTCGACTGGGGTCAGGTCGGCGGTCTGGGCATCTTCATGAACAAGGACATGCACGACAGCCTGACGCCTGAGCAGCAGGAAACGCTGGCCTCCGTCGGGTCCGACATGGCGGATGAGTTTGGCCGTCTGATCACCGATGCCAACGACAAGGCCATCGCCTCGATGAAGGAACAGGGCGTCGAAGTCATCACCCTGCCCGAAGAGGATCGCGCGCAACTCGTCGAAGCGGGCAAGAAGTTCCTCGACGAATGGGCAGAGACTGCCGGTTCCGCCGGTCTGCCGGGCGACGACCTGCTGGAAGAGTATAAGGGCCTTATCGCCAAATACACCGAGCAGCGCGATGCCGAAGGCTATCCTTGGGAAGCCAAAAGCAACTGATCGCTGATACTGGGGAGGGGCAGCATATGTTGGTAAATCTGGAGAAAATCCTGTTGGGATTGGGCGCTTTGGCGGTGATCGCCTTGGGGGTGTTGATCACCTCCAACGTGATCGCCCGCGCGCTCTTTGCCAGTCAGGTGCCCGATAGCGTGACCATGGTGCGAGAGCTCATGGTCGCCGCCATCCTGCTGCCCCTCGCCGCCGCCACCGCTGCGCGCGCGCATGTCTCGGTCGCTTTTGTGACCGACCGATTTCCCGACCGCGCGCGTTCGGTGTTGATCGTTGCAGGCTCTGCCATCGGGATGCTGGCGCTGGCGCCGCTGATCTATTCCGGCGGGCGCGAGTTCTTTGCCGTGGTCGAGAAAGGCAGCTTTTTCTACGGCGACCTCAATCTGCCGAAATGGCCCGGGCGGCTTTTGTTCCTGATCGGGATGATCGCGACCTTCCTGCGGCTGGCCGAACTTACGTGGCGCGATGGGCGCACCGTGCTGGCGGGCGGCGTGGTCTCTGACGAACAACAACATGCGGCCGACCTTCTGGCCGAGAAGGACGTGCTGTAATGGATGCCTCAACCATCGGTATGATCGCCTTCGCGGCGGTTCTGATCCTGCTCGCCCTGCGCGTGCCGATTGCCTTCACGCTGGCGGCAGTGGCAACCGTCGCTACCTTCTTTATCTTCGCCTTCCGCACCGGCACTTTCATGCCCGAACGTGCGATCAAGGCGACCACCTCGATGGTGTTCTCAAACTCCTTCGACCTCATTCACTCTTACGACCTGTCGATGATCCCGCTCTTTGTGGCGCTTGGACATATCGCGTATCGCGCGGATATTACGACGAAAATCTACCATGCGGCCAAGGTTTGGCTGACCCGCCTGCCGGGTGGGGTGGCCATGGCCTCCGTCATGGGCTGCGGGGGCTTTTCCGCGATCACCGGCTCATCCATCGCCTGCGCCTCGACCATGGGTAAGATCTGCACGCCCGAGATGCTGCGCATGGGCTATGACCCGCGTCTGGCGACAGCTTCGGTCGCGGCGGGGGGCACATTGGGCTCGCTCATTCCCCCGTCGGTTCTGTTCATCATCTACGGCATTTTCACCGAGACTTCGATCTCGTCGCTGTTCCTCGCGGGTGTTCTGCCGGGGCTGCTGACGCTGGCGGGCTTTGTGCTGGTCATCGCCGTCTGGGTCTGGCGCGATCCGGCGGTAGCACCCTCGACCGACCAACGCTACACCGCGCGTGAGCGTTGGCAGGCGGCCCTTGATAGCTGGCCCGCGATCCTGCTTTTCGTGCTGATCATCGGCGGCATCTACGGCGGCATCTTCACCGCGACCGAGGCCGCCGCCGTCTGCGTCGTCTCCGCCACGTTGATCGGTTTCGTGCAGCGCAAGCTGGATTGGGCTGGCCTCTGGGCCGCGGTCAAGGAGACCTGCGTGCAGACCTCCGCGATCTTCCTCATCGCCGCCAGTGCCAAGATCTTTGTGGCCTTCGTCGCGCTGACGGGCGTCGCGGGCACCATCGTGGGCTTCGTCTCAGACGCGCAGATGTCGCTGGTTGTGCTGATGCTCTGCATCGCGCTGATCTATCTGCTCTTGGGCATGTTCCTTGATCCCATTGGCATCATGGTGCTGACCCTGCCGCTGATGATCCCACTGGTGGAAAGCTATGACCTCAACCTCATTTGGTTCGGCGTCGTGGTCATCAAACTGCTGGAGATCGGCTTGATTACACCGCCCGTCGGCTTGAACGTCTTTGTCATCGCCAATGTGGTGGGCCGCGAAGCACCGATCGATAAGATCTTTGCGGGCATCACCCGGTTCCTCAGCGTCGATTTCATCGTGCTGATCCTCATCATGTCCTTCCCGATGATCTCGCTTTTGATCCCGATGGCGGCAAGATGAACAAGGCGGCGTCGGATACCGTCACGGACCGTAAGTTCGCCAATACGCTGGCGCGGGGTCTTGGCATTTTGCGCGCGTTCCGCGCCAGCGACAGCGGGCTGAGCCACGCGCAGATCGCCGAGCGGACGGGCCTGCCGAAACCGACGGTTTCGCGGCTGACCTATACGCTGTGCGAACTGGGCTATCTGGCGCATGGCGGGCGCAACGATAAGTTCCGGCTTGGGCCTGCGGCGATTGCGCTTGGCTCGGTCGCCTCTGTCGCGGTCAGCTTTGTCGATATGGCGTCAGATGCGATGCAGCAACTGGCGGATGAAACACGCACGCTGGCGCTGATCGCCGTGCGCGACGGCGACCGGATGATGCTGGTGCGCACATGGCGTCCGCATACCGCTTCGACCATCTGGCTAGAGCCGGGTCACCGTATCCCGGTCTATGGTTCGTCCTCTGGCCTCGCCACGCTGGCCAGTCTGGACGAGAACCGTTTTGACGGGCTGGAGCCGGATGACCGGCTGCGCAATTTCCGCCGTGAGGGGTATGAGCAATTGCTGGCGCAGGGCTTTGTCCTCGCCCCGCCTGAAACCCGCTATGCCCGTAGCATCAACGCCGTGAGCGTGCCTTATTACGCAGGGGAATTCGGCGAGCCTGTGGCCTTTACCTGCGGCGCTTTGCCGGGTGACTTGCCCGACAGCCGCATTCTGTCACAAGTGGGGCCAGCGCTGCGCGACGTGGTCAGCGGCATCGAACAACGCACCGGACGGGCACCGGCCCTGTCCCGGCGCGGATAGATCAAGGAGTTACTGATATGACTGACAAGATTGCCTATTCCCGCCATGACGACATCGTCGTGCTGCGCATCGAAAACCCGCCCGTCAACGCGCTGAGCCAAGCCGTGCGGCAGGGGCTCTCCGACGGCATGGACCGCGCCGAGGCCGAAGACGGCGTGCGCGCCGTGATGATCGTGGGCGAAGGCCGCGCCTTTATCGCGGGCGCCGACATCACCGAATTCGGCAAGCCGCCGATGGAGCCGCATCTGCCGAACCTGTGCAGCCGCATCGAAGCGTCGCCGCTTCTGGTCGTGGCCTCCATGCATGGCGTCAGCCTTGGTGGTGGTCTCGAAGTTGCCCTCTCGGCGCATTACCGCATCGCCCAGCCCTCGGCGCGGGTCGGTCTGCCTGAGGTTCACCTTGGCCTGATCCCCGGCGCAGGCGGGACACAACGCCTGCCGCGCCTCATTGGCGTTGAACCCGCGCTGGATGCGATCACCACGGGCCGCCACATCAAGGCACCGCAGGCGCTTGAGATGGGCATCGTCGACCGGGTGGAAGAGGGTGATCCGCAGGAGGTCGGTCTCGCCTACGTCCGCGAATTGCTCGACAGCGGTGCCGAGCGTCGCCCGATCTGCGAGATGCCCGCGCCTGCGCCGATCGATTGGGACGCCGCCTATGAGGCGACGCTGAAAAAGGGTCGTGGCCAGATTTCCCCTGCCGAGGCCGTGCGCGCCGTGCAGGCGGGTGTCGAAAAACCCTTCGAAGAAGGCATGAAGGCCGAGCGCCGCATCTTCTCGGAACTGATGAACACCGACCAGCGGCAGGGCATGATCCATGCGTTTTTCTCGGAACGGGCGGTCAGCAACCTGCCGGAACTCAAGGGTGTCGAGCCGCGCGAGTTGAAAGCCATCGGCGTCATCGGTGGCGGCACCATGGGCGCGGGCATCGCCACGGCAGCACTGCTGTCGGGCTTCTTGGTCGTGCTGATCGAGATGAAGGACGAGGCCGCCAAGGCGGCGCATGAGCGTATCTCCGGCAACCTCCAAGGCGCGCTGAAACGCGGCAAAATCGACCAAACTAAGTTCGACACGCTGACGGGTGAGGCGCTTACCGTCTCCACCGACTACGCCAGCCTTTCCGACGTCGATCTGGTGGTCGAAGCGGTGTTTGAAGACATGGACGTCAAAAAGCAGGTCTTCGGCAAACTCGACGCGGTCTGCAAGCCGGGCTGCGTGCTGGCCTCCAACACCTCCTATCTGGACGTGAACGAGATCGCCGCCAGCACCTCGCGCCCCGCGGATGTAATCGGGCTGCACTTCTTCTCGCCCGCGCATGTGATGAAACTGCTTGAGGTCGTCGTCGCCGACAAGACCGCGAAAGATGTGGTCGCCACTGGCTTTGCCTTGGGCAAGGCGCTCGGCAAGATCAGCGTGCGCGCGGGCGTCTGCGATGGCTTCATCGGCAACCGGATCCTCGCCACCTACCGCACTGCGGCGGACCACATGGTGCTCGACGGTGCCAGCCCCTACAAGATCGACGCGGCACTTGAGAAATTCGGCTTTGCCATGGGCCCCTTCGCGGTGGCCGATCTGGCCGGGCTCGACATCGGCTGGGCCACACGCAAGCGCAAGGCCGCCACGCGCCACCCCGAGGAGCGGGTGCCGACCTATATCGACCGGCTCTGCGAACAAGGCCACTTCGGCCAGAAGACCGGCCAAGGCTACTACATCTACGAAAAGGGCAAACGCGGCGGCACGCCGAACCCGGAAATCACCCGCCTGATCGAGGAAGAGCAGAAGGAGCGCGGCATCGCCCCGCGCGAGTTCACCGATGCAGAGATCGTGCGCCGCTACATGTGCGCCATGGTCAATGAGGCGGCCAAAGTGCTGGAAGAGGGCATCGCGAAACGCCCGCTCGACATCGATATGACGCTGCTCTTTGGCTACGGCTTCCCGCGCTATTGGGGTGGCCCAATGAAATGGGCCGATATTCAGGGCCTGCCCAATGTCCTCGCCGCCATCGAAGGGTTTGCCGAGAAAGACCCGTGGTTCTGGAAACCAGCGCCGCTGCTGGTCGATCTGGCCAAAACCAACCGCACTTTTGATGATCTGAACAAGGAAGCTGCCAAATGAAACAGGCTGTCATCGTCTCCGCCGTCCGTACCGGGCTGGCCAAATCCTTTCGCGGGTCGTTCAACATGACCCACGGTGCCACCATGGGTGGCCATGTCGTCGCCGAAGCGGTTAAACGCTCGGGCGTCGATCCCTCGGCGATCGAAGACGTGATGATCGGCTGCGGCTACCCCGAAGGGGCCACCGGCTCGAACATCGCGCGGCAGATCGCCCTGCGCGCGGGCCTGCCGGTGACCGCCTCGGGCGTGACCGTGAACCGCTTCTGTTCTTCCGGTCTGCAGACCGTCGCCATGGCCGCCAACGCAATCTGCCAAGAGGGCGCAGGCCCGATGGTTGCAGGCGGGGTCGAGAGCATTTCGCTGATCCAGCCGGATGTGAAATCGGTGAAAGAGGCCTGGCTCAAGGAGCATAAGCCCGAGGTCTATATGGCGATGATCGACACCGCCGACATCGTCGCGAAGCGCTACAATATCAGCCGCGAGGATCAGGACGCCTATGGCCTGCGCAGCCAGCAGTTGATTGCCGCCGCGCAAGAGGCCGGTCTCTTTGATGACGAAATCGTCCCGATGCAGACCACCATGGGCGTGCAGGACAAGGAGACCAAGGAGATCTCCACCCGCGAGGTCACAGTGGACCGCGACGAATGCAACCGGCCCGGCACCACGCTCGAAGGGCTTGCGGGCCTGACGCCCGTGCGCGGCGAGGGGGCCTTCATCACCGCGGGCAACGCCAGCCAACTGTCGGATGGCGCTGCAGCCCTCGTGCTGATGGACAGCAAAGAGGCCGAGCAACAGGGCCTGCAAGCCATGGGCGCGTTCAAAGGCTTCGCCGTCGCGGGTTGCGAGCCCGATGAAATGGGCATCGGCCCGGTCTTTGCCGTGCCGCGTCTGCTGGAACGTCACGGGCTGACCGTCGATGACATCGACCTGTGGGAGCTGAACGAAGCCTTCGCGAGCCAAGCGCTCTACTGCCGCGATAAACTCGGCATCGACCCCGATAAATGCAACGTGAATGGCGGCTCGATCGCTATCGGCCACCCCTTCGGCATGACCGGGGCGCGGATGACCGGCCACATTCTGCGCGAAGGCCACCGCCGCGGCGCGAAACTCGGCGTGGTGACGATGTGCATCGGCGGCGGCATGGGGGCGGCTGGCCTCTTCGAAATCTACTAAAGGGGGCCGACATGGACCTGAGCTATACCGACGAAGAACGCGCCTTCCGCGAGGAGGTGCGCCAATTCCTCACCGAGAAACTGCCAAGCGAGCTTTCCGAAAAGGTGCGCCGTGGGCAGGAGCTTTCGAAGGATGATCACGAACGCTGGCACGCCATCCTGAACGATCAAGGCTGGCTGGCCACCAACTGGCCCAAGGAATTCGGCGGGGCCGCGTGGAACGCCGTGCAGCGCCATATTTTCGAGGAAGAGGCCGCTGCCCATCACGCGCCGCGCATCGTGCCCTTTGGCCTGTCGATGCTGGCCCCCGTGCTGCAAAAGTTCGGCTCGAAAGAGCAGCAGGACTACTGGCTGCCGCGCATCCTGTCGGGCGAAGACTGGTGGTGTCAGGGCTACTCTGAGCCGGGCGCTGGGTCGGACCTCGCCTCGCTCAAAACCACGGCGGTCAAGGACGGCGACCATTACATCGTCAACGGCCAAAAGACTTGGACGACGCTGGGCCAACACGCCAACATGATCTTCTGCCTCGTGCGGACCGACAAGGACGTGAAGCAGCAAGAGGGCATCTCTTTCCTGCTGATCGACATGGAGACGCCGGGCATCACCGTGCGCCCGATCATCCTGCTGGATGGCGGCGCCGAGGTGAACGAGGTATTCTTTGACAATGTCAAAGTGCCCGCCGAGAACCTCGTCGGCGAAGAGAACAAGGGCTGGACCTACGCCAAGTACCTGCTGACCCATGAGCGCACCAACATCGCGGGTGTCGGCTTTAGCCAAGCGGGTCTGTCGGCGGTCAAACGCATCGCCAAATCCGAAATGGCCGGGGGCCGTCCGCTGATCGAAAACCCGCATTTTGCTGCCCGCGTGGCGCAGGCAGAGATTGATCTGATGGCGATGGCCACGACCAACTTGCGCATCATCTCCAAGGCCGCCGCAGGGCAGGCACCGGGGGTGGAGTCCTCGATGCTCAAGGTCAAAGGCACGATCATCCGGCAGGAAATCAACGATCTGGCGCGCCGTGCGGCTGGCGTCTATGCGATGCCCTTCGCCTCGGAAGCGGTGGCAGGCAGCAACGATGCGCTGCCCGATCCGAATGAGGCCGGCCCGGTGGCCGCGCAGTATTTCAACAACCGTAAGCTGTCGATCTTTGGCGGTTCTAACGAAATCCAGCGGCAGATCATCGCCAAGACAACGCTGGGAGGTGCAAAATGAATTTCGACCTGACCGAAGAACGCCAGATGCTGCAAGACAGCCTGCGCCGTTTCCTGCGGGATAAATACGACACCGCCACGCGCAATGGCATTCTGGAAAGCGAAGCAGGCTTCTCTGCTGATATCTGGAACGGCTTGGCCGAATTGGGCGTCATCGGCGCGCTTTTCACCGAAGAGCAGGGCGGCTTTGGCGGCGCGGGTTTCGACATCGCAGTGGTGTTCGAAGAACTGGGCCGCGCCGGTGTGGTCGAGCCACTGCTCGACAGCGCCGTGCTGGCTGGCGGCTTGATTGCCGATCTGGGCAGTGAAGCGCAGCAGGAGCATATTGAGGCACTGATCGGCGGCACGTTGCAACTGGCCTTTGCCCATGGCGAGCCGACCAGCCGCTATGACCTTGAGCGCGTCTCCACCACCGCGTCGCAAAACGGCGGTGACATCGTGTTGAACGGTCGCAAAGCCGTCGTCGCCAATGCCGAGGCTGCCGACATGCTCGTCATCTCTGCCCGCGAAAGCGGAGAGGCTGGCGATCAGGCAGGCATTTCGCTGTTCCTCGTACCTGCCGACACCAAAGGGCTCACCGTCACGGGCTATGCCCTGCTGGCCGGTGGCCGCGCCGCCGAAGTTACACTGGATGATGTGACCCTGCCCGAAAGCGCCCGTTTGGGTGAGGCGGGCAAAGCGTTTGACGCCATCGAGGCCCGTGTGGCCGTGGCGACAACTGCGCTCTGCGCGGAAACGCTGGGCGCGATGGAAACCGCCTGCACGCTGACCCGGGAATACCTCGGCACGCGCAAGCAGTTCGGCCGCCCCATCGGCAGCTTCCAAGCCTTGGCCCACCGCATGTCGGACCTGCTGATTGACCTCGAACAGGCCCGCTCTGCCGTCATTAACGCCGCAGGCCATCTGGCCGACGACCGCGCCAGCCGCGAGCGTCATGTGTCTGCTGCTAAGAACCTGATGGGCCGTGTCGGGCGTTTGGTGTCAGAAGACACGATCCAGATGCACGGCGGCATTGCCATGACCCAAGAATACGAGCTGGCCCATATCGCCAAACGCATCACCATGGCGGACCACCGCTTTGGCGACGTTGATCATCATCTGGAGCGGTTCATTGCACTATCCGCCGCATGAGGCACCGACCAGCGGGGTTCAACAGCTGATCGGGTTTCAACCCGACCTGTCGAACCCCGATGGCAGCACCCGCGTGACACTCGACCTCGGCCCGCAGCACCTGAACGTCTCAGGTGTGCTGCACGGGGGGTTGCATACGTTGCTCTTGGATGTGGCCACGGGCTTTGCCTGTGCGCGGCACTGCGCGATGAGCGGGCCCTTCGTGCCGATGCTGACCCTGTCGCTGACCACCGATTACATCTTGGCGGTGCGCGAGGGCCAAGTCGTTGCCACAGGCCGCGTCACGGGCGGGGGGTATAAAATCCTCTATGCCGAGGCCCAGTTGCATGATGCCGAGGGCAAGCTGCTGTCGCGTGCGACGGGCGTTTTCAAAAGGGCAAAAACATGAGTGCGCGGATCGAAGACCGCGGCGATCGGTTGATCGTCTGGAACGGCAACGCCGAGAAACGCGGGGCGCTGACGCCAGAGCTTTATGAAGCGATTGCAGAGGCGATGCGCATGGCCGAAGACCCGCGCATCCGCGCGGTGATCCTCACCTCCGAAGGGCGCTTTTTCTGCGCGGGGGGAGACCTTAACGTGCTGATCGAACGGCGCAAATTGACCGAGGCCGAGCGCCGCGAGCGGGTGGATGGGCTGCATGATCTGGTCCGCGCCATGCGTGCTTGTCCGGTGCCTGTTATCGCCGCCATCGAAGGTGGCGCTGCCGGGGCGGGGCTGTCGCTGGCGCTGGCCTGCGACATGATCGTGGCCTGCGAAGAGGCGCAGTTCACTGCCGCCTATGTGAAGGCCGGGTTGGTGCCGGATGCCGGTCTGACGGCTTCTTTGGCGCGGCTTTTGCCGCGGCCCTTGTCGATGGAGATGTGCCTTCTGGGCCGTCCCGTCATGGCGATGCGCTTTGCCGAACTCGGCGCGGTCAACCGTATCTGCGCCAAAGGCAAAGCCTTGGACGAGGCGCTGATGCTGGCCGATACGCTCGCCGCCGGGCCGCGTGCCGCCCAAGGCGCGATCCGGCAGTTGGTGGCGCAGGCCTATGAGGCCGAAGAGGCCGATCAGCTTGATGCCGAACGCAACGCCATGGCCCACGCGGCTGGCGGGGATGAGGCCGCCGAAGGGATCGCGGCCTTTTTGGAAAAACGAAAGCCCCGGTTTTAGCCGGGCAGCGGCCGCCGGAGGAGGGGGTCGCGAATAGGCAGGAGGAGACACCCATGAACGCCAGGGTACAGGATTTTCTAGCTGAGCAATTGGCGACCCGTCCAGAGGCGCCCGCGCTGAGTGACGCCAGCGGTGCCGCTTGGAACTACGCCGATCTGGACCGCGCGCGGGTGGCTTTGGCCGCTGAGCTGCGCGGTGCGGGTGTGCAGGCGGGCGACCGCGTGCTTTTGATGGTGGAAAACTGTGTTGCAGCGGTTGCTTCGCTCTATGCTTGCTGGGAGTTGGACGCGGTGGCGATCCCCGTCAATGCCCGCCAGACCGAAGCCGAAGTCACCCGCATCATCGATCACGCCACCCCGGCGGCGGTGCTGCTGACCTGCGATGTCTCGCCCGAAGCGGCGGCCCATGCGGCGCGGCTGAACGCCCGTGAGGTCTCGGGCGCTTTCGGCAGCCTGCACCTTGCCACACCGCTGCCCAGCAGCCCGGATGCCGATCTGCATGATGTGGCGGTGCTGCTTTATACCACCGGCACCACGGGTGACCCCAAGGGGGTGATGCTGACCCATCAGAACCTGCGCTTTGGCGCGCGTGCCTCGGCGGACCTGCGACAGATGGTGCCGGGTGATGTGGTTTACGGCGTGCTGCCGATGACCCATGTTTTCGGTTTGGTGTCTGTCTTGATGGCCGCGGTGAGTTCTGGCGCGAAGGTCCGGCAGGAGAGCCGTTTCTCGGCGGCGAAGCTGCATGCCGCAACCCACGAGGATGTCACGATCCTTCCCGCTGTGCCGCAGATGCACGCGCTGGTGATGCAGTACTCGCGCGAGCGCGGGATGCCCAAACTCGAAAGCCCCAAGCTGCGCTATGTTTCATCGGGCGGTGCACCGCTTGATCCGGCGTGGAAACGCAAAGCCGAGGCGTTTTATGAACTGCCGCTGCAAAACGGCTTTGGCATGACCGAGACATGCTCGGGCGCCTCGGCCACCACCAACGCGCTTGGCTCGCCCGATACTTCGGTCGGACCGGTCACGCCGGGCACCGAATGCAAGATCGACGACCAAGCCCCCGGCGGCAATGGCGCGGGCGAAGGCGAAGTGCTGGTGCGCGGACCGCATGTGATGAAAGGCTACTACCGCAACCCGACCGAGACCGACAAAGCCATCGACGCCGAGGGCTGGTTGCACACCGGCGATCTGGGCAAGCTCGATGAGGATGGGCGGTTGCACATTCTCGGGCGCAGCAAGGAATTAATCATTCACGGCGGTTTCAACGTTTATCCGCCCGAGGTCGAAGCCGCGTTGAACGATCACCCGCGCGTGGTGCAATCGGCCGTGGTCGGACGGCGGCGCGAAGGCGACGAAGAGGTGCTGGCCTTCGTGCAGGTCGCCCCCGGCGACGAGGTGACGGCAGAGGAGTTGCGCAGTTTCGTCAAAGAGCGGCTGACCGGCTACAAGCGGCCCGCGCAGATCATCGTGGCCACGGACCTGCCCGCCGCACCCACAGGCAAGATCCTGAAACACCGGCTGCTGACGGCCTTTGCCGACCGGCTGGAGGGCTAGGCGCGAATTGAACCGCGCCCGGCCAGATCAGACGTAGGTGCCTTCGGCGGCGGCGCGGATCGCGCGGATGTTCTCGCCGTAGGGGGCGGGGGCGCTGACCGAGCCGCCTTTGAAGACGGCGGAGCCCGCCACCAGCACATCGGCCCCGGCCTGCGCCACCAGCGGCGCGGTCTTGGGATCGACGCCGCCGTCGATCTCGATATGCACGGGCCGGTCACCGATCATCGCGCGCAGGTCGCGGATTTTGGCTGTCATGTCGATGAACTTCTGGCCACCGAAGCCGGGGTTCACGGTCATCACGCAGATGAGGTCGACCATGTCGAGCAGTTCGGCCACCGCGCTGGCTGGCGTGCCGGGGTTTAGTGCCACACCCGCTTTCGCGCCCGCGCCGCGGATCGCCTGAAGCGTGCGGTGGATATGGGGGGTGGCCTCGACATGGGCGGTGATCACATCGGCGCCCGCCTTGGCGAAGGCTTCGATATAGGGATCGACCGGGGCGATCATCAGATGCACGTCCATCACGCCCTTGATGTGGGGCCGGATCGCCGCGCAGGTGGCGGGGCCCAAGGTGATGTTGGGCACGAAATGCCCGTCCATCACATCCACATGCACCCAGTCCGCGCCTTGGGCCTCAATGGCTTCGCATTCGGCACCGAAGTTGGCGAAATCGGCGGCGAGGATGGAGGGGGCGATCTTGATCGAACGGTCGAATGTCATGGGGGCAGCCCTTTGTTGCAGAGGTTGGCTTCTCTTAACGGCTGCGCGCTTTTTGCGAAAGGGGTTAGAGGTCGAGTTCCAGCACGCCGCCTGCCTCTGCCGCGCGTGACTGGCAGAGGATGATCGCGCCTTCGCGCTGCTTGGCCGAGAGAACAAAGTCGCGGTGTTCGACTTCGCCGCCGCGCAGGCCGCATTTGCAGACGCCGCAGATGCCATCGCTGCATTTCAAATCCACCGGCACCCCCGCCGCGATCAGCGCGTCGGCGGCTGTTTCCTCGGCAGAGACGGCGATCTCGCGGCCTGAGGTGAGTTTCAGCGTGAAGGGGTGATTGACGTAATCTGGCACCTCGGGGGTTGAGAAATATTCCAGATGCCGCGCGTCTTCGGGGATGCCCGCGGCCTCGGCGGCGGCCATGACCGACTGCATGTAGGCATCCGCGCCGCAGGTGTAGACATGGGTGCCCGGCGCGCTGCGTTCCATGATGGCGGGCAGGTCGGCGCGGGTGCTTTCAGATGAGATATGCAGGTGTACACGGTCGGCCCAAGGGGCCTGCGCCAGTTCCTCGGCAAAGGCCGCCGCTTCCCGGTCTGAGGCCGAGTAGTGCAGGTCAAAGGGTCGCCCAAGGGCGTGCAGCCGGTGCGCAAAAGCGATCATCGGCGTGATGCCGATGCCGCCGCCCATGAACAGGCTATGCGGCGCGTCCTCGACCAGTTCAAAATGGTTCACCGGCTTGCCGACAAAGATGCGTCGCCCCTTGGTGAAAACCCGGTGGAGCAGGGCTGATCCGCCCCGGCCCGCGTCTTCGCGCAGCACCGCGATGCGGTAGCGTTTGCGGTCGGACGGGTCGCCCAGCAGCGAATAGGGGCGCAGGAATTCCGGCGCGACGACCAGATCAAGATGCGCGCCAGCGGACCATGCGGGCAGGTCGTGGCCTTCGGGGTGGGCGATGTCGTAAAGCGCTGTAGTCGGGTTCAGGCGGGTGACGTCGGTGATGCGCAGGTCGAGCACCGGGGTGTCGCTGCCGACCTTGTAAAGGTGCAAATGGTCGGTTTCGCCCGCTGCGGTTTTGCGGCGGTGCTCATCGGCGCTCAGCAGGGCCGCATGGGCGGCAATCCCGGCCTCGCGGTTCATCGGATCGGGGTAGGGCCAAGGATGCGGCGCCAGCGGAGCGGGGTAGACGGCGAGGGTTTGATCCTCGAATTTGAGGTCAAGATCGGGTTGCAGATCACGGGCGTTCACCGGCTGGGCAGGCGTGTCGAACTGGCCCGAGGGCTTGCGCTCGATGTCCCACCACCACTTTTTCACCGGGTTCAGGCGGCCCTTGCCGACCATGTCGTCCAGCTTGGCCAGCAGCGGTGCGGCGGCGGGGATGTTGGAGGCGGCCCAGCGGAAGGGGGCCTCGGCGAAGAGCCCCTCAAGGTTCCACGGGCAGGTCTTCATGCAGCGCCCGCACATTGCGCCGCCTTGGTTGGTGATCCGGTAGGTGGCGCATTTTTGGCTGTCGGATTTCCAGATTTCATAGCCGTTGAACATCTTCTTCGGCCCGGCGGTGATCGCCCCCGAGGGGCATTCGCGAGCGCATTTGTTGCAGGCTTCGCAGAACTTTTGCAGGCCGAAGTCGATGGGCTTGTCGTGGTCAACGGGCAGGGTGGTCGTGACCACGCCGGATTTCAGGCGCGGGCCGAGGAACGGGTTCAGGATGACTTCACCAATCCGCGACACTTCGCCCAGTCCCGCCAGCAACAGCAGCGGCGGTTGCAGCACATCGCCATCCATCACCGTATGCGCTTTGGCCGCGTGGCCCAAGTTGCGCAGGTGCTGGGCCATCACGCCGCCCAGCATCGAGAACCGCAGATAGGCCCGCATGGATTGCGACACGGCGATCCAGTCGTCGCCCGAAGACCCCTCCATCGTGTCGAAGCCTTGGTCGATGATAAGGCTCAGCGCTTGGTCATGCGGCGGGGTGATCGGGGTGCCGGTGGCGTCGTGGCTGTACCATGTCCAATCGGGGCAGGCAGAGAGGCCCGCAGCATCGGCCCCCAGAAAGTAGCTTGCCGCTTTAAGGTTCGCGGCATTGCGGGCGCTGTCCGCCATAGCGGGCGCGGCGTCGTTCACCGGGCCATCTTGCAGCAAGATCAGCGCGCCCAGCAGCCGGCGCTGCGCGGCGGAGGGAGCGGATTTGACTACATGGTGCCCGCCTTTCATGGCGTTCTGCACCTTTGGCCCCATGTCGCCGAACTGCCCGCGCGCGAAAAGATCCCCGCGTTTCGGCACGCGCGGCACGTTCGGCGCGTCGATGTAGGTGGTCGGCTCATCCACCCGTTTCAGCGTCTCAAATGGATGCGGCCCTGCGGCATAGTCGCGCCGCGCGTAAGGATCGACATCGCGGGCGCTGACGCCGCCATGGGTGCCCAACTGCCAATGCGGGCCTTTCAGCAGGGACCAAGGCTGCTCGGAGAACGGGCAAAGCGGCAAATCGGGCGCAAGTTCCATGTCGGTCGTCACCACGGCCAGCCCGAAGCGCGAGCCGATCCACGGCGCTTGAAGCGTGCCGTCTTCCCAAACCGCTAGCCCCGCCGCCACGGCCAATTGGCCGAGGTTCACATCAGAGGTGGTGCCTGAATGCACCTTTGCCGCGAACCCCAACTGGCGGATGTATTCGGCCAGCACGGTAGCGTTTTCGGTGCCGCGCAGGCAAGCGCGCTCGGCTTGGGCGTCCATGATCCAATCGCTGCCCGGCTCATCTTCGCGTGGGTCGCGGGGGTGGGCGGTGAGGACCACCAGCGCGTGGCTGTGAGCGTCGATTGAGGTTTCGGGCGCATCAACTGCATCGCGCAGGTTCGCCATGATGACATCCACCCCAGCGGCGAGCGTCTTGGTCTGGCGGCTGCGAAGAAATTCGGCCAGTTGCTCGGTGCCTTCGCTGCGCCGAGGCGTGGCAAGATGCGCCTTCTGCGGCAGGGAGCAGACGCCCATCATCGAAGCGTCGTTGTAATAACCAAATGATTTTAGGTGATTGGCCCGTTCCGCCGGGCTTTCGGGGATCACCGCGCCTGCCGTGTTGACCGGCCCGTCGCGCAACACGTCCATCATCGCTTGGAAGGGCGCCATGGCGTTGCAGATGCTCTGCGGCGTCTCGGATCGCTCAAACCGCAACACCGGGATGGGCGTGTTCGGCAGTTGGTCATGCGGGGCATGCAACCGGCGCAGCCGCTCCAACGGGAAGGGGCCGAGGTGCATGGGGCGGGTCTTGGATGAAAAGAGCTTCATGGCAAATCGATGCCACGCATTGAGTAGATATGCCAGTCCTGGTTGTGGCTGCTGCGGGCGCTCTCGCTTGACTTTCGGCCTGGCCGCCGACCATGCTGCGGCAAAATTGGAGGAGTGAGATTATGACCCTGTTCAACCGCCGTCAGGCCATCGCAACTTTGGGCGCTGCAACCGCCGTGGGGCTGGCGGCACCGGCACTGGCGCAGAACCGCAAGATCACCGTGGGCGCGCTGCGTTTCACCAGTCACGCGGGCAGCTTTGTCGGCTTTGAGCGGGACTATTTCAAAGAGGCCGGTCTGGACGTTGAACTGCGCTTTTTCGAGGCCGCGCAGCCGATGGCCGTGGCGATTGCCAGCGGCGATGTGGACTATGCGATCACCGCGATCTCGGGCGGCTTGGTGTCGCTGGCGCAAAAGGGCGCGGTCAAGGTGATCGGCGGCGGCCTGCAAGAAGAGCCGGGCATCGACGGGCAGAAGTTCCTCGTTTCTGATGCGGCCTATCAGGCGGGCATCACCGAACCCAGCATGCTGGATGGCAAAAGCTTTGGCATGACGCAGGCGGGATCGTCCTTTCACTACATGGGCGCCAAAATGGCCGAGGCTGAGGGGATCAGCCTCAAGTTCAAGCCGCTGCAAAAAGTCGGCGCGGTGATCGGTGCGCTGAAGTCGGGCCAGATCGATGCGTGGTCGATCGTGCCGCATATTGCCAAGCCGCTGGCGGGATCGGGTGCCGTTCATATCATCGGCGATGTGGCGACCTATCTGCCGGATTATCAGGTGACGACAGTCTTTACCTCGACCAAGAACGCCAGTGACGAACAGGAAATGACTAAGAATTTCCTTGCGGGCTATTCCAAAGGTGTCGCCGATTATAACGCCGCGATGATCGCCAAGGACAGCGGCGATGCGGGCGTCGATGAGATGGTCGATCTGATCCATAAATATGTCTACACCGACCGCCCGCGCGACAAGGCGGCGCCGTCGATCATCAACGGCACCATGCGGTTGAACGAAGGTGCCAAGCTGAACGTGGCTTCGGTGCGTGACCAGTTGGAGTGGTTCCAGTCCGAAGGGCTGGTCGATGCCGACATCACGCTAGAGACGCTGATCGACACCTCTTATGTCGAGACGATGGGCAGCTAAGCGCGTTGCTTGCGTGATATGATCGCTTTGAAAGGCGCGTCCCCCACGGGCGCGCCTTTACCTTTTGCTCCCGCAGGGTGGGATTTCCGGCAGGCATCACTGGCAATGCAGAGGCGCCAAGATACCTTTGGTGCTGATGCGGGGCCAAGCCCCTGACCATAAAACGGGAATGTGCAGTGAGCGACGGCAGTTTTTTCGCCCTGAACGGCTATCATTTCGCTTTGGGGGCCGTTGGGGCCGTGGTGATCCTTGCCCATTGGCTGCCCCGCTTTTTCAGTCGGCGAGAGCCTGCCGCCTCGGGGCTTTTGATACTTTTAGGCATGGGCGTTTTTGCCCTTGTTCCCGGGATGCCGAGTTTTCCCGACCCGCGCGCCACCCCCTTTCCATGGGAAATCGTGTCGGAGCTTTGCGTGATCGTCGCGCTCTTCGCGACGGGGCTGCGGATCGACAGGCTTTCTGATTGGTCCCGCTGGGGGCCAACGGCGCGGTTGTTGGCGCTGACCATGCCGCTGACGATCCTGTCGGTCGCGGTGATGGGCTGGGCCTTTGCCGGGATGACCGCAGCCGGGGCGATTTTGCTGGGCGCGGTGATGGCACCCACCGATCCGGTTTTGGCCGCTGACGTGCAGGTTGGCCCGCCGCAGGAAGGGGGCGAACATCCGGTGCGTTTTGCCCTGACCACAGAGGCGGCGCTGAACGATGGTTTGGCCTTTCCCTTCGTCTACCTCGGGATTCTGGTCGCGGCCGAGGGTTTGGCCCCGGCGTCTTGGGGCATAGAGTGGCTGGCACGCGATGTCTTTTGGCGCATTGCTGTCGGCACTGCCATGGGCGCGGCAGGCGGTTGGGCCTTGGGGCAGGTGTTGTTCGTCGTGCCGCGCAAGGCGGTTCTGGCCGAGACCTCCTCGGGCGTGGTGGCCTTGGCGGGGGTGCTTTTATGCTACGGCACCACGGAATTGGTCGAGGGCTATGGTTTTATCGCCGTGGCGGTGGCCGGTTTGGTAATCCGGCGGGTTGAGGCGGACCACGAATTCCACCGCCGTTTGCATGACTTTACCGCCGCCGTTGAACACGCGCTGACAGCGCTGCTGCTGGTGGCCATCGGCGCGGTGCTGCCCACCTTGCTGGCTGATCTGACCCTCGCCGGCGCGGTGATCGTGCTGGCGCTGATCTTTGTCGTGCGCCCCTTGGCGGGGTGGCTATCCCTTTTGGGAACGTCGCTCGAGACGCGCCCCCGCTGGGTTGTGGCGCTTTATGGGATCCGGGGGATCGGGTCGATCTACTACCTTGCCTATGCGGCGGGGAAGGTGGAGTTTCTGGACGAGGAGCCGCTTTGGGCGATGGTGGGGTTTGCGATCCTCGTGTCGACCTTGGTGCATGGTTTTACCGCCGGGATCGCGGTGGATGGGCTGAGCCGTAAAGAGGGTGAGCAGCCTTAAGTGCGCCACCGGCGCAGGGCGGTTGCCCCGGGACGCGGATCGCACATTGCGCGCGGGGCGTTTTTGCCGGAAAAGGGCGGCATGGACCTCAAGCTTTCCTCCGTCAGCCATTATTATGGCGATACCCAAGTGCTGCGTGACATCACGCTCGATATTCCGTCTGGCCAGATCGTTTGCATCGTCGGCCCCTCCGGCTGTGGCAAATCCACCCTGCTGCGCATGCTCGGCGGGTTGGAGCGGCCCAGCGAAGGCCGCGTGCTGCAAATGGGCGATGCGCCTGAGGGCTGTCTGAACCCGCTCACTTATATTTTCCAAGATTTCGCGCTGCTGCCGTGGCGCACGGTGCGGGGCAATGTGGCGCTGGTGCTTGAGGATCACGGGCTGGGCAAGGCGCAGCGTGAGGCGATCATCGCCGATGTGTTGGCGCGGACCAAATTGACCGATTTCGCCGATGCGCTGCCCAAACAGCTTTCGGGCGGCATGAAGCAGCGCGTGGCGATTGCCCGTGCGCTGGCGGTGAACCCGGCGGTGATGCTGATGGACGAGCCGCTGAGCGCGCTCGACAGCCAGACCCGCGAGCTTTTGATGGACGACCTTGTGGCGCTCTGGACGCGGCAGCCGTTCACGGCGGTCTATGTGACCCACAACCTCGCTGAAGCGGTGCGGTTGGGGCATAAGATCGTCGTGCTCTCGCGCCGTCCGGGTGAATTGCGCGAGGTGGTGAACCTAGACATGCCGCTGGCCGAGCGGCGCCATGGCGACCCGGCGTTGGAGGCGCAGCAACAGCACCTATGGGGGCTGATGCGCGATGAGGCCGCGGCGGCGGATGCGGAGTTGATCGATGGCTGAAATAACGGATGTGAATGCCCGCGAAGTCACCTTTCGCGGCGGTGGCTTCCAGCCCGGCACGCGGCGGGGCGTGGGGCTTGCGGTTTTCGTGGTGCTGATCCTACTGGCGGAATGGGGCACGCGCAGCGGCTTTATCTCGGCCCTGACGTTGCCTCGGCCCAGCGATGTGCTGCTGACATTTCAAGAGCTTTATCAGTCGGGGATGTTGTTCAAACATCTCGTGCCCTCGCTGACCCGTCTGGCGGTGGGCGCGCTGATCGGCGCGTCGGTCGGAATCGGTGTTGGCGTTTTGATCGGGCTGTTTTCTTTGGCCCGCGCGGGTCTGGTGCCGCTAGTGGCGGCGATTTTCCCCATTCCCAAGATCGCGCTGTTGCCGCTGTTTGTCATTTGGTTCGGCATTGATGAGGCGAGTAAATACGCGCTCATCGCCTTTGGCACCTTCACGCCCACGGTGGTCGCCACCTATGCGGCGGTCGACAATGTGGACCGGGTGTTGATCCGGATGGGGCAGAGTTTCGGCCTCGGTTGGTGGTCGATTGTTTCGAAAATCGTGGTGCCCGGCGCGATGCCGGGGATCCTGTCGGGGCTGCGGATTTCGCTGACGATTGCGATTATTCTGTTGGTGGCGGCTGAGATGCTGGGCGCGGAATATGGGATCGGGGCGTATATTTTGCAGGCGGGGAGCCTGTATGATTTGGAGCGTCTGTTTGCGGGTGTGGTGATCCTGTCGCTGCTGGGCGTGGCGGTGTCCTCGGTGGTGGCGTTCGTGGAACGGCGCGTGCTGAGTTGGCGGGTGTGAGGGCCAGCGCCTGACCGCGGGTTGGCGATCTGACGTAAATTGGTGCCACTTTATTTCTCGGCTTTGATGTGCGGTCCGCGAGGGCACACCCAGCCTCACCAAATCGCCTACCCGGTCGCACCAAAGGTGCGCTCATATAGGCTGGCACGCCTCCGGCGTGACGGGCGGGCAGGCGATGGCCCGGCGCCTACGGCTTGTCCCGGGCCCGGGTGGTAGTCAAAACGTTGAGAGCCCGGCGCCTGCGGCTTGATTCCGGGACCGGGGTGGCAACATCGATCCATTTGCTTATCAATAGCGCCAACCGCCCTCACAAACGGACCCCTCCCATGACCGAACACACCACCACCCACGCCGCCGACGAAGACGCCCGAAACCAGGACATCAAGATCTACGTCAACGGCGACATCGTGCACCGCGACGAGGCCAAGGTCTCGGTCTATGACGCGGGCTTCATGCTGGGCGACGGCATCTGGGAAGGCATGCGCCTCTATAACGGGACATGGGCGTTCTTCGACGAGCATATGGACCGCTTCTTTAATTCCTGCAAAGCAATCTCGCTCGACGTGGGCCTGGACAAAGACGGCATCGCCGAGGCGCTGCGCCGCACGGCAGAGGCGAACGATATGCACAGTGACGTGCACTGCCGCCTAATGCTCACGCGGGGGATCAAGGATAAACCCTTCCAGCACCCCTCGCTCAGCACCACCGGGCCGACGCTGGTGATCATCATGGAGCATTCCAAACCCGTGGATCGCCTGCAATCTGCGGGCATTCGTTTGGCGAGCGTCCCGCAGGTGCGCGGGCTGCCACATAGCCAAGACCCCAAGCTTAACAGTCATTCCAAGCTGAACTGCATCATCGCCTGCCTTCAGGCCGAGGAAGCGGGCGCGGATGAGGCGCTGATGCTCGACCCACATGGTTTTGTGAACACCACCAACGCTTGCAACTTTTTCATCGTGCGGCGGGGGGAGGTTTGGACCTCGACCGGGGACTATTGCATGAACGGGGTGACGCGGCAAAAGGTGATCGACCTGTGCCATGAAAACGGCATTCCGATGCGGGAGAAGAACTTCTCGCTCTACGAAGCTTATGGCGCGGATGAAGCCTTTCTCACTGGCACCTTTGGTGCGCAGACCCCGGTGGCAGAGATTGACGGCAAGGCCATCGGCAGCGGAGAACGGCCCGTCACCAAACGCATTCAGGCGCTTTATAAAGAGCTGATCAAACAGCACACGGCCTAAGGGCCAAGCGGTGCCCGCCCTCGCGAAGGGGCGGGCGGCATTTCAGGACACCATGCGTTTCAGCACTGGCACACGGCGCAGCAACAACCAATCCAGCAGCACGACGACCAGCAGGGTGATCCCCGCCATTGGAAAGGCCAGCGCCACGGCCAGACCGACTACAACCGCGCCTTTCCAAAACGTCATATTGCGCGGCGGAGGCGGGGCCGCGAGCCAGCCCGCCGGGTTTGTCGGGCGGCGTTTCCACCACATCACCACGCCAGAGACGCAAAGAAAGATCACCGACAGGCAAAAGAGCGTATTGGCCATGACACTCGGCCAGCCCAAGGTGCCCATATGCAGCGCGATGCCCACGGCCATCGCCTTGCCCGCCAGCGAATAATCCGCGTAGCGCACATCGGCGAGGACCTTGCCCGTGTGCCGGTCGATATGCACCGTGCGGTCGCTGGTGGGGTCGGTCGCATCGGTGTTCATCGTATCCCGGCTTAGGGTCCAGACACCCTCTTTGCCCTGCGGCAGGTTCATCTGGTAGCGTGCGTCAAACCCGATCTGCCGCGCCAGCGCATCAATCGTGTCGAGCGTGGCAGGCGTGCCTTCGGCCATCCGGCCCGACGGTCACCGTCTCCACCCCGTAACCTGTGCACAGCACCATGGTCAGCGCGCCTTGCTGGCGCTCTGGCATGGTTCCGGGCGCAAGCGCCGAGAACGCCCCAAACAACACCACCACCGCCCAAAGGCAGAGGTGTCGAAGCGGGCCGGTCAACGCCTTGCGGCGCATCCTGCGACTGGCTTGGGGTTAGTGTTTTTGCGCGTGCGCGCCGTGATCCATGGCGCCCGCATCATGCCCGCGGCGGCTTTCGACGTTGAATATCACCTCCAAGGTCCCGGCCTTTTCAAAGGTCAGGGTGGCGGGGATTTTCTCACCTTCCTCGAAAGGGTCACCGTCGAGGCCCATGAACATGATATGCAGCCCACCGGGCTTAAGCGTCACCGTCTCACCTGCAGGCAGATCGAGGCCGTCGATATGCGACATGCGCGCGACGCCCATATCATCGGTGGTCGTCTGATGGAGGGAGACTTCGTCGAAGCCCTCGGCGCTGATGCTGACGAGGCGGTCTGCGCTGTCTCCGCCATTGGTGATCGTCAGATAGCCGCCGCCGACGCGGGCGGTTTTCGGGGTTTCAAAGGCCACCGGATGATCGACGGTCAAAGCACCGGCGGTGTACTCATGCGCGGCGGCGGGCAGGGCAAGTAGGGCAGCCAAGGCTGCGGTATAGAAGGTTTTCATTGTCGTGGTCCATTGTCTGAGTATTGCGAAAGAAGCGATGGCTCAGACGAATGGCGGCCCCCGGACGGGCGGGGGCGCCCCCGCAGGGCTGCGCGGTGCGCCGAGGGCACGGGCCGCGCGCGGTTTGGCAAAACGCAGCCTCCCGCCCGGCAGCAAGACATCTGCCGGGGTCGGCAAGATCAACGCATTGACGATCCGGCAGGCTTCGCAATCCAAGGCCGCATGGTTCTGCCCCTCGAGCGTGCCGTCGCAAAGATCGGTCAGCGTGCCGCCCGCTTGGATAAAGGCGATGAAGGCCGGGTCTTGCTGTACCTGCGCGGTCGCACGATGTGCGAAGGGCAAGCTGGCAAGGGCCAGCACCAGCAAGAGGGTCAGGCTAACCCGAAGCGAGGATATGCGCGAAACGGCGGACATGCGCGCTGATACCGCGGCTGACACCGCAACGCTATAGGGCGCTTTGGTCTGCGACGTGATGTCGTAGGGGCGCTGTGCGGTAGTCGGTGATGGCTATCGGGGGAGTGTGTTGGCTGGGATGGTAGGATTCGAACCTACGGTACACTGTACCAAAAACAGTTGCCTTACCACTTGGCTACATCCCAACACAGGGCGCTAATTAGAGTTCTCTGGCCCGGGGTGCAAGACCCGTTTTTGATAAATTAGCCTATTCTTCGGCGGCATCAACGGAGAGCAGGTCTTTGCTGGGCAATTCGGCGCGTTCCTGCGCGACGATGCGGGTCAGCTCACGCTCGGTTTGGGGGGCAACTGGCTGTGCGGCGGCGGGATTCGCAGGCGCGCTCGGCGTTTGGGGCGAATCGTGTTGCGCGGTTGGGGACGATTCGCTTTGGGTGATCAGCCGATAAGCGGGAGGCTGTGCGGTGAGGCCCGCCGCGTCAAAGGCGGCCAGCGTCAGTCGAATCGCTTCGCTGCGCGCAGCGACCAGATCGGTGGTCTCTTGATTGATCCAACCGGCGAATTGCATGTTGATCCAGTGATCGGCGACCTCCTCCACCCAAGCGGCGGCTTCGGGGCTGGGCAGGACAAAGGGAAGGCCATTCAACACCTCCAGCGCCAAGTCTCGGGCGCGGGCCAGATCGGCGTCGCTGGCCACCGAAAGGGTAAAGGTGAACCGCCGCTCGGCGTTGCGCGAATAGTTGATGATCCGACTTTTAAAGACGGTGGCATTGGGAATGCGCAGATGGTTGCCGTCATAGCTGAGCAAGATCGTGGCGCGGCTGGTCAGGCGGATCACCTTGCCGGTGTCGCCGTCAATCTCGACCGTGTCATTGGGGCGGAACGGCTGGCGGATCGACAGCATGATGGAGGCAATGAAGTTCTCGACCGTGTCGCGCACCGCGAAACCGATGGCGAGGCCGACGATCCCCGCCGCGCCAAGGATGCCCGACAGCAGCGCCGTCGCCCCGAGGATATCAAGCGCCACGACCAGTGCCGCGATGATAAAGGCCAGCCGGATGATCTGGCGGTAAATGTCAGCGATAAAGGCGTTGGGGGCCAGCCGCTCCCACGGGTTGCGCAGCCGCGCCAGCGCCAGCCCGGCCACGACGATCAGGGCAAAGACCCCAAGTGCCACCAAGGCCAGCGGCAGGAAAGCCACGGCCTGTTCCATCCGGCCCCGGAAGCGGTCCACGGCGGGGTTGAGCCGTTCCGACACATCGGTGCTTTCGCGGACCTCGTTGCGGATTGCCACCACCCCTTCGACACGGCCCGCCAGTTCGCTCAGCCGTCCGGCGCTGGCGGTGTCGAGTGTGGTGCCGCGCAGGGTGACGATGCCCGAGGACACGGAGACGCCGACCTTCTCAAATCCTTCAAGCTCGCGCAGGATGGCGCGGATGCGGTTGGCGATGGCGGCGTCTGCCGTGGCGTTCCCTTCGACGGCGATGGTGCCTTCGGGCTGGTCGTTGTCCTGCGCCGAGGCGGGGGCCAGCGGCAGGGCAAGAAGCAGAAATAGACACAAGAGCAGGCGGGGCAGGGCAGGGATCAGGCGCATGGGGGTCTCCGTCGACGGGCAGGGCCACCGCCCCTCGGTGAGGGCGGTGGCTGGTCAATTAGCGCACTACCCCCGACAATCGAGCAGCACCGCCCCGCTGCGCTGTCCGGCCTCGACCATCGCATGCGCGCGGGCGGCCTCGGAAAGCGGGAGAACCGTATCGACGGGGCAGCGCAGGGCCCCGTCTTCCAGCGCGTGATGCAGTCGGGTGATCGCCTGTTCGCGCGGGCCTGCGGGCAGGAGGTAGATCAGGATGATGTCGATGGTCACCGCTTTGAACAGAAGCGGGTAGAAGGGTAGCGTGGGCGACATCTCCGCCGCCGATCCATAGGCGGCGATCCGGCCATTGGGGGCGATGACCTCGGTGTCGGTGGTGATGTTGAGGCCGAACTCTGTCTCGACGATTGTGTCGACGGGCTTGCCGCCGTTGGCCTCCAGAACGGCACGGGCGAGATCGGGATCGGCGTAGTTCAGCACCGCATCGGCGCCAGCCTCGCGGACCAGATCATTGTCGCGCGGGCTGCAGGTGGCAATCACTTTGGCCCCGCCCCATTTCGCCAGTTGCACGGCAAGGTAGCCCACGGTTCCGGCGCCGCCTTGGATCAACACCGTCTCCCCGGCCACGCCACCGCCGCCGAAAACGGCGTGGCAGGCTGTCAGCCCCGGAATGCCAAGCTGCGCGCCGGTCTCAAAAGAGACGGCTTTGGGCAACGGCACGGCCTGATGCGCGGGCAGGGTGATCTGCTGAGCTGCGGTGCCAAAGGCGCGTTGCCACTGGCCATTCCAGACCCAGACCTTTTGACCCACACGGGCAGAATCGATGCCCGCACCCACGGCGATGATCTCTCCCGCGCCATCGCTATGGGGAATGACCTGCGGGAAGGGTGGTTTGGTCACGCCGGGGCGGGTGCCCGCGCGGGCCTTTACGTCCGATGGGTTCACGCCCGAATGGCTCAGCGCCACGCAGACCTCGCCGGGTTGCGGGGCGGGGCTGTCGATCTCTGACAGACGCAGCACATCTGCGGCGGCTCCGAATTGGTCATAGGTGATGGCTTGCATGGCGCTCTCTCCGGCTTGAATTTTGCCGGCAGAGTGGCGCAAGCGCCGGGATCATGCAATTGGCCTGAAAGGCGGTGTTATTCGCGCAGCTCCTTGGGGCCAACACCCCAAAGCCGCACTTTGGGGGCCCAGCCGGTAAAGCCGCCCGAACGCAACTCGCACCATTCAAGCGTGCATTCGCCCAAGCGCGCCACCACGCCCAGTTCCAGCCGCGCCACCACGGCGGCCTTTGGGTCGGGGTTGACGTGAAGCTGCAGCATGTCTTGTTCGACCAAGACAGTGCGGGTGCCCGACAAAAGCGAGTAATGCACCCAGCCGCCCATGCCATCGCGGTCTTCGACCCGGCGCCAGTGGCCATGTTCGGCGGTGATCCTGAGCGGCAGGTCGCGGCGTTTGTAGACCCAGTCGATCCGGTGCGACAGCGACGGGCCGCGGCGGACGTTGCCCTCTGAGGCTTTCATCGAAACGAAACGGGGGAGGGGCAGGTTGGTGACCTGTCCGCGCGCCTCTTGTGCGACGCCGGAGGTCGCCTGCGCCAAAAGCAGCGCGCCCACCATCAGGGCACTGCGAAGGAAAGCGGTTATCATGGAATTGCCTGCTATGCGGTTCACTGCTGTGGGTCGGTGCTGTGCAAATCTGCGGGTTATTGTTGCTCTTTTTCCGGCGCGAGTTCTTGTGCCTCGTCGCTGCATGAGACACCATGCCTGTGAAACGAGGCGACGCCAAGACCGGGAGAGCAGGCATGTCAAAGAAGCGGTTGAGTGTTGTAGTGACGCGACGGTTGCCAGAGGCGGTGGAAACACGGCTGTCAGAGCTGTTTGACGTGACCCTACGCGAAGATGACAAGCCCATGACCCGCGAGGAATTGGGCGCGGCGATGCGCCAAGCGGATGTGCTGGTGCCGACGATCACGGATGAAATCGACGCGCCGCTGATCACGCAGGCGGGCGAGCGGCTGAAACTGATCGCGAATTACGGGGCGGGGGTCGATCATATCGACGTGGCCACCGCGCGCCAGCGCGGCGTGCTGGTGTCGAACACCCCCGGGGTTCTGACCGATGATACCGCCGATATGACCATGGCGCTGATCTTGGCTGTGACCCGCCGCATGCCCGAGGGTATGGCGGTGATGCAGTCCGGCAATTGGGATGGCTGGGCACCGACCGCGCTGATGGGCGGTCGGGTCGGCGGGCGTCGCCTCGGCATTCTGGGCATGGGCCGGATCGGTCAGGCCGTGGCGCGCCGGGCGCGGGCCTTTGGCATGCAGGTGCATTACCACAACCGCAAACGCCTGCGTGAAGAGGTCGAAAGCGCCTTGGAGGCGACCTATTGGGACAGCCTTGATCAGATGGTCAGCCGGATGGACGTGATCAGCATCAACTGCCCCCATACGCCCAGTACCTTTCATCTGATGAACGCCCGCCGTTTGGGGCTGATGAAGCCCGACGCGGTGATCGTGAACACCTCCCGCGGGGAGGTGATCGACGAGAACGCCCTGACGCGGATGCTCCGTGCGGGTGACATCAAAGGCGCGGGGCTGGACGTCTACGAGCATGGCCGCGAGATCAATCCGCGCCTACGAGAGCTGAAAAACGTCGTGCTGTTGCCTCATATGGGGTCGGCCACGTTGGAAGGTCGGATCGAGATGGGCGAGAAAGTCTTGATCAATATTAAGACCTTTGATGATGGTCACCGTCCGCCTGATCAAGTTGTGCCCTCCATGCTGTAAGCCCGCGGGCGGCGGCGGTATGGCGGCTATTGGGTAAAAGTATTTTCGCAAGTTGCGCCCGCAGGGCTTCCTGCGGCGCACAGGCGCTGTTTGGAGTTGGAAAATGACGAAGATCGCAGAACTGCCGCGCAATGAGGCGGGCATTGCAGCCGCGCTGGAGGAATTGAGCCAAGCCTTTGGGGATAATCTGCTGACCGGCCAAGCCATTCGCGAACAGCATGGCCACACCACCACATGGATCAAAACGCAGGCCCCCGACGGGGTGGTCATGGCGGCCTCTACCGACGACGTGGCGCAGGCGGTGCGCATCTGTGCGGCGCATAAAGTGCCGGTGATTGCCTTCGGCACGGGCACCTCGCTCGAAGGACATGTGAACGCGCCGGCGGGCGGGATTTGCATTGATGTCATGCAGATGGACCGGGTGCTTGAGGTGAACGCGGGCGATCTGGATTGCCGGGTGCAACCCGGCGTGACCCGCGAGGCGTTGAACACCCATTTGCGCGATCAGGGGCTGTTTTTCCCGATTGATCCCGGTGCCAATGCCTCGCTTGGGGGGATGACCGCGACGCGGGCCAGCGGCACCAATGCGGTGCGCTATGGCACGATGAAAGACAATGTGCTGAGCCTTGAGGTGGTGATGGCCGATGGCCGGGTGATCCGCACCGGTGGACGGGCGCGGAAATCTTCGGCGGGCTATGATTTGACGCGGTTGATGGTCGGCTCGGAAGGGACGCTGGGGATCATCACGGAGATCACCTTGCGCTTGCAGGGTATTCCTGAGGCGATCTCCTCGGCGCGCTGTTCTTTCCCGACGGTGCAGGCGGCCTGTGAGACCGTTATGGCAGTGATCCAATACGGCCTGCCCGTGGCCCGGATTGAGCTTTTGGACGCCGATGTGGTGAAGGCCGTGAACGCCTATTCCAAGCTGACCTTGCCTGAAACCCCGCTTTTGTTGTTGGAATTCCACGGCTCTGAAGCGGGCGTGGTGGAACAGGCCGAGACCTTTGGCATGCTGGCCGAGGAATTCGGCGGCACCGGCTATGCGGCGACCACAACCCCTGAAGAGCGCAACAAACTCTGGCAGGCGCGGCATGACGGCTATTGGGCCGTTCTGGCGCTGCGACCGGGGTGCAAGGCCGTGGCGACGGATGTCTGCGTGCCGATCTCCCGGTTGGCCGATGCCGTGGTCGCGGCACAGGCGCGGGCGGAGGAGTTGAAGCTGATCGCGCCCATCGTGGGCCACGCAGGCGACGGGAACTTCCATGCCTCGCTGTTGATCGACATGGACGACGCCGATGAGGTGGCGCGGGGCGAGGCGTTTGTGAGCTGGCTGGCGGAATTGGCGATCTCTATGGATGGGACATGCACCGGCGAACATGGGATCGGGCAGGGCAAGCGGACCTATCTGGGCAAGGAATTGGGCGCTGCGGTGGATGTGATGGCGACGCTCAAGGCGGCGCTGGATCCGGATAATATTTTGAACCCGGGGAAGATCTTGCCGGGGTGAGATGGGGGGGGGCTGCCCTGATGTTGTGCGGCGGGAAATGTGGTGCACGGTATTTGTAAAAGGATGAAGTTGGGGTGGCGGTGCTCTGACGCGGGATTGGCGCGTATGGTGAGGGGGTAAGGTCGGTTTTTGGCCATGTTGGGTCGGCTGGTGCCTGCGGTCTCTTGCCCTGCTGCGTACAACGGGGTGAGCCTAGGGCAGAGGGATTGGCAGATGAAAACGCAAGTCAAAGCATTGGTTGTCGGGGGCGGCGCGGTTGGCACGTCGATTGCTTATCATCTGGCGAAGGCGGGTTGGGATGATGTAATGCTGTTGGAGCGGGACGAGCTGACCTCGGGCTCGACCTGGCATGCGGCGGGGTTGCTGCCGTTGTTCAACATGTCTTTTGCGACGACGCATATTCATCAGTACTCGGTCGAGTTTTATAAGACCTTGGAGGCTGAGACCGGGTTGAATGCTGGTTTTGCCGTGGTGGGCAATCTGCGGATGGCTCAGACCGATGCGCGGATGGATGAGTATATGCTCTATGCCTCGACCGCGGAGACCTGCGGCGTGCCGTATGAATGGCTCACCCCGGATGAGATCAAGGCGAAGTGGCCGTTGATTGAGACATCGGATTTGAAGGGTGCGCTTTATCACCAGACGGACGGATATATTAACCCCGCCGATGTGACGATGGCGATGGCCAAGGGCGCGCGCCAGCTTGGGGTTTCGATTGAGCGCAAGTGGCAGGCGGATGCGTTTGACTGGAATGGTACCCATTGGGAAGTGACCTGCACCAAGATGGTGGAGAAGGGCGGCAACCTTGTCGCCAGTGATGAGCAGATCGTTGTTACCGCCGAACATGTGGTCACGGCCAGTGGCAACCACGCGCAGCGCACCGCGCGGATGTTGGGGATCAAGATGCCCGCGATGCCCGTGGAACATCAGTTCATTGTCATGGACCGCGATCCGGCGCTGGTTGATTACCGTGCGGCGGGGCATGGCGAGCATCCGGTGATCCGGGATGCCGATGCGCAGAGCTATGTGCGTGAGGAACGGGGCGGCTGGATTCTCGGCGTCTATGAGAAGAACGCCCCGGCGCGGTTTGAATATGGGGTGCCCGACAGTTTCCGGGCTGATCTGTTCCAGCTCGATCTGGAGCGGATCGAAGATCAGTATATGGCGATGAACCACCGTATCCCCTCGGCTGAGAATTGCGGGTTGAAGGACGATTTCAACGGGCCGATTTGTTATACGCCGGATGGTAATCCGCTGGTCGGCCCTGCGCCGGGCTTGCGCAACATGTGGTTGGCGGAAGGGTTTTCGTTTGGGATCACGGCGGCGGGGGGCACGGGGTATTATTTGGCGCAGATGATGGTTGAGGGCGAGGCCGAGATCGACATGGCGAGCCTTGATCCGAAACGCTACGGCGATTGGGTGACCACGGAATATGCCGCGCGGAAGAATGAAGAGGCTTACGACCACGTTTATATCCTGCACCATCCGGATGAGGAGCGTCCTGCGTGTCGGCCTTTGCGGACCTCTCCGGCTTACGATCGGCAGGCGGCGCGGGGGGCGCAGTTTGGGCAGGTGAATGGCTGGGAGCGGCCGAATTATTTTGCGCCCGAAGGGTTTAGCGACCATGACAGCCGATCCTTTCGGCGCGGGGGCTGGTGGCAGCACGCGGTGGACGAGGCGAAATCCATCCGCGAAGGGGTGGGCTTGATTGACGCCACGGCCTTTACTAAGCATCTGGTGCGCGGGCCGGGGGCGACGGCTTTTTTGGATGGGTTTACCTGTAACAAGCTGCCCTCGGTGGGGCGGATTAACCTGACCTATGCGCTGACGGGGGCAGGGACGACGCGGACGGAATATACCATCGTGCGGCTGGCGCAGGACGAATATTACCTTGTCTCGGCGGGCGCGTGGAGCGCCTATGACAGCGATTACCTGCGCAAGGCGATTGCCGACAAGATGCCCGAGGTGGGTTATGTCGAATGTCATGACGTGACCACGCAGTGGGGAGTTTTTGCGATTGCTGGGCCGAAGTCGCGTGATGTGCTGCGGGATTTGGTGCGGGATGCAGATCCCGAAACGGTGCTGAGCAACAAGCGGTTCCCCTGGCTGACCATGCGCAACATCGAGTTGGGGATGGTGCCGGTGCAGGCGATCCGGGTGGCCTATACCGGGGAGCTCGGTTGGGAATTGCATCATCCGATTGAGATGCAGAACCATTTGTTTGATCAGTTGGAAAAGGCGGGCGCGCCGCATGGCATGAAGCTGGTTGGCGCGCGGGCGCAGAACTGGCTGAGGCAAGAGAAGAGCTATCGCGCCTTTGGCAATGAGTTGGGCCGGGATGCGACGCCGTTGGAGGCGGATTTGCCGCGCTTTGTGGATCTGAATAAAGAGTTTCACGGGAAGCAGGCGATGCTCGATCACGGCATTCGCGTGAAATGCGTGACGGTTCTGATCGACGGGCCGGAGGATGCGGACCCTTGGGGGCGTGAGGTGCTTTACAATGGCGCGCGGCGCACCGGGCGGCTGACCTCGGGTGGCTATTCGGTTGCATTCGGCAAGAGCATCGGCATGGGCTATGTGCAACTGCAAGACGCGGTGGTAGGCACGAAGCTGAAGGTAAAGATGCTTGATCAATTGTGGGAGGCCGAGGTGGTCGAAGACAGTCCCTATGATCCGAAGAACCAGCGCATCCGGGCGGACGGTTGATCCGGCGGGGGTTGCTTGCTTTTTTCTGTGTACTGGCGCTGACGGCGGCGCTGTTGCGGGACAATCCGGTTGTCAGCGCGGCGCAGGGCTATGCCGCGGATGTGGCGACCACGGCGGCGGCGAGCTATGTCACGCTGCGCACGTTGAACGCCTTTTTATCGACCGCGCAAGAGATCGAGGTGGGGCTCTCGTTCATTGCCTCCGGCTCGGCGCGGCCCTTAAAGGTGTTGGAGCCGATTGACGACACGGTTGAGCGGATCGCGGGGCTGGTTTTTGGCGTGATGGTGGCCACCGGGGTGATAGCCGTGGCCTTGGGGCCGGTAAGCGCCATCGGCATGGGGCTGCTGGCGGTTGCATTGGCTGTCTGGGCAGTCAGTAAACGCGGTCATGCGGGGCTGCCGCGGCGGTTGGCGTGGTATGGCGGATTTTTAGGGTTGGCTTTGCCTCTCGCGCTGGTGGTGTCGGAGCCGCTGGCAGGCCAGCTTACCGAGGCGGTCTATCTGCGCAATATGGAGGTGATTGAGGAGATCACCGCCCGTGTCGGCGGCAGTGAGGCTTTGGGTGAAGAAGAGCCGGGTCTGACAGAATACCGACAGCTTGCCAGCAATCTTTGGAGCCGGGCGGATGAGTTAATCGGCGCGTTGTTGGCCGTGTTGGGCGTGCATGTGTTTCGGATATTCTTGCTGCCGCTGTTGCTGGTGGGCGGGTTGTTTGTCGTGGCGCGGCATTACGCGCGAGATTGATTTCAAACAACTACGTTGCGGGCATTCCGGGTGGTGTGCAGCGGTATTTAAGAAAGGATGAATGAGGGGGGGGGGGGGGGGGATGCGTTCCCCCCTTTGGCGTTAGCGCAGGGCGTGGGTGGCGACCCAGTTTTGCCACTCGGCGCTGCTGCCAGAGAAGGCGTTGATGTCTACGTCACCGCCGATGCCGGGAACGATGCCGGTTGCGCTATATTGCCAGAAACGCCAGGTTTGGCCGGGGTAGGCCTCGGCAGGGGCTTTGGCGGTGGTGCGCAGCCAGAAGTCGTAGCCGTTGAATCCGTTTAGCCCGTTTTGTCGATAGAATTCTGGCGTAGTGTAGATGACGGGGTGCTGGCCGTAGTGACGCTCGACCACGGCGAGCCAGCGGCGCATTTGGTCGCGGACTTCGGATGCAGGCGGGCGGATGTGGGCGCAGGTGGGGGAAAACGGGTTCCATTCCATGTCGAGCACCGGGGGCAGCATGCCGGGGGTGCGCGGCACGTTGCGGATGAACCAGCGGGCCTGATCCTCGGGTGAGGTGCAGAAGTAGTAGAAGTGGTAGGCGCCGCGTTTGACGGCGGCTTGTCCTGCGCCTTGCCAATGCGTGTCGAAGTTGATGTCTTTAAGGTCGCCGCCTTCAGTGGCTTTGATGAAGGCGAAGTTCACACCGTTTCTGCGGGCGGTGTTCCAGTCGATGTTGTTCTGAAAACGGGCCACGTCAATCCCGTGGACGGGGAAAGATTGCGGTGTGCGGCCGTTGAAATCCACCGGGTCGCTGTCGCCGAAACGGGCCGGAAAGAGCGTGCCGGGATCGGCGGGGGGCGGGCTGCCGGAGCGGCCACAGGCGGCGAGGGCAAGGAGCGACAGGAACAAGGCGCGGCGGAGGATCATGGGCTGGGCTTTCTGGCGATGAATGCGAGGTTGTTGGCGGGCATGTCCACTTCGTCGATCGGGCTAAGGCCCGCATCGCTAAGCCAGCGGGCTATGTCGATGTTGTCTTTGTAGCCGATCGTGGGGTCGGCGGCGCGCAGTTCGGCGTCAAAGCGGGTGTCGCCGGGGGAGGTGGTTTGGCCGGCGCGTTTGAAGGGGCCGTAGAGGATTAGTGTGCCGCCGGGGGCGAGGGCTGTGGCGGCTTCGGTGATCAGGCTCCGAGTGGCGGGGGTTGGGATGAGGTGCAGCAGGTTGGCCAGCATGATCAGGTCGAAGGGGCCATGTTCGCCCGCCCAGCCGGGCTGGGTCGCGTCGAGTGGCAGGGCCGGGGCGATATTGGGCAGGGTGGCCTCGGCCGCGTGGGCGTTGATGCTGGCGCGGCGGGCTGTGTCGATGTCGCTGGGCAGCCATGTGAGGCCCGGCAGGCGTTTGGCAAAGCCGACCACATGCTGGCCGGTGCCGCTGGCGATTTCCAGCGCGCGGCCTTTTTGTGGAGCGTGGGTTGCCAGCAGATCGCAAAGCGCGTCGAGGTTGCGTGCAGCGGCGGGGGCAAAAAGACGGTCGCCGCCTGCGTCTTCGGTGACGCTGGCACTCGGGGGCAGTCGGCTCATGATTGCTCTTCTAGCCGGTCGGTGGCCGGGGGCGGTGTGGGCGAGAGCGCGGCGATGGCGGCGTAGGTTTGTGGCGTCATTTGGTAGTTGAGCGCGGCCAGTGACGGTTCAAGCTGTGCCAAAGAGCGGGCGGAAATGATCGGGGTTGGCCACGTGGGGTGTGCCGCCGCCCATGCCACGGCGAGGGTCGCCGGATGGGTGCCGAGATCGCGGGCGAGGGCGGCCAGCCCGGCAGCGGCGCCGTGCATCACCTCTTGTCCGTAGCGGGCGGCATAACGGTCATCTTCGCTGAGGCGACCTGTGCCTCCGGTGGCATATTTCCCGGTGAGCAGCCCGCCGCCTAGGGGGGAGTAGGGCGCGACGAGAATGTCTAGGTCATGGGCCATGGGGAGGATCTCGACCTCGGCTTGGCGTTTGACGAGATTGTACATCGGTTGGATCACCGTGATCTCTAGGCCGAAGTCGGCGGCGATATGGGCCGCTTTGACGACCTGCCATGCGGCGAAGTTGGACAGGCCAACTTGGCGGATGTGGCCCAGATCTTTCAACTCGGCCAGCGCGGCGAAGCTTTCGGTCAGCGGTGTGTCCGGGTCGAAACGGTGCAGGTAGAGCACGTCGAGCGTATCAAGCTGCATCCGCTGGCGTGATGTCTCGGCAGAAGCGAGAATATTGGCACGCCCTGCGCCGCCGATATAGGCGGCTTTGGTGGCCACGATCAGGCTGTCGCGGCGGTCTTGCACGAACTGGCCCAGCAGGGTCTCGGACGCCCCGTCGGTATAGACATGCGCCGTGTCGAAATGCGTGATCCCCGCCTCGGTACAGGCGTCGAACATCGCGCGCGAGGCCGCCGCATCGGCACGGCCGCCAAATTGCATGGTGCCGAAGGCGAGGCGGCTGGCGGGGGTGCCGTCAAGGCTGGTGAGCATCTGGTTCATGCACGATTGGTGGCATGGGCGCTGCCCGCGCGCAATGGGCTTGGCGCGGGGCAGGCGATGGGGCGCTAGGCGTCCTGTGGCTCGCCTTTCTCTAGCGCGCGTTGGTAGGCGGGGCGGTTGTGGATCATCTCTACAAAGCCCTTGAGTGCCGGATAATCCGCAGCCCGGCCTTGGCGCATGGCAACCTCGGCGGGGAAGCTCAGCATGATGTCGGCTGCCGACAACGTATCTTGCACGAAGTGGCCGGAGGGGCGCACGAGGCTGTTCATATAGCTGTAGTGGTTGTCCAACTCTGAACTGATACGCGGATGTAGGGGCGCGGCGGCATCGCCCAAGCGTGAGACATAGAGGTTAAGCAGGATCGGCGTCATGGCGGAGCCTTCGGCGAAATGCATCAGCTCCATATGGCGCAGGAAGGCGGGCGTATCGCGTTCAGGGATCATTTCGGGCGCGAAGCGGGTGCAGAGCAGATCGACGATGGCAGCGCTTTCGACAACCAACTGGCCGTCAATCTCAATCATCGGGGATTTGCCCAAAGGATGCACCAGTTTCAACTCGGGCGGGGCGAGGTTGGTTTCGGCATCGCGCTGGTAGCGGATGACGTCATAGGGCTGATCCAACTCCTCCAGCAGCCAAAGGATGCGCTGTGAGCGGGAGCGGTTGAGGTGGTGCACGGTGATCATGGCAAGCGCCTTTCACGAAGAGGGAAGGGCGAGCCTAGCAACCCCGGCGCGGGCCGCAATGGAAAAGGGGCGCGCGGTTGCCCGCACGCCCCTGTCATCTGTGAGCCGGTTCGGCTTACTGCGGGATCGTGCCTTCGATGCCTTCGACATAGAAGTTCATGCCCGCGAGCGTGCCGTCATCGGCGGTCTCGCCCTCGGCCAGCCAAGCGGAGCCGTCCTGCTTATTGATCGGCCCGGTGAAGGGGTGGTATTCGCCCGACGCGATCTTGTCTTTCATTTCCAGCGCTTCGGCTTTCACGTCGGCGGGAACGGCGTCAGAGATCTCGCCAATGCCGACCATGCCCGGCCCGATGCCGTCCCATGTGTCGGTGGATTCCCATGTGCCGTCCATGACCGCTTTGACGCGCTCGATGTAGTAGGGTGCCCAGTCGTCAATGATCGAGGAGACGCGCGGCTTGGGACCGTATTGCGCCATGTCGGACGCCTGACCGAAGGTGATCACGTTGCCCGCTTCCTGTGCCGCCGCTTGGGGCGCGGTGGAATTGGTGTGTTGCAGGACCACGTCAGCGCCTTGTTCGATCAGAACCTTGGCGGCGTCGGCTTCTTTGGCCGGGTCAAACCATGTGTAGGCCCAGACGATTTTGAACTGAACGTCGGGGTTCACTTTCTTGGCGTGGATATAGGCGGAGTTGATGCCGCGGATCACTTCGGGGATCGGGAAGGAGCCGATGTAGCCGATGATATTGCTCTCGGTCATCGAGCCCGCGATGTGGCCCTGAATGGCGCGGCCTTCGTAGAAACGCGCGGAGTACGTCGAGACGTTGTCGGCGCGTTTGTAGCCGGTGGCGTGCTCGAACTTCACGTCGGGGAATTTCTTAGCGACGTTGATCGTGGGGTCCATGTAGCCAAAGGAGGTGGTGAAGATCAGGTCGGCACCGTCGAGCGCCATCTGGGTCATCACACGCTCAGAGTCCGGGCCTTCGGCAACGCTTTCGACGAAGACGGTTTCGACCTTATCGCCGAACTCTTCTTCGACGGCCAAGCGGCCTTCGTTATGCTCGTAGGTCCAGCCGCCGTCGCCCACGGGGCCAACAAAGACAAAGCCGACCTTGGTCTTGTCTTGGGCAACAGCGCCCGAAGCAAGGCCGAGCGCAAGTGCCGCGCTGGTCATAAGGGTGGATAGTTTCATGAGGTTTCCCCTGTTTACGTGCCCCTTGCTGGGGCTTGATGTGCGGCGCAGGGCCGCGTGACGTGATGCCCCTAGTTTGAGGCGTGGAAGGTGCGGCCCAGTGAGGCCGGCGCGGCGCTTTTATCCGCCGACAGCACCACCAGAACGATGATGGTGATGATATACGGCGACATTGCCAGATACTCTACCGGTATGGCAACGCCCGCGCCTTGCAAGTTCAACTGCAACTGGGTGATGCCGCCGAAAAGATAGGCACCCAGCAGCGCGCGCCATGGTTTCCAGCTGGCAAAGACGACGAGGGCAAGGGCGATCCAGCCGATCCCGGCGGTCATGCCTTCGGTCCATTGCGGCACACGGATCAGGCTGATGTAGGCGCCGCCCAAACCCGCGCAGGCCCCGCCGAACAAGATTGCCATCGTGCGGATGCGTTTGACCTTGTAGCCAAGCGCATGGGCCGCGTCGTGGCTTTCGCCCACCGCGCGCAGGATCAGCCCGGCGCGGGTGAATTTCAGCACCGCCCAGACCCCGGCGACCAGCGCGATGCCCAGGTAAAGGATGATGTCATGGGTAAAGAGGATCGGCCCGATGACGGGAATGTCGGCCAAGCGGCCAAAGTCGATATCGCCCAACCGTGGCGGTTTGATCCCGACGTAGCTTTGGCCGATCAGCGCCGAGAGGCCGAGGCCAAAGAGGGTGAGTGATAGGCCAGAGGCGACCTGATTGGCCAGCGCCACCTGCGTCAGGAAGGCGAAGAGCAGGCTGAGGACGGCACCGCCAACAGCAGCGGCGGCAAAGCCTAAAAGCGGCGAGCCGGTCTCGACCGCCGTGGCAAAGCCGCAGATCGCGCCAGTGATCATCATGCCTTCGACGCCGAGGTTCAGCACACCGGATTTTTCGACCACCAATTCGCCGATGGCGGCAAAAATCAGCGGTGTGGCCGCGACAAGGAAGCCTGCGACAAACAAGAGCGGGTTGATTGCAGAGAGATCCATCAGGCAGCCTCCGCCGCGCCAAGACGCAGCCGGTAATGTGTGAAAACGTCCAGCGCGAGCAGGAAGAACAGGAGCATCCCTTGGAACACTTGGATCGCAGCGGCGGGCAGGCCGAGGTTCGACTGCGCGATGTCACCGCCAATATACGTCAGTGCCATCAGCCCGCCCGCGAGCAGGATGCCGATGGGATGCAAACGGCCAAGGAAGGCCACGATGATCGCGGTGAACCCATAGCCCACGTTAAAGTCGATGGTGATCTGACCCGAGGGGCCCGCGACCTCAAACATCCCCGCAAGCCCGGCGAGCAGGCCCGAGGTGCCAAGGCAAAACAACACCAGCCGCGCCGGGTTCACACCCGAGAAACGTGCGGCGCGGGGGGCCTCGCCTGTCACGCGGATGGCAAAGCCCAACCGGTGTTTGGTCAGCAGCACATAGGCAAAGATCACCGCGATCAGCGCCGCGACCACGCCCCAATGCATGCCCGAGCCGGCGAAGAGTTCGGCGTTATGCGCGGGCGCATATTGTTGTAGGTTGCGCGACCCGGGAAAGCCGTAGCCCTCTGGGTTTTTCAGCAACCCCAGTGACATAGAGGCAAGGAATTGCTCAGCGACATAGACCAACATCAGCGAGACGAGAATTTCATTGGTGCCAAAACGCACCTTCAAAAGGGCCGGGATCATCGCCCAAAGCCAACCGCCAAAGGCGCCCGCGAGCACCATCAGCGGGAAGATGTACCACCCTTCGGCAGGGTAGAACGCCAGCCCCGCAGCCGCGCCAAAGATGGCGCCCATGATGTACTGCCCCTCGGCCCCGATGTTCCAGATGCCCGCCTTAAACCCAAGGCTGAGGCCGATGGCGATCAACACCAAGGGCGCGCCTTTGATCAGCAGTTGTGGGCGGTAATAAAAGGCATATTCGCCAAACAGCGGCTGCCAAAAGATCGTTTGCAGCGCCTCGACCGGGTCTTTGCCCAGCACGGCGAACAAGAGCCCGCCGAAGATGAAAGTGGCCAGCACCGCCATGATCGGCGTCGACAGGGAAAGGGCCCGGCTGGGCTGCGGGCGCTTTTCAAGGCGGATCACAGATCACCCCCAATGGTCAGAGTGAAAGATGCGAGGTTTGGCTTAGACATGCGCCACCTCCATGCCATGCGCGCCGCCCATCATCAGGCCGATCTCGTCGACCGTCAGCCCCTGCGCGGGGCGCGTCGGCGACAGGCGGCCTTCGTTTAGCGCGGCGAAATTGTCGGAAATCTCCATCAACTCATCAAGGTCTTGGCTGATGACGATCACGGCGGTGCCGCCGGAGGCGAGGTCCAAAAGCGCCTGCCGGATCGCGGCGGCGGCAGAAGCATCAACACCCCATGTCGGCTGGTTCACCACCAGCAGCTCGGGCCGTTGCAGCACCTCGCGGCCAATGACGAACTTTTGCAGGTTCCCCCCCGAGAGCGAGCGCGCCGCATTGCCGGGGCCGGGGGTGCGCACGTCGAATGTCTTGATGATCTTCTCGGCAAAGCTGCGCGCCTTGCCCCAGTCGAGCATGCCGCCCCGCTCCAGCCCTTCGCGGGCGGCACCGGTCAGCATCGCGTTTTCAGTTAGCGACATATCCGGCACGGCGGCGTGCCCGAGCCGTTCTTCGGGCGCGGTCAACACGCCGAGAGCCCGGCGCGCGGTGGGGCCAAGAAGGCCAATATCGCGCCCGTCAAAGGTGATCATGCCCGCGCCGACCAGCGTTTCACCCGAGAGAGCGTTGAGCAATTCATCCTGCCCATTGCCCGCAACGCCGCCGATGCCCAGCACCTCACCGCGCCGTACCTCGACCGAAATCTCGCGCAGCGGCATGCCGAAAGCATGGGGCGACCGCGCCGAGAGTTTGTTGAGCGTCAGCGTCACTTCGCCCGGTTCTTTGCTGTCGCGCGTGGGCGTTTTCAGCGCCGAGCCGACCATCATTTCAGCCATGTCGCGCGCGGATGTTTCGCGCGGGGTGCAATGGCCGACGACCTTGCCCAACCGCAGGATCGTCGCGCTGTCGCAAAGGCTGCGGATCTCTTCGAGCTTGTGCGAGATATAAAGGATCGCGGTGCCCTCTGCGCTGAGTTTGCGCAGGGTTTTGAACAGGATTTCGACCTCTTGCGGGGTCAGAACCGATGTCGGTTCGTCCATGATCAGCAGCTTGGGCTCTTGCAGCAGGCAGCGGATGATCTCAACCCGCTGACGTTCGCCTGCCGACAGATCGCCGACGGTGCGGTCAGGGGCAAGCGGCAGGCCATAGGTGTCCGACACGTCGCGGATTTGCTGGCTGAGTTCGCGCATGCGCGGCGGGTTTTCCATGCCGAGGGCGATATTCTCGGCCACGCTGAGCGCATCGAAAAGCGAGAAATGTTGAAACACCATGCCGACGCCCGCCTGTCGTGCCGCATGGGGATCGGTGGGGGCAAAGTTCTCGCCGCGCATCTGCATCTGGCCCGCGTCAGGTTTGACCAGCCCGTAGATCATTTTGACCAGTGTGGATTTGCCCGCGCCATTCTCGCCCAGCAGGGCGTGAACCTCGCCCGGAGCAATCCGCAGGGACACGTCATCGTTCGCGACGACGCCGGGGTAGGCCTTGGTCAACCCAGAGAGGTCGAGAAGTTTATCAGTCATGCGGAAACCTTTGTCTGGGTCCGGGCGATGAGAGAGATCAACGCACCATGTGCAATCTGGGCGGGCAGCTTGCCCAGCGACTTATCGCCAATAGGGCAGATGATGCCAGAGGGATCCAGCCCCATGTCGCGCAAGCGGCGGGAAAACCGTGACTTTTTTGTGTCAGAGCCGATCAGGCCGACGCTCTCTGCCCCGCGTTTAAGCAGGGCAGCGCAGAGGGCGAGGTCGATGTCATGGGAATAGGTAAAGATCAGGTGGTGCGCGTTTTGCGGTGCGTGTGCGGCAAGGCGCGGCATGTCGGCGGCAGGGGTGGCGGTGACATGGGGCGGCACGTTTTTGGGGAAACGGTCCGTCGCGCTGTCGATCCATGTGATGGCAAAGGCGTTGGCTGGGCAGGCGCCCACCACCGCGCGGCCCAGATGCCCCGCCCCCCAGAGCCAGAGGGGCGTGGCGCTCTCGAATGTGGCGTCCAGTGGCAGCGGCGTGGGGTTGTCGAGCGGGCGGGGCGCGGCAGTGTAGCGCAGGCTTACCGCGCCGCCGCAGCACTGTCCAAGGCCGGGGCCGAGAGGCAGGGTTTGGCTGTCCTCGAAACGCCCTTCGGCCAGCAGGCGGCGGGCATGGGCAATCGCCTGATGCTCCAACGCGCCGCCGCCGATGGTGCCGTCGATGCTGTCCGGCGTGACCTTCATCGCCGTGCCCGCATCCCGCGGGGCCGATCCGCGCGTGGCGGTGACCTCGACGTAGATAGCGGTCATTTCCGTGCCCGCCCGACGGCGGCAAGAACGGTCTCGGCGGTGGCGGGCGCTTGCAGATCGCCGTAGCTGTCACCGCAGGCTGCAACCGCGTCCGAGAGCGCCATGAAGGCCGAGATGCCCAGCATGAAGGGCGGCTCCCCCACGGCTTTGGAGCGGTAGACCGTCTGCGCCGGGTTTGGCTGGTCCCAGAGTTTCACGTTGAACACGGGCGGCCGGTCGGAGCAGGCGGGGATTTTATAGGTCGAAGGCGCGTGGGTGCGCAGGGTGCCGGTTTCGTCCCAGACCAGTTCCTCGGTCGTGAGCCAGCCCGCGCCTTGCACGTATCCGCCCTCAATCTGGCCGATGTCCAGCGCCGGGTTCAGCGAGGCGCCCGCGTCATGCAGGATGTCAGTGCGCAGAATGCGGTTTTCGCCGGTCAGCGTGTCGATCACCACTTCGGTGCAGGCGGCACCATAGGCGAAGTAGTAGAATGGCCGCCCGCGTCCGGCGATGCGGTCCCATTCGATGTCGGGCGTTTTGTAGAATCCCGTGGCCGACAGGCTGACGCGGTTTTCATAGGCCGAAGCGGCGGCAGCGGCAAAGGTGATCTCTTCGCCCCCGATCTGCACCATGCCGTCGGTGAAACGTACCTGATCTGGCGTCGTCTGGTAGCGTTCGGCCAGATGCGCCGCCATGCGGTCGCGGATCGTGTCGCAGGCGTTTTGCGCGGCCATCCCGTTGAGGTCTGACCCAGAAGACGCCGCCGTGGCCGAGGTGTTGGGCACTTTGGCGGTATCGGTGGCTGTAATCTTGACCGCCTCGGGCGAGACGCCAAAGCGCGACGCGGCGACTTGCGCAACCTTCTGGAACAGCCCTTGCCCCATCTCGGTCCCGCCATGGTTCAGGTGGATCGAGCCATCCTGATAGACATGCACCAGCGCGCCCGCCTGATTGAGGTGGGTGAGCGTGAAGGAGATGCCGAATTTAACCGGGGTGATGGCGATGCCGCGTTTCAGTAACGGGTTTGCGGCGTTCCATTCGGCGATGGCGGCGCGGCGGGCGTTGTAGTCGGCACTCTCAACCAGTCGGTCGGTCAGTGCATTGATGATACAGTCGGTGACCGGCTGCTGATAGGGCGTGGTCTGCACGTCCGACGGGGTTTCAGGGATCGCAGCCTTGCCAGTCGGCGCAGGGGGCGCGCCGCGAGAGGATAGATCGGCCTCTGCATCCGGTGGGGTGCGGTTGTCGATCGCGGTGCCGGTGGCCTCCACCTCGGTCGGGCGGTGGGCGTTGTCGGTGTAGTAATTCGCCCGGCGCACGGCGAGCGGGTCGAGGCCCAGTTCATGAGCGATATGGTCCATGACCCGCTCAATTCCGACCACCCCTTGCGGCCCGCCAAAACCGCGAAACGCCGTGGCGCTGGCGGTATTGGTGCGCAAGCGGTGCGAGGTGATGCGGATGTCGTGCAGATGGTAAGCGTTGTCGGCGTGCAGCATGGCGCGGTCGGCCACGGGCAGGCTGAGGTCCATCGACCAGCCGCAGCGGGTGTAATGGGTCACGTCCAGCGCGGTGATGCGCCCCGTCTCGTCAAAGCCTGCGTCGTAAGCGATGCGGAAATCATGCCGCTTGCCGGTGATGATCATATCGTCATCGCGGTCATAGCGCATTTTGCAGGGTTTGCCGGTCAGAGACGCGGCGACAGAACAGGCAATCGCCAGCGCGTTGCCTTGGCTTTCCTTGCCACCGAAACCACCGCCCATGCGCCGGGTCTCGACCCGCACGGCATGCATCGGGCGGCCAATGGCATGGGCCACTTTGTGCTGAATTTCGGTCGGGTGCTGGGTCGAGGAATGCACCAGCATGTCGCCGTTGTCCTGCGGCAGCGCCATGGCGGCCTGACCTTCGAGATAGAAATGCTCCTGCCCGCCCATCTCGATCTGGCCCGAGAGGCGGCGGCTGGCCTTGGAGAGCGCGGCCTCGGCATCGCCCTTCTGGTAGATGCGGGGGCCGTCTTCGAACCGGCTGTCGGCGGCGAGCGCCTGCTCGACGGTCAGGATCGGATCACGCGGGGTGATCTGTGGCTTGCCCAGTTGCGCGGCGCGACGGGCAGCGAGGTGGCTGGTGGCCACGACCAGATAGAGCGGCTGGCCCGCGAAATGGATTTCGCCCGTCGCCAAAAGCGGCTCGTCATGGTTCGAGGGTGAGGTGTCGCAGTCATGGAGGAGATCATCGGCAGTCAGCACTTTGACCACGCCGGGCGCAGACCGCACGGCGTCGAGGTCAAGCGCCGTCAATTCGCCCGCCGCGACGGGGCTGAGGCCAAAGGCCAGATGCAGCGTGCCGCGCGGGGTGGGGATGTCGTCTACATAGCGCGCGGCACCGGTGACATGGAGCTTCGCGGCGTCATGGGGAAGGGGCTTTGCAACGCTCATGCCGAGACCTCCTGCAGGTTGGTGGCTTGACCGTTGGCGTCATGGAAATAGCGCAGCAGCATGTTTTGCGCCGCCTCCATCCGGTAGCTGGCAGAGGCGCGCATGTCCGAGAGGGGGGTGAAATCGTCGGTCATCGCTGCCATCGCCTTGCGGATGGTGTCTTCGCTCCACGGTTGGCCGACCAGCGCCGCCTCAGCCGCAGCAGCGCGTTTCGGTGTTGCCGCCATGCCGCCAAAGGCGATGCGCGCGGTGAGGATTTCGGTGCCATTGCCGGTGATCGAAATACAGCCGCAGACCGCCGAAATATCTTGATCGAAGCGTTTCGACAGTTTGTAGCAGCGCAGGGTGTCATGTTGGCGGGGGATGAGGATGGCTTCGACAAATTCTCCCGCCGCGCGGTCTTGTTTGCCGTAGTCGAGAAAGAAATCCTCAAGCGCTATTTCGCGTCGCGCATTACCGCGCCGCAACTGCAGGGTCGCCCCAAGCGCAATCAGCGCGGGCGGGCCATCCCCGATGGGCGAGCCATTGGCGATATTGCCGCCCAGCGTCGCCGCGTTGCGCACCTGCGTCGAGCCATAGCGGCGCAGCATGGTACCCAAGCTGGGATGCAGGGGGGCAAGCTTTGCCTCTACCTCGGTCAGCGTGGTCATTGCACCGATGCGCAGGCCGGTTTCGTCCTCGGTGATGCCGCGCAGATCGGCGCAGCGGTTGAGGAAGGCGACGGCGCCCAGTTCGCGGAACCCTTTGGTGACCCAAAGACCCACGTCCGTCGCCCCGGCGATCAGCGTGGCATCGGGATTGTCGAGATACCAAGCGGCGAGTTCATCGCTGCTTTCGGGCTGCACATGCGGCGCGCCATCGACTTTGGCGGGCGCGGGGATGTTCTGCGCCAGCTTGTCTTTCAGGCTGCGCAGATGGGCGGGCACCGGCGCGCCTGCGGCGGCTTCCGCGGCGCGGATGATCGGGGCGTAGCCGGTGCAGCGGCAAAGGTTGCCAGCCAGTTGCACGTCATGATCCGTCGCACCATTGAGATGCGCCGTGGCCATGGAGACCACGAAGCCCGGCGTGCAGAACCCGCACTGGCTGCCGTGATGCTCTATCATCGTCTCCTGCACCGGGTGCAGCGTGCCATCGGCGCTCGCCATGCCCTCGACCGTGGTGACGGCCTTGCCGTTCACCTGCGGCAGAAACAGGATACAGCCATTGAGCGCGCGGCTGCCGTTTTCATCGGTGATCATCACCGAGCAGGCTCCGCAGTCGCCCTCGTTACAGCCCTCCTTGGTGCCGGTCAGGCCACGCTCTTCGCGCAGCCAGTCGAGCAGGGTGGTGGTCGGGGACACGTTGGAGAGTGACACGACTTCTCCATTGAGAAGAAAAGTGATGTCCATTGGTTCTCATCCGCCGCAGTACAAAGTGGCCCATAACGGTGCGCGGGGTTCGATGCGGCGTAGAACCGGGCGCGGGCGAGGTAGAGGTTAGGCTAGCGGGGCGGGGGGCGTTTTGGCAAGAAAAAATACCTTGGGCGAAAAATGCGCTGGGTGCGATCCGGTGCTGGTGCCTTTGGGGTGGGTGGCGTAAAAATGCGCCATGTCCAATGATCCCCGATTCATTCACCTGCGTAGCCATTCCGAGTATTCCTTGCTGGAGGGCGCGCTGCGGTTGAAAAAACTGCCCGGCATGTGCCGCGATGCGGGCATGCCCGCGCTGGCGCTGACCGACACCAACAACATGTTCGCAGCACTCGAATTCTCTGTCGCCATGGCGGGCGCGGGCGTGCAGCCGATCATCGGCTGTCAGGTCGATGTGGCCTATGTCGAGGTGCAGCCCGGTGAGAAACCGCGCCCGCCCGCACCGGTGGTCCTGCTGGCGCAAAGCGAATTGGGCTATGAAAACCTGATGAAGCTGAACTCCTGCCTCTACCTCGACAAGGGCGGCGCGGTGGCCGAGGTGACGCTGGCGGAGCTTGAGGCGCTGAGCGCCGATCTCATCTGCCTGACGGGTGGCCCGTTGGGGCCGGTGGGGATGCTTTTGCAAGGCGGCCAGCGCCCGGCGGCAGAGGCGCTGATGGCCCGGCTGCAGGGTGCCTTTGGCGACCGGCTTTATGTCGAGTTGCAGCGCCACCCCGAAGACGGCGGACAGCCCGAGCCCGAGCGTCTGACCGAGCGCGGCTTTATCGAGATGGCCTATGCGATGGATATCCCGCTGGTTGCGACCAACGATGTCTATTTCCCGAAACCAGATATGTACGAGGCCCATGACGCGCTGATCTGCATCGCCGAGGGTGCCTATGTTGACCAAAGCCAGCCCCGGCGTCGCCTGACCGCGCAGCATTACTTCAAGTCGCAGGCCGAGATGGCGACGCTTTTCGCCGATCTGCCCGAAGCGCTAAGCAACACTGTCGAGATCGCCAAACGCTGCGCCTTCATGGCCTACCGACGTGACCCGATCTTGCCGAAGTTCGCCGACGATGAGGTGGCCGAACTGCGCCGCATGGCCAACGAGGGGCTACAGGCGCGTTTGGCGGTGATCCCCCATGCGGTCAGCGTCGAGGACTACCAAAAGCGGCTCGACTTTGAGCTCGGCATCATCGAAGGCATGGGGTTTCCCGGCTACTTCCTGATCGTTGCCGACTTCATCCAATGGGCCAAAGACAATGACATTCCGGTGGGGCCGGGGCGGGGCTCGGGGGCGGGGTCACTCGTGGCCTATGCGCTGACCATCACCGACCTCGACCCCCTGCGCTATTCGCTCCTGTTCGAGCGTTTCCTCAACCCCGAGCGGGTCTCGATGCCCGACTTCGACATCGACTTTTGCATGGACCGCCGCGAAGAGGTGATCCGCTACGTGCAAGAGAAATATGGCCGCGACAAGGTGGGGCAGATCATCACCTTCGGTGCGCTTTTGTCCAAGGCGGCGGTGCGCGATATTGGTCGCGTGTTGCAGATGCCCTACGGGCAGGTCGACCGTCTGTCGAAGATGATCCCGGTGGAAGGGGTGAAACCCGTCTCCATCGAAAAGGCGCTGGCGGATGAGCCGCGCCTGCGCGAAGAGGCCAAGAACGAAGAGGTCGTGGACCGCTTGCTGACCTATGGCCAGCAGGTCGAAGGGCTGCTCCGGAACGCCTCGACCCACGCGGCGGGTGTGGTCATCGGCGACCGGCCGCTGGACCATCTGGTGCCGCTTTACCAAGACCCGCGCTCGGACATGCCGGCGACGCAGTTCAACATGAAATGGGTCGAACAGGCCGGGCTGGTGAAATTCGACTTTCTGGGCCTGAAGACTCTCACCGTCATCCAAAACGCGCTTGATCAGATCAAAGCGGGCGGGCGGCATCTGCACCTCGCCGCCGATGGCCGCCAAATTTATGAGCCGCCAGAGGGGCACGTGGATGACGTGGCCACGATCCCGCTCGATGATAAGGCGACCTACAAGCTTTACTCCAGCGCCAAGACGGTCGCGGTCTTTCAGGTGGAATCCAGCGGCATGATGGATGCGCTCAAGCGCATGAAGCCGACCTGTATCGAAGACATCGTGGCGCTCGTGGCGCTTTACCGTCCCGGCCCGATGGAGAACATTCCGGTCTATTGCGAGGTCAAGAATGGCCAGCGCGAGCTGGAATCCGTGCACCCGTCGATCGACTACATCCTTGAAGAGACCCAAGGCATCATCGTTTACCAAGAACAGGTGATGCAGATCGCGCAGGTCATGGCGGGCTACTCGCTTGGCGGCGCGGACCTGTTGCGCCGTGCGATGGGTAAGAAAATCGCCGAGGAAATGGCCAAGGAGCGCCCCAAATTCGAAAAGGGCGCGATGGCCAATGGGGTCGATAAAAAAAAGGCGGCAGAGGTTTTCGACCTTCTGGAAAAATTCGCCAACTACGGTTTCAACAAATCCCACGCGGCGGCCTATGCTGTGGTCAGCTACCAGACCGCTTGGCTGAAAGCGAACCACCCGGTTGAGTTCATGGCCGGGGTGATGAACTGCGACATCCACCTGACCGACAAGCTGGCGGTTTACTTCGAGGAAGTGCGCAAGCGGCTGGAACTGCCTTGGGTGCCGCCCTGCGTGAACCGCTCGGATGCGACCTTCAAAGTGGTCGACGGCGCGCTGGTCTATGCGCTTGGCGCGCTGAAAAATGTCGGGCTTGAGGCGATGCGGCTGGTGACCGAGGGGCGCAAGGTCGACGGTGTCGATAAGCCCTTTGCCACGCTCTTTGATCTCGCCCGTCGGGTGGACCTCAAGCGCGTGGGCAAGCGCCCGCTTGAGATGCTGGTGCGCTCGGGTGCCTTCGATCAGCTCGACAGCAACCGGCGGCGGGTGTTCCAATCGCTCGACGGGCTGGTGAGCTATTCGGCAGCGATCCATGAGCAGAAAGCCAGCAACCAGGTGTCGCTCTTTGGTGAGGCAGGCGATGATCTGCCCGAACCGCGCATGTTGCCCTGCGACGACTGGCAATCGGCAGAGCGGCTGGCCGAGGAATTCAAGGCCGTGGGTTTCTACCTTTCGGGCCATCCGCTTGATGACTACATGCCGCCCTTGAAACGCAAATGGGCGCGCGAGGCGGGCTTGCCCTTCCTCACGCTGGACGAATTGAACGAAAAGGTCAGCACCCGCGGCGCGATGAACGCGCGGCTGGCGGGCGTGGTCGCCGGACGGCAAGAGCGCAAGTCGGCGCGGGGCAACCGCTTTGCCTTTGCGCAGCTTTCGGACACCACAGGCGGCTACGAGGTGACGATCTTCTCTGACGTGCTGGAGGCGTCGCGCGATCATCTGGAGGTCGGCTCCAAGGTCGTCGTTACGGTCGAGGCCACGATGGAAAGCGACCAGTTGAAGCTTTTGGCACGCGGCATCGGCCCGATCGACGCGGCGGTTGCGGATGCGGGCAGCATGGGACTGCGCGTTTTCATCGACGGGCCGGGGGCCATTCAATCGGTGGCCGATGTGCTTGATGGCGCGCGTCAAGCGGTCAAAGCGGCGGGGAAGGGGCCGGTGCAGTTCTGCCTGATAAACCCAAGCCTGCCCGGCGAGGTCGAGGTTGATCTGGGGCGCGAGTTCCCGGTGACACCGCAGATCAAGGGCGCGATCCGTTCGCTTGATGGGGTGATGGAGGTCGAGGAAATCTGATCTCGCCCCTCGCGCAGATCCGCCCTATTTCCGCCCGTCAGTGGACGGCAAGCAGTGGCTGCGCTAACTGCCTGACAAGCAACGGGGAGCAGAGCATGAAACGACGCATCGGCCTTTTGATCATGGCAGCGCTTCCCTCGGCCTGCGGCATGGCGCCCTCCGCGCCGGCGCCTCAGGTTGCCGAGATCGGCTTTGGCACCGCCCTGCCTTTTGGGGAGGTCGCCCGCGTCTGTGATGTGCGAGAGCAAGATTTGGGCAAGATGGTCGAAGAACCTGCGGCGCGGGGCTATCGGCTGTTCGATTCGCAACCCGGCAGCGCGGGGGCGCGCAGTTTCTACATCACCGGTTTTGCGGATGACTGCGCGCGCCAGTTGACGGCGGCCAATGTCTTGTTCGGCACGCCCTCGGTCTATGAGCAGTTGCACTATGGCCCGGGAGGGGAAAACCTGCCCATCGCCGAGACCGACGCGGCCTATGAGGCGATCAAGGCCAGTGTCTGTGGTGTGGGCAAGGGCAAACCCTGCGGCAAGCGGATTGGCACGCTCGACAAAACGGCGTTTTTCGTCAACGCCTATGAGCGTTTGGGCCAGACCGCACGTTGGTCTGAGGTGTTGGTGCATGACGGGGCGGTGGCCGCCGTGGCAATGAAATCAGCGGATTGAGCGGGTTGCGGGCATAGACCGGGGCTGCCGCTTAGTAATGCGGGGGCCGTTCATCGCCCATGACGACTGCGCCGCCGCCCGAAGCATCCCGTTCCCCCTCGCGCTGCATCAACATATGCACGCGGCGGTTCAGGGTCACGATCTCATCCTCCTGACGGGTGACGATCTCTGACATATCGTCGACCGCGCGGGTCAGATGGGCGATCTGCTCTTCGAGACGGCTGATATGGTCTGCCGTTTGGTCTGGGGTCTGTTCTGTCATGACGCGCATCCTTTTTGCGCGCTCTAGCACGGTCGCGCGGCGCGGGACAGGGGCGCGATGCAGCGTTGCTTGCTCTTGCGGGGGGCTTGGGCTAGACGCGAGGCCAATTGATGCACCGAGGATCCTTGCCATGGCAAAGCCCAAGAAAACCCCCCGTCCCAAGGCGCAAACCCCCAAGGGGTTCCGCGATTATTTCGGGACCGAGGTGACCCATCGGGCCGAGATGCTCAGCAAGATCGCCGCCGTTTATCACCGCTATGGGTTCGACGCGCTGGAAAGCTCGGGCGTGGAGACGGTTGAGGCGCTTGGCAAATTCCTCCCCGATGTGGACCGCCCCAACGAAGGCGTTTTCGCGTGGCAGGAAGATTCCGAAGGCGACAAGCCCGGTGATTGGCTGGCGCTGCGCTATGATCTGACAGCGCCCTTGGCGCGGGTCTATGCCCAGCACCGCAACGATCTGCCGATGCCCTACCGCCGCTATGCGATGGGGCCGGTCTGGCGCAATGAAAAGCCAGGGCCGGGGCGGTTTCGTCAGTTTTATCAGTGCGATGCGGATACCGTAGGCGCGCCATCGGTGGCGGCGGATGCCGAGATTTGCGCGATGCTGGCCGATTGTCTGGAAGAAGTGGGGATCGCACGCGGCGACTATGTGGTGCGGGTGAACAACCGCAAGGTGCTGAATGGGGTGCTGGAAGTTGCGGGCCTTGCCGGAGACGACAAGGACACCGAACGCGGCATCGTGCTGCGCGCCATCGACAAGTTGGACCGCCTCGGCGCAGAGGGCGTGCGCGCCTTGCTGGGCGAGGGCCGCAAGGACGACAGCGGCGATTTCACCAAGGGTGCCGGGTTGGAAGACGCGCAGGCCGATGTGGTCATGGGGTTCATGCAGGCCAAGCGTGACAGCGGGGCCGAGACTGTGGCGCGGCTGCGCGAGTTGGTCGCGGGCTCCGATGTCGGTGTGCAGGGTGTGGATGAGCTTGAGTTAATCTCTGACCTGCTGGCCGCGGGTGGCTATGGCCCTGACCGGGTTGAGATTGATCCGTCGGTCGTGCGCGGCCTTGGCTACTACACCGGACCGGTGTTCGAGGCCGAACTGACCTTTGAGATCAAAGACGAAAAAGGCCGCGCGCGCAACTTCGGCTCGGTCGCGGGCGGTGGGCGCTATGACGGGCTTGTGAAGCGTTTCACGGGGCAGGAAGTGCCTGCGACGGGAGTCTCTATTGGCGTTGACCGGCTGCTGGCCGCTTTAGCTATGCGGGCCGAACGAAGAATGGTACCTGAAGGCCCCGTCGTCGTCACCGTGATGGACCGCGACCGCATGGCCGATTATCAGGCGATGGTCGCCGAGTTGCGGCAGGCGGGCATCCGGGCAGAGGTGTATCTGGGCAACCCCAAGAACTTCGGCAACCAGATGAAATACGCCGACAAGCGTCAGAGCCCGGTTGTGGTCATCGAAGGCGGTGACGAGAAAGACCGCGGCGTGGTGCAGATCAAGGACATGGTGCTGGGCGCGCAACTGGCGCAAGAGGCGAGCCACGATGAGTGGAAAGAGCGCCCGAACCAATATGAAGTGCCCCGCGCCGATCTGATCAAGGCGGTCCGCGATATTCTGGATCGGACAAGCTGATGCCGACACGTTCCGAAACGCTGGCGCGGGCGGCGTCGCTACGCGCGATTTTCGACGCGCAGGGCGCTGTGCTCGTCGAGCCGCCGATCCTGCAACCGGCCGACACGCTGCTGGACCTCTACGGCGAGGATATCCGCGCGCGCGCCTATGTCACCTCGGACGCGCTGCGGGGCGAGCAGATGCTGCGCCCCGATTTCACCGTGCCCGTGGTGCAGATGCATATGGCCCATGGGGCCGAGCCCGCGCGCTATACCTATTCCGGCGAGGTTTTCCGCCGTCAGGAACACGACCCGAACCGCGCCAATGAATACATTCAGGTGGGTTTCGAGGTTTTCGACCGCGCCGACCCGGCGGCGGCAGATGCCGAGGTGTTCGCCCTGATCGCCGAGGCGATGCAGGGGCTGCCGGTGCGCCCGGTGACGGGGGATATCGGTGTGCTGATGGCGGCGGTGCAGGGGCTTGATACCTCGCCCGCGCGTAAACAGGCGCTGATGCGGCATATCTGGCGCCCGCGCCGCTTTCGCGCGTTGCTGGACCGCTATGCGGGGCGCAGCCCGGTGCCTGCCGGTCGCAAAGCGTTGTTGGCCAAGGCAGAGGCCGAGATTTCGGCACCCATGGTCGGACTGCGCTCACAGGCAGAGATCGAAGCCCGCGTGGCAGCGCTGCGCGAGGACGCCAAGACCGCGCCGATTTCCGCGCAGCAAGTTGATCTTTTTGAGGCGCTGTTGGAGGTCAAAGAAACCCTGCCGAACGCGCTGAGCCGCCTGCGCGATCTGGCTGTCGATATGCCCGCCATCGGCGATGCCGTGGCCCGCGTTGCGGCCCGCGCCGATGCGATGCGCGCCCGCGGGATCGACACCGATGCACTGCTCTTCGAGGCCAGCCATGGGCGGTCTTCGATGGAATATTACGACGGTTTCGTTTTTGCTTTCCGGGCGGCCTCGCGGCCCGATCTGCCCAGCATCGCCAGCGGCGGGCGCTATGACGCGCTGACCCGGCGCTTGGGACAGGGCGATGAAATTCCGGCGGTGGGCGGTGTGATGCGCCCCGGTCTGATGCTGGAACTGGAGGCCGGGCAATGACGCTGAAACTTGGTGTGCCGTCCAAGGGGCGGCTGATGGAAAAGACCTTTGAATGGTTCGGCGCGCGCGGCGTGAGCTTGCAGCGCACCGGGTCCGACCGCGAATATGCGGGCAAGGTCGAGGGCATCGAAGATGTCTCTCTGGTGCTGCTCTCAGCCGGAGAAATCCCGCGCGAACTGTCGGCGGGGCGGATCCACCTTGGCGTGACCGGCACCGATCTGGTGCAAGAGAAGCTGGCGCTTTGGGATCAACTGGTCGAGCCGCTGGAGGAACTGAACTTTGGCCATGCCGACCTGATCATCGCGGTGCCGCAGGCTTGGGTCGATGTCGATACGCTGGATGATCTGGATGCCGCCGCGGCGGCCTTCCGCGCTGAACATGGCTTCCGCCTGCGCATTGCCACGAAATACCACCGGTTGGTGCGGGAATTCCTGCGCACCCACGGTGTGGCGGATTACGCGCTGGTCGACAGCCAAGGCGCGACCGAGGGCACGGTGCTGAATGAAACCGCCGAGGCGATTGCCGATATCACCTCCAGCGGAGAGACGCTGCGCGCCAATCACCTCAAGATCCTCAGCGACGGTTTGATCCTGCAATCGCAGGCCACACTCTGGCGGTCGCGCATGGCGCCCCTAGAGGATCACAGCCGCAAAGCGCTGAAAACCCTGATCGCGCAACTGACCTGACGTAGCGTCACAGCCACGGGTTTTTCCCTTCCCTTCCATATGATTGCACCTCCCGAGCCTCTCTGGCTCGGGCGCCTGTCGCCCTGCGACCTATCAAGAGACTTGCGGGATAGCGCGCTTCGGATAGGGTGAAAGGGTCAACAGGCCGATACCACAAGCTCCGCCAAAAGGGGCAGGGATCGGGACATAGGGAGGATCCGTCGATGATCGGATGTCACGCGCCCCTTGCGAGGGGCCGCAGCCGTCGCCGCATGGGAGTGGGCGATTGCTGAAGATTGAGGATTTGCATCTGTCCTTTGGCGGCATCAAGGCGCTGCAGGGGGTGAATTTCGAAGCCGGGGCCGGAGAGATCACCGGTGTCATTGGCCCCAACGGCGCGGGCAAGACCTCGCTTTTCAATGCGATATCAGGGTTTTACAAGCCCGACCGGGGGCGTGTGTCCTTTGACGGGCAGGATATCACGACGCTCAGCCCCGACAGGCGCGCAGGGCTGGGGCTGGCGCGGACCTTCCAGAACATCGCGCTGTTTCGCGGCATGACCGTGCTCGACAACATCAAGCTCGGCGGTCACACGCGGCTCAATACCAACGTCTGGCAAGCGCTGCGCTATTTCGGCGCGGCGCAGAAGGCCGAGTTGGAGCTGCGCCGCGAGATCGAAGAGCAGGTGATCGATTTCCTTGAGATCGACCACATCCGCAAATACCCGATTACCATGCTGCCTTATGGTCTGCAAAAGCGGGTCGAACTGGGCCGGGCGCTGGCGATGCGCCCGCGCGTGCTGCTGCTGGATGAGCCGGTGGCGGGCATGAACCGGGAAGAGACCGCCGACATGGCGCGGTTCATCCTCGACGTGCAGGAGCAGTTCGGCACCACGATCCTGCTGGTGGAACACGACATGCACATGGTGATGGACATCTGCAGCCGCATTGTCGTGCTGAACTTTGGCCAACAGATCGCCAGCGGCACGCCCGAGGAGGTCTCGAACAACCCGGCAGTTATCGAAGCCTATCTGGGGGCCGCGGCATGACGCCGATTTCCTTTGAAGAAATCGCGCCGGAATTTTTGAAAAATTCCGAGGGTAAGGAAAGGGAGGCGCTTTGATGGGGCAGTTCGTGCAATTCGCGATCAACGGGCTGATGGCCGGAGCGATCTACGCGCTGATCGCCGTGGGGATCGTCAGCGTTTACAAGGCGACCAAGGTGGTGAACTTCGCCCATGGTTACCTGATCATGTTCGGGGCCTATTTCTATTTCACCTTCGCCGTGATCGTCCCGGGCCAGCCTTGGGCGCCGACTTGGCTCGCCTCTTGGCAGCCGGGCTGGATGGTCGAAATGCGGGGCGAACTGCCGATGTTTTCGCCCGTGGCGGCGGTGCTTGATTGGGTGGCGAACCTGCCGCGCATCCTGTTGGGGCTGGCGGGGGCGCTGGTCTGCAACGCCATTCTGGGCCGGATCATCGAGCGGGTGTTGATGCGCCCGCTGATGGGGCAATCTATTTTTGCGATGATCATGGTCACGGTTGGCCTGATCTCGATCCTGTCGGGCGCGGCGCAGTTGATCTGGACGGCGGATGCGGCAAGCGTGCCCTATATCGCGCCCAACATGCCGATCCGGTTCGAGTTGTTCGGCACGATGATCTTCCTCTTTGGCACTGATCTGGTGAACATGGTCGTGGCCCTGCTGCTTTTCGGTGGCATCGTCGCCTTCGTGAAGTTCACCAAGGGCGGCATCGCCATCCGCGCCACCGCCGAGGACCAGTCGACCGCCTATTCCATGGGCATTTCGGTGCCCAAGGTCTTCTCCCGCGCTTGGGTGCTGGCCAGCACCACCGGCGCCATCGCGGGGGCGATCCTCGCCACCCGCAACGGCATTTCACCGAGCCTCGGGCTTTTTGGTTTTTCGGTGCTGGCGATCGTGCTGATGGGCGGGCTCGACAGCTATGTCGGCGTGCTGATCGCGGCGATGGTCGTGGGCGTGCTTGAGGCGATGACCCAGTGGCAGATGGGCGGCGGCTGGGCCGAGATCGTGCCCTACGTCACCGTGCTGGTGGTGCTGATCTGGCGGCCGCACGGCCTGATGGGGCAGAAAGAGGTCGAGCGGATATGATCAACGCAAATCTCAAATCCAGCTATGCCGCCGATGAGCGGGTGCTGAACAACCGCTACAAACAGGCCTTCGTTTACGGGTCGATCCTTGCGCTGGCGCTTTTCACCCTGTTCGGCAATGACTACCTGATCCTGATTGCCAGCCAGATGGGCATCCTGCTGATCGCCGTGGTGGGGATCAACATCCTGACCGGCTATACCGGGCTGGTCTCGCTGGGCCATGGCGCCTTCGTCGCCATCGGTGCCTATGCGGTGACCATCTTCGGTAACCTCGGCGCCGGGGTGATCCCGGCAGGATTGATGCCTTTCGTCTCGGTGCCCTTGGCCGTGGCGCTGGCGGCGGCGGTGGGCGTGTTGGTCGGCCTGCCGAGCCTGCGGGTCAAGGGGCTCTACCTCGCCGTGGCGACGCTGGCGGCGAATTTCATCGTGATCTTTTTGATCGAAGAAGACCTCTTTGCCCCTTGGACTGGCGGCATGGTGGGGATCAACACCAATGTGCCCAATCTGCTGGGCTGGGAGTTGGATACCAAACGCGAGATGTTCGGTCTGATTGCGGCGGTGGGGTTGGTGTCGCTGCTGGCCGCGCAGAACTTGATCCGCACCCGCGTGGGTCGTGCCTTCATCGCCATTCGCGACCGCGACTATTCCGCCGAGATCCTCGGCATCTCGCTCTTGCGCTACAAGTTGATGAGCTTTGCCCTCTCGGCCGCGTACTGTGGTCTGGCGGGGGCGCTTTTCGCCTATTTCTACGCCCGCATCCTGCCCGAGCAGTTCGAACTGGCGCTGTCGCTGAACCTTGTGGCGGCGCTGATCATCGGTGGCATGGGGCGCACGATGGGGCCGGTTTTCGGGGTCATCATCGTGGTGATGGTGCCCGAACTTATCAAAGTGCTCTTTGGCGCGCTTGCGGGTGACAGCGCCGGCGCGGGGCAATTGCGCGCGCCCTTGCAGCAGATCGCCTTCGGCGTGCTGCTGGTGTTGTTCCTGCTCAAGGAACCCTTGGGCATCAACCAAATCGTCGACCGTATCCTGCGCGCCGCAAACCGTTGGCCGTTTGCGCGCGGGTAAGAATTCACAAGGCCACATCAGGGAGAAGACCAGATGACCATGAACCGCCGATCCTTCCTCGCCACCACCGCCGCCGCGACGGCGGCCATGGGCACGCCGATGATCCTGCGCGCCCAGCCCAAGGAGTATGTGCTCGGCGCCTCGCTGCCGCTCACCGGGCCCTTTGCCACCGCCGGTCAGTTGGTCGCGCCTGCCTTTGCCATGGCCGCGAAGCTTTTCAACGACGAGGGCGGCGTGGCCGGGGTGCCCATTCGCTTCGTCACCGAGGATTCGGGCTATGTGCCGCAGAATGCGCTCAACAACTACCAGCGGGCGCTGGCCTCTGAAGGCAAGAACATGATCGGCTATTTCGCTGACAGCACGGGGGCGATGAAGCTGATCGCGCCCGAGCTTAAGGGCGAGAACGCCCGGATTATGGGCTCGACCTCTTTCGCCTCGGAACTGGCCGACCCTGCGACGCATCCCTACCAGTATCTCTCGGGTCCAACCTACCAAAGCCAGTTCGACATCCTGTTGCAGAACATCAAGAACGAGGGCGGGCAGAAGGTCGCCTTCATCTTCTCCAACACTGAGTTTGGCCGCGATCCGATCGAACACGGGCGCAAGACCGCCGAGGAGCTGGGCCTCGAGGTCGTGCTGGAGGAAAGCACCAAGGCCGAAGGCGCCGATATCCCCACGCACGTCACCAAACTGGCGCAGTCCGGCGCGGATCACTGCATCCTTCAGGGCTATGTTACTGGCGTCTGGCCGCAGCTTATTGGCGGCGCGCGGCAGTTTGGTCTGCCGGTCAAATTCAAGGGCACCTTCTGGGGCATGGAGAAGCTGATTGCCGACCGCATCACCGCCGAGGCGGGGCCGTTCCTTGCGGGCTATGAGGGCGTCATGCCTTACCGCTATTTCTATGACCGCGAAGAGGCGCCGCGCTATCAGCAGTACGCCGAACTCAGCAAGCAAATGTTCGCGGGCACGCCGTTGGAGAACTACATGTCGACATGGGCGATCCAGACCATGTGCGGGCTGGAGATCGCCATGAAGGCCTTCCGCGACACCGCCGAGGCCGGGCTGGAGCTGACACCCGACAACATCGCCGAGAAGCTGGCGGGGATCTCGGACTGGGATTCGGGCGGCTTCTTTGGTGGGCCGGTGAGCATGGAAAACAACGCCATCGGGACGGGCCGGGTCTATGGCTACAACCCCGAGGACGGGTTGTTCACGCCGAAATCCGATTGGTTCACCGTTTGATAAACGCGGGGCGTCCGGCGGGCGCCCCACACCCTAGAAAAAGGACGCGCCCGTGCTGACCATCGAGAACATCGAAGTGACCTACCACCATACGGTGCAGGCGCTGCGCGGGCTGTCGCTGGAAGTGCCCGACGGCAAGATCGTCACGCTTCTGGGCACCAATGGTGCGGGCAAGACCACCACGTTGAAGGCGGCGAGCAACCTGCTGGCGCTGGAGAACGGTGAGGTCGGCGAGGGGCGGATCAGCTTCAAAGGTCAGTCGATCATGACGATCCAGCCCGACCGTCTGGTGCAGCAGGGGCTGTTCCACGTGCGCGAGGGGCGGCGGATCTTTAGCGAGATGACGGTGGAGGACAACCTGATTGCCGCCTCCTACGCGCTGGACCGGCGGCAGGCGAAGCCGGACTATGACAAGGTCTATGCCTTTTTCCCACGGCTGAAAGAACGGCGCCGCCAGATTGCGGGCTACCTTTCGGGCGGGGAGCAGCAGATGCTGGCCTTTGGCCGGGCGATGATCGCGCGGCCTGAGTTGATCTTGATGGACGAGCCCTCGCTGGGCCTCGCGCCCAAGGTAGTGGCCGAGATTTTCGACACGATCAAGCGGCTGAACCAAGAGGACGGCACCGCGATCCTGCTGGTGGAGCAGAACGCCGGGGTGGCCTTTTCGGTCGCCGACTATGGCTACATCATGGAGAGCGGCCAGATCGTCATGGAAGGCGATGTGGCCAAGCTGCGCGGCGACAAGGACATCCAGTCCTTCTACCTCGGCATGGGCGAGGAGGGCGGCGCGCGGCAGTCCTTCCGCGATGTGAAACATTACAAGCGCCGCAAACGCTGGCTCAGCTAGGGAGGTCCGCCATGGCATTTGACGAGTTCAAGGGCGACTTCGCGCCGCTGGTCCGCATGGTGCACAACCATGCCAAGAACCGCCCCACGGGCGTGGCGATGCGGCAAAAGGAATTCGGCATCTGGAACGAGATCACCTGGGAGGGGTTGCAAGAGATCATGCAGGCCACCGCCGCAGGGCTGGTCGATCTGGGGCTGCAGGCGGGCGATCATGTCGGCATCCTCAGCGAGAACCGCAGCGAATGGGTGCAGGCGCAGTTCGGCATCAATGCGGCGGCGGGGGTCGTGGTGGGCATGTATCCCACCAGCCCGGCGGCGGAGCTGGAGCATCTGGTAAATGCCTCGGATACCACGGTGCTGTTCATCGAAGATCAGGAGCAGCTGGACAAGATCAAGGAACTGGGCGACCGGGTGCCGCAGCTGCGGCAGTTGGTGATTTTCAACCCCAAGGGCACGCGGGGCGAAGATCTGCTGGGGCTGATCAGTTTCGACGACCTGCTTGAGCGGGGCCGGGCGCGGCTTTCGGGTCTCGCCGACGATCTGCGCGCGCGGCAGGCGGGGATCGAGCCCGACGACACGGCGATGATGGTCTTCACCTCCGGCTCCACCGGGCTGCCCAAGGCGGCTGAGATTTCCTATGGCAATATCCACGCGGGCGTGGGTGTGGCGCGCGATGTCTTCGGGGACTACCCGCCCGGGACGGATGTGCTGAGCTATCTGCCGCTGTGCCACATCGCCGAGCAGGCGGTGACGGTGATCAACGGGCTGGCGCAGCAATTCGTGATGAATTTTGGCGAGAGCCTTCGGACCATCACCCTTGATCTGCGCGAAGTAGCGCCGCAGGTCTTCTTTGGCGTGCCGCGAATTTGGGAAAAGATGCAGGCGGGGGTGCTGGTGCAGGCGCAGACCGCGGGCCGGATCAAAGGGCCGATGACGCTGATGGCGCTGAAAGGCGCACAGCGGCGCGGCATGATCCGGCGCGACAAGTGGAGCGCGGGGGACCGCATGGCGCATGCCTTTTGGGATACGCTCGTCTACCGGCACATCCGCAGCTATCTGGGACTGGGGCGCACGAGTTTCGCGATCTCTGCCGCCGCGCCGATCAGCGCCGAGCTTCTGGGCTTTATGCGCGGCATCGGGGTCAATATCCGTGAGGCATGGGGCATGTCCGAAACCTCGGGCGTGGGCACGATCCAGAAATCATGGGGCCAATGCGACGGGCGCATCGGCTTTCCGGTCAGCGGCGTGCGCACCCGCATCGCCGAGGATGGCGAGGTGCTGTTCTCGGGCGGGACCATCTTCAAGGGTTATTACAAGAACCCCAAAGCCACCGCCGAGACCATTCAGGATGGCTGGCTGCACACGGGCGATGTGGGGCGCGAGGAGGCCGATGGCTCGATCACCCTGATCGACCGCAAGAAGGACATCATGATCAACGCGGCGGGCAAGAACCTTGCGCCCGCGCATATCGAGAATGTCATCAAGGCCAGCCCCTTCATCAAGGAGGTCGTGGCCGTTGCCGACAAGCGGCCCTATGTGACGGCGCTGGTGCAGATCGACATGGACACCGTGCGGCTCTGGGCCGAGGGGCAGGGGATTGCCTATACCACCTTCCGCTCGCTCGCTGAGCATCCCAAGGTGCAAGAATTGATCGACGCTGAGGTGGCCAAGCAGAACCGCGATCTGGCTCGGGTCGAGCAGGTCAAGAAGGTCTGGCTGATGCGCAAGGAGCTTGATCACGACGACGGAGAGGTGACGGCGACGATGAAGGTGCGCCGGGCCAAAATCTACGAACTCTACGGCGACCAGATCGAAGCGCTCTACGCTGCGTGAGGCTCAGAGCACGCCGATCTCGGCCAGAGCGCGGTTCAGCTCCACAGGCAGGTCCGCCTCGGCTTCGCGGCCCTCGGGCAGGTCGGGGGGCGCGTCCTCGGGTTTGAGGTAGCGCCAGCCTTGGAAAGCGCGGCGCAGGCTGTTTTGGGTGCGGATGATCTCAGGGTCGAGCACGATGGCGCAGCGGCGGATGCCGTCCGCGCGGGTGATCTCCTCCAGGCGGATAATGCGCTGGCGGGCTTGGATGACGCCTTTGATGACCCAATAGATCGAGCCGCCGTTGAGAATCTCGGCCTCGCGCTTGGGCCACATCCGCGTGACATGGCGCGGCAGACCGTCCTTGGTCCGCACGTCCTTGCGCGCCTGCCATTTAGCGAGGCTCTCGACGCCTTCGGTGCCGACCGAAAGTTTGATTAGATTGATGTAGTTATCCAAAAGTTCCCCCGCACGGTTGCCTGAGAATGCGCCCCTATATAGTAGTTTCTCCTTCGGAGCTAGCAAGGTATTGTGGTAGGCTGAAGAATAAATTCCCGTAGATGTGCATTTTGGGCGTTGAGAAATCGGCCCTTCATGTTGTATCGATGCCAACTCTTAAGTCGCATTCGTGCTGCCCTCACGACTCAAAGGAACCGTTGTATGTCCCGCTTTACCGCCCCGATCGCCGAACAAATCTGGGATATGAAATACCGTTTTAAAGGGGCCGATGGCACCGCGAAAGACGTCACGGTTGAGGACACATGGCGCCGCATCGCCCGCGACCTCGCGCAGGTCGAATTGAAGGCGGATGTTTGGGAAGACAAGTTTTTCAACGCGCTGGAGGATTTCAAATACCTCCCCGCTGGCCGCATCACCGCAGGCGCGGGCACCGCGCGCCGCGTGACGCTGTTCAACTGCTTCGTCATGGGCACCGTGCCTGACAGCATGTCGGGTATCTTTGACATGCTGAAAGAGGCTGCATTGACCATGCAGCAGGGCGGGGGAATCGGTTATGATTTCTCGACCATCCGGCCACGCGGCGCGGATGTGCTGGGCGTCTCGGCAGATGCTTCCGGCCCGCTGTCCTTTATGGATGTCTGGGACGCGATGTGCCGCACTATCATGTCCGCAGGCTCGCGCCGGGGCGCGATGATGGCGACCATGCGCTGCGACCACCCGGATGTGGAGGATTTCATCGCCGCCAAATCCGACCCCGCGCGTTTGCGCATGTTCAACATGTCCGTGCTGGTCACCGACCCCTTCATGGAGGCTGTGAAGGCCGACGGCTCGTGGGACCTCGTTTTCGGCGGCAAGGTCTATAAGACCGTGCAGGCGCGGGACCTGTGGAACAAGATCATGCAGGCGACCTATGACTACGCCGAGCCGGGCGTGATCTTTATCGACCGCATCAATGCCGCCAACAACCTGAACTATTGCGAGACCATTGCCGCCACCAACCCCTGTGGCGAGCAGCCTCTGCCGCCCTATGGCGCCTGTCTGCTAGGTTCGATCAACCTCGCGCGTCTGGTCGCACAGCCTTTCGAAGACGCCGCCCATCTGGACCAAGATGCGATGAGCGAGCTTGTCGCCACCGCCGTGCGGATGATGGACAATGTCGTCGACGTGTCGAACTTCCCGCTGCCCGAACAGGCCGCTGAGGCGCAGAACAAGCGCCGCATTGGTCTGGGCGTCACCGGTCTTGCCGATGCGCTGCTGATGGTCGGCCTGCGCTATGGCTCAGACGAGGCGGCGGCCCAGACGGAAAGCTGGCTGAAGGCCATCGCGCGGGCCTCTTATTTGGCGAGCGTTGAGTTGGCGAAAGAGAAGGGGGCCTTCCCCCTCTTTGACGCGGAAAAATTCCTCGCCTCCGGCACCATGATGCAGATGGACGACGATGTGCGCGATGCGATCCGCGAACACGGCATCCGCAACGCGCTGCTAACCTCGATCGCGCCCACCGGCACGATCAGCCTTTATGCGGGCAACGTAAGCTCGGGGATCGAGCCGGTCTTTGCCTATGCCTACACCCGCAAGGTGCTGCAGAAAGATGGCAGCCGGACCGAGGAAGAGGTTGTCGACTACGCCGTGCAGATGTGGCGCGAGTTGAAAGGCGACACGCCACTGCCCGACTATTTCGTCAACGCCCAGACTCTGCCACCCGCCGACCACGTCAAGATGCAGGCCGCGGCGCAGAAATGGATCGACAGTTCGATCTCCAAGACCATCAACTGCCCCGAAGATATCTCCTTCGATGCCTTCAAGGACGTCTATATGCAGGCGTGGGATACGGGCTGCAAAGGCTGCACCACCTACCGCCCCAACGACGTGACCGGTTCGGTCCTGAGCGTCTCGTCGGAGAAGACCGACAAGGCCCCCGCCGACAGCCCCGATCAGGTCAGCGAAGGCGGCGAGATCGTCTATATGTCCGACCCGCTGGACCGTCCGGCGGAACTGGAGGGCAACACCTACAAGGTCAAATGGCCCGACAGCGAACACGCGCTCTACATCACGATCAACGATATCGTGCTGAACGGCCACCGCCGCCCCTTTGAGGTCTTCATCAACTCCAAGAACATGGAGCATTTCGCCTGGACCGTGGCGCTGACGCGGATGGTCTCTGCCGTGTTCCGCCGTGGTGGTGACGTGTCCTTTGTGGTTGAGGAACTCAAGGCTGTCTTCGACCCGCGCGGTGGGGCGTGGATGCAGGGCAAATACATCCCCTCCATCCTCGCGGCCATCGGCGGCGTGATCGAACGCCACATGATCGCCACCGGCTTCATCGCGGGCGAGGGCATGGGCCTGAAGACCGACCCGCAGGCGAAGGTCGTCGGCCTCGATGCGCCGCGTGGCAAGTCATGCCCGTCTTGCAGCCAGTTCGACATGCGAATGGTCGAGGGGTGCATGACTTGTGGGAGCTGTGGGCATAGTAAGTGTTCTGGTTGAGAACTCTTAGTTCATATGACGACAAGCTACTTTTGGCCATTTTCGGGGAAAAATGGCCATTTCACAACTTAACGGCGGCCATTGATGAAAATCGCGTTTGCAGCGGGATTTTCACTGCTCTTCGCGATCCTGGCCCAAAGTTAGCGTCCTGATTGGAACATGGGTCCAGATGCCAGCAAACGGAAACGAAAACTAATTCTTTTTCAAAGGTTCTCGCCACTGGATGAGCGCAGGTGGTATCGAGGACTGAACAGAGCATAGGCCCCGGTCAATACATTGCGAAGATGCTGCAAATGGAAAAGGCCGCGGGCTACCCCGCGGCCTTCTGCCATTCGTGACTGATGGTCCGGTGGTCTGTGCCAGCCGGACTTCGCTGCATCAGGCGGCTTTTAAGTGGGCAATCTGAAGCTCTGCATCGACGCGGGCGGCGAGAAGCTCTCGCATGGCGAGCACCATCCTGAAATTTCGCAGGTGCCCGTCGAGTTCGGCGCCCTTTCCCGACAGGATCGGCTCTGATTTGACCCGCCCGATCGCGCCGATCTCTGGGTCATGGATTCCGTCGAATATGTTCCGGTGACCGAGGGTCTCGCGCGAAACGGCATCCTCGAGGATGCTGAGAGCCTCGCCGATGTGATTAGCCGAGGTTGCCGCGAGCGGCCCAGCCTGGCGCAACGCGGCAAGTGCAAGCGACAAGGCATTGTGATCGGTCGCAGAAAGAGCTGCGGCGTTGCACTGGACCGCGTCATGCAGGACGTCGAGTCCCAGGAGAACGCGCGCCCAGAGCTCTTCGAGCGATAGGTGATCGTGGTATTTCATTGAAATTTCCTCTCGTTTCGTTACGCGTGATGGCCTGACGTCATGACGGCCGCACAGGGTTGACTTGCCATCTCAGGCAGCGATCTGTGACCATGGCTCGAGCGCAAGCGCGTCTTGTTGTTCACCCCGTTCTCCGATCTCTACCAGCAGAGCGTGGAGTTGATCGGTGAGAAGGCAGAATCTGCTCGACTTCCGCGCTGGCAGGGTCGAGCAAGACCCAGAATGTCAGGTCCGGCTCGAAACCATCCAGGACAGGATCGAGTGACAGATGCCGGTGCAGATCGACCAGCTTCTGCCGCGTTGTCCGGTCGAGTCTTGGAACTTCGCGAAGCGACGATATCAGGCGCAGCGCGCGTGCCTTACCGGCATCTCCGCCGATCAGGGCGGCGGCGTTGCAAAGCGCCGTGCCATGCTCGTCGAAGTGAACGCGAACAGTGGCGAGTTGTGGGTCTGCAGACAGGGTTCGGGTTGGGATCTTACGCAGCATGGGTATCCTCCTATTTTGTTGCGCGTCTGCCGATCTTGGCAGCATCAAGACTGTCCGCAGTTGCGTGTTCGGTAATCTCCTTCAGTTCTGTCGGGGCCGCACGGCCCGTGTTCTTGCTTGTCGATTTTGATATTGGCCAAAGCGCTCCAGCACGAAGAAATTTCTTTGAAAAAATGATCTCCGCAGATCCTTGTCCTTCCTCGGTTCCCTCGCACCGGGGAAGGACGAGGATTGGGGAGACGACAGGATGCATTCGGCTGGAGGCCATGCTGATCGTGCTGGCCTTGACTCACCCGAGAGTTTGACCTTCACAAAAGTGGTGGTGGCCGCGAAAAAAATAAAAGCCCCCGCATTCGCGACGGACTGCAGGGGCTTTGGGTGTTCAGAACCGTCGATCTTACTTTTTTCCGACGGACCGGGCGACATCTTCCTCGCCGGGAGTTCCCGGCACCGTCGCAGTTTGCGTGGGGCGGGAGGGCGACGCCTGAACACCAGGCCCACGCCCTCAAACGGCGGGCAGTGCCTGTGTTTCCCGCGTTCTCTTGGCCACCTCGAGCCAGATCAGCAACCCGTCCTCGAGTTCCGCAATGCGCTCCTGCGAATAGTCGTCGACCAGCAGCCCCTGCCGCGCCATGGCGTCGGCCTTAATCTCCCGGATTCGGATCGAGATAGTGCCGAACATCCCCTCGATACTGGCCCGCAACTCTGGCTTCCCGGCGGGCGGGGCATCGATATCCTATTCGAGATGGGTTGCGCCGACACGGGTGTCGGAATCAATGAAAGCGGCTCCGCAGTCGGTGACGACCACATCCGGAATGCCCGCCATGTTCCACGCAGACAGCATCCCTGCAGCATCAGCCAAGGGTTCCTTGCCACGAAAAACCAGGTCATCGCGCATGTCTTCTATCAGGTTTGCAGAATTATATTCAGCGATCATGCGCGTGTCATTTTTCACAGTTTGGTTCGTATCCGAGCCGGTTTCGTTCTGAGGGGTATCCAATTTTCAGTTCCTTCTATGTTCTGGGGCGCCCGAAGCGCACCGGGTACAAGGAGGAAGTCGGATGATTTCAAACTTCCCAAAGCGCAAAAAGGGCTATGATGTCAAGAAAACTGGGAATAATCTTTCAAGCTCATGATAAAAAGGATATTTATTATTCGGAGGCTTGAGAGCATGTGGGACAGACAGTCAAGCCCGTTTGCAATAGGTTTGCCTCAGGGAGATCTTCGCAACTGTGCCAGAATTCATGATGAAAAAGCCCCCGCAGTCGCGACGAACTGCGGGGCTATGCATGATCAGGTTCCTTGGTCCTACTTTTCGCCGAAGGACCAGGTGACATCCGCCTCGCCAGGAGTTTCCGGCGACGTCGCAGTCTGGGTCGGGCGGGAGGACGCAGTCTGAAGCTCCTGACCCAGGCCGTCTGCGGCGGAAGTCATCTGAGCGTCATGCGGTGTATCGTCCACATCAAACCCGATCAGCATCTCGTCCTCGATTTTCGCGATGCGCTCCTGCGAATAATCATCGACGAGTAGCCCCTGCCGCGCCATGGCATTGGCATTGATCTCCCGGATCCGGGTCATCGCGTGAAAAATAACCATCTCGTCGACCTTTGCCTGGGCTGCGACCGACGCACGGATTTCGCGCGCGGCCAGGAGCCAGGTTTGGGCGCGCTCACCGAGGTAGCATTTAAACACCGACTCCACCTCGATCCAGTGGCCGTTCAGTTCTACGACAATGGCACCGATATCCTCGGAATAAAAGCGGACCCTCACTTCCTTCGACGTGGCATGCATGAACCAGCGGGCAAGCACCTTCGAATGGTAACGAATACCCATCACAATGACTCCCTTCTTTGAGACGGTGCGTTTTAGGCGCGTCCCGAGCGCCTTGCGCCGCATTTCCACGGACGGCATGGGCGCGACACCATATTTTGCAACCAATCTGTTCCAGCAATCGCGCGGGGTCTCGCCATCCAGCCCGGGGTGGCGGCGGCGATGGTAGACATCGACAACCCAGCGGACCAGCGCCTCGCTCAGGTCTTCGGTGGTCAGGGCTGCGCGCGCTTCGGCATCATAGTCGCCTTTGACGGCAGTGTTGCTGAAGGTGTACCCAGAAAACCGTCCGATGAGGTTGTCCGACATCGTCCCGAACATGCGCTCGATCCTTGACCGAAATTCCGGCATACCGGCGGGTCCGTGGTCGATGTCGATGCCGAGGTCGGTCGCTCCGACCCGAGTGTCGAAATCGATGAAAGCGGACCCGCAATCGGTGACGATGAGCTCTGGCGTACCCGACATGTTCCAGGGCGTCAGCGCGTCTATGGCATCGGCCCACAGCCCTTTGTCACGCACGATCATGTCGATAGTCTGCATCGCGCTGCGCTTGCTTGGTGCCCTCGAGAGTTTCATAGCAAGAATACATCGGGTGGTCGCGCAGATCGCGACAGTCAGAAACCAGCGCGCTTTCTTTCCCTCTTCGAGGCCGAGGCTGGCTTTCTCCTCGCAGCTGAGAATTGACCAGATCCCTGATTTCGCAAGAAGCGATCTGAGATCGACCTTCCACTCATCCATTTCGACCCGCTCGAGCGGGCGGGTCAGTTCGAGTCCCTTGCCAACAGGCGCATTGCGCTTGCGCGCCTCGGCGAGCCCGAAGCGGGCAATGTCGACCTCAAACGGATCGAGTTTCTTCAACTCGAGGCGGATGGTTTCACGGGATGGCAAGACCAAGGGAGATTTAGCTTTCCCCTCTGTTTTGCGAAGTTCCTCTCGCCGAAGATTCTCGGCGATGAAGGCGTCACGCACATCTTCGGCCACCCGGGAGATCGAGGGTCTTTCCATGACCAAGTAATTCCGGACGGTTTTGGACAGGAGCGCCAACTCGTCGGGCCCAATTCGGCGGGGGCGGCTACTACCTGACCCGCGACCGTACAAGGCCGCCATGCCGTCGCGGCTGAACGCGGCGACGCGTTTCAGAAGTCGGCTGGCGCTGATCTTGGTCGGCACGATCATCTTGTTGCCGCCGGTCTCGATCACATCACCTTCGCTTGGGACCGAGAGGTATTTCCCGGCTCGAAACTTTATTTCGTGGAGGGCGGAGTTCACCGATGTCTCCGTCCGTTTGACCTTGCCCTCGGTCTCCATTTCGAGGAACGCGCGCACCAGGGATTCATGGTACTTGGCTTTTTGCTGTTGCTTCGGCGTCAGAGTAGAAAGCACTTGGGCCGGAGCCCGCAGCCGCCGCTTCGCGCTCTCTGGCAAGAAAGCGTCACGGCGGTGTACGAGCATGCCACGCGTGACGCGTTGAGACAGGACAGCATGGGCGAAAGATTCGGCGACGCCGGTGCCGTCTGTGCGGGCGAATACGTAACCAGCATCGCTACAATCGATGGCGCGGTAGGAGATACCCTCCATGATCACCTCGTCATACTCTCCGAAGGCAAAACGAGGCAGGTCGGGGCTGGGTTGAATGTTGAGCATCAGGCGGCCCTCAGCATAACGTGGGTGTCGTAATCGATGCGCATAGGGCGCGGGAGTTCGAGTTCACGGGTCCCAATGAGGCGGGCGATTGACCGAAATCCGCGACCGCCAAGACCGGTATGCGCTATCAGATCGCCGATCTTCGCCGCGCCGACGAGGTCTGAAACCGCATCCCGCATAGCCATATCCACCTCGGGGTCGCGCCGACGAACAGCTTTGAAGAGCTTCGCATTGTGAAGGTCGACGGGGTCGAGATCTTTTTCTGTCATGATCGTCACGCGATCCGCGAACTCGTCGGTGACATGGGATGCGATATCCGCAATCTCGGCCTGGAACTCTTCGGACGAGAGCTTCTCGCCATATTTGACCATGATCGCGACGCGGCTGCCGTCCTTTTTCGTAATGAAAAGGTCGAAGTGATGCCGCTTTTTCGACCCGTTCTCCGCATCCCAAGTGAACAATACCTGGTTCTTCAGTTCCGCAACATCGGGACGGACGAGCAGTGCAAATGCCACATGCTTTTCCGTCAGGCTTTCGGTGTGCATCACGCGCCCGGCATCCGGCCCATATACAAAGGAGCAGGAGAAGTGCTTCCGAGCGCCGACAGCTGGCTTGCGCCCGGTTACGGGGCGGGCGGGCAGCAGGGCGTCCGGGTCCGCGTTGGCTGCAGTTGCAATCACCTCTGCCAGCGAACTGCCATCGCATGTTTGGCTCCAATCAAAGCCCGTTTCATCAAGGGGGTATTCCAAATTCTTCGCTCCTTTTCTGTTCCGGGCCCCAACACAAGGACGCCCGGCTCAAGGAGGAAATTGGTCGAACTGGGATTTGCAGAAGCAAAAAATGTCTAAAAAAGCAACAAAACTGGAGCGACTTCTGTAAGGCATTGACTCATAAAGGAATTTCAGACCAGTATGCCAAAGACTGATCGGGGTGGGGGAAGCACGGTTGCTCGGAACTAAAGATTTGCCCTGATGGCTTCGCCACCGCCATCACTGCGGCGCACATGAGATCGTTGAGTATATCCGTAGGGCCCCCAACGATGCCTGACCACAGTCACATATGGCCTTTAGGTGACTGGCGACGACGCCAATATGGCGCCGCCGATAGTTTTGGTCCCGGTTTAGGGGCTATATACAGGTCAATCGACCGCAGGCGCAGGCCGCACCGTACCGACACAATCACCGAAGCCGACTCTATAACCATCACCCTTCGCCGCGCCGCGCAGGGTGAGCGTGTCGCCGTCTTCGAGGAAGGTCCGTGTCTCGCCTGTATCGAGCGTGAGAGGTTCCTTTCCGCCCCAGCTGAGTTCCAAGAGGCTGCCCCGGTTTTCCTTTTCAGGACCTGAGATCGTGCCGGAGCCGAGCAGGTCGCCCACGCGCATCGGGCAGCCGCTGGTGGTATGGTGGGTGAGTTGCTGCGCCGCTGAGTAATACATGACGTTGAAATTGGTGCGCGACAGGATCGTCTCGGACTTGCCTTCGGGCGCGAGAGCAACTTCGAGGTCGATGTCATAGAGCATCGGGCCGGGTTCTTGGAGATAGGGCAGAAGCTCTTTTTCACGCGGCGGGGTGGAGGCGCGGAAGGGCTCCAGCGCGTCTTTGGTCACGATCCAGGGGCTGATGGTGGTCGCCGTCGCCTTGGCCTGAAATGGCCCGAGCGGCTGGTATTCCCACGCCTGAATGTCGCGTGCAGACCAATCGTTGAGCAGGACATAGCCGAAGATCATGTTATCCGCCTCTTGCACGCTTACACGGCCCTTTGACGGTCTGCCGACGATGGCGCCCATCTCAAGCTCCAGATCAAAGCGTTTAGATGGCGCGAACACCGGCATCTCCGCGTCGGGCGCTTTCAACTGTCCATTGGGGCGGGTCACATCGGTGCCGCTGACCACCACAGACGACGCGCGGCCATTATAACCGATGGGGATATGCAGCCAGTTCGGCGGCAGCGCATTGGCCGGATCGCGGAACAGGGAACCCACGTTGAACGCATGATGCCGACCTGCATAGAAGTCGGTGAATTCGGTGACAGTGAAGGGCATTTCCAGTACCGCATCCGCCATCGGCACCAGATGCGCTTGCAACGTGGCTTGGTGAGAGCTTCCTTCTGCCAAAGCGGAGGTCAGATAGGCGCGAAAGCTTCGCCAGACGTCCGCGCCGAGCGCCATGAAGTCGTTCCAAGTGCCACGAGCAAAAACCGCCTTGGCAGGCAGATTGAGCAGACCGGCCTCTTCCAAGGCAGTCACGTCGAGAATTTGATCCCCGATGGCGACGCCGGCGTGCAGATCGCTGCCAGCGCCATTGAACGCGCCGTAGGGCAGGTTGTTCAGGGGAAAGTTGGTCTCGGCCGTATTGGCGCTTTCGACCCATGAGCGCATCAGTTGTGTCATATCGTGTCCTTCATTTGGCGTCTGGCTGATTTTCGGGGCGCGCGGCGTCAAAGGCCGGAAGGCGCAGGGCCTGCTGTTCGATTTCGAGCAGCCGCGCGAAGGGGGTCATATCGACCCCCCAGCGATGGGCGTTGTAGAGCTGCGGGATAAGGCAAAGATCGCAAAGCAGGGGAATATCCGCAAAGCTGAATCTTGAGCCTTCCGGCAATAGCGCTTGATAGGCGTGCAGCCCTTCGGTCATCCAATGGCGCATCCAGGCTGTCCCCTCATCGGCGTTCAGCCCGTGTTGGGTTTTTAGATGGCCAACCACTTTGAGGTTGTTGATCGGATGAATGTCCGTCGCAATCACCTGTGCGGCGGCCAGTACCTGAGCCCGCCCAAACGCAGGCTCAGGCAGAAGGGCAGGATCAGGCGCGATATCGTCCAGATAGGAAATGATCGCCAACGATTGGGTCAATGCCCTGCCGTCCTCCAGAAGCAAGGTCGGCACCCCCTTGATGGGGTTCTTGGCAACATAGTCCGAGGCGCGTTGCTCCCCGGCGACGAGATCGACCGGAACCACCTGATAGGGCAGCCCTTTGAGGTTCAGCGCCACCCGCACGCGGTAGGAGGTGGTCGAGCGCCAGTAGGAATAAAGCGTGAGCATCGCGGTTACTTCTTACCCGGCGTGCCGTCGAACTTCTTTTCCATATCCGCCCAGCAGTCGATGTAATCGTCCTGAAGCGGTGCCTCTTTCCCGGCAAACTGGGTCAGCTGCTGCGGAAAGCGGGTTTCGAACATGAAGGACATGGTATTGTCCAACTTCTCTGGCCCGAGATTGGCGTTTGAGGCTTTCTCGAAGGCGTTCCGGTCCGGCCCATGCGGCAGCATCATATTGTGGAGGCTCACCCCGCCCGGCATGAAACCCTGTGGTTTGGCATCGTACTCGCCATAGATATTGCCCATCAGCTCTGACATGATGTTCTTGTGATACCACGGCGGGCGGAAGGTGTTTTCGGCCACCATCCAGCGCTCGCGGAACAGAACGAAATCAATGTTTGCCGTGCCTTCTTGGCCCGAGGGCGCAGTCAACACCGTAAAGATCGACGGGTCGGGATGGTCAAAGAGGATCGCGCCGACCGGGCAGTAATTGCGCAGGTCGTATTTGTAGGGGGCATAATTGCCGTGCCAAGCGACCACATCGAGCGGGCTTTGACCGATCTTTGTCTCATGGAACTGCCCGCACCATTTCACGGTAACAGTGGAGGGCACTTCGCGGTCTTCATAGGCCGCCACCGGCGCCTTGAAATCACGCGGATTGGCCATGCAATTCGCCCCGATTGGGCCACGGCCGGGAAGTTCAAACTTCTGGCCGTAGTTTTCGCAAACAAACCCGCGCGCAGGACCGTCGAGGATCTCGACACGATAGACAAGGCCGCGCGGCAGGATGGCGATTTCCTTGGGCTCGATATCAATGATGCCAAGCTCGGTCGCAAACCGCAAGCGACCCTCTTGGGGGACGACGAGCATCTCGCTGTCGGCGGAAAAGAAATAGGCGTCCTGCATGGACTCGGTCACCAGATAGATATGTGTGGCCATGCCCACTTGGGTATGCACATCGCCCGCCGTGGTCATGGTGCGCATGCCGGTCAGCCAAGTCAGAGGCGTGTGCGTATGGGGCACCGGGTCCCAGCGGTATTGGCCAAGGCTGGTTACCTCGGGGTGAATATCGGGCGCCGAGCGGAAATAGGGCAGGTCGATCTTTTCGTAGCGGTGGCTGTGTTTGACCGAAGGCCGGATGCGATAGCACCAAGTGCGCTCTGGCCGCACATCGGTGAATGCCGTACCGGATAGCTGCTCGCCATAAAGACCATAGTTGCATTTTTGCGGACTGTTCATGCCCTGGGGCAGAGCACCGGGGAGCGCTTCGGTTTCGAAATCATTGCCGAAACCGGGCATATAGCCGGGGGTGATAGTCTCCCCATTGGCTTGGATCAGAGAGCTTTTGCCAGTGTCAGTCATAGTTTTTCCCTTCACTCGATGCTGCAGCGCTCGGGCCAAAAACCCGACCCGACTCGCCGTATGTGAATCGTTACACTTGCAACGAATAGGCGGTTGTGGGACAATTCGTCAAGAACATTTCATTTGCAACGACCGAAGAAGGGCAGGCACATATGGCATCGGATGACTTCAGTCTGTCAGATTTTTTGCCCTACAGATTGTCTGTATTGGCCACCCAGATGAGCAAGAAGTTGTCAAAGGTCTACGGGGACCCTTACGGTCTCTCGACGCCGGAATGGCGGGTACTGGCGCATGTGGTGCATTGTGAGAAAATGTCGGTGCGCGAAATCCATGATAGTGTCTCGCTCGACAAGCCGAGCGTCAGTCGGGCCGTGTCAAAGCTTGAGAAAGCAAGCCTTCTTGCCAAGTCGACCAGCGACCGGGATCATCGTTTGGTTGAAATCGAAGTGACCGACAAGGGATTGGAGGTCTTCCAACAGATCGTGCCTGAGGCTTTGGCCTTTGAGACGGTGGTACTGAAAACCTTCAACGCGGAAGACCGACAGCAATTGGACGACCTGTTAACCCGGTTGCAGGGTGTTTTGGACGAGCAAACGGGGGAAGTCTGAGCGGCCAGTTAAAGAGATTACCCAAGAAGGAACGAACTGTTCAGCGGCGGTGCAATCAATGAACCGAAGGGCAAATCGATTCCAAACAAGAAGAGATCGGCTTTATGGATGTTGCATTACGACATTGCGATCCCTCGCGAACGGCAGCTCAGTGCCGATTATGTTGAAAAACTCACATACGGCGCGTTCGGGAGAAAAGTGGTAGACTGAAGTCCTCAACCGGTCAAATTTGGGGGGGCGTAAAGGGACGCAATCAGACTTTCGGGGGACGATTTTCAAAATTCTCAAAAATCGATTTCAGCATTAAGTTTCAACGGAAGCTGCGAATAGTGTGGTTTCGCCGCTCAGAAGCGGGGAGCTCGAGAAACCGCCAACGCGGGCCTTCAAAGCCGAGGTTCTGGTCGGTCCTCGATTGGGTCGGTCAATTTGGGGAAACGTTCGTTCGCCGGGTGTATTCGGCGATTCTGCTGGGGTTAAGAAGCCGAACTTCATCTGAAGTAAGATTGAAAACTAAGCCAGCGCGCCGCGAGGCCAACGGTAAACAGAATGAAATGCATCGGTTTGGTGTTTGAAGAAAACCTAAAGTGACTTGCGAGTTTCAGTTTAGCTTACGGATTTAGAGGCATTGTCATTATAAGTCGGTGTTGTTTCGTTGAGGGCTCGCGCGTCATGGTTCTTGGTGATCAGCCTGCGCCGTCCTCTGCCTCAGGGCCCGGCTTACCCGAGCATTCATGGAAAATTCGAGCCTTGCAGGCACGGCAGATGTCGTGGTCGGCCTTTTCGACCGCCTGCCGGATCGCGTCCGACTTCGTGAAATGGATATGATCCTCGCCGACGGCGTCGATTACTTGCAACCGACGCAGGGCGTCGCGTGAGGATTTGTGCGAGGCGATGAGGTGATAATCCTGTCCTCTTTTCCGCGCTGTGCGGCATTCGTTGATGATGAAATCGGCGCCGGTCAGGTCGATCTTTCCAACACCCTTCAGGTTCAGAACGGTGCCACGCTTTTGCCCGAACCGATCTTCGATTTCGCGAAATCTTTCGTCGACATGTTCGACAGAGCCAAAGAACAGTGGTCCTTCGATCCTGAGGTTCGCGATCTGCGGACATTCCTTGAGATCATAGGCATAGACGTTCCGGAACACCCTGCGGCCATTTCTTTCCATCGGTGCACCAACGCCGATCGACGGATGGGCGCTCTTGTTAATGAAGACTGCCAACGACACCAGCACGCCGACGAGGATCGCGAAGTCGAGTTCGGACAGGACGCCTGTCAGAAAGGTCGCCAGGAGGATCAGCGTCTCGCTTCGGCTGGAGGTCACGATGTGGCGTATCTCGGCGGTATTCACCAGCTTCCACGCGACATAGAGGATAATCGAGGCCATGGCGGGCACCGGAACGAAACGCACCAGTGGCGCCACCAGAAACAAGCCCGCCAGAAGGAAGCCTGCGGCGAACAGGGCGGCCATCGGGGTGCGGGCGCCGCTTTCGGCGTTCAGGCCGGACCGGGTGAAGGATCCGGACCCTGCATACGATTGTAAGAACGAGCCTGCGATGTTGGATAGGCCCTGCCCGACGATCTCTTGGTTGGAATCGTAGCGCTCGCCTCGCCGCAGTGCGAATGCTTTGCCGATGGATATGGCCTCCAGCAGACCGACAAAGGCGACCGCCACCGCGCCGGGGAAGAGTTGACCCATGACAGAAAGCGACAGATTCGGCACGGTGACCGCCGGAACAACGCTCGCCAGAGGTTCAAAAAGATGCAGCCCGGCTGATTGTCCGCCAAGCAGCCAAGCCGCAACGCTTCCTGTCCCAAGCGCAAGGATGTATGCAGGTATGCGTTTATCGATTCTCGCGACCACAAGAATGGTGGCGAGAGTGACCAGTGATACGACAAGGGCAGCGCCGTTGGTCTCGCCGATGTGTGCCGCGACCCGTTCGAGTCTTTCGAACGCCCCCCCACCGCCTGCTGTTACAAGTCCCAGAGCGCCTGCCAGCTGCGATGTTGCGATGAGCAGGGCTGCTGCCGCCGTGAAGCCGATGATCACAGAATGAGAAACGAAGGCAATAAACCCGCCAAGCCCGGCCAAGCCGGCCAGAAGTTGCAGGCTGCCGACCATCAGCGTCAGGATCAGTGCCAATGCGATGAATTGTTCGGTGCCCGCCGATTCAAATTGCGACAGAGTCGCAAAGAGCACGGCCGAGATGGCTGTCGTCGGTCCGGACACCATTACCATGGACGCTCCCCACAGGGCTGCCACGGCGCATACGACGATGGCAGTGAAAAGGCCGTATTCTGGCGGTAGCCCAGCGATGATTGCAAAGGCGACGCCTTGCGGCAGCACGATGGCTGCATTGGTCAGGCCAGCCAGAGCGTCGTCGCGCAGCCCTTCCCGCGAAACGTCCTTGAACCAAGAACGGATCGGCGACAGGCGGCGGAGCGTTCTCTTAAGCGCTGGTGTCATCGTGGCCTCACGTGGATTTAATGCCATGCTCTATCTCAATCTCGCACCTCAAGGTCAATAATAATGTTGACATTGCATCACTATTGATGCAAATACGTTTTGCGCTGGAGGCACGATGACCCGGCGCCCCGCGGGCCGGGGAATGCTTGAACAGCGTGGGGAGGGCACGGAATCCACGCAGCAGACAGCAGGAGAGTCCAATGGGACCGTTTCCGCACGACGCACCGAAAGCCAAGATCGACGAACTCAATATTGCCGGAACCGATGGTTTTGAATTTGTCGAGTTCGCGCACCCCGAACCTGGTTTACTCGAAGACCTGTTCAACAAAATGGGCTATGTTGAAGTCGCCCATCACAAGACCAAGGACATTTCGGTTTATCGCCAGGGCAACGTGAACTACATCGTCAACCGCGACCTCGACGGCCACGCTGCGCAATTCGTGAAGGATCACGGTCCGTGCGCCCCCGCAATGGCATGGCGCGTTGTCGATGCGAAGCACGCCCTTGACTGCGCACTTGACTATGGTGCCGAAGAATATACCGGCGACGGCAAATCCATCGACGCGCCTGCCGTTGTCGGTATCGGAGGCTCATTGCTTTACTTCATCGAAGATTACGATGGGGGCAAAAGCCCTTATGACGCCGACTTTGAGTGGATAGGCGACCGCGACCCGAAGCCCGAAGGCGCCGGCTTCTACTATATTGACCACCTGACCCACAACGTGATGCAGGGCAACATGGAAACGTGGTACAAGTTCTATGCCACGGCGTTCAATTTCCGCGAGATCAGGTTTTTCGACATCAAGGGTAAGATTACCGGGCTGACCAGCCGCGCGCTGACCTCGCCCTGTGGCAAGATCCGTATCCCGATCAACGAGAGTTCGGACGATAAAAGTCAGATTGAGGAATACCTGAAGGAATACAATGGCGAAGGCATACAACACATCGCGGTTGCATCGGAAGACATCTATGCCTCTACCGATTTGATTGGGGCGAACGGCATCCACTTCATGCCGCCGCCGCCGGAAATCTACTACGATAAGAGCTATGACCGTGTGCAGGGGCACGACGAGCCGCTCGACCGGATGAAAAAGCATGGCATCCTAATTGACGGCGAAGGCGTGGTTAAGGGCGGTATGACGCGCATTCTGTTGCAAATTTTTTCTAAGACGGTGATCGGGCCGATCTTCTTCGAATTCATCCAGCGAAAGGGCGACGACGGGTTCGGCGAGGGCAACTTCAAGGCGTTGTTTGAGTCGATCGAAGAAGACCAGATTCAGCGCGGAGTCCTGAAAGCGGAGTAAGGGTGATGAATAAGCCACAAAGCGATTTCGTCGTTGCCAAGGGCCGGGTGCAGTACAATGCGGGCTACGTGCCCGGCTTTGGCAAAGACGTCATAACCGAGGCTATTGGGGCGGCGCTGCCAAGCGAGCAGAACAGATCGCAGCGCTGCACTTACGGATCTAAGGCCGAGCAACTCAGCAGCTCGCCCTTCACAGCGCCGCGAGTCTCTAACGAGCGCTTCTGGCTCTGCCGGATGCGGCCCCCGGCCCAGCCTATCTTGGATATGCTGCGTCTCGATTTACCGCATTTCCGCTCGGCCCCAATGGTGGACGAGAGCGGTTCGATGCTGGAACTGGGATGGAACGGCCGCGACCCAACTGATGTCGACGGCGGCTCCTGCACTTTCTCCGCCGGCGGCGACACGGTGACCAGTACCGGCTGGTGTGAGGGCGATTGTCGCGTCGGCTTCGGTCCCTGCGATGGCACCATTCTGCCTGCCGTCCGCTTCGGAGACCTGAAATGAGCGAGGCGTGGAAGAGCTATCGAGGCGCGCCCCTGGAAGGAACCCGGATTTGTGCCCTGTCCGAGATTCCGGACGGCAACACCCTTTGCCTCGACCTCAATGGCTATCCCATACTTGTCGTCCGGCTTGGCTATGACGTGCGTGCCTATGTCAATGCGTGCCCGCACCAATACCTTCCGCTCGATCACCAGGGCGACAGGCTGATCTCGGCCGACAAGACCATATTGCGATGTACCAACCATGCGGCAGGTTTCTCGGTTTCAACCGGCGAAGGTGTTGAAGGGCTGGGCATCGGAGAATGTCTGGACAGGATTCCGGTTGCGGTAGAAGGCCAGGCGGTTCGGGTTGGCGGTGTAGGTGCATTCTGAATACCGATATCTATTAACAGGGAGAGAAGAATGAAATTCACTCGTCGCGCGGCCCTTTCGGCCACTGTGATTAGCGGGGCTGCACTGGCTGCACCGCGCCAGATCAAGGCTCAGGTACAAAATCCCAAGACGTTCTGCCTTGTCCACGGGGCATGGCATGGCGGCTGGGCCTGGGGGCCAACTGTCGCAGCCCTGCGGGCGATGGGACATTTCGTGACTGCACCTGATCTTCCCGGAATGGGGGATAGGCGTGCGGAGGCAAGCGCCAACATCGGCTTGGCGGACCATGCCACAGCAATCAGGGATCACCTGTTCATGCACGATCTTAAAGAAGTCGTCCTGGTCGCGCATTCCTATGCCGGTTGTATCCTGTCCGACCTTTTGGGGCAGGGTGAAAGTCGTATCGCTCACGCGGTCTATTTCGACGCTCTGGTTCCTGGCGATAGCCAAGGCTTAGCCAGTTTTGTTCCCGATGAAGTTCGCGCGGGAATGCAGCAGGCAGCGAACGCCAACGAGTTGCTGCCGGTGCGCCCCAAGGAGGCCTGGGGGGACATGTGGGGGCTGTCCGGAGAACTGGCCGACTTTGCCGAACCCCGGCTTGTGCCGCATCCACCGCGCACCTTCCTTGACTCGGTCACCGGCGATCCTTTTGCCCGAGGCATGCCGCGGACCTTCATCAAGGCGGCGCGGAATCCGAACCCGCTTTTCAAAAAATTCCGAGCGGACATCGCGGCGAGAGAGGACTTCACGGTGGTGGACATCGACGGGCACCACGATGTGATGGTGATCGATGGCCAGCTGACCGCAGACACCCTCGTCGCGGTATCAGGGTAAGGCCTATGTGTTCAGCGTCGACACCAATCCTCCATGACAGCTGGCAATCCTCGGCCGCGTGGCGGGTCAGGGCGGGGCTTCGGCTCAAAGGCATCGACCACGCCACCCGGATGCACGAGATCATCGGCAAGCCGCATCGCACGCCGGCCTTCATGGCGCTCAACCCACAGGGCACGGTGCCCGTGCTGGAAATCGACGGCCTGACCATCCCGCAGTCCCTCGCGATTCTGGAATACATTGAGGAGACACGAGACGGGCCGCGCTTATTGCCTAAGGATGCCGCAGCTCGGGCGCGGGTTCGGATGCTGTCGCATATTATCGCGATGGAAACCCATGTGGTGACCAATATGGATGTTGCGCGGGATGCCTCTGGTGGTGGCGATGTGACCGAGTGGATGCATCGTTACCTCCGGCGCGGACTGGACGCTTTTGAGGTGCAACTCGACCATCCCGACATGGGTGCCTTCGGCTATGGCGATACCCCGAGCATGGTCGATTGCTGCCTCGTGCCCCAAGCCCGCAACGCGCAGCGGGCGGGGCTTGAGATTTCGAATTGGCCGCGCATCGCGGATATTCAGGCGCGGTGCCTTAAGCACCCGGCCTTTTCTGAAACCCATCCAGACCGCGGGGCGCCGGCGGAGGTAAAGGGGGAATCCGGAAGGTGACATATCTGACAGGTAAGATGCTTCCTGTGCGAAATCGTGGTTGGCGATAACCTGATGGTTATGGAAATGTGACGAAAACCGGCTGGAATCTTTTCCCATCAACGAAGAACATGATCTGTCATCAGATTGATGGCTTCGGTGACCGCGGCTTTTCTCTCGGTACCAAGTAGTTCATCCAGTTTCTTGTTCCTCTCGACGAACGCGGGTTTGACTGCTTCAAGGAGCGCGCGGCCGTCGGTCGAAATCCCAACCAGCTTTTTGCGCTTGCTGACGGCATCCTTCTCGAATTTCACCAACCCTTGCTTTTCAAGCTCGCTTGCGCTTCGGCTGACCTGTGCTCGATCTATGCCGCAAAATCGGCTGATATCAGAGATCGACGTATTGCCGATCGTGTTGACGACATTGAGAATCCGGTAGCCGGTCAAGTTGATCCCTGTTCCGTCCAGCATCGTTTGCGCCTGTTGATCCAGCAGTTTGCTGAGCACGGAGAGCCGGAAGGTCAATCTGGATTCAAGGGTTCGAACGCGCTCCAGTTGTTCTGCGAGTGTCTTGGCGGAAAATTGCATTCCTCATCCTTGTTGAGTTTGCAACATTAACGTTGCGTGAGACATTTAGACATGCTACCATTTGGGTAGTTGAAGAAGAAGCACCAATATCGGGACTTATGGAAAAGTGATGACTACGCCAAAAAACCTTTTGTTCATCATGGCCGACGAACATCAGGCCCGCGCGTTATCGATCCTGGGTCACCGCCATGTCAAAACGCCGAACCTTGATCGGCTCGCGGCGCGAGGCTCGGTCTTTCGCAATGCTTATACCCCCAGTCCGATCTGCGTGCCGGCGCGCGCCGCGATTGCGACCGGACGCTACCCGCATCAAAGCGGCTATTGGGACAACGCATTGGCTTATGACGGAGCCATTCCAAGCTGGGGTCACGCCCTGCAGGCCGGCGGGGTATCCGTCACCAGCATCGGCAAGCTACACTACCGCAATGCCGACGATAGTACGGGATTCGATCGCCAGATCCTGCCAATTCATATCTTGAACGGCATTGGCCAGGTCTGGGGTTCGGTGCGCAATCCCCTTCCCAAGGAGAACAAGGGTGGCGGCATGCTGGGTCGGATAGGTGCCGGATTGTCGAAGTATAACCAATTTGATAGGGCTGTTGCCGATGCGGCCGTTGACTGGTTGCGACAACCCGTCCGGGTGACTGCGCCTTGGGCCGCCTTTGTGAGCTTCGTGGCGCCGCACTTTCCGCTGACTGTGCCGCAGGAATACCTGGACTTGTATCCGGTTAACGACATGTCGCTGCCCCCGGTGCGCCCCGGGATCGATGGTTACGAAGCGCATCCCTGGGTCGCACGGATGAACGATATCGAGGACAGCGACACGGAGTTGGGGAGCGATCAGCGTCGGCGCGAGGCGATCGCGGCGTATTATGCACTTTGCACCTTTGTCGACGACCAGATCGGCAAGGTACTCGACGCGCTCAATGCCTCAAGGCAGTCCGAAGATACGTTGATCATCTTTACTTCGGATCACGGAGAAAATCTCGGTATGCGCGGACGGTGGGGGAAATCTTTGCTCTACCGTGAATCAACGCAAGTGCCATTAATCGTAGCTGGTCCGGGCGTTGTATCTGGCAGGGAAGTGCAAACGCCGGTGTCGTTGATGGATATTTTGCCGACGATCACGCAGGTCTTCGACCTGCCGCCAGACCGCGCATGGTCGGGGCGATCGCTGACGGACATTGCAAGCTCAGCCGACGATCCCGCGCGCGTGGTCTTTTCCGAGTACCACGCGGCAAATTCCCCGAGCGGTGGCTTCATGGTCGCAGATGCACGCTGGAAATATCACGAATACGTCGGCTATGCCCCAGAGCTTTTCGATCTCGAAAGCGATCCGTTGGAACGGCGCAACCTGGCGGGGGATCCGGCTTATGCCAGGCAGGAGCACCGCATGCGTAATGCTTTGCACGCAATCTGCGATCCCGCCAGTGTCGATGCCCGAGCCAAGGCGGATCAGGACAAGCTGGTCGCGCGGTTCGGTGGTCCGGAAAAAGCTTATCACACCGGACCATCAGGCGCTACGCCTGTCCCCGTGACCTAAAAAAGACCAATGCGAACAAGGAGGAGGAAACCATGAAATTCGCGAAGATTAAGAGCGCCGCTATCGCACTCGTCGTTACTACAATGGCCACAGGCACCCAAGCGGAGGGCTGGGAGCCACAAGGTCCGGTCAAGATGATGATTGCCTTTGCCGCCGGCGGCGGGGCTGATACTCTCGGCCGCCTGCTGGCAGAAGAAATCAATACACGCTACGGTTGGGAAATCATTCCTGAAAATGCCGAAGGAAAGGGCGGTCTAACCATGGCGACTGCTCTAAAAGGCGAACCTGCCGATGGCCATTCGATCGGCGTGACCGTATCCGAGGCTACGACCTACGCTATTCAAGCGATGCCGAACCCCCCCTACCAGCTTGACGATTTCACCTATCTCTCGACCCTCGCGGGCACACAGATGGGGGTCATTGCCAAGCGTTCGCGAGGCTGGGAAACGCTGGCGGACGTGATCAAGGCGGCCAAGGCCGGAGAAAGGATCACTGTTGGAGCTATGAGTCAGCGGCTGGCCGACGCCACCTATGTTCTGGGTAAGAACAACGGGATCGACTTCACCACGGTCATGACGGGCGGCGGCAAGGCCAGTCTGAATGCCGTGGTGGCCGATGACGTCGATATCGGCTGGTCTGCCGGCGCGCAGACCGCAGCGGTGAAGGCGGGCGAGATCACCAATCTTGCCAGTGCCGAAACCGAGCCGCTTCTGATGCAGCCCGATGCGCCGCAGGTGCAGGATTTCAATCTTCCCTACGATTTTGGTGTGAAATTTATCGTCGTTGCGCCCGCGGGCATCCCCGAAGAGGCGCGTGAAACCTGGCAGCACCACATCGCCGAAATCCTGAACGACCCGGAGAGCAAGCTGGCGCAATTCACGAACAAGGCTTTCGCCGGACCGGTCGTGGTGCAAGGCGCCGAGTTGGAGGCGCTCATGCAGGAAAGTTACGATGCTGCCTCCGGGCTGCTCGACGCCTCGGCCGAGTAATCCTGCTCTGTGCGGCCGACCTAAAGGTCGGCCCATCCCCAACCACCTGGAGAAACCGTGATGCTTTCACGCAAGGTCGAAATCTGGCTCGCCTTGGTCTTTGCTGTCCTTGCTGCGCTGACCGCGTTCGTCTGGGCTCCGCTCGACAGTGATACCGCCGCCATCTATGAATTCCGCCGGCAGCTTTCCATCGGTGACGCGATGCTGCCGACAGTCGCCGGTTGCGGGATCTTGCTGTTTTCGTCGGTTCACCTCGTCCTGCAGCTGCGCCGGCAGCAGGATGCAGATGTCGATCCGCCGTTCGACCGCCTGACCCTGGTGTTCTTCGTGGTGTTCGGTGGTCTCGTGGCTCTGTCGCTCATCCTGATGTACTGGGCCGGTCCGCTGGCCTTGGCGCTGCTCGGACCCTCGGGTGACGAAGCTGCGACCTACCGCCAGATGAGGTCAACATTTCCCTGGAAGTACATCGGTTTCGTGCTCGGCGGGTTCACCCTCGTCTTTGGCCTGACTTCGCTGATTGAAGGCCGGCTTAGCTGGGTGCGCTTCATCAGCTCGGTTCTCGCCGTGCTGGGACTTATCCTCATCTTCGACGTGCCTTTCGACACCATCCTCTTACCGCCGAATGGAGATTTCTAATGTCCCCGTTGGAATATGTCTGGGCCGGTGTGCTGGCCGTCTTTGCCGGGCCCGTCGCGTTCGAGATCTTCGGCTTCGACATCCCCCTGACTGTCCTGATGGTGTTTGGCGGCTTCCTCCTGGGCGTCGTCGGCGGTGCTACACCCGGACTGGCCGGACCTTTCCTGATGGCAGTTTCCTTACCGATTTTGTTGTCGATCTTCGGCTTCACACCGGACGCGCTGTTGCCGGTACTGGGTTTTCTCGTCGGCGTGATGAAAGGCGCAACGGTCGGCGGCGCCGTACCGGCAATTCTGTTCAATACACCCGGTACGCCGGATGCGATGATGACCACGCTCGACGGTTATCCGATGGCGCGAAAGGGCCAAGCTGGCAAAGCTCTCAGGACCGCACATTTCGCCTCGGTGTCCGGAGACACGTTTTCTGATCTCGTGCTCTTCACCTGCGCACCGTTTCTCGCGATCATTGTAGAAGCCTATCTGGGCTTCGGCGAAAAGGCAGCGCTCATCATTCTCTCTATGGCGTTCATTTCGGCCGTGGTCGGCGTGTCGCCCATGAAAGGCATGATTGCTGCCTTTCTGGGGTTGCTGGTCGCATCAATCGGTACCGGCGAGGATTTTTATTCCCGCCTTTCGCTGGGTACTGAGGTCCTGGCATCTGGCGTTCCGCTGATCGCCGCCGTCATGGGTGTGCTGATCCTCGGCGAAGTACTGGTCGCTTTTGAGAATCTCTGGCGCGAGCAGCGCTCGCAAGTACAGGCTGAGGAGGTGGCCCAGTCCAGCGACAATCGCCTAAGCTGGAAAGAGTGTAAGGCATTGATGCCCTTCATCGGTATCTCGGCTCTCGTCGGAACAATCATCGGCGCCCTGCCGGGCATCGGTTCGACTCTGGCGGCGACGCTCGGCTATGCCACAGGCCAAAAGATTCACAAGGGCCCAGTAAAATTCGGCCAAGGCACGCCCGAAGGCATAGCCTCTACCGAAGCGGCGAATAGCGCGGTGTCCGGCTCCAACCTAATTCCTGTTCTCTCACTCGGCATCCCCGGCAATGTCGGAGCGGTCTTTATCATACTTGCCGCAGAATCGATAGGCGGTTTCAATCCTGGGCCGACTGTCTTTCGGTTCACGACATCAGAGGTGAACCCGGAACTGGTGATCGCCTTCGGTCTCTTCACCGCGATGATGATAGCCAATCTGTTCAACTGGGTGATCGGCGGTCGAATCATGGCAGCTTGCGGTATAATGTCGAAGATACCAAGCCAGGTGCTTCTGCCGATGGTATTGTTGCTGACCCTTACGGCGATCTATGCCCAAGAAACCAGTTTCACTGCCGTCTACTTCGCGCTGGCCTTCGCCGTCCTGGGTTATCTCCTGCGTAAGCTGAGGATCCCGACGCTACCCTTCGTTATTGCTTTCATACTGGCAAGCAACCTCGAACAAGGGTTACGGCAAGCCTTCGCTGTCTCGGGGGGCGATCCATGGTTCCTGTTCAAGAGCCCAACGTCGCTGCTCTTCCTCGCCTTATCGGTTGCCGTTGTTATCTTCTTCTCTCGATCCAAAAAAACCGAGGCCAACAAGGCCGTCGAAGCAGAAAGGGATGCCTGATGGCTGTTAAAAATATCCTCGTTGCCGTTAACAAGAGCACAGGTTCCAGTGGCGCTGTTGAAGCAGCCTTTCTGATGCAGGCAAAATACGACGCGCATCTGACTGGCATGCTTGTGCACTATGGTCACCGTGACCGGTTCACGGCTGAAAACTGGGTGCCGGGCAATGTGCGCACAATCATGGACGATGGCATTCGCCAAAAGGAAGAGATGGTGGAAAAGGGCTTTCGTATCGACGCCGAGGGTCGGGTGCCGCCGAACAAGCTGCATTGGCTGGCGCTGAGCGGTGAGCCGGACGATACGCTCGCCAAATACGTCGTGATGTACGACGTGGCGATCATGGGTCCGAATGCCCGCAAATCAGATCCAGCAATCGATCTGCACCCTGAACGGGTAGCGCTGAAAAGCGGCCGCCCGATCCTCGTAGTGCCCTCGCCCTTTGACCCGGCCAGTCTGGACAAGCGCGCGGTCGTCGCGTTCGACGGGCGCAAGGCCGCCTCGCGGGTGATCCACGACGCGATGCTCTATCTCGAAACCAAGTCCCAGGTGGACATCGTCAGTTCCGGGGACAGGATGCACAAGCCCGCCAACAGCATTGGCGCGGTCGATCTCTTGGCGCGTCACGGGGTCAGGGCGGACCGGATCCGCTTGCCCGGCGGCAGCCGCCATTTCGGCGAAGAGCTCTTGGCCTATTGCGACAAGGTCGATGCGGGCGTTCTGTTTATGGGCGTCTACGAGCAGGGCATCTTCCGCGAGGAACTGCTCGGTGGTCTGACTCGCCATGTGCTCGCTAATGCCACCATTCCCGTCATGATTTCCTACTGAGGAGGCGTCCAGTGGCCCAGCCCAATTTCCTGATCATAACCGCCGACCAGCATCGCGGCGATTGCCTTGGCGTCGAAGGCCGCGCAGTTCGCACGCCGAACCTCGACCGCATGGCGCGGGACGGCACGCGCTTTACCGCAGCGATTTGCCCGGCGCCGGTCTGTCAGCCAGCGCGCGCCTCGATCCTGACGGGACAGTTGTGCCGGACGCATGGTGTGCATGACAACGGGATAGACCTTGACGAGGATACGGGCGAGCGGGGCTTTGCAGGGACGTTGGCCCGGGCGGGTTATGACACCGGCTATTTCGGCAAGGCACATTTTTCCAGCTATGACGCGCGCGAGCCTACCGGACGACCCGAGTCGATCCTGTCTTCGGTCGATTTCGGCCCCGAATGGACGGGTCCTTACATGGGATTTGGCCATGTGGAACTCATGCTTTCGGGTCCGTCCAACCATCCGCCGCTGGCCCCGCCTGAGGGTTTGCATTACGAGCATTTTTTCCATGCCGACGGGCACGGAGCCGAGAAAGCGCAGCTTTATCGCGACGGCCGCGGCGATACCAAGGGCGCCGGCCAGACGTGGCATTCGCAATTGCCGACGAACTGGCACTACACGCCCTGGACAGCAGACCGCGCGATGGAATGGCTGCGACACGGCCGCGACACGAACAAGCCGTTCTGCGCCTGGATCAGTTTTGTCGATCCTCATCACCCCTTCGACTGCCCCGAGCCGTGGTCCCGCCTGCACGACCCGGCCCAGGTCGACCTGCCCGAACATCGAACCCGCGATCTTGGCAATCGCCCATGGTGGCATCGCGCCGCGGTCGAGAACAAACCGGAGGGCGATGCGGCCGAGGTTGCCGTCAGGTCGAACTATTCCAGAATCGAGCCGCAGACCGACAATCAGCTGCGCGAGATCATCGCCAACACCTACGGGCAGATCGCCTTCATCGACGAACAGGTAGGGCGCATCATGACCCTGCTGAAAGACTCCGGCCTCGGCGAAAACACCATCGTCATCTACACGTCCGATCACGGTGACTGGCTGGGCGACCACGGGCATATCCTGAAAGGCCCGATGCCCTACGAGGGGCTGTTGCGCGTGCCGTTTCTGGCTAAGGGTCCTGGTGTCCGGAGCGGGGCGGTGGTGGCCGAGCCCGTCTCGACCCTCGACATCGCCGCGACGCTCTATGACTATTCCGGTGTCGCGCCCGGGCTTGAACAGCACGGCCAGTCCCTGCGCCCGCAATTGGAGGGTGATGCGCCACGCGCCTTCGCGATGATGGAATGGGAACTGTTGCCCAACCGCGTCGGCGTTGCCCTGTCGCTGCGCACGGTGCGCACCCGGGACGCCAAGCTGACGATGGACCTGCGGTCCGGCGCAGGAGAGATGTACGATCTGGCCGCTGACCCCAGCGAGATTACAAACCTGTTCGACGACCCGCGCCGTGCCAGCCTACAGGACGAGTTGATGGGGTATCTGCAATCGCGCCCGAACGACATCGGGCCAAACAGAACACCAGTGGGGCCGGGATGACAGGTCTGATAGACCAGCTTTCCGAAATCGTCGGCGCGGCGCATGTGTTGACCGAGTCCGACGCCGAAGGATACCTGACCGACTGGACCGGGCATTGGACCGGCACGGCGCTCGCGGTGGTCAGACCGGGCAGCACCGCAGAGGTGGCGGCCGTAGTCAAGCTGGCGGGCGCGCAAGGCGTGTCGGTGACCGTGCAGGGCGGCAACACCTCGGTCGCGGGCGGCAGCGTGCCGGGACAGGAGGAGGGCGGTCTTTTGATTTCGTTGACACGGATGAACCGGATCCGGTCCATCGATGCGCGGGCTCGCACTGTGACCGTCGATGCCGGCGCCGTCATTCAAAGAGTACAGGACGCAGTGGCGCCCGAGGGGCTCGACTATCCGCTAATGTTCGGGGCCCGCGGGTCTGCCACGATCGGCGGCGCTTTGGCCACCAATGCGGGCGGCTCCAACGTTCTTCGCTATGGCAACGCCAGGGATCTCTGTCTCGGTGTTGAAGCGGTGCTGCCCAACGGCGAGGTCGTTCATGGCCTGACCGGGCTGCGCAAGGACAATACCGGCTATGACCTCAAGAACCTGCTGATTGGTTCGGAAGGCACCCTCGGCATCATCACCGGTGCCGTGCTGAAACTGTCGCCGACGCCCAAGTCGCGTTCCACTGCCTTTCTGGCGGTGCCCGACTTGAAGGCGGCGCTGGATGTTCTCAACGCGTTGCAGGATGCATCGGGCGGGCTGGTGGAGGCTTTCGAATGGCTCCCCGCTGAATCAATACGCGCCATCCTGCGCCACCACAGCGCCCTGCGCGCGCCGCTTGACGATCTGCCCGAACACGGGATCCTCGTTGAACTGGCCTCGACACGGCCCTCGGATGCCGAGACCGACGAGACCGGTACCGTCAGGCTTGATGCGTTGATGCTGGAGGCAGTGGAAATCCTGATGGAAGCCGAACTGGTGACCGACGGTTTCTTTGCCACCTCCGAACAGCAACGTATCGACCTATGGTCGCTGCGCGAGGCGGTTCTGGAAACCATTCAGGCTGAGGGGCACTTCCTGACGCTTGATGTCTCTCTGCCGCTGGCGCGCGTGGCCGAGTTCGTCGGTCGTGTTGCACCGCTGGCCGATACGGCCCATCTGCGTCCGCTTCTGGTCGCGCATCTCGGAGACGGTAACGTCCATTACGCGGTGGTCGCCGCCGAGGGGCACGACTGGGACGCGCTGGACAGCAAAGGGTTCGGGAGGCGGGTAGGCGACATTCTAACCGAGCTGGGCGGATCCTTCAGCGCGGAACACGGGATCGGGCGGACCAAAGTCGCAACGCTGGCGGCGCGGAAAGACTCCGCCCAACTCGGCCTAATGCAAGGCATTAGACAGGTCTTCGATCCGCTCGGCCTGCTCAACCCCGGTGTGATGCTGAAGGCAGGTTAAATGGCGACATACGAAGCAAAATACCCGGCTCTCAGCTACCTGATTCCGCGCGCCCGACGGCGGATGCCGTTCTTTGCCTGGGAGTACTTGGCCAGCGGCACCGGGGCGGAACGGCTGGTCGGTGAGAACCGCGCAGCAATGGACCGGGTCTTGCTGCCGCCTAAAGTGGCGCAAGGCCGCTATCATCCCGACACCAACACCAGCCTTTTCGGACAGCACTACAGCGTGCCGTTCGGCGCCTCTCCGGTCGGGATGTCGGGCCTCATCTGGCCGGGCGCCGAACTCATCCTGGCCCGCGCAGCGCGGGAGAATGGCTTTCCCTATACGCTCAGCATGGTTGCCAACGAGACGCCTGAAGCGGTGGCGACGGCTGCTGGCGAGAATGCTTGGTTCCAGCTCTACCCCTTGAAAGAGCCCGAGATCGAAGACGATATTCTGGCCCGTGCCGCTGCGGCCGGCATCCGGACCCTGGTGGTTACGCTGGACGTCCCGGTCGGAAGTCGCCGCGAACGCCAACTGGCAGCGGGCCTGACGGTGCCTCCCAAGGTCACGCCGCTGAGCTTCTGGCGAGTCGCGCAGCGGCCCGTCTGGGCCCTGGAGACCCTTCGGCACGGTCAACCAAGGTTCCGGACGCTGGAAAAATATTTCCCCGCTTCCGCCATGGCTGACAGCGCCAAGATGGTAGGCACGATCGTCGATGGGCGGCCCGACTGGACCACCGTCACCCGGCTGCGGCAGCAATGGCAGGGCAACCTTGTGGTCAAGGGATTGCTGGGCACGGAGGAAGCTGAAAAGGCCATCGATTGCGGTGTGGACGGAGTGATTGTGTCCAACCACGGTGGACGGCAGTTCGATGCCGCGCGGGCGTCGATTGACGCGCTTCCCGAGATCGCGGAAAAAGTGGCGGGTCGGGTGCCGGTCCTGTTTGACAGCGGCGTGCTCTGGGGGCTGGACATATTGCGAGCGTTGTCGCGCGGAGCGGATTTCTGTCTGTTGGGCCGTGGGTTCCTCTATGCCGTCGCAGCGCTTGGCAGTAGGGGAGGCAACCATGCCTATTTTGTCCTGAAGCAGGATCTTGAAAATAACATGATACAGATGGGCGCCAAAACGCTTGAGGAGGTGAAAAGACATGGGTGATAGTCTGACGACAGACAAGGCCTGCTGTAGCCCGTCGCGCGAATGTTCTTCACCTCGCGCCGCCGCGCGGTTCGCGGGTCGCGCCACCGAAAGAAGGCTGGCCGAACATGCCGTGGTCATTCCGGGTGGCACTGCGCTTGTGGGCACCGACGCACCGCAGATTCCGGATGATGGCGAAAGCCCCCTACGTCGGGTCCGGGTGCATGACTTTGCGATGGGTGCGATTGCCGTCACCAATGCCGAATTCGCCGATTTCGTTGCGGCGACAGGATATGTAACCGAGGCCGAAAGGTTTGGCTGGTCCTTCGTATTCTGGGCGCAGGTGCCCGAAAGCCATGGCCCGACCGAAGGCGTAGTCGCGATCGAATGGTGGCGCCGCGTCGATGGGGCAATCTGGTCCGTGCCGAACGGGCCCGGCACCGAAGACGTCTGCCACCCCGATCATCCTGTTGTACACGTTTCGTGGAACGATGCCCGAGCCTATTGCAACTGGGTCGGCGGCCGGTTGCCAACCGAGGCGGAATGGGAGCACGCCGCACGCGGCGGGCTGGGTGACGTGCCCTTCCCCTGGGGAGACGCCGCGCCAAACGACAGCGATTTCATGCCCTGCAATATTTGGCAGGGACGATTTCCGGAGCTAAATACAGCGCGGGATGGTTACGCCACGACGGCGCCTGCACATTCCTTCCAGCCGAATGGCTATGGTCTTTACAATATGGTCGGAAACGTCTGGGAGTGGACTTCGGATAGCTATCGTATCCGGTCGCTGAAGAAGGTCGTCAAGAAGCGCCTAAGCGAAATGAAAGGCTACAAGCTGTCCAAGGGTGGCTCGTTCTTGTGCCATCGCAGTTATTGCTATCGCTACCGCATTGCGGCTCGCTCGGGCACCTCGCCGGACAGCGCAACAACCCACCACGGCTTTCGTGTAGTTTGGGACAGGTGAGGAATCAACATGGCCAAAAACGTCCTTTTCATTATGTGCGACCAGCTGCGCTTCGACTATCTCGGCTGCGCTGGGCACCCATTTCTGAAAACTCCCAATATCGACGCGCTTGCCGCGCGCGGGGTCCGGTTCGACAAAGCATATGTTCAATCGCCGATCTGCGGTCCTTCACGCATGTCGACCTACACCGGGCGCTATGTCCGCTCACACGGTGCGACTTGGAACAATTTCCCCCTGCGTGTTGGGGAAATGACAATGGGTGATCACCTCGAACCGCTTGGCGTGCGTACGGCGCTCTGCGGCAAGACCCACATGACAGCCGACATAGATGGCATGAGGCGCCTCGGGATCGACCCGAAATCGGACAAGGGCCGCCGCATCGCCGAATGCGGGTTTGAAGTCTGGGACCGGCTTGACGGACTGCATCCGACGGGTGGTAAGGTCCCGAGCCATTACAACGACTACCTCCGCGCAAGGGGGTATGACGTGGAAAACCCTTGGGAAGATGCGGCCAATTCCGCCGAGGACGCAGAGGGCAATATCCTGTCCGGCTGGCTCTACGAAAATGCCGACAAACCTGCGCGGGTGGCTGAAGAACATTCAGAGACGCCCTATTCCACGACGCGAGCCATGGAGTTCATTGAAAATGCCGGAGAGCAGTCCTGGTGTCTGCATCTCAGCTATATCAAGCCGCACTGGCCCTATATCGTGCCCGCGCCCTACCATGACATGTACGGGCCCGAACACGTCCTTCCCGCAGTCCGTTCCGAAGCAGAGCGAGCGGACGCGCACCCGGTACTTGCCGCCTATTTCGAGCACCGTTTTTCCCAGGTTTTCACCCGCGACGAGGTTCGAAACCGGGTGATCCCGGCCTATATGGGCCTGATTGCCCAGATAGACGCCCAAATCGGCAGGCTGATGGCTTGGCTCGATAAACGGGACATCACTAAGGACACGCTGATCGTCTTCACCTCCGACCATGGCGATTACTTGGGAGATCACTGGCTGGGCGAGAAGGAACTATTTCACGATGCTTCGGCGCGGGTGCCGATGATCGTCGTCGATCCTTCCGCCGAGGCCGATGGGACGCGCGGCCAAGTGCTGGATGATCTGGTCGAGTCCATCGATCTTTTGCCAACCTTCGTCGACTGGTTTGGTGGAGAGACGAGTCCTCATATTCTGGAGGGGCGCTCGCTGCTGCCCTTGGTGCGCGCGGAGCAACCTGACTGGCGTGAGGTGGCCATCAGCGAATATGACTACTCCATGCGCCGCGCGCGCCAGATCCTAAACCACCCGGTGAGCGATTGCCGGCTGGTCATGGTCTTTGACGGACGTTGGAAATACATCCATGCTGAGGGCTTTCGCCCGATGCTCTACGACCTCGCCACCGATCCACAGGAGCTTATCGATCTCGGTGACGCCCCCGAACATGAGGGGCAGCGCCAAAGGCTTGAGGCTCATCTGAACCGTTGGGCGCGCGGTCACCACACCCGGGTGACGGTTCCGGACAAGCGCATCACAGGCCGGAAGGGTGGTGAATTGTCCAAGAGCGTGATTATCGGGTTCTGGAACACGGCTGAGCTGGAAGAAGCACTGGAACGCGGCGCCAGCGGAAACTGACATGTAGAATGGACCCTCTGCCGATCCCCACCGGGCGTGCGCTTCAGCTTGCGTTGCGCGCATCGACCTCCAATCGGACGGTACCGCTTTTTGAATGGCGATTCATTGCGCAGAGTGTCGGCATTCGCCGCGCTTGTCGCCCGGGCGTGAAAGCAGTCTGCGTCCAGCCGGCCACGTTTGCGGCCCTTTAAGGCTCAATGGTCAACCTCTACATTAATGCAAGTTTTGAATGCGGTAGCCAGAAATGGAAATACCCCTTAACATCGAAATCTGCGCCGCTTGAATTGCGGCTTTCAAATGCTCTCAATGTTGGGGTTGCGGTTGCAACGACAGTTCCCCCCTCGTCGTCACGCTTCTGCTTGCGGCCCAAAGCCGCCATCCGCCCACTAAGCGAGATGCTGCCGTCGCAGCCAGCACAGCCGACATTCGCCGCGACCGCGAAATTTGAACAAGCTCGAACCTAAAGTCTGCGGACGAAGTGAGCTTTCGCTGCGGATGCGCAAGGCTGCTTACCAAAGGCCAACTTCTAAGTCAGATTACCAGGGGCATCTGCGATCAAGCGATGAAGCAGGCCGGACAGCTGCTCCAAATCTCCCTCGGTCCAGCGGTCACGAAAAACATAGCCTGCCTGTTTTGTGAATGTGACACGCGCCTCGTGAACTTTCTCCAACCCAGATTCGGTCAGGACTACAAATGCCAACCTTGCGTCCCTTTCGTCCGTTTGTCGCGCTACCACCCCGATCTTCTCCAAGGGCGCTGCCATACGCGTTACCGTCGACGCGCTCACGTGCATCCGCTTTGCAAGTTCGACACGGGACAGGCGATGTAGCGGCGCTTGTTCCAAGTGCATGAGGAGAAAAACCTCGTTCACCGAGAGACCGTGGACTGAAGCGAAATCGCCCGAAAGTCGTGCTTTGATCTGATCCGCTGATTGCAGAAGGCGAAGAGTATTTGTGAGGCATAAATCATTCATGTAGACAATGTATACATATTGCTTGCGGACGCAAGCACATTGCAATACTGGTGCGCGAATTATCCTGATCAACAATTGGTGACGTCATGGACCTTGAAATTGTTTTCTCTATTGCTGGCTTACTTGCGATGGCAGGCTGGCTTGTTTTGCTCGCATCGCCACTCATTCCACATTGGTCTGACCTGATTGCTGGTCATGTCATTCCGACCTTGCTCTCATTGGGCTATGTCACTCTCGTCCTCTTTTTTCCATCAAATGACGGCGGCGGATTTGGCAGTCTCGCCGAAGTTATCGACCTGTTCGCGAACCCAAATGCGATGATGGCAGGGTGGGTGCATTATCTGGCGTTTGACTTATTGATCGGAGCCTGGATGTGCAGAACGTCAAGGCGCGATGGTCTGAGCTTCTGGCTTGTCGCGCCCTGCCTTCCATTCACGTTCCTTTTTGGTCCAGCAGGTTTCCTTGCCTTTTCAATCGTTCGCATCTTTGCGCCGAAAAAAGCGACCTAAACTGGTTCAAACCAAAGAAAGATTTTTTCTATGCATGACGATGACACACAACACATTCACCTGATTTGCGGCTCAACGGGCGCGGGCAAAACGACATATGCCCGCGCGTTGGCCAACAGCAACGGAGGTGTCGTATTTTCGATCGATGAATGGATGGTATCCTTGTTTGGGGAGGACGCACCGGACGCCTTGGACCCCGCATGGATTTTTCCACGCGTCCATCGTTGCGAGGCGCAAATGTGGGCAATGGCATTGCAGCTTGGCAAGTTGGGTGTTCCGTCGATCCTGGACTTTGGGTTTCAGCGGCAAGAACACCGTCAGACGTATGGCAGACTCGCGAAACAAGCCCAGTTTACGGCAAAGCTGCACGTCCTAAATGTCGATGCTTCAGAGCGCTGGAAACGTATTGAGGCGCGCAATACCAACCAAGGTGAGAGCTTTCATATGGAAATCACACGCGGCATGTTTGACTATATCGAAACGACTTGGGAACTGCCCAGCGATGATGAGGTGGCCTCAATGTCGCTGGCAGATTTGGAATAGCGTCTAACAATTACTTCATAGAGCGGTCGTTCGTACAGCATGCAACGTCATGCACTTTGGGCTCGAAGTCGTCGTTAGCTGCAGTGAGCGCGGAGGTCTGCTGGGCGCCCAAAGAAGTCATTGCTCATTTAAGCGCAATCGCCCGCCTTTGCCCAGCGCGACCAGAGGAGCCCGGTGAGAACCGCCAGGCTCACCGCCAAAGTTGTAGTGACCGATTTGAGAATTGTCGCCGCGCTTGTGGCATAGACAACGTAGTCCGCTAAGTCTGGCCAACTTAGAATGATCGCCACAATTCCGAGATTCTCGATATAGTCGAACAGCCCGCTGCCGACCGCAAGGAAAGCACCGAGATGCATGAGCCTTCTGTTTGGCATGCGGCTCCCAAACCAAAGAATTGTGTTGCTTAGTGTCATCGCGAGCAAGACCGGATAAAGCATATCCAAAGGTATTTGATGTGAGAGATAGTATTCACGCCCATCAATGCCCAGAGCCTCGAGAAACGTGGCTGCATCTGAAGGACTGTAGCCGAACGGACGCATGTCGAAGGGCCGCTGTCCAGAAATGACTTCGAGGTGAGCGAGTGTGACGCTGACCATTACAAAATAAACGGTGGCGGCCAGTATCGCCGCAACAATTGCGATTTTTCCGACGCGCGCTGGAAGGTATCCGTTCTTCATTCTGTGGCCTCCTTGTTCTGAGCCACACATGCAATCAGACGAAGCCACCCGCATTATCATTTGATAAGGCTTGCTAAGATGGATCTGAGAACATTTCTTACACAATCACCTGATCTGTCAGAGGAGGCCTGCGAGGAATTTGTGACTCATTGGAAGCAGAGACGCTCCGACAAGGGCGCGCACATTTGCCGCCAAGGACAACTTGAAACAGGAGAGTATGTAGTCTTGGCAGGGTGTTTGATGAGCAGTATTTGTGATGAAGAGGGCAAAGAAGTGTGCGTGGGGTTCTACGTTGGTCCCTGTGTCGTTACGCCGAACATTGCGCGTACGCGGGATGGGGTGTCGCTCGTATCTATTACGGCGACGACTGATGCCTCTATAGCCAGGATCGACAGTAATCGACTCTTAGATCAGATGGTCGCGTCTCAGCACATCCGAGATTGGGCAAATTCGATCCTACGAAATGCTCTGAGTGAGAAAGCACAGCGGGAGTGGTGCCTTGCAGCTCTTGGCGGGGCTGAACGGCTCAACTGGTTTCGCCGAGCTTTCTCGGGCTATGAGGCCATATTCACACACACATCCATCGCATCCTATTTAGGGATGACACCGGTTACGCTGAGCCGCCTGCGGGCTCGCGAAAAGGCAACCGCCAAGTCCAAACCGGCGGGTTGATGCGTTCGGACAAATTGTGGCTTTCGGACTACGGATAACATTCCACCTCAAGGGCCTAAAGCCGCCAAGCGGCAGTGCGACAGGCGCGGCCTACCGCAATCGCACCGCAGTAGGGAAATATGTTCGTCCGTCAGCATGATGCTGAAGAGGACCGCATTGCGCCGTTACATTGCAGCGCGAGTCGGATCGGTCTCAGTTCTGCAGGAACTCGCAAGTCCGAATGACAGCATCTTGGTCTTCAATGATATCCAGATGACCGGTTTCAGGAAGGATTTCATAGGCACCGTTCTCGGTTACCGCCGACATTACCGGCTCGAACAATGTAGCTTCGAAGGCTTCATCATCGGCACCCGCCAACAAGAGAAAGCGGGGCAACTCGGCGATATCAGCAAGGTAGTCATCGCGGGGGGCAAATGAGGCGTTCAAGCGATAGCTATAGCTGGTCGTCGCCGTCGCACCTTGCGGACCGTCCAATACATTTCGTGGAAACCGAAACTGAATAACCGTCAGTCCGTTCAACATCTTGAGGCCAATCTTGTTTAACATTGTCAGACCGATCATCCGGCGCACAAGAACATGGCTCCATCCCCCGGCTTCGTCGCGCATGGTCGGGGCGTCATATTTCAGGAAAGGGGTCAGCAGCACCGCCTTGCTGAGCAAGCTCCCATGATCCCCACCGGCAAACCGAACGACAAGCCCGCCTCCGCTGGAATGGCCAATCATGTATACCGGCTGCTCGGGCCGCCTATAGGCCGCGATTAGATCCGCCAGATCGTCTTCGAACGCCCCGATGTAGCCGACATCACCTCGTGTCGCGGGCGCTACGCCGTGCCCCCGCAGATCAGGCAAAAGAACCTCGGAGCCACAATGCTGCGACAGATAATCCGCGACCGGGATGTAAGCCGCACCATGCCATCCCGATCCATGCAAAATGACGGCCAAGGGCGCGGTAGGAGCAGCAGTTGGGAAATGCCGCAAAGGCAAGTCTGCTCCGTCCCGAGCACGATAGGCTATCAATTCGCCTGTCGTGTTCTGCTGATCACCTTGGTAAGTGAGAGACGTGAATTTCAGCGTTTCGCCGGGGGCAATCGGGGTGGGCCACTGCGATAGAATAAGACCCACCGCGATCATCAGATAGGCTGAGACCGATAGAGTGGCGAAGACCACAATCTTCTTTAGCATTCTATGCACGTCGGGCCCCATGGATTGCCACCCCGCCACTATAAACGCGATTGCTTAGTCGCGGGTAAAGCAGAACAGGTTCTCAAGAAAATAGCCGCCAGACCGATTTGGCCTGCTCGAGCCAGCTCAGTCGGACAGGCACAGCTTGTTGCCGTCGAGGTCTCTAACATAGGCAGAGAACTTCGGGCCACGCTGACCGGGAGCGCCTTCGCATGTGCCGCCCAGTTCGAGCGCACGGCGGTGCATCCTTTCGACATCTTCCTTGCCGCCCACGCAGAAGCCGACCATCGAGCCATTGCCGATGGTCGCCGGCCTTTCGTCGAAAGGGCGGGCGACGGCGAAGGCAAAATCCTCGCCGAGCCAATAAGTCATGCGGTCCGAAGGTGCCATGCTGTGGAGACCTTCGCCTTCAAAAAGAGCATCGTAGAAAGCTTTGGATGCGGGCATGTCGTTTGTCCCGACGACAAAGTAGTTCATTTTCATAATAGGAGTTCCGGTAAGATTTGGGGGCTAAATTGTTGTTCCCGTCTATCACATCACGACGACGTTGCCACGTTTGTGCCCGGTCTCGACGTAGGCATGGGCCTCTTTCAGATCGGCGAGTGGATATATTCGATCCATGACCGGCGCGAGGCGGTCTTGATCGATGAGGATTATAATCTCGGCCAGCATTGCACGCAAACGGTGTGGCTTTTCCAGACCCACGGCTGCGAACATCGCGCGTTTCTGGCCGATGAGACTGGACAACAGGACCGCGGGTAAGCGCCTCAGCGTCAGCACCGGACAAAGGTAACGTCCCGCCTCGGCCAGCGCAGGTTTGGCGGCAGAGAAGGACGTGACGCCTACCGTGTCGAAAATCACATCGTATCCGGTCCCGCGAAGCAATGCCTCTTTGGTGGCGTAGTCTATCACGCAGGTGGCCCTGAGGGATGCCACGAGATCGGCGTTGCGGGCGCTACTGGTGGCCGTCACCTCTGCGCCCATGTCGGCGCCGATCTGCACCGCGGCGCTGCCGAGGCTTCCAGCCCCGCCGAGGATCAGCACACGGTCGCCGCTTCGGACGCGACCGAGGTTGCACAGGTAGTGCCATGACGTCAGCACGCCGTCGCACAGAACTGCCGCATCCTCATGCGAAAGGCTGTCGGGCTTGAGCATCAGAACCCCGTCCTCGTCGAGGCAGATATGGCTGGCATTTGCTCCGAAGCGCATCCCGGCCTCGCCGAAGACCATATCACCCGGTGCAAAGCGGCTGACCTTGTCGCCGATCGCGATTACCTCGCCTGACAGGCCAGTGCCGGACAGACCGTTCCGCGGACGCCGCAGGCCAAGGAAGGGACGGGCAAACAGTGGCTCACCCCTGCGCATCATGCCGTCGGCGCGGGTGACGGCAGAAGCGTCGATGCGGATCAGCACCTCTGACGGGCCAGGTTCGGCCAGTGGAAGCGTGACGGGGGTGAGGACGTCGGGGCGGCCATAGCGAGGAATGTGCCAAGCAGAGCGCGTCGCGGTCATGGGGTTCTCCTTGCTCCTTAGGTTTCTATCGGAATAAAGGTTTCAATTCGTTCCGAGCAGGGCCTATGATGTCCCACTGTGGTTCAAAAACGATCCGGATGACGCATGGACTGGAAATCCCTTCCCGCCTTCCTTGCCGTTGCGCGACACGGCTCGCTCAGGTCCGCGGCCGAGCAACTGGGCGGGACACATGCAACCCTGCGCCGCCAAGTCGAGGCACTTGAGGCACAGCTCGGCACGCAGCTCTTCCGGCGCGGCACGGAGGGCCTGTCCTTGACCGCTGCCGGGCGGCGGCTGCTGCCGCAGGCGCTCGAAGCTGAGGCGGCATTGCTCAAGGGGTTCAATGCGGTGCAGGGGCTCGACCGCGAGGCCGCTGGGCGCATCCGGCTCTCGGCCGACCCTATGACAGCTCATTACCTGCTGGCGCCGGTGCTGGCCGAATTTGCCGCGCTCTATCCTGAGATCGAGATCGAGCTGCGGCTTGCCTATACGCTCGACTCGATCGCTCGGAATGAGACTGACGTCTCGATCCGCCACGCCGCCGCGATCGAGGACGACGCAGTGGGGCGCAAGCTCTTTCCACTTTCGATCGGCGTGGTGGCATCGCGGGACTACATCGACCGGGCGCTACCTGCGGCAGACCGCAATGGGCGCGGTCTGAGCTGGATCGGTTACGGGGACGTGCCCGAGCTTGCCACCCTGATCGCTGAATCCGCCTTTCCGGAGGCGAGCGTCCGCCACTCTGTGCCCGACCCGGAAATGCATTTGCACTTGGTCCGCGCGGGCGCGGGGATGACCTTCCTTGCGACCTGGGTCACGGCGGTCTTCCCCGAGCTCCAACGCGTCCCCGGCACCGAGCTCGACCAGCGGCGTTCGACCTGGGTTCTCCTGCACAGCGATCTGCGCCGGGTGCGCCGGGTCCGGCTCTTCGTCGACTACCTTTGCAGCGCTCTCCAGGAACGGCGCGCGGCATTTCTGGGATCTTAATTTGATCGACTTCCCGTTGGGGTCGGGACGCATGGTCAGACCGCTATCGAGACGAAACAGACCTTGATCCGGATTGTCCGACGCCGCTCACCTACAGTTGGAATAAACCTAAGGCATTCACCACCTCGCGCTTTGTCGCCTCGGTTCGCTCACGAGCCCGTTCCGTGCCCTCTTTGATTACCTCAAGAACGTATCCCCGGTCCTCGGAGAATTGCGTCCTGCGTTCACGAATTGGAGCAATGAGGTTTTGAAGAATACCTTCCAAACGCGCCTTGATCTTGCGATCGCCAAGCCCGCCGCGTTGATACTGTGATTTGAGTTTGGCAAGCTCGCCCTGGTCTTGGTCGAAGGCGTCGAGATAGGTGAAGACGACATTGCCTTCGATGCAGCCCTGGTCTTCGACACGCAGGTGGTTCGGATCGGTGTACATCGCTCTGACAGCTCTTCTAATTTCCTCCGACGATGCCGACAGCGCAATGGCGTTACCACCGGATTTCGACATTTTGGCCTTGCCATCGATACCCGGCAACCGACCTGAGTTCGGGATGATCGCCCGAGCCTCGGGCAGCGCGGGGCGACCTGCTACTGAATTGATGCGCCGCACAATTTCGTTCGTTTGTTCGATGAGCGGGGCCTGGTCCTCGCCGACCGGAACGACAGTTGCCTTGAAAGCCGTGATATCCGCAGCCTGTGCCGCTGGATAACAGAGAAACCCTGCGGGAATATCGCGCCCGAACCCACGCGCGCGAATCTCATCCTTAATAGTCGGGTTGCGTTCGAGCCGCGCCACCGTGACAAAGTTCAGGTAGAGCATCGACAGTTCGGCCAGCGCTGGAAGTTGCGATTGCAGGCAGATCGTTGTGCGACCAGGGTCAATGCCCACGGCCAAGTAGTCAAGCGCGACCTCAATCACGCTACGACGCACTTTCTCTGGATCATGTGCGTTGTCTGTCAGGGCCTGGGTGTCCGCCAGCAGAAGGAATTGTTCATGGCTGTCCTGATAGCGCAGCCGGTTTGAAAGTGAGCCTGCATAGTGCCCGATGTGAAGCGGTCCAGTCGTGCGATCGCCTGTCAGTATGGTTGGCCTGTTCATTTACTTCTTCTCATAAAACGAGAGGCAGCGCATAGGGAAGCTTGGAAAACAAAAGGCCGCCCCTGCGGCGGCCTCGGAATACGTTTGGTCATCCAGCCACCCTGTCAGGAGGCCAGCCACCAAATCATTGCGATGGACGTAGTGTTTTCCATAAAACGCTAATTAACGTCGACATGATCGTGCGTCAATCGAATGGTAGAAAGGGTTTGATCCAGCCTCTCGCTGCAGGAGTAATGAAAGTCCGCTCAGTCCTGTGGATCGGCGTTACTGCGGCGCGCAGCGAAGGTCCGGTTTCCGACCATCGAGCAGACGACGCTCCCGGCCCAAACTTGCCGTTCAACCCGATCGCGGTGCAGCCCGTCAAACCGGCCATTCGCTGCACACGCGAAATATGAACGAGGCCGAACTCACAGATCGCGGGACCTTGCTGCCGTTCGCGGCACATGCGCCAGTGTCTGACACCGCGAAGAGTTGGAAAACGGTTTTTGGCTGAAATCGCCGGATCTAATAGTGAGGCGCCGCCAGTTTCCTGGACATCTTCTCTATTCACGTTGCACTGTCTGTTTTCAAATAGGCAGACCAATGTGTTGTAGAGGGTTTCACTCATGAGTTTTATATCAAATAAGTAGGCTATGCCGATTTCAATTTCACCAGTCGAAGAGAAGGGTTGTTGGTCCGGGTCCACATGGACGATCGACAACGATGATGAACTTGCAGAAATGATTGCACGTGTGGCCATTGGACAGTCCCGAACCGTGGAGCGGATCCTACGAACCACCGGTGACTTACCCGCAGGCTATCCCAAAGGGGGATTCGAAGGCGCAAGGAAGCTACTGACTGTCGGAACCGGCGAGAAAACTTATCACCGGGATGGCTGGGTGTTTCAGGTTATTTCTTGGATCGCCGCGCATCGGTCTGATGAAGACGCGCTGATCCGCGCACCTCAGATGATTAAAGCTGACAAGGGCTTGGACGGGCTCATAATCGAGTTCGATGATGACTGCATTGCGCAAGTAGTCATCTGTGAAGAGAAAGCGACCGAACATCCCAGACAAAAGGTCAAATCTCAGGTCTGGCCAGAGTTTGAACATTTCGAGACCGGTGCCCGCGACAATGAGCTGATTGCATCGGTTACGTCGCTACTTGAGAAATCGGATGATCCGGATCCCGATCAAACTGTCGCCGATATCCTTTGGAAAGAGAAACGTGCCTATCGAGTGGCCGTTACAGTCGGTGAAAAGCACGCCTCCCAAAAAGGGCGTAAGCGCCTATTCAAAGGGTACGAAGGCAAGGTGTCGGGCGACACAGAACGACGCCGTGCGGAAACCTTAGTGTTAGATGATGTGCGTGAGTGGCTGGACGGAATTGCCAAGCAAGCGCTTGCGGCAATAAATAAAGCGGAGATCGACAGCCTTGTATGATCCAGAAACAGCAGCTCTAATTCGATCCACGCCAGAACTTGATGATCTGGATATTGAGGCTTTACCAGATCGGCTCGCACGCGCATTTGCGGAAATTGTATCTGCCCGTGTGATGCTGCGCGAAGGCGACGCCGATCTTGCCTCGCTCAATGACACCACACGGTTTGCACGCCGGCTGGCCCAAACCAACGAAGCTTTGGTGGCAATCGATCCTGATCGGGAAAACCGAGCTGCTGCAGGCTTTGTTGCGGCGAGCGCTTACCAGTTGTTGTATCAAGCCCAGGCGCTCTCGGAACCCGAACGACCTGCTGCGTTTGTGACACCTGAAGGAATCAGCCCGGAAATCTCAGCAATGCTGCTTTTTCTGGTTGCTGAAGCATCGGCCGACGCGGCGGAGGTTGCCGCTGCCATGCGCATTCCAAGCGGTGACAGGCTTCAATCCGAATTGATCCTTCATCTAATTATGTTGGCAAATGGCCAAGTTGGTCGGATTCGACGGCACAAACGACCCCGACAAGTTGACGTTGTCACTGGTACGGGGGGCGAACGCGCAAATGCTGCGCTTTACTATCGGATCTTGCGAGGCGTTCGGGCACTTGCCTATGTGCTTCAGGGAAAGCGCATCAGAGGATTTGTGGATCCGATCGCTGTCTTCACTGAAGTCAAACAATTGGCTACGCCCGGCGCAGAAGAGTTCGACGAAGGATCCCCAGACAGCGCAGTCGCGGTATTCCCAGGGCCATTTCATTTGGCAAGTCTTCTGATCGCAGCAGGATCGGCGCTAATTGGCGGTGCGGTCGTTAGCTTGCCTCCTCCAGAGGGAGTGGACGAAGACCGGTGGGCTACTGCAATGGAAACGGTCGCTGAGACGCGACCATATCTTTGGCGCAATCACAGAGACGCTGTTGAGCAAGGATATCTGGAAATTGGAACGTCCTCGGCCATCGGTTTTCCAACCGGAGCCGGCAAGTCTACAACAGCCCAACTCAAGATCCATGCAACACTGTTGTCAGGCCGAAAAGCAGTCTTTCTGGCCCCCACCCATGCCCTCGTGGACCAGACAACGCGGGACCTCCGCGTTGCCTTCCCACGGGCAACCGTGCGCGGAGAGCGCACCGACGAATTTGGATTTTCAAGTCAGGGAGAAGACCTACCCGACCTCATGGTTATGACGCCCGAGGCCTGCCTACTTTCAAGCCACATGGAGCCAGAACGATTTGATGATGTCGGCCTTCTGATTTTCGACGAGTGCCATCTTATGCATGACAGTTCAGATGGGGACCGACGGGCGATCGATGCAATGCTCTGTATCTTGGGATTCACGCGTGTCGCACCTGATGCTGATATCGTACTCTTGTCCGCAATGATGAAAAATACGGATGAACTCAGCGGTTGGCTTGAAGAGCTTACGGGTAGAAAATCTTTGCCTCTCGACAATGCATGGAAACCCACCCGCCAACTTAGAGGATGTGTTGTTTATGACGGCAAACGACACGCTAAGCTGGAAAAACTGCTAAGAGCCGAACGTGCAAAGAAGCCAAAGGGAGGCGTTCCAGTCGCTGTAAAGCGTCAGCTCACTGCCACGCCAAAAGGGTTCTTCAGTGTCAAGCAGACTTGGGCATCTCAAGTTCGGCGGGATTATACGCTGGTTCCACTGCTTGATACCGCTCTTGAATTCTCAACCAACAAGTTCTGGAAGCTGACACCCAACTCTGGGGTTGTCGCAGCGTCCATTGCTGTTGCAGCTGCGCAGGCTGGTTTGCGCACGCTTGTCTTTTCGCAGTCCATTCCAAACGCGTTCTCAATCTCAGAAAAGGCACGCGAGGCGCTTGAGGATTGTGACGTCAAACTAACCGAAACTGAGCAGCGGTATTATGAAGTTGCTGTCGATGAAATGGGAGGAGCAGACCAGCTCTACCTGACTCTCCAAAGCGGAAAGCTTGTGTCGCAGGCGGCCACGCATCACGGCCAACTCCTTCCAGAGGAAAGGCAGCTGGCCGAAACACTTTATAAGCGCGATGACGCTCTGTCTGTCCTCGCTGCAACCCCAACCCTCGGCCAAGGCATGAACCTGCCCGCAGATCTGGTGATCATCGCAGAAGATAGCCAATACGACGTGGCATCGGGACGCAAAGACCTCTTGGAACCGGAAGATCTCCTCAATGCCGCCGGGCGCGCGGGGCGGGCTGGCGAAAGCGCGACAGGCATCGTCTTGGTCATCCCCGGAAAAGTTGTTCCGCTGGATGATGCCGAAAATAAGATTGGTGAGAGATGGACGCGTCTCCGCGCGATCTTTGGCCAATCTGACCAATGCTTAGTATTGGACGATCCGTTTACTGCACTGATGGATCGCATACATGACAAAGCATCAGATATCGGCGATCTGGAACGGTATGTCGTCGCGCGGCTTGCAGAGACAGATCAAAGTGAAGACGGTGTCCTCGATGTGCGGCTTGGTCTATCGAGAAGCTTTGCCGCGTATCGCAAACGTCAGGATGCAGAAGAAGATTGGGTTGAAAGCAGGACAGCAGCCGCCCTTTCTCTCTTGAAGGATGATAACGAAATCCTTCCCGTTGAATCTTTGTCTCTGCGCAACACCGCCTCTATGTTGGGTCTTCCCGAAGATGTCCTGAAGGACCTGTCTGATGCTCTTGTCGAGGAGGGGTTTCAGAGTTTTCAGACGGTTGAAGTATTGTGTGATTGGGTGTTCGAGTGGCTGGCTGCAACGCCTGAACATTTGGCACGAGTGATCAAGCCTGACAGTTTGAAGTATCTGTTCGGAACCGACTTCAAAAACCTTAAGGACGACGCTCAGCGTGCATCTTTTGCTCTTCCAAAATTGCAGGCAGCATTGAAGCTGTGGATGAACGGCAAGCCTCTCAAGTCGATCCAAAAGGCCCTGTCTGACAAATCCCGAGACACTAAGCGCAGTACAAGTGCCCGAAAGTTCGTTATTCGGCTCATTCCGGATATCGCACATCTGATGGGAGCCCCTCTTCAGATCCTGCAGGGTCACATCAATGTACACGCCGATGAAAAGATTAGTCCAAGTACTGCCTTAGGCCTTGCCAATCGTTGCGTCAGGCGCGGCTTCGATAGCGCGGAAATGGCGACCTTTGGGACACTAATGTCGTCAGCAAAATGGTCTCGACGTGAAGTGCATAGAAATTTTGCATCCATCACACCCTATCTCCGGCCGGCTGGTGAGCACGAAACCGTCGACGGACTTGAGTTGCGCGTTGAGTTGGCTTCAGATGAAGAACTCAACAACAGAAGTTTTCCCGATCCGTTCCAAGACGATTGATAACGGACGATACAGCAACTTTGGTTCCCCGAGCGTAGCACTATAAAGGCCGTCGAGGTGAACAGTCGGGTCAAAACAGGGACTAACATTCGAGCGTCAGCTTTGTTGCGGCAACGTAGATTTCAGTGCTGCCGCAGCGAAGGACCGCTTTCCCGCCCAGACCGGTCATTTGACAGCTCCGTAGGCAATGTCCGGTTTGAGTTCACATTGACCGTATCCGTCCGGTGTCCCTGCTCTGACCGCGCGATAAAGTGTCTGGTAGATGTCCACTATCGATGGTGTACATCTTGAGGTGAGCGATGGCGGGTAAGAAGGGTCAGAAGAAGCGGGTCTGGTCGGATGATGAAAAGCGGTCGATCTGCGCGCAGGCGCGGGTGACCGGGGTTTCTGTTGCGCAGGTTGCGCGTCGCTACGCAATGAACACCAACCTGATCCATACGTGGCTTCGCGATCCACGGTTTACATCGGAAGGTCAAACCGCGGAGTTGCCCGAGCCCGAGGAGGCAGTGTTTCTCCCAATTGAGGTCTCGGGCGTGACGTCAGCGCCAGCGCCACACATTCCGCGCTCTTCCCCAACAGGTCCCGCCACCGCGCAGCGCGTGGATATCACGTTGTCAAATGGTCGGCGCATTCTGGTGGAGGGACCAACCGCGCTGTCGGCGATTGTGGCGATGGTCGAGGGACTGACGCAATGATCCCGGTGCCGAGCAACACGCGGGTATGGCTGGCTGCCGGCGTGACGGACATGCGGCGTGGCTTCAACACGCTGGCGGCACAGGCCGAACAGGTTTTGGCCGCAGATCCGTATTCCGGTCACATGTTCGTCTTCCGGGGTCGCCGGGGTGACCTTTTGAAGATCATCTGGTGGGATAGCCAGGGAGCCTGCCTGTTTACCAAACGCTTGGAACGGGGTCGTTTTGTCTGGCCCGCAGCCAAAGAGGGCAAGGTCAGCCTGAGCCCCTCACAGCTGTCGATGCTGCTCGAAGGGATCGACTGGCGGACGCCGCAGAAGACTTGGCGACCGCTGGTTGCTGGATAGGGTAAAACTCAGCAAAACATAGGGTTTGGCGCTGTTTTGCATTCCCTCCCATAGGGCGGTCTGGTATGGATTACACCATGCTGGACGCCTTCAAATCCTTGCCAAAAGATCCTGACGAGCTGCGCTCTGTCAGCGCGCAAATGCTCCAGCATATCCAGTCTCAGGCCTACCAGATCGAGAAGCTGAAGGCAGAGCTTCATGGTCACCGCAAGGCGCGCTTCGGTTCGAAGTCAGAGGGTATGGATCAACTGGCTCTCGATTTGCTGGAAGACGAAGAGATCGCGCAGGCCGCAGAGGATCACCACACCGAGCAGCCGCCCATTGATGAAGAGACCCCAACCAACAAGCGCCAGCACAGCCGCAAGCCACTACCCAACCACCTGGATCGGGAAGATGAGGTTCTGTCGCCGGGCGAGGCATGCCACGACTGCGGCGGTGCCCTGCGCCAAGTGGGCGAGGACGTGACCGAAGAGCTGGATTATATCCCCGGCCGCTTCATGGTGCGCCGATTTATCCGTCCGCGTATGGCCTGCACCTGCTGTGAAGCCTTCGCCCAGGCCCCGTTGCCGTCCCGCCTGATCGAACGTGGGCGACCCGGACCCGGCCTTGTGTCGCACATGCTGGTCGGCAAATTTTGCAATCATCTGCCGCTTGAGCGGCAGTCCAAGATATACGCTCGCGAAGGGGTCGATCTACATCGCTCCACACTAAGCGACTGGGTCGGGCGTACCACAGCTCTGCTGGAACCCTTGGCGGAACACATTGGCAAGTTGGTCCGGGCTGGGCCAGCCCTGTTTGCGGACGATACCCCCGTTAAACTGCAGGTGCGCGCAAACACGACAAAGACCAAAACCGCCCGGCTCTGGAGTTATGTTCGGGATGAACGACCGTGGTGCGGAGTAGCGCCGCCCTGCGCTTGGTATCAGTTCAGCGTCGATCGGAAGGGCGAGCACCCCGTCAATCACCTTACCGGGTATACCGGCACGGTACATGCTGATGGCTTCGCCGGCTTCAATGGTCTGTTTGGCAAGGACAAAGCTGACGAACAGGCTTGCATGGTCCATGTGCGCCGCAAGTTCGTCGACGAGGCCGAGCGCACTGGCTCTCCCATTGCCCAACAGGCAATCAAGCAGATTGCACAGCTTTACGCTGTCGAGAAGGAGGCCCGAAGGAAAACGCCGGAAGAGCGCGTCGCCCTGCGGCAGGCCAAGGCCAAGCCTGTCTTCGACAACCTGGAGCTTTGGCTGCAGGCTCAGCTGCGCAAGATCTCTGGCAAAACCAAGCTGGCCGAAGCCATTCGGTATGCCCTGAACCGCATGCCCAAAGCCCGCAGCTACCTGACCGACGGGCACCTCGAGCTGGACAACAACACTTGCGAGAGGACAATGCGACCCGTTGCATTGGGAAGAAAAAACTACTTGTTCATGGGGTCTATTGGGGGCGGAAGCGCCGCCGCAATCGCCTATACGCTCATGGAAACCTGTAAGCTGAACAGCGTCGATCCCGAGGCATGGCTCACATGGGTCCTCCAACGTTTACCAGATCACAAGATCAATCGCATCGACGAACTCATGCCCTGGAATTGGCAGCCCGAAAAAGCCTAAAACCGCGGCGACACCGGACGCTTACCATTGACCGGTGCTGTGGTCACTTCAAACGTTTGCTCTATCAACGGCATAGAGGAGAAATGTCTTACACTGGTGTAATAGAACCATCCGATGCCTTCGACTTATTTGGAAGAAGCAGTTCTCGTTCTTGATATCTTTCTGCTGCACTTAATCCAGTTTCTGAAACAAGACGATCCGTCGTGCAGGAAAGTATCAGTAAGAGTCGCGATGAAATGTTCTCATAAGACTTGCTAAATTCCAAGATCGTAGGAAGGCATGCGCGAATGTATGCTTCAGGGTCTTTTGCCAAAAAAATGGAAAATTCATTTAGCACTTCACGCTCATGTTCAGTGCGATCAGCAGCGCAATCGCATTTATCAAAGGGCATCTTAAGCTCTGTGGGTATGCAATATGCAGCAAATCGGAAATCATTTTCGGTTAAGCTCTGCTTCAAATGGGTTCGGAGAGTTGTCCAGTCATTGGTAACTGGCGCTGAGCTGACAGTAAGTGCTCTATGGGAACGATTCAGCGCGATATCCACGTTTTGCATAAAGCTAACTCCATCCTTTAACTCTGAATACAGCTGCTCCATTTCTTTGCCAAGCTCCTCAAATAGTTCGTTCAACAACATCTGGTTCGAGGCAGCGCCAGTGATTGTCGGCTTAAGAAGTGGAGCAACGGTCCAAGACTGAATATTGATCTCGTTTGAAAAATTTTGGAACGAGAGAACCAATGGGTCGAGAATATTGATAACTTCAGTGAATCTTTGTAGCTGCCTCACCTCCAGACACCGCAGTGGAGTGGGGGAACGTCTCGGCATTTCTACATCAGGATCAGAGTGCCACTCATTCTCCTGGTATTCTACTTCCAATATGTATGGCTTTGTGTTCATTTTCCGCGCCCAGCTTTGCCAAGCATCTCTGCGGCTAATCCTGGTATGAAAATCAAGCTGGGCCAAACGTTCAGTTGCATTGTTGACCTGCCGAAGAACAACAGATCTCGCCTGCTCACTGAAGCGATCTGCAGCTTCCCTCTTACGGCGGTTTGCCATTTGATATAAAAATATGCAGATGCTTGCGAGGATGGTAATAAATGTGGCGATATCGAAACCGAATTCGATGTTGGAGAAGTAATTCATCATTATTATCATTCGACCTTCATATTTTTTCTAAATTTTCGGTATCTGTAAAAATTTTGACTGTCTACATTATACGTTGATACAGTAACTACTTAAATCCTAATGGGTTGAAGGTTAGCGTGCCCTTAAAGATGTTCTCTCCCAAATTTGCATCGTCCAAGTCGAGCGCAAGACTTTTCATTTAGGCTATTCAGCAGAACAGACGTTGGTACTCATGCGCCGGAGGTCAGCAAAGTCCGCACAGCAGACCTCAGTGCGCGACGCAGCGAATGACCGCAATCCACCCAAGGTGTCAGTCGACACGAACGGCCCACAGCAGACATCTGGCTGCGGATCGCCGCGCTGCGTTTGCAACCCGCATTGCCGCCATTCGCTGCAAGTGTAACACTTGAGGCTCGTTCAATAAGAAAGAGAAGACTTTGCCGGTTTACTTTATAGCTAACGGAGAAGCGCAACTGAGTCCGATAAAGATAGGGCGCACTAATTCACTGAAGCGCAGGATATCCGAACTCCAAACCGGCAACCCCGTTCAGCTTAGGTTACTTGGATATATTGAATCCGAAGACGAGGTTTCGCTCGAAGCAAAGTTGCATCGAAAATTTTGTCAAGAGCGCGGGTCTGGAGAGTGGTTTAACATTGAAGCAGAGGAAATCGTACCATTTCTGTTAGCCGCAGGTACCGCAGCTTACGTGCCGCCAGAAGATGCCGTTTTTGAATTCGAGAGTAATGATCGCACTGGTGTTCCATGCTTTGTGAGGGGAGCCGCATGGCTGGACCTTGAGGTCGATGAGCTATGTCCTTCTTGCGGCTGCTTCGGTGGTATCCATTTCCAAGGTGGGCCAGCGGGTGATATCTGTCTGCGTTGTGGTTACATGCCTGCTCATCACGAGCCTTCGACTATAGCCTTCGACCGATAGCGGTCATTCATTACGGGCCAGAATTTTTTTGCAGAACTTCGCCAAAGAAGAAATTTGCCTGTCATGATAGCACATAAGTCAAAGGGCTGTAGGGCTCGCCTCCTTTGGAAAAGAAAAAGATGGAACTGAGCAGACGAAGCCCATTTCATATCGGAAGTATCCAGAGAGCATAGCTAAACCGAACAGCAACGCTTGAACTTTTTTCCACTGCCACAGGGGCAACGATCATTCCGTCCAATTTTTCGCTTTCCTATCTGGACCGATAGGTTTTCGAACTTTTGAAGAGGAGCGGCATTGGAAGTGATCGCCTCAAGTCCAAAGTCGAATACGTGGGGCGCACGAACTTTTGCCCCAAATCTCGGCTTCCCAGTGGTCGGTTCCAGTAGCAACCCAAACCAATTTCCCGCCCTCTGAGCATACTTCCGATACAGCATGTGTGAGCGCAGTTTGTCAGACGCTTCCTGGTTTGGATCGGAATTCACATGTATACTAAGACCAGCGTCTCTGTGCGCAAGGGGGATAGTCAAGTCATGATGGCCACCAGTTCGCCCTGCATCCCTAATCATAAGATCAAGCGCAGAGCTCATTCTTCGAACCAAGTCTTCGCCCATCTCCAGAATTGCCAAGCCCATACCAACTGAGAACTGATTGGGATCATGCTCAACCTCCGCAACTAATTTGCCCAGCCGTGTGTTTTGAAGCTTTGTGAGAATACCCTTAGGTGTGTCATCCCCCGGCAAACCTTCCCTCCGGACGGTCATTGCGGCGTCAAGCTCACTTGCAACGCTGTCGTCCAGCAGCATCATGCTTAAATCACTGTCGACCCACAGGCTTTGGCGCAGATAATACCCAAACGTAGCCAATTCGTTGGTAACAAGTATTTTTTTACCGAACTGTGCTCTCAAGGTAATGTAGCTGAGAAAACGTAGTGGGGATGGCAGCATTTCGGTCACCACATCGATCAGAAAAAGATCGCAAACCAACGGGGCTCCAATCATGGGGTGAGTCGTTGTATTGAGAAAAGCCCGCGCTTGCATAGCCAATGCCGGATAGTGGTCCGCCAAGACGCACACAGGATAAACGCGCTCAATATTCGAAAGATCAGGTTCCCTTCCATCTGAACAGACATACCGAATGCCTTCTTTCGGAACTGCCTTCGCACAAGTGACTGCTTGATCGTAAGCCTTTTGTACGGCACGGCCAAAATCATCCTTTAGTTTTTCAAGCTTCCCTTTTCTCGCTGGAAGGGTGAGGCGCTGAGATTTTGCCTGAAAGATCAGAGCGTACTCACCAAAAACGACTAAACAATCCATTTCACCGATACGCTTCTTTCCTTCGTATACGTCAACGTTGGAAAACACGGAATTGCTTCCAAAGATCGAAATGAGCCGTTCTGTTAAAAATGTCTCCGTGAATTCACCGCGGTTTTTGGAAGCCGATGGGAAGTACTCTTTGTCTTCCGAAAACCAATAGAATGGACTGTCGTAGGTAGCTTCCACAAGCGGATAGTATTGGAACAAATACAGATCGCCTTTCGGAGCTTGCACGATAGGTGTTACTGCTACCTCATTGAAGTCATCAATTTGCAAATAATCCGTGTGACCCCTTTCGGATTGGTAAGTGAAAGCATGAAGAAACTCGACGACGTCGTCCGTATTTTTTCCACATCGAGATGCAATGTCATCAATATCGAGCCGAAAACCCTCCAAAACAGTCCATTCCGACGGATCTTTCTTACTCATTTTCTCAATAGCGGTTGTTAGTATTTGATTTTGGGACGCGAAGAGCGCACGGCAGATGTCACGCGCATCGATAGGTGCATAACCTCTATTCTCAGCGAGCCAGTCACCGTCGGCAGCGTAGCGCTCAAAAGCCATATCACGAAACTGAAAAACGTAAGCAGACTCCGCCCCATAAAAGACCGCTTCCCGAAGCGCTTCACCGGTAGAAGTCGGGTCAAATCCAGATTGGACAGCTTCGATTGACAAGTCTGCGTAAGCATCGGCCGACAATCGGTCGTGGTATTCAGCCAGAAGGCTATCCGATGACTGGATTAAAGCTGTAAATGTTGCCGGGTCAGGAATTGACCAATCGAGTTCTGCTTTGACCATGCAGCCAATAAGGGCATTGATTTCATTACGTATCAGCCTTTCGGAGGAGCGCATTTTTTCAAAGTGCTTTCCCGAAACATCCTTTCTATAGCGGATGACGTTGTCCCGGAAGCAAAGATAAGCAACTGCATGCACATAGCCCGTGCTCGTGCATAGCTGCACCAGATCGTCAAATATCTCCCGCTCAGTTCGGGGCTCTTTTTTCATGTGCGCTCCACAAGGTTATCAATAAAGTATGCTTACGGATACCTTATTGGCGGATCGTGGGCCATGCGTCCATGAATGTGAGACCCAAAGGTTGGCGGAGCTCAATTCCATGGTCCGCTCTCGACAATTGGCAGCGATCCGTTTATAGGCGCAGCGAAAGTCCGGTTTCCGCCCGTTGTGTTGAAAAACTATATGCGGCAACTGCAAATTCCTAAGAAGCGGAAAGCCGTTCTCCGACAAGCTAATTGTACCAGCGGGGTGTAGCCGAAATTCCCATAATTTGGAATTTTGTTCTACCAAATTCGTCTTCGGCGCGCGGTAGGAGAGTTTTTCAACACAATTCGCCCTTACTTCAGCTATCTCACTGATGCTGTGCCAATTGGATGGACCCCATGTGCTACATGCAGATCAGCATACCGGCGACCCTGAAATACGGCGACTCATAACAAGGTCCGTGCTTTTTCTTCGTTCCGAAGCTCAAAGGCCAATCTCTTCACCGATGCAGCTTCCGCGAGGTGAGAAACGACGTGAAGATATCCCCCGACATCGAAACCTATGCTGCCCTCGACTTTGAGGCCGTGAGCCTTGCACAGGATAGCTGGCCAATTGTTCTTGGTTAGAAAACGGCGACGTGCGCTGCTGGAGCTCGCTGATCCGGCCCGCTTCGGATTGGGGCCTTGCCGAATGGTCAATGCAAAGCGCTGCTCTCCATGGCATCCCGCATGATGCATTGTACGACGCTCCCACCGCGCCGGAGGTTGTTGGCGAAGTTTTCGAAAATCTGGATGGAAAATCGCTTTTATCCATGCCCCCGAGTTCGATGCGCATTGGTTAGCGCGGTTGTTACAGGCGAGTGGATGCGCTGCGGTGCCGATCGTCGAGGACTATCACCCCGTTTCCTTTGCGCAGTTTCCAGGTTTGGCGCTGGATATGCTTTATGAAACCTTAGGTCGGCATCCGGCGCCGCATCGTGCGGGGCCCGATAGCGCGCGACTCGTCAGGGTTTGGCGCATAGCCATGCGGCATTAAGGGGCGAGGCGTGGCCCGTGCGCAAAATTTCACCAGAAATCTTCTTCGTCCTGTCGCCGCCTGGCCAATGTCATCCCCAATACAAGTCAGTCGATTAGTTTTTTGGCGTAACGCATCGGGGAATGGGGATGCCCTTGGGCGAAGGTGAGTCTGAGTATTTTCGCGCACTCCGAGAGGTATGGGGTTGCGCGCACCGAGGGGGGGCGCAGGGCCCTCCGGCTCCCGGGTGGTGGCGGGGCAGCCGTGCACAAAAAAGAAAGCAAGAACTGCCTCCGCGCGTTTCCGTGCCGCGCATAATGACCACAAATTCCTGGAGTAAGCTGGTGAACGCTCCACTCGGAGGGACGGCGGCCACAAGCAACTTTTATCATACGGAGCCCAATCCCATGGCCAAGATCACGAACGACCCTTTCTCGACAATCGCGAACCTGCGCGGTAAATATATCGCGACGCCTCGCGACAGAATTCTGCAGCAACACCTCGACCGCCTGCTACAGCGCGATCCCGACGGCCAGCTTTTGCCTAAGCCCGTCACCTTCACTGCGACTGGTGACACGCACGGCATTGCGCTCGTCGAGGGGGCAGGGGGCGGTAAGACCTCGCTCGTCCATCACGTTCTTAAAAATCATCCGGCGCTGCAGAGCGATGATCCGGATGTAAGGCCGTGGATCGGGGTGCGTGTTCCGAGCCCGGCAACTCTAAAAAGCCTTGGGCTGGAGATCCTGCGGGAGTCCGGTTACCCCGAAGTGTCCACATCAAGGAAGGAGTGGGACATTTGGCGGTTGGTGCGATTTCGATTGCAGCAGCTGGGCACTGCCGTCCTTTGGATCGACGAGGCACACGACCTTTTCAGGGCCGGAAAGGCCATCGAAGACATTTTGAAGATGCTGAAATCGGTCATGCAGGGGGAAGGTGCGGTCATCCTGATCTTGAGCGGGATTGAAACGCTTTGGCAGATGGCGTCCTACGACGATCAGGTCAGGCGGCGTTATTCCAAAGTCACTTTGCCGACAATCTCCGCAGTCACGCATGAGAAGATGTTGCGTGGTTTCATCGACGGGTTCTGCAGTGAGGCTGATTTTGCGCCACCGGCAGAGGATGATCTGGTCGATCGTATGGTCTACGCGAGCCGTGGTCGCTTCGGGCGCTGCATCGAAAATATCATTGCCGCCCTTGAGGTGGCTGCGCTGCGCGGGGAGAGCCAGCTCACAATGCAGCACTTCGCGGAATCCTGGGCGATGCAGGAGGGGGTTGTTCCGGGTAAGAACGTCTTCCTGTCACCGAGGTGGGCGAGCATCGACCTCGCGAAACTCCATGAAGCAGCTTGAGGGAGAATTTCCATGAACGTGCTCACGCCTCACTTGGCCCATGATCCCGTCGAGTCTCCAATGGGGTTCGCGGCTCGTTTGGCCGCTTTCCACACCGGGGGTCGGACCGGGCCGTTTCTGCGCGATATCGGCGTCAGCTTGCCCGGATTGGCCCGCGGGCAGGCCCAAGACATCCAGCGGCTTGCAGAACGGACCGGTATTGACGCCGAGGCCCTCGAAGCCAATGCTGCACGTGGCCTTGACCGCCGACATTTCGATTTGCGCGGCGAACATGTCTCGGCGGAGATGTTCTCATCGCCATTCACGGTTTTCTGCCCGGCTTGTCTCAGGGGCGATGATCTTGCGTCTGGCGGCAAGCAGGCTATGCGACGGCATCGCTGGATCTGGCAGCTTGGCGTGGTCCGGACCTGTCCCGACCATGGGCTGCCGCTCATGCGTCGCAAGGCTGCCTTCTCAGGCGACCGCTATCATGAGCTTGCGATTATGGTGCCCGAGACCGGTGATCGGCTCGAAGCCCTGATTGCGCCACTGACCGCGCGGTCGGTCTCGCCCTTGCAGAATTACGTGCTTGATCGACTTGCCGGGAAGACAGTGGCGTCGTGGCTTGACGGGGAGGGGCTGGACCAGGCAGTCCGCGCAAGCGAAATGCTCGGAATTCTTGTCGCATTCGGGCCAACGCCGAACCTCAACAAGCTGACCGATGACGATTGGGATCGGGCTGGCGCAGTCGGATATATCTATAGCTCCCAAGGCGAGGCGGGCATTCGGCAGGCTTTGTTCGAAGTTCAGGCCCGGGCCAATTATGGAGGCAGTAACCCGGGTCCGCAGCACGTCTTTGGCCGCCTCTACCAATGGCTGTCACGCTCCCGCGCCAAGAAGGACCTCGGCGACATCAAGCGGATCCTCCGCGAGCACATTCTGGACACCATGGAAGTCGCTGCCGGTAGCGTTGTGCTCGGCGAGGAACTCGCGGACCGGCGCCTGCATACCTGCGCAACCCTTGCCCGTGAAACCGGCCTCGATCCGCGCACGCTCCGGGGCGTTCTTGCTGCCAGGAGCCTGATCCCGGAGGATGCACCGCTTGGGTCGAACCATGTGTTCGACGCGGAACTTGGACGAAAGGTCGCGCGATCGATGTGGCGCCTGGTCCCTGTGGCCGGGCTGCCCAAAAAGCTCGGTTGCACGCGACCCATGGCGGAACAGCTTGTTGCGGAGCGGATCCTGACACCGATCGTGTCCGAGGTTTCCCATGCGCCAGGTCGCATGAAAAAGGCTATTGATGCCGAGGAGGTCGACGGGCTGCTGAAACGGTTCCAGTCCGAGGCGAACTCGGTTCGAAACCTGCCGGTGGGACTGGTAGACATCGCGACAGCCGCCATGAAGTCGAAGGCCCCAGCAGTTGAGATCGTTCATCTCATCCTGGGCGGTTTTCTATCGAACGTCGTTCGCCTTGATGGAATGGACGGGTTCGAGGGGATCCATGTCGATCCTGCCGAAACCAAATTGGTTGTTTCCGGTGTCATGGACGGCCTGTCTCCGGCGGAGGCCTTCGGGCAGATGCGCGTTCCGATCGCATCGGGATGGGAATTGGTGAAGGAAGGCCTGATGCCCGTGGTCGAAATCCCCTCCAAGCGGGACGATCACGTGATCTATCGGTTTCGACCGGAGGACGTCGATGCATTTCTCGGCGAATTTACCACCGAAGCATGGATCGGAAATGCGCTCGAAATGAGTTTGGCCGATTTGAAACCGGAGATGAAAGGTGCCGGAGTGAAACCATTCCTAAGGAAGGCCGAGATTGGAATTCGAATATTTCGGCGATGCGATCTACCGGTGCGCTATCAAGTAGCCTGAAATCAAACTGATAAAGTTTTATCATCGGCCGCCCTTCGGGGCGGCCGTTTTTTTGTGCCGTTTGCCGTCATCCTTTTTGGCCTAAATTCAATGGCCGAATTTAACTTGTGAAATGGCCGTTTTTGCCGCCGCGGACGAACTTCACCATAATAAAATCAGTGGCTTAAGTTTTCTCAATGGCCAAAATTAGCTTGTCGCCATAGTTCAGTTTGAAGCGACCACCAAAACTTGGCCATTGAACCTATTCAGATGGCCATTTGACAACCATCTCGTGTCCATTTCAAACCCTCAGGGTTCGTGGCGCTCCAAGTAAGGATATTATTCCAGGATCAGGAATCGCCAGCTCAAGGCACTGCGTTTCCTGCACGTAGATCTTGAGGTAGGGTAAAGTCATCTCGGAACGCTTTCACATTCCTCGCACACTTCGCATAGGGGATAACACTGTGCCGGAGGCCGACCTGTTGACGGCGCCGGGCATTGCGATCGTCCTCGCTGAACCAGGTGCGGGGAAGACCGATCTACTCGACAGCGTGGCCGACCGTCTCGGGGGCGCGCGTGTCCGCGCCAGCGTCGCCCGGCCATCAGGTCGTGACATGACCCTCATCGTCGACGCTTTCGACGAAGTGGCGCGGGTTGGTGATGCTCGAGTTTACGACATCCTTTACAAGATACGAGATGCCGAACCCAATCGTGTCCTCCTTTCAAGTCGCTCGGGAGAATGGGAGGTCTCCCGAACGAGGCTCATCCGCGATCTCTTTGGAATAGAACCACAGGTCGCTTACCTCGTTCCGCTGGATGGCGGCGAACAGCGACAGCTTTTCGAACACCTCCATCCCCAAAGGTCGTTCGATGAATTCCATGCCAATATTTCCCGGTTCGACCTTCATCCCATTCTGGGCAATCCAGAGTTCCTGCGTCTATTCGCAAGCGCCTATGATGAGGCCGACGGACGGCTCCGCTCTCGGGCCGAAGTTTTCACACTTGCGATCGAGAACCTCGCAGGTGAGTCCAACCCAGACGTTTTATCGAAAAGTGCACCAACGCGGCACAAAAAGATAACATGGGCAAACGAGGTCTTCTCGAAACTTCTGCTGTCGGGCGTGGACGGAGTAGCGATGGGCGATATCGCGGAGGATGATCTTCACCCGCAAATGGAGACGATCGGACTGGCAGGTGAGGCGCCACTTTCTGTCCTCGGCACGAGGCTTTTTCGGCCGGGATCGGCCGCTAATCAGCACGAGCCCGTCCACAGGATCGTTGCCGAGTATGGAGCCGCCCAGCACATCGTCGGCCGTATAGATGATCCGAGCTGCCGTCTGACCGTTGCCCAGTGTCTCGCATTGATTGCTCCAAACGGAGCGGTGCGGGACGACCTACGCGGCTTATTGGGGTGGTTAGCTGCCCTTGGTTCTGAGAGCCTCCAGAAGGCGGCTATAGACCTTGACCCCTACGCCGCTCTGTCAAATGGCGACCCTTCGCGAATGACCTCGGCATCTCGGAACCAGCTCCTCGATGCCTTGGCCCGTTTGAACGAAGACGACCCGTATTTCCGGCGCAGCGATCGCTGGCGATCCTTCAGCGTATCTGGGTTCTTCACGCCTGATGTCATCCAAGCTGTCCGACCAATACTGGTAGGTCCGGGTGTCGGGCATCTCCGACAACTGCTGCTCGAGCTCCTTGTCGGGTCGCCTGCTGTTATTGAGCTGCGCCCTGATCTGGAGGCAATCCTCCTCGACGAGCAAGCCTACGTCGGCCCGCGCATGGACGCACTATCATGTCTACTCAGCGATCAGACCTACGATCCGGCGGGAGCCCTCCGGCAACTCGTCGACATGGGAACGAACGACGCGCTCCGGTTGGCATCGGAAATTCTGATCCACAAGACGGACAGGGCACCCTATGACTGTCTCCGAGGGCTTCTCGAGGCAGCGACAGAGCTTTATCCCGCCGAGCGCGTCGATCGTTCTCGAGTCATCGGAGAACGCTACTTCTTGAGGCGCCTGATACGGGAGATCCCTGAAGAAGAGACTGTTCGTCTGCTGGACGAATTGACGGAGGATTTTTGCTGCACCTGTAGGAAGGACCGGCACTACTGTCATTGCCGCGATGGGGTCAGTAAGATTGTCGGCTTGCTGCTCGATAACTACTTTGATCGCGCCCAGAACCAACACGATCCAGATAAAATTTGGAAGTGGGTGCGAAACTTGCATTTCCATGGGCGCGTGGGCCCGGACCGGGGTCGAGCAGTTGCTGTGCTCCAATCCGATCATGTTCTGCGTCGTGGCTTGCAAGAGCGGGCCTTCGCCGGCCTGAAGACCAGAGAAGAAGTTCAGAACGCTTTCTACAAAACATTCATAAATTACGGGCATTCCGGTCTCTGTCTCTGCGCAGGTGACAAAAGGCACCTCATTGATTTTGCGTTCCAAACAAACAACTCGGCGCTCTGGATTCAGCTCGCACCTGGCCACGACTACTACGGTAATGGCACGGTCAAAGGGCCAGACGACTTGCGCAGCTATTGCCGCGTGCAAGCGCTCGGAAAACCAGTGTTGATGCGGGAATGGACCACGGTAAACCGACTTAGGAGGAAGGAATGGAAGGAAGGTCGCATCCGGCGCTCTCGGTTTGACGCGCGGCGACGCCGTAAAGACCGTAAGGTGACTGAGGCCAACATCGCTTACTTCCACGCCAATCGCTCTACTGTGGAGCGTGGAGAGAATGTGGGTTGGACCCATCGCGTCGCCGAGGCCTATCTCATTCAACCTGACATGCTACCCCAGGTGACCCATGGCCTGTTCGATCCGGCGGCTGTTCTGAGACAAAGCCTTCAGACGTTAGGCTACCGTTGTCCTTCGATCGCGGAAGTCGGCGAAGGCTGCAAAAGTGCATGGGTTCAGATATTTCTTGCAGGCGCTGTTGCCGAGTTCCGAGCGACAGGAAGCTTGGTGACGGTCGCACCGGAAATTCTACGCGTGATCCTGACCGATGCCGGGGGCTATAATGCCTTCGCGGAAGGTGAAGAGGATGCGTTCCTTGCCGAGATTCGGCGACGGGTCCTCCTTACGGCTGATGAAAGCGACGCGTTCGCACGCGCGTATATCGAGCCTTCTCTTGCGGCGTCAGCAGGACAGCCCAACTTTTATATCCTCAATCGCGAGCCAGCGCTCAATCACCTGCGTGCATCACTGCCGCACGAATGGCTGTATCGTTTCCCAGAACTCCCGGTTCAGGCCCTCGAAACCCTTTTCGACATGGCGGCCCGCTTTGGCGATCGTGAGGCTCTGGTCGCTTTGGTTCGTGAGAGATGCATATCCCTGGACCAAGGTATGCTTCCACATCGCCAGGAAGAACAGCGTCCTTTCTGGTTCCTGCGCGACTTCTGGCTCGCGACAGAGATCGACCCGAGTGTTTGGGCCTTCATGGCCCGGAACCCGGACCTTATTTTCTGGCTCGCCAATCGCCGAGATCGCGGCGGGGAGGGCGACGAGATTTGGACACTCTTGTCGGCACCGAAGGTCGAACGGGTTCTCATGGCATATCTTCCCCATTGGCCCGTTGTTCCTCTTCCGTCGAGCTATGGCACATCAAGCCCCAGAGGCGAGACTGCATACCGCTTTCTCCGTGATCTTGTCTGGCAGATTGGCCGTGATGACCCGACCGTCGCCCTTCCTGTCGTCGAGAGGTTGCTCGCCGAGGAAATTACAGCCCCTTCGCACAATGACCTGCGCAGCATTCGCGCGGATCTCCGCCGCAAGGCGGCAATGACGTCATCTCGTCCGGGACCGGCCGAAGTTGCCACATCGCTGGACGGCGGACCACCCGCCAGCGTGGAGCAGCTTCGTGCGCTGATGTTGGAGTTATTCGACGAATTGCAGAAAGACATCCGCGCCGGTGATAGTGGAGTGATCGATCAATTCTACAATGGGAATGCACGGCTTGATGAGGTTGGCGCGATGTTTCGGGTTTCTGCATGGCTCAAGCCCCGGCTGCATCCCTTCGACATTCACGACGTTGTAGAACATCACCTGGGCGCTCGTAATCGATGCGACCTCACGGCGACGCGAATGGTCCGCGGGCAGGCCAGAATGCTCGTGATTGAGGGCAAGGGACAGTGGCACCGAGATCTCTTCTCCGCGGCAAAATCTCAACTTGCAGATCGCTACTCGGTGCATCAGCACGCCGATGAACAAGGGATCTTTTTTGTCGTATGGTATGGACCAGAATGGCCTGTCGCCGGCTCGATCCGGCACAAATATCGGACTGCATCGCAACTCCAAGCCGCGATCGAGGAGCGCCTGCCGGATGAACTGCGAGGGCGTTTGGACATCTTTGTGCTTGATGTTTCTCGGTCTCGAGCAGTGAGCACGTAGAACCACTCCAGAGAATCTTCGTGCGCCAATCCAACTGAAGCCCGGGTCAGCACGACGTTCGCTTTACAGCATAATTGCCGGTGGCCCCAGCACGGTTCGTAACTCACGGCCCGGAGCTGACGTTCGTTGCCAGCGCAGCCAATGACCAGTGCTCAGCCTTTTCTTTCTATTCAATCATTCGGTATTTGACAATTTCATCTGTGACTACGCCTGACGACGTAAGGGCACCTCGATTTTTAACCATTTTCGTAGCCGCACAGCAGTGCGTGTGGCTAGAAGCGGGAGGTAGGCAGTCGGTTGGTGCCTGGCGCCCCGGGACGGTCACGGCGCGGCGCCTTTCACGCCTGGCTTTTACGGCCTTGCGGCCTGATCTGGTCGCTGGTTTGCCCGGTCTTCATGCCGGGCACGGGTTGATGCGGCGCAACTGGACGAGGCGGCGCATGTTATAGGCAAGATTTTTCATTCCGATCTTCGCCTTGGCCCGCACCATGCCGATCGTGCGCACCAGCGTGCCGCCCATGTCGTTGGTCTGCGCGCCGAAGACATGTTCGACCCGGACCCGCACCGTGGATTTGGTTCGGTTGCTGCCCTTGGCCTGTTCGGTCAGCGGCTTGCCCCGCTTGCCCTTGCGGTGAATGTGGCTGGTCAGCTTGCGCGCTCGCAGCTTCGCCTCCATCTCCTCGGACCTATAGGCAGAATCCGCCCAGACGCCCGCGCCGGTGTTGCCCCGCATCAGCAGGTGATCCACCGCCTGACAGTCATGCACGGCTGCGTCAGTGACGTCATAGCGCCGCACCAGCTTGTGCTTGCGGTCCACATTCACATGGTTCTTGTAACCGTAATGGCTCTTGCCGTGCTTTTTCGTCCAGCGCGCGTCCAAGTCTTTCTGTGAGCGCATCGCGGGCTTGTTTTCCCAGTCCTCGGGCACCTCGCCGCTCTTGATGGTCTTGTTTTCCTCGCGGGTGTTGCGGTTCTTCGGCACCGGCACGATGGACGCATCCAGGATCTGTCCGCCCCGCGCGATGTAGCCCTGCCGCGCCAGATGGCCGTCGAATTGCTTGAACAGCGCCTCCACCATGCCCGCCTGAGCCAGCGCCTCGCGGTAGAGCCAGACCGTCTTGGCGTCCGGCACACGGTCCTCCAGTCCGAGGCCCAGGAACCTCATGAACGACAGCCGGTCGCGCACCTGATATTCAATCTGATCGTCCGACAGGTTGTAGAGCGCGCTCAGAACCAGCGCCTTGAACATCACGATCGCGTCGATCGGCTTGCGCCCCGCGCGCGATTTACGCTCTGAATCCGGTTTGCGCCAAACCCCCTCAAGCGTTGGCCGGAATTCCTCCCATGGCACCACGGCGTCGATCGCGACCAGCGGGTCCCTCTTGACATCCAAGCTCGCATAGCGGTCGGAAAGATCGAAAAAACCCATCTGCGCCATGGCTGCATCCCCTGTGCCGATCCGTCGCCTCAATCATAAAGCAGCGCCAAGGTCAGCGCAATTTTTAGAGGTGCCCGTAAGGCTTTGCTCCGCTCACACGACTGAGATTTGGACGAGCTCAAATTTACATGCGACTGAAAGGAAATGGCTTCTGTGTCGCCGAAGGGGTTTTGCGCATAGTGAAGTGCATTTGCGCTAAGCGGAGCGATTTCCGCACCAACGAAACAGATTTATTAAGCCGACCAGATTGCGACCACATTGATCAGGCGTCGTATCCGCCATCCGCAAAACGCGTTCAGTTACAGCCTGATCAAGTGCCGTCGACGATGTTCTGAAACGCCTAACCGTCACGATACCTGTAGCCGAGCGAGATTGACAGGTTCGCGAAAACTGGTAACAATTCCTGATGTCGTCTGCTCTGAGGATCGCTATCGGGACGTTCGGGCGGGTCGCTCTCCTTGATATGGACCGTCCCCTCGTCAAGCATGCCCATGCGCAATGCCACGTGCTGCTGAAGGTCGAGGGTGCCGATACCGAGTTTGACGTGGGCGGGCGGTGCGTGGCGCTAACCGATGAAAGCGCCGTGCTCATTAACGCTTGGGAGCACCACAGCTACGTGCACCGCGCAGGCCAGCCGCCGACGATCATCCTCGCGCTTTACATTGAACCGATTTGGCTGCGTGCGTTTCGCGACAATTGGGAAGCGAGTGCGGGACCGGGTTTTTTCCCACATCCGGGCGGTGCCATCACCCCGCAGATCCGCCGTCAGGTCGGCGAGACCGCCGAGGCGATGGTGCAGGACCCAGGCGGCGCCGCAGCACATGAACGCCTTATCGGGCGGCTAATGGTTTCGATCATCGAGCGGCTGGCGCTTTGGCGCGAGGTGCAGCCGTCGCTCCGGGCGCGGGCCACAGTAATGCGCGCGCCCGACCGGCGGATCGCGCGGGCCCAGGCCTTGATGCGAGCGGACCCGGCTCGCATCCCTTCGATGGAGTGGTTGGCACGCGAAAGCGGCGTGTCCCGCGCGCATTTCTTCCGGTTGTTTGAGGCCGAGACCGGCATTTCTCCGCGTGTCTATCTGAACACCCAGCGAGTGGAGCGCGCGGTGCAGGCAGTCGCAAACGACACCCGCAGCTTCACCGACATCTCTGTCGATTTGGGCTTCTCAGTGCCGGCGCATTTCTCGCGCTTCTTCCACGACCATGCTGGCTCCTCGCCGAGCACCTTCCGCGATCTCTCGGCGCTTCGCGACAGCGGCTGACCCCTGTTTTTGAGACTCCTCGGTAAGGTCCGAGACCTGGCGGGATCGCAGGGCCTGCGGATGCGCGCGTAACGTCCTTTCCCAAAGGCTTGCCCATGCCAAGCCGGGAGGAGACATGAAAGATACCGTTACAGAGCTACTCGTCGGCCGCTCGGTCGCACGCGTCGAGGACCCGGCACTCCTGTCGGGTCACGGGCGTTACATCGACGATCTGCCGGTGGCACCCGGAACGCTGGCGTTGGCCTTCGTGCGGTCGCCGCACGGACACGCCGACATCCGGTCGATCGACACCGCCGAGGCGGCCCGCGCGCCCGGCGTCGTCGCCGTCATCACCGGACGGGACGTCGCCGCGCGCACCCGGTCGATGACCGTAGGCGTGAAGGCCGATGTCGAATGCTGGCCGATGGCGGTGGATCGCGTGCGCTATGTCGGCGAACCGCTGGTCATGGTCGTGGCAACCGACCGCTACCTGGCCGAGGATGCCACAGATCTGGTCGCGGTTGACTATGGCCCGCTCGGCTCAGTGGTCGATCCCGTCGCGGCGCTCTCGGACGATGCGCCGGTGCTTCATCCCAGCCTCGGCGGAAACCTCATTAACGAAAGGCGCTTCCGCTACGGCGATCCCGAAGCGGCGTTCGAGGCTGCCTCGAGCCGGATTGGCATCGACGTTACCTATCCGCGCAGCGCCTGCACCCCCATCGAAACCTACGGCGTGATCGCCAACTACGAGCCGGGCGAGGATGCCTATGACGTCACCGCGAATTTCCAGGGCCCTTTCTCGATCCACGCGGTGGTGGCCCGGTCACTGAACGTGCCGGGCAATCGGCTGCGGCTGCGCACACCCCCCGATTCCGGTGGCTCGTTCGGGATCAAGCAGGGCGTCTTTCCCTACATGATCCTCGCGGGCATCGCCGCGCGCATCGCGGGCGCGCCAGTCAAGTGGATCGAGGACCGGCTGGAGCATCTGTCTGCCAGCGTTTCTGCGACCAATCGGCAGACCCGGATTGAAGCAGCGGTTGAGGCGGATGGCCGGATCACCGCACTTGATTGGGATCAGATCGAGGATTGCGGTGCCCATCTGCGCGCGCCGGAGCCTGCTACGCTCTACCGGATGCACGGCAACATGACTGGTGCCTACGACATCCAGAATCTGGCGATCCGCAATCGTGTCGTTCTTACGAACAAGACGCCAACGGGCCTTAACCGCGGCTTTGGCGGCCCACAAATCTATTTCGCACTGGAGCGACTGATGGATGCCATCGCCCGGCAGCTTGGGCTGGACCGGCTGGAGGTCATCCGCCGCAACCTCATCCCTGCCGGGGCGTTTCCCTACCGCACGGCAAGCGGTGCGCTCTACAACTCGGGCGATTACGCCACGGCGCTGAACCGCGCGGTCGCCGAAGGCGGTCTCGCCGAGCTTTACGCCCGCCGCGAAAAGGCCCGCGCCGAAGGCCGACGCTATGGCATCGGCTTTGCCTGCGTTGTTGAGCCTTCGGTATCGAATATGGGCTACATCACCACCGTGCTGACCCCTGAAGAGCGTGCCAAGGCGGGGCCCAAGAACGGCGCGCAGGCAACCGCAACCATCGCAATCGACCCGCTCGGCTCGGTTACGGTCAAGGTCGCCTCGGTCCCGCAGGGTCAAGGCCACCGGACCGTCCTGGCGCAGGTCGTGGCCGACAAGTTCGCCCTGCCGATGGAGGCGGTGCGCGTTCTGGCTGATGTGGACACGATGCGCGATGCCTGGTCCATCGCCTCGGGCAACTACGCCTCGCGCTTTGCCCCGGCGGTCGCTGGTGCGACCGAGATCGCAGCAACGCGGCTGCGCGAAAAGCTGGCCAAGGTCGCGGCTACGCAGCTGAACATTGCGCTCGAGGACGTGTCCTTCGAGGGGGGCCACATACGCGCCAGAGACAATCCTGACAACGGCCTGTCCTTCGCGCGGGTCGCCGCCACGGCGCACTGGTCGCCGGGCACCCTGCCGGACGGCGTGGATCAGACCCTACGCGAGACGGTCTATTGGAGCCCGCCCGAACTGGAGGCCCCGACATCCGAGGACGGGATTAACTCCTCGCTCTGTCACGGATTCATCTTCGATTTCTGCGGGATCGAGATCGACCACGAGACCGCCGAGCCCAAGATCGACCGATATGTGACTATGCACGATTGCGGACGCATCCTGCATCCCGCCATGGTGGAAGGACAGGTGCGCGGGGGCTTTGCTCAGGCGGTCGGCGCGGCGTTCTTTGAGGAATATGCCTACGGTGCGGACGGATCATTCCAGTCCGGCACGCTGGCCGATTACCTCTTGCCCACGGTGATTGAGGTGCCCGAACCGGTCATCCTGCATCACGAGACGCCGTCACCCTTCACACCGCTCGGGGCCAAGGGTGTGGGCGAAGGTAACTGTATGTCGACACCCGTCTGTATCGCCAATGCCGTGGCCGACGCGCTGGCCCCCGAAGGCGATGCACCAGATATCGTCCTCCCGGTGACCGCGTCCAAGCTCGCGCCGTGTATCTTCGGAGACGAGCCCAGCCCAAAATGCCCGGTGCCCGAGACGAAGGCCGAGGCCGCGGTGGGTGGGCGCAAACTTACGGGCGAAGGCCGCGCCGTGGTGCAGGCCAGCCGCACCGATGTCTGGCAGATGCTGCTCGATCCAGCGACGCTCGATGCGATCATACCCGGCTCGCACGGCGTGCAGAAGGTCGGCGAGACACGCTTCAAGGCGGATGTGACGCTGGGCGTCGGGCCGGTCCGGGGCCGCTACAAGGCCGATATTGAATTGTCGGACCTCGACCCGCCCAACGCCGTGACGCTGTCCGGCCAAGCTGTCGGTGCGCTTGGCACCGGTGGCGGACATGGCCGCATCACACTGACCGACACCGACGACGGCACCGAGATCGCCTACCGCTACGAGGCTGAGATCGGCGGCAAGGTTGCCTCGGTTGGCGGGCGGCTTCTGGACGGCGCGGCCAAGGTCGTGATCGGCGAGTTCTTCCGCGCGCTGGCCCGCCATTGCGGCGGCGCGGGCCCCGGCCCTTTGGCGCGGCTGATGGGCCTTTTCCACCGCATAACGAAAGGAGGCCAGTCATGAAGCCCGCCCCATTCGACTATGTCGCCGCCACGGAGATGGGCGAAGCGCTGGAAGCACTGCATCAAGGTGGCACCGAGGCCCGGGTCATCGCGGGCGGCCAGTCGCTGATGCCGATGCTGAACATGCGCCTCGCGCGCCCTGCCACACTCGTTGATATCACTCGCATCCCGGAGCTGTCACGGATCGAGGCCAATGGCGATAACGTCACCATCGGGGCCGCCGTGCGCCAGAGCACGCTTGAACGCTGGCCGGATCTGGCGGACCGCTTGCCGCTGGTGCGCGCCGCGCTGCCATGGGTCGGACACACGCAACTGCGCAATCGCGGCACGGTTTGCGGCTCTGTCGCCCATGCCGATCCCAGCGCCGAGCTGCCGCTTTGCCTAATTGCCCTCGGCGGCACCGTGACCCTGCGCCGCCGTCGCAAGACACGAGCCGTCGCGGCGCGCGATTTCTTCCAGGGCATGATGTCCACTGACCTCGCCCCCGGCGAGATGATCACCTCGGTCACTTTCCCGGCCCACCAAACAGGCACCGGATACGCGTTCCGCGAAGTGGCCCGCCGCCATGGTGATTTCGCCATCGTCGCCTGCGCCGCCATCGCCCGACCCGACGGCACCGCCACGCTGAGCGTGGGCGGCGTCGCCGACACGCCCCGCACGCTCGATCTGCCCGCAGACGCGCAGGGTCTCGATGAGCGGCTGAACGAGTTCGCCTGGCATCTGCAGGCCCGCGACGACCTGCACGCGACCGCCCGCTACCGCCGCGATCTGGTCCGGCAACTCGGCCGCGCAACCTTGAAGGAGGCACTGTCATGCCGCGACTGACCCAAGGGCACCTCGATTTTTAACCATTTTCGTAGCCGCACAGCAGTGCGTGTGGCTAGAAGCGGGAGGTAGGCAGTCGGTTGGTGCCTGGCGCCCCGGGACGGTCACGGCGCGGCGCCTTTCACGCCTGGCTTTTACGGCCTTGCGGCCTGATCTGGTCGCTGGTTTGCCCGGTCTTCATGCCGGGCACGGGTTGATGCGGCGCAACTGGACGAGGCGGCGCATGTTATAGGCAAGATTTTTCATTCCGATCTTCGCCTTGGCCCGCACCATGCCGATCGTGCGCACCAGCGTGCCGCCCATGTCGTTGGTCTGCGCGCCGAAGACATGTTCGACCCGGACCCGCACCGTGGATTTGGTTCGGTTGCTGCCCTTGGCCTGTTCGGTCAGCGGCTTGCCCCGCTTGCCCTTGCGGTGAATGTGGCTGGTCAGCTTGCGCGCTCGCAGCTTCGCCTCCATCTCCTCGGACCTATAGGCAGAATCCGCCCAGACGCCCGCGCCGGTGTTGCCCCGCATCAGCAGGTGATCCACCGCCTGACAGTCATGCACGGCTGCGTCAGTGACGTCATAGCGCCGCACCAGCTTGTGCTTGCGGTCCACATTCACATGGTTCTTGTAACCGTAATGGCTCTTGCCGTGCTTTTTCGTCCAGCGCGCGTCCAAGTCTTTCTGTGAGCGCATCGCGGGCTTGTTTTCCCAGTCCTCGGGCACCTCGCCGCTCTTGATGGTCTTGTTTTCCTCGCGGGTGTTGCGGTTCTTCGGCACCGGCACGATGGACGCATCCAGGATCTGTCCGCCCCGCGCGATGTAGCCCTGCCGCGCCAGATGGCCGTCGAATTGCTTGAACAGCGCCTCCACCATGCCCGCCTGAGCCAGCGCCTCGCGGTAGAGCCAGACCGTCTTGGCGTCCGGCACACGGTCCTCCAGTCCGAGGCCCAGGAACCTCATGAACGACAGCCGGTCGCGCACCTGATATTCAATCTGATCGTCCGACAGGTTGTAGAGCGCGCTCAGAACCAGCGCCTTGAACATCACGATCGCGTCGATCGGCTTGCGCCCCGCGCGCGATTTACGCTCTGAATCCGGTTTGCGCCAAACCCCCTCAAGCGTTGGCCGGAATTCCTCCCATGGCACCACGGCGTCGATCGCGACCAGCGGGTCCCTCTTGACATCCAAGCTCGCATAGCGGTCGGAAAGATCGAAAAAACCCATCTGCGCCATGGCTGCATCCCCTGTGCCGATCCGTCGCCTCAATCATAAAGCAGCGCCAAGGTCAGCGCAATTTTTAGAGGTGCCCCCAAGACGAGACGCACCCGGTGCGCTTCACCCTGAACGGACGTCCCGTTTCGGCGCGTGTGTCGCCACGCACATTGCTGACAGATGTCCTGCGCCACGAGATCGGCGCGACCGGCACTCATGTGGGCTGCGAACACGGCGTCTGCGGTGCGTGCACGGTCCAGATCGACGGGGAGCCCGCGCGCGCCTGCCTGATGCTCGCCCAACAGGCCGAGGGCTGCGAGGTCCGCACGGTGGAGGGGCTTGCGAAAGACGATGCGCTGAGCTCCCTGCAAGAAGCCTTTCGCGAACATTTTGCGCTGCAATGTGGCTTCTGCACCGCGGGCATCCTGATGACGCTCGACGCGCTGTTTTTGCGCCAACCGGACGCGGATGAAGGGGCGATCCGCGAGGCGCTCTCGGGACATCTGTGCCGCTGCACGGGTTACGCGCCCATCGTTCAGGCGGCGCTTGCCGCCCGCAACCGCATCAAGGGAGGACCAATCGATGCTTGACCTCGGAACCAGCTTTCTCGCGTCCGTGGAACGCGACCCCGACGCGATGGCCATCGCCGAAGGGGAACAGACAATCACTTATGGTGACTGGTATCGCCGGATCAGCGCGTTGGTGGATGGGCTTGGCCAGATCGGCCTGCGGAAGGGCGATACACTCGTCACGGCAATGCAGAACCGGTGGGAGAATGCGTCGCTGCATTGGGCCTGCCAACTTGCCGGGATCGTCATAACGCCCGTGAACTGGCGTGTCACCGCCGATGAGTTGGACCACGCTCTGCGCGACAGCGCGACCCGCGTGCTGGTGCATGATGATGCCGCGTCCGACGCGGTAGCCGGATCGGTGCTGGCGCACGGCCTGACAGTCATACCTCTGGGCGGCGATCAGGGCCTCGCGGCGCTGCTGGCGGGACACGCGCCCGACGCCGTGCCACAAGCGGGGCCCGAAGATCTGTCGGTCATGCTCTATACATCCGGCACGACCTCGAAGCCAAAGGGCGTGCCGCGTCGCCACCGTGCCGAGCGCGCCGCGGCCATCGCCCATGTGGCTCAGAACATGTATCATCACGGCGAGCGAACGCTGGGCGTCATGCCGCTTTATCACACGATGGGCATCCGGTCGCTTCTGTCAGCCAGCGTGATCGGCGGTGCCTTCATCTGCCTGCCGCGCTTTGACGTGCCGGGCGCGCTGGACGCCATCGAGACTCATCGGGTCACCAACCTCTATCTGGTGCCGACGCTCTATCACGACATTGTCCACCACACCGCATTCACGCCGGACCGGGTTGCATGCGTGCGCAAGCTGGGCTTTGCAGGCGCGTCGATGACCGATGGCCTGTTGCAGAAACTCGCGGAGGCTTTTCAGCCCGATCTTTTCGTGAACCATTACGGCTCGTCCGAGATCTACACCTTCTCCATCTGCCAGGACGCTGCGGCCAAACCCGGATCGGCGGGCCGCGCGGCGATCAACCAGCGTTTGCGCGTCGTGCCGCTCGGCGCGGCGGATGCCAGCGAGACCTGCGCGCCAGGAGAGGAAGGTGAAATCGTTGCCTGCATGCAGGGCGACGAGGCCTTCGAGGGTTACTGGAACCGCCCCGAGGCGGACCGCAAGGCGATCCGCGACGGCTGGTATTTCACCGGCGACTGCGGCCATTTCGACGACGAGGGTGATCTATTCGTCACGGGCCGCGCCGACGACATGATCATCACTGGAGGCGAGAACGTCTCACCCGTCGAGGTGGAAAGCTGCCTCTCGCTGCACCCCGCTGTGGCCGAGGTTGCGGTGGTTGGCCTGCCGGATGCGCGCTGGGGCAAGGTCGTGACTGCCTTCGTCAAGCGCGCCGGCGATGTTACCGAAGACGATCTCGACGCCCATTGTCGCAACTCGGACATGTCCAATTTCCGCCGTCCGCGCCGCTACGTTTTCGTTCGCGAAATCCCGAAATCCCCGGTCGGAAAGCTCCTCCGCCGTCTGCTCGTCGCAGGCGAATACGAGGCCGAGCCGACCGAGACCACACCCGCATGAATCCAAGGAAAGAAACTGACATGAAAGACGCTAACATGACCGAAACCCTTACCTTCACCGATCCGCGCCTCGCTGAACTCGACGGCTTCCACGTGCAGCTCAATGCGAGCAATGAACGCGCCGACATCATCCTCGCGCGACCGCCCTACAACGTCATCTCGATGGGCGCACGCGATCAGCTGCGCCTTGTCTTCGAGGCTCTCGATGCCGATGATCGCGTGCGCATCATCGTGATCTCGGGCGAAGGCGAGCATTTCTCGTCGGGTGGCAATATCAAAGGCTTCCTTGAGGCAAGCCCCGAGCATGTCTCGCATCTGGCTTGGAACATTGCCGCGCCTTCGCGCTGCACCAAGCCGGTGATCGCGGCCAATCGTGGCTACACGTTCGGCGTCGGCTTCGAGCTGTCGCTGGCCTGCGATTTCCGAATCGTGTCCGAGACCTGTCGCTACGCGCTGCCCGAACAGAAGCTGGGTCAGATCCCCGGCTCGGGCGGTTCTGCCCGGCTGCAGAAAATCGTCGGCGTCACCCGCACTAAGGACATCGTCATGCGATCCAAGCGCATCCCGGGTCAACAAGCACTCGATTGGGGTATCGCCACCGAATGCGTGCCCGACGGCGATCTCGAACAGGCGGTGACCGACCTGGTCACCGAGCTGCGCGAATTTTCACCGATGGCGCAGCGCACCGCGAAGAAGCTGCTGAACGACACCGACGATGCGCTTCTCAGCACCGCGATCGAGATGGAGGGGCTGAACTACAGTCGCCTGCGCCAATCTGAGGATTTCCGCGAGGGCGTCGAGGCCTTCCACGCCAAGCGCAAGCCCGCGTTCACCGGCCGCTGAGACGGCCAAGCAACCACATTTAAGGGAGGAGACCCAAGTGGAACAGACAGAACAATCGAACTGGATCGAAAAGGGTCCGGGCTTCGGCGCTGGCCTATCGGGCCTACGCGAGGCGCTGGGCATCAAGACAGCGAGCGCGGGACTGGTCGCGGCGATCTTCGGATGCTCGGGCCCGGCGCTGATCGTGATCGGGGCGGCCAACAATGGCGGGCTGACCGAGGGACAGACAGTAGCCTGGCTGTTGGCGATCTATGGCCTTGGCGGGCTAATTAGCCTGATCATGGCGCTTTACTACAAGCTGCCGGTAACCGGGGCCTATTCGATCCCGGGCGCAGCGCTGGTCGCGGGCGCGCTTGGCACGTTTCCCTTCGAACAGGCGGTCGGAGCGTTCCTGATGGCGGGCGCGATGGTGTTCGTCCTCGGCATCACCGGGCTCATTGGCAAGGTGATGCGCTGGCTGCCGATGCCCATCGTAATGGCGATGATCGCAGGCGCACTCATCCGTTTCGGTATCGGAGCGGTCACATCGATCGAAAAGCTGCCCATCGTGGTCGGGGCCGCGACCGTCGCCTTCTTTCTGTCGATGCGGTTCCTGCGCGCAGTGCCGCCGGTGCTGACGGCACTGGTCGTCGGCCTCGTGGCCGTGACCCTGACTGGAGGCTTTCAGGGCGGCGAGGCGGCGATCAGCTTTGTCGCACCGGAGTTTACCACGCCCGTGTTCACCGTCGACGCCTTCCTGGCCATTGCCGTGCCGTTGGCCGTGCTGGTCATTGGCGCCGAGAATGCTCAAGCTATCGGGGTCCTCTACGCCGAGGGTTACCGCCCGCCGATCAACGCGATGACCGTTATCTCGGGCATCGGCGGCATGCTGGCGGGACTGATCGGCGGCCATAACGCCAATATCGCAGGGCCCATGACGGCGATCTGTTCATCCGATCAGGCCGGCGAGAACCCCGAGGGGCGCTATGCGGCCACGGTCCTGAACGGCGTGCTGTTCGCGGCCTTCGGGGTCTTCGCCGGGGTCGCGGTGCCGTTGATCATGGCGCTGCCCGGACCGCTGATCGGGGCCGTGGCGGGTCTGGCGATGATTACCGTCCTTCTCAGCGCGTTCCAGTCCGCCTTCGACCGCAATGCGGGCCACCAGATCGGTGCCTTTGTCGCGCTGATCGTAGCGATGTCGAACGTGTCGTTCCTCAGCATCAGTGCGCCCTTCTGGGCCCTGGTCGCAGGTGCCGCGGTGTCGATGCTGAACGAACGGGTGGTCAGATCCAAGCCTGTGGCCACTCCGGCATCCTGAAGAACGGTGCTATGTCGAACGAGCGATCAAAATGGGGGGTGCCAGCGCCCCCCACAACAATTTTATTGGTCGCCGCCACGATCCTGTCGAACTGGCGGCAAGGAGATAGATAATTGATTTCGTTCAGTGCGCTGGCGTTCCGACAACATGGCGCGTTAGCTTGTGTCGTCTGGTCGCAGTTCGTTGTCTTCCGTTACCCGAACGCGATTTCGGACCAATTCAGATTGGGCGGCTGAGGTTTGTTCACAGTAATAGTCCAAGAGCGGCGAGGGACTTTGCCGTCGCGCATTCGGAGTTCCAAGGTTGGGTTGCAACTCTCCCAGAGCAACTTCATGTTTTTTGCAGGACGAAAAACGACCGCTTTCCATTCTCTGTCCCTGACGACTTTCGCATTTGCAGCGCAAATCGAGCACTCGCGCCGAACGGAAGGAAAGTCCGCACTGCCGACATTGGTCTCATGTGCAGCGAACGACCGGTCTCCGCCATTCGAGCCGGTGACCTTCGTGATCGCAGCGCAAATGGAGCGCCAGCAGCGAACAGCAGAAAGGTTCGCAGAGATTGTCGAGCAGCCTCTGGCTTCGTGCGTGCAGCGAATTTCAGCAGCATGGACAGCGACCGCAGCATCGGAGATCCTCGGCGAACGGCACGTTTGGGCCGTTCGAGATGGTCCAGTAGTCAGCGTGGAGAGCCAATGTTCGTTGCGCCTGACCAAGGATCTGCGATCGAGTCTCTTTATGCAGGGAATTAAGCCAGCAGCCACTGTGCGGGATCAGTCATTTTTCTACCGTCATTATTACTGTCGAACCGCGGGGCTTCTTTGCTTTGGGCTTCAATTCAAAATCGAGCAACCCGCGAGCCTTCATTTCCACGCAAAGATCCTTCACATGGGTCTCCTTCATCGGAAATCTCTCCATGACTTCCAGAGCCAGAGATGAAAACTCGACTGCTCTCCGCTCCCGCAGAGCTTCGGCGATTAGGTGTTTGGAAAGAACCTGATAGCGCTTGCAGCCCAAGCCGCGCTCGCCTTGTTCGTGCAGTGCGTAGTCGTCAGCTGAAAAGAGCTGATCTTGGTTGGTCTTTGCCGCCTTCGCCTCACGCCTCGATTTGAACTCCTCACGCTCGACAGCACCATGGATGTCTCGGAAAAGCTTTACTCCCTCGGGCCTGTTGGTCCCAAGCATGAGACGCATCTTTTCTCGGTTCGCAAGCGGTTTGAGAATCGAGAAGTCGGGGAGATAAGTCGCCACCCCATGTGATCGAAAGGCGTCCTTGAGAAGGTGCAGGACCTTGATCTCGCCCTTCAAGCCGGCAGGCAACCGTCTTGCGGTATCCTCCCAGTTCGGATCACCGACGAAGTCTCCAAACTGGTGTGCGACTTTAGGGTTCACGGAATGCCTGCTCACCTCTTCGGTCATGAAGTTAAAAAGAAATTCGCCCGCGCGGCCTTTCAGAAATGCGCAGACATCTTCGATACGAACAACCCAATTGGTTGGGTCTATAAATGTGAACGTAAAGCCATCAGGAATGAGCCGGGCAATCTGTTCAAGGTTGTCTTCAAATACTCCTTCAAAGACATGGATTTCGATGTCGTCTCTACGTTGCGCGTAGGCACGCAGGCGGGCAACTGCGTCAGGATTCTTCTCACACAAGTAGAAGCGAACCTTCAGTCTTGGACCTCGACGCCGCATCTCGACGAATTCTTTTACCGTCTCCAGCAGATCGACTGCCACGCCAAACGAAGCATCCGAACAGCCTTCCTCATCGCGAATTTCCCATGGACCGGCAAAACCGTCGACGTAGTTGAAAGCGTCCCAGCCGCCATAAAGGACTTTGACCGCCAAGGTTTCGAGATATCGACGCAAGAAGGTATGCTTGATATAGGTCTGCTCGCGACCAATGTAGAGTTCGGTGGGCAGGTTCATGCTGGCTGAAGCTCCGCAAGGATCGATGGCGGCACGATCTGCCAAGGGAAGCCGTTCCATTCCTCTCCATCGAGGATGCGGCCCCCGGACTTCGGCCGAGCGCCACCCCATTGCTTAAAGAAGAACGCGGCGTCGGACCGCTCGCAGGCAACGCGGAGCTCGGTCGCCCATTCCGCTCGCATTGGTCGCGCACGGGGGCCGCTTTCTCCACCAACAATTGCCCATGCGACACCGGTTAGATCCACCTCGCCGATTGGTCCCAGAAGGGGCTCGAATGAAACGAACCGCGCGACAGAATTGATTTCCCGTAAGTGCTGGATGCGCCCTTTGTGAACTGCATCTTCAACTGACACACCGAGCCAGATGTGCGGGGGCACCGGCCTGTCATCGTAGCGTTTCTTCAGGTAGTTGCGCATCAACGATGACCGCTTTGTCAGAACTTGGTAGACATGCCAGTCGGCCGCTTCCATAGCTTCGAAGACCTTGTCGATGTAGCTGCGGTCGATCCCCTTGTGAAACAGGTCGCTCATCGAGTTCACGAAAATCATCCGCGGCTTCCTCCAGCGCGTGGGCTGTTCCAGACGCGATGGCCACAACCGCAGGTCAAAACCCTGCTCGTAGGGATGGCTCTTTATGCCACGCCATCTCTCGGCGAACCGCTCCGCATAGCAGTTGTCACATCCCGGACCTACTTTGGTGCAGCCGGTCACCGGATTCCATGTCGCGTCAGTCCATTCGATCTTTGAATTCTGCGCCATATGAAGTCCTCCACGTCTGTAGATTACTGTGGCATGAGGAAAGCGAACACGCCACCTTTTCCAATTGCTATACGTCGCTCATTCCAGTTGGCTTCCGATACGCAAACGGCAGTTTCGTCCTGCTTCGGCGGCCAACACAATATGCGGATGCCTCCTTAATTTCTGGGCCAAGGCTGACCTCAACCTCTTTCCTGAGCTGCGTCCAAAGCACAATTTCGCGATGCGAATAAGCGTGTGTGGTTTGCGGCTCGCTCAGTGGAGTTCTTGACGTCGGTAGGCGTCCATTCGCTCCTCTGCATCTAATTCGGTAAGGTGCCGCTCTACTATAATATGCAGGGCACATTTCCTAAATTCCGTCACTGGCCGTCTGCTGATTACCAGAAGCGGTTCTTTTGCGTAGAGAACGTCATAGCGCCCGTCGGAACGTTCTTTGTATTCAATAAGATTTTCATCAATGGGCATTGTGGAAACCTCTCGGTGTTGTGCCTCGAAGGGGCCAACCGCTTACGCGGACGGTGAGACTCTGTTCATCATCACCAGCGTGATCCACAGGTGCAAGCTGTTTGCTGGCCTATGACTGGTTCCGGGCGTCCGGCCACCCATTTTTCGGTGATGTAGGAAATTTCATAATTTTGTTTCGTCCGAAAGAAACCGGCCAATCTTGTTCTCGAAGCGACGATCACGAGCCTCAAGGAAAGGGGGGGAAGAGGCGCCTTGAAGCTGCCGCATGGGAGCAGCATAGAAAAGAAGAGATGAGCCAATGTTCGACTATGTGCCAACTGAATCACGAGATGAATCCTTCGTCCTCGCAAGCTGTCTATTCTCTGAACATGGCCACGAGCTGGCCGAAGCCGCTGCTATGCTGGGCGGAGCATCCGCAGAAGCGAAAGTCGTTTCGTGCGCCCTTCAGATAGTTGAGGCAGGCACCATCACGCCGCATATCGAGATGGATCTGATTACACTGTTCCGGCTCTTTTCGCTGGAGCGTGTGGGCGATCCGGAATGCATCGAAACCATGCTCTTTTTGGGCATTTCTCCGTCGTCCCCACAGGTTGAGACGATCTGTCTTCTGACCGACATGCTCGCCAACATCCTCGACGCGATCGATGTGGCGGCCCTGGCCCACTGTCCGGACGTCGTCGCGGACCAGCCTACCACAGTTTGAAGGCATGCTCGGTTCCCTACTTGGGGGTCGAGCCTTGACGCACGGCCGCTCCGGTCGCGCAACTGAAGAGGTTTCCAATGAAAACGACTTTCGCGCACGGCGCCATGATCGACGACCTTGCAACCGCAGCGGTTTGTTTAGGGCGGCAGTTTCACGAGGATGCCCATGCCATCCATCTCGGCGGAAACAGCCGAGATTTCGGTTTCGTGGAGCGGACACTCTGCCGGCTGGCAGAACGCGACCCGTTCGACCCACGCGACGATGCCTCGCTGGAGGCGTTAAAGGGTATTCTGGAGGCAGATCTGCGGTCCGAAGTCCTGAAGGTCGAGCGACGCTTCTGTGAAACCTATTACGATGCCAGTGGTCAGCACGGGGAAGTCCGTGATTGTCCGGTTTACAGCGAACGTGGTGAAGCACTTCTCGCGGTTCTGACAACCTTCGAGCAGTTCCTTTCGGCTCGTGCGCAGACGCTCGACAGGATCGCCGCAGAACGCGCACTCCAGCGTCTCTTTGCGTCATAGAGAAGTATCGGAAGGCCATTCTACGCAGTGTGGAGATCCGTCATCCGAAGGGATCTCCTCCACTTCCGCAAAAAAAGAACCAATTCTGATCAAGAGCTTGCGAGTATTGCAGGGAAAATCTCTCCCGCCTGGGGCCAAAGATTCCAATTTTCGACTCGGACGAAACAAAGCTTCGAAGAGGACAGACCGTATGCACGAAACAGCATCTGGCACCTTCATTCTCCCACGCCAGCCCCAAGCCGGTCGTAAGATTACAATGGGGGTGCAAAAACACTTCACCGGAAGCATCGTCTTCGGAGACCGCGAAGGTCAGGTCATGCAGTTCGAAAGCCACACCGAAAAGATCGTAGCGCTGGTGATGCTGGCACGTCGGGGCGTTGCCGGTCTGGAAAACCAAATCCCATTTCCCTGGGTCAACCTGGATGGCGCGGCTGCCACACACTTCTTCGACTTCAGGATGTCTCTCACCGATGGCTCGCGAGTTGCCATGATTGTCAAGAACGCCAGGAAAGCTGCAAAGGCGGAATTCATTGCGGAGATGAGCTATCTCGCAAGTCAAGTCACCTCGGACTTTGCCGACCGGGTCACGTTGATCACTGAAAAAGATCTCGATCCGATCGAAGTGCACAATGCCGAGTTGATCCACAGCGTCCGGCTCGCCGATCCAGAACCAGACGCGGCCGTGCAAAGCGTCGTCGCGGAGATCAACAGCACCGTTCAGATTCGGGATATCGTCGCCATAGCTGGTGTCTCGGGGCGTGGCTTCATGGCCGTTGTCAGGATGATCGGGAGACATGAACTCGAACTCCTCGCTCATGAACGCATTGCGCCCGGGGTTCTGGTCCGTCGGAGGCCCGCCTAATGCTTGATTTCGCACCAAGCCCACAGACGACACGTTTCGCATTTGGGCAGCACGACAAGGTCACCATCGGTGACATTGCCTATCGTCCCGTCGACGTATCGGACGCAGGTTACGTTTTCGTGCGCCTCGACGGTGAAGGCGTCGCCGAGTCCTTCAGCCGGGCCGAAATCGCACGGTTGGTGGATCTCGGTCGCGTGCAACATGAGCGCGAGGCCCTGCTTCCTGACAAAGCCAGGGCGCGCCTCGAAGCCCCCAGCGAACTGCTGTCCATGCTGCCGGCAGCAGAGCATTTGCGTGCAAGAGGCAGAGAAGGGGTAGTGCTGGCCTTTCTCGAGCTCGAAAATGAACTGCAAGTAAATCGCACTGACAAAGCCATCGTGGCCGCGCTGGATGCAATTACAGGCCGTGCGGCGAAATTACTCAAGAGCAAGTCACACTTCGAGGTAAGCGATAGACCGAAAAAAATGCTCACTGTGCCCGCGTTCAGCGCGCGCAGTCTACGTCGCTGGTTAAAGGCATACGAGAGTTTCGGGATTTCCGGTCTATTTGACAATATGAAAAAGCAGGGTAATCGAGATCGCTATCTTTGCGCAAAGACTCGAATGCTTTTGGCAGAAGGTGTCCGGGGCTATCTGACCCGAGAAGAAAAAACACAGTCGGCGATCTACGACGACGTCAAGCGCGCGTTCGACAAAGAAAATGTGATCCGTCGAGAGAAAGGCCGTCCAGAGCTCGCGCGTCCCGCCAAGGAAACAGTGCGTCAAGCAATCTTGGCACTCGATCCCTACCAGTGCGCCGTCGCTCGAAAGGGTCTTGAGTATGCTCGGAGAAAATTTGGCCCGATCGGAATTGGCCTCAATCTCACCCGTCCTCTCCAACGTGTTGAGATGGATACTTGGAAGATCGATCTGATTTCGCTTCTTGCCGATGCCGGTATTCTCCAATGGCTGGACGACGAGACGAAGAAGCATCTTGGGCTGACAGGGGACAAGAAGCGCTGGTGGCTGACAGTCGCCATGTGCGCCACGACCCGCTGCATTCTTGCGATGCGGTTGTCACGGGCGCCTTCCGGGCAAGCGACGATCCAAACACTCGATATGATGATGCAGGACAAAGGGGTCTGGTCCGATGCCGTGGGATCACTTTCCTCGTGGCATATGCGCGGTCACACACCCTTCGTCTATACTGATTGCGGCTCCGAATACGTCTCATACGATGTGAGAGTAGCGGCAGAAGACCTCGGCATCAGCTTGGAGCACGCGCCCGGGGGCCTTCCAGAAATGCGCGGTCGCGTTGAGAGATTTTTCAAGACGATGTCCACTCATCTGATGCCACGCCTCACGGGGCGCACATTCGGCAACATTGTCGAACGGGGGGACTATGACTCGAAGGGCCGTGCGGCCCTGTCGGTGGATGACCTATGTGCAGTGCTAACCCGTTGGGTCGTTGATATTTACCACCGGACGCCACACCAGGGGCTGGACGGAGAGACACCGGCCGCTTGCTGGGACCGACTGATTGAAAAGTATGGGGTCGCCCCGGCAGCCGATCTCCGCCGTCGCCGCATGGCATTCGGCACCCGACTAACCAATGTGGGCGGTGAAGGTGGTATAACCATCCTCGGAATTCGCTACCATTCTGAAGCGCTTGCTCGGAAGATGCTTCGTCGCCGAAACCACGAGGTCAATATCCGGTGGTATAGCGAAGACCTCGGGGCAATCACGGTCGAAGTCGACGGTGAGTGGTTCGAGGTTCCATCCGTGTTCCGACGCTTTGATGGGGTCCGCGCCCAAACGTATCTTGCGGCGCGACGGGCGTTGCAAGCGCGCTTCAAGCACGAGGCCGCTCTACAGGAAAGTGTGGTCTTCAAGGCGATCGACGACATTGAGGCCATCAATGGCAACGCGATGCGGCGGGTCGGTTTGTTGGTGGACGCATTCACCCCGGAAAGGCTTCGCCAAGAAGAGGACAACCTCTTTATCGGTTTCCAGATCGAGCCCGATCAGGCGCCGGCACCTTTGCAGGAAGAACATCTTGGCTTTGGAAACGACCTGTTGACGTCCAAGGTTGCTGCTCACGAACCTGTGAAGAAAAATCCTCAGGAATCCTCGGTTTGCGTTTCCGACGCAGAGTCATCGATCGAATTTACCGGCTGTGCCGCACGTCATCCCGACCCGGACGACGAGACGGACGACCCAGAGTTTGATTTCGAGGATAAATGATGACCACCAAAAACCAACGCTCCAACGAGGAGATCCGCGCCACAATCACCGGTATACGCGGGCGCTACGTTGCCACGAAACGGGATCGCGATCTGGCCACTGCGCTCGACCGTTTGATCGCGATCGACGAGGACACGGGCAACGCCGAACCCGTAAGGTTCACGTCCACAGGTGAGACCCGGGGCATCATTGTCGTGGACGGCGCGGGAGGGGGGAAAACCTCACTCGTAAAGCGCGGCCTTGCCGCTCAGCCGGGACTGGAGGCCACGGATGCAACGAGGCCAGTGGTCAGTATCACCGTCCCCAACCCCGCCACGCTCAAAAGCGTGGCGCAGGCAGCCCTCAAGGCAACTGGCTATCCAGTGGGCGAACAGAGGCTCACCGTATGGGGGATGTGGGAGCTTCTGCGCGAGCGATTCCGGATGCTGGGAACGGTCGTCTTCTGGATCGACGAGGCCCACGATCTGTTCCCGCACGGCTCGAAGTCCGAGGCGCCGCACATCCTCAAAACCTTCAAATCCCTGATGCAGGGCGACGGGGCCGTAATTGTGATCCTCTCCGGTGTCGAGACACTCTGGCATAGCATCTCGTTCGACCACCAGGTTCAGCGCCGCTACTCGAAGTTCGAACTGCCCCCGGTGACGGCCTCCACGGATTCCAAGCTGATCTGGAAACTTCTGGTCAGCTTCTGCGACCGAGTTCGGGCTTGAGTCTCCCGAGCGCGGCGACCTCCTCGAACGCATCATCCATGCGGGGCGGAAGCGTTTTGGCCTTTGCATCGAGCAGATGATCAGTGCCATCGAAATCGCACTCCTGCGGGGCGATACCAAGCTGGACGCCAGCCATTTCGCGGATGCCTTCTTCGCGCAGGAGGCATGCTCGATCAACCAGAATGTCTTCCTGGCGCCTCGGTGGTCGTCAATCGATCTGATCGCTTAGGCGCCAGCCGAGCCTTCATAATCCCAACAATCCTCATCAGCTATGGAGGACCCGAGCATGTCCGCTCTATTCCCAATTCTTCCTTTTGATCAGGAGGAGACACCGATCTCCTTCACAGCGCGTCTTGCGAGCCTCCATATCGGGTTGCCGATACTTCCATTTCTCCGAGATATAGAGGTGAAAGCCCACGAGCTGGCGGGGTGCAAGGATGACGCCTTGGAGCGCCTGGCCTTCGTCTCAGGCATCGAGCTCGCCGAGTTGCGGCGCAACGCTGCGCGTAGTCTCGGAAATCGTTCGTTCGATCTCCGCGGGCATGTGTTCAGCGCGGAATTCTTCGCCAGTCCTTATACGGTCTTCTGTCCTGCATGTCTCCGCGAGGATGATAGACGCTCTGCGCAGCGTGCAAGAACGCCTGAACCTTCTCGGCTACGATGCTGGTCCGGCAGACGGTTTCATGGGCCCGCAGACTGAGACGGCGCTTGAGGAATTTCGCGCACAGCGTGGACTGGATGAAACTGGCGGGGCAACCACAAGAACGCTGGAAGAACTCGGAGACGCAATTCGTGAAAGAGGCACAGAGCCTTTGGCCAGCGGAAGGTAGCGGAAATGAACGCGCTTATTGACGCCGCTTTCTCTCGCGGCCGGGTCGTCCTGATGGTGCTTTTGATGCTTTTGGGGATCGGGGCGATTGCCTACATCTCGATCCCCAAGGAAGCCAACCCTGAGGTGCCTCTGCCGCTCGTTTACGTATCCACGGGCCTCGAAGGCATTAGCCCCACTGACGCTGAACGCCTTCTAATCGAGCCGATGGAGTCCCAGTTTGCCGCGATTGCGGGGCTTGAAAAGATACAAAGCAACGCCTCCGAAGGCTTTGCGAACGTCCAGCTTGAGTTCACCCCTGGCGGTGACATCGACGAAGCGCTCCGCAAGGTCCGCGAGGCCGCCGATCGGGTCGAGGGCGATTTGCCCGAAGATGCCTATGACCTCACGGTAACGGAAATCAACACGGCGCTGTTCCCGATCATTACCGCACTCATTTCCGGCCCGGTGCCGGAAAGAACACTGAACTCAATTGCCGATGATGCGCAGGAAGCCATTGAGGGTCTCTCGGGCGTGCTTGAGGTCGATATCGGCGGCGCACGCGACGAATTCCTTGAAGTGTTGATCGATCCCACAGTTTTTCAAACCTACAACCTTAGCTTTGACGAACTTATCGGCCAGCTTCAGCGCAATAACCGTTTGATTGCGGCCGGCGCGATTGAAACGGGCGGTGGGCGGATCGTGCTTAAGGTGCCCGGTCTAATTGAAGACCTACAAGATGTCATGCAAATCCCGGTAAAGGTGCGTGGCAATACAGTGGTGACGTTTGAGGACGTCGCGACGGTCCGACGTACGTTCCAAGACCCGACAGGCTATGCCCGTATCGACGGTCAACCGGCCCTCGCGCTTGAGGTGAAAAAACGGTCTGGTGCGAACATCATCGAAACAGTTGCGGCGACCCGCGCTGCTTTGGAAGAACTGCGCAAAGATTGGCCCGAAAGCATTGAGGTGACTTACCTTCAGGATCAGTCAGAACAGGTGGAAACACTGCTTACTGACTTGGAGGCAAACGTCATTGCCGCCGTTTTGCTTGTCATGATCGTTATCGTAGCCGCGCTTGGTCTTCGCTCGGCCATTCTTGTTGGCCTCGCCATTCCCGGCGCCTTTCTTGTAGGTGTGACTGCACTTTGGGCAATGGGTTTCACGATGAATATAGTGGTTCTCTTTTCGCTGATTTTGGTCGTCGGCATGCTGGTAGATGGTGCCATTGTCACGGTTGAACTGGCAGACCGTCGCCTGCAAGAAGGGGACGACGCCAAGACGGCCTATTCCTATGCTGCAAAGCGGATGGCGTGGCCGATTATAGCTTCGACCGCTACGACTTTGAGCGTCTTTTTCCCGTTGCTGTTCTGGACCGGCATGGTTGGCGAATTCATGAAGTTCTTGCCCATCACCGTGATCCTAACGCTTTCCGCATCCCTGTTCATGGCACTTATTTTTATTCCCGTCTTGGGCGGCATCATCGGCAAACGACAGCCGCAAAAAGCGACGGCCAAACGCGCGCTAAGCGAAGCTGAAAAAGGTGACCCAAGACGTATCGGCGGCCTGACGGGTGCCTATGTGCGTTTGCTTGAGTGGGCGATCCTAAGGCCCGGTGCGACGGCGTTGCTGGCGCTTGCCATGCTGCTGGGAAGCTTCGGTCTCTATGGGCAGTTCGGCGCGGGCTTGTCATTCTTTCCCTCGGTCGAGCCAGAGTTCATGCAGGTGCAGGTGCTCGCGCGGGACAACTTCTCTATCTACGAACGCGACGCTTTGGTGCGTAGGGTGGAAAAGCGGTTGCTGGGCTATGATGAAGTGGCCACCGTCTATGCCCGCTCAACCATGAGCGCGGGGCAGGGCAGTGAAGAGACTATCGGGACGATACAGCTCGAACTCACCGAGTGGGATACGCGCCGCACAGCCGAAGCAATCGGCACCGACATACGACGCGAAGTATCTGACATTGCTGGCATTGATGTTCAGGTCCAGACGGAAAGCGGCGGCCCCACGGCCGGCAAACCGATCAACCTTCAAATCGCCGCGCGCAACCCCGCCGTTCAGGGTGAAGCTATCGCGCAGGTCTTGTCCATTATGGATAAAATTGGCGGCTTTACAGATGTGACCGACACGCTCCCGCTGCCCGGGGTCGAGGTCTCCATCCGGGTGAATCGAGCAGAGGCCGCGCGATATGGTGCTGATGTTAGTTTGCTTGGACAGGCCGTTCAATTGCTAACCCAAGGGATTGCCGTTGCGGATTATCGCCCTGAGGACGCCGATGGAGAGCTGGATATTCGGGTTCGTTTCCCGGCCGAGGAGCGGTCATTGTCAGAGCTTGGTAATCTGCGAGTCCCAACTTCTGCCGGATTGGTCCCGATCTCGAACTTTGTCACCTTTGAACCGGTTGAGCGCACGGGCACGATTATGCGGGTTGATGAACAGCGCGTGGTGACGGTAGAGGCAAATGTCACGCCCGGTCTGTTGGTCAATGATCAAGTTACTGCCCTCCAGCAAGCCTTGGACGCCGCGGAGCTCCCTGAAGGTGTGAGCTTTAGTTTCGCGGGCGAGGCGCAAGACCAGACGGAGGCGATGGTTTTTCTCGTTGGTGCCTTTGGAGCTGCGATCGTTTTGATGCTGGTGATCCTCGTTCTTCAGTTCAACAGCTTCTATCAAGCCTTTGTCGTGATGAGCGCCATTATCTTCTCGGTTGCTGGCGTTTTGCTTGGATTGATTGTGACAGGAAGACCTTTCGGCGTCGTGATGGGGGGCATCGGGATCATCGCGCTGGCCGGGATCGTGGTGAACAACAACATCGTTCTGATCGATACCTACAACGACCTGCGAAGCGCCGGAATGAACCCGCGCGAGGCAGCTTTACGGACGGGGGCCCAGCGTTTGCGGCCCGTGCTTCTGACATCGATCACTACTGCACTCGGGCTGATGCCAATGGTGCTGGGTGCCAACCTTAACTTCTTCACACGGGAAATCGTCTTTGGCGCGCCGTCGACCCAATATTGGACCGAGCTTTCGAGCTCTATTGTAGGGGGGCTCCTCGTCGCCACTCTCCTGACCCTCGTCCTGACACCCGCCATGCTGATGTTTGGGGAAAAGCGGAGCCGCCAGGGGGGGGAGGGTACGTCAGTGGAACAGCCTAAGAAAGCATGGTTGCCGAGATTCCTAAGGGGTAGACGGTCAGGAGCCGAAAGCTGATCTTACTAAGTGCTTCAGTTGTGTTCTCGCCGGATAGAGAGTTGCGGGCTTCGCGGGTGGCCATGTCTGCTTTGTCTCTACCTGTCGTAGGTTTTGCGATCTAAGCAGGCAGTGTGCGGATCACAGTGCGTGGGTGGTCGGCATCATTCCAAAGGAGAGCCAGCGAGATCGGAAGGCGGAACCGGTGCGGCCCAGCGGTACCGGGGTTAAGCCAAAGCGGAGTGCCGCTGGCATCGATCCCAGGCTTGTGGGAATGGCCGGATATCACGACGTCCCACCCTTCTGCTTCTGGATCGGCCCGCAAATCTTTGCGGTCATGAACCATGTGAATGCGCAGCCCACAAAGAGTGAGGCTGGCCGCCTCGGGTAGCGCATCTGCCCATTCGCCGCGGTCAATGTTGCCGCGAATTGCTGTCAAAGGGGCAATGCGCGCCAACGTTTCAAGGTGCTCGGGAACGTCGATATCCCCTGCGTGGAGGATATGGCTGACACCTTTAAGGGCCTCCAGCGCTTCGGTACGCAACAGACCATGGGTGTGGGGAGGTCGGTTGCGCGGGATTGCCGCTGTAGGTCATCTCTATTCCACCAAAAGCTGTGGGCACTTCCGAGTCGAAAAATCCACCTGTCGCCCTAAACTTTAGCCGAACACTACAGATTTACTGATACTGCGTCGTCCCAACTTACAAATTCTGGCAAGGTACAGGCGCATTTCAGTTGCAAGAGGCCGCACGCTCAAAATTGCCAACATCTTCCAATTGTTTGCCCATTCACCAAAGGGAGAACAATCTTCAGCCCGCCATCGAACAGGCTGAAGATTGTGATTCACCCTTCTTAAAGGTTCAAAGTCACCGAACCTTTGTTCCCGATCGCCCTATCTTAAAACCATCGGAAGCCTCTTGGGCGGATCACCCTGCAGGGCAAGCCGCACCAGTGTCGATCCATGCTTGCGTCAACGCACCAAAAACCTCCTGAGAGCCTGGTGCAGGTGTCCGGCCGTCACCCGGCTCCCAACCCCAGCCGACCAGCCCATCTTCCGCGTTATGCTCATGGAGTTCGGTGAGCGTCCGGTTGCCATTGCGGTCAGGATCTTTGAGTTGTTCGCAAACTTCTGCCGCCGTCAGGCCGACCCATCCCATTTCGATGGGTGCAAGCTGCCAAGGTTCATGCCCTGGTATCGAGCCCTCCCCAGTGCTGTAGGGTACGTTCTCTGCGCCATGGCAGGTCGAACAACGCATGCCCGGCGCACCAAAATCAGCAGCGCCACGAACCACGGGCGGCTGGTGCGGTTGCATGTCGTCCCCCTGCAAAGGCGTGTTGTTGACCGGATGGCAGTTCATGCAGCGTGGGCTTTCGATGACGAGGAACATTTCCTCAAAAAGCGCGACGGACCGGTCGGATTCGTTCTCAATGTTTTCGAACTCGTCAGCCGTGCGCAGGCCGTTGACGGTTTCAGCATTGACCGCGCCAGCCCAAAGAATGCTGGCAATGGCCAGTTTAACAGAAATGTTCATGGGTCAGGCTCCGTTCGCGGACAAGAAAGGAAGGGTGGTCACATTTGAACCGGTCAAAGCGCGCCATGCATTCGCGACGGCGGGGCCGACCGGGGGCGTGCCCGGCTCACCGATGCCAGTCGGGTCCAGCGTGCTTTCGACGATCTCGACCTCAACCGCGGGCATCTCGTTAATTCGGATCATCCGGTAGGTGTCGAAGTTCTGTTCTTGCACAATTCCGCCGTCGCCGAGGGTCACGGCATTGAACAAGACGCTGCCTAAACCATAGCCGATGCCGCCTTCGATTTGCGCGCGGATCACATTGGGATTAACCGCAACGCCGCAGTCCACGGCGCACCAGACTTTCGTCACATGCGGGAACCCGCCGCGGTCTTCGACCTCGGCAATCTGAGCCACATAGGTGCCAAAGGATTCGTGCAAAGCCACGCCGTAGCCTTTGTCGCCCTTCACCTTGGTCCCGTCCCAATCGGCCATCTCGGCGACCTTTTCCAGCACCGCGCGGTCACGGCCCATATCGCCCTTCAACAGGTCCAGCCGACCCTGCAGAGGGTTCTTGCCGCCCGCTTCGAGCAGGTGATCCAAGAACACTTCTGTCGCGTATCCAGTGTGCGAATGACCCACAGAGCGCCACCACAAGACCGGCACCGCACTTTCGGCGCGCACCCAATCCACGCGCAGATTGGCAAAGCCGTAAGGCATTTTGATCGCCCCCTCGAAAGAGGTCGGATCTTTGTTGTCTTTCATCATCTGTTCCATCGGGCCACCGGCCATGATGGACTGGTTCACGATGACATCATGCCAGCCCAAAATATTGCCATCTGAATCCACGGCGCCCCGCATCTTGTGAACGGTCATCGGGCGGTAATAGCCGCCCGCCAGATCGTCTTCGCGGGTCCAGATCAGTTTCCAGGCCCCGTCACGTCCCGCAGCCTTGGCGATCGCACCGATTTCATTGCCGATTTGCGCCGACGGCTGAGCACGGCGGCCAAAGGATCCGCCAGCCAACATGACGTTCAGTTTCACATTCTCGACAGGTAGGCCAAGATTTCCCGCAACTGCTTGCCGGTCAAAGCCAGGGAACTGGTAACCCCCCCAAGTTTCGGCGCTGCCATCCTTGACCTGGATGACCGCGTCGAGCGGCTCCATCGGGGCATGGGCAAGATAGGGGAACCGAAACTCCATTTCGAGCACATCCACACCGTTCGACAGGGACGCGTCGACATTGCCGACCTCTTCTGCGGACTGTGCCTCGCCACTGTTAGCCAGCGCAGCAAAATCTTCCATCATCTGGGCCGAAGTGCGGGTCTCGGCGGCACTGTCGTCCCATTCAACCGTCAGGGCATTGCGCCCAGAGAGCGCCGCATGGGTTGAGGTCGCGTATACCGCGATGCCTTGTGGAATCTGGCGCACGGCTGTGACGCCCGGCACCTTCAGCGCATCGGCGTCGTCAAAGCTGGCGACGGTGCCGCCCAGCATGGGCGCGTGGCGGATCACGACATATTCCATATCCGGCAGGTCCATATCCATTGTGAATACGGCGGTGCCCGTGGATTTGGCCTGACTGTCGAGCTTTGGGCGATCCTTGCCGATCAGAACAAAGTCCTTGGGGTCTTTAACGGAGGGATCCTCAGGCGGGGTCAGCATCGCAGCCTTCTTGGCCAGAGGCCCAAAGGTCGAGCTGTGATCGCCAGAGGTCAACACACCACCGGAGATGGTGATCGTCGACGCGTCGACGCCCCATTCCTCGGCCGCAGCCTCGATCAACAATGCACGCGCGGCGGCACCAGCCTTGCGCATCTGAGTATAGCTGTTGGCCATTGCGGTCGATCCACCGGTGGCTTGCAGGCCAAACAGCAGGTTCTTGTATTTCTCATCATCCGCCGGTGCGGATTCGGCGCGCATCTGGCCCCAATCTGCATCCATTTCCTCTGCAACCAGCGTGGAAAGGCCGGTGAACGGACCCTGACCGAATTCGATGTGTTTGATGATAACTGTTACCGTGTCGTCTTCGGCGACCCGAATAAAGGCGTTGGGCGCGAATGTAGGTTCTGTGCCATCCGGCTGGAACGCGAGTGCCGCCCCCGATTGCGCACGGCCGCGCATGGGCAGCGCCACAGCGATGACAAGGCCAAGCGAGGAGGCAAGGAAGTTGCGTCGGCTTTGAGTGACGGTCATATCTCAGCCCTCCAATGTCTTGGCTGCGTCTTTGATCGCTTGGCGAATACGCACGTATGTCGCACAGCGGCAAATGTTTCCGGCCATGGCCTGATCGATCTCTTCATCAGTCGGGTTGGGAATTTCGTAGAGCAGCGCAGCGGCACTGACGACTTGGCCCGATTGGCACCAACCGCATTGCGGCACGTCGATTGCGGTCCATGCCGCCTGCACGGCTTTCGCCTCCGGGGTGTCGAGCCCTTCGATGGTCTGAATGTCGGCACCTTCCAACGTCGATACAGGTGTCACACAGGACCGACGGGTCATGCCATCGAGCATCACGGTGCAGGCGCCGCATTGGGCGACGCCGCAGCCAAACTTCGTTCCGGTGAGTTTCAGTTCATCTCGCAGCACCCACAACAGAGGTGTATCGCCTGGCACGTCTACTGTGAGCTCTTCTCCATTTACGGTGAATGTGGTCATGGAACCCTCGCTGTTTTTGAACTGCTTTGCCATCAGATATGGCTCGCCGCGCGGATAAGTCACTTAATCTGTATATGGCGCCGGACGAGGCGGACATTTTCGTGTTCAATGATCGCGTGGTTTTAGTGCCGGATGCCAGGGTTTTGCTGGGGATACCCGCTAAACCGTATTCAAACATCTCTTTGGCAATGGAAATTTACTGCTACGCTCGAGAGGTTTTGATCGGAGTTCTGACGATATGGACTTGACCTCTTTGCGCTGCCAAGTCTGCTGACGAACTGGTGGCTTCGCGGGCTCCGGTGGGCTCTGTGACCGGTAGCGCCTACAGTCTGACCCTCGCGCGGCAACCCGGAGCGGACTGCGTGCTGTACTATGAAGATATTGGGGGTGTCCGCATATCGTGTTGGTCTGTTACGAGGGCAGGAGCAGCCGTTCGCGTATCGGCAGCCTACTGGTATGAGCGGCCCTCAGCGGTCATTCATGAAAGTTGCAGCAGATGACAGCTTCGACTTCTTCCTAACAGGACAAAGAGCAGAAAAGCTGACGACATGGCCTCCTGCACTGCGGTTCCCCCAGCCTGCGCCCAGCACCGACAGGCCATCATCCGCACGTTGACGTCGACTATTTCCCGATCTCCCTGCCAACTTCCCGCAACAAGTCCCTAAGCCATTTCTGTGCCGGGTGGTTACCCAGCCTTGCATGCCAGACCATGTGAAAGCTTCGCATGCTCTTCGGGGTCTCCAGCGGACAAGATGAAACGCTCATTCCGAGCCGGTTACCAAACAAGCGACCGACACTGCCCGGGCAGGTGATCACGAGGTCCGTCGTTTCCAGAATAAGGGCCGCGCCGCCGTAAGTCGGCATCGTGCAAGTCACGCGGCGGGTGCAACCGCGTTCGGCCAGCGCTTCATCCACCCAGTTGCGGCGCGCATCCGTCGAACTGACCAGCAAATGGTCAACTGAGGCGTATCGATCCAAAGTAGGTTTCTTACCCACCATCGGGTGCCCAAGGCGCATCGCGCAGACCCAATCTTCGGTAAACAGCGGTTCGGAGACGAAGCGCTCGGGTGAGTCCGGCCAAGCAAGCAAGGCCACGTCAGCCCTTTGGCTGTCGAGGTATTCGCCGTAGTGCAGGCTGGGCGTGATCGCTTGCAACGTGATGCCCGGCGCCTCCTTGCTGATCCGATGCAGGAGCTTTGGGAACAGCGTGATCGTTGCGTAGTCCGGGGCGGCGATGGTGAACAGCCGGGTCGCGTTGGCCGGATCGAAGGAGGCGCCATCCAGCGCCGTTTGAATGTCGCTTAGCGCGGTGGTGATCGGGCCGCTCAGTTCCAGCGCCCAAGCGGTCGGTCGCATGCCGTCCGGTGTCCGGATGAACAGCTCATCCCCCAAACGTTCCCTCAGTCGCGTCAGTGCATTGGAGAATGCGGGCTGTGACAGCCCGATCGCACGTGCAGCCCGCGTCACGTTGCGCTCGCGCATCAGCGCGTCGAAGGCGACCAGGAGGTTCAGGTCCAAAGATCTCAAATTCATATCATGAATATAGAGTGTTCAATCATTCAATTTCAATATGTGTCCTGCTTACGGCATATACCGATCGAACGCGGCGAAATGCTGCCACATCCAGAGGAGAAGACAATGGGCAAGCTTGCCGGAAAGACGGCCGTCATCACCGGCGGCAACAGTGGGTGGGCACCGAGCTGATCGTCGATGGCGGTTGGACGCAGATCTGACTTTTCCCTGACTGGCGGCAGAGCCGTTCGGCTCCTCCAGCCGCTGCTGCATTTTTTCGGACACCCCGAAAATTCAAACCCCGACCTGAAACGGAGACAGAAATGACCGACTTCACGCTTCACAACGAGACCACCGCCCCAGAGGCCAGTCAGCCGCTGCTGGCGAAATCCAAGGCCGCCTACGGCATGATCCCTGGCCTGCACGCTGTTATGGCCGAGGCGCCGGGCCTGTTGGAAGCTTACCAGCGCGTGCACGAGATCTTTGTGAATTCCAGCTTCGACAAGGACGAGTTGACCGTCGTCTGGCAGACCGTCAACGTCGAGAATGCCTGCCACTACTGCGTGCCCGCCCATACCGGCATCGCCAAGTCCATGGGCGTCGACGATACGATCACCAATTCGCTGCGCGATGGCACACCGCTGCCCAATGCCCGGCTCGAGGCGCTGCGCGATTTCACCCTGGCGCTGGTGCGCGACCGGGGCAACCTTGACGACGCAACTGTGCATGCCTTCCTCGACGCGGGTTTCACCAGGCGCAACATCCTCGAGGTGATCCTCGGCTACAGCCAGAAGGTGATGTCGAACTACACCAACCACTTGGCCGACACCCCCGTCGACAAGCCGTTCCAGAAATTCGCCTGGTCCGCCACCGACAACGCGGCCTGATCGCAGCCTCCGGGGCTGCGATATCCTCCGCCGCAGCCCCGTCACCTTCACGTCCAGCAGAAACGGACACAAGCGAGACCGAGAGAGCATAATGAGCATTCCGACATCCAACACTACCCTGACGGCGCATACGGGGAGCCTTGCGCTCATTGGCGCCGCATTGTTCACCCTCTCACGGATGCTGCCGGTCGCTCTGAGCGAAGGCTTCCATTCAGGGTCCTTGCCGCCCGGGCAGAATGCCGCCCAAACAGCCGAAACCGCACTTCTGGGCGGTTGGTATGTCTCTCACGTCATGGCGATGCTGACGGTTCCTCTTCTCGTCTACGGGTTCCTGGCGGTGTATCAGGAGGTTCGGATGCGATCGGGGATCTCGCCTGCGGAGAGGGTGACCCTTGCCGGATTCCTGATACTTGTCGTCGCGGGCGTGCTCTATCTCAGCGGGGCAGCGCTTGACGGCGTCGCCTTGGGCCATGTTTCCAAGCACTACATGGCTGCGAGCGATGCGGAGAAAGACGTCTCTGGCCTGATCGTCATGGCTGTAACGGAAAGTGCAGCCAGCTTTGGCGCCCATTACATGATCCTGACCATGATCGGCACGGGCGTTCTGGCCTATGGCCTCTCCCTCGCCGGGCTTGGGACGATCCAGTCACTGCTGGGCATTGCGATCGGCGGCCTTGGCCTTGTTGGCTGGTTGTCTGGCTTCTTCGATATCACGTTTCAGGAACGCCTTTGGGCTTTGCTCGGCATGATTGCCCTGACCATGCTGTGGTGGATCAGCCTGGCCGTTGTCATGATGCGAGGACAGACGTTCTCGGCACCCATGGCCAGGTAATGCCGGCACACCGCCCAAATCCGCGGTTTGGCGGCACCGCCGAAATGGGTCTCTAACTTCTTGCAAGATCCCCCGACACAAATCTCTGAACTCGCTCGGAAAGCTTCTGGTGGAGGGCTGTAGCCTCACCCTGCGATCCGACCCGCCGACCCGACCTGCACTCGGCAAATAGTCACCTCCACAGGCACTTTTCTCGAACGGACAAACGAAATGACTTCGACACCTCACACGTCCCGGCATCCCTCACTCATTTCAAAGGTCGGCGCGGTCCTTGCCGTCATGGGGTCGGTCGCCGGTCTTCTCACAGCCATCATGACATGGGCCAACGTAGGTTTCGACCAGACCTTCCTGCATGATTGGGTCCTGTCGTTTGCCAAGGCGTTCTTCGTGCTGATGCCGATAGCCCTGCTGCTCATGATGTTTCTCGGCAAGCTGGCCGAGCGGCGGCTTCCCGGCGTCTCCCCAGTCAGGCGCAACATCGGGCTCGGGCTGGTCATGTCGGTGATCATGCAGTCGTTCGTCGCGGCAATCGCTGCGGGGACTGCCGTAGGCTTTTCCGAGGGCATGGTCTTTCGCCAGGCATGGACGGCTGCGTTCGTAACTGCATTTCCCGTGGGTCTCGCGGTTGCATTGCTTCTAACGCTCGTCATTAAGCCCCGTCTCGAAAGCTACTTGCGTCGTTGAGAAGCCCAAGCATGCTGACGAGATGCAACTCGGTTAACCGCTCGCGATGCAAAGCGGACCTCCGTTCCACGTGCAGCGAAAGGCCGGTATCCGCCCAGTTCGCCCAATTCAGAGGTCACTCGAAAAGTCGACCCGGCGCTGATTGCGGACATCTGCTCTCCGCGGTGACACGTTACGAGGCTCGAATGACGTCGGCGGGCTTCATCCCCGCCAACCGAGCCTCCAGCCACCTTATGTAACCGTTCAGGTTCTTCGTTGCCGGGCCACAGAAGGGCTTGACGAACTTGTCGTAGCGGGCGTGAAGCGAGTTCACGTTCTGGATGTGATAGCAGCCTGCTGTAACGCGCGATCCTGGTTTGCTGCCGACCACGAAGTGTTCGATTCCGCCGCTTGCTGCCACAGTCGCATAGCGTCTGGCGCCGTCCGAGCACAGCACGGCATCCTGCGGCAGAAGGGGCTTCAGAGCACGCTCCAGTGTTGCGCTCTGGCGATTCGGAAGGCGCTGGAACAGTCTCGCGCCGCCCCGATCGGCGACGGTGAGAATGGGGAGCTGCCATTTCGATAGGCCTCGCATCATCTTCAGCCCCTTCGTGGTGAAGTCTTCCCACCTTGGGCGGGGCGGTGCTGGGACATTCTGCGGATCGGCGAAGTGCCGAACCCATTCTCGAGAACCCTTCCGGGACTCCCGTTGGTGAGTTTCATCTGCTTCGATAATCCCGGAAAAAGCCGTATCTTCGCTGCGGTCAATGATTGAGAACACCAGCATCCGCCAGCGCCAGACCGTGTATTTGTTGAGCCCAAGTTGTTCCGCAAGCTTCCGCACCGACTGCGGCGCGGGAGTGCCCAGCATGTCCCGGAGCACAGCCATAAACAGGTCAGGTCGGTGGATGCGGCCTATGACAGAGCCAGTCCGGCCCGAGTAGGTCTTACCGCATCCCCGGCACCGGTAGCGTTGAATGCCGGTGCGCGTTCTTCCCCACTTCTGTCGGTGTTCGATACCACAGGACGGACACGGCTGCTCCTGGCTCGAGCGCGCCTCGATCTCAGAGATCGCCTCCGTTTTTCGTCGGAGCTCCATGATCTTCGTCTGGGCATGCTCAATTTGAGCGGGATTCAGATCGCCCAGGGCACCCAAAAGGCGGCGAAAGTCGTGGTGTAGAAATGGGTTCCCTCCGCGGTGTTCACGGAAGGAGATTGGCTCTTTCACTCGAAAGCGAAGCGCGCCAACACGATATGCGGACACCCCCAAGATATTTACGCAATGCTCGAAGCACTCGATCGAAACGAAGTTTCGGCAGTAGCGGGCATTGGAGCAGTTGTGGCAGATGAAGCAGCAAAGCGCGCGGGCAGCCGAGTACTATTCCCCCCATTCATGGCAATTCGGCAAGCTCTGGGGGTACCCGTCGGTCGCCCTCCCGCTACGGAACTGCTGCGAAGCTTCGTCAGGTCCTCAGTCCGTTCCGGATATGTCGGTGACATTCTGGAGAAGCACGGCGTGGAGAGAGATTGCGCCCTAATCGCTCAGGGATGAAAAGCTTCATTCTCCGAGTAACAGGTGTTTTCCCGGTAGCTTAGAAGTTCGAGCAGGGCTCCTTTAAAAGCCATGAACCCGTTGCACCGATATCTATCGCGCTAGTTGGATCAAACATGACCCACCTAGTCACAAACGTGACGTCGGGGGGGGGGGCTACAGCATCAGCCCCTGTACATGATACGCTAAGTTTGCTGTCGTCCGCGTGGACTTTGCGACCAAACAGCACAACGCCGAGCATCAAATTGAGCAGGCCAAGCATGACCAACGTAATCGGGCGCTCCAGCAAGAACGCCGGGTCGCCGCCCGAAATCTGCCAGCTTCGCGTCAACTCGCCCTCGGCCATCGGGCCAATCAGCAGGCCCATGACTATTGCGGTCACAGGATACCCATAGCGCCGCATCGTCCAGCCCAAAGCACCCGCACCCGCGACGGTCAGCGGGCCGACCATTGATCCGGTGATGGCGAAGGCGCCCATCATTGAGACGGCCAACACGAAGGGGATCAGACAGCTCAGCCGAACCTTCACGATATAGCTGGCCCCGAAAACAAAGATCAGTCCGGCCCCAATCAACAGGTCTGGGATTTGAGACGGATGTGGTACTGATCGATTCCGCCTTTGTTGTCGCCCCGCCTGATATATGTCGCATGATGGCGATGCCCGAGGGCACGGTTATGCAACGGGCGGTGCGGGTGCGCAGCCTTGACGGGGTACCGTTCAGCTACCTCACCACATGGCTGCCCGAAGGAATCGGGCGCAGTTTCACCGCTGATGAAATCCGCAGGGTGCCTTTTCTCGCCTTGATTGAGCGCGCGGGGCATTCGGTCAAACTGGCGCAGCAGTCGATCAGTGCTAAACTCGCCTCCCCCGAGGTGGCAGGCTTGTTGCAGGTTGAGCAGGGCGAGCCGTTGTTGGCAGTGCGCAGACGGGTGTTCGACGCGGCGGGTCAAGTGGTGGAACATATCAGCGGGCTTTATCGGCCCGACACCTATGAACATCACATGGAGTTCGACCGCAATTTCGGCGCCTCGACCGAGGTTTGTACCGCGCGCGCCACCGGCGATGATAAGATTGGGTTAGGGGGCTAGCCCCACAAGCCCGCGCTTCTTAGCCGCGCCCTGCGATATAGCCCAGCACCGTTGCAGCCAGTAGGCCATTGCCTGACAGATAGCCGCTGTCTCCCGTCCCAGATACCCCGCAGGCTGCGCCGCCAGCCGCGAAGAGGTTGGGGAAACGGTCGCCCTGAGGTTTTCGGACTTGAGCCGTATTCGGCTCCACTTCAAGCCCCCCTTGGGTGTGGAACAACGCGCCCGTGACTTTCACGGCATGGTAAGGCGGGGACAGTGGGGGAGACTGCCACGACCGCCCAAAGGCGTCAGACCCCTCTTGGTGGCGAGCGTCGAAACTCTGCTGCAAGGTTGCGTTCGGCAGGCCGAGGCGCTCTGCCAAAGCCACCACAGTCTCAGCCTCGACAACAGCGCCTTGCTGTTCGGCCTGCTTAAAATCCTCAAACTGCCGGGCAATTGCGGCGATCCGGCCATCAAAAATGGTCCAAGCGAAGCCTTCGGGCTGGGCAAGCACAGCCCGCGCCGCTTCGGAGTAGCCTTGGCTTTCATTCCAGAAACGCGCGCCCTTCGCGTTCACCTGAAACCCGCCTTCGGTGATCGTCGCCCAAGTGATTAGAATGCCATGTGGATGGGCGACGTTGCCATGCCCTTGGTAGGCGCCCAAATGGCGGGTCGCCGCGCCAAGCGCATGGCCCCAATTGACGGCCTCGCCGCGGTTGCCATCATGTCCGAACCAGACAGCCTCGGAGATTTTGGGCATGTACTGCGCAACCATCTCGGGATTGCCGCCAAAGCCATTGCAGGCAAGGATCAGCCGCCCACAGCCGACAGTCTCAACGCTGCCATCGGGAAGAGTCAGCGCCGCGCCTTTGACGATGTCGTCTTCAGCGAAAAGACGGGCCGCGCGTCGGTTGCAGATGAGTGGAATGTCGAGTGTTTCGATCCGGCTGCGCAGAGCGTCGATCAACTCGCGGCCCGCCCGCTGTGGCAACCCGTGCATGCGCCGGCGGCTGTGACCGGGGTAGTCGAAGTCGTCGACTACGGAAAACGGCAACCCGTGGCTGTCGGCCAGCCATTCGATCACCGTGCCCGCTTGGGCCGTGAGGGACGCAACCAGATCGGGGTCGTTTTCATCCTTAGCTTTGGCCTGAATGTCCTGCGCGAAAAGCGCGGGCGTGTCGTCGATCCCGGCCTCAGCTTGAAACCTTGTGCCCGCCGCCGGAATCAGCCCTGCGCTCAGGGCTGTGGAGCCGGAAGGGACGGGAGCGGCCTCAACCAGCAGCACGTTTTGCCCATCCTCATGCGCGGCCAGCGCGGCGACCATGCCGCAAGCCCCGGCCCCGATGATCAGCGTTTCGACCGTTAGATCGAATGCCACAGGCGGGGATGCGATATCAGCTGTTGCCATCGAACCGCTTACCCATAGCGAGCATGTCATTGGTACCGATGGCGTCATTCAGCCCATCGAAATCATGCATCCGATCCGCAAAGGGCTTGTTACTGCCCGCCTGGTGCAGGCTGGCGTAATAGTCTTGGGCCGTCCGGGCCAAAGCGCGCACGATGCCACCGGGGAAGATCACGATGTCAAAGCCTATCGCCTGCAAATCTGTGGCCGAGGAGATTGGCGTTGCCCCGCCTTCGACCATATTCGCCAACAGCGGCACTCGGCCTTTGTAGGTCTGCGCAATCTTGCCAAGCTCATCACTGTTGCGCGGCGCTTCGATAAAAAGCACATCCGCGCCCGCGTCAATGTAGCACCCCGCCCGGTCAATCGCGGCCTCGAACCCTTCGACGGCAATGGCGTCCGTTCGGGCGACGATCAGCGTGTCGTGGCGACGCGCATCGGCCATTGCGGCGATCTTGCCAACCATCTCAGACATGGGGATCAGCGATTTGTCCGACAGGTGGCCGCATTTTTTGGGGTAGCTCTGATCTTCGACCTGCAAGGCCGCGGCCCCGGCGCGTTCATAGCTTTGCATTGTGCGCCGTGCGTTCAGAGCGTTGCCGAAACCGGTGTCGGCATCCATAATGACCGGCAGGTCTGTGCGGTCAGCGATCAGCGCCATCGTGTCGGCCATTTCTGAGGCTGTGGTGAGGCCAATGTCAGGGCGGCCCAGCCGGGTATAGGCAACGGCAGCACCAGACAGATAAAGGGCCTCAAACCCCGCGTCTGTGGCGAGGCTCGCAGTCAGCCCATCATAGACTCCCGGCGCGATCAGAATGTCTTCTTTCGTCAAACGGTTGCGCAGGGTCATGTTGCGGCTCCAATCATCGCAGTCGCTTCAGCACAGGTCATCACCTTGGTGATGGAACCGAGCGATGTCAGCGTGGCTTCGTGTACGTCGTCTTTGAAGGCAGCGCATCCGTCTGACAACAGGATCGTGTGGATATCCCGCAAATGCGCATCGCGCACAGTGCTGGCCACGCCCCCGTTGGTGACGATCCCGCCAATGATCAACGTGTCGATCTTCATCGCGCGCAGGATGTATTCCAGCCGGGTCTGATAGAACGCTGAATAGGCGACCTTTTCAATCGTGAAATCCGCAGGGGCCAGCGTGTCGACCAGCGCATGACCAAACCCGCCGGGGGCAAAGTCGCCTTTGGTAAGAAAGGGCCGCAATTCGCGCAGATGCGGTGCGATCAAGGGCTCGTCATCGCGTCCCGGCACCAGTGTGAACTGCGCCGAGACATAGGTGCCGCCGGCTTGCGTCAGGGCGGACTTAAGGGGCGCGATCCGGTCCGGCAGGGCGAGGATTGCATCGGCACCCTGACCCGCACGGCCATAAGCTCCTTCGGGGTGCAGAAAATCGTTTTGCAGGTCGATGGTCAGCAAGGCGGTGTTGTGTGGTGTCATGCTCAAACCCTTTCGATCAATGTGTTGCCATAGCTGTCCACCTTGCCCACCAAGCCCGGCTCAATCAGCACGGTGGTGTCGGGCTGTTCAAGGATGGCCGGACCGGGGACCTCGGCCCCCACGGGCAGCGCAAGACGGTCATAGAGCTCGGTCTTGTGCCAGCTGTCCCCGAAATGGACCTGACGGCTGCCCTTGTGGGCGGCCTCGATGCTGCCGCCTTGGGTGGCGAGGGTGGCTAGATTAAAACGCGGGCGGCGCCCGGTGACGGCAGAGCGCAAGTTGATGACCCGGCGGGTGCCGTTCTTGAGCAATCGCCCATAGGTGGCGCGGTAGGCAGTGTCGAAAGCCTCGCCGATCTGCTCCTCTGTTGGCGGTGTGACAGTCCCGTCCTTCACAGTGACGGGCAAAGGAACAGGCACGGTATGGGTCTGGCCTTGATAGGCCATATCCAGCGTGAACTCGGTATCGCGGCCTTCAAAATGCGTGCGGGCGGCGTCGAGCGTGGCATTGCCGCTGTCAACATGTGTCTGCATGAAATCCGTCAAAACAGGCAGGTCGATCCCGGCGAGCCCTGCATTGATCGTCTGCACAAAGTCCTGCCGCATGTCAGCGATGACGCAGCCCATCGCCGAGGTAACACCCGGATAGCGCGGCACGATGGCGCGGGCGAGGCCAACTTCGGCCAGCATCGCGCCTGCGTGCAAGGCTCCGCCACCGCCGAAGGGCATGAAGGCGAATTGTTTCGGGTCAAACCCGCGTTCGATGGAAACAAGGCGCAGTGCGCCCGCCATGCGGCTGTTGGCCACGCGCAGGATCGCCTCTGCCGCGGCCAGCGCGTCTAGGTTCAGTGGTTTCCCCACATGCTCAAGGATCGCGGCCGAGGCAGCCTCTACGTCGAGCCGGTCCAACTTGCCGCCGATCGGGTTATCGGGGTCGATCCGGCCCAGCACAACATTGGCGTCGGTCACTGTGGGGCGGGTGTTGCCTTGGCCGTAGGCCACCGGGCCAGGGGTGGAGCCAGCGCTTTCCGGGCCGATGTTGAGCAAGCCGCCCTTATCGACCCAAGCGATGGAGCCGCCGCCCGCGCCGATGGTGGTGATCTCAATCATCGGCGAGCGGACCACCATGCCGAAGTCGATTGATGTCTGTGGCGACAGCATGGATTGGCCCTTGGCGATCAGCGAGACGTCAAAAGACGTGCCGCCCATGTCGCCGGTGATGACATCCGGGAACCCAGCGGCCTCGGCGATATAACCCGCCGCGATGACCCCGGCAGCGGGGCCGGAGAGTGCGGTGCGCACGGGCAAGCGGGCGGCGGTATCAACGTCCATGACGCCGCCATTGGACTGCACGATCATGAACTCGCCGCCAAAGCCACCGTCCTTCAACGCCGTTTCCAACCGGGCGAGGTAGCCCGAAACCTCGGGTTGCAGATAGGCGTTCAAAGCGGTGGTCGAGAACCGTTCAAACTCGCGAATTTCGGGCAGGATCTCGGCAGACGCCGAGACATGGGCATTGGGCCACATCTCTCGCACCGCTTGCACGGCGGCACGTTCGTTTTCGGCATTGGCATAGCTGTTGGCAAAAAGAATCGCACAAGCGAGGCAGCCGTCGTCGATCAATCGCTGCGCCGCCTGTCGGACTGCTTCCAGATCGACAGGGGTGCGGATTGTGCCGTCTGCCAGTGTCCGCTCGGGCACTTCAAGGCGCCGCTCACGGTCAACAACGGGCGTATACTCGCCGCGCAGTCCCCATGTGCGGGGGCGGTCGCGGCGGCGCATTTCCAGCACATCGCGCAGCCCTTTGGTGGTGATAATACCGATCTTCGCGCCCTTACGCTCGAGCAAGGCGTTGGTGCCTGCCGTGGTCCCATGCACGACGACCGAGACGCTGGAGAGGTCTGACACCCGCGAATTAATACCGCCCAAGAAACCGCCAGACTGGTCTGGCCGCGTGGTCGGGACCTTGGCAACCTCGGCGATCCCGGTGGCTTCATCGAGTACGAAGATATCTGTGAAAGTGCCGCCAACATCGACGCCGATCATTCGGTTGCTGCTGCTCATTGTGTCGCGTCCTTCCAATCTGCGCCGTAGGTCTGAGTGGCTATCTCGGCGCTCATCAAGCCGCGCGCCACATCTTTTGCAACGGCTGCCGCGTCTCGTTTCGCGGCCTCGCCATAACCGCCACCGCCGGGGGTATCGAGTCGCACGGATTGGCCGCGCTTGAGCTTGATGCCCACCATCTTCGAAGCCATCGGCGGGTTGTGCCAGCCATCGTCCTGTTCATAGGAAAATTGGTTCATCGCAGCCTCTCCGCCGCCTGCGGCGCCTTTGGGAGCAAAGCGGCCGCGTTCGCCGAAAAGAAAGGCCGTGGCGGATTCTTCTAGCACTTCGATCTCATAGGTCGCGCCCATGCCGCCGCGATGCTGGCCTGCGCCTGCGCTGTCGGGGCGCAGGGCCCATTGTTTGAACATCACCGGATAGGCGGCTTCCAAGATTTCCATCGGCGGAATCGTCGCGGTGGAGATCGGCGCGTTGCCGTGGTTTAATCCATCGCTTTCGATCGAGCCGCCATGTCCGCCGCCGTAAAAGCTGAACATTACCCACGGCTGCCCATTCGCCCGTTTGCCCGAGATCGAGAGCGCGTTGATCGTGCCATAGGCGTTGGCCACCACCCGGTCAGGCGCGGCCTGTGAAGCGGCGGCGAAGATCACGTCGATCATGCGCAGAATGGTTTCGGTATAGCCGCCAACAGGGGCCGGGAAGGGGGCCGAGAGCAGCGAGCCTTCGGGGATTTTTACATCGATGGGCCGCATGACACCTGCGTTGGCGGGCAGGCTGGGGAAGATATGTTTGATCGCGACATAGGCGGTCGCCACGGCAGTCGGCAGCGCGATATTGACCGGCCCGGCGCAGCGGTCTGCGGTCCCGGCAAAGTCGAGCGTCATGCGGTCGCCCTTGATCTCCAGCGCGACTTTGATTGGCAGGGGCGTATCGGTGATGCCGTCGTTGTCGAGGAAATCCTCGGCTTCCCACCGCCCGTCAGGCAGGTCTGTTAATTCAGCCCGCATCAGGCTTTCTGCGCTGTTTTGCAGTGCATCGAGACCGGCACGCACCGTTTCAGCACCGTATTCTTCCAATAACTCGTCCATGCGGCGCACGCCAAGGTCCAGCGCGCCAAGTTGACCGTTCAGGTCACCCTGCGCTGATTGCGGAAGACGGGTGTTACGCATCAAAATGTCGATGATGTCAGTCTGCACTACACCGGCCTTCGCCAAGCGCACGGGCGGCAAAACGAAAGCCTCCTGAAAGGCGTCGGTGGCGGCAGGGTTGTAGTTGCCCGGGACCGCGCCGCCGACATCGTGCCAATGGCCGACGGAGGCGAGATAGCAAAACAGTTTGCCATTGTGGAAATAGGGCCGCACCACGCGCATGTCACTGAGGTGCGTGCCGCCAAGATGCGCGTCGTTGAAGATGTAAATGTCGCCGTCTTCTAGGTCACCGTTCTCTGCTGCCTTGTCGATCACCGCTTTCACGGCGAAGGACATCACGCCGACAAAGATCGGCAGGCCCGACTTGCCCTGCACCAGCGTGTCGCCCGAGGTGGCGTGGTAGAGCCCGTGGCTGGCATCATGGGCCTCGGCAATGATGGGATTGAAGGCCGCCCGAAATAGGGTGGCGTCCATCTCGTCGGCGATCTGCTCCATCCGCCCGGCGAGCACCGCCAGCGTAATTGGGTCAATTTCGTCTGTCATCGGGCATCCCTTATCTCTGCTATGTCGTTCCACACGTCTTGGCGGGTTAATTTGTCTTTGATGACCTCGAACCGGTCAATGAAGCGAATGCCGTCAAAGGCTGTGCCGTCGGGCCATTCGCCCGAAAGCGTGCCGCGGCAATAGACCACCGCGGCGGCTTCCGGGCTCTGCAACGTGTCGAAACCTTCATAGGTCTTGGTCACGAAACGGTAGCGCGGCGCCGCCCAGTCGAGCAGCGCGTCCAGCGAGGTCATCGGCGCTGCGCCGGGGAACGTCATGATGAAATCGTCCGCCAGCATGGCCTGCGCCTGCGCAAGGTCGCGTGCCTCCATCGCGGCCAGAAAGTGGCGTACCAGTTCGGCGGGATCAGGTTTGGCCGGTGCGGGCTGGCGGTGGCTATTGCCGCGCATGTAATGGCCGGGCGGGAGTTCGTGCAGCATCACCGTAATCGCGTCGGGCCCTGCGGGGACCACAAGCCGGGTCGCCTGTGTCAGCGCGCTGCAAAGGCGCGTTTTTTCGGTGTCGCTATAGCCTTCGATTAAATGAATCTCGACAATCGGCATGCTGTTTCCCGTCCTCCCAGTCAGGTAACCTGTATTATTCGTAGTACAGATTTGAACGCCAGCATAGAGCAAATAATTTCCCAGATAGAAGATAGATTTCTTGATTTGTAAATTTGCGCCGTTAGGGTTGAGGGAACTTGAAGGGGCTGGAATGACTCAGAATCGTTCTTCAGATTTGACCGGAACGCTGCCCGAGGGCGGTAAGGCGCGGCGTGTTTATTTGCATCTGCAGCAGGAGATTATGCGCGGCCTTTATGCGGTGGGTGATGCGCTGCCGGGCGAGCAGAAGCTGGCGACGACACTGGATGTCTCACGAGTCACCGTGCGCCGGGCGCTCGATGCGCTGGAGCGAGACGGGCTGGTCCAGCGTCGCGCCGGATCGGGCACGACCGTCTGTAAGCCGGGGGCGCAGCCTGTCATAGCAGCCGATTTTAGCACGCTCATCCCGCAATTGGTCGACATGGGCCGCAGCACCACCGCGCGGCTCTTGTCTTTCAGCTATGGCGCAGCGCCGGGCGGGGTTGCGCAAGCCATGGGGCTGCAGCCGCGCGACCGGGTGCAAATGGCGGTCCGTCTGCGGTTGGTCGAGGGGGTGCCGCTGTCGCATCTGACGACATGGGTGCCCGAGGAGATCGCGCAGGGCTATTCGGAGGCCGAACTGGCCACCACTCCGCTGTTTCGCTTGCTGGAGCGCTCGGCGGTGAAAGTGACCTCGGCGGATCAGAGCGTCAGTGCCACGCTGGCCTCGCCCGATGTGGCTGAGGTGCTCGGAGTCAGCATCGGCGCACCGCTGCTGACCATCGACCGGGTCGTCCGTGATTCCGACGGGCTTGGAGTAGAGTATCTATCTGCGCTCTACCGCCCTGACATGTTTAAGCTCGAAATGTCCCTTAGTCGGGTAGGTGCGGGCGAGGGGCGCCATTGGGAGCCGGTGATCCAGCCGGCCAGAAAGGATGCCGCCGAATGACCACGCCGCGCACATTGCTTGAGAAGTTGTGGACCGCGCATGAGGTACTTCAGCGGGACGACGGTACGTCCTTGTTATGGGTGGATCGGCATTTGGTTCACGAAGGGTCGCATCACGCTTTCGCCAAGCTGGAGGAGCGCGGCCTGCAGGTCGCGGCACCTGAGCTGACCTTCGGGGTAGTCGATCACTATGCCCCTACCCGGGTCGGAACCGTGGCGCCCGACATCCGTCGCATGATTAAAACACTGGGTGAAAACGCCAAAGCGCACGGGGTCGAATTGTTCGATCTGCATGATCCGGGTCAGGGGATTGTCCATGTGATCGGCCCCGAACAGGGGCTGACACTGCCCGGCCTGCTGATCAACTGTGGCGACAGTCATACCTCTACCCATGGCGCTTTTGGCGCGCTGGCTTTCGGCGTAGGCGCGACGGAGGTTGCGCATATCCTGGCCACGCAAACCGTTTGGCAAAAGCGGCCAAAGTCCATGCGGATCACGGTCGAAGGCACGCTTGGGCCGGGAGTCACGGCCAAGGATCTGGCCCTGCATTGGATTGCCGAACTTGGCGCGGATGGTGCGCGCGGCCATGCAATCGAATATGCGGGCCCGGTAGTGCGCGCCCTCACGATGGAGGGGAGGCTCACGCTGTGCAACCTTAGCATCGAAGGCGGCGCGCGGCTGGGATTGGTGGCACCGGATAACGTGACCTTCGACTATATTAAGGGGCGGCCCTTCGCCCCCGCAGGCGACGCTTGGGAGGCCGCTCTGCGCAATTGGACCGACTTGCGCAGCGATGAAGGAGCCACCTTTGATCGCGAAGTGACGCTGGATGGTGCCGCAATCGCGCCGACCGTGACATGGGGCACATCGCCTGAACACGCGCTGCCGATCACCTCGCAAGTGCCCGACCCGGCCGGCTTGGAAGGGTCCCGCCGCGAGACGGTACAGTCAGCACTGGACTATATGGCGCTTTCGCCGGGCATGGCATTGAGCCAGATCGCAGTCGATCAGGTTTTCATCGGATCCTGTACCAATGGGCGGATCGAAGACCTTCGTCTCGCCGCGAAGGTTCTGGAGGGTCGTGTTGCCAAAGTGCCGGGGCTGGTGTCGCCGGGCTCCGCGCTGGTCAAGAAACAGGCCGAGGAAGAGGGGCTAGCGCAGATATTCACTGCCGCCGGGTTGGAATGGGCCGACTCTGGATGCTCAATGTGCGTCGGCATGAACGGCGACCGCGTTGAGGCGGGCAAACGCTGCGCCTCCTCGACCAATCGCAATTTTCGCGGCCGTCAGGGTCGCGGGGCACGCACCCATTTAATGAGCCCCGCCATGGTCGCGGCCGCGGCGGTGACGGGGCATCTGACCGATGTACGGCCTTTGCTGGAGGGGAGGGCATGAGGGGCTGGACCATATTCACGGGCAAGGCCGTTGCACTGGCGCAGGCCAATGTCGACACCGACCAGTTGATCCCAGCGCGTTTCATGTCGGCGCCGCGGTCCGAAGGCTATGGCGATTTTCTGTTGCATGATGCGCGACAGGACGATCCAGACCATGTGCTGAACCGATTTGCCGGGGCCGAGGTGCTGATCACCCGACGCAACTTCGGCAGCGGCTCCAGCCGCGAGGCAGCGGTCTATGCACTGGTGGATTTCGGCATCAAGGCCGTCTTTGCGCCCAGCTTCGGCGATATATTTGCCGGCAATGCTGTCAACAACGGGCTGCTGCCTGGAAAGGTCAGCGAAGAGGAAATCGAAGGCTTGATCGACCGGCTCGGCAAAGGAGATGCCGAGGCTAAGATCGACCTCGAAGCGGGAAGGGCTGTAATAGCGGGGCATGAACTGTCGCTCGATCTCGATCCGGTCTGGCAACAAAAGCTGGTGAACGGCTGGGACGACATCGACCTGACCGCTCAGCACGGCAAACAGATCGAGACATTCCGCGATGCGCGCAAGACGGCCCATCCGTGGACCATACCAGCAGGGAAGCATACTGCGCCAACCTAACGACAATGGCACATATTCAGGGGCTTCGCCCCATTATCAGGGAGAGAAAATATGAAACATACCATTCTAGGCGGCATTCTCGCCACCACGGCACTGGCGGGAGGCGCCTATGCTCAGGAAACACTGACGGCGGTCCACGCATTCCCGGAATCGCTCGTCTACACAAAATCCTTCCTCGAATTCGTAAACAAAGTGAACGAGGCGGGTGAGGGCGTCGTGCAGATTGAGGTGCGCGGTGGGCCTGAGGCGATCGGCATGTTCCAGCAGCCCGATGCGGTACGCAACGGCGTAGTCGACATGGTCTATACGCCCGGCAGCTTCTATGCAGGCACCCTGCCTGAGAAGGACGCACTGGTCACTTCCAACCTCACCGGCCCCGAGGCGCGCGAGAACGGCGGGATCGAGTTGATTGACCAAATCCATCAGGAGAAGATGGGTGTGAAATACTTGGGCTGGTTCGACAGCGGGGTCTGCTACAATCTCTGGACCCGTGATGAACCGGCACTCGACGAGAACGGCAACCTAGACGTGTCGGGCCTGAAGTTGCGGGGCAACGCGGTCTACAACGCTTTCTTTACTGACTACCTCGGCGCGCAGGTGATCGACCTGCCAACCACCGAAGTCTATTCCGCGTTGGAGCGAGGCGTGGTCGATGCAACGGGCTGGACCCAGATTGGCCTGATCGACCTCAAGTGGAACGAGTTCCTTAACTACCGGATCGAACCCTGCTTCTTCTCGACCGACCTCGGCGTAATCGTGAACCTCGAGAAATGGAACAGCCTATCGGATGAAGCGCGCAAGATCGTGCAGGATACGGCGATCGAGCATGAGAAATCCAGCACCGAGAACCTCAGCACACTGCGCGACGAGGATTTCGCCAAGCTGGAAGAAGAGGGCATGAAGGTCGTGACCCTCGAAGGAGAGGCGGCCGCCCGCTACATCGAGGCCGCGACTCAAAAGACATGGGACCGCATGAAAGGCTTAATGGCCGACAGCCCACAGGGCGATGGCAATTATGACCAGCTGATCGAGTTGTTCTACGACGAGTCGAAAGCTCCCTAAGGCCCCTAGGGCGCGCCGCGCAGCGGCGCGCCAATTCTCATATTTCAGAAAGGCCGCCGCCATGTTCGGACGGGTCTACCGTGGATTTCTTTACGCAATGGCCGGTGTTGCCGGAGCCATGCTGGTCTGGCTGATGATCTCGGTCGTTCTGTCGGTGGTGATGCGCAATGCCGGGATGCAGCCTTTTGCCTGGCTCTTCACTTCCTCGGAATACGCGATTCTTTACATGACGATGCTGGGCGCGCCTTGGCTGGTGCGTGAGAAGGGCCATGTGCATATCGAACTGGTGACTGCAGCTCTGCCGGACAAAATGCGCCGCGTGGTCAGTCGTCTGGTGGCGGTGATTTGCGTACTCACCTCGGCGATCCTCGCCTGGAAGGGGGCCGAAATGTTTCTGACCAACATTGCGCGCAACGACCTCGATGTGCGCGCCTATTATTTCCCCAAATGGATTCTCTCTATCGCTTTCCCGGTCAGCTTTGGCCTCATGGCGGTCGAGTTCTCGCGCTTCGTCTTTGGCGATGATTTGATGCACTCTGGCGAAGCAGGAATACACGAATAATGGAATGGTTTGAGTCTCTGGCCCTACTCTTGGGGTCGATCCTGTTTCTGATGGCCATCGGGATGCCCGTGGCGCTGGCCTTTCTCGCGGCGAATATCGTCGGCGCTTGGTTCTTTATGGGCGGTGCGCGGGGCGTGTCGCTGTTGCTGGACAACGGCTTTGGCGGGCTGACGAATTATGCGCTTGTCCCGATCCCGCTGTTTTTGCTGATGGGCGAGATTTTCTTTCACACCGGGCTGGGCGCACGCATGTTCAATGCGATCGACCGGCTCTTGGGCAAGCTGCCAGGGCGGTTGTCCTATGTGACGGTGCTAGGGGGGACGGCCTTCTCCACACTGTCCGGCTCATCGATGGGCTCCACGGCCCTCCTGGGCAGTCTCATGGTCCCGGAGATGACCGAACGGGGCTACAAGAAACATATGTCCATCGGGCCGATCCTCGGCACCGGAGGGTTGGCTATTATTATCCCGCCTTCCGCTCTGGCGGTGCTGCTGGCCACGTTGGCGCGGATCGATGTGGGCGCGCTGCTCCTCGCAGGGATCGTGCCAGGGCTGATCCTTGCCTCCTTCTACATTGCGACGATCTGGATACAGACCCGGCTCGACCCGGACGCTGCTCCGGCCTATGAGGTGGAGTTTCTGAGCTGGAGCCAGAAGCTGCGGCTGATGTTTGGTGACGTTCTGCCTATGCTCTCGGTCATGGTGCTGATCGTGATTGGCATGGTGGGCGGGCTTATCACCCCCTCCGAGGCTGCCGCATTCGGGGCCTTGGGCGTGCTCATCCTAGCTGTACTGTTTCGCTGCTTAACCTGGCAAGCGATGAAGCGCTCCGTGATCGGCGCGCTCCGGGTGACGCTGATGGCGTATCTCATCGTTTTCGGCTCCGCGACCTTCAGCCAGCTCCTAGCCTTCTCAGGCGCATCAAGCGGCTTGATCCGCTGGGCAACCTCATTTGACCTTGCCCCGATCGCCATGCTGCTGGTGATGTTCGGCGTGCTGCTGCTACTGGGCATGTTCATGGAGCAGATTTCGATGATGCTGCTGACCGTGCCAATTTTCTTCCCCCTAGCCGCGTCCTTGGGATTCGATCCGATCTGGTTCGGGCTGATCATTCTTCTCGCCCTAGAGATCAGCTTCACGACGCCGCCCTTCGGACTGCTATTGTTCGTGATGAAAGGGGTTGCGCCGCGCGGCACAACCATGCGCGAGATCTACTTATCGGCCTTTCCCTATATGGGCTGTTCGATGTTGCTGGTGTTCCTGTTGATAGTTTTTCCCGAATTGGCGCTATGGCTGACGAGATTATAAGGGTGGTGGTCGGGTCACAAGCGGCGCAATCCGACCATTGGCTCAAGCAGCTGTCGCTACGACTAAACTTCATCAAATATGCCACCAGTGCAAATAGGTGGACCTGAGCCGATCAGCGCTCTACCACATGGCGCTCGGGCTCGACGTGCCGATACTGCCAGTGATGAAAACAATCGACCGCGCGTTACGCGTTCAGCGTGGCAATGCTTTAGACTTGACTGTTTGGAAGAGTGACTATCATGCCCTCCATTGCTTCATTCACTTCTACCTGGCAGCCAAGGCGACTGGTATTGCCTTGTGGAGCGACAGTGAAATCTAGCATTTCTCGTTCGTTAGGGTCTGGGGTGGGCAGTAAGTCGATAATGCGCGGTTCGAGGTAAACATGACACGTGGCACATGCGGCTGCCCCTCCGCATTCTCCGATTACACCATCAATGTTATTGTCTAGCGCGGCATGCATTAAGTCATCGCCGATGTTCACTTTGGCTTCGTGTCGTGTGCCATCTTGTTCTACGAAAGTAATATTGACCATTTGGCTTCCTTTCACGTCTACGGCCAGTTCCGCCAGTTTTTGGAGGTCTTAGCAAACAAACGTTTGCCCCAATAGTTGTCAACTAGTTTGATCTGGGAAGCATGCCTTTTTGCGCCGGCGAGAGATCTCCCGAGCAAGAACCGCGTAGTTACGATTGCGGCGTGCTCTAGGCAGGGGTTTGATTGACAGCACAGTAGAGCCATGGTTTAAAACGATCGTTCGTTTGGCTAATTGAGGTCCAAGATGGCTGATTTCACTTCTCAGATTGCTCAATGGCCCGGTCTGTCTGGGGGCTCTGCAATCATCACCGGTGGCTCTTCTGGCTTAGGCGTTCATTTCGCGCATCTTCTCGCGGCCCAAAATGTGAAAGTGACTTTGGCTGCGCGGCGCGTTGATCGACTGGATGAAGTTTGTCGCGACATCTGCGATGCAGGAGGGGAGGCGGAGCCGCTGTGTCTTGATGTGGCTTCCGCAGCTTCGGTAGAAGACGCGCTTACGGGTAAGGTATTCGACATCGTCATCAACAATGCCGGGGTGACCGCGACGGCATCCGCATTTGACCTGTCCGCAAACTCAATCGACCAAGTTATAGATATCAATCTTAAAGGTGCGTTTCACGTGGCCAGAACCACGGCGCGCTCAATGAAAGACGCAGGAGTGGGCGGCAGTATAATCAATGTGGCGTCGATCCTCGGTCTGCGGGTTGCCGGGCAGGTATCGGCTTACTCCGCCTCTAAAGCAGGGCTGGTACAACTTACGAAGGCGCTGGCATTGGAGTGGTCTCGGTTCGGTATTCGGGTCAACGCATTATGCCCTGGCTACATTGAAACGGATCTGAACCGCGACTTCTTTGAGTCCGAGGCAGGAAAGGCGCTGGTCCGCCGCGTGCCATTCCGACGGCTTGGACAGCCTGAAGATCTTGACGGTCCGCTATTACTGCTCGCGTCTGATCACAGTCGGTTCATGACCGGGACTGAAATTGCCGTCGACGGCGGTCATCTCGTTTCATCGTTGTAAGGAGCCTTCCAATGGCCATCGCACATTTTGATCATTCAATCGGCATATCGGTTCGGTCATGAGTGTCCTAGACGAACAAGCGCTCGCGCAATGGCTTCAACGTAAGATGCCGGAACAATCTGTGCTCAAAACGGAGCGTATCAGCGGGGGGCAGTCAAACCCGACATGGTTCGTCACTTGGGGTAACCGGGAGCTTGTCCTGCGCAGCAAGCCCGTAGGGCCGATTTTGCCCGGAGCCCACGCGATCGAACGCGAATTTCGCGTCATGACCGCTTTGCAAGATACCGTGGTTCCCGTTCCCCGGATGTTTTTTCTTGAAGAAAATGGGACAGTCTTGGGGGCGCCGTTTTACGTGATGGAGCGGCTAGAGGGGCGGGTGCTCAGCGATTGCACCTTGCCGGGAACGGCGCCAGAGGAGCGGCGCGCGACGTATTTGGAAATGGCCCGCACATTGGCGCGATTGCATTCTGTGCGGCCCGCTGATGTGGGCTTGGAAGAATTTGGCCGCCCGGGAAACTACTTCGAGCGCCAGATCAAACGCTGGACTCGCCAGTATGTAGCCTCCGGTGCCACACGGATTGAAGCGCTAGATAGGTTGATTGCATGGCTGCCCGACAATCTGCCGCCCGACGATGGCGCTGTCGCTATTGCGCATGGCGATTACCGACTGGGCAACTTGATGTTCCACGACGAAAGGGCTGAAGTTGTAGGCGTTCTCGATTGGGAGCTCTCGACTTTGGGCCATCCGTTGGCAGATTTGGGGTTTTGCGTCATTCCATGGCACACCGCGCCAGAGGAGTATGGCGGGATCCTTGGTACAGGCTGGGAGCAAGGCGGCATTCCCACTCAGGAGGAGTTCGTGGCCGAGTATATGCGGCACAGCGGGCTCAAGAGCCCTCTGCTGCCGTTCCATATCGCTTTCGCCCTGTTCAGGTTTGCTGTCATTTTCATTGGCATCGCCGACCGGGCGCGGAACGGGAACGCGGTGTCCGGCGAAGCGTCGGACCTAGGACCGCTGGCCGAACGCTTTGCGAAGCGGGCGCTCGATATCCCGGGAGTGGGCTAAGTGGGTGGGGCTGCGATGGGGCGGCTTAGGGTGGCAGGGCGTACCCTAGAAGTGGGGCGCGCGAGCGCCTTTTCCGAAGGCCTCACCGTTTTTAGTCCAATAATAAATCTAACAATCAACTGTTTTGTCAATGCGCAATCTACGCTAGCGTTCCGGTGTCAACGACGCGAGATAACTGCGATGGCTGCGCATGGTGCAACGAAAGGATATACAACATGATGGATACCCTCGACGACCCGCAGGTCTATCTTCCTGATCTCTTTGCCACCCATGCGCGGCACTATCCAACAAAGACCGCGATCGTCTGCGCGGAGGAGACACGAACTTGGGGTGATTTCTCTGCGAACATTAATCGGGTAGCGCATCATCTTATCGCTAACGGTGTCGGCAAGGGCGATAAAGTTGCGGTGATGATGGGCAACGCTGTCGAAACGTTGGAGGCGGTCTTTGGTGCGGTCCGGGCCGGTGCCTGTGTCGTGCCGCTTTCGGGGTTGCTGACCCGCGAACAACTTGGCGGGCTGTTGACTGATTGCGGGGCTGTTGCGGCCTTTGTGTCGGAAGCGTTCCGCGAAAGGGTAGAGCCTTTGCGGCCAGATCTAGGCAGAATCGCAAATTGGATTTCCCATGGCTTTGATGGCGATGGCTGGCATGCAATGACGGAGATCCTGACGAGTGACGCGACAAGCGCGCCCGATATTCGGCATAACCTGACCGATCCATTCAACATTATCTACTCGTCTGGCACCACCGGGCTGCCGAAAGGAATCGTGCAGACCCACCGAGCGCGCCTTCACTGGGCGTTTTCGAACGCGGTGGAAATGGGCTTCAACGCGAACAGCCGTGCGCTGGTCACGACGCCACTTTATTCTAACGGCACTTGGCTCATGATGCTGCCCATCCTCTTTGCGGGAGGCACGTTGCATGTGATGCCGTCCTTCGACTCGGTGGGTTTTCTCGAAACTGTTGAGCGGGCGCGTATCACCCATACCTTCATGGTGCCCTCGCAGTACATCATGGTGCTTGACCGGCCCGAATTGGACAGGGCCGATCTGTCGAGCCTCCAGACAATTCTTTCCGCCGGCTCGCCTTTGCGGCGCAATACCAAGCGACAGGTGATGGAGCGCATTTCCGCAGGCTTGTTCGAGCTTTACGGCTTTTCGGAAGGCTTCGCCTCAATCCTGCGCCCGCATCAGCACGCCGATAAGTTCGACACGGTCGGTACCCCGGTGATCGGGTTTGAGGTTTGCATTCTTGACGATGAAGGCCGTGAACTGCCCACGGGGGAAGCCGGTGAGATAGCGGGCTACGGTGCGGGTATCATGACGCAGTATCACAACCAGAACGAAAAGACGGCCGAGTTGATCTGGCGCGACGCACGGGGCCGGACTTTCATCCGTTCGGGCGATATCGGCATGTTAGACGAAGACGGCTTCCTCAAGATACTTGATCGCAAGAAAGACATGATCATCTCAGGGGGGTTCAATGTGTTCCCGAGTGATGTCGAAGCGATCGTTGGACAACACCCCGATGTCAAAGATGTGACGGTGATCGGTGTACCGCATGACAAATGGGGCGAGAGCTGTCTTGCGCTGGTCGTGCCCCAAAAGTCATCCGTCGCCGATTCAGAGGCGATACGCGAATGGTGCAATGCGCGCCTCGCCAAGACACAAAAGCTTATCGGTGTAGAGTTGCGCGATGATTTTCCGCGCAACGCCTTGGGTAAGGTCGTCAAGAAAGATCTTCGTGCGCCCTATTGGAAGGACGCCGAAGCGTAACTGCGCGCTCTAGTCTTGCGCCTCTTTGCGGATGGAACGCACAAAGGCCTTCGCGATCTTCGCGGGGGACATCTTTTGCTCGGCGTTGTACCAGACCGGAACCCAGTTTAGCGCGCCAAGCAGCTGCAACCGTAGGAGCCCGCGCTCGGTTCCCGGAGTGATGTCGAGATCTGCAAAAAGATCGCGGAAGATTTTCTCATAGGAACGGCGCTGCGCCTTCAGCTGCTCGTTAATTGCCTCGCGATCTTCGGCAAAGTTGGGGGAGATGATCGACACCAGATTGCCAGAGCCGAGCAGCCCTTTTAGATGCGCCACTGCAGCACGTTCCAGCCGGTCCCAGGGGTCGCTGCCCTTGCTGACTGCTTGCTGAACTTCATTGGTCATGTCGCCGACCACCCGTTCATGGATCGCCAGCAGCATATCCTCCTTGGAGGGGAAATGATAGTAAAGCGAGCCGGGCAGCATGTTTACTGCCGCCGCGATGTCGCGCATTGATGTGCCATCAAAGCCTTGCCGCGCAATCAGTTCGGCGGCCTTTTTCAAAACGTCTTCGCGCTTGTTTTTGCGGCGGGGTCGGTCTTTCTTGGGGCTTGCCGTCTCAGAGCTAGCTTCTTTATCCTTGCTCGAATGAGTATTTTTAGATGACATTCGATGAAACTCCGTTTTGGCTCATAAAGAGTTGCCACAGGGGCAACAGTAGCGGCTTACTCTTTACTTCTACCAATTGTTTGTTTGTGTAAAGAGACGCGCTTATCTATCGTAACCCTTAGCAAAGCAAGGGGGGCAGATGACCCACGGTTCCGCGACATTGACGATCTCGGGTGCCATCGCGCAGATCGTATTTACCAACCCAGATCAAGGCTTCATGGATGAGGCTATGGAAGCAGATCTGCTTTTAGCGGTCGAAACCATCTGCGCCTCTCCGACGCTACGCGCCTGCGTGTTGATCGGAGGGCAGCCGAATGTTTTCATTCGGCATTATGACCTCAAAGTCCTTGCACTCAAAGCGGCAGCTATGGCGCAGCGGGGAATGGTGTTCACGCCGGACCGGCCGGTGCCGGAGAGCCCTATTCACAAGGCGATGAGTATGATGGAAAGCAGCGATGTCATTTTCATTGCTGCATTGAATGGCACGGCAATGGGGGGCGGGTTCGAGCTGGCGCTGGCCTGCGATTTGAGGCTTGTGCAAGAGGGCTCACATCAGTTTGGCCTGCCAGAGATAAACCTTGGTATTCTGCCGGGAGCGGGGGGCACGCAGCGGCTGCCGCAAATTGTTGGCCAGTCGCGCGCTTTGCAGATGACCCTGACAGGCGACACATTAAGCCCGGCGCAAATGTGCGAATACGGTATCGCCCTCAATGCAGTGTCAGACGTTGTCGCGGCTGCGGTTACTTTGGCCCATCGGATGGCTCAAAAGCCAGCGTTGGCCACGGCGCATATCAAACGGCTGGTGCGGCAAGCGCATAGCCCGCGCACCGAAGATATGGCAGATGAACGCACCCTATTTTGTGATCTGATGGTGCGAGATGACGCGGGCCGCTTGTTGCAAGAGGGCGCTTCAGGGCAGCGGCGCATTACCGACGCGCCCTGAAGCAAAATTATGCAGAGGGTGCTTCCAACAGAATGACCGAGCACGCGGCCTCGTCAAAACCGATCACCCCGCCGCCGTTTTCTGCCAGTGCGATCCTAGGGCTTTCGGATTGCCGCGCCCCTGCTTCGCCACGCAACTGCAAGCCAAGTTCATGGATCATCGACAGGCCGGTTGCTCCGACCGGGTGGCCTTTGGAAACAAGGCCGCCCGAAAGATTGACGGGCAGCCGCCCGCCCAGTTTGGTCGCGCCGCTTTCGACCAAGGCACCGCCTTTGCCTGTCTCCGCGAAACCGAGCATTTCCAGCTGGAAGATCTCGCAAAAGGAGGTTGCATCATGAAGCTCGATTAGATCGACATCAGACGCGGAGAGGCCGGATTTCGCATAGGCCTTCTCTGCGGCAACATGACTCAATCCCGGTTCATTGGGCGCGCGATACTTGCCACCCGTCAGCACCGACGCCCGAACCTTGATTGCCCGCGCCCGAACTTCGGGCGGCTGTTGAGCCAAAAAATCTTCGGAGACGAGTATTGCGGCAGCCGCGCCATCGCCGATGGGCGCAGCCATTGAGCGTGTGATCGGCCAGGATACTTCGCGATCAGCCATCGCTTCTTCTACGGGGACTTCAAAGCGGTATTGCGCCTTGGGATTCATCGATCCGTGCCAGTGGTTCTTTGACGCGGCCATTGCGATCTGTTCCTGCGTGGTGCCGTAAGTCTTCATGTGCCATGCTGCCTGCATCGCATAGGTATCCATAAAGACGGTTCCGCCAGCGGGGTTCGGGTCAAACGGTTTTCCCGCCTCGATACCGCGTTCTTTGTAGTAAGCGTGCCATTCTTCAGGGTTCATCTGATCGATGCCGCCTTCAAAAATCTCCAGCGTTCGGGCGGGGGCGTTCTGCACGAAGGTCTTTTCGACCCCGATGGCGAGCGAGGCTTCCATATCGCCAGAGGCTACATCTTTCCAAGCACCGTGGAACGCCATTGAGGCTGTCGCACAGCCACCTTCGACATTGATCATCGGCACGCGCTCGGGGAAGAGCTTTTCTTGCACGAGCGGTGTGAAACACACCTGCCCGCGGATATTGCGCTGCCCAAAGGTGCCCATGCCGCAGTTGCCGAACCAAGCCTGTTCAATTGCGTCGCCGTTGTCCCAGCCTGCGTCGGCCAGAACGTCAAGATAGGCTTCGCGGGTCAGATCTTTGAAGCTGTCGTCGGGGCGTTTGCCGAAGGCAGTACAAGACGTCGCCAACACATAAACATCACGCATTTGTATCTCCTGTCAGTAGAATCTTGCCGTTGCGGCCCCCTTGCGCCGCATGGGCAAGCGCATCTTTGATTTCCTCGAGCGGATAGGTGGCATCGACCTCGGTATGAAGTACGCCTTCGGCAAGTTTTCGGTCGAGAAAGCCGTGAAGGTCGCGCATCTTTTCCGGTTTCGTGGTACGATACCAATCAAACAGCCAAAACCCGCGCAGCCTTACATCCCGAAACACGGTGTCGCGCGCCGCGATCCGGTGATCTTCGCCTGAGAGCAGCCCATAGACTACGATCGTTCCTCGATCCGCGACGGCTTTAGCCAACGCGCCTGTAGCTTCGCCCCCGACAGCGTCCAAGGCAAGCTTTGGCGATGTTGCGGCGGCGTCACGGATGGCCTGAGCCATATCAATGCCGCCATCTTCCACAAGAACCACATCCGCGCCATCCTGCTTCAGCGCATCCACCACATCGTCGCGGCGCACGATGTTGACTGTATGCAAGCCCATCTCGCGGGCGAAGCGTATCACCATCCGGCCGACGTTGGAGTTGGCGGCATTCTGCACGATCCAATCCCCGGGTGACAGTGGCACCATGTCCGTGAGCAACAGATAAGCGGTTCCGGGATTGGCGCGCATCAGTGCGGCCTGTTGCGGGTCAGCCCCTTCGGGGGCTTTGGGCGCCATGCGTTCGTGTAAAATAAGCGTGTCGGACCAAAATCCGTTGCCCACCGGCAGAACCTCATCGCCGACGGCCAGTCGCGTCACTTCATCTCCGATCTTATCCACGACGCCCCAAGCGCCGACACCGGGTGTCGCAGGCAAGTCGAGCGGCTCGGCGCCGTAGCGTCCTTCGATCGACATCAGATCAGCGGGGTTGATTGTCATCACCCTGTTCCGCACGCGAACCTCTTTTGGGCCGGGCTGCGGGTCGGGCTCTTCGATCAATTCGATCACCTTCACGGGGTCGCCATGCCGGCGGAAGATCGCACGTTTCATCGTTTCAGCTCCTCGTATTGCGTCCGTCCCGGTCCCTTGCGCCAACGTTTTGCCCCCGCAGGAATGAAGACGCGCGCGTGATCGGCCTGAGTGCTGTCAGTCGGCAAGTTTTACCGGTAAACACCGCGTGCCGCGCGGCACCATCGCGTCCAACCATTCCGGTGGGTTCTCTTTGTCCAACGAAAGATCGGGAAAGCGTTCAAACAGCTTACTCACGGCGATACGGCCTTCCTCACGGGCAAGCTTGGCACCGAGGCACAGGTGGATCCCCTGTCCGAAAGTCAGATGCCGGTTTTGTTTCCGAGTAATGTCAAACTTCTCGGCGTCCTCGAACATGCGCGGATCGCGGTTAGCTGAATTGACCATGACGAAGACCCGTTCGCCCTCACGCAGCCTGCGTCCATGAAGTTCATGGTCCTTTGCCACCACCCGGACCAGACCGTTGGTCGGCCCATCAAAGCGGAGGACTTCCTCGATCATGCTGTCGACAAGTTCAGGAGACTCGCGCAGTTTCGACAGTTGTTCAGGATTGCTCAGCAGCAGCAGGGTGGCGTTTCCGATTAGGTTGGTGGTCGTCTCATGGCCCGCAAACAGAATGAGAATGCAAGTGGCCACGAGTTCATCGTCGCTCAGCTTGTCACCCTCATCTCGGGCATTGATGAGGTCCATAAGGAAGCCGGGTTTCGGGTTGGCCGCCCGCTCTTCGATCAATTTACGGAAATAGGCCGACATATGACGGCAGCCGCGCGCTGCACGTTCATATTTGTCACCGGAATTGCGCGCACCTCCAATGAAAACGGCCATATCATCCGACCATTCCTTGAATTCGTCGAGCATGTCACGCGGCACATCGAGCAGATCCATGATGACGAAGGCCGGCACTTGCAGCGCGTATTCGCGGATTAGATCAACGTCATTGGTGCCAGAAGCTTCAAGCCGGTCAAGCAACAGGTCGCTGATTTCGGCGATTTTTGGCCGCATTTCGGCGATCGCGTCAGTTGTGAAGGCATGGCGCATGATACGGCGGACCCGCGTGTGGTCTGGCGGGTCGCGGAACGCAAGCCACAGGCTGAGATAGCGAATAATGTCCTTAAGCAGCATCGCGTCCGCAGGTGGGAGCGATTTATAAAACTGCAGTAGCCGATTGACCGACAGCGTGTCGGACAAGAGCAAGTCGCGAACGTCAGTATAGCGGGTGATGATCCACGATTTGAGCGACGGGCTCCAATGCACAGGGTCTTCTTCGCGCAGCCGCGCGTAGGTGGGGAAAGGATTGGCCATCACCGAAGTGTCGGTGGGGTCGTAGACAAGATCCTCGGTACGCGGTGCTTCTGACATGAGCAGACCTCTCGATCAATGTTGACATCAACCAAACGTTCGTTTGATAAAGACAGGTGTACGCCGTGGCGTTTGAGATTTCAAGCGCGTTTGCGATAAGCAGTTGAGCGGGCGGTTTGTAGAGTGGCATGGCCAAGGGCTGTCAAAAAGAGACCGGCCAGCCTGGCGCTATGATCGAAGGAAGGTCCGCAGGTAGGATGACCCGGTCCAATGAGGAGTTGAAAATGAAGATAGAAGAGCAAAGCGCTATTGTGACCGGCGGCGCTTCGGGGCTGGGCGGTGCGACCGTCGACATGCTTGCGGAAGCTGGTGCCAAAGTTTCGATTTTTGATATGAATGAGGATCTTGGTAGAGCAAAAGCCAAAGCGGTGAACGGGGCATTTTTCAAGGTTGATGTTACCGATGCAACAAGCGTTGAGAGCGCAATTGCAGAGGCCGAAGGCCTGCACAGAACGGCCCGCATATTGGTAAACTGTGCGGGGATCGGTCCTGCCGCAAAGGTGATTGGGCGAGATGGGCTTGCCGCATCTCTCGAGACGTTCAATTCGGTGCTCAACGTCAATTTGTCAGGCACGTTTAACGTTTTGTCGAAGTTCGCCGTAGCCCTGCACAAGGCTGACCCGCTTGGGGAAGAACGGGGAATCGTCGTGAATACGGCCTCTGTCGCTGCTTTTGACGGGCAGATCGGTCAGGCGGCCTATTCCGCATCTAAAGGGGGGGTCGTAGGAATGACGCTGCCCATCGCGCGGGAACTGGCGCGTTATGGTATTCGCGTGATGACCGTGGCTCCGGGGTTGTTTCTGACGCCTATGCTGGAAACCCTGTCCGACGAAATACGAGCCTCCCTTGGCGCGCAAGTGCCGTTTCCAAGCCGCCTTGGCGCGCCTGCAGAGTTCGCGCAGCTTGTCGGTTCGATCATCTCTAACCCTATGCTGAACGGCGAAACGATCCGCCTAGACGGCGCAATCAGGATGGCGCCCAAATGAGCTTTGAAATGGAACGCCGCGGTATCTCGGACCGCGCTCTCGAAATCGCTGACCGGGTCGAAACCTTTGTTCGGCAGCAGGTCGTGCCCTATGAGCGCGACGACCGGCTTGGCGCGCATGGACCTTCGGAGGAGCTTTCGGACGAGTTGAAGGTGCTGGCTCGCGAAGCGGGGCTAATGACGCCGCATATTTTGGACGATGGCGACCACCTGACGCAGCGCGAAACCGCCGCAGTGCTGATCCGCTCGGGCCTTTCCCCATTGGGGCCATTGGCGGTGCATACTTGTGCGCCCGATGAGGGGAACATGTTTCTTTTGGGCAAAGTCGGTGCGCCGCACCTCAAGGGACGGTTCCTTGACCCGATGGTGCGCGGCGACATTCGTTCGGCGTTTTTCATGACTGAACCGGCCCAAGAGGGCGGTGCGGGCTCGGACCCGTCGATGATGCAAACCACCTGTGTGCAGGATGGCAATCATTGGGTCATCAATGGGCGCAAGACGTTCATCACCGGAGCCGATGGCGCCGGTATGGGGATTGTCATGGCGAAGGGTGCAGAGGGCGCCTGCATGTTCCTGGTGGACCTGCCCCATCCAGCCATCCGTATTGAGCGGGTACTGGATACAATCGACAGTTCCATGCCCGGTGGTCATGCCGAGATCACGATCGACAACCTCCGGCTGCCCGCCGACCAGATGTTGGGTGAGGCAGGCGAAGGCTTCAAATACGCGCAGGTTCGTCTGGCACCAGCGCGGTTGAGCCACTGTATGCGCTGGCTTGGCGCATGTATTCGATCGCACGAAATCGCTGTGAATTATGCCACGCGACGCCATGCCTTCGGCAAGCCCTTGATCGACCATGAAGGCGTGGGCTTCATGCTTGCGGACAACATGATGGACCTCAAGCAAGCCGAGTTGATGGTATATTGGTGCGCCGATGTGCTGGACAGCGGTGCAAACGGTTCTTCCGAAAGCTCGATGGCAAAGGTCGCTGTGTCGGAAGCGCTGATGCGTGTCGCTGACCGCTGTGTGCAATGTATGGGAGGGCAGGGCGTGTCAGGCGACACGATCGTGGAGCAAGTGTTCCGCGAAGTTCGCGCCTTTCGGATCTATGACGGCCCTACAGAGGTGCATAAGTGGAGCCTCGCGAAGAAAATCAAACGCGACATGAGGAACGCAGAGGGTCAGTCGTGATCTTCGCAAAATTGTTTCTGCAACCGTTCGGGCCCGCCGTATTTAGAAAGGTGACCCGTTATGCCTAGCCTAGAAAACCGCATAGCCTTTGTTACCGGGGCCGCTTCCGGTATCGGTCGTGCCATTGCGCTTAAACTTGCATGTCAGGGTGCGAGGGTTATTTGTTCAGATATCGATATCCAAGGCGCGCAATCTACTGCCGTGCTAATCAAGGATGGCGGTGGGCTCGCCTCGTCAGAGGATCTGGATACATCTGACGAAGATGCGGTCGAGGACGCCCTTGAACAGGTCGTTGCAAAGTACGGTCGTCTGGACATTCTAATTAATAACGCTGGTGTCGGTGGAAAGGATTGGGAGACGACAAACGCGATCAATCTTTCGGGCGTGTACTACGGATCGGTTCACGCATGTCCCATCATGGCCCGGCAAGGCGGTGGGGCAGTGTTGAACACATCTTCGATCGCGGGTCTAGGCGCGGTCAGTTGGGCTGATGAGTACCACGAAAACGAAGGCATTCTTGGCTCGCTCAGCGCTTATACCGCGAGCAAACACGGGATAATCGGTCTTACCAAGCAGTTTGCGGTGGCTTTCGCCAGGTCCAAGGTGCGGGTGAACGCGATATGTCCCGGCTATATCAATACCCCGATCATCACCGAGTTGCGCAGTAAAAAGCAGCAAAGCTTTCTGGAATCGCTGCATCCGATGGGGCGGCTTGGTGAGCCACAGGAAGTGGCCGAGGTCGCTTCTTTTCTTGTCAGTGACGCGGCGAGTTTTGTCACGGGTGCGGCGGTACCGGTCGATGGGGGATATACAGCAAAGTGAGCGCGGCGCGGGACGCTGAACTCGGCGCGCGCCGGTAAAATCATTGCATGCTAATTCTATACAAACAAACGTTTGGTTTTATGTGGACAAGTGATATTGCATCTGTAATCGTTGAGGTCTGATGTCCGACCCGCCGCAGTGAGGAACTTTATGGTGCGTAAGGTTGGGCCGCGCTTGATATACGGGAGGTACACATGCGCTCGATAAATAAGCTGACCCTGGGTGGGGCAATTCTTGGAATACTTGCGGCGTCGCAGGCGTTTGCGCAGGACTATCCTTCGCTGTCGTTGCGTATGGCGCATCCGCTGCCCGAGACGTGGCCCGCGGTGAGTTGGGATAAATGGTGGGCCGAAGAGGTCGAGCGCCGCAGTGATGGCAAGATCGACATCGAAATTTTCTGGTCCGGCCAGCTGGGCGGGCTTACCGAGATCAAGTCACTAGTCGGCGACGGTGCTGTTGAACTGGGCGTTTTTGCGCAGGCCGTCCATGCCGAAGAGTTGCCGATGATGGCGGTTTCGGCAGGTCTTTTAAACCGTGTTTCGGCAAATGCAGCGACCGCCAATACCTTGACCGGTGAAATGTATCAGCAAGATCTGGTAAAGGCCGAAACAGATGCCGCTGGCATCGTTCCGATCAAGTGGACTGTGCCATCGACCTACACCTTGCTGTGCAACAAGCCGGTGAACGAAATGGCCGACCTTAAAGGGCTGCGCGTCCGCGCCGTGGGTGGCGCCTATGTGCCAATTTGGATGGAAGAATATGGCATGGTGCCTACACGGGTTCAGGCTCCCGAATTACGCGAAGGACTTGAGCGGGGCACAATCGATTGCAACTTCGGCCCGATTGAATGGGCAACCTTCTCAGAATTGGAAGAAGTGGCGCCCTACTGGTCCGATATCAACACCGGTTCGTTCACTACCTTCCAAATGATCGCCTCCAAAGAGGCATGGGACAGTTGGCCACAAGAGGTCCGCGACCTGATGACCGAAGTCGCGCAGGAAGCGATGGACAAGGGGCAGGCTGAACTGGCTGAGGTCGAGCAGACAGCGATCAAAGAGTTTCAGGAAGCAGGCGGCCAAATCGTAAGGCTGAGCGATATGGACGCTTTTGTTGAACGGTCCCCTGATATGATCGCAATCTGGAAAGAGCGCACGCTGGAAGCAGGTGTGAGCGAAGCGGATATTGCCCCGATCATCGAGCTTCAGCGCAAAGCTGAGGCATCCTTCGAGAACTAAGACGTGCCTGACGTTACGAAATCTGCTAGCCCCGCTGCGTTTCAGACAGCGCTGCGGGGCGTGTCACTCGCCTTAAAGGTCGTGACCTTTGGCAGTGCGGTCGCGATCTTTGTTGTGATGGTGGTCGGGGTGGTCGATATCGTATTGGGCGAAACCCTTGGTTTCTACCTGCCGTTCAAGGTCGATATGTCCGGCACTCTAACGGCAGCGGCGGTCTTTCTGACTTGGCCTTTGGTGCAGTGGCGCAATGCGCACATCAGCGTTGATCTTTTCAATCCATTCATGTCGCCAGGTGTCGTACGGTTCCGCTGGTGGGTCGCCCAAGGAGCTGGGTTGGTCTTCGTTGCCCTGCTGACCTACGGAAGCTGGATTCTGGCCTTGGAAAGCATGGCAATCTGGGAGCAGTCCGCTGCAACGTTGGGCTACGCGATCTGGCCGGCAAAGCTGGCTTGCGCAATAGGGGCATCTCTAACCTGCCTGATCGTCTTGGTGCAGATGATTGCGCGCGCCACCGGCAATGACCAATCAGAGGATCTAGTTTAATGAGCGGATTGGCCGAAGGTAGCATCGGATTTGTAGCGCTGCTTTTTATGCTGGGGATCGGCGTGCCTGTGGCCTATGCAATGGGTTTGGTTGCGGCTGTAGGGATTTACCTCTCGGTCGGAGATCGTTTTCTGCTCACGACCTTCAAGTCGATGCCCTATGCGTTGACGAGCGACTATAATTTCGTCGTTATTCCGATGTTCGTGCTGATGGGCGCTATTGCCGGGCGCGCGGGTATCATTCGCGACCTATATACCGCCGCACAATACCTGATGAGCAGACTGCGCGGCAGCCTGTTGATGGCAACGATCTTTGCTCAGGCCGGATTTGCAGCTGCATCCGGCTCGACTGTCGTGGCCTCGAGCGTATTTACCCGCATGGCCCTCCCGGAAATGCTGCGGTTTGGGTATAACGGGGGCGTTGCCGGGGGCTGTATCGCCGCTGCCGGCACGTTGGCAGGGCTGATCCCGCCCTCCATCGCGATGGTTCTCTTTGCCATGCTGACGTCAGAGCCTGTTGGACAGCTGCTCGTTGCTGGCATCGTCCCGGGCGCGCTGACTGCATTCAGCTATGCGATCGGCATTCGCTTGTTTTTGATCGTCCGCCCCGAGTGGGCACCTAATGCCGATCAAAACGTCACCTGGGCCATGCGCGGGCGGGCGTTGTCGAAAGTGTGGAGCGTGCTGCTCTTGATGTTGCTGGTTATGGGGGGCATCTACCTCGGGTTTTACCCTCCTTCGGCTGCAGGCGCAGTCGGGGCAGCCGGTGCCTTAGTCATCGCGCTCTCCATGCGGCGAGTTAATGGAAAGGACATCTGGGACTCACTCCTCGAAGCTGTGCGGATGTCAGCCATCATCTTTGCGATTGTTATTGGCGGTCTTCTGTTCAGCCGGTTCCTGTTGATCAGCGGTTTTATTCCTGAGCTGCGCGGTGTGATTGTTGCGACCGAAATCGGCCCCTTTGGGTTCATCGCGATTACCATCGCCATCTTCATGCTGCTTGGGATGTTCGTCGATTCCGTATCACTCTTGGTGATCGCAGTACCTTTCCTCTATCCCATTTCACAATCTCTTGGGATCGACGCGATCTGGTTCGCGGTGCTCGTCGTCAAACTGATTGAGATCGCAGCAATCACCCCACCGGTAGGGCTGAACCTCTATGCCGTGCTGGCCGCTGCCGACGGTAAGCTTCGTGCCGGGGCTTTGTTCAAGGGCGTGTTGCCCTTCATCGCAATAGAGCTTGTGATACTTGCGCTGATTATCACCTTCCCCGAGATCGTCCTGTACCTGCCGCGCCAGATGTAAGCCGCAGCGTCGTTCGGCAATTGGCGGGCGACGCGTAGCCGCTCCAATCAGTTATCATTCAGAAGAGGGCATACCGCATGAGAAAGATTGTAATCATCGGTGGCGGGCAGGCGGGGGCCGCACTGGCCGCGAAGCTGCGTAAATTGGGGCATGAGGGTAGCATAACCTTGGTCTGTTCAGAGCCAGCCCTGCCATACCAACGGCCACCGTTGTCGAAAAAGTACCTGATGAAGGAAATGTCAGTCGAACAACTGTTCCTGCGTCCCGAACGCTTTTATGCCGAAAACGGGATTGAGGTGATCCTCGGCCAGCCTGTGACACAGATTGACCGGGCGCGCAGGGTAGTGTGGCTCGGCGCGCAGCAACTGGACTATGATGCACTGGCGATCACCACCGGTTCATCGCCCCGGCGTCTGCCAGCCGGGATGGGGGGCGATCTGGATCATGTCTATGGGGTGCGCAGCATCATTGATGTCGATCTGATTGCATCGGAGTTCGTACCGGACCGTCGGCTGCTAGTGGTCGGAGGGGGATACATCGGGCTTGAGGCCGCGGCGGTGGCTACAAAGCTAGGATTGCGGGTCACTTTGGTCGAGATGGCGCCGCGGATCCTGCAACGTGTCGCTGCACCCGAAACTTCCGACTTTTTCCGCAATTTGCATGAAAGTCATGGCGTTGAAGTCCGCGAAGGCATCGCCTTGGACAGCTTGGCGCCCGGACAATCCTTGAAGGCCCAGTTCACGAATGGTGACGCGCTTGAAGTGGATTTCGCAATTGTGGGGATAGGGGTAAGTTCCAATGACGCACTCGCGGAAACGGCGGACCTTCGCTGTGATGATGGCATTGTTGTCAACGCGCAGGGGCAGACCTCGGACCCGAATATCTGGGCGGCGGGGGACTGCACGCGGCTTCCCTACCGGGGGGCGTTGATACGTCTTGAGAGCGTGCAAAACGCCATCGATCAAGCCGAGGCGGTGGCGATGAATATGATGGGGCAGCAAGAGGATTACGTGCCAAAGCCGTGGTTCTGGTCAGATCAGTTCGATGTGAAGTTGCAGATCGCGGGGCTGAACGCAGGGTATAACCGGGTGGTCACACGCGAAGGGGCCGTGCCGACCAGTCGTTCTCACTGGTACTATGTCGACGACAAACTGCTCGCTGTGGACGCTATGAATGATCCGCGCGCCTATATGGTTGGCAAGCGGCTAATTGAAAGCGATCGGTCTCCGACGGCAGCGGATGTGGCGAATGGCGAGATCGATTTGAAATCGTTGCTTTGACCTGACGGCACATATCGCAGCCTTGTCCGCAGAGCTCAAACTGAATGGAAACGCGCCCCTAGAAGGTTTCCAGGGGCGCGCATCTGCGAAGCCTTGCCGCTGTCGTAGAGGTCAACGGGTGAAAGAGAACGTGCCGTCCTTCAACTGGCCGCCGCCGAGCATTTTGCTGACTTTCACCTGCGACAGTGCGGAGCCTTCGGGACCGGAGATATCTATCGACACAGGTTTGCCGGGGCAAAAGTTGCCGATGAACGGAATAACCATGCGGGTCATTTCACCATCGAGATAATTCAACACTCCGCCCCCGGCGGCGCAGTCATCAGAAGGCTCGATAACAATCTTGATCGAGCCGGTATCGTCTCCGCCTTCTCCGACCCAAGTATTTCCTTCAGCTTTCTGCTCGGAACTCCCGGGCTTCACAGGCGCACCGAAATGTTTATCCATCGCCGCGCTGACCTTTGGATCCGGTCCGTACCACCCCCCAAGAATATGGCGCGCAGTCGCCCCTTCGTTTTCCGGGTCTTTAACGTTGATATAGGCATAGGCGGATGAATAAACGCTCAATCCGACGGCATCGCCTACGTAATAGACGTTGATACCGCCAGAAAGATCTTCGGCGGCTGTCAGCGTTTCCGGTACTAGGTTTTTCACGCTCGCTTCTTCCCATTCAAGCGCGATAGTAACCGTATTTGCGCCTGTCATAAGATAAGGGGGGGCCTGCAGGCTTTCGGCTTGGGTCACGCTTGGCATCAAAGGCAAAACGCCGGCGACCATCGCGGCTTTCAAGAAATTATGTCGATACATCGTAAATCTCCTCCATGGGTTCCAAAGTGTCTCAGACCCCGCCCTCCGCGGAGACCGACACACAATAAAGACTACAGGTCGATAGAAAATAAAACAAACGATCGTTTTTTTAGTTTATAGTTGATGGTGATTGGAAGAGACAACAGATGCAAACTGATGTGCTTCGTGACTGAAGTCGTCCGGTAATCCCCCCCCCAAATTAGTGGTATTCAAAAGTAGAGTTTTCTCGGCAAGATATCCGAGGAGATTTACGATGAAGAACGGACGATACAGCGACGCGCAGATTATGGCGGTGTTGAAGCAGGCTGAGGGCGATGTGCCGGTCTCGGAGCTTTGCCGCGAGCATGGGGTGAGTAGCGCCATTTCTACAAATGGCGGGCCAAGTTTGGCGGCATGGAGACTCTTTGATGTCTGAGATGAAAGAAATGGCAGAAAAGAACCGTCGTCTGAAGCGCATGCCATGAGCAGATTTGCCTGGGACCGGGAGAACGCTCTGCCATTCATCGAGCGCGATCGGACCTCCAGGTCCTTCTCGGTCAACTTCTGACAGGAAGCCTATGTGCCAGTGGACAGCTCCTTCGCCAGTTACGTCGAGGGCAACCAGAAGGCAGATCTGCGCGTCGGTGTGAGATGGTACGCCATGTGGGATCCCGATACGCCTTTGAGCAGCTTCATTCGGTAGCCTGCGCTCCCACAAGGGGGCGGGGCGACCTCCCCAAGCCAGGCATCAGCAAATCCTCTGGACCCATGTCGCCACTTTAGGCGCACAGAAGTCGTCGAGAGCGGGTTCATACATCTCTTTCATCCCGGACCTCATCATCCAACCCAAGACGGGCACCGGATCGACTCCCATGGCCACCATGTATTCCGAGAGATGTCTGTAGACTTCGTCATCGAGCGGGACCTCGCCCGCGGGGGTGTAGACACGGTGAAAGCCAAGGTGCGGGCCCGGGCCCATCCAGATCGTCCGGGACTCTCCTCCCATGAAAACAAGCGGGCAGGCTGAATAGCAGGGGCCATAAAGGGTTGTGCTCAAACCGCGCTTTCGGATCTCCAGCCCAGACAGGAGAGCGCCCATGACATTGCCGCCGGCGCTTCCGAGAGATACTTCGGTAACCGCTGGATTTTTGTCGAGGGCCTCGACAAAACGCTCGTAAAAACCGAGATCGATGTCGCCATAGACCATCAATCTCTCCCCATCGACGGAGAAGTCACCCTGCAATTCTGGGTCGTCGATAAAAGCGGTTGTCGGAATTCCATGTTTACCTGGGCATTCGAGATTCCAAAGGCTCTTCCTTTGGGTTTCAGTCATCCCAAGCGCTGTACGTGCGGATGCAACCCATGCATCCAGAAACACGCTGTGCTCCATGAGCGCGAAGGGGTCTGCATCAGTTGTCATGGCAGGGCTGTCAAAGTTTTCAGCCTCATGGATCTCATCATGGAAGCCGAGCATACGACCGGTGATTGCACAGATGTGCCGATCAGATCCGATGCCGTTGAGCGCAGTGCCGGGATATCCGGACCCCAGCTCAAAGGCGTAGTCGAAATATTCCGATGACTTTGCCTCTACGGCTTCGATTGCCTTCTCCCAAGATGTCTCGGCGGTGGCGGCGGCAGGGGATTGAAGACCCAAGACCACCAGAAGGATCCGGGCGAATGGGGTAAGGGTCTTCATGTCATGTCCTGTGATCGAGCGGTGGTGCGAGGGTCGCTTGGCCTGTATTACGCTCCGCCCAAAAGAAAGAAACGGCCTTTCTGGGTTTTCGGAACGACAGGCTGATTTTATCGCAGTCAAAACAGCTCGAGCTGTGCCTCATCCTGAGAATCACGCACCTCAAACCCGGACATGCTCACCCCGAGAAGGCGGATGCCTTTCCTGAACGGGAATTCCCCGACCAGCAACTCGCGGGCGACTGCCATGATTGTCGCTGGGTCCCGGATCGCTGCGCTCAGCGTCATTCGTCGGGTGATTTGCTCGAAGTCGGCGAATTTGATCTTCAAGGTCACTGTCCTTCCGGCCACATCCTTTTCGCCGCAGCGCTTGACGACCTTAGCGATAATCGGCGCGAGGCGGGCGACGGCTTCATCGAGGTCGGTCAGGTCTTCGGCAAAGGTGTTCTCGGCGCCCACCGATTTGCGGATCCGGTTCGGCCGCACGGGGCGCGGATCTATGCCGCGCGAGATCGCGTGGTAATGCTCGGCCGAAGAGCCGAAGTGCTCAGCGAGGAAGGTCAGCGACTTCTCTCGAAGATCCGCACCGGTCAGGATGCCCAGCTTCTTCATCTTGGCTTCGGTGACGGGGCCGACCCCGTTAAAGCGCGCGACGGGGAGGGACGCCACGAAATCCGCTCCCTTGCGCGGCGTGATGACCGTGAGCCCATCTGGCTTGTCCTGATCCGAGGCCAGCTTGGCGAGGAACTTGTTGAAGCTGACGCCGGCCGAGGCCGTCAGCCCGGTCTCTGACTTGATGCCTTGTCGGATCGCCTGCGCAATCTCCGTGGCAGTGACGCCGGAGGCGCAGGCTTTGGTGACATCGAGATAGGCTTCATCGAGTGAAAGCGGCTCGATGAGATCAGTGGACCGTCGGAAGACCTCATGGATCTGCGCCGAGACCGCGCGGTAGACCTCAAAGCGGGGTAGGGCGAAGATGAGATCCGGGCATTGCCGGCGCGCAGTTACCGAAGGCATGGCAGAGCGCACGCCAAAGACCCGGGCTTCATAGCTCGCGGCCGCCACCACGCCACGCGCCTGGTCGCGGCCGACCGCCACAGGTTTGCCTCGCAGCTCTGGATGATCTCTCTGCTCAACCGATGCGAAAAAGGCATCCATATCTATATGTATGATGCGGCGTGCGGTCGATGGATATTGGATGTCGGTCAGCGAAATGCTCCATTTTGATACTAAATGGAGATAAGAAGTCGCAGCATTCGTTCAAATCGAAAATTAGATAATAGCGTAAGAGTTCATAGCTGAAACGCTATAGGCGGCACAGCCAAGATAACGCGATTAGCTCTTCAGCCCAGCGGGAGGTCAAAGAGTCGTTGGACGCTGAAAGCGACGCGGAATGGGAAGCCAGCGTCATCAAATCGAGCGGTCCTGAGATTGATGCCTCATGGGTAGCATTAGCGAATCAGGATCAAGATTTCGAGGCTGCGACTAGCTGAAGAAGGGCGTCTTTAGCTTTTCTATCCAAATATGCTTGCGAATTGCATGAGCTCACCGCAACTCAGGATTGCAAAATGCTTTGCGAATAAGTCCTTCAGAATCCGGTTATCCCCAAGAATCGCTCATCATACCTATAACAGATTGTTTTCATTGTGGTGTTTTTCGCATCGCTATCTGCTTTACGTTCTTTTCCGGCTGTCGTTAGAGCCGCCCTCGAACACGCGCGTTCATCCTAAAACTCTCGAACGTCCCCCCGCCCCGGAGCATGCCCGGAACGGGGCGACCCTTATTTGGACAGATGAACAAGATGCACGATGACCTGTACTACAACCTGCTGACGCGCAGTATCACCGCGTTCCAAGCTGCGATGAAAGGGCCGGACCCTCACGGCAAAGAACGTGACGCGCCAATGGTGGACGACTACCTGATCGTTCTTCAGGGGCAGAAGATGAAACTGCATGGGTGGGGGGCTAAGCACCCAAACCTTGGAACAACCTTTATCCAGACTTCATTGCTGATCCATGTGACCGAGAACCAAAAGTGGGCACATACATTGTCGCGGTGGTACCGGCTGGCCAACCCAGTAAAGTTGGACACTTCGCAGCTATCACCTGACATCGACCTCGCTGGATATTGTGTTCCAGTGGGCTTGGGTGGCGTCAGTGTTCCACTACATTTGGCACGTCGTGTAATGGCGCAGCAACCGACTCGCCTGTCTCGAATCGCGGAAGAGAAGGGGTTCAATGCACTGTCAGAGACCTTATCTGAAATCGCGAGGATTTGGCCTCCGAAAGGGGCGTTTAGCGTAAGTGACTGATAGTATATATTATTTTAGATACATATTTTTTCGAATATTTTCGCTCAGAACTTTCACGACCTCCGCTTACCTCTTGGTGAAGAAGAGATGAATAAGAGGAACGAGTAGAGATGAAATCCGGAATCCCCTGATTGATGCCCGGAGGACTGGGGCGCTCAAGTGAGCGCCCCGGTTAGCCCAGGAAACGATCAAACTTCAGCCAACGAGAGCACATGCCACTCGGCCGCCCTGCGGTTCGAGGCCAGCTAAACTGTGCCATCAAGCGAGACCAAATGACGATTACACATGAACATCGCGATACTCAGGAAATCGCAACACACACCACAATCGCGGCGCATGACCGCGCAGCTTCAAGCAACGGTGACGCAGTTAAGCAGCTGAATTTTTCTGATGCCGAGGGGATTGAAGGCCTCATTACCTTTGAAGGCCAAGTACACGTTGATGGGTATAGCGGCCTGGAGGATCTGCTTCCGTTCGATGGGAAAAGGGGCGTAGTCCACCGCAGTGCCTGGGCGAAGACCGGGCTGCTCGTCGGGTGGACAGCAGAAGATGGTCACCGTCCTCGCGTGATCGGTCATGAATCCGGTCTCGAACGGTCGGTGTCGCTTGATGCGTTGCTCCATCCCAACACCTACGGTTTGAAATGCCAGCCGAGGAAAGTTGAATTCTCGGAGCCCGTCGGAAAAGTAAAAAGCAATACGCTTGATTTTTTAGTAACACTGCGCAACGGGCGCCAAATCTACCTTTACGTGAAAAACGAAGACAATCTCAGCCGCCCCCGGCATGCGCTGATCTGCCAACAGGTTCGATTGGCTTTGCCGGAAGGTGTTGGGTTCGCAGCAATTTCCGAGGTTTGTTTCCCGGCCTGGCGGCGCGGCAACCTCGAACGGATGTTTCTGGCGAAACGGTTCACTGATCCAGAGGCTGATGCCCGATTGGTTGCCGTACTGAACGACAACATTAACACGCCCGCGTTCACCGTCGAAGAACTGGTGTTCCGTTGCGAAATGGGGCCCCGGAATGTGGATAAGGGTCGAGCGTTCGACGCGGTGCTGCGGTTCGTTGCGGACCGCCGGTTGATGCAGAAGCACCCGAGCATGATCGACTACCCCACCGTCATGGAGCGTGCCGCATGACCATACACGTTCAGCATTTCTCGCTCCCGACAGGCGCTTTGATCGAATACGAGGGCCAGTCGGTCGTGGTCGCCGGTCTGGCAAAGGACGGGATAATTGTGCGGGACCGGTATGTCGGTGACTCAGAGGAGGCGCGCTATTTTGTCATACAGGACAGCAAGGTACGTGAGCTCTTGTCTCGTCTGGATGTCACCATCGACACAGATTTCTCAAGCGACACAGTTGATCGAGAAACCAATACAAACGTTGCTGATGATGGGTGGCTTCACGCCAAATATACGGAACATCGGCTCGCGCAACAGCGCGAGGCGTGGTGTCTGGCAGCCCAGTCCATCCTCAAGGGCGGGTCGTACACGCCGACGTCAATAATTAAGAACTATGACAAGATTCGGGAGCGGGCGTTTGATCGTCAGCGCCTTTTGGCCTTGGGTTCCGACAAGGACGGTGAATTCCCGGCAAAAACCTGGGGGGCAAAGAGCGTCAGCAACTATTGCAAGCTGTACTTTGGCATGGAGAAGCCTCACCCGAAGGTATTCTTGCCGAAAAAGTTGAAAGGGAACACGCTTCCGCGTCTGACGCTGGCAGAAGATGTTCTGCTTGATAAATGCTGCCAGAAATACCTGAGCAAGGCACAGCCATCAAAGACGTCCATCGTCAAGCTTGTGACCATCGTTTTCGCAAAGGAGAATTGTGAGTTGCTTGAGCAAGGCCGCGGCACGCAGCTCACGGTTCCGCACCCAAATACAGTCTATCGACGGCTGAATAAGTTCAATGCTTTGCAGCTGGTACTTGGTCGGGAAGGCGTTCGCGCAGCGCAGAAGGAGTTCTCACCGACCCAGCACGGCGTCCGGGCTCTCAAAATTGGAGAAATGGTCGAGCTGGATTTTTGGACTGGCGACGTAATGACCTTCGCCAAAAAATCCGCCTTTTGGGATCTGCTAACCCCGGATCTACAGAAGGACCTTGCGAACGCCAACATGGCGAAGAAGGCAAAGGGGAAAGGTAGGCCGAGAACACGGCAAAGGCTTTTCATCTGCGCGGCCATCGACGTGGCGACCCGCGGCGTTCTGGGCGTCGGCGTATCTGAAAAACCGAACGCTAGGACGGTGATCGAAGTGCTTGATATGATCGGGCGTGATAAATCAGACATTAGCTGTTTGGCAGGCTGCCGCATGCCTTGGCACCAGCACTCCGGTATCGGGACAATTATCGTTGATACAGGGCCTGAGTTTTTCAACGAGGAGGTTCAGGCCGCCGTCGTCGCTTTGGGCGCATCCATTGTTTACGGACGTGCGGGTGTACCGACCGACAAGCCTTTCGTCGAGCGCTTGTTCGGTGGGTTCCGCACGCGTTTCGCAAACTCTTTGCCGGGCAAAACCGGTTACTCTGTTGACTGTCTTGTTGATTATGACAGCGAAAAGATGGCTGCCTTCAACGCAGATGAGCTGCGCCATTTGATCATCAGGTTCATCGTCGATGAATATCATCTTGAGCCCCATTCGGGATTGATGAACAAACGCCCGGTTGATGCGTGGAAACACCATGAACGTTACGGCATCGTGCATCCTGCGCCTCCTCGCATTCGGCGCAATGCAACTGGCGTGCGGATGCAGCGGATGCTGTCCAAGGAGGGGCTACGTATCTGTGGTATCCCCTTTGGTGATCAAGAAGCACTTTCAGCTGTTCTCAAGCGGAAGAAGCGCAAGGTCGAAGTGCGCATAGATCCGAACGACTTGCGGGAAGTTACTGCGATCGTCGATGGCAAGCCCGTGCATCTGACGAACCAGCGTCAGGATCTTGCCAAATTCACACTTCGGACCTGGATGGCGGCAATCAAGGAAATGACCCGTACCCGGCCTCAGGACCGCGTTTTCTACGAGCACGTTCTGCTCGAGCATACAAAGTGGTTCCAAGGCAAAATCGCATCGGCTGTCGAGAAACATGGTTTACCGTCTACCGAAATTGATGCGGACACTTTGTCTTGGTTTGAAAATAGCTTCTGTTTCAAGCTCCAGATTGACGCGGACCCTGAAGCCGTCTTTTCAGCTGATCTGGAAACATTGTTGGCCGATGGTGAAGGCAACGGCATTCACACGGCTGAGGATATTGCTGCTGAGAAAGCGGCCTATTTTGCTAAGCGCTCCAACTCGACTACAACTTCAAACCTTGAACCGGGCAGCATGAACCTATTCGCAGCTGAAGGTGGACAGGAGGCTCAGGAGCTCCCGCCGACTGCTGCTGCAGGTGACCCTCCAACCTCGTGGTCTGATTCGCCAACCAATGTATCTTCGGTAACCGACCAGTCATCAACTAGCTCTCGTTTCTCTGGCGCACCGAAAGGCAAAGGAACTCTTACATGACCGACCTTCTTATTCCGCGCCACCTTTCGATGGTTCAGCGGCGCGCGAAACTAAAAGCTCTGTTTTTTCAGATGTCGCGCGCGAACACTCTCGATGAAAAGCTGCGTGCCGTGATCCATGACTTCGACGCCGGTGTCCTCTCTGGCGAGCATTGGGAAGGCAACGGTTTGGTGGTGGTGGTCGGAGAAAGTAACTCCGGAAAGACGCGCGAAATTAATCGCGCGTTGAAGCGCTTCGCCGAACACACGACGAAGCTGGAATGCGGAAGGGACGTGAAGTTTCTGCAGATCGCACTTGATGGCGAGACTACATGGAAGGCGCTGGGGCTTTCCGTGGTACGCGAAGTTGGATACGAGATGACAGCCCGGAAGACCGAACACGAGATCTGGTCGCAAGTCCGCCGCCAGCTTGAACGGACGGGCACTTGGCTCATCCATATTGATGAATGTCAGCACATGTTCGAGACGCTTGGTGAGAAGGAGGCCCGCAAGGTTATTAACTCGATCAAGACCTTCATGAAGCATCGGCACTGGCCGGTCGTGGTCGTGCTCAGTGGTATCAACGACCTGCTCGACAAGGTGAACCTCGATCCTCAGTTCCGAAACCTGATGACTGCGTTCCACATGGGGACGATCAACCCGATGTTGGACACCGATCTCGACGAGGTGGACACTGCGTTTGTTGGCTATGCTGCCGCGGTTGGCATCGTCATTGACCAGGTTCGAAGCGAAGACATCTATCGCAGGCTCTGCTACGGCCACGGAAACCTGTTCGGTCGCGTTTTCAAGTTCATGGTCGACTTGTTCGCGAATTTGTCACCGGACTGCAATGAATTGACGCTCGAGATGCTAGCCAATCGATACGGCGCACGTACCGGGTGCATGCCAGGTCACAATCCATTCCTGCGGGAAGATTACCGTGCATGTGATGTCGATCATCTCTTGGCAGGCGTAGACTGACCTGCCTTTATTACCGTCTCGACAGCTCATTAAGGCCCCGGCTTGCAATAGCCGGGGCCTTTTTGTATTTCAGGACTTAGGAAAATCTTTTTCCTGCGTTTTTCGCATTCCAGACCACGGCCCCAAGAAAAGGTATGGTGGAATCCGGAAAGCCTATGCTGGTACCCAAGAAATGAAAATCCAATGATTTCAATGGGCCGAATTGGCGATTTGGAAAGTGGATGGTGTAACTGACAGTTGAGTTAGTGTGTCGCCAAGCAAAGTTTGCACTTTTTGGGCAATTTCGCGCACATTTTACAAGATATCGGCGCACATTGGCGATCTTGGAGTAAACCGGGAGAGCTGGCACCGCATCACCTTGCAGATGTAGGCCGGGGCCATGATCAGAACAAGTCACCTCTTCCGAGCCCGAATAACACGAAAAAGGGCCGCGGATTATCCGAGGCCCTTTCCGGTTTCGGTGCCAGCTTTAGCAGGCCCATGGGCCATCTCGAAAAAACGGCGTCTAAGTCTCGCAGTCAGGTGATGACGACGCCGATGGTTCCGCAGCGGCAACCACATGACGAGTTGCGAGCACCGCCCGCGCCGTGAGCAGATCGATGGAGCGCCACGCCCGGCAGCGGAACTCGTCGAGGCATTGAAGCAGGATTTCGACCCGTCGTCCGGATTCGGTCCCGTCTATGGTATAGGATCACCTTCCTCCGTATGGCACAGCATGGGGCCCTTCCCAACCCTCGAACCAAGGATCGAAGTCGCGACGATCTCTCTCTGGCCTCCTGCAAGCCAGATGGTGTCAGGAGCTTCTCCCGAGGCACATTGCATGCGCGATCTAAGGCGAAGCGCATCGAGAGGGGCAGATCATCGCGGACATCGAAAACCGCGTCTCGAAGCCGACGCTGCCATCCAATCGGGTCTGCCCCTTGGTTCCCCATCTCCGTTACGTTTGCCGTGGAAATGAGCTGCATATTGCTTGTCTTGTCTGGTGCCGACAACAAGCCGACACATCAATCTGGCGCGTGCATGCGCCAGATTGGCTCAGGCGGCCATGTCCGCCGATTGCGCTCGGGCTTGCCGCAAGCCGTCGAGGAGCAGGCAGATTTCCTCGACGACAGGAGCGCAGGGATCGATGCGTGCGAAGTGCTCCGCTTCTACGCTGTCGATATCCTGAACGTTCTCCAGGCTAAGCAGGTCTTCCAAAGCATTAAGCTCTCGTTCCATCCGGCTGGTGAGCGGTGATGCAAGGCTCACATCGTCGATGAGACGATGGACGCGCGCTTCGGCGACTGGTCCGCCCAAGAGCGAAGCCGACGAGCAAATTGCCGCAGCGTTGGTGACGATGAAGGCGGTGTGGGGAGGCGTGAAACAGAAGTCACGGGGCATAGGAAGTCTCCTTGCGGGTGCCGACCCAGCACGGTCGGCGTCAAGTTCCCCACGCCTCAAATCGGCGCTATAAAAAGAAGATTGGCCATTTTTCCGAGAGCGAAATATTTGGCTCTATTTTTTCACTTATAGCCGAAGAGGGGTTTCCGCCCGCTATCCCATGCGACCCGAGCTATGATTTATATAACGCCTCATCAATGCGTGCACGTGAACCAAAAGTTTCCTCTCAGCAATGAACGCTTCCGGCCCTCAGCTGCTGTTGAAATACTCCGCAGCGGAGGACCGCTGTTCGTTTCAAAACATTGAGCCGATGTCCGATGCCCCCGTCGGATAGGCGGCGGGCATCGACTTCACCTGGGCTGCCGTCAGCCCCAGCTTGATTGCCAGGGAGAAGACATTGATCAATTCGGCGTAGTCCGGGCCGAACATATGCGCGCCAAGGATCTTGCCGTCCTCGCCGGTAATGAGCTTCGCGCCCGCGTGACTTTCGCCCAACCGCTTCTGCGAGAACCAGCCCGAGGTGTTTGTGAAGCTGATGTCGACTTCGCCCTTTTCTCGTGCCTCGGCCTCGACGAGGCCGACCCGCGCCAGCTCGGGGATCGTGAACACGACGCTTGGCACGCCGGTGTAGTCGGGCTCGGTGCGCTTGTCTTTCAGCATGTTGGATGCTGCGATCTTGCCTTCGAACACCGCCACGGGGGTCAGCGGCTTACCCGGCGAGGCGGCGGCGTCGCCCGCTGCGAAGATGCGCGGGTTCGACGACGATTGCAGCCAGGGAGTGACCTTCACGCCGCCATGCTCGGTTTCGATGCCCGCAGCGGCGAGGTCAAGATGATCGATGGCAGGCACCCTTCCGGCGCCGTGAACGACGAGGTCGGCCTCAATGGCGTCAATGTCGTTCCCCTTTCGGTAGCTGACGCGGTGGGCTGCTTCCACATCCTCGACCCGCTCGATCGCGGCCTCAGGGATGATCTCGATCCCCGCGGCTCGGCTGCGCTCGAGCAGCATGTCGACCAAGTCCGGGTCGAACATCTTCAGCTGCCGCGCGCCACGGTCGAGGATTGTCACCTCCGCCCCCGCCCGCGCCGCGATATGGGCGAACTCGAAGGAGATGTAGCCGCCGCCGACGAAGACGATCCGGCGGGGCATCTCCGCGAGGTTCAGGAAGTCCGTGCTGTCGATCAGCTTCTCGGCGCCGGGAAACTCCAGCAGGCGTGGCTTCGCTCCCGTGGCAATAAGTGCATGGCGAAAGGCGATCTCGCCATGACCTTCGATCTCGATCCGGTCTTCAGCGGTGAACCGGGCGCGGCCATGCAGCGTTTGCACCCCGGCTACTTTGAGCCCGCTTTCCATGCTCTCCGGCACCGGGTCGGTGAAGCTCTCCTTGTGTTTCATCAGGGCAGGCCAGTCGATCCGGGTCACGCCCGTGATGCCCTTGCCCTCAAGACGCCGAGCGGCCTCGACCGCCTCGGCACCAGCACGCAGCATCTTCTTCGGATCGCAACCCCTGAGCGCGCAGGTGCCGCCGTAAGGTAGTTCATCGACAATGGCGACCGACCAGCCGGCCTTGCTGCATTTCTTCGCAGCGTTGATCCCGGCCATGCCGGCGCCGATGACGATCAGGTCGAGTGTTTCGGTCATACATGCTCCTCGTTTCTCACGTGTTGGGCTGGGGGGACTCTGGGCTTTTCAGCGGTATCTGCCCATGAAGCGCTCGCTCAGCTCCCAGATCGCCGCGGTGCCTCCGCCGACCGCGAGGCCGAGCCATCCCTCGTCGCCCAGCGGCATCAGCCCGGTGCCGTAGCCAAGCACTGGCAACGTCATTGCCAGCAGATAGGGCCCGGTGTAGCGGCAATGGACACGCCCGCAGCGTCGGGCGTTGAGCAAGCAAGCCCCGCCCATCCAGACCAGCGCCAATAGCCAGATCACCGTCTTGGGGCTATCGGACAACGGGATCGCCAGGAGCATAGCCCCGATGGGCAGCCACCAGGCGATGACCGAGCCGGTGGCGGAGCCGAGGAAATCTTGCGAAGACTTGTCACTCATGAGTCACCCTGCGCAGCAGCTAAGCGCGGCCACGTCCTTCTCGAAGGTCTGCGCAGCCAGCTTCAACCCCTCGACTGTGGTGAGATAAGGCATGATGGTGTCGCCCAATTCCTCATAGGTGAGCCTCGCCTTCAGCGCCATCGCTGCCGTCTGGATGCTGTCGGCCCCCTCGGGAGCGAGGATCTGCGCGCCCAGCAGCCGCTTGCTGCCCGCCTCCGCCACCAGTTTGATCAGCCCACGCACGTCACGGGCGGCAAGCGCACGGGGCACGGCGTCCAGCGGCAGGACCGAGGTAATCACCTCGTGCCCGGCAGCCCGCGCCTGCGCCTCGCTCAGCCCCACGCCCGCCACCTGTGGGTCAGAGAAGACTACCCAGGGCATCGTGGCGTTGTCATAGCTGCGCGCCTCGCCTGCCACCGCGTCCCGGGCCGCGAGCTTGGCGCCGTAGGCCGCCATATAGACGAACTGGTCGCGCTCGGTGACGTCGCCTGCGGCCCAGACCTTCGGATTGGCGGTGCGCATCTGCTCGTCCACGACGATCCCGCCATGCGCATCGGTTTCGATCCCGGCGGCGCCGAGGTTCAGACCATCGCTGTTCGGCACCCGTCCGGTGGCCAGCAGCAGCCGCTCGGCGTCGAAGGTTTTTCCGTCCGTGGCGGTCAGGCGCATGGTATTACCGGCGCGGGTCACGCTCTCATAGCCCATGACCCGCGCCAGTCGAATGGCTTCTTCGGCGAGGTAGCCCTCCAGCGCCTCGGAGATCTCTGGCTCGGCCTCCGGCAGCACGCCACGACGGCTGACCAGTGTCACCGCGACACCGGCGCGGGCGAAGAGTTGTGCCAACTCCACGCCGATGTAGCCAGCGCCAAGAACCAGCATGGAGGTGGGCAGCGTGGTCATCTCCAAGGCCGAGGTGCTGTCGAGCGCATCCACCCTTTCGATGCCGGGGATCGTCGGCACATGCGGGCGGGCGCCGGTCGCGATGATAATCTTCGCCGCCGGAAAGACCGCGCCGTCCACCGTCAAACGCCCCTCGTCGTCGAAGCGGGCGTGGCCCTCAATGTATTTAACACTCTCGTGCCGGGGCAACACGTCGGCGTATTTCGCTTGACGTAGCTCTTCCACCAGCGCCTGTTTCTGCGCCACTGTCGCGGCCCAATCGGTCACGCGGGCCTCGGCCTCGATGCCGTCGAAGCGGCTCTCGGCGCGGGCATGGTGCAGGCTCTCCACCGCACGGATCAGCGCCTTTGACGGCACGCAGCCCACGTTGACGCAGGTGCCGCCGATGGTCCCGTCGCCGATGAGTGCAACCCGCGCTCCGGCTTCGGCGGCGGTTATCGCGGCCGAGAACCCGGCCGAGCCGGCGCCGATCACGGCGAGGTCATAGGCACCGCCTTTACAGTAATCTTTCATATCAGTTTCACTTCAGTTGATGCGCCCGCGCCGCCAGAGCGCGTAGAGGGTTATCCCGATGAACACCGCAAGGGCCGGCAGCAGCACGAGGTCAAGCCATCCCAGCATCGCCGACAGCCCGACCACGCCCAACAGGATGACGAGGACCGGGGTGAAGCAGCACAGCGCCACGAGGACGGTGCCGATCAGCCCGTATTTCAGAAGGCGGTCGTTATTGCCCGAGGATGTCTCGGGCTCGGTCACGATCCGCTCCCGGCGGCGAGAGACGCGCCATAACCGACGCCAGTCACAACCGAGACCAGAGTTTCGGGATCAGTGACAGCGTCATCATAGCGGAGCAGGTAAGTGCCATCTTCGGCCTGACCCTGGGCGAATTCCGCGATCTCGACGCTCTCCACCTTTTTCAAAGCGGTGGCGACGATGTAGCTGCATGAGGGGCAGGTCAGGCCTGTGACATGCAGCCGGGTCTCGGCCTCGCCCGCCAACGACATTGCGGGAGCGAGCATAAGCGTCGCGGCAAGAAGGGTTCGTTTCATCGAAGTCTCCGTTTCAAAAGGACAGAATGCGCGGGGCGACATAAGGAAATGCCAGGGCGATCAGCACGATGGCGAGTGCGCTCCAGAGCAGCGTCCGCATCACGCCGCGATCCACTGGTCGTGCGCAGGCGCCGGTGCCGCAGGAATCGGCGGGCACCGGGCGATAGGCCTTCCAGAAGCCATAGCCGAGCGCCAACGCCGCGAGGGAAAAGGTCACCCATTTATAGGCGTAAAGCGCAGTAAGTTGGCCGATGAAGACGCCAGTGACGCCGAGGCTCACCAGCACAAGCGGCAGGATGCAACAGGAGGTCATTGCCAAAGCGCCGAGCACACCTGCGCCCGTAGCGGCCCAGCCCGACTTGTCCGGGTGGTCTCCTGCCTGTCGCTCGGTCTCTATCATTTCGCTCACCGTGTCACCTTGGTTGTCTCTCGATGACAGGTAAGATAGGGTCTGTAGTAACTACAGGATCAAGAGGTTTTCTTATGCCCGACGATCACGCCATCGCGAGCGACCTGAAGCGGTCGGATCTCGCGCGCCTGACCGGGTGCAATCTCGAGACGATCCGCTACTACGAAAACGTGGGCCTGATGCCCGATCCGCCCCGCACGGCGTCGGGCCATCGCCGCTACGGCGCGGCGCACGTGGAACGGCTGAACTTCGTCATGCGCGCCCGGGATCTTGGCTTCACCTTGGAAGAGATCCGCGGTCTGCTGTCCCTCGTCGATCGCGGAAGCCACACCTGCGCCGAAGTCGAGCGGATGGGGCGCCACCATCTTGACGTGGTCCGCGCCAAAATTCGCGACCTTCAGGCGATCGAAACCGTTCTCGCCGGAATCATTTCATGCTGCACAGGCGCCGACACCCCTGACTGCCCATTGCTTGACGTGCTCAATGAGGGGTCGACCAAGCCAGAATGGGTATTGAGCGCGTCCGAATAGCTGCCGTTCACGCGAGGTGCGGCAATAGCCCGTTTCCCCCCCAATTTGTATCGGCGGAAAACAAACGGTCCTTTCTGGAACTTCGTAGCAGAAGCAGCCAAGGTCAGCAGTGCGCTATGAGCGTCGGTAGACAGTGTGTGGGGGCTCGCGGGATGAGATCGCTCTGCTTGTGCCAAGTTGCCCAGCTTCGGCGCTCCTTTATCGGACATGTATTAGGCCATGAACGTGGCCACGCCGCCTTCTAACAGACCAGGCGCCTCGGTCTACTGATCGAGGACACATTGCCGAGAGGGAAGAAAGTGATCGCCGCGCTCATATGGCCCTCGTGAAATATATCCTGCAATACCACACGATGTGGGAATGGGGGGAGGGAAACACAAGGGAGTGTGTGTGGTTTCTTCTGTTCGAGCATGCATCGATCCGGGAGGTCTGTTGGCGGCTGCCAATCTCGAGCTTCAAATGACTGCGGCACATGTCGCTCGCCCGAGAGCTGATGGCTCCACAATGCGAGCACCTCGTGCAGCGCATCTCTTCTCCCCATCCAAATCAGTGACTACATGATTGGCCGATTCCCAGTAGACCGTGAGTGAGCGGGATGCTGCGACGGCGATATTAGCGCCTCCGATGCAATCTTCGGGAAAGGCTGCCCAGACATCAAGCAGATAGAAGTGATTGTTGTTCAAGTTGCCTTCTGTAAGGACAGAAAAGCCGACCAGTCGCTTACCCTGCTGGCTCGCATGCGTCGGTATCGTGAGAGGGGCGGGGCTTTCTTCTCCTGACGGAAGTTTCCTTGGGGTTTCCGGCCTTTCGATTACATCGAAGTCCTCTCCATCGGTCAGGATGACTGTGGGAGGCAGCGTCTTAGCTCCTTCGGCTTGGAGCACAACCCAAGTCTACAATCATCCTTGTTCCGATTCCGACTAACGCATGACCTCGGCGTGCCGGACGGCGTTCAGCTTCTCGATCCAGGGTTCAGGCAAACCGTGCTGGACGGCCCCCTCGCGGATCAAAGTGATATAGCGCAGCGACGGATTGCCGTCCTCGGGCAACCCGTCGGCGATCAGGCTGAAGGTGCGGAGCCTGTTGCCCTCACGATCCTCGACATCGAGCCAGACAGGATAGTATCGCCAGCCCGGCACGCCTTCGGTCGAGTGCAGCCAGACCATGTCGCGGCGGGTCATGCGGTAGAGCACGCCCCAGACCTCCGTCTCCGGGTCCGGCGCGATATTGGCCGGGGCGGACAATCCCTTGGGCCGCCCGTGCAGGTTGAAGCGCAGCCGATAGCCCGGCAGGCGGCCGACGCGCCATTCCAGGGGCGTCATCTTCCGCCGGTCCAGAAAAACGCTGTCGTTCATGTTGGCGCCGAAGGCGAAATACCAGACCTCGTCGTCTGGATGACCATCAAGCTGCAAGCCCCAGCCGCGATACCAGAGCCGCGCCAGCGGCCAGCTCCGCAGAATAATCGGCAGCCACAGGCGCTTGAGGAAACGGCGGAAGGCGATCATCGGGTTCCATTCGGCGCAAGTTTAGATATGCGCAGAAGCAGCACCAGTTGCAGCAGCGCGGCGAGGATGGCGGCGACGAACACCGCCTGGATCGAGACCAGCGAGACGAGCCCTGCGCCAAAGAGCGGCAGCAGCGCCGCGGGCGAGGCCATGGCGTTGAAATAGGCGGAATAGGCGGGGCGGCGATCGTCGGGAGAGATCTCCATCAAATAGCCGAGATAGCCGATGGTCACGCCGTTCATCATCGCGCCGATCACCACGAACAACGCCATGTAGCCGACAACGCCCGCCCCCAGCCCGAGCAGGACAAGGACGATCAGTGGCGGCAGCAATCTGATGGCCGCGACGGTTTGCAGCATTCGAAGTTTGCCCGCGCTGTCGCCGAGCTTGCCCCAGACCGGGTTCGAGGCAAGAGCGCCGGCGGTCTGCGCGCCAAGCAGCAGTCCCACATCCGCCGGTGTGACGCCGCTTTTGTCCGCCGCGACGACGTAGAAGGGCAGCGCCATCAGCGTCGCGCCCCCCAGCCATTGCGAATAAAGAAAAAGGCGGAAGCGGCCATCGCTGCTCAGAACATGCCAGCCGCCCCTGAGAAACGAGCGCACGTCCCCGGGTGTCTCTTGCCCGTCCTGGCGCGGCGGCATGGGCGGCTCTCCGGCCGAGACGAAGAGCGTCGATGACAGGATCAGGAGCATCGCCGCGAGCCCAAAGATCAAAGCATAGGCCTGAAGGTTCGGGAGGATGTCGAGGCTGAGGCTGACGAAGGCCGCGACGCCAAGAGCGAAGATCCCGCCGCCGAAGAACCGCCAGGCCAGCATCCGGCTGCGCGCCTCGGAGCGGATCGAACGCCCGACGATATCATTGTAGGGCACGGCAACGACGCCGCTCACGAAGGCGTAGACCGTCCAGAGCGCCAGGAACGCCACCCCCAGAAGGGCCGGGGACAGGCCGCCACCGAACCAAAGCAAAAGCGCGATCAACCCGGCCATGAGCGCCCGGCCATAGGCGCCGAAGACGTAGAACGGCATCCGCCGCTCGGCCCGCTCGGCAAGAAAGCCCACGACGAGCTGCGGCAGAAGCCAGCCCAGGCGCAGCACGGCGCTGGCGAAGCCCACGGCAAAGGCGCTGCCGGTCAGCTGGAAAACAAGGCTCGCCACGATGGTCGCGGAATCGATCGCCGAGGCGCCGGCCTGAAACGCGGCGCCGGCGCCGGCGATGCGCCAGAAGCGGCCACGCTCGCCGGGATGGGGGGCGGCTTCAGACACGGATATCGGCGGCCTCCGCCTCAATGCGCGCGCGGCGGATGTCGATGCCCGATTGCCAAAGCACGATGAGCCCGACTCCCACGACGAGGATAATCGACATCATCCAGTTGAACAGGATCATCAGCAAGGCCTGTTCCTCTGGCACGCCGAGGAGATCGAAGGCCAGCGCCGAGCCGATGACGAAGCCGCCGGGCACCCGCACGAAACGCGAGAGCACCAGCGAGAAGCCGGCGAAGACCATCAGGAAGAGATAGTCGAACGGCGCCAGAACCACGCCCACAGCCAGCCCCGCCCAGAGGTAATGTGTGGCCGAGACCAGCTTGGCCGCCACCGCGCCGATCAGAACGTTCAGCCGATGCCAACGGCTTTGCGGCCACACCACGCCGTCGCAAAGCGATCCGCGCAGGGCGGCGCCGTTCGCGCGGAACCACTTCGCCACCCAGTCGAAGAGCCGGCAGATCAGCGGCCCCTCGCGCGCGAAGAGCGCGCGGAACCGGAACATCGCCCAGAGGAGAGTGCCGAAAAGTGCGAAGTTCAACGCGCCGGCGACGGCGAGGCCGAGCTCGAGGTTGCCCGCGATCTGCGGCATCTTTCCCGCCATCGCCACCAGCCCGGCGAAAAGCGCGAAGACGACACCGTCGATGAACCGCGCGAGGACCGTGGTGGTCAGCACCGTGCCCATCTTCAGGTCCTCCATCCGCGCGATCAGCCAGGAGCGCACCAGCGGGCTGATCCCGAGCGGCACCAGCACATTGGCGCCGTAACCCGCGAGCAGCGCGCTGGTCAGCCGCAGTGTCCGCACCGGCTTGACGTCATGCAAGATCTGCCGCCACTTCCAGCCGTTGACGAGTTGCTCGAGCAGGATCGTCAGCCCCAGCATCGCGATCCAGCCGGCATGGGCCGCGCCGAGCCCTTCCACAAAGCGACCGAAGTCGAGGTCGCGATAGAGCCAGAAGATCAACGCCAATGCGACGACGCCGCCGACGAACGGAGGCAGCCATCGCGAGACAAGACGGCGCGTCCCGCCTTTAGACCGGGTGCTCGGCTCCATAAGGCGGGATTTGCGACCGGACCAGCCCGGCAGGTCATGATGTTCTATCTTTTCCGGCAAGTCAGCCCCCTGAAAAGGGACAGAATATCTTCTGTAGTATGCCGTCAAGGTGCTCAACGGGGCGCTCGCGATAAAGTTAACGTGTCGACTGAAGAAAAGAAGGTCTCTCGCAAATGTTGTTAAAAGGCTCGACGCCGACACCGCGCTTCGATTCTCTGACACGCTTATCGGGATATCTCGACCAACAGTGCATAGGGCAGCCATCACTGCCAGCATGGCCCGTATTCCTTCGAGCGCCGGAGTTGCTTATCGGCAGTTCCCCGAAGCAAGACGCGGATCTGGTCGAACGCCGGGATCGGCTCCCAGATCGTCGTAGATTTCTACCGCCCTGCACCGGCTTTCGTGGTCCATTGCTTGACCACTTCCCGGACGGGGTCGCGATGGTTTCACCGCCAGACGATCTCGTCGAGGTATCGCTGGAGGTGCTGTCGCCCCATGTTGTGGTAGATGCCGAACAGAGCACGCTGCATCTGGGAGATCTCCGCGTCGACCGTGTTCGCGTGGGTGCCGGTTTCCGGGTTGGCATATTCTTTCTGGCTGTGGATCACATACTGGTGGTCGGCCATGGTTTTTCCCAGGCCCCGGTAGCTCTTGCTTCCATCGGCCATTAGCCTCGTTGTCCCCGGGGCAAACCATTCCAAGAGAACCGGCTCGAGCGTTGCCCTTTTGTCATCAGAAACGGCCTTGACGCGCGCTTGCCCGTCCCGAGAGGCTGCTACGAAAATCATCGGCTTACCGGTGCCCTTGCCGCGTGGATAGTAGGCCCCTGAAAGGGATTTCGGGGCTCCCCCGACATATGCCTCGTCCACCTCGACGATGTCCTTTAATGGCAGTAGCTCGGCGTTGCACTCGTCCATCATTTCCCTGATGTCGTGTCCCCATCTTCCAGGCGGTCTTCTGGTTCACCCCGAGCAGCCGTGCCATCACGACCGAGGAGATGCCCTTTCTCGATGTTAGCATAAGGAACATCGAGCAGATACAGATATGCAGATCGAGCTCAATGCCGTGCATCGGGGTGAGCGTGGTGACCGTAACTGGAGCCAGCAGTCTCGGCACTGGAAGAGCCCGGTCGGCAGGTCCGGCCGCTTAGCGCCGAGTTGCCTATCGACCCACAATGCGGACAGTGCCTGCCAGTCGACCATATGATACCTTCCAGGAAGTTTCGCGCGTGCATCTCGCTCGGCATCCGCTTCCAGGTTTCTGGAATAAATTTCAGTTCGGTGATCAACAGGACTCTCCGCTCGTTCCGCCTGTCGTGCAATATTGGCCCGGTGCGTGTTCGGCGAAGAATAAACGTGAAAAATCGCGCAAAATGCGGCGGAATGGCGGAAAAGATCAGCTAAGTTTTCCATATAGGTGCGCAGGTAGATCAAGCCCTATCATCGACCATTCGACCATTCGACCATTCGACCATTCGACCATTCGACCTTTGACTGACACCAGCTCTCGTGTGTTGGTAGAACATAGGATTGATCGTCAATCACACCAGCTTTCACAAAAACGGTTTGGGGAAGGTGTTTAGATGTTCCGAATAGTGGAGCACCGCATCCGAGGCAAAAGTTACGGGTTAACTCTCTTCCCGCGTCCGAAACCTTAGTGAACGAACTAATTCTACCGGACATGACTTGAAAGCCGCTTGCTTCGAAAGGGACGGCGACACTGAATGCAGCGCCAGTGGATTTACGACAATCCGTGCAGTGGCAATAGCTGCCCGTTCCCAATGGACGGCCACATATCAGTCGTGCCTCGCCACAGAGGCAGGTAGCCGTAATTTCATCTGCCATATTACCCTCAAGCCTTCAGGACTTTACCAATATCTCACAGGCCTTCCTCTGTGACTATGGGCTCCAAGCGGACCTTTGCCGCGCTCACCACGAAGGGCCGCTAAGGACCGGAAACGGGCGATAGGCGTTAACGATGCTGCGGCAACGGATTATCTTCTATTGCGGGTAATCTGGCGGGCAGGATCGAGGTGGCGCGAAAGGCGGGCTTAGACCTATAAAGGCGGTAATCGCGCCCGCTCAGCGGGCACTTTCCATCAGTATCTCCACGAACGCTTGCGCGGGCGGCGCCAGCACCTGCGACTCGGGTAGCACCAGCTTCAATTCACAGGGTATACTGGGGCTGAAGGGACGTATTTCGATCTCAAGGTTCGAATAGGCGTCTGCTGTCAGAATGTCCATGATCGACACGCCCATCCCGCTCGCGACCAAGCTGCAGATTGGGCCTGTGTAGGTGGAGTCCAGAATGACGTTTGGCGTGACATTTGCCTCGTTGAACGCTTTCAGCAGTCGCTTTCGCATTAGGCTGCTCTCCGAAATCAGTAGCAGAGGGGTCTCTTTGAGATCCTGCGGCGCAACGGAGTTCAATTTGGCCAGAGCGTGGTCCTTTGGCATTACACAGACAAGGTTGGTCTCGGGCATCGTCTTGATGGCCACACCGTGGACATTAAGCGGCAAAAGCGCCAACCCGATGTCGCATCTGCCTTTTTCCACATGTTCGACGACCTCAGGCGATGGCCCGCTAACCAAGCTGATCACCACATCTGGCCAGCGCGCGTGAAAAGTCTTGATGACCTCGGGGAGAAAAAAATACGAATGCCCGACGGTAGAGGCGAGGCGCAGTCTCTTTTTGCGGTGAGCGCCGAGTTCAGTGGCGAACTTGACCATCTGTTCCAGTTCTCCATAACAGCGTTCGACTTCCGCATGGAGAGCAATAGCATCCTTGGTCGGGTCGATGCGGCCGGCATGACGGGCAAACAGCTGTAGACCATACTCTTCTTCAAGGTCGCGGATCAGGCGGCTGATGGCGGGCTGGGTGACGCCAAGCACTTCGCCCGCTTGCGTCATATTTCCAGTTTCAATCACTGCGCGAAACGCTTCGATCTGCCGAATGTTGAAACGTAGCATGAAATCCGACCCCATCAGGTTTTGTTATGATGTGATGCTAATTTAGAATTTGCTTTATGCCCAGCCCTAAGCAAAGTTTCTATCAGATCGACCGGTCAGATAAATATCAGGCGGTCGCACAGGCACAAATCGGGAGCTGCAGGGAGGCAGCTTTCGGTAGGAATGAGTGCCAATATATCTCTGGGAGGAGACCGCTGATGAGACCGATGTACCTTGCGCTTTCTGCGAGCCTTTTGGCCAGCACCGCCATGCCGGCGATGGCCGGTAAGGCGGATGACACATTGAATTGGGCCACCGACAAGGAAGTCGCCGTTGTCGACCCCTATTTCAGCGTGACCCGTGAACTCGTCATCATGGGGCATATGGGGTGGGACGGCCTTGTCCTTTTCAACAATGAGACCGGCGAGTTTGACCCGCTGTTGGCCACCTCGTGGGAGTGGAAAAGCAACACTGAGGTCGAGTTCGATCTGCGTGAGGGCGTCGTCTTCCACGATGGCAGTACCTTTGATGCGGATGACGTTGTCTATACGATCAATTTTTTGGCGGACGAAGCCAATGGCGTTCCTGCACAGTCTGTCGTCAACTGGATGAAAGGCGCGACCAAGATCGATCAGTACAAGGTTCGTCTGGAATTGGTTCAGCCTTTCCCGAACGCCTTTGCCTATCTGGCGAATGAAATCTCGATCATGCCCGAAGGCTACTACGAAAATTCAACAATCGGTGCAGATGGCACTCGGGATCTGTCGAAGGTGACGCCAATCGGGACGGGCCCCTATACGGTCAGTGATGTGAGAACAGGTAAATACGTCAACTGGGGGAAGAATGACCAGTATTTTGCCGACGGGCCGAAAGGCACTCCTCAAATTGGCAACATCAACTTCCGGACAATTGGCGAGTCGAACACGCAACTGGCCGAACTAATGACAGGCGGGCTCGATTGGGCATGGGACGTGCCGAAAGAGCAGGCTCTGCGCCTTGAGGAAAGCGGACAGGTGCAGGTGGTCAACGAAAAGACGCTGCGGATTTCTTATCTCGCCTTTGACGTCGATGGCAGTTCTGGTCAGGACTACTTTACAGATCAAAAGGTCCGCGCCGCTTTTGCCCATGCCATCAACCGCGAAGCCATTGCAAAAGAACTGGTCGGCCCGGCCTCTGTCGCCATCCATTCCGCCTGCCACCCTGAGCAGTTTGCCTGTTCTCAGGATGTGCCGCACTATGACTATAACCCGGAAAAGGCCAAAGAGCTGTTGGCTGAGGCGGGATACCCGGACGGTTTCAAGTTCGACCTTTATGGCTATCGGGAGCGCGAGTTCACCGAAGCGGTGATCGGCGACCTTGCGGCGGTTGGCATTCAGGCCAATCTGAACTGGCTGCAGTACAGCTCGCTGCTTGAAAAAGTTCAGAACGGCGAGACCCCGGTGAACCACATGACTTGGGGTTCAAGTTCGATCCCTGATGTCGCGGCGATCACCAGCCATTTCTTCTCGGGCAGCAGCGATGATCCGGCCAAGGATCCGCGTACTGCCGAAGCGCTGGCGCGCGGTGATACCTCGGTCGATCCCGAAGTGCGCAAAGAGGCCTATCAAGAGGCGCTGAATATCATCGCCGAAGAAGTCTATTGGCTGCCGATGTTCACCTACGCCAAATACTACGTGTTCTCCAATGATCTCAACTTCACGCCCACCGCGGATGAGATCCCCCGTCTCTATGAGGCGAGCTGGAAGTAACACGCCGCTTGAGGGCGGAGCCGTATGGGCTTCGCCCCATTAAGGCGCCCCCAAACCTGCGGGTACCCAGAACCTGGGTATCCGCAGACGGGGCAAACCCAATATCCACAGCATTAACAATCGAGGTTGACCGGTGCTTGCATTCCTTCTCAGGCGAATATCGACGGCTCTACTCGTCGCTTTGACCGTGTCGTCGCTCACCTTTTCGCTCAATTTCCTTTCGGGGGATCCGGCCATTGCCCTTGCGGGCGAAAGCGCCACCCAAGAGGACCTACAGACCATTCGCGAGGCTTATGGCTACGACAAACCTATCCCGGTCCAGTACTTCAACTGGCTGACCGGGGCGTTGCAGGGGGACTTGGGCCAGTCGCATTACCTCAACCAGCCGGTTGCAGATGAGATCTTCCAACGCCTGCCCACCACCATGACACTTGGGCTGAGCGCACTTGTCTTTGCGCTGGTCCTCTCGATCCCCTTGGGGGTGTTGGCCGCGATCCGACCCAACAGTCTGTTTGACCGATTTGCCCTGACCGTGGCCGTGGTGGGGCAGGCGATGCCCAGCTTCTGGTTCGCGCTGACGATGATGCTGTGGTTTGCCATCAACTGGCGCATCCTGCCGGTCTCTGGCAGCGATACCTGGCTGCATTTCGTCATGCCCTCCATTGCCCTTGGCTACTACATCACACCGGGCGTCATGCGCCTGACCCGAGCAGGAATGCTGGAAGTCCTGCGTTCCGACTACATTCGGACTGCCCGCGCCAAGGGGGTCAGTCGCTTCTCGCTGATGTTCAAACATGCGCTGCGCAACGCAATCATCCCGGTGGTATCACTGGCGGCCGTGCAATTCGGCTTCATGCTGGGCGGGTCCATCGTGATCGAGACGATCTTTGCGATCAACGGCCTTGGCTTCTTGGCTTGGGAGTCGATCCAACGGGCGGACCTGCCGATGATGCAGGCCATCGTGCTGGTTCTCAGCTTTTTTTACATCGCACTCACCTTCCTCGCCGACGTTCTGAACGCTTGGCTGGACCCGCGGATTAGGATCGGATGATATGAGCACGCTGCAAAACAACGCCCCCACGATGCCCAGCGAGGCGATCGTTCGCTCCCCACGGCAAATGATGTTCCAACACGCGAAGACCCATCGTGGCCTAATGCTCGGCGGGTTTGTCATCGCGGTTATTGTTCTGGTGGCCCTTCTTGCCCCGCTGATTGCACCGCATGATCCCTATGCGCAGATGCTGTCGCGCAAGCTGATCCCGCCGGTCTGGTTTGACAGCCCGAAAACAACTTGGGACCATATCCTTGGCACAGACCATCTGGGCCGCGACTACCTTTCCCGTCTGATGTATGGCGCGCGGATCTCGCTGATGATCGGCTTCTCCGCCATGCTGATTTCGGGTGTGATCGGCACCATCCTGGGCATCTGTGCCGGTTATTTCGGCGGCCGGGTGGATATGGTGATCAACTTCATCATCACCACGCGCCTGTCGATGCCAGTGGTGCTGGTGGCTCTGGCTGTCATCAGCATTGTCGGGTCTTCGCTGACGGTGGTGATCTGGGTGATTGGCCTTTTGATCTGGGACCGTTTCGCGGTGGTGGTGCGCAGTGCGACCCAGCAGGTGCGGGGGCTGGATTTCGTGGCCTCGGCGCAGGCTTTGGGAAGTTCCACACCGCGTATCCTTTTCAGTGATGTCCTGCCCAATATCTCTAACCATATCATCGTGATCGCCACCCTTGAGATGGCCCACGCCATCCTGCTCGAAGCGGCGCTGTCCTTCCTCGGGTTGGGGGTGCAGCCGCCCACACCAAGTTGGGGGCTGATGATCTCGGACGCCAAGGGGCTGATGTTCTTTGACGGGTGGCTGATCGCCGTGCCGGGGACTGCGCTCTTTATGTTGGTGCTGGCCATCAACCTGCTCGGCGATGGGCTGCGCGACGTGACCGCCCCGGAGGACCGCAGCTGATGGGCAATCTGATGAAACACTCTGGCAAGATCGGTGAGCACATGACCAATTCGACCAAGCCAATTCTTTCGATCCGCAACCTCACGGTGGCCTTGCCGGTTCAGGTGGAACGCGCCAACGCGGTCGAGAACCTGACCTTTGACGTCCGGCCCAAGGAAATCCTCTGCGTTGTGGGTGAATCCGGCTCCGGCAAGTCGATCACGTCGCTGGCCACGATGGGGCTCTTGGCCTCCAGCCTGAAGGTGACCGGGGGGGAGATCGAGTTTGACGGACGCGATGTTCTGAAACTCAGCGAAAGCGAGCATAACAAGCTTCGCGGCGACCGTATGGCGATGATCTTTCAGGAGCCGATGACCGCCCTCAACCCGGCCTATACCGTCGGCAACCAGATCGAAGAGGTCTTGCGCGTCCACCGGTCCTTTGATGCGGCAGAGCGGCGTGAGCGCACGTTGAAGCTGCTGGATGAGGTGCGGCTTCCGGACCCCGAGCGGCTGTTCAACTCATACCCACACCAGCTCTCAGGTGGCCAGCGGCAGCGGATCATGATCGCCATGGCGCTGGCGCTCGACCCCAAACTCCTGATCGCGGACGAGCCGACCACCGCGCTGGATGTCACGACGCAAAAGCAAATCCTGCATCTGCTGAAACAGCTCAACGCCAAACACGACGCCGGCATCATGTTCATCACCCATGACTTCGGCGTGGTGGCCGAGATCGCCGACCGTGTGGTCGTCATGCGCCACGGCCAGATCGTAGAGCAGGGCACCGCCGACGAGGTGCTCAACAATCCGCAACATCCCTACACCCGTGCGTTGATCGACGCGGTGCCGCGCCGTGCCGAAGACCGGGAGATGACGATCTCGGAAAACCCTGTTGTCGTTGACGTGCAGGGGCTGATGAAGACCTTTCACACCTCGGGCGGCATGTTCAAGAAAAGCCGGACCGTCGCCGCCGTGAACGATATTTCCTTTCAGGTGCGCCGGGGCGAGACACTGGGCATTGTGGGCGAATCCGGTTCGGGCAAGACCACGCTGGTGCGCTGTCTGATGCGTCTCATTGACCCCGACAGCGGGGCAATCAACATCTCGGGTGTGGACTTTGCCAGCAAGACCGCTGCCGAGTTGCGCCGCCACCGCAAGGACATTCAAATCGTCTTTCAGGACCCCTATGGCTCGCTCAATCCGCGCCGCACCATCGGCAGCCAGTTGATCCAAGGCGCGATCAATTTCGGAATGCCGCGCGAAGAAGCGTGGAAGCGAGTTTATGAACTGCTCGAAATCGTGCAGATGCCAAAATATTCCGTTCACCGCTATCCCAGCCAGTTCTCAGGCGGGCAGCGCCAGCGCCTGTGCATCGCACGCGCACTTGTGGTTAATCCAAAGGTGCTGATTGCGGATGAAGCGGTGTCGGCGCTGGATGTGTCGATCCAGCGCGAGGTGCTCAAGCTGATCAACGATATCCGCGACCGGCTTGGCCTTACCGTCATCTTCATCACCCATGATCTGCGGGTCGCGGCGCAGATCTGCAACGAAGTGCTGGTGATGAAACACGGCGAAGTGGTGGAGCGGGGCGGCGTTGGCCGCATCTTCACGGCTCCGCAACATGAATACACCAAGGCACTGATCGCCGCGCAGCCGGGGCAGGGATGGGAGATCCCGGACATGGCCGAATTCGCGCCCCAGACGCTGTCGGCTGGACATAAGGTGGTCAAGATATGAGCGACGCGGCTTATGACTTCATCATCGTCGGCGCGGGCTCGACCGGCTGCGTGCTGGCGAACCGGCTCTCGGCCAAACCGGGCTTGCGTGTTCTGCTACTCGAAGCCGGTCCGCGCGATTCAAATCCCTGGATCCACATTCCCATCGGCTACTACCGCACGATGGATGACACGCGCATCAACTGGCAGTACCAGACCGAAGACGTGCCGCAATCTGCCGGTCGGCGCTTTGACTGGCCGCGGGGCAAGGTGCTGGGCGGCTGCAGTTCGATCAACGGGCTGGTCTATGCCCGGGGGCAGGCGGCGGATTTTGATCATTGGCGGCAGCTTGGCAATCCGGGTTGGAGCTATGCAGATGTGTTGCCTTACTTCCGCCGGGCCGAGGGTGCGTCGATCGACGATATCGACGAGGAATTCCATGGTCGCGACGGCCCGCTCGGTGTCAGCCGCGCAAGTGCGAACCCGCTGTGCGACGCCTATATCGCCGCGGCGGATGAGGCGGGCATTCCACCAAATCCCGATTACAATGGTCGTGAGCAGGAAGGTGCCGGATACTTTCAGGTCACCACCCGTAACGGCTGGCGCAGCAGTGCAGCGACAGCCTATCTGAAACCCGCCCGCAAACGGCCCAATCTACATGTGCAGACCGACACGCTTGTACGCCGTCTGATCCTCGAAGGCACCCGCGTGGTTGGGGTCGAGGTCGAACAGGGCGGCAAGGTCGAAACCCTGCGCGCCGGGCGCGAAGTGCTGCTGGCGGCGGGGGCGATAAACTCGCCGCAGATCTTACAGGTTTCGGGCATCGGTGACGCCGAGATGCTGCGCAGGGCTGGCGTTGATGTGGAGCATGATCTGCCAGAGGTCGGTGAGAACCTTCAAGACCACTACACCTGCCGCAGCACCTACCGCTGCGCGCAGCCTGTCACCGTCAATGACGAGGTCCGCAGCTGGCCGCGCAAGGTCGGGGTCGCGCTGCAATGGCTAAAGGACCGCAGCGGCCCGATGTCGCTCAGCGCGGGGCAGGTCGGCGTCTTTGCCAAGACCCGCCCGGAATGCGCCACCCCGGATGTGCAATTCCACTTCTTGCGCTACAGCGCGCAGAAACGCGGCCGCACGCTGGACCCGTTTTCAGGCTTCACCGTGACCATGTGCCAGCTGCGCCCGGAAAGCCGTGGCCATGTGCGGATCACAGGCCCGGATCACCGGGCGAAACCGACGATCCAGCCAAATTACCTCGATACAACCACCGACCGCGACACCATGGTCGCTGGTATGAAACTGGTCCGCAAAGTCGCGGCGCAACCGTCGCTGGCCAATTACATCAGCGAAGAAATGTTGCCCGGTCAGGAGGTGACCAGCGATGACGCCCTGCTGGACTACGTTCGCGCCAATGGCTCGTCGATCTTTCACCCCAGTTCCACCTGCCGCATGGGGGTGGACACGGGCGCCGTGGTCGACCCGCGGCTCAGGGTGCATGGTCTGACCGGCCTACGGGTGGCGGACGCTTCGATTATGCCGACGTTGGTTTCGGCCAACACCAATGCCGCCTGCATCATGATTGGTGAAAAAGCCGCTGACATGATCCTCGAGGACATCGCCTGACATGACCCACATCGAACCCAAGAAGCGAGCAAGAAGATGAAGATCAAGGATATCAAGACCTTCGTGGTCGGCAATAAATCCATTCACCGGGGCGGTCCTTACTGGGTCTTCGTCAAGGTCACCACCGATTGCGGCACAGTGGGCTACGGCGAAATCTACGGCGTGGCGTTTCATCCCAAGGCGCTGACCGCGATGATCGACGACATGTTCGAGCGCCATTTCGCAGGCACGGATCCTTTCAAGATCGAACGCCACTTCCGACTGGTCTATTCGGCAGGCTTTTCCCAGCGTCCGGATCCGACGGTCATGGGCATCTTCAGCGGCATCGAGATGGCCCTGTGGGACATCATCGGCAAGGCGCTCGACAAGCCGGTCTATGAATTGCTCGGCGGGCAAGTGCATGAACGCCTGCGCAGCTACACCTATCTTAATGCCGCCCCCGATGCCGCGTCGAACCAGAAGGTCTATGACGATCCGGACGCTGCGGCAGAGCGGGCACTGGAATATGTCGCCCAAGGATTCACGGCACTGAAATTCGATCCGGCGCGGCCATATACTGCCTTTGATCCCCGCCAACTTTCGATGGAGACACTCGATTTTGCCGACCGCTACACTGCCCGTGTCCGTGAGGCGGTGGGCGCAAGCTGCGATATCCTGATTGGCACACATGGGGAGATGTCCCCCTCGGGCGCACTGCGTCTCGCGCGCAAGTTGGAGCCCCACGATCCGCTCTGGTTCGAGGAGCCGACACCGCCTGACAATATCTCTGGCATGGCCCTTGTCGCCGCCGGGACCCGCATCCCCGTGGCAACAGGCGAGCGGCTGACCACCAAATACGAATTCGCCGATCTGCTACGCCAGAATGCAGCGTCGATCCTGCAGATGAACCTAGGCCGCGTCGGTGGCATTCTGGAGGCCAAGAAGATCGCTTCCATGGGCGAGGCCTTTCACGCCCAAATCGCACCGCATCTGTTCTGCGGCCCGCTGGTCGGTGCGGCGAACATTCAGGTTTCTGCCTGTAGCCCGAACTTCCTCATCATGGAGGGGATCGAGCAATGGGGCGGCTTTCAGGCCGAAATTCTCAAGACCCCGATCCACTGGGAAGACGGCTATGTCATCCCGCCAACTGCGCCGGGATTGGGTGTCGAACTCGATGAGGCCGTGGCCGAAGCCAACCCCTACACCGGCGAACGTCTGCAATTGCGGATGAAGGACACGCCAGCATGACCCAACCGACTGGAGACAAACCCATGAAGAACCCATTCTCGCTTGAAGGCCGGGTCGCCATCGTGACTGGCGGCAGCAAAGGGATCGGCCTGTCCATCGCGCACCACCTTGCCGCCATGGGCGCCAAGGTCGCCATCGCCAGCCGCAAGATTGAGGCCTGCGAAGCCGCCGCACAGGAAATCCGCGATGCCGGGGGCGAGGCGATGGCCGTGGCTTGCAACATCTCGCGTCGCGACGAATGTGAAGCCTTGGCGGCCAAGACCCATGACACATGGGGCCGTCTGGACATTTTCGTCGCCAACGCGGCGGTGAACCCGGTCTATGGCCCGCTCGCCGACCTAACTGACGAGGCGTTCAACAAAGTAATGACCTCCAACGTCCACAGTGCGATCTGGTTCGCCAACGCCGCCATGCCGCATATGGCCGAAGCGGGTGGCGGGGCGTTCATCATCGTCTCCTCCATCGGCGGGCTGCGTGGCTCGGCCACCCTGGGGGCTTACGGCATTTCGAAAACGGCGGATGTCGGTGTCACGCGATCCCTCGCGGTGGAGTGGGGGCCGAAGAATATCACCGTCAACTGCATCATGCCGGGGCTGATCAAGACCGATTTCGCCCGCGCCCTTTGGGAGAACGACAGCCTGCGCGACGACCGTATTGCGCGGACCCCGGTCCGGCGACTTGGCGCGCCGGAAGACATCGGCGGGGTGGCGACTTTCTTGGCCGGACCATCGGCCCGGTTCATCACCGGCGAGGTCATCGTCGTGGACGGGGGGACAACCATCGTCGGGCCATAAGGCCGCGTTTCTGAGCAAAAACTGAACCCAAGCTGCAGGAGGTAGCGCAACGGCCGACTTTAGGCCGCGGCCTCTTGCACCTTGAAAACGGCCGCGGGCCGGAAAATAAAGGAGTAATATCAATGGATTTCGATCACAGCCCCAAGGTGAAAGACCTCTGCGACAGGCTCAACGCCTTCATGGAAGAGCACATCTACCCCAATCAGGAGCTTCACAATCAGCAGCTCCAGGAAATGGGCCACGGCATCGAGCACTGGGAAAACTGGGGCGGCGTACCGATCATCGAAGAGCTCAAACCCAAGGCCCGCGAGGCCGGGTTGTGGAACCTCTTTCTGCCCGAGAGCCGACGGGGTGGCGGACTGACCAACCTCGAATATGCACCGCTTTGCGAGATCATGGGGCGCGCACCTTGGTCGGCGGAAGTGTTCAACTGTTCCGCACCCGATACCGGGAATATGGAAACGCTGGAACGTTTTGGCACCGAGGCGCAGAAGAAAGAGTGGATGGAGCCGCTTTTGGCGGGCGAAATCCGCTCCTGCTTTTCCATGACAGAACCCGATGTCGCGTCCTCGGACGCGCGTAACATCAGCCTGACCATCACCCGCGAAGGCGATGAATACGTCATCAACGGGCGCAAATGGTGGACCTCAGGTTCGGGCGACTCGCGCTGCAAACTGTTCATCGTGATGGGTAAAACTGACCCAGAGGCCGAACCTTATCGCCAACAGAGCATGATCCTAGTGCCGCGTGACACACCGGGCCTGACGATCAAGCGGATGATCCCTGTCTTTGGTTTTTCCGATGCGCCGCATGGGCATGGTGAGATCATTTACGACAATGTTCGCGTGCCTGCGGAAAACATCCTGCTGGGCGAAGGGCGCGGCTTTGAGATCGCTCAAGGGCGGCTTGGACCCGGACGCATCCACCACTGCATGCGCATGATCGGGCAGGCCGAAGTGGCCCTTGAGAAGATGTGCAAACGTGCGCTTGAGCGGCGGCCCTTCGGCAAGCTCCTGTCTGATCAAGGCGTGACGCGCGAGCGGATCGCGGAATCCCGCATTATGATCGATCAGGCGCGTTTGCTGACGCTCAAGGCCGCGGACCGGATGGACAAGGTCGGAAACAAAGAGGCCCGCAAAGACATCGGCATGATCAAAGTCGTCGCCCCGCGCATGGCCGCACAGGTCATCGACTGGGCCATCCAAGTCCACGGTGCCGCCGGTATCTCCAGCGATTTTGGTCTCTCCTACGCCTATGCACGGGCCCGCGCGATCCGCTTGGCGGACGGGCCGGATGAGGTCCACCAGAACCAGATCGCCCGGTTGGAACTGAAGCCTTACACCAATGAAAGGGTTTGAAATGAGCGCTCCTAAAACCATCGGTTTCATCGGGTTGGGCCAAATGGGCGAACCCATGTGCGCCTTCATCTGCAAGGGGAACACCCCCGTATTGTGCTATGACCGGGTGCCGGACCGAACCCCTAAGGGCGGCACCGCCAAAGATAGCCTTGCCGAGGTTGTTGCGGGTGCCGACACGGTCTTCCTATCACTGCCCGACGGAAAGATCGTGAACGCCGTCGTTGAAGAGATCGCCGCCCTAACAAACGTCGCGGGCAAGGTCATCATCGACATGTCCACCATCGGCCCCGCCGCCGCAAAACAGGCCGCCGCCACCATCGAAGGCGCGGGCATGACTTATGTCGATGCGCCGGTCAGCGGCGGGCGGCAAGGCGCGCTCAAGGCTGCGATCACCATCATCTGGTCCGGTCCCAAGACCGAAATGGAGCGGCATCAGGCAATCCTCGATCTGTTCAGCAAGAATACTTTCCATGTCGGTGAAACGCCCGGACAGGGGCAGGCGGTGAAGCTTTTGAACAACTTCCTGTCGGCCACGGCCATGGCGGCCTCCTCCGAGGCGGTGTTGTTTGGCTTGGCGCATGGGGTCGAGATGAAAACCATCCTCGACGTGGTGAAGGTCTCGACCGGTAATAATACGGCCATTGAGGACAAGTTCCCCAATCGCGTCCTGCCCGGCACCTATGACGCAGGCTTCTTCGCGGAACTGCTAAACAAGGACGTCCGCCTCTACAACGAGTTCGTGAAAGAGGCGGGCACCTCCAACCTGATGGGCGAACGCGTGGCCGAGGTCTGGAACCTTGTTGAAGACAGTCTGCCACCGCAATCGGACTTCACCCGCGTGTTTGAGGTTTTGGAAAAGAGGAACCGGTCATGAGCTATGAAGGACCATATGAAGGGCTGAAGGTCGTTGACCTCTCCCAAGGACTGGCAGGGCCCTATTGCGGCATGCTGATGGCCCAGCAGGGCGCTGACGTGATCAAGATCGAACCGCATGGGGGCGATTGGGCCCGCCTGATCGGAGGCGTTTTTGGCGATCACACGGCCTATTCCATCGTTGCCAACACCGGCAAGCGGGCCCTGGCGATGAACCTCAAGAGCGAACCCAGCGGCGAGATCGTCGACAAACTGATTGCGCAGGCGGATGTCTTTATCGAAGGCTACCGCCCGGGCGTGGCCGAACGGCTGGGCTACGGCTACGAACGGCTGCGCGCGCTCAATCCGGGGCTGATCTATGTGTCGGTCTCTGGCTTCGGGCAATGCGGCCCCATGCGCGACCGGCCCGCGATGGACCCGATGTTGCAGGCGTTCAGCGGCTTTGTTGCAGAAAACACCGGCACCGACGGTACGCCTCACCACACACCGGTCAGCTATTTCGACATGTCTACCGGGCTTTATGCGCAACAGGCACTGGCCGCTGCACTTTACGCCCGACGCGATGGGGCGGAGGGCCGCAAGATCGAAGTGAGTCTGCTTGAAGCGGCCGCCAGCATCCAGGCCGTGCGCCTGCTTAGCGGCTATCGCACCGGGCCGCGCCGGGCCTCAACCGCGCCGTCGGGGACCTTTCAGACCAGCGATGGGCATATCCAGATCAACATCGTGCGCGACCGCGAGTTCAAGGTGTTCTGCGACCTGCTGAAGCTGGACGATCTTTGGGCCAACGAGAAGTATCACACCATTGCCGGACGCTTGGAGGATATCGACTTCCTCTACGACTACGTGCGCCGCTTCACCGCAAGCTGGAAAACGGCGGAACTGTCGGACCTGCTGAGCAAGGCCGGATTGCAGAACGAGGTCGTGCAGACCTACCGCGAGCTTGTACACCATCCGCAGGCCGAGGCTGTTGGCGTCTTCTCTTGGCTGCAGCAGGCCGGTGCCAATGATCCTTGGCCGGTGCCGAATATCCCCGGCCTGCCGGCCTTCGTTCCGGGCGATGATCGCGCCCAATCCCCCACCGTCGGCCAGCACACGCGCCAGATCCTCACGGAGCTGGGCTACGGCAACGACCAGATTGACACACTCTATGCGGATGGCGTGGTCGCCTGACCACCCCTGCAGGCACAAAGCAAAAGGAATAGACAAATGGACGAGAAACTTTTCGAACTGGGCCTTCAGCAACGCAAGAAGGTCGTCGGCGCAGAGTATGTCGAGAAGAACCTCGCGGCAGCCGATGACTTTTCGCTGCCGTTTCAGGAAGCGATGACCGCCTGGTGCTGGGGCTTTGGCTGGGGCGATGACACCATCGACCTCAAGACCCGCTCGATGCTCAATCTCGTGATGCTGGCCGCTTTGGGCAAGATGCACGAATGGGAGATCCATTGTAACGGCGCGATCAACAACGGCGTCACGAAGGAAGAGATCCGTTCGATCTTGCACATCATCGGCATCTACTGCGGCGTGCCCCAGTCGCTGGAATGTTTCCGCCATGCCCGCAAGGTACTGGAAGAACGCGGTCTTCTGGAGGTTGCAGCCAAGTGAACGGACATCAGGACGGCATGATCACAGTCGATAAACATTACATCGACGGCGCGTGGGTCGCAGGGCAGGGCGGCAAGCCCTTCCCAATTATGAACCCCGCCACGGAGGCGCAGTTCGGCACCGTCACTCTGGGCAGTGCCGCAGATGTTGACCATGCCGTCGCCGCCGCCACACGCGCGTTTGCCAGCTTTTCGCTGAGCTCCAAGGCCGAACGTCTGGGATATCTGCGCGCGCTGCAAAAGGCGCTGGAAGACCGCACTGACGACATGGGCCGGGCGATCAGTCAGGAGATGGGCGCTCCTATGACATTGGCGCGCAACGCGCAAGCCGGCTGCGGGCCGCGTCATGCCGCCGCCTATATCGCAGCGCTAGAGGTGCATGAGGAAGAATACACGCTGCCAAATGGCGATATCATCCGCAAAGAACCCATCGGTGTCTGCGGTCTGATCACGCCATGGAACTGGCCAATTAACCAGATCGCACAAAAGGTCATGCCGGCGCTTGCCGCCGGGGCGACCTGCGTGCTTAAACCGTCTGAGCACACGCCACTGTCGGCGGTTATCTTTGCCGAGTGCGTGCATGAAGCAGGCTACCCCGCCGGCGTGTTCAACCTTGTCTTTGGTGATGGGGCCGATGTGGGCAGCGCCATGTCGCGCCACCCGGATGTAGCGATGATGTCTTTCACCGGATCGACCCGCGCCGGGGCCATGGTATCGCGCGACAGTTCCGAGAGCGTGAAGCGCGTGGCATTGGAATTGGGAGGCAAATCGGCCAATCTGGTCTTTGCCGATGCCGATCTGGAAACGGTTGTTCCGGCGTCGGTCACGCGCTGCTTTCTCAACACAGGTCAGGGCTGCAACGCGCCGACGCGCATGTTGGTGGAACGCAGTTGCTATGACAAGGTCGTCGATCTAGCGCGCCAGACCGCCGAGGCGCAGGTGGTGGATGATCCGGCCAAGGAAGGCAGCCATATCGGCCCGCTCTTTGATGAGATGCAGTTCAATCGGGTGCAGTCAATGATCCAGCTTGGCATTGACGAGGGCGCACGGCTCTTGGCGGGCGGACTGGGGCGGCCAGAAGGGTTGGCCAAAGGCTGGTTCGCCAAGCCGACTATCTTTGCCGATGTGAACAACGACATGCGCATCGCTCGCGAGGAAATCTTTGGCCCCGTGCTTTCGATCATCCCCTTTGAAACCGAAGAAGACGCCATCCGCATCGCCAATGACAGCGACTACGGCCTTGCAGCCTATGTCCAAACCGGCAGCGCCGCTCGGGCGCAGCGCGTGGCCAACCAGTTGCGCGCGGGGGTCGTGGCGATCAACGGACAGGGCGCGGCCTATGGCTCGCCTTTCGGGGGCTTCAAACTTTCCGGAAACGGACGCGAAGGCGGTGCCTTTGGGCTGGAGGAATATCTTGAAGTCAAAGTGATGCCCTCGATCGATGCGATGGCCGAAGCTGGCCGTTTCACCACGGCCTGAGCCAATACCGCAAGGAGCAGAAGATGTTGGACGCCTATATCTATGACGGACTCCGCAGCCCCTTCGGACGGCACGGCGGGGCGCTAGCGGCGATCAGGCCCGATGATCTGATGGCACAGGTCATCAATGCACTGATGTCGCGCAGCACCTTGCAGGCCGAATGGGTCGAGGATGTGGTGCTTGGGAATGTTTGCCAATCCGGCGAGGACAGCCGCAATATTTCGCGTTTCTCGGCACTGCTCGCCGGCCTGCCGGAAGCGGTCGGCGGACAGACAGTGAACCGGCTGTGTGGATCGAGCATGTCTGCCGCGCTGGATGTGGCGCGGGCGGTGACCGTCGGTGAGGGTGAACTGTTTGTTGCAGGCGGTGTTGAAAGCATGACCCGTGCGCCTTTTGTCATGGGGAAGTCTGCGACCGCGTGGTCGCGTCAGGGCGAGATCCACGACGCGACTGCGGGCAAACCCTTTCCCAACCCACGCTTCCAAGCGGCCTTTGGCAGCGACAGCATGCCGCAAACGGCCGATAACCTCGCCGCCGATTACGGTTTGACACGCGCGGCCTGCGACGCTTTTGCCGCCAACAGCCAGCGCCGTTTTGAAACCGCTCGCAAAGGTGGGTTCTTCGACGGCGAGTTGATCCCGATTGAGATTGCTGGACGCAAAGGCGCGGTCACCACCGTGGCCGAGGACGAGCATCCGCGCCCGGACACCACGCTGGAAAAGATGGCCAGCCTGCGGCCGCTGGACCCGGCGGGTGTCGTGACCGCCGCGAATGCGTCAGGCATCAATGATGGCGCTGCGGCTTTGCTGATTGGCCAGAACGGCCTTGGCCCCGCGCCACGCGGGCGCATCCTCGCCGGGGCTGTATCGGGTGTGGCCCCTCGAGTGATGGGCATCGGCCCCGCGCTGGCCATCCCTAAGGCGCTCAGCCGGGCAGGGCTATCCCTTGAGCAAATGGATGTGATCGAGATCAACGAAGCTTTCGCGTCGCAGGTGCTTGCCTGCTGCAAGGCGCTCGACCTCTCGCCCGACGACAGTCGGCTCAACCCAAACGGCGGCGCCATCGCCGTGGGCCATCCGCTTGGTGCGTCAGGGGCGCGTCTCATGCTCACTGGGCTTCGACAGCTTGAAGCCAGCGGCGGGCGCTATGGCTGTCTGTCGATGTGCATCGGATTTGGTCAAGGCATTGCCGTGATCATCGAACGGTTGAAATGAACGCGGAAGGGGCACAGGCCATGAAAGATAACGTCAACAGATTGGTGGTCATCGAGACAGAGGGTGAGATCGGGTTGATCCGGCTGGCCAAGCCGCCCGTCAACGCCATCGGGCTGGCGCTGCGCAGCGCGATCTATGAGGGCTTCAAAACGCTGCAACAAGATCCCGCAGTGCGGGCCATCGTGCTCTACGGCGAAGGGCGCTTTTTCTCCGCAGGCGCCGACATCAAAGACTTTGGCAAGGCTGATATCCAACCCACTCTTCCGCACATCCTCAAGGCGCTGAATGACAGCGAAAAGCCAGTGATCGCGGCGCTGCACGGTGTGGCTTTTGGCGGTGCGCTGGAAGTGGCACTGGCCACCCATCTGCGCGTCGGCGTCGGGGATTTGCGCATCGGCCTGCCGGAAGTGAAGCTGGGGCTGCTGCCCGGCGCCGGGGGCGCGCAGCGACTGCCGAGGCTCTCTGGGCTGGCAGGGGCGATTGATATCATCTGTTCCGGGCGCGACGTGTCTGCGCGTGAGGCGCTGGACCTTGGCATTCTGGATCGACTTGCCGAAGGCGCGCCACGCGAGGCGGGCATCATCGCCGCGCGCGACGTGTTGGCCGGAAAGCTTGCTGCCCGCCGGACAGATACGCGCGATGTGGCCGAAGACCTTGCCGCAGTGAAGGCCGCAAAAGCGCGCTTGAAGGCTAAGCGCCCTGCCTTGCAAGCACCGCTCACAGCACTGGAGGCCGTCTGCGCCGCCACCCTGCCGATTGACGAAGGGCTCGCCAAAGAACGGGCGCTGTTCATGGAATTGATGGCGGGAGAGGAACGTGCCGCGCTGGTGCATGCGTTCTTTGCTGAACGCGCCACTGTCGATATTCCTGAGAAGGCCGCGCACCCCCGGCAAATAGACCGCATCGCCGTGATCGGCGGCGGGACGATGGGGGTCGGCATTGCCACGTCCCTGCTCATCGGCGGTTACCACGTCGACCTGATCGAAGCGCAGAGCGAACGAGTTGCGCAGGCGCGTACCGGGGTGGAGAGCAATCTTGCCGGCGCGCTGAAACGCGGCAAGCTGACCGAACAAGCGCATGATGCCGCTCTCGCTGCGCTGGACTGCGCTGACAGTCTGGATGCCGCAGGCCGGGCCGATCTGGTGATCGAGGCGATCTTTGAAGATATGTCAGCCAAGACGGCACTTTTCACCAAGCTGGATACGATCTGCAAACCCGGCGCGATCCTCGCCACCAACACCTCCTATCTCGATGTGAACGAGATCGCAGCCGCGACCAATCGGCCCCAAAGTGTGATCGGTCTGCACTTCTTTTCGCCCGCCCATATCATGCGGCTGATCGAAGTGGTGGTCGCGAAGGAGACCGCGCCGGACTGTGTTGCCTCGGCCTTCGCCTTCGCACGCAAACTCGGCAAGGTGCCGGTGCGCGCAGAGGTCTGCGACGGCTTCATCGGCAATCGCATTCTGACCCAATACCGCCGAGCGGCCGACTATTTGCTGCTCGACGGTGCCAGCTTCACAGAGATCGACGGCGCATTGGAGGATTTCGGCTTTGCCATGGGGCCTTTCGCGGTGTCAGACCTTGCGGGTCTCGACATCGCCAAGGGGACCCGCGATCGAAAGGCTGCCACGCGGCCGACGGAGGAACGCTATTCCCGCGTTGCTGATCTGATTTGCGATCAGGGTTGGTTTGGTCGAAAGACCGGGCTGGGCTATTACAACTACGAGGGTGGGAAGCAGCACGGTGGCAACCCCGGAACATTAGAGATTGTTGCAGCGGAGCGCCGCGCTCTGAACCTGCCCAAGCGCAGCTTCACCAGCGAAGAGATCGTTTCCCGCTGCCTCACGGCTATGATCGCCGAAGCTGTCCGCGTGCTCGAAGAGGGCATCGCCCTGCGCCCGGTGGATATCGATGCGGTCGAGCTGTTTGGCTACGGCTTTCCCCGCCATCGCGGCGGACCGATGCATCAGGCGGACCTGTTCGGTCCTACGGATCTGATCCGGCGGATCGAGCTTTATGCCAACGAAGACCCCCAGTTCTGGCAAGTGCCGCAATTGCTGCGCGAGATGGCACGGGAGGGCCGCAGTTTCGCGGATCTGAACGGCGCACTAACAGGACACGTCACAAAAGGAAGCACAAAATGAGCGAGAATGGTGGCCCCCCCCTTATCACCGTCAGCGAAGCCCTCAGCTTTGACGAGGTCGCGCTGAAGGCCTATCTGTCCGATCATCTGGAAAGATTTTCCGGCGACCTGCAGGTGCGTCAGTTCAATGCGGGCCAAAGCAATCCAACCTATCAACTGTCCGCCGGTGGGCGCAAATACGTCCTGCGCAAGAAACCCCCGGGCACGCTACTGCCTTCTGCCCATGCCGTTGATCGCGAATACCGGGTGATGGATGCCCTGCGCGACACGCCGGTCCCGGTGCCGAAGATGCTGCATCTCTGCACTGATCCATCGGTGATCGGCACTGATTTTTACGTGATGGAAATGGTCGAAGGTCGGGTCTTTCACGATCCCAGCCTGCCGGGATTGACCCCGTCTGAGCGCCGTGCCTTTTACGAAAGCTTCATCAAGGCTTTGGCTGACTTGCATGCGGTCAAGCCCGAGGCTGTGGGGTTGGGTGATTTCGGCCGTCCCGAAGGATATCTGTCGCGTCAGGTCGCCCGCTGGACCAAGCAATACAAAGCGACAGAAACCGAGACCATCATGGCGATGGACAAGCTGATGGAATGGCTGCCAGCCAATCTGCCTGCCGATGACGAGGCCGCGATCGTACATGGCGACTTCCGCCCTGGAAATGCGATCGTGCGCGACGGCACGCCCGAGGTAACTGCGCTGCTGGATTGGGAGCTTTGCACGCTGGGCCACCCGCTCGCCGATCTGGGGTATGTCTGCGCGAATTATCACGCCGACAACCTGCCCACGGGGCAGTTCAAGGGGCTGGACTTCGAGGCCTTGGGGATTCCGACCGAACAGGAGTTTCTTGATCTTTACTGCAGGTACTCAGGGCGCGACAATGTGTCGAACCATTTGTTTTTTGTGGTGTTTTCCTTCTTCCGCAGTGCCGCGATCATTCAAGGGGTCTACAAGCGCGGGCTCGACGGCAATGCCGCGTCGCAAAAGGCGTTGAAACTGGGCCATCTCGCCCGTGTGCGAGCCGAAAACGCATGGCGGATCGTGGAGCAGAACCTGTGATCTCTGCCCCGCAAAAGAGTGATCGGCAATGAAATACACCTCAAGATGAGTAGGGCTAAAATCATGCCATCCCTGTCCCACATCCATTCCGAGCCTCGCACCTGATGTCTGGGTTGGCGCCTCTGGCCGGGCTCAAGGTCGTCGAACTGGCGCGAATTCTCGCAGGGCCTTGGATCGGGCAAACGCTCGCGGATCTCGGGGCGGAGGTAATCAAGGTCGAAGCCCCGGAGGGCGACGATACCCGACGTTGGGGCCCGCCGTTCATTGAACGGATCCGGCCCGATGGCAGCACCGAAACGGTATCGGCTTATTTCCAATCGGCAAATCGTGGCAAGACCTCACTGACCTGCGACTTCACCAATCTCGCGGATCTGGCGGAACTGAAAGCGCTGATCGCGGAGGCCGATGTGGTGATCGAGAACTTCAAAGTCGGGGGGCTGGTCAAGTTTGGCTTGGACTACGCGTCAGTGGCAGCTGAGAACCCGGGTCTGGTTTATGCCTCAGTCAGTGGCTTTGGTCAGGACGGACCACGTGCCAAGGAGGCGGGTTATGATTTCCTGATCCAAGGCATGTGCGGGATCATGGACCTGACAGGCGAGCCAGACGGTGCGCCCCAGAAAGTCGGCGTGGCATGGGTGGATGTCTTTACCGGGCTTTACGGCGTGATCGGCATTCAGGCGGCGCTGGCCGAGCGTGCGCGGTCGGGGCAGGGGCAACATGTCGATCTGTCGCTGCTGGATTGTGGGGTTGGCGTTCTGGCCAATCAGGCGAGTAATTACCTCTTGGGCGATGCCGCCCCCAAGCGGCTCGGCAATGCGCACCCCAACATCGTACCCTATCAGGTGTTTCCGACCCAAGAGGGGCATTTGATTATTGCCTGCGGCAATGACCGGCAGTTCCGCAAACTCTGCGAGGTGCTGGATATGCCCGAGGCGGCTGGCGACACGCGATACGCGACAAACCCCGCCCGGGTTCGGCACCGGGATACGCTCTGTCGCCTGATTGCGGAACGCACCGCTCATCACACGAAAGCGTCTTTGATCGAACGGCTCACCGAATGCGGGGTGCCTGCCGGCCCGATCAATACGGTCGCGGAGGCGTTGAACGAGCCACAGATCGTGGCCCGCAGCATGCGGATTGACCCCGAGGGTATTGATGGGCTGCGCACGCCGGTGCGTTTTTCTCGGAGCCAACTGGCGCTGGATCGGGCAGCACCAATGTTAGCCACTGGTAGCCGCGGTTTTGGGTTTCGCAGGTAGATCAGATCTAATGCCAAGAAGCCATTCGCGACGTGACTGTTTCGCAAGGCGCGCCTTCTGCGGTTTTTATGAGCATGTCATGCCGATGATATCAAACGGCAATGTGGATACTGAGCAAAGTCGGATGCGAACCTTCTGTTGCGTACCGGTCTCAAGCTTCGCGGGTCCTGCGTTCTCTTTTGCGAATTTACTAGCTACCAACCCTATTCACGAGCGCCTGGATTGCGGAGAACAGCGGAAAACCCCTCTGGATGCCCACATTAGGCTGGAATACGGCTTTGTTGCACAAATCCTCGGGTGGGATTCACTGTATGTATCCAGCATGATAACTGGAAGGCATGAGCAGTTGGGCCCCTACCAAATATAAGACCACGAATTGGTCATCCTACAATGACAGCTTGAAGCAGCGCGGATTGTTGTCGATCTGGTTTGATCCTGAGATGGTTTGGACGCCTCCGCCGAGCGGCAAGCGCGGTCGGCAACAGCAGTTCAGTAACGCCGCCATTCAAACTTGTCTGACGCTGAAGGTCTTGTTTGGTATGCCGCTTCGGCAGACAACTGGGTTTGTCCAGAGCCTGTTGCAGTTGGTGGGACTGGACTGGGCAGTGCCGGACTTCAGCACCTTATGTCGCCGCCAGCGAACACTGAACGTGAGCTTGCCGTATCGCGGATCCGAGGGTCCGCTGAACCTCCTTATCGACAGCACCGGTATCAAAGCCGAAGGAGAAGGCGAATGGAATGCCCGTAAGCATGGTGGCACCAAACGGCGCATCTGGCGCAAGATACACATTGGGATCGATGAGAAAACTCTGGAAGTTCGGACGGTCGAGGTCACCAGCAGCAACGTCGGAGACGCTCCCATGCTGCCCGAACTCTTGAACCAAATTCCGCCCGATCAGGACATCGACAGCGTCACCGCAGATGGGGCGTATGACACGCGTAAATGCCACGAGGCGATTGCCGCCAGAAACGCCCATGCAGTGATCCCGCCGCGCAAGAATGCCAAGCCCTGGAAACCGACGAGCGCCGGAGCTAGTGCCCGAAACGACGCGGTCAGTGCGCAGCGATACCTGGGTCGCACTCTGTGGCGACGCTGGAGTGGATACCACCGCCGAAGTCGCGTCGAAACGAAGATGCATTGTATAAAACTACTCGGCCAATCGCTGATGGCGAGGGACTTCGAAAGGCAGGTTGCAGAGATCCACGTCAGTATCTCCGTCCTCAACAGCTACACTGCGCTTGGCATACCCGTCACCGAACCCGTAGGATAAATCCGTCCGGGGAAAGGGGAAGCCTGCCTAACATCGGGTTTGTGCAACAAAGCCGGGATTACCCATCCAGCGACACCAGCATGTCCGCGGTACCTTTTCCCAGATCAAATCGCACGCGGTCGCCGGTTTTCAAAAGAGCCAAGCCGCCGCCCTCCGCCGCTTCGGGTGAGGCTTTAGCGACGTTAAAGCCAGTCCCGATGCCTACCTCCAGTGACTGTCTATGGTCTGAACGTCTGGCGGCTCCGGCGCTGATTTCGCCAAGCTGCTCAGCTCGCAAGTATGGCATCGCATAGCCAAGCGCGGTCAGGTCGTTCAACAAGCGGACATGAGGGCAAGCGAATTGTCGGGCCAAGTCCTCGGCTATGATTGACCAGCCGCGGTTGGTCAATCTGGCGCTGCCCTCATGCACCGGACCCGCAACCGCGATGACAATTTCGGAAGGGGAGGCGGTGACCTGTCCTTGCAGATAGTCCTCAATCACCGCGTCGATGCTTGCCTAGTCCGTATTCGCCTATCTTTTGACGGAGCCAGCCTTCAACGCCCGTCTGGCAGAGCGCCAGACGGGCGTTGGTGCCGCCGATATCCGCAACAAGACGCAGGGACATCAGTTCAGACGCAGGCCGGTGTCGGGCGCAAAATAGGAGACTTTGCCCAGATCGAATGCCAACCGCTGTGTCACGCCGGGTGAAGCGGTGGTTTCGGCGTGCAACCGCGCGGTGACATGTTTGCCGCCCAACTCCATGACGGCATAGGTGTCAGCACCAGCAGGTTCCACAATGTCGATCACGCAGTCGGCTTCCTGCGAGTCCGAGCCGGATTGCGCCTTTGCATCCGCAATGTTCTCGGGGCGCACGCCGATGATCACATCCTCCGGCAGGCTGAGGTTCTTGCGGTCCGTTAGTACCATCGGCCCGCCCGACTTGCGGGCAATTTCGATCCGAGTTCCGGCACTGTCTGATTTGGCCTTTGCCGGGATCAGGTTCATCGCCGGGCTGCCCATGAAGTCCGCCACAAAGAGGTTCGCCGGGTGGTTATAGATCTCTGCCGGCGTGCCAATCTGCTGAATGATTCCGCCTTTCATCACGACGATCTTGGTGGCAAGGGTCATCGCCTCAATCTGGTCGTGGGTTACATAGACCATTGAGGCGCCCAAACGCTGGTGCAGGGACTTGATCTCGGTCCGCATTTCGACGCGCAGCTTTGCATCAAGGTTGGACAACGGCTCATCAAAAAGGAACAGCTTCGGATCGCGCACCAAGGCGCGGCCCATGGCCACCCGCTGGCGCTGGCCGCCCGACAGATGGCCGGGTTTGCGGTTGAGCAATTGCTCGATCTGCAACTGTTGCGCTACATAGGCGAGCTTCTTGTCCTGCGTCGCCTGATCCACACCGCGGACCTTCATGCCGAAGGTGATGTTCTTGGCCACGGTCATCGTCGGGTAGAGGGCGTAAGATTGGAACACCATGGCGATGTCCCGGTCCTTGGGGCTGACATTGGTCATGTCGCGCCCCCCGATATGGACTTCGCCGCCGCTGATCGGCTCAAGCCCGGCGATACAGTTGAGCAAAGTCGATTTGCCGCAGCCGGATGGGCCGACCAGTACAAGGAAGTCACCCTGTTCGATCGACACGTTAATGTCTTTGAGGATCTCAATCGAGCCATAGCTCTTGTAGAGGTTGTTGATTTCGAGAATCGGAGCCATTGGTTTATCCTTTCACGGATCCAGCGGTCAGACCGCGGACAAAGTATTTCCCGGCAATCACATAGACCAAGAGGGTCGGCAGACCTGCGATGATCGCGGCGGCCATGTCCACGTTGTATGCCTTGATGCCAGTGGTCGAATTGACGATGTTGTTGAGCGCCACGGTGACGGGCTGGGTGCCTGCCTGACTGAACGAAACGCCGAAGAGGAAGTCATTCCAGATTTGGGTGAACTGCCAGATCACAGTCACCACGATGATCGGCAGCGACAGCGGCAGGAAGATCGACCAGAATATGCGGAAGAACCCCGCGCCATCCACTTTGGCCGCCTTGGTCAGTTCGGACGGGATCGAGACATAGTAATTGCGGAAGAACAGCGTGGTGAAGCCGAGCCCATAGATCACATGAACGAAGATCAGCCCCGGAATGGTGCCCGCCATGCCCATCAGCCCCAGCACCCGCGCCATCGGCAAAAGCACCACCTGAAAGGGGATGAAGCAGCCGAACAACATCAGCGAAAAGAACAGGTTCGCGCCGCGAAAGCTCCATTGTGCCACGACATAGCCGTTCATCGCACCAAGCAGCGTCGAGATTGCCACCGCCGGAAGGGCGATCAGCACAGAGTTCCAGAAGAATGGCCGCACCCCTTCGCATTGGATGCCGGTGCAGGCTTCTGACCATGCCGTGCGCCATGCGGCGAAAGTCACCTCGCGGGGCAGGGCGATCAGATCACCGGTGCGGATCTCCTCAAGGCTTTTCAGCGAGGTCGTCAACATCACGAAAAGCGGCAGCAGGTAGAACAGTGCGAAGAGCACCAGTACGATGTAAAGCACCCACCGTAGGACGATCTTGCCTGTCTGGCGATCCGCCGGGGCCTGCGCCTGAGACATTGAGAGCTCAACCATCTTTGGACCTCAATTCCGAATAAAGATAAGGGACCACGATCGAGAAGACGACGAGCATCATAATCATGGCGGAACTGGCCGCTTGACCGATATCGCCGCGCGAAAACGCCATGGCATACATGTAGGTGGCAGGCAGATCGGTTGCATATCCCGGGCCGCCGCCGGTAAGCGCGATGACCAGATCAAAGCTTTTGACGGCAAGGTGTGACAGCACGATGAAGGCCGACAAGAAGATCGGCGCCATCGCCGGAATGATAATCGCGGTATAAACCCGCCATGTCGGGATACCGTCGACCTGAGCGGCCTTGATGATCTCGCCATCGACGGAGCGCAGACCGGCGAGAAACAGCGCCATCACGAAACCGGAGCTTTGCCAGATTGCCGCGAGGACGATCGTGTAAATCGCCATGTCGGGGTCAACAAGCCAGTCAAAGGTGAAATCTTCAAACCCCCAGCCGCGCACCATGGCCTCAAGACCAAGCCCCGGATTGAGGATCCATTTCCACGCCGTGCCGGTGACGATCATCGACAGCGCCATGGGGTAGAGGTAAATCGTGCGGATCGCGCCTTCGGTGCGGATGTTCTGGTCGAGTAAGATGGCCAGCGCGAGGCCCAGCACCATAGCGATTACGATAAACAAAATACCGAAGACGAAGAGGTTGCCAAAGGCCGTCTCCCAGCGGGGCGACGCAAACAGCCGCTCGTATTGAATGAAGCCTTCGATTTCATATTTTGGCAGCAGGCGCGAGCGCGTCAGCGAGACCCATGCGGTCCAGGCGATGAAGCCGTAGACGAAGATCAGAACTGCGATGAACGAGGGCGCCAGAACCAATTTGGGCGTGTTTTCTTCAAGCCACTTGATCATTTGATTGTCCCGGATTTGGCCTGCCCCCACGAAAACGCGGGGGCAGGAGCAGGCGTTACATGCTGTTCGCGATACCGTCTGCGAGCATCTGGACCGCATCGGCAGAGGACATGTCCGAGTTGAAATGCGCCGTCACCACATCGGTGATCGCACCGGCCTGCGCGCCGCGCAGGGCCATGCCATGTGCATAGCTTGGCAGCAGCGCATCACCGTCGGAACTGGCTTGCATGTCATCGGCGGAAAGACGGGCGCAGTCGTCGAATTCATCCAGCGCTACATCGGTGCGGGCGGGGATCGACCCTTTGTTGAGGTTGAACACCTTTTGGAAGTTCTGACCGACGACCAGTTCAGCAAGCAGTTGCTGCCCGGCTTTCTTGTCTTCGCCATCCACGTCGAACATCGCGAAGCTGTCTACGTTGTAGAGGAAGCCTTCGCCCGGCGCAGAGGCGCAGAGGAAGTCTTCGCCCGGCACTTTGCCTGCGGCCATAAACTCACCCTTGGCCCAGTCGCCCATGATCTGGAAGGCGGCTTCGCCGTTCATCACCATCGAGGTGGCGAGGTTCCAGTCACGGCCCGAGAAGTTGCTGTCGACAAAGCCACGCATGATGCGCATCTGGTCGAACACCGCAATCATAGCATCGGAAGTGAGTGTCTCTTTGTCGAGCTCTACAAAGGCCTTGCGATAGCCTTCTGGCCCGAGGATGCCCAGAGCCACAGCCTCAAAAACCGTGGCGTCTTGCCAAGCCTGTCCACCATGCGCCAGCGGGATGATCCCGGCCTCTTGCAGTTTCTCGGCGGCGGCGTTGAACCCTTCCCAAGTCGTCGGCATCTCAATGCCATTGGCGCTTAGTACTTCTGCATTGGCCCAGATCCAATCGACCCGGTGCACGTTAACGGGTGCGGCACACCATGTGCCTTCACACTTCATATGGCCGGCGATGGAGGCGGGCAGCACCGCGTCCCAGTTGTTGGCTTCAGCAACATCAGAGATATCGGCCAGAACGCCTTCTTCGTACCATTCCTGAATTGCGGGGCCTTTGAGCTGCACCGCCGTCGGCGCATTGCCCGACAGCACGCGGGCGCGCAGTGCGGTCATCGCCGCGTCACCACCGCCACCGGCCACTGGCATATCGGTCCAACTGCCGCCTTTGTCAGCGAATTCTTTTTGCAGAACGGCAACAGATTTGGCTTCGCCGCCAGATGTCCAATAGTGCAGCACTTCGGCGGTCGGTTCGGCAACAGCCGAAGTTGCTACAATCATCGACAGAGCAGAGACTGCCCCAGTTACATAGGCTTTCATTAGATGTCCTCCCGTGGAAATTACGGCCCTCCCAGACCGGATAACGGGAGACTGAGCCTGAAGGGCAAAGCATGCAATGCGGACATAGCGGGTATCTGCGCCCGACATGCATTTATTCCCGCCGCCCGTTACAGCTTGTTACTTAGCCGTGGATTTTGTTGCATCATATTACATAAACGAGGGGCGAGGCAGCGGTATCCCGCGCCAGCCTAAGGAGGAGAGCGGTTGACGATTCCCCGAATTCTGGTGGTCGATGACGACCCCGAAATGCGTCAGATGATGACGCAATTCCTCCGTAAACACGGGACAATCGCGCTGCCCGCTGCCACGGAAGCCGAGGTTGCGGCTCATCTCGAAGGCGGGCGGGTCGATCTGATTTTGTTAGACGTCATGCTGGGGGACGAAAACGGGCTCGATATCTGTGGGCGGCTGCGACAGGAGCAGGACGTGCCGATCATCATGGTGTCGGCCCTTTCGGCAGATCACCAGCGCATGGAGGGCTACGCGGTGGGGGCCGATGATTACATCGCCAAGCCTTTTAACCCCGAACTCCTGCTCGCCCGCGTAAAGGCCGTGCTGCACCGAACGCGGCGGTCGTCTTCGCTGGTGCATCGCCGCAACACCAAGACGTTCACCTTTTCCGGCTGGACCTATGACGCAAAGCACAACGAGGCGCGCTCTCCTACCGGGGTGCAGGTGTCCCTTTCCCGGCGCGAGACTGCCTTGCTGCGGGTGCTTCTTGCAAATCCCCACATACCCCTGACCCGCGAGGAGATCGCCGTCGCGCTTGACGTCACCGGCGAGGCAGAACCGCAGGGCGAAGGACTTGGTCGCGCCATCGACGTGCTGGTCGGGCGGCTGCGCTCAAAGATTGAGGCAGACCCCAAGCACCCCAAATTCCTCAAAACCGAACGCGGGGTCGGCTACGTTTTTGCGGTCGACGTGATGGAACAGGACACGTGATCAAGCGCCGCAGCCTTCGGACGATCGGCAGCCTCCTCGTTATCGCGGCCTTCATAGCGGGCGGGCTTGCCGTCTGGCTTTGGAGCAATTCAAATGCAAGCTGGCGGGCGCATCAGGAGCGGGCCTATGTCGCGGGCATCAACCTTTACTACGCCGTGCAAAACGGCACCGTCCCGGCCGAAGAGGTGCAAATTCGTGCCCTGTCACCGGAAGATCAGGTCCACGCCGCTAACGGGGCCTTTCGCCAGATTTCGCAGGCCCCTCACGCCGCGCGGGTGACCATCGTCTTGATCTCTGCCGACAGCGCCAACAGTCAGACCGGTGCGCCCCTCACCATGGCGATCCTGTCGCCCGACCTTACCTACAAACTGGCCGAGATTCCTAACCGGGCCTATCAAACGGCAGCGGAAAAGGCTGGCGAGGTGTTTCGACTGGTAGCCTCCTATTGCACCGATCCGGTCGTGCTTGCCCAGATGGGCAGCGCCCCGTGGTTTGAGATTGACGGCGCTTCGGTGCTCAACTGCGACGCAGCGCCCGCCGACCATCGCATGTGGGCAGTTCTGCTGGCCGCACTTTCCATGGGGGCGATCCTCACGGTGATCCTGAACCTCTCGGCTGAGTTTTCTCAATTCGCCGAACAATTGCGCAGCCGCCGACGCATCGGTGGCCCGGCGAGCTATGAGTTGCCCGGACCACAAGAATTGCAGGAGATCGTCGCCGCCGTGAACAGTTTCCTCGAAGATGAGCGCCAGCAATTGTCCAGCCGCGCTGCCGTCCTTTCAGGGGTCAGTCACGACCTTGGAACACCCGCCACGCGGCTTCGGCTGCGGACTGCGCTGATCCCGGATTCCGAATTGCGCCAGAAGCTTGAGGCCGATATCGACAGCATGACAGGCATTATCGAAAGCGTGCTGACCTATACGCGGGCCGAGATGAATGTCGAAGCGCCCCGCAAGCTCTCGCTCGGCTCGCTGATCGATTCAATCGTCGCGGACTATCAGGATATGGGCAAGGATGTGACCTTCCGCGAAGGCTCTGACATTATTGTGCAAGGCGCGCGCTCGGTCTTCACGTCGCGGCAGGGCCAAAGCGTATTCGCACCTGACCGGGATGTTACAGTGATGGGGCGGCCGATCTCGCTTGAACGTGCGGTAACAAACCTCATCGAAAACGCCCTCAAATACGGTCGACGCGCCACCGTCGCGTTGGAAGCCGATGCCCAGACGGCAACGATCGTTATCGAAGACGAGGGCTCGGAAAGCTCTGCTGCGGATATGGAAGCTCTGATGGCGCCATTCCAGCGCGGTACCAACACAGCAACGATCGACGGTTATGGCCTTGGCCTTACAATCGTCGCGGCGATTGCGAAAATGCACGGTGGATCGCTGTCGTTCAAGGACACGCCCGTCGGCCTATCCGCCTGCCTTTTGATCGATAGAGGGTGATTAAAGAGGTTAATTGGTGCCGCGTTTGGAACATTCACAGTGACGAAATGCGCGCCGTTGCAATCGCTGCACTTTATCGCGATTGGCAGCATCGCCATAGGCGCAGGTATCTCAACGCCGTTGCGCATTTCATTGCGTTTTATGATGGCGTATTGGTCGATGTCACAAGAGTTCCCAGCACTGATTTCAATCGCGTCCATTGGGGTGGGCACCGCGAATTGACGTTTCGCCCGATCTGTCGACCTTCACTCTTCGGAAATGTTGCGCCATGCATGGCCGGTTTGGTGAAGCTACACTGCAGCGCTCGGCCGTGAAGCGAACGGCAGGTAAGGGCCGGTATTACCTATCAAAGCGAGTAGAAAGTGGCTTGCCAACGTGACACTCGGCAGTCGAATACCCCGCAAGGGCTGGCATTGGCGGCGTGCTTGGCAAACCGGCCCTGAGGAAAATGGTTGCGACGATAGGCGGTGGGCCGATATTCCGACTAACTGGCGCGGCCCCAAGCGTTGAGGAGCATTGGCAAAAGCTCTCCCAACCATAGGCTGGGCCTATTTGCTTGGAATCCGTGATCGGTATTTCTTCTGCGGCAATCAATGCTCAACAGGAGAGACCCAAATGAAAGCCCCCACCACCCTTATCAAAGGCGGCCTGCTGGCGGTTAGCCTTGCGGCCTTTGCACCGGTTGCCGCCTTGGCTGCCGATGTGTCCATCCGACTTGGCCACGTTCTGCCGGAAAGCCACAGCTGGCACACCGCTGCAAGCGGGTTCGCGGACGAAGTGAACAGCCGCACCGAGGGCCGCGTCGCGATTGAGGTCTTCCCTTCAGGCCAACTTGGCAGCGAAAAAGAAGTGATCGAGGGCCTACAATTCGGCTCGGTTCAGGCCGGACTGATCGGCTCAGGCTCGTTTCAAGGGATTGAGCCACGCATGGGGATTATCGAGATGCCCTACGCATGGGGCGCCCGCGAACAGGCGTTTGCCGCGCTTGACGGCGATCTGGGTGCCGCGCTGGCCGAGATGATGGACGCCAAAGGCATCAAGGTTTTGGGTTGGTGGGAAAACGGCTTCCGCAACATCACCAATAATGTCCGCCCAATTGAAAATCCGGAAGACCTCGCCGGTCTAAAAATCCGCGTCACACCAGACAAGGTGCGGCTTGCTACGTTCGAAGGACTGGGCGCTGAGCCCGCACCGCTGTCCTTCGGTGAGCTATATTCAGCGCTGCAACAAGGTCTGTTCGACGCGCAGGAAAACCCGCTGGCGATCATCTACTCGGCCTCTTTCTTTGAGGTGCAGAAGTACGTCTCGCTGTCTGAGCACATCTGGGGGGCCGCGACGCTGACCATGTCGAGCGCGACGTGGGACAAAATCTCGCCCGAGGACCAGACCATCGTGATGGAGGCCGCCACTACTTGGGGTCTGAAACAGCGTGATATGGTTGCCGCCGCGAATGACGAGTTGATTGCGCAGCTTGAAGCGAAGGGCATGGCGTTCAACGAGGTCGACAAGGCTGCCTTTATCGAAGCGGTCGCGCCGATCTGGGAAAGCCAGAAGGACGTCTATGGCGAAGATCTTCTGACCATCCTTGACCAGTACCGCAAATGACCCTGCGGCCTGAAATCACAGAAGTTGCATCGGTGGAGCCGGTGCAACTTTTCGACTTTACACAGAAAGTGCTGTTTTCACCGGCGGCACGCGGAGAGGGCTTTATCAAGCTTTCCGTGACCACCGGCCGAAAGGGGGCGAAGTCCACCGCGCACAGCCATCCCCGTGACGAGGTTACGCTGACACTTAAAGGAGAGGCGATCCTACGGGCAGGGGGCGAGGAATACCATATGACCGAAGGCACCGCCGTACGCCTGCCGCCGGGGCTCGATCACACGGTCGAGGTGATCTCAGACGAATGGGTCGTTGTCGCGGCCTATTGCGACGAATGCATGCTCTGTCGCGGACCGGAAGGATTTCTGAAACCATGACACTCGGGACCGGGTCGCTGCGCGCGGCCACTTTGATCGACCGTGCTGCGCGCTGGTTTGGCGCCGCTCTGGTGGCGGGGTTTGCCGCGATGGTCGTCTACGTCGTCATCTCGCGCTACCTGTTTTCCTCCACACCGCGTTGGGCTGAGGAACTGCCCCGGCTGGCGTTGGTCTGGCTCACCTTCGTGGGCGCGATCTCGGGCTTTGTGCGCGGCTCGCATTTTCGCGCCGGGCTGCTCGACCTGATCGTCATGCCGCCGATGCTGCGCCGTGGGCTGGCCGTTCTTGCCTGGCTGGCGAGCTTTGTTTTTCTGGTGGTGTTTATCTGGACGGGCTGGAAACTGACCGGGATCACTTGGTCACACCAGACGACCGCACTCTCGCTACCCGTAGGTCTGTTCTACCTCTCCCTGCCGGTCTGCTGCGGTCTCGCCCTTCTGGGCCTCATCCTGAAAGGGGGCCGGACTTGAGCCTTGCGCTTGCTCTTCTTCTCGTGGTCTTCGTTGTATTGGTGCTGCTGGACGCGCCGATTGCCGTCGCGTTGGGCTTGTCGTCGATGTTCTACCTGCTGATTGCCGATGCTGCGCCGATGATCGTTGTGGCCCAGCGGGCCGTGGCAGGGATCAACAGCTTTACGCTGCTGGCAATCCCACTGTTTCTTTTGGCCGGGCTGTTAATGGTCCATGGCGGGCTCGCACCCCGGATCATTGCACTGTGTTCGGCGCTCATCGGGCGGCGCACCGGCGGGCTGGCGATGGTCATGATCATTGCTTGCATGATGTTCGGCTCGCTTTCCGGGTCTGGCGTGGCCGATGTGGTGGCGATCGGGACGATGATGCTGCCTGCAATGCGCGACCAAGGCTATGCGCCGGGGTTCAGCGCGGCAGCTCTGGGCTGCGCGGGGTCGCTCGGCACCGTGATACCGCCTTCAATCGTGCTGATCGTCTATGGCACCGCCACCAACAGCTCAATCGGCCAACTTTTCGTGGCCGCGATCATACCCGGCATCCTTCTGGGCCTCGGGCTGATGTTGGTAGCGTGGTGGATTTCGCGCCGCAACGGATGGCAGGGCGGAGAGCCGTTTTCTTGGGGTGAACTTGGCCGTGCCGCAAAGGGCTCGATCCTCGCGATGCTAGCGCCGATCATCATTGTCGGTGGGATCCGACTGGGGATATTTACCCCGACCGAAGCTGCGGGCATCGGCGTGGCCTATGCGCTTTTTATCGGCATTTTTGTCTATCGCGTGCTGAGCCTCAAGATGCTGGCCCAACTCTTGCGTGAGACTACGGAAATGACCGGTGTGATCTTGCTGGTGATTGCCGCGGCGTCGGTCTTTGGCTGGATCCTCGCTGCCGAACAGGTGCCGCAGATGGCCGTTGCAGGGATCACGCAGGCGACCGAAAGCGGCACTGTTGCCTTGCTGATGATGATGGCGGTCTTGTTGATCCTCGGCACGTTCATGGAAAGCATCGCGATCATTCTGATCCTCGCGCCGGTCTTCCTGCCAATCCTTGGCCACTACGGTATCGACCCCGTCTACTTTGGCATTTTGCTGACCATCAACCTTGCCATCGGCGCGAACACCCCACCGCTTGGCATTGACCTGATGGCCGCCTGTCGTGTGGGGCAAATTCCGCTTAGCGACTCGTTTAAATACCTCGTGCCGCTGCTTGGCGTGATGGTCGGCGTGTTGCTGCTTCTTGTCCTGTTTCCTGCTCTAATTACCGATCTTCCGGGCCTCCTGTTCTGATCCCGGCTCTCAAGAAAGAAAGTTTCTCATGTCAATAACTCCCGATACCCGCGTTGACCTCGATCGGTTCTGGTCGACCATTGAAGCCTCGGCAGAGATCGGCAAAGGCCGCCCGGGCGGGTTGTCGCGCCTGACGCTGAGCGATGACGACCAAGCCATGCGAGACCTGTTTCGTAGCTGGTGCGAAGAGGCAGGGCTGAGCGTCGAGGTGGACGCCGTCGGCAATATCTTTGGTCGCCGCGACGGCACCGATAACGACCTGCCGCCGATCCTGATCGGCAGCCATCTCGACACCCAGATTAACGGCGGGCGCTTTGATGGCATCGCAGGCGTGCTGGCCGGGCTGGAAGTGATCCGCAGCCTCAACGATGCGGGCCATGTCACCAAACGCCCTATCGTCGTTGTCGATTGGACCAATGAGGAAGGCGCGCGGTTCTCGCCGCCGATGGTCGCGTCGGGTTGTTTCATCGGAAAATACGATATCGATTGGGTGCATGACCTAGTCGGCGACGATGGCGCGCGCTTTGGGGATGAGCTGGAGCGGATCGGCTACAAGGGCGACCGCGCCTGCAATGCGGGGGAGATCGACGCCTATTTCGAGCTGCATATCGAGCAGGGGCCGATCCTTGACGCAGAAAATAGGCAGGTCGGAATCGTCACCGGCGGTTACCCTGTGCGCGGCATGCGGGCGTCTTTCAAGGGCCAGACCTCGCACACCGGGCCGACGCCGATGGATCTGCGCAAGAACGCACTGGCGGCAGGGGCGCGCTGGCTGACGGCGGTGGACGACATTGGCTGGGATTTCGCGGTTCATGACGGCAAGGCCACCGCCGCACGGTTGACCGCCTGGCCCAATAAACCGGGCATCCTGTCGGACAAGGCCGAGGCGGTTTGCGACGTCCGGCACCCCGATCCGATCACGACCCGTGCGATGGCGGAAAAGATGCGCCGTGCGCTTTATGAATCCGCTGCGCGCTGTGGTTGCGAGGCGCAGATCGAAGATGAATGGGAATGGGGTGGCGACATCTTCGATCACGAGATGATCGACGGCATCCGCGATGAGGCGATCCGAATGGGTTTCAACTGGCGGGATATCCATAGCCAAGCAGGCCATGACGCCTATTTCCTTGCCACCCATTGCCCGACCGCGATGATCTTCACGCCCTGCGAAAACGGCATCACCCACAATAACGAAGAAGATTGCACGCCCGAGAATTTCGTCGCCGGGCTGAATATCTTGCTGCATGCCGTCGTCAATCGGGCCGATCGATGAGCGCATTGATCGGACATGAGGCGCTTGAAGCCGCGCTGGGCTGGCCCGATCTGATCGGGCAATTGCGCGACTGGTACTGCGGCAACGCGGTGCAGGCCCCGGACCGGCAGGTGCTGAGCATCGCTCAGCCCGATGGCAGCGAAGCCTCGCTTCTGATCATGCCCGCATGGGTTCCGGGTGAAAGCATCGGCGTCAAGGTGGTGACCTTTTTTCCCGGCAACGCCGCCAAAGGGTGCCCGACGATCAATGCAGGGTATCTGTTGTTTAATGGCGAAACCGGACAGATGCAGGTGGCGCTGGATGGCGACGCATTGACCGCGCGGCGCACGGCGGCGGCCTCGGCACTGGCGGCGGATTTCCTCGCACGTAAGGACGCCCGTCATTTGCTGATCGTCGGCACCGGGCAGCTTTCGCTCGCCGTGGCGGCGGCGCATTGTGCGGTGCGGTCTTACACAACGGTGTCGATATGGGGGCGCAGCCGCGAAAAGGCGGTGGCTGTCGCCGAAGCGCTCCGCGCACAGGGTCTGCCTGCGCAAGCCGCGCGTGACCTCGAAGTGGCGTGCCGAGCCGCGGATGTGACCAGCACAGTCACCGCCTCGACAGCGCCGATCATCCATGGCCACTGGCTCAAACCCGGCAGTCACCTTGACCTGATTGGTGCCTTTAAGGGTGATATGCGCGAAAGCGACGATCAGGCGATCACGCAGGCGGAGCTGTTCGTTGATCTGCGCGCCGGGGCCTCGCTGGCGGGTGACCTTGCTCAGCCGCTGGACGCAGGGCAGATCACGCCGGGCCACATCCGTGCCGATCTGGCCGAATTGTGCCAAAGGGCGCATCCGGGCCGGAGGGATGACACAGCACGCACCGTTTTCAAATCCGCAGGCATGGCGCTTCAGGACTTGGCTGCGGCCAACCTAGCGCGCGATCACGCCATATCGGGGTAAAGCGCCAGTAGTTCCTCCGCGATATCGACGAATTTCTGCTCCGAGGGCGACAGCTTCTCTCTCGGGGCATGCACGAGATAGACATCGGCGCCGATGGCCTCATCGGTGATCTTGAGCGGCCAGAGATCGCCGCGCCGGATGTCGTCCTGCGCGGTCATCAGCGGCAGGATGCCAACGCCAAGGCCGGCCACGATCATCCTGCGAACCTCTTCGATGTTGGTGCTCAGCCCGTTGATGCGGCTGCCCAGCCGGGTGCCTTCGCGCAGAACCGACATCGGCTCGAGCCCCATGCCTTCGGTGGCGCAGGCGAAGCTGATGAAGGGCTCGTGCCTGAGATCCCGCAGTGCCACGGTCTCCTGCCCGAAGAGCGGATGCTCGGCACCGCAGAAGACAAGGAACTCTTCTCGAAATAGGCGGATCGACGGCAGATTGACCAACGGTTTGGCCAAGAGGCAAAATCCGATCGTGCCGCGCCCCTGTTGGATCGAGCGGACGATGGACTGGCTGTTCTGGACCTCGCTTTGAAAGGCCACGGAAGGATAGCGCTGATGATAAAGCCGCAGCAACTCGTCCAACATCGGTGACACCAGATTGCTGATGATCTGATACCGGACCTGCCCCCGTTCCTCTTCTTCAGCATTGCGCACCAGAAGGTTGATCCGCTCGGCACTGTGAAAGATATCGCGGCATTCCTGAAAAATCTTGTCGCCGCGTGTCGTCAGTTCGAAATGGCGGCTGTCGCGGAAGACCAACTGGCAATCGAGTTGTGCTTCGAGCTTTTGCAGCGCATTGCTGACCGAAGGCTGGCTTAGGCCCAGCTGCCTGGCCGCCTTGGTGATGCTCTGCTCTTTCGCAATCATGTAGAACATGCGCAGCAGGTTCCAGTTCAGGTCGGATTGCGATTGGGTGATCATGGGGGCGACTCGATTTTGTTCGGGTTGGCTGAGAATGCCCTATTTTTGGTCACTGGCCACATAGTCAATGCGAATGCCTGTGATTGACAGCGCCTATGTGGCGCAACTGTGCGCTTCGCCCGCCGTCGGATAGGCTTGCCGCTCATTTAATCGGAAAGCGAAAAGCATGAGCATCATACGACTGCACCCAGGCCCGCGCATGAGCCAGGCCGTCATTCACAACAACACCGTCTACCTCGCCGGCCAAGTCGGCACCGCCGGTGCGGATGTCGCCACCCAAACCCAGGACTGCCTGAATGCCATCGACCGCCTGCTGGATGAGGCAGGCAGCAGTAAATCCAAGCTGTTGCAGGTTATTATCTGGCTGGACGACATGGCAGATTTCCAAGAGATGAACGCGGTTTACGACGCATGGATTGATCCTGCCAATCCGGCCGCGCGCGCTTGTGGCGAGGCCAAACTGGCCACGCCTGACTACAAGGTGGAATTCATCGTCACCGCGGCGGTCTGAGCACCGCATCCCGGCCCGGGGGTTATGCCTGTCATAACTCCCGGCTATTTGACCCATTAGCTCTCTCGCCGCCATCCTTTTCCTAGAAAACAGGCGACAGGACAGAGCATGACATCCCAACTCGACCTCTCGGACATCGAAACGGCGACGCTGGGCCATTTCCTTGAAACCGGCTTCATGGCGCCGTCGCTGCAGGGGCTGTTGCCCGGCCGTCGGGTATTTGGCCCGGCGCTGACCGTGCGCATACAAGGCGACGATGGCGCGATGCTCACCGATGCACTCTCTGCCGCGAAACCCGGTCAGGTCATTGTCATCGACCGTTGCGGCGATCTGCGCCATGCCTGCTGGGGCGCGGTTACCACCGCCGCCGCCAAGGCGCGCGGCGTGGTGGGCGCGGTGATTGATGGCTTTGTCACCGACCGGTCCGCCATAGAGCACGAAGACTTCCCCGTCTGGTGCCGCGGTCGCTCGCCAATCACCACCAAGCCGCGCCGGCTTGGCGGCGACTTCAACGTGACCGTGGGCTGTGGCGGTGTCTCCGTCCGGCCTGGCGACATGATCCTCGCCGACGAAAACGGCGTTGTCGTGCTGGACAAGAAACAGGCCGCAAACCACGCGGCGCGCGCCCGCAAGATGCAGGAAGACGAGGTCGGGATTCTCGAACGCCTGCGCGCGGGCGAGACACTGGCCGACATCACGCGGGGCGCAAAGCAGCCTTCCTAGAACCGGAAAACCGGCACCACCTTTCTTCACTTCACTCAACCGACAGAGAGACCCATGATTCAAACTGTATCTAGAAAACGTTTCACCGGGATGGCGGCGCTTGCCGCCAGCACAGCGCTGATGCTGGGCACGCCCGCATTGGCCGACAAGGCATCCAATACGCTCAACGTGGCCTTCGCCGCCGAACCCGAGCCGCTTGACACCTATAAGATCGCCGGTCGTCAGGGCCTGATCCTCGCGCGGCACATCTATGACGGGTTGCTTTACAAGAACCTCGACACGGGAGAGATCGTGCCCGCCTTGGCGGAATCTTGGGAATTCACCGGCCCGCTGACGATGGAGTTCACTCTGCGTCAGGGTGTGAAGTTCCACAATGGCGCCGATTTCACCGCCGCCGACGTGGTCGAAACGCTCAACACCGTGATCACCCCGGAATACGGCACCCGCTATTCGATTTCGGTCGACTGGATCGACAACGTCGAGATGCTGGGCGATTACAAGGTGCGCATCAATATGTCCAAGCCCTTTGCCGGCGCGGTCGAGATGCTGGCCGATGCGCTTCCGATCTATCCGCATGAGTTCTTTGCTGAAAACGGGTCTGCCGGGATAGCCGCCACGCCGATCGGCACCGGGCCGTACAAGCTGGTGAGCCAAGAGCCGGGCATTCGATACGAGATGGAGCGGTTCGAAGATCACTACGCCGGCAGCCCCAAGGGTGGCGCGACCATCGACAAGATCACCGTCCGTACCATCCCCGAAATGAACACCCAGTATGCCGAGCTGATGTCGGGCTCGCTTGACTGGATCTGGCGCATTCCCCCGGATCAGGCGTCGCGTCTGGAAGGCCGGGTTCAAATCATCAGCGCGCCGATCATGCGCATCGGATATGTGGGTTTTGCTCCAGAAGCGATGGCAGGCGACACGCCGATTGCCGACAAGAAGGTACGTCAGGCGCTAATCCATGCCACCAACCGAGGCGCGATTGTCGAAGCTTTCGCGGGCGGCGCCTCCGAGGTGCTGAATACCCCCTGCAACCCGGCCCAATTCGGGTGCGCGCAGGACGTTGCGGCCTATGAATACGACCCGGAGAAAGCCAAGGCTCTGTTGGCCGAAGCAGGCTATGAAGACGGCTTCGAGATGGAAATGGTGTTTGCCGCCATGCCCCGCCCGACGGCCGAGGCTGTGGCTGCGGACCTCGCGAATGTCGGCGTGACGCTGGAGTTGAACGAACAGCAATATTCCTCGGGTATCGGCAAGTGGCGCGCCAAGGAGCTTCCGGCGTTCTTTTCGAACTGGGGCAGCTACGGCATTGGCGACACGGCGTTTATCCTGTCGAACTTCTTTGGCGGCGGCGCGGACGATCTTGTGCAGGACGCCGAACTGGCTGAATGGCTGACCGAGGCCGATACCGCATCCGACCGCGAGGTGCGCGCCGAGAACTACGCCAAGGCCGTCAAGAAGGTCGCGGACGAGGCCTATTGGATGCCGATGTACAACTTCAACGTCAACTACGGGCTGTCCAACGATCTGAACTTCACCCCGCACCCCGACGAGTTCGCCCGTTGGTGGGCGGCCAGCTGGAAATAGGCTGACCCCTCCTGCGGAACAGGGCCGGGCGGACCGCTCCCCACTGTCCGGCCCCTATTAATGGAAAGACCGATGCTCTCTTTCATCTCCAAACGCTTGGCCGTGGCGCTGCTGGTCTGTTTGACCGTTTCAGCGCTGAGCTTCGGGCTGATGTTCCTGTCGGGCGACCCGGCGATTGCCATCGCGGGCTCCGGCGGCAGGGCCGAGGACGCCGAGGCGGTCCGTATCGCCTATGGCTTCGATAGGCCGCTGATTGTGCAATATCTCGATTGGATCGGCAGCGCGCTGACCGGAAATCTGGGGCAGAGCATTTATTTCAACGTGCCGGTGACCGAAATCATCGGCAACCGTGTCGGCGTCACCCTGACGTTGGGGTTCGTCTCCTTCATCGTTGCCTTGGTGATCGCCGTGCCCTTGGGCGTCGCGGCGGCGCTGAGGCCGAATGGCTGGATTGACCGCCTCGCGCTGGTGATCGCCGTCTCGGGACAGGCGATCCCGAGCTTCTGGCTGGGGCTCATGGCCATCGTCGTCTTCGGCGTCTGGTACGGCATGGTGCCGATTTCAGGTGCGGACACGTGGCAGGGCTACATCCTGCCGGTAATCGTGCTGAGCTATTACGCCATTCCAGAACTTATGCGGATCACCCGCTCGGGCATGATCGATGTGCTGGCCACAGAGTACGTCCGAGCGGCCAAAGCCAAAGGGCTGCCAATGCACTTGGTGATTTCACGCCACGCGCTGCGCAACGCGGTGCTGCCGCTGGTATCGCTGGCGGCCGTGCAACTGGGCCAGCTTCTGTCCGGGTCCATCGTGATCGAGAGCGTTTTTGCGCTGAACGGGCTGGGGCGGCTGGCTTGGGAATCGCTGCTGCGCAGTGACCTGCCGGTGATGCAGGCGATTATCCTGATCCTGTCGCTGCTCTACGTCGTTCTGACCACACTGGCCGACATTCTAAACGCTGTACTTGATCCGCGCCTGCGGGGGGCTTCCTGATGTCCGAAGTCACCATGGAAACCGCACGGCCCAGCCTTTGGCGCAAGATGCGCGGCAATACCGGGGCGCTGATTGGCGGCACGCTGCTGGCGGGGATCATTCTGATCGCGCTGTTGGCGCCGTTGCTCGCCCCGCATGACCCGATCGCGCAGGACCTGACGCGCCGCCTTCTGCCGCCGTTCTGGCATGACCGTTCCGTGCCCGAACACCTTCTGGGCACCGATCACCTTGGCCGCGACTACCTGTCGCGCCTGATCTATGGCGCGCGGGTGTCTCTGGGTGTGGGGCTGGGGGTTATCCTCGTCTCGGGTGCCATCGGCATCACGCTGGGCCTTCTTGCAGGTTATTTTGGCGGCTGGATTGACATGGTTATCAGCTTTGCCATCACAACCCGGCTGTCGCTGCCCATCGTGCTGATCGCACTGGCGGCGGTGGCACTTGGCGGCGCGTCGCTGATCACGCTGATCACGGTTCTGGGTCTGCTGCTCTGGGATCGGTTCGCCGTCGTCACCCGCGCTGCCGCACAAAGCCTTCGACATCAGGAATTCATCATGGGCCTGCGGGCCATCGGGGCGAGCCGAACCCGCATCCTATTCCTCGAGATTCTGCCCAACATGCGCGCCACGATCCTTGTCGTCGTCTCGCTGGAGGTCGCAAACGTGATCCTTCTGGAAGCCGCGCTCTCCTTCCTCGGGCTGGGGGTGCGCCCACCGACGCCAAGCTGGGGGCTGATGATTTCCGAGGGTCGCGACAATATTCTGTTTGATCCGTGGCTGATCGCCCTTCCCGGATCGGCGCTCTGTCTGCTGGTGCTGGCTGTGAACCTCTTTGGCGACGGACTGCGCGATATAACGGGACCTGCACGGAAATGACCGAGATGATGCTTGATATTCGCAACCTGCGCGTTTCGATCCCCACCGACCGGGGCATCTTGAACGCGGTTCGCGGGGTGGATCTGCAAATTGCCAAGGGCGAGACGCTCTGCCTTGTGGGCGAGTCGGGCTGCGGCAAATCGCTGACCGCGACCTCGATCATGGGACTGCTGCCGCGCTACGCCAAGGTCACATCCGACCGCTTTCAGATGGCGGGTCAGGACCTGACCACGAGGACCGATGGCAAGCTGGCAAAGCTGCGTGGCCGTGACGTTGCGATGATCTTTCAGGATCCGACCAGCGCGCTGAACCCGACGCTGACCATCGGGCGACAGCTGACCGAAGGCGTCGTGCGCCACGAAAAGCTGAGCCGTAAGGACGCTGACACCCGCGCCATCGAGATGCTCGACCGCGTGGGCATCGCCAATCCGGCGGCGCGCCTGACGCAATATCCGCACGGGTTCTCCGGCGGCCAACGCCAGCGCATCATGATCGCTTCGGCGCTCATGGGGCGGCCCGGACTGCTGATCGCGGACGAGCCGACGACCGCGCTGGATGTAACCATTCAAGCCCAGATCTTGGCGCTTCTGGGCGAGCTGCAAAGCGATCTTGGCCTATCGCTTTTGCTAATCACGCATGATCTGGGCGTGGTCGCGGCCATCGCTGACGATGTCGCGGTGATGTACGCCGGACGCATCGCCGAACGCGCGCCCGCCGCTGACCTCTTTGCCGCGCCGCGCCACCCCTATACCCAAGGCCTACTTGCTGCGATCCCGGTGCCGGGCGTCACCCCGCGCGGGAGCGAATTGCCCGCCATTCCGGGGCGCGTGCCGGGGCTGATCGGCACAATGCAGGGCTGCGCCTTTCGCGACCGCTGCGCCCTTGCGGGACCGGGCTGCATCAATGACCCGGTGCCGCGCGTCGACACCGGTCCCGGCCATTTCGTTGAATGTGTCAAGGCAGCGGAGGTGGCAGCATGACGCCCCCCATGATCCGAATGACCAACATCCGCAAAGCCTACCGTCTGCGCCGCGGCATGTTCGCTCCGACCGAGGAGCTGGTGGCGGTCAACGACCTGTCGCTTGAGGTGTCCGAGGGCGAAACGCTTGGGCTCGTCGGCGAATCCGGTTGCGGCAAAAGCACGGCGGTCAGCATTATGCTGGGCCTGTTGCAGCCAGACCAAGGCGAGGTCGAGATCGCGGGCCAGAAGATCGGCGCCATGCCGGTGGCCGACCGCGTGCGGCTGATCCAACCGGTGTTTCAGAACCCCAATGCCTCGCTCAACCCGGTCAAGCGCATTCAGACCCTCGTCGGCCAGCCGCTGCGCCTGCACGGCGGCACAAATGTCGACGCCGAGGTCAAGCGAATGCTCGATCTGGTGGGGCTGCCCGCGCGATTGGCCGATGCCTATCCCGGCGAGCTTTCGGGCGGGCAAAGGCAGCGTGTCGCCATCGCCCGCGCGCTCATCCTCGGCCCACGTGTGCTGATCTGTGACGAGCCTACCTCGGCACTTGATGTCTCGGTACAGGCGCAGATCATCAATCTGCTGCTTTCGCTCAAGAAAGAGCTTGGCCTCACGATGGTTTTCGTCAGCCACAATCTGGCCGTGGTCGAGCATTTGGCCGACCACGTGGCTGTCATGTACCTTGGGCAAAAGATTGAAGAAGCCGGAACCGATACACTTTTCGAAAATCCCTGCCATCCCTATACACGTGCCCTTCTTGCCGCGACCTTGTTGCCGGACCCACAGGTAGGGCTGCCGGAACAAAAGCTGGGCGCGGCGGCGGCGGACCCGTTTGCCGCACGCCGCGGGTGCCTTTTCGCGCCGCGCTGTCCGGATGTGCGGGAAGGCTGCGTCAAAGGCCCGCAAGAGCTCCGGGAGTTGCGCGACACCCATGTCAGGTGCGAGCGGGCGGCATGACGTCGTGTTCCTTCTGCGGCTGAACCACGCCGGTGAGCATTTCGGCAAAGCGCTGTTTTGCTTTGCATGCAGGAACGAGACCCGCAGCCCCGAGCCCTTCGCCAAACATAAGGGCAGGCTGCGGTAAATCGCGATCAATCGGCAGAACCTGCGCGAGGCGCTAGGCGGTAATCCCCCCACTGAAGCGGACCACCCCTGCAGGCCGGTCTTGGCAAGCTTTTTGAGCAACGCCACTCACGTAGACTTCTTCGACAGCGCGGTCGTCCCCCATGATTTGCAGCACGAACAACTCCTCCGCGAGGCTCTCGGCGCGCTCCATGCGCAGGGCCATCGCGCTTGTGGCAGATGAGTTCAAGATCACAACGTCTGCCTCTGTTCCCGATGCCAACGTACCGATTTTGTCCTCCAGACCCAGAACATTGGCGTTGCCTCGTGTCGCCCAATCGAAAGCTTGGAGCGGATGCATAGATTGCCCCTGTAGCTGCAGAACTTTATAGCCCTCCTTCAGGGTTTGGAGCATCGAATAGCTTGTGCCCGCGCCCACGTCCGTCGCAATCCCGCTCTGAACGCCACGCGCAGTTAGGTTGGGATGATCAAACAGACCGCTGCCGAGAAAAAGGTTCGAAGTGGGGCAGAACACGGGATGCGCGCCGGTTTCCGCCAGCGCGTCAACCTCTCTAGGTTCGAGATGAATGGCGTGCCCTAACAGTGTGTTGTCCCGCAACAGGCCGTAGGACTGGTACACATCCAAATAATCACGCGCCTGCGGATAGAGCTCTCTGGTGAAGGCGATTTCATCTTTGTTTTCGGACAAATGCGTCTGGATGTGGCAGTCAGGATGCTCCGCACCGAGCGCCATCGCCGTTTCCATCTGCTCTGGCGATGACGTGATGCCGAACCGGGGCGTTATGACATAGCCGTTCCGGCCTTTGCTGTGCCATTCGGAGATCAACGCCTTTGTTTCATCATACCCTTTCTGCGGCGTGTCGAGAAGATCGGCTGGCGCATTGCGGTCCATCAAGACCTTACCGCCCAGCATCCGCAAATTGCGCCGCGTCGCTTCTGAGAAAAAAGCATCCGCCGAGGTCTTGTGAACCGAACAATATGCGGCGGCGCTGGTCGTGCCATGCGCAACCAACTGGTCAAAGAACGCCTGTGCCATGCGGTGACTGTGGTCTTCGCAGGCAAAGCGCGTTTCTTCCGGGAAAGTGTAATTGTTGAGCCAGTCCAGCAGTTGCGAACCCCATGAGGCGATCACCTGCACCTGCGGAAAGTGAATATGGGTGTCGATGAAACCTGCCATCATCAAATGAGGGCGGTGATCCGTGATCGGCACATCGGGGGCTTTGGCCAATATACTGTCCAAGGGACCACTGCCTTGAATGATGCCATCGCTGATCAACAAACCGGCATCTTCAAGGTAGGTGTAAGCTTGGGTATCAGAGCCATCTTGCGGCGCGCGGTGAAAGGTCAACAGGCGACCGCGAAGCAGTTTTTGGGTCATAGGTTTCTCAAATCTAGGGAAGAGTTTAGAGGGGCGGCGACCTGCCGCCCATCGTTTGGTTACGCCTGATGGGCGGGCATATCTTCGTCCATGAAGTCTGGCTCATCGGGCACAACAATGCGGTGCTCTAGGTCCTCTTTCGGTGCGACCAACGGATATAGGTACATGAAGGCGCCGACGATCAAGTAGCCTATGGTGATCGGGTCCAGCTGCGGCAGTTGCAGCTTGTAGGAATGAATGATCCCGACCGACGACATCAAAGACGCTGCGATTGCAAAACCGCCTGCCATTTTGAAGCGGCCGTCAATGATGTCAGCGACGATCGCACCCCAGATAAGTCCGGTGATAATCGCCCCCTGACTAAGCGCCAGATGGCCTTCGTAATGCGCGCCTTCCATCAAAAGCGCAGCGGTGAGCGCTTCGTCACCCAAAGATGGCAGACCCTCAACGCCGGAACTGCGCAGGGCATTCATCAACGAACCCCATTTGGTCACCAAGAAGGCCGAGATATGCGGCAGGATGGCGAAGGACACGGCGGCCATATGCATCGGCTTTACCGCCCATGCCGTATTGGTGATCAGGCTGACGGATACGAAGACCAAGACCGGTGCGGCCGCGGCAACCGGGATCAGACCCGCAAGGAACGACAAGAGCCCGACAAATGCGGCAGCGGCGATGACGACAGCAACACCAATGATATAGCCCGCATGTGCATCAAGCCGTTTGTAGGCGGGATGGCCGATGTAGACAGTCGTCGGAAAGGGCGATCCAAAGAGTGCGCCCAGCATCGTGCCCGCCCCATCGGTAACCTGACACAGACCGACCGGATAGTGGTCGCCTGCCGCTTCCGCAGATTCCACGTTGTTCATGGTTTCGATGAAGTTGTAGATCTGCACCGGGATCAGCACGAGGAACAGTTCAGGGTTCGCGAACAGGTACTGAATGCCGGCAAGCAGATCGCCGATGTAGGGAACCGGCGGGTAGAACCCGATTCCGCTCACGTCAACTTTGGACTCCCCCAAGACAATGGCGATCACTGTACCCGCAGCGATTGCCACCAGACCGGCAGGCAAGTTGCCCGGAAGGCGAAACCGTCCGATCAGCCCCCATAGGATGAACAACAACGACGTGAAGGCGATGATCGGGCTTTCGAAAATCTGCGCCAAGGGCACCGAGCCGATAAACACAAGCGCGATGCCGCATAGGGTGCCCAGCATGCCCGCGCGCGGCGTGATCTCTTTCAACCACGGCCCGACGATAGCCCCAAGTGCAGCGACGACACCGCCCATGAAGCCAGCCCCGATGCCGACCTGCCATGCCAGCAACGGGTCGTTCGTGGCCCAGTAGATTGGCCCGATGACTCCGAACAGATAGACGAACATCACGGGTGTCGAGATGCCATAGGGCAGGGCGGTCACGTCTTTGCCCTGTTTGTTGGCTGCCCATTTGGCCATATAGGTATAGACCGCAACACCGGCCAAAATGGCGATGGCCGCGCCGGGTACGATGCGGCCAAAAACGATCTCGGGTGGCATCTGAAACACGAACTGGCAAACGCCAGTCAGGATCAGCAAGTTCACAAGGTTGTCGGTAAATAACGCCCAAAAAGCGTTGAAATCGCTGCGTGCAAACAGCTTGTAGTTAAAAGTCCTCCCGTCCATGACGGTCTCCTCCACTGATAGGGCGGAACGCCTCTGGCCAATCAGGCCAGTCTCCCCGTTCGGCCCAGATATGCGCGCCCATGGGGCGCTTCTATTGCCCCGATCGGGGCGGTTGCGGCAGTTTCAGTGGTCAATTCAGCGATCACCTCGGCAACCACGAAGGCTGCAATGACGCTGGGCCGCTTGTCGCGGCTACCGCATGCCCCAATGGGGCAATTCAAATCTTCGATCGTTTGGCCGTCGCAGTGCATGCGCGCCCAGTTTTTAAATTTTGCGCGCTTGGTCGCTGAGCCGATCAGACCGACGTACAAGGCATCACCCCGTTCCAACGCGGCGGAGGTCAGCAGAAAGTCTAACGCATGATCATGGGTCAGAACGATAAAGGCACTGCCTGCTGGCGCGCTCCAGATATCGGCCTCTGGCAGCACGCTGATACGGGTCTCTACCGCTGCCGTATTGAGAGCGATCTCCTCGGTTCGGGTGTCAATCAGGATGCATCTGACGGGCAAATGTTGAAACAGGTCGGCCAAGGCCCGCCCGACATGACCGGCCCCCATGACATAGACCTGAGGCAGGGCGGCTTTTGTCTCGCGAGCCCGGTCCGCTGCGGCGCGCTTGTCTGATGACCGCATCCGTGTCAGGCGGATTTCGACCCTTCCCCCGCAGCATTGGCCGATCTCAGGGCCAAGCGGCACGTCCAACTCTCGCACCAAATCTCCACTCTGCAGCATGTCCCGCGCTGCTTGGATGGCCAGAAATTCCAGCTGGCCACCGCCTATCGTTCCCCAAAGCCCTTGGGCAGAGGCAAACATCTCAGTTCCCTCGTTCCGGGGGGAGGAGCCACGTACGCGGGTCAGTGCGACGCGAATGACCGATGCATGTGCCGCAAGAAATTCATCCAAAGAAACGGCGTTATTCGACATGGTTCACCCCTCGGCCTGCAACCGTGCCACAGCCAGCAACACCCGTTCCGGCGTGGCCGGCGCATCAAGACGCGGACACGCGCGGTAGTTGGCCACCGAAGCGACGGCCATCGACAGCGCTTCGAACACCGAAATGCCAAGCATGAAGGGCGGCTCTCCTACCGCCTTGGAGCGCTTCACGGTCAGTTCGCGGTTCTCCGACCAGTCGGCGAGGTTCACGTTGAATATGCGGGGGCGGTCGGAAGCGAGGGGAATTTTGTATGTAGAGGGCGCATGGGTCCGCAGTCGTCCGGCATTGTCCCACCATAACTCTTCGGTTGTGAGCCAGCCCATGCCTTGGATGAAGGCGCCCTCAACCTGACCCCGATCAAGTGCCGGATTAAGGGACCGGCCCACGTCATGCAGGATGTCTGTGCGCTCAACACGATATTCGCCCGTCAGCGTATCGATTGTCACCTCAGAGCATGCCGCGCCATAGGCATAGTAATAGAACGGGCGCCCTTGGCCTTTGCTGCGGTCCCAGTGGATCTTTGGTGTCTTGTAGAATCCAGCCGCCGAAAGCTGCACGCGGGCGAGATAGGCCTGTTTGATAAATGCATCAAAAGTCAGGATTTCTTTGCCGATGAACACTTTATTGGCGTGGAAACTCACCTCTTCTGCAGGAACATCCCAAGTTGTTGTCGCAAATTCGACGAGCCGCGCCTTGATCTGTTCTACCGCGTTGAGCGCGGCCATGCCGTTCAGGTCGGTTCCGCTGGAGGCGGCAGTCGCTGACGTGTTCGGCACTTTCTCAGTGGTGGTTTTGGTAATCTTGATCTGCTCAAAATCGACCTGAAACGCCTCGGCGACAATCTGTGCCACCTTGGTGTTCAACCCCTGACCCATCTCGGTGCCGCCATGGTTCAGGTGGATCGACCCGTCGTTATAGACATGTACTAATGCGCCGGCCTGATTGTACCACGTCGCCGTGAAGGAGATCCCGAACTTAACCGGGGTCAGCGCAATCCCCTTTTTAAGAACCGGCGAGGTCTTATTGAAGGCAATGATATCCTTTCGGCGCTGGCGGTAGTCGGAGGTGGTTTCCAACTCCTCGACAAGCCGTTCGAGAATGCTGTCTTCGACTTTCTGATGATAGGGCGTGATGTCTCGCCCTTCGCCGCCGTAGAAGTTCGCCTTGCGCACGTCCAGTGGATCTTGGCCTGTGGCATAGGCGATCTCTTCGATAATTCGTTCAGCCGCCACCACACCCTGCGGGCCGCCAAAGCCACGAAAAGCCGTGTTGGAGACTGTGTTGGTCTTCATCGGATGGCTTTCAAGCCGCACATTCGGGTAAAAATAAGCGTTATCGGCGTGAAAGAGGGCACGGTCGGTCACGGGGCCCGAGAGGTCGGATGAAAAACCGCACCGTGCAGCAAAGCTGCCATTCACCGCTTCGATGCGTCCCGCTGCGTCGAAAGACACATCGTAATCGATTACAAAATCGTGGCGTTTCCCCGTAGCCGTCATGTCTTGGTCCCGGTCGGGGCGGATCTTCACGGCGCGGTTCCACTTTTTCGCCGCCATTGCGGCAACAGCGCAGAACAGGTTCATCTGGCTTTCCTTGCCGCCGAACCCGCCGCCCATGCGGCGCACGTTCACCACAACCGCATTCGAGGGCACGCCGAGAACTTGAGCCACCATATGCTGCGCCTCGGAGGGGTGCTGCGTGGAGGAATGCACGATGATATCATCGTCTTCCCCGGGAATGGCCAAGGCGATATGCCCTTCGAGGTACATGTGGTCCTGTCCGCCTACAGCGATCCTGCCCTTGATCCGATTGCTGGCGGTTTCAAACGCCCCATCGACATCGCCGCGTTCGAGTTTCAACGGAGCGGTGACGTGTGGGTATCCCGCCTGTTGCGCCTGAATGGGATCAAGCGCATGGGGTAAAACATCACAGTTGATCTTGGCTTTTTCTGCGGCGTGGCGCGCAATGTCCCGTGTCTCTGCGATCACCGCAAACAGGGGTTGGCCATGAAATTGAATCAAATCAGTGGGGAAAACTGGCTCATCATTCAGTTCCGTGGGGCTTAGGTCGTTGACGCCTGGCACATCCTCGGCGGTTAGGATGCCGATCACGCCCGGAGTTGCCAGAACATCGGTATAGTCGATGTCCAAAAGCGTCGCATGGGCAACATCCGAGACACCTAGATAGGCATGCAACGTGCCTTCGGGCAGCGTAATGTCGTCGGTGTAGTCTGCCGCGCCCGTGACGTGTTTTGACGCGCTGTCATGAATGCGGTCGCTGTGGGCGGTGCCGGTAATGGAAACGTTGTCTTTCATTTTTGCGTCTCCTTGCTTTAAGCGTTGATGAGTTGAACGGGAGCGGCGCTTTGCGCATCCTGTTCCAGATAAAAACGGCGCAGAAGATTCTGAGCAGAGAGCTTTCGATACGCCGCGGAGGCGCGCCAGTCCGTAAGCGGTTCGAAATCCTCGGCCAGCGCTGCTGCGGCGGCCTCGAAGTTTTCTCGCGTCCAGCGCTGACCATTCAGCGCAGCTTCTGCCGCCGTCGCACGTTTGGGTGTCGCGGCCATGCCGCCAAAGGCAATGCGGGCATTGCTGATGACGTTTCCGGTTACCGTCATATGGATGCCAACGGCCACCGACGAGATATCCTCGTCGCGCCGTTTGGAGATTTTATAGGCGGCGTTCAAATCATCGGGGCCGGGCAGGGGAACCTGAATGCTCTCGACAAATTCCGCCGGTGCGCGGTCCTGCTTGCCATAGTCTATAAAGAACTTTTCAAGAGGCACGTTTCGACGGGCAGCACCGTGGCGGAGCGTGATCTCTGCGCCAAGCGCGATCAGGACGGGCGGGGTATCACCGATAGGAGAACCATTGGCGATATTGCCCCCGACCGTGCCCATGTTTCGCACCTGCCATCCCGCGATACGGTTCCAGTAGGGGAGAAGATGAGGCAGGTGCTCTGACAGAATGGCCTGACAATCGGTGTAGCTGGCCCCGGCCCCGATTTTTAGCTGCCCTCCTTGACGCTCAACTGTTTTCAGCGCGTTCAGATGGCCGGTGAAAATCGCGGGCCCGATTTTACGCAGAAATTTTGTCACCCAAAGCCCGACGTCTGTGGACCCCGCCACGATGGTTGCGTTCGGGTAGCTCAAAAGGCAATCGGCCAGATCATCCACGTTAGCCGGGATGATGCTCAGGTTGTCTTTGGGTCCGGAGACGATGCGCCTGCCATGCTGAAGCGCTTGCAGTTGCGTCGTTATCTGCGCGCGTTCGGCATTCAGAAGATCCGATGATGGCGTGCCATAGCGCGACACGGCCACCGCTGCCTTGATGATGGGCTCATAGCCGGTGCAGCGGCACAGGTTCCCCTGTAGGGCCGTCTCAACCTCTTGCGATGTTGGTTCGGGCGCCTGCATCCAGAGCGCATAAAGCGACATGACAAATCCGGGCGTGCAGAAACCACATTGGCTCCCGTGATGTTCAATCATTGCTTCCTGAACAGGGTGCAGCCGACCTTTCGGGCCGGAGAGATGCTCGACCGTGACCACATGACAACCGTTGATCGAGGCCAGAAACCGAATGCAGGCATTGATGGGCTCATAGACCAGCCCGGCATTGCCAAGCCGGCCCACCAGTACGGTACAGGCGCCGCAATCGCCTTCGGCGCAGCCTTCTTTTGACCCGGTCAGACGGCGTTCGAGCCGAAGAAAGTCCAAAAGCGTTTGGCTGGCTGAAACGTCGTCCAGCGCCACGTCTGTGCCGTTGAGAATGAAACGGATGTCGCGTTGATAGTCCAAGGGGTGCCTCCCAATCGCCAGTCTGGCTGTGATCGTCGCCGCTACGATAGACACAGTTGTTTAGGTAAAAAAATCACCGGAAACGCTAAATACTTTCAACAGAACGTTGAAAATTCATCGGACCTTGGGCATGTTATGTGGAAGGAGGGAGCGCTGTATGTCTTATATCGAAAGCTTGCGCGTCTTCGTTCGCGTGATGGACTTGGGAAGTATCACAGCGGGCGGGCGGGACCTGAGGCTGACGCCAGCAGTCGCCAGCAAGCGTTTGAAAGAGCTAGAGAAACATCTCGGCGTGCGCCTGTTTAACAGGACGACCCGCTCGATAACCCCGACAGAGGTCGGTACCGTTTTTTACGATGAGGCCCATGCTATTTTGCAGGCGCTGGATAACGCCGAGGCCCGGGTCGCCAGCTTTTCCGACGCCCCGCGAGGGGCCCTGCGGATCACGGCACCGCTTGGGGTCGGGCGTCGAATAGTTGCACCTTTGGTCCCGGAATTCTCTGAAACCTATCCTGACACTGAGATAAGGATGCGGCTGTCCGACCGACGGGTAGACATCATGGCAGACGGGCTCGATATCGCCTTCTTCATCGGGGAGCCGAGTGATTCCACGATGAAGCTGCGAAAGTTCGCGGATTGCGATCGGGTCTTATGTGCCTCTCCGGATTATCTTTCGCGTTGTGGAACGCCGATGACGCCTGACGATCTTCACGATCAGGCGCACAACTGCCTTTTGCTCCGGTATCCAAGATCGCCAGAGTATTATTGGACACTTCAGACCGATATGGGCCCCCGAAAGCTGGAGGTTCGCGGTCGGTTCGATGCCGATGACGGTGATGTACTGACCGATTGGGCGCTGGCCGGGCGTGGGATCATCAACAAGCCGCGCTTTGATGTGCGTGAACACCTCAAGTCGGGACGACTTGTCGAGGTATTACCGCACACTCCGCCAAAGCCGACCATTTTTGGCTGCCTGTATCCCCACAAAAAGCTTCAGGATCCAAAGGTTCGTCTGTTCGTTGATCACATCGCACGAAACAGCAAACGCTTCTTCGTCTGAGTTCGACGCCCGTTCAGCGTTGCACTCTGGTGTGACGGATGGCCGGGTGCCTGCCGCCGCGCCAAAGGTTTTTTGCCAATTGCAGTAGTGAACGCGCGCTGTCGGTGCCGATAAATCTTTGAAATAAATGCGGAATGCGGAGCGTTACTGGTTACGCACTTCGCGCACCCAAGCGACAATATTGCGTCGCGCTTCCTCGTCCATTTGTACGGCATTTGGCGGGGGCATGGCGTGGCTCACGCCCGCTTGGAGATAGATCTGGTCCGCATGACGCGCAACGTCGCCGGGGGTCTCAAGGTAGACCCCCTTTGGCGCCCACTGCATGTTGCCCCAGACTGGTTCTCGGGCATGGCACATAGAGCAATTGCCGATGACGGTATCGTAAGCGCTCTCGAACCCCTCAGCAGAGGCATAGGCCTGCTCATATGCCGTCAGATCTCGGGCTTCTGCGTCCTCCCATGTCTCCCCCGTTCTGATGGTGGAAAGCCATGCGATCAAAACCATAAGCAGCACGGTCACCGCCCAAGTCCAATGCGGACCGGAACCGGTTTTGTGCATCGTGTTGAAGTAGTGGCGAATGGTGACACCGGTCAAAAAGATCAGGCTTGCAATGATCCAGCTGAACTCTGTTCCAAATGCCAGCGGGTAATGGTTCGACAGCATCAGGAACACCACCGGCAAGGTAAGGTAGTTGTTGTGGGTCGAGCGCACCTTGGCGATCTTGCCGTATTTCGCGTCAGGTGTGCGACCGGCCTTAAGGTCTTCGACAACGACCCGTTGGTTGGGCATGATCTGGAAAAACACATTGGCGGTCATGATCGTCGCCGTGAAAGCGCCGAGATGCAACAACGCCGCCCTGCCGGTGAAAATTTGGTTGTATCCCCATGACATGATCACAAGGATTACGAACAAAAGCAGCATCAGAACTGTGGGGTGGTCGGCCAATTTGGATTTGCACATCGCATCATAGAGCAGCCAGCCAATCGTTAAGGAGCCGCCGGAGATCAGGATGCCCTGAAACAGCGAAATATCGGCTTTGGTGGGGTCGAGTAGGAACAATTCACCGCCGACCCAGTAGATGATCATCAAGAGCGCCGCCCCTGACAACCAAGTGCTGTAGCTTTGCCATTTGTGCCATGTCAGGTGCTCTGGCATCCGGGCGGGCGCGACCAGATATTTGACTGTGTGATAAAAACCCCCGCCATGTACTTCCCATTCTTCGCCGTAGGCGCCGTCGGGCAGGGCGTCGTTTGGTTTAAGCATTAGATCGAGCGCGATAAAATAGAACGACGCACCGATCCACGCCATTGCAGTGATCACATGTAGCCAGCGGACGCTGAACGCGATCCAGTCCCACAGAATTGCCAAATCGTACATGGCTGGTCTCCTTAGATTCGAATTTTCTAACACCCTAGGCGAGACGGGTTTGTTCTGGTATCGCCGTAAAGGACCAAGCAGCATCAAAAAAGACAGAATAATGTCCTACTTCGATAACATCCGCACTTTTGTGCGCGTCTATGAACTGGGCAGCATGTCTGCCGCGGGGCGGGATTTGCGGATATCTCCAGCTGTTACGTCATCACGGATTTCACAATTAGAAGAACGGCTTGGCGTCAGACTTTTTCAACGGACGACACGCAGTCTATCCCCGACCGAGCAGGGCAAGTCGTTCTACCGCGGGGCGACTGAAATCCTCGAAGCCGTCGAAAGCGCCGAGGCGCAGATCGTCAACATCACCGAGAACCTGAAAGGATCGCTCTATGTTGCGGCGCCTTTAGGTGTCGGTCGTAGGTTAATCGCCCCGCAGGTCCCGGGTTTCTTGAAGAACTATCCCGAAGTCAGCGTGAGGTTGCGTTTGTCCGACCGGAAAGTGGACTTGACCACAGAGGGTCTGGATTTGGCATTCTTTCTGGGGCAGCCCGAGGACAGCAATCTGCGCATCCGAAAAATTGCAGACGTGGAGCGGGTGCTCTGCGCATCGCCGGACTATATTGCGCGCCGTGGCATGCCCGACAGCGGAAGCGCGCTGGTGGCGGAGGGGCATGAATGCCTGAGCCTTCGCTTTCCGGGGGCGACCGAATTTCAATGGCGGCTAACGACACCGGACGGCCCCAAGCGATTTCGTGTCTCGGGGCGCTATGAGTCAGATGACGGGGACGTGCTCACCGATTGGGCACTTGCCGGTCATGGCGTCGCAATGAAGCCGGTTTTCGAAATTGCAGAACACTTGCGGACCGGCGCTTTGGTGCCTGTCGCTGAAAAGACGCCTCCCGAGCCGATTCAGATGGCGTGCCTATTTACGCATCGCCGTAGACAGGACCCGAAAACGCGCCTTTTCATGGAGTTCATGGTTGATCGCATCGCCGCGACAATCTAGCGAAGCAATCAGTGGGCCGAAGCCTCAGCTTCCGCGATATGTTGAGTATCCGAAAGGAGAAAGCAACAAGGGCACGTGGTAGTGCGATTGCTCGGACATCCCAAAGCGGATCGGTATGACGCCTAGAAACCGGGGGTCTTCAGGCGGCGTGCCGCTTGCATCCAGATAAGGGCCTGCGTGGAACACCAGTTCATATTCGCCCACTTCGAACTCTGCTTCAGGCAGGATTTGTTCGTCAGTGCGCCCGTCGTTGTTCGTCGTAAGCGTTTTCAACAGATGCCGTTCAACACCGCTGATGCGAAACAATTCAATTTTCAGCCCTTCGGCGGGGCACCCAAGGGCGGTGTCGAGGACATGGGTTGTAAGATAGCCGGCCATTTTTAACTTCTCCTGAAACGCTGTCTGTTTCTAGGCTGAATGCCTTTAAGTGACAAATCTCCACTAACAGAAGGCTCCTTTAAAATTTTTTTGAAAAACAGATCCATTTTTCCTGTTTAGGTTGGGTTTTAGAAGAAAAGGAATATTTGCGTGAAACGTTACCCAAGAGATATGACCGGCTATGGTGGCGCTGTACCAGCGGCGCAATGGCCGAATGGCGCAAAAATCGCCGTTCAGATCGTGCTGAACTATGAAGAAGGTGGGGAAAACAATATTCTCCACGGTGATGCTGCGTCTGAAGCGTTCCTATCGGAAATCACCGGGGCCGCTCCCTGGCAGGGTCAACGCCATTGGAACATGGAATCGATCTATGAATACGGCAGCCGCGCCGGGTTCTGGCGTGTTCACAAACTGCTCAAAAACACGCCAATTACTGTTTATGGTGTAGCAACCGCTCTTATGCGGGCGCCCCAGCAGCTCAAGGCGATGAAGGAGGCGGGCTGGGAGATTGCCAGCCATGGTCTGAAATGGATCGAACACAAGGATATGGAGCCGCAGGAAGAGCGCGCCCAGATCCGCGAGGCAATCCGCCTCCATACCGAAGTGGTGGGGGAGGCCCCGCGCGGCTGGTACACCGGACGCTGCTCTATGAACACTGTGGACCTTGCCGCCGAGGAGGGCGATTTCGCCTATATCGCCGACAGCTATGCTGATGATTTGCCCTACTGGGTGCGGGCTGGTGGTAAGGACCAGTTGATCGTGCCTTACACGATGGACTGCAACGACATGCGCTTTGCGATTCAAGCGGGATACACGAACGGTGATCAGTTTGAGAGCTATCTCAAGGATAGCTTTGACATGCTCTATGCCGAGGGGGCCGAAGGTGCGCCCAAGATGCTTTCGATCGGTTTGCACTGTCGTCTTATCGGGCGTCCGGGGCGCGCAATGGCGTTGAAGCGCGCCTTGGAACATTTCGCGAAACACGACGGGGTCTGGTTCGCCACAAGGGAACAGATCGCCGATCACTGGGCAAGCCTGCACCCGCCTGCCGAGGGGACCGCGCCATCTGATATGGACAGGGGAACCTTTGTCGCGGAATTTGGTGGCATGTTCGAACACAGCCCTTGGATTGCCGAGGGTGCCTTTGATCTTGAGCTTGGTGCGACCCATGACAATGCAGCAGGCATTCACAACGCACTGGCGCGTGTGTTCCGTAACGCATCCGAAGAACAGCGGCTGGGTGTGCTGACTGCCCACCCTGACTTGGCGGGAAAACTGGCGGCAGCCGGGCGCCTCACAAAGGAAAGCACCGCCGAACAGGCGGGTGCCGGACTGGATTTGCTGACCGACGAAGAACGGGAGACCTTCCAGAACCTCAACGCTGAATACGTTGAGCGGCACGGCTTTCCTTTCATCATCGCCGTGAAGGACAACACCAAATCGAGCATTCTTGAGGCATTTCACCGCCGTATCAAAAATGACCGCGATACCGAGTTCTCCGAAGCCTGCCGACAGGTTGAGCGAATTGCAGAACTGCGCCTGATTGAGAGGTTTGCATCATGAACAACGTTTTGACGGCAACCACAATTAATTCCGATGCCATTGCGGGGCTAGCAGAACTGATCGATGCATCAGACACGCCCGACAAGTTCATAAACCAAGGGCGTTGCGGACGTTTTCATGATCGGGCGACCCTCGACGTTGATGGTCGCGTAGGGGTCAGCGTCTTTCAATCCACATCGTTCTCCATGCCTTTCAAAATGGAAATGATGGAGCGTCATCCTTTGGGCAGCCAAGCTTTTCTGCCGATGCAGGAAGGCGAATATCTGGTCGTGCTAGCCGAAGATAAAGACGGTGCTCCGGTTGCGCCCCGGGCCTTTATTGCTGGGCCGGGGCAGGGCGTAAACATCGGGCGCAACGTCTGGCACGGGGTTTTGTGTCCGCTGTCCGATCCGGGGCTTTTCATGGTCGTCGACCGCGTCAGCGAGGGGCCAAATCTGGAGGAACATTGGTTCGATGAGCCATTCATCATCGAGCGATAATAAATAACTCGGCAAAAAAAGCGCCGGCTCACGCATCCATAGGGAGGGACAATTATAATGTCTGATGCATCCATCGGAACGCCGGACCAACTCCGCGATCCAAATTACACCCCGCCGCTCACAAAAGCGGTGCCGCTGGGGATCCAGCACGTGCTGGCGATGTTCGTATCGAACGTCACTCCGGCGATCATCGTGTGCGGCGCTGCAGGTTTCGGCTTTGGCTCAAACAGCCCTGATTTCTCGCAAATGATCTACATGATACAGATGTCCATGTTCTTTGCCGGGGTCGCGACGCTGTTTCAGTCGATCGGCGTAGGTCCGATTGGCGCGCGCTTGCCGATCGTGCAGGGGACATCGTTTGCCTTTATTCCAATTATGATCCCGCTTGTCGCCGGGAAGGGCGTGGACGCGATTGCGGTCCTGATGGGGGGTATCGTCGCCGGTGGCCTGTTCCACGCCTTTTTGGGGCTATTCATCGGCAAGCTTCGTTTTGCACTGCCGCCGCTGGTCACTGGCTTGGTCGTGACCATGATTGGCCTGGCTCTGGTCAAGGTCGGTGTTCAATATGCGGCAGGGGGTGTGCCTGCAATCGGCACCGAAGAATACGGCTCCGGGCTCAACTGGTTCATGGCAGGTACCGTGATTTTGGTGACCCTTGGCCTGAAGTTCTTTACCCGCGGCATGCTTTCTGTGTCGGCCGTTCTGATCGGCCTTTTGGTTGGCTATGTCGTCGCCTTTGCGCTTGGTCAGGTCAATCTTGGCAATGTAGGTCAAGCGGCAAGCTTTGCGCTGCCGAACCCGCTACACTTTGGCATCGAATTCTCGGCCGCCGCGGTCATCGGCTTTTGTGCCATGTCTTTCGTCTCGGCCATCGAAACTGTTGGCGATGTTTCCGGGATCACCAAAGGGGGCGCAGGCCGGGAGGCGAGCGACCGCGAAATCCAAGGGGCGACCTATGCAGATGGGATCGGCACGGCCATCTCGGGCATGTTCGGCGCGCTGCCCAATACGTCGTTCAGTCAGAACGTAGGTCTCATCGCCATGACGGGTGTGATGAGCCGGATGGTCGTTACAATCGGGGCGATTTTTCTGATCATATGCGGTCTTGTTCCCAAAATCGGTGCGGTGATCTCTTCGATCCCGATCGAAGTGCTGGGCGGTGGTGTCATCGTGATGTTCGGCATGGTGGTCGCGGCTGGTATCTCGATGCTGTCCGATGTGAACTGGAACCGTCGCAACATGGTCATTTTTGCCATCGCGCTGTCACTTGGTCTGGGCCTGCAGCTTGAGCCGGATGCGCTTCAGTATCTGCCGGGCACGCTGAAAGTCCTAGGGACTTCGGGCATTCTGCCTGCGGCCCTCATCGCCATCGTTCTTAATCTGGTACTGCCCGAGGAGCTTTCGGGTGAAGCCACCGAGGAAGTCTCTGGTGGTATGGCAGGACAGGGGAGCGGATCACTCGCGCAGAGTGACCGCGTCTGATGTCGCTTTCGCGGTGAGATGATTGCTGCGGAATAGGAATAGCAAATGCGGCGCAGGTCTCTGCGCCGCATTTTTTTCGTGGGTAACTGCTAGGGCTGGAAGAAGTGCGCGCCGAGATCGCCGGGTTCATTTCGGGACTTGGCCAGCCCGACGGAGAGCAGCGTCAAAGGGGGCGGCTCAAACAGATAAAGGATATATGGGGGTTTCAAAACACTAGGCGATGCCACCTCCAAAGGCCGCAACGATAGCTGCACCTGTGCCAGCGTGCAGCTCGCCTGCGCTGGTTTGCCCAAGGTTCAGACATAGCTCACAGAGCGGGGCCCTCATCTGAAATACATCTTCAACCTTTCAGAGGTGCGTCATTCCCGGCAGATCACCGGCTTCTCGCCGCGAGGCGTTCCGCCATTTCAAGCATGCGTGCTGAGAAGCCCCATTCGTTGTCGTACCACCCAAAGACGCGCAGCTGGCGCTGTTCGATCGATTGCGTTTCGGGAAGGGCGATCACCAGAGATTCAGGGCGGCTCCGAAAATCGGTCGAAACACAGGGGTCTTCTGTCAGACCAATGAGGGTCGAGTCTGCAAAGGCTTCGCGCAAGAACTCGACAAAAGAACCTTCGGGCCTTTCCAAGATTTGCAGCGTCGCATCGATTGCCGAAACTGAGATGCAGGGAACCCGGACGGCGCTGACACTGAGGCGTCCGTGAAATTCTGGCAAGACGTTAAAGATTTGATTAAGCGCGCTGGTTGTTGTCGGAACCATTGAGACAGCAGCAGCACGGCTTCTTTCAAGACTGGCACCGGGCTGGTCAACAGTCGGTTGGCTCCCGGTGTAGCAATGAATGGTCGTGACATGTGCTCTGGAAATTCCAAGCCCTAGATCAATCGTGCGGAGGAGGGGGGCGATCGCATTGGTCGTACAAGACGCATTGGACACGATCCGCGCATCGCCAAGTTCTTGTTCGTTGGCGCCTAAGACAACCGTCTGGTCGGCGACCTCGGACGGGCCGGAAATCAGAATATTCGATGCCCCAGCGTCGATGCCTGCTTCTGCAAAGTCTCTATCCCTGACCCTTCCGGTGCATTCCAAAACAACATCCACACCGCGTAAATCCAAGGCCCGCAGGTCCGGTTCGCAGGTAAATGGGATGGGGCGACCGCCAATTGTTATCTGGCGATCTCCCGTTTCCACTTGGAGAGGTAAAGGACCGAAAACACTGTCGTAGCGCAGCAGGTACGCGCAAGTTTCGAGTGGCGCGATATCGTTGATGCCAACGACTTTGACGGCGGACTGGCTTTCATTTTGTAAAATCTGGCGCAACAAAGTCCTGCCGATGCGACCAAAACCGTTGATAAAGACACTTAGCTGGCGGGTCACGTTCAAGCTCCGTACATCAGGAAAAGGGCGGGCAGCCAGGCGGTCAGCACGCCGCTTAGGAGTGTGGCAACTGCTGTTTGATCTTGAACCGGTTTCTTCAACGTCAAAGTGACGAAATACATGAACCAAAGACCCGACCAAATAAGCCAGCAAATGCCCAGCCAGATATCAATGAATTTCGCTGCAGAGGCGAGGGCTAAAAAGGCCTGAGGCAACACGGAAAGAGAGACAAACAGGCTGAACCATCCCAAACCGCGGCCATCGGCGCCATTCAACCGGTTAACCGCCACCCAAAGGTAGGTCGCGCTGAACAGCAGCGTCAGGGCAACAGAGCGGATTTCATCCCCGGTCGTGGCGCGCACGAGTGACACAGCGGCGACTGTGGCGGTAATTGCCGCTGTGGCAAAGTTGATGACAACAATCTCTCGATCCGAGATGCGCCCAGACATCCAAAGACCATTCAACACAAGAACTGCCCCCACAAACAGCAGGGATATTGGCAAAAACATGAAACCTACCGTTTGTGCGCTGAAAGAAAGTCTTTCGGTTTCTGGGCCAGTTCAATGTGCCTTGGCTTAGAAGTCCACGTCGATTGCGACGCCCTGTTCAACGGCCAAATCAACGACTTTGGCCGCCACCGCGAGGTCCTGAAGGCCCACGCCGGTCCCGTCGAACAGTGTGATTTGATGATCCGACGTGCGGCCCGGATTGGTCCCATTGATGACCGCGCCAAGCTGGGCGACATCCGTGTCCTTGATAAGCCCTTCAGCAATGGCATGTTGCGCCTCGCCGATGCTCACGGACTGTGCGACCTCATCGGTGAACACCGAGGCCCGTGCCAGCAAGGCCGCTTCGACCTCCTGTTTGCCTTTGGTGTCGGTGCCCATGCAGGCGATATGGGTTCCGGGGCTGACGTGATCGGCCATCAAAGACGGTGAAAAGGCGGAGGTGATCGAGATGATGACGTCGGCTTCGGTCATGCCGGGCAGATCGACGGCTTCAAAGGGAACCCCAGCCTCATGCGCGACTTTCTCGATATTGGGTAGCATCTCTGGGTGGTAGTTCCAGCCGATCACCTTCTCGAACTTTCGCTGCTCCAATGCGGCACGTAGCTGGAAGGTGGCTTGGTGGCCTGCGCCTACCATGCCGATGACGGTCGCGTTTTCACGTGCCAAGTGCTTGATCGAAACCGACGAAGCCGCCGCCGTACGCAACGCTGTCAGCAAATTGCCACCGACCATCGCTTTGACCTTGCCGGTGTCAGGATCGAACAGGAATACGGTGGACTGGTGGTTGATAAGGTTGCGTTTTTCAAGATTGTTCGGCCAGTATCCACCGGCCTTCAATCCCAAGCTCAACCCGGCGCGATCAAAACCGCCTTTGAACCCGTAAAGCGCATCTTCGTGCCCAATCGCTTCGCGTACGACGGGGAAGTTGTAGGCGTCGCCGGAGGCCATTGCGGCAAAGACTTTCTCGATAGCATCAAAAGCTGCCTCGCGGGTCATTAGGTTGGCGATCTCACGTTCAGGTACGATCAGCATGTGTCTCTCCAAATATTTCGTTTCAGAAGACTCCGAGAGGTTCGCCAATGGCTTGAGAACGTCGCGCCGCAGGTTGGGGCGGAAAAGAGTATTCTGACACGCTTCAAATCAGTTCGCCCATGTGCCCGCCGGAAGCAGACACATGGGGCAGTTGTCTTACATCGCTAGATCAGTAGGCGTGACCGCGTGCCGAAACTGGCCAGAGGCATTCAACCTTGCCGTTCCGAACACCAACATACCAATCATGGACGTTGGCGGTCGGATCGCAGTGACCCGGAACCAGCTTCAGCTTGTCGTTGACCTTCAACGCGCCGTTTGGGTCCATCACCACCCCATGCTCGTCCGAACACTTGATATATTCGACATCATCGCGCCCGTAGATCACTGGCAATCCGCTATCAACAGACTGAGCCTTGAGGCCAGCGTCGACGATCGCCTTGTCCGCCTTTGCATGGCTCATGACGCTTGTGAGGATGAAAAAGGCATTCTCCCATTCCCCTTGGTCGATGCGTTTGCCGTCTTTGTCGAGGATGCGCCCATAGTCCGCGTCCATGAAGGCATAGGAGCCGCACTGCAGTTCGTTATACACACCCGAGTTGGACTCGAAATAGTAGGAGCCAGTGCCGCCACCGCCGACGATGTCACAGTCCAAACCTTCGGCCTTCAACGTATCGACCGCATCTTTGACCATCGCCACGGCGATATCGATTTTCGCCTTGCGTTCGTCATAGCTGTCGAGGTGCTGCATTGCGCCTTGATAGGCTTGCAGGCCGGAAAACTTAAGCCCCTCGGCACCGTCGATGGCCTTGGCAATCGCCACCACGTCACGCGTGGTGGTCACACCGCAGCGCCCCGCGCCACAATCGATTTCGACAAGACATTCGATCTCGGTGCCATGTTTTTGCGCCGCCGATGACAGATCAGCCACATTGGCAAGGTCGTCAACGCAACAGATCGTGCGGGCGCCAAGCTTGGGCAGACGGGCGAGGCGGTCGATTTTGGCGGGATCGCGTACTTGGTTCGAGACGAGGATATCTTTGATGCCGCCCCGCGCAAAGACTTCGGCCTCTGAGACTTTTTGGCAGCAGACACCGCATGCACCGCCGAGCTTTTCTTGAAGCCTTTGGACATCGACCGACTTGTGCATCTTGCCGTGGGTCCGGTGGCGCATGCCGTGCGCCTTGGCGTAGTCTCCCATTTTCTTGATGTTGCGCTCCAGCGCGTCAAGATCAAGCACAAGGCTCGGGGTTTGGATGTCGGCCTCGTCCATGCCCGGTTTTGCCGGGATATCGTAGCCCACTTCGAATTCGTCGAGATTGGTCATATCTTTCATGTCCGTGCTCCTTCGTTTTTCAGTCGATATTTGAGATCAGGCGGCGTTCAGCCACGGCAGCTTGTCGAGGTCGACATTGCCGCCCGTGATGATCAGGCCGACGCGCTTGCCCCTAAAGGCTTCGGGGTTCTTGAGAACTGTCGCAAGCGGCACAGCAGAGGATGGCTCCATGACCACGCGCAGATGCTTCCAGGTCAGCTTCATCGCCTCAATGATCTCTTGCTCGGATGCCGTGTAGATTTCGGACACGTGGTTTGAGACAAAATGCCAAGTCAGGTCCTTGAGCGGGACCAGAAGCCCGTCGGCAATGGTCTTGGGGGCATCGTCGGCGATGATATGACCCGCCTTGAAGCTGCGGTAAGCGTCGTCTGCCTGTTCAGGCTCGGCCGCGATGATATGAGTTTCGGGCGCGAGGGTCGCGAGGGTGAGGCAGGTGCCCGATATCATGCCGCCACCACCGATTGGCGCCACCACAGCATCAAGGCCATCCGTCTGCTCAATGAATTCTTTCGAACATGTGCCCTGTCCGGCGATCACTCGGGGATCGTTGTAGGGGTGTACGAAATCGCCCCCTGTCGCAGCTTGCACCTCGGCAAAGGTCGCCTCACGGGAACTGGTCGACGGCTCGCATTCGGTAATGACACCGCCAAAACGGCGCACCGTATCCTTCTTTGCCTGAGGGGCTGTGCGGGGCATCACCACGTTGCATGGAATGCCGCGCTTCATAGCGGCATAAGACAGGCAGGATGCATGGTTGCCTGAGGAATGTGTTGCGACGCCTTTGGCCGCCTGCTCCTCGCTAAGCCCGAACACCGCGTTCGAGGCGCCCCTCACCTTAAAGGCACCCGGCTCTTGAAAGTTCTCGCATTTGAAGAACAGCTCGCAACCGGCAAGTTCGTTGAGGTAGTCCGAGGTGCGGATCGGCGTGCGGCGAATATAGGGGCCGATCCGCGCGTGGGCGTCCAACATGTCCTCGTACGTCGGGATGTACATCTGGTAATCCTTCATCACGCCGCGTCTTTTTGCGCTGCCGCGGTATGGCCGCGATAGTATTCTTGGGCCGCCGCGACCCCGGAGCCGAGTTTGATGTCCAATCCAAGATCGACCATGCACATTTCTGCGGTCGCGATGCCGGAGAGTGCCATGACATCCGTCAGGCTGCCGAGGTGGCCAATCCGGAAGACCTTGCCGGCGACCTCACCGAGCCCCACACCAAAGGCCACGCCATACTTGTTGGCGGCATGTGTCACGATATCGGTTGCGTTGAAGTCTTCGGGCGTCCGAATGGCGCTGACAGTGTCAGAGTAAACCGAAGGGTCCGTGGCGCAAAGTTCAAGGCCCCAAGCGCCCACCGCCGCGCGCACACCCTCCGCAATCCGGAAGTGCCGGGCAAACACGTTCTCCAGACCTTCGGTCAGCAGCATGTTGCAGGCTTGGTTCAGACCGTTCAGCAGTCCCACAGCAGGCGTATAGGGATAGGCGTTGTTTGCGTAGCCTTTGGCCATGTCGTGTGCGTCGAAAAACGTGCGGGGCAGAGTGGCGGTTTTGGTGGCCTCCATTGCCTTGGGTGAGAAGCCAACAATGGCGAGGCCAGCGGGCAGCATGAAGCCTTTTTGTGACCCGGTCACGGCAACATCCACGCCCCATTCGTCGAAACGGAAATCCATTGAGGCAATCGACGAAACACCATCCACCAACAGCATCGCTGGATGGCCCGATGCGTCCAGCGCACGGCGCACGGCCGCAATGTCTGATTTCACGCCGGTGGCTGTTTCATTATGCGTGGCGAGAACGGCCTTGATCTCATGGCTTTTGTCAGCGGTCAGGATCTCTTCGTAGCGATCCGCCGGGATCCCTGCGCCCCATGCGGTTTCGACTGTCTGCACAGCAAGACCATGACGCTGGCACATATCGATCCAACGATGGCTGAACATGCCGTTGCGTGCCGCAAGCACTTTGTCACCCGATGAGAGCGTGTTGGTCAGCGCAGTTTCCCACCCCCCCGTGCCGGTGGACGGAAAAATGAAGATTTCTGCGTTGTCGCTTTTGAGGATCTTACGAACACTTGCGCGAGCGGGATGTAGAATTTGCCCAAACAGCGGTGACCGGTGGTCGATCGTAGGCATGTCGCAAGCCTTGCGCAGGCTCTCGGGAATGTTGGTCGGGCCCGGGATGAAAACGGGATTTTGAAAGCTCATGGACGGTCTCCTTCCGTTGTTGGCTTCACAATAGACGGAACCAGCGCGAACCGATATTTTTTTGAAATAGGGTTTCAGTTTTTGGGTTCATGCGTAAAGATGAATGTTGTCAGTGCGTTATATTTTTCACATGGTGATTTCGTCTTTCACATAGAAACGAAAGGTTCTTATGGAATCTCAAGACAATGGTTCAGGAACTGGTCGGAAAGCACGCGGAAGGCCCCGTGGCTGGACGGACAAGACCGCGCAGAACACGATCAAATCGCTCGACCGGGCCATGGAGGTGTTCGAGTATCTCAGCGAAGCGCAGGGCAAGCCGCTCTCTAAGCTGGCAGATGAGATGCGCCAATCGCCAGCGACCGTCTACCGTATCCTTGTAACCCTTGAGGGCAGGGGGCTGGTCGAATTCGATCACGAAGAGCAGGTTTGGTACATTGGTCCGCGCGCGTTTGTGATCGGCGCGCGTTTCCTTCGGCGCACAAGTCTTGTCGATCGAGCGCGACCCATCATGCGAAAGCTGATGGAAACGACCGGTGAAACAGCTAATATCGGCGTCGGAAAAGAAGAGGCGGTCCTGTTTCTGAGCCAAGTGGAGACACATGCGAACATCCGCGCCTTTTTCCCGCCCGGCAGCCTTTCTCCGATGCATGCATCCGGCATTGGCAAGGCGTTGCTCGCATATATGGATCCTGAGCGTTTGGACAAACTACTCTCGAAGGGGCAGATGACGCGGTTTACCGCACATACGATCATCAATCCGACGGCCCTGCGCCAGAATCTCGAAGCCATTCGGGAAAGCGGCTTTTCAGTTGATAATGAAGAGAGGAACGAAGGCATGCGCTGTATCGCGGCGCCGGTATTCGACGTGAATGGCGAAGCTGTCGCGGGAATTTCGATATCCGGGCCAACCAGCAGGGTCGGCGCGTCCGAGGTCGAAGAATTGAGCCGCCCCGTCATCAAGGCGGCTCACCAATTGAGCTTCGCAATCGGGGGCAGCGTTACTCGGCCGCAGCCTTGAGGCGCTGATGTTGAGGGTATGACGCGGCGCCGGGACGGAGCGCCATATGGCGATTTACGTCCTTGTAAAGCAGGTACCGGAACCGCCCCGGGCCACCCGCATAGCATGCCTGGGGGCAAAAAGCGCGGAGCCACATGTAATCGCCAGCCTCGACCTCGACCCAATCATTGTTTAGATTGTAAACGGCTTTGCCCTCCAACACATAGAGCCCGTGCTCCATCACATGTGTCTCAAGAAAGGGAATGACGCCGCCCGGTTCGAATGTCACAATCGTGACATGCATGTCGTGGCGCAGGTCGGATGGGTCGACAAAGCGGGTCGTCGACCATTTGCCATCTGTGCCCGGCATGGGCGTCGGTTCGATGTCGTTTTCGTTCAGGACCAACACATCGGGCATATCCAACCCTTCGACGGCCTCATATGCCTTGCGCACCCAATGGAAGCGCAAGACTTCATCGCCTTCGTTTCGCAGGGTCCAGGCGCTCGACGGGGGCAGGTATGCGTAACCGCCCGGGCTCAGCTCGTAAGTCTCGCCCCCGACACGCAAAGTGGCCGCGCCTTCCACAACGAATAATACGCCCTCGGCTTCCGGATCCAATTCAGCCTTTTCAGAACCGCCTCCGGGCTGTACCTCCATGATGTATTGCGAAAATGTCTCGGCGAAGCCGCTCATCGGGCGCGCGATGACCCACAGGCGCGTATCCTCCCAAAAAGGCAAAAAGCTGGTGACGATATCCCGCATCGTACCTTTTGGGATGACCGCATAGGCATCCTTGAAAACTGCGCGATCAGTGAGAAGCTGCTCTTGCCCGGGATGTCCCCCGTGTGGCGCGAAATATTTGGTGCTCATGGATGCTCCGGAAGAAAAAGACTGTTTATGCGAGGGTATTCGATGCGGCTAGGGGGCGACCACCAGCAAAGTGACGACAACTCTATTCGGTGAGATTTGAAAATAGGCGTGATAGGGCCAATGTCGATTGCTTCAGGTTAGATGCCCGCCTGTTTTCAAGATCGCCAGAGGCGTTCGAGGTGTCGCCCCGGACGTCCATTGAGACACGCAGCATCAGTCCCGGCGGTATTGCCGCTTTCAGCCCATGAAGGCATGAGCTGCCCTTCAATTGGCGTCCGGCTGATTTTCGGGGCGTGCGGCGTCAAAGGCCGGGAGGCGCAGGGCCTGCTGTTCGATCTCAAGCAGCCGCGCGAAGGGTGTCATCTCAACGCCCCACCGGTGGGCGTTGTAAAGCTGCGGGATAAGGCAAAGGTCGCAAAGCAGCGGTTGATCGGCAAAGCTGAATTTCGGGCCGTCCGGCAGCAGCGCTTGATAGGCGTGCAGCCCTTCAGTCATCCAATGGCGCATCCATGCTGTTCCTTCATCCGCGGTCAGTCCGTGATGGGTTTTCAGGTGGCTGACCACCTTGAGGTTGTTGATCGGATGAATGTCCGTCGCGATCAACTGAGCGGCGGCCAGTACCTGAGCCCGCTCAAACGCAGGCTCGGGCAAAAGGGCAGGGTCTGGCGCGATCTCGTTCAGATAGGCCATGATTGCCAGCGATTGGGTCAACGCCCGCCCGTCTTCAAGAAGCAAGGTTGGCACCCCCTTGATGGGGTTCTTGGCCACATAGTCTGGGCTGCGTTGGTCCCCGGCCACGAGGTCCACCGGAACCACCCGATAGGGCAGGCCCTTGAGATTTAGCGCTATCCGCACGCGGTAAGATGTGGTCGAGCGCCAATAGGAATAAAGCGTAAGCATCGCGTTATTTCATGCCCGGCGTGCTGTCGAACTTCATTTTCATATCCGCCCAGCCGTCGATGTAATCATCCTGAGGCTGTGCCTCTCCTCTGGAAAGCGGCACCCCGTAAAGGCCATAGCTGCAGTTCTGCGGGCTGTTCATGATTTGGGGCAGGGCATCGGGGAGCGCTTTGGGCTCGAAATAGTCGCCACCGGGCATACAGCTGGGCCTGTCCCCTCTGGCCGGATTGAGCCCGTTTTTGTCAGTGCCAGTCATCAATCTTTCCCCTCCCCTCGATCCTTCATGCGTCGGCCATAAACCATGCCAGAACCGCCGTTTCAGAATCGTTACAATTGCAACTAATAGGGAGCCGTGGGACAATCCGTCAAGAAAATTCCAGGTGCAACGATCGCGGGAGGGCCATTCCGGATGGCATCGGATGACTTCAAACTATCGGATTTCCTCCCCTACAGACTGTCCGTATTGGCCGCGCACAACCCGGTTGCAGGGCGCTTTAGATGAACAAACGGACGAGCTCTGAACGGCAGGCCAACGCAAATTAGCCGACGTTGGCCGCGTGGAGCTTGCCGATTTCCTCTGCCGTCTCGGTCAGTTTTTTCAAATGCGCTTTGGCCACGGCGGCGACGCTATGCTGTTCGGCCAGCCAAATCAGGCTAACCGCGCCGACAGCATGACCCTGTGACCCTATGGCGACCGCAATCGCGCTTGGAATGCCGCCGTAATCCACCGCACGCCCCCAATAGCCGTCCTCTCGGATGGCGAAACCCTGCGCGCGCACCTCCCGCAACTTTGCTGGCAGCGCCAAGGCAGCGGTGCGGTCTTTGCCGGTGGTGTGGACGGCCAAACGGGCGGAATATTCTGCCTCCTGCTCAGGCTCCAGTGCCGCCAGAAAAGCGCAGCCCAGTGCAGAGCGGAAAGGCGAGGGCCTGTAGCCGATGCAATCGGGAAAGATACCGTGGGTGGAAAAGGTCCGCGTCGTATCCACAATCTCGACCCGGCCATTGCCGATGGGCGCGGCAAGGTCCACGCCAAGTCCCGTGGCATCAGAAAGGGAAAGGATCGCAGAGGCACCTGCTTCGACCAGCGTGTCTACCGACGTAGGGCGGGAATTCACCCGCGGGAAACGGGAGCCGACCCTGTAGCGGCTGTCGCTCCTGCTTTGGGTTAGCCAGCGCTGCTGAACCAATGTGGCGCATATTCGCAGGATTGTCGGCTTAGGCAAGCCGGTGCGCTCGGCCAGAAAGGCCAAGGAACACACGCCATTGCTGGAGATAACTTCGAGGATGTTGAGCCCGCGTTCAACGGAGCGATTTAATTTCGTCATAGCGTTCCACCTAGTGAAATCCATGTTGGACCGTTACCCCTTCGCTGTCTAGTTTTTGCGCAATCACGGCAGGGGCGGAGGAGGTCTTTGCCGGGGTGCCGCATTTAGGGGGGATGAGGACCGATGCAAAACCTGCTTTCAAAATCCGTGACCGGATTGAACCTTGCGCTATCGGGACTGATCATCGCCGTCGTTTTCTACGTTTCCGTCTTTGGCGTGTTCAGCGAGTCCTATCTGCGCGTCGGGATGCTGCTGGTCGGAGGGTTGTTGATCCTGTTGACCCAGATGGAACGCGGCCAAACTGGCGCAGAAAAACCTTTGGCCCTGCTTACGGCGGCGCTATTGGGGGTCTCGGTCTTTCAATACTTTCGCGCAGCGGCAGAGATCGAAACCGGGCTGTATTTCCTAACCTCCACCGACATTTGGCTGGGCACTTTGGGGCTGATCGCCGTGATCGACCTCACGCGCCGGTCTGTTGGCATGGTCATGGCAAGCGTGGCGGCCCTTGTGCTGCTTTATGGGGCCTTTGGGCAATATGCGCCGGGGTTCATGCGCCATGCGGGCATGACCTCAGAAGAGTTGATCCAAGTTCTATGGTATTCCTTTGACGGTGTGTTTGGCCGCCCCATGGCGACGGTCGTCTCGACCATCCTGATCTTTATCATTTTCGGCGCTTTCCTTGAGTTTCTCACGATCGATCGGGTGCTGGTAAAGCTGGCGCTTGCGGCGACCGGGCGGGTCCGCTCGGGGCCAGCGGCGGCGGCGACCATTGCCAGCGGATTGTTCGGCACGATTTCCGGCAGCGCGGTGGCCAATGTCGTCGGCACCGGCGTCATTACGATACCGCTGATCAAGAAACGCGGGTTCAAAGCGCATTTTGCCGGAGCGGTCGAAGCGGCGGCCTCAAGCGGGGGGCAGATCACGCCGCCCATCATGGGGGCCGTGGCCTTTATCATGGCCGATGTCACCGGTGAGCCCTATCTGACCATCTGCGCGGCGGCCGCCGTTCCGGCGATCCTTTATTACGTTGGGTTGTTCATGGCGACCTCAAGTGCGGCGCGGAGCATGGATCTGGACGTTTCCGAACAGCCAAAGCCCAGTTTCGTTTGGCGTGAGCTTGCGCAGATCATTGTCTTTATGCTGTCGCTGACGGCCATCGTCGTTGCCATGGTCGGCGGCTCTTCTCCGGCCTATGCAGGCTTTATCGGCGTGGCCTTTGCCGTCGTGCTGGGTTTCGCGATCAAGCCGGGCCTTTTGACCGATCTATCGTCGTGGGTCAGGTTCATTCGCTCGGCGGGCCTGATCTCAGCCCAGCTTGTGGTGATCGTGGGCGCGGTTGGTATCATCATCGGTATTTTGAACCTGACCGGCGTCGGCCTGCGGTTCGCGTCGCTGGTGGCGAGCTATGCGGATGGGCAGTTGGCGATTTCGCTGTTGCTGATGGCCGTGGCCTGTCTGCTTTTGGGCATGGGGATGCCCACCGTGCCTGCCTATCTGATCATCGTGCTGGTCATGGGGCCAGCGCTGCAACGGCTCGGCGTGCCGATCATTCACACGCATATGTTCGTGCTCTATTTCGGCGTGCTCTCTGCGGTGACGCCGCCTGTGGCGCTTGCGGCCTTTGCCGCGGCACCCATCGCGAGGGCAGGGGCCATGCGCACGGCGATCGAGGCGTCACGACTGGCAATGCCCGGTTTCGTGATCCCTTTCGCCTTTATCTACCAGCCGGCCATGCTGCTTGGGACGGGCTACCCGCTGGCACAATCCGCGCAGTCAATCCTGTTCGTTACTTTGGCGGTGCTGCATATCTCGCGCGCCTGCTACCCGGCGAAAGGCAAGGCGGGCTATGCGCCCTTGGGCCTCGGGATTGCCTTTGCCCTTTTGTTTTTCGGACCGCTGGTGTCGTGGATTGCCGTGGCAGCCACCGTGGCGCTTTGGTCCGCCGTTCGGTTCGGGGCGTTTTTGACACCCGAAGTTTCATAATCCAGAGGAGGACAACCCATGACCAACCCAACATTCTCACGCCGTGGTTTTCTAGGCACCGCCACAGGTGCTGCCGCGCTTGCCGCTTTGCCGGGCGCGGCTTTCGCAAAAGACATTCTGCGCATGTCGACGCTGGGGCCGGGCACCAGTCCGAACCTCGTGATGACCACCTTCGCGAGCATCGTGAACGGCGCGCTGCCGGATTATGAAATTCAGTTGAACGCGACCGGCGCGGCCACGCGCCATGTGCTGGAAGTGGCGATGGGGCGCAGCGATTTCTGCATGTCCTCGCCCGTGATCCATTCGTTGATGCGCCGTCAGGCGGCCATGTATGAGAAGATCGAACAGGCACCTGAACTGGTCAACAACCTGCGCACCGTGCTGAACTTCCCGATGGGCGTCTATCACATCGCGGTTTACGACTCCTCCGGCATTACGTCGATGGATCAGATCGCTGGCAAGCGCGTCTTCCTTGGCCCCCCCGGCGGCGCGGCCTACACCACCATGGCACGTCTGTTCAAAGCCGTGGCCGGGCTGGAAGAAGGCACCGATTACGAAGCCGTCAAGCTCGGCTGGGATGCGGCGGCAGCGGCTTTCCAAGACGGCAACCTCGACGTGTACTGCAACCCGACCAACGCGCCCAGTCCTGCGCTGACCCAAATCGCGGTGACCAACAAGATCCGCTTCCTTGGTATTCCTGCCGATGCGCTTGAAACCGAAGGCGTTCAGGCGCTTGTTGGCCGCCCGGGCTTCAGCGCGGCCACGCTGCCTGCGGGCATCTATGGCGACAATCAGGCCAATGAGGGGGATGTCACGACACTGGGCGTAATCGTTGGGATCGTAACCAACAAGGACGCGGACGAGGAGATGATCTATCAGATGACCAAAGCCTTCTACGACGGTGTCAAAGAGGCGGGCGAAAGTGCACCTTGGCTGCGGGCAATCACGCCAGCGGGCGCTGTGCAAGACATCAACCTGCTGCTGCACCCCGGCGCTTTGCGTGCCTTGACCGAACTGGGGGTCGAAATCCCTGACGCGGCGAAAGCCTAACCTCAAGGACCGGGGCGCGCCCAGCCCCGGTCCCCTCTGCTATAGCTTAAATACACCTCGGACCCGGACGCCATCATGACAAAAAACGTACTCTTCATCATGTGTGATCAACTGCGATGGGATTACCTGTCCTGCGCAGGGCATCCGGGGCTTGATACGCCGCATATTGACGCCTTGGCCAAACGCGGCGTGCGGTTTGATCGCGCCTATGTGCAGTCGACGATCTGCGGCCCATCGCGCATGTCTTTCTACACGGGCCGCTACGTCAGTTCGCATGGATCGACGTGGAACAACGTGCCGCTGAAAGTAGGCGAGATGACCCTGGGCGACCATTTGCGCCCCCTGGGCGTGCGCACGGCACTCTGCGGCAAGACCCATATGAGCGCCGATGCCGAGGGGATGAAACGCCTCGGTTTGGCCCCCGACAGCACCATCGGCGCTTTGGTGTCTGAATGTGGTTTCGAGCCTTATGAGCGCGACGACGGGCTGCACCCAAGCACCAGTTACGGCAAGCGCAACAAAGCCTATGATGACTACATGAAAGACCGCGGCTGGGAGGATGAAAATCCTTGGGACAGCGTCGCCAACAGTGGCGAGGATGCAGACGGCAACATCCTGAGCGGCTGGTTCCTCGACAATTCGGACGCCAAGGCCCGCGCCTCGGATGAAGAGAGTGAGACCCCCTATATCACCCGCCGTGCGATGGACTTCATTCAAGAGGCGGGCGACACGCCATGGTGCCTGCATCTTAGCTATATCAAACCGCATTGGCCCTATATCGTGCCGGAACCCTACCACGATATGTACCCGCCAGAGACCCATCAGCCGGTGCTGCGCAGCGACGCGGAACAGACGGACCCGCATCCGGTGTTTGGTGCCTTCATGGAAGAGCGGGTGTCTAAAGCCTTTACCAATGACATCACCCGGACGAAGGTGATCGGCGCCTATATGGGGTTGATCAAACAGATCGACGATCAGATGGGCGAACTCATGGCGTTTCTGGACGCCAAGGGTTTGACCGATGAGACGATGATCGTCTTCACCTCGGATCATGGCGACTATCTGGGCGATCACTGGCTTGGCGAGAAGGAGTTGTTTCACGACCCTTCGGCACGCATTCCCCTGATCGTTGTCGACCCCAGCAAAGAGGCGGATGCCACACGCGGCACGGTGTCAGACGCGCTGGTCGAAGCGATTGATGTGGTCCCGACCATCCTCGACTATTTCGATGGGGCCGCCATTCCGCATATCATCGAGGGCAAGTCCCTGCGTCCGCTCATGCAGGGCAAGGCGGACTCCTTGCGCGATTTTGTCATCTCCGAATATGACTACTCTTTCCGGCAAGCCCGCCGTCGTCTGGGCGTGAGCGTTGCCGAGGCCAAACTGACGATGCTTTTTGATGGACGTTGGAAATACGTCTTTGCCGAAGGCTTCCGCCCGATGCTGTTCGATTTGCAGGCTGATCCGGATGAGTTCAACGATCTGGGCGATGATCCGCATTCCGCGCAAGAATGCGAACGGCTGCAAAACCTGTTCTTTCAATGGACCCGCCGCATCAGCCAGCGCACCACGATGTCCGACGCTGAAATTGAACGGCGCGGGATCGACCTCAACGAAGCGCGGGCGGGTGTGCTGATCGGCTTTCCGACGGAGGCCGACCTTGAAGCTGCCTTTGCAGCGGCAGGCGAGAAGCCCAAGGGGTAGGGGCGGCTGCGCATGCCATAACACCGCGAAGGTCTGTGGCATGCGCACTTGGTCTGGGCCATTAACGCCACTGCTGGAGCTGGCGTTCTGAGGCTGGGGCCTCAATGTGGCCGGTTGCGACCTGCCTGAGCGGCCTGTTCGCGGGGCGGCCAAGTTGATCGGATGTAGGCGAGAATGTCCCAGATGTCCGCGTCCGACAGCACCCCTTCAAAGGCGGGCATTCCGCTGGCGAAATCATCAATCCCGCGCGCGGCCAATGCGGCGCTGCCGCCGCGCTTGGTATATTCAAAGAGCAGGGCATTGTCGTGGTGCCAGGTATGGCCTGTGGCATCATGAGGGGGTGCTGGCAGAATGCCGTCCTCATCCGGTGTCCGCCAGTCAGGCTGGCCTTCGAGGTTGGCGCCGTGACAGGCCGCGCAGGTCTCGGCATAGAGCGTGCGACCCGCATCGATGTCGCGGCCCTCAAGCTCGTGGCCCGCCTGCGCCGTGGTCGCCCAGACAAGGGCAAGCAGTGAATATCGTATCATGTGACCTCTACCCATGTTCGCATCCCTCCGATGGCATGGCTTAGCATATGGCAGTGGATCAGCCAGCGTCCCGGATTGTCAAAAACGCAAAGCACATCCCGGCTTTCACCTGCCGCCACCAAAGTTGTGTCGCGCAGATCACCAAGGCTGTCATCGGCGGCAAGTTCATAGAAATGATGGCCATGCAGATGGATGCCATGCGGAAAGGCGGTATCATTCACGAATGTGATCCGTACCGTTTCGCCGCGTTCGATGGCGGCAAAGGGGTCCTGTGGCAGGTCCGAGACATCGTTGAAGGACCAGATGTTGGCACCGCCGTGCCGCCCGCCCATGGCACCGCCCATCATGGTTAGCGTCAGGTGCTGGGCGGGGGCACCCGTTGCCGGGAGGTCCGGTGCCGCCAAGGTCGGCGGAGGCCCCGATTGCCGATCCGTATTCTCGCCAGAGATGGACAATTCGGCCAGACGGTAAGGCTCCTGCCGCGTGGGCATGTCAAAGCCGACCGGGCCGGTGACATCGACGATCAGGTCGGCCCGCTGGGCCGGCGCCAGAACGAGGTCAGAGGCCGCGCGGGGTTGGCGCAGTGCCATGCCGTCCAGGGCGACAACCGAACCAGAAACGCCAGAGATGCTTAGGGGGAAAATACGATTGGTCGCCGCATTGATCAGCCGCAGGCGGATGCGATCACCTTGCCGCACCTCGCTTCGCGATAGGAAGCCGCGGGCGAAATTGCCCATATAGCCCGCATGGGCGACGCTATGCATGTCGGTGAATTCATCAACAAGGCTGCCATCTTCGTCGATGATCCAATCGGACAGGATCACGGTGATGTCATGATCCAGATCGAGGGGGGCGTCGTCTTCGACGATCAGCGGCCCCATCAAGCCGCGCGCCACCTGCTCTTGCGAGATATAGTGCGAATGATACCAATAGGTCCCCGCATCGGGCGGCACGAAGCTGTAGGTCTTGCTGTCCCCGGGGTTGATCAGGTCTTGCGTCAGCACCGGGACGCCGTCCATCCGGTTTTCCAGCCGGATGCCGTGCCAGTGAACGGCGGTGCCCTCTTCAAGCCCGTTCTCGACCTCAATCGATGCCCGCGCACCCCGTTTAAGCCTGATCTCAGGTCCCGGCATCGAGCCGTTGAACCCCAGCATTGCGGTGGAGCCTTCGCCTTCGGGAAGGATTTGCTGGCTTACGGTTTCGGCCTTCAGCTTCAGTGGCGTCTGGCCAGCAAAGCCCGGAAGGGGCAGAACCGCGGCGGCGGAAACGCTGGCGAGGAATTGTCTTCTGTTCATGTCATGCCTTATCGGAATGAATTGCGGTTGATGCTGCCACGGGGGACGGCGCACGCCGATGTCCAAGGCATGTAGGTATGTCCTGCCGGGGCCAATTCCAACTGTCGGTGACGGGGTGGAGGTGGACCGCCTATGCGCTCTCTATCGGGAAAGAGAATGGGCCGAACCATTTGGGTCACCCCTTGTCCGACAGGGGCGCGCGTCCCGCCATGACCTGCAGCACGAAGCTGCCTGACGCCGTAATCATGAGAAAGCCGTGAAATGCCTCTATCCCGGTGATGAAGCGCAGGTGCCCCACGGGGGTCAAGTCGCCGCGCCCCAAGGTGGTGAAGTTGACCAGCGAGAAATAGAAATAATCCATCATCGTGGTGGGCTTGCCCGCCGGGCCGGATCCGTTCAGCGCGCCGATTTGCAAACCCTGCACGGCCCAAAGGAAGAACAGCGTATAGATGAAAGCCTCGATGACATGCGCGATTGTGATTGCGCCGACGGCCAAGCCAAGGTTCTGGCCATGCGCAGCACTTTTGCGCTGCGAGATGGTATCGGAAACCCGTTTGAGCAAGAGATAGTGGATCGCCGTGCAGATGCTGACGACCAGAACGGATAGAAGCATTGCTTGGATCATGAAGGGGCAACCTGTTTTGCGGGGGGCGTTTCCTCAAGCGATTACGCCGGGGCGGCGTTTGATCTGGTTGCAGGGCCTATCGCTGAGCCCTTCACAGCCGCAGTTTGCAGGGCCTCCGCAGGCATCAATGCGTCATCCATCAAATCCTCAATGAAGGTGCTGAGCAACTGGGTGCGCCCGGTAACGGCAGCCTTGCGATAAATCGCGTTTGTCTGCGCTTTGATCGTGCCTTCGGAGGTGCCGCGCAGGTCCGCAATGTCGCGGGTGCTCAGGCCCTTGACCAAAAACACCGCGACATCCCGCTCGGCGGGGGTCAGACGCCAATCCGTGAAATGCTGCGTCATCACCATCGAGAACTCCGAGGTGCAACGGCGCATCTTTTCTTCGGCGAGCCGGGCGCGTTGCAGGCTTGTTCTAAGGGCGATCCAGCCAAGTGCCACGCCGAGGTTCAACCCGATGGCCAGCACGGTCTGCTGATACTCATGGCTCTGCCAGATCAGAAATTCAGGCTCCAGTCCGACAGCGTCCAGCAAGAAGCAGACGGAAAAGAAGATTGCCACAATTGCCTGTAGTGCAGCGATGGCCCAAAGGGCGATGGTTCCACGCGTTCTCATTGCTCGAACTGCCTTTTTTTGGTGGAAAGAGCAGGGCCAGCCCGTTCGCCGGCCCTGCTGTCGGCGCTTACTTCATCGCTGTGACGGTCAGCTTGCCTTTCACACGGTCGGCCACGAATTCGATATTCTGGCCTTCCTTCATATTGGCAATCAGCGTCTCATCGGCTTTGAACACCATGGTCATCGACGGCATGTCGAGGTTTTCCAGCGGGCCGTGGATGATGGTGACCTTCTTGCCCTTGGCGTCGACCTTTTTGATCTTGCCGGTGGAGTAGACCGCGGGCGCTTCTGGCGCCTCATCAGACTGCGCCACGGTGATCGGGCCATGCATGCCGGATTCGTAGTGGCCGGGGATCAAGCAGGCGAACTCGAAGGAGCCTTCGTTGGCGAAGGTCCAGATCACCTCGCCCTCCATGCCGGAGTCGAGACGGACCGAATTCGGGTCGTCATGCTCCATGTCCATCTTGGCCATGGCTTCCTTGTGCTTGGCGTTGCCCTCCATCGTGTCGATCACGAACTCATGCTCGATCTCGCCTTTGTTGGTGACGGCAAAGCGGATCGTCTCGCCTTTCTTGATGTCGAACTCGGCGGGCTCAAAGATCATCTCGCCATCGTCGGTTTCGCGCATGGTCACGTCGATGGTGCGATCGACCGCCTCGGCCTTGCCAGGCATGCCGATGGCCATCTCTTTGTGCATGTCGCCGTGGCCATCATCGTCATGACCGCCGTCATGGGTGCCCGCGGCAAAGGCAGGGGCGGTGATGAGAAGGCTGAGGGCGGTCGAAAGAAGAAGTTTGTTCATGGTGTTTCCTGTATGGGTTGGTTGTCATTGTGGTCCGAGGGCCGCTTAGCCCTCGGAGGTTGGTTTCGGCGTGATTTGGGTTTTTGGGCTGTGGTTCTGCGCGAACTCTGGCAGCTCGCCCGTCCATTCATACGCCTCGGTGCCCGGAGGGTTTTTGTACCAGCCGGGATCTTCGTAGTCGTCCGCGTCGATGCCTTGGCGCACCTTCACGACCGAGAACATGCCGCCCATTTCTAGCGGGCCATGTGGCCCCCAACCGGCCATCATCGACACGGTGTTGTCGGGCAGGGGCATCGACATTTCGCCCATATCCGCCATGCCCGCCGTGCCCATGGGCATAAACTCGGGCTGCACGCGGCGGACCTGACGTGTCATGTTCGAACTGCTGGTGCCGATCAGCGTCGGCACGTCATGGCCCATGGCGTTCATCGTGTGGTGCGACTTGTGGCAATGGATTGCCCAGTCGCCCAGATGGTCGGCCACGAACTCATAGGCGCGCATGGCACCCACAGGGATGTCGATGGAGACCTCGGGCCATTGCGCCGATTCTGGCACCCAGCCGCCATCGGTGCAGGTAACCTTGAAGTCATAGCCGTGCATGTGGATCGGGTGGTTGGTCATCGTCAGGTTGCCGACGCGCACGCGCACCTTGTCCCCTTGATTGACCACCAGCGGGTCAATGTCGGGGAAGATGCGGCTGTTCCAAGTCCACAGGTTGAAATCCGTCATCGTCATGATGCGGGGTATGTAGGTGCCCGGATCAATATCAAAAGCGTTCAGCATGATCAGGAAATCCCGATCGACGCGCATGAAGTCGGGATCCTTCGGGTGGACCACGAACATGCCCATCATGCCCATCGCCATCTGCACCATCTCATCGCCGTGAGGGTGGTACATGAAGGTGCCGGATTTGGTCAGATCGAACTCATAGACAAAGGTCTTGCCCGGCGGAATGCCGGGATGGCTGAGCCCGCCGACACCGTCCATGCCCGAGGGCAGGATCAGACCGTGCCAATGGATCGTCGTATGCTCGGGCAGGCGGTTGGTGACGTAGATGCGCACCCGGTCGCCCTCGACGGCTTCGATGGTCGGGCCGGTGGATTGGCCGTTGTAGCCCCAAAGCCGCGCGACCATTCCGTCGGCCAGTTCACGTTCCACCGGTTCGGCAACAAGGTGGAATTCCTTGACGCCGTTGTTCATCCGGTGGGGTAGGGTCCAGCCGTTAAGCGTGACCACGGGGTTATAATCCGGCCCGCTGGTGGGACGGGTCGGGGCTTGGGTCAGCGCGCTGTCCATCACCGCGGCTTCGGGCAGGCCCATGTTCATGGTCTGGCCCCATGCTTTGGAGGACACGAGCGTTGCACCCGCAGCACCGGCCCCCAGAAGTTGACGTCTGTTGATCATGTGGTTGCTTCCTTGTCTCAATGTCCGGCGCCGCCACCGGCGGCGATTTGGGTTTCTCCACCGGCGCCACCGCCGCCGCTGCCACCGCCGTAGATCGCGGCAGTCAGACCAGCCGAGGCCAGCCAGAATTCACGCTTTGCGCTGGCTGCTTCGAGCTGGCTCGCGATCTTCTCGCGGGCGTCGTTCAGCAGATCGAATGTGCTGGTGATCATGCCGTTGTTGCTGAGCAGTGCTTCCTCGTCGATTGTGCGGCGCAGGGGCAGCACGACGTCTGAGTAGTGCCGCGCGATCTGGTGGCTTGATCGGTAGGCCGTGGCCGCCGCCCGCGCTTCGGAGCGGACGTTCACAGCCTGCTCGGCCAGCACATTGGCCGCCTGAAGATAGCTCAGCTCGGCCTTGCGCAGCCGCGCTTTGCCGCTGTCGAAGATTGGGATCACGAACTCAAACTCGACCTGCGGTGACACGCTGGTCTCAATCTCCCCGTTCTCTTCTTCACGCTCGATCTCGGCTCCGGCGATGACTTCCAAATCGGTCAGGGTCCGGGTGGCATCGGTCAGGCCATAGGCTTTGGCCGTGGCGGCAAGGCCAAGCCGCGCGACTTCCAGATCAACCCGATTGGCCAGTGCCAGCCGTTCGATGCCCCGGTGGCTGCTGACCGTGTTCGGCACACGCGGCAGGGCATCGGGCACGTAATAGGCCACGTCCTGCCCCCAAAGGCCCATAAGCCGGGTCAGTTGCTCCTTGGCCAATTGCGCGTCCAGCCGCGCCTGTGCCAATTGGCCCGCCATTTCGGCGTTGAACGCCTGCTCTCGGGCCTGCGCGGCTTTGTTAAGCGCGCCGGTCTTGCCCAGCTGCTGCGCCAGTTCCGCCGCCGCATCGGTGGTGACGGCCGCGCGTTTCAGATAGCTGACCGTTTCAAAGGCCGCGACCGCATTGACCCAAGCCTCGCGCGTTTCATTGGCCAGCGCCAGCGTGTCGCTGACGGCTTGCATCTGCGCGTGCTGGAACTCGGCCTCGGCAGCGGCGATGCGCTGTTTGCGGGTGCGGGCGTCCAGAAGGTTAACGGCGATCATGCTCTCCAAGGCGCGGTACAGCCCGACCTCGGGCGCACCGATGCCTAAAAGACCAATGGAAACGACAGGGTTTTCTGGCGTGGACTGTTGCCATGCTTCGGCCGCCGAAAGGCCGATCTGCGCATAGGATGCCTGAAGCCCTTTGTTGTTCAAAAGCGCGACCTGCACCGCGGTTTCGGCACTGATCGTCTTGCCCTGCACCATGGCGCGGACCTGTTTGGAGGCCGCGACGGTCTCGGCCTGCGACTGCGCCCAGACGGTGCGCTTGCCGATGGCCTTGGAGGTGCGCGCCTCAACGGCGGCAAAACCGGCATCGCGGGCCGAGTAATTTACCGGCAGCACCGGGGCCGTGCAGGCGCCCAAGATCAGAGGCGTAATGACGGCGGCGGTTTTCAGTTTCCAACGCATCAGTGGTTCATCCCTTGCATTGCGCCCGGCTTGGGGGCCTGTTCCGCATTCAGCCGCCGCCAATCGAGCGGTTCGACGACACCGCGACGACGGTAGCCTGAAAAGGGCTGTTCCTCGGCGGTGGCAGCACTGCCACGTGCGCTGTTGTCGGCGGCGGTCATCGCGGCGACTTGGGGCAGAGGCGTGGGCTGCTGCACATAGGCGGCAGTGACATCAGGAAGAGGCGGGAGCGCCGTGGCGCAGGCGCCAAGGGTCAGGGACAGCGTCCCTGCGATCAGTGGTAATTTCATTGGTATTTTGCCTGAGAAAGAGGTGATCTTACCCGCGGCTCGAAACCGCGGATGCAAAGGCCGTCAGGGGGCCGGGATCAACTCAGGCTCGAGGCGGACGCAATTGGCCCGTGGGCTGGCCAGAGGCGACAGAGTGGGACACGCTGGTATATTCAACGGATCGCACGGCCGTCATCTTGGCGTCCTGCGAAGTGGTCAGCGCTGCCGTCAGACAGATGCCACCACAGCAAGGCTCGCCTTCGAAACTCTCTGGTATGTCTGTCAGATCAGGTAGCGCCGCAACATCCTGTTGCAGGTCTGACGCTGCGGTCATCTGGTGGCCCGCGTGATGCGCCGCCTGCGCGCTTTCGTGCATTGCGCTTTCGGCATGAACCGAAGAGGGCGGAAGCAGCAGCAAACCACAGGCCAGAACCACACCCAGTAGGGCGCGGCAGAGGTTTGATATGTTTGCCAGAGCACGCATGGCCTTAGCAGTGTCGTAAGTCGCGATGCCTGTCAACGCGTCCAGCGCTGGAAGGATTGCAATTAAATCTTCGGCCTTTGCATCAAAGCCGCGAAAGTCGACGGGAGGCCCACCCGGTTCGGCAGGCCCCCCTTTGCGAGGGTCACATCTCGTTCGTGCAATCCAAGAACCCGCGGTAGCCAACGGTCAGCCCGCGGTCGAGATGGAATTTCATCTCGGCTTCCGAGCGGCGCAGGTTGCTTTCGGTATCGGTCCAATCCGCCCCGGCAAGGGGGGTGACGGTCACGTCAACGCCATCGGCGGTGAAACGGGCGCCATCGGCAAGCGCGGCTTGGTCAATGGCCTCATCGGATTGCAATTCGATCAAGGTGCCCGAGAGTTTGATGCCCCCGGCGTTGCCCGCCATCACGAGGCTTGGGTCGCCTTCGTTGGTGCGGCCAAACTCACAGGTGGCGGCGCTGCCAAGCAGGCTTCTGATATCCTCAGGGGTCAGCCCCGCCGGGTCGACTTTTGCGACCTCTGCGGAGGATAGCGCGTCGTCCACCGTACCGACTTCGGGCTGGCTTTCGGCCTCGCCCAGTTCCGGATCAACCGCGTCGCCGTTCTCTTCGATGTCGGCGATCAGGCTGCGCATCTCGGCGATCTCTTTGCGCTGTGCGGCGATGATGCCATCGGCCATCTTGCGCACGCGCGGGTCCGAAAGTTCTGCCCGTTCAGAGGTCATAATCGCGATCGAATGGTGCGGGATCATGGCGCGCATATAGCTGGTATCGCCCACGGTAACTTGGCTGCGCACCAGCCAAAGGGTCAGGGCGAAGACCGCGATGGAGCCGATATAGATGGCGATGTTGATGGCCTTGTTGGAATACATCGACAACATGAAGCTTAGCATGATGACCGCCATCACAGCCCCCATCAGCAGCGCCATATAGGTCCGCGTTTCGCTGAAAAAGACATGCTCAAATGCGTAGGTGTTCAGGTACATCAGGCCAAACATCACGATGGTCGAAGTCGCGATCATTGCGGCGAAACGCCAGTAGGACATGGGGTGTCTCCTCTTTCAAATTTCTGCGCGATTGCGGCGCGCACTGTGGCAATCAAGGGCATGGGGGGCTATGATCGCCAAAGCCAATGCGGGCCTTGCAACGCGCCGGCAAAGTGCGAATGAGGCGGCCCTAGATACCCCCCTATGGTATGTTAACTGGCCACGGTCGTCTTAGTTCCGATAGGTGGAGGCACCAAACGTGGAAGCAAAGCAGAACAAGGCAGCGATCCTTAAGCGACTGGCGCGGCTGGAAGGGCAGTTGCGCGGCGTCACACGGATGGTCGATGAGGGGCGCTATTGCGTGGACGTGCTGGTGCAAACCGCCGCCGTCCGCTCGGCACTGCGCGCGGTCGAGCGATTGGTGATCGAGGATCACGCCAACCACTGTATGGAAGAGGCGATCCTATCGGGCGACCGCGAAGAGCAGCGCCAGAAGTTCCGTGAATTGGTCGCCTTGCTGGAAAAGGCACGCGACTAGGGGTTCGTTTTGGAGGTGGGCGGTTTGCGCTTAATATCCTAGACGCGAGACCCGCGGGGTTGGCCGCGAATGTGATGCGCAAACCGCATGGCGACCGGCAAGCTACGCGGCGAAAGTCAGGCATGTGCCAAAGACGGCACGCGGTAGAGGCGCAGCCTCCCGATTGGCACCTGAGACAGGTGTTCATAATGCGCAAGTTTTCTCTCATCTCTGCCCCGTGGTGAAACCATAGCCATGGGGCGAACATTGGCCCTCTGTAGCCCTAGTTTTTTTGAACGCCCCGCTTTTCGGGGCCGCAACTGTTAGGAATGCGCCATGACAGATCAGAATTTTGATGCCCTCGACAGCCCGCAGAGCCAGCCCGGTCAGGAACATAAGATGGACCCTGCGCCCGAGTACACGCCGCGCTACCCCGGCTCGGATCGGCTCGAGGATAAGGTTGCGCTTATCACCGGGGGGGACAGCGGGATCGGACGGGCCACGGCGCTGCTCTATGCGCGCGAGGGGGCGGATGTCGCCATCGTTTACCGCAACGAAAGCCGTGATGCCGAAGAGACCAAACAGTTGGTCGAGGCCGAGGGCCGCCGGGCGCTGTTGCTGGAGGGCGATGTCGGCCAGAAAGACTTTTGCAAAGATGCCGTGCGCCGCACGATGGAGACCTTCGGCAAGATCGACATTCTGGTCAATGACGCCGGCGAACAGCACGCGCAGGAGCGCCTTGAGGATATCGAAGAAGCCCAGATTGAGCGCACGTTCCGCACCAATATCATTGGCATGATCTTGATGACGCAGGCGACGCTACCGCACCTGAAAAAGGGCGCGCGGATCATCTGTGTCACCTCGATTACCGCCTATAAAGGGCAGGATTTGCTGATCGACTATGCTTCGACCAAGGGGGCGATCCTGTCTTTCTTGCGCGCCATGGCAAGCAAGCTCGCGCCCGAGGGTATTTTGGTCAATGGTGTGGCACCGGGGCCGATCCGGACGCCCCTGATCCCGGCGTCCTTCCCCGCCGATAAAGTTGAGGAGTTTGGCCAGAACGCCCCCCTTGGCCGCCCCGGTCAGCCGAATGAGGTCGCGCCCTCCCTGCTGTTTCTCGCCTGCGAGGATTCGTCCTATATGAGCGGGCAGGTGTTGCACCCGAACGGCGGCACGCTGGTTGGGGGATAGACCAGTTGCCTTATGCCCCGCACAGTATGGCAGTTGCCGTGCGGGGTGATACCGGGGGGCGTTTCAGCGCACCCAGTGGAAAGACAACTGAGCCGGCCTGCGGCTCAGTTCAGCCTCTTTCACAGAGATCGTACTCAGCCCACCGGATGCCGCCGCGCCCCGGATCGCAAAGGCAAAGTGCCGTCATCGACGCCTTCAATCGTGACCGATGCCTCGATCTTGGTCCGTGGCATGATCGAGATGTCATGGATGCGCCAGTGCAGGTCCAGCAGCTTTGCCTCCGCCGCCTCGATCCTTTCCGCAGAACAACCGTTCTCATGGGCCACGACGTAGATCGTGCCGGTCAGAAAACGCCCTTCCTCATGCAGACGCAGGCGGCTTTCGCGCACCCACGGCAGCGCTCCAAAGGTCTTTTGAACCTCTTCGATCAGGGGATCGAACTCTTTGTCTTCGATCGTCCGGGGCATCTCATCGCTGAGGTCGCGGACCGCCGCGCCGGTATGCTTGAAGCCGTCGTGAAGCACGTCCAACGCAATCACGATGGCCGCGACAGCATCGGCCCACCACCAGCCCATCCCGATCCCGAGGATGCCCACGATCCCGGCAAGCCCCGTCATCCAGTCCGCCTTGTTCATCATGGCGTCCGCGTAGAGGGTCTTGTCATGCAACATCTTGGCGGGCTTCATCTTTAGATGGCCGAAAATGACCGGCATCACAACGCTATAGGCCAGCGCCGCGATCATCACCCAGCCGAACCAGATGGTGGCACCAAAGAGTTCGACACTGCCGATGGTCGGGTGCTCTTGTTTGATCAAGGCGATGGAGGAATCGACGATGAGAAATATCCCCACGCCGCCAAGGGCCACCGCGCTGATCAGATACGCGATTGAGGTGACACGGATATACCCCAGCGGGAAGTGGCGGTTCGGTTTCCACCCCTCGATCCACGATCCCACGAGAAAGGCGATGGGCGGTACAAAGCTGAGCAGGTCTTCGATCCATGCGGTTTTCATCGCTTGGCTGCTGCCCACCGCAAAGTAAATCGCGGCCACGATGGAGGCCAAGACGGCGAGCCAGATGGCCTCCAACCAACGGGCCCGGTGGAGCGCCTTCTTTTGCGCCTCGGGCATGGTGCGGATGGAACGGGTCACGGTGCATAGGCGCGCAAACGCGCCTCGATGGTCCCGGCCTCGCGCCGGAAGAAATCCTCGATCTTCATCAGCCAAGCGTTCTCGCCTTGCTGCACGGCGACGACATGTTCCGCCCGGTCCAGCGTCGTTTCGGTCGCGGCAAGGTCTTTCACCGCAAGTTGCCAATGCGGAAGGGCGGCGAGGGTCTGATCCTCGGTCCATTGGTCTACCGGAATGCCGCCTTCCTCCGCCACCAGTGCGGCGAGGGGGAGGTGGGGTGGTACGAAAACCTGCTGATCTTCGATGTCATGGGGCCGGGCGTTTGGCGTGCGGCTGCCTATGACAAAGGCTTCTTCGAAATAGGTATAGCTTGGCGCAGCACCTTTCACCGGGGTCACGTCTTTGCGGGCAAAGCCCCCGATGGCGAGGTCGATGTCGCCCTTTTCCAACCCCTCCAGCGCCGCGAATGCGCCGAGAGGCTTCCATTCGATGGCGACCCCTAATTCCGCGGCAAAGGCGCGCGCCAGATCGGCTTCGACACCCTGTGGCGGGCCACTGTCAGGCAACACGACCCATGGCGGGTTTTCCGATACCGCGACGGTCATTTCTTGGTCGGAGAGAACGGTTTCGAGGGTTCCTTCCACATCGCGAGGGAACCGCAGATCGTCGCAGGCGGCAAGCAGGCTCACCCCCGCGAGGAGCATTGCAGTCGTAAAGTTGAGTGGGTTTCCCACGCCTTTGGCACCGTGTGGCGTGGCTTTGCGGGGCGTCATCTCTTTATTCCTTAGGGCCGGATCGCAAGGGGATAACGGGCGGTTTATCAAAAGGTTCCGGGGCAGGAGGGCGGCCCGGGGCGGCGCTTAGGTCTCTGCGCACATCAACCACAGGTCGGTCATTTCCTGCCGGTAGGGGGGCGCTGACCAACTCTTTCGGAACACCGACCCCGATGTGGCGATTTATACCTTAGGAATGCCGCCCCACGGTGCCGCGCCCGATGAGTGACAACGCGCAGTAGATGGTCGGCGTCTATGCTGATGAAGCCTCGAATGCAGGCCGCTGACCGCATTAACAGCCCGAAAGGAGAACGTCATGCCAAACGAGCCAGATCACGCCAAAGAGAAACGCCCACCCCACCGGGAGCGCCACAATGCGCAGGATGACCACGAAGGCGCGGCGCACCGTCCTGAGGAGTTCGATCCAAAGAACCCGCAAAAGGCGGTGAAAAAAGAGAAGTGAACGCGAAAGCTGTGCGAAATTCCCGCGCTGCTTTCTCGCATCGCCCAGTTATTATTGTCGGGCGAAAAATACCCTAAGCGGTGCCGCGGACGGGGCGGGATCAGCCCCACGGTCTTGCGGCGCTCGCGGCAAAGGTCGATGCGCTCGGCGCATTCCTAGTCCGGCCACAACACTTTGTTCTCCCCGAAAAACCTCTCTAGCCGTAGCGTAACTTCGCGACACGCGCGCCGGGCATCTATACCCCGGCGGTGGAACCGGCTATGCCTATGACCAAGATCGTTGCGGCGGGCAAACTGCCGCGGCTGATCGCATTGCAGGCAGAGACGCGCTGTCGTTCAGCGATGGCGGTGTTTCGACCGCGATAGCAGGCGGGGCGACTGGCCCATGCCTCTGCGAGAGGCGGCGGCAAACGCCGCGTAACCGACCATTACGCCGAGCGCTTTGTCAGAGCGCTTGACCAAGAAAACAAACATAGGGGGATACAATGACCAATTTCACAAAACGTCAAAACGGACCGAGCCGTCGCAGTTTTCTAGCCGGGAGCGCGGCTGCGGTGGGGGCAGGGCTGATCTTGCCACAGGGCGCACGGGCACAGGCTCAGCCCAAAAAGGGTGGCACGCTGCGGGTTGGCTTCACCCAAGGGTCGACCTCCGACAGCCTTGATCCCGCAACCTTCAACAACGACTTCATGTTTGCCAGCGGCTATGCGGTCTTCAACACTCTGACGGAAATCGCCCCCGACGGCACCGCCCAGCCCGACTTGGCTGAGAGCTTTGAGGCCAGCAGCGATGCCGCCACATGGACCTTCCGCCTGCGCGACAACGCGCAATTCTCGGACGGCAAAACGGCGACAGCGAATGATGTGATCGCCTCGATCCGTCACCACATGGGGCCAGAGTCCAAATCCGGCATCAAACCGCTGCTTGAGCAGATCACCGACATCCGTGCCGATGGCGACAAGGTCGTGATCTTTGAACTGGCCGCAGGGAACGCGGATTTCCCGTTTATCTTCAATGACTACCACCTCGGGATTCGCCAAGACACCGGCGATGGCACGATCGACCCCAACAGCCGCATCGGCACAGGCGGCTATGTGATCGACGTTTTCGAGCCGGGCGTACGGGTCGAACTGACGCGCCGCGATGACTACTGGAAAGAGGGCCGCGCGCATTTCGACAAGGTCGTGATCTTGAAAGTCGGCGATCCGGCGGCCCGGATGAACGCGCTGATGACCGGCGAGGTTGACCTGATCGACCGGCCCGACCTCAAGACGATCAACCTGCTGGGCCGCGCGCCCAACGTGAAGATCCACACCCAAGACGGCACGCTGCATTACATCATGCCGATGCAGACCAACACGGCCCCGTTTGATGACGTGAACGTGCGGATGGCGTTGAAATACGGCATCAACCGCGAAGACATGATCGAAAAGGTTCTGCGCGGCTATGGTACCGTGGGCAACGACCAACCGATCTCGCGTTCCATGCCCTATTACAACGACGACCTTGAGCAGATCACCTATGATCCGGAGCGGGCGAAGTACCACCTGAAACAGGCGGGGCTTGAAAGCCTTGATGTGACGCTGTCCACCTCGGATGCTGCCTTTAACGGGGCGGTGGATGCCTCGGTTCTCTTTGCCGAAAACGCGCGGCCTGCGGGGCTGAACATCGAGGTGAAGCGTGAGCCGGATGACGGCTATTGGTCGAATGTCTGGCTGCAAAAGCCCTTCTGCTGCTCCTATTGGGGTGGCCGTCCGACGCCTGACCTGATGTTCTCGACCGGCTATGCCGCCGATGCGGAGTGGAACGAGACCAAATGGGACAACGAGCGCTTTAACGAGTTGCTGTTGCAAGCGCGGCCTGAGCTGGACCAGACCCGCCGCGCCGAGATGTACGGCGAGATGCAAAAGATCGTGAAAGAGCAGGGCGGCGCGCTGATCCCGGCCTTTGGTCAATATGTCTCGGCCATGAGCGAAAGCGTTCAGATGCCTGAGGAAGTGTCCGAGATGTGGGATCTCGACAGCCAGCGCTTCATCGAACGCTGGTGGATGTCCTAAGCCACAGCCTCATCCGGGCGGCCCCAAGGGGCCGTCCGTTTCCCGCACCAATGGCCCGATCCGGGCCGGAGAAAACCTTAAAATGTCCCGGCTTCAGAAGCTTGTTATCGGCCGAGTGTCCCTCGGCATTCTGACCCTCTTTGTCGTATCCGCCCTCATGTTCGTTGGCATCGAACTCTTGCCCGGTGATCTGGCGCAGCAGATCCTTGGCCAATCAGCGACCGAGTTGACCCTCGCGGCATTCCGCGCCGAACTGGGCCTCGATCAGCCCGCGCATCTTCGTTATTTCGATTGGCTGAGCGGCGTGCTGCGCGGTGATTTTGGCACCTCTTTGGCCTCGGGGCGCGAGGTGTCCGAGCTTTTGGGGCCGCGCCTTGCCAATACCATGTTCTTGGCCACCTATGCCGCCGTCATCGCCGCGCCGCTGGCGGTGATCTTGGGGCTGTTGGCCGCGCTGTGGCGCAACACGCTGTTTGACCGGGGCGTCAACCTGACCGCGCTTTCGGCGATCTCCATGCCGGAGTTTTTCGTGGGCTACGTGCTGATCCTGTTTTTGTCGATCAAGGCCGGCGTCTTTCCGACGCTGGCGCGGATCGACAGCGCCACGGGGCTGTGGGACGCGCTTTACCGCAGCTTTCTGCCCGCGCTGACGCTTATTCTGGTGGTCGTCGCTCATATGATGCGGATGACGCGGGCGGCCATCATCAACGTGCTCGCCTCGCCCTATATCGAGATGGCGCGCCTTAAAGGTGTGCCGCGCTGGCGCATCATCGTGCAGCACGCGCTGCCTAACGCATTGGCTCCGATCGTCAATGTCGTGGCCCTGAACCTTGCCTATCTGGTGGTCGGCGTGGTGGTGGTAGAGGTCGTCTTTTCCTACCCCGGTCTTGGGCAGTTGTTGGTGGATGCGGTCTCCAGCCGGGATTTCCCGGTGGTGCAGGCGGTGGGGCTGTTCTTTGCCGCTGTTTATATCACGCTCAACGTCTTGGCCGACATCATCTCGATCATGTCGAACCCGCGTCTGCGGCACGGGAGATAACGATGAAATCTTTGCTGAAATCCGCGCCCCCCTCGGCGATCTTTGGGATGGTGGTGCTGGCCATCGTCGCCTTTACGGGGATATTCGCGCCCATCGTCGCGCCCTATGGCGAGACGCAGGTGGTGGGCGATGCCTATTTGCCATGGAGTGCGGCGCATCCGCTGGGCACCGACAATCTGGGCCGCGATATGCTGTCGCGCATGATCTTTGGGGCGCGCAATACGGTCGGGCTGGCGCTGCTGACGACGGCTATTTCCTTTTCGGTCGGGTCAACGCTGGGGATGCTGGCCGCGCTCAAAGGCGGCTGGCTGGACGAAGTCCTGTCGCGCTTGGTCGATGTGCTGATGGCCGTGCCGCCGTTGATCTTGGCGCTGATGCTCTTGGCCATCGTCGGCCCGTCGATCCCGAATATGGTCGGGGTGATCGCGGTGATCTATGTGGCGCCGGTCTACCGGTTGTCGCGGGCTGCGGCGATGAATGTGGTCGGCCTTGATTTCGTCGAAGCCGCAAGGCTGCGCGGAGAGCGCACGCCATGGCTGCTACGGCGCGAGATTCTGCCCAACATCTGGTCGACCCTGATCGCCGAGTTTGGGGTGCGCTTTTGTTTTGTGTTCCTCTTTATCGCGGCGCTGTCCTTTCTTGGCATCGGGATCCAGCCACCCACGGCGGACTGGGGGTCGATGGTAAAGGAAAACGCCACCTTGATCAGTTTCGGGGATATCACCCCGCTGATCCCGGCGGCGGCCATCGCCTTGCTGACCGTTGCGATCAACCTGATCGTCGATTGGATGCTGCACCGCGCCAGCGGTCTGAAAAGTTAACCGAGCAGGGGCCAAGCATATGGGAAATCTTCTGAACATTCGCGGTCTCCGGCTTGAGGCAGGCAGCCGCGCGCGGCCCAGTGTGATTATCAAAGGGCTCGATCTGGAACTCGACCGAGGGGAGGTGCTGGGCCTTGTCGGTGAAAGCGGGGCGGGCAAAAGCTCAGCCGGGTTGGCGGCGATGGGCTATGTCCGCGACGGGGTGCGCTTTGCCGGGGGCAGCGTCGAATTCGACGGGACCGAATTGATCGGCATGGCGGGCGGGCAATTGCGCCGTCTGCACGGCAAGCGGATCGCCTATGTCGCCCAGTCCGCCGCGGCAAGCTTTAACCCTGCCAAGACGCTGATCGACCAATATACCGAAGCGCCGCGACTGCACGGTGTCTCTGGCCGCGCGGCGGCAGAGCAGGACGCCGTCGCACTCTACCGTCAGATGCAACTGCCCAACCCCGAAGAGATCGGCTTTCGCTATCCGCACCAAGTGTCGGGCGGCCAGTTGCAGCGGGCGATGACGGCCATGGCCATGGCCTGCCGCCCCGACCTGATCATCTTTGACGAGCCGACGACCGCCTTGGACGTCACCACCCAGATCGAAGTGCTGGGCGCCATCCGCGATATTGTCGAGCAATATGACACGGCGGCGATCTACATCACGCATGACCTTGCCGTGGTCAGCCAGATGGCCGACCGCATCTGCGTGATGAAAGACGGTGAGGCGGTCGAGACCGCGCCGACCAAAATCATGCTGGACGCCCCGCAAGAGGATTACACCCGGTCGCTCTGGGCCGTGCGGTCGTTTCGCCGCCCCGATGCAGAGGCCGGGGAAGCTCCGGCGCTGATCCGCTGCGAAGGGGTCTCGGCGGCCTATGGGCCGATGACCGTGTTGGACAATCTCAACTTCACCTTTCCGCGCGGCCAGACGACGGCGGTGGTGGGGGAAAGCGGGTCGGGGAAATCCACTCTCGCGCGGGTGATCGCGGGGCTGCTGCCCCCCGCCTCGGGGCAGTTTTTCTGGAACGACGCGCCGCTGGAGCCGCGGTTGGCCAAACGCGGGGCCGAGACGCTGCGCAATATCCAGATGATCTATCAATCGGCGGATACCTCGCTGAACCCGCGCCACAATATCCGCGAGATTTTGTCCCGCCCGGTGCGCAAGTTCACGGGCCGCAAGGGCCGGGTGCTTCGGGCGCGGGTGGAGGAACTGATGGATCTGGTCGACCTCGACCGCGCCTTTCTTGATCGCAAACCCAGCGAGCTTTCCGGCGGTCAGAAGCAGCGCGTTGGCATCGCCCGCGCGCTGGCCGCCGAGCCTGAATTCATCATCTGCGACGAGGTCACCAGTGCGCTCGATCAACTGGTGGCCGAGGGGATTCTGCGGCTGCTGGTGCGTTTGCAAACCGAGCTGGACCTGACCTTTATGTTTATCACCCATGACTTGGCCACGGTTGAGGCGATTGCCCATAAGGTGATCGTGCTCAAGAACGGCCAGATCGTCGAACAGGGCGGGCGCGATGAGATCTTCGGCGCGCCAAAGCAGGCCTATACCAAACGGTTGCTGACATCGGTGCCGCAGATGGATCCGGAATGGCTGACCGAGGCCCGCGCGCGGGAGCGGTCCTTGCGCGAGGCGGAGTAGGGCGCTGGCGGTTTATATACCCGCGGCGCGCGCCGCGGCAAAGGCGGCCTCTGCCACGTCGAGAAACAGAGCGGCTTCGGGCTGCTGCAACACAAGGGGCGGGCGGATCTTCAGCACATTGGCCCCCGGCCCGGTGGCGCTGATCAAGACGCCATTCTGGCGCATGTGGTTCACCACGAATTTCGCGCGGGCGGCGTCGGGGACATTGGTCGCGCGCGAAGTGACGCATTCAACGGCCAGAAACAGCCCCGCGCCGCGCACATGGCCGATCTCGGGGTAACGCGCCGCGATATCCTGCAGGCCGTTCTTGAGGGCCCCGCCGACCGTGGCAGCATTGTTCTGCAACCGCTCATCCGCGATCACGTCTAGCACCGCCATACCCGCAGCCGCGGCCACCGGGTTGCCACCAAAGGTGTTGAAATACCGCGCCTTTTCGCCGAACTCTTGCACCAACTCTGGCCGCATAGCGGTGCCGGAGAGGGGGAAGCCATTGCCCATTGGCTTGCCCATCGTGACCATGTCAGGCACCAGCCCGTGGCGCTGAAACCCCCAGAATGCGTCGCCCGTGCGGGCAAAGCCGGGTTGCACCTCATCGGCGATGAAAAGCCCGCCTTCGGCGCGGATCAGGTCGACCGCCGGTTGTAGGAACCCCGCCGGATCAGGGTGCAGCCCGTCGCTGGAAAAGATCGTATCGACGATGAAGGCCGCAGGCTCGATCCCATCGGCGCGCATTTCGGCAATCGCTTGAGACAGATCAGCGGCGAGTTTCGCGCCCTGCTGCGCCTCGGGGATGCGGAGCGTGTCGGGCGCGTCGATCAGACGGATGCGCGGGCTGCGCGGGGTGAAATCGCCCAAGGATGGGGACAGTTCCGCCACCGCCTCGGTCAGCCCATGATAGGCAAGGCGGGTGACGATGACCCCTTCGCGCCGGGTATAGCTGCGGGCGATGCGCAGGGCGATGTCATTCGCCTCGGACCCGGTGCAGGTGAACATCACATGGCCGAGTGCGTCGGGCATTGTGGCGAGCAGCCGTTCGGCGTAAGTCACCACGTTTTCATGCAGATAGCGGGTGTGGGTGTTGAGCACGCCCAATTGGCGGGTGATCGCCTCAACCACGCGCGGGTGGCAGTGACCGACCGAGGCGACGTTGTTATAGGCATCAAGGTATTTGCGCCCGTCCTTGTCCCACAGCCAGACGCCTTCGCTGCACTCAATGTGCAGCGGTTGGTCGTAAAACAGCCGGTAGGCGGGGCCGAGCGCCTTGGCACGGCGGTCGATCAGGGCGCGGTCGTCCGGGCTGAGGGCCTCGGCTTGGGCGCTGTCATAGGCGTTGATCATGGTCATCGGTCACTCCGTTCCCGCCGCACGGTGCAGGGCTTTGATCGCGGCGGCGTCGCCAATTTCGTCGAGTGCTGCCAGCCCGCGTTGCGAGGCGGCGGCGTTGCGCAGGATATAGGGGGCGTTGTCGGGATAGCGCCGGGCGCGGGAAGCGCCGATTGCCAAGGTGGTGGCATGGCGCAGGCGGATCAGACTGGGCAGAAGCGCGATTTCCTCGGCCTCCAGCGGCAGCCGTGCGGCAAAGCCCGCGACCATCTCGCAGACGTTTTGTAGCGGCTCAGCGCCTTGGCCGAGTTGATAGGAGCAAGCCACCGCCAGATCGCAGGCCAGCGGCGTATGCACCATGTCACCGAAATCAATCAGCCCGACGGGATGCCGGGCCTCCGGCCCATCGACCAGAATATTGTGCGGATTGAAGTCGTTATGAACGACCTGTGCCCGCAGATGTGGAAGCTGGGGCGCGACTTCTGCATCAAAGTGATCGAGGGTTCGCCCCAGTTGGGCGCGCAGGGCTGCGTCTTGCACATCCGCCAGCAGCGGGCGCAGATGGCCCGCCTGTTTGATGTCCCACTGCAGGAAATGCCCCCCCGCCGGATGGAAAAAACCGCGCAGACCCAGTGCCACCCGCGCGTGAAAATCCCCCAAAGCGCGGTGAAGGCCGGGCCGGGGCGTGGCATTGCTGAGGACAGTGCCGCCAAGGAAGGTCATGAGCCGCACGACATGGGGCTGACCGTCAGCCGCTGTGGCAACCTCGGCCGCCTTGCCATTGAGGCTGGCGCAGATGCGCTGCACCGGCAGATCGGGATCAGCAGAGGCCAGATGCATCAGGGCTGCGGTCTGCATATCGGTCACGGCACGCTCTTCGGCGGCATTGGTGATCTTCAGCAGCGCCTGTTGCCCGGTGGGCAGGGTGATCAGGAAATTCGCATCCTTTTCCGCCGCAAGCGGCTTGATTTCGCCTGAGATACCATAGCGCTGCAAGGCAACCTCTGCCGCGCGCGCCGCGTCAAAGGCGGGCGGATCTTGCGCAAGCAGGTCGGTTTTGTTTCCGCTCTCTTCGACCAACACGCCACTCAGGAGCGGGGGCAGGCCGCCCTGAGGCGTGATCCCGACCTCGGTCATGGGGTGATGTCCTCGGTCCCGCACCATTCGGCGATAAACAGCGCCATGGCTTGGGTGATTTTCTTGACCGAACTCAGGCTGACGGATTCATTGATCCCGTGGATGTTGCGCGACTTCGGCCCGTAACAAAGCGCCGGTATCTTGTTATACAGCGCATAGACCCGTGTATCGAGATAGCCCGCCGTCATGAAAGACTGCAGCGGCGCGCCGATGGCGTCTTCGTGGGCGCGTTCCAGCACCGCTTCGGCCTCGCTGCCCGGCTCCAGCACATAGCCTTCGGCGTGAAAGCCGTTAAAGACCACTTCGGGCGGGTTGTTGGACAGGAAGTTGTCGGTCTGGGCAAAGGCTTTGACCCGCTCGGTAATCTCGCGCGCGGCATCCTCGGCGCTTCGGCCCGGATAGATGGAAACGCGGCAGTCGATGTTGCACCATGACGGCACGGAGGACGCCCAATCGCCGCCTTCAATCTTGCCGATGTTGAGGTTGATCGGATGGGCTTCGTCTTCAAAATGCGGGTGGTCGCCTTTCTCGGCGTTCCAGTCCTCCTCCATCTCACGCAGGGCGGTCATCACGCGCGTGGCCGCGTCGATGGCGTTGGCGCCTTCGCCCATCTCGCGCACATGGACGGGTACGCCGCGCACTTGCACTTGAAACCAGATGACGCCGGTATTGGCGCGCACCAACATTTCTTCTTCGGGTTCGGGAATGAAAACCGCATCGGCGGTGTAGCCTTGTAGGAACGTCTGCAACGCGCCGTTGCCGGTGGATTCCTCTTCGACCACGGATTGCACATAGACGGTCGCCGCTGGTTGCAACCCAATGCGGCGCAGCGCGTCTAGGGCAAAGATATTCGCCGCAGCACCCGCCTTCATATCGCCTGCGCCCCGGCCATACATCCAGTCGCCGTCGATCTTGGCCGAGTAGGGCGGATCATCCCACATGTCGTGCAGCCCTTCGGGCACCACGTCGAGATGCGATTGCAGGATCAGCGAGCGGCCCGCCTCATCGCGCGGGCGGTGGATGCCCACGACGATGGGGGCGTCGGAGTGATCGTCAGAGTATTTCGAGCCGCCGGGATGTGCCTCGATCGCGGCGCGGTCCATCTTGAAGCGGTCCATCGCATAGCCACGGTTTTGCAGGTTGCGAAACAGCAGGTCTTGGATCGCATGTTCATGGCCGCGCAGGGAAGGGGTCTGCACCAGCTGCTGGGTAAAGCTCACTTGCTCAGCAAACCCATCTTCGACAGCCTGAAGGATGCGGGATTTCAGATCAGGATCGAGGGTCATGTCGTGTCCTTTCAAGGGTTAAAGCATCGCTTCGATGAGGAAGGGGCCGGGCTCTTTCGCCGCGTCCTCAATGGCACGCATCAGTTCGGCGATGTCTTCGACACGTTTGCCCGGTACGCCCATGCCCTTGGCCATGGCAACGAAATCCAATTGCGGACGGTCGAGGTTCAGCATGCTCAGCGCGTCGGGGCCGGGCTGCGCGCCGACGTTGTGCAGCTCACCCTTGAGGATCTCATAGGACTGATTGGCGAGGATGATCGTGGTGACGTTGGAGTTCTCGCGCGCTTGGGTCCAGAGTCCTTGGATGGTGTACATGGCCGAGCCATCTGCCTGCAGCGTGATGACCGGACGGTCGGGGCAGGCGATGGCCGCTCCGGCAGAAAGCGGGATACCGATGCCGATGGACCCGCCGGTCAGGGCCAGCCACGTGTTCGGCGCCGCACTGTCGCCCGCGGGGAAGGTGGCTCCGCCGGAGGAGACGGCTTCATCCACCACAATCGCGTCTTCCGGCAGCGCATTGGCCAAAGCCGCGCCGAGGTTTTGCAAGGTGATGCCGCCCGCCTGTGGTGCCGCGGGCCGTGCGTGGTCGCGCGGGGTGGCGGGTTTCGCGCCGATGCGGTCTGCGAGTGCGGCCAAAGCCGTAGGGCCGTCCGCATCGACGGCGGCCAATGTGACGGTGTGGCAATCGGCCGGCAGCAGCAGGCTCGGTTTGCCGGGATAGGCAAAGAAGGCCACGGGAGGTGGCGTCTCAATCAGGATCGCGCGGCTGTAGGGAGCAAGGCATTCAAGGGCCGCGTTGATCGGGTAGGGGACTTTGTTGATCGCAAAGCGGCCCTGTCCGCGCTCCATCCGGCGGTTCGAGGTGGGCGCGAGGATGTCGGCCCCGGTCTTGTCTGCGATGCCGTGCAGCAGGGCCATCGCCTCTTGGTTTTTCAGCACCTCGCTGCCGACCAGCAGAACGGTTTTCTCGCCGCTCTCCAAAGCGTTGATCGCGGCATCTAGCGCGCGTTCATCCAGCGGGGCAGGGGCAGCGGGGGCCACGGCCTCGGCCATCTTGCCGCCCGCGTCCCAGCCGATGTCCGCAGGGGCGATCAGTGTGGCGACCTTGCCGGGCTTGCTTTGCGCCACGGCGAGGGCGGTCATCGCATCCGCCGCAAAGCTGCCAGCATCCCGGCCCGAACGCACCCAATCGCTGAAGGGCGCACAGGCGCCTTCGACATCTGCCGAGAGGGGCGCGTCATACTTTTGGTGCCGCAGCGCGTGGTCGCCCACAAGGTTCACCATCGGCACCCGTGCCTTGCGGGCGTTGTGCAGGTTGGCGGCGGCGTTGGCAAAACCGGGCGCGAGGTGCAGCAGGGTCACCGCCGGTTTCCCGGCCATGCGCGCATAGCCATCGGCGGCACCGGTCACCACGCCTTCGAACAGGCCCAAGACGCAGCGCATCAGTTTGGTCCGGTCCAGCGCGTCGACAAACTGCATCTCGGAGGTGCCGGGATTGGCGAAACAGACCTCCACCCCGCCCGCGTGCAGGCTGCGGACAACGCTTTCAGCGCCATTCATCTCTTTGGGTGTCTTGCTCATGCTGTGGCCTCGCGGAATGTCGTGAGAAATGATTTTGCGTTATCGGCAAGGGAGGGGCCAAGGTAGCCGCCCTCTTGGATCAATGCTGTGGGAAGGTTGAGCGCCGCCAAGCGCCGCGCCATTTCGGCAAAGCCGTCGGGGTAGACGTTTACGGCGGCCAGCGGATCATCGGCGGCCATGTCAAAACCCAGTGAGACCACGAGCGCCTCGGCTCCGAAATCACGGATCGCGGCGATGCCTTTGTCGAGCAAGGCCAACACGTCATCTTGGCTCGCGCCCTGTTCCAGCAGCAGGTTCAACGATTTGCCCGCCCCGTCGCCTTCGCCCGTTTCATCCGCATGGCCAAGGTAGAAGGTGGGGTAGGTGGCCGGGTCGGGGTGCAGCGAGCAAAAGAAGATGTCGCCGCGTTCGTAGAGGATGTCGAGCGAGCCATTGCCGGTGTGCACGTCGATATCGATCAGTGCGACCTTTTTGTAGGTCTGGGTCAGATGCTCCGCCGCAATGCAGGCGTTGTTGAAAAAGCAAAACCCGTTCGCGCAATCGCGCATCGCGTGGTGGCCGGGCGGACGGCAAAGCGCATAGGCGGCGCGGGCACCGGCCGCCACGGTCTCGGCGGCCTCCACGGCGGTTTGGGCCGACCAATAGGCCGCGTCCCATGACCCTTCGGTCAGCGGGGTCGATGTGTCGGTCATCCACCAGCCCAACTGGCCGTGAATGTCTTTGGGTTCTTTGCCGCGCCGCACGCCGGGGTGCATGGTGGGAATGGCCAGCGCCTCTGGCCCCGCGCTTTCGACGAAGCGGGCATGGGCGTCGGGCAGGAAATCAACGTAATCGGGGTTGTGCACCGCCTTGATCGGGGCAAGCCCGTGGTCGTGGGGTTTGGCAATCTCAAACCCTTCGCCGATTAACATATCGCGTAGAATTTCAGCACGTTGTGGCTGTTCTTGATGCGGCATGGCCGCGCCGCGCCGAAAGTAGTGGGTCGGTGCGTGGCCAAGCTGGCGTTCGTCGAAAAAGACTTTCATCACATTCCCTGTGGTCTGATGTCGCTGCGGCGGAGCATTGCAGTTTTAATTTGCAGGCTCAATAGAAATGATGCATCATGCATCAAAACTGGCCACGGTTTGGTCGGTAAGGACGAGGGCGCGATGGCCGAGATCAGTCAAGTTTCATTGGGCGATGCGATCTATGATCGGGTCTGTCAGGACTTGGTGGAAGGCAAGCTGCGCCCGAATGAAAAGGTCACCATTCGCGGGTTGGCTGAGCGGTTGGGCACCAGTTCGACGCCAGTGCGCGACGCGGTGCAGCGGCTCTTGCGGGATGAGGCTTTGATCCAGCGCAGCATGCGCGACGTGCGCGTGCCGGTGCTGACAGAGGCGCAGTATCTTGAGATCGCAAGCATCCGGCGCGAGTTGGAGGGGTTCGCCGCAGGCCGCGCCGCCGAGATGGCGGGCCCCAAGGAAATCCGCCGCCTGAAAAAGATCGTGGAGCGGAATGAGGCCGCAGCCGTGGCCGGGCGTTGGCCGCAGGCGGTCAAGTACAATCAGGAGTTCCATTTCGCATTGGTGGAGGCGGCTGAGATGCCCATTCTGCTGGCGATACTCAGCGGGCTGTGGCTGCGCATGGGGCCGCTGATTGCCGGGTACTATGCGCGGGAGCAACTGGGGCTGGTCCGGCATCATCAGGCGATCATTGCCGCCTGTGAAAGTCGCGATCCTGCGGCGGCTGCCGCGGAGATGCGCGCAGACATAGATGACGCAAAGGAGGGGATCATCAGATACATCCAATCGTTCACCATAGACGAATGAGCAATTCAAGCGCTGCGCATCGCGCGGCCATCACCCGAGCGACTGCAAGAAGCCGACACCAGAGCGGACGCTGTCACTGGGCGAGTCAAAGCAAAACCAATGGGGATTTACATGCTACACACCACTAAATTAACCGCAGCCGTTCTGGCGCTGGCACTGGCCGGGCCACTGGCCGCGCAGGATGGCGAACCAAAGTCCGGCGGCACGCTCAACGTTGTGATCCAGCCCGAACCGCCCAGCCTGATGATCGGCCTTGTGCAGAACGGCCCGACACAGATGGTCGGCGGCGATATTTATGAAAGCCTGCTGCGCTATGATTTCGATCTGAAACCCGAAGGCCAATTGGCTGAATCTTGGGAGATTTCAGAGGACGGCAAGACCTATACCTTCAAGCTTCGCGAAGGCGTGGTTTTCCATGATGGAGAACCGTTCACCTCGGCGGATGTCGAATTCTCCATGGATAAGTTCCTGCGCGAAAGCCATTCGCGGATGCGCACCTATATGGAGCATGTCGAGAGCATCGAGACGCCCGACGATCACACGGTTGTCTTTAACCTAAAGCAGCCCTTCGGCCCCTTCATCGGTATCTTTGAGCCCGGCACCGCGCCGATGATCCCAAAGCACATCTACGAAGGCACGGATTTCGCCAACAATGAGGCGAACAACACGCCCATCGGCACCGGCCCGTTCAAGTTCGACGAATGGGAAAAGGGCAGCTTCATCCATCTGGTGAAGAACGAAGACTACTACATGGAGGGCAAGCCCTACGTCGACGAAGTCTATTACCACGTGATCCCCGATGCGGCCTCGCGCGCGGTGGCCTATGAGACCGGCAAGGTCGATGTGCTGCCCGGCGGCTCGGTCGAAAACTTCGACGTGGCGCGCATTCAGGCGATGGACAACACCTGCATCACCGACAAAGGCTGGGAATACTTTGGCCCGCTGTCTTGGATGTGGGTGAACAACGACAACGCGCCGCTTGATGATGTGAAGGTGCGCAAGGCGATCATGCATGGCGTCGACCGCCAGTTCGCCAAGGACGCGCTGTGGAATGGTTTGGGCAAGGTCTCGACCGGACCCCTGTCGTCTTCCACACGGTTCTATGATGGTGAGACACCGGACATCACCTTTGACCCGGAAAAGGCCAAGGCCCTGCTGGAAGAAAGCAGCTATGACGGCGAAACCATCCGCATTCTTGGTCTGCCTTACGGTGAGACTTGGCAGCGCTGGGCCGAAGCGGTCAAACAAAACCTGAGCGAGATCGGCATGACGACCGAGATTGTGCCCTCGGACGTAGCGGGTTGGAACCAGAAGGTTGCGGACCGTGACTATGATCTCGCCTTTACCTATCTCTACCAATACGGCGATCCGGCACTTGGCGTTTCGCGGACCTATATGGGCGACAATGCCGCTCCCGGTTCGCCTTGGAATAACGTGGCAAACTATCAAAACGCCGAGACGGACAAGCTGTTTGCCGAAGCGGCGCTGATGGCCAGCCCCGAAGAGCGCAAGGCGGCTTATAAGGAAATCCAAGACAAGATCGTCGAAGACGTGCCGAACATTTGGCTCTTGGAACTGGGTTTCCCCACGATCTACCGCTGTGACGTCAAAAACCCTGTTAACACCGCCTTTGGCGTGAACGACGGTTTCCGCGACGTGTGGCTCGACAAGTAAAAAAAGCGACAACGCTCAAGGCCCGAGCCGTTTCGGCGGCTCGGGCGGATCTTAGAACAACACGGGGCGGATAGCGTGATACGTTTCATATTGGGCAGGTTGGTCAAGGCGGTGTTTATCCTGCTGGCGATCCTTGTCTTCAATTTCCTGCTGATCCATGCGGCACCGGGTGACCCTGCGGCGGTCATGGCGGGCGAAGCCGGGGCGGCGGATGAGAAATTCCTTGCAGATCTGCGGGCGCGTTTCGGGCTGGACCAACCGCTCTACATGCAGCTTTGGCTCTATATCAAAGGCGCGGTGCAGCTTGATCTGGGCTATTCCTTCCGCCAGCAGATGCCGGTGGCCGAGATGATCGGCGACCGTCTGCCAGCGACGCTTTTGCTGACCGGCGTGGCCTTTGTGCTGTCGCTGGTCTTGGGTGTGACCGCCGGTGTCGCGGCCTCGGCCCGGCAGGGGCGGTGGGGTGACACGCTTATTTCGACCTTCGCGCTGCTGTTTTATGCCACGCCGCTGTTCTGGGTCGCGCTGATGGCGACGCTGGTGTTTTCAGTCTGGCTCGAATGGTTGCCGGGCTTTGGCTACTCGACCATTGGCGCGGGCTATACCGGTATGGCCCATGTGCTGGACGTGGCCAAACACCTCGTCCTCCCGGCCTCTACCTTGGGGCTGTTCTTTACCGCGATTTATATGCGCATGACGCGAGCTTCGATGCTGGAAGTGTCGCGGCTCGATTTCGTCAAAACCGCCCGTGCCAAGGGGCTGACCCGCGGCGTGATCCAGCGGCGCCACATCCTGCGCAACGCGCTTTTGCCGGTCATCACGCTGGCCGGGCTTCAGGCGGGGCAGATCTTTGGCGGGGCGATCCTGACCGAGACCGTCTTTGCATGGCCCGGCATCGGGCGGCTGATGTTCGAGGCGATCAACCAGCGAGATTACAACGTGATCCTTGGGGTCTTTTACATCTCGGCGGCCATGGTGCTGCTGTTCAACCTGATCACGGATGTCATCTATGTCATTGTTGATCCGCGGATAAGGCTGACAACATGATGAGCTTTTGGAAACGTTTTAGCTATAACCGGGGCGCGGTCATTGGTCTGGTCATCCTGACCTTCGTCGTGGCCGCGGCCATCCTCGCGCCCATCCTTTTCCCGCAAAGCCCGTGGAAAATGGTGCAGCGCCCCTTTCTGCCGCCATTTACCCAAGATGGGCTGATGTTGGGCACAGATGCGCTTGGCCGCAATGTGCTGGCGGGGCTGGCCCATGGCGCTTATGTGAGCCTGCTGGTTGGCTTGGTCTCAACCATCGTGGCGCTGGCCATCGGGGTGCCGGTCGGGGCGGCGGCGGGGTATTTCGCGGGGCGGATTGATGATGCGCTCATGCGCTTTACCGAGTTCTTTCAGACCATCCCCAGCTTCGCCTTGGCGATCGTGCTCTTGGCGATCTTTCAGCCCAGCCTGACTTTCGTGATCATCGCGATCTCCATCGTGTCATGGCCCCCGGTGGCGCGTCTGGTGCGGGGCGAGGTGCTGTCGCTCAGAACCCGCGAGTTTGTCGAGGCGGCAAGCCTGTCGGGCCTCGGCAACCTTCAGATCATCACCCGCCACATCCTGCCCAACGCGCTGCCGCCCATTATCGTGCTGGCCTCGCTCATGGTGGCGCAGGCGATCTTGCTGGAAAGCTCGCTGTCTTTCCTAGGGCTGGGCGATCCGAACATCATGTCTTGGGGCTATATGATCGGGGCCGCGCGGACTGTGATCCGCACCGCATGGTGGCTGTCGTTCCTGCCGGGGATGGCGATCCTTTTGACCGTGCTGGCGCTGAACCTGATCGGCGAGGGCCTGAACGACGCGCTGAACCCGCGATTGACGAGGAAATCCGAATGACCCTGCTTAGCATCCGTGATCTGTCTATCGCTTTGCCCGTGGGGGCGGACCGGCTCTATGCCGCCAAAGACATCAACTTTGACCTCGCACCGGGGGAGATCCTCTGCATCGTTGGCGAAAGCGGGTCGGGCAAATCCATGTCGGCCAATGCGGTGATGGGGCTGCTGCCGCAAGGTGTTGAACCCGACAAGGGCAGCATCACCTTTGACGGGCAGTCGATCCTCAACCTGTCTGAGAAAGAGATGTTGAAGCTGCGCGGTAGCCGCATTTCGATGATCTTTCAGGAACCGCTCAGCGCGCTGAACCCGCTGATGCGCGTCGGCGCGCAGATCGCTGAGGTGTTCGAGGCGCATGGCGCGCTCAACAGCTCGGAACGGCGTGCGCGGGCGTTGAAACTGTTGGAGGAGGTCGGCATTCCCGACCCGCGAGCGGCGATCCGGGCCTATCCCTTCCAACTGTCGGGCGGGCAGCGGCAACGGGTGATGATCGCGATGGCCTTGGCGCTGGAGCCTGATATCCTGATCGCGGATGAGCCGACGACGGCGCTTGATGTAACCACGCAGGCGCAGATCCTCACGCTGATCGAAGACCTGCGCCGCAAGCGTGGCATGGCGGTGATTTTCATCACCCATGACTTTGGCGTGGTGGCCGATATCGCCGACCGGGTCATCGTCATGAAAAAGGGCGAAATCGTCGAAGCTGGTCCGGCCCAAGAGGTGCTGCTGAAACCCCAGCACCCCTACACCCGCGCCCTGATCGACGCGATTCCCCGGTTGACCCAAACCGACGCGCCCGAGCAGGTAGAGCGCGCGCCGCTGCTCAAGGTCGAAGGGCTGCAAAAGACCTTTTCGACCGGCTCTGGCACGCTCTTTGGCAAGCGCCGCGTGGTGAAAGCCGTGCAGGACGTGAGCTTTGAGCTCTACGCAGGTGAAACCATCGGCATCGTCGGCGAGTCCGGTTCGGGCAAATCCACCGTTGGGCGTTGTCTGGTGCGCCTGCTGGACCCAGATGGCGGGCGGGTGCTGATGGATGATGTCGACATCGCCCATATGTCCGGCGCGGAATTGCGCGCGCAGCGGCGCAAGTTGCAGATGATCTTTCAAGACCCGTTCTCGTCGCTCAACCCGCGCGCCCGTGTCTCGCGTATCCTGACCGAAGGGCTGATCGCCTATGGCACGCCGGATAAAGAGGCAAAGGCCAAAGCGCGTGAACTGCTCGAACTGGTTGGGCTGGATGAAAGCGCGATGAAGCGTTTCCCGCATGAGTTCTCAGGCGGGCAGCGGCAGCGGATCGGCATTGCCCGTGCATTGGCGCTAGAGCCGTCGATCATCATCGCGGATGAGGCCGTCTCGGCGCTCGACGTGTCCATTCAGGCGCAGGTGCTGGACCTGCTGGCCGAGTTGAAAACACGGCTGAACCTATCAATGCTCTTTATCACCCACGACCTGCGGGTCGCGGCGCGGATTTGTGACCGGATCATCGTCATGCAAAAGGGCCAGATCGTCGAAGCCGGGCCGGTCAGCAAAGTGTTGCACGATCCCGATACCGCCTATACGCGCAGCCTGCTCGACGCTATTCCGGGGCAGGATTATGAACGCGCGCTGGCGGCTGCCGACTAGGGCGCTATGTCAGGCGTTACGCCAGATTTGGATCAAGCGATGGATACTGCGGTTCAAGACCAAAAGACGCTGCTTTTGACGGGGGCGAGCCGGGGCATCGGCCATGCCACGGCCAAGGCTTTCGCGGGCAAGGGCTGGCGGGTGATCGGTTGCTCGCGTCAGGCGTTTTCGCCCGAATGCCCTTGGCCCGGTGGGGCGCAGGATCATGTGCAGGTCGATCTCAGCGACCCGAACCAGACGATTGAGGCGGTCGCGCAGGTCAAGCGGCTGCTGAACGGTAACCCGCTGCATGCGCTGGTCAACAATGCAGGCATTTCGCCAAAGGGTGAAGATGGCGCGCGGCTCAGCACGCTCGACACCGATCTGCGGACGTGGGGGCAGGTGTTTCATGTGAATTTCTTTGCCTCCGTGGTGCTGGCGCGGGGGCTTCAGGATGAACTCTCTGCCGGGCGCGGATCGGTGGTGAATGTGACCTCTATCGCCGGGTCGCGGGTGCATCCCTTCGCCGGTGCGGCCTATGCGACATCCAAGGCGGCGCTTGCCGCGCTGACCCGTGAAATGGCCCATGATTTCGGCCCGCTGGGCGTGCGGGTGAACGCAATCGCGCCGGGCGAGGTGGAGACGGCGATCCTCAGCGAAGGCACCGACAAGATCGTGCGCGACATCCCCATGCGCCGCCTCGGCCAGCCGGATGAGGTGGCGCGGGCGATCTATTTCCTGTGTAGTGAGGAAAGCTCTTATGTCTCGGGCACCGAGATTGAGGTTAATGGCGGGCAGCACGTCTAAGGGGCGGCCCGGTTGATCTGACAATCGCGTGATCAGCGCAGTCTTGCGCTGTCATCTCAGGCCATTGGAACTATGTTCAGCCGTTCACATCAGGGCAGCTATACGCGCGCTCCCCTCAGGCAAATCATACCCCAAGGGACAATCACTTCATGATAAAATTCGAATTGAACGGGCGGCAAATCTCTGTCGACGCAGACCCGGACATGCCCCTGTTGTGGGCGATCCGCGATGAAATCGGTCTCACCGGCACCAAGTTTGGCTGCGGCATCGGCGCCTGCGGCGCTTGTACCGTGCATATCGACGGCACGGCGACACGGTCCTGCATCACCTATCTGGCGGATGTTGAGGGCCTGTCGGTCACCACTATCGAAGGGCTGGACGAGCAGGGCAACCACCCCGTTCAAGAAGCATGGCGCAACCTGCGCGTGCCGCAATGCGGCTACTGCCAGTCGGGTCAGATCATGCAGGCAGCATCGCTGTTGCAAGACACGCCCAACCCCAGCGACGAAGATATCGACGCGGTGATGACGGGCAACCTTTGCCGCTGCATGACCTACCCCCGTATCCGTCAAGCCGTGCGCGACGCCGCCACCGCAATGGGAGGCTCCGACAATGGCTAATCTTATGTCCCGCCTGAAAGGCTCCAACACTCAATCGCAGATGACCCGCCGTGGGTTTTTGGTGTCCATGACTGCCGCGGGCGTTGCCTTTGGCTTCCCACAGGCGTCGAATGCCGCGATGAACCCCGCCGTGCCGGATGGCACACCGATCGCGCCCAACGGCCAGCCCTTCGAGCCGTCGATGTGGTATTGGATCGACGCCGAGGGTCAGGTCAACGTCAACATCATCCGCGCCGAAATGGGCCAGCACGTCGGCACCGCCATCGCGCGTATTCTGGCGGATGAGTTGGAAGTCGCCTGGGAGAATGTTCACATCACCCACGTTGATACGGCTGAGAAATGGGGCTTGATGGTCACCGGCGGCAGCTGGTCGATCTGGCAAAGCTGGCCGGTCTACCGTCAGGCAGGCGCTGCGGGCCGTGCCGCGCTAATCGAAGCGGCGGCGGCCAAGTGGGGCGTTGATGCCTCTGGCCTGACCGCACGCGACGGTGCTGTGACCGATGGCACGCAAAGCATCAGCTACGGCGATCTGGTGGCCGAAGGGCTCGACCGGAGCTTTACCGAAGACGAATTGGCAGCCCTGCCGTTGAAACCCCATGCCGATCTGCGCCTTGTGGGCCAAGACGTGCATCCTCTTGATCTGGATACGAAGACCACCGGTCAGGCGATCTATGGCTTGGATGCCAAGGTCGATGGCATGGTCTACGGCGTGCCGATGCTGCCGCCGACGCGCTATGGCTCCAAGGTCAATTCAGTCGATGACAGCGCCGCGAAAGAGGTCAAAGGCTACCTTGAGACCGTGGTGCTGGATGACCCATCGGGCACCGTGCCCGGCTGGGTTGTGGTGCTGGGCAAAACGCTCCACGCCGCGCGGATAGCCACCTATGAGATCAGCGTCGATTGGACCGCAGGCGAAACGGCTGATGTGTCCGAGGACGATATCCAAACCCGTTCGCGCGAGTTGATCGGAAGCGATGCCGGGTCGATCCTGCACACGGAACAGCCCGAGACCAGCGCCGTTTTCGACGCCGCCACCGAGACGCTTGAGGCCGAGTACACCACGCAATCCGTGCTGCACTTCCAGATGGAGCCGGTGAACGCGACCGTCTTCCAGAACGCCGATGGCGTCTGGGAAACTCACGCGGGCAACCAGTGGCAGTCGTTGATCCTGCCGACGCTGGCCGTCGCGTTGGAGGTGCCCGCCGATAAGATCGTGATGCGCAGCTACATGCTGGGCGGGGGCTTTGGCCGCCGGTTGAACGGTGACTATATCGTGCCTGCAGCGCTGGCGTCCAAGGCTGTGGGCAAGCCCGTGAAACTGGTCTTCTCCCGCGAGGAAGACGCCCAGTTTGACAGCATTCGCTCGCCTTCGGTGCAGAAATTGCGCATGGCGTTTGACGATGGCAAAGCCGTCACGGGCATGGAACACCACGCCGCCGCCGGTTGGCCGACACAGGTGATGGCACCGGGTTTCATGCCCAAAGGTGTCAACGAAGAACCCTATGATCCCTTTGCCATCGACGGTGCGGATCACTGGTACAGCGTGGGCGCGCACCGCGTGCGGGCGATCTCCAACGATCTGGCGAATGCGACCTTCCGTCCGGGTTGGCTGCGCTCGGTCGGGCCGGGCTGGACCAACTTTGCTGTCGAAAGCTTCATGGACGAGGCCGCGCATAAGGTCGATGCCGATCCGTTGCAGTTCCGTTTGGATCACCTGAAGGCCGAAGGCATCAACGCGGGCTCTGCGCCCAATGCGGTTGGCGGTGCGTCGCGTCAGGCGGCTGTCTTGCAGCGCGTGGCCGAGATGTCAGGCTACGGCAAGACCGACTTGCCCGAGGGCACGGCAATCGGGATCGCCACCACCTTTGGTCAGTCGCGGACCATGCCAACTTGGACCGCAGCCGCGGTCAAACTGGCGGTGGATGCCGAAACGGGCGAGGTCGCTGTCGAGAAGATGTGGCTGGCCTTCGATTGTGGCACCGTGGTCGACCCCGACGGGGCGCGCGCGCAATGCGAAGGCGCGGCGCTCTGGGGCCTGTCCATGGCTCTGCATGAGGGCACGCGGATCGAAGACGGCAATGTCGTTGATCTCAACCTCGGGTCTTATACGCCGTTGCGGATGGTTGATGTGCCGGACATCGAAGTGGCCTTTGTCGAGAGCACGGAAGCGCCCGTCGGTCTTGGCGAGCCGGGCACCACGGTCATCGCGCCGGCGGTTGCCAACGCGATCTTCAACGCCACCGGGGCGCGGGTACGGCATCTGCCGATCACCGCTGATGCGGTCCTCGCGGCGCTGGAAAGCTGATACCAAGAGACGGGCGCGACATGCCGCGCCCGTCTTTCATCTTGGCCGGGGGCGTCGTCGTCTTGAGCGGGAGGTGCATTCGGCGGGCAGCACAGAGACTGCCCAAATTCAACGGCCCAAATTTTGCGCGTTCTCTCTTAAAAACGTGGGGATTTACCCTCCACGCCATAATTCTGACAGGTTTCGAACAATAATCTAAACGCGCGATCTATGCCCGGTTGCGGGCTGGTACGAAGGACAATCTGTGGCACCTACCGAGACATATGAGCAGCGCGTTGCCGCCACGCGAAAACGCTTTATCGAAGGGATCCCGGATCGCCTGCAGGCCGTCTCTGACGCACTGCGCGAGACGGACGGGGCCGATCCGCGCGAGACGAAAGCGCGCAAGGTCCACCGCATGCTGCACGATCTGGCCGGGAACGCCGCGATGCTGGAATACCTTAAGATTGAAGATTGTCTGCGCAAGGGGCTGCGCGTCGCCGAAGATGCCGATGAGTCCTCTTCGCCCTTGTCAGCCGATGATGTTCGTATAATTGAGACGGCTCTGGCCGATGCCAATAGCGTCGTCGAAAATATCTAAGAAAGCCTTTCCATGAAGTATCCCGCAATTGGTTTGTTGGCGGCCTTGCTGCCGTTTCAAGTTCACGCTCAAACGACCACGGGTGAGGACGCGGCGCGTGCCCCCGCGGAGCAGGTTCAAGAGGGGCTGATCGCACGGACCTTCGATCTGGCGGAGCTTGGGTTTCAAAACGGCATTTCTTTCCGCCAACTGTCTGGAAATGCGACGATCTATATTCCGCTGCCCGACGCGGATGCGCTGAACTCGGGCAGTTTGCAGCTAGAGCTTGAACACGCCTCCACCACCGAGGTGGACCGCTATTTGCAAGTGTCGGTCGCGGGCCGCCCCGTGACTTCGCAGGCGCTGCCGAATGGGGCAGGGCGCCTGAGCCTGCCCGTGCCGCTCAGCCCCGAAGACGTCTCTGGCGGGTTTATCGCCGTGGGCCTGTCTTATTCCGGCGCCCTTAGTGATCGGGTCTGTGTGGACGAGCGTGCCTCGGGGGATTTCCTTGAGATCACGGCGGCGTCTTCCGTGACGTTGCAACTGGACCCCTCGGAAATCGACACATCGGCTGCCTTCGCGGGGCTGCGTCCTGCGAATACGCGCCTTGCGATCAACGGAAACGATTCCCTCGCCGCTCTGGCTGCCGCGACCCGCGCCGCGGCGTTGTTTGACGCCGAGGCAGGGCGACTGACCTTTGCTGAGGAAACGGCAAGCCCGGCGGGCGCATGGTCCGAAGGTGTCATCCAGCTTGACGTGACTGCCTCTGGCGTGGCGAGTGAGATGGCCGTGGACACCCAAACGGGCCTGCCGGTCTTGACCCTGCGCGGCAGTGATCCGCAGGTGGGGCTGTGGCAGATGATGTCGGAATGGTCGGCCCTGTCGAACACGGATGCGACCGTGGTCGATGTGGCAGGGGCTCAGGCTCTGTTCGATGACCGCTTGCCGCTCTCTGCCTTGCAGGCCGATCTCACCCCGCGCGCCGTGGTTTCGACCGAAGACTTCTTTGTTCCGTTCCAGTCCTCGGACCTTCCGGCGGGCAAGGGCGTGGCCGGTGTTAACCTGCATGTGGCCGCAGCGCTTGATCCCGAAGGGCGCGGGGCGACGGCCTCGGTCTTTCTGAATGACACGCTTTTGGGCAACCGCCCGCTTGGCAGTGGCAAGCCCGAGCAATTGACCTTTTCTGTGCCCAGCGGCCTGCTGGGGCGCGACAACCTGCTGCGCGTGTCGATCCAGCGTCAGCCCACGGGCGGCGAATGCCGGTTCAAACCGCAGGGCTATCCGGCGCAGATCCTGCCTGGCAGCGCCTTGTTGCTTTCCGATGCCGCGCCGCAGGATCAGGATTTCTTTGCCCTGCGGCAAGAGTTCGGCAATGGCGTTCAGGTCGTGCTCGACCCCGATCTATCGCTGGATTTCGCGCAAACACTGCCGTGGCTCGCAGGCGTTGCGGGCAGTGTGATCCCGGACCGTGCCACCATCCTGCCCCGCGCCTCGGTCGACGCGCTTGAAGGGGACGAGCCTTTCTTTGTGATCTCTGAGCAAAACCCCGGAGATGGCGACCCGCTGATCACCTTTGATCAGGGCCGCATTGAGGTGCGCGACCGTCAAGACAACTTGATCTATTCGGGCGAAGACCTGTCGCGCCTTGGTGTGGTGCAGATCGTCACCCGTGGCGATACCCGTGGTCTGTGGCTGCGTCCGGGCAACGGCCCGGCACCGGAACTGACGCCCGAACGTCCCATGATGCTGGACCGGGGCGATCTGGCCCTCATCGGGCAGGACGGGGTGATCCTTGCCACTGCCACTGACCGCAGCCCGCTTGTTGATGTCGTCTACCCTGACCGCACCAGCCTTGCGGAGATGTTGGCCAAGTACCGCCCTTGGATCGTTGGGGCCATCTGGGTGCTGGTGACGCTGCTTGTGCTGATCGTCTTCCAGCGCGTCTACCGCGCGCGTCGCGGCAAAGACGAGACGTAAGTCACCGTGGCGTTGGATGCCGAAAGCGAAGCCATTGGTTCGCTGCTGCTTGACCGTGGCGCGCTGACGGCTGAACAACTCGACGCGGCAGAGGATTTGGCCGAAGACTGGAACGTCTCTCTGGTCAAGGTCCTACTGTCGCGGCGCTGGCTGACCACGCAGACACTCTACCGGGAGATCGCCTTTTACCATGGGCTGACGCTGGTCGATCTGATCGAAGACCGCGCCGATGATGATCTGATCCGGCGGTATGATCCGGTGGTGATGAACCAGTTTATGACGGTGCCGATTGGCCGGGCAGAGGATGGCACCCTGACGGTGGCCACCTCGCGGCCCGGGCCGCGCACACTGCTGCACATTCGCGAGGTCTACGGCACCGGCGTGACCATCGTGGTGGCATCGCATTTCGATGTGTCATGGCAGCTACAACGCGCCTTCCGGGAGAAACATTCCCATGAAGCGGTCTTTGCTCTGGCAGAGCTTGACCCGGATATGTCGGCGCAGAATGTCGTGACCCCGCCGCAGATCTTGGTGATTTACCTCTTGGTCTCGGCCCTGTTGCTGGGGCTGGCGTTTTCGCCAGTGATCACGCTGATCGTGCTGAACGTCTTTCTGACCGTTTTCTACACCGGAAACTTCTTGTTCAAGGCGCTGCTTGTCTGGCTGGGCGGTGCGGCGCAGGAGACCTCATCGCGGGCCATCGCGGCTGAGGCGTCGCTGCTGCGCGACGAAGACCTGCCGATCTATACCGTGCTAGTGCCGATGTTCCGCGAGCCTGAGGTGCTGCCGATCCTTGCCCAAGCGCTGCGCAACCTCGACTATCCGCTGGCCAAGCTCGACATCAAGATCGTGCTGGAAGAGGGTGATCACGAGACGATCGACGCGGCGCGCAAGCTCGACCTCGAAGGCGTGTTTGAGATCATCCGCGTCCCGGCCTCCCACCCGCAGACCAAGCCCAAAGCCTGCAACTTTGCGCTGCGCTATGCGCAGGGCGATTTCCTCGTGATCTTTGACGCCGAGGACAAGCCAGAGCCGGATCAATTGAAAAAGGTCATCGCCGCCTTCAACCAATCCGCGCCCAATACCGCCTGCATCCAGTGCCGGTTGAACTATTACAACGCGCGGGAAAACTGGCTGACGCGGATGTTCACGCTGGACTATTCGCTGTGGTTCGACCTGATGCTGCCGGGGTTGGAGCGTTTGGGCGTGCCGATCCCGCTTGGGGGCACCTCGAACCACTTCCGCATGGATGTGCTGCGCGAGTTGAACGCATGGGATCCCTTCAACGTGACCGAAGACGCCGATCTGGGCATTCGTCTGACGCAAAAGGGCTACCGCGTCGGCGTCATCGATTCCACGACCTTTGAAGAGGCCAATGTTTCGATCCCGAACTGGGTGCGCCAACGCTCGCGCTGGATCAAGGGCTATATGCAGACCTTCCTTGTGCACAGCCGCAGACCGATTCACCTGTGGCAATCGGTCGGCAGTGCGGGGGTCTTTGGCTTTATCTTCTTCATCGGGGGCACGGTGCTGTCGGGCCTGTTGAACCCGGTGTTCTGGTCGATCTTTGCCATTTGGCTGATCTTCGGGACCGAGGTGATCACCCCCTATTTCCCGCTGCCGGTGCTGTATCTTTCGCTGGTCAACCTTTTGGCGGGCAATGGGCTGCTGATCTACCTCACGATGGTCGCGCCCTTCCGGCGCAGATGGACCGATCTGGCCCCTTGGGGGATCACGGTGGTGGGCTATTGGGTGTTGATGACCGTGGCCTCTTACAAGGCGCTGTCGCAACTGATCTTCAACCCGTTCTACTGGGAGAAGACCCAGCACGGCCTGTCCAAACACACCGCCAATGAGGTCGCCGAAGCCAGCGCCGAAGCGACGGAGGCCACGCAATGATCCGCGCTGCCTCTTGGTCCTTTGGCTTTGTCGTGTTGGCGCTGGTGTTCTTGCTCAGCCTCGGCTGGACCGAGGCGCATGGCTTTCTGTCAATGGATGTGACCGACCTCTGGGCCAAGTCCATCGTGCAGATCGACGGGCCGGTGCAGTTCAAGGCCACGGATGCCTTCTATCCGCCCGTGCCCTATGCGCTTTCGCTGTTGGGGCAGGCGGTCTTGCCTGACACACAGGTGCCAGTGCCCTTCGTGCTCTCTGCGCTGGTGGGGGCGGGGCTGCTGGTTATGTGGTTCCTCAATCTGCGCGATACGGGTCAGTTTTCGGGTGTGACTGCGGCTCTGGTCGTGCTTCTGCTGGCGTTGAACCCCTTTTTCCTACGCGCCTTGGCCGATGGGCCTGAAACGATGTTCTGTATCTTGGGCACATGGTTGTTCGCGCGCGGCATCGTTAATCTGCGGCTGACGGGCAACGCGCCGGACATGATGAAAGTGGCCGTGGGGCTGTTGGTGGTGGCGCTTTCGGACAGCTACGGTCTGATGCTCTGCCTGGGGGCGATGCCCTTCATGATCGTGGCGGCGCGGCCCAGCATGATTGCGGCCTCTTCCACGGGGTATCTTGTGGCGATGTTCTATCCGGTGCTTGCCGCCGTGGGGTCGCTGATGTTTGTCAGCATGATCTTCGACAGCCGCCTTGTCCCGCTTTTGTCGGAAACCGCGACGCCGCTGACCCTGCGCGAGCATTTGGTCATTCTGGCCGGGCTTGGCCCCGCGGCCTTTGTCGCGATCCTGCGCAACATCCTGATCCCGCGGCTGTTCATGCCGCTGCTGGCCGCCGTAGGCGCTGTGCTGGGCGGGTATACGCTGAACACATTCTTCCACGTCGAAGGCGACCCGGCCATGGCGCTGGCGCCCATGCTGGGCGTCTTGGTCGCCGCGATCCGCTTTTGGCCCAACCTGCCACTGCGCGAACCCATTGCCATCACCCTGATGGCGCTGTCGCTGCTGACCTCTGCGCTTGTCATGCGCCATGTCGCCCATAACGAAACCCGCGTTTGGACCAATGCAATGCTTGGGAAAGAGAACGCAGCGTCGCGCCCCACGCAGGAAGTTGTTTCATTCTTGCGCGACAAGTCTGAAATTATGGTAGATGTTGAAAAAAACCCCCAGATCGTGGTCGGTTTGGGGAATATAGACCGGCTGGTGATCGCCGGAGAGCCTGCCTACGACTGGGCGCTTGAGGGGGGCGTGCCGCGGACAAACTATATCGTCGTCCCGCGGCAGGCCGAGGGGCAGATCACAGCAGACAGAATTCTGCGCAGGTTCCCGCAGCTGAGACTATCGCAGCTGCCGGGGTATGAGGAGGTTTTTCAAAACAGCCAATGGCTTGTTTTTGAAAGAATTAACGAGTGGAATTAAAATCATGAGCCCACGAATTATCGCAGTTGACGACTCGGACATCGCGCAGGATTTCATCAATGCCACGCTTTCGGAGCTTGGGTTCGACGATGTCGTCAGCTTCATCGATCCCCGCGCGGCACTTGACGCGATCGAAAGCGATGAGGCCGCCGCAGACCTGATCCTGATGGACATAATGATGCCCGATATCGATGGTATCGAACTATGTGCCCGTATCCGCGCCCTAGACAGATGGAGCGATGTACCGATCATTATGCTGACCAGCCGGACAGATATGGGCTCCCTTTCCGAAGCCTTCATGGCAGGGGCCAATGACTATGTCACCAAACCCTTCAACCAGATCGAGCTTCAGGCCCGAATGCGCAGTTGCCTGCGCTTGAAATCAGAGTTGGACCGCCGCCGGTCGGGCGAAAACCGGGGCGCGCGCCGCCGTGCCGTGCAGAGCTTTTCAGAGGCCACGGTGCCCAGCCTTTTTGGCAGCAAGGGCGGCTTTCAGGGCAACCTCATGTCGCTGTCCCCCGCGATGCAAAAAGACCTTGGCCTGATCGTGTTTAGGATCGACGGTGACCGCGATCAATCAGACGCGGCGCGTGGCCAGCGGCAAGAGCTTCAGCACCTTGTGGCTGGGCTTTTTGGCAAGGTCGATATCCCCGCACGGGACGGTTTTTCCCATTGGGAGGATGACCTGTTCGTCTACGGCTCGCTTCATGCCGATCACGCGCAGCTTGAAGCGCGGGCCCAGCAGTTTATCTCTGCCGTGGCAGAGGCGTCGGCCTCTGTGAAAGAAGGCTGGACATCCCGTCCTTTGAGCGTCAGTGCCTGTGTCGTACCGCCCTCCGACGCGGCTGTCGCCACGTCGCTTGCGCGGGGCATTCAGGGCGTCGAAAGTGCTGGAAAAACAGGCGCGACGGGCACAATCTGCCTTGCCGCCAACGATATAGGACATCTGCCAAGGAATGGTCAGCACTGAGCCCACCAACAAAGTCGACGCGGAGCCTTCCTCGCGCTCGCAAACCCTGTTTTGGGGACTGATCTCAACGGTCGTTCTGATCTATTTCGTTGGGCTCGCGTTTCTCACGTGGTCCGACTACAACCGCGCCACGACCCGTGCGGAAGTGGAGCTGGAGCATTTCGCAGAGCTTTATGAGCAGGCGGTCGATGCCTCCCTTTCGGTTGCGAATGTGCGGATGTGGGGGCTCATCGACGAGCTGTCGACCGCGCGTCTGAGCGACCCGGATCAATTCGAAGCGCAATATGGCGCGTTGATGAATTCCGCCGTGCAAGAGACCAAACAGGTCGATGCGCTGGTGCTGATCGGTGCGGATGGGGTCGTGCTTTGGGCCACGATCAAACCTCTGATGGGGCAGTACCTTGGGGACCGGGCCTATTTTCAGGCAGCGATCGGGCTTGATGTTGATGAATACACCGTTGGGGTGCCTATCGTATCGCGCGCCACAGGGCGGCGGCTGACGCCGATTGCATGGCCCTTGATCGGCATCGACGGTCAACCGCGCGGGGTGCTGGCGTCGTCCTTGGGCGAAGACTACTACTCCCAGCTGCTTGCGTTGGACGGGCTGCAACAGGACATGTACGTCGAGGTGGTGACCTCCAACGGAGAGCGCGCCTTTGCCTCGGGGCGGCCCCAGCGTGACCCCGACACGCCGGTGTTCCGTGCGCGCAAGGAGATCCCGGCGCTTGACCTTTATATCGACGTGACGCGCAGCAAAGCGGCGGTCATGCAAAGCTACTGGCAGCGCACGGTGGCGTTTGCGGGCCTTGCGACGATCCTGTTCTTGACGGTGATCAACGCGGCGATCCGCGCCAGACGGCAGTCGACCCAACTGGCGCAGGCCCTGCGCAATTCCGAACGCGACCGCGAGCGCATTCGTGTGGCGCAGAGCGAATTCGACGCGATTTTCGAGAATGTCGGCGACGGGCTGATCGTCTACAATGACAACAACAAGCTGCACCGCTCCAACCGCAAGGCGCGGCAACTGATGGGCGTCTCATCAGATATCGATGCCGTTCAAAAGCTGCGCGGCATGGTCCCTCCCTTCTCGCAGATGGACGAAGACGTGGCCGTTCACCGCGTTCAGATCCCCACGGCAGAGAACGAGAGTGTGGCGGTGCAATGCCGGGTGATGAAACTGCATCTGCATGGGGATTATATCGCCTATAACGTGCTTCAGGATATCTCTGCCGAAGAGCGTCTGGTGGCGGCGCGCACGGCCTTTGTCACCTCGGTCAATCACGAATTGCGCACGCCGCTTACATCCCTTGCCGGGTCGCTTGAAATTCTGCATGACCGCTTTGGCGATACCATGCCAAAGAACGCGGGCAAACTGTTGTCGATGGCCACCCGCAACGCCGACCGGCTTTTGGTGCTGGTCAATGACATCCTGACCCTTCAGGCCATCGACCAACGCCAACTCAGCATCCAAGCCGAGCGGGTCGCGGTGTCGGAAGTGCTGTCAGAGGCGATTGCCGCCAACACCGGCTATGGGGTGAACCGCGATGTGCAACTCGACATTCACGCAGGGCCAAACGCGGCGCAAGAGGCCTATGTGCAGGTGGACACCGTGCGCATGCAGCAGATCTTTTCCAACCTAATCTCGAACGCGGTAAAATATACGCCGCGCGGCGGGACGGTAAAAATCGGCGCCGAGGTGGACGACCAATGGGTCACGCTCTATGTCTGCGATGCGGGGCCGGGCATCCCTAGAACCGCGCATGATCGTATGTTCAAAAGGTTCGCTGACCCTGTGCATTCTCGCGAAAACCAAGCGAATGGCACGGGGCTGGGTTTGGCCATCACGCGGGAGTTGGTGTTGCGACAAGATGGCGATATAAGCTTTGAGACGCGCTCTGAAGAAGACGGAGACGAAAACCCCGGCACCACATTCTATGTGCGGTTCGCCCGTGATACTGGTGCCACGTCCGAGCAGGGGGGTGCGGCATGAGAGTGTTGTTCGTCGATGACGAGGATGACATCCGCGAGTTGATCGAGTTTGCGATCATGACCGAAGATGACATCGAACCGACATTCGCGGCCACCGGGCTGGACGCGATTGCCACGATGGAAACCCAGTCTTTCGACGTGATCATGCTGGATGTGATGATGCCACCCCCCGATGGCATGGAGGTGCTGCGCTGTGCGCGGGCCAATGCGGATTTGGACGACACGAAGATCGTGATGTGCACCGCCAAAACCTCGCCGGAATCGGAAAAGAAGTTTCGCGCCCTTGGGGCCGACTACATTCTGCACAAACCGTTCAAACCGCTAAAGCTGGCGGATTTCATTCGGTCGATCGCCTAATACCTCATCGCGCAGCCCCTCGCGGCCTTGATTAAGCGGAACTTATCATGCCCAAAACAGCACAGATGCCCACACAATCCACGCGGCGCATATGGTCGGGCCTCGTCTTCCTCTCGGCCTTTGCGGCGTTGACCGTGCCGGCAAGCGAGGTGACTTCGGCGGCTTGGCCACGGGGCGAGGACAAAAGCTTTGTAACGCTGTCATATGAAACGACGGTAGATGGCCCCGACTTCGGCGATTACGGCGCGTTTTACTATGAATACGGTGTCACCGAGAAACTGACCTTCGGTCTCGACATCGGCAAAAGCCAAGACGCCGGTCAGGTCAACGCCATCGCCTTTTTGCGCTATCCATTGGGGGCACCTGAGGGGGACAACGTTTTCGCCGCTGAACTTGGTCTTGGCTGGGCCGAGCGCGATGGCAGCGCGGTGGCGGCCCTGCGGCCCGGCCTGTCATGGGGCCGCCCGGTGTCGGGCGCATGGGGCAACGGCTGGCTGGGGGTGGAAAGCACCTATGCCCTCTACGAAGACGGCGAAGGTCTGGGCAAGATCGACAGTTCCTTTGGCATCAACCACGCCAATGGCAACCTGTCGATTTTCAAGCTGGAATTTGCGGCCCCCACTGACGGCGATGACACATTGGCCTTCGCGCCCTCGCATGTGGTCAAAGTGTTTGAGAACAGCTTTCTGGAGTTCGGCCTGTCCCATGAATTCACCGATAGCGTGACCAAGGTCAAAGTCGGGGTTTGGCACAGCTTCTAGGGCGCACGCCGGGCCCTCTCAATCGCGCCAATCGGGGCGGTTGCCAAGGTGGGCGATCAGAAAGTCGATGAAGAACCGCGTCTTGGGGGTCAGCACGTTCGAGCGCGGGTAGACCAGCCAAAGCACCGAGCGGTCATTCATCCGCCAGCCCGGAAGTAGCCGCAGCAGCTGGCCCGAGGCAAGTTCATCCGCCACGCTCCACAGCGAATTGACCGAGATGCCAGCCCCCGCGCGTGTCGCCTCCCGCTGGGCGTCGCCATCGTCCATGATGACGCGGCAGGTCATCTCGCTGGGGGCTAGCGTGGCGGCCTCGCCCTCCGGCCCGATCAGCGCGCGCGGTTCAAGATCGCCCCATGCGATAAAGTGATGACCCCGCAGGTCGGCAGGGGTGTCGGGCATCCCATAGGTCTCCACATAGGACGGCGCGGCACAGAGAACGCGGGTGTCATCGGCCAGCTTGCGCCCCCGCAGGCTGCTGTCGGTCAAAGGCGCGCTGCGCAGGGCGAGGTCGAAACTGCCTTCGATCGCGTCAAATCGGGTGTCGGAGAGGCGCAGATCGAGGGTCAACTCAGGGTAGGTTTCGTGAAACTTTGGCAGCAACGGCATGATATGGCGTTGGGCAAAGCTGCTGGGGGCGGCGAAGCGCAAAATGCCCTTCGGCCCCGCCTTGGTCCCGCCCAGAATGGCCCGCGCGGCATCGGCCTGCGCCAGTATCTCCCGCGCATAGGGCAGAAAGTCGGACCCATCCAGCGACAGCGACACCTTTCGCGTGGTGCGACGCAAAAGCTCAACCCCGAGTTCCTGTTCAAGCTTGGCCAAACGCGCGCTGGCCACGGCAGGGGCCATCCCCAAGGCGCGCCCGGCGGCCGAGATGTTAAGCCGTTCGGCAGCCATGACGAAAAGGCGCAGGTTGTCGATGTCCATGGGGCTGTCCTTGCTGCGGGCTATCCGCAGAGCCAGCATACAGGTGGCTTATATTGTATTTAATATCAAGAAACTGAACTTAGCTCCCGCTGGATTATCTGGCGTATCCCGCTGGTCTATATCTGCCTCAACGCAACATTCAACGAAAGATAGACCGATGAAATCCATGACCCTCACCAGTTACGGCGCTGATGCTCCCTTTGTCGAAGCCGAACTGCCGCGCCCATTGGCCACCCCCGGTCATGTGGTGCTGCGCGTCAAAGCGACGAGCGTGAACACCATCGACACCATGATCAAGGGCGCGGGCAAAGACCTGCCCCTGTCGCCCGATCTGCCTGCCGTTTTGGGCATGGATTTCGCCGGGATTATCGAAGAACTGGGCGAAGGCGTCACCGGTTTCGCTGTTGGTGACGAAGTCTATGGCTGCGCCGGTGGGTTGGCTGATCTGCAAGGGGTCTTGGCCGAATTCATGCGCGCCGACGCGCGGCTGATCGCCCATAAACCCAAATCGCTGTCGATGCGCGAGGCGGCTGCCCTGCCGCTGGTGGGCATCACCGCTTGGGAAGGGCTTCACCGGGCGGGCGTCGGGGCCGGGCAGAAGGTGCTCGTCCAAGGCGGCGCAGGCGGCGTGGGTCATCTGGCGATCCAACTGGCCCGGCATCTGGGGGCCGAGGTTTCTTCGACCGGTACCGGGGATGACCAGCTTGCGGTGATCGAAGGCTATGGCGCGCGGGCGATCGACTTTAAGACCCAGAAAATCGAAGATTATGTGGCCGGGCAAACCGAGGGTCGCGGGTTCGATGCAGTGTTTGACACCGTCGGCGGGGACAATCTGACCAACTCTTTCGCTGCCACTGCGCTGAACGGCCATGTGGTGACAACCGTGGCCCTTTCGGAAATCGACCTGACCCCGGCGCACTTCAGCGGCTTGTCCCTGCACGTGGTCTTCATGCTCTTGCCGATGCTGCACGACGTGAACCGCACGGTACATGGGCAGATCCTTGGCAACCTCGCCACGTTGGTGGATGAGGGCGCGGTGAAACCCTTGTTGGACGAAAAGACCTTTGATCTGAGCCAAGTTGGCGAGGCCTATGCGCGGCTGCAAAGCGGGCAGGCCCTCGGCAAGGTGGTGATTGAGGTCTGACCCGGCCCGAAATCCTCCCGCCCCGCCGCGTATCTTTTGCGGCGGGGTAGGGACTGTTTGCTGCCCTAACTTTCCCTCTGAAGAGGGAGGGTGGGCGGCGAGCGCTAAGGAAATCGTTTTTGACCTAACGGTAGCCTGCCTCTTTCTTCCTCATCTCGCGCTTGGCGGTAAATTCGGTCTTGCCTCTGCATATCAGAGTACAGTTAATTGGCCGGGCAAGCTGAATACAGCAGCGGCGCGCGGCACCCTGTGCCGACGCCCGTTAAGAGCAACCAAGGGAGAGAGACATGAAATTCACAGCAATCCTCGCTGCAAGCACCATTCTGGCAGGCGCTGCCGCCGCTCAGGACGTTGATAAATCCGACTGGCCCAGCAGCTTTACCGTCGGCACAGCCAGCCAAGGCGGCACCTACTTCGCCTATGGCTCCGGCTGGGCGAACCTCGTGGCCAAAGAACTGGGCCTGACAGGCGGCGGCGAAGTCACCGGCGGTCCGATGCAGAACATGGCGCTGGTCCACACCGGCGAGGCGGCCTTCGGCATGACCACGATGGGTCCGGCAGCGGAATCGCTGGCTGGCACCAACCCCATCGCACCCGGTCTGGAAATGACCCAAGCCTGCGCGATGTTCCCGATGTATCAGACACCTTTCTCGGTGACCGCGCTTGCGTCCTCGGGCATCGAAACCGTGGCTGACATTCCGGCGGGCGCCAAGATCGGCTTTGGTCCGGCGGGCTCCACCTCCGACACCTATTTCCCGCGCATGATGGACACGCTGGGCGTCGAGTATGAGCGCCGCAACGGCGGCTGGACCGATCTGGGCGGCCAGTTGCAGGACGGTCTGCTGGACGTGATCGCCTTTGCTGCCGGCGTGCCGGTCCCCGCGGTAAGCCAGCTCGAAGTGCAGACGGATGTGAACATCATCGAGTTCACCGAGGAAGAGCAGGCCAAACTGCTCGAAGAATTCCCGGTATCTCAGTTCGACATCGCATCCAGCACCTACACCACGCTTGAAGCAGATGCGCGATCGGTCTCCATGTGGAACTTCGCCATCGCCAACTGCGATCTGCCGGAATCCTTCGTCAAAGCGGCTGTGGATGTGGTCATGTCCGACAATGAGCGGATGAAGGGCATTCACAAGGCGGCTGCGTCCTCCCTGCCAGAGAACTGGGAAAAGAACACCGTTCTGAAATGGCACCCCGGCGCGGCGGCATGGTTCAAAGAGAACGCGGATGCCGATATTCCTGACGACATGATCTACGGCAACTAAGCTAACGCCTAGACAAACTTGCATGCCGTCCCTAATCGGGGCGGCATCTTGCCATCATCCCGCATGATCGTCGGGAAAGGGAGCTTCCATGACAGACCAGCATAGCGCCGACCCTCAAGGCCCGATTGTCGCTGAAGGGGTTGATGACGAACCCGTAGAAAGCAACCGTCGCATATTCACCGGACGCACCTATCTGGTCGTCGCGGCCATGTCGGCCATCTATGCGTTCTTCCACATGGCCGCGTTGAACGGCATGTCGATTGGCGAGTTGACCGGCATCCGCATCCCGCTTTTGCCGACCTTCCCGATGGAGACATGGAACTTCCGCATCGTGCACATCGCAGGCGCGCTGATCCTTGGTTTCACGCTCTATTCCGCGCGGGGATTTGTCGATGAGGGCACAGGGCAGGGCCGTCATCCGCTGGATTTCGTGGCATGGGCTGCAATGATCCCCGCGCTTTATGCCATCTGGACTGCCTGGGGCATCGCAAGTCAGATCAACTCTGGGGTGCAGTGGAACGGCATGAGTCCCGAGTTCAAGAACCTCGAAATTTACCACTACGGTCTGCCGCTGGTGGGCGCGACGGCCATCGGCATCGTCGTCGGTTGGCTGCGGGGCCGTGAGCGGGGGCAGGTTTCGCCTGCGGATCTGTTGCTGTCGGTCTGTGGCATCGCCGTGGCGATCTATCTGATCACCATGTACAGCACCTTGATGCGCAACTCGACGGGCACGCCCTTCGCGCCCATCGGTATCTCCATCGCCGCTGTCGCAGGCACCGCGTTGATCATGGAACTGACGCGCCGGGTTGCGGGGCTGGCACTGATCGTGATTTCGGGCATCTTCCTCATCTACGTCTTTGTGGGGGACATGCTGCCGGGCTTCCTGAATGCGCCCAACATCCAGTGGACGCGGTTCTTTAGCCAAGTCTACACCGATGCGGGCATCTTGGGGCCGACCACGGCGGTCTCTTCGACCTATATCATCCTGTTCATCATCTTCGCGGCGTTCCTTCAGGCCTCAAAAGTGGGCGACTACTTCGTCAACTTCGCCTTTGCCGCGGCGGGCCGCTCGCGCGGTGGTCCGGCCAAGGTTGCGATCTTTGCCTCGGGCCTCATGGGCATGATCAACGGCACCTCGGCGGGCAATGTGGTGGCGACAGGCTCGCTGACCATTCCGCTGATGAAGAAAGTCGGCTACCCGGCCCGCACCGCCGGCGCGGTCGAAGCCGCCGCCTCGACCGGTGGGCAGATCATGCCGCCGATCATGGGCGCAGGTGCCTTTATCATGGCCGAGATCACGGGCATCCCTTACACCGACATCGCCGTCGCCGCGATCATCCCGGCGGTGCTTTACTTCGTGTCGATCTACTTCATGGTGGATTTCGAAGCGGCCAAGCTGGGCATGCGCGGCATGCGCTCCGAAGAACTGCCCAAGCTCAAGGACATGCTGCGCCGGGTGTTCCTGTTCATCCCGATTATCATCCTGATCTATGCGCTGTTCATGGGCTATTCGATCATCCGCGCGGGCACGCTGGCGACGGCGGCGGCGGCGGTGGTGTCGTGGTTCACGCCCTTCCGCATGGGGCTACGCAGCATTGTCAAAGCCTTTGACCTTGCCGGGATCATGTCGATCCAGATCATCGCGGTCTGTGCCTGTGCCGGTATCATCGTTGGCGTCATCAGCTTGACCGGCGTCGGCGCGCGTTTCTCCTCGGTGCTCTTGGGGTTGGCCGAGGCAAGCCAGTTCCTCGCGCTGTTCTTCGCCATGTGCATCGCGATCCTGCTGGGGATGGGCATGCCCACCACGGCGGCCTATGCGGTGGCGGCCTCGGTCGTGGCACCGGGGCTGGTGCAACTGGGTATTCCGCTGCTGACGGCGCACTTCTTTGTCTTCTACTTCGCTGTCGTCTCGGCCATCACGCCCCCCGTGGCGCTGGCCAGTTATGCAGCGGCGGGGATATCGGGCGCCAACCCGATGGAGACCTCGGTGGCGTCCTTCAAGATCGGCATCTCGGCCTTCATCGTGCCCTTCATGTTCTTCTACAACGGCGCGATCTTGATGGACGGCACATGGTTCGAGGTGATCCGTGCAGGCATCACGGCGATCTTTGGGGTCTATCTGCTGTCTTCGGGGATGCAGGGCTGGTTTGCGGGCAGCAGGGCCGCGTGGTTCATCCGGTTGGGTCTGATCCTTGCCGCGCTGTGCATGATCGCGGGCGGTTTGGTGACCGACCTCATCGGCATCGCGATAGCGGCGTTGATCTTTGCCATCCAGTGGAAGTTCCGCCCCGCGCCCGACGCGCAGATTGCCGTGCACGGCAGCGACTGATCCACGCCCCGGCCCTTCGGGGCCGGGGTGCCCTCAATTGAGGCAGCGGCCCCTGTTGCATCCGGGCCAAGCGCCGCCTAGGGTCCGCGCGATCCTTCCGGGCGGTTAATATGTTCACTATTTTTCTGGCGATCGCGCCGGTCTTTGCGCTGATCCTGATGGGCTATGGCCTGCGACGGGGCGGTATTCCGTCGACCAAGTTCTGGAACCTGAATGACCGGCTGGTCTATTGGGTGCTGATGCCCGCGTTGTTCTTTGCCAAGATCTCGGCGGCGGACCTCAGCGGGGGCTTGGGCGATTATGCCCTGCTGCTCTATGCCGGGTTCTTTGCAGCGATCTTTTGCGGGTGCCTCTTTGGGCGGGCCTATGCCGCGCCGCAGGCCAGTTCGCTGATGCAGGGAAGTGCGCGGTTCAACACATTTATCGGCCTTGCGATTGCCGAGGCCGTCTTTGGCACCGCGGGGCTACAAATCGCCGTTCTGGGCTCGGCGCTGCTGGTGCCAGTGGTGAATGTGACGGTGGTGACGCTGATGACCCGGCAATTGGGCGGCGGTGGCAAGTCTATCCTCAAAGGCTTGGTCAAGAACCCGCTGATCCTTGGCATCCTTGCGGGGGTGCTTTTCAACTTTGCGAGTCTCCACGAAGTGCCCGTTCTGCATGAAAGCGCGCGGATCTTGGGCGATGCGGCCCTGCCGATCATGCTGCTTTGCGTGGGGGCCAATCTGCGACTGCGGGGGCTTTCTGGGTCTGTCTCGGTCATCGGGCTCTCGATCATCGGCAAACATCTGGTGAACCCGCTGGCGGTGCTGCTGGCGGCGCTGGTGTTGACGCCTGCGCCACTGACACTGCAAATCGCGCTGATCTTCGCGGCCCTGCCGACCGGGGTGGCAAGCTATACGCTGGCGCGTGAGATGCGGGGCGATGCGCCACTGATGGCGGCCATCATCACCACGCAGACATTACTGAGCTTTTTCACTCTGCCGCTCACGCTCTATCTGGGAAGCCTGATTTCCGCGCCCTAGGCCCGGACCATGTGTGAAACGCGAATGTGATCTGCGCCTGCCGCATGGCCAAGTATTTACAGGTTGACATATTCGGTCCAACTGTCCAATTGCCCTTGACGACAGCCAAGGAGCCCGCATGACCGAACTTGAAAAGACCGTGCTTGACGCTGCGTTGCATGTCTTTTCCCGCTATGGGGTCAAGCGCACCAGCATGGGCGATCTGTGCGAAGAGGCCGGTGTCTCGCGCCAGACGCTCTACAACCGGTTTCGCAACAAAGATGACATTCTGCGCGGGCTGATCGCACGCTACACCGAATTGGCACTGCAAGAGATCGCCGAAGAGATGCCCAATGCACCCGATCTGGGGGCACAGCTGGACCTGATCTTTGACCGGATGGCGGTGCGCGGCTATGACACCATGCAGGCGATGCCCAACGCGCAGGATTTCATCGCCGGAGCCAATGCGGTCAGCCAAGAGGCGCTGCAATGTTCCGCAGGGCGTTTCCGTGGCGCTATCGCCGAGGTGTTGCAGCCCCATGAGGCGGCGCTCACCCGCAATGGCCTGACCGTCGAGGCACTTGCCGATTTTATCCAGCGTTCTGCCAAAGCCGCCGGCATGCATGCGCTGGACCGTGACCATTTTCTCGCGCAGCTGCGCACCCTCAAACAACTTAGTCTGACCGCCGCCCTTGGGCCCGTGCCGGATGCTATTCATAAGGAAGACTGACCATGGCCAAGTGGCTTGTTAAGACGATGCGCGGTTCGGGCGCAGGGCGGCTATTGGGATTTGCGCTGGCCTTGGCCGGCGGCGTGGCCGCGCCGATGGCCACGGCCGCCGAAATCCCGGTGGTTAAGCTGCAGACGGTCAAAGTCAGCGATGCCGAGATGGAGCGCGTGTTCTTCGGCAAGGTGGTTGCACGTGAAACCGTGGACCTTGCCTTTCAGGTCGGCGGCCAGATTGAGCAATTTTCGGTCGAAGAGGGGGCCACGGTCAGCAAGGATTCAATCGTCGCTCGAATGGATCTAGAGCCGTTTGAACTGGCGCTAGAGCAAGCGCAGGCCAATGACGCGCAGGCCCGCCGGACCATGGAACGCTATCAGAAATTGGCGGGGTCTTCGGTGGCCGAGGTCAATCTGCAAGACGCCGAAACCGCCGTGACGGTGAACGATATCGCCGTGCGCAACGCCGAGCGTGATCTTGAGAATGCCACCCTGCACGCGCCTTTCGATGCGATCGTGGCCTCGCGCTTGGTGCCCAACTACTCGACCGTCAGCGCGGGCACGCCGGTGGTGCGTCTGCATGACATGTCTGAGCTTCGCGTCGAAATTGACGTGCCCGAAACCCTGTTCCTCCGCGCAGGGCGCGATCCGAACGTTCGGTTCATGGCCAAATTCCCGGCGAACGCCAATAGCTACCCGATGCAGATCCGCGAATACAACGCCGAGACGGCGGATGTCGGCCAGACCTACAGCATCACCCTTGGCGCGGACTTGCCCGAGGATTTCTTGCCGCTGCCCGGCGCTTCGGTTGAGGTGCGCGCCACGCTGAACATCGGCGGGTCGAGCATCATCGTCCCCGATTCCGCCATCGTGGTGGGCAATGACCGCGGCACCTATGTCATGGTCTTTGACCCCACCGGCGCACGCGAGGGCACGGTCGCCCGCACGGCGGTTGAGATCACCCCCACCGCGCGCGGCGATGTCAAAGTCGAGACGGGCCTTTCGGATGGGCAAGAGATAGTGGTGAGCGGCGCAAGCCAGCTTGAAGACGGTGCCGCCGTGCGCCGCTTTGTCGGCTTTGGAGACTGAGCGCATGGATATCGCACGTCTGTCGATCAACCGCCCGATCTATACTTGGATCATCATGCTGATCTGTCTTTTGGGCGGCATCTGGGGCTTTGCAACCCTTGGCCGCCTCGAAGACCCGGCTTTTACCATTAAAACCGCCGTGGTCGTGACCCAATACCCCGGTGCCTCTGCCGAGGAGGTGGCGCTAGAGGTCACCGAACCGCTGGAATCGCAAATCCAGAAGATGTCCGAGATCAAGGACATTCAATCCATGAACCAGCCCGGTCTGTCGTGGATCACGGTCAATATGCAGGACACCTTTGACGGGTCCGAATTGCCGGAAATCTGGACCAAACTGCGCAACCGCGTGAACGAGGCCGCCATGCCGAGCGGGGCGACGCAGCCCTATGTGAACGACGGTTTCGGCGACGTTTACGGGCTTTACTACGCCGTCACCGCCGAGGGCTACTCCGATGCCGAGGTGAACGAGCTGTCCACCTATCTGCGGCGCGAATTGCTGCTGGTCGATGGCGTGTCGGATGTGGCGCTCTCGGGCGTGCCTAATGAGGTGATCTATGTCGAGCCGCAGCTTGCGCTGAGCACCACGCTTGGCATCCCACCCACGGCAATCGTCGGCGCGGTATCCAGCGCCAATGAGATCGTCGACGGGGGCGCCATTCAAGACGCAGACGGGCGCACTTTGATCCAGCGGCCCGAAGGATCTGACAGCGTGTCTGAGATTGCGGCGCTGTCGGTGGGGGTGGGCGGTCAGGTCATCAACCTTGCCGATGTGACCAATATCTACCGCACCCGCGAAGCCGACCCTGATCTGGTGATCCGCCACAATGGGCAGGAGGCCTTTACCGTCGGTGTTGCCGGGATCGCGACCGAGAACATCGTCGACATCGGCAAACGGGTCGACGACAAGCTCGCGCAGCTGCGCGAAACGCTGCCCTTGGGCATCTCGATTGAATCGATCTACCGCCAGCACACGGTCGTCGAAGAGGCGTCAAACGCCTTTTTGCTAAACCTTGCCATGTCCGTTGCCATCGTGGTGGCCGTGCTGGCCGTCTTCATGGGCTGGCGCGCGGCGATCGTGGTGGGCTCCACCTTGTTGCTGACGGTGGTGGGGACGCTCTTTTTCATGGCACTCGGCGCGATTGAGATGGAGCGTATCTCGCTCGGGGCGTTGATCATCGCGATGGGGATGCTTGTCGACAACGCCATCGTTGTGGCCGAGGGGATGCAAATCTCGATGCAGCAGGGCAAAAGCTCTCGCGATGCGGCGACCGAGGCGGCAAGCAAGACACAGATCCCGCTTCTGGGGGCGACGGTCATCGGGATCATGGCCTTTGCCGGGATCGGCTTAAGCCCTGATGCGACGGGCGAATTCCTGTTCTCACTCTTTGCCGTTATCGCGATCTCGCTGCTGCTCTCTTGGCTCTTGGCCATCACCGCGACGCCGCTTTTGGGGCATTACTTTTTCAAACGCGGGGCCGAAGGCGGGGCTGGCGGCTATGACGGGGCGATCTTCAAAGGCTATGCCGCCGTGCTGCGCGCCTCGCTCAAGCTGCGTTGGCTGGTGATCGTGGCGCTGATTGCCGGGACGGCGGTGTGCTATGCCCTCTTTGGGCAGATCAAGCAGCAGTTCTTCCCCGACAGCAACACACCGCTGTACTTCGTGCATTACAAACTGCCGCAGGGGTCGTCGATCCACCAGACCTCCAACGATCTGGCCGTGCTCGAAGACTGGCTGGTCGCGCGGGACAATGTTGAGGACGTGACCTCTTACGCAGGGCAGGGGGCGGCGCGTTTCATGCTGACCTATCAGGCCGAAGACCCCAACCCCAGCTATGGGCATCTGATCGTTCGGGTCGCCTCGCTTGACGTGATCCAAAATGAGATGGAGGCGCTGGAGGCATTCGCCATCGATGCGGTCCCGCAAGGAGAGTTCCGAGCCAAGCGTCTGGCTTTCGGCCCCGGCGGCGGTGCCCCGATTGAGGTGCGCTTCTCAGGCCGGAATCCCAATGTCCTGCGTGATCTGGCGGATGAGGCCATGGCGCGGATGCAGGCGGCATCGGACAATATCATCACCCCGCGGCAGGATTGGCGCGAGCGTGAATTGGTGCTGCGTCCGATCTATGCCGAGGAACGTGCACAGGACGCGGGCATCTCTCGGACCGAGATCACGGAGACCCTGAAGTTCGCCACCGAAGGCACCAGCGGCGGCACCTTCCGCGAGCGGGATCGTCAGATCCCCATCGTGATCCGCGCCCCGCAGGATGCCGATCTGGCGCTGACGGACCATGTTCTTTACGAGTCGAACACCAACGCGCTGATCCCGATGGAGCAGGTAATCGACGGTTTCCGCTTCGAGCCGCAGGACACGCTGCTCTACCGCCGCGACCGGGCCGATGTGATCACCGTGGGGGCCGATATCCCGCGCGGTGTCACGGCGGCACAGGTGCAGGCCGAGGTACAGGAAACCATCGAAGCGATGGAAATCCCCGAAGGCTATGCCATGGAATGGGGCGGCGAGTTGGAAAGCGCGGGCGAGGCGCAGGCCGCTTTGGGCAAACAGTTGCCCTTCAGCATTATCATCATGGTGCTGATCTCGGTCCTGCTGTTCAACGCGCTGAAACAGCCGATCATCATTTGGCTTTTGGTGCCGATGGCGGTGAACGGCGTCAGCCTTGCGCTGCTCGGGACGGGGTTGCCGTTTACCTTCACCGCGCTTCTGGGCCTGTTGTCGCTCTCGGGGATGTTGATCAAGAATGGCATCGTGCTGGTGGAAGAAATCGACCTTACCCGTGCTGCCGATCCGACGTTGGAATTGAAGGACGCCATCGTGCTTGCGTCGACCTCGCGTTTGCGTCCGGTTTTCCTTGCCGCGGCGACGACCATTCTGGGGATGCTGCCGCTGTTGTCGGATGCCTTCTTTCAGTCCATGGCGGCAACGATCATGGGCGGGCTGGCCTTTGCCTCGGTCTTGACCCTGATTGCGGCACCGGTGCTCTACTTCATCTTCTTCAAGCGCAGCGCCGCGCGGGAAGCTGAGGCTGCGCGCGCGGCCTAGCGGGGTGTGTCGCAGCAATACGAAGGGCGCGCCCGGTCACTCCGGGCGCGCCCTTGGGCGTACCGGCGGGTGGTAAAAATTCCGCGCCGCCGTGCAATCCTTCCTTGGTTTCGCAAAAATGCCAGCTACCTTACCATTTTCAAACGGCGCGTCGCCGTGTCTGGCCATTGTTTCAAGGAGTTCTCCGCCCATGGGTCCCCGCATTCTTTCTACCGCTGCCGCCGCTGGTCTTGCCGCCGCTCTGGCCTCTGCCGCCTCTGCCGAGATCACCGTTTCGTCCAAGATCGACACCGAAGGCGGTCTCTTGGGCAATGTCATCGCACTGGCGCTCGAAGATGCGGGCCTGCCGGTTGAACGCCGTCTGCAACTGGGCGGCACACAGGTGGTACGCGAAGCGATCCTGTCGGATCAGATCGACATTTACCCAGAATACACCGGCAACGCGGCCTTCTTCTTTAACGAAGCGGAAAGCGATGTCTGGAAAGATGCGGCCAAGGCCCATGCCCGGGCCAAGGAATTGGACGGCGGTGAGAATAACGTCACATGGCTCGATTCCGCCCCGGCCAACAACACTTGGGCCATCGCCGTGACCGGCCCGCTGGCCGAGGAAAACAACCTCACCACCATGTCCGATTTCGGCGCATGGGTGGCCGAGGGCGGTGAGGTGAAGCTTGCCGCCTCGACCGAGTTCGTGTCCTCCCCGGCCGTGCTGCCCGCGATGCAAGAGACCTATGGTTTCTCGTTGACCCAAGACCAGACCGTGATCCTGTCGGGCGGTGACACGGCGGCGACCATTCAGGCGGCGGCGCGTGGCACATCGGGTGTGAACGCGGCGATGGTCTATGGCACCGATGGCGGTGTCGGTGCGACCGGCCTTGTGGTGATGGAAGACGACAAGGGCGTGCAGCCTGTTTATGAGCCCGCGCCCATCGTCCGCGCCGAGGTGCTGGAGGAATACCCCCAGATCGCCGAGGTGCTGAACCCGATCTTCGCCGGGCTCGACATGGCGACCCTGCAAAAGCTTAACGGTCGCATTCAGGTCGGCGGGGAGCCAGCCGAGGCCGTGGCCCGCGCTTATCTGACCGAGACCGGGGTGCTGGACTGATCTCCGCCACGCGGACTTTGACCGGCCCGGGCGCAGGGTTTTCTGCGCCGGGGCTTTTGTTCGCCGTGCTGGGCGCGGCGGCGCTGTTGACCCCCTTCATGACGCTGGCGGCCAACCGCATCGTTGCGGGCGATGGGGTGATGGCATGGCGCGTGGCCGACCTGCCGGTGGTGCTGCCCGGCCTTGCCGCGATTGGTGCAGGGCTTGTCATGGGGCTGCCTGCGGGCCGAAACGCGCTGCGCATTGGCGGTGCGATTTTGGGCTTGGGCGGGCTGCTTTGGCTGCTGACCCAAGGCGCGTCCGGCCTGCTGGCCGAAGCTGGTGAATATGCGCGCGTTTCGCCCTCAGTTGGGTTTTGGTGCCTGCTCATCGTCTTCATGCTGCTCATAGCCGATGCGCTGGCCGCGATGGCGCCAGGGCCGCTGATGCGTGGTGGCGTGCTGGCGGCAGTGCTTGCGATGCTTGGGGTGATCCTGTGGTCGGGGGCGCTGTCGGACCTGTCGGTCATGCAGGAATACGCCAGCCGTGCGGATGCTTTTGGGCGGGAATTCTTGCGTCATCTCGGGCTGGCCTTCGGCTCGCTTGCCGCCGCAGCGGTAATTGGCTTCCCGCTTGGGGTGCTGTGCCACCGCCTTGCCAGTCTGCGCGGTGCCACTTTGCCGGTGCTGAGCTTTTTGCAAACCATCCCTTCGCTTGCCATGTTCGGCTTGATGATCCCGATCCTCAGCTGGGTTGGGGCGAACTTGCCCGGCGCGCGGGCGCTTGGCATTGCGGGCATCGGCTTTGCGCCCGCCTTTCTCGCACTGGTGCTTTATTCGCTGCTGCCCGTGGTCGGCAACACGGTTGCGGGGCTCGCATCCGCCCCGCCTGCGGCGCTTGAGGCCGCGCGAGGCATGGGGATGACGCCGCTGCAGCGTCTGTTGCGGGTAGAGTTGCCGCTGGGCTTGCCGATCATCCTGACCGGGCTGCGCATTGTATTGGTGCAGAACATCGGGCTGGCGGTCATCGCCGGGCTGATCGGCGGCGGCGGGTTCGGCACGTTCGTCTTCCAAGGGCTGAACCAGACCGCGACCGATCTGATCCTGCTGGGTGCTTTGCCGACGGTGGTGCTGGCGCTTACGGCAGCCATCGTGATGGACATATTGGTCGAACTGACCCGCAAGACCCCAAAGGACAGCACATGATCGAGATCGACCGCATTACCAAGACCTATGGCGATATCCGGGCGGTGGATTCCGTGTCGATGACGGTGGAGACGGGCACGATCACGGTGATCGTCGGCACCTCTGGGTCAGGGAAAACGACGCTTTTGCGGATGATCAATCGGTTGGAGGAGCCGACCTCGGGGGAGGTACGGATCAACGGGGAGTCCACCCTTTCGGTCAAGCCGCATATCCTGCGGCGGCGGATTGGCTATGCCATCCAAGGGCACGGGCTGTTCCCGCACCATACGGTGGGGCGCAACATCGGCGCGGTGCCGCAACTGCTGGGCTGGCCGCGCGACAAGATCGCGGCGCGGGTGGATGAACTGCTGGCGCTATTCTCGATGGACCCTGCGCAATTCCGCGACCGCTATCCGGCGGAACTGTCGGGCGGGCAGCAACAGCGTGTCGGTGTGGCGCGGGCCTTGGCCTCGCGGCCCGATCTTTTGTTGATGGACGAACCCTTTGGCGCGCTGGACCCGATCATTCGCACCCGCGCGCAAGAAGACCTGCGGCACATCCAGCAGCGGCTTGGCTCGACCATCATGTTGGTTACCCATGACATGGAAGAGGCGATCCGGCTCGGTGACCGGGTGGCGGTGATGGACGGGGGGCATCTGGTGCAGCACGGCACCCCCGCCGAGATCATCGCCGATCCTGCGACGGATTTCGTCGCGGATATGGTCGGCGATGTGGAGCGGCCCTTGCGCCTGCTCTCTCTGATCCCCGTGGCTGATTTGGTCGAAGAAGGCACCGCCGAGGGCATACCGCTGGCTGCCGACGCCAGCCTGCGCGACGCGCTCTCGGCCTGTCTGTGGTCGGGGCGTGGGGCGGTGCCGGTCGCGAGAGATGGCGTGCCATTGGGCCGCGTGACGCTGGATGCGATCCGCGCGCGGGCCGGACAGCACGCATGAGGATCGGGTGGATCCTGCGGCCCTTTTTGGTGGCAGTATTGCTGGCTTTGGTCCTGCGGCCTGAGTGGTTCACGCCGCTGCTTGCGCCCTTGGCGCCGGCTAATGGTCCGGTGATCTACACGCGCGCCTCGCTTTTGTCGCTCTCGCTGAGCCATCTGGCGCTGGTCGCGATGGCCTCGGCTGCGGCGACGGTGGTGGCGGTGACGTTGGCGATCCTTGTGACCCGGCCTGCGGGCGCGGCGTTCCGCCCGCTGTCTCGCACCATCACCAACATGGGGCAGACCTTTCCGCCCGTCGCGGTTCTGGCGCTGGCCGTTCCCGCTTTGGGCTTTGGCGCCGGGCCAACGCTGGTGGCGCTCTTTCTTTATGGGCTTCTCCCGATTTTTGAGAACGCGGTGACGGGGCTGACCAATCTGCCGCCCGCAACGATGGAGGCCGCGCGCGGCATCGGGCTGAGCCGTTGGCAACGGCTCTGGCGGGTGGAACTGCCGCTTGCCCTGCCGGTGACGCTGACGGGCATCCGGCTGTCGGTGGTCATCGCACTTGGCACGGCGACCATCGGCTCGACCGTGGCGGCGCGGACCTTGGGTGAGGTGATCATCGCGGGGCTGCTGACGAATAACACCGCTTTCGTGGTGCAAGGCGGGCTGGCGGTGGGGCTGTTTGCGGTGCTGATCTATGACGCGATGGTGCAGCTTGAAACGCGGCTGGCGCGGCGCATGGGCGGCTGAGGCTCAGCCCCCGTTCGCGGCGATGATCTGCTCGGCCAAGTCTACCAGATCGTCCGAGAGGTAATGCGGCTGCGGCACGTTTTCGGCCTCGATCAGGTTGTTGTTGGGGCGGGTCAGGAACGCCCCCTTACAGCCCGCCGCCTGCGCGCCGATGGTGTCCCACAGATGGCAGGCCACCATGCAAAGGTCATCGGTCTGTAGGTCCAATGCATCGGCCACCATCTGGTAGGTTGCCGGATGGGGTTTGAATTTTTCCACCTCATCAACGCTAAAGCTGCGGTCGAAGAAGTCAGCGATGCCGGCTTTCTCCAAAGGTGTCGGCGCGGGAGAGGGGGGCGAGTTGGTCAGCGTGACCAGCCGGAAACCTGCTTCGCGCAGCTTGCGCAGGGCGGGGGCGACATCCGGATGGGCGGGCATGGAGCCGATGAGAGATTTTAACTCGGCCACGTCCTCATCACTGATCGTCACGCCCTTGTTTGCGCCGACCATCTGCAAGACACCCCCCGCCAGCGCACCGAAGGGGGCATAGCGTCCCGAGAGGGTCATGGTCTGGGAATAGAGGATCAACTCGGCAAACCATTCGCGCAGGACCGAGGCGTCGCCGAACACCCGCGCGAACAGCGGCTCAAGCGTCGTGATGTCGAGCAGGGTTTCGTTCACGTCGAAGACGATTGTAGAGACGGGCTTTTGATCGGGCATGGGGGTCCTTCCTGTCACGGCGGGCGATGCGCCCGGTCATTGTGAAGAAACCCCCAGCCCTGTCAAAAGGTTTCAGACCCCCAAGCGGTCGCGCAGCCCGTACCACCATGAACCCATCACCGAATAGGGCACGCGCAACATGCGCCCGCCGGGGAAGGGGAACCACGGCACATTGGCGAAGACATCAAAGCGGGTGAGGTCGCCGTCGATCGCCTCCGAAAGGATGCGCCCGAAGGTATGCGATCCGGTCACGCCGTGGCCGCTGTAGCCATGGGCGAAATAGGTGTTGTCTCCGATCCGGCCCATCTGCGGAACACGGCTGAAGGACAGGGCAAAATTGCCGCTCCAGGCATAGTCGATCTTCACGTCTTTGAGTTGGGGGAAGACCTTGTCCATGTTGCGCTTGAGCTTGGCCTTGATGTCGCGCGGGTCTGCGCCGCCATAGACGGTGCCGCCCCCGAAAAGCATGCGTTTGTCGCCCGACAGTCGGTAATAATCGAGGATATAGCGGATGTCTTCGACGCAGGCATCGGTGGGCAGCAGCGCGTGGGCTTGTGCCTCGCTCAGCGGTTCGGTTGCCATGACTTGGGTCGAGACGGGCATCACGCGCGGGGTCAGCGTGGGCACCACATGGCCAAGGTAGGCATTGCCGCAGAGCACCAGCGTTTTGCAGGTCATTGTGCCCTTGGCGGTTCTGACCACGGGGCGTGGGGCATCGTGATCGACATCCGTCACGGGGGACATCTCATAGATCGTGCCGCCGTTTTTCTCAAACGCCGCCGCCTCACCGAGGGCGAGGTTGAGCGGGTGCATATGGCCGCCCGAATGGTCGATCAGCCCGCCTTCATAGAGGTCGGAATTGATGTGGGCGCGCAACTGGTCCTTGTCCAGCATCTCTTGATTGTCGATGCCGTAGCTTTGCCAGAGCTTCTGCCGCTCTTCCAACTCGCGCATATGCGCAGGCGTGAGCCCGGTGAAGATGTTCTTTTCCTTGAGGTCGCATTTGATGTCATAGGTGCGGACCCGCTCGCGGATGATCTCGCCACCTTCTTGCACCAACCCGGCTACGAAAGTCGCCGTGTCCTGACCATAGCGGCGCTTGATCGTTTGCAGGCTGGCGTTCAGCCCGTTGACGATCTGCCCGCCGTTGCGCCCCGAGGCCCCCCAGCCGACGCGCGCGCCTTCGATGATGGCGACTTTATAGCCCTTTTCGGCCAAATGCAGGCCCGTCGACAGCCCGCTGTAGCCCGCGCCGACGATGCAAACGTCGATCTGGTGATCGCCCCGCAATTCTGGGCGCTCAGGCGAGGGATTGGCCGAGGCCGCGTAGTAGCTTGACGTATGGCTGCCGTCACCGGCGTAGGGGGGACGAGACATCAGACGATCTCCAGATAGGTATCATATTCGAAATGGGTCACTTGCCGCGCGAATTTGCGCAGCTCTTGGGTTTTGCATTCGACCATCATGGTCTGCAACCGCGATGAGAAAATGCCGGGAACATCCGGCCCTTTGCGGAAGGCATCAATCGCCGTGGCCCAGTCGAGCGGCAGGTTGTCGAGCTTCATCGTATAGGCGTCGCCAGTGATCGGGGCGACGGGCTGCATGTCTTGCTCGATCCCCAAAAGCGCGCCGCCCAAGATGCTGGTCAGTACCAGATAGGGGTTCGCATCGGCCCCGGCGACGCGGTGTTCGATGCGCCGTGCCTTGGCATCTCCGCCGGGGATGCGGATCGCGGCGGTGCGGTTCTCGTAGCCCCACGCGACATTGGTCGGCGCATGGGCACCCGGCAGCAAGCGGCGATAGGAGTTTTCATGCGGCGCGAAGGTCAGCGTGTTTTGCTGCATCGTTGCCAGCAGACCGGCCACGGCGTTGAGCATCAGGGCCGTGCCCTCATCCCCGCCATTGTCGAAGACGTTAACGCCGTTTTCGTCCACCAGCGAGAAATGCACGTGAAAGCCACTGCCCGCCAGATCGCCATAGGGTTTGGCCATGAAGGTTGCGGCAAAGCCGTGTTTGCGGGCGATGCCGCGCACCAGCCGTTTGAACAGCACCGCGTCATCAGCCGCGCGCAGCGGGTCATCCACATGGCGCATGTTGATCTCGAACTGGCCCGCCCCATTTTCCGAGATCGCCGCATCTGCCGGGATGCCCTGCAATTCGCAGGCGTCATAGACCTCGTTCAGGAACTCATCGAAGTGCTGCAACTCGTCCAGCGACAGTGCGCCGTCGGAATCCAGCCGCTTGCCAGTCACCGGAGAGCAGGGCGCCTGCGGGTGATCCTCGGACGGATCAACGAGGTAGAACTCCAACTCGGTCGCAACCACGGGGGTGAGACCACGTGCCTTGAACTTGGCCGCCACTTCGGCCAGCGCCCGGCGCGGATCGCCGGGGAAGGGGGCGCCGTTTTCCTGACGCATCCAGAGCATCGCAAGCGCGGTCGGGCGCGAGGTCCATGTGATGGGCATCAAGGGGCGGCCCGTGAAATCACAAAGGCCATCGGAATCCCCGGTCTCAAACACCAGTTCGCTGTTTTCGACATCTTCGCCCCAGATATCCATGCCAACGATGGACAGGGGCATGCGCAGCCCGCCTTCGACAACCTTGGAGACTTGATCCGCTGGCACCCGCTTGCCGCGCATGGTGCCGTTAAGGTCGCAGACACAGGCAAAGATGGATTCGATTTCGGGATGTTGCGCCAGCCAGGCTTCGGCTTTGCTCTGAGACATGGGGTTCCTTTCGATATCGAACCTGAAAATGTGATACCATTTAGGGAAACGTCATACCACTATTCGCTTGTCTGTCAATCGCCCCGGAGCGTATGGTCAGCGGCGAAAGACCAAAGGCGGCCCGATGACCGACACCGAAAACGACGCGCTCAACATTCCCGAAATCCCAGAGATTCCGGGCGGGACGACGCAGGAATATGTCTATGAGCGGCTGCGCAATGCGATCATGCTTGGCGCGATCACGCCCGGCACCTCGCTGACCATGCGCGGCATTGCAGAGCGTCTTGGCCTCAGCCCGACCCCGGTGCGCGAGGCAGTGCGGCGGCTGAGTTCGGAACACGCCATCCAGATCAAGGACAACCGCCGCCTGACCGTGCCGCTGATGACCTCTGACCGGTTCGAGGAACTGGTCGCCCTGCGCATCGCGGTCGAGACCCACGCCGCCCTGCGCGCCTTGCCCTATATCTCGGACATCGTGATCGACAGGCTGACCGAGATTGACGGCAGCATGGATCGGTTTGTGGCGGAACGGGACTCGGACCAACTGACGCTGCAGAACCAAGCCTTTCACCGGATGCTGTATTCGGTGAACCCGGCGCAGGCGTCCTTGCCGATGATCGAAAGCATCTGGCTGCAACTCGGCCCCTTTCAGCGGCAGGTCATCACTGAGGTGGCGGAATACTATCAGATTGACCGACATAAAGAGGTGTTAGCGGCACTTTCCGCACGCGATGGCGCAGCGCTGAGCGCGGCGATTGCCAATGACATCGTCGACGGGGTGCTCGACACGGGCCGCAAGCTGCTGGCGGCAGAGGCTGACGGGGAAGCGGGCCAGATCTAGGTCCAGAGCGGCGTCTGGCCTTTGATCTATGAATTCCTTGGGTGATCAGGCTAGAACTGCGCCGAACGATGCGGGAACGATGGGGGCTGGGGCGCGACATGCAAAGACATAGCATCGGGGGCAGGGGGGTACAGTCGCTCTGCGCGGTTTTGGTCGTCCTGCTGTCGGCCTGCGCGCCGCGCCCGGGCGGAGAGACTTTGACCGTCGTGCCGGCAGACGGCTCCGCGCGGTCTTTGGCGATCACCGTGGCCTCTACCCGAGGCCGCGACGCGCAGTCGGGGCATTATACCGATGCCCGGGCCCGTGGGCTCAATTATGAGCGGTTTACCATCGCCATCCCGCCAAATCATGAGGCCAGCAAGATCGAATGGCCTGACGAAGACCCCGACCCGAGCCGCAGCTTTGCGGTGACGGCGCGTGATCCCCTGCGCGGGCTAGATATCCGCCGATCAGGGCGGGCGCGGCAGGATGTGATGGTCTTTGTCCATGGCTACAACCAGACCTTTCCCGAATCGCTGTTCCGTTTGGCGCAGGTGGCGGCAGACGGGCATCTGCCCGAACAGCCGATCCTGTTTGCTTGGCCCTCTGCCGGAACAGTGGTGGGCTATGTCGCCGACAAAGACGCAGCGGCCTATTCGCGCGATGAACTGGTCGCCATGCTCGGCACCCTCGCCGCCGATCCCGATGTGGGGAAGATCACGCTTTTCGGTCACAGCATGGGCGGCTGGCTGGTGGCCGAGGCGCTGCGGCAATTGCGCCTGTCGGGGCAAGATGAGGTGATCGCACGGCTGAGCGATGTCGTGCTTGCGGCCCCCGACATCGACGTGGATGTCTTTCGCAAACAGATTGAGGTGATCGGGCCGCTTGATCCACCCATGGCCATCCTCGTCGCGCCGGATGATCGGGCGCTGCGCATCTCGGCGGGTCTTGCCGGGGCGCGGCCTCGGATCGGGCGGACCAACGCCAGCACGCCTGCGGTGCAGGCGCTGGCCAAACGCTATGGTGTTTTGCTGGTCGATATCTCGGCCATTGGCGCGGTGGATGGCACCCATCACAACCGCTTTGCGTCTCTCGTGCAGTTGATGCCGGAAGGGGGCGATAGGCTGGCGGAGGCCCGGGCACAGGTCGGTGCCTTCATCCTTGATCCCGTCTCGGCCACGCTGGTCGCGCTGTCGCGCTAAGGCGGGCGGCTTGCACTTGGCCCGCGCCGCGCAGTATGGGGGCGCGAGCCACCACGAAAGACCGATTTCCCCAGCCCGAGCGGAGCCAGCCCCATGACCATCACCCATCTCGTCACCCATTCGGGCGGCTTTCACGCGGATGAGCTTTTGTCCTCCGTCATTCTGACGCGGCTCTACCCGGAAGCGACGCTGCTGCGCAGCCGTGACGCCCAGTGGATCACGCCGGGCGCGGGGCGGATCATCTATGACGTAGGCCGCGATTATGACGCCGAGGCGTTGATCTTTGACCACCACCAGCGCCCCGGCCCGCTGCGCGAAGATGGCCAGCCTTTCAGCTCTTTCGGGCTGATTTGGCAGCACTATGGCCGCGACTATCTGCGCAGCTTTGACCTGCCCGAGGCCGACCTTGAGGATATTCACCGCAGCTTCGACCAAGGTTTCGTGCTGCCGGTTGACCTGATCGACAATGGCGCGCTTGAGCCGTCGGTGGCGGGGCAGCTGGCAGGCATGACCCTGCCGGTGCTGTTGGAGACACTAAAACCGGTTTTCGATGAACGGGGCGAGGGTGCCGACGACCGCGCGTTCATGGCCGCTTTACCAGTTGCCCGCGCCTTTGTCGAAGCCGCGATCAAAGGCAAGGCCGCCAAACGCCGGGCCGAGTCGATGGTGATGCAGGCCATTGAGGCGGCAGGCAGCGGGCGCGTGTTGGAACTGCCGACGGGCATGCCCTTCCGCTCGGCTGTGGAAAAGGCCGGAGCGGACCATTTGCTTTTCGTTGTGCACCCGCGTGGGGACGATTGGGCTCTGACCACGATCCGCAAAAGCGGCGATGGTTTCGAGGCCCGCGCCGATCTGCCCGAAGCTTGGGCCGGGCTAACGGATGCCGAATTGGAGGCTGCAAGCGGCGTGCCGGGGGCAAAATTCTGCCATAACGCGCGCTTCATCGCCGTGGCGGCAACCCGAGAGGCAGCGCTGCGCATGGCCGAACTGGCGGTCGCGGAAGCCAGCTAAGGCCGAGGCCCCAAAAAGCCCCGGCAGAGGTCACATATAGGCGTCGGAGGTCAGGAAAAACATCGTTTCGCTGACCTGTATCTCATGGGCGAAAGTCCATGTCGGCGCGTGGCGCTGGTAGCGGTCGGAGGCCATGAGCGCGCGAAAGCCCTCTGCGGTCCCCGGCCCCCATGCACCGTCGATGGCCCCCGTGTAATAGCCTTCGTGTTTGAGGCTGTTTTGCACCATCCGGCGCGCGCCCAGATCGCGGCTTTGAAACAGGGTCTGCACCTCGGCAAGGGTCACCTCCGCCGATTGCGCGTAGAGCGGGCTGACACGCAATGACGCAGCACCGATAGCGGCGGCGGTGAAAAATCCTCTTCGCTTCATCGTAATTCCTCTCAAACTATACCGAAGCCGAAATACGAACTCATCGGCCTCGGCGCCCCTCCCCGGGGCGGCATATACAATGCGGTTTTGATGGAATCGAATTGCGGTTTTTTCTTGTCCGATATTCGCTATTTAGGGGAATTTTCGGAAATAGTTCCCGTAAATGGGTAGACCCGCTAGCGCTGATCGTCGAGCCAGATCGACAGGAATCCTTCGGCTTGGGCAGCCGTTTCGGCTTCTTGCAAAGCCTGCTTGCGGGCCTCGGCGCGGCGGTTGCGGATCAGGTCAATGCGCTTGGCCTCGGCGAAGAGCCCGTTCAGCCTGTCGTGGATGCCCGCGCTATCGGCGCGCAGCCGCTCGGCCTCGGCCTCTTTGCGGTGGATCGTTTCCGAGACGTTGCGGATGAAGGCCGAGACCACGCGCGTCGATTCCACGGCATCGGGGTCGCCACGATCGTTGAGCTGCTCCATCAGACTGTGCCGTTCGTTTTCGATCTGGGTCAGGGCGCGGTTCACCTCGGCCATCTCCAGCGCCACATTTTCCATCTCGAAGCGTTTGAGCCGCGACAATACGGCCAGCCCGTCGCCGCGCCGCGGTTTCACGGCTTGGCGCCCTGCGACAGAACAATGAGCCGCTCGCGCATCCGTTCCAGCACCTCAGGATCAAGCAGCGGCAGTCCCGCCATCGGGGGAACATGGCCGATCACCCCGTGCCGACGCATGGAATTGGGCAGGCGGGCTTCTGCTTCGGCGGCCTTGTCGACCTTTTCTGCGCCCTTTTCGTCGTCCGTGCTGGCAGCCAGCCCCGGCCCGGCAAGAAGCGCGACGAGCGCGATCAGGGGCAGGGGCAGGGCGCGCATCATACCGCGGGCAGTTCGCGCTGCGAGGCCTCCACGGCGGAGAAGTTCGGCTGTTTCGTCGTGGGGATGTTGCCGCGGCCCAATTCGATGCAGATGCCGGGGGGGTGGCCCGCCACGATGGCCACGATCACGTCGCGGATCACGGTATATATCGCGCCGTCTTCCTCTTCGATCTGCTCCAACCGGCCCGCGATGGGCTGTACCATGCAGTAGGCAAGGAAGACCCCAAGGAAGGTGCCCACCAAGGCCCCGCCGATCATCGCGCCAAGGATCTCTGGCGGCTTGTCGATTGAGGACATGGTTTTGATTACCCCCAGCACCGCCGCGACGATGCCGATGGCTGGCAGCCCGTCGGCCATGCTCTGGATCGCGCTGGCAGAGACGAGCAATTCATGGTGGTGCTTCTTGATCTTGCGGTTCAACACGTCTTCCATTTGAAAACGGTCGTCGAATTGCATCGACATCATGCGGAAGCTGTCGGCGATGAGGTCGGTCAGAAAATGGTCTTTCATCAGCTTGGGGTAGCGTTGAAAGATCGGGCTGGCCTCGGGGTTTTCGATATGCTCGTCCATCGCGACAATGCCCTTGGTCTTATAAAGACGCGCCAGCTCGAACATCAGCGCCAGCAGATCGTTGTAATCCGCCGCCTTCCAACGCGGCCCCTTGATCACGCGCATCACGCCGACCAGCGATGACTTCACCACCGAGAAGGAGTTGGCGATCACGAAAGCCCCGAGAGAGGCGCCGCCGATCATCATGCCTTCATAGGGAAGGGCGTGCAGGACGATGTCCATATTGCCCCCTGACAGCATGAAGCCGCCAAAGACCAGACCGAAGACCATTACAAGACCAAGCAAGAGTGTCATTGCTGCACACGCCTCCAAAAAGAAACTATTCTTACTTTATCCTTGAGTGAATGGGTCTATACAAGTATTATCTAGGAAAGAACTTGGGTTTCTATGATGAATAGTGGTTTTTCGGTCAAAGAAGAGTTGAGGAATGATGTCGACGCTCTGCAAGAGCCCGACGCCTTCGCCTATTTCGTCGACCCCTCTGAACTTTCAGTGCTCGTGCAGGGCTGGCCCGAAGAGATGCGGCTGCTGCTTTGCATGGATGCGGGTGGCCTTTGTGAGTTCGTGGTCTTTCACAATGACGAAGAGCACGCGGTTTTCGACCGGGTTGCGGATATCCTTGATCGTCCCGTGGGCAGCTTTGCCGTCAGCCCTGAAGTTGAGGGGCATCCCTGCCGTAGGTTGTTGTTTTCTGAGGAAAACGCGCTGTTGAAGGCAATTCAGGAAAGCAAAACACTGGAAGAAACAGCGGCGGATTACCTGATCAACTACAACTTCGCCCGCGAAGAGGGCTTGGATTTCGACGAGCTGATGCGCCAGCGCCCCGAGTTGGAGCAGTTCCAGCGCGTCAGCACCAACAAGATCTTTCCTATCGGCACCCGCAAGCGCCGCAAGCTGCGCACGGGCCCGCCCGAAGGTTATATGCCCTCCGCCGAGGTGCAGCCGGGTGAGTGTTTCTACGTGCGCCTTGAAATGTGGCTCGCCGGGGGGAGGATGCGAATCGCGGCCAGCCCGGAAAAGCCGCTGCCCATGGTGCCGACCTTGGTGCGTGACATTGCGTTCCGTGACGATTTTGCATCGGTCTACATTCCCCGCGACACGCTCGCGGCGGAGTGGCGGCCCAAGGATAACATGGTGATCGACATCCCGGCCGAGCTTTTCCCCGCCGGGTTCAGCGACAGTTGTGAGCGGCGCGAAGTGAAGGTCGCGGTCATGCCCCGCGGTATCTTTGTCGAATTCGGCGCACCGATTGACGTGCCCCAGGCACCCGAGCCTGAGTTGCTCGACCTCGCGACGTTGACACCGCAGCCGCCCGCTCCGCGCAAGAGCCTGTGGAAGTCGCTGCATATCCCGCTGATCGCGGTGGCAGGGCTGGGGGTGACCGGTCTGTTCAGCACGATCATTGCGCAGACGACGGGGAATGACGTGGCCCCCGATCCGGCCCCGAAAAGCGCGATTTTCAAAACCGTCGCGCAGATGGAGCCGTGATGCATTCTGCACAATATGGCGGAAAAGTGCTTGCCAATGCTTGCGCGGGTTCCAAATACAATTCGAATCGTGATAAGAATAAACGGCAAAGAATTATTTATCTTTGCTGCGTCCCTTGCGAAGCGCTTCTTGAATGCTTCGCGAACCTTGCAGAAGGCAAGATTAACTTAACAAGGAAGTTGCTTCATGCCTAATGTACCCCCCAAGCAGAATCTAAGCGATACCGCGATTGCGACCATCGTTTCGGGTTTCGCCAGCCGCAGCGACGTGACGATCGACGATATCTTGACCTTGGTCGAACGTCTGCGCGCCACCCCGGCTGATGCCCCTGCCACCGCATTGGCCAATATCCCCGCCGCCGTTGCGCCCATCGCGCCCAAGGCCCAAGGCATGACTGCCGCGCCGGGTGAGCAACCGATGACCGATGACACGATCTTTTGCCTGTGCTGCGGCAAGGGGTTCAAAATGCTCAAGCGTCACCTCGGGGCCGAACATGGGCTGACCGAAGCGGAATACCGCGTGATGTTCAGCCTGCCCGCCGACGCGCCGCTGGTCGCGCCGAGCTACTCCAAGCGCAAGGCCGAATACGCGAAACGCGCCGGGCTGGGCAAATACAGCCGCGACAAGTCGGACAACAACGCAGAGCTTTCCTGATCTGGCCCCGGGCCCGATCTTGCGTAGTCGGGAGGCCGTGTGATGGCTGACAAAAAGAACGCGATGATCATCATCAAGCGCTACGACGCGGAGGGCGGCCATGCCCACCACGGCGGCGGTTGGAAGGTGGCCTATGCGGACTTCATGACCGCGATGATGGCGTTTTTTCTGCTGCTGTGGATCCTCGCCGCCTCGGATGAGGAAAAACTGCGCGGTCTGGCCAATTACTTTACGCCGACGGTGTCGGATGGGGGCTCCTCATCGGATGCGGCGGCGGACCTGCGTCCGCTGATGGCCGCCGGGGTGATGACCGGCGCGGTCGACAACACCGGCAATGTGCAAAAGCCGACCTTTGGCCGGGACAACCCGATGATGGTTTTCGACAGCCGGCTGCGCGACAAACCGGCGGCAGTGGTCGTGGAATATGCCGAAGCGCCCGAGCCCGCAGCAGCCGCCGATCCCGCCACATTGGCCGCGATTGAGGAATCCGAGCGCCGCCAGTCCGAGATTGACCGCATGGCCGAAGACATCGCTGAGCGGATCACATCGGATAGCGCGCTGAATGATCTGGCGCGCAATGTCCGGTTGGAGAAATCGAACGGGGCGCTGACGGTTCAGGTGCTGGATCAGGACGAACGGTCGCTCTTTGCACGGGGCAGTGCTGATGTGACGCCCAAGACCCGTGAATTGCTGCTGGCCATCGGTGATGTGATCGCCGATCAGAACCAGCCGGTTGAGATCGTGGGCCATACCGATGCCGCCGCCTTTGGCGCGAACAACGGCTACACAAACTGGGAATTGTCGGCGGATCGTGCCAACGCCACGCGTCGCACGTTGATGGCCGCAGGCATCGCTGGCGCGCGCTTCATGCGGGTTTCCGGTGTGGCCGACACACAACCGATCAACACAATCGATCCCTTGGCTTCGGAAAATCGCCGCATCTCGATTCGCTTGGTGTACCAGGCCGAGTAGCCCTTGTTTTCAAGGCTCTATCGGCACGGTTGTGCGCAATTCAAGCCTCGGCAAAAGTGCGACATCCCTGCCGCTGATTCCCAAAAATAATATCCGGTCTTGAAAAATTGTTGACGGTCAAGGTCTTGCGATCTAGACCTAAAGCAATAAACGAGCACCGGGCACCTAAAAAACTTTTAAAAAACGCCCGGATAAACCATGGACAGAACGTCCTGAACGAGGCGGAAATGCAGGTAAACTCACTTATAGGTGGCATCTGGAAGGGTGCCTGCCACATGGATTCATCGGCCGATGGCCGTCATTTCAACATGCTGATCCGGGCGCTTATTCCGGTTCAAGCTTCGGTCTTTGAGATGCAGGATTGGGCCGGTCACCCGGTGGCAATGCCTGATTGCATCGAACCGATCCCGGGCATCTGCCTTGGCGATATCCTTGCCGAAGAACTCGACGCCGATGTGCCTTATGGCTCGCTCGTCGTCATTCGCAAAAGCGACAATTTCACCAATATCTCCCAAGCCGCCGGTGCGCTGGTGGGCGAAGTCTTGATCGGGATCATCGGGCGCGGACTGTTCCCGATGATGGACGAAGACAGCGTTCTGCATGCATTGGGTCAGGCATATCATCACGCGGCAGAGGCGGATGAGCTGCTCAAGCTGGGGCTTGAGCCTGCGGCCTTCCGCATGGGGCTGAGCGCGGTTCTGGGGCAGTACTGGGGCCGTCCGGTCGACAGTCACTCGGTCTTTGCAGCACAGCCCGCCGAGAGCGCGCAGATTTCGCTGCGGGCCCTGACCGGCACGGAGACACCCGTGACCCTCAATCAGTGGACTTTGCGGTTGAAAGCCCTTGTTGAAGGCCGCAGCGCGCGCCGCGCCTTCGAAGATCAGCGCGGAAACGTGCGGATCTCCTGATCCCAAAAGGGCCTTCGGATTCCCTTGCGAAGGCCCAAGTTGGAGGACGCGAAATGATTGCTCAGCTTCAGGTAGCACCTGCGGTGCAGACAGCCGCAGGTCTCGGGCAGCCGTCCCAAAAAGGGGCGGCCGAAGGCTTTGCTGCGCTGATGCAGGGCATGGCGGGCCAAGAGGCTGCGTCAGAGCCGCAAGTTCAGGGCATGCAAACCCCCTTGCCGGAAACAGACACCGCCGAGGATGCGCTGCCCGAGGGGATCAACCTTGAGACGGCAGAGGGGCTGATGGCCCTGATGGATCGCACCATCGCGGGGCTGGAGGAGACCGACAACCCGGTCACCCCAAAGGCCGCACTCGCCGCATTTGCCGAAGCCTTGGGCGCGGCGCCGCCCGACAGCGTCGGCGCGTTGGAAGCGGTGGCCCAGTTTGACGACCCCAGCCTTGAGGCCGCGCTGGAAGAAAAACTTGGCCGTGCCATGCGCATCCCGACGCCGACCAGCCAGCTTAGCATCGCGTCGGCGGTGGTGCCGGTCGTCGGGCGGATCGCCATCGTTAAGGGGCAGGCCTTAGGGATGGCCGAAGGGGCAGCGCCGGCTTTGCAAATTGATGGTATCGTCGGTCAAGTGGCCGCCAAGCCGGTAACCTCGGGCGACACGCAGGTCCTGCGGTTGACGCCTGCTTCGACTACAGAAATGGGCGCCGCGCCCACCGCGCCCACCGCGCCCGTTGCGGCTGCTGAGTCCGCCGCCCCCGTTGCGGCTGCCGAGGCCAGTACAATTTCCGCCGCGCAGGTGGACTTGAGCGCGGAAGCCGCAGATCCCCGCATCACCGCCGCCGCCGACAGGTTCAGCGCCTCTGTCGATGCCGCCAAGGCGCCCCAGCCCGGCACGAATGCCCCGGCAGCCGAGGCCGCGCTGCGCGAAGTCGCCGCTTTGACCGCGCCGCAGGCCCCGCAGAGTGAGGGGCTTCGCCTCAGCCCGCCACAGCCGACACCCGCGCCCGCGCCGAACCCCGCCGCCGCGCCTGATGAGCAACTGCGCCAGCATGTCAGCCAGCAGATCCGCGGCCTCGACACCGCCGACAACAAGCTGCGCTTCTCGCTCTCGCCCTACGGCATGGGCGAGATCGAGATCGAAGTCGTGCGCAGCGAGACGGGCCGCATGCAGATCGCCATGACCACCGAAAGCGCCTCGGTGCTGAACATGTTGCGGCAAGACCGCGAACAACTGCTGGATGCGCTGCAGTCGCGCGGCATCAGCGCCGATAACGCCGACCTTGATTTCCAGACCTTCGACGACCGGGGCCGCAACGGCGGGCAGCAGCAGGGGCCAGAGTTCACCCAAAGAGCAGTGCAGGCCGATGACGCGCCGGGCAGTGACGCCCAGCCCTTGGCCCAAACCCCCAGCTCAAACTTGAGCGCCGGGCAGTTGGATATCCTCACCTGAAAGGCGAGACCATGATTGACGCGACCACAGCAAGCACCCTGAGCACCGCCAACACCTCGGCGGCGGCGACCTCTTCGGCTGAGCTTCAAGAGAGCTACAACAGCTTTCTGACTCTGCTGACGGCGCAGATTTCAAACCAAGACCCGCTGAACCCGGTGGATTCGACGCAGTTCGTTTCGCAACTGGCGCAATTGACCCAAGTCGAGCAGAGCATCGCTACCAACGCGAGCCTTGAGCAGATCAGCACGATGCTTTCCACCGTCGGCGCGATGTCGGACCTGCAATTGATCGGGCGCGACGTGCTTGTCCCCTCGACCCAAGTGCGCATGACCGAAGATGAATTCCCGCTGAGCTATCAGCTCAATGCCGGGGCGGAGGATGTGACCGTCCGCATCTATTCCCAAGACGGCAGCCTGATCCGCGAGATGCCCGGCCCCTCTACCGCAGAGGGGGAGGTGATTGACGTGGATTGGAACCGCCTCGATTCAGTGGGCCTGCCGGTGCCGCCCGATACTTTCCGGGTTGAGATCACGGCGACGGATGCCGCTGGCAATGACGTGGGGGGGACCCCGTTGACCCGGTCCGAGGTGACGCGGGTGAACTTCACTGCCTTGGGGCCGGAGTTGGAGTTAGATAACGGGGAATCCGTGCTGTCGAACGTGGTGCGATCGGTTCTGTAAACCTTCGGCGCGGCGCGGGTCAGAGCCGCGCCACATCCTGTTTGTAGAGCGATACGAACATCACATCGTCGACGCCCTTATGCTCTTTGCTGATCAGATCGCGCAGCAGCCGCGAGAGGGCTTCGCTGTCAATCGCCACCCCGCGCAGCACAGCGCTTTCGGCGGCGAGGTTCATCGCCTGCAAAAGGGAATCGCGCATCCGCGTCGCATCCTCGACCCGGCGGTAGCGTTCGGCCAATTCCAGTGTTCCCATCTTCAGCGCGAAATCCGCCACGATATAAGAGACGCTGTTGGTCTTCTCCACCGGGATCGTCATCTGACCAAGCCGCACCACGGTGCGGTCCTTGGCCAGTTCATAGCTGTCCATCGGCGCTTGGGCTTCATCCTTGGCGGATGCCTCACCATGGGCGTCTTTCTCGGGGGTATGGGCTGCGTCTTTTGCCGCCTCATCCGCGCCATGGGGGGCGTTTTCATCAATCTCTGTTCCCGCCGCTTCGGCTGGGGCAGGGGCAAGGGCCAGACCGGCGCCATAGCCTGCACCCATGCAAAGCAAGGGGAGTGCTACGAATGCGATTGCTGCCTTTTTCATGTTCGACCTTTCCTGAGCTTTCGTCAGGTTTAACGGTCGATTGCGACGGCAATGGTCTCACTTTGTGACCAAGTCAGGAATTAATAGGGCAGGATCACATCCATCGCATCTTCGCCGTAACTGCGCTCTTGGGCGCGCGAAAGCGTGCCGCGACCGCCATAGGCGATGCGGGCTTCGGCGATCTTGTCGTAAGAGATGGTGTTGTCGTCACGGATGTCGGCAGGGCGCACGATCCCGGCCATGCGCAGCTCACGCAGCTCTTGATTCACCATGATTTCTTGGCGTCCCGCGACCACAAGCGTGCCGTTGGGCAATTTGTCGATGACCAAGGCGGCCACTTTAAGCTCGATCTGTTCGTTGCGCGAAATGGCGCCAGAGCCGCTTGCCTCGGAGGCCGAGCCGATCTCGACGACATCGCCGCTCGGGAGGTCGGCTGCGCTGATTCCGGGCAGAATTGCGGCAATTTTCGCGCCATAGCCAAAGAATGTCGGGAAACCGATGGAGCTTGCGCCCTCGCGTTCGCGGTCGGTGGAGTTGCGCAATTGCGCGCGGTCGTCGATTGAGATCACGACCGTGACGATATCACCGATATCATCGGCGCGCTGGTCCGCAAACAACGCTTCGCTGCGGGCCGAGAAGAGCGAGGCTTTGGCGCTGCCGCGGCGTGGCGGCTCCATCGCGACGGCGGGCATCGGCACTTGAACGCGGGCCACTTCAGGGATGGTTTGCCCATCCACCACGATCGGCGAGGGCTGCGGATCGCGGTCGAAGTGATCTGCGGTATCACAGGCGGTCAGGGCAAGGGCCGCGCCCAACATCAAGACAGAGGGGCGCGCGAAAGCGGTGGTCATCGAATGATCTCCACGGTCCCTTCGCCGGTGGCGATGCCGGTGACCGTTTTGTTGCTGACAAGGTTCACGATACGGATTTCCTGCCCCTCATGCGCATCATCAAGTGCGCGCCCCGGAGAGGAGAGGGCCAAAAGCCCGTCGCTGAAATAGATATCCACCCGTTCGCCTCGGTTGATGACCAGCGGGTGAATGATGGATTGCGTTTGAATCGGGCGGCCCGGCGTCAAGACGCGGCGCACCTGTTTGCCGACGACCTCTTCCATATCCGTCACCACATAGGTGCCGATGCGGCCCACGGGCAGGCGCATGACGGTCAGGTCGTCTTCCATGATGATATCATCGGGCAGCAGGCGCGTGACGGGGACAGGGACCGGCATGGTCACAAGGGCATAGCCGCCGATGCGCTGCACCTCGCCCGTCTCAAGCACCGCATTCGCCAGAAACTTGCCGCTGCGCGGGTCCATCCAGAACTCTGCCAGCGTCAACACGGCGTCAGCTGGGGCGTCCTTGACGGTGATCTCGAACTCGCCGTCTTGCGGCAGGCTGTCGGCGTAATCCGTGCGCGCGCGTTCCTCGACCAACACGCCGATGGGGGCCGAGAGAGCAGGGCCCGTCAGCACCATCAGGCCAAGGAAGAGGGCGGCGAGCCGTTTCATTAGCGGATTTGGTTCGCAGCCGAGAGCATCTGGTCTGCGGTCTCGATTGACTTGGAGTTCATCTCATAGGCGCGCTGCGCCGAGATCAGATCGGTAATCTGTTGGATGACATTCACGTTGGACGCCTCAAGATAGCCCTGACGGATCATCCCCGCGCCCGGATCACCAGGGTTCACCACCTGCGCTTCGCCCGAGGCTTCGGTTGCCAGCAGGAAGTTGTTGCCCACCGGGCGCATCCCCGGCTCGTTGACAAAGGTGGTCAGGCTGAACTGGCCCAGCTCCACCGGCACGGGATCGTTTTCGACATAGGCCATCACGACGCCCTGTTCGTTGATTTCGACCGCTGTGGTGTTTTCGGGCACGACCATGCCCGGCTCGACGCGGTAGCCCTGCATCGTGACGATCTCCCCCTCGGGGGAAAGCTGGAACGACCCGTCGCGGGTATAAGCGGTGCCGCCATCGGGCAGCGTGACCGAGAAATACCCACGCCCGTCGATGGCGACGTTAAGCTGGTTCTCGGTGGCAACCATGCCGCCTTGAGTATTCAGCCGCACGGTGCCTGCGGTCTGCACGCCCATGCCGATATCGATGCCCACGGGGCGGGTCGATCCGGCCTCGGAAGTGACGGCGCCCTCGCGCTGTATGGATTGATAGATCAGATCCTGAAAGGCGGCGCGGCTGGCTTTGAACCCGGTGGTGTTCGCGTTGGCGATGTTGTTCGAGATCACATCGACATTGGTCTGCTGCGCCATCATGCCGGTTGCGGCGATGCTAAGTGCCTTCATTGTCTCGTTCCTTCCGTTTCACGGATGTCGGGGTCAGACCGCCTGCGCGATCCGTTTGAGCGAGTCGCGGCGCAGGTCGTCCGCATTGCCCATCATGGTATTGGTGCGCTCATATGCGCGTTGCACGTCGATCAGGCGGGTCATCTCGCGCACCGGGTTGACGTTGCTAAGCTCCAGCGTGCCTTGGCGCACCTGCACGGCTTCGGCCACGGCGGGATTGGCAGCGCCCTCGGGCGCAACCAGCATGCCGCCGCCAAGGCGCTTGTAGCTTTGGATTTCTGGGATATTAAAAACGCCGATACGGCCCAGCGGGCCGGTCTCACTGCCCGAAATCGTGCCGTCTTCGGAAATGTTGATGTCGCCCAGGCCTGCGGGTGGCAGTTGGATCGGCGCACCGCCCGCGTCGAGCACTTTTGCCCCCGACAACAGGGTCAGATTGCCCTCTGGGTCGAGGACAAAGCTGCCATCGCGGCCAAAGGCCTGCTGCCCGTCGGCGGTTTGATAGCTGAACCACCCCTCGCCATGCAGCGCCACATCCAGCGGGTTGCCAGTCTGCGACAGCGCGCCGGGGCGGGTGTCGATGTAAGAGCCCGTGTCGCTGACGAAAGCCGCCTGATCGTCGCCAAGCGCGGTGTTGTCCTGCAGCAGCGCTTCGAACACCACATGTTCGCCCTTGTAGCCTGCGGTGCTGGCGTTGGCGATGTTGTTGGCGGTGATGTCGAGTTGGCGCTGAAGGGAAGTCGCCAGCGACATGCTGATATGGCTGGTTTCCGTCATGGCGGGCCTCAGTTTGGGCAAGGATGGCGTGACTTTATTGAGGGTCAGTGTGAAATAAAGAATGGATCTTTACAAGAATAAAGTGCATCTATTCATAGAATGAAGCATCTGCACAACATTGTCCTTGGTCTCTCTTTGATCTTGGCCGCGCCTGTGGCGGGGGAGGTAGGCGCTATCTTTGCGCCTCTATCCTTGGTGGAACATGGGCAGGAGGATTTCCTTGCCGCCCGTGAGACGCTGATGACGCAGCTTCTCGCCGCGACCGATCCGGATGCCCCTCAGCGGGCCGCGGCGCTGCTGGACCTTTCGGAACTGCACCTTGCATGGATGATGCGCCCTGAGGCGGCAGGCTTTCTGGCGGCACTCGACGCCGAGGCCCTCAAAGGTGACGCAGCACGGCGGCATCGAACATTGAACCTCGCCCTTGCTTTGTTGGAAGAGGACGCGGGCGCGGGCGGAGATTTGGGGCAGGCGGTGTCTTGGTCCGTCGGGTGGAGCGAGGGGCAGGCCCTGCGGGCAGCGGCCTTTGCCCGGCTGGGGGCGGCGGAGGAGGCGGCGCGTTTGATGCCGCGCACGTTGGAGAGTCTCGGCGCCCTGTCACCCGCGATCCAAGCCGCGGTCCTGCCGGACCTGCTTGAGGCGGCTTTGGAGGCCGAGAATTGGGATGTGGCGCAGGCACTGGCCGCGCAGTTTCCCAAACATGCAGAGTTGCGCGATGGCCCCGCCTATCGCTACCTGCTGGCCCGCGCGTCAGAAGTGTCGGGCGATCTTTTGATGGCCTTTGAGGGGTATGTCCAAGCCGCGCAGGGCCGCGATCTCTATGCGCAACGGGCGCGGCTCGCGCTGGTTCGGATGGGGCGAGAGACCGAGACCTTGCCGGGGGAGGATGCGCTGTCCCTGCTCAAAGCCGCCCGCTGGATGTGGAGCGGGGATGACCTTGGCCGCGAGGGCGCGGTGCTGCTGGCCGAGGTCGCGACAGAGCAGGGCGATACCGATACCGCCCTTTGGGCCTTGCACAATTTGCTGCGCAGCGCCCCTGATGATGAGGCCGACGCGCTACGCGCGCAGGCGCGGGACATCTATGGCGCATTCTACGCCGCGGGCGCTGCAGGTGAGCTCGATCTGGGGCCGTTCCTTGAGGGGCACGCCCGCATCAGCGCCCGCTGGCGCTTTGATCCGGGTTTTGTGGAACATGCCGCCGCCGTGCCGCAGCGCCTGCTGGACACCGGGATGACTGCCCTTGCTGCGCGCGAGTATCGCGCGTTGCGTGAAATGGTGGAGGCTCTGGAGGGGGTCGGGACGAATGCCCCCGATGCAGCCCTTTTGGCCGATCTGCGCCGCGGCGAGGCCCGTGCGCTTTTGGCAGGCGGGCAGGCGGATGCGGCCGTAGATTTACTAAGCGGCTATGCCGACGATCAGGGGGCCGAGGCCGAAGCCCTTTTGGTCGAAGCCTTGGCGCAGGCGGGCCGCACGGATGAGTTGGCCGCCCTGCGCCTGCGCGCCCAAGACATGGACCTGCGCCGCAGCCGTGCGGTGGCTCTATACGAGACCGGCAAATGGGGCGCGGCCCGGCAGGCCTTTCTTGAAATGTGGGAGGCCCATCCCCCGCAGTTCGCCTTTGCCGATGCTACGCGCCTGACCCTTGCCGCCTATCAAGCGGGCGACAGCGAGACCGTCGCCCGGGCCGCCGCGGCCTTTCCCGCGCTTGCCGAATTGCCCGGCTGGGCAGACCTCGCCACCGGGCTCGGCGCACAGCCCCGAGGGGAGGGGCCGCTGGGATCAGACGTGATGCGGCTGAGCATGGAAAGCGCGGACCGTATCCTTGATGCCGTGACCAAAGTAACGGATGTCAAGGAAAGTCAGTGACATAAATATCAAATTCAAATTTTATTCTTGCTTTGGTCATGAAGAATCGGCTTTCTCATGTATAGGTCAAGAATAACAAGAACGAGCAGGATCAAGTCATGAGCATTACAAGCGCCCTTCAGATCGGGGTCAGCGGGTTGCAGGCCAACTCCTCCCGCGTCCAAAACATCTCTAGCAATATCGCCAACGCCAATACGGTTGGCTATCGGCGGACCTTCTCGGAATTCGTGACGCAGAATACCGGGGCGACGCAGGCGGGGGTGCTGACGGATGTGCGGGCTGATATCTCGGCCAATGGCAACATCATGGGCACGGGTCGCTCAACGGATCTGGCGGTGCAGGGCGATGGCTTTTTCGTCGTGTCGCGCAACCCAAATGATCCTGTCGAATCCAACTACTACATGACCCGTGCGGGCTCCTTTACCCCGGATCAGGACGGCAACCTGCGCAACTCTGCGGGTTATTTTCTGTCGGGCTTTCCCACCGATGCAGCCGGGGCCACCGGCAGTGTCAGCAGCACCAGCTACAATGACCTCAGCACCGTGAATGTGGCCAGCTATCAGGTTCAAGGTACGCCCACTGCGCGCGTCGGCGTGTCGGGCAATGTGCCTGCGCAAGAGACCGGGGCTGGCACCACCGGCACGGCCTTCGAATCCACCCTGCGCTACGTCAATCAACTGGGCGGCAGCGACGCGCTGACCCTGTCTTGGGCTCCGGGCACCACGGCCAATGAATGGACCGTCAGCATCAGCGATGAGGCAGGCAACAACTATGGCGATGCGAGGGTGAACTTCACCGACAGCGGCGTCAACGCGGGCAGCCCCGAGAGCTACACGCCCGGCACCCTGCCGATTGACCCCGCGACCGGTGTTGTGACGCTGCAGATCAACAACGGCGGCACTCCACAACCGCTTGAGATCGATTTCGGCGCGCCCGGCACCTTTGAGGGGATGACCCAGTTCTCGGGCGATTACACGCCTCCGGCTTTTGCGGATGACGGCACTGAGACCGGCAGCCTTGAGCGGGCCGAGATGAGCGACAGCGGCATCCTTTATGGGGTCTTTGACAACGGTCAGCGCCGTGCGCTGTTCCAAGTGCCGCTTGCCAATGTTGCCAACCCCGACCAGATGCGCTCGGTCGATGGCAACGCCTATGTTGCCACCCGCGATTCCGGCGCAGTGAGCATCGGCAATCCGATGCTGAACGGTCTGGGCAGCATCAACAGCGGCGCGCTGGAAGGCTCCAACGTGGATATCGCCCAAGAGCTGACCGACCTGATCCAAACTCAACGGGCCTATTCCTCAAGCGCCAAGATCATCACCACCAGCGACGAGATGCTGAGTGAAACGCTAAGTATCAAACGTTAACCCGGTGCATGAATGAGCATCTCATCCGCCTTTAGCATTGCCCGCAGCGGGCTGAGCACGACAGAGGGTCGCGCCAGCCTTGTTGCGGGCAATATCGCCAATGCGCAAACCGAAGGTTATGTCCGCCGTGAAGCGGCGCAGGTCTCCACCAACGGTCAAAGCGGAACGGTCGAGCTGCGCATCGCGCGGCAGGTGGATGAACGCCTTGCAGGCATGTCGCGGAATGCTTCGGCCGAACTGGGCCACGCCTCTGCCACGAGCGAGATTCTCAGCAGCTATCTGATTACCTTGGGCGAGCCGGGCGATGAGGTTTCCCCCGCCGCCCGTCTGGCGGAGTTTCAGGCCGGTCTCGACCTTCTGGCCAATAACCCCTCCGATCCTGCGGCGCAGAACGACCTGCTCTCGCGGACCGAGACCTTGGTGCACAGCATCAACAAAGCCGCCATCGAGCTTGAAGCCAGCCGCGGACAGGCTGGCGATAGCCTTGTGTCGAGCGTGGGTGAGGTGAACGCGGCGCTGTCGGATATTGCCGAACTGAACGAACGTCTGGCGCTTGCCGGGACCGATCCCACCGGCACCAGCGGGCTGATGGATGAGATGAACCGTCGCCTTGATGCGTTGAGCACGCAGATGGATTTCCAAGGCCGATGGGAAGCGGACGGAACGCTGACGCTGCACACCACCGGCGGCACGGAATTGGTTCATGGAGAGACAGCCGTCAAGCTAAGCGCCAACCGCGATACCGGGCGGCTGATGGCCGGGGATGTCGATATCACACCAAACAGCGCCACCGCGCGCGGGTCCGACAGCGGCCGCCTTGCGGGGCTGAGCGGGTTGATCGCCAATGATTTGCCGCAGATGAAACTGCAGCTGGATGAGCTCGCCCGCGGGCTGGTGCAGAGTTTCGAGGCCGCCGATGCCTCAGTCGGGGCCGGGCAGCCGGGGCTGTTCACCGACGCGGGTGGCGCGTTTGACCCGGCGCAATTGGATGGGCTGGCCGGGCGGCTTTCGATCAACAACAGCGTTCAGCCCGACAAGGGCGGCGCGCTGTGGCGTCTGCGCGATGGCGTCGGGGCCACTCTCCCCGGAGAGCCGGGCGACACCACGCAATTGAACGCCTTCGTCGATGTCCTTGAAACGGGGATGACCTTCGACGCGGCGACCGGCCTTAGCACCAATGCGCGTCTGGGGGATTTCGCCGCTGATCTGGTCAGCCAGCAGAACGTCCTGCGGGTCAGCGCCGACGCGCAGGCCGAGACGGCCCGCGTGCGGTTTATCACCTTTGAGGACAACCGCAGCAGCATCGAAGGCGTCAACGTCGACACCGAATTGCAAAAGCTCTTGGAAATTGAACAGGCCTACGGCGCCAATTCGCAGGTGCTCAGCAGCCTGAGCGACATGCTCGATACCCTTTTGGCCAGCGTGTGAGGATAGAATGACCGAGATTTCTCGCACCGTCTCCACCGCCCTGCAAAGCCTGCGCCAGCGCGAGCAGACCAGCCGCCTCGCCGCCGAGATCTCGGATGTGTCGAAAGAGGTGACAACGGGGCTGAAGGCCAACCCCTATGACGATCTGGGCCATCGCTCTGCCGATGCCATCGCCATTCGGATGCAGATCACCCGCAACGATGGTTTCCTGACCTCCAATGCGCTTTTAGATCGTCGCTTTCTCGCCGTGGAAACCTCGCTTGGCGCCATGCGCGATGTCGGGCAAGAGGTGCTTGAACAGGCTTTCACCGCTGACAGCGCGGGCGGGCTTTCGACGAGCTACCTGTCTCAGGCGGCGCGCACGGCGCTTGACCGGGTGTTGGAACGAGCCGCGGTCAGCGACAGTTCCGGTTTCCTGATGTCCGGCACCCGCACTGACACGAACCCGCTTCAGGCATGGGACGAGATCAACCCGCGCACGGGGGAATCCCCGGCCATCGCAGTGGATCATATGATTGGCGGCCCCCTGACGGATATGGCCGATGTGCAGCGCGCCATCGACGATCTTAAGGCGGGGTTTGGCGATAGTTCAGTGTTCCCAAACCATAATTTCGAAAACACCTTTTACAACGGCGCACCGACGGGCAATCCGCCGCTGACCTCGCGCACCTCTGAGACCCAGACGCTGACCCAAGGCGCGCAGGCCAACGACCCGGCGATCCGCGATCTGATGCGCGGTCTGGCCATGCTGAGCGCGGTAAACCCCAGCGATATCCCTGATGAGGCCGCCCGTGATGCGTGGCTAACTGAGGCCCGCAGCGCCATCGGCGCCGGGCTCGAAGGGCTGACCGATCTGGAAACCCAGACCGGCCTGAAACGGGCGCAACTGGCCGATACGATCTCGGCTCAGGAAAGCCGGGCGCTGTTTCTCGACGCCGAAGTGATGAACCTCGAAGGCGTCGATCAATATGACGCAGCCACCCGTCTGACCCAATTGCAAAACCAGCTCGACTCCAGCTTTGCCGTCACCGCGCGCCTCTCGCGCCTGTCCTTTTTGAACTACCTTTAACCGGAACCGCCGCCCATGAACGCCCTGTTTAAACTCCTGCTGATCGGCCTCACCTTCGCGCTTGCCGCGCCGGCGGCTGCACAGGTGCGGATCAAGGATATCGTCACCGTCGAAGGCGTGCGGTCGAACCAATTGGTCGGCTACGGGCTGGTTGTGGGCCTCAACGGTACGGGCGACAGCCTGCGCAACGCGCCCTTCACCGAACGCGCGATTGAAGGCATGTTGGAGCGGCTCGGCATCGGCAACCTGACCGAGGACCAGATGCGCACGGCGAATACTGCCGCGGTCATGGTCACCGCATCCCTGCCGCCCTTCGCGCGGATGGGCAGCACCATTGATGTGGTCGTGTCCTCCCTGGGCGATGCGTCTTCGCTGCGCGGCGGCACGCTGATCGTCACACCGCTGACCGCCGCCGATGGTGAGATTTACGCCGTGGCCCAAGGCCCGATCGCCGTTGCGGGTTTCGCGGCGCAAGGTCTCAATGCCTCGATCGTCGAAGGCGTGCCAACCGGCGCGCGGATCGACAACGGCGCCATCGTCGAGCGCGAGGTCGACTTTGATTTCAGCGAGATGACCAGCATCAAACTGGCCCTGCGCAACGCCGATTTCGTCACCGCGCAGCGGGTTGAGGCGGCGATCAACCAAGCCATGGGCCCGGTCGCCACCGCCATCGATTCGCGCACCATCACTGTATCCGCCTATGGCAAAGGATCATTGATGGAGACCATGGCCCTGATCGAGCCGCTGCAAGTTCAGCCGGATCAGGTCGCGAAAGTTGTCATCGACGCCCGCTCTGGCACCATCGTCATCGGCGCGAACGTTCGCATCGACCGCGTGGCGGTCAGCCAAGGCGGTCTGACGGTCACGGTCCGCGATGATTTCAACGTCAGCCAACCTGAATCGCTGTCGATTGGCGGGACCACCGTGGTGGTGCCGAATTCTTCGGTCGGCGTCGAAGAGAAAGACGCGAAATTTGCCGTCATCGACGGGTCGGTGAGCCTGCAACGGCTGGTCGACGGGCTGAACGCCATTGGCGTCGGCGCGACCGAGACGATTTCAATCCTTCAAGCCATCAAGGCGGCGGGCGCTCTGCATGCCGACCTTGAGATCATCTAGGGGCAGGTCATGGAATTCGCTTCTCTCCCAATCCCCGCGCGGACCCCGGCAGCGAAGCCTGCAGTGACACAGGCCGATGCCGTCACCGCCGAAAAAGCGCAGGAGTTCGAGGCGATGTTCCTTGGACAGATGGTCGATGAAATGCTCTCGACTGTGGACATCGGCAGCTTTGGCGGCGGCCATGCCGAAGAGACATGGCGCAGCTTTTTGTCCAACGCGATTGGCGAAAGCATCGCCGAGCAGAACAGCACCGGCATCGCCCGCAGCATTGAAACCGCCATGCAGCGCTATCAAACGGGGGCAGACCGATGAGCGATCCGCGCAAAGCACTCGCCGCCGTGGATGCATTGGGCAATCTGCTGCGCCGCGAAATCGCCGCGGTCGAGGGGGGGGCGTTCAATCAATTGGTCGAGTTTGCCAGCGAAAAAGCCCGACTCACCGCCGTGTTGGAAGAGCAACTCAGCCACGACCCCGAAGCGGTCAGCAAAGATAAATTGCGCGATCTAAAAGATCTGATTGCGCGCGATCATCACCACCTGCAATTGGCCCGCCAAGCCACGGCAGAGATGATCAAAGAAGTTTCCGGAATCCGGGAAAAGCACAGCATTGCAGGCATTTACGGCCGAAGCGGTGCGAAGCGTGACAACCGCGCAACACTGATGACAACCGTGGACAAAAGTTTCTGAATTGCCTCAATGTTGCCAGTTTTTCGCGTAAAAACGTAATCAAGCGGGTTCGCCCCGCAGTTGTCAGAACGACGACATAACGAACTAGAATAGTCTGGAATAAGAACATGTCTTCGATCAACACAAACACCTCCGCAATGAATGCTCTCGCAACTCTGCGGAACGTCAACTCGAACCTTGGGACAACCCAAGACCGTATCTCGACCGGTCTGAAGGTTTCTTCGGGTAAGGACAACGCAGCTTACTTCGCGATTTCCGAAACCATGAAGGGCGACAGCGGCATGACCAAAGCCGTGAATGAGAGCCTGACACTGACCAAGAACTCGGTTGCGACCGCGCGTCTTGGCGCAGAGCAGTTCTCCGAGCTTGCATCGGAATTCCGTGACAAGGTTGCATTCGCCCAAGAGAACAAGGGGGGTCTGACCGAAATCGAAGCCGACCTGACCCGTCTCGTGGCCGACATGGACGCGATCATTTCGCAGTCGACCTTTAACGGCGACGACTTGGTTAACGCAGAGGGCACAGCAACGGACGGGACCGCGGCCACCGCGTCAACGATTGATCCCGCAACTGGTATAATCACGGATGGCACCAGCGGCGCAAAAGCGGCGCGTGAAGTCGTAAGCGGTATCAGCCGTGATTCTGCTGGCAACCTGACCACGACTAAGATCAGCGTCTCCCCGGTCGACCTGAACGGTCAGCGCGAGCAATTCGCCCTGATCGCGACAGGCTTTGCGACGAACGCGGGCAACGCCACCACAGGTGAAGCTTTCCTTGCGCAAGTGCTGACCGAGGCCGATGAAGCCAAAACAGCTTCCGTAAGTGCCTCCACAACTCTGGGTCAGGCCGAAAAGTCGATCGAGCGTCAGCAGGAATTCCTGACCAAGCTCTCCGACAACCTCGACACTGGCGTTGGCGCGATGGTTGACGCCAACATGGAAGAAGAAGCCGCCCGTCTTCAGGCGCTTCAGGTTCAGCAGCAGCTGGCATCGCAGTCCCTGTCGATCGCCAACCAGGCGCCGCAGAACATCCTGAGCCTGTTCCGTTAAGGATTAGGGTTTTCGGGGCCAGAGCCTAGCGCTTTGGCCCCGGTCCAACCGCCTCAGAATTTGCGGTTGGCAGGCAGCAAACTATAAAAACAAGGAAGAATTCCTATGGGGCTGGCAGCATACAAACGAACAATTCGCGAAAGCGAAACCCCGCGGCAGATCGAGCGCCGCATCCTGAGCCGCGTCACACATGACCTTGCCGAAAAGGGCCAAGGCTTTGATGCGACCGAGGATAAAAGCGAGCGGTTGAACATCCTCGCCTCCGGTCTGCGCGATGCAATCTACGAAAATCAACGGTTCTGGTCGGCCCTGCGCCATGACCTATCTGAGCCGGAGAACAAGATGCCTAATGCGTTGAAAGCGTCGCTGATCTCCATCGCACTTTGGGTGGACCGTCACAGCACCGCGCTGATGGCAGGCGAGGGGCGTCTGGCGGGTCTCGTTGAGATCAATGGCAACATTGCCGCAGGTTTGGCCGGGCAGGCCGCGCCGCAGATGCAGGAGGTGTAAGATGCTGAAACTCACCCTCCGCCCCCGTGAACGTGTGGTCGTGAACGGCTGCGTCATCCGCAACGGCGACCGCCGTCAGGCGCTGACCGTCGAAAACCGCGCCGACATTGTGCGCGAGTCCGATCTGTTGAAGCCGGATGCGGAATCCACGCCTGTTTCCAAGGTCTATTTCTTGGTGCAAACGGCGCTGATCCGTCCCGATACCCGCGATCAAATCTTGCCAATGATCCAGCAAGGCTTGGCCGATCTCGCCTGTTGCTTTGGCGCTGAGATGCGCAGCCGGATCATGGAAGCGGCGAACTTCGTCTCTATGGCCGACTTCTACAAAGCGATGAGCGAATTGCGCGCGGTGCTCAAATACGAGACTGAGCTGATGCAGCTTCGCCCGGCGCCTCCGGCGCCTAACCATGAGGCCGCGCACGCATGATTTCGCTGGGCGGCATCGGCACGCAGGTGGCGGTTAAGCTGTTTGACGCAACGCGCGACAAACAGCTCGACCTTGCCGCCAACAATGCCTTGAACGCCCGGCAGATCGAAGCCTTTAAAGAGCGTATCGGCGACATCAAATCTGCAAAGGAATTTGTTGCCGATACCGAAGTTTATACTTTTGTCATGCGGGCATTTGATCTTGAGGATCAGATCTTCGGTAAGGCAATGATCCGCAAAACGCTAGAGAGCAATTCCGATGAGTCTTCGGCCCTGGTGAACCGGCTGAGCAACCCGAAGATCAAAGATATGTACGATACGTTGGGCTTTGCCCCCGATGGTGGGCGGAGCTTTAACTTCAATCGCACGGGCTGGCAGGATGAGATGATCGACCGGTTCAAAGAACGGGTCGTTCTAAACTCTGCCGGGGAAGACAACGAAGGCGCCCGGATTGCCTTGGAGTTCAAATCCAAAGCCTCTGAAATCAACACTTGGCTCGACGTGTTGAAAGACGAAGACCTCGGCAGCTTTATGCGCCGTGCGCTTGGCGTACCGGATGAGGCGATTGGGGTCGATCTCGACCGCCAGATCGCGCTTTTTGAACAGAAGTTCGACATCGAAAAGCTGAAAGACCCCGCCGAGGTCGACAAGCTCGTCTCGCGGTTCTCGGCGATTTACGATGCGGTAGAGGGTGTCTCGTCGTCGTCGAACACCGTGCTTTCGCTGATGCAGGGGGCCGTCTCTATCGGGCAGGGCAGCACCTTCACGGCCATCACCATCGACATTCCCACGATCACCGGCGGCTACAGCGCGTCGAGCGCCTACCGCTAACCCTCTTTATTCGATGAATTCGTCGTCATCGGCTGCCGAAGGCAGTTCGATCACGCCCTCGTCGGCGAGGGTCTTGGCATATTCCACCATAGCGGCCTGTGCGGCGCGCACGTCGCGGCCCCGGACTGGACCGGTGGCGGCCATCTCGTCCATCAGCATCTGACGCGAGCGTTGTGGCAGGCATTCCATCAGGTGATCGCGCTGCTCTTTCTTGGCGCCGCGCATCGCCATGGGCAGGGTGGCCCCATCCAGCCCGCGCATCACCTGCGCCAAGTCCTGCATCGGCAGTTTGAACAGATCGTCAAAGACGAACATACGCTGTTTGATGGCTTGGAAAGCGTCGGGAATACGCGCGTCCAGCGCACCGGAAAGCTCTTCGAATGCCTGCACATCCAACTGGTTAAACAGGTCCGCCATGCGCTGATGCGTTTCGACCGAATTGGTGTGCATCGCGTTCGACAGAATGTCTTGTTTCAACGTCTCTTCGATCTGCTGCATCATGTGCAGCGGCACGGCCTCCATCGCGATCATGCGCTCGGCGATGTCTTGCATCCGCTCAGGGCCCAGCAGCGGCAGCACTTTGGCGGCCACGCTGGTGTCGACGTTGTTGAGGATCGCCGCCGCAGTCTGGTCGTGCTCGCCCTTGAGATAGTTGGCGATCACCGTCTCATCCAGCGCGCCAAAGCCGCGCCACATGGCGTTCTCGCGCTCGCTGTCCTTGAGCCCGGCCATGATGCTGGTCACCTGTTCTTCGGGCATGAACTTGCGCAGCATGGACTCTGCCGTCGACAGCGACCCTACGACCGATCCTGTGCCGCTGACCACCTTTTGAGTGAACTCTTTAAGCACATGTTCCACCACCTCTGCGGGGATCGGGCCAAGGCGGCTCATGGCGCTGGTGATGCGTTCAATCTCGGCGGTGCCGAGCTTTTGCATGAGTTCCGAACCGGTCTGCTCTCCGAGGCAGAGAAAGGTGATGGCCGCCTTGGTGGGACCGTTCAGATCCTCCACCGTGATGGGCTTTCTGCGGGTTTTGGAAAGGGCATTGGTCGACATGGTTAAATCCTTTCAGTGCAGGTCAGCCACCGGCAAGCGGCACATAGCTTTCGATCAGCGATCCTGCCAGCATGTACCAACCGTCGATCAGCACAAAGAAGATCACCTTGAACGGCAGGGAGATCAACACCGGGGGCAGCATCATCATGCCCGCACTCATCAAGACCGAGGCGATGATGAGGTCAATGGCGACGAAGGGCAGGTAGATCAGAAAGCCGATGGTAAAGGCGCGGCGCAGTTCCGAGATCATGAAGGCCGGAACGAGATGGCGAAAGGTGGCCTCCTCTGCCGAGGCGGGCAGGGGGGTCTCTTCGGCCTCTTCATCCGCCGGGGCAATGCGCAGGAACAGGGCGTAATCCTCGGGCCGGGTGTTGACGTACATGAAGTTTTTGAAGGGCGTGGCGATCCGCTCCAGCGCCTGTTCTTCGCCGATGGCATTTTCCAACAGCGGCTCGACCCCGGCCTCATAGGCGTCCTCGAACACTGGCTGCATGACGAAGAAGGTCATGAACAGCGCCAGCGAGGTCAGCACGATATTGGGCGGGGTCTGGTTCAGGCCAAGGGCCGAGCGCAGCATCGACAGGACGATGACAAAGCGCGTGAAGCTGGTCATCACCACCAAAAGCCCCGGCGCGATGCTCAGCACGGTGACCAGCGCGATGAACTGAACAATGCGGCCCGACAGATTGGCGTTTTCGTCACTGCCGGGCGCGGTGTCGCCAATCACATCCGACAGCGTGGAGAGAAACCCGCCGTCTTGGGCCATGGCCATGCCGCCACTGGCGAGAAGCACCAGCAGGGCAAGGCCCATGCGGCCCGACGCATAGGCGCGCAGAGAGGGGAGGTCAGTCAGGGACATAGTCCTTGACGATCTGGGTCAGGGACACGCCAAGCCGGTCTTCGCCGACCTTCACAAGATCGCCGCGCGCCACGAGACGGTCAGAGACCATGAGGTCGACCGGCGCGCCGATTTTGCGGTTCAGCTCTACAATGGAGCCTCGGGTGAGTTCCAGCAGGCGCGAGATCGGCATGCGGGCTTGGCCCAGCACGATCTGCACATCAAGGCCGACGTTCAGCATGGCGTTGATGCCAGCGCCACCGGCCTCGGGGCGGGGGGCAAGGGCGTTGCGCAAGTCTTCGGTGTCGAGTTGCGGGAAGACGCCCGCGTCATCGCTGCCTGTGCTGGCGGTATTGCCGAAGGCGTCAGCGCGCGGCTGTTCTTGCGCGCCGGGTGTGGCGTCGGGCGGGGTGCCTTTCGCGGCGTTGTTGTCATCTTTGGGCGATTGCAGGTCAGGCTTGTCCATTTCCGTCCTTCTCCTTTTGTGCTGTCAGCGCCCGCGCATGGGTGTCGCGCAATTCGTCGAGCAGGCGGTCGCAAATCTTTTTGAACCCGTAATCAAGACTGCCGTGATCCCATTCCATCCGGGCATCCCCATCGGGCAGGTCGGCATCGGCGCGCAGGTCCAGCACGCCGTCGCATTTGTAGTAAACAGCGCGTTGGCGCAGGTCTGGGCCGATCTGGTCAAGCGTGGCGGGCGACAGGCGCACTTTGATCTGGCTCGACCCGATGGCCATTTTCAGCGATTGGGTCACGGTCTTTTTCACCCGCGCGGTCGACAGGCGTTCGATCACCTCGGGCAGGACGATCTCGCAGGTTTGCAAGGTAAAGCCCACGATCTGCGCCATCAGCGCCTCTTGATGGGCCTGCATCGCCTGCGACAGCCGCGCCAGTTCCTGTGCCAGCTTTTCAGCCATCACGGCATGTTCGGCCTGCATGGTCTGGTGCATCTCGGCCCGGCCCGCGTCGGCCCCGGCCAGATAGCCTTCGATATGGCCTTGCTTATGGGCCTTTTTGATCTTCGCTTCGATTTCTTCGGGCGTGGGTAGCGCCGGATCCTGTGGCTTGCTTTTGCCGTCTTCGTCGAAGTTTTGCAGGTTGAGGGTCGTGATCACAGATCATCCCCTTCCGACAGCCATTGGCCCAGAACCCGCAGGGCGTCTTCGGTGTTGTCTTCGGCCAGTTCGGCTACGGCGCGCAACTGGCTGTGTTGCACCGCGCCCTCGACCGAAGCAAGTTGCACCATGTCGCGGGGCATCTCGTCCATTGGGCCAAGCACCGCACCGGTCTGGACGCCCGCCGGGGTGGGCAGGCGGTTTGGCGGGGTTTCGTTCTGGGTGCCGCCGGTCAGCGCTTTTGGCGCGTTATCCTGCTCAGGACCGTCTAGCAGGCCCGCGTCTGCGCCAGCACCGGCCAGCGCGGGCTGGGGCAGGGTGGCATCCAGCACCATGCGCAGCGGGCGCGCGCCCAGCACCATGATGATCGCCACCAGCGCCAAGGCAAAGAGCGACCGCAGGATGGTCATGGCGTTATCGGCCAGTACCGCGCCCAAGCCACGGCCTGCGGGGCTGCTGAACTCGGAATCGAAATCAAGGAACTGAAGGCTGTCGACCTGCACCTGATCGCCGCGTCCCTGATCAAAACCGATGGCCGTGCTGACCAGTTGGCTCAGACGTTGCATTTCTTCGGGGCTGCGCTCGATATAGCCCTCGGACCCGTCGGGCAGGGTGCCATAGCTGCCGTTCACCAGCACCGCGACCGAGATACGCTCGATATCGCCCGGCTCGCGCACAAGCTCGCTCTGGATCGAGCCGATTTCGTAGTTGATGATCTCGTCGTTCTCAGAGCGGGTGGACTGCCCCGCGCCGCCGCCCGCATCGTCGCGCAGCTCATCGGGGATGTTATTGGCCACATCCACTGTGCCCGTCGCCGGATCGGTCTCATTGGAGTTGCGCACGCGGGTCTCGATCGACCGGGCAACCTGCTGGGCGGGATCAAACGTGCGGGACACACGCACCTCACGCTCGGTCGTCAGATCGACACTGACCCGCACGCGGGCATTGCCCGGCCCGACGCGGGCGTTGAGGATCGATTCAACCTTTTGCGCCAGTTGCTCTTCGATCATGTTGCGCTGACCTTGGAGGGAGAAGTCAGAGCTGCCGCCTTCATCCTTGGCCAAGATCGTCTCACCCGAGGCCGACAGGACGGTTACGTTCTGCGCTTCCAAATCTGCTACTGCAGAGGCCACCAGAGCCTGGATCGCCTGCGCTTGGCTGCGGGTCATGCTGGCGTTGGCCTGCGAGCGCACGATGACCGAGCCGCTGGCCTCGGCCCGGCTGCGCGAGAAGGCGGCGCGTTCGGGCAGCACCAGATGCACCCGCGCGGCTTTGATGCCGCTGATGGTTTGAATCGACCGGGCCAGCTCGCCTTCCAGTGCGCGCAACCGGTTCACCTTTTGCATGAAGGAGTTCATCCCCATGCCGGACATATTGTCGAAAATCTCCCAACCCGGCACGCCCTCGCCCGGCAGCCCCGCATCAGCCAGCGCCATGCGGGCACGGGCGATATCGGTCTCGGCCACCGAAATGGTATCGCCATTGCGCGACAGATCGACCGTGAGCCCCGCCTGTTCCAACGTCTGCATCATCTGCGATGCGGTGCCGGGGCTAAGCTGGCTGTAAACCGGAACATAGGTGGGGGCGAGGATGGTCCGCGCGCCGATAAAGATGGCCGCGGTGATCGCCAGACCGATGCCGCCCAGAAGAGCCAGCCGCTTTGGACCTAAATCCTTAAGGTTTTCAACGATCTGATTCACGGGCCCTCACTCGATTGGATAGTCCGAGCATTCCCCGCTCGGTCGCCACTATGCAAGCATATATCGATTTATACTTGCACGATCCAAAAAATAAACAGGTTTCTGTTGCAATAAAGCTTGTTTGGGGATGTATTTGTTCTTGCATATGGCGCTCCGCGCAGGATCTGACTAAGAGTTGAAGAATGAAAAAGCCGCTCGCTATCCTTGCTGTTGTCCTGCTCTGCCTTCTTGCTGGCGTGGGCGGGGTGACGCTGGCCATTGGCCCCTCAGGTCTGTTGAAAATGGCCGGGTTGGGCGGGGATGAGGCCGCAGAAGAAGTTGTTGAGACCGCCGACAACACCCATGGCGAAGAGGCGGCGGACGATGGTCACGGCGGCAAGCCTAAGACCGAAGTGAAAATGCCGGTCATGCCCTTCCCTGAGATCATCGTGAATGTCACCGATACCGGGCCACAGGGCGGGCAGACCAGCCGGTTTCTCAAGCTGAACATGCTGATGGTCTATGACGAAACCGCCGAGGGCGCGGACCGCCTGATCGCGCGTGAGATTTACCTGCGCGACAGTTTCCAAGACTTCCTGCGGCAGTTGCATGTCAGCGACCTGACTGGCAGCTATGGGCTGGCGATGCTGAAAACCGAACTGCTGCGCCGGGCGCGGGCGGTGGGCCACACCGACGCGCCGCATGAAATACTGATTGCCGATATGGTGGTGCAATGACGATAGCGGATTCCTCCGATGCGCTAAGCCTCGAAGAGACGATGATCCGTCAGGCGCGCGAAAGCTTTCAGCGCCTGCCCACGCTTGAGATCATCATCGACCGTCTGTTGCTGGCGCTGGTGCCCGACCTCAAATCCTATTGCACCGTAGCACCTGAGATCGAGCTTAGCTCGCTGGAATACATGCCCTATGAGGACGCGATGGAGAGCATTCAGGCGCCCTCGCTCATCGCCATCGCCAATGCCGAAGGCTGGGGCAGCCAGATCGCCTGTGTGGTCGAGCCGGACCTGCTGTTTTCGGTCCTAGAAATCATGCTGGGTGGCCGCCGCGCCACGAGCCAACAGTGGAAGCCCCGCGGGTTGACCGCGATTGAGCAGAAACTGGGCCGCAGGCTGGCGGAACTGTCGCTTAAAGGGCTGGCGCATTGCCTGCAGGATGTCAGCCCCGTGCAATTCGACATCCAATCGTTGGAGTCCAATCCCCGGTCGGTCATGCTGGCCGCGCCGCGCACCGCGACGGTGCTGGTCCGGATGCATCTGCAGTTCGAAGACCGCAGCGGCCATATGGCCTTGGTGCTGCCCTATGGCACGCTTGATGAGGTCAGCGCGCAGTTGGCGCAGCCTTTCCTTGGCGGGCGTTCGCCCACCGACAGCAACGCGCGCAAGGATATGAACAGCCAGATATCAAGCACCACGGTCACCATCACCGGCGTGCTCCAAGAGGTGACGATCCCGCTGCATGAGGTGCTGGAATGGAAGCCCGGTCAGGTGATTGATCTGGGCATGACGGTCGATACCCCCGTGGTCGGCATGGTGAACGCGCAGCCGATGTTCCAAGCCGCCTTTGGCCAGCGCAGCAATGGCGCTTTGGCGCTGCGGGTGATCCAGTCCTTGCTGCCCAAGGAAAGTCAGGAGGACAGCGACGATGATGCCGGCCTTGATTGATATCCTCATCATCGTGCTGCTGGTCGGCACGCTGGTCTATGCCTTTATCCTTGATCGCCGGGTTCGCGCGCTCATGACCACCTTGAAGGAAATGGAGCCGATGGTTGGGGCCTTTTCCAGCGCGGTTGATCAATCCGCCAAATCGGTCGAAGACCTGCGCGATCTCAGCACCAAGGTGCAGCGCCCCGAGCCACCCGTGCAGCGCGACGCCCCGCAGCCGCGCCAAGCCGCGACTGAGCCTGCCGCCGCAGGCCAAAGCCCCGCACAGATGCGTGCCGCGCGTCTCAAAGGGCGTTCCCAAGTGCGGGGGCAGGCGGCGGTGCAGGGCAAATCCGAGCTGGTCCGCACCTTTTTCGACATCACCAAGGAGCGTAAGGAATGAGCCGTATCTCCCTACCAAAGATCGCGCTTTTTGGCCTTGGCGTCGCCGGGGTGCTCAAGCTCACGGTTGAGTTCATGCCAATGATGGCCATCGCCGAGACGCCGGGTGACACACCCCCGGTACCGGTCGAGCTTGCCGCAGCCCCCGCGCCGCCCAGCTATGACGCCAGCGCCCCGGGGCAGAGCGGCATGTGCGAGCCGAGCCATCTGATCGCCGAGGCCATCGCCGAAGAGCGTGCCCTGCTCAAAGACCAACGCGACACGATCGCCGACCGGGAAGCCAAGCTGGCGCTGGCCGAAGAAAGCCTCAAGGCCGAGCAGACCCGACTTGCCAGCCTGCGCGATGAGATCGGCGCGCAATTGAAGGTGATCGAAGAGGCCGACAACCAAGACATGACCAAACTGGTCGAGCTTTATCGCAACATGAAGCCGCAGGTGGCCGCAGGCATCATGGATGAGATCGACGTGGAAACTGCCGTGCAGGTGATCGGTGCCATGCCCGAACGGGACGCCGCGCAGATCATGGGCTCGTTCAGCCTTGTCCGCGCACGTTTGATCACCAAAATCCTGCTGGAACGCTCCAAACTCCCCGCCGACCGCAACCTCGAAGGGCTGCGCCTACGTTAAGCGGGCAGGGCTTAATCCTCGCGGATCGACGACCCTGCAGGCGGTTTACGACGGACATTGCGGCGCAGATCCATGACAAAGCCGATGATCTCGGCCACCGCTTGCCAATGCTCCATCGGGATACGGTCATCCACTTCCACCGCTGCATGTAGCGCGCGGGCCAGCGGGCGGTTTTCGATCATCGGAATGTCGTGCTCTTTGGCCAGTTCTCGGATGCGGTGGGCCATCACATCGGCCCCCTTGGCCACGCAGACTGGCACATCATCGACGCCCTGTTCATATTTCAGCGCCACGGCGTAATGGGTCGGGTTGGTCAGGATCACACTGGCATTGGGGATGGCCTGCGCGATGCGCTGGCGGGCGCGGGCGCGGCGCAATTCGGCACGGCGGCCCTTGATCTGCGGATCGCCCTCGCTGTCTTTATGCTCGTCGCGGATTTCCTTGAGGCTCATCATCTGCTTTTTCTTCCACTGCGCACGCTTCCAGATGATGTCGGCAATGGCGATGGGCACCAGCAGCACGGTGGTGACCAGAAAGATCCAGCGCACCTTTTGCAAGGCCGCATCCAGCAATGTCTCGGGGATGAAGGCCTGTGTCTGGCCCAGCGATTGCGCAATATCGCGCACGGCCCAGACGGTGATGAAGCCGATCACCAGCACCTTGGCGGTGTTCTTGGCAAACTCGACAAAGGCCTCGGCCGAGAACAGCCGCTTAAAACCCGATAGCGGATTCAGTTTGGAAATTTTCGGCTTGATCCGTTCGGCGGAGACCACGGTCTCCCCTTGGATCAGCACCCCAAAGAGGGCCGCCAACACCATGATCCCCGCGACCGGCATCATCGCCAGCCCCAGCGTAAACCCCAGTGACTTCAACACATTCCCGGCCTCAACGACCCCGGTGCCGCCGGTGCCAATGGCGGTGACACCAGCGTCCAGCAGCGGGCCTTGCAGCGCTTCGACGATCCGGCCAATCGAACTTGGCAGCACGAAGATCAGGATCATCAGCAGGGCAAAGACCAGCATCGCCGTGCCGGTCTCACGCGATTGGGGCACGTCGCCTTTCTTGCGCGCGTCGCGGAGCTTTTTCTCCGTCGGCTCTTCGGTCTTACTGCTCTTGTCCTCGTCTGACATGGCCTAGAATCCGTAGGTGGTGAGCCAATTCGCGAAGGGCTCAAGAAACCCGCGCATCATGGTCGGAACCGCCAGCACCATCAAGGCCAGCCCCGCGGCAATCAGCAAGGGCTGGGCAATAAAGAAGACCTGAAGGCTCGCCATCATGCGGTTGGCCAGACCCATCCCGACGTTCAGCACCAGACCCGCCACATAGAAAGGCGCGGCGATCGACAGCCCAAGATACAGGCTGACCTGCGTCGCGCGGGCAAACTGATCGGTCAGATCGGCCAACATGAAGGTGCCGGGGATGAAAACCTGATAGGACATCAGCAAGGATTCGATAATCAGGTGGTGCAGGTCAGTGATGAAAATCAGCGCCGTGGCCCCGATCAGCAGCATCGCCGCCATGCTCGTGGCTCCCTCAAACGCGCCAATGTTGGGGGCCAAGGCGTTGGCCAGCCCCGACATCAACGCCATCTGATAGCCCGCGAATTGCAGCGCCGAGAGCAGGGTGCGCGCCACCAGCCCGATCCACAGCCCCACGGTGATCTCGGACCCGAAGATCAACAGCAACGCGCCGGGGCGATCCTCGGCCACCGGGCCAAGGCCGGTGACCGGATAAAGCGCGGCACTCAGGATCAGACCAAAGAACAGCCGGTGCCGCGTGGGCACCGAGGTTTCAGCAAAGCCCGGCATGAACAAAAGCGCGCTGCCGATGCGGGCGAAGACGACGAAATATCCCATCAGCGCGTCGGTCAGGAGGGCGGAGAGGTCCATCCCTAGCCCCCGATGGTGGCGACGGTCCGCAGGGATACCTTGCGATGAATTTCGGCGTTGGAAATCACCGGCGTCATCGGGCTGACCCGCTCCAGCATGGAGCGCACATAGGACCGCGCCTCGGGGTTGACCATCAGCGCGGGCCAGCTGTCCTCGGAGGCGAAGCGCTGGATCTGCTGGCGGGCTTGCAGCACGAATTCCTGTACCCGTTTGGGGGACATGACGAATGTGCGATCCTCGCCGACGATCTTGACCGCCTCGATGAACTCGGCCTCCCAAGAGGGCGACAGGGTGATAACAGGCACGAAACCCTGACCATCGGACAGGCCTTGGCAAATCTGGCTCGACAGGCGGCGGCGCACGTTCTCAAGCACCAGCGCGGGTTTGGAGGTCTGGCGCGTGGCTTCGGCCATCGCCTCTACGATCAGCGGCAGGTTGCGGATCGAGACACGCTCGAGCAGCAGTTCCTGCAACACCTGCTGCACCAGAATGGCGGGGGAGGGGACGGGCAGGTCGTTGACCAGCTTTTGATAATTCCGGTCCAGCCCCTCAATCGCCTCTTTCGCCGAACCGTAGGTGAGCAGTTCAGACATGTTTTCCTTGACCACTTCGGTCAGGTGCGTGGTGATCACGCTTTCGGGGTCCACCACCGTATAGCCCTGCGCCTCGGCCTGATCGGCAACCTTGCTGTCGACCCAAAGCGCGTCCAGCCCAAAGGTGGGTTCGCGCGTGGCCTCACCCGGCAGTTGCAGCGGCGCGCCCTCGGGGTTGATCACCATCATCTGATTGGCGCGAATGTCGCCCTTGGCCACATCAACGCCGTGGATTTGGAAGGAATAGCTGTTGATCGGCAGGCTCACGTCATCCTTGATCCGGACCGAGGGCATGGGAAAGCCGAACTCTTCGGCGAAATGCTTGCGCAGGGATTTGATCTTGCTCGGCAGCACCGCGTCGGGGCGGTTGGCCAGCGCCACCAGCCCTTCGCCCAGAACCAACCGCAACTCATCGAGGTGCATCGGGTTGCTGTCGACCTCTGGCATGTCCTGCTGTTTCTGCGCTTCTGCATCGGCCTTTGCCTTGGCTTCTGCCGCCTCTGCCGCGCCGCGCTGGATCACCACGCCCAAGCCCACCATGGCAGCGGCCAGAAGGGCGAAGACCAGCAGCGGAAAGCCGGGCAAAAGGCCGATGCCGAACAGCAGCAAGGCCGCCATGTAAAGCGCCTTGGGGAAGTTCGAAAGCTGGTCAAAGACAGCTTCGTTCGCCGCGCCCCGGGTGCCGCCCTTGGTCACGATCAGACCGGCGGCGAGCGAGACGACCAATGCCGGGATTTGGCTCACCAGCCCGTCCCCGATGGTCAGCGAGGTAAAGACGTTAAAGGCATCGCCTACACCCATGCCGCGCTGCACGACACCGATCAGAATGCCGCCGATGACGTTGATCAGCGTGATAATCAGCCCTGCCACCGCATCGCCGCGCACGAATTTTGACGCACCGTCCATCGCCCCGAAGAACGCGCTTTCGTCTTCCAGTTCCTTACGGCGGCGACGGGCCTCATCTTCGTCGATCAGCCCCGCCCCCATATCGGCGTCGATCGCCATCTGCTTGCCCGGCATCGCATCCAGCGAGAACCGCGCGGCAACCTCGGCGATACGGGTCGAACCCTTTGTAATCACGACGAAGTTAATGATCACGAGAATGGCAAAGATCACCACACCGATGACGAAATTACCCGCCACGATGAACTTGGAGAACCCTTGGATCACATCGCCCGCCGCATGCAGACCTGCATGGCCTTCGCTGAGGATCAGCCGGGTTGAGGCCACGTTGAGCGACAGGCGCAACATGGTCGTGACCAGCAGCAGCGTCGGGAAAGAGTTGAACTGCAACGGTGAAGGGATCCAGAGCGCCACCATGAAGATCAACACGCTGAGCGACAGTGACAGCGCCAGCCCGAAATCGAGCAAGATCGGCGGCAGCGGCAAGAACAGAACCGCCAGCACTAGCGCCATGCCAACGGCAAAGCTGACGTCTTTGTTGGCGCTGAACATGCTCAGCTGCGGCAGGATGGTGTTGGGTTTCGTACTCATCCCGCATCCTCCGCGCGGACGGTGGTGAACTGCGGCAAAACCGGCTGCATCTCATGTGCCGAATAGAGCGAACGGCGCGCATTCGCCGCCCCGCCGATCTGCGCGCCCCATGTGGCCTTGGCCGCTAACCTGTCATAACTGCCCGAGGTGCTGCGGGGCGTCTTGCGCGGACGCGCGGGAACGGGGCTGGCACTGGCCAGCGCCTGAAACTCCGGCAGCCGCGCATTGGCGGCGGAAATGTTCTTTTGCAGACGGTCAAGGTAGGTGTCGCGGTACTCAGGCTCGAAAGAATGGTACGACCCCGCGGCCTGCATCCAACTGCCCGTACGCCGGTGCAACCGCTTGAGGAACCGCGCCGCGTAGTCGACATTCACCCGCGGATCGAACCCTTGGGCGGGGTTGTCGAAAGCATCCGGGTGCCAGCGCATGTTGATCTGCATACAGCCCACGTCAATGGAGCGGATGCCACTCGCCTGCCGCTCTGCGATCCAATCAAGCGCGGCGTTGCGGCTGTCGAACAGCCGCCCTTCGCCCGCCGCGTTGACCGCATAGGGCCAGACCGTGAAATGCCCGTTGCGCCGGGTGCCCGCCTCTTGCAGTCCAATGGCCAGCAGCAGGTTATCTGGGATGCCATGCCGCGTTTGTGCCGCCAGAATTTCGCGGATGCAGACGCCTTCCGGCCCGCCCTTGGCCGCCAGCGTCTGTGCGGTCGCGGTCACTTTGTCCTTGCGCGTCGGCTCATAGAACGACCCCCAGCCTTGGGCGAGGGCAGGGGTGGCGAGCGCGGCCGCCAAAAGCGCCGCTGCGATATGCCGCCAGCCCCTCACAGCCCACCGTTCTGCACAAGGTCAAAGATGGTGTCCGACAGGTTCTTCAGCGTGGCATACATGAACGGCGTTGCGGCCAGCAGGGTGACAAAGATCATCACGATCTTGGGCACGAAGGTCAACGTCATTTCCTGAATTTGCGTGAGCGCTTGGAAAAACGCGATCACCAGACCGATCGCCAGCGCCACCCCCAACACCGGACCCGAGGCCAAAAGCACGGCCCAGACGGTAGCAGAGATGATGTCATAGGTCTGGGTTTCGGTCATGGCCTAGATCGGCATCCGCAAGATTTCCTGATAGGCTTCGACAAAGCGGTCGCGCACCGACACGGCGACTTTGACTGTGCTTTCCATCGCCAGCATCGCTTCGACCACCTGCTGGGTATCCGCCTCACCGCGCAGCCCGGCTTGGGCCACGGCCTCGCCCTCGCGCACTGTTTCCAGCGCGTTTTCCGAGGCTTGCTGCACCATATTGGTGAAGCTATTGGCGCTGGCGCCTGCCTCTTCGGCGATAGCTTCGCCTTTTTGCGCCGTTAGCGATTGCGAGGTGCGATAGGCACCGCGAACCGCGGCGGTCGAGATCAGGGAGGCGGGATCGCTCATCTCAGGTTACCTCACTTCAACAGGTCGAGCATCTGGCCGCGCATCCGGCGACCGGACTCGAACATGTTCATGTTGGCCTCGTAGTTGCGCGATGCCTCGCGCATGTTGGCCATCTCAATGATCGGATCGACATTGGGCCGATTGACATAGCCGGTGTCATCCGCTGCTGGATGCGACGGGTCATAATCGCGGCGAAACGGCGACTGGTCGCGCCCGATGCGGTCAACCTCAACCAAAGAGCCGCCGCCGTTGCGATCAATCAACTCGGAAAAACTGATGGTCTTGCGGCGGAACGGGTCGGCGCCCGGCGTGGTGCCCGTGGAATCTGCGTTGGCCACGTTTTCCGAGATCACCCGCAAACGCGCGGTCTGCGCGGTCATCCCGCTGGCGGCGATTTTGGCGATAGACTGAAGCGGATCCATGCGTTTTCCTTACCTGTTTCCGGTGACGGCCATGGTGAGCATGTCATAGCTCTTGCGATAAAGCTGTGCGGCCAACCGGTAATGATCGCCGATCTCGGCGGCCTTCACGGCCTGTTCTTCAAGGTTCACGGTATTGCCATCCAGCGTCGCGCCAGCAGCGCTGCGGTCCGTTACCTCACGCACGCCGGGCGTACCTTGGGCGACGCCGGTGAAGTGTTTGTCATGGGTGGTCACCAGCCCATTATCACGCGACAGCTCTCCGCTGAGCATTGAGGCGAAGGACGACACATCGCGCGCCTTGAAGTTCGGCGTCGCCGCATTGGCCACGTTTTCAGACACGACCTTTTGCCGGGCCGAAAGCCACTGCATCCGGTCCGAAGCGAGTCCAAGAATAGAAAGATTAGACAAGTTCATTTTTTTGCCTATAGCCTGTTTAATCCTTGTATAGTAAATATTAGCTTGCTCTCCTAGAGGAAATTTATCCATGCAGACACTCTTTTCCGAGCTGACCAGCTTTGCCCGCGAGGCGGGCGAGGCCGAGATCACCGGCGAAGTGCGCGCGATCACCGGCATTACGCTGACCGCCGTGGGGCTGGAGCGGGTGCTGGGCATCGGCGAGCGCTGCATCGTGCATGGCTCTGACGGGCCGGTCCATGCAGAGGTCGTGGGGCTGGGCACCCATGGCACCGAGTTGCTCCCTTTTGGGTCGTGGCGCGGGGTCGCGGCGGGTGACCGGGTCGAGGTCGCCGTTGGCCGCGATGTGATCCGCCCGGATGAAAGCTGGAAGGGGCGGGTGATCAGTGCCTCTGCCGCACCGCTCGACGGGAAGGGGCATCTGCCCGAAGGCAACCAACCGCGCCCGCTGCGCGCCGCCCCGCCGGGTGCGTTCGACCGCAAACGCATCGGCCCGAAACTGGCGACCCATGTGCGCGCGCTCGATGTCTTTACCCCGCTTTGCCAAGGCCAGCGCTTGGGCATTTTTGCGGGCTCTGGTGTGGGTAAATCGACGCTGATGGCCATGCTGGCACGCTATACGGACTGTGATGTGGTGGTCATGGCGCTGGTCGGCGAACGGGGCCGCGAGGTGCAAGATTTCATCTCGACCGACCTTGGCCCCGAGGGGATGGAGAAGGCGGTGCTGGTGGTCGCCACCGGAGATGAGCCGCCGCTCACCCGTCGCCAAGCCGCTTGGACCGCCATGGCCGTGGCCGAACATTTCCGCGATCAGGGTCAGCATGTGTTGCTGCTGATGGACAGCGTCACCCGTTTTGCCATGGCGCAGCGCGAAATCGGTCTCGCCTCGCGCGAGCCGCCCACCGCCAAGGGCTATCCGCCGACGGTGTTTTCAGAGCTTCCGCAGATGTTGGAGCGGGCTGGGCCGGGGCCGGTGGGCAAGGGCGATATCACGGCGATCTTCACCGTTTTGGTGGATGGCGATGACATGAATGACCCCATCGCTGACGCCGTGCGCGGCATCACCGACGGGCATATCGTGTTGGACCGCAAGATTGCCGAAAAGGGGCGCTATCCGGCGATTGACCTGCTCGCATCGGTCTCGCGGACGTTGCCGGATTGTCACAGTGATGTGGAGTATACGTTGCTCACCGCCGCCCATAAGGCGCTGGCGGCCCATGCCGATATGGAGGAATTGATCCGCATCGGCGCCTACCGCAGCGGCAGCAATCCCGAACTGGACCGCGCGATTGCATTCGCTGGGCCGTGCGAGACGTTCCTTAGCCAGCGCAAGGCCGAGCACACCCCGCCGCAGTCCTCATTTGCTGAGGTGGCAGGGATGCTCGACCGTGCCGGGATCAGCCCCGGCTGATACCGCCTATTGCAGGCGGCGCAGCAGATCGACCGAAGGCTCGCCGGTCGCGGGCAGGCCCACGCTGGCCTGATAGGCGCTGATCGCCTTGCGGCTGTTTGGCCCGATCACCCCGTCGGTGCCATCGGTATCAAACCCCCGCGCGGTCAGCCGCTGTTGCAGCGCCATCCTGTCGTCCTTGGTCAACCCATTGGCGTCGGGGGGGAAGCTGCCGCGCAGCGGTCCGCCCCCGGCGATGCGGTCGGCCAGATGGCCCACGCCAATCGCGTAGCTGTCGGAGTTGTTATAGCGTTTCAGCGCCCGGAAGTTGCTGGTTACCACAAACTGCGGCCCGCCTGCCTGTGGCTGGATCACGGACCCGGCGCTGGCGGGGATGCTGCCCACTTCGCCGCCCCATTTCACGCCGCGCGTCCAGCTGTTGCGCGACAGATACGCGGCGGTCGAGGCTAGTGCATCGCTGGGGTCTTCCGACCAGATGTCGCGTCGCCCGTCGCCGGTGAAATCCACCGCGAAAGCTTGATAGGAGGTGGGAATAAACTGCGTATGCCCCATGGCCCCGGCCCAAGACCCGGTCATGCGATCGGCGGTGATATCGCCGTTTTGCAGAATTTTCAGCGCCGCGATCAGTTGCTTCTCAAAAAACGCCCCGCGCCGCCCGTCATAGGCCAGCGTCGAAGTGGCCGAAACGACGGGCACATTCCCGCGCCGCTCACCGAAATAGCTCTCTAGCCCCCAAACTGCCGCGACGATCTCTGCCGCCACGCCGTAGCGGTTCTCAATCGCGCTCAGCGTGCTGCGGTGCCGTGCAAAAGCCGCGCGCCCCTTTGATACACGCTCGTCCGAGGCCGCGATGGCGAGGTAGTCTTCCAAGCTGCGGCTGAATTCCGTCTGGTTACGGTCCCGTTTCACGACGCCGGGCAGGTAGCCCGCGCCGCGAAACCCTTGAGCCAAGGTGTTGGCGGAAATCCCTTGTGCCGAGGCACGGCCCTTAAACGCCGCGACCCAAGCGTCATATCCCGCGTTGGGCACTGGGCGCAGATCGTCCGGCACCCCTGCCGCTGCTGCGGGGCCAAGCGCGCCGCCCCCCGTAGAGCAAGCCGAGGTCAGCCCCAGAGCGGCGAGGCCGAATGCGAATGTTCTGCGTGAATGTCTCATAAACCTGCCTGTCGCTGCTTGTTGCGTTTTGCGCAGCATATCGCAGGCAGGTCGCCCGGCAAGGCGAGATCACTAAGCTGGCAAGGCTTTGCCGAGGAAAACTTGGCCGCTGAGGCTTATTGTCCGGGCTGGTAGAGCGGCACAGTCGACATCGACATCTTGGCCGACCCGTCCTGCACCTGCTGGCTGTGGCTGATGTAGATCAGCGTATTGTTCTCTTTGTCGAAAATACGCTTCACCCGCAGGGTTTTAAAGATGATCGAGCGGCGTTCGCTAAAGACATTCTCGCCTTCATCATCCATCTCGATATCGCCAACTTCAATCGGGCCGGTCTGGCGGCAAGAGATGGAGGAGTTCGACGGGTCTTCGAACCAGTTGCCCTTTTGCAGCCGGTCAATCAAACCGCGTTCGAAATAGGCCAGATGACAGGTCACGCCCTTGACCTTGGGGTCGGCCACGGCTTCGACGATGATGTCATTGCCCAACCAGTCCACATCGACATTCCCAACCTGTTCGGCAGGGGCGGCAGTGGCGAAAAGGCAGGCGGAAAGGGCGGCGGCGCGCGCGAATATCTTGTTCATGGCAGGCAAACGCGCGACGGGCAGGGCGGTTCCCTAGGCTCCGCCAAATTTTCGACAGTCTCTACCGCCGCTCTGCCAAGGCGCAAACGGCTTCGTGCTGGCTTAGAAAGACCTCGCCGGTGAGGTCATCCAGAAAATGACTGCGCTTCAGCCGGTCCATCACCGGGCCCTTCACCTCGCTCAGATGCAGCCGGATATCGGCATCCCGCAGCCGTGTGTTGATCGCCTCAAGCGATTCAAGCGCCGACAGGTCGATCTCATTCACCGCCGGGAACATCAGGACCACATCGGTCAGTTCGGGCTTTTCGGCGGCATGGCGTGCCAATTGGTCTTCAAGGTACCGCGCATTGGGAAAATATAGGCTTTCGTCCACCCGCAGCGACAGCACATGGGGCTGGGTCTCAACCTCATGGCGCAGCACATTGCGGAAATGCTCAGTCCCCGGCACCCGGCCCACCACGGCCATATGCGGGCGCGAGGTCTTGTAAAGATGCACGAGGATCGAGGTGATGACCCCTGCGCTTACGCCCGCTTCCACGCCGAAGATCAGCGTGAGCAGGATCGTCACGCTCACGGCAGCGAAATCGGCGTGGCTGAAGGCCCAAGCGCGTTTGAGGATCGAGAAATCTACGAGGCTCAGCACCGCGACGATGATCGTGGCGGCCAGCGTGGCTTTGGGCAGGAAATAGATCAGCGGTGTCAGAAACAGCGCCGCGAGCGCGAGCCCGACGGCGGTAAAGGCTCCCGCGGCGGGCGTCTCGGCCCCCGCGTCGAAGTTCACCACAGAGCGTGAGAACCCCCCGGTGACCGGGAAACCCCCGGTGAAGGCGGCCCCAAGGTTCGCACTGCCCAGACCGATGAGTTCTTGATCCGGATCGATGCGCTGGCGTTTCTTGGCGGCCAATGTCTGCGCCACGCTGATGCTCTCCACAAAGCCGATGATAGAAATCAGCAGCGCGGGAATGAACAACTGTGACAGCAGGTCAGGCGAGAAGGAGGGCAGGGTGAGCGGCGGCAGGCTTTGTGGAACGTCGCCCACGATGGCCACGCCGCGACTGCCCAGATCAAAGGCCCAAACCGCCAGTGTGGTGCCGACGATCGCCAGAACCGGGCCCGTTTTTGCCCCGATATCGGCCATGCGTGACCCCAGCCCGATACGCAAAAGCAAGGTTTTCAACCCGCCCCGCACCCAGAACAGGAAAGCCGTCGCGGTAACGCCCAGCAGAAGGGTGATGGGGTTCACCTCCCCCAGATGCGCCCAAAGGCTGGCGAGGATTTCGACCAGCGTATGGCCTTCGCCTTCGACCCCCAGAATATGGCGCAACTGGCTGGCGGCGATCAGAATGCCCGAGGCGGTGATGAACCCCGCGATCACAGGGTGAGACAGGAAATTCGCCAAAAACCCCAGCCGGAACAGCCCAAGCGCCAGCAGCATCGCGCCCGACAGAAACGCCAACGTTAGCGCCGCGGTGACATAGCCCGCCGTGCCAGCTTCGGCGATGTTGCCCACCGCCGCCGCCGTCATCAGCGACACCACCGCCACGGGCCCCACTGCCAGCGCCCGGCTGGTTCCGAAAATCGCATAAAGCACAATCGGCGCGATGGAGGCGTAGATGCCAGCCTCGGGCGGCATCCCCGCAAGCAGCGCATAGGCCAGCGATTGCGGGATCAACATGATGGTGACGATCACCGCCGCCACCAAATCTCCGGTGAATTGGCCACGGTCATAGCGGCGCCCCCAGTCGAGGATCGGCAGATATTGCGCAGGGGGCCGCAGGGTCATGTCAGGCAATCCGTCAAGGGGAAGGGGCCGCCCCGAAGGGCCGCCCGGTCTGGTTTAGTCGAAGCGGTTCACCGGCAGTTTGAGGTAGTGATTGCCGTCATCCTCTGCCGGGGGCAGGCGCCCGCCGCGCAGGTTGATCTGCAAGGCCGCAAGGATCCGATTGGGCAGCGAAAGCGTCGCGTCTCGCTTCTGGCGGCGCTCGATATAGTCCTCGCGTTTCGTGCCGTCCTTGACGTGGATGTTCTTGGCCTTGTGCTCATCAACCGTGGCTTCCCACGTCGGTTCCTTGCGGTCATCGGTGCCGTAGTCATGGCCGATGTAAAGCCGCGTGTCGCCGGGCAGGGCGAGGATGTCTTGGATCGAGTCCCAAAGCTCTGCCGTTCTGCCACCCGGAAAATCCGACCGCGAGGTGCCCGCATCGGGCTGCATCAATGTGTCATGCACGAAAGCTGCATCGCCGCAGACGTAGGTGATCGACCCCAGTGTGTGACCGGGCGACAGCATCACCTTGGCGTTTAGTTCACCGATCTTAAACGTTTCGCCCTCTTCAAACAGATGATCAAAATCGCGGTCGGGGTCAAAGGCGTTTGGCAGGTTGTAGAGGTCCGCCCAAATCTTGGCGATCTCAGGCACCAGCGCACCGATGGCATTGGGCGCTCCGGTCCGTTCCTTCAGATGGGCAGAAGCCATGACGTGGTCCGCATGGGGATGCGTATCAAGCACCCATTCCACGCTCAGGCCATGCTCTTTCACAAGGCCCAAAACCTGATCCATGCTCTCGGTCGTGAACTTGTAGTTCTTCGGGTCAAAGTTCCAGACTACGTCAATCAGCGCGGCCTTCTTGGTCGCCGGATCGGCGCAGATGTATTGGATCGAGCCTGTGTCGGGCTCATAGATGCCCCAGACATCGGGGCTGCCCGCACCGGTTGAAGGGGAATGCCGCACGACGGGTGTATTCAGAGGGTCGCTCATCAGGCAGGTCCTTTCTTGGTTTTGGTCATCAAATCAGGGGTGTGGCGGGCGATCCACATGCCGCCCAGCATGAAGGGGACAAAGATCAACGTGCCACTGGCCGCCAAGGGCAGGGCAGTCAACGCAGGGCCGGGGCAAAAGCCGCCCAAGCCCCAGCCGATGCCAAAGATCGCAGCGCCGGTCAGCAGTTTCGGCTCAAGATCGTTGCGGGTGGGAACGCGGAACGTGGTGTCGAAATAGGGGGTCTGACGGCTGCGGAACAGCCATGCAAAGCCCGGTGCTGTCACTGCGATCGCACCGCCCATGACAAAGGCGAGGCTGGGATCCCATGTGCCAAAGACGTCAAGAAAGTTCAGCACCTTGGCAGGGTCCGCCATGCCAGAGACGATAAGGCCAATGCCGAAGACGAGGCCGGAGAGGAGGGCGAATATCTGTTTCATATCAAGCCCCTAACACATGCCGCATGACAAACACGGTCACGAAAGCCGTTGCCATGAAGGTCACCGTTGCCACGATCGACCGCGCCGAGCCACGGCTGATGCCGCAGACCCCATGGCCCGAGGTACACCCATTGCCATAGGTCGCGCCAAAGCCGACCAGCAGCCCGGCCAGAGCCATCAAAAGCGGGTTCGAAGGCACCCACTGCTGCGGCCACCCGCCCGAGACAATCAACCAAAGCGGTGCTGCCAGCAAAAGCCCCAGCACGAAGAAGAACGAAACGCCCCGCGCTTCGCCGTCACTGCTGCGCGCAAATAGCCGTGAGGTCAGCCCGCTGATGCCCGCGATGCGCCCGTTCGTCGCCATCAGCAGTACTGCCGAGGCTCCGATCAGCGCGCCGCCGCCCAGCGACAGCCAAGGTGTGAATTCGGTTTCCATCTCTCAACTCCTTACGCGCCCGCCTTGGCGGCTGGCTTGTCTCAGACTGTCATTTAGTATATATTACCCATTCCTAATATTCAATGATGCTAATATGAAAAACTCGGACGATTTCTTGGACGGTGACATTGCCGGAGCGGCTGCCCTGATGACGATGCTCGCATCAGAGGCGCGGTTGCAGATCTTGTGCCGGCTGCTGGGCGGAGAGCGTTCGGTTGGGGATTTGGCGCAGGCCTGCGGGTTGTCGCAATCCACCATGTCACAGCAGCTTAAAAAGCTGAAAGAAGCGGGGCTTGTGGACAGTCGCCGCGCGGGGCAGACGATCTTTTACCGGGTCAAAGGGCAGGAGGCCGTGGCCGTTCTGGAAACGCTGCACGGCCTCTACTGCGCGCAAAAATAATGCGCCCGGTAAAACCGGACGCCTCTTTCACGCTTTGCTATCCGCGTAGGATTTGACGAACTGGCCGATCTTCTCTTCGGTCAGGTCAATGCCGCGTGATTTGCCTTCTTGCAGGGCCGTGTCACCGTCCCATCCCTTGTCTGCCGCAAGGGCCATCAGCGTCATCGCCCCGGCCCGTTTGCCCGAGGCGCAGTGCAGGAACACCGGCTGCGGCAGGTCGTCCAGTGACTTGCGGAATTCGTCCACCGTCTCGGGGCCAAGCGTATCGGGCGTGACCGGATGGTGCAGGTAGTTCAGCCCCAGCTTCTCGGCCACCAGCCGCTCTTCATCGGGGGAGAGGCAGCCTTTTTCATCCGAGGCGCGGAAGTTTACCACTGTTTTCATCCCGGCCGAGGCCGCCTGTTCCAGTGCTTTGGCATCTGGTGTGAACGGGGCCACGTTATGCGTGGGGTCGATGGTCGCGATCTTCTGGCTGTCGTCGGTCATTCTGGCCTCCTTCTCTGCGCGGGTGTCGTTTTCCCGCAGGCAATGGTTTCAGCAGCCTAACACCAGATCGACGCAACTGTTCCCTGCTCACCAAGTGGGCAGGGCGGCGGCCGCCTTATCCGAGTATTAAAGTCAGGATTGTCACTGCCGCCCGATTTTGTTAGGCAGCAGGCAGAAATTCCGCTTGGCGCGAGAGGTGCTGCGACGATTCTGCCCAGCCGTGGCAGGCGCCCCAGCAGCGCGCCGTGATCAAAGATAAACCCATCGGGAGCCACCCCCATGCCGCATTTTCGTTCCGCGTTCCTCGCGGCCCTGTCCCTGACCATTGCCCAAGGCGCCGCCGCCGAGACGCCTGCCGCCGCAGCGGCGGCTGCGGCCCCCTCGCTCAAGGTCGAATTGAACGCCGCCGACACCACGGAGGCCAATTGCAAGCTGACCTTCCTCATCACGAACGACCTCTCCGCCCCCTTGGACATGGCAGTTTTTGAAACCGTGCTGTTCGACCGCGAAGGCACCGTGAACCGGCTGACCCTTTTCGACTTTGGTCAATTGCCCGTAGGCCGCCCGCGCGTGCGCCAATTCGTGGTGCCGCAGACCACCTGCGAAAACCTTGGCCGTATCCTGTTTAACGGTGCGCAAAGCTGCGAAGGCGCGGGGATCGCGGCGGGCACTTGCGAAAACGCGCTGGCCCCAGCAACCCGGACCGAGATCGAGGTGCTGGGCTGATGGATCAACTGGATGAACTGCTGACCCCTCTGCGGGGCATTGCCGAAACCGGTGGCCCGGTGGTGGTAATCCTCATGGCCGTGGCAGTGCTGACCCTCGCCGTGGCACTTTATAAAACATGGCAGTTCCGCGCCGCCGCCGTGGGCCGCCACCGGGCGCTGTCCGAAGCGGTCAATGCTTGGGAGCGCGGCGATGCCGCCGCTGCGCGCTCTGCGCTGGGCCGGTCGAAAAGCTACCTCGCCCCGGTGATCGAACTGGCCATGTCTACGCCCGACGCGGGCGCTTCGCGCTTGCAGGCCGAGGCCGAGTTGCGCTTTGCCAAGCTGGAGCGCGGCTTTCGTCTGCTCGATTCCGTGGCGCAGCTTGCCCCGCTCTTGGGCCTCTTCGGCACGGTTCTGGGCATGATCGAAGCCTTCCGCGCCTTGCAGGATGCAGGGTCGCAGGTGGATCCTTCGATCCTCGCGGGGGGCATCTGGGTGGCGCTTCTGACCACTGCGGTGGGCCTCGTCGTTGCCATGCCGACCGCGCTGGTGCTCAGCTGGCTGGAGCAGCGGATGGAGACCGAGCGCGTCATCGCCGACAAGGCGATCCTCACCGTGCTGCATCCCGGCCAGAACGCGGCCCCCGCCGCCACACCTGCCGCGACCCAATTTGCCGCCGCCGCGCCCCGGCCAGCCCATGGCTAGGCCACGCCGGCGGCGCAACCGCCTCTCCATGACCTCTCTGATCGATGTGATCTTTCTGCTGTTGTTGTTTTTCATGCTGACCTCGACCTTCTCCAAATTTGCCGAGATCGAATTGGCCGCAGCGACATCCGGGGCAGGGGCCGAGACGGGGGCGAAACCGTTCTTTTTGCAACTGACCACCGAGGGGCTGCGCCTCAATGGCGATGCGCTGGCGCTTGACGCGCTGACCGCCAGCCCCTTGGCCGAGGCCGAGAAGGGCACGCCGCTTCTGGTCTCGCTCGGGGCCGAGGTCGAGGCGCAGGCGCTGGCCGATCTGCTCATCGCGCTGCGCGCCCTGCCGGGGCTCAGCGTCTCGGTTCTGGAGGGCTGACCATGCGTCCTATCGCCAAGGCCAAACCGCAACGCGAACCGACCATCGCGCTGATCAACATCGTCTTTCTGATGCTGGTCTTCTTCATGGTCGCGGGCACCCTGTCGCAGCCGCTGGATTCCGATCTGAACCTCGTGGAAACCCGTGAGCTTGAGGGCCGCGCGCCGCCCAATGCGCTGGTGGTCCACGCCGATGGCCGCATGACCTTCGCAGGCCAAGACCGCGCCAGCGTGGCTGAATTCATCGACGCGCTCCCCGAGGAAGAGCGCGACACCGTGCGGCTGCTGCCTGACCGCGCGCTGCCCGCCCGCCGCCTTGTGGAGCTGACCCGCGAGCTGCGCGGGGCGGGGGCAGAGCGCGTCATGCTTGTCACCGAAAGGGCGCTGCAATGATCCCCCGGTCCGGTCTTGTCAAAACATTCTCCGTCGGTATCGCCGCCAGCCTTGTGGTGGGCGTGTCGCAGCTCGCGCAAATTGACGACAGCGCCAAGATCGCGGGCGGCGGAGCGCCCGCCGCGGCCCAGCTTGGCACCCGGTTTGAGGATATGGCCGTCGGCACTCTAGAGGCAGAACCGGTGGAAGAGATCACGCCGACCCCCGAGCCCGAACCCTTGGAGACCGCCGAGGCGCCGCCGCCGACCCCCGCGCCAACGGTTACGCCCACGCCTGCCGCCGAGCCAATGCAAGCGGTGAAGGCAGAGCCCATGCACGTGGCCCCACCTCCCGCCACTGCGGCGCAGACACCCGTCTTGCCTGCCCTGACCCCGGTCGAAACCCCGCCCGAGACCACCAGCGCCACGCCGACCATCACAGCCACGGCCCCGGTGCCCCCGATCGAAACCCTCACCGCCGAGGCCGAGGACGATGCGCCACGCCTGTCGCAGCGCCCACAGCGCCGCGACCCCGAACGCGCCGCCGAGGCCGCCAAGAAGGCCAAGCCCAAGCCGCAGCCGAAACCCCAGAAAACCAAGCCCAAGCAAACCAAGCGCGGCAATGCGAAGCGCGACAACACCAAGGGCGCGCAGACTGCCAGCCGGGCGGGCAACGCCGCGCAGTCCGGCACCCGTCAGCGGGCCGCAGCACCTGCGGGCAACGCGGCGGCCAGCAACTATCCCGGCCAAGTGATGAGCCGCATCGCCCGCGTCGGCAAACCGCGTGTTCGCTCACGCGGGACCGCCGTGATCGCCTTTTCCATTGGCGGGGGCGGGCAGTTGGCTGGCGTTCGGGTGGCGCGCAGTTCCGGGTCGGCGGCGCTGGACCAAGCGGCGCTTGGCATCATCCGACAGGCCGCACCCTTTCCGCGCCCGCCCGCCGGGGCGCAGCGCAACTTCTCGATCCAGATCAAAGGCCGATGAGCGGGCGGAGGGCTCAGCCCTCCGCAATCACCCCGTCGACGGCCTTGCCCAGCATCTCGACCGTCATCTCGATTTCTTCGGGCGGAGAGGTAAAGGCCGGAGCCAGCAGAACGTGATCCCCCGCCGTGCCATCGGCACAGCCCTGCGCGGGATAGCAGATCATCCCGGCCTCCATCGCCGCCCGCTGAATCTTGCCCGCAAGGTTGCGGCTCACCTCAAAGGGCGTCTTGCTGTCGCGCTCGGCCACCAATTCGATGGACCAGAACAACCCGCGCCCGCGAATGTCACCGACATGGGCATGCTGGCCGAACCGCTCGCGCAGCGCCGTTTCCAACTGCTGCCCCCGCGCGCGCACCGCGCTCAGCAAATCGCGGCTCTCGACCTCTTGCAGCACAGCCAGCGCCCCCGCCGTCGCCACCGCGTGCGACATATAGGTATGCCCGTTCCACAGATTGCCGCTGCCCGCCATGATCGCGTCGATCACGCTTTCGCGGGCCATCACCGCCGCGATGGGCTGGTAGCCCGCGCCTAGCCCCTTGGCCATGGTGGTGATGTCGGCACAGATACCTTCCTGCTCAAGTGCGAAAAGGCTGCCGGTGCGCCCCATGCCGCACATCACTTCGTCGGCGATGAGCAGCACGCCGTGGCGGTCACAAATCTCACGCACCCGCTTGAAATACCCCGCAGGCGCGGGTTGTGAGCCGAGCGATGCGCCCACCACCGGCTCAGCCACAAAGGCGGCGACTGTCTCCGGCCCCAGTTCAACGATCCGCGTCTCCAACTGATCCGCCAAGCGTTGCGCGAAATCTGCCTCGCTCTCGCCCTCGCGTTGCAGGCGGTAGGCATAGGCCGCGTCGATATGTTCGACATCCATCAGCATCGGCGCAAAGGGCGCGCGGCGTCCGGCATGGCCGCCCACCGCCAGCGCGCCCAGTGTGTTGCCATGATAGCTGGGCTTGCGCGCGATGATTTTCGCCCGCGCTTTGTCGCCCCGCTCCAGATGATACTGCCGCGCGAGCTTCAGCGCGGCTTCCATCGCCTCGGACCCGCTGCCCAGATACATCACCCGCCCTTCGCCAGTGCCCTCAGGCGCGCGGGCGATCAAATGGTCGGCCAAAGCCTCTGCCGGGGTGTTGGTGAAGAGGCCGGTATGCGCAAAGGCGAGCTGGTCCATCTGCGCGGCGACAGCGGCGCGCACGGCGGCGTTGTCATGTCCAAGGCTCGACACCGCAGCGCCGCCGCAGGCATCCAGATAGCGCTTCCCCTTGTCATCAATAAGGAAATTTCCCTCTCCGCGCACGATCACAGGTTGCGTGGCGCGCAGGTTACGGTGCAATACATGGCTCATCGTAGAATCCGATCCTTGGGGTCGACCCTATTTACCGCTTCGCTTGCTGACTGCCACATTAATCAGCACACCGCGCGTATTCGGAAAAGCTTGGGCTGACCTAGGGTCAGGAGAAGCTTGACAGGTAAATTATTTTATCAAACGGTAAAATACCTAACCAACGGGGGATATAATATGACACAACGCAATCTCACACGCCGCTTCCTATTGGGCACGGCGGCCATGCTGGCCGGGGCCAGCCTTTTGCCACAGGGCGCGCTGGCTGCCGAGCCGCTTAAAGTGGCTGGCGTCTATACCGTGCCTGTCGAACAGCAATGGGTCAGCCGCATTCACAAAGCTGCCGAAGCCGCACAGGCGCGCGGCGATATCGAATATACCTTCACTGAAAACGTCTCCAACACCGACTACGCCCGCGTGTTGCGCGAATATGCCGAGGCCGGGAACCAGTTGATCGTCGGCGAAGTCTTTGGTGCCGAAGCCGAGGCGCGCGAGGTTGCCGCCGATTACCCAGATGTGGCTTTCCTCATGGGCTCCAGCTTCAAGCAAGATGATGCGCTGCCCAATTTCGCGGTCTTCGACAACTACATCCAAGATGCGGCGTATCTGTCGGGCATCATCGCCGGTGCCATGACTGAGAGCGGCAACATCGGCATGGTCGGCGGCTTTCCCATCCCTGAGGTCAACCGCCTGATGCATGCCTTCATGGCGGGTGCCGCGGAAATGAACCCCGATATCAAGTTCCAAGTGAGCTTTATCGGCTCTTGGTTCGATCCGCCCAAAGCCAAGGAAACCGCATTCGCCATGGTGGAGCAGGGGGCCGACGTTCTCTATGCCGAGCGTTTCGGCGTGTCGGACGCGGCGCAGGAAAAGGGCATTCTGGCCATCGGCAATGTGATCGACACGCAAGCCGAGTACCCCGAAACCGTCGTCGCCTCGGCCCTGTGGCATTTCGAGCCTACGCTGGATGCCGCCATCGCCGCGGTCAAAGCAGGCGAGTTCATGGCCGACGACTATGGCCGCTATTCCTTCATGTCCGAGGCCGGGTCTTCACTGGCTCCGCTTGGCACCTTCGAGGGCAAGATCCCGCAAGAGGCGCTTGATCTGGTCAAGGAACGCGAGCAGGCGATCAAGAATGGCTCCTTCACCGTCGACATCAACGACGAAGAACCGAAGTCCTCTTAATGACCGATCCAAGACCCGAGGCGCAGGTTGTCCTGCGCCTCGATAATATTACCAAACGATTTGGCAAGCTCACCGCCAATGACGCGATCAGCTTTGATCTGCGGCAGGGCGAAGTCATTGCCCTGCTGGGCGAAAACGGCGCGGGCAAGACCACGCTGATGAATATCCTGTTTGGCCATTACACGCCCGACGAAGGCCATGTCGAAGTCTTCGGCCAAGGTCTGCCCGCGGGCAATCCGCGCGCCGCGCTGGCCGCAGGCGTGGGCATGGTGCACCAGCATTTCACGCTGGCCGACAATATGACCGTGCTGGAAAATATCGTGCTCGGCACCCGCTCGATCTGGCGCCCCGGTTTTGGCCGTGCGCAGGCGCGTCAGCGGATTGTCACGCTGATGGAGGACTACGGGCTGAGGGTGGACCCTGATGCACAGGTCGGCAGCCTGAGCGTGGGTGAGCGGCAGCGGGTTGAGATCCTCAAAGCCCTTTACCGCGAGGCGCGTATCCTGATTTTGGACGAGCCCACCGCCGTTCTCACCCCGCAAGAGACCGACGATCTTTTTGCCACCATGCGCAAAGCCGTGGCGCTTGGCCTCTCGGTGATCTTCATCTCGCATAAACTGCATGAGGTCATGGCGATCTCGTCCCGTGTCGTGGTGCTGCGCCATGGCAAGCTGGTGGCCGAAGCCAAGACAGCCGAGACTGACCGCGCGCGGATGGCGCAGATGATGGTGGGCTCAGAAGTCGCCGCTCCCGTGGTGCGCCGCGCCGATCCCGGCGAGGCACTGGTCACGCTTGCAGGTGTCACCACGCCCGACATCGGCTCTGCGCCGGGGCTGAAAAACGTCGACCTCGAACTGCGCGCAGGTCAGATCACCGGCCTCGCTGGGGTCTCCGGCAACGGCCAAACCGCCCTTGCTGACCTTATCGGCGGGCTGCTCCGCCCGGCCTCTGGTACGTTTCACGTGAAAGGCGATGCGCCCCGCGGCTGGTCGCCCCATGCCGCGATCAGCGCCGGCATCGCCCGTATTCCCGAAGATCGCCATAAGACCGGCACCATCGCCGATTTCGACCTCACCGAAAACGCGGTGCTCGAACTCTATTCCCGCCCCGGTTTCTCCCGCCACGGCTGGATGAATTGGCGCGCCGCGCGTGATTTTGCCGCCAAGATCATCCAAGGCTACGACGTGCGCTGCCCCGGTCCCGAAACCCGCATTCGGCTGCTTTCAGGCGGGAACATGCAAAAGCTGATCCTTGGCCGCGTGCTGGAGACCGCGCCCGCCGTGGTGCTGGCCAACCAGCCGGTGCGCGGACTCGACATCGGTGCGCTAACTTACGTCCACGAACAACTCCTCGCCGCTCGCGATCGGGGGGCGGCAGTGCTGCTGATCTCCGAAGACCTCGACGAGGTCACGGCGCTCTCGGACGTGATCCACGTGATCTCGGAAGGCCGATTGTCGCCCGGTTTCTCTCGTGGCGAACTCACGCCCGCCGAGCTTGGCGTCTGGATGGCCGGGGACGGTTTCGAGGAGACATCCCATGCGGCTTGAACCCGTCGCCAACCCGACATGGACCCGCTCGCTGGGCCTGCCCGCGCTGGCGCTTTTCGCTACGGTGGTTGCCGCGTCTTTGCTGGCGATGGTCGCAGGCGCGCAGCCGTTTTCAGTGCTCGGCCTGATCGTTAAGGGCGCCTTCGGCTCCAAATTCGCCACGCTGGAGACGCTCAACCGCGCCACGCCGTTGATCTTTACCGGTCTCGCCGTGGCCGTCGCCTTTCGCGCGAAACTGTGGAACATCGGGGCCGAGGCGCAACTTTACATGGGCGCGGTGGTCACTGTGGTCTTGGGCACCGGCGCGCTGGCATGGCCCGCCTTTGCCCTGCTGCCCACCATCGCCGTGGCTGCCATGCTCGGCGGTGCGCTGGTGCTGCTGGTCCCGACCTTTCTGAAAACCCGCTTCGGCGTCGATGAAGTCGTCACCACGCTTTTGCTCAATTTCGTCGTTCTGCTTTGGGTCTCTATGCTGCTCGAAGGGTCATTGAAAGACCCGATGGGCCTCGGCTGGCCCAAATCCGCGCGGCTCATTGGCGAGGCGCGGCTGCCACGCATGGTCGACGGGCTGCGCCTGCACTGGGGCTTTGGCCTCGCACTGATCTCTGCCCTTATTGTCTGGGTCATCCAGCGCCGCACCACGCTCGGCTACGAGATGCGCGCCGTGGGCCTCAACCCCGCAGCGGCACGTTTCGCGGGCATCCCGGTGAACCGCGTGCTGATCAAAACCGCACTGCTGTCGGGTGGCCTCGCGGCCCTCGCAGGGTTTTCCGAAGTGGCAGGGCTGAAGGGAAGCCTCACGTTGGATATTTCGCCGGGCTTTGGCTACACCGGCATCATTGTCGCCATGCTGGCGCTGCTGAACCCGCTTGGCGTGGTGGTCGCCGCACTCTTCGTCGCGGGCATCTTCGTTGGCGCTGACAGCATGAGCCGCGCAGCCGGGGTGCCGACGTATCTGGCTGACATCATGCTGGCGCTGGCGCTTCTGGCGATGGTGCTGGCGATCATGCTGACCAAATTCCGGGTGAGGCGCGACTGATGGATATTCTCGACATTCTCCTTCAGGCGAGCTTTTGGACCGCCGCCATCCGCATCGCCTCGCCGCTGATCTTTGCCGCTCTGGGCGAGTTGATCTGTGAGCGAGCAGGGGTGCTGAACCTCGGCATCGAAGGCATCATGGTCGTCGGCGCTTTTGCTGGCTGGCTTACCGTCTATCTCGGCGGCGGGCTGTGGTTCGGTGTGGCGGTGGCGATGCTTTCGGGCATGGCCTTCGGACTTGTGCATGGGGTGCTGACGGTGCCCTTTGGCCTCAGCCAGCATGTCGTCGGCCTTGGCATCACGCTGCTGGCCACATCGCTGACCTACTATTGCTACCGTCTGGTGCTGCCCGAGGTCACCTCGCCGCCGAAGATTGAAGCCTTCCAACCGCTTGAAATCCCGATCCTCTCCGATATCCCCGTGATCGGCCCTGCGCTTTTTAACCAAACGCCGCTGACCTATCTCGCCTTTGTGCTGGTCGTCGCTGTGACGTTGGTCCTTTACCGCACGCCCATGGGCCTTGCCCTGCGCGCAGCGGGCGAAAACCCGGCCGCGGTCGAGGCGCAGGGCCTCAGCGTTTCCGCCATCCGCATCGGCGCGGTCATGGTCGGCAGCGGGTTCATGGCCGTGGGCGGGGCGTTTCTGACGATGAGCGCGTTCAACTCCTTCTTCTTTGAGATGGTCAACGGACGCGGCTGGATCTGCATCGCACTGGTGGTCTTCGGCTCATGGAAACCGGGCAAGACGCTCTTGGGCGCGGTGCTGTTCGCCGCTTTCGACGCGTTGCAGATCCGCGTGCAGCAGACGCCACTCGGCGCGGATATTCCCTATCAAATCTTCCTGATGGCGCCTTATATCCTGTCGATCCTCGCGCTGGTCGTGATGTCCCGCCGGGCACAGGTGCCAGCGGCGCTGATGGTGCCGTTCAACAAGGGGGAGCGCTGAGTTGGCACTTCCCATCACGCCCTTCGCCGGGCCAAATCAATCACACGAGTAACCCCATGTTCGACCTCATCATCAAAGGCGGCACACTCCCCGATGGCCGCAGCACCGACATCGGCATCAAGGCCGACAAAATCACCGCCATCGAAGACCTCTCTACCGCTGAAGCGCGCGAGACCATCGACGCCAGCGGCGACCTCGTCAGCCCGCCCTTCGTCGACCCGCATTTCCACATGGATGCCACGCTCAGCTACGGCACCCCTCGGATCAACGCCTCCGGCACGCTGCTCGAAGGCATCGGCCTCTGGGGCGAACTCAAAGAGGTCATGACCCAAGACGAGGTCAAAGCCCGCGCGCTGGAATATTGCGACTGGGCGGCCTCGCTCGGCCTGCTGGCCATCCGCAGCCATGTCGACACCTGCGATGATCGTCTGCTGGGCGTCGAAGCCCTGCTCGACGTGCGCGAAACCGTCAAAGACTACATCGACCTGCAACTCGTCGCCTTCCCCCAAGACGGGCTCTACCGCGACCCGACGGCGCATGAGAACACCATTCGCGCCCTCGACATGGGCGTCGACGTTGTCGGCGGCATCCCGCATTTCGAGCGTACCATGGCCGATGGTGCCCGTTCCGTCACAGCACTCTGCGAACTCGCCGCCGAGCGCGGCCTGATGGTCGATCTGCATTGCGACGAGACCGACGACCCCCATTCGCGTCACATTGAGACGCTGGCCTATGAGACCCAACGCCTCGGCCTACAGGGCAGGGTGGCTGGCTCGCACCTCACTTCAATGCATTCGATGGACAACTACTATGTCTCGAAACTGTTGCCGCTGATGGCCGAGGCTGAGGTCGCCGCGATTCCCAATCCGCTGATCAACATCACCCTGCAGGGCCGCCACGATACCTATCCCAAACGCCGTGGCCTGACCCGCGTGAAAGAGATGCAGGCCATGGGCATCGACGTCGGATGGGGGCAGGATTGCGTCATGGACCCGTGGTATTCCATGGGCACGGGCGACATGCTCGACGTGGCCTTCATGGGGCTGCATGTGGCGCAAATGACCTCGCCCGAGGAAATGCACCGCTGTTTCGACATGGTGACGAATGTGAACGCGCGGATTCTGGGCTTGCAGGACTATGGCCTCAAGGTCGGCGCGACGGCCTCCATGGTGGTGCTGGACGCGGGCAACCCGATTGAGGCGCTGCGCCTGCGGCCCGACCGTCTGTGCGTGGTGGCCAAGGGGCGGGTGATCTCACGCCAGTCGCGCAATGATGCGCGGCTCAGCCTGCCCGGGCGGCCGGACAGCGTACGCCGCCGCCACAGCGCACATTCGTAAAACCGCTCTCTAGCTGACTTTTGATCGGCCCCTCTCACCGGGGGCCGATTTCGCATCTAAGGCCGATTGAACTCCGCTGCATCCAATGCTATGTTAGCGCTAACCGCGCCAATCCGCCCGAAACCGGGCCACCGGAGGACCCACCATGACCACAAAAATCGCGATCAACGGCTTTGGCCGCATCGGACGTTGCGTGCTGCGCGCGCTGATCGAGAACGGCTTTGACGGGATCGAAGTCGTTGCCATCAACGATCTGACCGATGCCGAAAACCTGTTGCACCTGCTGAAATACGACTCCGTCCATGGTCGCCTGACCGCGGACGCGGAATTGAAAGACGGCAGCCTGCATGTCGCAGGCCAGACCATCCGCATGACGGCGGAACGTGACCCGGCGAAACTGCCTTGGGGCGATGTCGATGTGGCCTATGAATGCACCGGTTTCTTCACCACGCGCGATGCGGCGGCGAAGCATTTGGAAAACGGCAGCAAGCGGGTGCTGATCTCGGCCCCCGGCAAGGGCGTTGACCGCACCGTGGTCTACGGGGTGAACCATCAAGAACTGACCGCCGAAGACGTGATCGTCTCCAACGCCTCTTGCACCACCAACTGCCTCGCTCCGGTGGCCAAGGTGCTCGACGACACCTTTGGGATCGAGACCGGCTATATGACCACGATCCACGCCTATACCGGCGACCAGCCGACCCACGACAGCCCGCACCGCGATCCGTATCGGGGCCGCGCCGCTGCCTTGTCGATGGTGCCAACGTCCACCGGTGCCGCTGCCGCGATTTCCGAGGTAATCCCGCATCTTAAAGGCGTGCTCGAAGGCTCTGCCGTGCGGGTGCCAACGGCCAATGTCTCGCTCGTTGATCTGTGCATCATGCCCAAGAAAACCGCCACGGCAGAGGCGGTGAACGCGGCGATGCAAGAGGCGGCCAACGGTGCGCTGAAGGGCGTGCTGGCCTATGAACCCGCGCCATTGGTTTCGGCTGATTTCAACCACGATCCGCATTCCTCGACCCTTGCCCCCGAGCAGACGCGGGTGACCGATGGCGGCATGATCCGCGTGGTCAGCTGGTACGACAATGAATGGGGTTTCTCGAACCGCATGAACGACACCGCGCGTGCGCTTGCCGCGTTGATCTAAGCCGAGAGTTCTGGGGCGCGGGGAGGTCCTTCCCGCGTTCCACTCTACAGCGACGCCGCCGCTCGGCTCGCTTGGTCATATTGCCCCGACATCGCCCGAAGCTGCGCTGCTATCTGGCGCAATTCCTCGCCCGAGATATCGGTGCGCGGCAATCCATCGAGAAAGCAGGCCTGCCGGATCGCGCGATAGGCTTCGCAAAGATCGGACCCCGCGGCGGAGGTGCGATAAAACACCTCCTTCCCGCGCTTTTCGGCACTCAGCAGTTCGGCCTTTACCAATTTGCGCAGCGCATAGTTCACCGTATGCGTGTCTTCGATATTCAGCAGAAAACAGATATCCGTCAGCCGCTTTTCCCGGCCCCGGTGATTGGCGTTGTGCAGTACGAGGATTTCCAGCGGCGTCAGATCTCCATTGCCCGCCGCCGCCATGCAGCGCGACATCCAGCGGGTGAAAGCATTGTAAGCGATGATCATCCCGTATTCGAGTTCAGAGGCTTCCCAACCATCGCCCTCGGCCAAGTGGCGCGAAGAGACGATCCGGCGTGACGGGGTTGGGGGTACTTCTTCCGACATGCGGTGCCTCCGGTTGTTTTATCCGGATAACGTTACCAAGACGCTGACGAGTTACAAGCGTTCCGGCCTGTGCTGCGGTGGGAAGATCAAATTGCAACAGGTTGCACTGCCACATTCATGCCATCTTCCGTGAGGGCAGCGGCTTTGTTAGGCTGGCGTTAATAAAAATACGTGAGGCAGGCAGGGCAGCAATGAAAACGGGCTTTCGAGGCACGTTTGTCATCAGCTGGTCGCAAACAGAGATCGACGGTCTGGAGGCCGCGCCGGTTCAGTCGCTCGAACTGGGCTCGGCTTGGTCGTGGCGCGGGGATACTCTCCGTGTGGATGGGCCGAACGATGTGTTGCGGCTGGATATGGCGGACGGGGCAGAGCAGCTGCGTAAACGCGCGGCCCGCAAGGTGCAGCGCCTGATCGGCGCGGCGCTGGAGGAGGGCGGCGTGATGTCTTCCAAACCCCAGCGTGGAGACCATACCGCCCCATCGCTCGACAACAGTTTCATGGTCACCAACGGCGCGCGGACCTACACGGTTACGCTGATTGACGCAGGCCGCGGGCGCACGCCGCTGTTGATGTTTGTCGATGAATTGCCGCCGCGTGATTGCGAGCTTTGGGTGATGCACAGCAGCCTAAAGCCGCTACGCGATGAGCTTTCAGAGGCCGAAAGCGGTGGTGTGATTTGCTTTACCCCCGGCACCCGCATCCGCACGCCCATGGGCAGCGCCCTGATCGAAGATCTGCGCGAGGGGGTGCTGATCCAGACCAAGGACAACGGCCCGCAACGGTTGGAGTGGATCGGCAGCCGCCGGATGAGCGGCGCGCGTCTGCACGCCATGCCGCATCTGCGCCCCGTGCGGTTCCGCTCCGGCGCTTTGGGGATCGCGCAGCCAGACGCTTCACTGCTGGTCTCGCCGGATCACCGGATCGTGCTGAAAGGCCCGCAGGCCCGTGATCTGTTCAATTGTGACGAGGTGCTGGTCGCGGCCAAAGACCTGATTGACGGGCGCAGCGTGGCCAGCGATATGTCCCTGCGCGAAGTGACCTATATCCATGTGCTGCTGGCCGAGCATCAGGTGATGTGGGCCAATGGGGTCGAAACCGAGAGCTTTCATCCCGCCGCAGCCCCGCTCACCAGTCTTGGCGCGCAGGATCGGGCGCGGCTTTTGGCGGCGCATCCGCTGTTGGAGGCTGATCCGCACAGTTACGGCGCGTTCGCGCGGCGCAATCTCAGCACGTCAGAGGCAGCGATCCTGCGGCATGTGGCCTGAGGGCCGGGCGCTGACGCCCGACCTTACGTTTGGGGTTTAGCCCTCGGCGTCTTCTTTGATCAGCGCCGCGATAATCGCCCGCGCGCTCTTAGAGTCCCATTCCGCATCGCCCTGCAACCGGGCGATCTCACGCCCTTCACGGTCCAGTAGCACGCTGATCGGCAGGCCGAAAACGCCCATTTGGCTGGCGAGCTTCTGCTTCGGGTCTTGGTGGCGGGGCAGGCTGTCGACGCCGGCCTCTTCAAAGAAACGCTTGATCCCTTCTTCAGAGTTACGCCCCGTAGCGATGGTCAGCACCTGAAAGTCATCGCCGCCAAATTCCTTTTGCAGCGCGTTCAACTGCGGCATTTCCTTGCGGCAGGGCGCGCACCATGTGGCCCAGAAGTTCACCAGCACGATCTTACCTTCGTAATCCGCCAGCGACATCGCCTCGCCATCGTCCTCACGCTCAAAGGTCACGTCAGAGGCCGCTTGTGGCGCGTCATGGATCACAAGTTTCTTCATGTCCCCGTCGCGCAGCCCCGCGATGTCAGCCGTTCCGGCAAGGGCGGGGTTTGCACCTGCGACAAGCAGCGTATAAACGAAGCCGAGCACGAGATTTTTCATACGTCCCTCCAAGGGTATTCAACATGACCGACACGACCTCGAACAAAATGTGGGGTGGCCGTTTCGCCGCCGGACCGGACGCGATCATGGAGGCGATCAACGCCTCGATCGGGTTCGACAAACGGATGGCCGCACAAGACATCGCCGGGTCGCGTGCCCATGCCGCCATGCTGGCAGCCACGGGCATTCTGACTGATAACGACGCCGACGCGATACGGGAAGGGCTTCTCACGATCTTGTCAGAGATCGAAGAGGGCCGGTTCGAGTTCTCTGCAGCACTCGAAGACATTCACATGAACGTCGAAGCGCGGTTGAAAGATCTGATCGGGGAGCCCGCAGGCCGCTTGCACACGGGCCGCAGCCGGAACGACCAAGTCGCCACCGATTTCAAACTTTGGGTGCGCGACCAGTTGGACGCCGCCGACGAGGGGCTCCAAGCCCTAATCCGCGCGCTTTTGTCTCAGGCCGAAGCGGGCGCTGATTGGGTCATGCCCGGTTTCACCCACCTGCAAACCGCGCAGCCCGTGACATGGGGCCATCACATGATGGCCTATGTCGAAATGTTTGGCCGCGATCTCTCGCGCATCCGCGATGCGCGTCGCCGTATGAACGAATGCCCGCTGGGGGCCGCCGCACTGGCTGGCACCTCCTTCCCGATTGACCGGGACATGATAGCAGAGGCGCTCGGCTTTGACTGCCCCGCGGCGAACAGCCTCGATGCCGTCAGCGACCGCGACTTCGCGTTGGAGTTCATGGGGGCCGCCAGCATCTGCGCCATGCATCTGTCGCGCTTTGCCGAGGAATTGGTGATTTGGTCGTCGGCACAGTTCCGCTTCGTGGCGTTGTCGGACCGTTTCTCGACCGGCTCAAGCATCATGCCGCAAAAGAAAAACCCCGACGCTGCCGAGCTGATCCGCGCCAAAGTGGGCCGTATCTTTGGGGCGAACACCGCGCTGATGATCGTGATGAAGGGCCTGCCGCTGGCCTATTCCAAGGACATGCAGGAAGACAAAGAGCAGGTCTTTGACGCTGCCGACAACCTGATGCTGGCGCTGGCCGCGATGACCGGGATGGTGGGCGACATGACTGCGGAGCGCGAGAACCTCGCCGCCGCTGCGGGCTCGGGATTCTCCACCGCCACCGATCTGGCCGACTGGCTGGTGCGAGTGCCGAACCTGCCGTTCCGCGACGCGCACCATGTGACCGGCACGCTGGTCGCCATGGCCGAGGCGCAGGGCTGCGATCTGCCGGACCTCACGCTGGAACAGATGCAATCGGTGCACGCCGAGATCACTAAGGACGTTTTCGATGTGCTTGGCGTCGAAAACTCGGTAAACTCGCGCATGTCCTATGGCGGCACCGCCCCTGCGCAGGTGCGTGCCCAAGTCGAGCGTTGGAAGGAAATTCTGAAGTGAAACGCGCCCTCGCGACCCTTGCTTTGCTAAGCCTTGCCGCCTGTGGCGCGGATGGCGAACCTGTGAAACCGACAGCCAGCAGCACAATCACCATGTCGTCTTCGGGCGTGTCGGTCGGCACTGCTGTCGGGCTGCGCCGCGGGCCGTTTTCGCTGGCGCTTGGGGTCGGGTCGTGAGGCCGCTTTTGCAGATTGCTCTGGTGGTCGGGACACTTAGCTTGGCCGCCTGCACCCCGCCGCAGCCATCGGCGCGGCAAGATGCGCCGCCGCCAGCCGAACCGGGGATCAGCCTGTCGGGCTATGCCACCGTCGGCGTGGCAAAGACTTTCTGATGTCGCCCCTGCGCATGCTCTACCTCGCCCTCGCGGTCTGGGGCACGGTGCATCCGATGTACTACTTCATCACTTGGTTCAACGCCGAGGGTTGGAGCCTGAGCGCCATGGTCGATGCCTGGCACGCCAATGCCGCCGCCAGCGGGCTGGTCTGGGATCTGACCATCGCTGCCGTCACATTAACCATCTGGATCATCGCCGAGGTCGCCGTGCGCCGGAATTTCAGCGCGCTGATTGCCATTCCCGCCACGTTCTGTATTGGGGTGAGCTGTGGCCTGCCGCTCTATCTGTTTCTGCGGACAGCGCCGATCAAATAGGGCCGGGACGACATAAGGCGACGCGCAAATGGATCATTTTCTCTATAAAGACGGTGTGTTGCACGCCGAAGACGTAAGCTTGGCCGAGATCGCCGCCGCTGTCGGCACGCCGGTCTATGTCTATTCCACCGCGACGCTGCTGCGCCATTTCCACCTGTTCGACGATGCGCTTTCGGGCATGGATCATCTGGTCTGCTACGCGATGAAGGCCAATTCCAACCAAGCCGTGTTGCGCACGCTGGCGCAGGCGGGCGCGGGGATGGATGTGGTCTCGGGCGGGGAATACCGCCGGGCCAAGGCGGCAGGCGTGCCGGGCGACAGGATCGTCTTTTCCGGCGTCGGCAAAACCCGCGAAGAGATCGAATTGGCTTTGACGGGCGGCATTCGTCAGTTCAACGTCGAGAGCGAGCCGGAGATGATCCTGCTTGATATCGTGGCGCGTGAATTGGGCAAGGTCGCGCCGATCACCATCCGCGTGAACCCCGATGTCGATGCGAAAACCCACGCCAAGATCGCCACTGGCAAAAGCGAAAACAAGTTCGGCATCCCCATCGCCCGCGCCCGCGAGGTCTATGCCATGGCGGCCAATCTGCCGGGGTTGGAGATTGTCGGCATTGACGTGCATATCGGCAGCCAACTCACCGATCTCGCCCCCTTTGAGCAGGCCTATGGCAAGGTCGCGGAACTGACCGAAGTGCTGCGCGCCGATGGTCATAACATCCGGCGGCTGGACCTTGGCGGCGGCTTGGGCATCCCTTACGAGCGCTCCAACTCTGCCCCCCCATTGCCGACAGATTACGGCGCGATGGTGCAGCGCACGCTGGGGCATCTGGGCTGCGAGGTCGAGATTGAACCGGGCCGCCTGATCGCGGGCAACGCGGGTGTCTTGGTCAGCGAAGTGATCTACCTCAAATCCGGCGAGGGCCGCGATTTCCTGATCCTTGATGCCGCGATGAACGACCTGATCCGGCCCGCCATGTATGACGCATGGCATGACATCGTGCCGCTGAATGAACCCGCTCCGGGGGCCGAGCCGCGTCCGGTGGATATCGTCGGCCCGGTTTGCGAATCCGGCGATACGTTCGCCAAACAACGCATGATGCCGGTGCTGGGTTCAGGCGATCTGGTGGCCTTCCGCTCTGCCGGAGCCTACGGCGCGGTGATGAGCAGCGAATATAATTCGCGGCCTCTGATCCCCGAGGTGCTGGTCAATGGCGATCAATTCGCGGTTATCCGCCCACGGCCAAGCTTTGACGAAATGATAAACCGCGATACCATCCCTGAATGGCTTTGACGGCATCCCGCCGCCGGGCCACCGGAGCGTGACGCATGGAAACATCCACTGACAAGGCAGACGGGCTGCGCGTATTGCGCGGGCCATTGCGGCTGACTTGGGCGGGGATGCTGGCCGAGGCGCTGGTGCAGGCGCTTTGGCCGATGCTTGCGCTGGCGCTGGCGGTGCTCGCGGCGCTGATGATGGGGGCGCAGGACGGTCTGGGCGGTAATCTGCTTTGGGCCGTATTTGCCGTTCTCGGTATCGCATTTCTGGGCACCTTGGTGTTTGCGCTGCGGCGTTTTCGGGTGCCCTCACGCGCCGATGCGCTGGCCCGGCTGGATGCCAGCCTGCCGGGGCGGCCCATTCGGGCGCTGTTGGACGATCAGGCAATCGGCGCGGGTGATGCGGCGTCGGCGGCGGTCTGGAAGGCCCATCAGAAACGGATGGCGGCACGGGCGGCGGCAGCCAAACCGGTAAAGGGTGATCTGCGTGTGTCGCGGGCTGACCCCTATGCGCTGCGCTATCTGGCGCTGCTGGCGTTCACTGTGGCATTGGTCTTTGGTTCGGTCTGGCGGCTGGGTGAGGTGACGCAACTGACCCCCGGCGGCGCGGGCGGCGCGTTGGCCTCTGGTCCGGTTTGGGAAGGTTGGGCCGAACCGCCGCGCCATACGGGCAAGCCAACGCTTTATCTAAATGACCTTGAGGCCGGGGCACTGTCGCTGCCTGCGGGCACCTTGATCACCCTGCGGCTTTACGGCGAGTTGGGCGCGCTGACGGTCGCGGAAAACGTCTCGGGCCGGGAGGGGGCGGCGTCGTCAGAACCCGCGCAGGATTTCACCCTGCGCCAAAGCGGCGTGATCAGCATTGAGGGTCCGGCCGCGCGGGCATGGCAGATCACGATGCTGCCCGACGCCGCCCCGCAGATTGAGCGGTTGGGCCCCCCCGAGGTGACTGCCTTGGGCGAGATGAGCCTGCCGTTTACCGCGCGGGATGATTACGGCGTCGAAGCGGGCGAGGCGCGGATCAGCCTTGATCTGGCCTCTGTCGACCGGCGCTATGGGTTGACCATCGACCCTGACACACGGCCCGAGATCGTCGTGCCGCTGCCCATGCCGATCACCGGTGACCGGCGCGATTTTGAAGAAAGCTTGATCGAGAATTTCTCTAAGCACCCTTGGGCCAATCTGCCGGTATCTCTAGAGCTTTCCGTGCTCGACGCTGCCGAACAGCAAGCCGTGACCGAGGTGAGCCAATTGACCCTGCCGGGGCGGCGCTTTTTCGATCCCGCGGCGGCAGCAGTCATCGAGATGCGCCGCGATCTTTTGTGGTCGCGGGCCAATGCGCCGCGCATCGCGCAGGTGCTTCGCGCTGTGACCTATGCGCCGGGGGAGGATCTGCGCTCGGATGTGACGGTTCTGCGGCTCAAGCAGTTGATCCGCCGTCTGGAAATCCGCGCGCGTTATGGGTTGGACGAAGAGGTCCAGACCGAGATGGCCGAAGACCTCTGGGCGCTGGCGATTGAACTCGAAGAAGGCGTGTTGGCCGATGCGCTGGCGCGGATGCGCCGGGCACAGGATCGGCTGAATGAGGCGATGAAGAACGGCGCGTCGTCGGCAGAGATTGCCGAGCTGATGGAGGAATTGCGCCGCGCCACCGAAGAGTACCTAGAGCAACTCCAGCGCCAACAGGCCCAAGAGGGCGAGGGCGAAGGCCAGCAGCCCCAAGGCGAGTCCATGCAGATGACCCAAGACGATCTGCAACGCATGATGGACCGCATTCAGGAGTTGATGGAGCAGGGCCGCATGGCCGAGGCCGCAGAGGCGCTGCGTCAGTTGCAGGAAATGATGGAGAACATGCGCGTCACCCAAGGTCAGCCCGGCGAGGGCGGCAATTCACCGGGTGAGCAGGCGATGGAAGGGCTCTCGGAAACCCTGCGCGAGCAACAGGGGCTTAGCGATCAGGCCTTCCGCGACCTGCAAGAGCAGTTCAACCCCGGCACCGGGGCGGGCGAGAATGAAGGCAACGAAGGCCGCAATGGCGGTCAGGGCCGCGGTCAGAGCCATGAGGGCCAGCGGGGGCAGGGCGGCCAATCGGGCGAAGAGGGGGCCGAAGAAGGGCTGGCCGGGCGTCAGCAAGCGCTGCGCGACGAGCTGCGCCGTCAGGAAGGCCGTCTGCCGGGGCAAGGCACGCCCGAAGGGGATGCCGCGCGTGATGCACTGGACCGCGCCGGAGAGGCGATGGGCCGCGCCGGAGACGCCCTGCGCCGCGATGAGTTGGCCGAGGCAATCGACAATCAAGCACAGGCCATGGAGGCGCTGCGCGAAGGGATGCGGTCGCTTGGCGATGCGATGGAGCAAGAACAGGGCGAGGGCCAGCCCGGTCAAGGCACTGCCGAAGGCGACCGCCGGGCCGAGGCGCGCGATCCGCTGGGGCGCGAGCAGGGGGGCAATGGGGCGAATAGCTCAGACGCGCCGCTGGCACAGGGGCCAGACGATCAGGGCCGCGCGCGGCGTCTGCTGGACGAAATCCGCCGCCGCTCGGGCGAGGCGGAGCGGCCCGAAGTTGAACGCGATTACCTCAACAGACTTTTGGATCGGTTTTAAGCGGGGTCAGCCCTGCGATTGGGTCGCCACGGTGTCGAGCCAGACCAGCAGGTCCTGTAACTGCCCATCGAGCCAAATGCGTGCGTCGTCCATCCATGCCACATAGGACGATAGGTAAGGATCGGCCTGCGGCAAGGATTGCGCAATCTGCGGCGCATAGACATAGACCGCCGCCAAGATGGCCGCCAAGGCGATCATCACGGTGAAGCCGCGCATGAACCCGCCCGATTTGCGCGGTTTTTCAGGGCGGTCGAGCGCGGCGGTGGGCGTTGGCCCCGCCTGCTGGCCCTGCGTGCGGTCGTGGCGCAGGGTTGAGTTAATCTCTTCGATATCGGGCAGCAGATCCCGGCGCGACGCGCTGCCGTAGGCGTCATTCTCGCTTTCGGGAACCGGCTCTCCGCGCATTTTGGCCATGCGCAGACGGGCGTCATGGGCGCGGCGGGCGTCTTCGTCCTCGGGCACGTGGTCATCTTCGGCGATGTCGGGATGGGGGGCTTGTTTGGGCGCGGGACGGGGCGCGTCGTCAAGCCCGAGGTCCGGCTGGCTTTCCAATGGCTCTGACGGACGGCGACGGCGGGCTTCCTGCTCTGCCGCGGCCTCCTGACGCAGGATTTCCGCGATGGCAGGGTCGAGCGAGCGTCTGACGGGCGCGGCGGCGGGGGCCGGGCGCGCGTTTTCCTCCTCCGGCGCGACGGCAGCGTTTTCGAAGGCGTCGGTATCAGAAGCGTCGTTTTCGAAGTCGCCCTCTTCAAATGCCCCCTTTTCAAATCCGTCGTCTTCGAAGCCCTCGTCTTCGTAATCCTCATAACCCTCATCCCCGAAGGGCTGCAGATCAGGTAGGCTATTGGCCGCAGACTGCTCTTCGCCGGTGTCATCCGACGCGCGTTGCTTCATATGCATCACGTCGTCATCGAAATCCGGGTCGTCGAATTCACTGTCGTCCTGTTCGGGCGCATTGTCTGGGTGATGCTGAAACCACGTCTGCCCACAGTTGGAACATTGCACGTCACGCCCTGCCACCGGCATCACCTCATCGGGGACTTCGTATTGCGCGTCGCAGTTGGGGCAGATCAGCCGCATGGTCATTCCTGGGTTCGTTCGGTGCTTTCGGATCGTAACGGACAGCATATGTCCTAGAATAACGTAGGAAAAGTGATATCTGGACAGGGTGCTGGGGTTCTGAGTGATTGAATCCTTTCCGGTGCTGAGGCACAACAGGTCGAAGTGTTTTAAGGTGGTTGCGTGATAGAGCTCGAAAATGTGGCCTACAGCTATGGCGGGGGCGAATTGCTGTCCGACATCACGCTGAAACTCGCCCCCGGATCGTTCCATTTCCTCACCGGCCCATCGGGCACGGGCAAGACCACATTGATGAAGCTCTGCTACGGCGCTCTGCTGCCCACGGCGGGGCACCTGCGGATGTTCGGGGCCGATGTGCGCGGGCTGGGGCGTGATGACATTGCGCTGATGCGCCGCCGCGTTGGTGTGGTGCATCAGGATGTAAAATTCCTCGACCATCTGCCGTTGACCGAAAATATCGCGCTGCCACTGAACGTCTCAGGCCGTCAGGCCGAGGCCGGAGGTACGGATTTGGAAGAGTTGATGTCTTGGGTTGGGCTGACCCACCGCGCCGATGCCCTGCCGCCCGAGCTTTCGGGGGGGGAGCGGCAGCGTGCGGCCCTGGCGCGCGCAGTGATTATGTCGCCGGATGTAATCTTGGCGGATGAGCCGACGGGGAACATTGACTGGGAGATGTCGCAACGGCTGCTGCGCCTGTTGATCGAGTTGAACCGCATGGGCAAGACCGTGTTGATCGCCACCCATGATCTGGGCTTGATCCGCGCTACCAAGGCGCATGTCCAAGCCCGCGTGCTGCGGATCGCCAACCGGCGCATTCAACTGGCGGGGGCGGATTTGTGAAGCGGTTCGACATGGGCGCCCTGCGCGCGATTTTCAAAGGCGACAGGCAAGCGGACCGCGTGGTGCCGCCCTCGGGTTTCACGGCGCAGCTCACCTTGTTTGCCGCCGGGGCGATGGCCTTTCTCGCGGTATTTGCCTTGGCGCTGTCGCTTGCTTCGGGCCGGTTGGCGCAGGTTTGGGGGCAGGAGTTGGCGCAGTCGGCTACGGTCCGCATTGTCGCGCCATTGGACCAACGCGCGGCCCAGACTGAGGCCGCGTTGAAGGTGTTGCAGACGACCAAGGGCGTGGCCTCGGCCCGCGCGCTGACGGATGCGGAGCAGGAAGAACTGCTTGCCCCATGGTTCGGCCCTGAACTGGCGATGGAGAGCTTGCCGGTGCCGCGTTTAATCGAAGTGGTTGAGGAAGGCGAGGGACTGGACCCGGTGGGCCTGCGCCTGCGTCTCTCTGCCGAAGTGCCCGGAGCCGTGCTGGATGACCACAGCCGCTGGCGCGCGCCATTGGTTGCGGCGGCAAGCCGGTTGCGCCTGTTGGGCTGGATTTCGACCCTGCTGATCGGGGCTGCGGTGGCGGCCATGGTGACGCTGGCCGCGCAGGCGGCCCTTGCGGCGAATGCGCAGGTGATCGCGGTGCTGCGGCTGGTGGGGGCGACCGATGACTATATCGCCCGAGCCTTCATTCGGCGCTTTACCCTGCGCGCGCTTTTGGGTGCGGCGGCGGGCACGGTGCTTGGCATGGTGGCGGTCGTTCTGTTGCCCGATGCTGGCGAGGCGGGCGGCTTTTTGACCGGCTTGGGCTTTCGCGGCTGGCACTGGGTGGTGCCGCTTATGGTGCCGATCTTGGTCGGGGCGGTGGCCTTTGCCGCCACCGGGGCTGCGGCCCGGCGTACGTTGAGGGAACTGACATGAAGCTGCTGCAATGGGTCCGGTCGATCCTCTTTATCGTGCAGGTGACCGTGGCGATGCCGGTGCTCGGGTTGGCCTTTGCGCCTTGGGCGATGTTTTCGAAACGCGGGGCCTATCGGGCCTGCAAGACCTATGCCGCTTGGGCCATGTGGTCGGCCCGCTGGCTGATCGGGCTGCGCTGCGAGGTGCGTGGCACGGTACCGGATGGTGAAGTTTTGGTGGCCGCAAAACACCAATCGTTTTTGGATATCTTGATGATCTTTCACGCTCTGCCGCGTGCAAAATTCATTATGAAACGCGAGGTGCTTTGGACCCCGGTGATTGGCCAATACGCCAAGCGGATGGGCATGATTGCCGTCAACCGTGGCAAACGCGGGCAGGCGATCACCAAGATGATGGCCGACGTGAACGCCGGTCGGGTCGAGCCGGGGCAGTTGGTGATCTATTCCCAAGGCACCCGCGTGGCACCGGGCCTCAGCGCACCTTACAAGGTTGGCACGGCGGTGCTTTACGACCAGATGGGGCAGGTTTGCGTGCCGGTAGCGACCAATGCGGGCCACTTCTGGCCACGCCGGGGGCTCTACCGCAAACCGGGTTTGGCGGTGGTCGAGTTTCTTGAGCCGATTGAGCCGGGGCTGGATAAGCGAAGCTTTATGGCGCGGTTGGAGGAAGAGGTCGAGAGCCGTTCGAACGCCTTGCTGCATGAAGCTGGATGGCGGCCTGTGGTCACGGCTTAATGCTTTCGGCATGATCTGTGCCTTCTAAGCCGCTGCCCTTTGTTATCTACCAGCACAGGTAGAACCACCGCCGAAGCCAATGCTTCGCGGGCTATCGTTATTTTATACTGGGAAGCCGTTAAAGTGGCGGCGCCGCCTTGGGGAGGTGGAAAAGACAGGCGTCACCCTGCATGTCTCTACGTATCGACATGACCCGCGAAGGGCCTCGTCTTCCGTGTGTGTCGCGACGGGAGAGGTTGTAGAGCAGGGGTGTTAACGCTTGATACGCTCGCCGCGCGCACCCTGCGCAACGAAAAAGGGCGGACCTTTGGTCCGCCCCCTCGGTCCTACATGTGGATCGGCCCGTCACCGCAGGCCAGTGCGGCTTCGCGCACGGCTTCGGAATAGGTCGGGTGCGCGTGGCAGGTCATCGCCAAATCCTGTGCCGAGGCGCCGAACTCCATCGCCACGCAGACCTCGTGGATCAGATCGCCCGCGCCGGGGCCGATGATGTGGCAGCCGAGGATGCGGTCGGTTTCCTTGTCGGCGATAAGCTTGACAAAACCGTCGCCGGCAAAGACCGCCTTGGCCCGCGCGTTGCCCATGAAGGAGAACTTTCCGACTTTGTACTCGCGGCCTGCTTCCTTGAGCGTCGCTTCGGTTTCGCCGACGCTGGCGACCTCCGGATGGGTGTAGATCACGCCGGGGATGACGCCGTAGTTCACATGGCCATGTTTGCCCGCGATCACCTCTGCGGCGGCCATGCCCTCGTCCTCGGCTTTGTGCGCCAACATGGGGCCTTCGATCACGTCGCCGATGGCATAGACGCCTTTGACGGAGGTCTCCCATTGGTCATTCACGGCGATCTGGCCGCGCTCGGTCATCTTGACGCCGAGCTGATCCAGCCCCATGCCTTTGATCACTGGCTTGCGGCCTGTGGCGACGAGTACGGTGTCGGCTTCAATCTGATGCTCGCTGTCGTCTTTGCGCAGTTTGTAGCTGACCGTGGCCTTGCCCTTGGCCACTTCGGTCTTTTGCACGGCGGCGCCCATGACGAAGTTGAAGCCCTGCTTTTTCAGCATCCGCTGGAAGGTCTTTTGCACCTCGGGGTCCATGCCCGGAGTGATCTTGTCGAGGAATTCAACCACGGTGATCTCGGTCCCCAGACGCGCGTAGACGCTGCCCAGTTCCAGCCCGATGACGCCCGCGCCGATCACGACCATCTTCTTGGGAATTTTGCCCAGTTCCAGCGCGCCGGTGGAGGTCACGACGGTTTTCTCGTCAACCTCGACGCCAGGCAGGCCCGCAGGCTCGGAACCGCTGGCGATAATGATGTTTTTGGCCTCATGGACCTCATCACCGACCTTGACCTTGCCCGCTTCCGGCACCGATCCCCACCCCTTGAGCCAGTCGATCTTGTTCTTTTTGAACAGGAATTCGATGCCCTTTGTGTTGGTCTCGATGGTCTTGTCTTTGTAGGTCAGCATCTGCTTCCAATCGACGGTCGGCGCTTTGGCCTTCAGACCCATCTCTTCGAAGGTATGCTCAGCCTCATGCAGCATATGCGTGGCGTGTAGCAGCGCCTTGGAAGGGATGCAGCCCACGTTGAGGCAGGTGCCGCCGAGGGTCTCGCGGCCCTCCACACAGGCGGTTTTCAGGCCCAGTTGCGCGCAACGGATGGCGGCAACATAGCCGCCGGGGCCGGAGCCAATCACGATGACATCATAGCTCGACATGGGGGGTCTCCTTAGCAGTCGGGTGTTACAGGCAAGGTAGGAGGCGCGGTTTTCAGGTGCAAGCGCCGCTGCCTGCGGGTGTTGGGGAAAGGGTTAAATAAGGGCCGCCAGCAGCATCAACATGGTTGCGGCAAAACCGATGACCCAGATGAGCGACCGATGCGGGCGCAGGCCCATGGCATAGGCGGGGACGTAGAGCACGCGCGCGATCAGATAGACCCAAGCGCAGGCGGCGGTAAAGGCGGTGTTCTGCGCCGACATCTGCACCACGCCCACGGCAATGCCGAAAAGGATCAGCCCTTCGAAATGGTTATCAAGCGCGCGGCCCAGACGGGCGGTGCGGTCCGACAGCGCACGGCTCGGATCGCGGTCGCGGGCGGACATCGTGTAACCGGGGCCAAGCTCACGGTTGGCGGGCACGGCGTAAAGCACGAATTGCAGCCCTTGCAAGAGTGCTGCAAGGGTCAGAACGGTCAGCTCAGCACTCATGCGTTCTTCACGAAATAAGCAGTGGTGCTGGTTACGGTGCCTTGGTCATCGCTGCTCAGCGCGTTGGACCGGGAGAGCCATTCGTCGGCCTTTTTGCGGTCGTTCACGTCGAGCAGCACAGTGGCTTTGGTGTTGCTGTCGGTGTGTTTCCAAACCTGCATGACCGTGAGACCCGCATTGCGCCGCGATTCCGCATCGGCGTCAAAGGCGTTTTTCCATGCGGTAAAATCAGTAACTTCGAGATGGCAGATCATCTGCATTTGAATGCCCTTTCAGAGCGCGTGGAAATAAAGGACCGCTGTCGCCGCATAGCCGGCGAGCCATGCCAGCGTGCGGATTGTCGGCACGCCGAGCGCATATACGATCACATAGATAATCCGCGCCAGCAGGAAGACTTGGGCGGCCAGCAGCGTGGCGCTGTTGTTGCGGCCCAGCATCTCGATCAGCAGCACGGCAGGCGCAAAAAGCGCCATGGCCACGACGGAATTATCAACCGCGCGGCCCAGACGGGCCGTCATGCCGGTGGTGGTCCGCGTCTCATCCCGCGAGGACATCAGGTAGCCCATTGAGAGCTGCCGGGTCGCGCCCAGCACCTGCAGTAGGATCGTCAGCATGACCAAGAGGCCATAGGCGGCGAGGAGGGTGGTTTCACTCATGGTTTGGCCCTTTCAGTTGGTGGGACGCCCCACCCGGTCTGCGGGTATATAGGGCGGGGGTCTCCCCCCGCCCATGGTATCACAAATCCATCAACAGACGGCGGGGATCTTCGAGCATCTCTTTGACGCGGACGAGGAAGGTCACAGCGCCCTTGCCGTCGATGATCCGGTGGTCGTAGCTGAGCGAGATATACATCATCGGACGGATCACGACCTCGCCGTTGATCGCCATCGGGCGGTCCTGAATTTTCGCCATGCCGAGGATACCGGACTGTGGCGGGTTCAAGATCGGTGCGGTCATCAGCGAGCCGTAGACGCCACCGTTGGAGATGGTGAAGGTGCCGCCGGTCATGTCGCCCATGGTCAGCTTGCCGTCACGGGCCTTTTTGCCCATGGCGTTTACGGCCTTTTCGATCTCGGCAAAGGACATCGCGTCGGCGTCTTTGATCACCGGCACCACAAGGCCCGTGGGCGTGCCTGCAGCGACACCCATGTGGACGTAGTTCTTGTAGATGATGTCGGTGCCGTCGATCTCGGCGTTGACCTCGGGGATTTCCTTCAGCGCGTGGCAGCAGGCCTTGGTGAAGAAAGACATAAAGCCCATACGAACGCCGTGTTTCTTCTCGAAATCAGCCTTGTAGGTGTTCCGCAGCTCCATGACCTCGGTCATGTCGACCTCGTTGAAGGTGGTCAGGATCGCAGCGGTGTTTTGGGCTTCTTTCAGGCGGCGCGCCATGGTCTGCTTGAGGCGGGTCATCTTGACTCGCTCTTCGCGCGACGCGTCATCGGGGGCGGAAGCGGGCCGCGGTGCGGCGGGCTTGGCCTCGGCCTTGGGCGCGGCAGAGGTGCCAGCGGCCACGGCTTTGGCCACGTCTTCCTTCATCACGCGGCCATCGCGGCCCGAGCCTGTGACCTGATCGCGGCTGATGCCAGCTTCGGCCATAGCTTTCTTGGCCGACGGCGCGTCTTCAACATCTTTGCCATCGGCAGATTTGGTTTCAGCTGCAGCACCGGCACCGGATTTCGCGTCTTCGCCCTTGGGGGCAGCAGCGCCTGCACCGGAGGTCAGGACGGCAAGTGTGGCGGAGGCTTCAACGGTGGTGCCTTCGTCGGCGAGGATTTCAGCTAACACGCCAGCGGCAGGCGAGGGCACTTCGACGCTGACTTTGTCGGTTTCCAGCTCGCAGAGCATTTCATCGGCTTCGACCTTGTCGCCGACTTTTTTGAACCATGTGCTGACGGTCGCTTCGGTGACCGACTCGCCCAGTGTGGGCACTTTGACCTCGATGGTTTCGCCTTCGCGGGCAGCCACATCTGCCGAGCCTGCGTCGATCGCCTTGGGCGCATCGCCGCCCCGGTCGGACTGGGACACGGCCTCATCATCCTCGGCGGCTTCCTTGGCTTTCGGCGCGGCCGCAGAGCCGCTGTCGCCTTCGCTGACATTGGCCAGCAGGGCATCGACGCCCACGGTTTCGCCTTCTTGCGCCACGATCTCGCTCAGAGTGCCCGCAACGGGGGAGGGCACTTCGACGGTGACCTTGTCGGTCTCCAATTCACAGAGCATTTCATCCACCGCGACGGTATCGCCGGGCTTTTTGAACCATGTGGCAACGGTGGCTTCGGTGACGGATTCGCCCAGCGTGGGTACGCGTACTTCGCTTGTCATGGTCTTAGTTTCCTTTGATGGTCAGCGCCTCGTCGACGAGGGCGGCTTGTTGTGCTTTGTGCTGGCTGGCCAGACCCGTGGCGGGCGAGGCGGCGGTGGCGCGGCCCACATAGGAGGCGCGGCCATGTTTGGCGTCGATGCGGCCCAGAACCCATTCGATGTTGGGCTCGATGAAGGTCCAGGCACCTTGGTTCTTGGGCTCTTCCTGACACCAGATCATTTCGGCCCCTTTGAACCGCTCCAACTCTCTGACCGCGGATTGCGCGGGGAAGGGGTAGAACTGTTCGAACCGCAGGATGTAGACATCGTCGATGCCGCGGGCGTCACGCTCTTCCAGCAGGTCGTAATAGACCTTGCCCGAGCACATCACCACGCGCTTAATTTTGTCATCCGCGACCAATTTGGTGTCGGAGTTGCCTTTCTGCGCGTCATCCCAGAGCACCCGGTGGAAGCTCGACCCGGTGGTGAATTCATCGGCCTTGCTGACCGCGAGCTTGTGGCGCAGGAGTGACTTGGGGGTCATCAACATCAGCGGCTTGCGGTAGCTGCGGTGCAGCTGGCGGCGCAGGATGTGGAAGTAGTTGGCGGGCGTGGTGCAGTTCGCCACGATCCAGTTGTCGCCGCCGCACATGGTCAGGAAACGCTCCAGACGGGCAGAGGAGTGCTCAGGCCCCTGACCCTCATAGCCATGCGGCATCAGGCAAACGAGGCCCGACATGCGCAGCCATTTGCTTTCACCTGATGAGATGAACTGGTCAAACATGATCTGCGCGCCGTTGGCGAAGTCACCAAACTGCGCTTCCCAGAGCGTCAGCGCATTCGGCTCGGCCAGCGAGTAGCCATATTCAAAGCCCAGCACCGCGTATTCGCTGAGCATGGAGTCGATGACTTCATACTCGGCCTGACCTTCGCGGATGTGGTTCAGCGGGTAGTAGCGGTCTTCGTTGTCTTGGTTAACGAAGGCCGAGTGGCGCTGGCTGAAAGTGCCGCGCGTGCTGTCCTGACCCGAGAGGCGCACTTTGTAGCCTTCGGTCAGCAAGGAACCGAAGGCCATCGCCTCAGCCGTGGCCCAGTCAAAGCCTTCACCGGATTCAAACATCTGCTTTTTCGCTTCGAGCAGACGCCCGATGGTCTTGTGCAGCGGGAATTTGTCCGGCGCGGTGGTGATCGCCTTGCCGACGTCTTGCAGTGTTTCAGGCGCGATGGCCGTCTTGCCACGCTGGTAGGACTTCTTCTTTTTGTCCATGCCGGACCACTTGCCGTCCAGCCAGTCGGCCTTGTTCGGGCGGTAGTCCTTACCGGCCTCGAACTCATCGTTGAGCTGGTTCTGGAAGGCGGTCTTCATGTCTTCGATCTCACCCTCGGGGATCAGACCGTCGGCCACCAGACGTTGGGTATAAAGGCTGAGCGTGGTTTTCTGTTTCTTGACGCTCTTGTACATCACCGGGTTGGTAAACATCGGCTCGTCGCCTTCGTTGTGACCAAAGCGGCGGTAGCAAAAGATGTCGATGACCACGTCCTTGTGGAACTTTTGGCGGAACTCTGTCGCCACGCGGGCGGCGTGCACAACCGCTTCGGGATCGTCGCCATTGACGTGGAAGATCGGCGCCTCAACCACCAGCGCGTTGTCGGTGGGATAGGGCGAGGAACGCGAGAAATGCGGCGCGGTGGTGAAGCCGATCTGGTTGTTCACCACGATATGCATGGTGCCGCCGGTCTTGTGGCCTTTGAGACCCGAGAGCGCGAAACATTCCGCCACGACGCCTTGGCCCGCAAAGGCCGCGTCACCGTGTAGCAGGATCGGCATGACGGCGGTGCGGTCCTTGTCGTTCAGCTGGTCCTGCTTGGCGCGGACCTTGCCCAAAACCACGGGGTTCACCGCTTCGAGGTGGCTGGGGTTCGCGGTCAGCGACAGGTGGACAGAATTGCCATCAAACTCACGGTCCGACGAGGCGCCGAGGTGGTATTTCACATCGCCCGAACCATCCACATCGTCAGGCTTAAAGCTGCCGCCTTGGAATTCGTTGAAGATCGCCCGGTAGGGCTTTTGCATCACATTGGCCAGCACCGAGAGGCGGCCCCGGTGCGGCATGCCGATGACGATGTCCTTGACGCCCAACTGGCCGCCGCGTTTGATGATCTGCTCCATCGCGGGAACAAGGCTTTCGCCGCCATCAAGACCGAAGCGTTTGGTGCCCATGTATTTGACGTGGAGGAACTTCTCAAAGCCCTCGGCTTCGACCAGTTTGCTCAGGATCGCCTTGCGGCCTTCCTTGGTAAAGGCGATTTCCTTGCCATAGCCTTCGATTCGCTCTTTCAACCAACCGGCCTGCTCGGGGTCGGAAATATGCATGTATTGCAGCGCGAAAGTGCCACAGTAGGTCGAGCGGACGATGCCGACGATCTGCTTCATTGTCGCGACTTCGAGGCCCAGCACGTTGTCGATAAAGATCGGGCGATCCATGTCGGCATCGGTGAAACCGTAGGATTTCGGGTCAAGCTCGGGCTGGTTGCCCATGTCGCGCATGCCTAAGGGGTCGAGTTGCGCGGCGAGGTGCCCACGGATGCGGTAGGCGCGGATCAGCATGAGCGCGCGGATGCTGTCGAGCACGGCGGCGCGGATTTGGTCATCCGAGACGGCAACGCCCTTTTCCTCGGCCTTTTTCTTGATCTTGTCGCCAGCGGCTTTTGCTTCGGTCGGTTCGGGCCAGACACCGGTCAGCGCGCCCATCACCTCGCTCTGGGGGGCGGGGGGCCAATCGGGCCGCGCCCAAGAGGGGCCAGCGGCCTCGGCCTGTGCGGTTTCGGCGTCATCGCCCATCGCCGCGAAAAACGTCTGCCATGCCTCGTCGACCGTGTTGGGGTCGTTGGCATAGCGGGCGTACATCGCCTCAAGATATTCCGCGTTTTCGCCTTCCATGAAGGAAGAGGCGTGGAACTGTTCGTTGGCGGGTTGGTCGGTCATTGGGTCACCTTTGTTCGGCGGGGCAGACGGGACAGGGTCAGAATCAGGGTCGGTCTATAGTCAGGCCCGGGGCGGGGGGCCATAGGTATTGAGGGCGGGGTCGCGAGGGCCATCCAAGGCCGCCGGTTCGGGCGTTTGCCCAAGGGCCAGCGCCACGCGGGGGCGGGAGGGAGTGAGCGCGGTCTGAATGTGCATCTTACCCTCCTTCGCAAGCGGGCGGCGCCGGGTGGTTCTTTTCAAGACCCCGCAAAACGTAGTGCTTTGCAGAGTGGGTCAATGGGCGGGCCAAGGCCCGCCCGACGGGCATCAGCCCTTGTCGATCGCTTCTTTGACCGCTTCGCCCAGTGTCGCGGGGCTGTCTGCCACAACGATACCGGCTTCTTTCATCGCTTCGATCTTGCTCTCCGCGTCGCCTTTACCACCGGCGACAATTGCGCCTGCGTGGCCCATGCGGCGGCCGGGAGGGGCCGTGCGGCCCGCGATGAAGCCAGCGGTGGGCTTCCAACGGCCTTTTTTCTTCTCATCGGCAAGGAACTGTGCCGCTTCTTCTTCGGCGGAGCCGCCGATTTCGCCGATCATGATGATCGACTGGGTCTCGGGGTCGGCAAGGAACATTTCCAGCACGTCGATATGCTCGGTCCCTTTGATGGGGTCGCCACCGATGCCAACGGCAGAGGATTGGCCAAGGCCCATGTCGGTGGTCTGCTTGACCGCCTCATAAGTCAGCGTGCCCGAGCGCGAGACAACGCCGACGGAGCCGCGGCGGTGGATGTGGCCCGGCATGATGCCGATTTTACAGGCGTCAGGCGTGATCACACCAGGGCAGTTGGGGCCGATCAGGCGCGACTTGGAGCCTTCGAGCGCGCGGGCGACGCGGGCCATGTCAAGCACCGGAATGCCTTCGGTGATGCAGACGATCAGCTCCATCTCGGCGTCGATCGCCTCAAGGATCGAATTTGCCGCGAAGGGGGGCGGGACGTAGATCACGGAGGCGTTCGCCTCGGTCACGTGCTTGGCTTCGTGCACGGAGTTGAAGACCGGCAGGTCGAGATGCGTCTGACCGCCTTTGCCGGGCGTGACGCCGCCAACCATCTTGGTGCCATAGGCGATGGCCTGTTCGGTGTGGAACGTCCCCTGCGAGCCGGTCAGACCCTGACAGATGACTTTGGTGTTTTCGTTGACTAGTACGGCCATGATTTCTTCCTTGGTCGGTGATATTTAATCCCGGGGGCGGGCCCCGGGGGCGTCAGGCGCGGTGCGCCCGGTTGGTGGGATGCGCCGTGGCAGGCGAAGGGCCGGGCCACAGCAGGATGGCGGCGAGGAACATGACCGGGATGCCAAGCTCCCCGATCTCCTCGACGACGAAAGCGGTGCGTTCGGCATCGGCGGAAATCTCGATCCCTAAGGGGGCGAGTTTGCGGGCGATGCCGTCGAGCAGTTTGTAAGCGACGGTGAAACCGATCCCCATCAGGACGGCCCCGGCCCATGCACGACCGTGCCAGAGGGCCGAGAGATAGGGCCGAGCGTGACGCCAGAGCATGAGGAAAATCGCGGTGACGATCGACGCAAGGATCAGCGCTGCGATCAGCCGTTCGGCCAGCGGGACGCCCTCACCAGTATATTGCCGCGCTTTGAAGAGCCCGCGGGTGAAAAGGCTTTTGTCGAGGTCCAATTCACGCGCCGCCATGACCGCCAGCACCAGCGGCAGATACCAGACCCGCAGCACCGCGCCGCGCAGCGTCCAGACCAGCGCCACAATGCAGAGCAGGTAGCCCACGACCGAAAGGTTTTCGTAAAAACCGCCTTCGGCCAGCAGGGTGGTTTGCGTGGCAACCGGGAGGGCGTTCACGACCACCATCTGCACGGCAAAAGCCACGATAAGGGCGAGGATCACCCACCAGCCGGCGCGAGAGGAGGAAAGTGCCCGCGTCATAGAACCACCTTTAGCGGGGCGCGGTCGCGCTTGGCCGCTTGGGGGGTAAGGGGAGCGGGCGACAGGACCGGCATCAGTAAAGCTGCTCATCTTGATCGGCCAGCAGATCCAGCAGTCGCAGGGTTAGCAGACCCGCGCCCATGATCATCAGGCTGCGCCCAATGGAGCCGGTGAGGTTCGACGGCAGGATCATCGCCAGCCCGTTGCGCGACTTGCGCGCGGCGCGCCGCAGACCGCGGTCGCGGCGGTGATGGTTGGCAGGCTCAGGCAGACGCAGGGCGTTGGGTTGCCATTGCCGGATCAGAATGCCGGCCCCCAATAGCGCAATGCCCGTCAAGACGGGGGAGGATTTGGGAGATTGATCCATACTGACCTCATTGCTCATCGGGGCATCATTGGGTGGGCGCGGCGCAGCGTCGTCGCATTTGCCCCTGCCGCACGGGGGCGGCAAGAACGGTGATATCGGCCACCCCCGACCGGCGCGAAAGCCGTGGGGGGATGGCCGGGGAAGGGCTTAGCCTTTGACAGCTTTCACGATCTTCTGTGCGCCATCTTTCAGGTCGTCGGCGGCGATGACATCAAGACCGGAGTTGTTGATGATCGCTTTGCCTTCTTCGACGTTGGTGCCCTCAAGGCGAACAACCAGCGGCACTTTCAGACCGACTTCTTTCACCGCAGCGACAACGCCCTCGGCGATGACGTCACAGCGCATGATGCCGCCGAAGATGTTGACCAAGATGCCTTTGACGTTCTCGTCGGAGGTGATGATCTTGAAAGCTTCGGTGACTTTCTCTTTGGTCGCACCGCCGCCCACGTCGAGGAAGTTGGCAGGCTCGGCACCGTAGAGTTTGATGATGTCCATCGTCGCCATCGCAAGGCCCGCACCGTTCACCATGCAGCCGATTTCACCGTCGAGCGCGATGTAGTTCAGGTCATACTTGGAGGCTTCGAGTTCTTTCGAGTCTTCCTCGGTCTCGTCGCGCAGGTTGGCGATGTCGGGCTGGCGGTACATGGCGTTGCCGTCAAAGCCGACTTTCGCGTCGAGCACTTTCAGGTCGTTGCCGGGCATGACGATCAGCGGGTTGATCTCAAGCATCTCCATGTCTTTGTCGACGAAGGCTTGGTAGAGTTGACCCATCAGTTTGACGCACTGCTTGACGGCTGTGCCTTCAAGACCCAGCGAAAAGGCAACGCGGCGGCCGTGGTAGGGCTGGTAGCCGGTGGCCGGATCGACAGAGAAGCTGAGGATTTTTTCGGGTGTCGCTTCGGCGACCTCTTCGATGTCCATGCCGCCTTCGGTGGAGCAGACAAAGGAGATGCGGCTGGTCTGGCGGTCAACCAGCAGAGCGAGGTACAATTCGCGCTCAATGTCGGAACCGTCTTCGATGTAGATGCGGTTGACCTGCTTGCCTGCGGGGCCGGTCTGGTGCGTGACCAGCGTTTTGCCCAGCATCTTTTTAGCTTCTTCAGCGGCTTCTTCCACGGATTTGGCAAGGCGCACACCGCCTTTTTCGCCAGCGGCGGCTTCTTTGAAGCTGCCTTTGCCGCGACCGCCTGCGTGGATCTGCGCTTTGACAACCCAAAGCGGTCCGTCCATTTCGCCGGCTGCGTTCTTGGCATCTTCTGCCTTTAGCACAACGCGGCCGTCGGAGACAGGGGCGCCATAGCTGCGCAGGAGGGCTTTTGCCTGATATTCGTGGATGTTCATGAAAACGGTCCCGTTTCTGTTCCAGTTGCCCCGTAGTATGGGGATGACTTTCGTTCCTGTAAGGGTTTTTTCGGAGAAAGCCGGGATTGACCAGCTAAAAATGCGTTTTGTGATCACACGATAAATACGTGTGATCACAAATGCGCTCAACGGCTCCGAATCGGCTGATTTTTGCTTGTATTGCGGGGGATAGCTGGCCCGGCCAAAGGGGCGGGCCAGCGCTTTAGCGGGGCATGAGCGCCCAGTAATCGAGGTCAAGCAGAACCTCGGGGCGGTATTTGCCCGCCGCGTCACGCAGTTCGAACGGCGCGCCGCCTTTGGTCGCGACCAGCCGCAAACGCACAGCGCCAACACCGGGGGCTGAGGTCTCGGCCTTGTCGAGCACTTCGGACCAAGCGCGAATGGTATCACCGGCAAGGCAGGGGTTGGCATGCGCCCCGCCGTTGAGGCCCACGACCAACTGCGCATTGGCCAGCCCGTTGAAGGACAGCGCCCGCGCCATTGAGATCACGTGACCGCCATAGATCAGCCGCGACCCATCCGGGCGGGCGGAGGTGTCGAAATGCACTTTGGCCGTGTTCTGCCACAGGCGCGTGGCCATCATGTGCTCGGCCTCTTCGATCGTGACGCCGTCAACGTGGTCGATCTTTTCACCCACGGCGTAGTCGCCCCAGCGGTGCGGCTCTCCGGCTTGGGCGAAGTCGTAGTTGGAGAAGTCGAGGCCCTGCGGGATGTGCAATTGATCCACGGACAGGGCGTCGGGCAGATCGGGCACGATGGTCTCGGGCGCGGGGGCGTCGATTTCGCCTTTGCGGACCATGACCCAGCGGACATAGTCGAGCACCTTTTCGTCATGCTGGTTCAATCCGGTGGTGCGGACCCAGACGACGCCGGTCTTGCCGTTGGAGTTTTGCTTGAGGCCGATGACCTCGCTTTCCGCGCGCAGCGTGTCACCGGGCCAGACGGGCCGCAGCCAGCGGCCCTGGGCATAGCCCAGATTGGCCACGGCATTGAGCGAGACATCGGGCACGGTTTTCCCAAAAACGATGTGAAAGGCGATCATATCGTCGAGCGGGCTGGCCTTCAGCCCGCAGGACTGGGCGAAACTATCGGCAGAATAAAGCGCGTGCCGCGCGGGGTAGAGCGCGTGATAGAGCGCGCGTTCGCCCGCGCCGACGGTGCGGGGCACCGCGTGATGCAGCACCTCGCCCAGTTGGTAGTCTTCGAAAAAGCGGCCGCGGTTGGTCTTGCTCATCACTGCTCGCCCAGTTTGGTGTCGGGCGAATAGGTGCCGGGGGCGTCTTTCACCACCGCTTGGCCGCAGCGCATGACACCGGCCTTGTGGTCCCATGTCTGGGTCGGGGTGCCGTAAAGCTCCCAGCCTTTGTTCAGCGCGTCGGTGACCTTGTGGCAAAAGGCGGACGTGTCTTCTTCGGAAAGGAAGCGGTAAACTTTCATGGAAGGCTCCGGGTCAATGAGGGAAGGGAATAACGCCGAGCCAAGTGTGAATGCCGGCGACGAGGACAAAGAGGATCGTGGAGATCACGATCAGACGGATATAGGTGGCGCGGCCTGCGTGGGGCGGGGGCGTCCAGCCCGGCTCGGCCCGGTTGATGAGGATTACTTCGCTCACCGCCCAGCCCAGCATGGTGCCGAAGAGCAGGATCGAGGCGAGATCACCGTTCACCAGTAGGTGTGCAGTGGCCCAGATTTTCACGGCCAGCAGCTGCGGGTGGCGGGTTTTATAGGCGGGCCACGCTTTGGCCCCCTTGGCGGCGCTTGAGCCGAAGACCCAGAAGGCCAGCAGCATCAGAAGGTTGTTAAGGTGCGTCAGGAAACTCGGCGGGTTCCAGACCGGCATGAACTCCGCCGCGCGATAGCCCCAGATGATGAGGGCCAGCGCCACGACCAGTGCGGCGGCCACCGCGCCTCGGCCCGCGGTGCCCATCTGCGCCCGTTGGGTGGGCATCAGGCGTTTGAAAAGATGGGCACCGATCCAGAGGATCAGACCGAGGATAAGGATTGTCATGGCGAGGGCTCCGGGCTCATGGCTGCAATTGCCGCCAGTTTTGCCAGTGTTTCGCGGGCGGTGGCAACATGGAGATTTTCCACGATCTTGCCATCAACGACCGCCACACCTTGGCCCGCCGCCTGTGCCTCTTCATAGGCGTCGATCTGACGGCGGGCGAGGGCGGCTTCGTCTTCCGACGGGGTGAAGGCCGCGTTGGCGATGTCGAGCTGGGCGGGGTGGATCAGCGTTTTGCCGTCAAAGCCCATGTCACGGCCCTGTTGGCATTCGGACTGCAGCCCGTCGTCGTCCTTAAAGGCGTTATACACCCCATCGATGATTGCCACGCCATGCGCCTTGGCGGCCAGCAGGCAAAGGCCAAGCCCTGTGATCAGCGGCAGGCGGTCGGGGCGGAAGCGGGTTTGCAGGTCTTTCGCCAGATCATTGGTGCCCATGACCATGGCCTGCAACTGGCGGTGTCCGGCGATGGCGGCGGCGTTGAGCATGGCACCGGGGGTTTCCATCATCGCCCAGAGCGGGATGTCGCCCACAATCTCGGTCAGCGCTTCGAGATCGGCGGGGGATCCGACCTTGGGCAAGAGAATCGCGTCGGGCTTCATCGCGGCGGCGGCACGGGCGTCATTGACGCCCCATTCGGTGTCCAGCCCGTTGACCCGCACCACCCGCATCCGCGCGCCGTAGCCGCCTGTGGCAAGCGCCTCGGCCAATGTCTCGCGGGCGGCGACCTTTTCCTCGGGGGAGACGGCATCTTCGAGGTCGAAGATCACCGCGTCGCAGGCCAATCCGCGCGCTTTGTCGAGCGCGCGGGGCTTGGAGCCGGGGATGTAGAGAACGGAACGCAGCGGGCGGGTTGTGGCGGTCATGTAAGGCTCCTCGGGCAGGGCGGCGCATTGGCCGCCTAACATTGTTGCGCACAGAGGGGCATTTTTGTGCGAAAACTTCAAGGCAAAACATGCCGCGACGCAGCGAACCCGTTGCGCTGTTTTTGCGGGCGGCAGATTAACCAGTCCTTCAGGCTTGAGGCGCAGTCTTTTGCGCATCGCATCTGCCGCACCCTTTTGCAAAGCGGATGCAGTCATTTCAACCAAGGCTGCCTAAGGGCCGGTGCGAAAGACGCGCATTGTCATCCCCAAGGGTCACGCCTTTTGATGCAAAGGCAGATGCTATGTCAGGTTTTGTTAAATTTATCCACCTCGCGGCACTCACCGCCGCCTCTGCAATCGTGCTGGCCACGACGACAGAGGCGCAGACCCCGCGCAACTGCGCGCCGCGCGATCATGTGGTGCTGCGGCTGGCCGATGGGTATGGGGAGACGCGCCAGTCGATGGGGCTGGGCGGCGACAACGCGGTGATGGAGGTTTTCGCGTCGGATCAAACGGGCAGCTGGACGATCACGGTGACCGGGGTCAATGGGATCACCTGTCTGGTCGCCTCGGGGCAGGGGTTTGAGGCATTGGCCGAAGCATTGCCTGCCAAGGGCGAAGACGCCTGAAAAGGGCGATATTGACTGAACGCGCGGGCGGCCATTGGCCGCCTTTCCTGTGTCTGGGCCAAGGTGGCGCGATCTATTTATTTGCGTGGCAGTGGAACTGGATAGGGCCATCCGGGTTGTGGTTCCAGAAGAGCAATTAACGCTCAATTTTGGAAGGAGTACTACAATGAAACGTTTTCTGAGCACCACGGCCATCGTACTGACAATGACCGGCGCAGCCTTTGCGGAAGCGCATTCCGAAGGCTTTGGCAACGTTGCTGTTGAACAAACAGACTTCCTTGCATCCGACCTGATCGGCATGCGCATTTACAACTCTGAAGCCGAAGTCGATGCGGCCACCCCCGTTGCCAATGGCGCAGAGCAGGAATGGGATGACATCGGCGAGATCAACGACATCATCGTGTCGAAAGACGGCGAAGTGACTGCCGTTATCCTCGGCATCGGCGGTTTCCTTGGGCTGGGCGAACGTGACGTTTCCATCTCCATGGACAAGATTCGCATCCTGAACGACGAAGACGGCGACCGTTTCCTCGTTGTGAACACCTCGAAAGAGATGCTGGAGCAAGCGCCTGAATTCGAACGCCCCATGATGGACGGCGAAGCGATGGAAGGCGAAGCGATGACCGAGACTGACGACAACGTCACCGTCGTCACCAACGGCGAAACCGAAACCGAGGAAATGGCCAATGAAGTAGAGGCCGAGACCGAGGAAATGGTTCAAGACACCGAGAACGCGGCCGAGAACCTTGAAGCCGAAACCGAAGAGATGGCCAACGAAGTAGAGGCCGAATCCGAGGAAATGGAGCAAGAAGCCGAAACCATGATGGAGAACGCCGAAGCTGAGACAGAAGAAGCTGTCAACGAAGCGGATGCCAACACCACCGTGATCACCGGCGACGAAACTGTTGAGCGTGAACTGCTGCCGCGCCCCGAAGTTGAGCGTGAAGGCTATGCCGCTGCCGAAGCGGACATGATCCAACAGATGAGCGCTGACGACCTCGAAGGCTCCTATGTCTATGGTGCCAATGACGAAACCGTAGGTGAGATCGACACGCTGCTGATCGGCGACAACGGCCAGATCGACCGTGTTGTCATCAACGTTGGCGGCTTCCTTGGTCTAGGCGAAAAGCCAGTGGCCGTGACATTTGACGAACTGCAGGTTCTGAAAAACGTCGAAGGTGATGATGTACGTATCTACATCGACAGCACCGAAGAGCGTCTGGAATCGCAGCCTGAGTACCAAGGCGACTAATATTTCGCCTTAAGTTTCAGCAATTGGCCGCCCCACGGGGCGGCCTTTTTCGTGGCGAGGGCAGGGGTTAGCCGCTGTTCAATGCTGCAACTTGCACGGGACCGTGCATTTCGGTATCTCCGGCGCAAATGAAACCTCTGTCGGAGACATGACCATGGCCAGACCCAAGATCGCGCTTATTGGCGCGGGGCAAATCGGCGGCACTCTCGCCCATCTCGCAGCGTTGAAGGAATTGGGCGATGTCGTCCTTTTTGACATTGCCGAGGGCACACCCGAGGGCAAGGCTCTCGATATCGCGTCGTCGGGCCCCTCGGGCAAGTTCGACGCCACCATGTCGGGCACCCAAGATTACGCGGATATCGCAGGCGCGGACGTCTGCATCGTCACCGCCGGGGTTGCGCGCAAGCCGGGCATGAGCCGCGATGACCTGCTGGGCATCAACCTCAAGGTTATGAAATCCGTGGGCGAGGGCATTGCCAAACACGCCCCCGACGCTTTCGTGATCTGCATCACCAACCCGCTCGACGCGATGGTGTGGGCGCTGCGTGAATTCTCCGGTCTGCCGCACAACAAGGTTTGCGGCATGGCAGGCGTGCTTGATAGCGCGCGTTTCCGTCACTTCCTCGCGACTGAGTTCAACGTCTCGATGAAAGACGTCACTGCCTTCGTTCTGGGCGGCCACGGCGACACAATGGTGCCGCTGGTGCGCTACTCCACAGTTGCCGGTATCCCGCTGCCCGATCTGGTAAAAATGGGCTGGACCACGCAAGACAAGCTCGACGCGATTGTGCAGCGCACCCGTGATGGTGGCGCCGAGATCGTTGGCCTGCTGAAGACCGGTTCGGCCTTCTACGCGCCTGCGACATCGGCAATCGAGATGGCTGAAAGCTATCTGAAAGACCAAAAGCGCGTGCTTCCTTGCGCCGCTTATGTTGACGGTGCCTACGGCTTGAATGGCTTCTATGTGGGCGTGCCTACAGTGATCGGTGCCGGTGGTATTGAGCGCGTGGTCGAGATTTCGATGAACAAAGACGAACAGACCATGTTCGACAACTCCGTCAACGCGGTCAAAGGTCTGGTCGAAGCCTGCAAAGGCATCGACGAGAGCCTCGCGTAAGCGCCAGAGCATACCAATTGGAAAGCGCGTCCCTAGCGGGGCGCGCTTTTTCGTTCCGGGGAGATGCAGAATTTGTGATCACACGATAATCTGCTGTGATCACAAAAGTGGGCATGACCACATCAGTCTGCCATTTTTCCACCGAAACACTGGCCAAACCTCGCAGATTCCCCGCACTTACCCGTGACAGTCCTGTAAAAACCGCTATCAAGATGCAAAGCACAGGACAAAGCACAGGACAAAGGACCGCGCCATGGCCGATGTGAACCGGGGTAACCGCCCGCTTTCCCCGCATTTGACGATCTACCGCCCACAATTGACCTCTATGACGTCGATTCTCACCCGGATCACCGGCAACGCGATGTTGATCACCGCGCTGTTGATCGTGTGGTGGTTCCTCGCTGCGGCGACCTCGGCGGAGTATTTCGATACCGTGAACGGGATCATGACCAGCTGGTTCGGTGATCTGGTGTTCACCCTGTCGCTCTTGGGCCTGTGGTATCACACGCTGGCCGGTATCCGGCACCTGATCTGGGACACGGGCCGCATGCTCGACGTGCCGACTGCTGAAAAGCTAGGCATCGCGGCACTGATCGGGTCGGTCGTGCTGACCATCCTGACCATCATTATCGTTTGAGGAGCGACACCATGGCATACATGACAGATCGCAAACGCGCCCGCGGCCTTGGCTCGGCGAAAACCGGCACCGCGCATTTCTGGGCGATGAAAGTCTCTTCGCTGGCGCTGCTGGTGTTGATCCCGCTGTTCGTCTTCACCTTTGGCAGCGCGCTTGGCGGCACATACGAAGAGATCCTCGCCTATTACGCGCGGCCTTTCCCGGCCATCGTGGCGGCGCTGACGCTGATCGTGGGCTTTAAACACTTCAATGATGGCGTGCAGGTGCTGATCGAGGATTATGTCCACGGGCTGGCCAACAAAGTCGCCCTCATCGTGATGACCATCATCAGCTACGGCGCAGCAGCGGTTGGCGTTTTCGCCATCGCCAAGCTCGCCCTGTAAACAATACGCCCAAACGGGAGACCGATTAAATGGCAGCATATGAATATGAAACCCACGAATATGACGTTGTCGTGGTGGGGGCAGGCGGTGCTGGTCTGCGCGCGACTTTGGGCATGGCGGAGCAGGGGCTGCGCACGGCTTGTATCTCCAAGGTTTTCCCAACCCGTTCGCACACCGTGGCGGCGCAGGGTGGCATCGCCGCGTCCTTGAGCAACATGGGCCCCGACAACTGGCAGTGGCATATGTATGACACGGTCAAAGGCTCTGACTGGCTGGGTGACACCGACGCGATGGAATACCTCGCCCGCGAAGCGCCCAAGGCGGTTTATGAGCTTGAGCATTACGGCGTGCCGTTTTCGCGCACCGAAGAGGGCAAGATCTATCAGCGTCCCTTCGGCGGCCACACCACCGAATTCGGCGAAGGCCCGCCCGTGCAGCGCACCTGTGCCGCCGCCGACCGGACCGGCCACGCGATCCTGCACACGCTTTACGGCCAGTCGCTTAAGCAAAACGCGGAATTCTTCATCGAATATTTCGCCATTGACCTGATCATGTCGGACGACGGCGTCTGCCAAGGCGTGCTCTGCTGGAAGCTCGACGACGGCACTATGCACCTGTTCAGCGCCAAGATGGTCGTGCTGGCGACCGGCGGCTATGGCCGTGCCTATTTCTCGGCGACCTCGGCCCACACCTGCACCGGCGACGGTGGCGGCATGGCAGCCCGCGCGGGTCTGCCGCTGCAAGATATGGAATTCGTTCAGTTCCACCCCACCGGCATTTACGGCGCGGGCTGCCTGATCACCGAAGGTGCGCGCGGCGAAGGCGGGTATCTGACCAACTCCGAAGGCGAGCGTTTCATGGAACGCTACGCGCCGACCTATAAAGACCTCGCGTCGCGCGACGTGGTCTCGCGCTGCATGACGATGGAAATCCGCGAAGGCCGCGGTGTGGGCGAAAACAAAGACCACATTCACCTGCACCTGAACCACCTGCCGCCAGAAACGCTGGACCTGCGCCTGCCGGGCATCTCTGAATCCGCGCGCATCTTTGCCGGGGTGGACCTCACGAAAGAGCCGATCCCGGTGCTGCCGACGGTGCACTACAACATGGGCGGCATCCCCACCAACTATTGGGGCGAAGTGCTGAACCCGACCGCCGACAACCCCGACGCCATCGCACCCGGCCTGATGGCTGTGGGCGAGGCGGGCTGTGCTTCGGTCCACGGTGCGAACCGGCTTGGCTCCAACTCGCTCATTGACCTCGTGGTCTTTGGCCGCGCCGCCGCGATCCGCGCCGCCAAGATTGTCGACGCCGACAGCCCGGTGCCTGCGCCGAACCTCAAATCGGTGGAAAAGGCATTCGATCGTTTCGACGGTCTGCGCAATGCCAAAGGCGGCACGCCCACCGCCGAGCTGCGGCTTGAGATGCAAAAGACTATGCAGGCCGATGCCGCCGTCTTCCGCACCGATAAGACGCTGGAAGAGGGCCGCGAGAAGATGATCGAAGTCGCCGACAAGCTGAACGACCTGCATGTCACCGACCGCAGCCTCGTGTGGAACTCGGACCTGATGGAGACGCTGGAGCTGACCAACCTGATGCCCAACGCCACCGCCACGATCACCGCCGCCGCTGCGCGGAAAGAGAGCCGTGGTGCCCACGCGCATGAGGACTACCCGGATCGGAACGACGACGAGTGGCGCAAGCACTCGCTGGCGTGGTTCGATGGCAATGACGCGAAACTCACCTACCGCGCCGTGCACCTCGACCCGCTGACCAAAGAAGACGAAGGCGGGATCGACATGAAAAAGATCGCCCCCAAGGCACGGGTGTATTGATGGTTCGCACAGCACTCATCGCGGCCACGTTGTTCGCTCTCTCGGGCTGTGTCGAAGTCCAGCAGGCGGTGGATGACACCGCCCGCCAAGGCTCCAAAGGGGTGGTGACCGAAATCTTGGCCACCCGCTTCCCGCAGGTGCCCAAAGAGCTGATCACGCCCTTCACCGACTGCATCATCGACAATGCCGACGCGCTGGAACTGCGCGAATTGGCCCGCGCCGCCGTGGTCGGCGTGGATGACACAACAGCGGGCACCGTGCGCACGATCCTGTCGCGCCCCGAGACCCGTACCTGCCTGCTGGCCGCCGCGCCTGCAGCCGGTCTGACGCTTTAGGAGACGCACAATGGTTCAACTGACGCTTCCGAAAAACTCCCGCATGACCAGCGGTAAAACATGGCCCAAGCCCACTGGTGCCACCAACCTGCGTGAGTTCCACATCTATCGCTGGAACCCCGATGACGGCAAAAACCCGGCGCTCGACACCTATTTCGTCGACATGGACGATTGCGGGCCGATGATCCTTGATGCGCTGATCAAGATCAAAAACGAGATTGACCCGACACTGACCTTCCGCCGCTCCTGCCGCGAAGGCATCTGCGGCTCTTGTGCTATGAACATCGACGGCATCAACACGCTGGCCTGCACCTACGGCATGGAAGAGATCAACGGCGTGGTCAAAATCTACCCGCTGCCGCACATGCCGGTGGTCAAAGACCTGATCCCCGATCTCACGCATTTCTACGCCCAGCACGCCTCAATCCAGCCTTGGCTCGAAACCGAGACACCCGAGCCGCGCAAAGAGTGGAAACAGTCGATCGACGACCGGGCCAAGCTCGACGGTTTGTACGAGTGCATCATGTGCGCCTGCTGCTCGACATCCTGCCCCAGCTACTGGTGGAACGGCGACCGCTACCTTGGGCCAGCCGCCCTGCTGCACGCCTACCGCTGGATCATCGACAGCCGGGATGAGGCCACGGGCGAGCGTCTGGATGACCTCGAAGACCCGTTCAAGCTCTACCGCTGCCACACGATCATGAACTGCGCCAAGACCTGCCCCAAGGGGCTGAACCCGGCCGCTGCGATTGCCAATATCAAGAAACTGATGGTCGAACGGACCGTCTAAAGACAACAAGGCCCGGCCAAGCGCCGGGCCTTTGGTTATCTTATGATCCTGCCCTTCATCATCGTTATCGTCTTTGTGATCGTGCTGATCTTTGCCCACCGCAACGCGCCGACGCGCGATTGCCGCTGGCGCGAAGACCGGACCGGCGACAAGGGCGCTTTGCGCAAATACCACTGCGTCGCCTGCGGGGCCGAAGCCTACCGCAGCGAAGGCCCGCCGGACCGCTGCCTCAAAGGGCTCGACACGCCGCGCCTGTGACATTGCCTTTGCCGTGAACTCGCCGCACACTCGTTTCAAAAGGGGAGAGGTGCGATGGGCAGTGAGACTTTCAACGCAGATGTGATCGTGGTCGGCGCGGGCTTGGCTGGCATGGTGGCCGCTCACGAAGCGGTGCTGCGCGGGCGCCGGGTTCTGCTGCTGGATCAGGAAGGGCCGCAAAGCCTTGGCGGACAGGCGTTCTGGTCGCTTGGCGGGCTCTTCATGGTCGACACGCCCGAGCAGCGCCGCATGGGCATCCGCGACAGCCCGGAACTGGCCTATCGCGACTGGATGGGGTCCGCGCAATTTGACCGGCCCGAAGACGCCAATCCCCGCGCGCTGGCGGTGGGTTTCCTCGAATGGGCCGCGGGCGACATGCGCGACTGGCTGCAAGGTTTCGGCATGCGCTGGTTCCCGGTCGTCGGCTGGGCCGAACGCGGCGGGGCAGGGGCAGAGGGCCACGGCAACTCCGTCCCGCGCTTCCACATCACATGGGGCACCGGTACCGGCGTCGTCGCCCCCTTTGCGCGGCTCATGCAGGAACATGCGGCCAAAGGCCAACTACGTCTCGGCTTCCGCCACCGGGTGACCCGTCTGATCACCACCGACGGCGCCGTGACGGGCGTCGCGGGGGATGTCCTCGACGACAGCAGCGCCCCACGCGGCCACATCACCTCGCGCTCCATCAAAGCCGATTTCGACCACAGCGCCGAGGCGGTGATCCTCACCACCGGTGGCATCGGCGCGAACCATGATCTGGTGCGAAAACACTGGCCAACCGACCGCCTCGGCCCCGCCCCGCGCCAGATGGTCAGCGGCGTGCCCGACTACGTCGACGGCAAGATGCACGCCATCGCCGCAAAAGCCGGGGCAGGGCTGATCAACGAAGACCGCATGTGGCACTATTGCGAAGGCGTCCAGAACTGGAACCCGATCTGGCCCAACCACGGCATCCGCATCCTGCCCGGCCCATCGTCGATGTGGTTCGACGCCACGGGCAACCGGATGGAGGCCCCCTGCCTGCCCGGTTTCGACACGCTCTCAACCCTGCGCCGCATCCTGCAAGCGGGCGAGCACAGCTGGTTCATCCTCACACAAAAGATCATCGAAAAGGAATTCGCCCTCTCGGGCTCTGAACAGAACCCCGACCTCACCTCCGGCAGCTGGCGCGAGGTGCTCAAAGCCCGCCTTGGCAAAGGCGCCACTGCGGCAGTTGAGGCGTTCAAGGACAAGGGCGCAGACTTCATCGTCGCTGACGATCTCGACACCCTTGTCACCCGAATGAACGCGCTCACCCCCGACGCGCCCGTCCGCCCTGACCACATCCGCGCCCAGATCGAAGCCCGCGACGGTCAACTGGACAACCCCTTTGCAAAAGATGCCCAGATCACCGCAATCCGCGGAGCCCGCGCCTACCGCGGCGACCGGCTGATCCGGACCGCCAAACCTCACGCTATCCTCGACCCTGCCAACGGCCCGCTGATCGCCGTGCGCCTCAACATCCTCACCCGGAAATCCCTCGGCGGGCTGCACAGCGATCTCCAAGGCCGCGTGCTCACCCCCGAAGGCACGGTCCTGCCCGGCCTCTTCGCCGCCGGGGAGGTCTGCGGCTTTGGCGGCGGCGGCTACCACGGCTACAACGCCCTCGAAGGCACCTTTCTGGGCGGCTGCCTCTACTCCGGGCGCCTCGCCGGTCAAAACGCCTGATACCAGCCCCACAAAAGCAAAAGGCGCGACCCCCGCCGCGCCTCTTCATCCTTTTTCAAATACCGTCCGCACTCTCAGCGGACGCGACGGTCAGGCAAAGGCCGCTTCCAGCGCAATCTCAACCATATCACCAAAGCTTTTCTCCCGGTCTTCCGACGGCAGCGCCTCACCGGTCTGCAAATGGTCGCTCACAGTCAAGACCGCCAGTGCCCGGCGCTTGTGCCGCGCGGCCAGCGTGTAAAGCTCCGCCGCTTCCATCTCGACACCCAGAATACCGTGGCGCACCATCTGCTCGTCCAGATCGGGGCGTTCGGCATAAAAGACGTCCGAAGAATAGATCCCGCCGACATGGGTTTTCGCCTCCAGCTTCTCGGCCGCTTGCACGGCGGCACGCAGCAGGCCCCAATCGGCGCAGGGGGCGTAGTTTAATTCGCGGAAAATACCGGAGGAGGGCGAGGTGATGGTGCTGGCGGTCATCGCGATGATAACATCGCGAATGCCGACATGGCTCTGCATCCCCCCACAAGAGCCGATGCGGATCAGAGTTTGCGCGCCATATTCCGTCATCAACTCATTGGCGTAGATCGACAGCGAGGGCATGCCCATGCCGGAGCCTTGGATGGTGACGCGGTTGCCGCGCCATGTGCCGGTGAAGCCCAGCATGCCGCGCACTTCGTTGACCAGCTCGGCCCCTTCCAAAAAGGTCTCTGCCGCCCATTTTGCGCGGTAGGGGTCGCCGGGCATCAATACGGTGTCGGCGATATCGCCGGGTTTCGCGCCAATATGGACGGTCATTTCTGTCTCCTGATGTTTGGCGCATTTTGCCTGCCCGAGGCGGGCTTCACAAGGGCCGCGATGGGGGAGGGGGCGTGACGTAAAGGAGGGGGCGTGACGTAAAGCGGACGGGCGCACGGCAATTGGGACGGCTACCCAATTCGCTTTCCCTCAAAATAAAAAAGGCGCCGGTGAATTTCCATTCACGCGGCGCCAAATTCCCGTAATTCGGGAAATGGTTAAATTCGCATCGTTTCCGGATCGGCACCATTCTCTACTTGGGCGCGAAACCAATTCGGCTGACGGCCTTTTCCTGTCCAAGTCTGGGACGGGTCTTCGGGGTTGGAAAACTGAGGTTTCGATTTAGGGCCCGCCGCCGCTTTGTGCGGTTTCTTTGCCTTCTTGGGTGCGGGTTGTTCATCAGCTAACTCATTCAGGGAAAAGCCATATTCCGCCGCTGCCTTCTCGGCCGCCTTACGTGCCGCCCGGCGTTCGCGGGCCTGCGCGGCCTGCAATGCCTTTTTGACATCCGACAGAAGTTTCTCCAATTCCTTGCGGCTCATGGATTTCAGGTCTTTTTCCATATCTGATATTTCCTTTCCAGATTGTGCTGGTACGGGGAATTATAGATCCAATTGGTTAATTGCACGTTGTATTTTGTGTCAGCCTATTCTGCGGCCACCGCTTTGGGGTCGGCCAGCGCAATGATATCTTCCATGATCACGTTCAATTCGAAATCTTTCGGGGTATAGACCTGCGCCACTCCGGCAGCGCGCAAACGTGTTGCGTCTGCCTCGGGAATGATGCCGCCGACGATGACCGGGATATGGTTCATCCCTGCCTCGGTCATGCGCTGCATCAGGTCTTCGACCAATGGCACATGCGAGCCCGAGAGGATCGACAAGCCGACCACATGGGCGGCTTCCGTTTGCGCAGCTTCGACGATTTCCGCGGGCGTCAGGCGGATGCCTTCATAGCTGATGTCCATGCCGCAATCGCGGGCGCGGACGGCGATCTGCTCTGCCCCGTTCGAGTGGCCGTCGAGCCCCGGTTTGCCGACGAGGAATTTCAGCCTGCGGCCCAGTTTATCGCTGACCGCATCCACCGCGTCGCGCAGATCGTCCAAGCCTTCGGTCTTGTTGGACTGGCCCGCGGAAACCCCTGTCGGGCCACGATATTCCCCGTGAACGGCACGCATCTGCGCGGCCCATTCGCCGGTGGTGACGCCCGCCTTGGCGGCGGCGATGGAGGCGGGCATGATGTTGTCGCCCGCGCTGGCGGCGGCACGTAGGTCGGCCAGTGCCTGTTTAACGGCGCCCTCGTCACGAGCGCCGCGCCATGCTTCGAGCCGTGAGAGTTGATCGGCCTCAGCCCCGGGGTCTGATTGCATGATATCGCCCGCGCCGGTCATCAGCGGCGAGGGCGCGCCTTGTTGCCATTTGTTCACACCGACAACGACTGTTTCGCCGCTTTCGATGCGGCGCAGCCGGTCGGCGTTGCTTTCGACCAAGCGGCCCTTCATGTAATCGATCGCGGAAATCGCGCCGCCCATACCGTCGAGGTTTGCCAATTCAGCGCGTGCGCCTTCTTTGAGCAATTCGACCTTGGCATCGACCGCCGGATTGCCGTCGAAAAGATCGTCGAATTCCAGAAGGTCGGTTTCATGGGCCATGATCTGCTGCATCCGCATCGACCATTGTTGGTCCCACGGGCGGGGCAGGCCGAGGGCTTCGTTCCACGCGGGCAATTGCACAGCACGGGCGCGGGCCTTTTTCGACAGGGTCACGGCGAGCATTTCAATGAGGATACGGTAGACGTTATTCTCGGGCTGTTGTTCGGTCAGACCCAGTGAATTGACCTGAACCCCATAGCGGAAACGACGGAATTTGGGGTCTTCGACCCCATAGCGGTCGCGGCAAATCTCGTCCCAAAGGTCTACAAATGCGCGCATTTTGCACATCTCGGTGACGAAACGGATGCCCGCGTTCACGAAGAATGAGATGCGGCCCACCAATTTCGGAAAATCCTCTGCCGGGACGCGCGGTTTCAGCGCGTCGAGCACGGCGGTGGCAGTGGCAAGTGCAAAGGCCAATTCCTGTTCCGGTGTCGCACCTGCTTCTTGCAGGTGGTAGGAACAGACGTTCATCGGGTTCCATTTCGGCACGTTGGTATAGCAGTATTCAGCCACATCCGCGATCATCTTGAGTGAGGGCGCAGGCGGGCAGATATAGGTGCCGCGGCTGAGGTATTCCTTGATCAGATCGTTTTGCACCGTGCCTTGCAGGGCGGAAATATCCGCGCCCTGTTCTTCGGCCACGGCGATATAGAGCGACAGCAGCCAAGGAGCCGTCGCGTTGATCGTCATGGAGGTGTTCATCTGTTCAAGGGGGATGCCATCGAAAAGCGCGCGCATGTCACCGAGGTGATTCACCGGCACGCCGACCTTGCCAACCTCGCCACGGCTGAGCACATGGTCGCTGTCATAGCCGGTCTGGGTGGGCAGGTCGAAAGCCACCGAAAGCCCGGTTTGCCCGCGCTCCAAGTTTGACCGGTAGAGCGCGTTGGACGCGGCGGCGGTGGAATGGCCCGCATAGGTGCGAATGAGCCAGGGGCGGTCTTTCTGCGGTTGGGTCATCTTGGCCTCTTGAATCTGGTGGCAATAAAGTTGCGTCATGACGTTGATAGGGGAAATAATATGCCTCTGTCAATTCGCTGCGTTGCGGCATCGCGCGCGCCCGGCCAGTGGGCAGAAAACAGATAATTATTGTCCTCTCGCCTGCGCGCTGTAAGGGTTAAGCCATGACGCAGACTGTGCAATTGCCCCTTTGGCTGTTCATCCTCATCGTGGTTTTCGCAGCCGTCACGGCGCTGAGCCATTTTCTGCTGCCTTCGGTGCGTTGGTTCTTTCGCCGACGGCTGGAACGGGCAGTGGAGCGGCTGAACAAGCGGCTGACCCGGCCCATTGAGCCCTTCAAGCTGGCCCGGCGGCATGACATGATTCAGCGCCTCATCTATGATCCGGAGGTCAGCCAAGAGATCGTAAACTACGCCCGCAGCAATGGCGTGCCCGAGAACGTCGCCTTTCAAAAGGCCCGCGAATATGCGCGCGAGATCGTGCCGCGGTTTTCCGCCTTTGCCTATTTCAGCTTTGGCATCCGGCTGGCGCGGTTGTTGACCAACACGGTCTACCGGGTCGAGACGGCCGTGAGCAACGAGTCGACATTCACCGCGCTGCCGCGTGATGCCACGGTGGTTTTCATCATGAACCACCGGTCGAACATGGATTACATGCTGGTGACCTACCTCGCCGCGCGGTCTTCGGCGCTGAGCTATGCGGTGGGCGAATGGGCGCGGGTTTGGCCGCTGAGCACGCTGATCCGTTCCATGGGCGCTTACTTTATCCGGCGCCGTTCGCGCGGGGCGCTCTATCGCAAGGTCTTGGCGCGCTACGTGCAGATGGCCACGACGGGCGGGGTGACGCAGGCGTTTTACCCCGAGGGGGGGCTGAGCCTCACCGGGGCTTTGCAGCCGCCAAAGGTGGGCTTGCTGTCTTATGTGGTGGAGGGGTTCGACCCCGAAGGGGAGCGTGACATCATCTTTGTGCCCGTGGCGATTAACTATGACCGGATCTTAGAAGATCGCGTGTTGATCGCCGCCGGAAAGCGCGGCGACCGGCGTTTTGGCGCGCGGATCACGGTGGTGGTGGGCTTTGTGCTGCGCAAGATTTGGCGGCGGATGCGCGGGCGGGACACGCGCTTTGGCACGGCGGCGGTAACCTTTGGTGATCCGCTTTCGCTGCGCCGCACGGGGGCGGATGTGCCGGTCTCGGATCTGTCGGAGATGCTGATGGACCGGATCGCGCAGGCCATGCCCGTGTTAACCGTACCGCTGATCGCGCGGGTGATGCTGCAGGCAAAAGGGTCATTGAGCGAGGCGGAATTGCTGGCGAAAGTGGCCGCCACGCTTGAACAGATGCCGCTGCGCAACCGCGTGCCCAAGCCCGACGTTCTGCCGGACCGCGTCGCCCGTGCCACGGCCCGCCTTAAGAAACGTGGCGTCATTTCCGAAGACGCGCAGGGGCTGCAAATCGTGGCGGGGCAGGAACCTGTTTTGGCCTTCTATGCGAATTCCATTGCGCATTTCCCCAGCGAGGATGCTGCACCTGCGGCGGAAATTGCTGCGACTGCTGGGTCATAAAATTACAAAAGTAGACTTGTGGGGGTTGCAATGTTGCGCGGTGGGTCATATCCCAAAGGGGAGCCGCCGCGATTCTGCAGTGCGGCACAGACCTTGTAGACACCGATCACCGGCAGGAGGCCCACATGGCACTGGATACGAAACACGCCGACTATGACGCCCCGCAAAAAGACCTGTATGAAGTGGGTGAAATGCCCCCGATGGGTCATGTCCCGAAACAGATGTATGCTTGGGCCATCCGCCGCGAGCGGCACGGCGACCCGGATAGCGCAATGCTGCAGGAAGTCGTCGATGTGCCCCAACTCGACAGTCAGGACGTGCTGGTCTTGGTCATGGCGGCGGGCATCAACTACAACGGTGTCTGGGCCGCGCGCGGCGTGCCGATCAGCCCCTTTGACGGCCATGGTGAGCCCTATCACATCGCAGGTTCCGACGCTTCTGGCATCGTCTGGGCGGTGGGCGACAAAGTGACCCGCTGGAAAGTCGGCGACGAGGTGGTGATCCACTGCAACCAAGACGATGGCGACGATGAGGAATGCAACGGCGGCGACCCGATGTATTCGTCCAGCCAGCGCATCTGGGGCTATGAGACGCCCGATGGGTCGTTCTCTCAGTTCACCCGCGTGCAGAGCCAGCAGCTTATGCCGCGCCCCAAGCACCTGACATGGGAAGAAAGTGCCTGTTACACGCTGACGCTGGCCACTGCCTATCGGATGCTTTTCGGTCACGAGCCGCATGACCTGAAGCCCGGCCAGAACGTGCTGGTCTGGGGTGCGTCGGGCGGCCTTGGCTCCTATGCGATCCAGCTCATCAATACCGCGGGCGCCAATGCGATCGGCGTGATCTCGGACGAGAGCAAGCGGCAGTTCGTGATGGATCTGGGTGCCAAGGGCGTGTTGAACCGCAAGGATTTCAACTGCTGGGGCCAGCTGCCAACGGTGAACACGCCGGAATATAACGAGTGGTTCAAAGAGGCCCGCAAGTTCGGCAAGGCGATCTGGGACATCACCGGCAAGGGCGTGAACGTCGATATGGTGTTCGAACACCCCGGCGAGGCGACTTTCCCAGTTTCGACCTTCGTGGTCAAAAAGGGCGGCATGGTGGTGATCTGTGCCGGGACGAGCGGCTTTAACCTGACCTTCGATGTGCGCTATATGTGGATGCACCAGAAGCGTTTGCAGGGCAGCCACTTTGCCCATCTGAAACAGGCGAGCGCGGCGAATAAGTTGATGATGGAACGCCGTCTTGATCCCTGCATGTCCGAAGTCTTTAGCTGGGCCGATTTGCCCGAGGCGCATATGAAGATGATGCGCAATGAGCATAAGCCGGGCAATATGTCGGTGCTGGTGCAGGCCCCCACGACCGGACTGCGCACACTCGAAGACACGGTGATGGCGCGCGACTGAGCGATACCGATAGTCTGAGACAAGATCCCCCCCGTGGCCCCGGCCGCGGGGGTTTTTCGTTTGTCCGCAACCAGAACAAAGACTTACCGCAGCCAACCCCGCCATTTCTGGGGGGACGAAAAGCGCGGATGGTGCGAAATCGTGCACATGCTATGGTTGTATTAATCTGCCATTAACCAAAGCTGGGCGACCCTCATGCAAGATGATTGGATATTGGACGTATTGGCCGATCTCAGGGCTTTTGCCATGGCGAACCAACTGCCGCGCACGGCGGAACAGTTGGACGACGCGGCGCTGATCGCTCTGGCCGAGATGTCCTTGCAACGCGAAAGGGCCAGAGGCCGGACGCATGAGGATAGAGCCGCATCTGGAACGCATTTGGGAAAGGCTGGCACAGGCTGACGGCCAACCCGATCTTGGCCAAGCCTGCGAAGACCTGCGCGATCACTACGGCATTTTGCATGTGGTCTATCACTGGGTCGACACGGCGGGCGTGCAATATGGTTGCGGCACCTATGGGCCGCTCTGGTCCGAACGCTATCAGGCGCACAACTACCTCCGCATCGATCCGGTTGTCGCTGGCTGCTATCGCCGGTTTGAGCCGGTGGACTGGAAAGACCTCGATTGGTCCTCCCGCGCGGCGCGGAAATTCCGGCGGGACGCGCTGGATCATGGGGTGGGCGATCAGGGGTTTTCGGTGCCTATTCGGGGGCCACATGGGCAGTTTGCGCTGTTCACCACGAACCATAGCTGCACGGATGGGGTCTGGGCCGCCTTCACCGCGCGGCACCGGCGCGATCTGATCTGGGCGGCGCATTGCTTTAACGAAAAAGCGCTGGCACTGGCCCCGGACCGCGCGCCCTGCGCGGTACAGTCGCTGTCTCCCCGTGAGGTCGATGCGATGACGCTGTTGGCGGTGGGCTATAGCCGCGCGCAGGTGGCCGACCGGTTGTCGATCTCGGAACACACGCTGCGGGCCTATGTGGAAAGCGCGCGGTTCAAACTGGGCGCATCGAACACGACCCATGCCGTCGCACGCGCGCTCAGCCGGGGGCTGATCGTCGTCTGAGGTGGATAATTCGCGTGAATCGCGGGCGGGCAGGGCAAAGCGATCTGGCCCCCGGCGCGGGGCTCAATTAGGGTCGCCCAATGACATCTACCGCGCTTACCTATTCCGAAGACCAAGCCGCCGCCCATGACAAGGTGGCCGAAATGCTGCGCTCTGCGGGCATAGATTTGGACGATTCATTGCTAATGCCGCCAGCGGGCGGGCCGGATCAGGTGATGGCGGTGACGGGCAAGGCCGGATCGGGCAAAACGTTGCTTTTGGCCGAGCTGTACCGCGCCTTGGAAGCGGCAGGTGTCGACATCGTCTCAGGCGATTACGAATCGCGCAAGAAACGTGAGAAACGCACGCTGGCGATCCTTGCGCCGACCAATAAGGCGGCGAGCGTTTTGCGTCTGCGCGGCGTGCCCGCAACGACGATCCACCGCATTCTCTACACGCCGGTTTACCATCCAGAATACGAGCGCATCGCCGAATGGCTGACGGGCAACGGTGAAAAACCGGATATTGAAGGTCTCAGCGATATAGCGCTCGACCGCGCTGCTGCGTTCTTTGCCAACAACAAATCGGTGCCGGGGGCCTTGGCGGCGGCAGGCTTGCGGGGCAGTGATTTCATCACCGGGTGGAAGCGCCGCGAAGACCCGCTGGATATCGGCTTTGTCGACGAAAGCTCAATGCTGGACGACAAGCAGTTCGAGGACCTGAAAGAGATTTTCCCGACGCTGCTTCTGTTCGGCGATCCGGCGCAGTTGGCCCCGGTGGGGCAATCCGGCACGATGGTGTTTGAAAAACTGCCCGAAAAGCGGGTGTTGAACCTCAACCGTATCCACCGACAGCAAGCTGACAATCCGATCCTTGATCTGGCCCATGCGCTGGCCGACCCGCAGCTAGAATTTCATGACTTTGAGCGGATGATCGAAGACGCGGCACGCAAAGACGACCGCGTGGTTTGGGGCCAGCGGGTTGAGGTTGATCTGATGGCGCGCAGCCCCGTGCTGGTCTGGCGCAACGCCACGCGCATTCGGTTGATCAACGCCTTCCGCGCCGTGCATGGCGCGCCCGAAGATGCATTGTTGGCCGGCGAGCCGCTGATCTGCGACGGGATTGAACTGCCGTTGAAGCACCGCAAGAAACGCCTCGACCTAGAAGCGCGCGGCCTGATCAAGGGCGCGCAGGTGGTCTATCTGGGCGAGGGGCGCAAGCCGGGGTTCAGTCGGTTGCACGTCATCGGTGCCGAAGACCCGCAGGTCAGCGCGGCGTCGATCGTGAAAATCGAAAAGCCGGATGAGGAAGAACCCTTTATTCCCTTCGCCGCGCGTATGGGGGCCACGTTTCTGCACGGCGCTGCTGTGACGATCCACAAGGCGCAGGGCAGCCAGTGGGAGAACGTGCAGGTCTTTGCGCCCGATCTTTATGCGGCCGCGCGGATGGGGCGCTCTGAGGCCGGGCAACCGCTGTGGAAACGGCTTGCCTATGTCGCCATCACCCGCGCGCAGGAGCGGTTGATTTGGGTGGTGCGCAACCGCCTAAGCAAACCATCCGGCCCGCTGCGCGTCGACGATCTGCGTGCCGCCCCGGCAGCCGCGCTGACGCTTGAGGCGACCGAGGATGGCGCGGCTTAGCGGCGCAGCAACCCGAAGACGGCAGAGGCGCCCCAGCCTGCAGAAATGGCGATAAAGAGCGACAGCAGCCCGTAGATAAACGCCTGCTCATGGGCGAGGTTGAACAGCCACCGTTCCATCCCGACTTTGCGCACGTCGATCACCGTCTCATATTGCGCCACCACATCGCCGCCACGGGTCAGGAAAATCCGCGTGTCATAGGCGCCCTCGGTGAGCGAGGCAGGCAGCGCAACGGCGGCGCGAAAGAGGGTCTGTTCATCGACCTTCACGCCGTCTTCGATGACTTGGTAGAGGTTGGCATCCTTGCGCACGCGGATCAGCGCATCGGTGAACTGGGTCGGGTCCGCGATCTCCATCGGGGCGCCGACAGAGCGGATGGCGCGGGGGATGGAAATGCGGTGGCGCAGGTCTTCGATGCGTTTGAGCACTTCGGACAGCGGACCAGAGGTGACTACGGCATAGAAACTCGGCGCGCGGTCGACCTCAACCGCGTCGGTGTTGACCCAGATGCCAAAGCGCCGTTCCTTGCGCCGCACCATGATCGGGGTCGAGGGGCCAGAGACGGTCACGACCACCTCAAGCGGCGCGCCCTCAGGGATTGGCGTTTCACGTTTGACAGCGCCGTAGACAAGGATTTCGGACCCGTCGAAATTGGTGGTGATAGAGACTTCGGCTTGGCTGAGGCCCAGCACGATCTCCTCTTCCGCCGCGGCGGTGAGCGCGGTGAACATCAGGCCAGCGAATGCGAGAACTGCGCGGATCATTCTGCCGCCACCGGGCTGAGGGAATAAAGCTCGGACGGTTCCAGCAGCAGATCGAGCGCCAGCTTGCCGCAGACCGCGAGGACCAGCACCGCCAGCAAGATGCGCAACTGTTCGGCCTGCATCCGCACGCCGATCCGTGTGCCAACCTGCGCGCCCAGCACGCCACCGACCAGCAAAAGCACCGCCAGCACGATGTCGACCGTCTGGTTGGTGGTGGCGTGCAGCATGGTGGTGAAACCGGTCACGAAAATGATCTGCAACAGCGAGGTGCCGATCACCACTTTGGTGGGCATGCCGAGCAGGTAGATCATCGCGGGCACCATGATGAACCCGCCGCCGACGCCCATGATGGCCGAGAGCATCCCAACCGCCGCGCCGACAAGCACCGGGGGGATCACCGAGATATAAAGCCCCGATACCCGAAACCGCATTTTGATTGGCAGGCCGTGGACCCAGTAGTGTTTCTTGCGCTGCACGCGCCCGCCCTTGCGGGTGCGGCGGATCGCGCGGAGCGATTCAAAGAACATCAGCCCGCCGATGATGCCCAGAAAGATCACGTAGCAAAGGGTCACCAGCAGATCGACCTGACCCAGCGATTTCAGGTAGTTAAAGATGAACATGCCGATGCCCGAGCCGACAAGACCCCCGGCCAGCAGCACCCAGCCCATTCGGAAGTCCACCGTGCGCCGTTTGAGATGCGCCAGCAGGGCCGAAAAAGACGAAGCGACGATCTGGTTGGTCGAGGTGGCCACGGCCACGGCAGGGGGGATGCCCACAAAGAACAAAAGCGGCGTGATCAGAAACCCGCCGCCGACGCCGAACATGCCCGACAGGATGCCCACAATGCCGCCCAATCCCAGAAGGAGAAAGGCGTTAACCGAAACTTCGGCGATGGGCAGGTAGATTTGCATGACGTTTCCTAGCCCCGAACGGCCGCGCTTTTCAACATAGCTTGCCGCGATGAGGCGACCACTGAGATAGGTTGCGCCGATCCGGCCCTCGGGTGCAAGGGCCGGAGGGGGATGTCAGCGTTCTTTCACATAGGGTTCGCCGCCCGCGCGGGGCGGGATCGCCTTGCCGACGAAGCCTGCGAGGATCACCACCGTCATCAGATAGGGTAGTGCGCCCAGAAGCTGGCCCTGCACCTTGATGCCGATGACCGACTGGATCACGTCAGGCCGGGTTTCCAGCGCGCCGAAAAGGCCAAAGAGCAGCGTGGCCCAGAGCGCGTACCAAGGGCGCCACTTGGCAAAGATCAGCGCGGCCAGCGCGATAAAGCCACGGCCTGCCGACATGTCTTTGACGAAGCCCGCCTGCAACGCGGTGCTGAGGTAGGCCCCAGCCACGCCACAGAGCAGCCCGGCGATGGCCACGGCGGCATAGCGCAGACCGACGACCGAGACGCCAGCGGTGTCCACGGCGGCAGGGTTTTCACCCACCGCCCGCAGGCGCAGGCCAAAGCGGGTGCGGAACAGGATCCACCATGTCAGCGGCACGGCGAGGAAGGCGGCATAGACAAGGATCGAATGGCCCGAGATCAGCTCTTCGTAGAAGGGGCCGATGAAGGGCACGTCGGCCACGGCCTCGGCAAAGGGCAGGGTGATCGGCTCGAACCGTGCGCCGCCAAAGAGCGAGGGTGTGCGGCCGCCTTGGGCGAACCAGTCTTGGGCAATCAGCACCGTCATGCCCGCGGCGAGAAAGTTGATCGCCACGCCAGAAATGAGCTGGTTCCCACGGAAGGTGATCGAGGCCAGCCCGTGGACAGCGCTGAGTGCCAGCGAAGAGGCGATGCCCGCCGCAAGGCCAAGCCAGACCGACCCGGTGAGCGATGCCACCGCGGCGGAAAAGAACGCCGCCGCCAGCATCTTGCCCTCAAGCCCGATGTCAAAGACGCCCGCGCGTTCGGAGAAAAGACCGGCAAGACAGGCCAAAAGCAGCGGCGTGGCCAGCCGAACGGTGCTGTCGAGCAATTGGATGAGCGTGATATAGTCCATAGGTCAGACCCGCTTTCTCAGGGGGGTATAGGGGCTCATTCCGCGCTCTCCGACTGGGCGCTGCGGGGGCCGGGTTTGGGCTCGCTGTCAGCGGAATTGGCAGGGGGGCCGGGGCGGCGGAACATAAGGAAAAGACGCTCCAGCGGCATCCGCACCATGTTGTCGAGCGCGCCAGTAAAGAGGATCACCAGCGCTTGGATCACGACGATCAATTCGCGCGGGATCGAGGTCCAGAGGGCCAGTTCGGCACCACCTTGATAGAGGAAACCAAAGAGCAGCGCTGCAAAGAAGACGCCAACCGGGTGGCTGCGGCCCATCAGCGCGACGGCGATGCCGATAAAGCCTGCGCCCTCGGTCGCGTTCAGCACCAGACGTTCGCTTTCGCCCATGACGTTGTTGATCGCCATCAGCCCCGCCAGCGCGCCCGAGATGATCATCGTGACCATGGTGATGCGCACGGGCGAGATGCCCGCGTATTTGGCGGCAGGTTGCGAATGGCCATAGGCGCGGATTTCATAGCCCAGACGGGTGCGCCAGATCAGCAGCCAGACCACGATACAGGCCGCGGTGGCGACGAGCAGTGAGACGTTGGCGGGGGCGGACTTGGAAAAGGCAATGCCAAGCGGGGCCAGCAATTCATGCAACGTGGGCAGATGCACGGCCTCGGGAAAGCGCGCGCTGGCCGGGTCCATGCTGCCGGGCGGGCGCATGACGTTGACCAGAACGTAGTTCAGCAGGGCGGCGGCGATAAAGTTGAACATGATCGTGGTGATCACGACGTGGCTGCCGCGTTTGGCTTGCAACCAGCCGGGGATCGCGGCCCAGATCGCGCCCAAAAGCCCGGCCATCACACCGCAGCCGATCAGCGCCAGCGTCCAATGCGGCCAAGGGATATAGAGCGCGGCAATGGCGACGCCCAAACCGCCCAGCATTGCCTGACCTTCGCCCCCGATGTTGAACAGCCGCGCGTGAAAGGCCACGGCAACGGCAAGGCCGGTGAAGATGAAGTTGGTCGCGTAATAAAGTGTGTAGCCCCAGCCATAGGTTGAGCCGAGCGCGCCTTTGACCATCAGTGTCACGGCGGCAATCGGGTCTTCACCGATGGCAAGGATCACCAGCGCCGAGAGCAGGGCGGCCAGCAACAAAGAGATCAGCGGCACGAGGATCACCTCGGCCCATTTTGGCATCACGTCCATTTCAGACCTCCTTGCTGGCGTCGCCGCCGGCGCGGGCGAGATTGGCTTCGACCTCGGCCACGCTGTGTTCGTTTTCGGTGTCGGTGATGCCAGCCATGAGCAGCCCCAGTTCTTTCTCGTCGGTCTGGTCGGCGGCGCGTTCGCCCATGATCTGCCCGTCGAACATCACTGCAATGCGGTCCGACAGGGCAAGGATTTCTTCGAGTTCGACCGAGACCAGCAAGATCGCCTTGCCTTGATCGCGCAGGGCGATGATCTGCTCGTGGATGAACTCAATCGCGCCAATGTCGACGCCGCGTGTGGGCTGGCCGATCAGCAACAGGTCGGGGTTGCGCTCGATCTCCCGGGCCAGAACGATCTTTTGCTGGTTCCCGCCCGAGAAGTTCTTGGCCGCCAGCGTCGGGTCGGGCGGGCGCACGTCAAAGCGTTCCATCTTGTCTTCGGCATCGGCACGGATGGCCGCGTGGTCCATCAGCAGCCCGCTGTTGAAGCGGTCGTCGTGGTGGTAGCCGAAGACATTGTTCTCCCACGCCTGAAAATCCATGATCAGACCCTCGCGCTGGCGGTCTTCGGGCACATGGGCCACGCCGCGGGCGCGGCGCGATTGGCCGTCGGATTTCTTGCCCGAAAGGTCCAGCGGCGTGCCGTTTAGCGTGACGCTGCCGGTGCCATCGGCATAGCCGCCCAGCACTTCGAGAAGTTCGGATTGGCCGTTGCCCGCAACACCCGCAAGGCCCAGCACTTCGCCCGCGCGGATCTGCAGGTCGATGCCGCGCAGACGCTCGACGCCCTTGTCGTCAACCACGCGCAGACCTTTGACATCAAGGATCACATCGCCCGGTGTGGCAGGCTTTTTATTCACGCGGAGCAATACCTTACGCCCGACCATCAGCTCGGCCAGTTCCGGCGGCGAGGTCTCGGCGGTTTTCACGGTCGCGGTCATCTTGCCCCGGCGCATGACCGACACGGTGTCGGTGATCTCCATGATCTCGCGCAGCTTGTGGGTGATGAGGATGATGGTTTTGCCCTCAGATCGCAGGCGCCCGAGGATGCGGAATAGCTGGTCGGCTTCGGCAGGGGTCAGCACGCCGGTAGGCTCGTCCAAGATCAGAATGTCGGCCTGCCGGTAGAGCGCCTTGAGGATTTCCACGCGCTGCTGCATGCCGACGCCGATGTCCTGCACCAGCGCGTCGGGATCGACATTGAGGCCGTAGTCCTCAGACAGGCTGATCAGTGTTTTGCGGGCTTTGGAGAGCGAGGGCTTCAGCAGGCGGCCATCTTCGGCGCCCAGAATGATATTTTCCAGCACGGTGAAGTTCTCGACCAGCTTGAAATGCTGGAACACCATGCCGATGCCCGCCGAGATGGCGGCTTGGCTGTCGGGAATCTCGGTCTTTTTGCCACTGATGAAAATCTCACCCGCGTCGGCTTTGTAAAAGCCATAGAGGATCGACATCAGCGTCGATTTGCCCGCGCCGTTTTCGCCGATAATCCCGTGGATCGTGCCGGGCATCACGCGGATCGAGATGTCTTTGTTTGCCTGCACAGGGCCGAAGGCTTTGGAGATGCCTTTGAGTTCGATCGCTGGCGCGGTGCCGGTAGCGGGGGCAGTGCCGGTTGCGGGGGCGGTATCGGTCATATCAAAAGGTCCTGCGGGCGTGGCGGCCCTTGATCTGGAAATGAGCCATCTTTGTCCGTGTCACGCTGTCATGTTCGGAAAGGGCCGCGCCGGTGGAACGGCGCGGCCCTTGTGGTCATTTTGGTTAATCTAAGTTCAGAAGTCCAGCGCCGGGCAGCTGTCATTCTCGTAGTAGGAAACCACTTTGATCTCGCCGTCGATGATCTTCTGGCGCGCTTCGTCTACGGCAGCCTTCATTTCTTCGGTCACGAGATCGGCGTTATGCTCGTCCATGGCGACGCCGACACCTTCTTCGGCAAGGCCGAGGGTCACGACTTCGCCAACTTCGAGGTCTTCGCCCGCCATCATCGCGTCATAGACCGCGACATCGACACGTTTCAGCATCGAGGTCAGGACTTTGCCCGGGTGCAGGTGGTTTTGGTTGCTGTCCACGCCGATCGACAGGATGCCTTCGTCGGCGGCGGTTTGCAGCACGCCCACGCCGGTGCCGCCTGCTGCGGCGTAGACCACGTCAGCGCCTTGGTTGATCTGGGCTTTGGTGATCTCAGACCCCTTCACCGGGTCGTTCCAAGCGGCGGGGGTTGTGCCCGTCATGTTGGCGATGACTTTGGCATCGGGGTTGGTCGCCATGACGCCTTGGGCATAGCCGCAGCCAAAGTGGCGGATCAGCGGCACGTCCATGCCACCGACAAAGCCGACGGTATTCGACTCAGATGCCATCGCGGCCATCACGCCGACAAGGTAGGACCCTTCATGCTCAGCAAAGCTGACCTGACGGACGTTGGGCAGGTCGAGCCAGTTCACGTCGACCACGGCGAATTTCGTGTCGGGATAATCAGGGGCCACTGTCGAGAGCGGATCGGCCATGGCGAAACCCATGGTGATGATCGGGTTGGCACCGGATTCGGCGAAGCGGCGCAGAGCCTGCTCACGCTGCGCTTCGGACTGCATTTCGATCTCGGCGAATTTGCCACCGGTTTCTTCGGCCCAGCGGGTCGCGCCGTTGAAGGCCGCTTCGTTGAAGCTTTTGTCGAACTTGCCGCCGAGGTCAAAGATCAGCGCGGGTTCGGCCAGCGCGGCGCCCGATGTCAGGGCCAAGCCTGCGGCTGCGCCGAGGAATTTCGTCATGAGGGTCATTTATCGTCTCCCGGTTTGTGGTGCCGGGCGGTCGGGCAGGTGCTGCCGCCACGGCGTTTGTGGATCATATGATCAGGTGTAATTTAGGGCGCAGGCAGGGGGTAGGGTCAACCGCTTTTTGCGGGCAGGGCGGCGGGATCGCCACAGTGACCACGGGTCAACATGCGCCGCAGAATGCAGGCATCGACCGCCGCCACACCCCTGCGCGCATAATAGGCACGGCGGGTGGCAATTTGGGCAAAGCCTTCATTCGCATAGAGCGCGCGGGCGGGCAGATTGTCGGCGGCAACCTCAAGAAAGGCGCTGTCACAGTCGGCCGGCAGGGCCGCCAACCAGTCGTGCAGAAGGGCGCGGCCCAGCCCTTGGCGCTGCCGGGCAGGGTCGACGGCGAGGGTGAGCAGTTCAGATTCGCCCGCGATGGTGCGGGTCAGGGCAAAGCCACCGGGGCGGGTGAAAAGCTGCACGAAGGGGCTGTCCAGCAGGCTGGCGAACTCTGCCTCCTGCCACGGCCTGTCTTGGGTAAAGGCAGCGGCGTGGAGGGCCGCAAGCGCGGCTGGTGTCACGGCAGCAGCACCGGGGCCGCGTCGCGCGCCGGGGCGGCATCGGCGGGGCGCAGGTAAAGCGGCGCGGGGCGGGCTGGACTGTCGGCGAAACGGCGGGCCGTTATGCGGGCGATGGCTTCGGCCACCGGCATGGCGGGGGGCTCTCCGCCCGCGCCGATGAGGGGGCCGGTGAAGGCCGGAAGACCGGATGCGTCGTAAAGGGCGGGGGCGGAAATGCCTGCGTTGTCATAGCCTTGGAGGAAGACTTGATCGCGCCGTGCATCCACAGCGCAGGCGCAGGGGCCATCGTGACCCTCGCGCAATGCGTCAAAGGCATCGACCCCGACCGCCGGAATGCCAAGGCCAAGCGCCAACCCACGCGCGGCGGAGACGGCAATGCGGATGCCGGTGAAATTGCCCGGACCGATGCCAACGCCAAGCGCGTCAAGATCGGCGTAGGCCACCCCCGCGTCACTCAGCAGTTCCTCGCAAAGCACCAACAGCCGTTCGGCTTGGCCCTTGGTCATCGGCTCCACGCGCGCCGCCAATACCCGGTCGCCCGACAGCAAAGCGGCCGCGCAATGCGCGGCCGATGTGTCGAAGGCCAGAATGAGCGGCCCGCTTGCGCGATGGTCAGGCAACCGGACGAACCTCTGTCACCTCGGGGATGTAGTGGCGCAGCAGGTTTTCGATGCCCATTTTCAGCGTCAAAGTGGACGAGGGGCAGCCCGCGCAGGCGCCTTGCATGTGCAGATAGACAACGCCACGCTCAAACCCGTGAAAGGTGATGTCGCCGCCATCTTGGGCCACGGCAGGGCGCACGCGGCTGTCGAGCAACTCTTTGATCTGACCGACGATTTCACCGTCCTCGCCATCATGGGCGGCGTGGCCCGATGTGGGCTGGTGGTCAGAGGCCATGACCGGCTCACCGGATTGGAAATGTTCCATGATCGCGCCCAGCAGGGCGGGTTTCACATGGTCCCATTCCACCGCGTCTTGCTTTGTCACGGTGACGAAATCGGTGCCGAAGAACACGCCCGTCACACCCTCAACGGAAAAGAGCCGTTGGGCCAGCGGCGATGTCGCCCCGGCATCGGGGGTCGGGAAATCGGCGGTGCCCATCTCCAGCACGGTCTGACCCGGCAGGAACTTGAGCGTTGCGGGGTTCGGAGTGGATTCGGTCTGGATGAACATGGGGTGTACCTCGCTTTCGGCGTGGGTTCTGATATGCGCCTGCGCGGGCGGCAAGTCAAGGTTTAGAACCGTTCTAAATTGTGTGTGGCCCACACGGAGGGGCGGGATGCAGGGCTGGGTCAGGCGTGGGCGGCGGTCAAGTGATCGCTTCGAGCCGTTCCTTGCTGAGATCGCCGGGCACGATGGTGATCGGCACAGGCAGAGCCCCGGCAGAGCGCGACAATTGCGTAACAAGCGGGCCGGGGCCTTTCTTGCGGTCGCCGCTGGCGCCGAGCACCAGCACGCCGATGTCTGGGTCATCTGAAAGCTGTTGGATGATCTCATCCGTGGGCTCACCTTCGCGGATGATCAACTCAGGATCGACGCCTTGTTTGTCGCGCATCCATTTGGCGAAGACCTCGAAATGCACCTCGATCCGCTCACGGGCCTCTTCGCGCATCAGGTCGCCGACGCCGATCCAATGGTTGAACTCTTCGGGCGGGATCACCGACAGGACGGCCACGCCGCCCCCGGTGCGCGCCGCGCGCAGAGCGGCAAAGCGCATGGCATTCAAACATTCGGTGCTATCGTCCAGCACCACTAGGAATTTCCGCATCAAACCCTCTCTCCGCACCTCCTCCCGGTGCGGTACGATCATGGCGCGGGCGGACGACGCTGGCAATTGGTTTCGCGCGCCGCTGCCGCCCGGACCTTCAGCCGCGCTGACTTGCGGCCCAATCCCAATACATTTCGCGCACGCGGCGGGTCACCGGGTTCTGGTTGTCCCCGGTGCCATATTGCGTGTCGTCAAAGGCGCGGACGGGGGTGACCTTCATCATATTGCCCGACAGGAACACCTCATCGGCGGCATGGAAATCGTCAAAGCTGAGGACGGTCTCATGCACCTTCATGCCCGCGTCGCGCATGTTCGACATATGCCGTGCGCGGGTGATCCCGGCAAGGAACGTGCCATTTGGAATGGGGGTGAAGACCTCGCCATCCTTGACCATGAACACGTTCGCACTGGCGCTTTCGGCGACATTGCCCATGGCATCGGCCACCAGCGCGTTGCCGAAACCTTTGGACCGCGCCTCGACCATCATCCGGGCGTTGTTGGGATAGAGACAGCCTGCTTTGGCGTTAACCACGTTGTCCTCCAGCACCGGGCGGCGGAAGCGGGTGCGGGTGAGGGTGGTTGCGGCCTCTGGCGGGGCCATGGGGATCGCCTCAAGGCTGATGGCGAAGCCGGTCGCACCTTCGCGCGGCACGATGCCCAACTCATCGCCCGCCAGCGCCCAATACATCGGGCGGATATAGACCGCCTGATCGCGCGAATAACTCTTCAGCCCCTCGCGGCACATCTCGATCATGTCCTCGGTCTCGACCGTGGGGGTGATCATGAGGGCCCGGGCAGAGCGGTTGATCCGCGCGCAATGCGCCTCAAGATCGGGGGCCAGCCCGTCAAACAGCCGCGCCCCGTCAAAGACGGTGGTGCCGAGCCATGCGCCGTGATCGGCAGCCTTGATGGTGGGCAGATCGCCGTCGTGCCATGCGCCGTTGAAATAGGTCTTGATGTCTGTGCCGGTGGCCATGTGACGATCCTTAGGAATTGCTGCGGTAGATGCCCTCGGGCAGGTTCAATGCCGCCGTCAGATCGCTCAGCTGCGCGGGGGACAGGGTGATCTTGACCACACGGTCAGTGCGCGCGTCCCATTGCTCGATCGTGATCTGTCCTGCAAAAGCAGAGACAATCACGTCCTCGCGCAGGGGGGCGTCGGATTCGTCGATCAGGGTGATGACGGTGGCGTCGAATTCGTGCTCGATGGTAAACATGAGGGCACATTAGGCTTTGTGCTCGCAAGCGCAAGACCGCCGTTGGGACGTCAAAGCTCTGTGAACGGGGGTGGCAGCGCCGGGGCGTCATGATAGACAGGTGGGCGAGGAAAAACCGAGCGAGGACTTGCCGTGAAATTGTTGAATGCCCTTGGCGCATTTGCCGTCATCGCCCTGCTTTCGGCCTGCGAGGTGGCACCGGTTCAGACAGGGCCGATCCAGGTCGACCGGCCGCAGACCACCGGGCAGCAGACCACTGGGCAGTCGGGCCCACGGCTAAGCGCGAACGCCGCCGCGCGGAGCTTTGTGCAGGTGGTTCGCACGCTTGAGCCCGTGGCCGAGCGGGAGTGCCGCAACCGCACCACGGGGATGAATTGCGACTTCAATATCGTGGTCGATGATCGCCCCGGCCAGCCTGCCAACGCCTTTCAAACGTTAGATAAAAACGGCCGCCCGATTGTCGCCTTTACCTTGGCGTTGATTGCCGATGCCCGCAACGAAGACGAGCTGGCCTTCGTGCTGGGCCATGAGGCCGCGCATCACATCGCGGGCCATATTGGCCGCCAGCAGCAAAACGCCATGGCGGGCGCGGTGATCTTTGCCGGGATCGCCACGCTAAGCGGTGGGGACGCGACCGCTGTGCGCACGGCGCAGGAACTGGGTGCTGAGGTCGGCGCGCGGCGGTACTCCAAGGACTTCGAGCTTGAGGCCGATGCCCTTGGCACGATCATCACCGCGCGGGCGGGCTATAATCCGTTGCGGGGGGCGGAATTCTTTACCCGCATTCCCGATCCCGGCGACCGTTTCCTTGGCACGCATCCGCCCAACAGTTCGCGGATCGATATCGTGCGGCGCACCATGGCGGGGCTGTGACGGTTTGCGCAAATTGGGACAGGTACTGAACGACCGCGGATCGAAATACGCGGTGTCGGGCTGTTCCGCGCGCAATCGTGCCGAGGTCGACGCCGCGTTAAAAGACCTCAAGCGCGAGAAATCCTACGCCAAGGCCACGCATAACACATGGGCGGTGCTGTTCTCAGACGGCGGCCCGCTGAAAGGGGATGATGGCGAATCCGGTGCCGGGATGGTGATCCTGCGCATGCTGGAGCGGGAAGGGCTGGAAGATCACCTTATCGTCGTCACCCGTTGGTACGGCGGCAAACATCTGGGCGGAGATCGGTTTCGCCATGTCCAGACCTGCGTGCGGGCCTATCTGGATGCGGTGGCGGCCTAAAGGCTCAGTGCAATCGCGGCAAAGAAACAGGCCGTGGCGATCAACACAAAGACATGCCAGATCGCATTTTGATAGCGCATGCCGGGGTGGGCATAGATCAATGTGCCCGCCGAATAGGTTAGCCCGCCCGCGGCCACCAGCGCCAAGGCGGCACCGGGCAAATTGTGCCACATCGGGTAGATCAACAGGACCGAGAGCCACCCCATCCCGAGGTAGAGCGCCAGTGACCCCCGCGCATCGGTGCGCCAGAACCAGAGCTTTGCCACCGCGCCGATCACCGCGAGCGCCCAGACCACGCCCAAAATGCCGTAGGCAAATCCCGAGCCGATCACCATGACAAGCGGCGTGTAAGTGCCCGCGATCTTGAAATAGATCGCCGCGTGGTCGACACGGCCCAGAAAAGCGCGACTGCGGTCGAAGGGCAGCAGGTGGTAGACGGCGGAGGCGGTGAAGGAGGCAAGGATACACGCCGCATAGATCACGGTGGCGGTCAGCGTGCCCTCCTGACCTGCGGCGTGCATCATCAGAAAGATGCTGGCAGGGATAGCAAATCCGAGGCTGAGCAGATGCACTGTGCCATCAGCCAAGGTCTCAGAAGTGGAAGTCGGATAAGCCATGCCGAAAAGGTAGCAGCGTCGTTCTGCCATGCCATAGGTGACGCCGCGTCAATCGGGCGGCCCGACGGATCAGCGCGGTTTGTTGCCGTCGATCCAGCGCGACATCAGGGTTTTGTCGCGAAAACACTCCTGCGGCACATCGCGGCGTTTCAAGCGCGCGATGCGTTCGGCAAAGGCGACCTGTTTGGCAGACGGGTAGGCGGCGAAAGGCCCCTCTAGCGCTTGCGGTTTATGGGCGTCGATCCATTCTGACACCGCCGTGCGGTCACCCTCGATCCCTTCGGGCAACGCGCTGCCCGTTTTCTTGGCAAGGGTCCGGGCGTATTGCATCTGCTTTTCGGTCGCGGGCATGCGGCGGTCGGCCTGTTTGGGCTGTGCACTGTCGCTGCCGCGCGGCGGGCGACCCTGTTGGTCGGGGTCGAAGATGCCGGGAAACTGAGGTTGAAAAGACATGTGGTCATTCCTCTGCTACTGCGTTCTACATATAGAACAGAAAGGGAACAAGTTCAAGTCTCTCCGTAGTCGCGCCCTTCCTTGATGGTATATCTAGTAGCGGGGTGGTTTGGTTCCACAATATCGGCGAAATGTAAGCCTATTGGAGTGTCGCTGCGGCCTCGCCGATAAGCTCTGCCGCTCTGCGCATTCGGGCAGGCAAGGGCCGTCCGCGACGCGAAGCGAGCCAAAGATCATGCCAGCGCCGTTTGGGCAGAGGCAGCAGCCGAAGCTCGTCCTTCGCGGCAAAAGTCTCGACCCCGCTGCGGGGCAAAAGCGTGTAGCCCACCCCCCGCGCCACCGCCGCCGGAATCTGGCCGATTTGGTTCACGTAGCCGCGCAGGCGGATCCGGTCGGCCCCCGGATAGCTGCCCGGAAAATTCAACTGCAACAGATCGTCGGCATAGGCAAAGCCATCGGGATGCGCGATGAAGCCGTGCGCTTCAAGATCGGCGAAACTTTCTATCTGTTCCAATGCATTAACCGGTAGAACAAGGCAAAGTTCCTCGCGTCCCAGGTGCTGGGCTTCCAGTCTGGCATGGGCGGGATCATCGGCGAGCACGCCCAGATCGAACCGCCCATCCAGCAACCCGGCGCGGATCGTGGCTTGGGGTGCGGCTTCGAGGTGCAGGGAGAGGTCCGGCGCGTTGGCCATCCACTCTAGCAGCAGGGGCTGGAGCAATATGGCGAAACTGCCGGAGCAGGCGATATGCACCACGCCGCAGTCGGGCAGATCGGTGGCGATCCGTTCGCGCAGCCGCTGCTCTTCGCGGCGGCGGGCAAGGCCGGTCTCCAACAGCGCTTCACCGGCCGGGGTCAGGGTGAAACTTTTCCCCTCGCGCGCGATCAGCGGCTGGCCCAGTTGATCCTCAAGCTTGCGCAGATGCTGCGACACGCCGGGCTGCGTCATGTTGAGCCGCTCTGCCGTGCGGGTGAAATGGCCCGCCTCGCAAAGGGTGGTGAAGGTCTCAAGCCAAGTGGCATTCAGCATATCAAACGTTTCGTTATGATTTAGATGAGGTTTGATAATTTCATATGTGGGGCGTGCCTGTCTATCTCAAGCTCAACGCAAACAGGAGATACCCCATGACCACCCCCCGTACCTTTTCCCACATCGGCCTATCCGTGCCGGACCTCGACGCTGCGGTTAAATTCTATTCCGAAGTGTTGGGCTTTTACATCGTGATGCAGCCCACCGAAGCGGTAGAAGAAGACACGGCCATCGGCGTCATGTGCACCGATGTTTTCGGCCCCGGCTGGGGATCGCTGCGCATTGCCCATCTTGCCACGGCAGATGGCATCGGCATCGAAATCTTTGAATTCCCCGGCAATTACGCCCCCGAAGAAAAGATGGAGCACAAGCGCCACGGCACGTTCCATTTTGCCATCCAAGACCCGGATGTTGAAGGGTTGTTGGAGCGGATCGTCGCGGCGGGCGGCAAGCAGCGGATGCCTGTGCGGGAGTATTTCCCGGGCGAGAAACCCTACCGCATGGTCTATGTCGAAGACCCCTTTGGCATCGTGTTCGAGCTTTACAGCCACAGCTATGAGCTAACCTATTCGGCGGGCGCCTACGCCTGATCGGCCACCGGGGGGCGTCAGGTGATCTGACGTCCCCAAAGGTCGTATTCGCCTGCTTCTTCGACTTCAACGGTGACGATATCGCCGACTTTGAGGTTCTGGAAATCCTCGTCGATGAAAAGGTTGCCGTCGATCTCAGGCGCGTCGGCCTTGGTGCGGCAGGTGGCAGCGTCTTCGTCGATCTCGTCAACGATCACGTCGATGCGCTTGCCGACCTTGGCGGCGAGCTTGGCCTCGGAAATGGCCTGCGCCTTTTCCATGAAGCGATCCCAGCGGTCTTGTTTGACCTCTGGCGCGACATGGTCGGGCAGGGCGTTGGACCGCGCGCCTTCGACGTTTTCATATTGAAAGCACCCGACCCGGTCGAGTTGCGCCTCATCAAGCCAATCGAGCAGGGTCTGGAACTCGGCCTCAGTCTCGCCCGGATAGCCGACGATGAAGGTCGAGCGCAGGGTGATGTCGGGGCAGGTATCGCGCCATGCGGCGATCTCATCCAGCGTCTTGGACGCCGCCGCAGGCCGCGCCATGCGCTTCAGCACATCCGGGTGGGCATGTTGAAAGGGAATATCGAGGTAGGGCAGCACCAGACCTTCGGCCATGAGCGGGATCAGTTTGCGCACATGGGGGTAGGGGTAGACGTAGTGCAGGCGTACCCAAGCGCCAAGCGAGCCAAGATCACGCGCGAGATCGGTGATATGCGCACGGTGCCCACGGTCTTCGGCGTGTTTGATGTCGACCCCGTAGGCGGAGGTGTCTTGGCTGATGACCAGAAGTTCCTTCACGCCATTGTCGACCAGCCGCTCGGCCTCGCGCATCACCGCATGGGCGGGGCGGCTTTGCAGGCGGCCGCGCATGTCGGGGATGATGCAGAATTTGCACTTGTGGTTACAGCCCTCGGAAATCTTGAGGTAGCTGTAATGCCGCGGGGTCAGCGAGACCTGTTGCGCGGGCAGCAGATCGATAAACGGGTCAGGGCTGGGCGGCACCGCGCCGTGCACCGCGTCGAGTACCTGTTCATATTGATGCGGGCCGGTCACGGCGAGGATCTTGGGGTGGTGTTCGCGGATATAGTCAGGCTCGGCCCCCAGGCAGCCGGTGACGATGACCTTGCCGTTTTCCTTGAGCGCTTCGCCGATGGCGTCGAGGCTTTCCGCCTTGGCGCTGTCGAGGAAACCACAGGTGTTGACGATCACCGCATCCGCGCCCGCATAGTCAGGCGAGACGCCATAGCCCTCGGCGCGCAACCGCGTGAGAATGCGTTCTGAATCCACCAGCGCCTTGGGGCAGCCGAGGCTGACCATGCCGATTGTCGGCTGGCCGGGACGGGCGGGGTTGCTGATCTTCGCCTGTGGGGCGAGGTCGGGGCGCAGATTGGGTGGGTTTGTGCTCATGCATTGCGCTATAAGGCATGCAAGTGAGCGGGGAAAGAGCCGCCGGGCAGGAGGAGAGAGCCATGAGATGGATTATACGCGGTATCGGCGCGCTGTTGCTGATCATTGTGGTCATGCTGGGGTCGCTGTTCTTGCTGCCGGGTGACCGGATCGCGCGGATCGCAAGTGACCAACTCAGCCGAATGACGGGGCGCGCGGTGTCGATCACCGGCGATGTGGGCGTGACGCTCTGGCCGGTGCTGGGGGTGACCGCGGGCGGGCTTGAGGTCGGCAATGCGGATTGGACCGATAAGGGCGCGATGCTGACGGCGGCGAATGCGGCGATTGGGGTGGATGCAGGCGCGCTTTTGCGCGGCGAGATTCGGATTACCAATATCGCGGCGCAAAGCCCGGTGATCCGGTTGGAGCAACGCCTTGATGGGCGGGCGAGTTGGCAGTTCACCGACAGCAGCAGCGGTGCGCGGATTGAGACGCAGAGCGAACCGACCGCCAGCCGCCGCCGCCCCCTGAGCATTCAGAAGCTGACGGTGACCGATGCCACGCTGATCTATGACGCCGAAGGGGCCGATGTGCTGCGCTATGAAGGTGTCGATCTGGCGCTCGATTGGCCCGAGCGGGGCGGGGCCGCGGATATCACCGCCAGCATGGCCCCGGCGGGGGAGGCGGTTCAGCTTGCCGCGCGGATCGAAGGCTTTGCGGATTTTCTGGAGGGCGGCGTGCAGCCGCTGCGCGCGGATGTTGCGACGCGCGGGGGCGAAATCTCTTTTGACGGGCGCGGATCGCTCAATGGTGCACTGGCGGGGGATCTGCGGGTCGATAGCCCCGATACGGCGCGGTTTCTGGCGTCTTTCGGGGCGGGCGGTGTCACGCTGCCACGGGGGTTGGGCCAGTCAGTCGATCTGCGCAGTGGGCTGACATTGACGGCGGATCGGCGTTTGGCGCTGCGCAATATCGCGGTGGACTTGGGCGGCAACAGCCTGACCGGGCAGGCCGATCTGGCGCTGAATGGCACGCCGCGCATCACCGCCAATCTGCGCACCGGGGCGTTGGACCTCTCGGCCCTGTCGGACGAAACGGCAGAGACGGGCGGCAGCGGTAGCCCGACAACGGCGGGTCTGGAGGGGTGGTCTCGGCAGGAAATCAACGCGGATTGGCTTGCGGCTTTCGACGGCGACATCGCGCTGAGCGCTGAGAGCATTGATCTCGGGCAACTCGCTCTTGGGCCCACACGGGCCGTGCTGCGCAATGACCGTGCGCGGATGGTGTTCGATCTGCAGGATATGAACGCCTATGGCGGCAAGGTCGCAGGCGAGTTCGTGATGAACAACCGCAGCGGCCTGTCGGTGGGCGGCAAGCTGACGGCGCAGGGCGTCCAGATGCGCGACCTGCTGGAAGATACCGCCGGGGTGACGCGCTTTACTGGGGATGGGACAGCGGCGCTGTCTTTCCTCGGCTCCGGGCAATCGCTGGACGCGATCATGCGCTCGCTCAGTGGCAATGGGACGCTGAGCATGGGGCGCGGCACGATTGCCGGAATCGATTTGGATGCGCTCTTGGGCTCGGTCGATGCCGAGGGCGGCAGTACGGTGTTCGATTCCGTTGAGGCGACATTCGACATCGCCGGGGGCGTGTTGCGCAATGACGATCTGCTGATGCTGCTGCCGAACTTCAACGCGACCGGGGCGGGGCAGGTCAATCTGGGCGCACGGACGCTCGACTATACCGTCACCCCCAAAGCGCTGCGCGTCAATGCCGCGCGCGGCGGGCTGGCGGTGCCGGTGCGGATCACCGGGCCATGGGCGGACCCTGAGATCAAGGCCGATCTGCGCGCCGCGATCGACTTGAATTTCGCCGAGGAAAAGCAGCGGGCCGAGGATGTGGTGCGCGAGAAAATCCAAGAAGAGTTGAGTATCTCGCCGGATGACAGCCGCTCAACCGAGGATATCGTGAAGGATGAGTTGGAGAATGCGTTGAAACGCGAGCTGTTCAAACTCTTCGACTAGCCGCCGACCGCAGCCGCTTGGCGAAACTCATGGTGGCGCATGGGGGCGGGCTGCGGTAAGGCTGACGCGACATTCTAGGAGAGGCGCAATGGCCAACGATCTTTTCAACAGCTTCATGACCGGCCCCGACGAACAGGGCCGTTTCGGCGATTTCGGCGGGCGCTTTGTCTCGGAAACGCTGATGCCGCTCATTCTTGAGCTAGAAGAGCAATATGAGAAGGCCAAGACCGACGACAGTTTCTGGGCCGAGATGCATGATCTGTGGACCCACTACGTCGGTCGCCCCAGCCCGCTTTATCACGCCGAACGGCTGACCGAGCATCTGGGCGGCGCCAAGGTCTATATGAAACGCGACGAGCTGAACCACACCGGCGCGCATAAGATCAACAACGTGCTGGGCCAGATTATTCTGGCGCGCCGCATGGGCAAGAAACGCATCATCGCGGAAACCGGGGCGGGCCAGCACGGCGTGGCAACGGCGACGGTCTGTGCCAAGTTCGGGCTGAAATGCGTGGTCTATATGGGCGCGCATGATGTTGAGCGTCAGGCGCCCAACGTTTTCCGCATGCGCCTGCTGGGCGCCGAAGTGGTGCCGGTGACTTCGGGCCGTGGCACGCTGAAGGATGCGATGAACGACGCGCTGCGCGACTGGGTGACCAATGTGCGCGACACCTTCTATTGCATCGGCACCGTGGCCGGGCCGCACCCCTATCCGGCGATGGTCCGCGATTTCCAAAGCATCATCGGCAAGGAAGTCCGCGAGCAGATGCAGGAGGCCGAGGGCCGTCTGCCCGACACGCTGATCGCCGCTATTGGCGGCGGGTCGAACGCGATGGGCCTGTTCTACCCGTTCCTTGACGACAAATCGGTGAACATCATCGGCGTCGAAGCAGGTGGTAAGGGTGTGAATGAGAAGATGGAGCATTGCGCCTCATTGACCGGGGGCCGCCCCGGCGTGCTGCACGGCAACCGCACCTATCTGTTGCAGGACGACGATGGGCAGATCCTCGAAGGCTTCTCAATCTCGGCGGGTCTCGACTATCCCGGCATCGGGCCAGAGCATTCGTGGCTGCACGACATTGGCCGCGCGAAATACGTCTCGATCACCGACCGTGAGGCGCTGGAAGCGTTCCAGCTGTGCTGTTCCCTCGAAGGCATCATTCCGGCGCTGGAGCCCAGCCATGCGCTGGCGCATGTGATGAAGATCGCGCCGGAACTGCCGAAAGATCACCTGCTGGTGATGAACATGTGTGGCCGTGGCGACAAAGATATCTTCACCGTCGCCCGGGCATTGGACTTCGACATGGGTGAATTCGCCTAAATCCGCTTCCGAATCTGATTAGAATTTGACGGGCCCGTGTGAAAACGCGGGCCCGTTTTTTTGGGCCGAAGCCAATCGCGCGATTTTCGCATAAACTTTGCGCCGGGGGCGAAGTTCTTTGCCAAAAAAAAGCGAAAAAACTTTCACATTGAGAAAAGACCCGCTAGCCTCCGCCTACAGCCCGCGCGCCTGCCCGCGAAACTCTGTTTCGCCCTTGCAGGCTTGACGCTAAGGCATCTTCCCTTCGTTTTTCGCTCTGCCATGGCTCCGTAAACCAAAGTTTATGACGCTCTTACAGGGGTTTAGATCGGCCGATTTAAACCCGGGGCAGATAGCCAATACCCCCTCGAATGCCCTTTTCCATGTCATCCCAACGACGCCGCGTCACTGATGATCGGCTCGCAACCCACCCCGGGACTGAAAAGGAACACGATATGAAAAACGCATTCGCAACCGCCGCACTGATCCTTGCCACAGCAGGCACAGCCGCCTTCGCACAGGGCATGGAAGGCCAGCGCATCGGCTACAACGACGAGACCGACAATGGCGTTTCCTACTCCAGCCGCAGCGAAGCTGTGGATGAGGCCAAACTGGAAAACTTCAAAGACGGTATCCTGCGCGCCGAAGACCTGTCCGATGTGACCATCACCGTCTTCCCGACCGCGCAGAGCGACGCTTCGGTCAACCGCTTCCCGCGCTAAACACCGCGCGACCCCAACTTTCCCCCGAAAGGCTAAGACTATGAAAAAGACACTCGCAACAACCGCCCTGATCCTCGCCACAGCAAGCACCGCTGCTTTCGCTCAAGGCATGGAAGGCCAGCGCATCGGCTACAACGACAAGACCGACAATGGCGTTTCCTACTCCAGCCGCAGCGAAGCTGTGGATGAGACCAAACTGGAAAACTTCAAAGCCGGTAACCTGCGCGCCGAAGACCTGTCCGACGTGACCATCACCGTCTTCCCGACCGCGCAGAGCGACGCTTCGGTCAACCGTTTCCCGCGCTGATCACTGCGCGACCCCAACTTTCCCCCCAAAGGACACGACATGAAAAAGACACTCGCAACAACCGCCCTGATCCTTGCAACAGCAGGTTCCGCTGCTTTCGCCCAAGGCATGGAAGGCCAGCAAATCGGCTATAACGACAAAGCGGATGCAGGCGTTTCCTACTCCAGCCGCAATGACGCGGTCGACAACGTGAAACTGGACATCTTCAACAGCGGCAGCTTCCGCGCCGAAGACACATCCGACGTCACCGTCACCGTTTTCCCCGCCGCGCAAGACGCCGCGAAAGTGAACAGCTTCCCGCGCTAAATACGGGCTGATGCCATCTAAGGCATTGCGCTAAAAAAATCTTCCGGCCAGCGAAGCCTCCCTTATACTGGCCTCAAGACAATGCACTCGCCCTTCGGGGCGGGTGCCAAATCACTAAGGGTTGATCATGGCGCATGGCCGCCATCCCTTGCACTTCGGTGTGCCGCGGTTAGATACGGCGGATACCAAGGCAAGGCTTCACCATGAATAATAAGAAAAAGATCGCACTGTGGGTTATCGCCGCTCTACAGTTTAACGCCACTGTCTATTTCGTGCTCGTTTTTGCACTGGAGGGTCGGGGCGTAACGCTTTTTGGCACCCCTCTGGCTGACATTGGGCCGAACAAAGGGATCCAGGTTTTGGGTCTGATCCTTGGGGTCGTTCTGGGCTGGATGGCCCTGCGAATGAGCCTCCAGCGCGCCGAGCGGGCAGAGACGGCGCTGCGTCATTGTACGGTGGAATTCGCTGATGTGCTCGAAGAACACTTTCGCGAATGGCACCTCACCCCGGCAGAGCGGGACGTGGCTATTTTCCTGACTAAGGGTTTGAATACACGCGACATTGCTGAGATGCGTGGCACCTCTGAAGGGACCGTGAAGGCGCAGACCAATGCGATTTATCGCAAGGCCGGTGTCACCGGGCGGACCCAGCTTTTGAGCACATTTATCGAAGACCTGATGGACGACGCGCTGATGCCGCGACCGAAGTCCAAGCTACAACTCTGCCACGCGGCCTAAGGGCGGCGTGGCGCCTTAGCGCGTTAGTTCCAGAATATCGAAATCGCTCTCAATAGCCGGTGACGGAAACAACAGCCGCGCCCGCGTGGGGCTGACCCGCTGAAAGACCGCCACGTCGCTTTGCACCTTGCCGCCAGAGGTGAAATCTTCGGGCAGGTCGGCATAATCGGGAGGTGTTTCGCCCCGGACATAGCCCACCCCAGCATAGATCGCACGGCCCGCGCGCAGGGTGATCTCCCCCCGCGTCAGTTGCGAGCCGGTAAGCTTTTCAAAGGTGAACCCGCGATCACTGGCGGTGAAGCGGCATTTGAACGGGGAATAGGCCACCAGCGGGCTGATCCCGCCAAGCTTGATCGTGCGGCAGGACCATTCCCCCTGCAAATCGGCGGAAAAGGCGACCTGTGGTTGCCCGGAGAGCGCGCGCGTCAGGGCCGCCACGTCCCCCGCTTCGCCCCCCGCCAAGCCCTGCATCATGGCATCGCCAAAGGCAGCGTCAAAGTTGTCCAGCCGGGCGCTATCGGCGGGGCGGAGCGTGGTTTCCGCCCATGCGGAGACAGGCAACAGCAGCAGAAGGGGCAGGAGGCGCAGGCGCATGATTATCCCTCGCTTTCGTCGATGGCATGGTCGCGCAGCACGTCCAGCGGCACAATATCGAGCGCGCGCAGATGCGTGGCGGCCAAGTGCACCCGCGGCGCGCAGCCCTCATCCGCGGCCTGCAAGAAACGCGCGGCACAAAGGCACCAAGGATCGCCCGGCTTGAGCCCGACAAAGCCGAATTCGGGGCGCGGGGTGCTTAGATCATTGCCGACATATTTCGAATAGGCCAGAAACTCTGCCGTCATCACCGCGCAGACCGTATGACTGCCCTGATCCTGCGCGCAGGTGTTGCAATGCCCGTCGCGAAAGAAGCCCGTCACCGGGTCGGTCCCGCAGATCACGAGGGGCTGGTTCAGGACGTTGATGCTGCTGTCGGGTGTCATATCTTCCCTTTCTGCCTTAGGTCCCGCCAGAGACGGAGGTCGCGATCGCGCGGAAAATCTCAATATTCTGCTCCGCCACCCCGGCCTCACGGAATTTACGGTCGGCGGCGTTGGTGGCGATGACGACATCGCGGGCGGTGTCGACATAGATGTACTGCCCATAGATGCCGCGCGCCATATATTCCCCCTCTGCCGCGCCCACGGGGATCCACCATTGGTAGCCGTAACCGATCTGCCCCTCCGCAGTGGGGGCGGTGGGGTTGGTTGATGCTGTCACCCAGTCTGCGGGCACGACCTGCTTGCCGTTCCATTGGCCACCTTGGGCAAACATCTGGCCAAAGCGGGCATAGTCGCGTGTGGTCATGTTCAGCCCGCCCAGCACGAAGGCAGTGCCTGAACCATCAACGATGTAATAGGGCGCATGTTCCAGACCCAAGGGCGCGATGACCTTTTCGCTCAGCAACTCCGGCACGCTGCGTCCGGTGGCGCCGCGCACCACCATGCCGATGACATGGGTGTCGATCGAGACATACTGCCACTGGCTGCCCGGCTGGGTGAAAGTCTCGGTCAATTCGGCAGTGAAGTCATCCAGCCTGCCGCCCAAGGCGACGACCCGGCCCATGCGGTTGATGTCTGAATCGTAGTCGAGATAGTCCTCGTCGAAGGTGACGCCGCTGGCCATATGCAGCACGTTGCGTAAGCTTGCCCCGTCATAGGCGCTACCTCTGAGATTGGGCGCGTATTTCGTGACCGGATCGTCGAGGGATGCGATCTGCCCTTCCTCCAGCAGGATGCCCACCAGAGCCGAGAGATAGCTTTTCGCCACCGACCAGCTGATCCGGCGGTCTTCGGGGCCGGTGCCTTTGAAATAGTTCTCATAGACGATGGCACCGTCTTTCAGCACCACCAGCGCGGTCACATCGCGCGCCGCGATCCAGTCGTCGACGGCATCGGGCAGTTCGGTCTCAGGGCCGTAGGCAAGTTCGCTGGTCAGCCCGTCCCCGCGCGAAATCGAGGCAGAAAGAAACGCGCCGTCCATATGGCTGAAGTTCTGCACGATCTTCTCTTCGGAGAAGAGAGAGTTCACCGCCAGAAGCCGCTCAATCTCTTCGCGCTTCCAAAGTCCGATGACCACTGCCGCGACCAAAAGCGCGAGAAAGACCCGGCCAAGCCATTTTCCGAATGTATGCATGATGTCCCCCTGTTCAGTTTCAGTGAACCACGGCGCAGGGGCGGGGGCCAGCCCGACATTGCGTCAGTCAGGCTGGGCGTCAGGCTGAACGTCAGACTGGGGCGCTCAGCGAAAGCGGTGCATCAGCTTTTGCAGCGGCGATTGGGCCTCTGCCTCCGGCTCGGGCTTGCTGGGGACGGGCTTGCTGGGGGCGGGCTTTGGCTGTGCTTCGGCGGGTTTCTTTGGCCCCTTGCTGCCGGTGCCCGACCGTGGTGGGGCCACGCGCAGCGCCACGGCATTCATAAAGCGCCCGGTGTCGCCTCGCGCCAGATCGGCGGCCCCGTCCGAGACGCCGCGCAGCACATCGTCCAGCCAGCCTTCGTCCGCTTTGGGGAAGTCGCGCAGCACATAGCCCGCGACCGCGTCCTTGTGGCCGGGGTGGCCGATGCCCATGCGCACGCGGTCATATTCTGCCCCGATATGCGCGTGGATCGAGCGCAGGCCGTTGTGGCCCGCATGGCCGCCGCCGGTCTTGCATTTCACGCGGCCCGGGGCGAGGTCGAGTTCATCATGAAAGACGATCACATCCACGGGGTCGATCTTGTAAAACTTCATCGCCGCCTGCACCGATTGGCCAGAGTTGTTCATGAAGGTTTCGGGCTTAAGCAGCACCGCCCGGTCGGAGCCGAAACGCCCTTCGCTGACACTGCCCTGAAACTTGCCCTTCCACGGGGCAAAGCCGTGATCGTCGGCAATGCGGTCCAGCGCCATGAAGCCGATGTTGTGGCGATTTCGGGCGTATTTCGCACCCGGATTGCCGAGGCCGACGATCAGTTTCATGGGCGGGGTCTCCTGTGGTTTTGCGGCAGTTTAACAAGCGGGGCAGGGGGATGGAATGGCCTGCTGTGTGCCGGGCTTTTTCGAAAATTCCGCAGTGATTTCTTTTAAAGAAATCACCCCCTAAACGCAAAACGGGGCCGCGTGATGCGACCCCGTTCCAGCATTGCCTTGCGGCTGATGCTTATTCTTCACCGTCGGGCGGACCCATTTCGGTTGTCGGTACTTCGTCCGCTGCAGTCTCGTCTTCGTCGTCATCCGACGCGGCAAGGCCAGCAGGAGCCGAAATCGTGGCCACAACAAAGTCGCGGTCGATTGTGGGCTTGGCACCTTCGGGCAGGTCAACGCGGCTGATGGTTGCGCTGTCGCCGATTTCGAGGCCGGTGATGTCCACGGTTACGAACTCAGGGATGTCCGCAGCAGTCACGACCAGTTCAACTTCCGGACGAACCAGAGTGAGCACGCCACCCTTTTTCAGGCCGGGGCATTCTTCTTCGCCTTTAACTTCGACGTTGATGAACAGGTTGATCTTGGTGGTCCGCTTCAGGCGCATCAGGTCGATGTGCGTGGGCAGGTCTTTGACAACATGGCGCTGAACGTCGCGGCAGATCACACGAACGTCGTCGTGGCCTTCAACCTTGAGGTTGAACAAGGTCGCTTTGAAGCGGCCCTGACGCAGACGGGTCAGCAGCTTGTTGAACGGGATATTGATCGGCAGCGGCTCGTTGTCACCACCAAATACGATACCAGGAACCATGCCGTCACGACGTGCTTGACGAGCGGCGCCCTTGCCTGTCCCCGTACGTACCTGGGCTTCAAGATCAGGAATCTCTCCGGCCATTTTAGTCTCCAATTGATTAGGGCGGGAATCCTCCAAGGCTGTATTCCCGCGTGAAGCCGCGCGTATAGACCGGTTTTGCCCGGCTGGAAAGGGCAAAAGGGCAGCGGGGGCGCTATTCCTGCGGGGTCTGCAGGTAGCCACCCTCTGCCATGAGGCGGTCATAGAGAGCGAACTCCTTGGCGCGCGCGGTGCGGAGCCGAGATTCGACCTCGCCTGACAGGGGTGCGGGCAGATCGGGGGAGACGTTCTTGGGCTTCAGCTTGACCTCGCGCCCCAGCCTGTCGGCCAGAAAATCGCGAAAGGCCGGCTGGCGTTCATAGGCAAAGAGGTGCTGCACCAAAAGGTCATCTTGGTTCGAGGTCAGAAAGTCAAACTGGCTGCCGATCTGCGCGCGCGGCGGTGGCGCGTCAGAGATCACTTCCAACGCGTACGCCTCGAAGGTCAGCCCCTTGGTGCTGAGCTTCTTGCCATCCAGCCGGGGCTGGCTGCGGTAGCGGTACCAGCTTCGGATCTGCTCTACGGGATCGCGCATCACGGCCAAGGGTTCGGGCGAGGCTGAAAAGGTCTCTTGCAAAAAGGGCAGCACGCGGCGCCGATAGCGCAGCGCGGTCAGATGCTTGCGGCTGCGCGAAAAGACGATCTCGGCCTCGGGTTTCAGCGCCATTTCAACGGCGGTGGTCCCGGTTTTCGGCGTGGCGAGAAAGGTGAGGTTGCGGTTGAGAAAGATCAGCATTTGCCCGGATCGCGCGGCCATTCCTGCCAGTCGCCGCCGAAATTACGCGGGATCAGCAGATTGTGCCGCCCGAGGTTGGCGATTTGGGTTTCCCCGCAAAGCGCCATGGTTAGGTCCAGCTCGCGGTGGATCACCTCAAGCGCCCGGGTCACGCCCGGTTGGCCCATCGCGCCCAGCCCATAGATAAAGGCGCGGCCGATGTAGGTGCCTTTGGCGCCCATCGCCATGGCTTTGAGCACGTCCTGACCCGACCGGATGCCGCCATCGAGGTGGACTTCGATCTGGTCGCCCACAGCGTCGAGGATTTCGGGCAACATGCGGATCGAACTCAGCGCCCCATCCAACTGTCGCCCGCCGTGGTTGGAGACGATGATCGCATCTGCCCCGACTTTGAGCGCCATCCGCGCGTCTTCGGCATCCAAGATGCCCTTGAGGATCACCTTGCCGCCCCATTGCTCTTTGATCTTGGCGATCTTGTCCCAATCAAGCGAGGGGTCGAACTGTTCTGCCGTCCATGCGCCAAGGTCGGCGTTGTCGGTCACCCCATGCACATGGCCGACGATATTGCCGAAATGCCGCCGCTTGGCGCCCAGCATCTCGCGGCCCCAGCCCCATTTGGTGGCAAGGTTGGCAAGGGTTTTCACCGTCAGTTTGGGCGGGGCGGAAAGTCCGTTTTTCAGGTCTTTATGCCGCTGACCAAGGATTTGCAGGTCGAGTGTAATCACCAGCGCGGAGCATTTGGCGTCCTTCGCTCGCTGGATCAGGCGGCTGACATAGTCCTGATCGCGCATGGTATAGAGTTGAAACCAAAAGGGTTTTGTCGTCGCCTCGGCCACATCTTCGATTGAGTTGATCGACATGGTCGACAGGGTGAAGGGCACGCCAAAGGCCTCTGCCGCGCGGGCGGCTTTGATCTCTCCGTCTGCGCATTGCATGCCGGTCAGCCCAACCGGAGCAAGTGCCACCGGCATGGCCACATCTTCGCCGATCATCTGGGTTGCGGTGCTGCGGCCCGACATATCCACCGCGACCCGTTGGCGGAGGCGAATTTGGTCAAAGTCGCTGCAATTTTCGCGAAATGTCTGTTCTGTCCAGCTGCCCGATTCCGCATAGTCGTAAAACATCTGCGGGACACGGCGTTTGTAGATGCGTTTGAGATCGTCGATGCTGGTGATGACGGGCATGGGCCACCTGTGCTGAATGGGTTAACTTTTGGTAGCAACTGGCGGGGGGCTTGGCAATTGGGAAGGCCGCAGCAATGAAAAAGCCCGCGCGGCCAGTGGGGCAGCGCGGGCTTTTGGTCATTGCTTGAGGCGAAGGGGTTTACGCTGAATGCGCGCCGTCGGCGAGGGTTTTGACGAAGGCCAAAACATCCTCGGGGCTGTCGCCATTGGCGATACGGTTCACGATGGCCGAACCGATCACCACGCCGTCTGCCACTTCGGCGATGGCGCGGGCTTTTTCTGGGGTGTTCACGCCAAAGCCCACGATCACGGGCAGGCCGCTGGCCTTTTGGATGCGCTTAACCTCGGGCGAAACATCCGCGGCATTCGCCTCAGCTGAGCCGGTGATGCCGGTGATTGAGACGTAGTAGACAAAGCCAGAGGTGTTTTGCACCACGCGCGGCAGGCGTTTGTCATCCGTGGTCGGCGTGGCAAGGCGGATGAAGTTCAGACCGGCATCCTGCGCAGGCAAGCACAGTTCGATGTCTTCTTCAGGTGGCAGGTCTACCACGATCAACCCGTCGATCCCGGCGTCTTTGGCTTCGGTTAGGAATTTCTCAACACCCATGGAATAGATCGGGTTGTAATAGCCCATCAGCACGATCGGGGTCGTGTCGTCATTCTCGCGGAAGGCGCGGACCATTTCCAGCGTGCGGTTCAGCGTCATACCCGCTTCGAGGGCGCGTTGACCGGCAAGCTGGATCGTGGGGCCGTCGGCCATTGGATCGGTGAAAGGCAGGCCAAGTTCGATGATATCCACCCCGGCGGCAGGCAGGCCGCGCACGATCTCAAGGGAGCGGTCGAAATCCGGGTCGCCGGCCATCACATAGGACACAAACGCCTTTTTGCCGCGGGCGCGGAGGTCTTCGAATTTGGCGTCGATACGGGTCATGTGGCTTGCCTCATTTGGTGCTTTCCTCGGCAATGCCGAATGTCGCGGTGAAAATCAATCCACCGTGGGGCAGGGGGCGGCAAAATTCCCCTATCAGGGGCGCGTGGCAGGCCGCGCCCTTCCATTTTGCGCAAAGCCGCCTATCTCATGGCGCATGAACTATGTACTCGCCCTTTTCCTGCCGCCGCTGTCGATCCTGTTGATCGGTCGGCCGATCCTGTCCATCGTGGTCTTCCTGATCTGGCTGCCCGCGATCATCTTTTCAGGTGGGCTGACACATCCGATGTTTATCCTGCTGGCTTGGATCTTGATCTATCAGGCGCATCAGGACCGCCGCGCGCGCTGAGCCTTGCGCTTTGCGCCCGCTACCCCTAACACACGCGCAGCTTTTATAGGGGTATCGTCATGGGTTTCAAAATGGGCATCGTCGGTCTGCCGAACGTCGGCAAATCGACCCTTTTCAACGCGCTGACCCGCACCGCAGCGGCACAGGCGGCGAATTTTCCGTTCTGCACCATTGAGCCCAATGTCGGCGAAGTCGCCGTGCCCGACGCGCGGCTCGACACGCTGGCCGAAATCGCCAAGTCGAAAAGCATCATCCCAACACGCATGACCTTTGTTGATATCGCTGGTCTGGTGAAGGGCGCGTCGAAAGGCGAAGGCTTGGGCAACCAGTTCCTCGCCAATATCCGCGAAGTTGACGCCATCGCCCATGTGCTGCGCTGCTTTGAAGACGGCGATGTGACCCATGTCGAAGGCCGCGTGGACCCGGTGGCGGACGCCGAAACCATCGACACCGAACTGATGCTGGCCGACATTGAAAGCATCGAGAAACGCTTGCAAAACATCGTGCGCAAAGTGCGCGGCGGGGACAAGGAAGCGGTGCAGCAGGAACGTCTGATGCGCATGGCGCTTGAGGCATTGGAAGCTGGCAACCCCGCGCGTGTAGTCGAGGTCGACGAAGACGACGCCAAAGCGTGGCGTATGCTGCAATTGCTGACCACAAAGCCGGTGCTCTACGTCTGTAACGTGGGCGAATCCGAGGCCGCCGAGGGCAACGCCCATTCCGCCAAAGTGGCCGAGATGGCCGCAGCGCAGGGCAATTCGCACGTGGTGATCTCTGCCCAGATCGAAGAGGAAATCAGCCAGCTTGAGGCCGAAGAGGCCGAGATGTTCCTCGAAGAAATGGGCTTGAAAGAAGCTGGCCTCGACCGTCTGATCCGCGCGGGCTATGAGCTTTTGCATCTTGAGACCTATTTCACCGTTGGTCCTAAGGAAGCACGGGCTTGGACAATCAAAACCGGCACCTCGGCGCCCAAAGCAGCGGGCGTTATCCATGGCGATTTCGAGAAAGGTTTCATTCGCGCCGAAACCATCGCCTATGATGATTTCGTAGGCCTCGGCGGGGAAGGCCCCGCGAAAGAGGCGGGCAAGATGCGCGCCGAAGGCAAAAGCTATATCGTCAAAGACGGTGACGTGCTGCACTTCCTGTTCAACACCTGATCGATTTCGCAGGGGTCTTTGACCCTGCCAACAAAAAAGCCCGACAGCTTGCGCTGCCGGGCTTTTTTTGTTGGCAGGTGACAGCTTATTTGCTGTCGTTGCCCGGGCCAAAGCCACCGTAGACATAGCCTTCACCGGGGCTGCGCAGGGCGTTGCGCGTGCTCATCACGGTGTCGCGGTTCTTATCGGCGTCGGCGGTGTTCAGCATGATGTCATTCGCTCTGGTCGAAGCGTTCGGGTTCCGCATGCGGTCATTGTTGCCATAGACATCGGCTGTCTCAGCAGTCACCGAGGTGTCGAGAAAAATGTCGTTGTAGCGGGTGGAGTTGTCGGCAACGGCAGCGGTGGAAATCAAAGCGGCGGCGGCGGTGGTCATAATCAGTTTCATAATGTGTTCCTTTGGTTTTCTCTTAAATCGCGTCATTGCGATGTCATCGTTTGTGGTGAAGTAACGGGTGTCCGGTCATGAAAGTTTCGCCCCTGCAGCGAGATTGGGTGCGATCTGGGGCATTTGAGCGGCGCAGGGATCGGTTTTCGCAGAGATATATGTTATATATCAATTGGTTATCGTGATTACCGCGGCGTTTTCACAAGTCATTCACGCTCCTGTGTTAGTTGCTACAGCCGCTCCCCATGCCCGGGAAACGGCCTCATACAAAGCAGCGCAACAGCCATCTTTCTGCAAAGCAGCACGACCAAGCGCGCTTCACGGCGGCTCGGCCTCGCACGCCAGCCAGATGAAAAGAAACCAACCTAGAAAAATGCAGAAATACCTGTGAATTTCGCCTTGTCACCCGGGCGCGACCTCTCTAAACGGGTCGACGGAGACGTGGCCGAGTGGTCGAAGGCGCTCCCCTGCTAAGGGAGTAGGCCCGGAAGGGTCTCGAGGGTTCGAATCCCTTCGTCTCCGCCACCCCGACCAAACCTGTGGCACTGCGCCCCGCGTGGGCCTTCATCCCCCCCCGATTTCACCCAGCGCACCCTCGCTTTGCGAATTCGTTACATTTGCGCGGCACGGTTTTGGCAGCCCTCCGCCTTATTCTCGGCAGATTTTTAGGCGAGCATTTTCACCATCCGGGGGGACCAAATCCTAGGCGGTTGCAGTGGCGCGATGCCCTGTCGCCATGCGAAAGGGAGGTTCCAGATGTTGGTTAACGTTAGAGACTGGTCTCGCATTCTGCACAATTGCATCTTTTCCGATGCCGACCAGTCGCTTTGTGCAAGGGCATGGCAATATCGAGAGGCGAGCCGTCTTTGGGCCCTCTGGGTCGTGGTTTTCACCCCCTCTCATTGCGAACGAAGTTTCCGTCACCATCGCAAAATACTGCGGCTCAAGGCGCGCAGGTCGCAAGGCAACCGCGGTTGGCGCGACAGCAATCGGCCCACTCTCTGACCTCGGAATTATTCTGCTGGGCAGTTGCATGCAGATGCATTCACGTTCACTTTGCCGGCAACGCCACAGGCGGCCGGTTTGACCGCGCCGCTGGCCTTACCCAAGCAAAGGACAGCTATGCTTCGTCACGATCCCATCTACCCGTCCCACCGATCCCCCGTGGTTGCCGACAATGTCGTGGCGACTTCTCAGCCTTTGGCGACACAGGCCGGTCTTTTGATGATGCAGCAGGGGGGCAATGCGGTGGATGCTGCAATCGCCACCGCCGCGGCGCTGACGGTGGTGGAGCCGACGGGCAATGGGCTGGGGTCTGACGCCTTCTGTATCCTGTGGGATGGCGAGAAACTGCACGGGCTCAACGCCTCGGGTCGGGCGCCTGCGGCATGGTCGCCCGAGCGGTTTCCGGATGGCATGGTCGAACATGGTTGGGACAGCGTGACCGTGCCGGGCGCGGTCAGTGCTTGGGTCGAGTTGATGGAGAAGTTCGGCAAGCTTGATCTGGCGACCGTGCTGGCCCCGGCGATCCGCTATGCCGAAGAGGGCTTCCTCGTTTCGCCCACCATCGCGACGCTTTGGGCGCGCGGGGCCGAGGTTTTGGGCAAGCAGCCGGGCTTTGCCGAGACATTTCTGCCCGAGGGCCGCGCCCCGCGCGCGGGCGAGCGGTTCCGCAACCCCGGCGCCGCACGCACCCTGCGTCTGATCGCCGAAACCAATGGCCGCGCCTTTTATGAAGGTGAGATCGCGCAAGAGATTGTGGCCCATGCCAAGGCCAATGGCGGCGCGATGACCATGGACGATCTGGCGGCCAACAAGCCCGAATGGTGCGGCACGATCAGCCAAAGCTTCGACGGTGTGGATCTGCATGAGATTCCGCCAAACGGGCAGGGGATCGCCGCGCTCATGGCGCTTGGCATTCTGGAGCATAGCGACATTCGCACCCACGGGGCCGACGACCTGATGGCGGCGCATTTGCAGATCGAAGCCTGCAAACTGGCGTATAGCGATCTGCATGCCTATGTGGCGGATCGGACCGCCATGACGCAGGTCGACGAAAAGGCGCTGCTTGATCCGGACTACCTCAAGTCGCGTGCGGCGCTGATCTCAACAGAGAAGGCGCAGGACTTTGGTGCGGGTGCGCCGAAACAAGGCGGTACTGTCTTGATGAGCACGGCGGATGCCTCGGGCATGATGGTCAGTTTCATCCAGTCGAACTACGCGGGCTTCGGCTCGGGCGTGGTGGTGCCGGGAACGGGCGTGTCGATGCAGAACCGTGGCTTTGGCTTCACCACCGAGCCGGGGCATCAGAATATCGTGGCGGGGGGCAAGCGGCCCTTCCATACGATCATCCCCGGTTTCGCGATGAAGGACGGCAAGCCTTTGATGGCTTATGGCATGATGGGGGGGCCAATTCAGGCCCAAGGCCATATGCAACTGCTGCTGCGCACACAGCTTTGGGGGCAGGACGTTCAGGTGGCCGCCGATGCGCCGCGCTGGCGGATCCTATCGGGGTTGGAGGTGGCCTGCGAACCGGCAATGGCGCCCGATCTTTTGCAAGGGCTGCGCGATCTGGGCCATGTCGTCCATGTCGAAGCGCCTGACAATGCTTTCGGTTTCGGCGGGGCGCAATTGGTGCAGCGCTTGCCCGAAGGCGGCTATTCCGCCGGGTCCGATCCGCGCAAAGACGGGCAGGCGGCGGGTTTCTGAGCCATAGGGCATCTGCCCACGTAGGATGGCATGGCTCGGTATCGGGCCATGCCATCCTACTTTAAGCGCTCAGCCCTGAGCGCGTTTCGCATCAACCGACCACGGCCCCGGACCGGCAGCTGCAAGGTAGAGGAAGCCAAGGCTGTAAAGCGCGGCCATCAGACCGCTGAGGATGAAGGCCGGCAGCCGCGAGACGCTAAAGATCAGTTCAGTCACGCCCGCGATGCCACCCAATGAAGCGATCGACACGCCGCTCATCTGGCTGGTCGGGAAGCCGAGAATTTCGCTTGTGCTATGTTGCAGGATCAACAGGCCCGACATGATGCGGAAAAGCGATAGTATCTGCGGCCGGTATGGGGAGAGGAAGGTCAAGATTTTCCCTTTCAGGGCTTCTTGTTGTGCTCACCGGGCCAGTATCAATCCCAGTCCACGCGACCCGCTTAGCCTCAAGCGCGGGGGAGGGGGATATGCCACGTATCTGTGATTTGGGCGCGCCCGAATTCGCGGGCGACGGAGGCAAATTTCAAGCGGAGGCAAATAATCGAAAAAAAATCGTCACAAAGGCCCAATTGCACTTGCGCACCCCGGACTGCCCGCGTTAAAGAGCCGCTGTCCGAGGGCGTTGCCCGAAAGACAGACATAGGCATTCCGGCGTAGCTCAGCGGTAGAGCAGTTGACTGTTAATCAATTGGTCGTAGGTTCGATCCCTACCGCCGGAGCCAATTTCCCCTAAGTGGTTGATTTTATTGGAAAGGCCCCGATCAGAGTCGGAGCCACCTGTGCACGTGCACAAACTGGTGCACAGATGCGTGCCCATACTGGTCCACACCCTCGATTCCTGGATGCCCTGAAACCGTTTCGGAGCTTCCGCTATGACCAGAGTCGCACATATCCCCTACCTTGAAAAACGCCCCTCCGGTTTCTTCTTTCGACGCCGCTTCCCCAAAGCCTACTTTGAGATAGAGAACCCAGGTCCAACTTCTGCACTCTGTCTGTCGTTGCGAACCGATGTCCTCTCCGAAGCGACATGTCTTGTCCGCGCGCTAACCGCGCTTACGGACCTGGCCGTCGCGCTGACGACGGAGAGACCAGTGGATCATTTGAGTTCTGAGCACGTAACGTTGCTGACTGAGCTGGCGCGCTTTCAGATTGCCGCCCACGAGGCTGTGCGTGCCTCGGCGAACCCGCGTTCGGAAGGGGCCGCAAATTTCGCAGCTAAAGCCGAACATACTACCCAAGAGATGTTACGTCGCGCCCTGGCCCTCGGGGACCGAACACCAGCTGTCGAACCTTTGCGTCAGGTTGCCCAACGTATGGGGGTGTCGCCGGATGAAACCAGCGCTGACTGGCGCAAACTGGCCTTTGAAGCCTTGCGAGTGATGTTGGACGTGTCCCGGGAGCGCGAACGGCGCGAAGTCGGAACCTACGAGGAGTCGACGCCGATCTTCCGTTCGGTCATGGCGAGCCATTCTGCCTCTCCAACTGCAGCCTTGCCAGCGCTCTCAGTGCAAACGGCAGCGTCTGCGCTTGTCGTTCCGGCTGTCAACGCTCCACCCCCACCACCCGCACCTCCTTCAGTGTCGAAGATCATGCCGTCCGTCACGGCACCGGTCGAGACCGACGTGGTCCCTGCATCGCAAGACAAAAGTGAGCCGCAGACACTCCTGCCAGCCACCCAAGGTACTGCGCTGAAACCACAAACGCCTTCCAGCCCCGAGGCGCCGCTCTCCAACGACGCGTCGCTGGATGATGAAACCGCATTCCGGGTCAAATTGCGCCCGCCACGTCTCAAAAACATCGACCTGCGAGACCTTTCGCCCGAAATGCAGGAGGTTCTGAAGAACAAGCCGCGCGGGATCAGCCTCCTCGAGGGTATTCAGCTTATGAAAGAACTCAAACTCGCAGGCTACGGTGACGATTTCTCATCTAAGCAGAGCGGAGAGGAAAAGGCAGGCAAAAGGTGGAAGTCCAACAGCGGCAGTAAAGCAAATGTTTGCGAAAAGTTCTGGGTGGAGTTTGTCGGCGATGTCCCATTTGAGAAAGTAGAAGAAGACGCCATTCGTGATGCCATGAAGATCCTGCCACAACTGCCTTACCAACACAGTAAAGGCACCGACAAATTCGTAGCCAAGAACGGCTTCAGGGCTCTTATCGATGAGCTCGACGCCGAAGAGGAACGCGCTGAAAAAGACGCCTTGAAGGCATTGGGCAATGACCCTGACGTGACCGAAGCAGACCGGGAAAAAGCGCGCCTGGACGCACGGATTCCGCGTCTTCGTGCGGAAACCCGCGCCAAGCATCGCGGTTACGTCAAATCAGTGGGGAAAATGCTCTACGACCTCCAGCTCATCGATCAGAATCCCTTCGAAATTTGCGGTGTGACCAACAAAAAGAAGGCTCAGTGGAAAAAGGACGAGGCCAAGCGCAAGCGGATCTGTTGGGACGACCGCATCTTTACTCTCTTCGGATCACCCGCGTTTCAGGGCCCCTTCGTGGATCCAGGCGATCCCTTCTATTGGGTTCCGCTGCTCGCCCGTCTTATGGGCCTGCGCGAAGAAGAGGCATGTCAGCTCGGTCCAGACGACTTTGGCACCGACGGGGGCATTGCTTATCTCGATGTGAAGGTCCTCGATGGCAATAACGTCAAGACCCTTGAGTCTCAGCGCCGACTACCGGTCCATCCAATTCTGATTGAGTTAGGGCTTCTTCGGCTCGTTGAACTTCGCCGACGGGCAAGTCAGCACCGCTTGTTCCCCAATCTGACACGCGGCAAGACCAAGGGGACATTCTCGGAGAACTTTACCAAGAATTGGGGTTATTATCGCAAGAAGCATGTGTGCTACTGGGAAGGGCTCGATCTTCACGCCATGCGGACGTCGTTCAACAGTGATCTGATGAACAGAGATAAGTCCGATGCAATCCGCTGTGTGCTTATGGGGCATGATCCGGTCGATGAAGGAGCAAGATCTTACTCGCAGGGATTGAAGCTCGAAACACTCTATGAGCGGATCTGCGATGTTGAGCTTGATGTTTCTATGATCGCCCACCCTTTTGGCGATCCTAATAGCGCAGCACAGCGCGGCAAAGTCGTTGGCATCCGAAGCGTGGCTCCCTGAACATTCCATCATCCGGCTTGCGAGGCATGCAATTCTATTGCGTCAAGGCTATTGCACAATGGTGACTTACACTTCGGGTGCTTTGAAAAGAGAAAGCGCAGTTCGCAAGCCGGCCTCCTGCAGAATTGCACTACGAAAATGGCTTGCTGGTTCGATTGAGTTATTTGGAAAGACAGACAAACAAGGTTATTTGTCTGTCTTTCTATGCCTTTACGTAATTGATTGATACTGGTCCTGCGATGGCATGCACAGACAGGTTCGTCGTGAAACAGTTTAGCCTAAGAAGCTGAATCCTCTCAGATAAGCGTAGGATACATGTGTCCTGACCCAGGGGGTAAGACTGCTACATGGCCCGGCCTCTTCTTTGAGAAGACACAGCTTGCTCTGCTGCCAGTCGCGCGTCGATTACCTGCAACATATGCCGCAGGCAGCGAAGGCGGTCATACCACTGCATAATGTGCTCTCCTCTTTCTGTGAGAATAGGCATCAGGACGACGTCTCCCATATCGCCCGCCTCTGGGTCAATCGACCCGCGAAAGGCATTGTAATAACCTGCCGTCTCGCCTTCAGTTTCACGCTCAAGCAACGCAATGATTGGTGTCAGTGCCGAGGCGGCTTGGCGAAGATCAATATCCCCGCCCACGCTTGCTGCCCACGCTGCCAATCTAAGCCGACCATGGGCGCTTGCTGCAAGGTCCGCCGAGGTTATACGTTCCCCTGCAGCCTTGAGCTCAAAGAGGGCTTTCGCGCAAAGCGTCTCAAGAGGCATTTCGAGATAATGTTTATGCATGACCATTTTCTCCGGTCTTCGCGCAGCACCATGCTGCGCTTCAAGCTCCCCGGCACGGATCGCCGGGGATTGGGTCATGCGAGCTTTGTCAGCATTCTGCTGGTATCGATTGGTGCCCGATCAGGGCCAATTCTCTGCAGTAGACTTTCGAGCTGGACGGCCATTTGGTTGATAGCCTCCAGATCATGATCGTTCAGGCGTTCAGGCCGAAGCTCGTCTGCCTCTGCCTGTGCCAGGGTCAGCAGCTCCTGGAAGCGCTTGAACTCAGACCGCATAGGACGCGTCAGCTTTTGCGCCTGCGCAACATCACAAAACAGCTGAAGGCAATTTTGATGGGCGCGCGGTCCGCCCGCTGCCGCGACCGCGCCAAGCAGCGAATGTCCATTCTCATGGACGAACCTCTTTATCGCAGCGATAGGGTCCTCTTCCCCGCTGTATTCAGGGGTGTTGATCATTGGTAACATATGATGCTCCTTGCCGAGCTGTCGTTCGTGACAGCAGCTTCAAGCACCCAGATCGTCTCCTTTCATGAACGGGTGTTCTGTCTCTGCCCGACATCTCGGTAGCAGCGGAGTAATTTCCCGCCGGTCAGAGAACTCTTTATTTGTTGAAGCGTCCTATCGCCTTTTGACCGCGCTCTCGTCAGCAAGAGCGCGGTCAAAAGGCGATAGGACCAGTACATTCTCAGAATATCAAATTGTCGGTGGCATCGAGAGTAAATGCCTAATCATTGGCTGTTAAGTCTGACAGCAGAGGACTGCAGCGTGATTGTTTGGACGGCGGTGGGTTCGATCACTTCGATCAATAGGATCGTTTTTGGTCAGGGAAATGTTCTTTCAGCATAGCCAAGCTTGGTGGCGGCAAGGTGCTATATGGAGTTGCCCTCCCTAAGATTCTCTTTACGGATAGCCCATACCGCTAAAGTCGCGTTTTAGATGCGCACCTCTGGTCCGATCACCAGTGATCTTTCCCTCATGCATAATCGTTTCCCCCCGCAAAATCGTGCGGACAGGCCAACCCGTTACCTGCATGCCCTCATAGGGCGTGTAGTCTGATCCGTGATGTAGAATGTCTTGCCTGATCGTGACTTTCTTATTCGCATCCCAAATTGTGAAGTCAGCGTCGGATCCAACCGCGATCGTGCCCTTTTGCGGATAGAGCCCGTAGAGCTTGGCCGGGTTGGAGGATGTCAGCGCGACGAACCGCTCGATGCTGATCCGCCCGTTGGATACCCCTTCGGAGAACAGGATTGGCATCCGGGTTTCGACGCCGGGAATACCATTGGGCACCCATTTGAATGAAGTACGGGCGCGGGCATTGTCTTTGCCAGTGTCCTGCGGCGCGTCAAAGTAGAACGGGCAGTGGTCCGACGCAAAGATATCGAACGTCCCGTCGCGCAGCCCTTCCCAGATTGCGGCTTGGCTATCGCTGTCGCGGGGCGGCGGGGAGCAGACGTATTTCGCCCCCTCGAAGTCCATGTTCAAGCCTTTTAGGTCGTCTTTGGTTAGGGCGATATACTGCGGGCAGGTTTCGGCGAAGACCTTCATGCCACGTTTCCGCGCCCATTGAATTTGCTCCATGGGGTCGCGGCCCGAGACATGCACGATGACCACCGGCACATCGGTCAGCTGGGCATGGCTGATGGCGCGGTGGGTGGCTTCGCGTTCGGCGATCTGGGCATGGGCCTCGGCGTGGTAGTAGGGGGCGGTTTTGCCTTCCGTCTCCAGCCGTGTGGTCATGTATTTGATCGCGTCATTGCCCTCGGCATGGACCATGACAAGCGCCTTTTCGCGACGTGCCACGTCAAAGACCGAAAGCAATTCGGCGTCATTCAAGACCAGATCGTCATAGGTCATGAAGACCTTGAAGGAGGTATAGCCGTCGCGCACCAGCGCGGGCAGTTCTTGGCCCAACACCTGCGGGCTGGGGTCCGAGACGACCATGTGAAAGGACACATCGGTATAGCATTTGCCCTCGGCCTTGCGGTGATAGTCCTCCACACAGGCGCGCAGGCTGCTGCCTTTTTGCTGCATTACGAAGGGCAGCACCGTGGTATTGCCCCCTGCCGCCGCTGAGCGGGTGCCGCTTTCAAAATCATCGGCCATCTTGGTGCCGTCGGAGGTGGGTTGGTCAAGATGCACATGGGCGTCAATGCCGCCGGGCAGGACCATGAGGCCGCTGGCGTTGATCTCCTCCGCGCCCGTGGGCAGCTTGGCGGCCAGCGCGGTGATGACGCCACCCACCACACCGATGTCGGCGGTGAACTGATCCGCGGCGGTCACCACTGTGCCGCCGCGGATCACCAGATCATATTGCGCGCTCATACCGCGGCGCTGTTGCTGGTGATCTCGGTCAGCGCTTGGCACAGGCGGTCCACTTGCTCGGCGCTGTTGTAATGCACCATCGAGACGCGGATTACGCCACTGTCGCCGTCCTCGCCCAAGTATTCGACCAGACGTCGGGCGTGGAAATCGCCAAAGCGGATCGCGATGTCATGCGCCTCGACCGCCTTGGCCACCGCGCCGGAATCCTGCCCGTCAAGCTTGAAGGAAATGGTCGGCACGCGGGTCGAGCCGTCATTGCTGTCAGGGCCAATGATGCGACAATCGTTGCGCTCGCGCAGATAGGTCAGCAGGCGATCAGTGAGCATGTCTTCTTGGCGGGTGATTGCGGCATAGGCAGAGAGGATCTTGTCGCGGACGCTGCCCTGCGTGCCCTCATGCTTGCCGAGCGCCATGAGGTAGTCGACGATCCCCGTGGCGCTATAGGCCAGTTCGTAGTTCGGGTTGCCCGGCTCCAGCTTGCCCGGCACTTTGTCCTTGCCGTAGAAGTAGTGATACTGCCCGTCCAATTCCGCCAGCAGGTCATATTTGCCGTACATCACCGCGTTGTGGGGCCCGTAGCATTTGTACAAGCTGAAGACATAATAATCGACGTCCCAGCCGGTCACATCAATGGCGCGGTGCGGGGCAAAGGCGACCCCATCGACACAGATTTTCGCCCCGCGTTCATGCACGAACCGTGCATAATCGGCGACTGGGTTGGCTTGACCGAGAATGTTGGAGACATGGTGCACACAGACCAGCCGCGTGCGGTCTGTCATCAGCGGCTCAAGGTCTTCGAGCCGGGGTTTCTGGGTCTCTTTGTCGATTGGCCAGAACTTGATCTCGACCCCGAACTCCCGCAGCCGGTCCCATGGGCCGATGTTGCTCTCGTGGTCGCCGATGGAGATGATGATCTCATCGCCCGGCGCAAACTGGCTGCGCATGGAATTGGCGAGGATCTGCACCAGCGCGGTGGTGGAATGGCCAAAGACGATCTCTTCGGGACGCTCGGCATTGACCAGCGTCTGGATCGCGCGGCGTCCCGACATCAGCGCCTCTGCGGCGGCGACAGAGGTGTCATAGGTGCCGCCGATTTGGACGTTGCGATGGGTCAGAAACTCGGTGATCCGGTTCATCGCGCCCTGCAGGATTTGCGAGCCCCCGGCATTGTCGAAATAGGCCCATTTGCTTTGCAGACCGGGGAAATGGGGACGCACGAAGTCGAGGTCGATCTGATTTGTTGTGGCAGTCATCTGGTGTCTTTCTTGAATCAGTGGTTGAGGACGGCGCTCAGGAAATTCTGGGTGCGCGCTTCCGTCGGATTGGCAAAGATCGCCTCGGGCGTGCCGGTCTCGATCACCTCGCCGCCATCCATGAAAATTACGCGGTCGGCGACCTGTCGGGCAAAGCCCATCTCATGGGTGACAACGATCATGGTGACCCCGGTGCCTGCGAGTTGTTTCATCACGTCGAGCACTTCGCCGACCATTTCGGGGTCAAGCGCCGAGGTCGGCTCGTCAAAAAGCATCACCCGCGGCTCCATCGCCAGTGCCCGGGCAATCGCCACGCGCTGTTGCTGGCCGCCGGACAGAAAGGCCGGGTATTTGTCGGCCTGCTCGTATATGCCAACGCGGCGCAACAAGACATCGGCGCGCTCCGCCGCCTCTGCCGTGCTGGTGCCGCGCACCCGCATCGGTGCCAGCATCACATTGCGCCGCACGGTGAGATGCGGAAACAGGTTGAAGGACTGAAAGACCATGCCGACTTCGGCGCGCACCTTGGCCAAGGCAGGGCCGGGTTTGACCGGAGTGCCGTCGACGGTGATCTCACTTTCATCGGCAAAATCTTCAAGCTGATTGATGCAGCGGATCAAGGTCGATTTGCCCGAGCCTGATGGGCCGACAACACAGACGACTTCGCCCTCGGTGATGTCGAGGTTGATGCCCTTGAGCGCCTCAAAGGCCCCGTAGTATTTGCGCAGATTGCGGATGGATACAAAAGCGGACATCAGCGTTCTCCCGCGCCAAAGCGGCGCTCAAGACGGGACACAGCGGCAACCGCCGGCCAGAGGAACATCACATAGATCACCGCCGCACCGATCAGCGGGCTGGGGTTGGCCGCCAGCGCTTGCGCTTGGGTTGCCTGTTTCAACAGGTCAGGCATCGCCACGACCGAGGCCAGCGCAGTGTCTTTGATCACGTTGATCGAGTTGTTGGTCAGTGGCGGAATGACGATCTTGACGGCCTGCGGCAGGATCACATCCACCATCGTGTGGCGGTAGCTAAGACCCAAGGCCGCGGAGGCTTCAAACTGGCCATGCGGAATGGCTTGAATGCCGGCGCGAAAAATCTCTGCCGTATAGGCGCCGGAGACCAGCGTCAGGGCCGACATGGCCGACCAGAAGGGGGACAAACGCAAGCCCACAAAGGGCAGGGCGTAATAGACGATAATCAGCAGCACCAAGAGCGGCAACGAGCGGAACACGTCGATATAGACGCGCGCCATCAATTGGCCGGGGCGCGGGGCGTAAAGGCGGATCAGCGAGAGCACCAGCCCCAGGATCAACCCTGCGACGATGCTGACCAAGCCTAATTTGAGGGTGATCCAAAGGCCTTTCATCAGCATGGGGAAGGCGCGGCGGAGTACCTCCATATTGAAGAAGGTGTCGAATAATTCCATGAGGTACCTGCAAGGTCAGCCAGCCCGACCCTCAATGAGAGCCGGGCGGCGTAGTGTTAAAGATCAGGGCATGTCCATGACGGTGACGGTCGAGGTGGTCTCTTCTGGGGCCGCCCCGAACCACTTCTCGTGCAGATCGGCGACGAAGCCTTCCTCTTTCAGTTCTGTCAGAACCGCATTTGCTTCGCTCGCCAAGGTGCTGTCTTTCTTGAACATCATCGAATAGCGCTCCCCGGTCTCCAGCCGCGAGACGACCTTCAACTTCGGCTTGTCTTTGACGTAGTAGAGCAGGGCGGGGATGTCGGAGATATAGCCATCAATACGGCCTGCGGCGAGGTCGAGCATTGCGGGTGCCAGGCCTTCATAGCGACGGATCTCGGTCACACCGATCTCAGCTTCGCGTTCGCTGGCCCACATGTCTCCTGTCGATCCGGTGTCTACACCAACGACCTTGCCCTTCATCTCATCAATCGAGGCAGGGCCGCCCTCAGACACGGTCAGCGACTGGTCGCTGTCGTAATAGGGCTGGGCAAAGGACACTGACTGCAGCCGTTCGTCAGTGATGGTGATCGAAGAGATCGCAATGTCGATGCGGCCCGATTGCACTGCTGAGAACAGGCCATTGAACGGGATGTTGTTGATCTCGACGTCATGGCCAAGGCGCGAGGCGACCTCATTCACCAGGTCGATTTCAAAGCCCACATTGGCGCCAGTTTCATCTTGGAACTCCCAAGGCACATTGCCGATGTTCGCCCCGACTTGCAGCGTGTCAGCCTGCGCAGCGCTGACGAGACCTCCCGCGAGCGCCACGGCTGCAGCAAGGCTTTTCACTTTGGTTGATAGCATGATTTTTTCCCTCCCTGGGAAACAGGCTTGATTGTTAGCCGGCAAATTGGTCATACCGGTCTTACCAGTTGATAGGAGCATTTGCTGAGCCGATCAACAAAATATTCTGCATTTGATTTGCAGGGGTGTTAGGGAAGGGCCCGATGGCCGTGACACAGGACCAGTATCATGATTGACCGTACGCCCGTTTCGCAGGCCGTCGCCCGCAAAATCCAATCGCTGATACAAAGAGGTGAGTTTCCCGCCGGCGAGCGTCTGCCGTCGCAGCGCACTCTGGCCGAGCAATTGGGGGTCTCGCGGCCGTCCCTGCGCGAAGCGCTGATGACGTTGGAAACCCTGGGGCTAATCCATACCTATCCTGGTAGGGGCACATTAGTGGTGGATCACGCCAGCGAGCCCGGACTGCCAGATAGCAGCACCTGGCGCTATTCCGAACGTTTCGCAATGCAGGACGTGTTTGAAATAAGGATGCTTCTGGAGGGACAACTGGCCCGTCATGCTGCACAGATGGCAACATCGGATGACATTGCGGTTTTACTTACAGCAACCGACGCGATGGAAGCGGCTTGGGCGCGAGAAGACTTGATCGCCAACGTTGAGGAGGATTTATTATTCCATCGTCATATCGCGAGCAAAAGCCGCAACGTCTTGTTGTTGCAGCAATATGAACAAGTTTCAGCATTTCTAATTGAAACACAGCGCCAGCCCATTCCGTTTACTGCTGTGAACCGTATGGCGGAATCCATCGCTGAACACCGTTCGATCATTCAAGCAATACAGGTCCGCGATGCTGATGCCGCTGAGGACGCGATGCGAAGGCATATTCGCAATACCGCAGCCTGCGCAGGTGTTACGGTATGATGCTGTGAGCGCGACCTTGTTTATCCCGATCTCATGGCTACAGCTGAGATTGCTGTGTCCTTGACCCTGTGCCTTCTATTGGCAGCTCTCACTATGACACTCGCGCAGCGGTTTCGCGAATGCTGCTTTCAGGAAGATAAGTAACGTTCGCCTAAGATTCATGCAAACTGGCGCCCGCATTGGGTTCTTAATTACAAAAAGATGGCAAATGACTCGACAAGGTGGAAAGCATTGGGTTAATCCTTGTGCATCACGGTTAAATCCGTTCGGCAATCAGGCCTCATGTCGCACTTTGTAGTGCGCGTGAGGCCTTTTTTGTTTGTCAAAGGGGAATGAGTTGAAAACAAGCGTAGATCTTGGCGTGCTCTATTCAAGCTCGGGCACCTATGCGGCAATTTCGCGTGCTGTTTTGCGCGGAACGCTGGCCGGGATAGATGAAGTGAACGCGAATCCGAAATCTGCGGTCAGTTTTCGTCCTGTCGTGCGCGACCCCGAGGGGCAGATTGACCGCTACGCCCCGCTCTGTGCGGACATTCTGGCAAGTTCAGACGCGCGTCACGTGTTTGGCTGTGTAACCTCATCTTCGCGCAAGGAAGTGATCCCTACGCTCGATCGGACCAACGCGATGTTGTGGTACAATCTGCCCTTCGAGGGATTCGAGACCTCAAACCGGGTGATCTACAATCATGCTTGTGCAAACCAGCATCTGCTGCCGCTGTTGAGCTGGTGCTTCGGTAACTTCGGCACCAACCCCTATCTGATCGGGTCGAATTACATTTGGGGCTGGGAAACCTGCCGCGTCGCACGGATGCGCGTCGAGGAGGCCGGGGGGCGGGTTCTGGGTGAACGCTATCTGCCCCTGGGCGACGAAGACATTGCCACGCTGATCGCCGAGATTGAAAGTCTGCGACCCCGTTTCATTTTGAATTCACTGGTAGGCGCCAGCTCTTACGCCTTTCTGCGCGCCTATGCCGAACTGGGCCGGCGGGATACACATTTCAGCGCAGAGACCTGTCCAATCGTTTCGTGCAATCTGACAGAGGCGGAGTTGCCGCTGCTCGGGGATGCTGCCGAAGGGCTGGTTTCCGTCGGCCCGCATTTCTGCCCCTCGCCCAGTCCGGAAGGGCGGGACTCATCCTTCGAGATCATCTCCCGGCAGTCGGTGCATACACTGGCTGCGATGCTTGCCGCACAAGGCGATAACCCATTCGAACGCTTTATCGCACAACAAGGTGACCGTTACGGAATAGACCCCGCGACCCATCACAGCACATTGGGGGTCGATGTCGCGCAGGTGCGCAGCGGCGTTTTTGAAGTCTTGCACCACTGGTCCGACGTTGCCCCCGATCCATACCTGACCAGACCCGCCCGCCACCCGCGTATTGATCGGCCCCGGCTGAGTGTAGTGTCCTGATGTCCGGTCTGCTGAACATTCCCAATCTCGATCAGGCCTGCGCACTGGTTGTGCATCCAGTGCCGGATCACGCGGCGGCCCTGATGCGCCAGCTAAACGCAATCGGCCTGACCGTTAGTCACGCGTGGCCTGATCTGCCGGCCTCGGCGATCACGGCGGATTTCATCTTTTATGACACCGATATGGGCCATGATGCCCAGTTCCCGTGGGACCCGGGCCAAGCGCCGATGCCGATGATTGCGCTGGTTGGCTCCGAAGCGCCTGGGCGGATCGAATGGGCCGCCCGCATGGGGGCCGATGCGTTGCTGCTCAAACCCGTGGGATCAAGCGGTGCCTTCTCGGCCCTACTGATGGCGCGCCATTCGTTTGAACTGCGCCAGAGCCTGAACGCCGAGATCAAACAGCTGCGCCACCGCATGTCCGCACGTCAGACCGTGGTGCAGGCCGTGGCGCTGCTGTCGGCGCAGGGCAAATCCCAAGACGCCGCCTATGACCAGCTGCGCCAGATGGCGATGGCATGGCGCATCAATGTCGAGGATGCCGCCCTGCGCATCGTCGAAAATTCCAATGACGAAGGAAGTTTGCGTGACAGCAATTGAACCCGCCACACTGCGCAGTGCTGCGCCCTCGGTCTGGACCCGCCTGCGCCGCCGCAAGCTGGCGCTGATCGGGCTGGCACTGATCGCGATGACCTTCATCGGGGCGATTTTCGCGCCGTGGCTCACCCCCTATGACCCCAATGACCAGATGTTCGACGGGCTGACGTTGCAGGGCGCGCCGATGCCGCCAGGTGCGCAGTTTCCGCTGGGCACTGACCTTCTGGGCCGTGATCTTCTGACCCGCATTCTTTATGGTGCGCGCACCTCGTTGATCATTGGTCTGGTTGCCAATGGCGTCGCGCTGGTCATCGGCACGCTGATTGGCATCACGGCGGGCTATTTTCGGGGCTTCATCGGTGGTGTGCTGATGCGCCTGACCGATTTGATGATGGCTTTCCCGGCGCTGTTGCTGGCAATCTGCCTTGCCGCAATCTTCCAGCCGTCGCTGTGGATTGTGGCCCTCGTCATCGCCACGGTGAACTGGGTGCAGACGGCGCGGGTGATCTATACTGAGACATCGTCGCTGTCGCAGCGCGAGTTCATCGCGGCGGAAAAGACCCTCGGCGCGGGGCATCTGCGCATCCTCTTTCGCCACATCCTGCCACATCTGGTGCCGATGATCATCGTCTGGGGTACGCTGGGCATTTCGACCACCGTGCTGCTGGAAGCAACGCTGAGCTATCTCGGCGTGGGCGTGCAGCCGCCGACCCCAAGTTGGGGTAACATCATCTTTGAGAACCAAACCTATTTTCAGGCCGCGCCTTGGCTCGTCTTCTTCCCCGGCTTGGCCATCGTGATCTTGGCGCTGGCCTTCAACCTTGTGGGTGACGCGCTGCGCGATGTGCTGGACCCGACCCAAAGAGGGCAGGACCAATGATCAACTTCCTCGGCCGCCGCCTGCTGCAATCCGCGATGATCTTGCTGGGCGTGTCCTTCATCACCTTTGCGCTGCTCTATCTGCTGCCATCGGACCCGGTGCGCCAAATCGCCGGGCGGTCAGCCACTGCACAGACAGTTGCCAATATCCGCGCGCAACTGGGCCTCGATCAGCCGTTCATCGTGCAATATTGGCGCTATTTGATGAACCTGCTACAGTTGGATCTTGGGCGCTCCTACCTCCAAAAGACGGAAGTCAGCACCCTGATCGCCGCCCGACTGCCCGCCACGCTGCTTCTGATGGTCGGCGCGATTACGGCGGAATTGGTGGTTGGGCTGACAATGGGCGTCGTGGCCGCGCTGCGGCGCGGGACCACCACCGACAACAGCCTGATGATCGCTTCTTTTATTGGGGTCAGCGCGCCGCAATTCGTGGTGGGTCTGCTGCTGCTCTATGTCTTTGCCGTGCAGCTTGGCTGGTTCCCGATCGGCGGCTACGGCACCTTTGCGCATCTGGTCTTGCCCGCGATGACTTTGGGCATCCTCGGCTCGGGTTGGTACAGCCGGATGATGCGCTCCTCGATGATCGACGTGCTGCGCCAGGATTTCATCCGCACCGCGCATGCCAAGGGCCTGTCCCGCGCCCGGGTGCTGCTGCGCCATGCGCTGCCCAATGCGATCCTGCCGGTGATTGCGATGATCGGCATCGACATCGGCATCTTCATGGGCGGCATCGTCGTCGTTGAATCCGTCTTTGGCTGGCCCGGCATCGGACAGCTCGCGTGGCAGGCGATCCAGCGTGTCGACATCCCGATCATCATGGGCGTCACGCTGGTCTCAGCCTGCGCCATCGTCCTTGGCAACCTCGTGGCCGATATCGCCACGCTGTTCGCCGACCCGCGGATCAAGGTCCGCTAATCCATCAAACCAAGAAACGACCTAACAAGGAGAAACGACAATGAAGAAGTTCCTGACCTCTACGGCGCTGGTCGCCGCACTGGCCCTGCCGGGCACAGTGTTTGCCGATGCCCATTCCGACATAGACCCGAACGCCAAGTCGGGAGGCAATATCACCATCACCTACAAAGATGACGTAGCCACTCTCGACCCTGCCATCGGCTATGACTGGCAGAACTGGTCGATGATCAAATCACTCTATGACGGACTAATGGACTATGCCCCCGGCACCACGGATCTGCGCCCCGGTCTGGCCGAAAGCTATGAGATTTCCGACGACGGCAAGGTCTTTACCTTTAAGCTGCGCGAGGGCGTGAAGTTCCACAACGGGCGCGAGATGACCGCGGAGGACGTGAAATATTCCCTCGACCGCGTGACCAACCCCAAAACACAAAGCCCCGGCGCGGGGTTCTTCGGCTCCATCGCGGGCTTTGATGCCATTTCCAACGGCGAGACCGAGACCCTCGAAGGCGTCAAAGTGATTGACCCGATGACCGTGGAGATTACCCTGTCGCGCCCCGATGCGACCTTCCTGCATGTCATGGGCCTGAACTTTGCCGCCGTCGTGGCGAAAGAGGCGGTCGAAGAAGCGGGCGCTGATTTCGGCAAGACCGCGATGGGCACCGGTGCCTTCAAACTGGGCGAATGGACCATCGGTCAGCGTCTGGTGTTTGAAAAGAACGAAGACTACTGGCGCGAGGGTCTGCCCTATCTCGACAGCGTGACCTTTGAGGTGGGCCAAGAGCCGATCGTGGCGCTGCTGCGCTTGCAAAATGGCGAAGTCGATGTGCCCGGCGACGGCATCCCGCCCGCCAAGTTCCAAGAAGTCATGGGCGACCCCGAGCAAGCGGCCCGCGTAGTTGAAGGCGGCCAGTTGCACACCGGCTATATCACCCTGAACACCAAGATGCCGCCCTTTGACAATGCCGATGTGCGCCGCGCGGTGAACATGGCGATCAACAAGGAGCGCATCACCCAAGTCATCAACGGCCGCGCCGTGCCCGCGACCCAGCCGCTGCCGCCCTCCATGCCCGGTTATACCGAAGGCTACGAAGGCTATGCCTATGACCCCGAGAAGGCCAAAGAGATGCTGGCCGAAGCAGGTTTTGCCGACGGGTTCGAAACCGAGCTTTACGTCATGAACACCGACCCCAACCCGCGCATCGCCCAAGCGATCCAGCAGGACCTGAGCAAGATCGGCATCAAGGCGTCGATCCAATCGCTCGCGCAGGCCAGCGTCATTGCCGCAGGCGGTGAAGAGGACCAAGCGCCGATGATCTGGTCGGGTGGCATGGCTTGGATCGCCGACTTCCCCGATGCGTCGAACTTCTACGGCCCCATCTTGGGCTGTGCGGGCGCGGTGCAGGGCGGCTGGAACTGGTCGTGGTACTGCAACGAAGAGGTCGACAAGATGGCCACCGAGGCTGACAGCATGACCGACCCCGATGCAGTCGAGGCCCGTCTGGAGAAATGGTCCGACGTCTACATGAAAGTCATGGAAGACGCGCCTTGGGTGCCGGTGTTCAACGAGCAGCGCTACACCATGAAGTCCGAGCGGATGGGCGGCGCAGATGCGCTCTATGTCGATCCGGTCTCGATCCCCGTTAACTATGACTATGTGTTTGTAAACGATGTGCAATAAATGTCCTGACTACACGATCCACGGACGCCATCACCATTTCGGTTGGGACAACTCGTTTGTCCCGGCCGAGACGGTGGCTCCGGGGTCAACGCTTGAATTCCACTGCCATGACAGTTCTGCCGGTCAGTTGACCAAAGACAGCACCGTCAAGGACGTGGAGACGCTGGATTTTGGCAAGATCAACCCGGTCTCGGGTCCGATCTATGTCGAAGGGGCGGAACCGGGCGACGCGCTTAAAATCACCATCGAGGGGTTCACCCCCTCGGGGTTCGGTTGGACGGCGAATATTCCGGGCTTTGGCCTTTTGGCCGACCAGTTCACCGACCCGGCGCTGACAATCTGGGACTATGACCCGGATACGTTGGCCCCGGCGCTTTTCGGCAAACATGGCCGGGTGCCGCTGAAGCCCTTTGCGGGCACCATCGGCTGTGCGTTGGCGGAAGACGGCTTGCACTCCGTGGTCCCGCCACGGCGCGCGGGCGGCAACCTCGACATCCGCGATCTGGCAGCGGGCACCACGCTCTATCTGCCGGTCGAGGTGGCGGGGGCGCTCTTCTCCATCGGGGACACCCATGCGGCGCAAGGTGACGGCGAGGTTTGCGGCACCGCAATCGAGAGCCCTATGAACGCCACGGTGACGCTGGATCTGGTCAAGGATGCGCAGCTTAAGATGCCGCGTTTCACGACGCCGGGGCCGGTGACCAACCACCTTGACGCCAAGGGCTATGAGGTGACGACGGGGATCGGGCCGGACTTGATGACCGGCGCGCGTGATGCGGTGAGCCAGATGGTCGATCTGCTCTGTGCGACCCAAGGGTTGGCGGCAGAAGATGCCTATATGCTGGTCTCCACCTGCGGCGATCTGCGCATCTCCGAGATCGTGGATATGCCGAACTGGATCGTGTCCTTTTACTTCCCGCGCTGTGTCTTCGAATGATGCTCGCTGAACAAACCTCCTCCCCTGCGGCGCAATCCGCGGGGGCCGCGCCGGTCCTGACGGTGGAAGGTCTGTCGATTTCGGTGCGGACCGAACAGGGCATGATGCCGCTGGTGCAAGATCTGTCCTTCACGCTGCACAAGGGCCGGACCCTGGCCATCGCGGGCGAAAGCGGGTCGGGCAAATCGCTGACCTCTTTGGCGATCATGGGTCTGTTGCCGCCGCCTGCGGTGCGGGTCACGGACGGCGCAATCCATTTTGATGGGCAAGATCTGACCACACTGGCTGAAGGCAAGCTGAAACAACTGCGCGGCAATCGCATTGCGATGATTTTTCAAGAGCCGATGACGGCCCTCAATCCGGTGATGCGCATAGGTGTGCAACTCATTGAGGCGATCCGGGCGCATGAAGACGTGTCCAAAGCCCATGCCCGCAAACGCGCCCTTGAGGCCGTACGAGCCGTGCGCTTGACCGAGCCGGAGCGTCGGTTGCAACAATACCCGCATGAACTGTCTGGCGGCATGCGGCAAAGGGTGGTGATCGCCATGGCCATTGCCCTACGTCCCGACATCCTGATCGCGGATGAGCCGACCACTGCGCTTGACGTAACCGTCCAGCGTGAGGTGCTCGATCTGCTGCGTGATCTGGCGCGTGATATGAACACGGCGCTGATCCTAATTACCCATGATATGGGTGTGGTGGCCGAAATGGCCGACGACGTGCTGGTGATGCAGCGTGGTCAGATGGTCGAACGGGCCCCCGTGCGCAAGCTTTTCTCCAACCCCGACCAACCCTATACTCGCCAACTGCTGGCCGCCGTGCCGCGCATGGGGCAGGGACATGGGGCGCATCCTGACGCCGGCATCGCGCCACTGGTGTCTTTGCGCGAAGCCCGCGTGGCCTATGATCTGCACGGTGGCCTTTTTGGCCGCGTGGTGCAGCGGGTGCATGCGGTTGAGGCGGTGTCCTTTGACATTTACCCCGGCGAGACTTTTGCGCTGGTTGGCGAAAGCGGCTGCGGCAAATCTACCATCGCACGCGCGTTGGCCGGACTGGTGCCGCATACCGGTGACATCCGCTTTCAGGGCAAACCGCTGGGGCACGATGCGGCCAGCCGCAAACAGGTCAGCCGCGAATTGCAGATGGTGTTCCAAGACCCGATGGCAGCGCTCAATGGGCGCATGACCGCAGGCGATCTGGTGCGCGAACCCTTAGTCATCCACGGCATTGGCACCGCCGCCAGTCGCCGCGAGAAAGCCGCCGCTCTCTTTGCGCGGGTGGGCTTGGGCGAGGACGCGCTTGACCGATACCCGCACGAATTCTCGGGTGGTCAGCGTCAGCGTATCTGCATTGCCCGCGCCCTCGCGTTAGAGCCGAAACTCATTATCGCGGATGAAAGCGTCTCGGCGCTGGATGTGTCGGTGCAAGCCACAGTGCTGGACCTTTTGGCCGAGCTAAAACGCGAAATGGGGATGTCCTATCTGTTCATCAGCCACGACATGGCTGTGGTGGAGAATATCGCAGACCGCGTGGCGGTGATGTATTTGGGCCAAATTGTTGAGATGGGTACTGGTGCTCAAATATTTGGTGATCCGCGCCATACCTATACCCAACGTCTGATCGAAGCAGTGCCACATGCTGATCCTGAACGCGCTTTGCCTTCACGAGTGTTGGCCGCCAGTGATCCGCCAAGTCCAGTTCGCAGTGTTGGGGACCCGCCGAAAGTCGTGAAGCTGGTCGATGTGGGCGCGGGACACCTCGTTGCAAAATGAAGCCTATTAGCACTTGAGCGAAGGAGCAGTTTACTCACGATCCTCATCACTAAAAGCAACGGTCTTACCAAACTTCGGGATGCCTATAGTCCAACAACTAATACCGAAATTGATTTCGATGGCGCTACAGATCGGCGATTGACGGAAGTTAAAGAAACCCACAGAAAATGTTGAGAAGGGGGGTACTCCATCCCGTGCGGGTGATGTTGCCCCTTTCTCAACACGCCACGGAAGCAACGGAAAGCACGGCAATCGGCCGAAGTGGGTGGAACAGATTCAGAGGATCAATTCCGCAGTGACCGTGCGGCGTTTTTCGATGAAATCGTCGAATTCACGGGCAGCCTTGAGCCCCTCAGATTGGTCATAGTGCCGTCGCGTGATGGACTCGTCCACATGACGAAGCAGCGTTTTTGCGGCGAAGGCCCCACCGATGAGGTTTTCCGAGGCTTCCGTGGCGACGTTGTCACGCAGCCTGTGGATCGGGATGCGCACGCCGAACTCGCGCTCTGTGATGTCCCCGGTCAAGCGGCCGAGATGAGCCGATGTGATCGCGCCGAGCTTTCCATGGACCGACGGGAAGAGATGAAGACCGTCGTCGAAAAGCGGCCGATAGATCGAGCGATAGGCGTGCAGCGCTTCAGCGAGCCCGGCATTCTCGAAGATGACGTTATAGCCTTCGTGCGCTTTGCGTGCTTCCGGATACTTAAGGGCTTCCCCCGGAAGTTCGATATTTATGTGGGTTCGGTCGATCAGCGTCAGCGTTCGGTCGAATTCGAGCCATGTCAGAGCGCGGGCGCGCTCCGGTAGCGCGGCCCCGACGGCGAGGACGAGGCCGTTGCGAAATAGTGTGGCGGCGCGGATGCCGCGCATTGGACGCGCGTTGGCCTCGGCCATCAGGCGAAAACCGAAGCCGTAGATGGCGCTCGCACCGACGAGCTGACTGCCGGTCTTTGTCGATGCGCCTTCCACCCTTGAGCGTTCCCGCCAGTCTGCAACAACGAAATCACAGGCTTTGGATCGAAAACGCCCTCGTGTTGCCATCGAAAGGCCAGCCATGATCCGCTGAAGATAATCCGCCGCCGTCCCAGTTGTGGTCGGCTGACCATCCGCATCCGGACGGACGAGATGACGGCCGTAGGTGTAGAGCGAGGTTGCCGTCGGGACACTGTCCTTACCTTGCGATGCGCAGTATGCAGCCCAGCGGCCGAGCGCAGCGAGAACCGATTTCGTGTAATCGGCACTCCAGATCGTCCGACCGAGAACAGCATGTCCCTTCCTCGAGATGGCAATCTGCTCAAGCAACGGCGCTCGCCACTCGACCGGTAGTGATCCGGCCAGACGCTCCGCCTTCCGCCAGGGGCACTGGTCGTGTGTCTTTGGCGAAACCCGTGCGTCTCTTAGAACGCGCGCGAAATGCGCGGTTTTTTCTGCACCCCAGATTCTGGCTGCTATCATTTGCAGGTAGGCGAATTCCGCAAAGGCCGTGGCACCGACCTCATCGACTCGTGCGGCCAGTTGGTCGGTCAACGCCTTGCGCGACGGTACGGCGTCCAAGGGCGATGCTTCGCGAAGCTTGCTCAGGAGGGCAAGGTGATTGTTAATCATGTGATGTCCGGGAATTCGAAGGATGGTGGCACGGCCGCTCACGCGGCCGCCTTGGTCTTGGTTTCGAGAAGTGTCTGCCAGCCATCCATGACCAGCGTTTCGTCGAGCTCGGCATAGTATTCGACGGTCGTCTTCAGGCTCTTGTGACCGAGCAGGCGTTGGACGCGGGGCAGGTTATCCATACTTTCCTTAAGCCAGATCCATCCTATCAGGTGTCGGTAGAGATGCGGATTGATCTGTACGCCGACATTCTGTTTAAGCAGCCTCGTGACCCGCTTCAAAATGCCGCGATATGGCGCGTTGAACTTGAACTTGCCGCCTTCCTGACGAGGGAACAGATATGGATTCTGTTTATCGTCAGGATGAAGAAGTTTTGGGCGAATTTTTTCTATGTAGTTACGCATCAACCGGCTGGCGCGATCTCCGAGCCGAACGACATAATTGGAATCACCCGCCTTTCTCCCCTTAACCTCTGCTGCCGGTATAGTAAGAACCGCCTTTCCATCTTCGTGCGCAATCCAATCGAGTCGTGCTCCAATGACGTTGGCGCTACGCGGCGCCCGCGTGAGTAATATTTCATGCGCGAGGATGGCTGCGATGTCGCGTGCCAATTCGATATCGATTGCACTAAGGCGATCTAACAAGAATCCGGTTTTCTTCCCCTTATCCTTCCGCCGCCGATCGATTTCGGCATTTATTTTCGTCATCACGTTTCCGGACAAGTCGATCGTGGACTGGATGCGGGCCTCAGTAAATTCCCGTAGTTTTATTTTGTTCTTTGGGGCTATGCCTCGACGCCCAGTATCGTAAAAGCGGATCAGGGCCCGGATGTCCTCGACGTTTTGTTCGGACGCCGCGACGTAGCCGACTGCAATTTTCTTCATGGTCTTGAGTACGGACACAAGATATCCCGTGTCCTTTTGACCACCGTTAAATTCGGCAAGAGCTGCGGCAGCGGCTTTGAGAACCTGGTAGTCCGCAAGGGTGCGCATGTCGGGAACGATGACATTATGAGCTGCTGCCAGAGCTTTTCCAAGAGAGATAACGTAACCGCGACGGGTCGCGATAGTGTCTTCGGACCAGCGGTCATTGAACGTCAGGAACCCATATTCTCGCATTTTTAATTCCCGGCGTTCCACCCGCTCCGAATCTGGGGGCTGGCCAGGCAGCTTAGACTTTTCGGCGATGCTTTTCTGCAGCTGGGCGTTGAATTCGGAAAGCGATCCCGCTTTCTGTTGCTCCTCTCGATCCAATTCCTCGAGAAAAGCTTGGTAGGTCAATCCATCGCGGGAGATCTCTCCCGCAGCCCAAGGCGCCAATTGTGTGTCGAACTCGGTTAGCAGATTTTTTAAAGTGCTCGTGTCGATACCAAATTTGTCGCGACGGTCTGAGAAGGGCGATGCGACCGCTACAAAGCCGAAATGCGCAGTCGCTGAGTTGGATTGCAAATGTCGAAGCAGAGTGACGATGTTGCTGACATGCTTGCGGCATTTGGCCTCTGTGACAACGCCGGCTTCAAGCCGATGTGCGTAGTAGTCCGCAAGTGTAGAAGTCGTGATTTCTTTGGGCCCGATCCCGCGGTCAAATAGATAGACGATGAACGGCCCTGCTTTTAGTCGACAGTCGTCGGGTATATCCAATTCCTTCGCAGCTTTGTAGGCCTTTGACCAAACGCCGCTGATGTCGACGACACCACGGGTACGATTTCGAACGCAATTGTTGTCAATGGCGGCCAGAATGTCGCATTTGTAAGTCGACATACTCCCCCGTGTGAGCCCAAGGCTGGCGGCGTTGTAGCATGCGAAGAAATCGATGACATCGTGTCGGCAGATCGGCCGATTTGCATACCAGTCTGCTTTGCGCATGATCCAGCGGACTCGACTTGCTAAGGTTTTCTGGCCAGCAGCTTCGAGCTTCTCGACCAGTTCACCGAAGGTCAAAGGCGTCGAGCCAGTTGCGACACTGACGAGGTCTCGCCCCGTCGCCTTCGAGAGAGCGGCGAGGTTCTTATGCCGTGGCTTTAGGCCCTCGATCGAAAGGACATCCGATACATATTTCTCATTTAGCCCTGCTCTTAGCGAAAGGGCGCGCATACTCTCGTCCGTTTCATGTAAATAGGCTTGCAGCTCATCACGAATGGTCATTGTCTTGTCCTCTGGTGAAACTATGACCGTCACTCGTCATCGAGCTCGAGATCCGGCCTTCCGCCGTCTGAAGGCCGGGATCGATGCTCGAAGAGAAGGACGTCTTCCTCGGTGGCAAACCAGCGACGTCCAAGCTTTCGAGCTGGCAGCTTCACCCGCCGCTTCTCAACGGGACAGCCTTTGCGGATCCAATCGGTGATGCAACGTGGCGTGCACCTAAACCTGGCCGCAAGTTCCTCTGTCGTATATATCTTTCTTGCCATTTTCTGTTTCTCCTCGTCCGGCAAAACCGGAAGTAGGTAAACAGGTACGGCATCCCAAATGCCGATTGGAGAATTTTGGGGTCCTGTCGATGATCGGTTTAGGCGATCAAATATCAAATGCCACTCTTTAGTTCTTTTCGTCGCTGACAAATCTAAGATTGGCCGGATCGGGAAGAGACGAAAAAGATTATCTGAAAAACCTGAGACCGGAAGCTGCACCACGGATTCTCATTGTTTCCTCAAATCAGTGCGTTTCTCAAGCGATTGGTATGTAAAAATTCATTATAATCAGAGCCTTGCGGTCCTGCGGGGAAATTGCGTCAAGTTGCGGGGAAATTGCGTCAAGTTGCGGGGTTTTTGCGTCACAACGCGGGGAAATTGCGTCAAAGTCCCGGCTTTTTGCGTCATAACGCGGAGAAAATGCGTCATAACACCCCACAGGGCATTGTTAATAAATAAGAATTCGGACCCAGAATTAAAGAATTTTGAATCCCCTGAAAGAGAAATAGGCGGCATTTTTGTGATGTTTCGGAAGGGGTTCTCTCCAGCCGCCCAAGGTCGTCGGAAAAAATTCCCCGTGGTTAGCAGAATAATTTTTTTGTTGGTGCGAAAAGATCCATATGACTCCTGTGTCAGGTACATTTGCTGCTAAGCAAACGCCTGTCAGTGCAGAGTATCTGCGGCGCGCAGCAGGTGGTCTGTAATGACAGCGAGAGTTTAGATCGGCGACACGGGTCGAACACGTGCGGCCCCATGAAAACGCATCGCGCTGGGTTTCCCTTGGCGCAGTGCAGCTGTCGACACCCGGGATCGGCGGCAATCCCACATCATCTTCGGGTGGCCGTGAAACGGGCTTCCTGCTGCGGCGCGCAGTAGTGGGAGGTTCGGGACGCAGCCATCTGAAGTTGGTAGCGGAAATGTAAGACCAGTCTGCAGAAACACAAAGCTAACAGTCAAGCCAAGACCTTTTCTGCTCAGCGAGATTAAGAAGGAGTTCGAAGCCGGTACACACTGGACATTCATAAAAAATCCCTTGTGCAGGTTCCGGCGAAGTACAGAAGGCGCACATCCAGCGTCACGATCTCAGCGAGATGGCCCTCTTCCCTGGGGGCGAGCAACCACATCTCGTCGGGTATTATGTCCCGCGCTATGCAAGGATTAGCGATTATGCGAAACTTGGTTTTATTGGCCTCGCACACTCCCATGACTTGCATGTTAAGTGCAAAAGATTGCTTGATCTGGCTTTCGGAGTACGCCTTTAGATTAAATGTATTCGATTCCTGCATCAGGTGAGGAGTTGTCCCACCAAGGTTCCTTTCTCTGGACCCTTCGAGAAATGCTCACTACCTATGGGTGCATGACCGCACGTGACGCTCACCAATTGATCCAAAGGCAACGCGACTGGCGGGCGTTTGCCGAGCACGGACGATACTTGCATAGCTCAATCGGGCTTGCCGATTTGAAGGATGTCATAGGGATCGGCCGTGCGCAGGCCTCCAAGGTTCTGAACGAATATATCTCGGATTATCTAACGCGTCTTTTTTATGACAAGAGTGTCCCGACGTATGTGACGGGCGACAATTTCGATGCACACTACCTGTCGATAGTTCCGTCGGAGTATCTGGCTGACCCCGCCGCAATTGCGCGTGGTGCGGCCGTTGCCAAGTCGGAATGGGATGTCGATCTTCCCCAAATTCCGCCCTCGTCACTCCCAGCACGGGAGGCCTCTCCGCTATGGCAGTGCGCAACGTGTTGATGGCATGTGCGCAGCGACGGACCTTAGCGATCGAATACCAATCTATGTCGTTCGTCCGACCCCTTACGCGGGGCATCGCTCCGTATGGGATCGCTGATGACGGCTTTCGTTGCCACATAAGGGCCTACTGCATCAAAGGTCATGTTCTTAAATATTTCGTTCTGAGCCGTATCCTGAACAGTGAGCTTGCCGGGCCGGCGGAAACTGCTCCAGTTTCAGACGCCGACTGGATGGAGGCTATTACCCAAAATAACTCGGCTCCTCCTTTCCTATCTGAAGATCAGAAACGGATGGCCGAACTGGACTGCTGGATGACCGATCGCACCGCACAGGTAGCCGTGAGAAAGTGGCACCTGTTTTACAGCCTCAAGAAGCTTGGGCTGAACACCGAAGTTTGCGCCCGTGCCCCCCAAGATCAGCACGTTGTGCTGGTCAACATGTCAGAGGTGCAACCAATACTTGGACGGAAAATAGCATGAGCGATCCACCGCAAAAGAAGTATCTGATGTCATTTGGTGTCGGTGGTCTGCTGCTAACCGAAAGCGTGTCAGTCGCGCGAATTCACGTCGAAGGCGAGGCCTGGGAGCAGACCATGCTACGTGCCTTGGACCAAGGTGCGACTTCCCTCCCAAAAACCGCTTCCAATCGGCGTACGCTGCGCGAAATCACTAATCGGCTGCGGACCTTGTCTGCGCAAGAGCGGGCATTTCTGTTGGATGAAGCTGATCGTACCGATCAGCAGGCGTTGCTTTGGCTGTCCTCCTGCCGCGCCTACCGATTTGTCCGTGAATTCGCGCTCGAGGTCATTCGAGAACGGTATCTATCGTATCAGATCGACTTGCCTCTGGAAGCTTTTGACATTCTATTCGAGGCCAAGGCGGAATGGGACGACGGTTTAGCTGATCTCAGCACCTCCACCCGCAAGAAGCTACGGCAGGTCCTGGTTCGGATGATGCGTGAGGCGGGAATTCTATCCGGCGAAAACCGCATACAAACCGCGATCCTGTCACAGCGCTTGATTGCGATGATTGAAGATAAAAATCCGGTGGAGCTCGCCCTCTTTCCCGGCGTGAAGAGTGACGGAGAGTAAGTGTGAAGTCTGAGTTGAGCCGCAAAGAACGCGCCGAACATCTTTATCACGTGATTACCAGCGAGCGCTTTCTGGAAAAGCAGGGGTTAGGCAACGAGGTGCCATTCTTCATTTGCCCATTCCCGGCAGAAGAAGGCCTCTCTATGGTCGATGACCGAAAGGACCTCGTGACCCGCATTGCCCATACTGGCACCAATGTCCTTGATCTCAACCTATACGATCTGGCCCTTGATATCCTGAATGAGCGTGACATCCTTGAGCAAGTTTTAGAGGCTGAAGCTGACAGTGAAAAGGCTGAGATCAAAGAACTTCTCCAAGGGGTACTGGACCCGCAGGCTCACCTCATACCGCAGATCGCGGAGGCGATTGACGCTATCTCGCACGATGTCATCTTTTTATCGGGCGTTGGCGAAGTCTATCCCTACATCCGCTCACATAACGTATTGAACAACCTGCAAAGCACCGCGAAAGAGGCTCCCACAGTGCTGTTCTTTCCCGGAAGCTATACCCATGCTCTGGCGACCGGCGCGTCATTGGACCTGTTCGGTCGCCTGCATGACGACAAGTATTACCGTGCCTTTAACATTTTGAATTATGAGGTCTGACCCCATGGCCCAGTTGCTAAAAGATATTTTCGAGAAGCCTGTAGACCGGGCAATTGATGGCGTAATCAAAGCCGACGACGAGGCCAGCCTTCGTATTGAGTTGGATGAATACGTCATCACCGGCGAAATCGGACGCAAGCTCGAACATTTCCTGGAAGCGTATAACAATTACGACACCTCGAATGGGGTCTGGATTTCCGGCTTTTTCGGTTCTGGTAAATCCCACCTGCTAAAGATGCTCGCACTCCTACTCGAGAACCGGGAGGTCGATGGTGCCAAAGCCCATGACATTTTCGCCGAGAAGCTGAAAGGCGAGCCGATGTTAGCGGGCGCCTTGAACAAAGCTGTCTCAATTCCGTCCAAGTCCATCCTGTTCAACATCGATCAAAAGGCCGACGTCATCTCCAAGTCGGATGTTGATGCGCTGTTGGCGGTCTTTCAGAAGGTCTTCGACGAGACCTGTGGTTTTTATGGCAAGCAGCCTCATATCGCGCAGTTCGAACGGGACCTGCATGACCGCGAGCAGCTTGAGGCGTTCAAGGCGGCCTTTCAGGAGGCCTCTGGAAAGCAATGGGAGCGCGGCCGGGAACAGGCGCTGCTGGAGGCAAAGAACGTGGCGGTTGCCTTCGCTTCGGTCACGGGGGGAGATCCCGCCGACGTCAAGGATATCTTAAGCCAATACCGCAAGGACACCCGCGTCTCGATTGAGGACTTCGCGGGTACCATCAAAGCCTGGATCGACGAACAGCCCAAGGGGTTCCGCCTTAATTTCTTCGTCGACGAGGTTGGTCAGTATATCGCCGACAATATCAAATTGATGACCAACCTTCAGACTATTGCGGAAAGCCTGAACACGAAGTGCAAGGGCCAAGCATGGATCATCGTCACTGCGCAGCAAGATATGGCGTCGGTAATCGGCGACATGACGCAGAAACAAGAGAATGACTTCTCGAAGATCCAGGCGCGTTTCGGCAACCGTGTGCCGTTGAACTCCGCCGATGTTGCCGAGGTCATCCAGCGCCGTCTGCTGTCGAAAACCCCAGAAGCCGCCGTGACCTTGGGCAATCTTCATGACCGCGAAGAGAACAACCTCAAGACATTGTTCGACTTCGCGGATGGGTCGATTAAGCTCAAGAATTATCGTGACCGCGATCACTTCATCGCAAGCTACCCGTTTCCACCTTACCAATATACGCTGTTCCAAATGGCGATCACCTCGCTGTCGCAACACAATGCCTTTGAGGGCAAACACAGCTCCGTCGGCGAACGCTCCATGTTGGGGGTATTTCAGGAGGTTTCCAAGAAGCTGAAGGGCCAAGAAGTCGGTGGTCTGGCGACCTTTGATTTGATGTTCGAAGGGATACGCACCGCGTTGAAATCCTCGGCCCAGCAAAGCATCCAGATCGCCGAGAAAAACCTCGACGATCCTTTCGCAGTCCGGGTGCTCAAGGCGCTGTTCCTGGTCAAGTACGTGAAGGAATTCAAACCTTCGGTTCGCAACATCTCGATCCTGCTACTTTCGGAATTCGACGCGGAGCAATCGCAACAGCGTCGACGCATCGAAGAAGCCTTGTCTCTACTGGAGCGGAATACGCTGATCCAGCGTAATGGTGAAGTGTACGAGTTCCTGACCAATGAGGAGAAGGACGTCGAGGCCGAAATCAAATCCATCGACATCGACCCATCCGAACTTACCAGAGAGCTTGAGACGATTGCCTTCGATACCATCCTGCGCCACCGGAAAATCCGGCATCTGGCGACGAACAGTGAATATCCGTTCACCCGCAAACTGGACGATCATGCGGTCGGCCGAGAATATGAGCTGGCCATCAACATCGTCTCTCCCTTCGGCGAGGATGCAGGTAGCCCTGAAGCCGTGCGCATGAAAACCATGTCGCGCGAAGAGCTCGCTGTCGTAATGAAAGCGGATTCAAATTTCGTCAAAGATCTAATCTTATTCAAACAGACAGACAAGTTCATCCGCCAATCGCGGAGCGGTTCGCCCCAACCCGGTAGGGATCGGATCGTCTCGGAAAAAGGAGAGCAGAACAGCCGCCGGGCCAAAGACCTTGAAATGCGGCTGCGCAAACTGATGGGCGAGGCGCGTCTGTTCGTTCGGGGAGACGAGCTCGACATTGGCGGAGAAGAACCTCAAGACCGGATCATCAAGGCGTTTCAATCGCTCGTCGATAAGGTCTACACAAACCTCCCGATGTTGCGCGGCGTCAGTTACTCGGAAGCAGACATCAATAAAGCCGTACAGGCCGAAAGTAGTCTCTTTGGGTCCGAAGGCACTGGGCTCGGAGAGGCCGAGCAAGATGTGCTGGGCTTCATCAACGCGCAGGCTCGCAATGGCGTGAAGGTGTCCGTCAAATACCTCGCAGAGCGGTTCACGGCAAAACCCTATGGATGGCCTGCCACTGCCGTTTTCTGTCTTGCAGGCAGCCTTGTGGCGAAGGGCTCGATTGAGGCGCGGGTGGACAGCACTGTTACCGAAGGGCTCGATCTGGCGAAGGCGCTGAACAACAGCCATGCCCTGCCCAATATCTTGCTCACGCCCCAGCAAGAGTTCTCGGCTGCCGAGATCCGCAAGGCGAAGGACCTCTATCAGGAACTCTTCTCTAAACCGGCGGCAGGCAGTGATGCGCGTAGTCTCGGCGCGGAATGGGCGGCGAGCGTTAAGGAGCTCGAAGCCGAGGTAGACAGGCTGACCCGGCAGGCTCACGACTACCCGTTTCTGACCGCCCTTGAGCCATTCCAGCAACACTTGCGCAGCATGATGAATAAGCCCGCGGCTTGGTACATTATTGAGGCGCCGAAACGCGAAGACGAGCTTCTGGATGCCAAGGAAGACCTGTTCGATAAGGTGAAGACCTTCATGGGGGGCGCGCAGCGCGGTATCTATGACGATGCCCATGAGGCGATCGCCAGCCAGTCGGCCAATATCGATCATGTTGACGCCAAAGCGGGCCAAACGCTGCGTGCAGCTCTGGCAGATCCCGATTGTTTCAAGGGCACGGCCATTCAGGATCTGAAAGCCGACCTTTACGATCTGAAAACCAAGGTCGAGCTGAAGGTACTGGAAGAGCGCAAGGCGGTTGCCGCCGCGGTGGAGGATGTTGCCGCGAAGATCACGCAAATGCCGGAGTTCCAGGCGCTGGATCCCGCGAAACAGGCGCGCATCACCGCGCGGCTGGAAAACCAGCAGACCGGCCTCAACAGTGTCAACCTGATTCCACTGCTGCAGAATAAGACGATGTACGCCCGCAATGACCTCACGGGGGAGATCATCGCCGAGATAGACCGCCTCACCCAGCCACAGCAGGAACCTTTCAGGCCAGGGCCTGGGGGGGAAGAGCCAACTGTTCCCGCAACCACGCTTCCGACAACGGTTAATGTTCGGCAGATCGCCGTATCGTTCCCGAAGGTCTACCTTTCCGACGACACGGACGTTGCCGACTACCTCGAAGAATTCAAGAAGACCCTGCTGGAGCAAATCCACGCGGGCAAGAAAGTGATTGTCTGAAAATGGATACCAACGCTCTGAAGAAGTTCGCGCAAGCGGCACGCAATCTGCTGATTGATCAGGTCACGGCGAAACTTGACCTTGTGCTCAATGATGCGGCACCGGCGCGGCGCGAACACCCCAAAGCTGTTAACGATCTCGAAAACGCCATCTCCAAGGACGGCAACAAACAGGTCATAGAACAGGTCGCCTACACCTGGTTCAACCGCTTCACCGCCCTGCGCTTCATGGATGCCAACGGCTATACGCAGGTGCGGGTGGTCTCTCCCGCCGAAGGTGCTACCCGCCCTGAGATCCTGTCAGAGGCCATGGCCGGCAACCTGCCTGATGGCGCGCCCGCGACCATCGCGGCGCTGCTGGAAGGTCGCACGCCCTCTAATGACCCGCAGGCCGAGGCCTATCGCTTGCTGCTCGCCTACGCCTGCAACCAGTGGCACGGCCTCATGCCCTTCTTGTTCGAGGAGATCGACGACTATACCGAACTCCTGATGCCTGAAGATCTTCTGTCCCAAACCTCCGTCCTCGCCGAGTTGCGCAGGGTCATGACCGAGGACGCCTGCCGCGACGTCGAGATCATCGGCTGGCTCTACCAGTTCTACATCTCTGAGAAGAAGGATCAGGTCTTCGCGGGCCTCAAGAAGAACCAGAAGATCACGCCCGAGAACATCCCCGCCGCGACGCAGCTATTCACCCCGCACTGGATCGTCCGCTATCTGGTCGAAAACTCGCTGGGGCGGCTCTGGCTGCTGAACCGGCCGCAAAGCCGTCTGGCCGAGGGGATGGACTACTACATCGCGCCGGAAGAGCCCGAGACGGATTTCCTGAAGATCACTAAGCCGGAAGAGATCCGCATCTGCGATCCCGCCGCAGGCTCGGGGCATATGCTGACCTATGCCTTTGACCTGCTCTACTCAATCTACGAGGAAGAGGGCTATGACGCGACAGAGATCCCCGCGCTGATACTGACGCACAACCTGACCGGGGTAGAGATTGACGACCGCGCGGGCGCGCTGGCCGCCTTTGCGCTGGCGATGAAGGCGGCGGGCAAGCTGGGGCGGCGGCGGTTTCTGCGGATGGAGGCAAGGCCCGACATCTGCATGTTGCAGCCTTCGGGAGTTACGCTTGACGAAGTTTGGCTCCTCTGGTCCCAACTACCGGGATCATTCGATGACAGTGTCGCTGACCTGAAAGGCAACCTCCGAAGTCTCCCCGGCTTCACCGACGAAGTCGAAACCGCGCTCGACTATGCTCATGGGCGGCTCGATCATGCCTCTTCGGCCGATGCCATTATGGCGCTATCAGCGCAATTCAAAGCCTCGCTCGAAAGTAGTCTCGCCTTTTTTGAAGAACTTGCCTCGAACCCGAAGATCGCCAAGGCGTATGAAAAAATATCCCGAGATCTATGGGGTGCAGTCGTGAACCGACACTCTTGGGATGGTGTCGAACGGGCCTTGAAGGAATTCAAAAAAGGCACTGGAGCCACAGTGACCAGCCGGCGCCTCGAAGACATCATGCTCAATTTGATGAAACCGGCTGGGCCGACAGATGTTGCGATGAATGCCCTCTCGCACTTTCAGTCACGGCTAAAATACGCATCCGGCCAAGCTGAGAAGCTTTCGTTCTATAAGGAAAAGATCGAAATGCTCCTCGACAGCATGCAATCTTGCCTGCAACTTCTGTCCGATATTCATCAGTTCGAGCAAGCCAAGAACTTCGGCTCGCTGATCGTGCCTAAGCTGCGCGATCCGGCTGAGACGCTGCGGGTGGTGGAGGCGCGGGATTTTGCTGACGATCTGCTGCTGAAAGAGGTGCAGGCGCGCGTCGTGGCCGTGCTGCGCATGGCCGAGGCGCTTTCGCCGAAGTATCATGTGGTGGTGGCCAACCCGCCTTACGCTGGTGCGAAGGGGCTAAACGAACACTTAGTAGATTTTGCGAAAACAGCATATCCGGATAGCAAGTCCGACTTGTTTGCAATGTTTATGGAGCGGTGCTTGGAGCTTCTCCGTCCCAACGGTCAAATGGGAATGCTCAATCTGCCCTCTTGGATGTTTCTTTCTTCGTTTGAAAAATTGCGCATCAAGCTACTCGCCAACGCATATTTTTCTTCTTTGGTTCATTGTGGTCGCGGCTTGTTCGGATCTGACTTTGGCACCGTCGCATTCTGCATGGAGAAAAATTCTTTCAAACAGGAGGCGATTGGCGTCTTTAGGCGCCTGTTTGAAAAACACGTAGACGTTAGAAAACCAGAAGTTATTGAAGACCTGTTCCGACAGAATGACTATGGCCGCCACTCAGCATCGACAAATGATTTTCAAAAAGTTCCCGGATCGCCAATCGTTTACTGGGCAAGTCCGGAGTTTCTTGCATGCTTTGGTGAACAAGAAAGCCTCGAAGAGATCGCCGAGCCTCGCCAAGGTATGGCGACATCCGATGTAGGTCGTTTTCTGAAGTTATGGTTCGAAGTGTCCAACGATAATTCGATGTTTGGCGCTGAATCACGCGAGGTGGCCAACGCATCTGGCAAAAAATGGTTCCCGACCAATAAAGGTGGCGGCTTTAGAAAGTGGTTTGGAAACAATGAATACTTAGTAAACTGGCAAGATGATGGGCGAGAAGTTCTCGGATACGCCGCTGAACTTTATGGCTCTCCAACGCGAACAATCAAGAATATGAGTTATTATTTCAGACCTTCAGTGACTTGGGGGATGGTCACGTCTTCTTCGTTTTCGGCTCGAGTTTCCCCGAGTGGCCACTTGTTCGATGTTGGCGGACCATCTGCCTTCCCGCGCGAGGATTTCATCCTTCCTATAGCAGCATTTCTAAACTCGAGTGTATTTCAAAAAATAATCACCACAATAAATCCAACAATGAACTTCAACTCTGGAGATTTGGCGAAAGCTCCTTTCAAATCAGGCCTCGCCGACGACGCGCACGCTATTAAAGGTATCAATGCCGTCGTCGAAGCGCATCGCTCCGACTGGGACGCCTACGAAACCTCTTGGGATTTCACCACGCTCCCACTGCTGCAACCCGACCACCATGCCGAGACGCTGGAGGCCACCTACACCACCCTCCGCACCCATTGGCAGGGCATGACGGACGAAATGCAGCGGCTGGAGGAAGAGAACAACCGCATCTTCATCGACGCTTACGGCTTGCAAGACGAGCTGCCCCCCGAGGTGCCGCTGAACGAGATCACCCTCACCTGCAACCCTGCCTATCGCTATGGCATAAAGAACGACGCCGCCGCCAACGAGACCCGCCTACGCGCCGACACCATGGCCGAGTTCCTCTCCTACGCCGTTGGCTGCATGTTCGGGCGCTACAGCCTCGACGCGCCGGGCCTGATTCTCGCCAATCAGGGCGAAACGCTGGCCGACTACCTCGCCCGCGTCCCGGAGCCCACCTTCATGCCGGACGAAGACAACGTAATCCCCGTGCTCGACGCCGACTGGTTCCCCGACGACATCACCGAACGCTTCCGCCTGTTCCTGCGCGTGACCTTCGGCGAGGCGCATTTCCGCGAGAACCTGCGCTATATCGAGGACGCGCTTGGCAAGGACATCCGCAAGTATTTCACCAAGGATTTCTACGCCGACCACGTAAAGCGCTACAAGAAGCGCCCGATCTACTGGATGTTCTCCAGCCCCAAGGGCACTTTCAACGCGCTGATCTACATGCACCGCTATCGCGGCGACACGGTTTCGGTGCTGCTCAACGACTACCTGCGCGAGTTCATCACCAAGCTGGAAGGCGAACGCGCCCGGCTGGACAAGCTGGCCGATGACGCAACCGCGACCCAAGGCCAACGCACCAAGGCGCTGAAACAGGTCGGCGTGGTCGCCAAACAGATCGACGAGCTGCATGAATGGGAACGCGAGGTGATCTTCCCGCTGGCCCAGCAAAAGATCGAGATCGACCTCGATGACGGGGTGAAGGTGAACTATCCGAAGTTCGGCACGGCGCTGAAGAAGATACCGGGTTTGTCATGAGGGGGCTCAGCTGATGTCGGATCGCATCCAAGCCGGGCTCGCGCGGCTGTTCGAGGAACACCGGATCGTGTTCTGGTACGACGCCGCCCGCGACATGCGCGCGGCCTATGAGGCGGCGGATCTGCCGGGGGTCGAGAAGGTCGAGATCGCCAACAATGAATTCGGCCTGAAGTATCGGATCCTCCGACAGGAGCCCAAGCAGAAGTTCCTGATCTACAAGGACGGCCCGGAGCCGGAAATGACCGACAACTGGCTGCTGGATGTGCAGCTCGCCACGGCGGTGTTCAAGGCCGACCAGGCTGCGATCTGGCTGGCCGAACTGGGCCTGCCTACACAGTTCGAGGAGGTGGTGCGCGATCATATGGAGTTCTACCGCTCCAAGGGGCGCATTGAGCATCTGAAACGGCTGCTCGCACCGTCAGACACTAAGACCGACGTCCTGCGCCGGATGCTGACCGTCTGCGCGGGCGCAGAAGGCGCGCTCGACACCGTCATCGAAGCGCTTTTGGGGGAGTTGGCTTCGGGGCGCGACGACGCGCTGCGGCTCATGGACCGGGCTGGCCTGACAGCATTCTTCTGGACGCAGGTTGAGAAGGCCTATGGCTATCTATCCGACGAGCCCGATTTCGAGGATTACGCCATCACCCTGTTCCAGTCCTGCTACTGCCGGGCGCTGGACGAAGATGGCAAGCTGAATGCCGAGGCCCTGCTGGTCTTCCGTCGCTGGAAGAACAACCGCCATGACGCTGAGGTCTTTGAGGCCTTGAGCCGGAAGTATCAGGAGATCCTACAGATCCCCGAGGACCTTAAGAGCCGGGAGATCAAACCTCTGCGCGCTATCGACCATTTCGAAGAGATTGATCGTTGGATAATTCGCCAGCTTGAGGCCAAGATGTCGAGTCAGACGGTGTCTTCCACCGAGGTGTTGAAAACCGTCAGAGAACGCCGTCAAAGCCACTGGTACCCGATCTACCGCGATGTCTATGAGGCCATCGGCTATGCCGCGGAATTCCAGCAGGCCCTGGCCGAGGCGACGCTATCCATGACCTCCCCTGCCGAGGGGGTGAAGCGCTATGTGTCCAGCTGGTTCAAGATCGACCAGCTCTATCGCAAGTTCATCTACCACATGCAGAAAAGCGGCCAAGCGTCGCTGTTGGGGTCTTTGTTCGAGAGCGTCGAGAACCGCTATACCACCAACTTCCTTCTAACAGTCAACGACGCTTGGCAAGACCAGATTGCAAAGTTGGGCGACTGGTTGGTGCCGGGATATGCGAAGCAGGCAGACTTCTACCGCGATCAGGCGGCTGAGTACCGGCGCCGAGACCAAAAGGTCGTCGTGATTATCTCGGATGCGCTGCGCTATGAGGTGGCCGAGGAATGCCAGCGCGAGATCCGCAAGCTGCCCCGCTACGATGCGGAACTGAAGCCGATGATTTCGACACTACCCAGCTACACGCAGCTCGGGATGGCCGCACTGCTGCCGAACCAGGAATTGAGCCTGTCGGGCGACAGCGTCGTGTCGTCCTTTGGCGAGCCCACGCAAAGCACCGCGAACAGACAGAAGATCCTTGGGAAAGGTCGCTCTGGCGATCAGGCAAAGGCCATGAAAGCGGAAGACTTCATGAACATGAAGGCCGATGAGGGCAAGGCGCTCTTCCGCGATCATGATATCCTGTACCTCTATCACAACCGCATCGATATCATTGGCGACAAGCTGGCAACCGAACACAGCGTGACCGAGGCCGCTGAAGTGGCGATCGAGGATCTGACGAAGCTGGTCCGCAAACTGACGACCGCGAACTTCTCAAATATCTTGATCACCGCGGATCATGGTTTTCTTTATCAGCACCGCCCGTTGGACGAGACCGACTTCTCTGCTGCCGACCCTACAGGTTCGGAAATCCTGTTTACGAACCGGCGTTTCGTCATTGGTCGCGGACTGAATGAAACCGCTGGGATGAAAAAGTTCTCGTCGACAGAGCTTGGTCTGTCTGGTGACCTGGACGTACTGATCCCCAACTCGATCAACCGCATGCGGGCAAAAGGCGCTGGAAGCCGATTTGTTCATGGGGGCGCATCGCTGCAGGAAGTTGTCATCCCAGTATTGAAGGTCGGAAAACGGCGCGAAGCGGATGTGGGCGAGGTCGATGTCCAGATCATCGTCCCTGGTCGCAGCTTGATCTCATCTGGCCAAACAGCCGTCACGCTCTACCAGGTACAGGCCGTTTCGGAGAAACAGCAGCCGCGTGATCTCTTGGCAGGCATATACGCCAACGGCGGAACGCTTATCTCCGATGAACACGATCTCACGTTCGACTTCTCCTCGGAGAATGCCCGAGAGCGAGAGCTGCCGCTCAAGTTCCTCCTGTCCCGCGAAGCGGATCAGTTCAACGACCAAGACGTCTTCTTGAGACTGCGCGAGCGGATCGGCAAGACCAGCCACTACGAAGATTATGCCAGCCACCGCTTCCAGTTGCGTCGCGGCATCACCACAGATTTCGATTTTTGAGGAGCGGACATGGGGTCTCTCGACGACAAGATTAACGAACATTTCGCAGGCTATGTGGTCCGCAAGGATCTGGTGAAAGCCGTTAAGGGCAATGCGATCGTCCCAACCTATGTGCTGGAATACCTGCTCGGCCAATACTGCGCGACCGATGACGAGGCTTCGATCCAAAGTGGCATCGAAACGGTCAAGGACATCCTGCGCAAGCACTATGTCCATCGTAACGAAGCCGGCTTGATCCAGTCCACGATTAAGGAAAAAGGGCGCTACAAGGTCATTGACCAGATCAGCGTATCGTTGAACGAAAAGACCGACAGCTACGAGGCGGTCTTTGACAACCTGGGCATCAAGAAGGTCGCCGTCGACAGCGGCACAGTTAAGGCCCACCCCAAACTACTGGTCACGAGCGTTTGGTGCATCGCAGATGTGCAGTATGAGTTTGCTGAAGACGCTCGGACCTCTCCCTGGGTGTTGGAAACCATTAAGCCGATCCAGATCGCACGTGTGGATTATGACGGCTATAAAGAGGTCCGCAGTCAGTTCAGCAAGAATGAATGGATTGATCTGCTCATGCAATCTATCGGGTTCGATCCTGAAGCCTTCGGCCGCCGCAGCAAGCTCTTGCAACTGATGCGTCTCATCCCGTTTGTCGAACGCAACTATAACATCATCGAGCTGGGGCCCAAGGGAACCGGCAAGTCGCACATCTATTCTGAGTTCTCACCCCACGGACAGCTGATATCCGGGGGCGAGGTGACAATCCCGAAGCTGTTCGTGAATAACTCCAACGGGCGTATTGGCCTTGTTGGCTATTGGGATGTGGTGGCTTTCGATGAGTTCGCCGGGCGCGAGAAAACCGCAAACAAAGCGCTTGTCGACATCATGAAGAACTACATGGCCAACAAGACTTTTTCCCGCGGGGTCAACCCCATGGGAGCCGAGGCCAGCTTCGCCTTTGTGGGCAACACCGATCACAACGTGCCCTATATGCTGAAGAACAGCGACCTGTTTGAGGCTTTACCCCCACAGTTCCACGACAGTGCCTTTATCGACCGCCTTCACGCCTATTTGCCGGGCTGGGAGATCGATGTGATCCGCGGCGAAATGTTCACCAGCGGATACGGGTTCATTGTCGACTACCTTGCCGAAATCCTGCGCCATCTGCGTCAGGAAGACTTCTCCAACCGCCCCGACAAGCATTTCAGTGTAAGTGAAAAGATATCCACTCGAGATCGGGATGCTATTTATAAAACCATGTCGGGCATGCTGAAGGTCATCTTCCCGGCCGGTGGCGAAAGTGCCGAAGACGTCGAGGAGCTGCTCCAGCTGGCCATGGAAAGCCGGAAAAGGGTCAAAGACCAACTTTTGCGGATCGATGCGACCTATCCAGATGTGGACTTCTTCTATTCAGGCAGAGATGGCAAAAAGCAACATATTCAGACTGTTGAAGAGCAGGAGTTCCCACAGTTCTATCACCACAAACCGGCGCCCGATCCGGGACAACTGGAAAACTGTGAGACAGACGAGGTGGTTGTTGAGCCTGCCGATACGTCTTTAGAGCCGACGAGCGCCCCAGAGAAACCGCTGCCCGAGGAAGGACATCACGTCTTTGCCGAAAACCGTAAAGGTGTCAGCTACGACAAGCTTTTCGGCCCCTACACCGATGGTGCTACACGCATCATCGTGACAGACCCGTATCTTCGCTATTTCTATCAAATCCGGAACATGATGGAGTTGGTCGAAATGGTCATTCGCCGGAAGGCTCCGGAGGACCAAGTCTCCATTCATCTTGTGACGGGACCACACGATGGGGACATTCAGAAACAGCGTGAGTTACTGGAAAGCATCGCTGAAGCCTGCACAGGCTCCGGCGTGGATTTTACATGGGCATTCGATACCTCAGGCACCGCTCATGCCCGCGACATTGTGACAAACTCCGGCTGGAAAATCATTCTTGATCGCGGACTGGATATCTTCCAGGCACCGCTACGCCGAGAAGTTTTCAATCTCGGCGACCGTCTTCAAGAACATCGTATGTTGAAAGGTTTCTATGTGACGTATGTAAGGAAGTAGACGGCCCTAAGCCGCTATCCCAGAATAAGACATGATCTGCGGCGCAGTATCATGAAACCGAACATTCAAACAGTGTGCTGCAAATCAGTCGACGCGAAGGTCGGCGGTACGTAAGGTGCTTCATTACCCTTGGATGGAGGGCCTCGAAGAAAGGCAGTTTAAAGCATTTCTAATTTAACCTGAGGCATATCCGGCAGCCTGAAAGTAGTTTGAACACTCCTGCGGGGAGTACATTGCGCAGATATCGCCAAGGGCTTCGAACACCGAGGTGAATGATCGCGCACTGATGCGTCTGAGGTGAGACTTCAATTTGGAGAAAGCCAACTCAATCGGGTTCAGATCTGGTGAATATGGCGGCAGATAGAGGAACCAGCACCCATGAGCCTTGAGCGCCTCAGCGGCTTCTTTGTTGCGATGGGTCGCGAGGTTGTCGAGAACGACTGCCGTGCCTGGCGCGATCTCGGGGATCAGGACCTTTTGCACATAGGCCGCGAAGGCAGGGCCATCCATCGCGCCTTTGATTACCCAAGGTGCGATCAGAGCCTCATGTGTCAGCCCCGCAATCAGGGTTTGGGTTCCCCAACTGCCGAAGGGCGCATCCATCGTCAGGCGTTCGCCACGCGGAGCCCAACCGCGCAGCCGGGTGAGATTCGTTTTGACCGCTGTTTCATCAAGAAAGACAACGCGTTCCGGCATCCGCGCAATGGCTGGCAAACGGTGTGTGAACCAGTCCTCACGTCGTCGTCTCACCTTGGCACGGTGACGTTCGGTAGCGACCAGTGACTTTTTTTGTGCGTGAACCCGAGGCGCTTTAGCAAATGCCCGATAGCAGAGTGCTGGACCTGCAGTCCGGTTGCATCAGCAAGCGCATCACGCAGCTCAAACAATGTGATATCAGGGTCTTGAGCAATCAACTCTTCGAAAAAACGTAAGCGCCCGATTGTTACCGCCTGCCGCGTGAACTCATACTCTCTTAAGGGCACCTCTAAAAATTGCGCTGACCTTGGCGCTGCTTTATGATTGAGGCGACGGATCGGCACAGGGGATGCAGCCATGGCGCAGATGGGTTTTTTCGATCTTTCCGACCGCTATGCGAGCTTGGATGTCAAGAGGGACCCGCTGGTCGCGATCGACGCCGTGGTGCCATGGGAGGAATTCCGGCCAACGCTTGAGGGGGTTTGGCGCAAACCGGATTCAGAGCGTAAATCGCGCGCGGGGCGCAAGCCGATCGACGCGATCGTGATGTTCAAGGCGCTGGTTCTGAGCGCGCTCTACAACCTGTCGGACGATCAGATTGAATATCAGGTGCGCGACCGGCTGTCGTTCATGAGGTTCCTGGGCCTCGGACTGGAGGACCGTGTGCCGGACGCCAAGACGGTCTGGCTCTACCGCGAGGCGCTGGCTCAGGCGGGCATGGTGGAGGCGCTGTTCAAGCAATTCGACGGCCATCTGGCGCGGCAGGGCTACATCGCGCGGGGCGGACAGATCCTGGATGCGTCCATCGTGCCGGTGCCGAAGAACCGCAACACCCGCGAGGAAAACAAGACCATCAAGAGCGGCGAGGTGCCCGAGGACTGGGAAAACAAGCCCGCGATGCGCTCACAGAAAGACTTGGACGCGCGCTGGACGAAAAAGCACGGCAAGAGCCATTACGGTTACAAGAACCATGTGAATGTGGACCGCAAGCACAAGCTGGTGCGGCGCTATGACGTCACTGACGCAGCCGTGCATGACTGTCAGGCGGTGGATCACCTGCTGATGCGGGGCAACACCGGCGCGGGCGTCTGGGCGGATTCTGCCTATAGGTCCGAGGAGATGGAGGCGAAGCTGCGAGCGCGCAAGCTGACCAGCCACATTCACCGCAAGGGCAAGCGGGGCAAGCCGCTGACCGAACAGGCCAAGGGCAGCAACCGAACCAAATCCACGGTGCGGGTCCGGGTCGAACATGTCTTCGGCGCGCAGACCAACGACATGGGCGGCACGCTGGTGCGCACGATCGGCATGGTGCGGGCCAAGGCGAAGATCGGAATGAAAAATCTTGCCTATAACATGCGCCGCCTCGTCCAGTTGCGCCGCATCAACCCGTGCCCGGCATGAAGACCGGGCAAACCAGCGACCAGATCAGGCCGCAAGGCCGTAAAAGCCAGGCGTGAAAGGCGCCGCGCCGTGACCGTCCCGGGGCGCCAGGCACCAACCGACTGCCTACCTCCCGCTTCTAGCCACACGCACTGCTGTGCGGCTACGAAAATGGTTAAAAATCGAGGTGCCCTTAAGTACTGTTGTTATTGTCGTCGTTACTGACGTCGTATGAGATGGGACGAGCTATGCGTCATGAAGTGATTGTGGGCGTTGAGCGAAGGCGCCGTTGGCGCGAAGAGGAGAAGTTATCGATCCTCGGAAAAGTTGGCTTAAATGGCGCGACGGTCAGTGATGTTGCGCGATGTCATGACATTACACGCCAGCATATCTACCAGTGGCGCCAGGAACTTCGGCGTAAAGGGGTTTTGCCGCGGACTTCGGAGACGGTTTTTCTGCCGCTGCCTTCGCCTTCTTGCGAGGAGCCCGGGCAGTCAAGAGATCGGCAAGACTTGGAGATCGAAGTCGTGCTTGGAAATGGTCGCAAGCTGCGCTGTGCCAGTGATCTCCCATTAGAGCGCGTCCAGCAGCTCATTCGGGCGGTAGAAGCAGCATGATCGGGCCCGGCACCGGCGTTCGTGTGTATCTGGCATGCGGCGTGACGGACATGCGCAAAGGGATCGCAGGTTTGTCCGCTATGGCTCAAGATGTATTGCGCCAGAAGCCCACAGGCGGTGCTGTGTTTGCCTTCCGGGGTCGGCGCGGGGACCGGGTGAAGCTTCTGTACTGGGACGGTCAGGGGTTTTGTCTCTATTATAAAGTTCTCGAACGCGGCCGATTTCCTTGGCCGAGCGCGGAAGACGGTGCCTTGCGTTTGACCTCTGCGCAGCTTGCAATGCTCTGGGAAGGCATTGATTGGCGGCGTCCGGCTTGGGGCGCTCCGCCTGCGCGCGTGGGGTGATTATAGCTTCTGATCTGCTATATTTATATGGTGTTTGCGCCTGAATTTTGGTAATCAGGCGCATGTCCAACCCAGCCAAAAGCTTGCCTAATGATCCTGCCGAATTGAAGGCGATGATCGCGGTATTGCAGGCTGAAAATGCTCAGATCGCGGCGGAAAACGCCAAGATGTCAGCCACGCTGCGGGCCCATGATCAATTGGTGCAGGCGCTGCGCCTGCGGATCGCCAAGTTGCAAAAGCTGGCGTTTGGTAAGTCGTCGGAGAAGGTCGAGCGCGAGATTGAGCAACTGGAACTGGCGCTGGAAGACCTGCTGGTTGCAGTGGCTGAGAAGGACGACACCCCTATCGACGAAGGACTGAACGAGCCAGTTCCAGAGGGGGCGTCAGCCCCTGTTTTGCGCCGCCGCCCGCGTGTGTCTGATGCGACCCTGCGGGAACGCCGTGAGCTTGACCCAGGTGCATGCTGTCCAGACTGTGGGGGCGATCTGCGCGTGGTGGGTGAGGATGTCAGCGAACTGCTCGATATGATCGCAGCCCAGATGAAGGTGATCCAAATCGCTCGGATCAAGAAATCCTGTCGGCGCTGCGAGCGGATGGTGCAAGAACCTGCGCCCAGCCGTCCGATCCCAGGCAGCATGGCCGGGCCGAACCTCCTGGCGCATGTGCTGGTCTCGAAGTTCGACGACCATCTGCCTCTTTACCGCCAGCATGAAATCTTCGAGCGGATGGGGGCCGACATTCCCGAAAGCACCCTCGTAGGTTGGTGCGGCCGCGCCATGAAGACACTATCGCCGCTGATCGAGCGGATCGATGCGGACATCCTGAGCAGCGACCTTCTACACGCGGACGATACCCCAATCCGGGTATTGGACCGTTCCCGAAGAGACAAAGGATTGGGGAAAGGCGTGAAGCAAGGCCGGATCTGGGCCTATGTGCGTGACCAGCGCCCGTGGGCGGGAGCCGCGCCACCTGGCGCTGTCTATCGGTTCGCACCCAACTGGAAAGAAGAGCACGTTCTAAGCCATCTGGCCGATGCCCGCGGCATTCTGCAAGCGGACGGCTACAAAGGCTATGCCAAGCTCTACGAGCCCAAATCCGATGGCCCGCCGCGTTTGCGCGAAGCGGCCTGTTGGGCGCACCTACGACGAGACTTCCACGACTTTTGGACCTCAACCAAGTCCGAGATTGCGCGTGAGGCGCTCGACCAGATCGGTAAGTTCTACGATATTGAGCGCGACATCAACGGCCAGGCCGCAGAGGCCCGCCTTGCGGCCCGTCAAAGGCTGAGCCAACCAAGGGTGGAGGCCTTTTTTGATTGGTCCGAACAGCAACTCCTGCGCATTCCCGGCAAGAGCGATCTGGCCAAGGCCTTCCGCTATGGCCTCAGTCGAAGGGATGCCTTCAGCCTGTTCCTGTCCGATGGTCGGGTAGCCATCGACAACAACCCAGCAGAGCGGGCTCTGCGCCCTATTGGTATTGGGCGAAAGAACTGGCTCTTCGCGGGGGCCGACACAGGTGCGGAAACTTTGGCTCGCGCCATGACCATCATCGAAACAGCCAAGCTAAACGGCCTCGATCCACAGGCCTATCTCGCGGACGTTCTCGACCGCATCCACGACCACAAAATCAACAAGCTGGATGAGCTGCTGCCGTGGAACTGGAAGACGTTGCCACGAGAAGCCAACAGTCAAGCCGCGTAAACTGCGGTACCAATGGCGCGGTTACGAAAAAACCAACATGGGGTGCCAATTTCCCTGACCCTTTTGGACGGCCCTGTACGGCAGGATCAGCCCGGCCCGTCGTTTGGATCTGATGCCGCCATCGTGCGCCCGTTGCTGGCGACAGCTTCAAGCGCGCTGCCGCCGCTCGCCCGCTTAACCCTTCCTCAATATATCTCTGAAACCGCGCCCGAAGCGCTGATGGCAAAGGTGCTGACATAGTTCATCCTCCCAAACAGGATGAATCACAATCAGACCAGTTTGGGAATCCCCGGCGATTCAGGTTTTGTTAGAAGCGCTTTAGGACCCCAAAAGGGGAGCGGGGTGCCCTCGTCTAAATCAGCCCAATCGACGGTTGCCGCTGTCTTAGAATTGTTGCTGCATGGCGTATAGCAATTGTGTCGTCGGACTTAAAACGCGAGATCAAAACTCATTTGTCTGGAAGTCCGGCTTTTCTCTCGCTCCCAAACCCATGAATCAAAAGATCGACGGGAAACGGATAACAGGTCTGCGGCAAAACAAAATACGCGCTTTAGATAAATGTAGCTATCGTCTGCAACACCAGCGCGCCGTGCGTATGTTCTGATGTGCCGATCAACAGCGATTGACTCTATTCCGACCAAGCAAGACATGTAATCGAAAGTCTTTGGACCAACCCCATTGATGGTAAGTAGGAAGCTCTCGAAGTCTTGAGTTACCAAACGACTGCGCAAATCATCAACAGAATTTACAGAGCATCTGTCTGCTGCCCTAACAAGAGCCTCAAAACGTTTGATTTTTGTTTCATGTGTCCAACTTAGAAACGAAGATGTTTCACCCACATCAATTATCTTGATAAGTGCCGCGACGTTGTCTGCGAGGGGAAAGTCTTTCAAAATACGATCAACTCTTGGACGCACCACGGTGGCGTAGTTCAAGCCGGCTTGAAGGATCGAATCCGCAAAAACCGCTCCGATGTGTCCATAAGTTGGGCGGCTCCATGCCGAATCAATCTTGATGCCTTCGAAAGCGGCAAGATTCGCAACCTTCCGAGCTGAAATGAGAATTTCAAAATTATTCACATTTGCAGTCATGCTAAAAGTCCTGTTGCCCGCAGCGCTGTTAGCCTTTCAACGCAATTTGGGCAAGCTCCGCATGGAAGTTTGCTTGCCGCTTGGCACGAAAACGTACGACCAATAGGCACATTCAAGCGCAACGCTTCCAACGCCACATCGGCCTTCGAGGAATAGCGAAACGGCGAAGAAAACCTTACTGAGCCGATGTTTTCGGTAAGCGCGTCCAATCCGTTCAAAAAGTCGGCCGAACAGTCGATCTCTTTCGCATGATTACTGTTGATAAAGCCAGTATAAACTTCAGAGACACCAACTGATTGAGCGCGGGCTGCTGCCGCTGAAAAGAAAAACATTGTTCGGTATGGCACGTACAAATCATCGTCTGAAACGCTGTCAGACCATAAATCCGCCTCGTTCAATAGGCGAGATTTCGAGCCTTTGAAAACACCCGAAATGTCAATTCGTTCTGGAGCCTCTGCGTGGGCAGGCATGACTTCCAGTAATCGCTCCCACTCCGTTTCAACGCAATGCTGACCGTAATCAAAGAAGATGGGCTGAGGAAAACATCCCTTTTCCACGAGTTGGTACGCCACGGTCGTTGAATCCAGCCCACCTGAAGCCAGCAATAGTACGCGCTTCATGTTGATTGCCTCCGAACTTTTGCCAAAATGTCGAACATGCCATTGAGGCATTCATCAAGGTCCGGAGAATAAATGGTGCTTCCACAGATACACATTGTATTTTTGTTTTCTTCCCTCGGATCGAAGGTAACTACGGGAATATCCATTGCAATGGCCATACCAACCTCAACGAGAGTTCCGGGGTCACGATCGAGTGGGACAGCGAATACTGCGGAGCAATCTTTGAGAATAGAGACGTCTTGGCTATAAAAGTGGTGCAGATCACTGAAAGCCGTACCGACTTTAGCCTCGCCGTTCTCCTGAACCGGCCTTCGTACCAAGAAATTATGGTACTCAAGAGCAGCAACCGCGTTATCAACTTCGGGTTTCGCAACGTATGAAAAATCTGGCGCTGCCAAATAGATTTGAAAATTCGGTCTCTCGTGCCAAGTCAATGAAGTTCCGCCCAGTCGCCTCACAACATCAACAGACAGCTTGAAGTCGCGGGATATGTTGCGGCGCAAATCGTCGGGGTAGGTGGTTTGGGCGTAGCGAGTAGCAACCTGCATTCCTCGCAGCGATGCATCCAACAATCCATCGTGTTTCAAAGCTGAGAGTACAGCAGTGAATGCATCACCAACACCTACTGAATTTGTGGTAGGCCCAAGCACCGCCGGTATCCTATGAACTTCGTCGGCTTCCAAATCGAAGAGGCGGCTACCCCCCCGGTTTTCTTTCAAAAGCAGTGCTTTGACCCCGAGACCGGCTGCTGCTTCCAAAAGTGTAGATACGTTACTCGTCGCAGTTTTTAGAAATAAGTCGGAAGACGTTGAGGTCGCAAGAAAATGGAGCTTGCTTCCAAAACTTGCTAACTCGTCCATACTTTCGATCCCGTACGCGAAATCTAATGTAACTTCGGCATCGTCAGAAAGATTCTGGGCAAAAGTACCAAGGTCAAATGAGCCGGGAAAAACGACGATATTCCGATAGTTTTTCAAGAAACTGATATCATCTTCGATCTTGAAGTCCCGATCATCCCTAAGTATGTCTTCATACCCTTGATGACCGACTTCCTGCACATCATTGATGATGAATACATTAGGCGCGCCGGTAATGTCGCTTAGCAGGAAGAACGAAGTGCAACCATGTTTTTGGAGGTACTCTTCTGCGCGGCTTGCAAGGTAGGATGGACATGCGACTGCAACAGAGTATGGAATTCCACAAGCCCAAAGTGCACGCGCTGCGTGGACCAACCCACCTAATCGCATTTTTGGTTCGACACCCAATTTGTTAACGGTGAAGTCAACGCAGACGTCGCCGACGAGAAGTACTTCTGACGGGGTCATTGCGGAGCGTTAGGCACGATATCGACTTGGACTTGCGGCATACCGTCTAAGCTCGATGAACGCACCACACCTGCATAGGAATAACCGTCCGCAAGGCAGGCGGCTATGTAATTTTTCGATGTGGGCAACGCGCCAATGACGAGGCCATCGCCTGTAACAGCAACAACTCTTGTGGAGAGAACAATTTCGAGCACTGTACCCTGAGGCGGAACTCCGTCGGTAGTTGTGAAAAAATCGTAGTCTCCGACGTCTTCCAAACCAACAGTGAATGCTTGGCCGCACTGATCTCCGCCACTGCTTCCTCCTGATGCACCACCGCCATTTCCGGACTGCCCAGAACGACCTGAATAATCGGAAAAGTTCCCTGAACCCGTGCTCCCCATAACCATCCCCTGTGAATCGTATTAAAAAAATGAATTAAAACTCTTGCGAACCTAAAGCGAGTTTCTCAGGACAATCAAGAATTGATTTTGTTTCGAGTAGATGTCGTTGCGCCGTGCCGGGCGGGGCAAGACGTCGGTCACGACCGTATCGTGCGTGCTACTCAAGCAACGTAAACGTACACGCGTATTGGCAGGTGCCTTAGCGGCACGCCCCAAAGCGCCGAAACGAGGGTCACCCGCGATGGATTTCGCTCCCGATTTTTCCGACTCCGACTTCAGTAATTCTTATCATGGCCAACTACCGGGTCCGTACAACAATTCAGTCGCCTCTAAACTATCGATATGAAGGGAAAATGCGCTGGCGAGGGGGAGAACGTTTGGTTTTGCGCTACCCTCACGCGTGCAGCGAGTATTCATTGTTCGTCTCGACTGTCGGGCAGTTCCAGCTGACCCTAATTCGCTACCCCTCTTACATATAGCGAGTGGTTGCTCATAGCACCCGGTTGATCGTCCTGAGTCGTTTTGCAAAGATCAGCGGTAGCTTGTGGAAAATGAAGAGGCAGGGATCAAGTTGCGTCAAACAGCCATCTCTTCAGCATCCGCAGCGATGCCGATCTCGATGGCTTTCGAGTAAAGCGCATTCAGATCGCGGCTCGAAATACCGATCAGGAACTCTGAGTGGTCGTCAGATCCATACCCAGTCTTCTTTGCTTCTAACAGAATATAATCTTCCGCTGCTCGGGCTCCGGCAACTGTGGCAAACTGGGTCGATGACCTCTCGGACCATTTTGCCTCTCCTTGGGTCAGACGACGGTACCGATTTAGGTCGTCAATCCTGTCCTCGGCCTTTCCGGAGCCAACTTTGAATGTCAAACCATGGGCGTCGTAGATCTGCGCGATGTAGAGATCCGTTCCGGGATTGATGTTCGCCGGTTCGCGCATCCCAGCCTTTTGGCGCCAAGGGCGATGAAGTGAACCTTGGAATGGCAGTTTTGCAGCGGCTTCATCCTTTACCTGTTCACGGACATTGAGCGACATAAGGCGGCCGATCTCTTCGGGTTGCATTTCATGGATGCTTGTCGCGCCCTGCATACGCTTGTCCGCGTGGTCAGGAATCAGCGTATCGTTGCTTTCCTGCTCGATAAAAGTCCAAGTCCGCGAAACTGCGATGCCAAAGGGCCAGCGAAACCGCCCGTCTCCTTGCCTATAATGCTCTGACGGTCGCCTCACGTCTGGACGCAAAAACTCGACATCGACCTGCTGGACAGGATCGGCAATCTCGACGGCACCAGCAAGTCGCCCGCGTAACATAGGATCGGATTCTTTCGCATCACTCGTCAGATAGACAACGATGTCTCCAGGCTGAATGTAGCTCAGTATGCGTTGACGCGTGCCTTCGTGGCTGAGGGCCAGGGCGTCGTATTCTGGGATGTCGGGTGCACCCCAAGTCTTGGTCCAATAATACCGGCGGTTCATGCATTCAGCCTCTCGGATCTATTGAAGGGGACCGTAATCATACAAAAGAATAAGGGCCAGAAAAGCCTCCAAGTAATCGGTATTTTCCTGTCCATCAGAATTGGCGCAACCATCGTAAGACCCCTGCGCATTGCAGCAGTTCACCCGAGCGCAGTGACAGCAAGAAGGCCGACCACGTTTTCCGGGAACGCAGGCGGCAATCCTGGTACGCGGTGAACTAAATCTAAGAAGATGTCCGAAGTAGAGAGTGAGCCGTGGTAAAGGCAGAGCTTTCAGGGCTATCGAGCGGAACGGACCATCACGGCAATTGGAGAGTGTCGGATCACCTTGTTGGCAAATCTTCTTTCGCTAAACAAGGTGCTTGAAACGAGGCGCAAAGTACGGCACGTTTCCGGGCACATCCCGGAGTCGGGTAAGGATCACTGTGCAGTCGCGCACAAATTATCCAGTAAAATCAATGGTATTGGTCTATGCGGTGAGCCCCCTACCGCCGGAGCCAATTTTCTGGTAAGCATCTGAGAATAAACACATTTCGTGTTTGGCTCCGATGTTGTTCCCCCGAGTTGGCAGATTTGGTTGCACACGAGGTTGCACATCGGGTTGCCTCTGCTCCTTTTCACCCATCGAAGCAGGCTCTCCGAAACCCGGAGATTGCATGCCCCTCTCGAGTTACCTCTACCAGCAACGCGGACAATACTATTTTCGTCGGCGTATCCCTGAGTTATCCACATCTCGTTCGCCCGTTTTGGTCTCGCTAGGGACGAAAGACCCGAATCTTGCGCTTACATGTGTTGGGATGCTGACCATGGAGTTCGAAAACGTGCTGGATGCGTTTACCTTTGTTCTGGACGAGATCCCAGAAGATCTGCTGCACCGTTACATGAAGGTGCGGTTGACGCAGTCGATTCAGGAATCGCGTCGTCAGCGGCGACTTGAATGGGTCTTGGGCTGGTCCGGTTTTGCCGCTCCGGAAAAACCGTGAGCCTCTCCGGAGCGCATTGGCTTCTCTCTTGCAGAACGGCATTCGAAAAGCGTTTCCGCCAAGCCAAATCAATCCGGAATGGTCGCCCGACATGCTGGCGAACGTTATGCGGTGTCACCAAGCAGAGGCCCATGCCCTCTCGACAACGGAAACGATGACTGCACTCACAGAGGAGTTTACCAGGGCGACAGGAATGTTTCCGGAGTCGATGGAGCATCGCGCTCAAATGAAGGAGGTCTATCTGCAGGCGCGGCTTGCCTCTCTGGACTGCCTCGATACGGACCAGGTGTCTGTTCGTGAAACGCACCAGAGCATGCTCCGCGAGATCGCGAAGCCCGTGTCCCAAGGCTTCCCCATGCAGGAGGCCGCTAATCCGCAAACTGCAACCCGAAAGGTCTCGATGGCCACAGTCTGCGCCACAGGTTCAACCAGTCGCTCAAGACGCGACCAGAGGTCATGAAGGACGTTCGCCTTGATCTCCTCGGGCATGCCGGTGAGAACCCGAACGAAGAGGTTTATGGGGATGTGAATGGGATGCCGTTCGACCTCAAGAAAGCAGCGATCGACCTCTTGCCCGGGGTGTTCTGAATCAGCACAGTTCTTAGTGCCGCCGCCCCAACGATAGGGTCGGGTTCGAACGGGCGATTGGCAACGTGGGCGCCTACCATTACGCAGTATCGATCCGCTTCAGGGGGGGCTTTGACAATGCCACCAGTGAAATTGACCAAATGGTGGCTTTCCCTGCAATGCTTTCGGTCAAGCTAGGTAGCTTCTGCAGCTTCTCGCGGCAGAGGGCAACCCGACGGTTGGATGGGCCAATCTTCTCGTTCTTCAACGCCGATGGTCGTTCTAGGTGAGCGCGATCAGTTTTCGAGACCTATCTTGAGGAATGCACGCAATTTTCCTATTTGGCCCTGTTGCGGACTCTTGATCCGCGGGGAACGCTGATCGTTTATCTAGCAAAACCAAAATCACTCCGAGCGTTGCCCCGAGAAAGGGTCGCCGAAGTATCAGGTGTGGATAACCACGGCTTGAGCTGGGCGCACCAAACCCGCAAGACGCTTAGAAAAGCAGTGTTTTATACGCTTGGAGCTCATTCCACGGCGGTCTCCGAACGGGTCAGCAAACCGCAGAAAAATGGCAGCGGCCTGCCCTCAGCAATGAAGAGAAGCACTAAAATATTTGGCGAACTTTCCGCGCGTTGTGGCACGTTTGGCTGAACCATGGGGCAAGACCTGCATAACTATTTTTGGTTGGCAGGTATCGTGCAGGCCTCGGCACGACCAAATTCGTCATCGTCGGCCTGATCCCCACCATCGCCGCCGACCTTGGCGTCAGCCTGCCCTCTGCCGGCCTATTTGTCAGCCGCTACGCGCTTGGCGTCACCATTGGCGCGCCGGTGCTCACGGCGCTGACCGCAAGCCTGCCGCGCAAGACGTTTCTCTTGGCGTTGCTGGCGCTTTTGATCGTCGGCAACGCCTTTGCCGTCTTCGCGCCGGGTTATGGCAGGTTGATCGCCGCGCGGTTCAGCACTGGGCTGGCACATGGGGTGTTCTTTGCTATCGCCTCGACCATCGCCACCGGTCTGGTGAACCGCGAGAAGAAAAGCTCCGCCATTGCGCTGGTATTCCAGGGTCTGATCGTGGCGCTGGTCACCAGCGTGCCGCTGAGCCCCTAGATCGGGCAGGCATGGGGCTGGCAGTCGACCTTCCTCGGGGTCGTGGCGCTTGGCCTGATCGGGCTTGTGGCCTCAGCCCTGCTGTGCCCGCCAACCTGCCGCAGGGCCGGCCCCCAGTCTTCGCGCACAGGCCCGGGTGCTGACCTCGCCCCGCTTGCTGCTGGTCTATCTGATCACGGCCATCGGTTATGGCGGCAACTTCATCGTCTTCACCTATCTCGCTCGAATGCTCACCGATGTGACCGGGTTCGGCGCGATCAGCGTAAGCGTCATCATCCTGCTCTATGGCGCCTCGGTCGCGGCGGGCAACATCCTCGGCGGCAAGCTATCGATCGCAACGGGCCGGTGCCGGCGCTCACGGTGATCTTCGCGGGCCTGTCTGTAGTGCTGCTGGGCCTCGATCTGGTGCTGACTTCGCCGGTGGCCACGGTGGCGGCGGTCGCGGTCTGGGGCGGCTTTGCCTTCGCCAATATGCCGCCGCTGCACGCCAACGTGGCGCAGATCGCTCCTGAGGTGGCCCGGAAGCAGTCGATGTGGCCGCGGGCCTGCACATCGGCGCCTTCAACCGCGGCATCGCCCTTAGCGCATGGCTCGGCGGGCTGATCGTAGAAGGCATTGGCCTTGCCGCTGCCCCCTATTTCGGCGGGCTGATCGTGGCAATGGGCATCGCGCTGACCCGCCTGTCGGGGCGGCTGAACGCTACTGTAACCCCGCGGCGCACTGTCGCGGCTGAACGAAGGGACATAGCATGACAATTGAACATATCGGCCCCGCAGGGATTCCCGCACTAACTCTAGCACCTTTAAGATGAACGCGGGCGAGGCGCGCGAGATCACCAAAGCGGCGCTGGCCGAAGGCTACCACCATATCGGCATTCGCGTTGAAAACAAAAGCACCGGGTAAAAATGCGCCCAGATGCCTCTTTGGACGTTAACGCTTGCGTTGGGAGCCACTAACGCCGCTCCATCGTTCTTGTATTCAATTCCGCAAGGTCCACCCCTTGTTCGACCGCGAACACCCGCGTTTCTCGCAACCTTTCCGCCGCGCCTGTCAGATGGCTGGCAACGGAGCGCAGCAGGCTTGTGGCGACTGCAGCATCGTTTTCGATCACTGCCAGCAGTTCCTGCGCGCCAATCCGCAGAAATTTGCTGTCTTCGAGAGCGACCAGATTCATCGTGCGGTCTTCGTTCATGATCACGGAAAGATCGCCGATCAGCCGTCCGGGCACGATTTCAGATAGAAGGACATTCGATGTCTCGCTTTCAGGCCAATACAACCCAGCAGAGCCTGACACGCAGAGATAGGCGGCGTCTGCTTTTTGCTCTGCGCTGAAGATTACCTGTCCTGTCTTTGGTTCATACCACTGCGCGCTGAATGCCAGAAGGCGTTGCTGCTTGCGGTCCAATCCCTGGAAAAGCTCAGCTTGGGCGACAGCCCGCAGCTTGCGGTTCAAATCCTTACGCGCGTCTTCGTCCAGTCTTTCGTCATCACGGGTCGCGCCGTCTATGCGGCCATCCTCAATCTCAACGAAAAGGTCATAGTATTCCGGATTAGAGAACTTCTTTTCGATGAAGACCTTGGTCGCATCGGGCAAAAGTTCACTGATCCGTTCCCGCATTTTGGAGCGCATGTCGCTGTCATGATTGGCCATGGCGTTTTGCAGGATCAGAATGTCTGGCTTCTTGATCCCCGCACGGCTGAACGAGATCCGCTCGCGGAAAACGGATGGGATGTTGTCGCCGCCTGGGGTGGTCGGCAGATCGAAGATGCTTTGGGCGACAAGCCCCCTTAGCCCATGTTCATCAAGCACCGCGACAACGATGTCCTCAACCTGCTTTTCCCGGGCACCAGCCAAGCTTGAGATTCTTCCGAAAATTGCATTGCCCAAGACCGACATCACGGGGATGTATTTTTTCGGGTCGATTTTCTCGAATAATCCATCAAGGTCAGTGACCATCTGCGCGGCGCTTTCCCTGCGGATATCAAGAATTCGTTCACGCAAAGCATCGCGGAATGTGGGGCCGATCTGCTCTGCGGAAAACGCAAAAGGCACCGTCAGCATCAGGGCAAAATCCTCTGGTGGCAGCCCAGCATCGCCGACTTCTCGTCGCTTTGTCGCGATCTCACCCAGACGGAGGTACAGTTCATCCGACAGATTAAGACGTCGGAACAGCGGGTGGTTCATATCCTCTGTTCCAAAGGTCGTGGTCAGCCCTTCGATAACCCCCGCCGAAATCTGAGCCAGTTCATCGACAAGCCCATGGCCGCGCAGAATCTGGATGAATTTCTCCTCTTTTGCCAACGATTCCTGAGGGAGCATGCGGGTCGGCAGCGCATAAAGAAGGTTGGTGCCTAGCGGCGAAACCGGGCTGAACTTGGCCGGGTCAAAGGCGTCTACGACATCGTTAAGCCCCGCCTCAGACAGCCGTTTTGCGATCTTTGGGCGAAGCCGGACAATCGCATTCGTCAACTCCCATTGGGTGTGGGGGTCCACGCAAGAGCTTAGGGCGCGCCGCACCATAAAATCGTCGATGCCCATGGCCTCGACCAAGTGAAACCACCAGTCGCGGATTTCGTTTGAGGTGGTCAGACCCGCAAGGCCGGGCTCAATCCAATCCATGCCGAACGGATCGGTACTGTTGCCTGTCAGGGCGGCTTCTGCTTGCCAAAGGGCTATGTCATCCAGAAAGGGTTCAACGGCGACGGGCTTGTTTTTGAAAGGCATCAACAGGTTTTCGCCAATTGTCCCTTGAAAGATATAGGGGGTCGAACTGGCATAACCGATCTTGTTGGCAATAGTGGCTTGATGCAGGTCATTCAGCGCCTGCCCGGCGATCCGCACCTCACCACGAGAGGGGATAACCTCGCGCGTTAGGACATCAGCGAGCGCCAATGCGGCCGTTTCATTCCGGGCTTTGATGGCAATGCGCGCGCCTTTGGGCAGAACGAGGTTGATGTCTTCGAGAACCGGGAAGCCGTTGTCATTCAGCACAGTCACATTGCGCAGTTCAATATCGCCATTTAGATCCGGTAAGGTGTCGGGCGTGCCTTCGAACAATGCTTCGTCTACAATCGTATCTTGGGCGAATTTTTCGGTGACGACTTCCCAACGCAGAGACATATCTTGGGTTTGGTTGTAGTAGGTAAGCACCTCTTTCCACGGCGACGACAGGTCTTTGTAGGCCGCCAATGCCGCGACAAGCGCGCCAACGGTGATTTCCCCGATGATCGCGAGGTATCCCCCGACAGAATAGAAGAAAAATGGCGTCAGCTGATTGATGAAGTTGTTCAAAAACTTCATGAAAAACTTTTTTTTGTACAGTTCTAGGCGGATGCTGAACAAAAAACCAAGCCGGTTGGAAAACAGCGACATCCTGTGGCGCGCGCCACCATTTCTGCGAATGTCGCTGACACCGGCTGCCGTCTCACCGATCTCGGCGGCCAGTTTGCGTACTTCTTGAATTCGGTCTTTATTGAGCAAGCTGACCTGACGCTGCAATCTTGGAATGATCCAGGCTTGCAAGGGGATAAGGGCGATGGACACCAGCCCGAACCAAAAGCTTTGGGCGAAGAGGAACACCAGAATCGTAAGCATCTGCCCGATCTGAAAGACGGGTTGCGAAAGCATATCGCCCATCAAGCCGCCCATCGGCTCGGCTTCTGATGTCACCATAGACACCAGTTCGCCCTGGCTGGTCGAACGGAAGAATGGGCGCGGAAACTTTAGCATCCGGGATAAAAGCTGAAACCTGAACCGCCGCAGCAACCGCTCGGATAGGACACCTTTCATCGTGTTGAGCCGCATTTTCAGCAGCCCGTTCGCCAGTACAGATAGAAGAAACCCGACACAGAGAACCAAGAGAAATTCCACTTGGGTCAGGGTGATCCCCAGAACATCGATATCCGCGCCAGTGCCGCCAATCGCATCGTTGATGATACGCTTGGGCAGCTCTAGCGAGATATAAAGCAACGGAAACGTCAGCAACGTGATGGCCAGCAACACAAACTGGTTTCGTTTGGAGTTTTTCCAGATGAACTGAAAGAGGCTCTTATCCATCAAGGCCATCCGTTATTCGAGGGTCAGAAGTATATACCGATTTTTCCGGCTTAGGGGCAGAGCTGTTTAGCCAAGCGTGCGGGAAGCGGCGTTAGTCATGAAAAACTAAGGCAGGTCAATAGGCTGCCGTAGAAAGTCACAAGGTTTTGCGCCGCCATCCAGCAGCTCGGTCAGGAACTCGCGCGAGAAATCCCAGATCGCTTTGTCATGAACCAGATGGTGACTGAGAAACCCCAAGGGTTCAGTGTCATCCGCCCGCCCCGCGCGCCGGTCTTGCAAGAGCGCGACCGTCTTAGCGATCACCTCGTTCGGTGGCACCAGCCCCCCGCCTGCGCGCCAAGCGATCGGGTCGACATGCGTGTTGATCTGTACCAGCCCCGCTACGTGTCGGGCGCGGCGGGGCGTGAAGGTCGAAAGCGCCACATAGCCTTGCGCGGCGAGGCCCGCTGTCACTTCTGCGTCAATCCGGTTCCACGGCGGGACGAACATCGCCAGCATATCGTGGCCGAAAAGCTGCCGCATGCGCGCCAAACCGGCCTGGGTTTTGGTGCTTGCATCTGGGTGTGGGTGGCCAAACTCAGCCTTCTTAGACCCCTCTGGCGCAAGATTTTCATGCGCCCAGCCATGGACGACGGGGATCATGGAACGCCTGTCTTTTGCAATCTCGGCCAGCGCGGGCGTGGCTGTTTTGGGGATCACGGCAATATGTACGGGCAGGCCGATTTCTTCGCTGATCCCCAACAGCTTGTGCAAAGCGGGGGTGGGGGCGGTTGCATCATCGTCCCGCCACCAGATCGGCAGGCTCAACCCCTCCGCGCGATAGCGAGCCAGTTCCGTCCTCAAGGGGGACCAGTCAACCGTCACGCTGTCTGTGCCCGCATCATCGCAACATGCCGAACAGTCTCAGCCGCCCCATCGAAACCGGTCCTCACCCCTGCGCGTTCGGGCAAAGGCGCAAGACGGCTAAGTGCGTTTAGCAAGCTGTCGGGCGTCAGGTCGCCACTGGCCAGAACCTCAATGCCCGGCAATTGGGCCAGCGCGTTTGCCCGGATGGTTTGCTCAACCTCTGCCCCTGCATCGAAGGGGATGAAAACGGTCTTGCACCCGGCCTGCAATACGTCGATCGCGGTGTTATATCCGCACATCGAAACCGATGCTGCAGCATGAGGGAGCAGCGACCGAAAATCAGGCCGTGCGGCTTCAATAATGACGTTGGCAGGCGCGTCTGCGCGCCATTGGGCGATGCGTCGGTCTGCCTGTGCCCCACCAATCAACAATCGCCATACCCGCCCGCCGCTCAGGGCAGCGCGCAGAGCCGCAAGAAAGATATGCGCGCCAACGTCGCCGCCCCCCGCGCTGACGATGATTTCATCTTTGCCGACCTGTTCGCTGTGCCGAGCGGCGGCGGTTGGAGCGATGAAACCTGTGTAATGCAGCTTTGTACGTAGGCCATCGGAAACAGGCCAAGATGCGTCAAGCTTCATGACCTGCGGGTCGGCATGAACCAAAACCGCATTATAGAACCGGTCAACAATGTTATGCGTTTTTTCAGCTTTTTCCGGTGATGAGGGCGGCGCCAAGATGTCGCGCACCGAAGCACAAATGAGCGGGCGGTCGGCCCGCGCATCGGCTGCTTCAAGCAACGCGGAGAATTCGGGGCGTAGAATGCGGCGACCGAAGGGGAAGAGTTCGGTTATCAAAACATCGGGGCATAGTTGCTCAAATTCGTCGAGTATCTGGGCCTTGCGGGCATTCAGCAATGCAGGATCAGCCGGAGTGCCATCTGCGTCCAGCAGCCGGGAGAAATTCACGCCATCCGACCGCAGCGGGGGGAGTTGTAAGAGGGGCACATCGCCGCGATCGAGCAAAGGTACCGGCATGCCGCCCGAGACGACAGTAACCGCGTGCCCCGCATCCTGAAACGCGCGGGCAAGGTTCAATGCGCGGGCCAGATGGCCCGTTCCTAGCAGATGGGTGACGACGATCATCACGTTCATAAGGCACGCTCCACAAGGCGGGTGAAACCGTCCTCAAGCTGCCAGCTGCCCTTTGCAATGTGTATGGTATAGAGCCGATTGCGCTTGATCTGAAACGGGGCCGGGCCGTCGAAATCCCAGCCCGTTGCCTGCGCGATCAAGACACGCATCACACCAATATGGCAGACCGCAAGCGCGTCTTCCGTCAGTGCCTCTGCCCAACGGTTCAGGCGGTTTTTCACGTCTGTTAGGCGCTCGCCCCCCGGCGGGGAAAACTGCCAGCCCCAGTCCTCAATGTGGCGAAACCCGGAAGTGGTGTCTGCGAAGAGGTCATGGCTCTTGCGTCCTTCCCAGTCTCCGAAATCCATCTCAATAAGAGCTGGATCAGTCACTGGGTGTTGGTCGCTGACAATCTGGGCCGTTTCAAAGGCGCGGGCCAGCGGGCTTGACCAGACCTTTGCGCTGTCCCATGGCGCAGGCAGGCAAAACCCTTGCAATTGCGCGCGCGCCGCATCGTCGAGCGGCACATCCGTCCGGCCTTGTATCCGCCCCTCCCGGTTCCAAGGGGTATGCCCATGACGCAAAAGTGCCAAACGGGGCATCAGGCGACCCCCACGCTGGCAAGGCCTCGCGTCAAGGTTGCAACGGCAGTGGGCAGCAGGTGATTTTCGGCCACGTGTTTGTGCGCGGCACGTCCTGCAATACGGCGGGTTTCAGGATCATCTAACAGACGCGACAGATTGGCGGCGAGGGCTACGGGGCCATCTTCTGCGGATGGATAATTTCTGTGTGCCAGCACCTCTCGCACACCGGGGCGATCCTGTGCCACAACCGGCAGCCCTGCGGCCTGAGCCTCAAGATAGACAAACCCAAAGGCTTCGTTCACCCCCGGCCAGAAAAGCAGTGACGCACGGGCATATGCCGCGTCGAGTTCTGCGGCGTTTAGGTTGCCAAGGAAAGTCACCTTCTTGCCAAAGGGGGCCATCAGGGCCATTACCTCATCCCGCGCGGGGCCATCACCTGCAATTTCAAGCCGCCAAGTATCATCCGGCAGCAGCGCCAGTGTCTGGGCGATGATGCGGTAGGAGGCGATCTTGTCGCCTTGACGCATCATGCCCACGCTCAGCATCGGGCCATCTGGGGCAAAGGGTGCGGCAGGCAGGGTGTCACCTGTCAAAAAGGGGGCCAAGTGGATCAAATTCTGCGCAGGCGGCGCGTCTTTCCGCAGGGCTTCGGCATCGCGGGCGGTAAGATAAAAGATAACATCCGCCAGATCGCAGGCGCGTTCGGCGGCCATTGCATACTGCGCCCACGGCCCGCTAAGCCGCTTGGCCGCGCGGGTGGCTTCGACAAGCACATAAGGAATGCCAAGCGCCTGTGCCACCGGCCCGCCGATCAAGTCAGGGGCTTTGTAGTAGGTGTGGTAGGTGATCCACGCGCGCCAACCTTCGGCATGGCCGCGTGCGATCAGGGCGGGCAGGGTGGCATCCGCCTCTGCCATGATCCGCTGTTGTTGCGCCGCATCGCCTTTGCCGTCGCGGCTGCGTAAGCGGCTGGCAAGGATGACGTTATGCCCCGCGCTTTCTAGCGCCCGGATCAGCGCGCGCGCCATTGTGCGATCACCAGACGGCACCGGATGGTCCGGTGGCTTCATCGGCGCATAAAAGGCGAGGGTCATTCGGTCGCTTGGCCTAGCATGGCCCGCAGACGGTGATCAAGCTGTGCAATGCCGGGCGCCATGGTGAAGTCTTGGATCAAGCGCCGATGTGCAGCCTCGGCCAGACGGGGCCCGGTGGAAGGGTCGGCGGCAAAGGCGGTGATGGTCTGTGCCAGCAAGATCGGGTCGTCGCTGCGCAGCAACCCGTGGGTGCCATCCTCAATGAACTCTGGAATGGCGGAAACCGGCGTGCTCAGAATAGGGAGTTTCTGGCTTGCGGCTTCCATCAGGACATTCGGCAGACCATCCCGATCGCCATCTTCGGCCACCCGAGACGGAAGAACGAACAGGTCATGGGCGCGCATCGCTTCAATCACCTCAAGTTGGTCACACGCGCCCCGCCACGTGATACGGTCTGCGACACCCCGGTCGGCGGCGCGGTCGCGCATCTGCACATCCAGAGTGCCACCGCCGATATGGGTCCAATGCCAATCAAGGGTGCCCCGCAGCAGCGCAAGCGCATCGATCAGATTGTCAAAGCCCTTCTTTTCCACCAGCCGACCGACTGACATCAACCTGATTGGGCTGTCATCCGTGCGCATAGCGCGATCTGGCGGGTCAGGAAAACGGGCAAGGTCCAACCCGTGATACACAAGGCTGACGCGGCTCGGAGTGTCGGCCAACCCTTGCAGGTGCTCTGCTCCGAAACCAGTACAAGTCGCGCCGAATGTCGCGCCATAGTGGTCCGGCGACAGCTTCTCGCGCAACTCCCATTCAGGAGAGGTCCAGATGTCCTTTGCGTGAGCCGAAAAAGACCACGGCAAGCCACGCAGGATCGACACATAGCGCGCCACCGATGCGGGCGTGTGCAGGAAATGCGCATAGAGACCAGCGACATCATGGCCCATCTCATGTGCCATGACGCAGGCCTGCCCCCAGCGTCGCCGCCGGTTTGGCGTGTCATCGCGGGCGACGTCCCGAGCATAGGCCTCGGCGGCAGCATCAAAACCGGGCAGGGCGACTGCGGCGCCGATGGCCTCTGCCACCCGGCGCGGCTCGTCTCGGAGGTATTCCGGCAGATAGCGCACTGGCGCCTGCAAGCGGGCATGGAGCGGATGTGTCTTTACATCCGTGGGGTGGCGCAGCGACCAGATGTCCAGTTCAAGGCCCGCTTCCTCCAACGCCACAAGTTCTTGCGCGATGAAGGTTTCTGAAAGGCGGGGCCATCCTTTGACGACGACGGCAAGGCGGGGCTGGGTCATCGTGGCTCTCTTTTGCTCATCAGCGCATCGGCCCGCGCGATCACTGTCTCAAGCCCGCCGAGCACATCATTGGCCCCGGCCTCAGAGGGTTTGCCCTGCTGCGGCAGATTGCGGATCGCATCAATCATGGTCTGCGGGGTCATGCCGTCACGGGTCTCGTCCAGCATCCGCACCAGACCCATCTCCTCGGCCCGGCTGGCGCGCAGCCATTGTTCGAGACGTGGGGTGGTGCGCGGCACGATCACGGCGCGTTTGTCAAAGGAAAGCACCTCGCAAAAGGTGTTGTAGCCGCCCATGCTGATCACGCCCTCGGCGCCGACAAAGAGGCCTTCGATATGCCTGTCAAAGCCGATTGCCGTGACCCGCCCGCCCAGTTTGGCGACCCGCGCCTCAAAGCCTTCGCGCAGATCGCCTGACAGGAAGGGCCCATAGACCAGCACGGCGTTTGGTTTCAAGGTCGGGTCTTGCTCATAAGCCGACAAGACAAGCGAGACCATCGCGGCCCCATCGCCGCCGCCGCCGGGGGTGATCAGCACATAGGGGGTCGCGGGGATCTCTGCCTCATCCGCGATCTCGCGCCGAAGATAGCCGGTCCAATGCATTCGCGCTCGGGTTTCTTTCGACAGCGGCAAGCCTTCGGTCGGGTCATACATCTCGCGCATGCCGTAAACCCAGATCTCGTCATAAAGCTCCTCGGCCGCACGCACTGCGCCTTTACGCTCCCATTCGGCGGCCAAGGCGGTCGGTTCGTCCAACACATCGCGCAGCCCTAGAACGCAGTGGGTCTGACCCCGCTGGCGCAGCACCTCAAGCGAAGGCAGCAATTCGCCGCGAAACCCTGTTGGTTCCTTGTCCACCACCAGTAGGTCAGGCTCGTAGCGTTCGATCGCGGCCTGTATCAGACCTGCGCGCAGTGAGGTCGTGTCGTCGATGCCGGTGCCGAGGGATTGGCTGATGTAGCTGCCATCGGGCAGTTTGGTCACCCCCGGCAGACGGATGTGATCGACACGTTCGGGAAAGGTGAAACGCCCGGCCACTGGAGAACCCGTCAAAATGATCGCCGAGGCGCGGGGAACACTTTGCGTCAGCGCGGTCGCCAAGGTGCGAGAGCGGCGCAGATGGCCCAGCCCAAAAGTGTCGTGGCTGTAGAACATGATCCGGCGCGGCGGCAAGTCTTCACGGTGATGTTGGGCAGCCTCTTGGTCCGCGCGTTTATCCATCTGAACTGCCTTCAAAGCCGCAAGTCACTACCGGACTTTCCGAAAATTCCCTTGATGTCAAACAATACCGCGCTGGGTTTGCCTAATTTTCGCAGGGCGTCGCTGCCCAATTCGACAAACTCTGCGTGCCCCACTGCCACGATCACGGCGTCATAAACGCCAGCTTCTGGGGTCTCTATCGCGTTCACGCGGTGCTCTGATTGCAGTTTCTCTACCCCGACCCACGGATCATGCACATCAACGCTGACAGAATAGGCAGCAAGCTCTGACGCGATATCGGCGACCTTTGTGTTGCGGGTGTCGGCGCAGTTTTCCTTGAAGGTGTAGCCCATAATCAAAACCCGGGCGCCGCGCACGCCAATATCGCGACCTAGCATCGCCTTTACCAGCGTCTGGGCCACATGTACGCCCATCTGGTCGTTAATGCGCCGGCCTGCAAGGATCACCTGCGGGTGATAGCCCATCTGCTCGGCCCGGTAGGTGAGGTAATAGGGATCGACCCCGATGCAGTGCCCGCCGACAAGGCCGGGGCGGAACGGCAGAAAGTTCCACTTGGTGCCTGCCGCCTCAAGGACTTCCAGGGTATCCAGGCCAAGTCGCGAAAAGATCAGCGAAAATTCATTGACCAGCGCGATGTTCAAATCGCGTTGCGTGTTCTCGATCACCTTGGCCGCTTCTGCCGTCGCGATCGATGAGGCGCGGTGCAACCCGGCTTTGACCACGGGGGCGTAAATCGCCTCGACCCGGGCCAGAGTGTCGGCGTCTTGCGCGGCAATGATCTTGACGACATTTTCCATCGAATGTTCGGCATCGCCGGGGTTCACCCGCTCGGGACTATAGGCGAGCTTGATCTGGCGCCCCACGTCCAGACCGCTGCCCGCCGCCAGTGCCGGGCCGCAGACCTCTTCGGTCACACCGGGATAGACAGTGCTTTCCAAGATCACCATCGCCCCGTCGGTCAGATGCGGGGCAATGGTGGCGCAGGCGTTCAGGATCGGGTGCAGGTCGGGGGCTTTGGCGTCGGTGATCGGGGTTGGGACGGCAATGATGAAAACGCTGCATCCCTCCAGATCGGCGGCATTATCGGTATAGGTTGCGGTGCTTTCGGCCACGGCAGCGTCAGACACTTCGCCGTTGGGATCATGTCCTCCGCGCAGAGCCTGCACTGTTGCAGCGCTGGAATCGAGCCCAACTACGTCAAACTGGTTTCTGGCCAGCGCCAGTGCGAGGGGAAGGCCGACATATCCAAGGCCCAAAACAGCGATGCGGGTATCAGGAGCGGGGCTGGGCAACGGTATATCCTTGGGGTCGTGTCAGTCCGCGCAGCCCAGTGTGACAGAGGCAAAAAGCGGGTCGCCGCGCGCAATAACGGATAGATTGGCACCTGCAGAATTGCAAGGCCGGTCGCTCTGGCATAGCCTGATAGTGGTCTGGGTGGATCTGGTTAGGAATAATATGCGCACCATTTTCAATGCCGGCCTGTTGTGTTTAGCGCTATTCCTAATGCTGCCGATTGCAGGGCAGGCGCAGGGCGTCAGCTCGATGTTCTTTGACAGCAAAGCGGCAGACGCCGCGCCTGCCTCTGAGATCGACCAGCTGATGCGCCGCGCGGCCGAGACCGGTGTTGGCGTGGTGGTGATCGACGGCACAGGGCAACTCTTGAGCGACGCGCTCGGGACTGAACCCGCCTTGGCCGAGGCCGACAGCCCGTCTTCACTGATGCGCATGCAGGACAACGCGGACAAATTTCGCGACGCGCTTGTGCAGCGAGTGCTGACACTCCCGGTCGCCTTTAACGAAGTGCTTTACATTCTGCGCGCCGCCAGCCCCGACGGTACGCTCTGGGCCTTTGTCGAAGCCCTGTTGCTCAGTCTACTGATGTTTAGCGTCGGCGTCCTTGTGGAGCGCGAGATCTATGGAAAACGCCTGATGCGGGGGCTGGTCACGCGACGGGTGAACGAAGACCCACAGGGCTACCGGGATAAAATCCCCTTTCTCGTCCTGCGCTTTGTGGTCGGGCTGGGCGGCGTGCTCGTGTCCATGGCGGTGGCCTATCTGCTGGGCGCGGCAATTTTTGGCCCGCTCACCGACACGGCAATGCAATATACCGTGACCCTGATCAACATCGGCTATTTCACCTGCCGCTTTGTCGCTGGCCTGTGGCGCATGATCTTGTCGCCCTTCCTCTCCCAGTACCGTATTCCCGCGCTGAACGACCGCGACGCCAAGAGGTTGCACCTCTGGCTCTGGCTAATGGGGTCGTTCGACATCTGCGCGCTGTTGTTCAGTTTCTGGATTGCGGAACTTGGGCTGAACTACGAAGCCTATGCGTTTTTTGCCTCGGTCTTGTCCGCCGTTCTGGTGATTTTGAACATGCTCTTGGTGGTGGTCAATGGTCGCGCCATCAGCAGCGCGCTGCGCAACGGCAAGCCACCTGAGGAGACCTCGACCATCGTCCGCCTGCTGTCGCGGGCCTGGGCGCCGTTTGTATTTTTCTATGTCATCTTTGCTTGGTTTGAACTGACCGTTGATCTTGTCTTGGGCAACCCCAGTTCGATCCCGCTGATCGCAGGCGCTTACGGGATTTTGATCACAATCATCGTGGTTTACGGGCTGATCAACTTTGTAATCGAACGCAGCTTTGCACGCTCCCGCGCCTTGGCCCGTTTGAACGCCGAGCGCGACAAGAAAGGCACGCTGCCACGCGAGGCTGCAGCCGACCAAAGCGCGCCGGGGACTTTGGGCTCTGAGCCTGAGCCCTCAAGACCCACCCAAGACGAGCTAAGGGCGGAGGCGCGGGCGCAGCAGCCGTCCCTGACGACGTTTGAAGAACTGGCCCGCCGGGTGGCAGGCATCTTGTCCTTTGTCGCGGGCACCTATGCGTTTTTCTATATCTGGGACAATGACGGCGCCGAGATGGTGGAGAATTTCGCCACCCAGCTTCTGGACATCATGGTCGTCATCTTTATCGGCTATGTGATTTATCACGCCTTCCGGATCTGGATCGACAGCAAGATCAAGGAAGAAACCCCTGAAGAGGCCGAGGTCCAACCGGGCGACGAGGGCGGCGGCTCGGGCGCCAGCCGTTTGGCGACCCTGTTGCCCTTGTTCCGCAATTTCACCCTGATCCTTGTGATCATCACGATCCTGCTGATTGTGCTGATGGAGATTGGCGTCAATGTCGGCCCCTTGTTCGCCGGTGCCGGGATCATTGGCATCGCCATCGGTTTTGGCAGTCAGGCGCTGGTGCGCGACGTCTTTGCAGGGGCGTTTTTCCTATTTGATGATGCTTTTCGCAAAGGCGAGTATCTGGATGTCGGCGATGTCAAAGGGACGGTCGAGAAAATCTCGGTGCGGTCTTTTCAACTGCGTCATCATCTGGGGGCGCTGCACACCATTCCGTTTGGCGAATTGCAGGTGATCACCAATTACTCGCGCGACTGGGTGATGATGAAACTGCCGTTGCGGGTGACCTATGACACTGATGTGGAGCAGGTGCGCAAGCTGATCAAGAAACTGGGGCAGGAGCTTCTGACTGATCCTGAAATCGGAGAGGCCTTCATCCTGCCGTTGAAATCTCAAGGCGTCATCGAAATGCAAGACAGCGCCATGATCATCCGGGTCAAATTCATGACCAAACCGGGGGACCAATGGCTGGTGCGCAAAAAGGTCTATCAAGAAATCCGGGATTTGTTTGAGCGCGAAGGCATCAAGTTTGCGCACCGGGAGGTGACGGTACGTTTGGCCGATGCCAAGGCGGAGGATTTGACCGAGGCGCAAAAGCACAAAATTGCGGCGGCTGCCCATGCTTCGCTCGACGAGGACATGTTGGAGGATGACGATGTGGGCGAAAGCAGCGGTGACGACCGCTGAGCGGCGCCCGGATCAATTCTTGTAAGGGTCCAAAGAGGCACGGAGCCCATCGCCGAGAAAGTTGAACGCCAGGACCACGACGATGATCGGCAGCATCGGAATGGCCGTCCACCAGTAGATCTCGATGCTGGCGAGGTTTTGGGCATCATTCAGCATTACGCCCCAGCTGACGGCGGGCGCACGCAGGCCGAGGCCAAGGTAACTCAGCGCCGTTTCACCCAAGATCATGGCGGGGATCGACAGGGTCGCACTGGCAATCAGATGCGACATGAAGTTGGGCAACAAATGGCGGCGAATGACTCGACCCGGCTTGGCGCCCATCATCTCGGCGGCCTTGACGTATTCCTCTTCGCGCAGCGACAGAAATTTGGCCCGCACCGACCGCGCCAGCCCGGGCCAGTCGAGAATGCCGAGAATGATTGAAATGATGAAAAACACCGCCACCGGCCCCCAACTGGAAGGCACCGCCGCCGAGAGGGCCAGCCAGAGCGGCAATTCGGGCAGGCTGCGCAAGATCTCGATGGCGCGGTTGATGATCCAATCGGTCTTGCCGCCAAAATAACCCGCCATTGCCCCAAAGCTTATCCCAAGTGCGAAGGACACGGAAATGCCAATCAGCCCTACGGTGAGCGACAATTGCGCGCCGTATAATATCCTGCTGAACACATCGCGGCCCAGCCGGTCAGAGCCCCACAGAAACAGGCTTGCGCCCTCGGGTGCACAGACAAGATGAGTGTCCGAGGGGATCAGGCCAAAAAGCTTGTAGCTTTGGCCCTCGCAGAAAAACCGCAAGGGCAGGGGCTGGGCCTCATCGGTGGTATATCGCCAGCGGTAATTCTCCAGATCGGCCTCAGCAGTGATCGGATAGATATAGGGACCAATGAAAGACCCCTCATGCCAAAGGTTGATGCTTTGCGGCGGGGCGTAGAGGTAATCGGCGCTGCGTTCGTTGGGTGTATAGGGCGCGATAAATCCCGCGATGGGCAGGATCAGATAGGCGCAGAGCAGGAAGATGCCGGAGATCAGCGCCAGTTTGTGACGGCGAAAACTGCGCCACATCAGACGCCATGCGGGCGCGTCCATATCCGACCGCTCTGGCGCCGAGATGTCTGGGCTATCGACCCAAGGTGTCGTGTCGACAAAACGATTGGAAGGCTGGGTACTCATTTGGCGCGCCCCCCATAGCGAATGCGCGGATCAAGCAGCACCAGCAGCATGTCAGAAACCATCGTGCCGATCAGCGTCAGTAAGGCCACAAACATCAGCACAAAACCGGCCAGAAACTGGTCTTGCGACTTGAGCGCAGTCAGCAGGAACGGTCCGATCGTCTGCAGGCCCAGCACAACCGAGACCAAGACCGACCCCGAGACCATCGCGGGCAGCAGGTTGCCGATATCCGCCACAAAGGGATTGAAGGCCATGCGCAGCGGGTATTTGGCAAGCAGACGCGCTGGGCCCATGCCCTTGGCCTTGGCGGTCTCGACATAGGGTTTGCTCAGTTCATCCAGCATATTCGCGCGCAGCCTTTGCATCATCGCAGCCGCACCTGATGTGCCGATGACAAAGGTGGGAACGATCATATGCAACAGGATGGATTTAACCTTGGGCCAAGACATCGGAGCGCCCTCGAACGCCGGGTCCATCAGCCCGCCAATCGGCAGGTCGAGGTATTTATGACCGTAATAAAACAAGATCAGCGCCAAGAGGAAGTTCGGCGTCGCAAGGCCCAGATAGCCAACGAACCCTGCCGTGTAATCGGCCCAAGTCTCGGCCTTGGCGGCAGCAAAGACACCCAAGGGCAAAGCCACGGCATAGACAAAGAGCACAGCGGCCAGATTGATCAAGACCGTCAGCCACAGCGCATCCCCGACGATCTCGCCGACGGGGCGATCAAATTCAAAAGACCAGCCAAAATCGCCTTGAATCAGACCGGAAAATCCCTGCGGGCCGGGGGCAAAGCCCACCCAGATCAGGTATTGCTCCCAAAGCGGGCGATCGAGCGCATATTCGCTGCGCAGGAATTCCGCCTTGGCAACGCCTTCGGCCTGACCGGTTGCGCGCAATTCGGCGATCTGGTTGGACAGGAAGTCGCCCGGCGGCAGGTTGATGATCACAAAGATCAGGACCGAGACTGCCAATAGGGTAAGCAACATCGTGGCAAAGCGGTAGAGTGCGTAGCGGAGGAACATCATTGGACAACCTGCTGGAATGGTTCCTCGAAATAGAACTCGTCGATCCGGTGAACCCCGAAATGGGCGCCCGGATCATAGGCCCAGACCCCCTGTTCGGGGACATTGCGCAGCAATTTTGAGACAACCACGGGCTGGGGTGCGTCCGAAAGAATGCCAATGCCATAGACTTGCTCGGCGTGAATCTGGAGCATCTCGCGCCATATAGCGGTCCTTGTGGCCGTGTCGGTCGCGCGGTTCCAGCGGTCAGCTAAGGCCAGCAGATGGTTCGGCGCTGTGCCCTGCGGTCTCTCGCCCAATTCGCCCTTGGATTGGTAATATTGCCCCCACATCGGCCAAGCGAAAAACTCTTGATGGGTGGGCGCAAGATACATCGGAGAGGTTTCGGCGGTGGGCAAGCCATTGTCCCAGCCGAACCAGACCGAGGCCATGCTGAGGCCGGCATAGACCCGGTTGCGCAGGATATTGCGGTCCAGTGGCCGCATCACCAGTTTGATCCCCAATTCCCGCCAAGTGTCGGTGACGATCGCCAAGGCATTTTCTACCTCTTGTCGCTCGCCTGCGGTCTCAATGACAAATTCCATTGGACGGCCATCGGGCAGCTTGCGGATGCCAGCTTGGCTGCGTTGGGTCAGGCCCATTTCATCGAGTAAAGCGTTTGCCTTGGCGGGCGCATATTCGGCGTAGGCAGAGGCATTTTGGGGATCGTGCAGAGGGCTAGTCGACAGCGCCGTCATACCGGCTTCTTTAGCCAGTCCGAAATAAAGCGCGCGGTTGATCATATGCCGGTCAATGCCGTGGCTGAGGGCGCGGCGAAACCTCACATCGCGCATCACCTCCTGCCAGACCGGGTCGGCGAAGTTGAGGTTTGGAAAAATCGCGATTTGGCTTGCCGCCCCGTTCTCCCACAGCAACGTGCGGTAGTTGCCGCCATCCGCCTCACCCTTTTTAAGGATCGAGATATCGGGGAAATCGAGGCCACGTGCCTGCAAATCCGTTTCACCCGCGTTGGCCTTTGCGGCGATCAGACCGCCTGTGGCGATCGTCATTTCGACCACATCAATATAGGGCAGCTGCACCCCGCGCGCGTCAATGCGGTGGTAATATGGATTGCGCACAAACAACTGCCGGGACCTGCCCGAAGCCGTGGCATTGATCCAAGGCTGCAAGGTCGGTTGCTTGGGATTGTCGAATTTGCCCATATTGTCGCGCTTGTTGTGCAGCGCCGCCCAGCTTTTGACGCGCGCTTTGGTGATGGCCTCGTGGAGCGCCTCGGGGCCGGTGAATCTCTGGTGGAACTGCCTTAGGTAATGCGCGGGGCGGTAGATGAACGGCGGGCTAGCTTGGGCCAGCTGCGGCAGGAAATTGGGGTTTGCGTTCGCCCATTCAAAAACCACTGTATGAACATCGGGGAAGGTGACTGTCCCCAAGACACCATCGACATACATAAAGTCCGGCGGACCAGAGGGCGTGATGTCGGGGTCCTGCGCCACGTTCTCCCACCAATAGCGGAAATCTTCGGAGGTAAAGGCGGCGCCGTCCGACCATCGGTGACCGGGGCGCAGATGCAGGGTGAACCTGCGGTTTTCGGTCACTTCGACGTCGCGCAGGATATCCGGGGCGAGCGTATAGTCAGCTGCATAGCCCACAAGCCGGGCATAGCCATAGGCCGACATCAGACGCACATCTTTAGACCGCGTGCCAAAGGTCCGCAGGGTGCCGCCTTGGGTGCCAAAACTGCGCCCCTTGGCTTCCAGATCCACAATCAGGGGCTGCTCTGGCAGGCGTTCGGCGATCGGAGGCAAATTGCCTTCTTTCACTTCGGCCGCCCAAAAGACCGTTTCTTGCAAGGGCGGCGCGGCCCATGCCGGTGCGGCCAGACAGACCAACAAGGCGAGAAGCCTAGACATGACAGCGGACCTTATGGCCAGCGCCGATGTCTTGCAGGCCCGGCACGCTCGCCCCATCAATGCGGAACATCTCGGGCCAGGTCGAGGGCGCCCCGGCCCCTTTGGCGACCAAATCGAGGTCAATCGGTCGCGCCATGTCCGGTTCGGGCTGTGCTGCGATCAATGCCTTGGTATAGGGATGGCGCGGGTCATAAAACAGCGTCTCGGGCGGGGCCTGTTCCACAATCACGCCTGCGCGCATCACCACGACCTCGTCCGCGATGCGGGCCACGACGGCTAGATCATGGCTGATGAACAGATAGCTCAGCGCGGCGCGTTCACGGATCTCCTCCAGCAAGCTGAGAATTTGCTCCTGCACGGAGACATCCAAAGCTGAGGTCGGCTCGTCACAAATCAATAGTTTGGGGTCCAGCGTCAAGGCGCGGGCAATCGAGAGACGTTGGCGTTGTCCGCCTGAGAACGCATGCGGATAGCGGGTCATCATATCGGGGTTGAGGCCCACCAATTCCAGCATCTGGGCCGCCTTGTCGCGCCGGTCACTGCGTGTACCGATGCCGTGAATGTCCAGCGGTTCGGTCAGCGCGGCCCCGATGCGCATTCTCGGCGACAGCGAGGAATAAGGGTCTTGGAACACCATCTGTGCTAGACGCTGAAAGGCGGTGCGTTGCGCCTTGGACATATCGTGTACCGGCAGGGGCGGGGCGCCCGGTTCGGGGTAGAACAGAACCTCGCCGCCGGGATCGGGAAGCTCGGCACCAAGCGCAATGCGCGCGCAGGTCGTCTTGCCCGAGCCGCTTTCCCCGACCACTGCCAGCGTCTTGCCCCGGACCACCTGCAGATTGACATCCTTGCAGGCGGTGATTGCAATCGGTTTGCGCCATCCGCCGCTGCGCATGGCATAGGTTTTGTTCACCCCTCGCAGATCGAGGATCAGGTCTTCATGGGGCAGCGCACGGGCCGGGGCTGCGACTTCAGGGATCATGGTAGCGGCGGCAAAAAGCTTGCGGGTGTAGCCATGTTGCGGGCTGCCCAGCACCTCGGCTGCGCTGCCGCTTTCCATGACCCGGCCGCCGTTCATGACCACGACCCGTTGGGCCATATTGGCGACCACGCCAAGGTCATGGGTGACCAAAACCACCCCCATGCCGGTTTCCGATTGCAAGGTCTTGATCAGACCCAGCACCTGCGCCTGTGTTGTCACATCAAGCGCCGTCGTAGGCTCGTCGGCGATCAGCAAGTCGGGTTTGGCCACCATCGCCATGGCGATCATCACGCGCTGGCGCATGCCGCCGGACATTTCAAAGGGATAGCTCCGCCAGACCCGCTCCGGATCGGCAAAGCCGACGCGTTCGAACTTGGCGAGGACGGCGCACTTGGCCTCCGCGCGCCCCATGGAGCGATGCAAACGCAGCACTTCGGCCACTTGGTTGCCCAAACGGTGCAGCGGCGAGAGCGAGCGCATCGGCTCTTGAAAGATCATTGAGATGCAGTTGCCCCTGATCTGGCGCATCGCGGGCTCTGCCAGCGCCAGCATATCGACCGGCGCGTCATCGCCTGCAAAGACAATCCGGCCGCTGCGGATGTCTGCGGCATCGGGCAGGATCCGCAGCACGCTGCGGCAGGTCAGGGTCTTGCCCGAGCCGCTTTCTCCGACCAAGGCCAGCGTTTCCCCAGCGTTGAGCGAAAAGCTAACGTTACGCACGACCGGGTCGGCTTTGCCAAAACCGATCGTCAATCCGTCAACTTCCAATAAAGGTGCCATCGCAGTCCCATTCTAGGTCCGCAAGAGCGCGGTCCGCAAAAGGAGTGAAGCCGATTTGCGGGGGGCCGTCCAGTCTCACGAGGCTGTTGGCTCCATCTTTCACTTTAACGGGCGCCGAAAGGGTCAGCGGGGAAAAGTGAGTGTACATTGAGCCGCTTGGATGGTTCAATTGCTCTGCAGATAGCACCTGAAAGGGGCACCTCTTGGCGACCTGGGCGGACTTAGACGTAGAACTTGAAACGTGGGCCGCGCAGGGAGAAACGCCGACATTCTGGTGGCGCGACGATGACACCGAGGCCTGCACGGCCGACTTGGAGAGGTTGATTGCTCTGTCTGAGCGCTTTGGCGCGCCCTTGCACCTCGCGGTTATCCCGGTTGCGATTGATCCCGGTCTTGCGGATCGCCTGCGCGCCTCCCCGCAGGTCTATTGCTTGCAGCATGGCTATGCGCATAAGAACCACGAACCCAAAGGCACCCGCGCCTCCGAGGTCGGCAGGCTGCGCGATATGGCCTTGATCGAAACGGACCTGCGCGAGGGCTGGCGGCGTATGCAGCAAGCGCAATTGCCAAACCTGCTGCCGATCTTTGTCCCGCCGTGGAACCGGATCGGCGAACAGGTCCTCCCCCTTTTGCCTCAATGGGGCTATGCCGCCTTTTCGGGGTTCGACGCGCGCCCCCATCCCGAGCCTGTCGCGGGGTTGCAACATTTCAACGGCCACATCGACCCGATCCGATGGAAAGAGGGGGCCAAGTTTGCAGGTGTCGAAAAGACATTGGAGCAATGCGTCCGCCATTTGCGAAAGCGCCGCATGGAAACCACATACAAAGACGAGCCAACGGGGTTCGTGAGCCATCACCTGCAAACCGATGCAGACACGTGGGAATTCACCGAAGCCTTGATGCAGCGACTGACACGGGATGCCGGGACCCGGTGGATATCCTTGGACCAACACATATCTTGGACCAACACATAAAATGAGCCCGACATGCTAGACATTGCCTATGCATCCCCCGCTGAACGCGAGGAAGTTGCCCAGTTCATGAACGCGGTCTTTGTTCGCGCAAAATGGGGCATCGAAAGCTGGCGCGGCTTGCTGGCCGGCAGATGGTGCGGCCCGGAGGGGCGCTATGCCATTACAGTGCGTGATGCCGGAAAGCTGATCGGTGTTTTGGGATTGGTCTATGCGGAGCGTCAAACTTCGCGGGGGCCAAGAACCACGGCCGATATGACCTCATGGTATGTGCTCAAGGATTACCGGGGGCAGGGGATCGGCAAAAAGATGATCGCTTTGGCGACCCAAGACCCGGATGTGACGGTGACCAATTTCTCCAGTGCAAAAGCGGCGGTCAATGTCTTGGAAAAGGCAGGGCTGAAGGAGTTGGATCGGGAACGTCTGGTCTGGCTTCCTTCGCAAGGGGCGGGCTTTCAAGTGCATGAAGACCCGCTACCTTTAGGCGACCGTTTGCCCGCAAAGGACCGCCGGATCATTGCTGACCATCAAGGGCTGCGGCTGCGGCATTTGGCGGTGGAGACCCCTGAGGGGCTTTGTACGATGGTGATTTACCCGCAGAAAAAGCATGACGACTATGTGACCCATGAAATCATGTATCTTGCGGATCAGCCGCTTTTTGCCCAGCACGCAAGACAGATCGCCCGCTCGGTCCTGCCTTCAGAGGCTGCAATTTTGTCCTTGGATCGCCGTTTTGCGCGCGAGGGTATTGTCTGCGACGAGGTCAGGGCGTTCGCGACGCCCAGATATTGTCAGCAGGGGCTTTTGGACCCAAGCGAGATCGACATGCTCTATTCGGAATGCGTGTTGCTCAACATCAAAATTCATTGACGCGCCTCAGCCTTCGCCTTTGGTCCGCTCAAACGTTGTAAAACGCGCGATACCAATCGACAAAATGCTGCAGCCCTTCACTGACCGGTGTCGAATGCTGCTTGCCGATGAGGGTCTGTAGCAAAGTGGTGTCGGCCCATGTCGCGGGCACATCACCGGGTTGGATCGGGTGGAAGGTTTTGAACGCCTCCAACCCGCAGGCGGCCTCGGTCGCTGCGATGAAATCCATCAGGGAAACTGGGGCAGCATTTCCGATGTTTACGGTGCGAAACGGCGCGACAGGCGAGACGCTGTCATTGGTGACCGGGTTGTGCGGATCGGGGACGGCATCAATCAGGGCGATGATCGCGCGCACAAGATCATCCACATAGGTGAAATCGCGCTGCATCTTGCCGTGATTGTAAACGTCTATCGGGTCGCCGTTCAGAATGGCTTTGGTGAATTTGAAATACGCCATGTCGGGGCGGCCCCAGGGGCCGTAGACAGTGAAAAAGCGGAACATCGTCGTCGGCAACTGGTAAAGATGGGCGTAGGAATGCGCCATATTTTCCGTCGCCTTCTTGGTCGCCGCATAGAAGGACATCTGCGTATCTACCTTGTCCGCCTCCTTGTAGGGCATCTCGCTATTGGCCCCGAAGATGGAAGAGCTTGACGCCATCAGCATATGAGCCGGCGGGAAGGCGCGCGCCGCTTCCAATAGTTCAAAGGTGCCGATGATATTTGCGTCCAGATAGGCCCGCGGTACATCAATCGAGTGCCGTACACCTGCCTGCGCCGCCAGATGGATCACCACCTCCGGACGGTGCTCCTTGAAGAGAGACATCAGCGCTTGCGGCGTTTCGATCTTTTCGTTCACGATGCTGAACTCACCGTACGCGCAAAGCTGAGATTGACGCTCCAGTTTTAGATTGGGGTCATAATAATTCGAAAGGCTGTCGATACCGACGACACGCCAACCCGATCTAAGAAGGGCCAGAGAGACAAAATACCCTATGAACCCGGACGACCCGGTAACAAATGCGGTTCTCATTTAAAGCGCCTCGTTGCTGAGAACTCAGGAGTTCTGGGGCGAGAGAAGAGTGAAGTGCATGAGGCTATGCTAACTTCGGTGTCACGGGGCCCAGAGGAGGGCGAAGAGGTTGCGATTTGCATGCACCCTGACAGTTGTTACTAATTGAGTGGTGGGAAGGCAACAAAGCTCAATACCTATACGAGGCGACAAGGACCGTGACTGTCAGGAAAGCTCGTCAGAACCCTTGGCACAGATTTGAAAATTTGCAGAAGGGAGGATTTCTGGTCCATCTTATCGATTGAGAGATTGGTTGTGAACGTCGCCCTGGTCGTTACGGAGGGAAGCCCGCTGTCGTTGCTGACAATACCTTGGATCGGCAGTTTGAAGTTGATGCGCCAGATCGAGTGTGGGTGACCGACATCACGTGTATCAAAACGCATGAGGGTTGATCATATCTGGCTGTTGTAATCGATCTGTTCTCAAGGCGTGTCGTTGGTTGGTCAATGCAGTCACGCATGACATCCGAACTCGCATTGCAGGCATTACTGAGCGCGGTCTGGCGGCGCAAACCTAAGGCCCAGGTCATGATCCATTCCCCCTCTCGGGACATTGCTGCGTAATACCCCGCCGGGCAGTGGATTAAGGTTCGCAATTCACTGGGAAAGATTGGCAGTCGTTTCTCACTAAGCACGATCTAGTTGTCAGCCTTCCCGGCAGCATGCTTTGCATGCGCCTGACAGGTAATACATGAGCAGGCGTGGGAATTGCCATGAAAATGCGGTTGCGGGAAGTTTCTTCCATCTTTTGAAGCGCGAACGGATCAGGCGACAGACCTACCTCACACGCGACGCAGCAAGGCAGGACATGTTCGACTAGATTGAGATGTTCTGCAATCCAACACCCAAGCCCACAAACAACGGCATGCTGTCACCGGTTGACTATGAAATAAAACGACAGAAAATGAATGAGGCAGGTGTCTAGGAAATTATGGGCACCCCAGGGCGACCCTCAATGCGGGCACGGCGTTGGCCGACTTCACTCCGATCGCGGTCCAGTGGCAATTCAATGCCAAAAGTCATGCGGTCTTTGTAGATCAGATTTAGGGCAGACATGCTATGAACCTCCTGTTCAATGGTCTGCCCCGCCGCACATTGGATGCGGCGAGGCAAGTGAGGTTATTCAGCAGCAACAGCTTGGGGTGTTGTTGCGTTCAGGCGGCCAGACAGGCGCACCAGAACGATCCCGACAAATACCACACCAGCGGCGATGTAAGGAGCTGCGGCAAGGCCGACGCCTTCCACGACAAGTCCACCTGCCCATGCCCCGCCTGCGATGCCAAGATTGAACGCACCGATGTTCAGGCCGGACGCCACATCCACCGCACCGGGGGATACTTCGCGCGCAATTTGCACGACGTAAGACTGTAGCGGCGGCACGTTGGCGAAGGCAAAGCCGCCCCAGAAGGCCGCAACCGCGATGGCTGCAATCGGGTGTGTAAGGAAGGCACCAAGTGCGACCAGTGATATCGCAAGACCAGCAAAGATCACTGTGAGGGACGCCACTGCACCGATGCGGTCAGCCAGTTTGCCGCCGGCGATGTTCCCCACTGCGACAGATGCACCGTAGAGCAACAACACCACACTAACCGCGCCTGCGGATAGGCCGGTCACTTCGTTCAGCATGGGCGCGAGGAAGGTAAAGGCGATGAAGTTACCGCCATAGCCGACAGCCGTGATTAGATAGACCAGCAGAAGGCGGGGTGAGGTCAGAACCTGCAACTGCGCGTTGATTCCTGCCGAGGCAGCTTTGGTCAGATTGGCGGGCACCAAGATGGCAGAAGCGATGAAACCGATGACGCCCAAAGCGACGACGCCAAGGAAGGTTGACTGCCAGCCAAAGTTCTGGCCGATGAACGTCCCCAAGGGCACACCCGTCACCAGTGCGACCGTCAGACCAAGAAACACCAGCGCAATGGCCGAGCTTTCCTTTTCCGGTTCCACAAGATCGGTGGCGATGGTCGAGGCGATGGCAAAGAACACGCCGTGCGCGAGACCGGTGATAAAGCGCGCAGCGACAAGGCTGCCGTAATCCGGCGCAAAGGCAGCATAAGCGTTCCCAAGTGTGAACAGCCCCAGCAAGAGCAGCAACAGCGTTTTGCGCGGCACACGATCGGCCATGGCGGTTAGCACTGGCGCGCCGATGGTCACGCCAAGCGCATAGAGGCTAACCAACAAGCCAGCGGAAGGGATAGAAACGCCAAGATCGGCGGCGATGGTGGGAAGCAAGCCGACGATAACGAACTCGGTCGTTCCGACGGCAAAAGCGCTGATGGTCAGCGCCCAAAGGGCAAGTGGCATCGGTTTTCTCCAATAAATTTGATGTCGACGCCGTATATGCCAGCCGCTATCTGTTGCGAGAACAGGCAAGTTTGGAATGGATCGTTGCAAAAACTGCACGAATTGCTGCGCATGGGGGATTTGGCCGCCTTTGTCGGGATCGTCGATGACGGGGGTTTTGCAGAATCTGCCCGGCGCAGAGGAGTATCGGCCTCAACTCTCAGCCGGTCAGTGACGCGGCTGGAAGAGCAGCTGAAGGTCACACTCCTGCGCCGCACCACCCGGTCCATCGAGATCACCCCCGAAGGCTCTGCTGTTCTGGCTGAGGCGCGCGAAATCTTGGACCGCAGCGAGGCCCTGCAAGAGATAGCAACCAGCGGACAAGCCCCTGCCGGACCATTGCGTGTGAATGCGCCTGTGCCGTATGTCCTGCATGTCCTCGCCCCGCGGCTGGCCGAGTTCCGCACCCGATATCCCGATATCCAGCTGTCGATCGACATGACAGATACGCTGGTGGACCTGATCGGCAGTCACGCGGACGTTGCCATCAGGCTTGGCCAGCTACCCGATAGCGACATGTTGCATCGTCCCTTGGGGCGCACAGCTTGGAAATTAGTTGCTGCGCCGGAGTACCTTGATCGCAAAGGCTGGCCAAAAACACCAACCGACCTCGCAAAGCTGGAGCAAGTGCGCTTCGCGGCACCAGATCATATCAACACATTGCGCTTCGCCGGTCTGGTCGCACCAGTATCGGTGCCGCCCGCCGTGACCGCGGGCAATGGAGTGGCCGTGCGCCAGTTGGTAATAGGCGGCCTGGGCATCGCGCGTTTTTCCGATTTCATGATCGCTGACGATATCCGCATCGGGCGTTTGGTTGAACTGTTCCCCGGTCAGCTTTCAGCGGAGCCACTGAATATCTCAGCGCTTTACCTTACCCGCGTTTCGGGTCTTCGGCGTCTGGGGGCCTTTCTTGATTGGGTGGGGAAAATTGGTGGAGGCTAAGTCATGCGAGCGCCTTTCATCATGTATAGCGCTTCCGAGCAAAGCGTGGCTCCCAGAAGGTTGTTCCCCGTCAGTCTTGTATAGGCATATTTTCAGATGTCCGCTCCCTGGAAGCGGCACCGCGGCAGCGCGGTGCCATGCTAGCGGCTGGTAAGGGCCGGAAGCGGCACACTAATAGATAAGGCGGAAACCGAAACTACGCTGCAGATGCTCGACACACGGCCAGAAAATGAAAATACGGCCAATCAGGGGCCAATGATCTCTCCGCCAGTGCCGCGCCGTTCGTTACGCGGCAATGCGGGGGAAACTGGCTTCGAAAGACGAATGCCGCATTGCACATAGACACGCCGGGCCCGGTGCAAAGCCGCCTTTAGCGCGAGCTACCGTGGATGGAGCCCGGCCCAAAAGGCCATGGCAGATACGTGGCCCCAATAAAATGTCTGATCCCAGTCAAAGGGCCTGAACGCGCTGCGCAAACGCTCGCAAAAATAAAGTTGACAAAATACTGGTATGGTCGTCATACCAGTATACCAAAGTGGCTCAGTTTTTTCGCTAGGGTTAAGGCCGTATTCCAGGAGGGATGAATGGGAAGCGCGACGTTTCTGGATAACAGCAATACGACTTTGGAAAAGGTGGCGCATCGCTCTGTTAAGGACGAAGTTGCTGAACGGATTGCGACTTTAATCGCTTCAGGCGTTCTGAGTGTTGGCGACACCCTCCCCAGTGAACGGGATCTGGCCACCTCCATGGGGGTCAGCCGCGAGACCATTCGTGGTGCTTTGTTGATCCTGTCGACCAAGGGGGTCGTGTCCATCGTGCAGGGCGCACGCACGAAGGTCGTCTCGGGGGATGTGGGTGATCTAGGCATGTCTGCGCTGTCGAATGGCCGGGTTACAGACTATTCGCTCGAGGATGTGCATGAGGGGCGGCTCATGGTCGAGGCACGACTGTCAGTGCTTGCCGCCGCCCGCATTGATGCCGAAGCATTGGATGCACTTTCCGATATGATAAAGATGCAGGAAAAGGCGACGGATGACCCGGTCAACTTCTTGATCGCGGACCGGGCCTTTCACATCGCGATCTATCAGTCCTGCGGCAACGCGCTTTTGTCTGATCTCGCCGCGACGCTTTATTCCTATCAGTTGAATGATCGGCGCCGCGCGATCGGCAAGCCGGGCGCCATCGCGCAGAGCATCGCAGACCACCGCCGGATTCTCGCAGCGCTCATGACGCGCGATGCGCAGGCGCTGGCCGAGGCGATGGGCGTCCATGAGCGCCGGATTTACGACAGCACCCGCGCGTTGCTGGCAAACCCTACAAAAGAGGCGAAAATATGAGAGTTGCCATCATTGGTGCGGCGGGCATGATTGGCCGCAAATTGGCGGAACGCATTGCGACAACAGGCCAGATCGGCGGTCAGGGCGTGGATGCACTGACATTGGTCGATGTGATCGCCCCGCAAATGCTCGAAGGTTTCGCAGGTGCGCAGGATGCCTTTGCGGCGGACCTCTCCGCGCCAGACGTCGCACCGCGTGTGATCGCGGAACGCCCAGAAGTGATTGTCCATCTCGCTGCCATCGTCTCGGGTGAGGCAGAGGCGGATATGGAAAAGGGCTACCGCGTCAATCTTGACGGCACGCGCGCGCTGTTGGAGGCGATTGCCAGCGTTGAGGACTACTGCCCCCGCGTGATCTATGCATCTTCGCTGGCTGTGTTTGGCGCGCCCTTCCCGGACAAAATCCCCGATGACTATCATCTGACGCCGCTGACCAGCTATGGCGCGCAAAAGGCGATGGGGGAGTTGTTGCTAAACGACTATTCCCGGCGCGGTCTTCTGGATGGTGTGGGTGTCCGCTTCCCCACGATCTGCATCCGCCCCGGCAAGCCCAACAAGGCCGCCTCAAGCTTTTTTTCAGGCATTCTGCGCGAACCGCTGAACGGCCAAGAAGCGATATTGCCCGTGGGCAATGACGTGCGCCATTGGTTCGCAAGCCCGCGTGCCGCTGTTGGTTATATCGAACATGCGGCAACGCTGGATACCACGCCAATGGGCGCGCAACGCTGCATGACCATGCCGGGCGTGAGCGCCACGGTTGGAGAGCAGATCGAAGCACTGCGCGCTGTGGCGGGCGAGGAGGCCGTGGCGCTGATCCGCCGTGCGCCTGACCCTGCTGTGGCGGATATCGTCGCAGGCTGGCCCCGCGATTTCGATACGGCACGCGCCCTGTCTTTGGGCTTTCGTGCAGAGCAAACATTCGGAGAGATCATCTCGGTCTATCTGGAGGACGAAATGGGCCAAAAGGCTCAGATCAGTGCCTGACAACAGGCACACCCCCTGCGCAGATGCGAAGGGATACGACAGGACGACTTAACACCTTGGGAGGAACCTACATGAAACATACTATTTTTGCCTTTGCGAGCACGCTCGCTGCACTGGCCGCCAGCACCGCTTATGCTGAGCGCAATATCGTTGTCGGCCACGCGTTGTCCGAAGCATCGCACTACGGCATCGGCGCGCAGGCCTTTATTGACACCTTGACCGAGCTATCGGGCGGTGAATTCACCGGCTCTCAGGCGCCCGCAGGCCAGTTGGGCGGCGAGCGTGACATGATCGAAGGGCTTCAGATTGGCTCGATGGATGTGGTGGTCACATCGACGGGTCCTTTGGGCAACTTCGTGCCAGAGGTCTATGCCCTCGATCTGCCGTTCCTATTCCGCGACTATGACCATGCGCGCAACGTGCTGGACGGCGAGATTGGTCAGGAACTGCTGGAGAAAATCGGCGAAAACCAGTTGGTCGGCCTTGCGTGGTCCGAGAATGGCTTCCGCCATGTGACCAACTCGCAGCGCCCTGTGCGCGCGCCTTCCGATCTGGATGGGCTGAAGCTGCGCACAATGGAAAACAAAGTGCATATGGAAGCGTTTTCGCTGATGGGCGCCGCTCCGACGCCGATGGCATTCCCCGAGCTGTTCACAGCTTTGCAGCAGGGTGTTGTCGACGGTCAGGAAAACCCTGTCACCGTGATCACCGCCTCCAAATTTTGGGAAGTGCAGGGCCATGTTTCGCTGACCGGTCACGTCTATTCGCCTGCGGTGGTGCTGGGTTCGCCCATTTTGCTCGACGGTCTGACGGACGAGCAGCGCGGCTGGTTCATGGAAGCGGCCAAAGCCTCCGCCGCGGCGACGCGCGCAGAGGTGAACCGTCTCGAAGAGTCCGGTGTGGCACTGCTGATCGAGAACGGCATGGAAGTCATCACCGACATCGACAAGGCCCCCTTTGCCGATTTGGCGCAGGCGTCCTACACGATCTACACCGATCAGTACGGGCCTGAGTTGGTCGAGCGCATTCAAGCGGTCGAGTAATCTCCTAAAGCAGCAGGCGCGGATCTGGCGCGCCTGCTGCAGCCTTTTTCCTACATCAAAAGGACGTACCATGCGCTATTTCCTGCGTCTCGAAGACTTCACCACGGGCGTAGCGCAACGCCTGTCCATCGGTTTTCTCGTTATTGCGGCCGGTCTTGCGCTGTATCAGGTGATCACACGCTTCGCCTTCGGCGCGCCGTCGACGTGGTCCGAAGTCATCACCCGCTCTGCAATGATCTGGTCGGTGTTTCTGGGCGTGGCTGTGGCGTTCCGGCACGGGGCCATGATCTCGGTCGATGTGATCCAAAACGCGCTGCCACCTCGCCTTGGGATCGGCGTCTATCTCTTTGCCAATGTTGGCTCATTGATCTTTTTCTCGGTCCTGCTGTGGCAGGGCTATCTGATGACGCTGCGCGTTGTCCCGCAAAGCCTGTCCGCCCTCGATATTTCGATTGCGTGGGTCTACGCGGCGCTGCCAGTTGGATCGGGCTTTATCCTGATCGCCGTCGCCGCCTCGATGGTGCGCGCCATGCAGGGTGACTGGCTGATCGCACGCAATGCGGAGGACGCAGCATGAACAGCGCACTTGGTTTTTCGCTCGCAATTCTTTTTGTCCTTGGCGTGCCCATCGCCGTGGCTATCGGCCTTGCCTCTGTCATTGGCATTGAAGCGCAGGGCAGCCTGCCGCTTTTGTTGGTGGCGCAACGGATGTTTACCGGGATCGACAGCTTCCCGCTGATGGCGATTCCTCTGTTTATTCTTGCCGGTAATCTCATGTCGGCCGGGGGCATTTCCCAGCGGCTGGTTGAGCTTGCCAAATCGCTCGTGGGCGGCATTCAAGGCGGGCTGGCCTGTACCTGCGTGCTAACCTGTATGCTCTTCGCCTCGGTCTCTGGCTCCTCTGTCGCGACCACTTTCGCCATTGGTGCGATCCTCATTCCGGCGATGGTCAAACACAACTACCCCAAGCCGCTTGCGGCCTCTATTCAGGCGTCCTCGGCGGAACTGGGCGTTCTGATCCCGCCGTCCATTCCCCTGATCCTTTATGGCGTCTCCACGGACACCTCGATCGGTAAGCTCTTTGTGGCGGGCCTCGGCCCCGGTATCGTCGTTGCGGGCTCGCTCATGGCGCTGGTGCTGGTGATTTGCCGAATGCGTGGCATCGGTAAGGATGACGGCATGGGGCGGGCTTCCCCCGGAGCGGCGCTCAAATCGGCCCTGCCTGCGCTGCTCGTGCCCGTGGTCATTCTGGGCGGCATCTACTCGGGCATTTTCACCCCGACCGAAGCAAGTGCCGCCGCCGTGGCCGCCGCGCTGATTGTCGGGATGCTGCTGTATAAGGAACTGAAAGTCAGCGCGCTGCCGGACATTCTGAAAAGCACGATCATCTCCACCTCGGCGATTATGATCATCATCTCGGCGGCGGCGCTGTTTTCCTTTCTGATCACACGCTCCGGCCTGCCCAATGAAATCGCGGCATGGTTCAAAGATATCTTCGAGAGCCGGATCGCCTTTCTGCTCGCGGTGAACATCCTGCTGCTGATCGTCGGCATGTTCATTGAAACCTCTGCGGCGATCCTTGTCTTGGCGCCGATCCTGACGCCCATCGCGATGAGCTATGGCGTTGATCCGGTCCACTTTGGCCTGATCATCGTGGTGAACCTCGCGCTTGGGATGATCACGCCACCACTGGGTGTGAACCTTTTTGCAGCCTGTTCTGTGGCGAACCTGCGGGTGGAGAAGATCATTCCGCAATTGGTGTGGTTCGTCCTCACCGTATTCGCCGCCTTGATGGTCATCACCTACGTTCCTGCCATCACGCTCTGGCCGGTCGAATGGGTCTTTGGAGGGTAAGCTATGTTGATTGATTTTGTTGGCCTCGGCTCAATGGGGCTTGGGATGGCGGTGAGCCTTGTAAAAGCAGGCCATACCGTACGCGGCTTTGACCCCGCCGAGGCGCGGGTGGAGATGCTGGTCGCGCAGGGCGGCAGCCCCTTTGGGGAAGCGGCGCAAAAGGCTGACGCGGTCGTCAGTGCGGTGCTCAATGCCGACCAGACGCGGACGGTCCTTTTCGGAGAACAGGCTGTCGCCGAACGGCTTCGGCCGGGCGGGGTGATCATTTCTTGCGCCACTGTTTCTCCCGCCTTCGCGGCCGAAATGGAGGCGCAGGCAGAGGACGCTGGCTTGATCTACCTTGATGCCCCGATCTCTGGCGGCGCGATCAAGGCCGCCGCAGGGCAGCTGTCCATCATGGCGTCGGGCAGGGCTGCTGCCTTTGATGTCGCGGGGCCCGCTTTGGAGGCGATGGCGGAGACCGTCCACCGTTTGGGCGATCATGCGGGGCCGGGCTCGGCCATGAAATCCGTGAACCAATTGCTTGCGGGCGTTCACATCGCCGCCATGGGCGAAGCGTTGGCCTTCGGTGCGTCCCAAGGGCTGACGCCGCAGCAAGTGGTGGATGTTGTCTCAGTCTCGGCCGGGACGTCTTGGATGTTCGAAAACCGCGCGCCTCATGTGGTGGAGGGCGATTACACGCCCCGGTCTAAGGTCGACATCTGGCTGAAAGATCTCGGCATTGTGGCCGAGATCGCGGCGGCCGCAGACTTACCAGTGCCGGTCTCTTCCAACGCGCTGGCGCAGTTTCGCGGAGCGTCCGAGGCGGGCTTGGGCGATGAGGATGACGCCGCCATCGCCAAATACTTCGCCCGCGCAGGTGGCGTTACTTTGCCGGGTGACAGCTGATGCTGCTGGGTTGTATCGGAGATGACTTCACCGGGTCGAGCGATCTGGCCAATACGCTGGCCAAAGCGGGCATGCGCACGGTGCAATACAGCGGCGTGCCAACCCATGCCGCAGATGCCGATGTGCAGGCCGGTGTGGTCGCGCTCAAGACGCGGTCGATCCCAGCGGCAGAGGCGGTTGCCCAATCGCTCAAAGCGCTTGAGTGGTTGCTGGCGCAGGGCTGTGAGCAGATTTATTTCAAGTATTGCTCGACTTTCGACAGCACGGCGGAAGGCAATATCGGCCCTGTTGCCGAAGCTTTGGCAGACGCTCTGGACGCCCGCGCGGTCATCGTCTGCCCGGCCTTTCCGGGCACGGGGCGGTCGATCTATCAAGGCCATCTGTTCGTAAAGGACGTTCTCTTGAGCGAAAGCGGCATGCAGAGCCACCCACTGACCCCGATGACGGACCCCGACATCAGGCGGGTGCTGGCCGCGCAGTCGAGAGGGTCGGTGGGCCATGTGGACGCGGCCACGGTCTTGTCCGGCGCACCCGCCATCCGCGCAAGATTGGAGAGCGAAGCCGAGGCGGGCAGGCGGCTTATTGTCGTGGACGCCCTGCAGGACGCGGATCTGATGCAAATCGGCGCGGCGGCCAAGGGGCTCAAGCTGATTACTGGCGGCTCTGGGGCCGCGCTTGGCTTGCCCGCCAATTTCGGCATTGCGTCGCAGGACCAAGCATCTTGGACAGGCGCCACGGGAAAATGCGTCATTCTGTCAGGCTCCTGTTCGATCGCGACACGCGGCCAGATCGCGCATCACAAGGTCGCGCATCCGTCGCTGGAAGTGAGTGCCGACATGCTGTTCGGCGGTAAGGTCACCGCCCAATCCGCCGCAGACTGGGCCCTGCGCACTGAGGGGCTGCCGCTGATTTACAGCTCCGCCGATCCTCAGGTGGTGGCCGCGGCGCAGGATACATACGGGCGCGAGGAAAGCGCGGACAGGTTCGAACAGTTCTTTGCTGAAGTCGCACGAATCCTCACTGCCAACGGGATCAGCAAACTGCTGACCGCCGGGGGGGAAACCTCTGGCGCGGTGGTGGAGGGCCTGTCCTTAAAGCAGCTTGAAATCGGGCCAGAAATTGATCCCGGCGTGCCTGCGCTACGCGCGGGCGAGGGGCTCGTACTGGCGTTGAAGTCAGGCAACTTCGGCAGCGTCGATTACTTTGAGAAAGCCGCCCGCGTATTGGACGGAGCCACCCCATGACCACCGCCCTACGCGAACAGATATGCCTTTTGGCGAAATCCATGTTTGACCGGGGTTTGACGGGCGGCAGCACCGGCAACATCTCTGCGCGCACCGAAGACGGCGGGCTTTTGGTCTCCCCTACAGGGACCAGTTTTGGCAGGCTGGACCCGGCGCGGCTGTCGCATTTTGACGCGAGCGGCAGGCTGATTGACGGCGACCCCCCGACCAAGGAAATGCCCCTGCACGCCGCATTCTACGAGACCCGCAGCACGGCCGGGGCGGTTGTGCATCTGCACACTTGCCATTCGGTGGCCTGGTCGATGATGCCGGACGTGGACGCCGATAACTTCCTGCCGCCCATGACCCCCTATGCCATCATGAAGCTGGGGCGTGTGAAGCTGCTGCCCTTCTACCGCCCCGGTGACCCCGCCATGGGCGAGGCTGTGCGCGGGCTGGCGGGCAAGAGGTCTGCGGTGATGCTGGCCAACCACGGGCCCGTGGTCGCGGGCAAGGACGTCGAAGCCGCCTGCAACGCCATCGAAGAGCTTGAGGACACAGCGCGCCTTGCCATGCTGATGCACGGCATCCCTGCGCGGATGCTCGACGCCGCGCAGGTGCGGGATTTGGTGACACATTTCGACATCGAATGGGACGATTAATGCAGTTTTCCGCGAACTTAGGTTTTCTGTGGACCGAACTGGCTCTGCCTGACGCCATCCGCGCTGCAAAAGCGGCTGGGTTTGACGCCGTCGAATGCCATTGGCCCTATGACGCAGACAGCGCGCAGGTCAAAGCGGCCCTGGTCGAGACCGAGATGACGATGATTGGGTTGAATACAGCGCGAGGCGATGTCTCGGCGGGCGACAACGGCCTGTCAGCGTTGCCCGACCGTACCCCCGAAGCCCGCGCTGCCATTGAGCAGGCAGTGGCCTATGCCACCGACATCGGCGCGCGTAACATCCATGTTATGGCGGGGTTCTCGGCGGGGACTGAGGCGCATGAGACCTTCGTGGCGAACCTGACATACGCCTGCGCTTTGGCGGCACCCGAGGGGATTACTATTCTGATCGAACCGCTTAACCGCTATGATGCCCCTGGATACTTTCTGCAAACCACAAAGCAGGCCATGACGATCATTGCCGAAGTGGGCGCCCGAAACCTAAAGCTTATGTTTGACTGCTACCACGTCCAGTTGATGGAGGGCGATCTCACCCACAAGCTGGCCGAGTTGCAAAGTCACATCGGCCACATCCAGTTTGCCAGCGTCCCCGACCGGGGCGCGCCGGATCATGGGGAAATTAACTTCGACCATGTTTTTCGCGTGATCAAGGAGTTTGGATTTTCCTCCCCCATCGGGGCAGAATATAAACCCGAAGGGGCGACGTCCAGGTCTCTGAACTGGTTGAAACAAGCGCAGAAAATTTAGTCGTCTAGGCCAGCGATTTTGTACCGAGTGAAGCCGGGAAATTAGAGCCTTCCAACTTCATTTCGGCAGTAGTCTTTCATATCACGGAGACTTCCGACCCGATTGCGGGCATTGATCTATCGGATTTTCAGCCCGCGCTCACCAACTCTGTTGCAATGCTGGCCATTAAACACCGCCCCACGTAAGATGATCTAAGTTTCTTCGGTCCTCTCGGAAGAACGATCAGCTGTTTGTTCCTGGACGGGATTGAACGCGCGGATTGAGCCAGCCCTATCCATAGTGACCTAACTGAATGCCAGATCGCCTGTTGACTCCGTACCATGGTACGGAAGGTACCTTGCGTCATAATGTCGGGCGGCAATGGTCGACCGAAAGGTTCATTTTGGCCGGACCGCCGGCCTTAAACACAGGAGACATTCGATGCCGACCAGTGCATCAAGGACTGCACCCAAGCCAGCCTCGACTGCACGGCCGCCTCCGAGGCCTGCGTCGATTGTTGCATCGGCGAAACGGCGATGGCCGAGTGCCTCAGGCTCTGCCTTGACTGCACGGAGTTCTGCCAGTTTTGCGCGCGGTTCGCGATTCTCGACAGATTGGACCGCGCTCTGCGCGAAGATCTGCGAAACTTGCGCCGAGGAATGCGCAAAGCACGACAAAGAGACATGTCAGCGGTGTGCGGAAGCCTACCGTCGCTGTGCTGCGGCCTGCAAGTGAAGTGGTCCCAGAAAATCGGACAGTCGGCTAAGGTGTATCCAACCCTTTTGGAAGGATACGAACATGGCAAAGCGCCGGAACTTTACAGATCAGTTTAAGGCCAAGTTGGCGTTGGAAGTGCTGCTGGGCGACAAGACCGTGCAAGAGATTGCCGCGAAGCATCAGCTGCACCCGAACCAGGTCAGCACGTGGAAGCGGCAGGCCATCGACGGCATGGCGGACGTGTTCTCGGGCGGCAACCAGAGCGGCCCAACCGAGGCAGATGTGAAGGAGCTACATGCCAAAATTGGGAGGTTGGCCGTTGAGAACGATTTTTTGTCGAAAGGGCTCAAAAGGTGAGCCCTTTCAAGAAACGGTCGATGATTCAGCGCGACCATCCTAGGCTGAGCGTCAGCCAGCAATGCAAGCTGGTGAACCTGAGCCGGTCGGGGTTCTACTACACGCCGGTCGGGATTGATGCAGCGACGCTGGAAATGATGAAAGCGATTGATCGGGTGTTCACCAAATATCCGTTCTTTGGGTCACGCTAGTTCGCGGCATATCTGCGCCGGGAGAGCATCATCGTGGGACGCCACCGCGTGCGACGTCTGATGGCAAAGATGGGCTTGGAGGCAATCTATAAACGCCCCAGAACCAGCCAGCCACACCCACAGCATCCGGTCTATCCTAATTTGCTGAGGAAGATGGTGATCGACCGCCCCAACCAGGTCTGGTGCGCCGACATCACCTTCGTGCCAGTCAAGAATGGCTTCCTGTATTTGGTGGCGATTATGGACTGGGCAACCCGGAAGGTGCTGAGCTGGCGGCTCAGCAATACGATGCATGCCAACTTTTGCGTCGAGGCTTTGAAGGAGGCAATCGCCAAACACGGCCCGCCAGAGATCATGAATACGGATCAAGGATCGCAGTTCACCGGATCGGCCTGGACCACCACGCTGAAAGACGCCGGGGTCTGCATCTCGATGGACGGGCGCGGCCGATACCTCGACAACATCTTCATCGAACGCCTCTGGCGGTCACTGAAGCAGGAAGCCGTCTACCTTGAGGAAATCCAAGATGGGTTCCAAGCTCGCAGGGTGATTAGCAACTGGATGAGATTTTACAACACCGAGCGGCCCCATTCCGCGCTTGATCGGCTGACGCCCGACGATGCATATTGGGATAGCGTGCGACGAGCGAAAGCAGCATGAAACCTAAACACGATACACCTTAGAGAAGCTGCAAACCTGTCCGAAAAGATGGGACCACTTCAGATCCGCTGGCAACTGATCTATATGCGGTCATCGAGGAATCGGAAAAGGATCTTGTAGGCCGCCGGAGGCCGAGTGCAAACCTCCAACGACGACGAGAAAAGTGGTTGCCAATCTTACGAGATCTGAAAGCGGAGTTACTTGGTAAGGGGTCCAACCCAGACCTTCTCCTGGATGTATATAGCGCGAGTAGTGCATGAAGTCAGAAGGAGATTATAGTGCAGTTTTAATAATTTCGCTCATAGTTCATGACTGATAGTCAAAAGGTTGCGCTGACAGCGCGTCGAAAGGTGAGACTTGCACTTATGTGCCGTTAAGCACGATGAAATATATGACAGCGCTTAGCTTCAACCGCGGAGCAGTAAATGAAGCGTTTTGTCAATTTTTGAAGAACATACTATTGCGCCGGTGCACAGGTTACGGCACACTTTGTTACACACCGCCGGAATCGATCCGGAATTTGTGGAAATTTCCTTTATTTACATAGGTCTTTGCTGCCTGGCACCTGCCCCTACCGCCGGAGCCAATTTTTCTACTCATTAAAGATTTACGAGCTAAGCCCCCTTTCGGGGGCTTTCGTCGTTTTGGGCTTGGGGCAACATTTGGGGCGGCCCGAATTTACTTGCGATCGACCCTTTGGAGTGCTCCCGCCCGGTGGTCAATCCAGCAACGCGTTGCGTCGGGTTGCCCGACCGCAAGCTGTCCTCCCGGATTCCTGCAAGGTATCATAAACGGGTGTCGGTCAACCCAGCGATCAGATCGGCCAAGCGGTGTGAACCCGCTTGGCTCAGGAACCGCCCATCGCGCCAATGCCACCGAACCAGCAGCCAATGCCGCACGCCTCAAGAGTTCATAAGCGGTGTGGCCCGCCCGAACTGGGTGAGCCTCTTGATCAGAAACCTTCAGGCAAAAGGCCTGCTGGCATGTTCTGATAGCACACCGGGCGCAGGAAACGCCGGATCGACAGGGTGCCGACCGAGGTTGCTCCGAAGTTGGTCGAGGCCGGGTAGGGCCCGCCGTGAACCATGCTGTCGGCCACTTCGACGCCGGTGGGGAAGCCGTTGACCAGCAGGCGCCCGGCTTTGCGTTCGATGATTGGCATCAGACGCCGTGCAGTCTCAGTATCCGCGTCGTCCATTTGCAGCGTGATCGTAAGCTGGCCTTCCAGCCCTTTCGCAAGGCTTTCCATCTCTTCGATTGAGCTGGTCCGAACGACGAGGCCAAGCGGCCCAAAGACCTCTTCCCCAAGCTCGTGATCCTGCAAATAGGCCGCGCTATCCGTTTCATAGAGGTTCGGCAGGGCGCTGCGGCCTTCGCTTTCGGTGGACAAGCGCGGCTGGACGGCATTGCGCCGATCAAACCGGGCCTTGCCGTCGCGGTACGCCTGCGCGATCCCGTCAGTCAGCATCACCTGCGCAGGTGCGTCTTGCAGGGCTGCGGTCGCGGCTTCGACAAAACTATCGCCTTCCGCGCCTTTCGGCACAACTGCGATGCCGGGGTTGGTGCAGAACTGGCCCGCGCCCATCGTCAGCGACCCGGCCCAGCCTTCGCCAAGGGCTTGGCCGCGCGCTTTACACGCCTCGGGCAGCACGAACATCGGATTGACCGAGCCGAGTTCGCCGAAAAACGGGATCGGCTCGGGCCGGGCGGCGCAAAGGTCGAACAATGCGCGGCCCCCGCCAAGCGAGCCGGTGAAGCCCACGGCTTTGATAAGCGGATGCTGCACCAGTGCTTGGCCGACCGTGCGGTTGCCGCCTTGGATCAAGGAAAAGACACCTTTTGGCATGTCGCATTTTTCAATCGCGGCATGCACGGCCTCGGCCACGATCTCGCCCGTGCCGGGGTGGGCGGAGTGCCCTTTTACGACGACCGGACATCCTGCGGCCAGCGCCGCGGCGGTGTCGCCCCCGGCGGTGGAAAAGGCCAACGGGAAGTTCGACGCGCCGAAGACGGCAACAGGGCCAATCGGGCGCTGGACCATGCGCAGCTCCGGGCGGGGCAGGGGCTGCCGGTCGGGCAGGGCTGGATCGACCCGCGTATCAAGGTAGTCGCCCTTTAGAATATGATCGGCAAAAAGCCTCAGCTGCCCCGTGGTGCGCCCGCGTTCACCGTTCAGCCGCGCTTCGGGCAGGCCGGTTTCGCGCGTGCCGATATCGGTGATCGCCTCGGCGCGGGCTTCGATTTCGTCGGCGATGGTGTTGAGGAATGCGGCCCGCGCCTCGCGGGTGCTATAGCCGTAGGACCAGAACGCAGCCTCGGCCGCTTCGCAGGCCTGATCGACGAGCGCCGTTGTCCCGACGCTGAAATCATGCGCCGGACCGCTGGCGGGTTCGGAAGCAAAGGTCTGCTCTGCGCCGACCCATGTGCCGGCGATCAAATGTTTACCATGCGGGGTGAAGCTCATGCTGCTGTCTCCTTTTGCGAATTTCTGACCATCTTGCAGGCAATCTCGAAAGCGGCGCGGGTGGCGCCGAGGTCGGCTGTGCCTTGGCCTGCGATGTCAAATGCCGTGCCATGCGCCGGGGTGGTGACGGGCACCGGCAGCCCGCCTTGAACGGTCACGCCGCGGTCAAACCCCAGCAATTTAAGGGCGATCTGGCCTTGGTCGTGATACATCGTGACCACGGCGTCGATCTCGCCTTTCGTGACTTTGAGAAAGACGGTGTCAGACGGCAGCGGACCCGTGACAGCCATCTGACCGCCTGCCATGTGACGCACCGCGGGTTCGATCACGTCGATCTCCTCCCGGCCAAAGTTGCCGCCGTCCCCGGCATGGGGGTTGAGCGCTGCAACGGCGATGCGGGGCCGCGCGTGACCGGCTTGCCGCAGGGTGCGGTCGATCAGGCGGGTGGCTTCTTGGATGCGGTCGGGGGTGATCGCGTCGGCCACGTCCCGCAGGGCGATATGGCTGGTGACCCGGCTGGTCCACATATCGTCGAGCGTGTTGAGTTCGGAAATATAGTTGGTCACGCCGAGTTTTTCGGCGATGTAATGCAACTCATCGGAATGCCCGATCCCGGCCATATGCATCGAGGCCTTGTTGAACGGGGCGAAGACAATCGCGTCGATCACCCCCTCCTGAACAAAGGCGAGCGCTTGGTCGAGGACCCGTAGCGTGGACCGGCCCGAGGCTTCGGTGCTTTGGCCAATGACGACATCCTCGGCCGCGATGGTCTCCATCTCATGCAGGGCGATTGGCGCATGCGCCGTCCAATCCTGTGCCGTCGCGTCCACCGCCGTCATTGTGTGGTCGCACCCGGCTTGGCGCTGCCCCATCTCAAAGACGTGACGGTCGCCGATCAGCAGGATCTGCGCCTGATCGCAGCAGTCATCGGCCAGCAGCCGGGCGACAAGTTCCGGCCCGATGCCGCTGGGGTCACCGGGGATAACACCAATTCTTGGGGTCATGTTCACTCCGTTTCTGTATTGTGGTCCTTGGCTTTGCCGTCTTCTTGCAAAGCGTTTTTGGTATTGGTGACGGCCGAGGCGAGGTGATGGCGCAGCGCCTCGGATGTGGCTTTGGCGTCGCGCCGCGACAGGGCGTCGACGATGGCGCGGTGTTCGGCCAAGGTTTGGCCGCGGCCCGAGCGACGTTGCGAGGATTGAAACCGCGCCCGCCACAGCCGCGCATTGAACTTGAGATGCGTATCGATCAGCGGGGCGTTGCGGCTTGCCTGCACAATGGCTTCGTGCATCTGCATATCGAGGCGAAAGGATTCCAGCGGGGAAAGGGTGCTGTCTCCGGCCTCAATCTGGCGCTGATACTCGGCCACTTGAGCGATCTCGGCATCGGTGATGCAGGCGCAGGCCAACTCCCCGGCCAAGGCTTCGAGTGCGCCCATGACGATCAGGTTCTGTTCGATCTCATCCAGCCGGGGGTTGGCCACTTGCGGGCGACGGGTGACCGAATATTCGATCAAACCGTCCTGTTCGAGAATGGTCAGCGCACGGGTCAGGGGGGTGCGGCTGATGCCCAAGGCAGCGGCCAGATCACGCTCCGAGATATGCGCCCCGGCGGGCAGTTTCTCTAGCAAGATCAACTCGCGCAGCTTGTCGGCGGCGACCTCTACCAATGTGGCGCGGGGCCGCGCGAGGGCAAGCTCGCCCGTGTCGAGGTCCGTGATGTCGGTCTTCTTGCTCATGTCATTTTCCCCAGCTCAGCACCACCGGCTCAAGCGGCCGGATCAAGCGGAGTAGGGACTCTCGTGTCTGAGGATGCAATGGGGCAATCGGGTGACGACAGAATTCCGACCGGATCACGCCGCCTTCGACCATCGCTGCCTTGGCCGAGCGGAAGCCGCATTGACGGTTTTCATGGTTCACCGCAGGCAAGACGCGGGCATAGGCATCGGTCGCGGCCCGAAGATCGCCAGCCGCGAAATGGTCAATCACCGGCTTGATCTGGTCGGGGATCATGGCGCTGGTCATGGCGCCGGTGGCCCCGGCTTCGAGATCGGCGAGCAGCGTGATCGCCTCTTCGCCGTCGAAGGGGCCTTCGATGGCGTCGCCACCTGCCGCGATCAAGTCACGCAGCTTGGTCGCGGCCTGCGGGCATTCGATCTTGAACAGACGCACCTCTTCAATCTCGCGCGCCATGCGCACCAGCAGGGGCACCGGCAGATCGACCCCCGAAAGCGGCGCGTCTTGCACCATGATCGGGATGCCGACGTCGCCCACTTGGGCAAACTGCTCAAAGCTTTGCTCTGCGGAGCCCTTCAGCAATGCGCCATGGTACGGGGGCATCATCATGACCATCGCGGCACCATGGTCTTTGGCGTGCTGCGCGCGGGCCACCGCGATTTGGGTTGCGTAGTGGCTGATGGTGACGATGACGGGCAGCCGCCCCGCCATATGCTTGAGCGAGACCTCGGTCAAAAGGCGGCGTTCCTCATCGGTGATCAGGAACTGTTCAGAGAAGTTGGCGAGGATGCAGATGCCATCGCTGCCCTGATCGACCATACAGTCGATCACACGTTTCATGCCCTCATAGTCGACCGTGCCGTCATCGTTGAACGGGGTAGGGGCGACGGGCCAGATGCCGGAGTATTTAGTCATTCTGTGATCTCGAAATTGGAAAGATGTTTGTCGGAAATGGTGATGCCGAGGCCGGGTTTGTCGTCGTCGAGCTGCAAGAACCCGTCCTGCGCCTCGGGGTCGCCTTCGAAGATGTAGTAGAACAGCTCATTGCCGACCTCGACATCGAAGACCGGGAAGTATTCGGACATCGGACAGTTAATATTGGCCATGGTCAGGTGATAGTTATGCATCTGCCCGGCATGTGGGATGACCGGGATCTGCGCCGCCTCGGCGATGGCGTTGATCTTTTGCGCCGCCGTGATGCCGCCAACGCGGTTGGTATCATATTGCAGCACGCTGACTGCGCGGCGGTTGATCAGTTCGGCGCAACCGATCACGCTGTATTCATGTTCGCCGCCTGAGATTGGGACGATCCCCATGGCGTTCAACTCGGCATAGCCTGCCACATCGTCGGCGATCACCGGTTCTTCGAGCCAGCGCGGCTCGTATTTCGCCAGTTTGGGCAGCATCCGCTTGGCATAGTCGAGGTTCCAACCCATGTAGCATTCGAGCATCAGGTCTTTGTCGTAGCCGATCACTTCGCGCAGCGCTTCGACCCGTTTGAGGTTCTCGCGCATGCCTGCCATGCCGTCCTTCGGGCCAAAGCCAAACCGCGTTTTAAAGCCGGTGTAGCCGTGCTGCATCGCCTCTTCCGCTTCGGCTTGCATGCTTTCGACAGAACCCGCGTAAAGCTTGGAATAGTAGACCGGGATTTTCTCTTTGGTGCGCCCGCCCAAGAGTTTGAACACGGGTTTGTCGACCAGTTTGCCCATCAGATCCCAGATCGCGATGTCGACGGCCGAGATCGCGGTCATCCCGACCCCCTTGCGGCCCCAAGCGTGGCTGCGGCGGTACATTTTCTCCCACAGATAGGCGTAGTCGAAGGGGTCTTCGCCGACGACCAGCGGGGCGAACCATTCGTCGATCGCTTGTTTCACCAGCGTCGGGGCCAAGGCCGCATTGCCGATGCCGATCGTGCCGTCTTCGGTCTCAATCTCGCAGGTCAGCCACTGGTGAAAACGAAAGCTCGCCATGGCATCGCCCTTAATCCAAAGGGCATCCGACGCATTGGTGCAGAAATTCCCCGAGGGGGGCACGGTCGGCCCTTTCCAGTTCCAGACACGGGTGCGGACGGATTTAATCTTAGTCATCAGGGCCTCTCTTTTTTCACTGTTTCTCGTTCTGCCGGACACTTCCGAAGACGAATCATGTTGACATCACTCTTAGCATCATATTGGAGTTTTGGAATGCCAAAATGCTAAAGCGCCAAATTACGGAGGGGAGAAATGAAAAATGAACGACTGCACAAGCTGCCGTGCGTTCGTGGCTCATTTCCCGATAGGCAAAGGTGCAATGGATGCGGCAGAACTTTCTTAACCAACGGAGGAGATACGATGAAAACCCTTACAAAGAGCCTGAGCGCCAGTCTGGCCGCTGCGACCTTTGCACTTGTGACACCCGTGGCCGCGGACACCTATGTGGTGGCCGTGGGTGCGGCGTCGAACAGCCTGCAGGGCAAAAGCGCCGCACGCTTTGCCGAACAACTGCAAGAGCAACTGGGCGACGCCCACACGGTGGAATTCTATGCCGATGCACAGCTCGGCAACGAAAAGGAACTGATGCAGAAGCTGCGTCTGGGCACCGTGGATTTCACGCTGATCTCTTCCATCATGACCAACGTTGCGCCCGAATTTGCGCTATTTGACATGCCGTTTTTGGTACAGGATCGCGCGCACCTAAAAGCAATCGACGCCGAGATCGTGCAGCCCGATTTGGCCCCACTGGCGCGCAAAGTGGGGCTTGAAGTGCTCTCCACTTGGGAAAACGGTTTCCGCCAGATCACCAACAATGCCCGCCCGATCAACACCCCCAGCGATTTGGATGGGCTCAAAATCCGCACGCCGTCTTCTGAATGGCGGGTTTCGATGTTCAAAGAATGGGGCGCAAACCCGACGCCGATGTCTTTCTCTGAAGTGTTCGTCGCCCTTCAGACCGGCACAATGGACGGGCAGGAGAACCCGCTGACCAATATCGTCGGCGCGAATTTCCAAGAGGTGCAGGGCTACCTGAGCCTGACTGGCCACGTCTATTCACCTACCTATCTGACCACCGGGGCCGAAACCTGGTCGAAACTTCCCGATGAGGTCAAAACCGCCGCGACCGAAGTTGCCGCATCCGTTCAGGACTGGTCGCTGGACCAAGGCGAAACCGCCGACGGTGAATTGGTCGAGAAGGTCCGTGCAGCGGGGGTAGAGGTCAATGAGGCCGACAAGGCCGCCTTTATCGAAGCCTCCGCGCCGATCTACGCTGCCTTCTCCAGCCAAGTGCCGGGGGGCGACGCGCTCGTCTCGCGCGCGCAAGAACTGGCCAAGTAAACGCAGCTTCGCCCCGGTTGGCATGGGCTGGCCGGGGCCACTCAGAACAGGAGACAGGCATGGTCGCTAAGATCGAGCGTTTACTTCTTTGGGCAATCGAAACGGTTTGCCTCGCGCTGTTGGTGACACTGGCGGGAGCGGTCGTTTATTCGACCACCATGCGCTACCTCGGTGCATCGCCCGCATGGTACGATGAGATTGCCAGCGTCCTGCTGGCTTGGCTCACCTATTTCGGCGCCGCCTATGCGGTGTTCATGCGCCAACACATGGGCTTTTCGGGCATCGTCATCGCCTTGCCGAAATCTGCGGCCATCGTGCTGACTTTATTTTCCGAGCTGCTCGTCATCATTTATTTCTCCGTCACAGCTTATTACGGCAATGCCGTCCTGGCGGTGGCGAAATGGGATTCACTGCTGTCCTTGCGCTGGATGACTTTGGACATCGTGCAATCGGTGATCCCGATCGCTTCGGTCTTGATGATCATCGGCACCCTGTTGACCCTGCCGCGCGCCCTGCGCTTGGCCGCGCAAGGGATTGATCCCGAACATGCAGAAATCGACAAAGCCATTGCCGAGGCCGAGGCCGAAACCGCCACGCTCGACCTAAAGGACACCGCCAAATGATCCTCCTTTATACCACCATTGCCCTGATCACCCTGATCTTGATCAACGTGCCCATCGCCGTCGCGATCGGGGTGACCTCTATGGCGGGCTTTCTGCTGACTTCCGGGCCAGACGCCTTCTATGACATGGTGATCAAGCTCTATTCCGGCTCGACCTCCTTTCCGCTGATTGCCATTCCGTTGTTCATTCTGGCGGGCAATCTGATGAACACCTCCGGTATCTCTCTGCGGCTGATCAACTTTGTCACCGCGCTGATCGGTTTTATCCGCGGCGGGCTTGGTATGGTAAACATCGGCGTCTCGATGGTCTTTGCCGAGATCTCTGGCTCGGCTGTGGCCGATGTGGCCGCAACCGGCACCGTCCTGATCCCCGAGATGAAGCGGCGCGGCTATTCACGGACATTGGCGGCGGCGATCACATCCTCTTCGGCATCGCTTGCCATCATCATCCCGCCCTCGATCCCGATGATCCTCTACGGGGCCATTGCCGAAACCTCGGTGATCAAGCTTTTTGTCGCGGGGGTCGTGCCCGGCCTTTTGGGGGCCTTTCTGTTGATGACGGTGACCTATGTGCTGGCCGTTCGCTATGACCTACCGCGTGCCGAGAGCTTTGATCTGGGCCATGTGGGCCGGACCTTCAAAGAGGCGTTCTGGGCCTTGACCATGCCGGTCATCATCCTTGGCGGTATCTTTTCTGGTTTGGTCACCGCCACCGAAGGCGCGGGGCTTGCGGTCATGGCGGCCTTGGTGATCGGGCTGTTCATCTACCGTGATCTGGATGTGTCCCGGCTCCGCAAGACCATGCTCGAAGGCGTCAGCCAGACTGGCGTGGTGATGCTGCTGGTGTCCACCTCCGCCGCCTTGGGGTTGTTCCTGACCCAAGCGCAGGTGCCGCAAACCTTGGCGGCCCAAATCACCGAAGTCACCACGAACCCGCTGATCGTTCTGGCGCTGTTGAACCTGCTCTTGCTGGTCTTGGGGATGTTCCTGCATGGGGCCGCCGCGATCATCTTGGTCGTGCCGGTGGTGATGCCGCTGGTCAATGCGGTGGGGATTGATCCGATCCACTTCGGTATCATGGTAACGCTGAACCTTGCCATCGGTCAGCAGACCCCGCCTGTGGCATCGGTGCTTATCACATCCTGCTCCATCGCCCGCGCGGGCATCTGGGAAACCTCGCGCACCAACTTGCCGTTCATCGCCGTGCTGGCGTTTGTCCTGCTCTTGGTGACCTATGTGCCCGAAGTCTCCCTCGCGCTGACGCACTACCTTGATTGAGCAAGATCAATGCATTCTCGGGTGGGTGATCCTGCCCGAGACTGCATGCGTTTTGCTGAGTCTACGACGGTTTCGCCTCCCGGCGCGGCCATTATCCCTGCGGTGATTGCCCACGTATGGGAAAGGGTTTGGCCGAAGGGCAGCCCCCGACTTCGCCCCCCAGCAAGGCTGGTTTGCAGTACCGCCGCTGTGGCGTCCGGATGAACAAGGCCGCCGTAGCTTTGGGCCCACGGCGCGCCTAGGCCCGCAGCAACCCTGCCAAAACAAACGGCATTTTCCCCCTCTGTCACAAATGTTTTGCATTGTCGGGCCACAAGGGGCCGCAATGCGTCGAAGTATAAATTGACCAAATGGTCTAACGCGCGCATTCTGCCGACAATTAGTACACTAGAAAGAGGATTTCCCATGACACGAACCATTCTGCTGGCCGGCACCATGCTGGCGGGTCTCGCCTCCGTGGCTCAAGCCGACACGCTGCGTCTTTTGACATGGGGCGGCTACGCACCTGAGGACGTGGTCGCGAAATTCGAAGAAGAGACCGGCCATACCGTCGAAGTCACGAAATCCAACAATGAAGAGATGATCGCCAAGCTGCGCGCCACGGGCGGCGGTGGTTTCGACCTCGCTCAGCCATCGCAAGACCGCATCATGGGCCCGCAGATGGAATTTGGCATCTACAAACCGATTGATGTCTCCAAGCTGAACAAAGAGCTTTTCATCACCTCCATGCTCGACTCGACCATGGCGAACACCACCGTGAACGGTGATGTCTACGGCGTGCCGCATGTCTGGGGCACCTCCGGTCTGGTGATAAACACTGCCGAAGCGGGCGAGACGGTCAAGGATTACACCGACCTCTGCGCGCCGGAAGTGGCGGGTAAGGTCTCTTACCGTCTGAAACGCCCGACGCTGATCGGTTTCGCCTTCGCCATGGGCGAAGACCCCTTTGCCGCCTATGGCGACGAAGCCAAATACGCCGAGATCATGGGCAAGGTCGAAGCCAAGCTGATCGAATGCAAAGAGAACGTCAAAACCTACTGGGGTGGCGGTGATGAGCTGATGAACCTGCTGCGCTCGGGCGAAGTGACCGCGTCGATGGCATGGGACACCGGCGGTTGGAAGCTGAACGACGACAACGCTGACCTGACATTCGTGGCCCCGGCCTCGGGTGCTTTGGGCTGGATCGACACCTTCGTTCTGCCCGCCAAAGGGCAGGCCGATGATGTGGCCTATGAGTGGATCAACTTTGTCATGCAGCCCGAAGTCGCGGCGATGATCACCGCAGCGGCGGGCAACTTCACCGCCTCTGCCGGCGCAGATGAGTTTGCCGAAGACAGCCTGAAAGCCAAGTATCAGGCCAGCTTCCCCCAAGAAGCCATCGACAACATCAAATGGTATCCGCCGGTGCCCGCCGGTCTGGAAACCATCGAAGGCGAAGTGCTGGACCGCGTCCAAGCTGCCAACTGATAACTGACCCTACGAGCGGCACCCTCACGCTGAGGGTGTCGCTTCTTTATACGGAATTCACATGACCCCAGATCTGGAATGCGTCGACCTCGTTAAGCGGTTCGGCGATACCACCGCTGTTAACAACGTCTCCTTCACGGTGCCGCCGGGCAGTTTCTTCTCCATCCTCGGGCCTTCGGGCTGCGGCAAGACGACGATCATGCGGATGATCGCGGGGTTTCTTGACCCAACATCTGGCGACATTCGGATCAAGGGCGGATCGGTGCTCGACACGCCGCCGAACAAGCGCCCCGTGAACATGGTGTTTCAGCATCTGGCGCTTTTCCCGATGATGACGATTGCCGAGAATATCGGCTATGGCCTGCGCCGCCGTGGCATGGCCAAGGGAGAGATCGCGCACAAGGTTGATGAGGCGCTCGATCGGATTGGCCTGCCGGGGATCGGCGCGCGCAAGGTGGATGAGCTTTCGGGCGGTCAGAAACAACGGGTCGCCATCGCGCGCTGCATGGTGTTGGAGCCTGACGTGCTGCTGCTGGATGAGCCGCTGGGCGCACTGGATCTGAAACTGCGCGAGCATATGAAGGTTGAGCTGAAATCGCTGCAAGCTGCCTTTGACACGACATTCGTCTATATCACCCACGACCAGTCCGAAGCGCTTGTGATGTCGGATCAGATCGCCGTCATGAGCAACGGGCAGTTTGAGCAGGTCGGCAAGGGGCAAGACCTCTACTATCGCCCCGAAACACCCTTCGTGGCAGGCTTCATCGGGGAATCGAACCGCTGGAAGGGCCGGATCGAGCGGGTTGAGGGCGACGCGCTGCAACTGCGCACCGACAGCGGACTGGCGATGCGGGCGACGGGCGCGGGCCTTGCCCAAGGCGCACGCGCCGAGATTTTCGTGCGGCCTGAATCCATTCGTCTTGCCGCCAGCGCCGATGCGCTCTCAAGCTTCGACAATCGACTGACGGGCACTGTCACCAGCCTGCTGTTCAACGGCGCAGCTTCGCGCGTGTTGGTGCAGGATGACGTGGGTGAAATGCTTGAAGTTACGCTGCCGCAATCGGGAGAATTCTCAAGCCTGCAACGCGGCGACGCGGTGCATATCGGCTGGGGCGCGGGGCAGGCGACCTGCTTTGGGACCGCGTGATGCGCAGCCAGTCCCGCATTACGTTCTACCTGCTGCTGACGCCTTTGGTGCTTTGGCTGGGCCTGCTCATCATCATCCCGCATATCGACATGCTGCTGATTTCGCTGCGCGAGCGGATCAGCTTTGGCGTCTATGAAACCAGCTTAGCGCAATACGAAAAAGCGCTGACCGAACCGCTGTATCTGCGGACCTTCTGGCGCACGGCGGTGATGTCGGTGCTGGCAACCGCGCTGACGCTGCTGATCGCTTTTCCGGTGTCTTATTACATCGCCAAGATGGCGAAGGGGCGCTTGCAACAGGTGTTGTTCCTGCTCTGTCTGATCCCGTTCTATGTCTCTGAATTGGTGCGTACTTTCGGCTGGATGATCCTGCTGCGCGAGACCGGTCTCGTCTCGAACCTGCTGCAATGGGTGGGTCTGGCGGATCGCCCGGTTGAGATGCTTTATACCGATGCCACGATGATGGTGGGGCTGGTCTATACCTCGATGCTCTTTATGGTGGTGCCGCTTGTCACCACGCTGGAAAGCCTCGATGACAGTGTGATTGAGGCGGGATATGATCTGGGCGGCAGCGGGCTTTCGGTCTTGCGTGAGATCATCATACCCCACGCCATGCCCGGCATCGTGTCGGGCTGTATCGTGGTCTTTATGCTGAGCTTGGGAAACTACCTGACGCCGACAATGCTGGGCGGCAAGGACAGCCTGTGGTTCACCGAAATGATCTATAACCAGTTCATCGTGCGCTCGAATTGGGAGCTAGGCGCCGCTTTTGGCTTTATGCTGTTGGTGCTGTCTTCGGTGATCGTCTGGGGGATGCTCTGGCTTACGGGCCGGACCCTCAAGGAAACGATGGGGTGATCCAATGATCCCGACAATCCCGCAATCGCGCAGCTTTCGCATCCTCTATGGCGGCTATGTGGCGCTGTTCTTTCTCTATCTGGCTCTGCCGCTGACCGTGGTCGCGGTCTTTGCCTTTAACGACAGTCAGTTCCCCTCCCTCCCGTGGGAGGGGTTTACGTGGAACTGGTTCTTTGGCGAGGAGCGCCCACAGATCGGCGTCTTTCATGAACGCGGAATTCTGCGGTCGGTCGGCACATCGGCATTCGTGGCGCTTTGCGTGGCGTTCATGTCGGTCTGCGTGGGCACGACGAACGCCTTTTTGTTCAACCGCTATGAGTTTCGCGGCAAGGGGTTTCTCTATGTGCTGATGCTGCTGCCGCTGGTGATCCCCGGCATCGTGCTGGGCATCTCGGTGCTGGTGTTTTCCTCCACGCTGGCCAACGGCGTCTGGGACATGGCGCAGATCGACATTCAAGCGCTGCGCCCCGGTCTATTGTTGGTGATCTTGGGGCAGTTCAGCTTTATCACCACCATCGCCACGCTGGTGATCTCGGCCCGGTTGCAAAAGTTTGACCGCACGTTGGAAGAGGCGGCGCTGAACCTTGGTGCAGATCGCTTGACCGCCGTGCGCACGATCACCCTGCCGTTCCTTGCGCCTGCAATGGTCGGAGCGGTCGTGGTGGCGTTTCTCATGAGCTTTGAGAACTTCAACACGACGCTGATGCTGGTGGGCTCTGACGCGCCGCTGACCATCGCCATGTTCGACCGGTTAAAAGAGGGCTCGACCCCGCTGTTGAATGCCGTGTCGCTGCTGTTGATGCTGGGCTCGTCGCTTCTGGCGCTGATGGTGATCTTGTTTCAAAAACGAAGCTAAGACCTCGGCAGGCCCGTGCTGGGCCTGCCGCCTTTGGCTAAAGCGTCCCGCGCACCGCCAGACAAAACCTCTCTAACATATCCGCCTCTTCGGCGAGCGCACGCCGCAGCGACCGAGGCAGTTCAAGCTGCACCCCCTCGCCAGAGCGGGTGCGGTTGCAGATGTTCGTCTCATGCACGCCGGGCAGGGTGGTGTTGGGTGCCGCGTCAAAGCCCGCGTCGCGCAGGGCTGCGCCGATGGCATCGCGTAGCGCCTCGGCGCGCCCACCAAGCCAGACCGTTTCGGTGCCATCATCCCTGCGCCCATGGATCGCCACGGCCACCGTCGCCTCCGCCACAAGCTCCAACGCCTGCGGCTCGTCAAAGCGGTGCGAGGTGATGTGGAAATCCCCATGCGCCCCGGCTTTCAGCGCCTCGAACAGATAGTAGGAATAGTCGCTTCCCGCGATGGCCTCGGCGATCAGGCTGGTCTCAGGCTCAATCGTGCCGCCGTGGGGCGCCAGAATGATCACCGCGCTGCCCCGATCCTCGGCGCGGATGCGATAGTCGAGATCCGCTGTCATCTCGGCAGAGAGGTCGGCGAAATTGTCGAAACGATCTGTCATGGACTGGCTCCTATCAGTTGGGGGCAGGGGCGGCGCTTAAACGTCGAGCTTGCGCACCGTCTTGCTGATCCGCCCGTCTTTCCGCTCCAGAAGGACAATCTCACCGAATTCGATTTTCAGCCACTCGTCCCCGTCTTCGGTCAGCGGCTCTGACGCGAGTATGGCCGAGGTGGCCTCCCCCTCGGGGCAGGGGTCGATGTCGTAAGAATTCGCATGGTCCTCAAAATTCGCGCCGGTAAGGAGGTAGATCGGCTCAAGCAGCATCGAAAGGGGCAGGTCCTCCTCTCGCAGCTTTTTCCAATCGCCCGTCACATCGGTTTCGCCCTCATGGCCGCAGCCAAAGTTCACGCCGATGATCCGATCCGAACTGACAAGCGCGATCTTGAGTTTGGTCAGCGCCGCAAGATCGAGGTCGCGCGCGGCTTTGCAGATCACCTTCAGTAGTTTTTCAAACCCGCGCTGCACATCGTCATCGCTGTCGCCTTCCAGCAAGGACAGCAGCAGCACATAGAGAAATTCCGTATCCGTCGTGCCGCGCATCTGGGTGAGGTATTGATCTTTGCAATGGGGCAGGAGCTCACGTTGCAACTGCCGCCAATGGGGCAGGGCACCGTTCTGGGCGATGATCCACGGGGTATGGTCAAAGGAAAACGGGTGGCAGTTTTCATCGGCCTGCACGACGCTGGCGTCATAAGAGGCCGCGCGGATATGCGACAGCATCGTATGGGCCTGCAGGCTGGGGATCAGGGTCTTGGCATTGTCGTCGTGAAAGGCCGCTTTGGGTCGGTGATAAAGCAGCGGGGCGTCGGGTTTCAGCAGATGCGCGCTCCAGGCGGCAAAGCCCCAACCGGCCAGTTGCAGGCTGGGGTGAAGTTCCGGATCAAGGCTCTGATTCAGCAGGCTGTTCTCAGGCGCAAGGAGCAGCGACTCGATTGGCAGTTCAGGTCCGATATAGGCGAGGAAGCGGCACATGGTTTTCCTTACTCTTGAGATATTTCAGCGGTTTCACGAAGGGTGTGAAGGGCTGAGATAGAGCGGTGCACGCGGAAATCGACAGGTGGGCCGAACAGGGGGGGCGACAGGGGGCTTGCAGGGGGCGAATGCCCCACCCTGTCGACGACAGGCGCCGCCAACTGGGCTGGGGCGCGGTGGCTTGACCAAAGAGCGCCGCGGGCGGCATCAGATGCGCGCCACCCGCAGTCTGACCTATTGATCAGACGTCAGAGATATAGTCCGCCGAGACATAGCCCTGCACCTCTGGCGCATCGGCCAAGGACACCCGACACCAAAGCTGGCCAATCTCGGTCACGCAATCGCGGCGGTTCAAGATGGTGCCATCGGGCAGCCCCATGATGACCCCAAAATCTAGCCCGGGCCCAGACCGCAGCTTCAAAAGCTCATCCGGTCCGGTGCGGTGGACCATCACCTGATCGGCGGCGATGCCCGCACAACCTGCGGCGAAAATAAGGGTGGAAACGGCTGCGAATGTGATCCTGCGCATGATCTGCCTCTCTCTGGTTTTCTCACGTCATAGATCGAAAACGGGGCTGATCCTAGCCGCCTTATCCCGTAGGCTCTTTGCACTGCTCCAAGGCGCGTTTCAAAGAATGCTCGTCATAGGGCTTCATCAAGCTGACATAGCGCGTGGGCTCGGTCTCGCCTTCGGCATATTCTCGCGGATCGGCCCCAGAGGCGATGATAACCGCGATCTCGGGGCGTAGTTGCGTGACGTGCTGCACCAGATCCATGCCAGAGCCGTCGGGCAGGCCGAGATCGGTGAACATGATGTCGAACCGCTCGGCCTCAAGGCTGCGCTCGGCGGCGGCGACGCTGTCGGCTTCGGTCACGGCATAGCCCAGATCGGCAAGCATATCCGCGGTCGCCATGCTGATCAGCGCGTCATCTTCGACCAGCAAAACCTTGAGCGCGTCATCGGGGGCGCTGTGCGCGTCTTCCTGCGCCCCGTGGGCGGCATCGCTGCCGGATTGGCGAGAGAGAATCTCATGAATTTTCAGGGCCAGCCGCTCGCGGGTGTAGGGTTTGCTCAGCAGATCGACCCCTTCGTCCAGCCGTCCGGCGTGGACAATCGCATTCTGGGTATAGCCCGAGGTAAAGAGCACGCCGACATTCGGCAGATGCGCCTTGGTCTCGCGGGCAAGCTCGGGGCTGCGGATTTTGCCGGGCATGACCACATCGGTGAACAGCAGGTTGATCTTCACCCCGCTTTTGACGATTGCCAACGCGCTATCGGCATTCTCGGCGGTGAGCACGCCATAGCCAAGATCGCGCAGCTGATCGACGGCGGTTTCGCGCACGGCGGCGTCGTCTTCGACCACGAGGATCACCTCACCGCTGCCCGTGGGCGTTTCGGTGGTGGCAGGCAACGGGGCGCTTTCTTCCTGGCGCTGCGTGCGCGGCAGATAGACCCGCACGGTCGTGCCTTGGTTCTCTTCGCTGTAGAGTTTGATATGCCCGCCGGACTGTTTGATGAAGCCGTAAACCATGCTGAGGCCAAGCCCCGTGCCTTCGCCCGTGTCTTTGGTGGTGAAGAAGGGATCAAAGACCTTTTCCATGATCTCCGGTGCGATGCCTGCGCCGGTATCGGTGATCGCCAGCATGACATATTGGCCGGGGGCCACATTCGGGTGACTTTGGGCATAGGCGTCGTCAAGGGCGGCGTTGCCCACTTCGATTGTCAGCTTGCCATGGTGGGCCATCGCGTCGCGCGCATTGATCGCAAGGTTCAGGATCACGTTTTCCAACTGCGCCGGATCGACAAGACAGTTCCACAGCCCGCCCGAGATCACCGTTTCGACCTCGATCCCTTCGCCAAGGGTGCGGCGCAACATGTCGTCCATGCCCCGCACCAATCGGCCAAGGTTTTGCGGCTTCGGCTCCAAGGGTTGCTGCCGCCCAAAGGCGAGCAGTTGCGCGGTCAGCTTTGCGCCGCGCGACACCCCCGCCATGGCGTTGTCGACAAACCGCCGCTTGGCGTCGACCTCGGCCAGTTCCTTTGACAAAAGCTGAAGGTTGCTGCCCACCACCTGAAGCAGGTTGTTGAAATCATGCGCGATGCCGCCAGTGAGTTGGCCCACGGCTTCCATCTTTTGCGCCTGTACCAACTGCGCCTCAAGCCGGTCCCGTTCGGCCATGGCCTCTTCGACCTTGGTTTTCAGCGCATTGCTGAACTCAAGCTCCGCATTGCGCGCGCGCAGTTCCTCGCGCAGGTCGCGGACCTCGATCACGGTGCCCACGGTTTTGCCGGTCTCATCCTTCATCGGCGAGGCGGTGAAGCCCACGGGATAGAAACTGCCGTCCTTATGGACAAAGGTTTCCTCACCCTGCGTCTGGTGGTTTTCCGGAAAAGCGCGGTCGATGGCGCAGTCTTCGATCGGGAAATGCCGCCCGTTGGGGTGGGTGTGGTGGATCACGTCATGCAGCGGTCTGTTGATGGTTTCCTCGAATTTATAGCCGGTCAACTCTTCGGCTGCGCGGTTCATAAAGACGCATTGCTGTTTGTCGTCCATCATGAAGATGGCCATCGTGGTGTTGCTCAGGATCGCGTCCAGCCGGGCCGAGACTTTGGTCAGCGCCGCGTTGGTCTCTTTCTGTTTGGTGATGTCCTGAATGGCCGCATAAAGGACCTTTTCGCCTTCGGTTGAGATCAGCTGCAAATGGGTCAGAACGCAATACCGCGAGCCGTCCTTGCGCTGGTGGACCGTCTCATATTCAATCGTTGTCGTCTTGCCGTTGATCAGCGGCTCGACGAGGTCCAGAAACGCCTCGCGCGTCAGTTCGGGCTTGATGTCCCACGCCGCCATGCCGCGCAGCTCTTCCATCGAATAGCCAAGGTTCTCCCGCGCGCCGCGATTGGCGAGGGTGAAGGTAAAGTCTTCGACTGAAAACAGGTAAACTTCGCTTGCCGCGTCTTCGACGATCTGCCCAAGGCGATCGCTCGCCAATCTCAATGCTTCTTGCACCATTTTCCTCAAGCTTGTCGGTCGTTGGACCCGGCTAAATTCAACCTGCAAGTTGCAGGGTATATGTAACCTAGTCTTATGAAGCGGCAAGACGAGCGCAAGAAGCACATTCTTTCAAGGGGCGGGTTTTTGCGCAGAAAAACGCGGGCCAGCACCCGCCAAGATTGGCGGATGCCGGAGAGGATGAGAGGCTACGCGACGCGGTGGCCCATGGCATAGACCGACCGCAGGATCGGCGCATCTTTCATCACCTCGAACAGGATCAGATCGGCCCGCGCACCTAAGGCAATCTCGCCCCGGTCGGTCAGGCCTACGTGATGCGCGGGCGTGCGGGTGACGGTCGCCAGCCCCCGCGCCATATCGCCCCATAGATTGCCCAGTTGCACCGCGCCCAACAGCAGAGCGGCGGGGACATAGTCCGACGAAAGGATGTCCAGCAGGTCCAGTTCAGCCAATTCCTGAGCGGCCACATTGCCCGAATGCGACCCACCGCGCACGAGGTTGGGCGCCCCCATGATCGTGGCGATGTCTTGGGCATGGCAGGCCTCTGCCGCCTCGCGGGTGGTGGGAAATTCGGCCAAGCGCACGCCATGGGCGTGGCTTGTAGCGACCTGCTGGGCCGTGGTGTCATCATGACTGGCCAGCGCCGCGCCATAGTGCATGGCCGCTGCCACCGCCGCCGCCTCATGTTTCGCGCCCAGCCGCTCCTGCAACCCGTGCAGGAAGGTGACGTAGTCGCCGAAATCCTCACGCGGCAGACCGTTTTTGCCGCAGACGTAATCCTCGAATTTTTGCACATCGCGGAATTGCCGCTGGCCGGGGGTGTGGTCCATCAGGCTGACAATGCCGACTTTGTCGTCGGGGCCAAACTCGGCCAGTTCTTCCACCAGCGTTTCCGAACAGATCTCGGCGCGCAGGTGGATGTGGTGGCTGATCGACAGCGCCCCGCTGTCGCGCATCATCAGGATTTCATCGGCCATGTCGCGGGCATATTTGCCATAGCGCTTGCGCCCCGCGTCCGACAGGATCGACCCCACCCGGATCGCGTCGAAAACCGTGGTGATCCCGGTGCCCGCCAACTCGCGGTCATGGGCGATGATCGCCGCGCGGTGCGGCCAGTCGACCTTGGGGCGCGGTTTCATATGGCGCTCAAGGTTGTCGGTGTGCAGTTCCACCAGACCGGGGGCGAGGTAGCGGCCTGCGCAATCGACCGCCCCCTGTGGCACGGCGGTGCCTTCGGCGATATCGGCGATCACCCCGTCGCGCAGCACCACGCTGCCGGGGATTACCGCATCGGGCAGAATGATTTTGGCATTGGCGAGAATGGTTTCTTTTGTCATGTGAACGTCACGCTTGTTGCGCATCCATGGATGCAGGGAGAAGATGAATGAAGTTCCACCGCTACGCGATCTATTACACGCCGCAGGGCAGTTTGGCCGAAGCCGGAGCCGCTTGGCTGGGCTGGGATGTGGCGCGCGGGCGCGCCGTGGAGCATCCCGAGGTGGCCGGGCTGGACGTGGCCGCCTTGACGGAAACGCCGCGCAAATACGGGCTGCATGCGACGATCAAACCGCCTTTCGTTTTGGCCGAAGGCGCATCGGCTGATGAGTTGCAAGCCGCGTTCAAGGCGCTTTGCACGCAGCTTGCGCCGGTCACACTGGACAGGCTCACGCTGACCCCGCTGGGCCGCTTTCTGGCGCTGACTCCCGAAGGAGACACCACCGCGCTGAACGCCATGGCCGCCGAGGTGGTGCGGGGCCTTGATCCCTTCCGCGCGCCCCCGGCTGAGGCGGATTTGGCCCGCCGCCGTCAAGCCAACCTGACCCCGGCGCAAGAGGCGAACCTGACGAAATGGGGCTATCCTTACGTGATGGAGGCGTTTCGCTTTCACATCACACTGACCGGCAAGCTCCCGAAAAGTGATCTGCCACAGGTCACCGCGGCGCTGGCCCCCTATATCGCGCCGCACCTGCCGCAGCCCTCCACGCTGGGCAGTCTGACGCTGGTGGGGCAGGCCGAAGACGGTATGTTCCACGAGGTTCACCGCGCCGCCCTCTCGGGATAGAGCGCCGCCAACGCCTGCGCCACGGTCTGCTTGAGCGGGCCGGAGTTGTCGATCTTGATCGCCGCGATATGGTCGGGCAGGGCGCGCTCGGCCCGTGCCAACCGGGCGGAGATTTCCGCCTCGGTTTCGCGCCCACGGCCCCGCAGCCGGTCTGCCAATACGTCGGGCGAAGCGGTCAGCGACAGCACTTCGAACCGCGCAAACCGCAGCTTTGCCTCGGTCAGCATGCTGCGAGAGAGGTTCGCCAGCACGTCGCGCCCCTCGGCTAGGGCAGTCTCCACCGCGATGGGGATGCCATAGCGCAACCCATGCGCGGCCCAACTCAAGGCAAAGGCGCCATCTGCCTCCAACCGCAGGAACGCGGCCTCATCGATCCCGTCAAAGTCTTCGCCCCCCGCAGCACTTGGGCGGGTGATGGCACGGCGGGCGAGGAACAAATCGGGCTGCGCTTCCGCCAGCGCCGCCATCACGCTGTCCTTGCCCACACCCGACGGGCCGACCACCGCGATAAAACGCCCGCTCATGCGGCCAGTCCGGGGGTGAAACGGGTCACGTCCACTTCGCGGTCGCAGATTTGGTCGCGGGCGGCCTCATCATGGAAGATGCCCAAGATCGCCGTGCCGCGGGCCTTGGCTTCTTCGATCAGCGCCAGCACCGTGGCGCGGTTGATGGCATCAAGGCTCGCCGTCGGCTCATCCAGCAGCAAGACGGGGTAGGGGTGCGCAAAGCCGCGCGCGATGTTCACCCGCTGCTGCTCGCCGCCCGAAAAGGTCGTGGGGCTGAGCTGCCAAAGCCGCTGCGGGATGTTGAGCTGCGCCAGCAGTTCTCCGGCCCGCGCCCGTGCGTCGGCCTCGCTGCTGCCCACCGCGCGCAGCGGTTCGGCCACCACGTCAAGCGTCGCCACCCGTGGCACCACCCGCAGGAACTGACTGACATAGCCCAGCACGTTGCGGCGCAGGTCCAATATCTCACGCGGGGCGGCGCGGGCGACATCCAGATCGCCCACCATGATCCGGCCCGAAGCGGTCAGGTAATTGCCATAGATCATCCGCATCAACGTCGATTTTCCGGCACCCGACGCCCCGGTTAACGCCACGCATTCGCCGCGCGCCACGGTCAATTCACCGCCGCGCATCACCGGGATCACCGCAGCACCTTGATTGTGCAGGGTAAAGGATTTGCTCACATTTTCCACGCGTATCATGGGTTCAGCCTTGTTTAACCTATTGTTAACTTTTGTCATTTGTTTCGCATGCGAAACATTTCCCTGCACCGTCAAACCTGTAGCACGCTAGAGACCAAAAGCTGCGTATAGCCATGCTGCGGGTCGTCCAACACCTGATCGGTTAGCCCGGTTTCCACCACATGGCCGTCCTTCATCACCATCAGCCGGTCCGCCAGCAGCCGCACCACCGCCAGATCATGGGTCACGATAATGGCGCTCAGCCCCATCTCGCGCACCAAGCCGCGCAGGAGGTCGAGCAGCCGTGCTTGCACGCTCACATCCAGCCCGCCGGTGGGTTCGTCCATGAAGACCAGCCGCGGCCCGGTCACGAGGTTGCGGGCAATCTGCAAACGCTGCTGCATCCCGCCCGAGAACGCCGAAGGCCGGTCATCGATCCGATCTTCGTTGATCTCCACTCGGCCCAGCCAATCGGTGGCGCTGGCGCGGATGTCGCCGTAATGCCGTGCGCCCACGGCCATCAGCCGCTCGCCCACATTGCCGCCCGCGCTCACATTCATGCGCAGCCCGTCGCGGGCGTGCTGGTGGACAAAGGCCCAATCGGTGCGCGACAACATGCGGCGCTCCGGCTCGCTCATGGTTACTGTGTCGCGCAGCCCATCGGCGCGGGTGTTAAAACGCACCGCCCCGCGATCCGGTGTCAGATGCCCCGCCAGCGTGTTCAGCAGCGTGGATTTGCCCGAGCCGCTTTCGCCGACAATGCCCATCACCTCACCGGGGTAGAGGTCAAAGCTGACATCGGTGCAGCCGATCCGCGCGCCATAGAATTTCGCGATGTTTTCAACTTGCAATAAAGGGGTCATGCCATGCCCTCCAACACAGGGGCCGCATCCGCGCCGCGATGTCCGGCGGCCTGACGGGCCGCGCAATAATCGGTGTCGGAGCACATGAACAAGCGCCCGCCTGCGTCATCGACGATCAACTCATCCAGATAGCTGTCCTCGGCCCCGCAAAGCCCGCAGGGGTGGTCTGCCTTGCTGGCCTCAAAGGGGTAGTCCTCAAAATCTAGCGACACGACCTGCGTATAGGGCGGCAGCGCATAGATACGCTGTTCGCGCCCCGCGCCGAAGAGCTGGATCGCGGCCATTTCCAGTTTCGGATTGTCGAATTTCGGGATCGGCGAAGGATCCATCACATAGCGCCCTTCGACCTTGACCGGATAGGCATAGGCCGTGGCAATCGCGCCGTGTTGGGCGATGTCTTCGTAGAGTTTCACATGCATCAGCCCGTATTCCTCCAGCTCGTGCATTTTGCGGGTCTCGACTTCCGAAGGTTCAAGAAAGCGCAGCGGTTCGGGGATCGGCACCTGATAGACCAGAACCTGATCTACGCGCAGCGCGGCTTCGGGAATGCGGTGGCGGGTCTGGATGACGCTGGCCTCGGTCGTGGCTTCGGTCACCGCGACACCGGCGGTCTTTTGAAAAAAGCGGCGGATCGAGACGGCGTTGGTCGTGTCATCCGCGCCTTGGTCGATCACCTTGAAAGTATCCTCGGGCGTCAGCACGGCGGCGGACACCTGCACCCCGCCCGTGCCCCAGCCGTAGGGCATCGGCATTTCGCGGCTGGCAAAGGGCACCTGATAGCCGGGGATCGCCAACCCTTTCAGGATCGCGCGGCGGATCATCCGCTTGGTCTGCTCATCTAGATAGGCAAAATTGTAGTCGTTCATGCCCCGGTCCTCATTCGTGTATTGTTCGCTCGGTGTCATGGCGGGGCTCATTCTGCGGCCTCCCGCGGCGCGTCTTGGGCCGCCGTTGCCTCGCGGCGCAGCTTGCGGATCAGTTCAAGTTCGGATTGGAAATCGACGTAATGGGGCAGTTTGATATGCTCCAAGAACCCCGTCGCTTGGATGTTATCCGCATGATAAAGCACGAATTCCGCATCCTGCGCAGGCGCGCCGAGGTTGTCTTCGCCCAGTTCCTCCCAACGCAATGCCCGGTCCACCAGCGCCATGGAGATCGCCTTGCGCTCGGACATGCCGAAGACCAGCCCATAGCCACGGGTGAACTGCGGCGGCTCGGACTTGGAGCCCGTGAATTGGTTCACCGTTTCGCATTCGGTCAGCTCAACCTCGCCGATCTCGATGGCGAAACCCAGTTCGGGAATGTCCATCTCGACCGCCATTTTGCCGATGCGCAGTTCCGCGACGAAAGCGTGGTTGCGCGCATAGCCGCGCTGGGTGGAGTAGGCCATGCCAAGCACGAAACCTTCGTCGCCGCGGGTCAGCGCTTGCAGGCGCAGGTCGCGGGTGGCAGGCAGTTCCAGCGGCTCGCGGGTCAGATCGCGCGGCGGGGTGCTGGTATCCGTGTCGCGCTGCATCAGCCCTTCGCGGTCGAGGAATTCCATGATGTGCGGCGTGTCTTTAGAAGGCTCGGCATCGGCCACTTCGGGCGCGGACGGCACCTCACCATTGGCGGCCAGTTTGAAATCAAGCAGCCGGTGCGTGTAGTCGAAGGTCGGCCCCAAGATTTGCCCGCCCGGCGCATCCTTGAAGGTGGCCGAGACGCGGCGGTCGCAGGCCATTGAGCCAGTCTCCATCGGGCGCGAGGCGCCAAACCGGGGCAGGGTGGTGCGATAGGCGCGGATCAAGAACACCGCTTCGATCAGATCGCCCCGCGCCTGTTTGATCGCCAGCGCGGCGAGGTCAGGGTCATAGAGCGAGCCTTCGGCCATCACCCGGTTCACCGCCAGCGTCATCTGTTCGCGAATTTGCGCAACGCTCAGCTCGGCCACGCTTGCGTCACCGCGCCGCTCTTCGGCGAGCCATGCGTGGGCGTTGTCGATCGCCCGCTCGCCGCCTTTTACCGCTACATACATCAGGACACCTTTGTGCTTCGGGGCAGCGCCGCCAGACGGTCGCCGCAGGTGAAAATGAAATCCAAACCGCGCGGGAAGAGCGCCGCGTTTTGTTGGAAGGCCGCGCGGTCGGGCAGCGACAGCGCGGTGCGGTCTCTGATGCCGGGGCCGGTGAGGGTTGCGCCGTTGGCCTGTAGATCATCCACCTCGACGATCAGCGTTGCGGAACGGTCGGGGTAGGCGGCGCTGCCGAGAGGGAAGTCGCTGAGGGGCAGTTCTGCCCAAGTGCCCAAGGCGAATTGAGCGGCGCTGGCCGGGACGAAGGGAGCGCCGGTGTGGAAGGTAATCCAGTCGCGCACTTCGGGCCGGTCAAAGCCGGGCGCGAGGTAGAGCGGCGTTTCGGGGTCGCAGAGTGTCAGCAAGACGACCCCGGCGGCGGTGGACAGGCCCGCAGGCGGTTCGGCCCCGGTCACGCTGTTGATCTCACCCGGTTTGGCCATGGCGTTCATCACCGCGCGAAAGGCGAAAGCGGCGTCTTTGGGCGCGTCGCGAAACCCGCCTGTCAGCGATAGGGTCTGCATCAGTCTTCTCCTCTGACCATGGTGAAAAAATCGACCTTTGTGGCGGCGGCCTTGGCAGCGCGGCTGGCGCGGCGTTGGCTTTCGACCTCGGCCAGTGGGGCGAGCAGTTTGCTGCGGACCTCATCGGCGGCATCACTTTGCATCAGGGCATCAACGAGGGCGGCTTGCAGCGCCTTGTCGCGGCTGCGGCCTTGGACATAGGCGTGGCCGTCAGGGCCTTCCGCCAGCCGCACCGAACAGCGCGTGACCGACATTTCGCCCATGTTAAAGGCATCGCCCACGGCGCCCATCCGGCCCCGCAGCATGACGCCACCGATCTCGGGCGCGCGGAGCAGGTCATGGGCTGGAACCGCGCCGTAGCGGGCCCAGAGCCGGGCCAGATCAGCGGCCTCGGCCCGCGCGAGCAGGCCCATCCAAGCCTGCCGATCGCGGGTCTTTTCTTTGATTTCAACCGTCATCTAGACACCTTGTGCATTTGTCTAATATACTATACAACTAGACAAGTATTAGCCGCTGGCCTCCCGCTGGCGCAAGCATGGATATGTGAAACTTCTGCGACATGGCCCGAACTGCGATCTGGAAAACCATCACCGCCACGCTCACCCATGACATCGCCACGGGGAAATACGCCCCCGGCGATCGGCTCCCGACCGAGGCGCAATTGGCGGCGCGGTTTGGGGTCAACCGTCACACGGTGCGCCGGGCGATCAGCGACATGAACGAGAGCGGGCTGACCTACAGCCGTCGCGGAGCGGGGGTCTTCGTGGCGCAGCGGCCCACGGATTACCCCATCGGCAAGAGGGTGCGGTTTCACCAGAACCTCGCGGCGGCGGGGCGGGTGCCGGCCAAGCAGATTTTGATGCTGGAGACCCGCGCGGCTTCGGCCCATGAGGCCGAGCAGCTTGGGCTAGAGGGAGAGGCGCTCGTGCATGTCTATGAGGGGCTGTCGCTGGCCGATGACCAGCCCATCGCGATTTTCCGCAGCCTGTTTCCTGCCGCGCGGTTCCCTGATCTGTTAAAAGCGCTTGAGACCAGCCGCTCGGTCACCTCGGCCTTGGCGCAGGGCGGGGTGGCAGATTACACCCGCGCCTCGACCCGACTGACGGCGAAGCTGGCCAATGCCACGCAGGCGCTACATCTTCGTTTGAGTGAGGGCGCGCCGATCCTGCGGTCTGCTGGGATCAACGTGGACCCGGACGGGGTGCCGGTGGAATATGGGGTGACGTGGTTCGCCGGGGACCGCGTGACGCTGACGCTGAACCCCGGCGATTGATACGCGGCCTTAATGGCCGTCTGAGGTGCCCGCGATCAGCTTACGGCGGAGCCAGCCCGAGAAACTGTCCATCGCCACGACCATTAGAATGATCAGCACGATGTAATAGCTCACTTCCTCCCAATCCTTCTGGGTGATGATCGCTTGGGTCAGCAGCAGGCCAATGCCGCCGCCGGTGATCGCGCCGATGATGGTGGCCGAACGGGTGTTCGATTCCAGATAGTAGAGGACTTGGCTCAGCAGCACCGGGGTGATCTGCGGGATGACGCCAAAGCGGTAGCGCTGCACGGGTGCTGCCCCGGTGGAGGCGATACACTCGATCTGCTTGTCGTCCACATTCTCCAGCGCTTCTGAGAAGATTTTGCCGAAGGTGCCGGTATCCGTCAGCAGGATCGCCAGTGATCCGGTCAGCGGGCCGGGGCCAAAGGCGCGGGAGAGAACGATGGTCCAGATCAGCCCGTCGACCCCGCGCAGGAAGTCGAACAACCGCCGCGCGGCAAAGCGCAGACCGCCTAAGGGGGAGAAGTTCTTGGCCGCGAGGAACCCCAGCGGCAGGGCAATCATCGCCGCGCCAAAGGTGCCGAGAAAGGCCATGAGAATGGTCTCAACCAGCGCCCAAGCGACATCGCCGTGACGCCACATTTTGTTGGTCCAGAAATCCTGCCAGATCGCGCCGTATTCACCGCTGCGCAGCAGCTCTAGCGGGGACATGCCATGGTAGGGGCTGTCGAGCGTGAAGAAGAACAGCTCCCAGCCGTTGAAATAGCGAAAGACCTCGGCACGGTTGCGGGTGATCGTCAGGCGGCCCGCGTCCGTGGTGATCGCAAGGCGGTTTTTAGAGGCGTTGATCCACTCGGGCAGGGGGCCGTCGGGCAGGGTGGCATTGACGCCGCTGCGCCCCGGCGTGGCGGTGATCAGGCCGTAGCCCGGCACGTCATAGCGCACCTCCGGCCCCAGTTCGACGGTATGGCCGTTGCCAAGCTCGACAAGCGTCGTCTCGCCCAAGGTGACCCAATCGGGGGCGGTGCCCGGCGCATAGCGGCCCTTGCGCTCGCCTTCGATGGCGATCTCCATCTCGCCGTTGCGGTTGTCGCGGGCGACATGGGTTTTGTAGCTATAGCTGTCGGCCACCAGCGTCTTCATGTTCGACACGTTGATGCGATCACCTAGCCCGGCCACGTCGAAGGCGAAGAAGACATAGGTGAGGTAGACAAGGATCAGCACCGGCGCGGCGAGGCTCGCCATACGCTTGCGGCGGAAGCTGCGGCTGGCGACCTGCTGGGCAGGGAGGGTGGAAGCGGTAAGGTCGGTCACAGGATGGCTCCCTTGTCCTTATAGGCGCGGCCATGGGTCAGCCGGTCGCGGAAATGGCTCGAGACTTGGTCAACGATGATGATAGTGCCGAAGAGCAGCAGAAAGTTCGCCGCTGCTTCGTCGAATTTGCCTTGGCCCCAAGACATCGTGTTGCGCAGGTCATAGCCGATGCCGCCTGCGCCGACGAAACCAAGGATGGCTGAGGCGCGAATGTTGATCTCAAACCGCAGCAGCGCGTAGGAGAGATAGTTGGGCGCGACCTGTGGCACGACGCCCAAGACCATCCGTTGCAGCCAGCCCGCCCCGACAGAGGCAAGCCCGTCGACGGGCTTGAGCGACGCGTTCTCGTTCACCTCAGAGAAGAGCTTGCCAAGCGCGCCCACGGTATGCAGCGCGATGGCGATCATCGCAGGCACCGGGCCACCACCGAGCAAAAAGATCAGCACGAGGGCGACGACAATTTCAGGCACGGCGCGCAGCACGTCTAGCAGGCGGCGCAGCGGGCCGACGAGCCATGGCGCGGGGGCAAGGCCGCGTGTGGCCAGAAGGGCGGCGAAAAACGCGAAAAGCGCACCGATCAGCGTGGCGGCCCCGGCGATGTTCACCGTTTCGATGAGAGAGGGGAGGTATTTCACGAAATAGCCGGGCAGCAGATGAATGCGCTCCCATGCCTCGCTCAGCACATCGGCGGGGAAATCAAAGACATTGGGCAGCCCGTTCCAGAACCCGCCAGCGTTGCGGGCATTGGCGGTGCCGAAACCGCCGATCAGCAGGGCCACGAAAACGACCAGCAAGATCATATTCATCACCCGCTTTTGTCGGGTATGGGCAAGGTAATCCGCCGTGATATCAGGCGCGGTGGTGGTCTGTTGCATCTGTCGTCCCCCTATGACGACAGGCCCCGACAATCGTTGCCGGGACCTGCCAGATGTCTTTTGTCCCTTAGGATCAGTTAGATTTCGCCTTGCGCGCTTCGACGATCGAGACATAGGCGTCATGGGCAATCGGATCGAAGCCGAGGCTTTCGCCCGCGGCCACGCCATAGGCGCAGTCGGCGTCCATCTCGTGGAGCTCATCCACCAGTGCGGTCATGGTTGTTTTGACCTCTTCGGGCAGGTCTTTGCGTAGCACGACCGGGCCTTCGGGGATCGGCTTGGAACGCCAGATTTCCACCAGATCGTTCATGTCAATCAGGCCCGCATCCACGGCTTTGCGCAGCGCGCCGGAGTTGTAGCCGTCTTCCCAATTGCCCTGACCGTCGGCCCATGTCACGCCGCCCGCGACATCACCGTTGTTGACCGCGACGATGGTCTGCTCATGCCCGCCGGTGAATTTCACTTCGCCGAAGTAGTCGCCGGATTCCATGGTGGCACCGGTTGTCTGGGGGATTTCGATGGAGGGGATCAGGTAGCCAGAGGTGGAGTTCGGATCGCCAAAGCCAAAGACTTTTCCCTGCATGTCTTCAAGCGTGTTGATGCCCGCATCTTTGCGCGCGAAGCCGATGGAGTGGTAGCCGTAGGAGCCATCGAGGTTGATCTTGACCAGCACCGGCTCAACCGCTTCGGGGTCTTGCAGGTGAACGGCGGCATAGGCCGAGGCACCGAGCCACGCCATGTCGAGCGTGCCGCCCAGCAGACCTTGGATCACGCCGTTATAGTCGGCAGGGGCAAAGAGTTTGGCCGGAACGCCAAGGCGCTCTTCGGTGTAGCCGCGCAGACATTCGTAGGAGTTCATCCGGTCCTGCGCGTTTTCCCCGCCAAGGATGCCGATGCGAAATTCGGTGACATCTGCGGATTGAGCCAGTGCAGCGCCGGTCAGGGCCGTGGTTGCCAGTGCGGCGGCGATGAGCTTCTTCATTTTGTCGTCTCCAGTTTGAAAATATGCCCATTGGGGCGGGTCGTGTCAGGCTGGCACCTTGTCCAGCGTTTCGATCTCGGTTGAGGTGGCGGCTTCGGAGAAGCTGCTGTCTGCACCGTAGATTTCGCGGGCCATGCTGGTGGTCAGTTGCGCGGGCGTGCCGTCAAAGACGATTTTCCCGTCGCGCATCCCCACCACGCGGTCGCAATAGCGGCGCGCGGTATCCAGCGTGTGAAGGTTGGCGATGACCATACGGCCGTCTTCCTCGTGAATGCGACGCAGCGATTGCATCACCACCTGCGCGTTCATCGGGTCGAGGCTGGCGATCGGCTCATCCGCCAGAATGATCTGCGGGTCTTGCATCAGGGCGCGGGCGATGGCGACGCGCTGCTGCTGGCCACCCGAGAGCGCCTCGGCCCGTTTGGGCGCATGTTGCGCGATGCCCAGACGGTCGAGGATTTCAATCGCGCGGGTGATGTCAGCATCGGGGTAGAGGTTGAAGATGCTGCTGAGCGTCGAGCGGCGGTTGAGCGTGCCGTGCAGCACGTTCGACACCACATCCATCCGCGGGACGAGGTTGAACTGCTGAAAGATCATCGCACATTCCGCCTGCCAGCCGCGCCGGGCCGCGCCGCGCAGGGCGGTCACATCGCGCCCTTGAAACAGGATCTGCCCAGAGGAGGCATCGGTCAGTCGATTTAACATCCGCAGCAGCGTGGATTTCCCTGCGCCGGAACGGCCGATGATTCCGATCATCTGCGGTTTGTCGACCTGTAGATTAGCGCGGGCCACGGCTGTGTTCGCGCCGAATGTTTTGGTCAGTTCAGATATGACGAGCATAAGTCCCCCGGGGTTTGCGGGGCGAGCTATCGCAGCGGTGAATGTCACGAATGTTTAAGTTTGACGAAGCTTTTGTAACGCGCGGTTTTTTCGGGAACGGCTGTCTGGGGGCAGGCGTTTGTGCTTGTTTTATAGGCGGTTGGGCGGCGCGGCTGCCCCCGCGCGGAGCAGTCCGTAGGCTAGGGGATTTGCGGCGCGAAGGCCAGCCAACCTCAATAGAACAAGGGCCAGTCAAATAGAGCTTGCGGAACAAAGCCCCCGGATTAATGCTTTCTCTTACAGGGCGGTTCGGATAGGGCCGCATCGGGTCAGACCGCGCAGCCCCGCGCGGCGGACCGTAATATCTTTGGCCGGATCACCGGTCGCGCAGTGCCACCCCGCCGCGCCCCCTTCGGTGATACAGGCCCCCGACAAGCATCTAAAGGAGCGCGTTTATGGACGCCCAGATTATCGCATTTTTGATTCTGTTGCCGATCACATTGGTTTTTGTCTACGCAGGCATCCACGAATTCCGGCGCTACAAAAGCGAGGGCAAGGCGAACTATGGGCTGGTTTTCGATGAGGAAAGCGGCACCACCCATGTCAGCGGCATCGCCGAAGACGAAGACCCCTTCGACCCCGACGATTTTGACCCCAACGACTATAACGATCCCGAAGTGAAAACCGACGCGGATGAGCGCAAATCGTGAGCGGTAAGACCCGCAGCGCCGCTTTGCTGCTCTGGCTCGCGCTGCCCGCGGGCGCCGACCCCCTCGCCGAGATCGTGATTTTGGGGGAGGTGCATGACAACCCCCATGCCCATCTCGAACAGGCCGCCGCGCTGGAGACGCTGCGCCCCACTGCTGTGGTGTTCGAGATGCTCACCGCCGCGCAGGGGGCGAAATCCGATGCCGATCGCAGCCAGATTGCGCAGGCTTGGGCGGCAAGTGGTTGGCAGGATTTCGACATCTACGCGCCGATCTTCGATGCTTTGGGCGAAGCCCGGATCATCGGTGCCGCCGCCCCCCGCGAGGCGGTGCGCAGTGTGTATCTTGAAGGCGCAGCCGCGCTTTTCGGGCCGGAAGCGGCGCGCTTTGGCCTTGATCAACCGCTGCCCGACGATCAGCAGGCGGCCCGGATCGAGGTGCAGTTCGCCGCTCATTGCCGGGCCATGCCGCGCGACATGATGGGGGGCATGGTCGCCGTGCAACGCTACCGCGACGCCACATTCGCGCGCGCGGCGCTCAAGGCGCTTGAGACCTATGGCCCGCCCGTGGCCGTGATCACCGGCAACGGCCATGCCCGCACCGATTGGGGCATTCCCGCGCTGATCGCGCAAGCGGCCCCCGAGGTCACGACCCATGCCATCGGCTTTGTCGAAACACAGACAGAGATGCCATTTGACGAGACCCGCCTGATCCCGCCCACCAAGCGCGAAGACCCCTGTAACGCCCTGACCAAGAATTAAAGGACCCGCCCATGTACCTTGCCATGAACCGTTTCACCGTACTGCCCGAGAATGCCGCCGCATTCGAAGAGCTTTGGCTGAACCGCGAAAGCCATCTGAAAGAGACGGAGGGGTTCGTGTCCTTCCACATGCTCAAAGGGCCAGAGGAGGAGGGGACGATCCTCTATGCCTCGCACACCATTTGGGAAAGCGAAGCGCATTTTCGGGCATGGACCACCAGCGACGCCTTTCGCGCGGCGCATGCGCGGGCGGGGCAAACCCGCAAGCTGCACGAAGGCGCGCCGCGGTTCGAGGGCTTTCAGACTATTCAGCAAATCGAAGCAGTCTGACGCGGGGCAGGCGGGACTTTCTATACTTGACTAAAATAATCGGATTAAGTAGCCGTTATAAGAGCCCGGTATTTTGGCCGGGGTATGAACGACTTTACGCCGAAACCGTCCAAGCCACCGCGCGTCGGAAGCCCGGATGTCAATGGAAAGGAGCCCGCCCCCGTGAGGACACCCGTGACCACGCCCGAGCCAATGGCCCATGCCCGGCTACAGACGCAATCCAACAACAGCTGGCGCGATATCGCGCTTGGCAGCAACGATACCGCGCCCTGCGATGGCTTTGGCCTTGAGCACCTCATCGATCTGCAACGCGCCCGCCAGATGGGGGACGCAGGATGAGCCTGATGCAAAAGCTGCCTGATCCCTCGCCCGCAGGCCAACCGGTCGAAGACGCCGTGCATGATGCGCGTGCCTTGGTGCCCAATGGCTCGACGGCCAACATCGTGCTGGACGGCCAAACCTATACGCTGCGCATCACACGGGCAGGGAAATTGATCCTGACGAAATAGGCCGCGCGGCTGCCCAAGTGTGGCGCGGAACGCCTAAGGCGCGGCTGCGGCTTGCCCTCACGCCACGGCGTCTTTACTGACGCGGCATGCCCGGCCTTTTCGCCTTTTCCGTCCTTCGCCGCTGACATGCTGGCCCTGCTGAGCCTGTTCTTCGCGGCCCTGCTGGCGGCGACGCTGATCCCCGCGCAATCCGAAGCGGTGCTTTTGGGGCTGATGTGGTCGGGTGCCCATGCCACGGCGTTGTTGTGGCTGGTGGCGACGCTGGGGAATGTGCTGGGCTCGCTGCTGAATTGGCTGCTCGGGCGCTACCTCAGCCATTTTGCCGATCACCGCTGGTTTCCTTTCTCGGCGCGGCAGATGGGGCGGGCCTCTGGCTGGTATCAACGCTGGGGGTATTGGAGCCTGCTGGCCAGTTGGGTGCCGATCATCGGCGATCCGCTGACCTTGGCCGCGGGCATGATGCGCGAACCGCTTTGGCGCTTCTTGCTGATTGTCACCCTTGCCAAAGGCGGGCGCTATCTGGTGCTGATCCTGCTCGCGCGCGGGGTTCTGTGACGCTCAGAGCGGGGTGATCCCTTCGAGCGGCGGCAGCGGGTTGGGCGTGGTCACGAGGGCCGGACGGCGCTTTTCGTAAAAGGCATTGCCGCCTGCGGTCACCACGTAATGCATGTTGTTGTAATTGGCATTGTACCACGCGGCGTGGAAGAATTTCGCGCGGGTGACCTTGGGGTGCCGCTCGCCCTGAAGCACCGCCAGCGCGGTGGCGCGGGCCAGCGGGGCCCCGCGGTCGCTCATCGGTTTCGTCATCACGCCCGGTGCGAACTGATTGCGCTGGCCGACCACCCCGCAGACCGTATCGGGGAAGGCTTCGGAATGGACGCGGTTCAACACCACCGTGCCCACGGCGACCATCCCGTCGCGGCTGGAGCGGTTGGATTCGAAATACATCGCCCGCGCCATACACTCCACCTCACCCACCGGGATCGCGACCACTTCGGTCTGCTTACCGCCACAAGCGGCGAGCAGGCCAAGGCCCAGCATCAAAGCGGCGGTGCGGATTTTCGGGGGCTGAACGCGCATGGGCGGCCTTTCTGGGTGAGGGGGCAGGTGGCGCGTAATTTTCCAGCAAACGCGGGGCGAGGCAAGACCCGCGCCCCGGCTCAGGCGGTTTCTCTCCGGGTGGGGCGCGCGGGGGCGCTTGGGCTGACGATTGATCTAGTGTAATGCTTGATAAAACAGTCATGAACCCAGCAGGGCCGTTCTTATGAAAGTCACCTACCGGGATGTGAAAACCGACATCCTGTCAAAGATCACCAAGGGGGAATGGCCTCTGGGTAGTCTTGTGCCCAATGAGGTCGATCTGGCCGAGACCTATGGCTGCGCCCGCGCGACGGTCAACCGTGCCATGCGCGAATTGGCCGACGAAGGGTTTATCGAGCGCCGCCGCAAAGCCGGGACGCGGGTGCGCATGGCCCCGGTGCGGCAGGCGCGCTTCGACATTCCGCTGGTCCGGGCCGAGATCGAAGAGAAGGGCGCTGATTATCGCTATTCGCTGGTGAGCCACGCGGTTGAGCCTGCGCCGGACTGGTTGCGCGCGCGGCTGAAACTGACCGCAGGCAGCGAGGCGCTGCATCTGGTCTGTATGCATTACGCCGATGGCGATCCCTATCAATATGAAGACCGCTGGATCAACCTTGCGACCCTGCCGCAGGCGCGGGAGGAGGATTTTGCAGAGCTGGGGCCGAACGAATGGCTGATCTCGGCAATACCTTTTTCGGATGTTGAGATCAGCCTCTCCGCCGGACTGGCCGATCAGCGGCTGAGTGAGTATCTCGCCTGCGCCTTGGGTGATCCGGTTTTCACGGTCGAGCGTTCGACATGGTGGGAGGGGCAGGCGGTGACCTATGTGCGCCTGTCGCATCGCCCCGGTCACCGGCTGACGACCCGCTATTGATGCACCGCCACGCTAAGGCGGCGGCGCGTGAGGTTCAAAGGATGCCCGGCAGGTCCAGCCCATGCGCGCGGGCGCAATCAAGCGCCTCGTCATAGCCCGCATCCGCATGGCGCATCACACCCGTCGCCGGATCGTTCCACAGCACCCGTTCGATCCGGCGGTCGGCGTCTTCGGACCCGTCACAGCAGATCACCATGCCGGAGTGCTGCGAGAAGCCCATGCCGACCCCGCCGCCGTGGTGCAGCGACACCCAAGTGGCCCCCGAGGCAGTGTTCAAAAGCGCGTTTAGCAGCGGCCAATCCGACACGGCATCAGAGCCGTCTTTCATCGCCTCTGTCTCGCGGTTGGGCGAGGCGACGGAACCACTGTCGAGGTGGTCGCGCCCGATCACGATGGGCGCGCTTAGCTCGCCAGTGCGGACCATCTCGTTGAAGGCGAGACCGAGCTTGTGGCGCACACCCAGACCCACCCAGCAGATCCGTGCGGGCAGACCTTGGAAGGAAATACGCTCGCGGGCCATGTCGAGCCAGTTGTGCAGGTGCGTATCTTCGGAGAGGATTTCTTTCACCTTGGCATCGGTCTTGTAAATATCCTCCGGATCGCCTGACAGCGCCGCCCAGCGGAACGGCCCCACGCCCCGGCAAAACAGCGGGCGAATGTAGGCGGGGACAAAGCCGGGGAAATCAAAGGCGTTGTCTAACCCTTCCTCCAGCGCCATCTGGCGGATGTTGTTGCCATAGTCGACCGTGGGGATGCCCGCCGCGTGAAAATCGACCATCGCTTTGACTTGTACCTTCATTGAGGCGCGGGCGGCGCGTTCGACCGCCTTGGGGGCACTCTCGCGCTTCTCGCGCCAGTCGGCCATGCTCCAACCCTGCGGCAGATAGCCGTTCACCGGGTCATGGGCGCTGGTCTGATCGGTCACGATATCGGGGCGCATGCCGCGTTTCACCAGCTCGGGAAAGACATCGGCGGCATTGCCCAAGAGGGCCACGGATTTCGCTTCTCCGGCAGCGGTCCAACGCTCGATCATCTCCAGCGCTTCGTCGAGCGTTTCGGCTTTTTCATCGACGTATTTTGTGCGCAGACGGAAATCGATGCTGTCGGGATTGCACTCCACCGCGAGGCAACAAGCGCCTGCCATCACCGCCGCCAAAGGCTGGGCACCGCCCATGCCGCCAAGCCCGCCGGTGAGGATCCATTTGCCGGTCAGATCGCCGCCATAATGCTGGCGGCCCGCCTCGACAAATGTCTCATAGGTGCCCTGCACGATGCCTTGGGAGCCGATGTAGATCCACGAGCCTGCGGTCATCTGGCCGTACATCGCCAGACCCTTTTTATCGAGCTCGTTGAAGTGGTCCCAATTCGCCCAATGCGGCACGAGGTTTGAGTTCGCGATCAGCACGCGCGGGGCGTCTTTGTGGGTCTTGAATACACCGACAGGCTTGCCCGATTGCACCAGCAGCGTTTGGTCGTCTTCGAGCGCGCGGAGCGAGGCGACGATCTGGTCGTAATCTTTCCACGTCCGCGCCGCACGGCCGATGCCACCATAGACGACGAGCTCATGCGGGTTCTCGGCCACGTCTGGGTGCAGGTTGTTCATCAGCATCCGCAGGGGCGCTTCGGTGAGCCAGCTTTTCGCCGAAAGCTCGGTGCCGGTGGCGGGATAGACGTCACGGGTGTTCTTGCGCGGATCGCTCATGCTGTGCCTTTCAGGGTCGGGGCCATCGCGGCCAGAGTTGTCAGAATGTCGGTCAGGTGCCTGCGCAGGCGCGCAGACTTTTCGGGATCACAGGGCCAGGGCGGGGCTTCGGCGCTGAGGTAGCTGCTCTGCGCCAGTTCCATCTGGATTGCGTGAAACCCTTCGGCGGGGCGGCCATAGTGGCGAGTGGTCCAGCCGCCTTTGAAACGGCCATTGATGACAGAGGTATAGCCGGGGGCGGCGGCGCAGATATCCGCGACGGCGGCTTCGATCTCAGGCGCGCAGGTGGTGCCGAGGTTCGTGCCGATGTTGAAATCGGGCAAGGGGCCGTCAAAGAGGAAGGGGATCAGCGAGCGGATCGAGTGGCAGTCATAGAGGATCGCCACGCCATGCAACGCGCGGACGCGGGCCAATTCCGCCTCAAGCGCCGCGTGATAGGGGGCGTGGAATGCCAGGCGGCGGGCCTCGATCTCGGCTTCTTCGGGCGGGGTTGTCCAAATGTCCTGCCCGTCGAAATCGGTCAGCGGCACCAGCCCGGTGGTGTTTTGGCCGGGGTAGAGCGATGCGCCCGAAGGGTCGCGGTTGGCGTCGATCACATAGCGGTGGAAGGTCGCGCGCACGGTGGTCGCGCCGGGCAGTAACCCTTGGTAAAGTCGGTGAATATGCCAGTCGGTGTCCGCCAGTTCGAGCCCGCGCGGGTTCAGATCGCGGCGCACTGTGTCGGGCAGATCGGTGCCGGTATGCGGCAGGCCAAGCACGATGGGGCTGTCGCCGCGGGTGATCTCAACCGGGGTCATGTGGAAATCTCCGGCATCTCGATGGCGGCGGCGCGGCTAATCTCGCCTTCGGCCACCATCTGTGCCGCGCGTTCCAGATCGGGGGCGAGGTAACGGTCCTCATCCAGCGTCGCGACATCCTTGCGGACCCGTTTCACCACACGCTGCAACGGCTCGCTGGTGGTCAGCGGGGCGCGGAAATCAATGCCCTGCGCCGCGCAGAGCAACTCGACCCCAAGGATACGGTTTAGGTTGTCGATCATCTGCCCCAGCCGCCGCGCACCATGGGCGGCCATGCTGACGTGATCCTCTTGGTTGGCCGAGGTCGGCGTGCTGTCGGTGACGCACGGATTGGCGAGGTGCTTGTTCTCGCTCATAAGGGCGGCGGTGGTGACTTCGGCGATCATATAGCCGCTGTTGAGGCCGGGGTTTGGCGTGAGGAAGGGCGGCAGGTTGAAGCTGAGCACCGGGTCCACGATCAACGCCACGCGGCGCTGCGCGATGGCTCCGATTTCGGCCACGGCCAGTGCGATCATATCGGCGGCAAAACCCACCGGTTCGGCATGGAAATTCCCGCCTGAAACGATCAGGTCCGCGCCGACCAGCACCAGCGGGTTGTCGGTGGCGGCGTTGGCTTCGACCTCAAGCGTGCGGGCGGCCATGCGCAGCACATCCATCGCGGCCCCGGTCACCTGAGGCTGGCAGCGGATGCAGTAGGGGTCTTGCACGCGGGCGTCATTCGCCACGTGGCTCTCGCGGATTTCCGAGGCGTTGAGCAGGGCACGCATCGTCTCGCCCGCTTCGATCTGGCCTCGATGGCCGCGCAGGGCGTGGATTTCGGGTTGCAGCGGCGCGGTGGAGCCCATGATCGCGTCCGTCGACAGGGCCGAGATCACCAACGCCGAGTTTGCCGCCCGCCATGCGTCAAACAGCCCCGCCAGCGCGAAGGCGGTCGAAAACTGTGTGCCGTTGATCAGCGCCAGCCCTTCTTTCGGGCCGAATTCCAGCGGGGTGAGACCCGCGGCGGTCAGCGCCTCTCCGCCGGTCATGACGCGGCCCTCAATTTCCGCCTCGCCGTGGCCCATCATCGCAGCGGCCATATGGGCCAAGGGGGCCAGATCGCCTGAGGCACCGACCGATCCTTGCGCCGGGATCACCGGGGTCACGCCACGCTCCAGCATGCCTTCGATCAGATCGACGACCTCAAGCCGCACGCCTGAGGCGCCGCGCCCAAGGCTCAGCAGTTTGAGCGCCATCAAGAGCCGCGCATGGCCGCGCGGGATCGCCGGGCCGACGCCGCAGCAATGCGACAGGATCAGGTTGCGTTGCAGGGTGGCCGTGTCATCTGAGGCGATCTTGACCGAGGCGAGCTTGCCGAAACCGGTGTTCACGCCGTAGACGGCATCCTCGCCCGCCACCGCTTTGGCAATGCGCGCGTGGGCCAGTTCAATCGCTGGGCGGCAGGCGGGGTCGAGCCTCACCGATGCCTCTTCGCGGTAGATGCGGGCCAGATCGTCCAAGGTGGCCGCGCCGGGGGTGAGGGTCAGGGTGGTCACGATTGGCCTCCGAAAATGCGAGAGTGAAGCGGGTTGAAGCCGATGCGATAGGCAAGCTCGGCAGGGTGTTTGATATCCCAAACGGCGAGGTCGGCGCGCAAGCCGGGGCGGATCATGCCGCAGCCGTCCAGCCCAAGCGCGCGGGCGGCATGTTGCGTGGCACCGCGCAGCGCCTCTTCGGGCGTCATGCGGAACAGGGTGCAGCCCATGTTGAGCGTCAGCAGCAGGGAGTTCAGCGGCGACGACCCGGGGTTGATATCCGTCGCCAGCGCCATCGGCACGCCGTGTTTGCGCAGCAGATCAATCGGGGGCGCTTGGGTTTCGCGCAGGGTATAAAACGCGCCGGGGAGGATGACGGCGACGGTGCCCGCCTTGGCCATCGCTTTCACGCCGTCCGCGTCAAGGTACTCAATATGATCCGCCGACAGCGCGCCATAGGAGGCCGCGAGTTTCGCGCCGCCAAGGTTCGACAGTTGCTCGGCATGGAGTTTCACCGGCAGCCCCAATTCCCGCGCCACGTCAAAGACCCGCGCGATTTGGGCGGGCTGAAAGGCGATGCCCTCGCAGAACCCGTCGACCGCATCGACCAGCCCCTCGGCATGGGCGGCGCGCAGGGCGGGGAGGCAGACTTCGTCGATATAGGCGTCAGCGCGGCCTGCGTATTCGGTAGGCGTGGCATGGGCGCCGAGGAAGGTGGTGCGCACTCGGATCGGGCGCTGCTGGCCCACGGCGCGTGCGGTGCGGAGCATGCGCAGCTCGGTGTCGATATCCAGACCGTAACCGGATTTGATCTCGATCCCCGTGACGCCTTCGGCGATCAGCACATCGACGCGGCGCAGGGCTTCTGCCAGCAGATCGGCCTCACTGGCGGCGCGGGTGGCGGTGACGGTTGAGACGATGCCGCCCCCGGCGCGGGCGACGTCTTCGTAGCTGGCTCCTTCAAGGCGCATTTCGAACTCGCGCGCGCGGTCGCCTCCGTGGACGATATGGGTGTGGCAGTCGATCAGACCGGGGGTGACGAGGCGGTGGCCCAGTGATTCTGTCGGCTGGTGGCGGTAGGCCCGTGGCAGGTCAAGGCGCGGGCCGACCCATGCGATCTGGCTCCCGGCAATCGCAATCGCTGCATTCTCAATCATTCCATAGGGTTCTGCGCCGTCTAAGGTCGCGGCGGTGAGGTCGATCAAAACTCGGTCGTGCTCTGCCATCTCTATCGCCCCCTCCTGAGGTTTTACTTTTCTAACGCGGTTTTAATTGTTATATGTCTATACATAAAAAACCGAAAGGCCGTCAAATGATTTTCGCAAAACACGCAAGACTGCCGCAGGGCTGGGCGCGGGACGTTCGGATTACGGTTGCTGAGGGCCGCATCACGGCGGTGCAGACCGGACAAACGCCCCATCCTGACGACAGCCGCGTCGATACCCTGCTGCCTGCGCTGGCCAACCTGCACAGCCACAGCTTTCAACGCGCCATGGCCGGGATGACCGAGGTGCGGATGGCGGGGAAAGACAGTTTCTGGACGTGGCGGGACCTGATGTACCGCTTTACCGCCCATCTCACGCCCGCGCATATTGAGGCCATCGCCGCCTTTGTTTTCCTTGAGATGCAAGAGGCGGGTTTTGCCAGCGTGGGCGAGTTTCATTACCTGCATCACCAGCCCGACGGCACGCCCTATGATGATCTGGGTGAGCTTTCGGCCCGGATCGCGGCGGCGGCGGCGGAGACGGGGATCGGGCTAACCCATCTGCCGGTGCTCTATACCTACGGTGGCGCGGGGCAGGTGCCCTTGCAGCCGGGTCAGGCGCGTTTTGGCAATGGGGTGGCGCAGTTCAATGCGCTGGTGGAGCGGGCGAAACGGGCGGTAGTTGATCTCCCCCCAGACTGCCGCGTCGGCATCGCGCCGCATTCGCTGCGCGCCACAGCCCCGGCGGAACTGGCCGAGGTGCTGGCCGCGCATCCCGAGGTGTCGACCCATATCCACATCGCCGAACAGCCCAAGGAGGTCGCAGACATCTCGGACTGGCTCGGCGCACGGCCGGTGGACTGGTTGCTGGCGAACGCTGAGGTGACGGAGAACTGGTGCCTGATCCATGCGACCCACATGACCGAAGCAGAGACGGCAGCCTTGGCCCGGACCGGCGCGGTGGCGGGGCTCTGCCCGGTGACAGAGGCGAATTTGGGCGATGGGCCGTTCAACGGGCCGGGCTACCTCGCTGCCGGGGGGCGGTTTGGCATTGGGTCGGATTCCAACGTGCTGATCTCATTGACCGAAGAGTTGCGCACCTTGGAGTATTCCCAACGCCTGCGCGATCTGGCGCGCAACGTGATGGTGCCGGGCGAAGGCTCGGTCGGGGAGGCGCTTTATACCGGGGCCGCGCGCGGTGGTGCGCAGGCGCTTGGCCGGGGCCGGGGCGAGATTGCGGTGGGCACATGGGCCGACCTGATGGCGATCGACAGCCAAGACCCGGCACTTTGTGCACTGCGGCCCGCGCAACTGCTCGACGGTCTGGTCTTTGCGGCGAAGGATCGGGTGGTGACGGACCTGTGGTCGGCGGGGCGCCATGCGGTGACGGGCGGGCGGCACCGGCAGCGTGACCGGATCGTGGCAGGCTACCGGCGCGCCATGGCAGAGTTGACGGCGCTTTTGTGAAACCTTCCAGCTTCCGGGAACTTTGCCGCGGCCTGCCGGGTTTGCCCCCTAACAAGGGCCGCGCGCGGCGTGGTGTTGCGCGGCATAGCCCGAAGCCAGCGAAAGGGAGCGGATCATGAGTCCACCAGACACAAATCTGAAAAAGCAGGAAAGCCGTCACAAGTGGCCGCTGATCGGCATGGCGATTGTCGTGATCTTTGGCATCGGCATCATTGTCTTCTGGACGGGCGAGGAAGTCGCCACCGCCCCCGGCACCGAAGACGAGGTGATCGTTGACGATGGCACCGCGATTGAGGGCGATGATACGGCAACCGTGCCTGTCGCACCCGATTGACTCCCAGCCAACAGCATTGACCGCCAAGACCCGGAAGCCTTTGCTTCCGGGTTTTTTGTTGTTTGCCTTGGTCGCGCGGGCGGGCCATCTTGCACCGGTAACAAGGGAATTGGGGCAGACATATGTGGTATCTTGTAGGGGACATTGGCGGCACCAACCTGCGGCTTGCGGCGGTGGACCCGGCAGGCGCGGTGGTGCGGCGCTGCACGCATCGCACCGATGGGCTGACCACATTGCCAGACGCCTGTGCGGCGCTTTGTAGCGAGATGGGCGGCGCGCCCGAGGGGGTCGCGATGGCGGTGGCCGGGGTGGTTGTCGACGGGCAGGTGCGCATGACCAACGCCGCGCGCAGCATCTCGCGCGATGATCTGGCGCGGGCCTGCGATGTGGCGCCCGGCAAGGTACTGCTGCTCAATGATTTCGAGGCGGCGGCCTGGTCCTTGGCCACGCTGGACGCGGCAAAGGTGAGCTTTCTTCAGGGCGGCCCTGCGCCGCAACCGGGCGCGCGGGTGATTGTCGGGCCGGGAACGGGCTTGGGCGTGGGGTCTTTGGTCTGGCAAGGGGCGCGGCCCACGGCGGTGCCGGGCGAAGGCGGGCATCTGCGGCTGACCCCTCATAGCGCCGAGGAAGTGGCCTATTTTGAAGCCCTGATCGCGCTTTGGCCCGAGGTCCAGATGGGCGACGCGCTGGCGGTCGAGGCCGAGGCGATCCTGTCGGGCACCGGCATCCCCTATTGGTACCGCGCCATCGCAACCGCCCGCGGCGAGGCGGCGCATCTGGAGGGGGCGGCGGCGATCTTTGCCGCGGCCAAGGTTGGGGAGGACACGAGTGCCTGCCGGGCGGTGGCCTTGATGGCGCGATATCTTGGCGGGGTTGCGGGGGACTTGGGGCTGGTCTTGGGTGCGCGCGGTGGGGTTTTCATCACGGGGGGCGTGGCGCAGCAGAACCCTTGGATGTTGGATGAGGCCTTCCTCGCTGCCTTCAACGCGGGCGGGCGGCACAGCAAATGGCGCGCGGCGCTGCCCTTGGGTCTGTGCAATGACCCCGACTTTGGCCTCATGGGTGCGCGCAACTGTCTGTTTGTGCAGCACGAACGCCCCCTGCCGGATTGACAGCAGGCAGCGGGCCGCCATGATCGCCACAGCAGCCGGAGTGCCCTATGTCCAACCTCAATGATCCGAAACGCCAGTTCTTGGCCAACCTGTTCGACACCGCCGTCGCCGCCGCCGATCCGCGGCTGATCTTGAAGGACAGGCTGCCGCCGCCCCCCAAGGGCCGAACGGTGGTGATCGGCGCAGGCAAAGGGGCGGCGCAATTGGCGCAGGCGTTCGAGGCGCTCTGGCCGCATCCCTATGACGGTGTCGTGGTCACCCGCTATGGCTATGGCGCGCCCTGCCAGCGCATCAAGGTGTTGGAGGCCGCCCATCCGGTACCCGATCAGGCCGGGATCGAGGCCGCCCGCGCCTTGCAGGATGCGCTGCGCGGGCTGGGGCCGGAGGATCAGGTGATCGCGCTGATCTGCGGCGGCGGGTCGTCGCTTTTGCCCGCCCCACCCGAGGGGCTGACGCTAGAGGATTTGCAGGCGTTGAACTCGGCGCTTCTGGCCTCAGGCGCGCCAATCTCGGTGATGAATGACATCCGCAAACAGTTCAGCACGGTGAACGGCGGGCGTCTGGCGGAACTGGCCTATCCCGCGCAGGTGGTGAGCCTTGTCGTCTCGGATGTGCCGGGGGATGATCCGGGGGCCGTGGCCTCTGGCCCTACGGTGCCGGGGCGACGGGCCGCGGCGAAGGTGTTGGAGGAGGTGGCCGCGCGGGGGCTGGAACTGCCGCCTCGTTGCATGGCTTTTCTGCAAGAGGCCGCGCAGCAGCCTGCGCAAGACGCGCCCAGCAAGACGGTCACGCATGTTATTGCCTCTGCGGGTCTGTCCCTCACCGCGGCGGCCGAGGCGGCACAGGCGCGGGGGGTGACCGCATGGATACTGTCGGACGCGATCGAAGGCGAGGCGCGCGAGGTGGCGCTGGTGCATGCCGCACTTGCCCGGCAGGCGCAACAAAGCGGTTTCCCGCATCCCGCGCCGCTGGTGCTGCTCTCAGGCGGAGAGACGACGGTCACCCTGCGCCACAAGGGGCGCGGCGGGCGCAACAGTGAATTCGCGCTGTCCTTGGCGCTGGCACTCGACGGGCAGGAAGGCATCACCGCCTTGGCGGCGGACACCGACGGCATCGACGGGTCCGAGGACAACGCGGGCGCATTCGTCACGCCGGGCACGGCGGGCGCGATGCGCGCGGCAGGGGTGGACCCGCGCCGCGCCTTGCAACACAACGATGCCTACGGCGCGTTTGCGGCGGTAGACGCCCTGTTTCACACCGGCCCCACCGGGACCAATGTGAATGATTTCCGCGCCCTGCTGATCGGCGATCTACCCGAAAGCTGAGCCGGTTCTGGGTCCGCCTAGGTGCGGTCGAAGATAATCACGTTGCGCTTCGCAGCGCCGGTCTTGGTGTCGGCAATCGCCTCGTTGATCTGATCCAGCCGCCAGCGCCCGGAGATCAGGTTGTCGAGTTGCAAGCGGCCCTGAAGGTAAAGGTCGACCATCCACGGGATATCGCGCTGGATCACCACGTCGCCCATTTTGGAGCCGACCATACCTTGCCCCAAGGCGGCAAGGACCACCGGCTCATAGCTGGCCTCGGCCCCGCTGTGGGGCATGCCAACCATGATCACCCGGCCCCCGGCCGCAAGGTAGCGCGGCGCGGTTTCATAGGCGGGGATCGCGCCGACGGTGACGATCACGGCATCCGCCCCGCGCCCCATGGCCTTGAAGGCCGCGCGCCACGGTTTCGCCTCGGTCGCGAGCACGGTGTCGGTCGCGCCGAATTCGCGGGCGATGGCGAGTTTTTCTTCGGTCATGTCCACCGCCACGATCCGCCGTGCGCCCGCGATGCGCGCCCCTTGGATGGCATTAAGGCCGACCCCGCCCGCGCCGATCACCACCACATCTTGGCCTGCGCGCAGGCCCGCTGCATTGACCACGGCACCCACGCCGGTGATCACGCCGCAGGCGATCAGACAGGCGGCGTCTTTGGGGATGTCGTGTGAGATTTTCACGGCCTGCGAGCGGTCGACTACCACTTTTTCGGCGAAACCGCCGGTGTTCATGGCTTGAAAAAGCGGCGCCCCCTCTGCGGTCTGAAGCGGCCCTTCGGGCGCTTGCGGTGTTTCGCAGATCGTCGGCTGACCCGAGGCACAGTTGGGGCAGCTGCCGCAGGCGCGGATCAGGGTGACCACCACGCTGTCGCCCTCGACCAGCCCCTGTACATTCGGCCCTACGGCGCTGACCCGGCCTGCGGCCTCATGGCCATAGACGGCAGGCAGGGTGCCGCCCCAGCCGCCTTCGGCAAACAGGATGTCGGAGTGGCAGATCGCCACGGCATCCAAGGTCACTTCGACCTCGCCGGATTGTGGTGCCTGCAGGCGGATGTCTTCGACGCTCAGCGGGCTGTCAAAGGCATGGCAGACGGCGGCTTTGATGATTTGCAATGGCCTGTCCCTTTCACTTGGTTTTCGCCAGCCTGACGCGGAAGGGCCGGTGGCGCAAGGCGGGGAATGGGCCTAATGCGGCGAAGTGCCGGTTTGTGACGTGAGGGGAGGGCGGCTGGCAAAGATCACCAGCCCGCCGAGGGTCAGAAACAGCGCCAGCAGGAAGGGCGCGCCGGGCAGGTAGAGCGCGGTATCGGGGGCCGTGAAATACGCAAAGACCGCGGTCATCGCCAAGGGAGAGATGATCATCGCTAGCGCGGTGGAGGAACTGAGCGCGCCGTGCAGCTCGCCTTGGGCATCAGCGCTGACGCGGGTCGACATGATGCCTTGAAGCGCCGGGGGGATGACCCCGGCAAGGGCGGCAAGCGGGGTCATGATCAGCGCCCAAGTGCCTGAGGTCAGCACGGTCAGCGCGGCAAAGGCGGCAAGGGCAAAGACATGGCCCAAGATCACCGTGGCACGGGCGCCCAAGCGGCGGATCACGGGGCCGATCAGCGCGCCTTGGACAAGGGCCATCTGCACGCCAAAAAGACCCAGTGACAGGCCGATCATCGTAGGGGACCAGCCAAACCGCTCAACCCCGAAATAGGCCCAGACCGCCGGATAGGCGGCAAAGCCCACGTGGTAGATGAAATAGACCGCCAGAAGCCTGCCGATCTCGGGCAGGCGGCCAAGGGCACGCAGCGCACCCAGCGGATTGGCCCGCCGCCAATCAAAGGCGCGGCGTTGCGTCTGGGGCAGGGTTTCGCGCAGCACAGCCCAGCCGAGGGCCGCATTGCCCGCCGCCAGCACCGCCGCCGCCCAAAACGGCGCGCGGGTGCCATATTCGCCCAAGATGCCGCCCATCAGCGGCCCCAGAACAAAGCCCGCGCCAAAGGCCGCGCCGATCAGCCCGAAACGCGCCGCGCGGTCCTGCGCCGGAGAGATATCGGCCATATACGCCGAGGCCGTGGCATGGGTTGCCGCCGTCACACCGCCCACCAGCCGCCCGATCAGCAGCAGCCAGACACTGCCCGCCAGTGCCATGACGCCGTAATCCACCGTCATCACGACCAGTGCCAGCAGCAAGACCGGGCGGCGACCAAAACGGTCGGAGAGCCCCCCCAGCACCGGGCCGAAGAGGAATTGCATCGCGGCAAAGCCCGTGGCCAGCACGCCACCCCAAAGGGCCGCATCGCTCAGCCCGCCGCCGCGAACTTCGCGGATCAGGTCGGGCATGACGGGCAGGATCAGGCCGACGCCCATGGCATCGATCATCACCGTCACAAGGATAAAGATCAGTGGCAGCGGCATTCGGTCAGATCTGGTCCGCGCAGGGGGCGAAGGCAAGGGTGGACGTCGCGATAGGGCGCGAATGCGGCAGGCGTTGCGGGCGCATGGCCCGCTTGCCGCCAGAGACACCTGCCGCCACGCTCAGCCCTGTGCCTTCGGGATATGCCCGACACTGGCAAGAAAATCGTTTAGCGTATCAGCGTATTCCTGCGGCTGCTCCACACAGGGCAGGTGCCCCGCGCGGCGGATCAGTTTGAATTTCGAGGCGGGGATCAGGTCCATCAACTCGCGCACCAGGTCGGGCGGGGTGGAGCCGTCCTCGGACCCTGCGATGCCAAGCGCGGGCAGGCGCAGGCCGGAGGTGGGGGTCATGAAATCGCTGTGCGAGATCGCCGCCGAACAGCCCGCATAGCCCGCGTCCGGCTGGCGGGTGAGCATGTTGCGCCACAGCGCCAGCTCCGGCGTCGCGCGGAATTGTGCGGAGAACCAGCGCTCCATCACCGCATCGGCAAGGCTTTCGATGCCGCCCTGTTCCACGGCGGCGATGCGCGTGTCCCAGATGTCGCGGTTGCCGATCTTGGTGGCGGTGTTGCTCAGCACCAGCGCGCGGATCATGTCGAGCCGTTTGACAGCCAGCCCCTGCGCGATCATGCCGCCGATCGAGAGCCCGACGAAGACGCAGTTGCGCACCTGCAGGTGATCGAGCAGCCGTTCGGTATCGGTAATGAGCGACCCCATCGAATAGGGCGCGGGCGGGCAGGATGAGAGGCCATGGCCGCGTTTATCAAAACGGATGATGCGCAGACCGGGGGCGAGCAGTGGCAGAATGGGATCCCACAGGCGCATATCGGTGCCGAGCGAATTGGCAAAGACCACAGGCGCGCCGTCTTCGGGGCCATCGACGCGGTAGTGAAGTTGGACGTCACCGGTATCGAATATCTGCATGGGGGGTCTCCTGTGAGCGGCGGTGGTGGCCAGCATATAGCGCGCGCGGCGCAGGTCAAAGGCGGGACAGATCAAAAATGCCCCCTAGGCCGGCGCTGCCCTTGTCTTTACCCCAACGTCTGCAGCGCCCGCGCGAACATATCCGCATCCACATTCCCGCCAGAGATGGTGACGATCACATCGTCGCCCTCAATCTCTGCCCCACGGAACAGTGCCGCCGCCAGCGCCACGGCACCGCCCGGCTCGGCGACAACCTTCAGCCGGTTAAAGGCATGGCCCATCGCCTTCAGCGCCTCGTCGTCGCTCACCACCAGCCCCGGCCCGACAAGCCGTTGCATGATCGGAAAAGTCAGCTCGCCCGGCGCGGGTGTGACGATGGCGTCGCAGATTGATCCCAAAGCGCTTGGGTTCTGCTCGATCTTGCCAGAGGCCAGTGACCGGGCCGCATCGTCAAAGCCTTCCGGCTCTGCCGGGCGCACGCGAAAGCTGGGGGCCTCGGCCTCCAACGCCAAGGCGATGCCAGAGGTCAGGCCACCGCCGCCGCAGCAGACGATGACTTCGGCAGAGTGGATCCCCGCCTCGGCTGCCTGCTGCGCGATCTCCAGCCCCGTGGTGCCTTGGCCCGCGATGACCTGCGGATTGTCATAGGGTTTGATCAGTGTTAGGCCGCGTTCTTCGGCCAGTCGCGCGCCGATCTCCTCGCGGCTCTCATTCGCGCGGTGATAGAGCACGACCTCGGCCCCATAGGCGCGGGTGTTGGCGATTTTCAGGCGCGGGCTGTCTTTGGGCATGACGATCACGGCGGGGGCACCGTGCATTTTCGACGCCAGCGCCACGCCCTGCGCGTGGTTGCCGCTGGAATAGGCGATGACACCCTTCGCCCGCGCGTCAGGATCCAGCGATGACAGCGCCGACCACGCACCGCGAAACTTGAAACTGCCGGTATGTTGCAAGCACTCTGGCTTGACCCAAATGCGACGGCCCGCGATCTCGTCCAGAAAGGGCGAGTTCAACAGGGGCGTGCGCCGCACATGGCCCTCTGCCCGGGCGGCGGCGGCGCGGATCATGTCGATGTTCATTGCAATTGTCCTATCCATTCGTGCAACGCGGCCAGCGCCTCGGGTTCGTCGAGAAACGGCACATGGCCGCGATCCGGCACCTCGGCCACGATCATATCCGGCCGCCGCGCCTGCATCTGCATCAGCGTTTCGCGGCTGAGCAGGGTCGAATTGGCCCCCCGGATCGCCGCGAGCGGCATGCCCTGAAGCGCGTCGAAAAACGGCCAGAGGTCGGGCGTCGGCTGCCCTGCTGTGGCGATGGCATCGCGCAGATGCGGGTCATAGGTGATTTTCAGCCCGTCGTCGGTGGCTGTGTAATGGCGCTGCACCTCTTCCAGCCAACGGCCTTCCGGCACGCCGCGAAATTCGGGAAAGGCCCGGGCCATGGCGGCGGCGGCCTCTTCATAGGTCTTGGCGGCGGGGTTGCGGCCCAGATAGCCCATGATGAACTCGACGCCCTTTGCGTCCAGCTCTGGCCCGACATCATTCAGCGCCACGCCCAGCAGGTGATCATGGGCGATCATCGCTAGTCCCATCGCATTAAGCCCGCCGCGCGAGGTGCCGATGATGGCGACCTTGTCCAACCCCAGATGCGCCAGCAGTTCCAGCACATCACGGCATTCCACCGGCAGCGTGTAGTTCTGCCAATTCTGGTCAAAATCCGAACGCCCTCGGCCCCGGTAATCCATGCGGATCAGGCGATGATCCGCCAGATGCGGGGCCAGATAGTCGAAATCCGCCCCGGTGCGGGTGAGGCCAGCAAGGCAGAGGATCGGCAGGCCGGAGCCTTCGTCCGTGTAGTGCAGGGACAGTCCGTCGGAGGTGGTGAACCGCGCCATCAAAGCCCCGCCAATGCAGGGATGCCGCTGAGGTCTCGCAACTGATGCGCCGGTTTCCATGGCAGCCGGTCCACCGGATCGCCGCCCCGGTTCACCCATGCGGTCGTGAAACCATAGCCCGTCGCTGCCGCTGCATCCCAGCCGTTGGAGGAGACGAACAGCACCTCGTCTTTGGCGCAGCTGTAGTGCGCCCCCACAAGATCATAGACCGATGCATGGGGTTTGAAGACCCCGACACTTTCGACCGAGAGCGACACATCCAAAAGGTCACTGATTCCCGCAGATTGCACCGCGCCGTCCAGCATGGCGGGCGAGCCGTTGGATAAGATCGCGGTGTTCAGGCCGCCGTCTTTCAGCGCACGCAGCATGGCGGGAACTTCGGCAAAGGCCTGAAGCTCCCAATAAAGCGCCAACAGGCGCTTGCGCAGGGCAGGGTCGTCAGCGACGCCCATCTTCTCCAACGACCAGTCCAGACCCTCTTGGGTGACCTGCCAGAAATCGTCATGCGCCCCGGTTACGGCGCGCAGCCATGAATACTGCAACTGCTTGAGGCGCCAGTGTTCTGCCAGTTGCGGCCATGTGTCGGCGATGGCGGCAAAACCGGGTTCATTTGCGGCTTGCCGGGCAGCGGCGGCCACGTCGAACAGGGTTCCGTAAGCGTCGAAAACGCAGGTGGTGATGGGCATCTGACAGGCTCTCCCTTTCCGTGTCGCGGCAGAGTGGCACGCGGACGCAGCGGCGGAAAGGGGCGAATTCCCCAATCGGCCGGGACTGGGGGTTTACTCTCGGGATCACAATCTTCATGCTGTCGCGGAATTTGGAGCACCCGCGCAGATACGCGGCCTCCTTCCCTTTTTCCCCTGACAAATTGGAGACAACAATGGCTGAGGTCAAATCCGGCGACACAGTACAGATTCACTATACCGGCACGCTGCAGGACGGCACCACTTTTGATAGCTCTGAGGGCCGTGACCCGTTGGAATTCGTTGTGGGTTCGGGTCAGATCATCCCCGGCCTCGACAGCGCGCTGCCCGGCATGACCGAAGGCGACAAGAAGGTCGTTCAGGTGCCCAGCGAAGAAGCTTATGGCCCGGTGAACCCCGAGATGCGCCAATCGGTGCCGCGCGAAGGCATTCCGGCGGACATCCCGCTTGATCCCGGCACGCAGTTGCAGATGCAGACGCCCGAAGGTCAGGCGCTGCCCGTGACCGTGGTGGAAGTAGACGAGACCACCGTGACCCTCGACGCCAACCACCCGCTGGCAGGCAAAGACCTGCAGTTCGACATCGAACTGGTCAAAATCGCCTAAGCGATCTGACACTGCCTGCCGGGGGGATGTCTCTCCGGCGGGCCTACAAGGCGCGATCTGCGTCTTTTCCCCTCGCACCGCAGCGCGCAGGCGCTTATGCAGGGGCCATGGATACCCCAGATACATTCGAGATTTTCCTTGTCTGCCCGCCCGGGCTTGAGGATTTGCTCTGCGCCGAGGCGCAGGAAAAAGGTTTTGTCGAAGCGCAGGCGCAGCCCGGCGGCGTGACCATTCAGGGCGGCTGGCCCGAGGTATGGCGCGCGAACTTAGAGCTACGCGGCGCGGGCCGGGTGCTGGCGCGGATTGGCGGGTTTATGGCCTTCCATCTGGCGCAGTTGGACAAACGCTGCCGCAAGTTTCCCTTTGGTGACGTGCTGCGCGCCGATGTGCCGGTGAAGGTGCAGGTGACGTGCAAGGCGTCGAAGATTTACCACGCCGGGGCCGCGCAGCAGCGGGTTGAGACCGCGCTGCATGAAAGCCATGGCATCACGGTGGATGCCGAGGCAGCATTGGTGCTCAAGGTGCGCATCCACGACAATGCGGTGCAATTCAGCCTCGATACCTCTGGCGAGGCGCTGCACAAACGCGGGCATAAAGAGGCCGTGGGCAAGGCGCCGATGCGCGAGAATATGGCGGCGCTGATGTTGCGGTCATGTGGGTACACGCCGGGCGAGCCGGTGGTGGATCCGATGTGCGGCTCGGGGACGTTTCTGATCGAAGCGGCGGAGATTGCGGCGGGGGTGAAGCCGGGGCGCAGCCGAAGCTTTGCCTTTGAGGATTTGGCGAGTTTCGATGCCGGGGTTTGGGAGGAGATGCGCAGCGGTGGGGCGGTGGCCGAACCTGCGGCGCGGTTCTACGGCTCGGACCGGGACGCGGGCGCGATCCGCATGAGCACGGCCAATGCCGAGCGTGCGGATGTGGGCGCGTGGTGTCATTTCGCCTGCCACGGGGCAGGGGAGGTGCAGCCGCCCGAGGGACCGCCGGGACTGGTGATCGTGAACCCGCCTTACGGAGGGCGGATCGGGAATAAGAAGCTGCTTTATCCTTTGTATGGGACGCTGGGCGAGACGCTGAAGACGCGGTTCCGCGGTTGGCGTGTGGGGCTGGTAACGTCAGAGCCGCCCTTGGCGCGGGCGACTGGGTTGCCGTGGAAGCCGCAGGGGCCGGCGATTGCACATGGGGGGATGAAGATTTGGCTCTGGCAGACGGATGTGTTGCGGTAGAGACTAAGGGCCAGCGCCTGCCCGTGGGGTGGCGATTGCAGCGGTGATCCGTGCCACTTTATGGTGCAGCGGTAACGCGCCCTCGCGAAGGCGCGCCCAGTCTTGCCAAATCGCCTCCCCGTGGGGACGGGCAGGCGATGGCCCGGCGCCTGCGGCTTGTTTCCGGGCCTAGGATGTCAAAACCCTTTACAGATGCTCCGCCTGCGGCATCCCCAGCACATGAAAGCCCCCATCGACCCGGACAATCTCGCCCGTGGTGCAGGCCCCCGCATCCGATGCCAGATAAACCGCCGTGCCACCAACAGCCTCCAACGTCGCATTCGACCGCAGCGGCGCGTTTTGATCCGTGTGCTTATACGTCTTGCGCGCGCCACCGATGGCAGCCCCCGCCAGTGTCTTCATCGGCCCCGGTGAAATCGCGTTTACGCGGATGCCTTCCGGCCCCAGATCATTCGCCAGATAGCGCGTGGCACTTTCCAACGCCGCTTTGGCCACACCCATCACGTTGTAATTCGGCGTCACGCGGTTCGACCCCATGTAGGTCAGCGTCATCAGCGTGCCGCCGTTCTCAACCATCAGCGGATGCGCGCGGCGCGCCACGTCAATGAAGGAATAGGCCGAGATATCCATCGAGTTCTTGAAGTTCGCCCGACTGGTGTTCAGAAACCGGCCCGTCAGCTCGGATTTATCTGAGAAAGCAATGGCATGCACGACGAAGTCAATCGTCGGCCAGCGCGCGCCCAGCTCATCAAAAGCACGGTCGAGCGAGGCGTCATCGGTCACATCGACATCGACCATGAAGTCCGATCCGACGCTCTGCGCCAGCGGCTCAAGGCGTTTGCCAAAGGCTTCGCCCTGATAGGTAAAGGCCAGTTCGGCCCCGGCCTCGGACATCGCTTTCGCGATGCCCCAAGCGATAGACCGTTCGTTGGCCACGCCCATGATAAGGCCGCGTTTTCCTTCAAGCATACCTGACATATCGCGCCCTCAGCCCTTATACTTTGACAGGATCATCGACCCATTGGTGCCACCAAACCCGAAGGAGTTGGTCATCACGGAATCGAGGCCCGCGTTGTCGACGCGCTCCAGCGCAATCTCCGAAGGATCGAGCGCGGGGTCGAGGTTTTGCACATTGATCGACCGGGCGATGAAATCGTTGTCGAGCATCAGCAGGCTGAAGATCGCCTCCAGTGCGCCCGCAGCGCCCTGCGCGTGGCCGGTCATCGACTTGGTCGAGCTTACTGGCGGCGTGCTGCCTTGGCCAAAGACCCGGCGGACGGCTTCGATTTCGCCCACGTCGCCGACGGGCGTCGAGGTGCCGTGCGCGTTGATATAGCCGACCTTGCGGCCTTCGGGCAGGGTGTCGAGCGCCAGACGCATCGCACGCTCGCCGCCTTCACCGCTGGGGGCCACCATGTCGTGGCCGTCGCTGGTGGCGGCATAGCCGGTCACTTCGGCATAGATTTTCGCACCGCGCGCCAGCGCGTGGTCAAGGTCTTCGAGCACGAGCATACCGCCGCCGCCGGAGATCACGAAACCGTCGCGGTCGGCGTCGAAGGCGCGGCTCGCCGTTTCGGGCGCGTCATTGTACTTGGACGACATCGCGCCCATCGCGTCGAAGAGGCACGACAGCGTCCAGTCCAACTCTTCGCCGCCACCGGCAAACATCACGTCTTGCTTGCCCAGCATGATCTGCTCGGCCGCGTTGCCGATGCAATGCAGCGAGGTGGAACAGGCGGAGGTGATGGAATAGTTAATTCCCTTAATCTTGAACGCGGTCGAAAGGTTCGCGCTGACAGTCGAAGACATGCATTTCGGCACGGCAAAAGGCCCGATGCGCTTGGTCGCCCCGGTGTCTTTGACGATGTTATGCGCGGCGAACATGGCGCTGGTCGACGGCCCGCCGGAGCCTGCCACCAGACCGGTGCGCGGGTTGCTGATCTGATCTTCACTCAGCCCGGCATCCTTGATCGCCTGATCCATCGCCACATAGGCATAACCCGCGCCCGGCCCCATGAAGCGCAGGGTGCGCTTGTCGATATGATCGGCCAGATTGATCTTGAGCGTGCCGGCGACGCGGCTGCGGAACCCGTGTTCGGCCATCTCCGGGCTGGCTTCGATCCCGGATGTGCCGTTCTTGAGTGCTTCGAGCACTTCTTCGGCGTTATTTCCGATGGATGAGACAATCCCCAACCCTGTGACGACGACGCGGCGCATGCGCAGCACTCCTTTGTTTTGGCAGCCCCGGTGTATGCCAGCACGCCCATACGGCGCAAGCGGTTTGCCGGTCCTGCGGGCGCGAAGTTCGCGGTCAAGGTTCTGTGATGGAACGCGCGCTGGACGGGCTGTGTTTGCCCAGCGAGACATAAAGGAGAACAGAATGCCCGAGATCAAGACGGTAAACCCCGCCACCGAAGAGGTACTGAACACCTACAACGTCATGTCCGAAGCCGAGGCGCTCCGCGCGGTCGAAGCCACGCATGAGGCCTTTAAGGACTGGCGCAAGCTCTCCCATGATGAGCGCGCGCCCTATCTGAAAAAGATTGCTGAAAAGCTGCGCGATAATAAAGAGGAACTGGCTGAGTTGATGACCCGCGAGGTGGGTAAGCTCTATCAAGACAGCCTTGACGAAGTTGACCTCTGCGCCGCGATCTTCGACTGGACCGCCGATGCGGGCCCGGAAAAGCTCAAGGACGAGACCCGCGAGTTGATGGATGGCAAGAAAAACGGCGTGGTGACCTATCAGCCGATAGGCGTGATCTATTCGGTCCAGCCTTGGAACTTCCCCTTTTACCAGCCGGTCCGCGTTTTGGCGGCAAACCTGATGGCAGGCAATGGTAACGTCCTGAAACATGCCCAGATTTGTACCGGCAGCGCGCTGCGTCTTAAGGAAATTTGCGAAGAGGCGGGCCTGCCGAAAGACCTGTTTAACGTCGTCATCATCGACCATGACACCAGCGACAAGCTGATCGCCCATGATCTGGTGCGCGGCGTGACCATGACAGGCTCTGACAAGGCGGGCAGCCACATTGGGTCGCTGGCGGCAAAGCATCTCAAGAAATCGGTGCTGGAGCTGGGCTCGAACGATGCCTTCATCGTGTTGGATGACGCGGATATCGACACGGCGGTGAAATTCTCTGTTGCTGGTCGGATTTACAACAACGGCCAGACCTGCATCTCGGCGAAGCGCTTTATCGTGACCGACAAAAACTACGATGCCTTCGTGAAAGCTTTTGTCGAGCAGATGAAATCGATCGAGATGGGCGACCCGATGGACAAAAGCACCGGCCTTGGCCCGTTGTCGAGCCAAGAGCAGTTCGAAACAGTGCGCGATCAGGTTAAGGAAAGCGTCGAAAAGGGCTGCGAACTGCTCTGCGGTGGCGAAGTGCCTGATCGTACCGGTGCCTACTATCCATCGACCGTGTTGGGCAATGTGAAGCCCGGCTCGCCCGCCTATGACGATGAAATCTTCGGCCCTGTCGCCTCGGTGATCCGCGCGAAGGACGATGAAGATGCGATGCGCATTGCCAATGACAGCCGCTATGGTCTTGGCGGCGGTATCTTCTCGAAAGACGAAGACCGCGCACTTGAGTTGGCTCGGGCCGAGTTTGACACCGGGATGATCCGGATCAACGGTTTTGGGTTGGCGGATCCGAATATGCCCTTCGGCGGGGTCAAGAACTCCGGTTATGGACGTGAACATGGCGGTTTTGGCATGAGCGAATTTGTCAACGCCAAGGCGATTTTTCTGCCGTCCTAAATGGCAAAGGGCGGGCGATGCTGCATGCCGCTCGCCGATTTGAACGATAGATTGCAAGAGGTTCTAGATGACTATGAAAGTACTTGTCGCCGGTGCGACCGGCAAAACCGGGCGTTTGCTCGTCAGTGAATTGAAAGACCGAGGAGCCGAGCCCATCGCGCTGGTGCGCGACGGTTCAGACACGTCGGTTTTGCCGGAGGGCACCGAGCAGCGGAAGGGTGATTTGACCAATCTGCAGGCGGGTGTCTGTGACGGCGTCGATGCGGTGGTTTTTGCTGCCGGGTCTGGCGGTAGCTCAGGGCCAGAGATGACCGAGAAGGTCGACCGCGAGGGCGCGCAACATCTGGTCGATCTGGCGCGCGAGGCCGATGTTGAGCGTTTCGTCATGCTGAGCTCTGTCGGTGCCGACAATCCGCCGGAGGACAATGAGATGACCCATTACCTGAAGGCGAAGCAGGCAGCAGACGCGCACCTGCAAGCCTCTGGGTTGACCCATTCGATCCTGCGGCCTGTGGCGCTGACCGATGACCCCAAGACCAATGCGATCAATCTCGGCGAAGGTGTCGATCAGAAAGGCAAGGCACATCGCGCTGATGTCGCCGCCGTTTTGGCCGAGGCTGCAGTGACCGGGCGCCACGATGGCAAGGTGCAAGAGATGCAGACGCTCTGAACGGGTGATGCAAACGCAAAAGGGGGCCACGCGGGCCCCCTTTTTTCTTGTCGGAATGTCGCTTTGGCTCAGCTTTCGCTCAGCGCGACTTTCATGTCTTTCACCTGATAGATCACCTCGCCATCGGCTTCGACGATGCCATCGGCCACGCCCATGGTCAGGCGGCGGGTCTGGATCGCCTTGGTGAAATCAATCTTATAGGTCAGCATCTTGCGCTCAGGGCGCACCATGCCCGTCAGCTTTACTTCGCCCACGCCAAGCGCATAGCCGCGCCCCTGCCAGCCGCGCCAGCCGAGGTTGAAACCGGTCAATTGCCACAGACCGTCAAGGCCCAGACAGCCGGGCATGATCGGGTTGCCGGGGAAGTGACATTCGAAAAACCACAGGTCGGGCGTGATGTCGAACTCGGCGATGATATGGCCCTTGCCATGGGCGCCGCCATCGGCCGAGACATCGGTGATCCGGTCCATCATGAGCATCGGCGGGGCGGGAAGCTGTGCGTTCCCGGGGCCGAAAAGCTCGCCGCGGGCGCATTTCAGCAGATCTTCCTTGTCGAAACTCGTGGGGTAGTCGGCCATCCTGCGGCTCTCCTGCTGCTCTGTTATAACATCGGCCCCGTTTAACATCGCGTTCCGGCATGCTGCAAGGCCCGCGCGCGGGGGGCTGCGACGATTGGCTTGAGGTTTTCAATTGAAAACCGGGGATTTCCTCCTTTATATGACCCTGAAAGGCAGGGAACTGATGTCCGAACAGGAACAAGAGGTCGGAACGCGCTGGCTGGCTCAGGCCGGGCTGCGCCCTACGCGCCAACGTGTCACGCTGGCGAGCCTTCTGGTGGGCGATGGCCAAGATCGCCACGTCACCGCTGAAAGCCTGTTTGAGGCCGCAAAGGGGCAGGGCGAGGCCGTGTCGCTGGCCACGGTCTACAACACGCTGCGCGCTTTTTGTGATGCGGGGCTGTTGCAGGAAGTGACCGTGGATGGCTCCAAAAGCTATTTCGACACCAACACCCACGACCACCCGCATTTCTTTTGGGAAGACGACAGCAAGCTGACCGACGCGCCTTCTGAGCAATTGGTGATCGCGCAGCTTCCCGATGCGCCCGATGGGGCCGAGATTGCCTCGGTCGATGTGGTGATCCGCCTGCGCCGGAAATCCTGAACGGGCGGGGCGCGCCCCGCCGCGTGAGCGATCAGCCGCGTTTGCGCAGCACCAGAAACGTCATCATGCCCATTGGCGGCAAGGCGCGTTCGTCTTCGACCTGCAGCGCGTCTTGTTGCAACACGGTCTCCATCTCGAAATCTGAATGCCAGCCAAGCGTATTGGCGAAGGGGGCCGAGACCTTTTCAAGAAAGCCCAGCACGCCGGTGGTCCGCATGAAGTGGTTGGCGATGACCACCTGACCGCCGGGTTTGAGCACGCGGGCGATCTCCTCCATCACGCGCTCAGGTTCGGGCACGACCGACAGCACATGCATGGCGGCGACGGTGTCGAAACTGGCGTCGGGAAAATCAAGGTCACGGGCATCCATCTGGCGCAGGCCGGCTACATGCGTCAGCCCTTCGCGCGCAACGCGCTGGCGGGCCTTGGTGAGCATCTCATCGCTGAAGTCCATACCTGTGACCGAAAGATGTGGCGCGTAATGCGGCAGCGATAATCCGGTGCCAACGCCGACTTCGAGCACTGTACCTTCGCCCTTGTTGATATGGGCGACCACATGGCGACGGCCACCGCTGGTGAGCGCGCCAAAGGTCTTGTCGTAGATCGGCGCCCAGCGGGCATAAGAAGTCTCGACCGCCTTGATATCCATCTTAAATCCTTTTGGTTTTATTCGTTTTCTTCGCCCGCAATAGGCCCCAGATCACCATGCCGATATAGGCCACACAGAGCACGACAAGCGTGGTCCAAGCATAGGTCGCCAGTGCGGCGGCAAAAATTGCCACACCCACCAGCAGGTACTTTACATGGCGGCGCGAGACTTTGGTGGTCTTGAACGACCACGTGGGGATGCGGCTGATCATCAGAAAACCGATCAGCACCATATGCAGGCAGATCAACCAATCCGGCACGATGGGCCGGTTGTGAAAGGCAAAGGAGGCGGTCATCGGCAGCAGCACCAGCAACGCACCGGCAGGCGAGGGGATGCCGGTAAAGAACGAGCCGCTTTCGCCCACCGCGTCGCCGTTCTTGGCCTTTTCGGCTTCGGCTTTGTCGTTCACGTTGAACCGCGCCAGCCGCACCACGCAGCAGACCGCATAGATCAGCACGGAAATCCACGCCGCGCTGCGCATGTCTTGCAACGCCCAGAAGTAGAGGATCAGCGGCGGGGCCACCCCGAAGTTCAGGAAATCGGCCAGCGAATCCAGTTCCGCGCCCATCGGGCTGGAGGAGCGCAAGAGCCGCGCGAGCCGTCCGTCCAGCCCATCGAGTACACAGGCCAGCAGGATCAGCTGCACCGCCAGCACATAGTTGCCCTGCACCCCAAAACGGATTGCCGAAAGCCCTGCGCAAATCGCGGTGATCGTCAGCGCATTGGGCAGGAGCTGGATCAGCGCAAGGTCTGCGCCGGTCTTTTCAGAAGGGGGGCGCATGGAGGCTTTCCTAAAGTGGGGCGGTGTGGATCACCGGTTGTTTCAACTCGGCCAGCACGGTTTCCCCGGCGACCATGGTCTGCCCAATGCGCACCATCGGGTCGACGCCTTCGGGCAAGTAGACATCTAGCCGGGAGCCGAAGCGGATCAAGCCAAAGCGTTCGCCGGTTTCCAAACCGTCACCGGATTTCACGAAGCAGACGATCCGTCGCGCCACGAGCCCCGCAATCTGCACCACGGCCAGATCGCGCCCGTCGTCCATACGGATGCACAGGCTGTTGCGCTCATTGTCGCCGCTGGCTTTGTCGAGCGAGGCGTTAAAGAATTTGCCGGGGCGGTAGGCCACAGCCTGCACCTTGCCCGCGACGGGGGCGCGGTTGATGTGGCAGTTGAACACGCTCATGAAGACGCTGACGCGGGTCAGCGGCACATCCGGCATGCCCAGTTCGGCGGGCGGCACCGCAGGCTCGATGAGCGAGACGATGCCGTCGGCAGGGCTGACGATCAGGTCGGGCCTATCCGGCGTGACACGCTCTGGGTCGCGGAAAAAGTAGTAGCACCAGATGGTGAGACCGACGCCGATCCAGCCCAGCACCTCTTCGATGGCGAAGAGCACCAGTGTGACGGCGGCGAAGATCGCCACGAATTTGATGCCCTCGCGGTGCATCGGTTTGATGAATGTGTCGAGCAAGTTGACGGACATCGGACCCTCCCGTTCAGGCTGTCTTCCGTCATAGGTGCATGGCGGGTGAGTGCAAGGAGGTTTTGATCTTGGGGACGGCATCGGCGGGTCGGTGCAAGGGGGAATGCTGAGGGCATCGCCCTCCCTGGTGGGCGATCGATGGTCACGTGGCGCGGGGCGGGTGTTCTTGGACCTAGCGTGTCTCGTTGGTGAAGCGTTGCGAAATCGCCCTCCGGGGGGAGGGAGGGCGATGCCCGGTGTGCCACCGGGCGGTGTGGTGGCGAAGGAAGCTTTTCAAAACCACTGCCCCGGCTCCATCAGACCCAAATCCATCAACTGCCGGGAATGCCACTCGAACGGCTCGGAATTATGCCACTGGAATGTCGGGATATCATAGCGGCTGCCGGGATTGCGCTTCAGCGCCTTGGCCGTGCGGAAAGAGCAGACCGCCGCGGTGACATTATGGTGCCACGCGCAGGCGTAGGTATTGTATTCCTCGTTGTTGAACGTGTGATCGCCGCGCAGCAGCAGCCCCGGTTTGGCGCGAAACAGGGGGATGCGGTCGATCTTGCGGCTCTGCGGTGGCACATGTTCCTCAAACCGCCAACGCAGCCCGCCAAAGAAATCAAGCTGCCGTTCCTTGGGATGCCCCTGCCGCGATGGATCCTTGCGCGCCAGCGCGTAATAGCCCGACCGGTCCAGATGCGCCTGATCGAGTGAGACGGCATCGGGATGCATTTGGAGGTCCAGCGCATAGAGGTCGACCACATAGGCCAGCATGGCATCGCGCCGCTCTTCTCCGTGAAAGGCCAGCAATTCCTTGACGTTGCGCGTCTCGCTGAAGGGGTGGAACAGATATTCGGCGTTGTAGCAATAATAAAGCCATTGCCCCGGCACCGCGGCGATCATGCGGTTCACGGCCCCTTCCAGCGCGGCTTCGGCGGTGGTGTCATAGTCCACCCGCAGCACGCTTTGCTGCAAGTCGCGGGGCAGGTCAAAAGCGGGGGGCATCAGCGCCACCACACTGTCAAAGCCCGCTTGCTGGTGGTGGCGCAGGGTGGTGTCGACCTCGACCTCATCCTCGACCAAGATCATGGCGATGGGGGCTGCCTCCAGCGCCGGGCGGGCCTCTTTGATAAGATGATCTAGATCGCGATACCGCATAGGCCCCCGCTGGTATTTCCGTGCCGCAAGGTCGGTCAATTCCGGGTCCATTGCAAGACGCGGCCACCGCTGTTAGACGACGCCATCTGCCCGAAATCCGTCAAAACCCTTGGATGCCCGCCATGACACAACCGAAAAAGCTGTTTATCAAGACCTATGGTTGCCAGATGAACGTCTATGACAGCGAACGCATGGCCGAAAGCCTTGGCGGTCAGGGCTATGTCACGACCGACCGGGCCGATGATGCGGATATGATCCTGCTCAATACCTGCCACATTCGCGAAAAGGCGGCTGAGAAGGTCTATTCCGAACTGGGCCGCCTGAAGCCGTTGAAAGACGCGCGCCCCGATCTGAAGATCGGCGTGGCGGGCTGCGTGGCACAGGCCGAGGGCGAAGAGATCATGCGCCGCCAGCCGGCTGTCGATCTGGTGGTCGGCCCGCAAAGCTACCACCGTTTGCCAGAAATGGAGGCGAAGGTGCAGAGCGGGCAGAGCGCGCTCGACACTGATTTCCCGGCCGAAGACAAATTCGACCACCTCAAGGGCCGCCCTAAGATGAAACGCGCGCCCGCGGCCTTCCTCACCGTGCAAGAGGGCTGCGACAAGTTCTGCGCCTTCTGCGTGGTGCCCTATACGCGGGGGGCCGAAGTCTCTCGCCCCGCCGAGAAGGTGCTGGAAGAAGCCCGCGATCTGGTCGAGCGCGGCGTGCGCGAAGTCACCCTGCTGGGCCAGAACGTAAACGCTTACCACGGCGGCATGACGCTGGCCGGTCTGATCCGCGCGCTGGCCAATGTCGACGGGTTGGAGCGTATCCGCTACACCACCAGCCACCCCAACGACATGGGCGACGATCTGATTGCGGCCCATGGTGAGGTGCCCGAGTTGATGCCTTACCTGCACCTGCCGGTGCAGTCGGGCAGTGATCACATCTTGAAACGGATGAACCGCAGCCACACCGCCGAGAGCTATCTGAAGCTGCTCGAACGCATCCGCGAGGCGCGGCCTGATATTGTGCTGTCAGGCGATTTCATCGTCGGCTTCCCCGAGGAAAGCGATGCCGACTTTGAGGCCACGATGGAGCTCGTCCGGCAGGTGCGCTACGGCTATGCCTATTCGTTCAAATATTCCACCCGCCCCGGCACCCCGGCGGCCGAACGCCCGCTGGTCGATGCAGCCGTGGCCGACGATCGCTTGCAGCGCCTGCAAGGGTTAATCACCCAGCACCAACAAGAGATCCAGCAGTCGATGATGGGCCGCGAGGTGTCGGTTCTGGTTGAGAAGAAGGGCCGTTTGCCCGGTCAGATGCTTGGCAAGTCAGAGTATCTGCACGCGGTTCATATCGAGAACTGCACGGCGCAGATCGGTGACATTCAGCGCGTAAGGGTGACCGAAGCCAAGACAAACTCTTTGGCGGCTGTCTTGGTCTAACGGGCCGCCACTAGGGCCGTTGCGGGTGCGCGTTGCCGCGCACCCTAAGCTTGTCAGTAGTTGTGCTTGCGATGCGAAGCGGCATCCGCAAAGATCCGTTTCATCGTCGCTTTCAGCCCCTCAGGGTTGCCCACCAGCGTGTGATCCCGGCAGACACGCTCGGCCACGGCATGGGCGGTGGAGAAGTCATAGCCGACGGCCACGAGGCTATCCACGAAGACCGAGTTTGGCCGGTCCCAGATCACATCATTCCACGGGCCGCGGTAGCAGCTGACGTGGATCACATTGCCCGTTGGATGCGCCTTGCCTTGGTTGTGGTAGGCGTATTTCACACCCCCGGCAAAAGCAGGCATGGCAAGCAGGCCGGTGACGGCGGTGGCGAGTAGCATTTTCATCATGAGTTGGTCCCCCAGTTATCATTGCAGCAATCAAGATCGGCAAAGCCACGCGAAGTCCCACCCTCGCGATCCGATGGATAGAGGTTTAGGTCTAAAGGTGCGTGTTTCAAGAAGATTCGAAGGCACTGTCAGGGGGTTGAGAACAATCTCAAGGGCTTGCCGAGGATTGTCGCCAAGGCATAGGCAATAGGGTAATTTCAGTCTTTCCGGTGAACAGAAAACGGCCGCCGCAGTCATCGGTTTCACCGTTATTGCGCGAAGGATTCGTTGTAATCGGTCAAGGCTCGGCCACAAAATGTTGATTTCACAGCTTCACAGCAGGGCAGTTTTTACCTAACCTAACCCTATACTAACAAGGCGCGGGTCCGGGGAGGGGTCGCATTTGCCAAAAATAAGAATCAATATTTAGAATAGGACAAAAGCTGTGGGACCCACTATTTCCAAAGCACTGCGCGCCATGGCCAGCCTGACGATGGCGGCGGCGCTGACTGTGGCCAGCACGTCGGCCGATGCGCAGACACCCTCGCAACAGGGCCGTGACAAGGGCGTCTACACGCCGACCATCTGGGTCGATCCCGATGGCTGTGAGCATTGGGTCATGGATGACGGGGCCGAGGGTTATATGACCCCGCATACGACCCGTCAGGGCATCCCGGTATGCCGCCGTGGCGATGTCTGCGGTGTGATGGAAGCGGACCAGTTCTTTGCCACCGACAAATACAACATCTCGGCCCAGGGTCGCGCGCGTCTGGCGAATTTCTTCCAGTCGACCGGCGCGGTGTCCTACATCATCACCGGCCATACCGACAGCCGTGCCTCGGATGCGTATAACATGCGTCTGTCCTACAACCGCGCAAACTCGGTGGCGCGTGTCGCCAACCAAGTCGGGGCCAAGATCGCTGATGTGCGTGGCTATGGTGAACGGATGCCTGCCGTGCCGAACAATTCCGCTGCGAACATGGCCAAAAACCGCCGTGTCGAAATTATCTGCATTCGCTGAAGGGACCGTAAAAGTGATTAAGACGAAACTTCTCATGGTCACCGCCTGTGCCGTCGGCCTGTCGGCCTGTACCGATTACGAAGGCGGTCTGGGCCGGGGGTATCCTTCGGACAAGACCGTTGACCGCGGCATCGACACAAAGCACCTCAGCACCCTTCAAGCGGGCATCTGGGTTGATCCAAACGGCTGCGACCACTGGATCATTGACGACGGGGTCGAGGGCTATCTCTCGGCGCGGCTTGATAAATTCGGCAAGCCGGTCTGCTCGGGCGTGGCGCCGCCGACACATACCGCGGGCCACTTCAAAGGTGGCTCCAAGATCAAAGACCCGAACTGACCTTGGCGGGCCATATCAAACACACCGGGCCGGAGCGCGTTGCGCTTCGGCCCTTTTTGTCGCTACGGGTTGGTAAATCCTGCCCGCCTGACTATCTCACCATTTAGTGCTTCACAAAGGATACGCGCATTGCCTTCAACTGATCTGATGACACCGGAAACCGCGGCCGAACGGGTGGTGGAGTTTCCCGATAACCGCCTTTTGATCGACCTCTGCGGCGCCTATGACGCGCATCTGGCTGCCATCGAGAAATCGCTCGAGGTGCAGATCATCCGGCGCGGCAATCACCTGCAGATCTTGGGTGAGGGCGAGGCCGTCGAGAAAGCAGAAAGCCTGCTCAACGCGCTTTATGTGCGGCTGGAAAGCGGGCGCTCGGTTGAGCCTGCAGATGTGGACGGAATGTTGCGCATGGGCAATTCTAGCGCGGGCACTGGCGTGCGTCAGGGCGATCAGTTGGAAATGCCGATGGGCGACGCGATTGAAATCCAGACCCGCAAGAAACGGGTAGAGCCGCGCACCGACGCGCAGAAGGCCTATGTCCAGTCGCTGTTCGACAATGAACTGGCCTTTGGCATCGGCCCTGCGGGCACCGGCAAAACCTATCTGGCGGTGGCGGTGGGCGTGTCGATGTTCATCGGCGGCCATGTGGACCGGATTATCCTTTCCCGCCCTGCGGTCGAAGCGGGGGAGAAGCTGGGCTATCTGCCGGGTGACATGAAGGACAAAGTCGATCCCTACATGCAGCCGCTCTATGACGCGCTGAATGACTTCCTGCCGGGCAAGCAACTGGCGAAACTGCTAGAGGAAAAGCGCATCGAGATCGCACCGCTGGCCTTTATGCGGGGGCGGACGCTGTCGAATGCTTTTGTCGTGTTGGATGAGGCGCAAAACGCCACGTCGATGCAAATGAAGATGTTCCTGACACGTCTGGGGCAAAACTCGCGCATGGTAATTACTGGCGACCGCACACAGATCGACCTGCCGCGCGGGGTGCAGTCGGGGCTTCAGGATGCCGAACGTTTGCTGAAAACGATCCCAAGTATTAGCTTCAACTACTTCACCTCGAAGGACGTGGTGCGCCACCCGCTCGTGGCGGCGATTATCGAGGCTTATGAGGCGGATAGCGGTGCCGCTTGACGTAATGCTTGAAGATTTCGATATCGTGATTGAGGACGACCGCTGGGAGGCGGTCGACCTTGAGCCGCTGGCGCATGCCGCCGCGCAAGCCACGCTTGGGCATCTGGGGCTGGACGCGGAAACCGCTGAGATGACCCTGCTGGCCTGCGATGATGCGCGCATTGCTGTGCTGAACGAAGATTTTCGTGGCAAGGCGCGTGCCACCAATGTGCTCAGCTGGCCTGCGGAAGAGCGCGGCGCGGCCATACCGGGCGGCGATCCGCTGCCCGTCGCCCCCGGCATTGACGGAATGCTTGAACTGGGCGACATCGCCATGGCTTATGAGACATGTGCCGCCGAGGCCAATGCGGCGGCCAAGCCTTTGAATGCGCATGTGACCCATCTCATCGTACATGGGCTGTTGCATCTTCTGGGCTATGACCACGAAAATGACCCCGACGCCATGTTGATGGAGGGGTTGGAGCGCGAAATACTTGGCAAAATGGGTTATGATGACCCATATAAGGAAAATGGGCCTTAAGGGGCTTTGCAACACAGACGGGACCCAATGGGCGATACAGACGGATCATCTGAGGCGGCGCAGAGCGCGCTTGCGGATGAAGATAGACATGAGCTGCCGGACGATAGCGCAATGCGCACCGGTAATTTCTTTTCTCGGGTGTTCGAGGCGCTAAGCCCATCGGACAGCGAAGATGACACCCCAGAGGCATCGGCAGAGGCCGAGCGGCCCACGGGTCACGGCATGATCAATCTGCGCCGGATGCGGGTCGATGATGTGGCGGTGCCCAAGGCGGATATCACCGCCGTGCCGGTCAGCGCCACGCTGGATGAGCTGGTGGCGGTGTTTAAGGAAAGCGGCATGACCCGCCTGCCGGTTTACGACGGCACGCTGGACACGCCCGTCGGCATGGTCCACCTGAAAGACCTTGCGCTGAACCACGGTTTTAACGGCAAAAACACCAAATTTGATCTGCGCGCCATGCTGCGCCCCTTGGTCTATGTGCCGCCGTCGATGACCATCGGCGTGCTGCTGACCAAGATGCAGGCGGAGCGGCGCCATATGGCCTTGGTGATTGATGAATATGGCGGCGTTGACGGTCTGGTCACCATCGAAGACCTGATCGAACAGGTCATAGGCGAAATCGAAGACGAACATGACGTCGACGAGGGCACATATTGGACGGTCGAAAAACCCGGCACCTATCTGGCACTGGCCAAGACACCATTGGGTGATTTCGAGGCTGAGATCGGCCATTCCCTGACCGACCATGAGACCGTCGACGAGGAGGAGATCGACACCCTTGGTGGTTTGGTCTTTATGCTGTCGGGCCGGGTTCCGGCGCGCGGCGAAGTGGTTTTGCACCCCGATGGCCCTGAGTTCGAAGTGATCGACGCCGATCCACGCCGCATCAAAAGGTTGCGGGTCCGCACCCAAGGGGCCGGGGGATGAGGCAACGGCTGGCGATGCGGGGCCGGATGTTGCTGGCTCCGATCGCCGGCGCCGTCGCAGCCTTCGGGCAAGCACCCTATGAACTGCCGCTTATGCTCTTTGCCGGGCTGGTGGCGGCGTTTTGGCTGTACCGTGCGCAATCTGGCGGCCCGTTTCGCGCGGCGCTGTTGGGTTGGGGCTTTGGCTTTGGCTATTTCCTGCACGCGCTGCAATGGATCGTGTCGCCCTTCTTGGTCGATGTGGCCCGCCACGGCTGGATGGCGCCCTTTGCGCTGATCCTGCTGGCGGCGGGCATGGCGCTGTTTTGGGGGCTGGCCTTTGGTCTTGCCCGTTGGATTGCACCACGGCGCGGGCTGGCCTTGGCGCTGGCTTGGGCGGCGGTGGAACTGCTGCGCGCCTATATTTTCACGGGTTTTCCATGGGCCATGCCCGCGCAGGCGCTGGTCGGCGTGATGGCCGGGCAGGGGTTGGCTTGGGTCGGCCCCTATGCGCTGAACCTCTGGCTCTTTGCCATCGCCGCGATCTTGCTGCTGCGCGGCCCTTTGGCGCTGCGATTGGGGCAGGGGACACTGGCGCTGTCGACCGTTCTGCTCTTGCTGCTGCCACCGCAAGCGCCGCCAGCGGTTCTGACTGATCATGTGGTGCGGCTGGTGCAGCCCAATGCGACCCAGCGAGAGAAGTGGAACGCCGACAAATTCGAATTCTTTTTCACACGGCAACTCGACTATACCGCCGCCGCGCCGCAAGACGGGGGCCAAGCGCCTGATCTGGTAATCTGGCCCGAAACCGCGATCCCATGGGCGCTGGATATGGCGGGCAGTGCGCTGGCCGAGATTGGAGCCGCCTCTGACGTGCCGGTGGTTCTGGGCGTGCAGCGCCGGTCGAACATGCGCTATTACAATTCGCTGGTGGTGCTGGATGCCGATGGAGCGGTCGGACAGGTCTATGACAAACACCATCTCGTTCCCTTTGGCGAATATATGCCGCTGGGCGATCTGATGGCGCGTTTCGGGATACACGGGCTCGCCGCGCAGGAGGGCAACGGCTTTTCCAGCGGGCCGGGTGCGCAGCTTTTGGATATCGGACCGCTCGGCGCGGCATTGCCGCTGATCTGCTATGAGGCCGTCTTTGCCCATGACGTGAACGCCGCCCCGGCGCGGCCCGCGTTTCTGATGCAGGTCACCAATGACGCATGGTTCGGCAAGGCGGCAGGCCCGCGCCAGCACCTTGCCCAAGCGCGGATGCGGGCGATTGAGCAGGGGCTGCCGATGGCCCGTGCGGCCAACACTGGGATATCGGCGATGATCGACCCGCAGGGGCGTGTGACTGCATCGCTGGCGCTGAACACCGAAGGGTTCATCGACGCGCCACTGCCCGCGCCCTTGCCGCCCACACTCTATAGCCGGAGCGGAGATTTGCCGCTTTCTGTGCTCTTGGCGCTGTGCCTTGCGGGGCTTGCCGTGGCCCGCCGCCGCAGCCCCGGGAATGCCGATTGACCATCCATCAGCGGTTGTCTAAGCCGTTGGCAGAGCACCACAACGGCTTCCTGACGTGGTGCGTAATTTTTATTGGAGCACTACATGTCCCGTCAGAACTATACTTTCACTTCGGAATCCGTTTCCGAGGGGCACCCGGATAAGGTCTGCGACCGGATTTCCGATGCGATCCTCGACGCTTTCATCAGCGAGGAACCCGAAGCGCGGGTCGCCGCCGAGACCTTTGCCACCACCAACCGCGTCGTGATTGGCGGTGAGGTCGGTCTGGCCAACAAGGCCAAGCTTGACGAATATCTGGCCGGTGTCGAAGACATCGCCCGCGCCTGCATCAAAGACATCGGCTATGAGCAGGATGAGTTCCACCACGCGACATGTGAGATCACCAACCTGCTGCACCCCCAATCCGCCCATATCGCCCAAGGCGTTGATGCGTCGGGTGAAAAGGAAGAGGGCGCAGGCGATCAAGGCATCATGTTCGGTTTCGCCACCGACGAGACGCCCGAGCTGATGCCCGCTCCGATCCACTACGCCCATGCGGTGCTGCGGCGTCTGGCCGAAGTGCGCAAGGACGGCACCGAGCCCACCCTGCGGCCCGACGCCAAAAGCCAGCTTTCGGTGCGCTATGAAAACGGCAAACCAGTGGGGGTCAGCTCCATCGTGCTCTCGACCCAGCATGAGAGCGAACGCCAGACCAGCGCCGATATCCGCGATATCGTTGAGCCTTACATCCGCGAAGTGCTGCCCGAGGGCTGGATCGACGATGACACCGTCTGGCACGTGAACCCCACGGGCGTTTTCGTCATCGGCGGGCCGGATGGCGACGCGGGCCTCACGGGTCGTAAGATCATCGTCGACACCTATGGCGGAGCCGCGCCCCATGGCGGCGGTGCGTTCTCAGGCAAGGACCCGACCAAGGTTGACCGCTCCGCCGCCTATGTGGCGCGCTATTTGGCCAAAAACGTCGTGGCAGCGGGGATGGCCAAGAAATGCACCATTCAGCTTAGCTATGCGATTGGCGTGAGCGAGCCGCTGTCGATCTATTGCGACACCCATGGCACCGGCGATGTGCATGACGCGGCGATTGAAAAGGCGATCCGTCAGATCATCGACCTGACCCCGCGCGGCATTCGCGAGCATCTGCAGTTGAACAAGCCGATCTACCAGCGCACGGCGGCCTATGGCCACTTTGGCCGCGCGCCTGATGCGGATGGCGGTTTCAGCTGGGAGCGCCGCGATCTGGTCGATCAGCTTAAGGCGGCCGTATAACGATATCGGGGTGGGCGGTCGCGCCCACCCTCTCGGCTGCGCGGCACTTAGCCCCGCTCGGCCTGTTTGGCCTCAATGAGAGCGACCGCAGCGGCCACCGCATCTTCAATCGCCATCTCAGTCGTGTCGATTTGCTTGGCATCGTCGGCCGGTTTCAACGGCGCTTGGTCGCGGCTCATGTCGCGAAGGTCGCGCTGTTTGACGTCTTCCAACACGGTTTCATAGGTGATCGCGATGCCTTTGCCCGCAAGCTCTGCAAAGCGGCGCTGCGCGCGCACTTCGGGGCTGGCGGTGATAAAGAGTTTTACCGGCGCATCGGGGCAGATCACCGTGCCGATGTCGCGCCCGTCCAGTACGGCACCGCCCGCGCGGGTGGCAAAGCTGCGCTGGAACCGCACGAGGGCAGCCCGCACCGCTGGGATCACCGCCACTTTGCTGGCCTCTTGTGCCACGTCGGGGTTGCGCAAGCTGGGGTCTTTGAGATCGACAGGGGCGAGGGTTTGCGCGGCCTCTTCGGCGTCCATCCCGGTAAGGGTTTTCGCGGCCACCGCGCGGTACAAAAGCCCGGTGTCGAGATGCGCAAAGCCGAAATGCGCCGCGACAGCCTTGGCGACCGTGCCTTTGCCCGCCGCTGCGGGGCCGTCGATGGCGACGGTCATGCCGCCGCTGGTGTTCTTCGTCATTGCAGGTTCCTTTCGTTGCGCGCCCGTAGACCAAGCAGCAGGGCTGCTCCGAAACAGGCCGCCAGTATCATCCATTTCGCCTGCGTAAACAGGCTGGCGGTCGCGACCGCTTGTGCCGTCAGCCGTTCTGGCCCCAGTTCAATGAGCCGCCCGATCAGCATGTTCTCGGTGTAATCCGCCCCGAGGTAGAGCGCGACGGCCAGCGTCAGCGCCAGCGGAAGCCCGCCCGCCGACCAACGCCGAAACCACAGTAACAGCGCCAGCGCCAAAAGCGCGGGGAAGGCGGTGTCAGCCAGCCGGAACTGGCCGAGGTAGAGTGCGGTCTGCCTCGGGTCGAGAGCGACAAGATAGGCGCGTGCCTCGGCCAGATCATAGCCCAGAAGCCGCCCATCCAAGACCCCCATGCCCCCCGCGCGCAGGTAGGTTTCGGCAAAGCCCGCAAGGGCTGCAAAGGCCAATGCGGCGCAGAGGCTGAGCCAGATGAGCCGGTCGCCTATCACGCAGGCAGCCGTTCGACCTGCGCCCCCAAGGACGCCATCAGCGGTTCGAAAATCGGGAAAGACGTGGCAATGGGCCCGCCGTCATCCACCTGCACCGGGTTTTGCGCGACCATGCCGAGGATCAGGAACGACATGGCGATGCGGTGGTCGAGATGGCTTTGGCAGGTCGCGCCTCCGGGAATATTGCCGTGGCCCAGCCCTTTGACGATCCACCAATCCGGCCCGTCTTCGACCTCAACCCCATTCGCGCGCAGCCCGCTGGCCATGGCCTCGATCCGGTCGCTTTCCTTGACGCGCAGTTCCTTGACGCCGCGCATCACCGTTTCGCCGGTTGCACAGGCCGCCACGACCGAGAGCACGGGGTATTCGTCGATCATGCTCGCCGCCCGCGCGGGGGGGACTTCGATGCCATGGAGATTTGGGGAGAATTTCGCGCGCAGGTCGGCGACAGGCTCGCCCCCCTCGGTCCGTTCGTTTTCATAGGTCAGGTCCGCGCCCATCTCGCGCAGGGTGGTGAACAGGCCCGCTCGCGTGGGGTTCAGCCCAATGCCCGGCACCAGCACATCCGATCCGGGTACGATCAGTGCGGCGCAAACGGGGAAGGCGGCGGATGAGGGGTCGCGCGGCACGTCGATATGTTGCGGCTTCAACTCGGGCTGGCCAGTCAGGGTGATGACGCGGCCCTCGTCCGTGTCCTCAACCGTGATTTCGGCGCCGAAGCCTGCCAGCATCCGCTCGGTATGGTCGCGCGTGGCTTCCGCCTCAATCACGACGGTTTTGCCGGGGGCATTCAACCCGGCCAGCAGCACGGCGGATTTGACCTGCGCGGAAGGGACCGGGACAGTATAGCGCACCGGCACAGGTTCAGCCGCGCCCACCAATGTCATCGGCAGGCGGCCCCCGGCGCGGCCCACGGATTGCGTGCCGAATAGCGCCAGCGGATCGGTCACCCGCGCCATCGGGCGGCTGTTGAGGCTGGCATCGCCGGTGAATGTCACGCTGATCGGAGAGGTCGCCATCGCCCCCATCAACAGCCGCACGCCGGTGCCGGAGTTGCCGCAGTCGATTACATTGTCAGGTTCGGCAAAGCCGCCAACGCCAACGCCATGGACGGAGTAGGAGCCGCCGCCGTGGTCAACCACCTCGGCCCCGAAAGCCCGCATGGCTTTGGCGGTGTCGAGCACGTCTTGCCCCTCCAATAGCCCGGTGATCGTGGTCTCGCCCACGGCCATGGCACCAAGGATCAGGCTGCGGTGCGAGATCGACTTGTCGCCGGGCACCTCGGCGGTGCCGCTAAGCGGCCCGCAGGCGCGCGATGACATGGGAATGGGGCTGCCGTGACTGGACATGAGGTACCTCTAATCTGCTTGAGGCCCCTATTATCGCAGGCGGGCGGCAGCGTCCATCGCCGCGCGTGCAATGGATTGTAATCAGGGTGGTATCAGGCGCTCGGGCTCAGCGTTTGCGGAAGGTCAGGTAATGCGGGGTGCGCCCTTCGCGCAGCGCCTTCTGCTCGTAGCGGGTCGAGATCCAATCATCCCAAGGCGCACGCCAGTCCTCCGGCCCTTCGGCCAGCCAGTCAAACCCGTGCTGCGGCACCTGTTCAAGGGTCTGGCGCACGTAGTCTTCGATATCCGTCGCCACGCGGAAAATCGCACCGGGTTTCAACACGCGGGCCAGAGGCTGCAGATGCTCGGGCGTGACGAAGCGGCGGCGGTGGTGGCGGGTTTTTGGCCAAGGGTCGGGATAGAGCAAAAACGCCCGGTCGATGGAGGCTTCGGGCAGCACATCGAACATATCGCGCACGTCACCGGGATGGATGGCAAGGTTATCCACGCCCGCCCGCCGGATTTTGCCCAGCAGCATCGCAACACCGTTGATGTAAGGCTCGCAGCCGATGATGCCCACGCCGGGGTTTTGCCCCGCCTGATGTACCAGATGCTCACCACCGCCAAAGCCGATTTCCAGCCAGACCTTGCGCCCGTCAAACAGCGTGTCGAGGTCCAGCGGCGTGCGGTCGGGATTGTTCTCCCAATCGACGGCCCCCGGCGACAATGCGTCGAGATCCTCGTCGATATAGGTCTTTTGCGACTTCTTCAGGGATTTGCCTTTGAGGCGGCCATAGAAGTTGCGGCGGGGGCGTTCTGTTTCACTCATGGCGGCTCATGTAGCCGCCCCGCCCCGTCACCGCAACATTCCTCTGCAGGGGCGGTGGCGAATAGGTGGGGGTTAATCATTTATTAGGCTCCCTGCGCCTAGATGTCGGGGCAATGCAGGGGGACAGCTGATGAGCGTGGCAAGGCATGAGGCCGGCGCGGGCGATACGGCAGGCGGTACGACTACACCGGGAACTGTGGCGCGTATCCTGATCGTGGATGATCAGCGGTTTGATCGCATGCGGATCAAACGGCTTTGCGGTGGGCTCGACTTTCCCATCCGAATGTCCGAGGCGGAGAGTATCGCCGCCCTTGCCCAGCAGTTGGATGAGGGGGAGTTTGACCTGATCTTGCTGGATTACAACCTGCCCGATGGGAACGGGTTGCGCGGGCTGCAGATGATCCGGGCGCATCCGCAGAATGGTGCCGCGGCAACCGTGATGGTCACCGGGACGGATCAAACCGAGGTGGCGATCGAGGCGCTGCGCGGCGGGTGTAGCGATTACATCGCCAAGGATGAGCTTTCGCAAAGCACTTTGCGACGCTCGGCTTTCAACGCCCTGCAAAAGACAGCACTGCAACTGGGCATCACCACGCAGGAGCAGAAACGCTCTGAGGTTCAGAGTGTTCTGCGGCGCTTTGCCGGGGAATGTGCGCAGGAGATAAAGCCGATGGTCGGCGACGTGATGCGCGACCTGCGCGCGCTCGACCGGTCGAACCCGGCGCTGGTGGAGGAAGAGCTGGCAAAGGTCGATTATACTTTCCTACGCCTGTGGGAGTTTGTAGAGGATCTGGCCAGCTTTCAAGGCAGCGAGCTTGCCGAAGGCGATCTTGCCGATCCGCCAAAACCGACACCGGGTCTGGGTGCCGGATGGGGTGGGGCAGTCGGGTGACGGGGCTGTCCACGGTGAGGCTGTTCGCGCAGGCGTTGTAGGGCGCGCTTGGTGGCGCGTTAGCGGGGCGGGCCCCGCCTGCCTTTTCCGCTCGCGTGGATCGTGCCGAGCATCCCTGATTTTTGCCAGAGCCCACAGCGCCTCCACCCGGCAGACCCCCGCATATCACCCGCCAAACGTATGCATAGCCCTTGCAGGAGCGGCAAAATTGGCCTATACGCGCCCTGTCTAAGGGGCGGTTACAGCTTCGGGCGCGATATAACGGGCAGGGTCGGTACCAACCGGCCCTCTTTTGTTTGCGTTCGGCTGCGGGTTTACCGCTGTGCCTTTGCTTCGGAGCTTCTCCGGCGTGATCTGCACGGTGCCACCACAACGACCAATTGCAACTCCAGACCGGCGGAGACAACCGCGCGGCCAGAAACATTTGATAAGGATACGAAAAGCTACATGACTAAAGCAATGGACGAATTCGAAGCGCTTCTGAACGAAAGCTTCGAAATGGACACGCCCCAAGAGGGCACAGTCGTCAAAGGCAAGGTGATCGCTGTCGAAGCGGGCCAAGCCATCATCGACGTCGGCTACAAAATGGAAGGCCGCGTTGAGCTCAAAGAATTTGCTGATCCCGGCGAATCCCCCAAGATCGAAGTTGGCGACGAAGTCGAAGTTTTCCTTCGCCAAGTCGAAAACGCGCGTGGCGAAGCTGTCATCAGCCGCGAAATGGCCCGCCGTGAGGAAGCCTGGGATCGTCTGGAAAAAGCCTATGCTGCAGAAGAGCGTGTCGAAGGCGCGATCTTTGGCCGTGTCAAAGGTGGCTTCACCGTCGACCTCGGCGGCGCAGTTGCGTTCCTGCCCGGTTCGCAGGTCGATGTCCGCCCCGTGCGCGACGCGGGCCCGCTCATGGGTCTCAAGCAGCCGTTCCAAATCCTCAAGATGGACCGCCGTCGTGGCAACATCGTTGTATCGCGCCGTGCGATCCTCGAAGAGTCCCGCGCCGAACAGCGTGCCGAAGTCATTGGCAACCTGACCGAAGGTCAGACCGTCGATGGTGTGGTCAAGAACATCACCGAATACGGCGCGTTTGTTGACCTTGGCGGCGTTGATGGCCTGCTGCACGTCACCGACATGGCATGGCGCCGCGTGAACCACCCCTCTGAGATCCTGTCGATCGGCGAGACCATCAAGGTCCAGGTCATCAAGATCAACAAAGAGACGCACCGCATCAGCCTCGGCATGAAGCAGTTGCAAGAAGATCCGTGGGATCTGGTTGGCGCGAAATACCCGCTTTCCTCCGTGCACAGCGGTCGTGTGACCAACATCACCGATTACGGCGCATTTGTTGAGCTGGAGCCGGGCGTTGAAGGTCTGGTTCACGTGTCCGAGATGTCTTGGACCAAGAAGAACGTGCACCCCGGCAAGATCGTGTCCACTTCGCAAGAAGTCGAAGTCATGGTTCTGGAAATCGACAGCGCCAAGCGTCGTGTTTCCCTTGGTCTCAAGCAGACCATGCGCAACCCATGGGAAGTGTTCGCTGAAACACACCCCGAGGGCACCGAAGTCGAAGGCGAAGTCAAGAACATCACCGAATTCGGTCTGTTCGTTGGCCTGCCCGGCGACATCGACGGCATGGTTCACCTCTCCGACCTCAGCTGGGACCAGCGCGGCGAAGAAGCGATCCAAGACTACCGTAAAGGTGACGTGGTTCAGGCCGTCGTCTCCGAAGTCGACGTTGAGAAAGAGCGCATCTCGCTCTCAATCAAGAACGTTGGCGGTGACAAGTTCGCCGAAGCCGTTGGCGGCGTGAAGCGCGGCTCGATCGTGACCGTTACCGTGACTTCCATCGAAGAAGGTGGCATCGAAGTCGAATACGAAGGCATGAAGAGCTTCATCCGTCGTTCCGACCTCAGCCGTGACCGTGCCGAACAGCGCCCTGAGCGTTTCTCGGTCGGTGACAAGGTTGACGTGCGTATCACCAACGTTGATGCCAAGGCACACCGTCTGGGCGTCTCCATCAAGGCGCGCGAGATCGCAGAAGAGAAAGAGGCGGTACAGCAGTACGGTTCCTCCGACTCCGGCGCGAGCTTGGGCGACATCCTTGGTGCGGCGCTGAAAGGCGACGACGAGTAAGCACATTCCACGTTGAATGTGTGATCTTAGCGAAGGCCCCGCATGGCAACATGCGGGGCCTTTTTGCCTTCGCGCCCCGCAGTCGAATCGCAAAGCGGGATTAGGGATGTGCGCCCAATCCCTGTGCATCAGAGCCTTTGCGGGCAGTATGCGGCGGAAAAAAGCCGAAATAACAGGGGTTTCGCTGCGAAAAATCTATCGCAGCGCTGGTGGAACACCTTCCCGTGTGGGGCGTTATTTCCTATAGTCGGTTAAGACATCAATAAATTCTCGGGGGACGTGCCATGATCCGGTCGGAACTGATCCAGAAGATCGCTGACGACAATCCGCATCTTTATCAACGTGATGTTGAGCGGATCGTAAACACGGTCTTTGACGAGATCACGGGCGCCATGTCGCGTGGAGACCGGGTTGAACTGCGCGGCTTTGGCGCTTTTTCGGTTAAAAAGCGCGATGCCCGCGTGGGGCGCAACCCGCGCACCGGTGAGACAGTGAATGTCGAAGAAAAGCACGTGCCCTTCTTCAAGACCGGCAAGTTACTGCGCGACCGGCTGAACGGGAAAAGCTGATGCGTTACATTCGTTATGCCTGCATCGCGCTGTTCGCGGTGGCGCTGGTTTCCGTTGCCTTGGCGAACCGAAATATCGTGACACTTCAGGTGCTTCCAACCGAGATTTCAGGTTGGTTTGCGGTGAACCCATCCGTGGAACTGCCGCTCTTTATTGTAATCCTTGGCGGGATTATCGTGGGTCTCTTGGTTGGTTTTGTCTGGGAATGGATCCGAGAGCACGGCCACCGGGCAGAACTGGCGCGACAGGCCCGCGAGCGGCGTCGCCTAGAGCGCGAAGTGATCCGCCTTAAGGAAGAGAAGCATCAGGGCAAGGATGAGGTGCTGGCGCTGCTGGACGAAGCAGGCTAAACCCCTCCCATGCCCGAGAATGTTAACGTAAAAATTTGCGGTTTGACCGACCCCGCGGATGTGCCCGCCGCCCTTTTGGCGGGCGCTCGGACGCTGGGCTTTGTCTTTTTCGAAAAATCCCCGCGCCATCTGTCGCTTGAGGCCGCAGCCCATATGACGGAAGCGGTGCCAGATGGCATTTGCAAAGTCGCACTGACCGTCAACGCGGATGATGCAGCGCTTGATGCGCTGCTCGCGGCGGTGCCGTTTCTCGACATGCTACAGCTTCACGGCAGCGAAAGCCCCGCGCGGGTGGCCGAGGTCAAGGCCCGCTATGGGCTGCCGGTGATGAAGGCCATCGGCGTGGCGGACCGCGCTGATTTGGCGGTGCTGAACGACTATGTGACGGTCGCGGATCAGCTTTTGGTTGATGCCAAACCGCCGAAGGACGCGGTCCTGCCCGGTGGGAATGGTTTGGCATTTGACTGGCGGCTGATCGCAGGGCGGCGCTGGCCGAAGCCTTGGATGCTCGCCGGTGGTTTGAATGCAGACAACGTCGGAGAGGCGATTGCCCTTACCGGGTCGCGGCAGGTCGATGTGTCCTCTGGCGTTGAAAGTGCGCCGGGTGTGAAGGATGCGGAGCGTATTCGCGCCTTTTGCGAAGCGGCACTGAAGTAAGCCCTTTCAGATCAAAAGAAGAAAGGCCCGGTGGCAATGCCCCGGGCCTTTCATATTCAAGTCGCCGAAGGGCCGGATCAGATCGATTGATCGTAGTCGCCGACGCCCGGCTCGGTCCGGATCACTGCGTCGATATCGGCAAAGATGGCGCGCATTTCGGCTTCGGATTCGGGGCTTTCGCAAACCACGACAAGGTTCGGCGTGTTGGACGACGCCCGCACGAGGCCCCAGCCGCCGTTGTCGAGCATGACGCGCGCGCCGTTCACGGTGATCACCTCGGCAATAGCGCGCCCGCCAATCTTGTCTCCGGCCTCTGCTTTGGCGACCAGCTTTTCAACCAGACGGTCGAGGATGTCGTATTTCTCGGTGTCCGCGGCGTAGGGCGACATGGTCGGCGTGGCCCAAGTCTGGGGCAGGGCGCGGCGTAGGTCAGACATGGACATGTCAGGGTTGCGGTCCATCAGCTTGCAGATTTCTACCGCGACGCGCATGCCGCAGTCATAGCCCCGGCCAATCGGCTCGGCCAAGAAATAGTGGCCGGATTTCTCAAAGCCCGCCAGCGCGCCCAGTTCTTTGACGCGGCGCTTCATGTGGCTGTGGCCGGTTTTCCAGTAGTCGGCCCTGGCCCCGTGTTTTTGCAACTCAGGGTCAGAGGCAAAGAGCCCGGTGGATTTCACATCCGCGACAAAGGTGCTGTTGGGGTAAAGTTTCACCAGATCGCGGGCCATGATGACGCCCATCTTGTCGGCGAAGATTTCTTCGCCCTCGTTGTCCACCACGCCGCAGCGGTCGCCGTCACCATCAAAACCAAGCGCCAGATCGGCGCCGGAGGCGCGCACGCTGTCGGCCATGTCGTGCAGCATTTCCATGGCTTCGGGGTTCGGGTTGTAATGGGGGAAAGTGTAGTCCAGCGTGTTGTGGCTATCGACAACCTCGACCCCCAGCCGGCGGAACAGCTCAGGCGCGAAGGCCGAGGCGGTGCCGTTGCCAGTGGCGCAGACGACCTTGAGCTTGCGGGTCATTTTGAAGTCCCCAACAAGGTCGTCGAGGTAGGCTTCGCGCACACCGTCGACAAATTCATAGGCACCGCCCGGACGCCGCTCGCCCCGGCCATTCAGGACGATGTCGCGCAGCTCGCCCATCTCATCGGGGCCGTGGGTCAGGGGGCGTTGGAAGCCCATTTTAACGCCGGTCCAGCCGTTCGGGTTGTGGCTGGCGGTGACCATGGCGACCGCCGGAGCATCAAGGTGGAACTGCGCGAAATAGGCCATGGGGGAAAGGGCGGGGCCGATATCCTTGACCGTGATCCCGGCCTGCATCAGCCCAAGCATCAGAGCATTTTTGATCGACAGCGAATAGTCGCGATAGTCATTGCCCACGGCGATGACAGGCTCGATCCCGCGCGCGTGCATTTGCGTGCCAAGGCCAAGGCCAAGCGCGGTGATGCCGGGCAGGTTGATGTCGTCGGGATATTTCCAACGCGCGTCATATTCGCGAAAGCCTGTCGGGGTGATCATCGCATCGCGAAGAAATTCCCAAGTGTTCGGGGTCACGGTGGAGGCCGGTTTACTCACGTCAAATACTCGCTTTTTGGGATAAATTTAGAAAGTCAGCGGATGGCTTTTTGCCAGCGCATCGAATTGCATCAGCAGATTGATCAGCCCTGGCATCTGGTCGAGGTAAATCATGTTGGGCCCATCGCTCGGCGCGCGATCGGGGTCTTCGTGCGTCTCCATAAAAATAGCGGCGACGCCGATGGATGCGGCCGCGCGCGCCATGACGGGCGCAAATTCGCGCTGACCGCCCGAAGAGCCGCCCTTGCCACCCGGCTGCGCGACGGAATGTGTCGCGTCCATCACCACCGGATAGCCGGTTTGGGCCATCTGCGGCAGGCTGCGCATGTCGGCAACCAACGTGTTGTATCCAAAGGTCGTGCCGCGCTCGGTCAAGAGGATGTTCTTATTGCCGGTGCTTTCGATCTTGTCGACGATGTTTTGCATTTCCCAAGGGGCGAGGAACTGGCCCTTCTTGACGTTCACGGCCTTGCCCGTTTCGCCAGCGGCCAGCAGGATATCGGTCTGGCGGCAGAGAAACGCAGGGATCTGCAGCACGTCGACCACTTCACCAGCTTGGGCGCATTGCGCTTCGTTATGCACATCCGTCAGCACAGGCACATCATTGGCGCGGGCCACGGATTGCAGGACTTGCAGACCCTTTTCAATGCCCAAACCACGTTTGCCCGAGAGGGAGGTGCGGTTGGCCTTGTCATAGCTGGCCTTGAAGATGAACTGCGCGCCAGCCGCGTCACAGGCTTCTTTCAGGATGCCTGCGATCATCTGCGCGTGGTCTTCGCTCTCCAACTGGCAGGGGCCAGCGATCACGGTGAGGGGACGGTCGTTGCCGACGGTCAGGTTGCCAATGCGCAGCTGGGTCATGAAGTTACCTGTTCTCTTAGAATGGACGCTGTCAGGGACAACATCAGGTAGATGCCTGCAAAGATAAGAAAAGCCAATATCGTGTTTTCGAACTTGCGGGGGTAGGTTGCCTCGTCCGGGGCCACGGGGTTTACGGCCACGGTGAGGTAGCGTACCTGCCGCCCGGCCTCGGTTCGGGCTTGCTCCATTGCGGTTTGCGCGCTTTGCAGCACCATGTCGGCGGCGGCCAGATCGGCCTGCGCAAGCTGCGCCGCGACCGCCTGTTGCGCCAGCGAGTTTTCGCCTTCGTTGGCGGCGGTCATGCGTTCGCGCAGTTTGGTCAGCTGTTCGCGAAGCCGCCGCACATCGCCGCGCGCGCCGTCGACCTTGGCTTGGTTCGGGCGCTGGTTGTCGAGCAGAGCGGCGAGTTCGAGTTCTTTCTCAATCAACAGGGTTTCGTAATTGGTGATCTGGGTCCGGATCGAGGCGATCATCGCTTCGGGATCGACGTTGTTGTCGACCTGCAGTTTGATCAGCGCTTCCTGCGCCGCGCGGCGGTTTGTCTGCGCGGTCTCATAGCCTTCGAGCGCGTCACGCATGCCGTCTTCGCGCTTTTGCTTGCTCAGGTCGTTGACCCGCTCTTCGGCATAGGTGAGCAGGCGTTTCGAGAATTCTTCCGACACCTCTGGATCGGCGGCGATGACCTCCATCCGGATCACGCCTTCGGTCGGGTCATAGCCGATTTTGACGTTCTTTTTGTAGGTCTTGTAGGATTCCTCATTGGTGGGGCTTTCCGAAAGCCGCTGGATCGCGTCGATCTGCGGGTCTGCGAAATGCGTGCGAAAGCCTGCGTCCTCATCAAGGCGCAGCATTGCGTCTTTCGATTGCAGATAGGCCTGCGTGGCGATGCTGTCTGCGCTATTGGCGAATTGCGTGGGCAGTAACCCGCCAAAGGGGCTGGTGCCGCCGCCGCCTTCGTTCTGGATGATCAGAAACTGGCTTTCAGTGGCATACATCGGCGTGGCGATTTTGTAGAAATAATAGCCCGCCGCGAAGGTCGGCAGCATGACAAAGAAGGCAAGCCGCACCATCAGCATGGCCGCTTTACGGCGACGGCGGCGGGTGATGTCGCGCTGAATGTCGGAAATCTCGCGCTGGCGGCGCTCTGCGGGGCTCACATCGGTCGAGGGCAGGCCGCGGGGGCCGCGCGGAGTGGTCTGCGGCAGCTGCACCTTTGCGTCGCCGGGCTGCCCACGGGTGGCGGGCAGATCGCTGCCGCCCTGATCTCCCGATTGCGGCACCACGAGTTCCAGCATGTTGGACCGCTGAAACGGGTCGATCCCCTTGGCGCGCAAAAGGCGCACGGCGTCGAAATCCGAGGTCGGTGCCAGCCCGTGTTTCTGCGCCACGCGGCGCGCCATGCGCAATTGGCGGCCCGTCAACCCTTCGCGGCGGATCGCGTCGATATCCTGCTCGGCCGACACTTCCTTGGCCGACGACACCTCTCCGCTGCGGGGGCTTTCAGGATCCGAGGTTTTGCCGCTGCGCGCGGCATGTTCCAAGGCTTCCTTGCTGTACGACGGTTCTACCTGCGTTGCATCGGCCACGGCGCGCAGCTTGGCCGTTCTCTCGGCCTTTTCGGCATCGGTCTGCGGTGCCTGCGCTTTCGCTGCACTGCTCGGCGATGCGCCGGAGGCGGCGGGCGGCGGTGCCTTGCGGATGCGGAATTTCCTAGCCTTGGGTTTCGTAGTCATAGAGCTGTTTCGCTTCTTCCAAGGTGTCGAACATATGTAATTTACCATCCAAAAGGACAGCGGCGGAGCGGGCGAACTTTTCAAGCGTATGGGCCTGATGCGAAACGATGATGATCGTCGTGGTTTGCAACCGTTCTTTCAGAATGTCGCCCGCCTTGCGGTTGAACTCTACGTCTGTCGTGCCGGGCATGCCTTCGTCAATCAGATAGATATCAAAATCCAGCGCCAACATCAGCGCGAAAGAGAACCGCGCCCGCATCCCTGCGGAATAGGTGCCAAGCGGTTGGTCGAAATATTCGCCCAAGCCGCACAGCCAGCGGCAAAAACTCTCGACGTAATCCGGGTCGAGCCCATAGAGCCGCGCGATATAGCGGGCGTTTTCCATGGCTGAGACTTTGTTGACGACGCCGCCCATAAAACCCAATGGAAACGAGATGTTACAGCTGCGCCTGATCTCACCATCATCCGGTTTCTCAAGCCCGGCCATCATGTTGATCAGGGTGGTTTTGCCGGTGCCGTTGGGGGCCAGAATGCCCAAGGACTTGCCAAGTTCCACGCGAAAAGACACCCGGTCAAGGATGACCTTGTGCTGCGATCCCGTCCAAAAGGACTTGGACACATTTTCAAATTCCAGCATTCCCTGCTCCGGTTGGTGCTGAGCGCGGCCTCTCGGCGCCTCTTGTATCAGAGGTACCTTAACCGTTTATGCGCCGAATTTGACCACAATATGTCGAAATGCAGGCGATGGCCGCCGCAAGTCGCCGTGCGGGCAGGGCACGAGCAGCGCTGCGGCGGCTCAAACCGCCGCCTGTAGCGCGGTCGCTGGGCAAGCCGCCGGGGCGATGTCGGCTTGCCTATCTGCGCAGCGGTCGGTGCGGTGGTCAGTGCAGCGTGTGGGTGCTTTCGGTCGGGGTCATCTCGCCGATGTAGCTGACGTTCATCAAGGCTGCCTGCGTGCGGTCGCCGTCGATGTTTTGCACAGGGCCCACAGGCACGGCGCTCATCAGGCCAAGCCGGGTCATCCACCGGCTAAAGGTGGCAGGCACAATGCCCAAAACGTGGCTTGCGCCCATGGCATAGGCGGCACCGGCCATCTGGTTCATGAGCATACGTTGCACGGCAATGCGGCGCTGCGCGGGGACCGCGCTGGTCAGGAAAAGGCGGGTCGCTTCCCAAATGTCATCGCGGACGGGCGCTTTGAAAAACAGCACGTCCTGCGGAATGTCCGGCAGCATCCCGAGCTGCGCATCGCGCAGCATGTAGCTGTACTGCGCGCAGGTCGAGGTGGTGGGCATCAGACGCACGCCGCCCATGACCTCTCCATACTCGTGCAGAACGATCCAGCGCGCGCGGGGCGTGTCGTACTGGTCAAACTCCATCCCATCAACCTGAGGGAGATCCCATTGCTTGTCATCGATAAAGATTCGGCGTCGGGCCCGGAGGAAATTGACGAATAATTCACCGTGCTGATGCATGTTTAAAAACGACAAAGTTGTGGCGCGCATGTACGGATTGGCCCGGGCGAGGGCCTCTGGGCTGTAGGGATCAGGTTCAGCCGCTTTGGGGCCAAGGAGTTTACGGGGAAAACGATTATTTTTAACTTCCAACGCTTTAGCGTCTTGTGGCGTCAGTTCGGGAAGAACATCCTGCCAAGATTTCCCACTGAAGCTCCGTCCTTGCAGACTCATGTTTGACCTCGAAAATTCGCTGTAAAAATAACTCTTATCAAGAGGCTAACCTCTAGTTGCATGAAATGGCCATACTTATGTCCCATTTCCGGGTGTAGAAGTGGGGAAGATCGCGTCTAACATGTGCGACGATGCCGAAATGCAACATGTTAAGGGCGTTTGTCGGCAGAATGCTGACATTCGAGCAGCCGACCGAAGAAAACGAGAGCGATGTCGCAGGAAAAAGTAACATACGGGCCGATTCATACGCCGCATCTCGCTGACGCGACTAAGGTGCAGCAGATGCGGGATTATTCCCAAGTCGGCGTTAACCTGTTCTGGCAGCGGCAAATGATTTTTGCGGCGGCCATTTGCCTGTCCGCTTTCTACTACGAACTTTGGCTGTCGATCACGACGTTGATCTTTATCGCGATTTCCGAGACCTTTGACTACCTTCTCTTCTTGCGCATCACCCGGTGGCGCGGGCGCAGCCCCCGTTTGGCGCGGTTGTTCATGAACCGCATCTACCTCGGGACGGTGCTAAGCGCCGGGGTGATCAGCTATTTCGCGCTTGGGATTGCGCTTCAGCAGGGGGCGACGACCCATTTTCTGCCGCTGTTCTTCCTATTCGCGGCAGCGCTTTTTGCGTCGATGAACAACCATCATATCCTGCCAGTGTTGATGCTGCGGCTTGCGATCTATGGGGCGACATTCCTGTTCATACCAATCTGGGACATCGTCCGCACCGGGGCGAGCATAGAGTCCGAGCTCTGGACCCAGTTGTTCACCGTGGTCTTCGTGCTTTATTTCATCGTCGATTGCTCGCGTATCTTCATGAAAATGTACCGCACCAACCTGCGCCAGTTGGAAGAGTTGAAAGCAGAGCATGAGAAAACCAAGATCGCGTTTAAGGTAAAAACCGAATTCGTTTCGACCATTAGCCACGAGCTGCGCACGCCGATGACATCGATCAAAGGGTCGCTCGATATGGCCTGCGCCGGGGTTCTGGGTGAAATGACCCCGCAGATGGAGAAGGTCTTGAAGATCGCGCAGCGCAATTCGGCGCGGCTCACGTCGATCATTAACGAGATTCTCGACCTGCAAAAGTTCGAGGCGGGCAAGGTGAGCTTTGATATCGAACCGCTTGAAGTGCAAACGATTATCGAAGACGCGATTGAGCTTAATCAGGCTTTTGCAGGCAACTTGGGCGTGACGCTGCGCTATGCCAAGCCTTCGGATGCGGCGGGCATTGCCACCGATGAAAAACGCCTGCAGCAGGTGATGTCCAACCTTCTGTCCAATGCGGCCAAATTCTCGCCCGCGGGGTCGACGGTGAAGGTCACCTCCGTCAAGCACGAGGATAAGGTGCGGATCAGCGTGATTGACGAGGGGATCGGCCTTGCGGAATCCGAGCGGGAGAAGGTCTTTGACGAATTCTCGCAGATCGACTCGTCTGACCAGCGCGCCGTGGGTGGCACCGGTCTGGGCATGAACATCTCCAAGCGGATCATCGAAGCCTTGGGCGGTCAGATCGACTACTTCAAAAACGCGGGCCCCGGCACGACGTTCTATATCGATATGCCGTTGGGCAATGGGTCCGGGCGCGAGTTGGCGCATGGGATACATGTCAAAGATATGGTCAACGGGGACGGGCCGATCGGCGATGAAGAGCCCCAGAAACCCTCCGGGGATCGGGCCGCGGCCTAGGTTCGCGGCGGCCCGGCCCGTCGTCAGTGGCCAATCACTTTCGTCTCGGCGCAGCTTTGTTGTGCGTCTTTCGTGGCCTGCGTGCCGTGGTGCGGGTCAAAGCGGTCTGCCAACACCGCTTTGACCTGATCGCGGATATGCGCAGGGGGATGCCCGTGCCCCATTAGGCCACCAATTGCCAAGCCATGCCCGCGAAGATGGCTCCGACAAAGGCAAAGGCAAGATAGGCGGCAAAGACATGCGGTTTGACCAGCGCCCAGACAGCAATGGCCGCCGGGATGCAGCTGACCCCGCCTGCGATGACAAAGGACATGGCCGCGCCTTGGGTCATGCCTTGGGCCAACAGCGCGTCGATCAAGGGGACCGCGGCATAGCCGTTGAGATAGGCCGGTGCCCCCACCAAAGCGCCGAGTATGATGGGCATGATCCCGGTGCCGCCCAAGATATTGGCGATCCATTCTGCGGGCACGTAGGTCAGCATCAAGGCTTCGACCACATAGGCGAGCGTAAGCCATTTCACGAGGAAAACCGCGTTGGTCAGCGCCGTGTCGCTAAAGCTCGCGCGGCGCTCGGCCTCTTGCCAGAACTTCCAAACCGGCGCGCCGGAGAAGGGTTTGGCCGAAGAACAGCAGCTGCTTTTCGCGGGCTGGGCGCGCAGCGGATCATTAAAGAGCGGGGTCCGCGATAGGGCCAAGACGGTGAAGCCGCCGAACATGCCAACGCCGAGTGCTGCGATGGTTTTCGCCACGGCGAAATCGAACCCCAGCGTGCCGGAGGTGATCGCGAACATCGCCGGATCCATCAAGGGGGAGGCAAGCCAGAAGGCCATAACCGCACCCAGCGGGGCGCCAACGGCGAGCAGGGCAGCGATAAAGGGGATCACCTCGCAGCTGCAAAAGGGCGACAGCCCGCCAAGGGCGGCGGCCATGACCACCATCCGGGCCGGATTGCCCTCAAATGCGCGGGCGAGCAGGCTCTCGGCGCCGCTGGCTTTGAGATATGCCACGGCCAGCACGGCGAAGGCGATGAACGGGGCGGTGCCCAAAAGCGCCTCGGCGGTGAAGGTAACGGTCGGCACGATTTGCGGGGGATCCAGCAGGGCGATGAGGGCAAGAAGAGCCAAGGTGATGCCCCAAGCGCCTTTCAAGAACGCCAGTCGATGGAGCACGGGAGGGGATTGCGTGGTTTCAGCCATGATCGTGCTCCGTACATTCGTTGATTGCGTCTGCGCAGCATTCGGTGAGCAGGAAATTCGCCAGCGCCTGCACTTCTTCATAGGCGACGGCGGCGCAAATTGTGCTGCGGCCTTGCTTTTCTTGTTTCACCAATCCGGCAGAGGCCAAGAGTTTCAGGTGATGCGTCAGGGTCGAGCCGGTCACCCCAGTGCGTTCGCCCAGCGTGCCGATGCTCAGCCCCGCCGATCCGGCGCGCACCAAGGTGCGCAGCACCAAGAGGCGCTGTTCCGATCCAAGTGCTGCAAAGCTGCTGGCGGCGAGGGTGAGGGCGGGGGTTGCGGATTCTTGTTTCATGATTCTAGAAATATCGAAATGTCAGCCTTACGCAAGCTTTATTTCGATATTTGTCGAAGTGATCTGTTGCGGCCCTTTATCTTTCGGCCCTACCGCTTATCTCCTCCTCATGAAGGATATCCGAGATGATCTGGCGGCCTGCCGCCTTTGTGCCGAGCGTTTTGCCGTGACGGCGACCCAGCATCGCCCACGGCCCATCGTCTGGTTCAAACCCGGCGCGCGGCTGCTGATTGCCAGCCAAGCGCCCGGCAAACGGGTGCATGAGGCGGGCAAGCCGTTTTGGGACATGTCCGGCACCCGTCTGCGCGACTGGTTGGGCTTGGACGAGGCGACATTCTATGACCGCAACCGTGTTGCCATCGTGCCGATGGGCTTTTGCTTTCCGGGCTATGACGCCAAGGGCAGTGACCTGCCGCCGCCGCGTATCTGTGCCCAAACTTGGCGCAAGCCCGTGCTCGAGATGCTGCCCGACCTGCGTCTGACGGTGCTGATCGGGGCCTATGCGATGAAGTATCACCTGCCCGGATTCCGCAATGTGACCGAGGCCGTCGCGGGGTGGCGGGATCATCCACCGGGGGTCTTTGCCTTGCCTCATCCGTCTTGGCGCAATACCGGATGGTTGAACAAGAATCCCTGGTTCGCGGAAGAGGTCTTGCCCCGTCTGCGCGCCGCCGTGTCCGAGGTGATGAATGACCGACCGCCAAACTGACCCCCAAGCTGACCTTAAGACAGCCCGGTTGATTGAGCCGACCCCGCTGGACCAAGCCCATGCCGCGATGATGGCCGCTCCCGACGATGATGCTGCCCGCCTGCGCTTTTACGAGCGTATCGCGGATGTTGAGCTTTTCATGTTGTTGGAGGATGAACCGCAGGGCGATCAGATCAGCCCGGTGTTGCTCGAGGACAGCTATGTCATGGTTTTCGACCGCGCCGCGCGGCTCTCGGCCCATGTGGGGGAGGCGTCTCCCTATGTGGCGCTTTCGGGTCGGTCGATTGCCGCGATGTTGGAGGGCCAGCCGCTTGGTATGGCGGTGAACATCGGCGTGGCCCCGTCGGAAATCCTGTTGCCTGCCGAGGCGTTGGACTGGCTGCGCAGCACCTTGGCCCATGCCCCGGGTGAAGTGGAGGCGGGCATCGATCAGGTGTTCCCCCCGCAGGGGCTGCCAGAGACGCTGATCGCCGCGATCGACGCCAAGCTGGCAACAGCGACCGGCATGGCGGCAGGGGCCTTCCTCGTTGGGGTCGAATATACCGGCGGCGGGCGCGGGCATCTGCTGGCCTTCGTCGGCGCGATCCCCCGCGCGCAGGATGCGCTGGTGCGGGCAGCCTCAGAGGCGCTGACCTTTTCGGGGATCGAGGCAGGGGCGATGGATGTGGGCTTCTTTGGTCCCAACGATGCGGTGGTCGAAAAACTGGCCCGCGTTGGCCTGCGCTTTGACCTGCCGCAGATGGAGCCTTTGCAGAACACGCCACGGATGGCCCCGGGCAGTGATCCGGCGAAACCGCCGAAACTGCGCTAATTTTGCCTTGAGGCAAAGAAAAGGCGGGCAGGGCAATCACGCCCGCCCGCCTTTTTCATTGCATCTTGCCAGTCTTAGCGGCGGCGGTCGCGCCGGGCGCTCATGGGTTGGAAAGCGACGCCGACGTGGGCCTCGCAATAGGGTTTGCCCTGTTGTACGGGCAGGCCGCAGAACCAGAAGTCATCGGTCGCGGGGTCGCCGACGGGCCATTTGCAGGTCCGCTCGGTCAGTTCCATCAGGCCGATCTTCTTGGCCTTCTTCTCGATTTCGCTGACCTTGGCGAGCGCCTCTGGGCTGATCTCATTGGCCGAAGGCTGCGGCGGCAGCGGTTGGCCTGCGGGGATGATCTGTTTGCGCGCGGGCAGGTTGGGCTTGGGCGCCGGGGCTGCGGCGGGCTCTTCGGCTTCGGGCGCAGGGGCGGCTTCGGCCTCGGGTTCCGCTGCTGGCTTGGCGGCGGGCTTTGGCTTGGCCTCGGCTTTGGGCGCTGCGGGCTTGGCCTTGGGCTCTGGCTTGGCAGCCGCTGCGGCGGCGGGTGCCCCGGCGGTACGGTTCGACAGGCCCAGACGGTGCACCTTGCCGATCACGGCATTGCGCGTCACCCCGCCCAGTTCTTTCGCGATCTGGCTGGCGGACTGGCCTTCGCCCCACATCTTTTTAAGTGTCTCTACGCGCTCATCAGTCCAGGACATACGGGGTTCCCCAGTTAAAAAGCGGCCCCATAGCCCGGACCGCTTTGTCAGTGTATCGGCCCCCATTTTATCTTCTGGGGCCGCAGGTGCAAGCGCCGATGCCCCTTGAGGGCGGCGCGCTGCGATTGGGGCTTTACGTGGGGGATGAAGGGCGGCTATGCAAGGCCCATGATCAAATGTGCCACATATTCCATCCGACGACGCTTCGTTCGATAAACATGGCGCCCTTTAGGGGGCGGCGTGATGGCCTGATCTCGCAGCAGACATGCTGCACCCTTTCAAAAACAACCAAATCCCATTGACCCTGCGCCAGCCCCATGCCCTTTTACCGGCGTGACGCGGCCCTCTTTCAAGGACAAACAGATGATCCCTTCCGTTCTGCCAACCTACAATCGCGCCCCTTTGACCTTTGTCAAAGGCGAAGGCACATGGCTGATCGAGGCGGATGGGCGACGTTTTCTCGACCTTGGCGCGGGGATCGCAGTGAACGCGCTTGGTCATGCGCATCCAGCGCTGGTGAAGGCGCTGACGGATCAGGCCCAAGCGCTGTGGCACACGTCAAACCTTTACCACATCCCGCAGCAAGAGGCGCTGGCTGACCGGCTGGTGGCCGAGACTTTTGCCGACACGGCATTTTTCTGCAATTCAGGGACCGAGGCTTGCGAGTTGGCCGTGAAGATGGCGCGCAAGTATTTCTATGAAGCAGGCCAGCCCGAGCGGGTTGAGATCATCACTTTCAGCGGGTCGTTCCACGGCCGTTCATCTGCCGGGATTGCCGCGGCGGGGTCTGAGAAAATGACCAAAGGTTTCGGCCCGCTGCTGCCGGGTTTCGTACATCTCGATCTTGGCGACAGTGACGCGCTGGAGGCCGCCATCACCGATAAAACCGCCGCCATCATGGTGGAGCCGGTTCAGGGCGAAGGCGGCATCCGCGCCGTGCCGGATGCCGAGTTGCAGCAGATGCGCGCGCTTTGTGACCAACATGGGCTGTTGCTGATTATGGACGAGGTGCAATGCGGCGTTGGCCGGACCGGACGGCTCTTTGCCCATGAATGGGCCGGGGTGACACCCGATATCATGATGGTCGCCAAGGGCATCGGCGGGGGCTTTCCGTTGGGCGCGGTGCTGGCCAACGAAAAGGCCGCGTCGGGCATGACTGCTGGCACCCATGGGTCGACCTATGGCGGCAACCCGCTGGGCTGTGCCGTGGGCTGCGCCGTGCTGGATGTGGTCGCCGACGCGGGCTTTCTGGCAGAGGTGAACCGCAAAGCGGGGCTGATGCGTCAGCGCCTTGAGGGGCTGGTGGCAGAGCATCCGGGTGTCTTTGAAGAGGTCCGTGGCGCGGGGCTAATGCTGGGGCTGAAATGCAAAGTGGCGAATGCGGATGTGGTCGCCTCGGGCTATGACCATGACCTGATCACCGTACCCGCCGCGGACAATGTGATCCGCCTTCTGCCGCCGCTGACCATTTCCGACGATGAGATCGCCGAGGCCGTGACCCGCCTTGATGCCATCGCGCGTGCGCTGACCCCGGCCTGAACGCCATTCACCTAAAATATTCCTCGGGCACCGGAGGCCGTGGCCTTAAACCCGCAAGACAGAGACGACAGATGAACCATTTTCTTGATATCCACCAAACCGACCCCGCCGATTTGCGGCAGATCATCGACAACGCCGCCGCCATGAAGGCCGCGCGCCAAGGCCGCCCGCGCGGCGCGGCGGATGAAGATCAGCCGCTGAAAGACCACATGGTCGCGCTGATCTTTGAAAAACCTTCGACCCGGACGCGCGTGTCTTTTGACGTGGGCGTGCGTCAGATGGGCGGGCAGACCATGGTCCTTTCGGGGGCGGACATGCAGCTTGGCCATGGAGAGACCATCGCCGACACCGCCCGCGTGCTGTCGCGCTATGTCGACATGATCATGATTCGCACCTTCGAAGAGCAGACGCTGCTTGATATGGCCGAACATGCCACCGTGCCGGTGATCAACGGGCTGACCAACCGCACGCACCCCTGCCAGATCATGGCCGACATTCAGACGTTTGAGGAACACCGCGGCCCGATCAAGGGGCGCAAGGTGGTCTGGTCGGGCGACGGCAACAATGTCTTTGCCAGCTTTGCCCATGCGGCGAAACAGTTCGACTTTGATCTCGTCTTTACCGGCCCCGAGCCGCTGGACCCTGAAGCGGCGCTCGACGGGCTTTATACCGTCGAACGCAATCCGCAAAAGGCTGTCGAGGGCGCCGATCTGGTGGTGACCGACACATGGGTCAGCATGCATGATCCGCAATCGGCCCGCGAACGGCGGCACAACCAGCTGCGTGGCTATCAGGTGAACGACGCGCTGATGGCGCTGGCGAAACCTGACGCGCTCTTCATGCATTGCCTGCCCGCCCACCGCGATGATGAGGCGACAAGCTCGGTCATGGATGGCCCACATTCGGTGATCTTTGATGAGGCCGAAAACCGTCTGCACGCCCAAAAAGCCGTCATGCGCTGGTGTCTGGGGGCATGAGCGACGGCCCCCGCATCGTTGTCGCGGGCGCGGGGGCGATCGGTTGTTTCATCGGCGGGTTGCTGGCCGGGGCGGGGCATTCCGTAACCCTGCTGGCCCGGCCTCGTATTCAGGCCGAGATCCGCACCCACGGGCTGACGTTGACCGATTTTGGCGGCATGGCCCGCTACCTCTCGGCGGATGATCTGACCCTTGCGGGTGATGAGACCTGTCTGCGCGATGCCGATATCGTGTTGGTCACGGTCAAATCGCGCGACACCGAAAACATCGCCCGGCAGATCGCCCGCCACACGGCGCAGGGCGTGCAGGTTATTAGCTTGCAAAACGGCATGGGCAACCGGGCGATTTTGGCGCAGCATCTGTCGCAGCATGATCTGCGGGCGGGGCTGGTGCCCTTCAACGTCGTGGCCATGGGGCAGGGGTGCTACCACCGGGCAAGCTCGGGCGATCTGGTGATCGAGGGCGGACCGGCGGATCTGGCGGCGCGGCTGTCGTTGCCGGATCTGAAGGTGGTGGAACACGCGGATATCACGGCCCTGCAATGGGGTAAGTTCCTGATGAACCTCAACAACGCGCTGAACGCGCTAAGCGGTCTGCCGTTGCAAGCCCAGTTGCAGGATCGGGCGTGGCGGCGGCTGATGGCCGATCAATGGGCCGAGGCGCTTGCCATTCTGCGGGCAGAGAAGATCCGCCCTGCTATGACCACGCCAATCCCGGCGCGGCTGGTCCCGGCTCTGTTGCGCCTGCCGACACCGCTGTTCACACGCATCGCCTCTGCCATGTTGCAGATTGATCCGCAGGCGCGGACCTCCATGGCGCAAGACCTTGCCGCCCTCCGCCCGACCGAGATCGACGCGTTGCAAGGCGAGGTGCAGCGCCGCGGGCAGGCGCTTGGCCGGGCGACACCGGTAACGGATATGGTCTTGCGGGTGATGGGCTGGGCAGAGCTTGCAGGCGAGGGGCTGCCGCATTTGCCGGTCACCGCCCTGCGGGCCGAGATGGCAGCAGGGCAGGACCAGCAAGAGGGGTAAGGCGCGGACGCGCCTGACCTCAGTTCACGAGGGTGTTGAGCACCCAAAAGACCATGGCAGAGAGCAGGGCCGCGGCGGGCACGGTAATTACCCAAGCCGCGACGATGGTCATGAAATGCGACCGGCGCACCAGCTTGCGGCGGCGGCGCTCTTCCTTGGCGATGCGTTTCACTTCGCTGGTTTGGCCGCCGATCCGGCGCAGGCGCCGCTCCATATGCCATTCGCGGTAAAAGCCCACGCCAAATACCCCGCCCACAGCGATATGGGTGGAGGACACAGGCAGGCCCAGCCAGCTTGCCACGATCACGGTGATCGCCGCCGAAAGGGCCACGCAATAGGCGCGCATCGGGTTCAGCTTGGTGATCTGGCTGCCGACCATGCGGATCAGTTTCGGCCCAAAAAGGAACAGACCAAAGGAGATGCCGAAGGCGCCGATGATCATGACCCATGTGGGAATGCTGACCTTATCCTCAAAGCCGCCGAACTCTGTCGCATGTACGATCGCAGCCAGCGGCCCCACCGCATTGGCCACGTCATTGGCCCCATGCGCAAAGCTGAGAAGGGCGGCAGACAGCACCAGCGGCAGGCCAAAAAGCGTTTTGACCGAGCGGTTGCGGTTCTCCATCCCCTCGGACGCGCGGCGGATCAACGGGGCGGAGATGGCATAGACCACCAGCCCCGTCACCAGCCCGATGATCAAGGCCATGGGCATGTCGATACTGATGATTTTCTTGAGGCCCTTCAGCGCCAAATAGGCCGCAAAGACCCCGGCCATCAGACCCACGAGCACCGGCACCCATGTGCGCGCGGCGGCGATTTTGTCGTCTTGATACAGGATCCGTGCCTTGATGAACGCAAGGAACATCGCCGCCACGGCACCGCCCAACACGGGAGAGATCACCCAGCTTGCGGCGATCATGCTCATCGAGCTCCAGTTGACCGCGCCAAGGCCCGCAGCTGCGATGCCCGCGCCCATGACACCGCCCACGACCGAATGGGTCGTCGACACCGGCGCGCCGACCCATGTGGCAAGGTTTACCCAAAGCGCGGAAGACACCAGCGCTGCCATCATCGCCCAGACAAAGATGCGCGTGTCGGCCACGCTGGCCGGGTCGATGATGCCCTTGGAAATGGTCGAGACGACATCGCCCCCCGCCAGCAAGGCACCGGCGGATTCGCACAAGGCCGCAATCACGATCGCCCCGCCCATGGTCAGCGCATTGGCGCCCACGGCGGGGCCCATGTTGTTGGCCACGTCGTTCGCGCCGATATTCACCGCCATATAGGCGCCGAAGATCGCCGCCGCGATCACGACAAAGCTAGAGGGCTGATGCCCGAAGAAGACCGCCGCAACGGCACCTGCCACCACGATAAAGGCCAGCGCAATGCCCGGCGCCACGAGGGGGCGGGCGACATAGGTCGCGGCCAGTTCGACTTGCGAAATGCGGTTGAGGTCCTTGTCCAGCGTCTTCCACTGGCTGCCCTGCGGTTCCGTTGCCATTCCTGTATGATCTCCCAACGATCCTAACGTTAAGCGGGGGGTGACATAAGGCTATCGAGGGCGCAAGTCACCCTGTCACAAAATTGTAACATTCGGCGGAGGGCGGCATTGGCTGTTGGGGAAGGGCAATGGGGCACCGGGCCGAGACCCGATGCCATTAGGCTTTAGTGAAAGGCAGATAAGATTGCTTTAAGATCAGGCTCATCCACCAGTTCCGCCGCCTCTTGGGGCGTGAACCACGCGCGCTTGCGCATGCCCGCTTCGGGGTATTCCTCGCTTAGATCGCGCACGCGAGTGAGATAGACCTGTGTGGTCACGGGCACGGTCAAGCCTTCGCCGAGGCCCTTGTCATAGTCGAAAATGCCCATCGGATCGGATTCGATGTCGGCTTTTGTCACCCCAGCCTCTTCCCATGCTTCTTGCAAGGCGGCTCCGGCACCGTCCAACCCGTCGATCGGCCAGCCCTTGGGCAAAATCCAGCGGCCCGTGTCACGGCTGGTGATCAGCAGCACCTTTTTGCCTGCCTCGGACTCGCGGTAGCAAAGGGCCGCCACCTGCACGCGGCGGGGACGTTTGAAAATAGGAAGGACCATATCCTCCCAAGCGCGTCTAAATACTTGTGTCATTACAGAACTATGCCTCGGTCGGGTGTTTTTCTTGTTATCCCCGCATTATATAGTGTTCCCGAACGCAAATCAAACTGCGGCGCGCCGGATCGGCGGGCTTGGCAGTATGACCGGCTAGAAATGAGGCATGATCGTTATGGCAACTGGCACGCAGGCGGACGGGGGCGCGGCACGGGGGGCAGGCGCCGATATCGGGGTATACGGGCTGGGCACCATGGGCTCTGCTCTGGCGCTGAACTTGGCCGACAACGGCTTTACCGTGGCGGTGAGCAATCGTGAGGCAGAGTGGATCGCGCCTTTCCTTGACGAAGCCGGCCCGCTGGCCGAGCGCCTGATCGGGACCGAGCGACTGGAAGATTTCGTCGCCGCCATCGCCCGCCCGCGCAGCATCTTGTTCATGATCCCCTCTGGCGCACCGGTCGATGCGATGATCGAGACGATCAAACCGCTGCTGGATGAGGGCGACACCTTGATCGACGGCGGCAACGCCGATTTCCACGACACCCGCCGCCGCAGTGCCGCATTGGACGGCACCGGTCTGCACTTCGTCGGCATGGGCGTGTCGGGCGGAGAGGCCGGGGCGCGTAATGGCCCGTCGATGATGGTGGGCGGCAGCGATCATTCTTGGACCCAGTTCAAACCGATGGCCGAGACGATTGCCGCCCATTTCGAAGGCTCCCCCTGCGTGGCGCATCTGGGCCCCGACGGGGCGGGGCATTTCGTCAAGACGGTGCATAACGGTATCGAATATGCCGACATGCAGATGATCGCCGAAGTCTACGGCCTGCTGCGGGATGCAGGCGGGCAGGGCGCGGTGGAGATCGGCAACCTTTTCGCCGACTGGCGCAAGGGGCCGCTGAATTCCTATCTGATCGAAGTGTCGGCAGCCGCGCTTTTGTCGGTCGATGCCCAAAGCGGCACGCCGATGGTCGACGTGATCCGCGATCAGGCGGGGCAGAAGGGCACCGGGCGCTGGACCTTGATCGAAGCGCTCAAGATGGGGCAATCGGCCAATACCATCGAAGCCGCCGTCGGCGCGCGTGGCTGGTCGAGCGAAAAGGCCGTGCGCGAGATGGCCGAACCGTTGCTGGCCGAAGGCGTGCAAGACGCGCCACTGCCTGAGGTGGACGATCTGGAAATGGCGCTTTTGGCGGGGCGGATCATCGGCCACGCGCAGGGCTTTCGCATTCTTTCTGCGGCCTCGGAGGAGTTCGACTGGTCCCTCGACATGGCGCGGATTTCCGAGATTTGGCGGGCGGGCTGCATCATCCGCTCGGCGCTGTTGGACGAGTTTGCCGACGCCTTCCGGGGTGAGTTGCCGGGCGGGCATCTGATCCTTGCCCCCGCCATGCGCAAACGGCTGGAAGAGAGCGTTCCCGCGTTGCGGCGTGTGGTGGCGGCGGGCGCGCTGCTCGGCGTGGCGCTGCCTGCGCTGTCGGCGGCGCTCGCGTGGTATGATAGCATGCGCCGGGCGCGCGGCACGGCCAATATGATCCAAGCTCAGCGCGATTTCTTCGGCGCGCATGGGTTCGAGCGGATAAGCGAAGAGGGCAAGTTCCACGGGACGTGGACGCCTTTGCCGTAAGGGTGCTTACGGGTCCGGAAACAAGCCGAAGGCGCCGGACCATCGCCTGCCCGCCCGGTCGGGGAGGCGATTTAGCAACGGGCGGAACACGACGAAAAGCCCACCCATGGTTGCGCCATAAAGTGGCATGAAATTAGCGTAGCATCGCCACCCCGCGGGGAGGCGATGGACCTCGTTAGGCTTTGGCAAACGGGTCCACCGGATAGCTCACATGCGCCAGATAAAGCCCCTGCGGCGGGCAGACCGGCCCACAGGCCGCACGGTCCTTTGCCGCAAGCGCCGTCCCCATATCCGCCACGCTCCAAGAGCCCGCGCCGACACGCTCCAGCGAGCCGACGAAGCTGCGCACCTGATTGTGCAGGAAAGACCGCGCGCGCACGTCGAAATGATATTCCGTCCCGGCCATGGTCTCGACCTGAGAGACCTGCAAGCGGTCCAGCGTTTTCACCGGGCTTTCCGCCTGACAGACGGTTGAGCGGAAGGTGGTGAAATCATGTTTACCCACCAAGAGATCCGCCGCCGCCTGCATCGCCTCTACATCCAAGCCATGTTTGATCTGCCAAACCAGCCCCGCCTGATGCACCGCCGGGGCACGCCGACTGAGGATGCGGAAGTGATAGCGGCGCTCTAGCGCCGAGAAACGGGCGTGAAAATTTTCGGGGGCCAGCACGCAATCGGTGATCGCAATGGGCTGCGGTTTCAGGTGATAACTCAGCGCTTCGCCCAGACGAAAGGGCCGCCAGTCGCGGGCCATGTCGCAATGGGCGACCTGCGCCAGCCCATGCACGCCGGTATCGGTGCGCCCGGCGGCGGCGATGGTATGCGCGCCCGGCTCCAACTTGGCCAAGGCGGCCTCGATCGCGCCTTGTACCGTGGGTTGGTCAACCTGACGTTGCCACCCATTGAAGGGCGCACCGTGGTATTCGATTTTCAAGGCATATCTGGGCATGGACGGGGCCTTAGCGCGGGCGGGCGCTTCTGGCAATCCCCGGCTGCCGACCCTATGTTAACGGCAAAGGCAAGGGGACGGGCGCAGCTTTGGGTATCACAGGCATTGCCGACGGCATTTGGCGGCAGTTTGAGAATGTCACCGACACGGTGGGAGAGACGTTTTTCGAGCCGGTAATCCGGCTTGGGGTCACGGGTCTTGCGCGCTCGGGCAAGACGGTTTTCATCACCTCGCTGGTGGCGAACCTGCTGGACCGGGGGCGGATGCCGGGGCTGTTGGCGGCCTCCGAAGGGCGGATAGAGGCGGCGTTTTTGCAGCCACAGCCCGACGATACCGTGCCGCGTTTTGACTATGAGAACCACCTCGCCGCGCTGACCGGCAAGACGCCGCATTGGCCGGAAAGCACGCGGGCGATTTCGGAACTGCGGCTGTCGCTCAAGGTGCGGCCCAATGGGCTGCTGGCGGGGCTGCAAGGGCCGCGCACGCTGCATCTGGATATCGTGGATTACCCCGGCGAATGGCTGCTTGATCTGGCGCTGATGGATGTCTCCTACGCCGAATGGTCGGCGCAGGTGATTGAGCGTATCGCCTCGCGTGAGGAGGCGGCGGGCTACCGCGCGTTGGCCGAGCAGACCGACCCCCATGCCGAGTTGGAAGAAACCACCGCCCGCAGGCTTGCCGACAGCTTTGCCGATTATCTGCAAACCGCCCGCGCCAATGGCTATTCCGACTGTACGCCGGGGCGGTTTCTGCTGCCCGGTGACCTTGCAGGCTCACCGGTGTTGACCTTCGCGCCGCTGCCGGGCTCAGACGGGGCACCGCGTAAGTCGCTGATCCGCGAAATGGCGCGGCGGTTCGAGGCCTATAAGAAACAGGTGGTGCAGCCCTTCTTCCGGGATCATTTTTCTAGGATCGACAGGCAGGTGGTGCTGGTCGACGCGCTTGGCGCGATCCACCAAGGGCCGCGCGCGGTCGAAGATCTGCGCGGCGCGATGGCTGATATTCTGGGCGCCTTCCGTCCGGGGACAAACAACTTCCTGACCAGCCTGCTGCGCGGCAAGCGGGTTGAGAAAATCCTGTTTGCGGCCACCAAGGCCGACCACCTGCACCACAGCCAGCACCCACGGTTGAGCGGCATCATGCAGGCGCTGATCCGTGACGCGCGGGACCGGGCGCAATACGCAGGCGCGGGCACGCGGGCGATGGCCATCGCCAGCCTGCGCGCCACGACCGAAGACGTGATGACCCATGGTGGAGAGCCGCTCGACGTGGTGCGCGGCACGCTTTTGAACGACGATGAAACACGCGGGCGGCAGGCGGCATTCTACCCCGGAGAGTTGCCCGAAGACCCGGCGCATTTGCTGACCCCCGCCCGGCAGGGCGCGCAGGAATGGCTGGGCGCGGATTACCAGATCATGCGTTTTGCGCCGGCGGTGTTGGACCTGCGCCCCGGCGACGGCCCGCCCCATATTCGGCTCGACCGCGCGGCTGAATTTCTGATCGGGGACCGGCTATGACCGCGGTGCTGACCCGCCCCGCCACCCTGCGCCTCGCGCAACCCCTCGACGCTGGCGCGGTGGGCGGCATCATGAGCGATTTTGCCCGTGATACCAAATGGTTGCCGCGCATTCATACGGCGGCTGAGGATATTGCCCACGCTGACGCAATGATCGCCCGCGGCTGGGTCACGGTGGCCGAGCAGTCAGGCCGGATCGCCGGTTTCGCGGCCTGTGAGGGCGGCGAGTTGGATGCGCTTTATGTGTCGCAGGCGGCGCGTGGACGGGGCATTGGCTCGGCCTTGTTGAAAAGGTTAAAGACGCGCCATAAGGCACTGACTTGCTGGACATTTCAGGCCAATGCAGAGGCCATCGCTTTTTACCGCCACCACGGGTTTGCCGAAACCGCACGCGGCGATGGCAGCGCCAATGACGAAGGGCTGCCCGATCTAACATTGCACTGGCAAAGGGAGGCCGCCTGATGGCCCGGGGACCGATCCTGTTCGACCTAGAAGAAGACGCCAAGCCCCAGCCCTCGGTCGCCGACGCGCCTGCTGTGCCAGAGTTGGACGTGGAAGCGCCGCCGCCCAAGGGCCAAGCGATGCAGATCGCGGCACGGCTCGCCGCGCGCAAACCCTCGCGGCTGGTGCGGATGTTCTGGGCGCTGGCCGGGGCGCTGGTGACGGCGCTGGTGTCAATCGCGGCTTGGACCTTCGTGACCGACCTGATGGCGCGCTATCCGCTGCTGGGCTGGGCGATGACGCTGCTGATCGGGGCGTTCTTGCTGGTGCTACTGCTGCTGTCGCTGCGCGAAATGGCGGCCTTTGGGCGTCTGGCGCGGCTGGACGGGCTGCGCCATGACGCGGGCGAGGCGCTGGCACAGGGGGATTTGGCCGCCGCACGCAGCGTGACGGATCGGCTGGAAACGCTTTACAAACACCGTGAAGACACCCGCTGGGGCCGCGACCGGCTGACCGAACTGCGCGGCGATCAATTCGATGCCGAGGCGCTGCTAGGGCTGGCCGAGAGCGAGGTTCTAGCCCCCCTCGACCGCGCCGCCACCCGCGAGGTCGAGGCCGCCGCCCGGCAGGTCGCCGCCGTCACCGCGCTGGTCCCCTTGGCGCTGGCTGATGTGGCCGCGGCGCTCAGCAGCAACCTGCGGATGATCCGCCGCATTGCCGAGATCTATGGCGGGCGTTCGGGCTTTTTCGGCTCGTGGCGGCTGACCCGCGCAGTGCTGTCGCATCTGGTCGCCACCGGGGCCGTGGCGGTGGGCGACGACCTGATCGAGCCGCTTTTGGGGGGCTCCATCGTGGCCAAGCTGAGCCGACGTTTTGGCGAAGGGCTGGTGAACGGCGCGCTGACCGCGCGCGTGGGCGTGGCCGCGATCGAGGTCTGCCGCCCGCTGCCCTTTGCCCGCGAAAAACGCCCGGGCGTGCGGGGCATCGTCAAACGCGCGCTGACCGGGGTGTTTGGCAACGGCTAACGGATCAGGCCGCTGCGACCGCCTCCCGCACGGCGCGCAGCGGGTGTTGGATCAGGCCGGGCCAAGGTGAGACCTGCAACCCGGGGGCATAGCCCCACCGCGCGGCTTCCTCCGCCTGTTCCGCCGTCATCTGCGGGACCCCGGTATAGCTTTGGTTGCCATCCGCGATGCCTTCGGGCTGCGCCGCCTCGGAGAGGTCAATGAAACGCGCGATCCGGCGCAGGGCGCGGGGGGCGTCGGCGACGATATCCTCGTAGCGCAGCACCATCACCGCATGGAGATAGGGCAGGTCGCCCAACATCTGCGCCTGCGCCGCGATCCAGTGATCGATCAACGCCTGTGGCGGGGCATCGACCCATGCGGCGACGGAGGCCGCGACCGCTTCGGGGTGGCGCAGGACCACGATGAATTGCGACATCGGAAAGAGGTGCTGCATCAACCGCATGCGGGTCAGGTTCACCGGCGATTTCTCAACCCGCCAGCGCAGGTCGGGGGCGAACCACGGCGCCCAGTCCTGCGTCAGCCGGGTCTTTGTCTCCAAAGTGTTGAGCGGGTGGGCCTCGGTCAGATGTTCCTGTGGATTGGTGGCGAAATGCATGGGCCGCCCGGATTGCGCCGTGTGGGGGATGGCCCCTTGCAGATAGACGCCTTCATTCTCGGGCGCTGCCGATCCGGTGATGCCGCCCGCGCCGGGCAGGGCATTGGCCAGCCGATTGACCAACGACGTGCCAGAGCGGTGCAGCCCGCCGATGAACAGATAGCGCGGAGGGATCTGGGAAGGCATTGGCGGGCTCTGATTGGGGCTGGGCAGGGTACAGTGGCTAGAAGCTAGGACCGCCATGCCCGCCGTCGAGAAATGTATGCATTAACATTTGTTATCGGAACGGAGCGGGCGCGAGGGGGGTCACCTCTCCATAAGGAGACCCATTCATGTTCATTTGCCACATTGCCCTCGGGGGCTGCCTCACGGCGCCGTCTGTCAACTATGGCGTGACCGAAGATACCGGCGGTCACATCGCCTATATCTTGGGGGCCGCCCGCGCGCAGGCGGCACGGGGTGATGTGGATTTGGTGCAGATCGTGACCCGTGCTTTCGATGAGCCGACGCTCGGGGCGGTTCACGCGCAGACCGAACAACAGGTCAGCCGCAGCCTGTCGATCCGGCGGCTTTGGACCGCGCAGCGGGGGTATCTGAGCAAAGAAAACCTCGCCGCGGAAATTCCCGCACTGGTGGATGCTTTTCTAGAGGATTTGGCGCAGACGCAGCGGTTGCCGGATGTGATCCACGCGCATTTTGCCGATGCGGCGCAATTGGCACTGGAGGCGCGCGCGCGGTTCGGCATCCCGGTGATCTATACCCCGCATTCGCTGGCGCTGAGCAAATCGGGGCCTGCAGTAGATACCGACCGGGTCGCGGCGGAACGGCGCGCGCTGCTAGAGGCGGATGCGGTGGTGCTGTCTTCGCGCGATGAGGCAGAGGTGCAGGTCGCCGCCTATGGGGCGGATGCGCAGGCGCGGGTGCACCGTGTCTCTCCGGGTGTGTCGCTGCGCCGCCCGGCAGAGCCCGGGGCGGGCCGCGCCTTGCTGGCGGATAGGCTGAGCGATCCCGACCGCCCTACGCTGCTGGCCGTGGCGCGCCCCGTAGCCCGCAAGAACCTTGCGACCTTGGCGCGGGTCTATGCGGACAGCCCTGCGCTACAGGCGCGGGCGAACCTTGTGATCCTCGCCGGGCAGCACGGCGATGCGCTACAGGCGAATGCAGAGGCCCATGCGGAACTGCTCGGCCTGCGCGAGACGCTCGAGGTGCCAGCGTTGCGGGGCAAAGTGGCATTGCCGCCCAGTCATACGCAGGGCGATGTGGCCGCACTTTATGACCGCGCGGCGCAAACGGGCGGGGTTTTCGTGAACCTCGCGCTGCATGAACCCTTTGGCCTGACCATGTTGGAGGCGGCCTCTCATGGGTTGCCGGTGGTGGCGACGCAAGAGGGTGGGCCTGCCGATATAGTGGCGGACCTTGGCCATGGCATCTGTGTGCCGCCCCGCGATGTGGAGGCGATAGAGGCGGCGCTGTTGAAGCTTTTGGACGAGCCTGCGTTCTGGTCCGATGCAGCGCATGCCGGGCGTGCCCTTGTCGGGCGCTACGATTGGTCGAAATGGGCCGAAGAGGTGCAGCAAATCTGCGAGGATATTTGCAACCCCGCGCCAGTGACGGCGCAAGCGTCGGTCATGCTGGCCAGCGACATCGACAACACGCTGACCGGCTGCGCGCCTTCCGCTGCTTTGTTCAACGCATGGATCGCCCGCGACCGTCCGATGTTTGCCGTGGCCACGGGCCGCAGCCTGCCGGAGGCCCGCCGCATCCTGCGCGATTGGAACCTGCCAAGCCCGCGCGTTTTCATCACCTCTGTCGGCACTGAGGTCTATTTGCCCGATGCGGAAGGGCGGCTTTGTCTGGATGAGCGTTTCGCCCAAAAACTCGACTCCGGATGGCAGCGCGAAAGGGTGGAGCGCGCCCTGAAGGAGTTCGGCTTTAACTGGCAGGCACGGGTCGAACAGCGGCGCTGGAAGCTCAGCGGTTTCGGCGACATGCGCACCGCGCGCCGGTTGGAACGCCATCTGGCACGGCGTGGTGTGGCGGCGCAGATCGTGGCCTCTCACGGGCGGTTGATCGATGTCTTGCCTTTGGCCGCGGGTAAGGGCCCTGCGGTCTGTGCCGCGGCGCGGCGGTTGGGCATGCCAATGGACCGGGTCGTGGTGGCCGGGGACAGTGGCAATGATTTCGATATGCTGCAGGCCGTGGAGGATGGGCCGGGCCGGGGCATTTTGGTTGGCAATGCGATGGACGGGCTGCGCGAACGTCTGAGCGGCAGGCGGCTCTACCATGCCCGCGCGGCCCATGCGGCGGGGGTTTTGGAGGGGCTAGAGACCTTTGGTTTCGCCCTCAACGCGATGGAGCCGCCGGTCAAGATGGTGGCGCAATGACGCGGCCCATCGGTTACTTCGTTCACCATCAGGGCCGGGGCCATGCGGAACGCTGCGCCGCGGTGGTCAACGCGCTGCCGGAAAGCCAGCCGGTGGCCGTCTTTTGCGCCAAGCCCGATATCTTTCCCGCCTTCACCCGGCAGGTTGAGCTTATTGCCCTGCCGTCGCTCTTTGAGCCCACAGGATACGAAGACATCAACGATACCACCAGCGCGCCGGACACGGTGCATTGCGCGCCGCTCGGCTGGCCGGGCATTCGGCAGGCCATGGCGCAACTGGCCTCTTGGTTTGCCAGCGCCAACCCGGTGCTGATGATCAGCGATGTCTCGGCGGAGGTGGCCCAACTGGCACGGATTTGTTCGGTGCCGCATGTGAAAGTGTTGCAACACGGCCAGCGTAGCGATCCGGGGCATCAGGCGGCCTATGACGGGGCGGTTGGCTTACTTTGCCCCGCTGCAAAGGCGCTGGCGCAGCCTGATTGGCCCGCGCGGCATATGGGAAAGACGCATTTTGCCGGGGGTTTGGGGGTCGACGTAAAACGACCTGATCCGGCGCGGCGCGCGATGTTGCGCGACCAGCTTGGCATCGCGCCGGATCAGCGCATGGTGGTTGTCATGTCAGGCGGGGGCGGCACCGGATTTGCCTCGGCGCCCTTTGGCATCGCGGCGCGGGCGCTGCCTGAGACGGCTTTCGTCACCATCGGTCGGATGGCGCGGGATTGGCATGCGACCGAACCTGCGAACCTGCACCATCACGGTTGGGTCGATAACGCGGCGGATTATCTGGCGGCGGCGGATATGGTCGTGGCCTCGACAGGCAATACCACCTGTCATCAGATCCTCGCCGCCGAGACGCCGTGGCTGGCCGTGCCGGAGTGGCGCTATTTCGATGAACAGATCGAAAAGGCTGCGGCGCTGCACCGCGCGGGGGCGGCGCATCATCTGCCGCATTTCCCGTCCTCTGCCGGGGCATGGCGCGCGGCGATCCAACGCACGTTCGATACCCATGACCCGGCCCTGCAACGCGCTTTGGTCGACGAAGATGCCGCGGCTAAGACCACCCGTTGGCTGACCGGCCTGACCGATCAGTTGCTATCCGAAAAATCCAATGAAACCGGAGATTTACATGACATCGTTCACCCTATCCGTGCCTGAAACCACCACAGTCAGCGCGCTGACGCTTGCGCGGGGGCGGGCGGCGCACCTGCGCAATGTGATCCTTGGCCTGACCCGTCAGACCCGGCAGCCGGATGAACTGGTGATCGGGGTCATGCAAGACAGGCTTTATGACGATCTCCCGCAGACCGATTTCCCGATCCGGCAGGTGCAGATCATGGGCCGTGAACTGCCGCTGTCACGCGCGCGCAATACCGTCGCGGCAGAGGCCATGGGCGATTGCCTTGTCTTTCTCGACGTGGATTGCATTCCGGCCCCAGAGTTGATCGCCGACTATATGGGCTATGCGGTGCCGGGCAACGGGCTGATCATGGGCGAGGTCAATTACCTCCCCGCGGGCACGGCGACCGAGGGATGGAGCTATGACACGCTGAAAGCCGTGGCCGTGCGCCATTCCGACCGCCAAGGACCGCCCGCAGAAGGGCTGAAGCGCTGCAACGATTACCGCTGCTTCTGGTCGCTGAACTTTGCCATTCACCGCGCGGATTGGGACCGCTCCGGCGGGTTTGACGAACGTTTCACCGGCTACGGGGGCGAGGATACCGACTTTGGCCGCGAATTGGACGAACGCGGCGTGCCGATTCACTGGGCAAAGGGGGCGAAGGTCTTTCACCAGCATCACCCGCATTGCATGCCGCCGATCCACCACATCCCATCGATCCTGCGCAATACCGAGATCTTTGCCGACAAATGGGGCCACCGTACCATGAACCACTGGCTCACCGCTTTTCGCCTGATGGGTTTGGTGGGGGCTGATGGCGATGCGCTGGTGCAGCTGCGCGAACCGGATGCAGATGACTTTGCGCTTTGTGAGCAGCAGTCAGACCAGCCCTATGCCAATACCGCGCGTGTGCTCCGCTATCTGCGGGGCGAAGAGCGGATCGCGGCGGAATGACCCTGCGCATCGCCATCGTCGGCCATATTCGGCACCCCATCGCCCCGCCGTTCAGGGGCGGGATGGAGGCTTTTACCCATAGCCTTGCCCGTATGCTGGCCGAGCGGGGCCATGACGTGACCCTATTGGCCAGTGGGGACAGTGCAGCGGGTTTGCCGCCGGGTGTCAAACTGCTGCCGATTTGCGAGGCGCATTACGACGCGCGCTATCCGTGGCATGAGTTTCACGGCACCGATGCGCTGAACGACCACCTCGATGCCTGCTATGCTCGCGCCGCGCGGCTGCTGCTGGAGGGGCGCTTTGACGTGGTGCACAACAACGCACTGCACCGCTACCTGCCGCGGCTCTCGCGGGCAGAACGTCTGCCGATGGTCACTTCATTGCATATTCCGCCCTTCAAAGTGCTGCGCGGCGCGCTGATGGATGGGGCGGCGCCATGGCATCTGTCCTCTGTCGTGTCGGCTCGGCAGCGCGGCATCTGGTGGCCCGAGGGCGCGCCGAAAACGGCGCATGTGGTGCACAACGGGATCGACCTATCCGAATGGCCCCAAGGCGGGCCGGGCGACGGAAGCGCTGTCTGGGCCGGGCGCATTACCCCGACCAAGGGCACCCATCTGGCGGCAGAGGCGGCGCAGATCGCCGGGGTGCCGCTGCGCATCTACGGCGTGGTGGAGCATCAGGACTACTTTAACGATATGGTAAGACCGCATCTTTATGACGATGTGGCCTATGTTGGGCATTTGAATACACAAGCCCTTGGGCAGGCCTATGGCAGGGCGTCGGTGGCGCTGTTTACCCCGCAGTGGGAGGAACCCTTTGGCCTCGCGGCGGTAGAGGCGATGGCGACGGGCCTGCCAGTGGCCGCGACGCCGCATGGGGCGGTTGAAGAAGTGTTGGGCGAGGCGGGCGTTATTGCTGTGGATGACAGCCCCGTGGCCTTGGCTGAGGCACTGCGACAGGCGCTTGCGATCCCCGCCGAGGTGCCGCGCGCCCGTGTGGCGCGGCTGTTTGATGCGCAGGCGATGGTGACAAAGTTCGAGCGGCTTTATCACGCGGCCCTAGCGCAGAGCGACGTGGCCGTGCCGCACAGAACATATCCGGCGATCGCCCTGCATGTGGAGGGTGCGGATCGGCCTCTGGCAGAGGCAGGTTAAAGGGCCGCTTCGGACTGCGGCATATAGAGGTAGGCAGGCTCGAACTGGCCGACCTTATGCAGCCCCGCGCGGTCATGGATCAGCAGTTTGCCGCCCGTTACGGCACAGCAGCCGTGTTCGCGCAATTCGCGCAATGTCCGGCTGACATGCACCGAGGTGAGGCCGGTAGCATCGGCGATGTCGGTCTGGCGCAGGTCGAAGGGCAGGCTTTGACGCTCCATACCGTAGGCGGCGGACATGCGGGCATCAAACTCGCTCAGGAAATTCGCGACCCGGGCGAGCGCGCGCATGGCGCTGTTGCGCATCACCCAATGGCGGTGGATGGAGGCATCGACCAAAGTCATGAGCCAGAGGTTCCGGGCCATTTCGACATCGCCATTCAGCAATTCGCGCAGCGGCTCATGCGCGATCATGGCGACCCGCGTATCGGTCAGCGAAATGACATCATGGTCTAGCCGTTTGAGCGGGAAGGCATGGAGATCGACAAACTCTCCGGGGAACTGCAGGGCGACGAACGTGCTCCGCGCGCGCTGCCCGCGGGGCACGCTGCGGGCGATGAGCCCATCCAGCAGCAGCAGGCTATAATCCAAGAAATCACCCCTGCGGCTGATCACGGCGCCCGGCGTAAATTGCTTGTGCTGGGTCAACAGCGGCGCAAGCCTAGCCCATTGCGCACCGTCTAGATGGTCCACCATGCCACAGGGCTTGACCGACATATCGTTGTAAAAGGAGTCTTTGATCGTCACACGTAAGTCTTTCGCCCAATGAAAATGACGCGGGTCCTTAAATGCAGGGTCCGCGGGCTAAATCTTTTATCGAAAGGCTTATGATGCTGTTTTTGCCGAAAAATTCAAGGGAAGGCCGGGGATCATAAAAAATGTTAAGTTTGGCGGGCGGCGCATGTGGCAGGATTTTCAGCACGGATTGTTGCGCTTCTTCCGGGGCTTGTCGGGGCAGGGGGGGCTGTTTATAAGCGCCCCTATGACACGCCTCACCGCGATCATTATTCGAATTATATCCCCGGCGCTCTGAGCAATTGAGACGCCGGGCCGAGGTGCTTGAGCCATTCGCACCGACCGAGATTGAATAACCCCCATATGCCTAAAGGACGCTCCCCATGTGCGCCGAGACCCCCGACTACAAAGCCACGCTGAACCTGCCCAAGACCGATTTCCCCATGCGCGCCGGATTGCCCAAGCGCGAGCCCGGCTGGTTGGAGCGGTGGGAAAAGATCGGCGTCTATGACCGCCTGCGCGAGAAAGAGGGCCGCCAGCCCTTCACGCTGCATGACGGCCCCCCTTACGCCAACGGCAACCTGCACATCGGCCACGCGTTGAACAAGACGATCAAGGACATGATTGTGCGCAGCCATCAGATGATGGGCTTTGACGCGCGCTACATCCCCGGTTGGGATTGCCACGGTCTGCCGATCGAATGGAAGATCGAAGAGCAGTACCGCAAGAAGGGCCGCGACAAGGATCAGGTGCCGATTAATGAATTCCGCGCCGAATGTCGCGAGTTCGCCCGCGGTTGGGTCGACGTGCAGCGCGAGGAATTCAAGCGTCTGGGCATCACCGGCAATTGGGAAAACCCCTATCTGACCATGGATTTCCATGCCGAGCGTGTCATCGCCGAGGAATTCATGAAGTTCCTGATGAACGGCACGCTTTATCAAGGCTCGAAGCCCGTGATGTGGTCGCCGGTCGAAAAGACCGCGCTGGCCGAAGCTGAGGTCGAGTATCACGACAAGGAAAGCCACACGGTTTGGGTGAAGTTCATGGTCGTCGGCACAGAAGGCGATCTGGACGGCGCGCAGGTGGTGATCTGGACCACGACGCCTTGGACCATGCCCTCGAACAAGGCCGTGGTGTACGGCGAGGACATTTCCTATGGCCTTTACGAAGTGACCAGCACACCGGACGAATGCTGGGCCAATGTGGGCGAGCGTTTCCTGCTGGCCGATGATCTGGCGGCGGATGTCTTTGCCCGTGCCCGTCTGGAAGACGGTATGTGGAACCGTGTGCGCGGTGTCGAGAATGACGAATTGGCCAAGATTTCGCTTTTGCACCCGTTGGCCGGTGCCGAAGGGGCGGAGGGCGAGTGGGATGACCTGCGCGATTTCCGTGCCGCCGATTTTGTGACTTCGGACGAGGGTACGGGCTTCGTGCATTGCGCCCCGTCCCACGGTCTTGAGGAATACGAGCTTTACCGCGATCTGGGCATGCTGCCGCAGGTCATCACCTATAACGTCATGGAAGACGGGCGTTTCCGCGACGATCTGCCGTTCTTTGGAGGCAAGGCAATCCTCAAGCCGAACGGCAAAGAGGGCAACGCCAACAGCGCGATCATCGACAAGCTGGTTGAGGTCGGCGGGCTGCTGGCGCGTGGCAAGATCAAGCACAGCTACCCGCACAGCTGGCGCTCCAAGGCGCCGGTGATCTACCGCAACACGCCGCAGTGGTTTGCCGCGATCGACAAGGTTGTCGGCGACGGGCTGGACCAGAACGGCAAGACCATCCGCGAACGCGCATTGACTTGCATCGACAAGGTTAACTGGGTGCCGAAATCCGGCCGCAACCGCCTGCATTCGATGATGGAAGCACGGCCCGACTGGGTGCTCAGCCGCCAGCGCGCCTGGGGCGTGCCGCTGACCTGTTTTGTGCGCAAGGGCGTCGCTCCGACGGATGAGAGCTTCCTGCTGCGCAATCCTGAGGTCAATCAGCGTATCGTTGAGGCCTTCGAGGCCGAAGGCGCGGATGCCTGGTATGCGGAAGGCGCGAAAGAACGCTTCCTTGAGGGCATCGTCGATCCGGCAGAGTTCGATCAGGTGACCGACATCCTCGACGTTTGGTTTGACAGCGGCTCGACCCATGCCTTCACCCTGCGCGACCGTGAAGACGGGACCGAGGACGGCATCGCTGACGTTTATATGGAAGGCACCGACCAGCACCGCGGGTGGTTCCACTCCTCGCTGTTGCAGTCTGTGGGCACCACGGGCCGCGCGCCTTACCGCAACGTGGTGACGCACGGTTTCACGCTGGACGCGAAGGGCATGAAGATGTCCAAATCCATCGGCAACACCATCGTGCCCGAGAAGATCGTCCAGCAATATGGCGCCGATATTCTGCGGCTTTGGGTGGCGCAGACCGATTACACCGCCGACCAGCGGATCGGGGATGAGATCCTCAAAGGCGTGGCCGACAGCTATCGCCGCTTGCGCAACACCATGCGCTATATGCTCGGCGCGTTGAATGATTTCAGCGAGGCGGACCGGGTTGATCCGGCAGATATGCCGGAGCTAGAGCGGTGGGTGCTGCACCGGGTGGCGGAACTCGACAAGGTGGTGCGCGACGGCTTTGCGCGCTTTGACTTCCAAGGTGTGTTCCAGGCGGTGTTTACCTTTGCCACGGTCGATCTCTCGGCCTTCTATTTCGATATCCGCAAGGACGCGCTTTATTGCGATGGCGATACCCTGCGCCGCCGCGCCGCGCGCTCGGTGCTGGATATCCTGTTCCACCGTTTGACGACATGGCTGGCGCCGGTATTGGTCTTCACCATGGAAGAAGTCTGGCTCGAGCGCTTCCCCGGTGACGCATCTTCGGTGCATCTGGTGGATATGCCCGAAACGCCCGAGGCATGGCTGAACCCGGAACTGGCCGCGAAATGGGCCAAGGTCCGTGCCGCGCGCCGTGTGGTGACGGCGGCGCTGGAGGTGCAGCGGACCGAGAAGGTGATCGGTGCCTCGCTCGAAGCAGCCCCCGTGGTGCATGTCGACGACGCGGCGCAGCGCGACGCATTGGAGAGCGTGTCTTTCGAGGATGTGGCGATCACCTCGGACATCACTGTAACCGGTGACGCGGCCCCGGCTGAGGCTTTCCGCATGCCTGAGGCGCAAGGCGTCGCTGTGGTGTTCGAAAAGGCCGAAGGCGCCAAATGCGAGCGTTGCTGGAAGGTGCTGCCGGATGTCGGCACCCATGAGCATCCCGGCGTTTGCGGGCGCTGTGATGAGGCGGTGCGTGAGGCTTTGGCGGACGCCTGAGCCAGCATTAGAACTGAATATGGCGGGCGGCGGTTTATCTGTCGCCCGTTTTTCTTTGCGCCACCCTGATCATATGTCCTGCCCGGTGGCACACCCGCTGGAGGGCAATTTTGCAGCGTTTCCACAGATCGCACCTTCAGCGCCTCTTGGGCGCCCATGCCCGCCGGAAAGATGTCCAGGGAGGGCGATGCCCTCAGCGCTCTTTCGCACATGTGATTTCTGGCGCAGAGTGGCGCGATGAAACAAGCCTCCCTCTCCACGCCCTTCGGCGATCTGACCCTGACCGAAGAGGACGGAGCGATCACGGCGCTTGGGTGGGGGCAGGCAGCGCGGCAGGATCGCTCGGATCTGCTTGATGCCGCGCTGCGCCAACTCAAGGAATACGCGACAGGCGAGCGTCAAAGCTTTGACCTACCGTTGCGCGTTATGGGGAGCGATTTCCAGCGTGCGGTCTGCACCGCGATTCTTGCGATTCCCTTTGGCCACACCCGCACCTACGGAGAGATTGCCCGCGACCTCGGCGTGCCTGCGCAAGCGGTCGGCGGGGCCTGTGGCGGCAATCCGATCCCGGTCATTATCCCATGCCACCGAGTGATGGGGGCGAAGGGTCTGACCGGCTTTAGCGGGGCGGGCGGGGTTGAAACCAAGGTCGCATTGCTGCGCCATGAGGGCGCGGCGGGGCTGCTGATTTAACCCCGCGAGGCAGGCTCAGTCTTCGGCGAGGGGGATCAACTGCTGCGCAGCACCAGCGCAGATCAGGTAGATCGAGGTGATCACCAGACCCCAATGGGCCCAGCTTTCGGGGTGAAAGTTCACCCAAGCCGACCAGCCCGCGAAGAAGGTCCATGCCAGCGCCATGGGCAGCGTCACGGGGCGCCAACGCTCGGTCCGGACGGGGTGCACGAATTTGATCGGCAGAAACATCGCTGCGGCAAGGATCGTGACAACAATCAGGCTGATCCACCATTCGGGCTGCAACGCAAAGAGCACCAGCACCAACATGTTCCAGCAGCCGGGAAAACCTTTAAAGGAATTGTCCTTTGTTTTCATGCGGGTGTCGGAGAAATACATGACGCTGGCAAAGGTGATGATAATGATCATCGCCCAGCCGCTCCAGCCATCCATCAGGCCCGAGGTGAACAGCGCGAAGGCCGGGATGAAGACATAAGTGAGATAGTCGATGATGAGGTCCATCAAGACACCATCGAATTCCGGGGCGTTGGTCTTCACATCGTATTTGCGCGCCAGCGGGCCGTCGATACCATCGACGAAGAAGGCGATCACCAGCCAAAGGAACATCAGGTCCCATTTCTCTTCCACGGCGGCGAGCATGGCAAGCATTGCCAGCACCGCACCGGTGGCAGTGAAAAGGTGAACGAAAAGAGCGCGCATCTGTATGGTCATGTGTCTGCATCGCAAATCCGCCGGGGGGATGCAAAGGAAACTCTGGCGTGGGCGGCAAAAACCAGCGTAGCAAAGGCGGGTCAGCGGGGGCGCAGTTGACGGGGCCGGGCGTTGCGCAGGAAATATGCCCAAGTCCCGCGCTTCGGGTTGACGGCTACCGCGATTCCCCTTAAAGCCAGCGAACCAATTCAGGGTCGGCTCTGCGCGGCCCCCACGTTATGTGTTTTTCCGGATCGCTGGAAGGACACAACAGCAAAAGGATGAACCCATGTCGCGCCGTTGCGAATTGACCGGAAAAGGCCCGATGACGGGCAACAACGTAAGCCACGCTAACAACCGTACACGCCGTCGGTTCCTGCCGAACCTCAACGACGTGTCGTTGCAGTCCGAAGCACTGGGCCGCGCGTTCAAGCTGCGCATCTCTGCCGCAGCCCTGCGCAGCGTCGACCACCGCGGTGGTCTGGACAAGTTCCTGGCGAAAGCCAAGGACGTTGAACTGTCCGACAATGCGTTGAAAATAAAAAAGGCCATCGCGAAAACCAGCGCGACCGCCGATGTGCTGAGCTAAGGCTTACCACAGACCAGATTGGGGCCTCGATCCGAAAGGATCGGGGCCTTTTTCGTTTTGGGCTTAGGTCTTTCTTAAGGGTTTCCCGGCTATCAGGATGGCACCCCGCGCTGCCATTGGCGGTTTTGTTGCGCAGGGGTATGTTTTTATTCGGGAAACCTTGGAAATGCGCGCTAATTGATCCTCTGACATTTGTTGTTCTGGCCATGCTACCTGCCAAGCGGGGCTCAGACCGTGCATCAAGATCGGAGATTTCATGACTGACCCCACCCCCGGCACGCCAAACTCTAGCCCGCCCTCGGGCACGCCCGCCGACACGAATGAGATCGAGACTGATTTCGAGGTTGGCCAAGACAACATCGACGGGACATTGGGCCCGCTGGGCTTTGACATCCACAACCCGGTCTTCATGGTGTCCGGCCTGACGGCAGTGGCCTTTGTGCTGCTGACGATGCTTTTCCCGGATCAAGCCGGGGTGGTCTTCCTTGCTGTTCGGGATTTCGCCACCACCAAGCTGGACTGGCTGTTCATGATCATCGTGAACATCTTCGTTATCTTTTGTATCGTGCTGATTTTCTTGCCCATCTCCAAAGTCAGGCTTGGCGGGAAAGAGGCCGTGCCAGAGTATTCCTACCTTGCTTGGTTCGCCATGCTTTTCGCCGCGGGCATGGGCATCGGGCTTTTGTTCTTTGGCGTGCTTGAGCCGGTGTATCATATGAACGTCTCTGGCCCCTTGGGGGTGCCCCTGCCGATTGCCGAAGATGGGTCGATCATACCTGAGAATGTCGAGGCCGCCCGCGCCATGGGGCTCGCGGCGACCTTTTACCACTGGGGGCTGCATGGCTGGGCGGTCTATGCGATCATGGCGCTGGCCTTGGCCCTGTTTACCTATAACAAGGGGCTGCCATTCTCGATCCGGTCCTGTTTCTATCCGCTTCTGGGCGATCGGGTCTGGGGCTGGCCGGGACATATCATTGATATCTTGGCGGTTTTCGCGACGCTTTTTGGGCTTGCCACATCGCTTGGCTTGGGCGCGCAGCAGGCCAACGCGGGGTTCAACTTTGCCTTCGGACTTGAGATTTCGACCAACGTGCAGGTGGTCATCATCCTTTTGGTCACTGCCGTGGCACTGGTGTCGGTCTGGCGCGGGTTGGACGGCGGGGTAAAGATCCTGTCGGAGGTGAACATGATCGTGGCGGTCCTGTTCTTCCTCTTTGTGCTGTTCGTGGGCCCAACGTTGGTGGGGCTTGATGGCTTTTGGACCGGCTTGGTGGCCTATACGCAAGAGATCATTCCGCTTTCCAACCCCTTTGGCCGCGATGACGACGGCTACCGCGAAGGGTGGACGGCGTTCTATTGGGCGTGGTGGGTATCTTGGGCCCCTTTCGTGGGCATGTTCATCGCCCGGGTCTCACGCGGGCGCACGGTGCGGGAATTTATCATCTGCGTGCTGCTGATCCCCTCCCTCATCATCTTTATCTGGATGGGCGTCTTTGGCGGTATTGCGATTGATCAAATCCTGACCAGCCCCGAAACATCGTTGGTGAAGGCCAATGTGATCGACAGCTATTCGCCGGAACTGTCGCTTTTCGGGATGTTGAATGAACTGCCTTTCACCAAGGTGGCCTCGACCATCGCGATTCTCTTGGCGCTGGTGTTCTTTGTTACCTCGTCGGATTCGGGGTCGCTGGTTGTCGATACGATCACGGCGGGGGGCAAAATCGACGCGCCGGTCCCGCAGCGTATCTTTTGGTGCATCGTCGAAGGGTTGATCGCCATCGTGCTGTTGATCGGCGGCGGGCTCTCGGCCCTGCAGGCCGGGGTCACGGCGACGGGTGTGCCCTTTGCAATCTTGATGCTGGTGATGTGCTATACGGTCTACAAGGGTCTGCGCAGCGAACCGCGCTGAGACTATCTGGCGCGCCGTAACTTAGCGGCGCGCCGCCAAAACCTCTGCCACCCATTCGGGGACCGTCTGGCTGGCTGGCCCGATGCGATGCTCCGCGAACTGATTGCCCACGGCAGAGCGTTCGAGATTGAATTCAATCGTATGCGCCCCGGCGCGGCGGGCCTCGGCGACGAAGCCGGCGGCGGGGTAGACGTTGCCGGAGGTGCCAATCGCGGCAAAGACATCCGCCTCGGCCAGATGATCAAAAAGTGCGTCCATCTCATAGGGCATCTCGCCAAACCAGACGATATCGGGCCGCGCGGCGGGGGCGTTGCAGGCGGGGCAGGGATCGCCCGGTGCCATGACCATGGGCGCAGGCCAGCGGTGATCGCAGGCGGCGCAGAGCGCGCCTTTGAGGGCGCCATGCATGTGCATCACCTGTCGCGAGCCGCCCTGTTCGTGCAGATCATCGACATTCTGGGTGATGACGACCACCTCGCCGTCAAGCTCGGCCTCTAGCCGGGCGAGGGCACGATGTGCGGCGTTGGGTAACACCTCGGCCGCCTGTGCGCGGCGGGCGTTGTAGAAATCGACCACCAGTTTTGGATTACGGGCGAAGCCTTCGGGGGTGGCCACGTCTTCGACGCGGTGCTGCGCCCAAAGGCCATCGGAGGCGCGGAAGGTTTCAAGCCCGCTTTCGGCAGAGATGCCCGCGCCGGTAAGGATCACGATCTTGGTCATGGGGTATTATTCTCCGATCGGGTCTTCGGCTTCAAGCAGGTGAAACCCATCCGCCAGCCACGGCAGCTGCGCGATGGCAGGGGCGATCATATGCGTCTGCATCAACTGCTGCATGGTCTGGGCAATGTCGCGCGGCACCGGGCCGGACCATTCGGCCCCGGCAAAGAGCGAAATGGTTCGCGCGGGCAGCGGGGTGTTCAGGGGGGCGGGCAGGGGATGCGCGGCCAGCCGGTCGTGGAAACGGGCGGCGCGCATGTAGCCCAAGGGCGTCGTTATCGCCCAGCCAATGCCCCGTGCCACCATGGCCATTAGTGCCAGATGGCTGCCGATCTCGAACCGTGCGCGCAGGTTGTGGCCCTGAGCGGTAAGATGTGCCTCGATCTGTCGCGCGATCAACTGGTCGGCGGCGTAGCGCAAAAAGGGTAGGTCGGTGCTGCCGCGCAGCAGGGCCTCGGGGGCATAGGGCGCGCCCGCAGGGGTAACGAGGATGAAGGGGTCGCGGGCCAGCGGGTATTCCAAAACCCCGTCAATCGGTCCGTCGATCTGCGCCGAAAGCGCCATATGCAGGCTTTGATCGCGGAGCGCCTGGGCCAGTTCGTTGCTGCCTGCGGTGATCATGCGAAAGCGGCACCCGGTCAGGCTGTCGCCAAGGATTGTGGCAAGGCGCGGGGTCAGGTCATCGTCGAAATCATCAATCACACCGAGGTTCAGCGCCTCCAGATGGGCCAGATCCATCACCGTGACTTCGCTCTGCGCTTGGCGCAATTCGCTGAGCGCCTGTTCGGCCCGGCGCAGAAACATCTGCCCGGCTTGGGTCAATCGCATGGGGCGGCGGGTGTGATCGACCAGTTCCGCCCCGATGGCGGCTTCGAGGTTGCGCATCTGCTGGCTGACGGCGGGCTGGCTGAGCCCCGTGGCCTCTGCTGCCTGCGCCACCGATCCGCTGCGCGCGAGCGCCTCAAACACTTCGATGCCCCGAAGGGTGATGCCTTTGTTCAGCATGTGGTCCCAACTCTTTCGGATCTTGTGAAACCACGGGCGGCTCAGGTCAAGCATTTGCCCATCGAAGTGGCAGCATATCTGTTGATTTCGGGAAAGCGACGGGAGGCGCTTCGGGCCCACGGGCCGCCCCCTTGAAGCCGCCGCCAAAGCTGCGCAGACTGCGGGCAAACAGCCCTCAGGAGCCTCTCCGAATGAAAATCGCCACAGCTGCCTATCCGCTCGATGTTCTGACCTCATGGGCGCAGTACGAAGACAAACTGGCCCATTGGGTCGCCGAGGCCGCGGTGCAGGGGGCGGAACTGCTGGTTTTTCCCGAATATGCCGCGATGGAATTGGCCACGCTGGATGGGGCCGAAGTGGCCGCCGATCTGGAGCGCTCGCTTTTCTCGGTCTCGGACAAGCTTGAGGAAGCCGACCGGCTGCACGTGAAGCTCGCCGCCGAGCACAATGTGCATATCGTAGCAGGCTCTGGCCCCGCGGCGACCGAGAGCCGTCCGGTCAACCGCGCGCGGCTGATCACGCCTACGGGGCAGGTGGGGGTGCAGGACAAGCAGATCATGACCCGTTTCGAGCGTGAAGAGTGGGGCGTGATCGGAGGCAATGCGCTTCAGGTTTTCGAGACCGCGATTGGCAAGATCGGGATTTTGATCTGTTATGACAGTGAATTTCCCCTGCTGGGCCGGGCGCTGAGCGATTGCGATGTGATCTGCGTGCCCAGTGTCACCGAAACGCTGGCGGGCTATTGGCGGGTACGCATCGGATCCATGGCCCGCGCGTTGGAGAATCAGTGCATCACGGCGATGTCTTCGGTGGTGGGCGCGGCGGATTGGTCCGAGGCTTTGGGGCAGTCTTTTGGCGCGGGGGGGATTTTCTGCCCGCCGGATCGCGGCTTCCCGCCGACGGGCATTTTGGGCCTGCGCGAGGTGAACGCCCCCGGCTGGACCATTGCAGAAGCCGATTTGGCGCAGGTCGCCGAGGTGCGCGCAGATGGCATCGTTTTGAACCGAAGGGACTGGCAAGACCAGATTGGCCGCGACGGAAAGGCGATAAACGTCGCTTTGCGCTGAATCCCCCTTGAAAAAGCGCAAAAATGCGCCCATTTAAGCCTGCGCCCTCAGATTGGAGGGTTTTGTGCTCAAGGAGAGACCATGGCCAAGGAAGATACGCTCGAATTTCCCGGTGTCGTGAAGGAACTCCTGCCTAACGCGACGTTTCGGGTCGAGCTGGAAAACGGCCATGAGATCATCGCGCATACGGCAGGCAAGATGCGGAAAAACCGCATCCGTGTTCTGGCTGGCGACAAGGTTCAGGTGGAAATGACACCCTATGATTTGACCAAAGGTCGGATCAACTATCGCTTCAAGTAAGCGGCACCGCGTTCGCGCGTTGCGCGGCGCAGGCGGGGCCGTGCGCGGCCCCGACCGGGCTGCCGGCCTCAGGCAAAGAGGCCCATAAGATGCAGTTCATTCTCGGATCAGGATCACCGCGCCGGTTGGAGCTTTTGGCCCAGATCGGCGTGGTCCCCGATGCCATCCGCGCCCCCGACATTGACGAGACACCCCATAAGGTCGAACTACCGCGCCCCTATTGCGCCCGCATGGCGCTTGAAAAGGTGGCGGCTGTGCCCGCTGGGGCGGATGACATCGTGCTCTGCGCGGACACCACTGTGGCGCTCGGGCGGCGCATCCTCGGCAAGCCCGAGGATGAGGCTGAAGCCGAAGCTTTCCTGCGGTTGATGTCGGGCCGTCGGCATAGGGTGGTCACTGCCGTTGCCGTGAAGCGGGGCGACAAGCTTTGGCAGCGCGATGTGCAAAGCAACGTGAAGATGAAATCTTTATCCGAGCCTGAGATTCGCCGCTACCTCGCCACCGGCGATTGGCGCGGCAAGGCGGGTGGATATGGCATCCAAGGCCCCGCCGGCGCGCTGATCCCATGGATCAGCGGCTCATTCACCGCAATCGTCGGCCTGCCATTGGCCGAGGCTGCGAACCTGCTGCAAGCGGCAGGCTACCCATTTGACGGAGGTGCCGCATGAAGGGCCGTACGATCATTCTTGACCATCTTGGCGATGTTGAAGCTGCAGCACTCATGGTGGATGGCAAGCTGGACGATTTTCTGGTCGACAGCGATGCGCCGCGCGTTGGCACCGTGTATCGCGCGATTGCCGACCGCCCGGTAAAGGGGCAGGGGGGGATGTTCCTAAAGACCCCCGATGGGGCGGCTTTTCTGCGTCAGATCAAAGGGATGGCCCCCGGCCAGACGATCCTTGTGCAGGTCTCGGGCCATGCTGAGCCGGGCAAGGCGATTCCGGTGACCAATAAGCTTCTGTTCAAATCGCGTTATGCCATCGTGACGCCAGATGCGCCGGGGCTGAACATCTCGCGCTCTATCAAGGACGAAGAAGAACGTGACCGGCTGCTTGAAATCGCTCATGAGGCCGCAGGCGGTGCTGATCTGGGTCTGATTCTGCGGTCCTCCTGCGCCGGGGCCGATGGCGAGGATATTGCCGAGGATATCGCGAATATGTTGGCGCTTGCGGATACTGTGGCCAATGACGACGCGCAGGAGATGGAGGTGCTGAGCGAAGGCGATGGGCCGCATCTGCTCGCATGGCGCGATTGGACCGCGCCCGCCGAGGTGGTGACCGAAGCCGGGGGCTTTGCCGATCATGGGGTATTGGAAGAGCTTGACCGCGTGTCCTCCTCCCAAGTGTCGCTTGGTGGCGGGGCGTCGATCTTTGTTGAGCCCACCCGCGCGTTGGTGGCCGTGGATGTGAACACGGGCAGTGACGCCTCGCTCGCGGCTGGGGTGAAAGCCAATATGGCCTGCGCCAAGGCGCTGCCCCGCGCGTTGCGCCTGCGCGGGCTGGGCGGGCAGATCACGCTCGATCTGGCCCCCATGCCCAAGAAAGACCGCCGCACCTTCGAAAGCGCGCTGCGTGCGGCCTTCCGCGCCGATGACGTGGACACGACGCTGGTCGGTTGGACGCCTTTGGGTCACTACGAATTGCAGCGTAAACGCGCCCGTCCGGTGCTGGCGGAGGTACTTGCAGGGGCAGGACTATGAGCTGCCCGATCTGCAAAGCCGAAACCATCAAGGCACACCGCCCCTTCTGCTCGCGCCGCTGCGCCGACATCGATCTGGGCCGCTGGTTCAGCGGAAACTACGCCGTCCCCTCGCGCGAACCTGAAGACGTTGAAGCAGCCATCGAAGCCGCCGAAGCAGCACAAGACCGCCCCGCAAAGCCCCATTAAGACAGGATAATTTGCGTTTCGTGAAAAGAAGTGGGTTTCGGGGCAAAATGGGGCTGGACACCCCGCGCTACAGGTCCTAGAACCCGCTCACCCGATCTCGAAAGAGGTGACCCGTGCCCGGGTAGCTCAGGGGTAGAGCAGTGGATTGAAAATCCTCGTGTCGGTGGTTCGATTCCGCCCCCGGGCACCATTTGTACCAAACCAAACAAATCGCACCCTCCGCCCCTGCCGCGCGCGCGACTTCCGCACCCGGCCCGGAACCTCCGCCAGCTTTCTGACGTTGTCCCTCTACCCATATAGAGGAGAGCAACCATGGCGAATGACGACCAAGCTAAAGGCAAGGCGAAAGACATCGGTGGCAAGCTGAAAGAAGAAGCTGGCGATGCCACAGGCAACGACGACCTCAAGCACGAAGGTCAGGCCGATCAGGCTGAAGGCAAGGTGCAAAAGGGCGTCGGCGACGCCAAAGATAAGCTATCAGACTAATCGCAAAAGCGCGCCTCTGACCGGAGGCGCGCTTTTCTGTCTGAGCCGCAAGGCTAGGCGCGCTCACTTCTTGATAATGATATAGATCGCATGGACGATCCCGGGGATGTAGCCCAGTAGCGTTAGGATGATATTAATCCAGAAGTGCTTTCCTAGACCTTCCTGCAAGAACACCCCCAGAGGGGGCAATAGAATAGCGATGATAATGCGAATGATGTCCATAGTGTCACGCCGGGGCCGCCGGGCTCCTTTCTAGGTGGGTTAGTGGCTGGTCTAAGCTAGCCCTCATCAGCCAAGCGGCCAGGGATGCCGTGACAGGCGCGGGCAATTTACACTCGCCGCAGCAAGGGTTTTGCGGCACTCTATCGAAAAGCAGGAGGAGGGGCAGGGTGGAGCCAGTTAGGATTATGTGGCGCCAGATCATGGAGATGGCGCGGGATACTATTGCGCTTTTGCCGCAGATTGCCGTCGCCACCCTTGTATTGATATTGACTTGGGCGATCGCCGCGCTTGGCCGTTCGCTGGTCACTAGAACCCTGTCGCGAACCAAACTCCGCCCAAGCCTGCAAGACCTCTTTACGCTCCTGACGTCTATCCTCATTTGGGTCTTTGGCATCATGGTCGCGGCCGTGATCGTCTTCCCCGGCCTTACTCCCGCCAGCATTCTGGCTGGCCTCGGCATCGGGTCGGTCGCCATCGGCTTTGCCTTCAAGGATGTCTTTGAGAACTTCCTTGCTGGGATCATCATCCTCTTTCGCCGCGAGATGCGTATGGGGGATCATATCGAATGCGAGGGGATCGAGGGCAAAGTCGCCCACATCGCCATCAGAGAGAGCCACATTCGCCAGACGGACGGGCAACTTGTGATCGTCCCGAACGCGATGCTGTTCAAAAACCCAGTTTATGTTCGCACGGATCAAAAACACCGCCGTCAAACAGTGATCTGCGGCGTGGCCTATGATGTGGATTTGAATGAGGCGCGCACTGTCATCTCCAAAGCGGTCGAGAGCTGTGAGACAGTAGAGCAGGGGGATCACCCCATTCATATCTTCGCCCAAGAGTTTGGGGATTCCTCTATCAATTTCGAAGTGACTTGGTGGACAGGCTCGGCTCCGCTGGAACAGCGCCGCTCCCGAGACGAGGTCGTGACGGCGGTGAAGCGGGCGCTGGATGACGCCGGGCTTGAGATACCATTCCCTTACCGTACGCTCACCTTCAAAGAGCCGCTGCCGCTCAGCCGTTCAGAGGATGATGAAGCAGAGGGGTGAGGATTGCGGCATTATGAAGGGGTGCTGGCTTTCGATTTGATTCACCCAATAGGTGCTTCGCGGCCGTGAATCGTGGGTGATTCACTGGAATCTGGCCGATCTACCGTCGGAGCCGGGGCAGGGCGGCTGGAACCTGCCCTTCGAAAGCTTGAAAATAGCGCATAATTTCAGCCGCTTGCCGAAAGGTTCCCCGAAACCTTCACTTTTCTCAACTTTCCGCTTGCGGGTTTCTGTCACTCGCCTTAGAACCCCCTCTACCGGCGGCGCAGAGATGCAGCGGCGGGGCGCCAGACGGGGCGGACGGGAGCGGAGACGCTGAGTTCGGTTCGGAAGGTGGATAAAAATTCGAGGTATTAGGGCGGGGCGCGCCAAGAAGTTAGGGCGCATCTCAGTTTCTTTTGTCTCAACGCTGTTTGAAAATTTGATATCTGAAGAGATATGTGGGCGGTTTGGTTCATTCGATGGATCAACGTCTGTATATCGCGCTCTTAGGGTTTAGGCCCGATGATAGAGTGTCAGCTTCACTGTTTGGACGGCTTTCGACTACTTTGTAGTCTCAAGCACAACAAACAGAGAATGGCTTGTATCTTTCAGTAAGGGATACAGGTCGATGTGCAGAGGTTCGACGTCAAGGATAAGCTAGCAATAGCTTTTCAACTTGAGAGTTTGATCCTGGCTCAGAACGAACGCTGGCGGCAGGCCTAACACATGCAAGTCGAGCGAGACCTTCGGGTCTAGCGGCGGACGGGTTAGTAACGCGTGGGAACGTGCCCTTCTCTGCGGAATAGCCACTGGAAACGGTGAGTAATACCGCATACGCCCTTCGGGGGAAAGATTTATCGGAGAAGGATCGGCCCGCGTTAGATTAGATAGTTGGTGGGGTAATGGCCTACCAAGTCTACGATCTATAGCTGGTTTTAGAGGATGATCAGCAACACTGGGACTGAGACACGGCCCAAACTCCTACGGGAGGCAGCAGTGGGGAATCTTAGACAATGGGCGCAAGCCTGATCTAGCCATGCCGCGTGTGTGATGAAGGTCTTAGGATCGTAAAGCACTTTCGCCAGGGATGATAATGACAGTACCTGGTAAAGAAACCCCGGCTAACTCCGTGCCAGCAGCCGCGGTAATACGGAGGGGGTTAGCGTTGTTCGGAATTACTGGGCGTAAAGCGTACGTAGGCGGATCAGAAAGTAAGGGGTGAAATCCCAGGGCTCAACCCTGGAACTGCCTCTTAAACTCCTGGTCTTGAGTTCGAGAGAGGTGAGTGGAATTCCAAGTGTAGAGGTGAAATTCGTAGATATTTGGAGGAACACCAGTGGCGAAGGCGGCTCACTGGCTCGATACTGACGCTGAGGTACGAAAGTGTGGGGAGCAAACAGGATTAGATACCCTGGTAGTCCACACCGTAAACGATGAATGCCAGTCGTCGGGCAGTATACTGTTCGGTGACACACCTAACGGATTAAGCATTCCGCCTGGGGAGTACGGTCGCAAGATTAAAACTCAAAGGAATTGACGGGGGCCCGCACAAGCGGTGGAGCATGTGGTTTAATTCGAAGCAACGCGCAGAACCTTACCAACCCTTGACATCCTGTGCTAACCCGAGAGATCGGGCGTTCACTTCGGTGACGCAGTGACAGGTGCTGCATGGCTGTCGTCAGCTCGTGTCGTGAGATGTTCGGTTAAGTCCGGCAACGAGCGCAACCCACATCCTTAGTTGCCAGCAGTTCGGCTGGGCACTCTAAGGAAACTGCCCGTGATAAGCGGGAGGAAGGTGTGGATGACGTCAAGTCCTCATGGCCCTTACGGGTTGGGCTACACACGTGCTACAATGGCAGTGACAATGGGTTAATCCCCAAAAGCTGTCTCAGTTCGGATTGGGGTCTGCAACTCGACCCCATGAAGTCGGAATCGCTAGTAATCGTGGAACAGCATGCCACGGTGAATACGTTCCCGGGCCTTGTACACACCGCCCGTCACACCATGGGAGTTGGTTCTACCCGACGGCCGTGCGCCAACCTTTCGAGGAGGCAGCGGACCACGGTAGGATCAGCGACTGGGGTGAAGTCGTAACAAGGTAGCCGTAGGGGAACCTGCGGCTGGATCACCTCCTTTCTAAGGATGTTCCTAGCAGCGAGACTTGTCTCACTCGTGGAACACTTAGCAAGTCGGCAAACAAAGCCGACTATATTAGAACCGAGCCGTCCTCATATCTCTTCAGAAATAGGTCCTGCGCTGACGGCGTAGGTCTCAAAAGTTTGGGGCCTTAGCTCAGCTGGGAGAGCGCCTGATTTGCATTCAGGAGGTCAGGAGTTCGATCCTCCTAGGCTCCACCAAGCCTTTTGCAGAGCAAAAGGCGTCGCCCTGGCAGTCGTTGCGCAGCAACGATGAGAAGGGCAGCGTATAAGGCCCTTATTACCTCAACCACTAAGGGCTGGTTCCTCTCGGGCCCTTCCTTCGGAATGCCCTTCCGGAACGACGAGTTTTGCCTTAGGCAAAATCTCTTGCACAACTCGCACATTGCTTCGCAATATGCTGTTTGTGCGACGTGCGCGCCTCCGGCGCACACTGGGTCGGTAGCTCAGGTGGTTAGAGCGCACGCCTGATAAGCGTGAGGTCGGAGGTTCAAGTCCTCCTCGACCCACCATCTTCCCTAAGGTGGTACACGGAACATACCTTCAAGCACATACAGTGTGTTTGAACGTCTGTTCCCGGATGAAGCATCGCTTCGTCCTTCAGACGAATTGACATCGTAAAGAGAGATACTAACAACATGTTTGATCGCCCCGCGTTAGGGGATGATCTCGGTTGCTGCCCTTCGGGGCCGGTGTTTGACGGGCTGTTTCCTCGGCCTTTCTGACATATCGCGATCGAAACGAATATGTTGTCCAAGTCAAGTACACTAACCAGAGCGATGACGCGGACCTCCTGCACGGACGGTTCGCTATCTGCATCGCTCATTGTCCAGACGATAGTCTGGGCGGGTAAAAGTATGCTTTTGATACAGGATAAAGAGGATCAGTTTCTTACCAGCTTCTGATCTTCGCGCGAGACGCTAAGTCTTGCTTTTTCTGGATCAAATCAAGCGCGAAAAGGGCGTTTGGTGAATGCCTTGGCAGTAAGAGGCGATGAAAGACGTGATACTCTGCGATAAGCCATGGGGAGCTGAGAATAAGCTTTGATCCATGGATTTCTGAATGGGGCAACCCACCTGATACTTTGTTATTACTGCACTTCGGTGCAGCTAATAACTTGGTAAACCAGGTATTTTTAGGCTGAATATATAGGCTTAAAAAGGCAAACCCGGGGAACTGAAACATCTAAGTACCCGGAGGAAAGGAAATCAATATGATACTCCCCTAGTAGCGGCGAGCGAACGGGGACCAGCCGAGCCATGAGTGTGGTTAGAATGCGTTGGAATGCGCAACCAAAGTGGGTGATAGTCCCGTATAAGAAGCATGATTGGACGTATTAAGTAGGGCGGAACACGTGAAATTCTGTCTGAAGATCGGAGGACCACCTTCGAAGGCTAAGTACTCCTTACTGACCGATAGTGAACCAGTACCGTGAGGGAAAGGTGAAAAGCACCCCGACGAGGGGAGTGAAACAGTACCTGAAACCGAACGCCTACAAACAGTTGGAGGGACCTTGCGTCCTGACAGCGTACCTTTTGTATAATGGGTCATCGACTTGGTCTCACGAGCAAGCTTAAGCCGTTAGGTGTAGGCGTAGCGAAAGCAAGTCTTAATAGGGCGTTGAGTTCGTGGGATCAGACCCGAAACCGAGTGATCTAGGCATGGCCAGGTTGAAGATAAGGTAACACTTATTGGAGGACCGAACCCACATCTGTTGAAAAAGATCGGGATGAGCTGTGCCTAGGGGTGAAAGGCCAATCAAACTCGGAGATAGCTGGTTCTCTGCGAAATCTATTTAGGTAGAGCGTCGACCGAATACCCTCGGGGGTAGAGCACTGGATGGGTAATGGGGCCCCACAGGCTTACTGATCCTAACCAAACTCCGAATACCGAGGAGTACTAGTCGGCAGACACACGGCGAATGCTAACGTCCGTCGTGAAGAGGGAAACAACCCTAACCTCCAGCTAAGGCCCCTAATTCATGGCTAAGTGGGAAAGCAGGTGAGACGACCAAAACAACCAGGAGGTTGGCTTAGAAGCAGCCATCCTTTAAAGATAGCGTAACAGCTCACTGGTCTAAATAAGTTGTCTTGCGGCGAAGATGTAACGGGGCTCAAGCCATGAGCCGAAGCTGAGGATGCATTTATTGCATGGTAGCAGAGCGTAGTGTGACATAGTTCCATGTGTCCTTACCTACACTTGTTCGTTTGGTTTACCCCAACCGGACCGTAGGATTGGACACAAGGAGCTTTCTGTGAAGCTGGCGCGTGAGCGATCCGGTGGAGAGATCACTAGTGAGAATGATGACATGAGTAGCGACAAAGAGTGTGAGAGACACTCTCGCCGAAAGTCCAAGGGTTCCTGCTTAAAGCTAATCTGAGCAGGGTAAGCCGACCCCTAAGGCGAGGCCGAAAGGCGTAGTCGATGGGAACCAGGTTAATATTCCTGGGCCAGATGGAAGTGACGGATCTCGAGGGTAGTTCATCCTTATCGGATTGAATGGGCTGCTTAGAGGTCCCTGGAAATAGCTCCATCGCTAGATCGTACCCTAAACCGACACAGGTGGACAGGTAGAGAATACCAAGGCGCTTGAGAGAACTATGTTGAAGGAACTCGGCAAAATACCTCCGTAAGTTCGCGAGAAGGAGGCCCGGTTTCTAGGCAACTAGAGGCTGGGGGCACAAACCAGGGGGTGGCGACTGTTTATTAAAAACACAGGGCTCTGCGAAGTCGCAAGACGACGTATAGGGTCTGACGCCTGCCCGGTGCCTGAAGGTTAAAAGGAGGGGTGAGAGCTCTGAATTGAAGCCCAGGTAAACGGCGGCCGTAACTATAACGGTCCTAAGGTAGCGAAATTCCTTGTCGGGTAAGTTCCGACCTGCACGAATGGCGTAACGACTTCCCCGCTGTCTCCAACATAGACTCAGCGAAATTGAATTACCGGTCAAGATGCCGGTTACCCGCGGTTAGACGGAAAGACCCCGTGCACCTTTACTACAGCTTCACACTGGCATTAGGCCGAACATGTGCAGGATAGGTGGTGGGCTTTGAAACCGAGACGCCAGTCTCGGTGGAGCCTCCCTTGAGATACCACCCTTGTTCTGCTTGATGTCTAACCGCGGACCGTTATCCGGTTCCGGGACCCTGTGTGGCGGGTAGTTTGACTGGGGCGGTCGCCTCCTAAATCGTAACGGAGGCGCGCGAAGGTTGGCTCAGAGCGGTCGGAAATCGCTCGTTGAGTGCAATGGCAGAAGCCAGCCTGACTGCGAGACTGACAAGTCGAGCAGAGTCGAAAGACGGCCATAGTGATCCGGTGGTCCCAAGTGGGAGGGCCATCGCTCAACGGATAAAAGGTACGCCGGGGATAACAGGCTGATACTGCCCAAGAGTCCATATCGACGGCAGTGTTTGGCACCTCGATGTCGGCTCATCTCATCCTGGGGCTGGAGCAGGTCCCAAGGGTACGGCTGTTCGCCGTTTAAAGAGGTACGTGAGCTGGGTTTAGAACGTCGTGAGACAGTTCGGTCCCTATCTTCCGTGGGTGTAGGATACTTGAGAGGAGTTGCCCCTAGTACGAGAGGACCGGGGTGAACGATCCACTGGTGGACCAGTTGTTATGCCAATAGCAGTGCTGGGTAGCTATGATCGGACAGGATAACCGCTGAAGGCATCTAAGCGGGAAGCCCCCCTCAAAACAAGGTATCCCTGAGAGCCGAGGTAGACCACCTCGTCGATAGGCCAGAGATGTAAGCGTGGTAACACGTTCAGTTGACTGGTACTAATTGCTCGATAGGCTTGATTTGATCCAGTAGAAGCAAGACTGCTTAACTGGTCAAAAGCATACACATACAATCAGTTGTACATGACTTGGAACACGCTCTGCGTCGCAACGCGCAGAACGCTTTATCAGGAATTTATTTGGTTTGGTGATCATAGCGCGAGCAAAACACCTGGTCCCATCCCGAACCCAGCCGTTAAGTGCCGTAGCGCCGATGGTACTGCGTCTTAAGACGTGGGAGAGTAGGTCATCGCCAAACCTAATAAGTTCCTGATAAAAAAGTATCTCTCGACGACTAGAAAAATAACAAAACCGCCGCAGCTATAAAGCTGCGGCGGTTTTGTCTTTGTAAAACTACACTTTTGTCGAGTTGTTATGACGCCCGGTTACTGCACCCGCGGCATCCCATCCGCTTGACCCCGCCCAAGGCCCTGTCACAGTGGCGTCAAAGTCGGCGGCTGGGAGGCAGGACATGGATATTGAGACGCTCTTTGGGCTTGAGGGGAAAACCGCACTGATCACTGGCGGCGCCACGGGCATCGGGCGCATGGCGGCTGAGGCCTTGGTACGGGCGGGCGCGCGGGTTTTGCTGGCCAGCCGGACCGGAGAGGCCTGCCAAGCTGTCGCAGAGGAGTTGAATGCGCTAGGCGCCCGGGGCAGTGCCGAAGGTTTCGCCGGGGATGTCGGCAGCGAAGAGGGCGTTGACGCGCTTGTGGCCGAGGTTCAGGCGCGCGGCGACCGGCTGCATATTCTCATGAACAACGCGGGCGTGACATGGGGCGCGCCGCTGGGGCAATTCCCCTTCCGGGCATGGGATAAGGTCATGGGCGTCAATGTTGCCGGCCTTTTCGATTTGACGCAAAAGCTGCTGCCCCTACTACGGGCCGGGGCCACGGCGGATGATCCGACACGGATCGTAAATTTGGGCTCGGTCATGGGCGAGCGCGAGATGGGCGACGGGGCCTATAGCTACGCCGCCTCCAAAGCGGCGGTGATCCACCTGAGCAAAATCCTCGCCAAAGAACTGGCCGGGGAGGGGATCACAGTGAACGCGCTGGCGCCGGGGCCATTTGTGTCGCGTATGACGGCCTTTGCCACCCAAGATGAGACCACACGCGAAGCCGTGGGCAAAGATGTCCCGCTTGGCCGTGTCGGCCGCGATGAAGATATCGCAGGCTGCATGCTGTTCCTTTGCGGGCGTGGCGGGGCTTATGTCACCGGTGCGGTGATCCCGGTCAGCGGCGGCATCAACGTGATGTCAGGCCCCAATATTTTTGAAAGAGCATTGTCATGACACATACGAAAACTCAGACGGAGACCACCCATGCGTGACGACAGCCATCTACCCCAAGCCCTGCGCGGGCTGCGCCTGCCGCTGGTCGCCTCACCGATGTTCATCCTTTCGGGGCCTGAGTTGGTCATCGCACAGTGTAAGGCCGGGATCGTCGGCTCTTTCCCGGCATTGAATGCCCGCGAGGCCGAGGGCGAGCCGCCGCTGCTTGATGCGTGGTTGACCCAGATCACCGAGGCTTTGGACAAGCACAATCAAGAGAACCCGGACCGGCCTGCGGCGCCTTTTGCGGTGAACCAGATCGTGCACCGCTCCAACAGCCGGTTGGAGCGCGACCTTGAGATTTGCGTAAAGCATCGGGTGCCGATCTGGATCACCTCACTCGGCGCGCGGGTGGAGGTGAACGAGGCCGCGCATTCCTGTGGCGGCGTGGTGCTGCATGACATCATTAACAACCGCTTTGCCCGGAAGGCGATTGAGAAGGGCGCCGATGGGCTGATCGCCGTGGCCGCCGGGGCCGGGGGGCACGCGGGGCCACAGTCTCCCTTTGCGTTGATCCGCGAAATTCGCGAATGGTTCGATGGCCCGGTACTGCTCTCTGGGGCTTTGGCCACGGGCGAGGGGCTCCTGGCCGCGCGTGCCATGGGGGCGGATTTGGGCTATATGGGGTCGGCCTTTATCGCCACGCGAGAGGCCAACGCCGTGCCGGGTTACAAAGACATGATTGTCGCTGGCGGCGCGGATGACATCGTGACCTCCTCGCTCTTCACCGGGGTGTCGGGCAACTATCTGCGGCCTTCGATTGAGGCGGCGGGGATGGACCCGGACAATCTGCCATCGGCGGATGCCTCTTCAATGAACTTCGGCTCCGGCTCCTCAAAGCCCAAAGCGTGGAAGGAAATTTGGGGCGCGGGGCAGGGCATTGGCGCGGTCAAGCAAATCGGCGGGGTGGCTGAACTGGTGGACCGGATCGAGACCGAATACCGCACCGCTGGGGCCCGGCTGGCCGCGGAGTTTGCGCAATGAGCACGGATACGCAAACCTTGGACGAGGCGGCTGTCTGCCACTGGTTGGAAGCAAACCTGCCGGGCTTTGCCGGGCCGCTTGAAGTGACCAAGTTCCAGGCGGGCCAATCAAACCCCACCTTCCTCCTTTCGTCCCCTGCGCATGACTATGTTCTGCGCCGCAAGCCCCCGGGAATGCTGTTGAAATCCGCCCATGCGGTGGACCGGGAGTTTCGGGTGCAAAGGGCGCTGGCCGACAGTCAGGTGCCGGTCGCGCGGATGCATCTGCTCTGTGAGGATGAGAGCGTCATCGGCTCGATGTTCTATGTCATGGATCATGTCCCGGGCCGCAATTTCAACGATCCGACCCTGCCGGAACTCACCCCGGCCGAGCGCGGCGCGGTCGTGGATGAGATGAACGGCGTGTTGGCCGCCTTGCATGAGGTCGATATCGACGCGGTTGGCCTGTCGGACTATGGCCCGCCGGGCAACTATTTTGAGCGGCAGGTGGGGCGCTGGTCAAAGCAGTACCGCGCGTCTGAGACAGAGCCACAGCCCGATATGGATGCGCTGATGCAGCGCTTGAGTGCCGAGTTGCCCGAAGATGACGGGCAGCGCACGTTGGTGCACGGGGACTACCGCATCGACAACATGATCTTTGATACCAATGGCACGGCCTGCCGCGCGGTTTTGGATTGGGAGCTTTCCACAATCGGTCACCCCTTTGCCGATCTCGCCGCCGTCATCATGCAATGGCAGATGCCCGTGGGGGCCGAGGGGCGCGGCTTGGCCGGGGTGGACCGCAAGGCGCTTGGCCTGCCGACCGATGCGGAGTTTATCGCCGCCTATTGCCGCAGGCGCGGGCTAAAGGGGATCGACAACTTCGGCTATTACCTCGCCTTTTGCTTTTTCCGCATGGCCGCCATCATCCAAGGCGTGCTGAAACGCGCGTTGGAGGGCAATGCCTCAAACCCCGAATATGGGCTGAAATTAGGGCAATATGTCCCGGTTTTTGCGCGCCACGGGCTAGAGGCGCTGGATCGCGACCGCTGACCGGGCGGCGGGCATTTTGGTGCTTGAGCTTTGGGGCGAAAACCTGTTGCTAGGGCCGGAACACCCCGGCCTGAAAGGATGACCCATGACCAATGCTGCGCGGCAATTGCTTGATCTGTTGGATATCGAACAGCTTGAGGTCGATCTGTTTCGGGGCACCGGTGCGGGGGGCGAGACCTCGATGCGGATCTTTGGCGGCCATGTCATCGCGCAGGCATTGATGGCCGCATATCGCACGGTGCCCGAGCGCGCGTGCCATTCGCTTCATGCCTATTTCATCCGGCCCGGGGATCCGAAGATTCCGGTGATCTATCAGGTCGACCGCGCCCGGGATGGGGGCAGTTTTACGACCCGGCGGGTGGTGGCGATCCAGCATGGCAAGCAGATCCTGAACCTGTCGGCGTCTTTTCAGGTGGAGGAAGAGGGGTTCGACTGGCAGCATGAGATGCCGCAGGTCTCCGCCCCCGAAAATTGGCCAGACCGACCTGAGTTGCGCGAGGCGTTTGCTGAGAAACTGCCCGAAAAATATCGCGGGGACTTCCTGCGCGAGCGACCCATCGAGATCCGGGAGGTCGAGCCGCGCGATTTCATGACGCCCGAAAAGGTCGACGACCGCAACTACCTGTGGTTCCGCATGGCCGCCGCCGAAGGCCAGAACCCGGTCATGCAGCACGCGCTTTTGGCCTATGCCTCTGATATGAATCTGCTGGGCTCGTCGCTGCGGCCCCATGGGCTCACGTGGTTTCAGGGCAAGGTGATGACGGCAAGTCTGGATCACGCCATGTGGTTCCACGCGCCGATCCGCTTTGACGAATGGCATCTCTACGCGCTGGATGCGCCGTTTACTGGTGGTGCGCGGGGGTTCAATCGCGGGATGATCTACAATCAGAACGGTCAGTTGGTGGCGAGCGTGGCGCAAGAGGGGCTGCTGCGGCCGATACGGCCTAAGGGTTAAAGCTAAAGGCAGCACCCTCCCCTGAGGTTGGGGCGCTGTGCCACCGGACAGGCGTTTTCTAGCTGTCGTTTGGCGCCCCGAACCGCCGGTTCAGCTTGCGCATTCCACCAATCCAGCGGTCATAATCCTGCGCCTTGCTTCGGATATAATCGCGCACCTGTGGATGCGGGAGCACCAGAAACACCTCATCGCGGATCGCCTGCACGCAGGCGTCGGCCACGGGTTCCGGCTCAAGCATGCCGTCGATCGCGGCGACATGATCCTCCAGCCCGCGCATCATTTCGGTCCGCACCGCCTGCGGGCAAAGCACGGAAACCTTGATCCCATCATCGCCATAGGTCATCGCCAACCATTCAGCGAGGCCAACGGCGGCGTGTTTCGTCACCCCGTAAGGCGCGGCCCCGACCTGATTGAGCAGACCCGCTGCCGAAGCGGTGTTGAGCAAGTAACCTCCGCCCCGCGCGCGCATCAGCGGCACCAGATGCCGCGCGGCGCGCACATGGCTCATCACGTTGATCTCCCAAATGCGCTGCCAATCGGCATCCGGCACCTCGACCCCGCCCTCGACCGAGATGCCAGCGTTGGAGCAGAATAGATCAATCGGCCCAATGTCACGCTCGACGGTTTCGATCAGCTGGGCGATCTCGGCCTCGTGTGCAACATCAACGCGAAAGCCCGTGCCGCCGACCTCGGTCGCCGTCGCCTCGGCCCCCGGGCCGTCGATATCCACACAGACCAGATGCGCTGGCGCTTCCTTGGCAAAGCGCAGGGCCATGGCCCGCCCGATGCCGCTGGCCGCCCCGGTGATGACGATGACGCGCCCCGCGAAATCCATATCAGCTGTCGCCGTCAGAGCCGCGCGTGTTCGACGCCTGAAACGCCTTCACCTCGGCCCGCGCGATGACCTGATGGTGCACCTCATCCGGCCCATCGGCAAAGCGCAGCGCGCGCTGCCACGTGTACATGCCCGACAGCGGGCTCCACTGGCTCATCCCCGTGGCGCCATGCACCTGCATTGAGGCGTCGATGATCTCACAGGCTTTTTCCGGCACCAGCGCCTTGATCATGCTGACCCAGATGCGGGCCTCTTTGTTGCCCAAGACATCCATCGCTTTGGCCGCTTTCAGCACCATCAGCCGCATCGCTTCGATGTCGATCCGCGCGCGGCTGATGGTTTCCATGTTCTTGCCCAGATCAATGATCTTTTTCCCGAATGCCTCACGGCCCAGCCCGCGCTCAATCATCAGGTCCAGCGCTTTTTCCGCCGACCCGATAGAGCGCATGCAGTGGTGAATCCGCCCCGGCCCAAGCCGCACCTGACTGATCTCGAACCCGCGCCCTTCGCCCCAAAGCACGTTTTCACGCGGCACCCGCACGTCGGTAAAACGGATGTGCATATGCCCATGCGGCGCGTCGTCATGGCCAAAGACATGCATCGGGCCAAGGATCTCCACCCCCGGCGTGTCCATCGGCACGAGGATCTGGCTCTGCTGGCGGAAGGTTTCAGCCTCGGGCGAGGTTTTCACCATGACGATCATAATCTTACAGCGCGGATCGCCCGCACCGGAGATATAGAATTTCTCCCCGTTGATCACCCAATCGTCGCCATCGAGAACCGCGCTGGTAGAGATATTGCGCGCGTCCGAAGAGGCGACATCAGGCTCCGTCATCGCAAAGGCCGAGCGGATTTCGCCCGCGAGCAGGGGCTTCAGCCATTGCTCCTTTTGCTCAGGCGTGCCGACACGCTCCAGCACCTCCATATTGCCGGTATCGGGCGCCGAGCAGTTCAGCGTTTCCGGGGCTAGGGGGCTTTTGCCCAGTTCGGCGGCGATATAGGCATAATCAAGGTTTGCCAGCCCTTCGCCGGTTTCTGCATTGGGCAGGAAGAAGTTCCACAACCCCGCCTCTCGCGCCTTCTGCTTGGCCCCATCAAGCAATTCCAATTGACCCGGCGCATAGGACCAACGGTCGGCGCGGCCTTCGCCAAGGCGAAAAAACTCCTCGGTGATCGGATCGACATTCTCGCGGATGTGCTTGGTAACAGCTGCCAAAAGCGGTTTGGCCTTTTCCGAAATATCGAGATTGTTCATGTCCAAGGTCTGATCGATCATCCTATGCTCCCGGTGATGATGGTTCGCGGTGCCGCCCGGCTCCTCCGCTGGGCGTTCCTTTGGGGCAAGCCTATGCAATCGCTGCAGGCTTGCCAATCACGGGCAGGGGGCACCACGCTTTACGCCGCGTCATTATGGCGTTGAAACCCGCGCGCAGGCGCTTAAGTTCAGCATATGACAGATGCATTGATCAAAGACGTTCTCACCCGCACCCGCCGCATCGCGGTGGTTGGCGTCTCTCCCAACCCGGCGCGATCCAGCCACTATGTCTCTGAATACCTTGCACAAAAGGGGTATGACGTCGTGCCGGTGAACCCCGTGCACGCGGGCAAAGAAGTCTTCGGCAAGACCATCGTCGCGACATTGGCCGAGATTGATCCGCCGGTCCAGATGGTCGATATTTTCCGCCGGTCCGAGGATGTGCCCCCCGTCGTGGATGAGGCGCTCGCGGCGTTTCCCGATCTGGAAACGATCTGGATGCAAGTGGGGATCACCAATGCCGAAGCCGCGGCCAAGGCCGAAGCACGCGGCGTGGATGTGATCCAAGACCGCTGCCCCAAGGTTGAAATCCCGCGCCTGCTGGGCTGAGCCTAGTTTCGTGCGGCCTTTTCTGCGATGCCCGATGTCGACTGGCGCCGCGCCAGTTCGTCCAACACATCGCTAAGCGGCACATCCCGCGACGCCAGCATGACGAGCAGGTGATAGAGCACATCCGCCGCTTCCGAGGTAAGCCCCTTCGGATCGTTCTTCACCGCCTCAATGATCGCCTCAACCGCTTCTTCGCCAAACTTCTCAGCGCATTTTTCGGGTCCTTTGGCCAGCAATTGCGCCGTCCAACTGCTTGAGGGATCAGCGCTTTTGCGGCTCAGGATGGTGGCGTAAAGGTCATCAAGCGTCATGAAAGCCTCATTGGAATGCCTGCTGCTGCCATATGCTGCTTGGCCTCATGCACGGTATATTCACCGAAGTGAAAGATCGACGCCGCCAGCACTGCCGACGCACCGCCTTCGATCACCCCGTCAACGAGGTGATCCAGATTGCCGACCCCGCCCGAAGCAATCACCGGCACTGAAACCGCGTCCGAAATTGCACGGGTCAGCGGCAGGTTAAAGCCCTGTTTGGTGCCATCGCGGTCCATGGATGTCAGCAGAATTTCCCCCGCGCCCTTGGCCGCCACGGTGCGCGCGAATTCGACCGCGTCGATGCCCGTGGGCTTGCGCCCGCCATGGGTGAAGATCTCCCATTTACCGGGGCTGACTGTCTTGGCATCAATCGCGCAAACGATGCACTGGCTGCCGAAATGATCCGCCGCTTCGGCAATCACATCCGGGTTCGCCACGGCGGCGGAGTTAAAGCTGACCTTGTCGGCCCCTGCCAAGAGCAGCGCCCGCACATCTGCCACGGTCCGCACACCCCCGCCCACGGTCAGCGGGATGTAGCAATGCTCGGCCGTGCGGGTGACCAGATCAAACATCGTGCCGCGGTTTTCATGCGTGGCATGGATGTCGAGAAAGCAAAGTTCATCCGCCCCCGCCGCGTCATAGGCAATGGCGGCATCCACCGGATCGCCCGCATCGCGCAGGCCGACAAAGTTCACGCCCTTGACAACGCGCCCATCGGCCACGTCGAGACAGGGGATGATGCGGGTCTTCAGCATGGCTCAGCCCTTCAACATCTTCATGGCTTCGGTCAAATCGATCGCGCCGTCATAAAGCGCCCGGCCCGAGATCGCGCCCTCGATCACCCCGGTGTCGCGCAGCGCCGCCAGATCTTCGAGCGACGAAACCCCACCCGAGGCGATCACAGGGATCGAAACCGCCCGCGCCAGATCGGCCGTCGCCTCGACATTCGGCCCGCCCATCGCGCCATCGCGCATGATATCGGTATAGATAATCGCGGCCACGCCCGCGTCCTCAAAGGATTTCGCGAGATCGGTGGCCATGACATCGGTCTCCGTTGCCCAGCCCTTGGTCGCAACCCGGCCGCCCCGTGCATCGATTCCCACGGCAACATGACCGGGGAAGGCGGCGGCGGCCTCGCGGACCAGTTCAGGGTTCTCTACTGCAACGGTGCCCAGAATGACCCGTGCCAAGCCCTTATCCAGCCAGCTTTCGATCGTCGCCATATCGCGAATGCCACCGCCCAACTGCGCGGGCACCTTGCAGGCCTTCAAAATCGCCTCGACCGGGGCGGCGTTCACCGGTGTTCCGGCAAAGGCGCCATTAAGATCAACCAGATGCAGCCATTCGCAGCCCGCCTCGACGAAACTCAACGCCTGCGCGGCAGGGTCGTCGTTGAAAACGGTAGCGCGGTCCATATCGCCATGCACGAGGCGCACGGCCTGACCGTCTTTGAGATCAATAGCGGGGTAGAGGATCATGGCCGGGCCCTTGTTCTGAACGTTGGTTTCCTTTTGCACGTCGCCAAGGATTTTGCAACGCGACCCTAGGTCAGTCTTGCCCGAAAGAAAGTTGTGTCTAACACTAAACCCAGATCGGGAGGAGAGATCATGAAACAGTTTTTTGCAGCGGCCCTTCTGGGCCTTGGCCTGACCGGTGCCGCCCATGCGGCGGATCCGGCAGTCGGTACATGGCAAACTCAGGTGGATGACGGCGCATACGCCCATGTGAAAATGGCCCCCTGCGGCGGGGCGATCTGCGGCACTATCGCGCGCACGTTCAACGACAGCGGTGAGTATAAATCACCCAATATCGGCAAAACGCTCGTCATCGATATGAAGCCCCAGGGCGGCGGCAAATACGCCGGTAAAGTATGGCGCCCGTCGAACGGCAAAATCTATATCGGCAAGATGGACGTCTCTGGCAAATCGCTCAAACTCTCGGGCTGCGTCGCGAGCGGGTTGATTTGTTCGAAACAGACCTGGGCGCGCATTAAGTAAAGCCGTTGCCTCAATACGAAAGTCAGAAGGCGCGAGGGACGATCTCCGCGCCTTCTTTGCGTTTTGCGGAAGGCAAGCGCAGCGCAGAGGTATTTGTAAAAGGATGAAGTTGAAGAGGGTCTTTCTTCAACTTCATCCTTTCTTAAATACCGTCCGACGCTTCGGCAGGCGCGGCGCTGGTTAGGTAATCCCCCCGGAGCTTAAGGGGATGCGGAAGTATAATTTTCTCGGCAGGATGAACGAGGAGATTCCGATGAAGAAGACACGATTCACAGAAGCCCAAATCATGGGAGTGCTGCGCCAGATGGAAGGCGGTGTGCCGGCAGCCGAGCTGTGCCGCGAGCACGGGATGAGCAGCGCCACGCTGTACAAATGGCGGGCGAAGTATGGCGGCATGGACGCGAGCCTCATCAGCGAGATGAAGGCGATAGCGGAAGAGAACCGGCGCCTGAAGCGCATGTATGCTGACGTCAGCATGCAGAACGACCTGCTGAAGGAGGCGCTCGGAAAAAATGATCCGGCCAGCTCAACGCCGAGAGTTGGCCGTGAAAGCGGTGGCGATGAAGGGCGTCAGCATTGCGCTGGCATGCCGAGCATTCGATATCAGTGAGACGTGCTATCGGTACAGCCCGAAGCTGGACGGGGAGAACGAGCAAATCGCCGACCTGCTCCTCGGCCTGACGGCTGCAAGGAAGACCTGGGGCTTTGGCCTGTGTTTCCTGTATCTGCGCAACGTGCAGGGTCACAGGTGGAACCACAAGCGTGTCTACCGGATATACCGTGAGCTGGAGTTGAACCTCAGGATCAAGCCGCGCAAGCGTCTGAAGCGGGAAAAGCCGGACGAACTGGCGGTACCTGAGGCCCCGAATGAGGTCTGGTCGATGGACTTTATGGCCGACAGGCTGGGGGATGGACGGCAATTCCGGCTGCTGAACGTTCTGGACGACTTCAACCGCGAAGGACTGGGCATTGAGATCGACTTTTCACTGCCTGCGGAACGGGTCGTTCGAGCCCTGAACCAGATCATCGAATGGCGTGGCGCCCCTGAGAAAATTCGAGTCGATAACGGACCGGAATATGTCAGTGGCACCCTCATGAAATGGGCGGAGGACCGGGGTATTGCCTTGGCATACATCCAGCCCGGAAAGCCTCAGCAGAACGCTTACGTCGAGCGCTACAACCGGACGGTCCGCCACGAATGGCTGGACTTATACATTTTCGAAAGCATCGAAGAGGTCCAGAAGATTGCCACCGAGTGGCTCTGGTCCTACAACATCGAACGCCCCAACATGGGCAACGGCGGGATGACCCCCGCACAGAAACTGAGAATGGCTGCGTAAATTCTACGACCGAGCCCCGCAAAAACGGGGGGAATACCGTTAAGGCGTCCAGTTCAAAAAGTTCGAGATCAGCCGCAGGCCAGTGGTTTGGCTTTTTTCAGGGTGAAACTGCATGCCCAACATCGTATCGCGGCCGATAATCGCCGTGACCTCGCCGCCGTAATCGACATGGGCCAGCCGTTCGGCAGGGTCTGCTACGGCCATGTGGTAGCTGTGCACGAAATAGGTATGATCACCGGTGTGCAACCCGTCGAAGACCGCATGGTCATGATCGATCACCAAGTCGTTCCAGCCCATGTGGGGGACTTTAAGTTTCGGGTCCGCGGGGGTGATCTGGGTCACCTCTCCGCCGATCCAGCCCAATCCCGGGGTGTCTTTGTATTCGCGGCCCATGCTGGCCATCAGTTGCATGCCGACACAGATGCCAAGGAAAGGGCGCCCCTTTTCCTCAACCGCTTCGACCATGGCGTCATAGAGGCCACCGGCGCCTTTCAGCGCTGCCATACAAGCCGGGAAGGCGCCATCGCCGGGCAGCACCAGACGGTCGGCGCGGGCGACGACCTCGGCGTCTGAGGTCACCGTGACTTCGCCTGCGTCGTTTTCGCGGGCCATACGCTCGAAGGCTTTGTGGGCCGAGTGTAGATTTCCGGATTCGTAGTCGATGATTGCTGTCAGCATTGGCTTACAAGGCGCCCTTGGTCGAGGGGATGGCATCCGCTTTGCGCGGGTCGGTTTCGACCGCCTCGCGCAGGGCGCGGGCGACCGATTTAAAGGCCGCTTCGGCGATATGGTGGCTGTTGAACCCGTGCAGCGCGTCGACATGCAGGGTGATGCCGCCGTGGGTGCTGAGTGCTTGGAAGAACTCACGCACCAGTTCGGTGTCGAATGTGCCGATGCTGCTGGTGGGGAAATCCACGTTCCAGATCAGAAAGGGCCGCGCAGAGAGGTCGAGCGCGCAACGGATTTGCGCGTCGTCCATCGCCAATAGGCAAGACCCGTAGCGGCGGATGCCGCGTTTGTCGCCGAGCGCTTGGGTCAGTGCTTGGCCCAGCGTGATGCCTACGTCTTCGACCGTGTGGTGATCATCGATGTGCAGATCGCCTTTGGCGCGCACCGTGATATCGATCAGCGAGTGGCGCGACAATTGGTCGAGCATATGGTCAAAGAAACCCACGCCGGTCTCATTGTCATAGCGGCCACTGCCGTCGAGATTGATCTCGACCGTGATGTCGGTTTCGGCAGTGGTGCGGGTCAGGGTGCTGCGACGCATGGGGCATCTCCGAAGGCAATTGCTGCGCCCTTATAGCAGGGCATGCCGCCACGCCAAGCCCAAGCGGTGAAGCACCTTTAGCCCGGGCTGACGCGATCGGGGATTGCGGGGGCAGGGCCCATATGTCAGCTTGAACCAAATCCCAGAAAGAGGCGCGACATGACCACCTGCGTATTCATCCAGATCCGCTGCCGACCGGGCACGACCTATCGTGTGGCCGAGGAAATCGCCCTGCGCGAAATCCATTCCGAGCTTTATTCCACCTCTGGTGAATATGACCTGTTAATGAAGCTTTATATCCCCAAGGGGGAGGATGTGGGCGTCTACATCAACGACAACCTATTGGACATCGAAGGCATTGAGCGGTCCTTGACCACGATGACCTTCAAGGTCTTTTGAGGTGCCGCGCAGGTTCTCTCTAACGGCGGTTGCGGTTTTTGCTTTGTCCTTTGGCGCGCTGGCCCATCCCGGCATGGCGACAGCGGGCACACGTATCTATGAGGGGCGCGAGGCCGCCGCTTTGCGCTGCGCCAACACGCTGGCCCTGACGGCTGTGGCGCTTTCTTCGGCGGAGCTGATCGGCGAGGGGGAGAAAAACGTGATGCTGGGCGTCACCGTGCGCATCCTTGACCGACATGTTGAGGGCAGTTGGGCCCAGAAACGTGCGGCGATGGAGGTGATGCGCGACCGACGCAGCGTGCCGGACACATTGGAGGATTACCGCCGCATCGCCGAGCGTTGTCTGGTGCAATTCCCCATCAACTGAATGCAAAAACCCGCCAGTGAGGCGGGTTTTTCATGAGGTCTCTTTTGGCTCAATGCGCGGCAGAGACGGAGGGTTTCTCGGTCGGGGCGGTGTCGAGTTTCACCTTCTGGCGCATCGCCACACGGCGAATGGCGCGATCAAATGTCTTTCTGACCCGCTGGGTGCGGCTGGCATTGGGCTGGATCGGGCCGCCCACGGAAAGCATTACCGACAGTGGGCTGTTGTCGTCGTAGCGCAGGTCCATCCCGTCAAGCTCGCCTTGAATGAGCACTTCGATCTCGGGCCATGCGGGCAGGCTGTCGCCGGTCACGATGCACAGCAGCGTGCCAGACCCATTGTGGGTCATCAGCAGTTGCGGGCAATCGACCACCCGCGCGATCGCTTGGGCGGCAGAGGTAACGGCGCGGGCGAATTCGCGGGTGTTGCAGGTCGCGTAAAGCTCATCAATATGTTCGATCTTCACGGCGAAAACCTGACAGATATCAAGGTGCTGGCGCGACAATTGCGACAGGTAATTGCCCAAAGAGAAGGGCAGCACCAACTGCTCGACCCCGTTGATATGCACAGGATCGGCCAGCGCGAAATCATGGGCGCCGGGCTCTCCTGCTTCTTTCAGATGATGCGGGTCAAGGCGCGGGGCACGCTGGGTGTTTTCCAACATCCGCTCGGCGATATGCACGCGGGTTGCGATGTCTTTCACATCGAAAGGTTTGGTCACATAGTCGTTGGCCCCAGCGGCAAAAGCGCTTTCGATCGCGGTCGCGTCGGCGCGCGAGGTCACCATCAAGATCGGCGTGTCTTGATAAGCCTCCAGCGTGCGGATGCGGCGGCATAGGGTGATGCCGTCCATTTCGGGCATTTCGATATCCAAGAGCAGGCAATCAAAATGGTCTTTGGTGGTTTCGAGCAGTTCCAAAGCGGCAGCGCCGGAATCGGCCAGTGTCAGATAGGGATAATCAGCTTCGCGGAAAACGACGGGCAGCAATTCGCGGATAAAAGGGTCATCGTCGACGGCAAGAATTTTCATTTTTGGCACCTCTTTCGTGGGGCAGACGGGCAGTCCGGGTGTCTTTATAATCTGTTCACATTTAGTCGTATAAACCCGGCGAAATTGTGACGTTGCTGCACCAATAGTTTGTGCCGTTCCGTTAATTATTAACCATATTTTGAAGTTCCGGGAAACCATTGAATTCGCAGCCTGTGGCAGCCTCGCGCCCTTGTTTTCCCGCGTCGCGGGAGGTGATTTGGCGGATATCGTGCGGAATTTTGGGCGCAGAGAAGCGGAATAAAGAGCCAAAACAGGGCGAGAATATGCGGTTCTTGTGAACCAGAGGGGTTTCGCACTGCAACTCGTCTTCACGCTTAGGTGATTGAGGGAAACTTTATCGGATGTCGTACGTTGCGCGCAGTAAAAGCCTGCCGCGCCTGTGCGCTCAACTACTGTAAGAGCCGTGAGGGGGACCATGTTGAAGCGCTTGCTGGACGATCTTGGCGGAACCTGTGCAAGCACTGCGCAGGCGGGAGGCGGGCGACGCTTTCGTCATCCCCCCGGGGATGGTGGCGCACTTTGCCCATTGTTCGCCCGACCTCGAATTGTATGAGGCCGGGCTGCGCGGTGATTTCTCGAAGGCGCTCTTAGCCTAAGCGCGCAGCGACTTCGGCCTGCACCTTTTCGGCCGCGGCCTCTTTCACGGGGCCGTAGCCGCGGATCTCCATCGGTGCGGAAAGCACCGCGAGCGCCTCGTCATGGGGCAGGGCCGGGGCCTTGGCCATAACCGCCTCGTACCAGTCGATCAGCCCGACCTCCAGCTTGCGATCAGCGCCATAGCTGAACGGGTCGGCCCATGTGCCGCGCAGGGGTTTCATCGCGGCCAATAGGTCAAAGGCACGCCCCATCCATGGGCCAAACTTGCGCTTGTTGGGGCGTCCGCGGCCATCGCGGCCGGTGGGCCATGCGGGCGGGGCGAGGTGGTAGTGCACCTTGTAGTCGCCCTCGAAACTATCGGCGATGCGATCCTCAAAACCGCTTTGGCGGTGCAGGCGGGCGACCTCGTATTCGTCCTTGTAGGCCATGAGTTTGAACAGCGATTTCGCCGCGGCGCGCAGCAGGTCTTCGGAGCCGTCTGGCAGCGCGTTTGTCAAAGCATCAAGGCGGGATTTATAGCGCTCGGCGTAGGCTCGGTTCTGGTAGCCGGTAAGGAACTCCATCCTCCGCGCGATTAGGCTGTCGACACTGTCATCGGGGGCGGGCGCCGGGGCAAAATGCGCCGCAATCGCCTCGGGGTTTGCGGCCATGACCCGGCCAAAACCAAAGGCGGCGCGGTTCTTGTCGGGCACCACGCCATTCAACTCGATCGCCTGCTCCAGCGCGGTGAGCGAGACCGGCACAAGGCCCTTCTGCCAAGCATAACCCAGCATCATCACATTGGCGAAGACCGCGTCGCCCATCAGTTTTTCGGCCATGGCGTTGGCGTCAAAGGCACTGAGGTTCTCAGCACCCACAGCCTGCGCGATTACCGCCTCGCGGTCGTTGATGCGCAACTCGGCGTCGCGGTTCAACACCAGATCGCCAGTCGGCATCTCGGCGCGGTTAAGCACGATCCGCGTGCCGCGCCGGTAGTGGGCCGAGGCTTTGGGCGCGGAGCTGACCACCATGTCGCAGCCGATCACTGCGTCGGCGCCGCCCTGATCGATGCGCACCTGATGCACCTCCTCGGGGGTTTGGGCGAGCCGCACATAGCCCAGCACGGTGCCAAATTTCTGAGCAAAGCCGGTGAAGTCGAGCACGCTGGAGCCCAGCCCTTCGAGATGCGCCGCCATGGTGATGAGCGCGCCCACAGTGACAACGCCGGTGCCGCCTACGCCGGTCACCAGCAGGTTAAAGGGCTGGTCGAGCCTGGGCAGTTCGGGCATCGGCAGCTGCGCCGAAAGACCCGCCACGTCCAGCCCGGCCCCAGAGCGTTTGCGGCGGCTGCCGCCCTCGACGGTGACGAAAGAGGGGCAGAACCCGTTGAGACAGGAGTAATCCTTGTTGCAGGTCGATTGGTTGATCTGCCGCTTGGTGCCGAATTCAGTCTTCTTCGGTTCGACGCTTAGGCAATTGGATTCCAACGAACAATCGCCGCAGCCCTCGCAGACCAGATCGTTGATCATGACGAATTTCTTAGGATCGTCCATCAGCCCGCGCTTGCGCTTGCGGCGCTTCTCGGTGGCGCAGGTCTGTTCATAGATCAGCACTGTGACGCCCGGAATATCGCGCAGCTCGCGCTGCACGCGGTCAAGCGCGCTGCGGTGATCAAATGTGGTGCCGTCGGGGAAATCACCCTTCTCCAGCAGTTCGGGCCGGTCCGAGACCAGCGCGATCCGCGCCACGCCTTCCGCGCGGCAGGCCTGCGCGATGGCGGCGACTGAGACAGGGCCATCGACAGGCTGCCCGCCGGTCATGGCAACCGCGTCGTTGTAGAGGATCTTGTAGGTGATGTTCGTCTTTGCCGCGACCGCTTGGCGGATGGCGAGCGAGCCGGAGTGGTACCATGTGCCCTCGCCAAGGTTCTGGAACACATGTTTGCCCCCGTTGAACATCGAGGTGGCGATCCACGGCACGCCTTCGCCGCCCATCTGGGCAAAACCGGCGGTTTCACGGTCCATCCACGAGGCCATGACATGGCAGCCAATGCCGGAGTTGGCCTTTGATCCTTCGGGCAGTTTGGTCGAGGAGTTATGTGGGCAGCCCGAACAGAAGTAAGGCGTGCGGGTGGCGCCGGGGACGTTCAGCAGCACGGGCGGCTGGTCAGTCAGGGCGCGGGCCTTTTCCAGCAGGTTCTCTTCGGGAAAGAAGGCACTGAGCCGCGCGGCAATGATCGGGAGCAGCTTGAGCGGCGACAGCTCGCCGGTCCAAGGCACCAACTCCTCAAGGTTTTCGTCATGTTTGCCCACCATCCGCGCAGGTTTGGAGCCGGGCCAGTCATAGAAGGCCTCTTTAAACTGGCTTTCGATGATGCCGCGTTTCTCTTCGATCACAAGCACTTCGCGCTTGCCCTTGACGAAGTCGAGCGCGTCGTCCAGCGCCAGCGGCCAGACCATGCCGATCTTGTAGATGTCGATGCCGAGACGGCGGCAGGCGGCCTGATCAAGGCCAAGAAGCCGCAGCGCCTCCATCGTGTCGAGGTGGCCTTTGCCGGTGGTCACGATGCCGAAAGAGGCGTCCTGCGTGTCGTAGACATGCCGGTCAATGGGATTGGCGCGCATGAAAGCCTGCACCGCGTCGAGCTTGTGATGCAGCCGCGTCTCAATCTCGGGCGAGGGGAGATCGCCAAGCCGCACGTGCAGCCCGCCCGGAGGCGCGGTGTAGTCGGGCTGGTTGAACACGCGGTCGGGTGTCAGTGTCACCGATGCGCCGCTTTCCACGGTTTCCGAGATCGCCTTGAAACCCACCCAAGTGCCCGAGAAGCGTGAAAGCGCGATGCCGTATTCGCCAAACGCCTGATATTCGGCCACGCTCGCCGGGTTCAGCGTCGGCATGAACCACGACATGAAGCCCACATCGGATTGATGCGGCATGGAGGACGAGACGCAGCCGTGATCGTCGCCCGCGACCACCAAAACGCCGCCCCTGGGGGCCGAGCCGTAAGCGTTGCCATGTTTCAGCGCGTCGCCCGAACGGTCCACCCCTGGCCCCTTGCCGTACCACATAGAAAAGACGCCCTCGACCTCCGCCTGCGGGTCGAGGTGGGCCTGTTGCGCGCCCAAGACCGCGGTGGCACCGAGGTCTTCGTTCACGGCGGGCAGGAATTTCACCCCCGCCTTGGCCACGCGGTCTTTGATGCGCCAGTATTCCAGATCGAGCCCGCCCAAGGGGGAGCCGCGGTAGCCCGAAACGAAACCGGCGGTGTTCAGCCCCGCCTCGCGATCGCGGCGGGCCTGATCCAGCATGATGCGCACCAGTGCCTGCGTCCCGGTCAGGAAAACGCGGCCTTCGGTCTGATCATAGCGGTCGTCGAGTTTATAAGTGGTAAATTCGCGCGGTTGTTCTGTCATGGGGGTCTCCTCACTTGGGAGTATACCGCAGGGGGTCCGAATTTTCGCTCCGGTTTTGCTGGCGATATGGGTAAAGGCCGGGTAAATTATCCATCATAGTCCCGTATGTTGAAAGAATTACCCGATGAGCGAGATGGATGCGACGGACCGACAGCTTGTATTCCTACTTCAGCAGGATTCGCGCCTGCCCAATGCGCAACTTGCCGAAAAGCTGAATATCTCGGCCTCTGCCTGCTGGCGGCGGGTCAAGGCGTTGGAGCAGGCGGGGGTGATCAAACGCTATGCCGCGGTGGTCGATCCCAAGGCGATGGGGCTGGGGTTTGAGGCGATGGTGCATGTGCATCTGACCCGGCATGATGCCTCGGCCCTTGCCAGTTTCATCCGTGCGATCCAAAGCCGGACGGAGGTGACGGAGTGTTTCGCCACCACCGGCCAAGCGGATTATCACCTGCGCGTTCTTTGCCGCGATATCGACGCCTATAACGCCTTTCTAGAAAGCTTTTTGTTCCTACATCCGGCGGTCAATTCGGCCACCACCAATGTGATCTTGCGGCAGATCAAATCCGACGCGCCGATCACCGGCTAAGGTGAACGCCGCGTGCACCACTGGCGAAACGCGCGCGAAGTTGCGGTGTCGTTCTGAAATGGACATTTGACGCCCGCGTGCGCCATATAGCACCAAGTGATTAACCTCGAAGGAGAGACCCATGATGAGAACCCGTGCCGCCGTTGCCGTGGAAGCTGGCAAACCGCTTGAAATCATGGAGGTGAACCTTGAAGGGCCGAAACGCGGTGAGGTCTTGGTTGAGATCAAGGCAACCGGCCTGTGCCACACCGATGAATTCACCCGCTCGGGAGATGATCCCGAAGGCATCTTCCCCGCGATCCTCGGCCACGAAGGAGCGGGCGTGGTGCTGGAAGTGGGCGAAGGCGTGACCACGCTGGAGCCGGGCGACCATGTGATCCCCCTCTACACGCCAGAATGCCGCGAATGCGAATACTGCCTGTCGGGCAAAACCAACCTCTGCCAAAAAATCCGCGTGACCCAAGGCCAAGGCTTGCTGCCCGATGGCACAACGCGGTTTTCGATGCTCGATGGCACGCCGATTCACCACTATATGGGCTGCTCAACCTTTGCCAACCACACCGTGGTGCCGGAAATCGCGCTGGCCAAGGTCCGCAAAGACGCGCCCTTTGATAAAATTTGCTACATCGGTTGCGGCGTGACCACGGGCATCGGTGCGGTGATCAACACGGCCAAGGTCGAACTGGGCGCGCGCTGCGTGGTCTTTGGGCTGGGCGGCATCGGGTTGAACGTGATCCAAGGGCTGCGGATGGCAGGCGCGGATCAGATCGTCGGTGTCGATCTTAACGACGACAAAGCAGAGGTCGGGCGTTATTTCGGGATGACCGATTTCGTGAACCCTAAGAACGTCGAGGGCGATTTGGTGGCGCATCTGGTCGAAGTAACCAAAGGCGGCGCGGATTATTCCTTTGACGCGACTGGCAACACCAAGGTCATGCGCGACGCGCTGGAATGCGCCCACAAGGGCTGGGGCGAAAGCATCATCATCGGCGTGGCACCTGCGGGAGCCGAGATTTCGACGCGGCCATTCCAATTGGTCACCGGCCGGGTTTGGCGCGGGACCGCTTTTGGCGGGGCCAAGGGGCGGACGGACGTGCCCAAGATCGTTGATTGGTACATGAACGGCAAAATCGAGATCGACCCGATGATCACCCACAAGTTGACGTTGGATCAGATCAACGAAGGCTTCGAGCTGATGCACAAAGGTGAATCGATCCGCGCGGTCGTCGAATTCTAAATATTGGGCTGGAGGGCTGCGCGCTCTCCAGCCTAGACCTCTGCCGCGAGGGAGAGGAACAGGTCGACATCGATATAGGTCTCGACATGATCGGCCAGCGCGTCGAGCGCATCATCCACGCCGCTTTCGAAATCCAGCGATGAGGTCACGCCAAAACCGCCAAGGTAGGCGCGGCGGAAGGCGTCTGAGCTGAAAATTCCATGCATATAGCAGCCCTGCACCCGGCCAGAGGGGGAGGCCGCGCCCTCGGCTGTGTCATCGAAGGTGAGCCAAGCGCGGGCGCAATCGGGGCCGGTGGTTTCGCCGATGTGGATTTCATAGCCCGTGAGATCGGTGCCACTGGCGGGGTGCTGGCCGGTCTTTTCCGACAGATGTTTCAGCGGGGCCATCGTGGTTTCCACGTCCAGATGCCCCAGCCCCGCCACCCGCGCTGCCGGACCTTCAATGCCCTCTGGGTCGGTGATCGCCTTGCCCAACATCTGATAGCCACCGCAGAGCCCCAGCACATGACCGCCGCGCCGGATATGCGCGGCAAGATCGATGTCCCACCCCTCGGCGCGGAAGGCTTCGAGATCGGAGATCGTGGATTTCGACCCGACCATCAGCACCAGATCGGCGTCGGCGGGCAGGGGGGTGCCGGGCATTATCATCCGCAGGTCCACGCCCGGCTCGGCGGCCAATGGATCAAGATCGTCGAAATTGGCGATACGCGGCAGGCGCGGCACAGCGATGACACAGCCCGAGCCACCGGAACGGGCGCGGGCGGGTAGATCCATCACATCTTCGGCGGGCAGGCGGTGGGCGGCGTCGAACCATGGGATCACGCCAAGGCTCGGCCATCCGGTGCGCGCGGCGATGTCGTCTCTCCCTGCGTCGAACAGGCTGCGGTCACCCCGGAATTTGTTCACCGCAAAGCCCCGGATCAGCGCGTTGTCTCCGGCATCCAGCACCGCCTGCGTTCCGACGATCTGCGCGATCACCCCGCCACGGTCAATGTCGCCCATAAGTACCACCGTCACCCCGGCGGCGCGGGCAAAGCCCATGTTGGCGATATCGCCCGCGCGTAGATTGGTTTCTGCCGGAGAGCCTGCGCCTTCAATAACAATCAAGTCGCAGTTTTCGGCCAAACGGTGAAAGGATTGCAGCACGGCGGGCATCAGACTGGCTTTGTTACGCCCAAACTCTCGCGCCTCTTGCTGGCCTGCGATCTGGCCTTGCACCACGACCTGCGCACCCGTGGCGCTTTGGGGCTTCAACAACACCGGATTCATGTCCGTATGCGGCGCCACGCCAGCGGCACGCGCTTGCAAGGCCTGCGCGCGGCCAATCTCGCCCCCGTCCTCGGTGACGGCGGCGTTGTTGGACATGTTCTGCGGTTTGAACGGGCGCACGCGCAGCCCGCGCCGGGTGCAGGCGCGGATTAATCCGGCAACGATCATCGACTTGCCGACATTACTGCCGGTGCCCTGTATCATGATGGCTTTGGTCATGTCATTCTGCCCCTGTTTCGCGCAAACTGGCGCAAAATGATCCAAGGGGAAAGAGCCGCGATGAACACGCCTGCACATTTGCTTTTGGGCGCTGCCGTGATGGGGCGGGAAGGGGCCAAGCCGTTAATTTGGGCAGCACTTGCCGGGGCGCTGCTGCCGGACTTGTCGCTCTATCTGATGGCGGGTTTTGCGCTCTATGTCCAAGGGCTGCCGGGGAGTGTGGTCTTTGGGGAGCTTTACTATTCCGACCTCTGGCAGACGGTTTTTTCCATCGATAACTCTTTCATCGTCTGGGGCGCGCTTTTGGGACTTGCGGTCTGGCGGCAAACGGGCTGGGCCGTGGCGCTTACCGGCGCGGCGCTGCTGCATCTGATGTTCGACCTGCCGCTGCATCACGATGACGGGCGTGCGCATTTCTGGCCACTAACGGGTTGGATTTTTGAAAGCCCCATCAGCTATTGGGATGTGCGTCACGGCGCGGGGTGGGTCGCACCCGTTGAGGCACTGGTGGGCGCGCTCGCCGCTATTACGCTTTGGTGGCGTAGGCCGGGCTGGGTGCTATCCTGCGTGACATTGGCGCTGCTGCTGGCCGAAGGTTTAGCCTTGCGCAACTGGATCTTCTTTTTCGGGGCAGATTGACCGCGCGAGAAACAGCAGACACAAAAAAACGCAGCCCGAAGGCTGCGTCAATTGCTCCGCTTGGCGGATATTCTCAGGCGGCTTCGGCCTGAAGCGCGGCATTGCGGCGCTCGGACTCTTCGCGCGACAGGGCGACGGAGGTCCGCACGCCTTTGCCGACAAATTCCATCAGGCCTTCGACGACCCGCTCATTGGGGTCGATCCCGGCACAGCTCAGCACTTCGCGGCCATCGCGCGAACGGGCCCAGCGGGCAATCTGTTCTGGGCCGTTGCCATATTTCTTGTCGTCGGCAATTGCGTCATCCAAAGCAGCAAGCACCACAGCAGCAAAGAGCTTGCGTGCGCGGTTGCCTTGCTCGTTGTTGAAAGCGGTGCCATCAACGAAATCTTTCATCTCGTCGTCCTTTCGATTATTCTTGCTCTTGTCATTCGGGCGTGGAGGCCCTTATGACGGATATCCTTTGATTCGGATACCTCTATTTAGCATACCTCCCATGCAACTTGCGCATATCTAGTTGCCGCAGCGACGCTCGGATATCGCCCGCTTGCAGGGGACCATCCCTCCCGATATAGACCCGGTCATCTTATCATCAACCTTATGTCGTGGTTTTGTCACATGCCCAAGATTAACGGAAACGAGATCCGCCCCGGAAACGTCCTTGAACATAACGGTGGCCTTTGGGCGGCCGTGAAGGTCGATCACGTGAAGCCCGGCAAGGGCGGTGCCTTTGCCCAAGTCGAAATGCGCAACCTGCGCAACGGCTCCAAATTGAACGAACGCTTCCGCTCTGCCGATAAGGTCGAGCGCGTGCGACTGGAGCAAAAAGACCAGCAATTTCTGTATGAAGACGACGGTATGCTGGTGGTAATGGACACCGAAACCTATGAGCAGGTGCAGCTTGATGCCGAGCTTTTGGGTGACACGCGCCCCTTCCTGCAAGACGGCATGATGATCGTGGTCGAGTACCATGACGCCGAGGCGCTGAACGCCCGTCTGCCGCAAAAAGTGGTCTGCAACATTGCCGAGACCGAGCCGGTCGTCAAAGGCCAGACAGCGGCGAATTCCTTCAAACCAGCCATTCTGGAAAACGGTGTGAAGATCTCTGTTCCGCCCTTCGTAGGGCAGGACGAAGCGATCGTGGTGAACACCGAAACCATGGAATATGTCGAACGCGCTTGACGCAACGTCATCCAACGTAAGCTAGGGCCTGTGGACATTGAGGATTTTCAAATCACCTGAGGTTTGATTCAACCTTCCAAAAGGGAGGTTTGAATGGACGAGCAGAGGTTTGTGATTTCCGATGACGTCTGGGGGCGGTTGAGGCCGCTTTTGCCTGGCAAGCCGGGCGACAGCGGAGCGACGGGCAAAGACAATCGGTTGTTTCTGGAGGCTGTTTTATGGCGGGTGCGGACGGGGTTGCCGTGGCGTGATCTGCCAAAGGCATTCGGCAATTGGAACAGCGTGTTCCGGCGTTTCCGAAGATGGGCTGAAGCCGGAGTTTTCGAGCGTGTTTTCAAAGAGATAAGCGGCTGTCCCGATTTCGAGTATGCACTGATCGACGGCACCATCGTCCAGGCTCACCAGAAGGCGAGCGGCTCAAAAGGGGGACTCAGCATCAGGCCATCGGACGCTCGCGGGGCGGACTGACGACCAAGGTCGTGGCGCTCGTCGACGCCTTGGGGAACTTGTTTGATTTTCTTCTTCTGCCCGGGGAGGCGCATGACATGAAAGGCGTCGCGCCGCTGATCGAAGGCGTGGATTTCGATGCGTTGTTGGCCGACAAGGCATTCGACGCCGATTGGCTGCTCGCCGAGCTTGATACACGCGGAGCGAAGGCGATCATCCCGCCCAAGGCAAACCGAAAGGTTACGCGCGACTACGACAAACATGCCTACAAGTGGCGGCACCTCGTCGAAAACTTCTTCGCGAAGATCAAGGAATTCAGGGCAATAGCCACGAGATATGAAAAGACCGCGTCCAGCTATGCCGCCAACTGGCACCTCGCCGCAACGGTCATTGCCTCAAAGTGAATGTCCACGGACCCTAGATCAGCCCCGGTTTTGCCGGGGCTTTTTCTTGTTTTGGGGTGCTCAGGCGGCTGGGCCGGGCCATGTGACTTGCGCCTCATCGGCCTGCATATGCCCGTTGGCGCGGTCAAAGCGGAGATGCGCCAGCGCCTGGTCCCCCGCTTGAGTGAACAGCGTGCCCGCCGGTTTGCCCTCTGCCGTGATCGCCGTGCCCGGCGCGGCGCTGCCACTGACCTCAACTCGCGTCAGCCCCTTGCGCAACTCGGTCTTGTGTTTCATCCGCGCCGTGACCTCTTGGCCCACATAGCAGCCCTTGCGGAAGTCGAGCCCGTTGATCCGATCAAGCCCGGCTTCGAGGATAAACGTATCAGGCGTCAGTTCCACACCGGTTTCGGGGATCAGATGCGCCACGCGCAGGGCGTTCCAATCGGTAGTGTCATCTGTCTGCGGCGTGTCGCGATAGGCGCGCCAGCCCATTTCCGAATGACGCGGGTCGGACACGGCATCTTCGGGTGCGGGGCCGGTGCCACGGTGCAGGTGCAGCCCGCTCGGCTCAATCGTCACCTTGGCGCGCAGCTTATACATCGACAGCCGTTGGCTCAGCATGTCGCCAAGGCTTTCGTCCACATCAAGCAGAACGCTATCGCCGTCAGCGATCAGAAAGAAATCGGCCATATATTTGCCCTGCGGCGTCAGCAGGGCGGCGTAGACCGGGCCTTGGTCCAGTTTGCCAACGTCATTGGTCACGATGCCTTGCAGGAAATCGCGGGTGTCGGGGCCGGAGAGGCGCAGAATGCGGCGCGTGGTCATGCGGTTGTCCTTTGATTGCTGGCCATGACATATAACCTGTCAAACCCATCCAAAAGGGGCAACCATGCGCGCGCCGATCTCTGTCGTCATTCCCAGTCTCAATGCAGCCGCCGCGCTGCCTGCCTGCCTTGCCGCGCTTGTCGAAGGGTTGCAGGCCGGGCTGATCCGCGAGGTGATCCTGAGCGATGGGGGATCGGCAGATGGCACGCCTCAGCTGGCCGAAGGCTGGGGGGGCGAGGTGATCTCGGGCGCGCCCTCGCGGGGGGGGCAGTTGCGCCGCGGATGCGAAGCGGCACGGGGGGAGTGGCTCTTGGTGATCCATGCCGACACGGTGCTGGCGCCGGGGTGGACCGATGCGGTGCAGGATCACATGGCGCGCGGGACAGGGGCTGCGGGGTGGTTTCGCCTCAGGTTCGATCAGCGCGGGCCGGCACCACGATTGGTCGCAGGTTGGGCGAACCTGCGCAGCGCTTGTGGCTTGCCCTATGGTGATCAGGGGCTGCTGCTGCCCCGCGCGCTTTATGACGCGGTCGGCGGTTACCCCGATCAGCCGCTGATGGAGGATGTCGCACTGGCCCGCGCCCTGCGGGGCCGTTTGGCGCGGCTTGAGGGCATCGCGGTGACCAGTGCCGAGAAATACCGCCGTCAGGGCTGGCTGCGCCGCGGTGGGCGCAACCTGTGGACGCTGATGCGCTATGCAATGGGCACCAGCCCCGAAGCCCTTGCGGTAAGCTATCGGCGGTCGTGAAAACGGGCGCGGGTCGCCCCCACGCCCCTGCACTCAGTTAAAGAAGACCGCCCCGATCCGTTGGAACAGATTGGGCTGGCGCGCCCTTTCGCGGCGCTTTTTTGCAGAGAGGGCGCTGAGGCCGCGTGCATCCGACACCGTCTTTCCGTCGCGGAATTGCAGGCGGTAAAGGTCGGCATAGATGCCGCCGCGCTCCATCAATTCGTCGTGGGTGCCTTCATCGGTGACTTGGCCGCGGTCCATCACCACGATCTTATCCGCGCTGCGGATGGTCGAGAGCCGATGCGCGATCACGATGGTGGTGCGCCCCTTGGCGAGCCGATCAAGGGCATCCTGCACAACCTGTTCAGATTGCGCATCCAAGGCGCTGGTGGCCTCGTCCAACAGCAGAATCGGCGTGTCGCGCAGCAGGGCGCGGGCGATCACCACACGCTGACGCTGCCCGCCCGACAGGGCCGAGCCGCGCGGACCGACGCGGGTCTCTAGCCCCTGTTCAAGCTGCGGCAGGAAATCGGCCACATGGGCGGCTTTCAACACCCGGTCGAGTTCTTCGTCGCTGACGTTCTCGCGGCCCAGCACGATATTCTCGCGCAGGGTCTCATCAAACAGCAGCGCCTCTTGCGTCACGACAGAAAACAGGCCCCGCAGGTCTGGGATGGTCATCGACGTGGTGTCGACCCCGCCGATTTGAACCGTGCCGCTTTGTGGATCCACCAGCCGCGTGAGCAGGTTGAAAATGGTCGATTTCCCCGCGCCCGAGGCGCCGACAAGGGCGGTCGTCTGGCCCGCTTGCGCGGTCAGGTTCAATGCATTCAGCACCTTCGTATCGCCGTAGGAGAGCGAAACATCCGCCAAGGTAACGTCAGGCGGGCCATCGGGCGCGGCCACGGGCTTGGCCGGGCTGCGCAGGTGCAGGGGCGCGTCGAGCAACTCCTTGATCCGCTCCAGCGCGGCGGCGGCCATCTGCCACAGGCCGCTGATCGCGCCGAGGCGACGCAGGGGGGAGAACATGAACCCGAGCGAGGTAAAGAAGGTCATGAACTCGCCAATGGTCTTGTTGCCCGCGATGATCTCGGACCCGCCGTAGACGATCACGGCCATGAAACCGATGCCTGACATGATGTCGATCATCGCCGGGATCGCGGAATTGCCAAAGGCGGCGCGAACTTCGGTGCGAATAAAGGTGCGCGTCAACTCGCGGTATTGTCGGGCCTGATAGTCTTCCAGCGCGTTCAGTTTGATCTGCACGATGCCGTGAAAGACCTCGTCCAGACGTGTCGAGAGGCTGGCGCCGATGTCGCGCGCCTCGCGCGAGCGGGCGCGGACGAACCGCTGGGCGATGGCGGCAGGCAGCACCATCAGCGGCACGCCGACCATCGCCAAAAGCGCCCAGATCGGATCAATCGCGATGGCGACGCCCATCAGGATCACCAGCCCCACCAGATCGCGGCCCGCGCCGGTGATGACCGCGCGCCAGACATCGCTGACCGCGTTCACATCCGATTGCACGCGCTGCACAAGAAAACCGGGCGGATGGTTTTGGTGAAAGGCGCCGTCTTGCTGCATCATCCGGTCCAGCAGGTCGATGCGCAGATCCGCCGCCGTGCGTTGCGCCACGCGGGTCAGCAGCACCTTTTGCACCACCGTGGCCAGCGCGCGCAGCGCAAAGATCGCCACCAGCACCAGCCCCACCCAAACCAGCGCACCTTGGTCGCCGCCGACAAAGACGCGGTCGAACATCGGCTCCATCAGCTTGGCCAGCACGCCCAAGGTCGAGCCTTCGATGATCATGAAGATCACCGCGATGGCCATCAGGCCGGTGTGTTTCTTTAGATAGTCATGCCAAAGCCAACGCATCAACTGCGCGGAGGTGTAACTGTCATCATTCATGCCGGTGCCTGATCCTTTTGGGCAGTCGGATCCCGTGTACGAAAGCCGCGCAGGCAGGGCAAGCCGTCGCAGGGCGCGCGTGGGACGCGCATCCGGGCCGGAGCGGGGCGGGGTAGGGGCGTCCGGGGCGCGGCTTACCTTACGTCCGATCGCGTGTTGACCCCGGCCCGGCGGGCAGTAAGCTGCGCTCGACCGCAGCCCGGTCACGCATTTTCAAAACGGCAGCCAATATCATGACAAAGCAGAATAAACTCGTCCAAGGTCGTTCGTACCTTGCCATTCCCGGCCCCTCGGTCATGCCCGACGCGGTGCTGAGCGCGATGCACCGCGCCGCGCCCAATATCTATGAGGGTGAGTTGGTTGAGATGATGCCGGCACTGGCGGCCGATTTGAAGCGTGTGGCGCGTACAGATCGTCATGTGGCGATGTATATCAGCAACGGCCACGGCGCCTGGGAGGCCGCGCTGAGCAATGTCATAGCACCGGGCGACCGCGTGCTGGTCTTGGCGACGGGGCGTTTCGGCCATGGTTGGGCCGAGATGGCAACGGGGCTGGGGGCGGAGGTGGATATCCTCGACTTTGGCCGCAATGCGCCGGTTGATCTGGCGCAGGTGGCCGAGCGTTTGAAGGCCGACACGGGCCACCAGATCAAGGCGCTGATGGCGGTGCATGTCGACACCTCAAGCTCGGTGCGCAACGATGTCCCCGGCCTGCGCCGCCTGTTGGATGAGGCAGGCCACCCCGCGCTTTTGATGGCCGATTGCATCGCATCGCTTGGGTGCGAGCGGTTCGAGATGGACGCGTGGGGCGTCGATGTCATGGTCACCGCTTCGCAAAAGGGGCTGATGGTGCCGCCGGGCATGGCCTTCGTGTTTTTCAACGACCGTGCCGAGGAAGCCCGCGCGCGTCTGCCGCGGGTGAGCCGCTATTGGGATTGGTCGCCGCGCGCCCATGCGCAGGAATTCTATCAATACCACGGCGGCACCGCGCCGACGCATCACCTTTATGGCCTTCGGGCCGCCCTTGATATGATCCATGAAGAGGGGATCGAGCAGGTCTGGCAGCGCCATGCCACCTTGGCCCGCGCGGTTTGGGCAGCGTGCGAGGCATGGTCGGCAGAGGGCAGCCTGCGGTTCAACATCGAAGACCGCGCCCTGCGCAGCCATGCCGTCACCGCTCTGCGGCTGCAAGCGCCCCATGCGACAGAGTTGCGCGATTGGGTACAGAGCAATCTGGGCCTGACACTGGGCGTGGGGCTGGGCATGGCCCTGCCGGGGGAGCCTGCGTGGCATGGTTTTTTCCGCCTTGGCCACATGGGCCATGTGAACGGCCATATGGTCATGGGGCTGCTCGGCGGGATCGAAGCCGGGCTTTCGGCGCTAAAAATCGACCACGGGCCCGGCGCGCTGCAAGCGGCGGCGGAGGTGATCGGCGGGGCCTAAGCCCCGCGCGCTTCGGGCTTGCGGGCTTCGGCCAAGGCCTCGGGCAATGCGGTGGCGAAGTGATCCAGTTCCTCAGCCGTACTGCAACTGATGCGGATGCAGCGGTTTTGCGGCGCGGCAAAGGGCATCCGCACAAAGATGCCCCGCGCCACTAGGGCATCCAGCACCGCCTTGGCGAAGGCGCCATCGCCGCCACAGTCGATCGCGACGAAATTGGCTGCGGAGAGCAGGGTGCTCAGCCCGTTCTTTTCAGCGATTTGAGCGATCCTGTCGCGGGCCTCGGCGATCTGGGTCTGAACTTTCTTGAGGTAGTCTTGATCCTGTACCGCCGCCAAGGCACCTGCCTGTGCTGCGCGGTTGAGACCAAAGTGATTGCGAACCTTGTGAAAGGCCGTGATCAAGTCGGGCGCTGCAATCGCATAGCCGATCCGCGCCCCGGCGAGGCCGTAGGCTTTGGAGAAGGTGCGCATCCGGATCACCCGCGGGTCATCGGCGGAAAGCTGGGGTGCTGTGCCCTCGGGGGCGCATTCGATATAGGCCTCATCCAGCAAAAGCAGGCTGCCTTGGGGCAGATCGTCAAGCGCGCGCGCCAGTGCCGTGCCCTCATGCCAAGTGCCCATCGGATTGTCGGGATTGGCGAGGTAGACGAGCTTGGCGTCGACCTCTGCCGCTTTGGCGAAAAGCGCTGCCGGGTCTTCGTGATCGTCGCGGTAGGACACTTTGTGCAGCACGCCGCCAAAGCCCGCGACATGGTAGTTGAAGGTTGGGTACGCGCCTTCCGAGGTTACCACCGCATCGCCTTCGTCCACCAGCAGACGGACGAGATAGCCCAGCAGCCCGTCGATGCCTTCGCCGACGATGATATTGTCGGGCGTCACGCCATGCAATTCGGCCAATGCCGCGCGCAGCTCCACGCTTTCTGAATCGCCATATTTCCACATCTCCGTCTCAGCCATTGCCGCGATGGCACGGGGCGAGGGGCCAAAGACGTTTTCATTGGCGCCAAGCCGCGCTTTGAAGGGGCGGCCAAGCGTGCGCTCCTGCGCTTCGGGGCCCACAAAGGGGACGTTGGCGGGCAGGCTTTGGGCGAGGGGGGTGAGGCGTGCATATGTCATGCGCCAAGGTGTAGGGTTGCGCCGTTGAGAGGGCAAGGGTCGCAGCACCTGCCGCCACGTTTTGCTGGTGCCGCGCGTTGATCTGCGCTGAACTGCGCCAAACATTCAGGAGAACAGCCATGCCCCGCGTCACCACCCGGATCGAAGACCATATCGCCCATGTGACCCTCACCCGCGCCGACAAGATGAATGCCGTAGACGATGAGATGATCGAAGCGATTATCGCGGCAGGTCAGGAGGTTGCGGCCTCAGACGCTCGCGTTGTGGTGTTGTCGGGCGAGGGCAAAGGTTTTTGCGCGGGCATCGATATCGGCGGGCTTTCGGGGATGCTGGGGCAGGATGTTGAGGCGCTGATCATGCCGCGCACCCATGGCGAGGGCACAACGAACAAATGGCAGGAGGTGTCGATGGTCTGGCACCGTTTGGAAATCCCGGTGATCGCGGCGCTGCATGGCGTGGTCTATGGCGCTGGGATGCAATTGGCGCTTGGCGCGGATATCCGCATCGCCGCGCCGGATACCAAGCTGGCGGTGATGGAGATGAAATGGGGCATTGTGCCGGATATGGGAGGCATGGTGTTGCTGCCGCGTTTGGTGCGCTCGGATGTGCTGCGGCGGTTGACCTATACGGCGGCACCCGTGGGGGCCGCGCAGGCCGAGCGCTGGGGGCTGGTGACCGAGGTCGCCGATGACCCGCAGGCGGCGGCTTTGAAACTGGCGCAGGTGATTGCGGGGAAGGGGCCGACTGCCGTGCGGGCGGCCAAGCGGTTGATTGGATATGCGGAATCCGGGGCGTCGGATGTGGATGTACTGGAGGCCGAGTCGCGCGAGCAGGCGGCGCTCTTGGGCAGGCCAGAGCAGATGGAGGTGATCGCGGCGGAGTTCGGCAAGCGGCCTGCGGTGTTTAAGTAGGCTGGTGGCGTTCTCCGGAACAGCCCGGAATCAAGGCCGTAAGGCCGCCGGGCAGCGCCAGACCGCCCGAACGGGCTGGCGCTTTTGCAATCGAAGCGATGTCCTGAAAGCTGATCATATGTGCGGCAGGGATAAACTGCCCCACTGAGAAGAGGCGAGCGCCAACCCGCGGTCTGGCGCTGCCCGGCTCCGTCGCGTTTGTCGTCAGCCCAGTTCGGCCAAGCGATCCAAAGCCGCCTGCAATTGGTCCGCTTCTTCCTGACGCGCATCCAGATTGGCCTGCGCTTCGGCGACAACCTCTTCCGGCGCTGAGGCCGCAAACTTGGGGTTGTTCAAACGCCCCTTCAGCCCGCCGATCTCCTTGCCCAGCTTATCGAGCGACTTTTGCAGACGCGCCTTCTCGGCATCGATGTCGATCAACCCAGCCAGCGGCAGGCCGAAGCTTGCCCCCGGTGCCGCGATGGACACGGTGCCTTTGGGGAAACTGTCGGCACGCTCAAGGCTCTCGACCCGCGCGAGGCGTTTGATCATCACCTCGTTGCGGTTCCATGCGCCCTGTGCAGCCTCGTCCATCTCTGTCACCAGCATCGGCACCTTCAGCCCGGCGGGTACATGCATCTGCTGGCGCGCGGAGCGGATGCTCTCAATGAGGCCGATGACCCAGTTGAGCTCCCGGTCAGCTTCGGCATCCAGCAGATCGGCGGTGGTGTAGGTCGGCCAATCGGTCAGGGCGAGCAATTGGTCGCGCTTGGTGGTGGTCTGCCACAGTTCTTCGGTGATGAAAGGCATGATCGGGTGCAGCAGCACCAGACATTGCTCTAGCACCCAAGCCATCGTCGCGCGGGTCTCTTCGGCCTCGGGCGCGTCGTCTTGCAACAGCGGTTTGGAGAGTTCCACATACCAGTCGCAGACCTTGCCCCAGACAAAGGCATAAAGCGCATTGGCCGCGTCGTTGAAGCGGAAGTTGCCGAGGGCGGCGTCCACTTCTTCGCGGATGCGAGCGGTCTCGCCCACGATCCACTTGTTCAGCGTGGCCTGCGGCTGCGGCATCGCGGCGGGCATGCTGTCGAAGACGTTGTTCATCTCGGCAAAGCGGTGCGCGTTCCACAGCTTGGTGCCGAAATTGCGATAGCCCGCGATGCGTTGCGTGCTGAGTTTCAGGTCACGCCCCATGGCGGCCATCGAGGTCAACGTAAAGCGCACCGCATCCGCGCCAAAATCGTCGATCAACTCCAGCGGGTCGAGCACGTTGCCCAAGGATTTCGACATCTTTTTGCCCTTCTCATCGCGCACCAGCGCGTGGACATAGACGGTGTCGAAGGGCTTTTGATCGACCACGGCGTATTGCATCATCATCATCCGGGCGACCCAGAAAAAGATGATGTCAAAGCCGGTGACCAGCACGGAGGTGGGGAAGTATTTCTCAAGCTCCGCGGTCTGCTCGGGCCAGCCCAGCGTGCCGATGGGCCAGAGGCCGGAGGAGAACCATGTGTCGAGTACGTCGGGGTCGCGGCGCAGGGTTTTGCCGGGGGCCATGGCCTGTGCTTCGGCCTCGGTCGGCGCGCAATACTCATTGCCCTCATCGTCGAACCACACCGGAATTCTGATGCCCCCACCACAGCTGGCGCGAGATGCACCATGGCTCGATGTTCTCCAACCAGTGGAAGTACACTTTGCGGTCCTGTTCGGGCAGGATCGTGACTTCGCCAGAGCGCACCGCATCAATGGCGGGCTGCACGATCTTATCGGTGGCGACGAACCACTGGTCGGTCAGCATCGGCTCGATCACCACTTTGGAGCGGTCGCCGAAGGGCTGCATGATCTTCTTGGCCTCGACGAGCGGCACGAGGTTCTCTTCCTCGGTGCGCATCTCGCCGCCTTCGCCGGGCTCGACGGGGGCCTTCTTGGCGGCGCGGCCGAGGCGCGGGTCGGTCGCCTCGGTCATCACGGCAAGGCCCTCGGCGGTCACGTCCTCGACCACGCGCTTGCGGGCCTCGAACCGGTCGAGGCCGCGGTAGGCTTCCGGCACGAGGTTGATTTCGGTCGCATCCTCTGGCGCGGCCTCGCGGCCCTCGGCAATGGCCTGCGCGCGGGCGGCGGCCTGATCGTAGGGCAACCCGTCGGCGCGCATCTGGCCTTGGGTGTCCATCAGCGCATAGAGCGGGATGCCGTTGCGCTTGGCGACGCCGTAGTCGTTGAAGTCATGCGCGCCGGTGATCTTCACAGCACCAGAGCCGAAGTTCTTGTCTGGGTATTCGTCGGTGATGATCGGGATCAGGCGGCGCTGCTCTTTCGGGCCCACGGGAATTTCGCAGAGTTTCCCGACGATTGAGGCGTAACGCTCATCTGATGGATGAACCGCCACCGCGCCGTCGCCCAGCATGGTTTCGGGCCGTGTGGTGGCGATGGAGATATAGTCGCGGGTCTCTTCGAAGAGCGTGTTCCCGTCTTCGTCTTTCTCGACGTAGGTATAGGTCTCGCCCCCGGCCAGCGGATACTTGAAGTGCCACATGTGGCCGTCGACTTCGGTGCTTTCGACCTCCAAATCCGAGATCGCGGTCTCGAAATGCGGGTCCCAGTTGACCAGCCGTTTGCCGCGGTAGATCAGCCCCTTGTTGTACATGTCCACAAAGACCTTGATCACGGCATCGTGGAAGTTGCCTTCCTCACCCTCGGGCGCACCGGGCGCGCCGGACATGGTGAAAGCGTTGCGCGACCAGTCGCAAGAGGCGCCCAAACGGCGCAGCTGGTCGATGATCGTGCCGCCGGATTTCTGCTTCTGCTCCCAGACCTTGGCAGTAAACGCCTCGCGGCCCAACTCGCGGCGGCCGGGCTGTCCGGTGGCGGCCAATTCGCGTTCCACCACCATCTGTGTGGCGATGCCCGCGTGGTCTTGGCCGGGCTGCCAAAGGGTGTCGAAGCCCTGCATGCGGTGCCAGCGCACGAGGATATCTTGCAGCGTGTTGTTAAAGGCATGGCCCATGTGCAGCGAGCCGGTGACATTCGGCGGCGGGATCATCACCGAGAAATGCTCGTCGCGCTGCGCATTTGCGCCCGCTTTGAACGCGCCCTTGGTCTCCCAATCGGCGTAGATGCGGCTTTCGGCCTCAGCGGCGTTGAAGGTCTTTTCGAGTGCCATGGTCATGATCCCTTTTGTTGCGCCCCGTTTAGCGGTCTGGCGCGGTGAGGGAAAGACCTATGGCAAAGCGGATTTGGGGCGGGAAGCGGCTTAGCCGCGCCGGTCGATCTTGGTGCTAAGGTGAATGAGGCTCTCACTGCCCTTCACGCCGCGCGTCTCGCCAATACGGTCGAGGGTTTCGTCCAACTCTTGCGTGGTCTGCGCCGCGATCTGCACCAGCAGGTCGAAACGGCCCGACGTGGTGTGGACCACCTGAACGCCCGGCAGGCTGCGCAACCGGGCCAGCACGGCGGGGCCAGCGCGCAACTCAATATTAACCAGCGCCGTGGCATGAAGAGGCGCGCGGGCTGCCTCGCCCAAGCGCAGGGTATAGCCGACAATAGCACCGCTGCGTTCCAGCCGTTCCAGCCGCGCCTGAACGGTGGTGCGGGCAAGGCCCAGACTGCGCGCGAGATCGGCCACCGGCAATCGGGCGTTGCCCTGCAGTGCCACGATCAAAGCGCGGTCGGTGTCGTCAAGTTGTACTGGCATCTCGTCAATCCGCCGAAAGTTCGCATCACTTTAGGCGGTTTGACACGATGAATTGACTGAAATCGCGGGTTTACTGGAGAAAAGCAAACAAGAGGCCCCCATGCAGCATATCGCCCCCCTTTCCGACAGCCCCGCCGCCTATCTGGCCAAACACAGCCCCGACGCGCCGGTGTTGTTCCTGGCCCCTTCGGTGCTGCAATCCACGGCGCGGCGCTTTCAGGCGGATTTCGAAGGGTTGGTGACCTATGCGGTCAAGGCCAATGACCGGCCCGAGGTGCTCTCGAACCTTGTCGCGGCGGGGATCACCACCTTCGATGTGGCCTCTCCGGCAGAGATGGCGGCGGTCCGGGCGGTCTGCCCGCAGGCGGTGCTGCATTACAACAACCCTGTCCGCTCGGCGGCAGAGGTGCGGGCCGGGATCGCGGCGGGCGTCTATAGCTGGTCGATCGACGATATGTCGGAACTGGCCAAGCTGCGCGACGTGCCGCGCGACAATGAAGTTGCGGTGCGCTTTGCCTTGCCAGTGAAGGGTGCGGCCTATGATTTCGGGTCGAAATTCGGCGCGGCCCCTGAGCAGGCGGCGGAGCTGTTGCGCGCGGTGGCTGAGATGGGGTTCACCCCGTCAATGTGTTTCCACCCCGGCACGCAGTGCAATGATCCGCAGGCTTGGGTGCAATATGTCCACGCGGCGGCGGATATTCTGCATGCGGCGGGTGTCTCGATCAAACGGATGAATATCGGCGGTGGGTTTGCTGTAGATCGCGGCTTTGACGCGCCGGATCACCGGGCGGTCTTTGCCGCGGTGAAGGCGGCGCTTGCCGAGAGTTTTGGGACGGATGCGCCCTCGCTTCTTTGCGAGCCGGGGCGCGCGATGGTTGCCGATGCCGCCGTGCTGGCGACCCGTATCAAGGGGATGCGCAACGCCGGGCGGACGGTCTTCCTGAACGACGGTATCTATGGCGGTCTGCCCGATCTGCGGGACATGGGCCTGTCTGGGCTGGTGGATGTGGTCGGCCCTGAGGGGGCGCTGCGCCAAGGGGCGCCGACACCGCGCGTGGTCTTTGGCCCCACTTGCGATTCGTTGGATCGCTTGCCCGACGGCCTGCCGCTGCCCGAAGATGCGCAGACGGGGGATTATCTGTTGTTCGGCGGCATGGGGGCTTATTCCATCGCCATGTCCACCGCCTTTAATGGCTATGGGCTGGCAGGGATCACGCTTGTTTCGGACCTTGGAGCCGTGCCCAAACGCAAGGCGGCCTGAGCCTCTGGACACTGGCGGTTCGCCCGCTACTGTTGCGCTGGAATAGGCAGGGCAGCAGGGGCAGCGTCAGATGGAAAAGTTCGGGAAAAGCCAGCCGGTCAAACGGGTGGAAGACCACCGTTTCCTGACCGGCGATGGCCGCTATGTCGATGACATCGCCCCCCAGGGGGCACTGCACGGCGTGTTCTTCCGCGCGCCGGTGGCGCATGGGGTGATCACTGAATTGGACGTGAGCGATGCCCGCGACGCGGAGGGCGTGCATCTGGTGCTGACCTGTGCCGAACTGGAAGCGGCGGGTATGAATATCGCCCTGCCGCATATGGTGGTCGACAACCGTGACGGCAGCAAGGGGGCGGCACCGCTGCGCCCGATGTTGGCGAAAGACCGGGTGCGCTATGTGGGAGAGCCGGTCGCTCTGATTGTGGCCGAAACCTTGCAAAAGGCGCGCGATGCGGCTGAACTGATCCTTTTCGACGCTGATGACCTGCCCGCCAAGATGGACCTCACCCCCGGAGGCGAGACCCTGCATCCTGAGGCCCCCGACAACCGCGCCTTTGATTGGGGCATGGGGGATGAGGCCAAGGTTGAAGCGGCATTTGCCAAGGCTGCGCGCCGCGTCAGGCTGGAGGTCGGCGACAACCGCATCATCGTCAACTCCATGGAGCCGCGCGGCTGCTATGCCGAATGGGCCGATGGCCGGTTGCATGTGGCGCTGGGCGGGCAGGGCGTCTGGGCGCATAAGGGCTTCTTTGTCAAAGCTTTTGGTCTCAGCGAAGACAGCGTGCGCGTAACCAACCCCGATGTTGGCGGCGGTTTCGGCATGAAGGCGATGACGTACCCTGAGTATTTCTGTGTCGCCCAGGCCGCGCGGGCGCTGGGCCGCCCGGTGCGCTGGATGTCAGAGCGGACCGAAGCCATGCTCACCGACAATGGCGGGCGCGATCTGGTGTCTTGGGCCGAATTTGCGTTTGACGATAACCACAAGATCACCGCCTACCGTGTCGACACGCGCTGCAACCTCGGGGCCTATAACAGCCAGTTCGGCCAGCCGATTCAGTCGACGCTGTTCTCTAAGGTTTTGATGGGCGTCTATGACGTGCAAGACACCTATCTGCATGTCGAGGGCTATTACACCAACACCGTGCAGGTCGATGCCTATCGCGGCGCCGGGCGGCCCGAGGCGATCTATGTGTTGGAGCGGTTGATGGACCGCGCGGCCCGAGAGTTGGGCGTCGATCCGTGGGAATTGCGGCGGATCAATTTCATCAAGCCCGATCAGTTTCCCTATACCACCGCCACGGGAGAGCTTTACGACGTGGGCGATTTCGCGCGCCTCCTGACCCGGGCGGCAGAGGAGGCCGACCGTGAGGGGTTCGCTGGCCGCCGGGCGGCAGATGCCAAGCGCGGCCTGCTGCGGGGGCAGGGCTTGTGTTACTATATCGAAAGCATTCTCGGCGATCCTTCCGAAGGGGCCAAAGTGGTCTTTGAGGAGGATGGCCACGTGACGATCTATGTCGGCACCCAAAGCAACGGGCAGGGGCATGAGACGGTCTATGCGCAGTTCCTGTCGGATCAGACCGGCATCCCGGCGGAGCGGATCAGCGTTGTGCAGGGGGATAGCGATTTGATTAAAAAGGGCGGCGGCACCGGCGGCTCACGTTCGGTCACCACGCAGAACACGGCGACCTTGGCGACCGTGGCGAAGATAACCGAAGTCTTCACCGCGTTTCTGGCTGATGAACTGGGCGTTGCGGCGAGCGATATCACCTTTGACGATGAACGCTTCCGCGCCGAGGGGTCAAACGCCACGCCCACCATGCTAGAGGTGGCCGAAATGGCCCGCGCCAAGGGCCGGGATGATCTGCTGTCTCACCACGAACGCGCCAGCCTGCCGGGGCGCAGCTATCCCAACGGGGCGCATGTGGCCGAAGTGGTGATCGACCCTGAAACCGGGGTGGTGACCCTCGACCGCTATACGGTGGTCGATGATTTCGGCAACCTGATCAACCCGATGCTGGCCGAGGGGCAGGTGCATGGCGGGGTAGCCCAAGGCATCGGCCAAGCGGTGCAAGAACGGGTCGTCTATGACGAAGACGGGCAACTGCTGACCGCCACCTTCATGGACTACGCCATGCCCCGCGCCGCCGACCTGCCGATGATCTCTTTCACCTCTGAGCCTGTGCCCTCGACCGCCAATGCCATGGGCATGAAGGGCTGTGGTGAGGCTGGGACTGTGGGCGCGCTGGCGGCGGTGTCGAACGCGGTGCAGGATGCGCTTTGGGAACGCGGTGTGCGGCAGGCGGATATGCCTTTCACCCCGCATAGGGTCTGGGAGATGCTGCAAGGTGCCGCAATCGCAGCCGAGTAAAAGCCTGTTCCAACGGCTCTTTGGGCGGTTATGGCGACGGCCTGAAAGTGACTTCGGCCCGCGCCGGGGGGCGGTGACCCACGTCATTATCCTTGATGGGACCATGTCTTCGCTCGAACTGGGGCGAGAGACCAACGCCGGCATCGCCTATAGCCTGTGCCGCGAGATGGGCAGTGCTCTCTCGATCTATTATGAACCGGGTCTGCAATGGCGTGATTGGCGCAGCGCGCGCGATGTGATCATGGGGCGCGGGATCAACCGACAGATCCGCCGCGCCTATGGCTATCTCGCATCGCGCTACCGACCCGGGGACCGGATTTTCCTGATGGGTTATTCGCGTGGCGGCTATGCCGTGCGTTCGCTCGCCGGGGTGATCGACCGTGTGGGCCTTCTGCGCGCCGAGGTCGCGACAGAGCGTAACATCCGCGATGTCTACCGCCATTACGAGGCGCATCATCTGAGCAAGGCGGGCGAATTGTTTGCGCGGGCCAACTGCCACCCCGAGGTGGAGATCGAGGCGATCGGCGTTTGGGATACGGTCAAGTCGCTGGGTCTGAACGCGCCACTGTTCTGGCGGTTCTCGCAGCCGCTGCACATGTTCCACAACCACGATCTAAGCCGCAATGTGAAGAACGGCTTTCAGGCGCTGGCGCTGAACGAAACCCGTGTCGCCTATGCCCCGGTGATGTGGACCACGCCCGAGGGCTATGCCGGGCGGCTTGAGCAGGTCTGGTTTCCGGGCACCCACGGCGATGTCGGTGGGCAGTTGGGCGGTGATGAGGCCGCGCGCCCCTTGGCAAATATCCCGCTTGTCTGGCTGTTGTCGCGGATGGAAGAAAGCGGTCTGCCGCTCCCCGACGGCTGGACCACACGCTTTGATCAAGACCCCGCTGCACCCTCCATCGGGCGCTGGCGCGGCTATGGCAAAATGCTTGTGACCCGCCGCCGCCGTCTGGTGGGCGCGGACCCGTCAGAGCGGCTGCACGAAAGCGTGGATCAACGCCGTGCGCACGCCGAGCCGCAGCCGGGGCTTCTGGCGCGGATGCAGGGGGTGATCTCCAGCCTTTAGCTGCCCTTGCGGTCCGAGGGGTGATTGACCCCGTCGCTATAGGGCAGCGGCTCCATCTCCCAAGGCAAGGCCCCTTCGATCGCGCCAAGGTTCACGCCGCATTCATCGGGGTTCGAGCGGCGGCGGTGGTGGGTATAGATGCCACAGGTCTTGCAGAAGTAATGCTGCGCCGTATGGGTGCCCCATGTATAAAGCGTGAGGTTCTCGGCGCCTTTCAACACGGTCACAGTCTCGGCCAGTGCGGTCACCGTGGCCGCCGCGCGACGGCGACAGAACGTACAGGTGCAGCGCGAGGCCGAGGCCAGACCGCGCGGGAACAGGGCTTCGATCAGTACCGCCCCACAATGGCAGGAGGCGCGGCGGGTTTCTGAGGTTTCGGTCATTTGCGTCTCACTTTCGGAATGCGACTTTCGCTGAGGTCATAGTCGGCAGCGGCATGGGGCGGATGGCCGTCGGTCTGCCGCCAAAAGGCAAAGCCGCCCCGGCGCAGCCACAGCGGCAGGGTCAGAACCAGCCCCGCGATAAACCCGCCCGCATGGGCCCAATAGGCCACGCCGCCGGTGCCCGGTGTGGCGCCGATCCCCCCGATGAACTGCATGCCGAACCACAGGCCCAGCATGATCCAAGCCGGGATCGCGAAGATGCGGAAAAACACGATAAGGATCACCAGAATGTCGACCTTGGCACGGGGGAACAGCAGCAAATAGCCCCCCATGACCCCCGCAATCGCGCCCGAGGCGCCGACCATGGGCACCCATGAGAGCGGCTCTGTTACGACTTGGCCCAGCCCCGCCGCGATACCGCAGGCAAGGTAGAACAGCAGGTAGCGCCCGTGGCCCATCTCATCCTCGACATTATCGCCGAAGATCCACAAAAACAGCATGTTACCGGCCAAATGCATCCAGCCGCCATGCAGAAATTGCGAGGTGATGAGGCCGAAATACCCCTCTCCATGGCTCAGCCGCGCGGGCAGCAGAGCGTAGGTGTAGTAAAACTCTGCCAAGGCACGCTCATCCGCCATCAGCGACAGGGAAGACAGGAACACCCCGATGTTCACCGCCATCAGCGCATAGGTGACATAGGGCGTGCGGCCCGAGGGGTTATGATCGCGGATCGGGAACATGCGGGCCAGCCTTTGCCAAGTCGCGCGCAGCGTCAAGCGGCACGGGGGGAACTTGCATGTTTAGCTGCGCCCGCCGGGGCGTCTGTCAAGCAGAACCGAGCAAATCCCGTGCGATCCGCTCAAAAATACCCGTGCCGATGGGGATCAGATCATCGGGGAAATCGTAATCGGGATTGTGCAGCGCGGCGTAATCTTCTCCCGGCCCGAGGCAGAGCATCGCCGCCTTGGCGTCGCGTCCGAACAGGCCGAAATCCTCAGAGGCGCGCATCGGCAGATTTCTCTGCCCGTGCGACACGCCAAGCGCGTTCATCGCCGCGGCGGCGATCTCATAGGCTTCGGGATGATTGATTGAGGCGGCGAAATGGTCGGACCCTGCGAATTCCGCCCTCAGCCCATGGGCCTTTGCGCTGCGGGTGACCTCGGCGCGCAGGGCGGCTTCGATCTCGGCCAGTGCATCGTCGCGGGTGCTGCGCAGCGTGGCGTAGAGCACGGCTTCGCCGGGGGCGATGCCAAAGGTCGGCTCGCCCATGCGCAGGTGGGTCAAGGTGACAAGGCGGAAGTCATCGTCGAGCGGCCCGCCGGGGCCGAGGGCTTGCAGCGCCGGGATCAACTCGGCCAGCGCAGACGCGGGCGATCTGCCGTCTTCGGGGCTGGCGGCATGGGCGGTCTTGCCGCTGAGGGTCAGGGCGATGCCCTTGGAGGCGCAATTGATCAGGGCGGGGGCTGTATCCACATGGCCGAAGGGGCGGCCCGGCTCGACGTGGATGGCAAAGGCATAATCGGCGGCGATCTCGGCATAGGCGGGGTCGTTCACCACGGCGCGTGCGCCGCTGCCGTCTTCTTCGGCGGGTTGAAACATCAGCACGACGCGGCCCTTTGCAACCGGCTGTCGTGCGACCAATCGCCCAAGCGCCAGCAGCATGGTCATATGTCCATCGTGCCCGCAGACATGGCTTTTCCCCGGCACTTTCGAGACCCACGGAATGTCGTGCTCTTCGGGGATCGGCAGAGCGTCCAACTCGGCGCGGAACAGCACCGTGGGGCCGGGGCTGCCGCTGTCAAAGACCGCCGCGACACCGTGCCCGCCGAGGCCGGAGAGAATGCGGGTGGGGCCGAGTTTCTCCAGTTCCGCCGCGATGGTCCGGGCGGTCTCAATCTCTTCGCCCGAGATTTCGGGATATTGGTGGAGCGCCCTGCGAAACCGCGTCAGGTCTTCGATGTCGCTGTTCGTCAGCATGGCGCTCCTCCGATTGTCTGCTTTAGGCCATCATGCCCAAGAGCTGTGCATTGCCGCCCGAGGCCGTGGTGTCAACACAGACATGCCGTTCGGCGCGGACGCGGGCGGTGTCGGGTTTGCCGCGCAAAAGCGGGATGATCGCGCCCTCGCGGGCCGCCAGCGCCTTCTCGATCTGCCGCGCCGTCGCATCCTCGCCCCACCAAAGCACGCCGCCATAGGCCGGGCCGGTGGTCAGCGCCTCAGGGTCGATCCGGCCAGAGGCCGTGACCGCAACACCGCCGAGCGCCCGCACGGCCTTGGCCTGCGCCTCTGCCGTTTCGGCGCCCGGTCCCATGCACAACAGTGCGGGGCGCGGCAGAGTCGACAGGCGGTTGCTCTCACCGGTCGGGCCGGGCATCGACTGGGTTTCCAGAACGGTCGGATGCTGGGCGGGCAGGGTGGGAAGCTTGGCCTCTGCGCTGTCCCAAGTGCCAGCGGCGTCCTGATGGTCAGGTGCCGAGAAACGCGGCAGATAGTTCGGCCCGCCCGCCTTTGGCCCGGTGCCCGAAAGCCCCTCGCCGCCGAAGGGCTGGCTGCCGACGATGGCGCCGATCTGGTTGCGGTTGACGTAGATGTTGCCCGCCTCGATCCGTTCCGAGACATGCTGCACCCGGTCGTCGATGCGGGTGTGCAGACCAAAGGTGAGCCCGTAGCCTGTGGCATTGATCGCGTCGATCACGGCGTCGAGTTCGTGGCTTTTGAAGGTCGCGACATGCAGCACGGGGCCGAAAATCTCGCGTTTCATCTCGCTGATGCTGCCCACCCGCAGGATCGCCGGGCCGACGAAAGTGCCGCCCTCGGGGGCCGTCATCTCGGCGATCAGCCGCCCCTCGGCGCGGGCCGCTTCGATATGATCCACGATTGTCTTGCGCGCCTGCGCGTCGATCACCGGGCCGACATCGGTCGACAGGTGCCACGGATCGCCCATGTTGAGGGCCTGCATGGCCCCCGTCAGCATGCGGATCAGGTCTTCGGCGATGTCCTCTTGCACATAGAGGCAGCGCACGGCGGAGCAGCGTTGACCCGCCGATTGGAAGGCGCTTTCGACGATGGCCTGCACGGCCTGCTCGGGCAGGGCGGTGCTGTCGACGATCATGGCGTTAAGGCCACCGGTCTCGGCGATCAGCGGGGTGCCGGGGGCGCAATGTTCGGCCATGTTGGCGCGGATGCGCAGGGCGGTGGCGGTGGAGCCGGTGAAGGCCACCCCGTTGATGCGGGCATCGCCGGTCAGCGCCGCGCCCACCTTGCCGCCACCCGGCAGGAGTTGCAGGGCAGAGCGCGGCACCCCCGCTTCATGCAGCACTTCGACAGCGAGTTTGGCGATTAACGGGGTCTGCTCGGCCGGTTTGGCCAGCACCGCATTGCCAGCCGCCAACGCCGCTGTGACCTGCCCGCAAAAGATCGCCAGTGGGAAGTTCCACGGCGAGATACAGGTGAAGATGCCCGCGGGCGGCTCGTTGGTGGCCTGTGCTGCGTAGTAGCGCAGGAAATCGACGGCTTCGCGCAACTCGGCCACGCAGTCGGGCAGCCCCTTGCCTGCTTCGCGGGCAAGGATGGCGAAGATCTCGCCGTAGCGGTCCTCCAACATGTCAGCGGCCCGCAAAAGCGTTGCGCGGCGGGTGTCCAGCGGCGCGTCCCAAGGGGTGGCATTGTCGAGCGCCGTGGCGACATCGGCCTCGGAGGCGGGCTGCACCGTGCCTGGCGAGGTGCAGCCGGTCGGGTTGCTGACGGTCTCTTCGGCCTCGGGCTTGGCGTCGCCTGCAAGGATCGGCGTGGCGGTCCATGTGGCATCCGCAAAGGGCGCACGAGCCTCTTCAATGGCGGCAAGGGTCGGGCTATGGGCCAGATCAAAGCCCTTGGCGTTGGCGCGTTGAGGCAAGAACACCTCCGGCCCGCGCGGGATCGTCGGGGCGCTGTCTTGCAACTGGTCAAACGGGTCGGCGGCCACCACTTCGGGCGGCACGTTCTCATCGACGATCTGATTCACGAAGCTGGAGTTCGCGCCGTTCTCAAGCAAACGCCGCACCAGATAGGCCAGCAGATCGCGGTGCGCGCCAACGGGGGCGTAGATGCGGCAGCGGGTGCCGTGTTTCTCCATCACGATGTCATGCAGGGTCTCGCCCATGCCGTGCAGGCGTTGGAACTCATAGGCCTCGGGGTCGTCGGCCATATGCAGCACGGCGGCAACGGTATGCGCGTTGTGGGTGGCGAACTGCGGATAGATGCGATCCGTCATGTTCAGCAGTTTGCGGGCGTTGGCGATATAGCTCACATCGGTCGCGGCCTTGCGGGTGAAGACCGGGAAGCCGTCGATGCCTTCGACTTGCGCCTGCTTGATCTCGGTGTCCCAATAGGCGCCCTTGACCAGACGGACCATGATGCGCCGATCGTGACGTTTGGCCATGTCATAAAGCGTGTCGAGCACCACGCCCGCGCGCGGGCCATAGGCCTGCACCACCACGCCGAAACCGTCCCAGCCTGCCAGCGCAGGCTCGGCCATCACCGTGTCGATCACTTCGAGCGAGAGCGCGAGGCGGTCGGCTTCTTCGGCGTCGATGTTCAGGCCCATGCCCGCGGATTTCGCCAAGAGCGCCAGCGCCCGCAGACGCGGCACTAGATCGCGCATCACCGCCTTTTCCTGCGCCAATTCATAGCGCGGGTGCAGGGCCGATAGCTTGACCGAGATGCCGGGGTTCTTGCGGATATCGTCATGGGTGCAGGCATCGGCAATGGCCGAGATCGCACGGGAATAGCTGAGGTGATAGCGCTTGGCATCCGCCTCAGTCCGCGCCGCTTCGCCCAGCATGTCGTAGCTATAGGTGAAACCCTTTTTCTCCATCCCCTTCGCGCGTTTCATCGCGGCGTGGATGTCTTCGCCCAGAACGAACTGACGGCCCATCTCGCGCATGGCGCGGCTGACGGCGGTACGGATCACCGGCTCGCCCAGACGTTTGATCGCGGCGCGTAGGTGGCGTACCGGGCCGGGCTGGTCATCGTCGAGCACGCGGCCCGTCAGCATCAGCGCCCAAGTGGAGGCGTTCACCAAGCTGGAGGTCGAATGGCCCATGTGGCGGCCCCAGTCCGAAGGGGCGATTTTGTCTTCGATCAGCGCGTCAATGGTCTCGGCGTCTGGCACCCGCAGCAGCGCCTCGGCCAAACACATCAGCGCCACGCCTTCGTCGGTGCTAAGACCGTATTCAGCGAGGAAGACTTCCATCATCCCGGGCGCGGAGGTGCCGCGAATGTCACGGACAAGACCCGCCGCATCGGCGGTGATCTGGGCGCGATCTTCGGCAGAAAGATTGGCCTGCGCCTTGAGCTCGGTCAGCAGCGCATCCGGGTCGGCATAGGTGCGCGCGTCAATGGTTTGGCGAAGGGCGGGGGCGTGATCGAGGGGCATGGCAAGCTCCAGTTGATGTTTGACCCAGAATACCTGATGATCGGCGGGATATTCGACTGAAGATAATCCATACTTCAGTCGATCAGACTGAAGTATGGGGTAATCACATGGCAAATGAACTTTTCGATCTGGACCGGTTCGACAGCGCGATTCTATCGGTGCTGGCCGAGGATGGCCGCATCAGCATCACCGACCTTGCCCGCCGCATCGGCCTGTCGAAGTCACCCACCCAAGCGCGCCTGCGCCGGTTGGAGGAAAGCGGCGTGATCCTCGGCTACCGCGCGCTTTTGGATCCGATCCGGCTGGGGCTCGACCATGTGGCCTTTGTCGAGGTCCGGTTGAACGACACGCGCGAGGCGGCGCTGAGGGCCTTCAACGTCGCCGTCGCCAAGGTGCCAGAGATCGAACAGGCCCATATGATCGCCAGCCATTTCGATTATCTGATCAAGATTCGCACGCGGAACATGTCGGAATATCGGCGCTTTCTGGGGGAGGTTATTTCGACCCTGCCGCATGTGGCCAGCACATCGACCTATGTGGCGATGGAGGCGGTGAAAGAAACCATGCTGGCCGATACGGCCTAAACCGCGGGCCGGGGCATTCCCCCATTTACACCGCCCACGTGATGCTTATTGTGCGCCCCGATGCGGGCGTGATGGAATGGTAGACATACCAGACTTAAAATCTGTTGGGGCGTAGCCCCGTGTGGGTTCGAGTCCCACCGCCCGCACCACCTTTTTCAAAGACTTAGCTTGCTTGGGCCAGCGTCGCAGGTTCCGCCATCTGCGTGGCGCCGGGGATGAAGACGGTAAAGATCGTGCCCTGGCCAAGGGTGCTTTTGACCGTGATGTCGCCGCCGTGCGCGAGCGCCAGTTTCTTGCAGATCGCCAACCCCAGACCTGTGCCGCCTTCGGCGCGGTCGTCGGCGTCTTCAATCTGGGTGAAGGCTTCGAAGATGCGGTCGAAGTCCTGCGCGGCGATGCCGACGCCGTTGTCTTCGACCTCAAAAACGAACCCGCCTGCATGCGGGCGGGCGCGTAGGTGGATGTCGCGCGCCTTGGAGAATTTCAGCGCATTGCCGACGATATGGCCGAGCAGCTGCAGGCTGCGTCGGCGGTCGGCGGTAACGGTGAGCGGGGGGGTGTCGATATGCAGCGTGGCCGTCTTGTCATGCGCCGCCCCATGGTGCTGCTCGACCACTTCCTCCAATAACATGCGCGTATCAAAGGGGGTCTTATCCAGCGCGAGGTCGTTCAACTCCATATTCGTGTAATCGAGGATGTCGTTGATAATGGTCAGCAATTGCCCGCCCGCAAATTTGATGCGCTGACCGTAGAGTTCCGCCTGATCGCCCATCTTGGTGAAATGCTCTGATGCCGGTTTCTCCTCCGGTTCGAGCTTGGCAAGGTTGTGACGCTTGAGTTCCGACAGGAAGCTGGCGTAGCCGATGACGATGGTCAGCGGGGTGCGCAATTCGTGGCTGAGCACGCTCATGAATTCCGATTTCGCGCGGCTGGCGCTTTCGGCGGCATCGCGGGCCTGACGCAGTTCCTCGACGCTTTCGTTGCGTGTCCGGTTTTCGACCACATAGCTGAAAAGCGCGGCCAGCGCGATGATGGCGGCGGTTCCGGCGATGATCAGCGCGATGAGCCGGTATTCGACAGGATTGGCATAGAGAGGCTGCGCGGCGAGCGGCGTCACCTGAAAGGCGGCCATCCCAGTGAAATGCAATAGGATAATGGCCAAGGCCAAAAGCCCGGTCATCCACAACACGCTGCCCTTTCCGCCACGACCGGCAGCGCCGAGCGCAAGGGTGGCGAGGGTCACCGCTATGATCACAGAGGCGGCCAGATAGCCCATGTCCCATTGGATGGTGCCCTGCACACGGTAGGCGATCATGCCGGTGTAATGCATGGCCGAGATTGCCAAGCCGAAGATCGTCCCCCCCAAAACCGTGGCGCGGCGCGATTTTAACAGACCCGCGATGACGACACCCAAGATCGATCCAACGATGGCGATGATCAGGGACAGGAAAGTCAGGGAGAAATGGAAGGTTGCTGGCGCGTCGAGCTGATAGGCAAGGATCGCGATGAAATGGGTGCACCAGATCGTGACCCCGGCGGTCATCGCGGTCAAATAGCACCAGATCATTGCCTGTGCGCGCGGCTGCTCAAGCACATGCTGATAAAGCCGCGACACCACCCAGCTGCCAAAGATACAAAGCAGCGCCGCCAGCAGCACGAGTCCGAGGTCGTGATCATGATGAATACTGTGGGCGACCCGGAACATCTTAATCCTATCAAATACTAAGATTTAGTTAATTGCTGGCCGAATAAGGCCAAAATAAGGCCCCCGCAAGTTCACACTATGCTGCAGTTTTAACTCGCTCTTAAGGGCAGGGCGCTAAACCTCAGCCATGATCGGTATTGCGGCGAGATGAGGAAAAGGCGGGGGTATGGTAGAGTTAAACGAGCGGGTGAAACCGTCTAACCCATTGCGGCGATTTGTTTTTCGCTTGTTTCGCCATGTCGGGCAGCTGATGGGGCGGGCGCGGCAGCGTCGTGCGTTTGGGCGAGGAAGGCAGTGCGAAAACAGGCTGGTTTTCCGCAAGGACTTAACTGGTTCAGAGGGACCGCTTACCTTAGGGCAATTCCCGCTTATCTCCATCGTTTTCGCGGCAGAGCGGCGCATGTTTAGGCACAATCACGATGGCGTCACAGGCGGGGGGGCGCCCAAGGCGCGGCGCTGCGGGGGGCTTTTCCGCACTTTCTGTCACGCGGCGCTGACGGGGGCTGAAGGTGCGCGCATCCTTTCCAACGTCAACGTCGATATGGCTGAGATCGAAGTGGACTTTGCGCCGGACGGGCGCGTCCGCCACGCGAATGAGGCGGCCTGCGGCGTCACCTACGGGCTGGGGGATTGTCTGAACGGGCAGCATATCTACGATCTTTTTGGCCCAAGGCTTTGCGATGGGGCTGAGATCGGCAAACTTTGGACGCAGGTCCTGCGGGGGCAGTGTCCGCAGGGGCGTTTTCAGATGCACCCGGGAGAGGACACAGCCCGGATCGTCGACGGACAGTTCAGCGCGGCGTGCGGCCCTGATGGGCGGGTTCAAACCATCCGGTTTCGGGGCGTGGAAGCCGCGGCGAACGATGTGGGACCGGTGCGCGCGTTGGGGAAGGGGGCTTCGCGGCGCGCCATGGGCAGCTAGCCGCGAATGCCCATCAGCGCATAAAGAAACAGCGGCGACTTACGCGGCGCCGCTGATCCGTCGGTTTCTATCAATCCCGCTTGCCGGCGAAGCGTTCGGCCCAGCTTTCGCGGTCCTCATCGCTGATCTTGCCAAAAAGCACCTCGGGCACGTCAAAGCCATGACCGGGGGCTAGTTTGCCCAAGGCCGCTGGCACATTATCGGGCCAAGGCATGTCTTCGACCTTCATCGCCTCGAGCATCGAGGCCGAAGCCGCAGGGATGAATGGGGCCGATAGCACCGCATAGAGCGGGATCAGGTTCAGCGCCAGCCGCACCTGTGCCGCCGCTTTGTCGGGGTCGGTCTTGAAGGTGGTCCAGGGCGCTTGGGCCTGCAGGTATTCGTTGCCAGCCGCCCAGATGCCGCGCAGTTCGGCGGCGGATTTACGGACTTCCATCGCCTCCATCAGCGCCTCGTAACGCGCGACGCGGGCGGTAATGTCTTCGATCAAGGCGTGCTCCGCCGCACCGTATTCCCCGGCCTCCGGCACGGCTTCGCCGAATTTGGAGCGGCAGAATTTGGTGATGCGGCTGACGAAGTTGCCCAGCACGTCTGCCAAGTCTTTGTTCACCGAGGCTTGGAAGTTTTCCCATGTGAATTCGGCATCCGAAGTCTCGGGTGCGTGGCTGAGCAGCCACCAGCGCCAATAATCCGCGGGCAGGATCTCCAACGCCTGATCCATAAAGACCCCGCGCCCGCGCGAGGTGGAGAACTGGCCGCCGTCGTAATTCAAGTAGTTGAAGGATTTAATGTAATCCACCAACTTCCACGGCTCGCCCGAGCCCTTGATCGTGGCCGGAAAGCTGAGCGTGTGGAAGGGCACGTTGTCCTTGCCCATGAACTGGGTATAGCGCACGTCGTCGGCGCCCTTGTCGGTGCGCCACCAGCTTTCCCAGTCAGAGCCTTTGCCCGTATCGACCCATTCCTGCGCGCAGGCGATATATTCGATCGGCGCGTCGAACCAGACGTAAAAGACCTTGCCTTCCATGCCGGGCCAATCTTGATCGCCGCGCTTCACCGGCACGCCCCAGCTAAGATCGCGGGTGATACCACGGTCTTGCAGACCATCGCCGTCATGCAGCCATTTCTTGGCGATTGAGGTGGTCAGTACGGGCCAATCGGTCTTGGAATTGATCCAGTCGTCCAGCTCGTCCTTCAGCTTGCTCTGCCGCAGGAACAGATGCTTGGTCTCGCGCATCTCCAGATCGGTCGCGCCTGAAATGGTGGAGCGCGGATTGATCAGGTCTTCGGGGTCCAATTGCTTGGTACAGTTGTCACATTGGTCGCCGCGCGCGTCCTCGAACCCGCAGTTGGGGCAGGTGCCTTCGACATAGCGATCCGGCAGGAAGCGGCCATCAGTGGGGGAGTAAATCTGGCGCTGCGAAACTTCTTCGATCAGCCCCTGATCCGCCAGTGCGCCTGCGAAATGCTGGGTCAGCTTGCGGTTTTGCGGGCTGGAAGAACGGCCAAAGTGGTCGAACGACAGGCCAAAGCCTTCGGCGATGCGGGCCTGTGTTTCATACATCTCGGCGCAGTATTCCTCGACCGGTTTGCCCGCTTTGGCGGCGGCGAGTTCGGCAGGGGTGCCGTGTTCGTCGGTGGCGCAGAGGAACAGAACATCCTGCCCCCGGCCACGCTGGTAGCGCGCATAGAGGTCCGCAGGCAGTTGGCTGCCCACAAGGTTACCCAGATGTTTGATCCCGTTGATATAAGGGATGGCGGAGGTGATGAGGTGGCGTGTCATATCAATATTCCCGGTGCTTGGCGCAGCCTTATCGCAAGGGCTGCGCTGTTGCCAGCAAAAGACGGGATCGGCTAGTCGCGGTCTCGGGTGCGGCCCAGCAAGCGCCCGATAAGAAAGGTGGTCCGGGGGGCATAGACATAGGGCGTACGCTCTGCGCGCGTGGGCCGGGCGCGCATCCGGGCAAGGCCAAAGACCACCAGCACCCCATGGGCCGCCGCGATCATCGCGAACAACGCCGATGCACCGAAACCGTCGATCAGCACAGAGGCAAGGTAGGGCGCGCCGATGGCGCCCACGGCGAAAAAGAACATCAAGGCGGCAGACAGTTCGACACGCTCGTCAGAGCTTGCGAAATCATGGGCATGGGCGGCAGAGACGGAATAGATCGGGAATGTCGTGGCCCCAAAGAGCCCTGCCGAAAGCATGATCCCCGCCGTGCCATAGCCCGCGCCCATCATCGTGACAGCGCAGCCACCCATCGCCGCGACCGACAGCCAGATCAACACCCAGCGGCGGTCGTATTTGTCGGCGAGAATCCCCATCGGATATTGCGCCAGCGCCCCGCCGAGCACGAAAGCGGCAAGGAACCAAGCGATCTGTGGGGCGCTAAGACCCACTTCTTGCCCGTAGATCGGCCCGACCATCCGGAACGACGCGCTTGAGACCGCCGCCACCACGACACCCGCCGCCGCCAAAGGCGAACGGTCAAAGGCGAGGCGCGGGCGCAGCCGTGGTTGGTTTGGCGTCTCTGGCGGGCGGACTTTGGTCAGCGTCAGGGGCAAAAGTGCGGCACAGCAGCCGATGGCGAGCAGATTATACGAGACATATGACGCCGGGGCGAGCACGCCGACGATCAACTGCGCGGCGAGCGAACCGCTCATGTCGACCACCCGGTAAACCCCCATGGTGCGCCCGCGCGTCTCATTGGTGACCTTGGCCTGCATCCACGCCTCGATCACCGTATAGCACCCGGCGACGCACATGCCCGACGCCACCCGCATCAGGCCCCATGCGTAAGGATCCACCACCATCATATGCGCCATCAACCCGATTGACCCGGCGGCGGTGAAGGCGGCAAAGGCGCGGCTGTGGCCGACGCTGCCCATCAGCCGCGGGGCCCACCAGCAGCCGATGAAAAACCCTAAAAAATGCGCCGAGCCGAGCATACCGATTTCCTGACGGCTAAACCCAAGCTGCACGCCAGAAAGCACATCAATTGGCCCCACACCCCCGGTGGAGAGTTGCAAAAGGATGACCGAGAAAAACAGGGCGGCGAAGGAAATGAGCAGGCGCATGAGGGCACATTGCGTCCATTGCTGCCCGAACGGAAGCGCGAATGCGCCGGGTCCGCATTTTTGCCGGGACCGTGGGATTGGCGCTTGGCAATTGCCCTTGCGAAGGCCGGGCAGGCGGCTAGGTTGCGGGCAAATCACAAGCGAGGACCACAAGATGAAGATGAAAAAGCTCGGCTCAAGCGATATCGAGGTCTCGCATTTCTGTCTGGGCTCCATGACATGGGGCACCCAGAACACCGCCGAGGAAGGCCATGCGCAGATCGACCGCGCGCTGGAGGCCGGGATCAACTTTATCGACACGGCCGAGATGTATCCGGTGAACCCGATCAGCGCCGAGACGATTGGCCGGACAGAAGAGATCATCGGCCAGTGGTTTGCCCGCGACAACCGCCGCGATGATGTGGTCTTGGCCAGCAAACATTCCGGCGAGGGGATGCAACACGCCCGCAATGGTGCTCCGATTTCATCCGACACGATCCCCGGTGCCATCGAAGGGTCGCTGAAGCGGTTGCAGACGGATTACATCGACCTTTACCAATTTCACTGGCCGAACCGGGGCAGCTATATGTTCCGCAAGAATTGGACCTTTGACCCCTCAAGTCAGAACCGGGCCGAGACCATCACCCATATGGAAGACGCCCTCGGCGCGCTGCAGCGCGAGGTTGAGCGGGGCACGATCCGCGCCTTTGGTCTGAGCAACGAAAGCGCATGGGGGCTGACCCAATGGGCCGCCGTGGCCGAGCGCACGGGCGGGCCGCGCCCGATCTCGGTGCAGAACGAATATTCGCTGATGTGCCGTTTGGCCGATACCGATGTGTCGGAAACATGTGTGAACGAACAGATCGACATGCTGTCTTTCTCACCCCTCGCCGCAGGGCTGCTGACCGGGAAATATCAGGGTGGCAAAGTGCCCGCTGGATCGCGTCTGTCGCTGAACGAAGACCTGGGCGGCCGCGTCACACCCCGCGCCTTTGAGGCCGTTGCCGCCTACCTTGATGTGGCGCAGAAACACGGGATCGACCCGGTGCAGATGGCGCTGGCATGGTGCGCGACGCGGCCCTTCATGGGCTCGGTGATCTTTGGCGCGACCAGCCTTGAGCAGCTTGATGTGGCGCTCGGCGGGTCCGACCTGACCCTGAGCGATGAGGTGATGGCCGACCTTGATGCGGCGCATAAATCCCATCCGATGCCCTATTGATGGGCCGTTTCGCATCTTCTGGGGCGCGCCGTGTCGCTGTGCTGGTGTTGCTCGGCGCACTGGCCGCCTGCAACCGCAGCGCACCGCCGCCCGCGCAGACCGGCTTTCGCAATGCCGAGGCGCTGATCGGGGCCACCAGCCGCTATGACGCGGCGCGGTTTGGCGGCGATTGGCAGGTCCGGGCGGCCTTTCCCAATGATGCCAATCTGCGCGCGGTGACCTTCGCACCGCAGGGGCCAACGCTGTTCGAGCACCGCCAAGTCTGTCATGCTGCTGGAGCTTGCACCGACCGCCGTGACCTCTGGGCGCTGAGCGAAGAGGGGCCGGCGCGCTATACCATGCGCGCCGCCATGGGTGGGGCCGAGCGTGCGTTCTGGGTGCTTTGGGTCGATGAGGGGTTCCGCACCGCCGTCATCGGCAGCCCCGAGGGGGGGTACGGCTGGATCCTTGACCGTCAGGCGACAGGCGGCGAAGACCGGATCACCGCGGCGCAAGAGATTTTGGATTTCAACGGCTACAACCTCAGCGCGCTGCAAATGAGGCGCTGACCACGACGGCGCTGGCACTGCCGCCCGGCTTCGGCCTATAGGCTGTTATGGACAGTATTTTCGCGCCCGATCTGTGGATCCTCGTCACCCTTGCCGCCGCCACGTTTCAAACCGGGCGCTTCATGCTGCAAAAGCATTTGGCGACCGATACGCTGTCGGCGGGCGGGGCGACGTTTTCGCGGTTTCTCTACTCCGCGCCCTTTATCGCGCTGCTGTTGCCGCTCTATCTGGGCCTTAGCGGGCAGGCGCTGCCGGCGCTAGGGCCGGGGTTCTGGCTGTACGGTGCGATGGGCGGCACGGCGCAGATCATGGCGACGGTCTGTGTGGTGCTGCTGTTCAAGCAACGCAATTTTGCCGTCGGCATCACCTTTAAGAAGACCGAAGTGATCCAGACCGTGCTGATGGGCTGGATCGTGCTGGGCGAAGGTGTCTCGGGCGCGGGGTTTTCCGCCATTGCGCTTGGCGTGGTGGGGCTGCTGCTTCTGTCCGGCGGGGCCGAGGCCAAGGGGCTGCGGTTGGCCGATCTGCGCAACCGCGCGGCGGGGCTGGGGATTGCTTCGGGTTTTTTGTTCGCCATCTCGGCGGTCTGCTATCGCGGCGCGTCGCTGGCCGTGGTCTCTGACGATCCGCTGCTGCGCGCGGGCGTGACGCTGGCGGCGGTGGTGCTGATGCAGACGCTGATCATGGCCGTTTGGCTGCGGCTGCGCGAACCGGGACAGATGCGCCGGGTTTGGGCGGCGCGGCGGGTGGCGGTCTGGATTGGGCTGACCTCGATGGGTGGCTCGCTGTGCTGGTTCATCGCCTTCACCCTGCAAAACGCGGCCTATGTGAAGGCTTTGGGGCAGGTGGAGTTGATGCTGAGCATCGCCGCCTCAACTCTGTTTTTCCGCGAAAGGATCTCGCGCCGGGAATGGGCGGGGATGGCCGTGCTGGCGCTGTCGATCCTGGCGCTGGTGCTGGCGACTTAGCCCGTCATCGGGCGGCCATGCAGACGCAGGAACAGGCTCTCTTCGTCGTTGTTTTTGAAAAACGGGACCGAGGCGGGCGGATTGGTATCGCGCGCGCGGGCGGCGACTTCGGCCAGCACGACCTCGGTGATGAAGGGCATGTCAAACGACCGCGCCCGGCTGAGCGGCACCCATTGCAGATGCGAAAGCTCATCACAGGCGGCATCGAAATCATCCGGATCGCTGGCGATGTCTTCGGCGTCGACCAAAAAGAACCGCGCATCAAAGCGGCGCGGACGGCCCGGAGGTGTCAGCGCGCGAAACACGAATTGCAGGGCAGAGGCGTCGGGCAAGTGCCCCGTAGCGGCAAAGGTCTGCCAATCGGCGGGCACGTCGCCCTCCCACGCGCCCTTGCGGCCCAGCACCAGACCGGTCTCCTCCCACAACTCACGAATGGCGGCGACGGCGATGGCATGGGCCAAGGACGGTTCGGCGTCATCGCAAAGCCTGCCGTGACAGAGCGCGTTCACCGGCGCGACCAGCGGCACCTGCGCATCGGTCGCATCGACTGCACCGCCGGGAAAAACGAATTTATTGGGCATGAATGCCGCCTTGGCCCCACGTTGCCCCATCAGGATATGCGGGGTCACATGGCGGTCGCGCAGCACGATCACCGTGGCGGCGTTGCGGATTTTGGTCTTGTCGATGGTCATGCGGCGATGCTCCGGCGGTCAGGGGCCGAAGGGCGGGCCGCGCTAGGTGGTGCCGCCGAAGCCGCCCATCCTTTTGGCCCATTGAAAGCCGATCATGGCCCCCTTCAGTCTGGGCAGAAGGTAGAGGGACAGCGCCGTGCAGCCAACCGCAAAAATGGTGAACAGGGTCAAAGGCTCGGGCCGCCAGACGACGAAAGCGATGTGCAGCCCCGGTGCCAGCAGGTGACCGACCAGCAGAATGGTCAGATAGGCCGGGCCGTCATCGGCGCGGTGGTGGTGGAACTCTTGGCGGCAGACGGCGCAGTCGTCATTCACCTTAAGATAGCCGTGCAACAACTGCCCGCCCCCGCAAGAGGGGCATTTGCCACGCCAGCCGCGCAGCATGGCGGGCAGGCGAGGCCGCTCTTCGCTGTCTTGCGTCTCGGCAGTGTCGGGGGCCAATTGCTGTGTCTGTGACATGGGGGCGATCCTTTGGTTGAGGGGTAGATGCAGGCTGGGGCGTGAAATGAAAAGACTTGAGGACGCCGTTGCGGCGCCATGTCGCGCAGGGGGCGGGGCTTTGCCGATTTTTTGAAAAAACTTCGGGTTCGAGCGACGGAAGTTCTGGCGCCAGCCGTTTGACCCTGTGATCGCGGCGCAAAAGCGTGAGACGATCTTTAAAAAACGAGGAGTATCAAGATGACCATTCGTACCAATATGAAGATCGCAGCCCTCAGCGGATTGTTGGCCATCGGTGCCGTCGCCGCCACCGCGCAGCCAAGCGGGCAGGACCGGTTCCAGCAGCTTGACGCTGACGGCAACGGCGAGATCACACAGGCAGAGTTTCAAGCCCACGCCGAGGCGCGTTTCGCCAAGGTTGATGCCGATGGCGACGGTTTCGTGACTGGCGAAGAGTTGAAAGCCGCAGGCGAGGCACGCAAGGCCGAGCGTTCGGCCGAGATGCTGGAGCGGTTCGACACCGACGGCAACGGCAGCCTTGATGCCTCTGAACTGGAAGCCATGGGTGACAAACGCGGTGACAAGCGCGACGGCAAAAAGGACGGCAAGCGCGGTCACAAAGGCGGCGAGCGCATGATCGAGCGTATGGACGCCAATGACGACGGCAAGCTGTCGATGGAAGAGATGACGCAGCGCCACGACCCCGCCAAGATGTTCGAGCGTCTGGACAAGGACGAAAACGGCAGCATCAGCGCCGAAGAGTTCGAAGCGGCGAAGAAAATGCATGGCAAGCGCCACGGCAAGGGCCAGAAGATGGACCATGACAAGCCGCAGCGCGACTAAATGATGCGTCGGGCGCGCTTGATCATGGCGCGCCCGGGCCTTAGCGATGGACGGGATGCAGGATTTGTCCGACGAGCAGCACGATGCGGATGCCGAGTTGTTGCAGCGCTACGCCAGCGGCGATGCGGCGGCGGCGCGGCTGTTGACGGCCCGGCTGGTGCCGCGCATTCACGGCCATGCGCTGCGGGTGCTCGGCGACCGTGCCGAGGCAGAGGATGTGGCCCAAGAAGCGATGCTGCGGCTGTGGCGTCAGGCGCCAAAGTGGCGCGCAGGTGAGGCCAAGGTCACCACATGGCTTTATCGCGTCGTGGCCAACCTTTGCACTGACCGTCTGCGCCGTCGTGGCGCGGGGGCGGCAGGGCTTGATGACGTGGCCGAGCCGGTCGATCCGACGCCGGGTGCCGCACAGAAGATGCAGCAGGCCGCCCGTGTGGATGCGCTGCAACAGGCGCTGGCCAGCCTGCCCGACCGGCAGCGTCAGGCGGTGGTGCTGCGCCACATTGACGGTATGGCAAACCCCGAAATTGCCGAAGTCTTGGGCATTGGGGTCGAAGCGGTGGAGAGCCTGACCGCACGGGGCAAACGGGCGTTGGCCGCGCAGCTATCTGCGCAACGGGACGCATTGGGGTTTGAAAATGAATGACTTTGACGACGCATTAAGTGATGGGGCATTGAGTGACGCCGCACTGGAAAATTTCTTTGCCGCAGCCCGGGCTACTCCGCCACAGGTCTCTGCCGATCTGCAAGCGCGGGTTCTGGCCGATGCCGAAGCGCATATGCCCAAAGCAGCGCGCCAGCCGTGGCACCAAGCACTTTGGCAGCTTTTGGGTGGTGCGGCGGGGCTAAGCGGTCTTGCCACTGCCGCGGCGGTTGGGATTTGGGTCGGCGTCGCCCCGCCCGAGGGCATGCCGGATCTCGCCGGACAATTCGTCTCTGGCACATGGACGGCCGAGACATTGGACACGGGCGAAGCCGATACAGGCACAGAACTGGGTGGTTTTGGCTGGGACATGGAGGAAAGTTGAGATGACACAGGTTCCCACACCACGGCGCAGGCGACTGATGCGCTTGGCGCTTGGTCTGTCGCTGGCGCTGAACGTGATGATCCTCGGCGCGCTTGGCGGTGCGATGTGGCGTCATGGCGGGCCGGGGCCGCGCGGCGATGGCGATCTGCCGGGGCTGCGCAGCTATGCTTCGCCCTATGTGCAGGCGCTGCCGCCCGAAGCGCGGCGCGATCTGCACGGCAAGATGCGCAGCAGCGGCAAGGCGCATCACCTCGACCGGGCGGCACGGCGCGCGCTTTATGACGAGATGCTTGCCGCGCTGCGGGCAGAGCCGTTTCAGGCGGATGTGGCCGCGGCGGTGCTCGCCGCGCAAGGAGAGGCTGCGGCCAGTGTTCAAACCGTGGCCCATAACGCATGGCTGGCCGAGGTCAGCGCGATGGATGCCGCCGCCCGCAAAGCCTATGCCGACAAGCTGCAAGAGCGGTTGCAAGCCGGGCACGCCCGCAAAAAAGACAAGCGCGAGGGCAAGGCTGAGCGTTAATCGGGCAGGGCGCCCCCGGGCGCGCGGTCTTGCCCTTTGCGGGGCGGCGGGCTAGGCCGAGGGCGAATGAAATCGGCAGGCGGCGGCAGGCGTGCGGCCCCATTGCCCCTCAGAAAGCCCGGCCGATGACCGATACCCCCCAGACGATGCACAGCGGCGCGGAAACCGTGCTGGCCAGGGCCAAAGCCTCTCCCGCGCGGCGCGGGGTGGGGCTTTTGTCGCTGGCGGGGCTGGGGCTGTTGCTGATCTATTCCGCGCTCACCCGTTCGCCCGATCCGGGGTGGCAGATCGCGCTGGCGCTGGTGGGGCTGGGCTTCATCGGCATTGCCGAATTGATGCGCCGCTCAACCGCCAGCGGCGTGGAACTCACCAATGAGGCGCTGCGCGATGCCGATGGCCGGGTGATCGTCCGCATCGACGAAATCGCCCGCATTGATCAGGGGGCTTTCGCGGTCAAACCCTCAAACGGTTTCCTGCTCAAGACCAACCGCCGCGTGGCGCGGGGCTGGCGCTTGGGCCTGTGGTGGAGCCTTGGCCGCCGTATTGGTGTTGGTGGCATGACCCCGGCCAACGAGACCAAGCTGATCGCCGAGATCATCCGCGCCAAACTGGCCGAGCGTGACGCGGCTTAACCGTCTGACCAGACCGTGCGCGGCGCATAGCGCGGACGGGTGAAGACGAAGTTATAGATATCGCGGCGCTCGAGCCCGGTTTTGAACAGTGGCTCGAAATCGCGCCATGTCTCGACCAAGGTGACACGTTCGTTGTTGGGCATCACCGGCAGCTTGTCGTGCCAATTGCGCACGTCATCGCTGGTCAGAGGGGTGGGGGTGCCGCGCACCTGCGACCAATCCGTATGGTAGCGGTTGTTGGCCTCATCATACCAAATCGAGCTGACCCGCATGTCGGTTTGCCCTGTGCCACGGGTGAGATATTCGAAAAGTTGCTGCATTCCTTGCAGGTAGTCTGGGTCAATCGCCTGCGTCTCCCGCGAGATGGCATCGCCCACGGTATAGGCCGCCGTCTGGTTGAGGTTATACATGCGGAAGGTGTCAAAGGTCGAATACATGGCCAGATAGGCCCAGAACATCAACGGCAGCATGATCACCGTTTCAACGGCGATCGAGCCGTCTTCGCGCCCTTTGAACCGGGCCAGCAGAGAGATGAGCGTACGCATCAGTTCGGCTCCTGTACGAAGGCCGCGCTGGAGACCATGGAAACACGGCCCGCGCCGTCTTTCTCAAGGGCATAGCCAAGGCCGGTGGTCGGAAAGAAGGGTTTAAACCGGGCACAGGCGCGCAGCAGCATCAACTGATGCTCGACCCCGAGGGTCCAGCCGCGCACCGGTTTGGGGTCTTCGGAGGTGTCGACGCAATCGGGTGACTGATCGAAACTTGCAAAATTGCGCGGATCCACTTGGATCATCTCAAGACGCAGGACTTCGCTGCAGTCTTCCAAGTAGATCGCCGATTCACAGATTTTGTCCTTGATGGTTTGATGCGTCATCGGTGTGTTGGTGTTTAGCCGGACATAGCGCACCGTCATGTCCAAGCCCCGATCAAGGAGCATGTGGCGGATGGCGTAAAAGCTCATTTCGACCGACATAAGCAGACAGCCAAACAGCAGCGGCGACAGGATGGCGAATTCTATCAGCATCGCCGATCCATCCTCATCGCCGCGAAACCGGCGCCATGCTTTGATGCTGCGTTGTATCATTGCGTCAGCCTCAACTGGTTGATTTGCCGGGCGATGGCCTCAAAGGCGCTGACGATCTCGACCCCTTCGACGCGGAAGAAATGGCTGTCGGAAGAGGCGCAGTTTTTCATGACCGACGCGCCATGGTCGGTCACCTCAAAGCCGATCGACCAGATCACGATGCCCTTGGCCTTGGCCGCGTCGCAGATGTTGTCCAACAGGGCGTCGGCCCGCGAGGCGGTGTATTTGGTGTAATACCAGCGGTATTGCTCGCTTGAGCGGACATTGCGGTTGAGCCACCAATAAAAGGGGTAATCGCTCCAGTGGCGGTAGTGGTCCATGTTGGCATAGACCTGCGGGTTGATCCGGCGGGTGGTCACGTTCACGCCGTCAGTCATCAGGATCACTGTCTTAAGCGTCTCGATATCATCATAGGCCGCAGGGCGATCTTGAAATGCAGCCTCGCCACCCGTGGCCTGGTTGATCGCCCGGAAGGACGGGTCGAGCAGGGCCACGCCCCATTTCATCCCCAGATGGATGGCAGTATTCGCGCGGGGCTGGAAATTTGAGATACGGGCCTTCAGCGCGGCGGCGTTCTGCGAGAAGGCGGCCACCTCTTCATAGCTTTGTTTCGGGCAGCCGGGATTATAGATGTTGTCATAGCGCCCGGTGTTCTCGCGGTCATAGCCGTTCCAGCTATATCCCGCCTCGAAATGCTGCATATGCTCATAGCTGCGGGTCTGGCTGATGGCGGTGAGATCAAATTCGCTGTCGTCAAAATCAACGCAGTGCGAAAAGGAGTGCAGTTGGGTGACGTTCAGCTCATTCATGATGTCCTGCCCGACGTTCACCTGCGCGGTATAGGGCACCACCGAGATTGAGATCAGGTCGGCGTTCTCGGGTTTGATCACCGTGTCGATGAAGGCATCGCTTGCATCGTGTAGGTTGGCCATTTTGCCGTTCTCCCGCATGGAGCCGGAGATATCGAGCACCATGGAAATCTCGACCTTGTTCACCTTTTCCTCGGCTTGGGATTTGGCGGGGACCCGCAGGTTGTCTTGGCCGAATTTGCTCATGAACATGGTGTTCAGGGTATGGGAGGCATCGACCGTGACGCGGCGGTAGTTCAGCCCTTCTTCGACCGTGACGCTTGAGACATATTCGGCCAGCCCTGCCTTGTCGAAATAGTCGCGGGCCACAGCTTCGGGGCTGAGCGTCTGATCAAGGTCAGCTGCCGCCAGCACGGCGCGGTCGGCCACGGCCTGCACCCGAGAGCGTTCACGTTCATGGCGCATCAGGTCCACCCCGACACCGCCCAAAAGGATCATCAACAGGATCATCAGAATGGCGAAAAGCGTGACCAACCCGTCTTCTTCCCGCGCAAAACGCCGAAGCAGCGCGGGCAGGGGCCGCGGGGAACGTTCCGAACTGTGAGATGTCTTGCGCATCGTCATCAACCTTTCTTCCTGTGGCGTCCTGCGGGCACCAAAGGGAATGGGCGGCATTTGCCTTGCCCTTGTTGTGCTGTGGGAAAGTGTCCAGAGTTTGGCGCATCTGGGGCAATAGGCAGCGTTCCGGGCAGGTTTTCATGGAAATGACCCACCTAGCGCCGGCTGATTTCCACCGAACGGGGAGGGCGTGTTTCCCGGCCCTACCCAGGGTTGATAAAGTTTTGCAATTCGCGCTGAATTAGGTCGCACCCCGTCATGAGGCGTCCTACGGTGCGGCAGCATGCCCCTAGGGCAGCCAGATGAGTCGCGCCCCGCAACAGAGGTAACGCGGCCAGACAAGAAGAGGAGAGACCGATGAATCCAGCCAATGAGCCGAGTTTCCGCGACAGTGTGGACCTGATGTTCAACCGCGCGGTCGCGCTGATGGATTTGCCACCCGGTCTTGAAGAGAAAATCCGCGTCTGTAACGCCACCTACACGGTGCGTTTCGGCGTCCGCCTGCGGGGCCGTATGCATACTTTCACCGGCTACCGCTCGGTGCATTCGGAACATATGGAGCCTGTGAAGGGCGGCATCCGCTACTCCATGGCCGTGAACCAGAACGAGGTCGAAGCGCTGGCGGCGCTGATGACCTATAAATGCGCCTTGGTCGAAGCGCCCTTTGGCGGGTCCAAGGGCGGGCTTTGCATTGATCCGCGCGACTACGACGAGCATGAGCTAGAGTTGATCACCCGGCGTTTTGCCTATGAGCTGATCAAACGCGACATGATTAACCCCGCGCAGAACGTGCCCGCCCCCGACATGGGCACTGGCGAGCGTGAGATGGCGTGGATCGCGGATCAGTACAAACGCATGAACACCACCGACATCAACGGTGTCGCCTGTGTCACTGGCAAGCCGATCAACGCGGGCGGCATCCAAGGCCGGACCGAGGCGACGGGCCGGGGCGTGCAATATGCGTTGCAAGCCTTCTTCCGTGATCCCGAGGGGCTGAAGAAAGCCGGTCTGAGCGGTAAGCTTGAGGGCAAGCGGGTCATCATTCAGGGTCTCGGCAATGTGGGCTATCACGCCGCCAAGTTCCTGAGCGAAGAGGATGGCGCAAAGATCACCGCGATCATCGAACGCGATGGCGCGCTGCACAGCGAAGACGGGCTGAACGTCGAAGCCGTGCACAAGTGGATCGAAAAGCACGGCAGCATCAAAGGCTACGCCGATGCGAAGTTTGAGGAAGATGGCGCCAAGTTTTTGGAAGCAGAATGCGATATCTTGATCCCTGCCGCGCTTGAAGGTGTCATCAACCTCAGCAATGCCGAGCGTATCCAAGCGCCGCTGATCATCGAGGCCGCCAACGGCCCTGTGACCGCCGGGGCGGATGAGGTGCTGCGCAAGAAGGGCACGGTCATCGTGCCGGATATGTATGCCAACGCGGGCGGTGTGACGGTCTCGTACTTCGAGTGGGTCAAGAACCTTAGCCACATCCGCTTTGGCCGTATGCAGCGCCGCGCCGAGGAATCGCGTCACCAACTGGTGGTGGACGAGCTTGAGCGGCTGAGCGCGGACAAGCAACTGGGTTGGACGCTGAGCCCGAACTTCAAAGAGAAGTACCTGCGCGGCGCGGGCGAGTTGGAGCTGGTCCGCTCTGGCTTGGACGACACGATGCGCACGGCCTATGAGGCGATGGCGCATGTCTGGCACAGCCGCGACGACGTCGATGACCTGCGCACGGCCGCCTATCTGGTCTCGATTGAAAAGGTCGCGGCCAGCTATCACGCCAAAGGGCTTTGAGGGGGCGTATCTCCCCTTAAGTGAACGAAAAAGGGGCGCAGTGCGCCCCCTTTTTGCTGACCGGGCCCACGATGGGGGCAGAGGGCGTTTTCGGTCATTGATACTTGCGCCCCAAGTTGCTTGACTGCGGCAAGACCGGGGGAGGCGAATGATGCGATTTTCAGGACTGCGGGTGTTGCGCGAAGGTTTGACCGGCAATCGCGGTTGGACAGCGCAATGGCGCGATCCAGAGCCGCAGGCGGAATATGACGCCATCATCATCGGCGGCGGCGGCCATGGGCTGAGCACGGCCTATTACCTCGCCAAAAACCACGGGATGACCAATATCGCGGTGCTTGAGAAAGGCTATCTGGGCGGCGGCAACGTGGGGCGCAACACCACGATTGTGCGGGGCAATTACTTTTTGCCGGGCAATTCCGAGTTCTACAGCCATTCGCTGAAGCTCTGGGAAGGGCTGTCGGAGGAATTGAACTACAACGTCATGTTCAGCCAACGCGGGGTGATCACGCTGTTTCACTCCGACGCACAGCGCGACGCCTCGGCCCGGCGCGGCAATGCGATGATCAACCAAGGCGACGACGCGGAACTCTTGGGCCGCGACGACTTGCGAAAATTGCTGCCTTATCTGGACTGCGACAACGGCCGTTTTCCCATCCATGGCGGGTTGCTGCACCGGCGCGGCGGCACCGCGCGGCATGATGCGGTGGCATGGGGCTATGCGCGCGGCGCGGACCAGCGCGGCGTCGATCTGATCCAGCAATGCGAGGTCACCGGCATCGACATCGAGAATGGCAAGGTGCGCGGCGTAGAGACCACGCGCGGGCCGATCCGGGCCAAGAAGGTGGCGATTGTGACAGCGGGGCGCTCGGGCCAAGTCGCCGCGATGGCCGGGATGCGCCTGCCGATTGAGAGCCATGTATTGCAAGCCTTCGTTACCGAGGGGCTGAAGCCGGTGATCGACCATGTGGTGAGCTTCGGCATGGGGCATTTCTATATCAGCCAGTCCGACAAGGGCGGATTGGTCTTTGGCGGCGATCTGGATTTCTATGCCTCCTACGCGCAGCGCGGCAATATGCCGATGATGGAACATGTGATGGAGGCGGGGATGACCCTGATGCCGATGCTCGGCAAGGCCCGTGTGCTGCGTTCTTGGGGTGGGATCATGGACATGACCCCCGATGGCAGCCCGATCATCGACAAGACTGATACGCAAGGTTTGTTCATCGATTGCGGCTGGTGTTACGGCGGCTTCAAGGCGGTGCCGGCCTCGGGCTACGCGCTGGCGCATCTGATGGCCACCGGGCAACACCATGAGACGGCGGCGGGCCTTAGGCTCGACCGTTTCCGCTCGGGCGAAGGTCTGATGGATGAAGAGGCCACCGGGTCTCAGCACAACTTGCATTGAGGGAGGGCGACCATGCGGATTGAATGCCCCATTTGCGGCAGCCGGGACCGGCGAGAGTTCTATTATCGCGGCGACGCCATCGCCTTGGCGCGGCCTGCACCCGAGGCCGGGGATGATGTCTGGGACGCCTACCTTCACCTGCGCGACAACCCAGCAGGGCAGACGCGCGACCTGTGGCAGCATGAGACTGGCTGCGGCGCGTGGCTGGTCGTCACCCGCGATACGGTGACCCATGTGGTGCAGGCCGTGGAGCTGGCATCGGATGTGAAAAGGGCCATGGCATGAGGAGCGCAGGGCGCGGATTGATTGACCGGGACAAGCCGGTCAGATTCACCTTTGACGGCCGGCGCTATGACGGCTTTGCGGGCGATACGGTCGCCTCGGCCATGCTGGCGAACGGGCAGCGGCTGATGGGGCGGTCGTTCAAATACCACCGCCCGCGCGGGGTGCTCAGCGCGGGCAGCGAAGAGCCGAACGCGCTGGTGACCACAGGTGTCGGTCCCGCGTCAGAGCCTAACGTTCGCGCCACGATGCAAGAGATTTACGAGGGGCTTGCGGTGCGCAGCCAGAACGCTTGGCCGAGCCTCGATTTTGATCTGATGGCGGTAAACGACCTTGGCGCGCCCTTTCTGGGGGCGGGGTTCTATTACAAGACCTTCATGTGGCCGCGTCGGTTCTGGCGACATGTCTACGAGCCAGTGATCCGCCGCGCAGCTGGGCTGGGGCGGCTGAGCGGTCAACCCAATGCCGATGCCTATGAGAAAGCCTATGCCTTTTGCGACCTATTGGTCATCGGCGCGGGGCCGGCGGGGTTGATGGCGGCGCTGACGGCTGCGCGGGCTGGGGCCGATGTGATCCTCGCCGACGAAGACGCGCTGATGGGCGGGCGGCTCAATGCCGAGAACGAGAGTATCGGTGGCCAACCGGGTCACACATGGGCAGCGGGAATGGTGGCGGAACTGGCCGCGATGGAGAACGTCCGCCTGATGCCGCGCACGACGGTCACCGGGGCCTATGACGGCGGCATGTTCGGCGCGCTCGAACGGGTCAACCAACACCGCGCGCGGCGCGGCGAGGGTGCGCCGCTGGAATGTTTCTGGCGCATCGCGGCCAAGCAATCGATCCTTGCGGCAGGCGCGTTAGAGCGCCCCGTGGCCTTCGCCAACAACGACCGCCCCGGCATCATGACGGCAGGCGCGGTGCGGGCCTATCTCAACCGTTGGGGCGTGGCACCGGGCAAGCAAGTGGCGGTCTTTGGCAACAACGACGACGCCCACCGCACAGCGCGCGATCTGGCAGCGGCGGGGGTGCATGTGGCTGCATTGATCGACAGCCGCGAGGGGGGCAGCATTGAAGGCGCGGATTTTCCGGTGCTGCGCGGTGCCGTGGTCTGCAACGCTTCGGGCCGCAAGGAATTGGAGGCCGTGACCATCCGCACAGCGGGCGGAGAGCACAAGATACAGGCTGACTGTCTGGCCATGTCGGGGGGCTGGAATCCTTCGGTGCATCTGACCTGTCATCTGGGCGGGCGACCGACGTGGGAGCCCGATATTCACGCCTTCGTCCCAACCCCCGGCGCTGTGCCGGGGATGCATGTGGCGGGGGCCTGCAACGGCACCTTCTCGACCCACGGCTGCCTTGCCGCGGGTGTGGCCGCGGCCGGGGACGCGCTGGAGGCGCTGGGCTGCAAAGCAGAGGCCGTGGACCTGCCGCAGGCCGATGATGCGCCATACACTCTCAAACCCCTCTGGGCGGTGCCGGGCAAGGGCCGGGCGTGGCTCGATTTTCAGAACGATGTCTGTGTGAAAGACGTGCAGCAGGCGGCGGCAGAAAACTTCCGCTCGGTCGAGCATATGAAGCGCTACACGACCCAAGGCATGGCACCCGATCAGGGTAAAAACTCAAACGTTGCGGCGCTGGCGGTGCTGGCCGATGCCACGGGGCGCGGCATTGCCGAGACGGGCACGACCACCTTCCGCCCGCCCTATACTCCGGTTGCGATTGCAGCGATGGGCGCGGGCGGGCAGGGCAAGGGCTTTGCGCCCGAGCGGCTGACCACCAGCCATGCGGCCAGCCTTGCCATGAACGCCCCGATGGTGGAGGCGGGGCTGTGGTATCGCCCCAGCTATTTCCCGCGCGGGCAGGAACGCAACTGGCGGCAGTCCTGTGACCGGGAGGTCGGTTTTGTGCGCAACACGGTTGGGGTCTGCGATGTCTCGACCTTGGGCAAGATCGACATTCAAGGGCCGGATTCGGCCAAGCTGCTCGATCTGGTTTATACGAATAAGTTCAGCACCTTGAAGGTCGGCAAAGTGCGCTACGGGTTGATGCTGCGCGAGGATGGTTTCGTCATGGACGACGGCACCTGCGCGCGGTTGGGGGAGACGCATTACCTGATGACCACCACCACCGGCGCTGCCGGTGAGGTGATGCGCCATCTGGAATTCGTGACGCAATGTCTGCATCCCGAATGGCAGGTGCATCTGTCTTCGGTCACCGAACAATGGGCCCAATTCGCCGTGGCGGGGCCGAAGTCTCGTGAATTGCTGAATGGGCTGCTGGGGCAGCCGATCGACAATGACAGCTTTCCCTTCATGGCCTGTGGTGACGTGTGGCTCGGCGGTGTCGCGGCGCGGCTGTTCCGCATCTCTTTCTCTGGCGAACATGCCTATGAAATCGCGGTGCCCGCGCGCTATGGCGCGGCGCTGTTCGATCTGCTGGTCGCGCGGGCCGAGGCGCTGGAGGGCGGCGCCTACGGGATGGAGGCGCTCAACGTGTTGCGGTTGGAAAAGGGCCATATCACCCATGCAGAGATCGACGGCCGCGCCACGGCGGAGGATATCGGCATGGGGCGGATGCTGTCGGACGCCAAGGATTGCATCGGCAAGACCATGTCCGAACGCCCCGGCCTGCGCGATCCGGAGCGGGGGCAGTTGGTGGGGCTGCGGCCCGTGGGCGCGGTGAAGCAGTTGACGGCGGGGGCGTTTTTGTTTGAGGCCGGGGCCGAGGCGCGCCGCGAGAATGCGCAGGGGCATACGACCTCGGTCGGCTTTTCGCCGGATATCGGCACCTTTATCGGGCTGGGTTTTGTCACGCGGGGCCGTCAGCGGCACGGAGAGGTGATGCGCATGGTCGACCATCTGCGCGAAATCGAGGCGGAGGTGGAGATCTGCGCCCCAGTCTTTGTCGACCCCGAAGGAGGGCGCGCCCGTGGTTGAGTTGAAAGCACAAACGCCCTTTGGCGACCTGCTCCCGTTAAAGATTGGCGGCATGACGGTGGCGGCCTGTGACATGGGTCAGTTGACCGTCCTGGGCGCTTTCGATCGTGCGGGCCTGTCAGAGGCGCTTGAGGCGACCCATGGCCTCGCCTTGCCTGACCCGCTACGCAGCACCGCAAAAGGCGATGCCCGCTGCCTGTGGTTTGGTCGGGATGAAGTGCTGCTCGTCGGTGTTGCGCCGGGCGAGGCGCTGACGAAACATGCGGCCCTCGTCGATGTCTCAGACGGATGGGCGGTGGCGGAATTGCAGGGGCCGGGGGCCGAGGATGTGCTGGCGCGATTGGCTCCGGTGGATCTGCGCGATGCGGCGTTCAAATCCGGCCAGACCCTACGCAGCCAGTTGCGCGACATGCCCGTTTCGATCACCCGCACCGACACCGGTTTTCTGCTGATGGTCTATCGGTCGATGGCCGCCACTTTGGTGCAGGAGTTGCGCCGCGCTATGGAAGCGGTGGCATCGCGGCGCTAGGTTGTCCGGCGGGGGCCCGAATCCCCGTTTGGCAAACAACGGAGCATAGACATGAACAAAACGATTTTCGCCGCTTTGGCCGCGATCAGCATGGCGGTCTCGGGCCCGGCGCTGGCAGCCTCGAAAAAAGAAGACAGCTGTATGCATCAGGCCGCCGTGGTCGCCGCCGTGCAGCAGGCGCGGCTTGATCGCGTGAAGGAACGCGAAGTGCCTGCCGCCGTGAAGGCCAAGGCGACATGGCCCGAGAGCTTTAACACTGCGATCCCGCTGGTGACCCCTTGGGTTTATGAGATGAAAATGCGCGACGTGAAAAAGAACGATCTCTCCGCCGCGTGGAAAGAAATGTGCCTCGCGCAGTAAGCTAACAAACACCATGCCGGGCAGGGGCGCTGCCCGGCATGGAAAGGCGCTTTGCCGCCCGTGGCTGACCTGCCTCCTCTGGACTCTGATCCGCCCCAGCCGGTATATGAAACCATGAGCCTGCCCCCTGGATTTTTGGAAGAACTGCGTGACCGCGCCAGCCTGTCTCAGGTGGTGGGGCGCAAGGTCATATGGGACAACCGAAAGTCCAATCAGGGCAAGGGCGACATGTGGGCGCCATGCCCTTTCCATCAGGAAAAATCCGCCAGCTTCCACGTCGATGACCGCAAGGGGTTCTACTACTGCTTTGGCTGCCACGCGAAGGGGGATGCGATCTCTTTCGTGCGCGAGACCGAGAATGTGAGCTTTATGGAGGCGGTAGAGATCATCGCCCGTGAAGTCGGCATGCCGGTGCCCAAGCAAGACCCGCGCGCGCAGGCTAAGGCTGACAAGCGCACGCAACTGGCCGAGGTCATGGAGCAAGCGGTGCAGTGGTTCCGCCTGCAATTGCGCACCGGCGCGGCGGGGGCGGCGCGGGACTATTTGATCAAGCGCGGCCTCTCGGAACAGGCGCAGGCGCATTGGGAGATTGGCTTTGCGCCGAACAGTTGGCAGGGGCTTTGGGATGCCCTCAAATCTAAGGGCGTGGCGGATGAGTTGATCCTTGGTGCGGGGCTGGCGAAACCCTCGTCCAAGGGGGGAAAACCCTATGACACTTTTCGCGGGCGCATTATGTTCCCGATCCGCGATGCGCGGGGGCGGGCGATTGCTTTTGGCGGTCGCGCGATGGACCCAGAGGACAAGGCGAAATACCTCAACTCGCCTGAGACAGAACTCTTCGACAAGGGCCGCAGCCTTTACAATGTGAAAGACGCCCGCGCCGCTGCAGGTCGGGGGCAGGCGTTGATCGTGGCCGAAGGCTATATGGATGTGATCGCCCTGCATGGGGCGGGGTTTGAAGGCGCCGTGGCCCCGCTTGGCACTGCGATTACCGAGAACCAGTTGCAGATGCTTTGGCGGATCGCGCCCGAGCCGATTATTACGCTGGATGGCGACGCGGCGGGCCAGCGTGCTGCGCTTCGCCTGATCGATCTGGCGCTTCCGCTGCTAGAGGCCGGGCAAAGCCTGCGTTTCGCGGTGATGCCCGAGGGGCAAGACCCCGACGATCTGCTGCGGGCCCAAGGGGCCGGGGCCTTGCAAAAGCTCTTAGACAGCGCCCTGCCCATGGTGCGCCTGCTGTGGCAGCGCGAGACCGAGGGCAAAGTCTTTGACAGCCCCGAACGAAAAGCGGCGCTGGATAAAAGTCTGCGTGAAAAGATCAAACTTATCCGCGATCCGTCGATCCGCAGCCACTATGGGCAAGAGATCAAAGACCTGCGGTGGGACCTCTTCCGCCCGCAAAAACAGCGCCCTGAATTCCGCCCCGTGGGCGGCAGGGGGCCGGGCAAGGGCGGGGGCAAAGGGGGCAAGGGTGCTCCATGGGGCGCGCCGCTGGCCCCTTTGGCGAGCACGAAAGCCTCGGCCCTCGTGGCGATGAGCGATGAACAGGTGGGCATGCATCTGCGCGAGGCGGTGATCCTCGTGGCCCTCGTGGACTGCCCGCAATTGGTCGAGACTTTCGAGACCGGGTTAGAGGCGATGCGCTGCGACGATCCCGACCACGCCCGGCTGCGCGATCTGCTGCTGCGCTTTGGCCATGCGGGTCAAGAGACGCTGCGCGATGAGATTTCCTATTCGCTGGGCTGGGAGACACTTGAAAACATGAGGGGGCAACGCCACGTTGCCATCACGCCCTGCATTCGCAATCCCGGCAACGTGGACATGACCCGCCTGACTGTGGCCGAGGAACTGGCCAAGCTGGATGCCGCCCGTGGGCTGAACGAAGAGATTGCCGAAGCCGTCGAAGACCTAAGTGGCCCGGCGGACGAGGGGGTAACCTGGCGTCTGAGCGAAGCGGCCCGCGCCGCCGACCTTGCCCGCCGCAGCGCGCAGGAAGAAAGCAACGGGGAATTCGACGTGGGCGACAACGGCATGACCATGGACCGCGATGAACGCAGCGCACTGGATGCGCTCTTGGGAACGATTAAATATGAGAAGTCGAAGGGTCGCGGATGAGGCATCAGCGTGGCCCATTTGCAGGACTTTTTGAAAATGCTGGGCAACGGGTTTAAGAATCACCAATAACCCCGCATGATTCGGAAAACCGAATCGTCTGCGGATGATTCGCGCTGACGCGCTGAAGGAGCATGAGATGGCTGCCAAAGATACGAATGACGACGCAAAGAGCAACGATTCAGAGGCTGGCCACTCGCTCGACATGAGCCAAGCCGCCGTGAAGAAGATGATCGGCGAGGCCCGCGAGAAGGGCTATATCACCTATGATCAGCTCAACACAGTGCTGCCGCCCGATCAGGTAAGCTCGGAACAAATCGAAGACGTGATGTCGATGCTGTCGGAAATGGGCATCAACATCATCGAAGACGAAGAGGCCGAAGAGGAAGAGAACAAAGGCTCGACCGAAGTCACGACCACCGAGTCCAACCGTGATGTGGCGTTGTCCTCTGGCACCTCTGAAAAACTCGACCGCACCGATGACCCGGTCCGCATGTACCTGCGCGAGATGGGCAGCGTTGAGTTGCTTAGCCGTGAGGGCGAGATCGCCATCGCCAAGCGGATCGAGGCCGGCCGCAACACGATGATCGCGGGGCTTTGCGAAAGCCCGCTGACGTTTCAGGCGATTACCATCTGGCGCGACGAACTTCTGTCCGAAGACATTTTGCTGCGCGACGTGATCGACCTTGAGGCGACTTTTGGCACGCAGATGGGCGATGAGGAAGAAACCACGCCGGTCGTGGCCCCTGCCGCCGGGACCGAGACCAAGAGCGAAGAAGCCAAGCCCGAGTACGACGCCGACGGCAACCCGATCTCATCCGACGACGACGACGATGAGGACGAACAGGCCAACATGAGCCTTGCGGCCATGGAAGCGGCGCTGAAGCCTCAGGTTCTCGAAGCGCTCGACATCATCGCCGACGACTACGAAAAGCTCAGCGCGATGCAGGACAGCCGCATCTCGGCCACGCTGAACGAAGACGGGTCTTTCACCAAAGATCAGGAAGCGATGTACCAAAAGCTGCGGTCCGAGATCGTGCTGTTGGTGAATGAACTGCACCTGCACAACAACCGTATCGAAGCCCTGATCGACCAGCTTTACGGCATCAACCGCCGCATCATGCAGATCGACAGCGCGATGGTAAAGCTCGCCGACCAAGCGCGCATCAACCGCAAGGAGTTCGTCGACAACTACCGTGGCTACGAGCTTGATCCCAACTGGATGGAGCGGATGGCCGAGAAGTCCGGTCGCGGTTGGCAGATGTTTATCGAACGCTCTAGCGACAAGGTCGAAGAATTGCGCGCTGACATGGCGCAGGTCGGTCAGTATGTCGGTCTTGATATCTCTGAATTCCGCCGTATCGTGCAGCAGGTCCAGAAGGGCGAAAAAGAAGCCCGTCAGGCCAAGAAGGAAATGGTCGAAGCGAACCTGCGCCTCGTCATCTCCATCGCCAAGAAGTACACGAACCGCGGCTTGCAATTCCTTGATCTTATTCAGGAAGGTAACATCGGCCTGATGAAGGCCGTGGATAAGTTCGAATACCGCCGCGGCTACAAGTTCTCCACCTATGCGACATGGTGGATCCGTCAGGCGATCACCCGTTCGATCGCCGATCAGGCGCGCACCATCCGTATTCCGGTGCATATGATCGAGACGATCAACAAGCTGGTTCGGACCGGTCGTCAGATGCTGCACGAAATCGGCCGCGAGCCGACGCCAGAGGAACTGGCCGAGAAGCTGCAGATGCCGCTCGAAAAGGTCCGCAAGGTGATGAAAATCGCCAAAGAGCCGATCAGCCTTGAGACGCCCATCGGCGATGAGGAAGACAGCCAACTGGGCGATTTCATTGAGGACAAGAATGCCGTGCTGCCGCTCGACAGCGCCATTCAGGAAAACCTCAAGGAAACCACGACGCGTGTGCTGTCTTCGCTCACCCCGCGGGAGGAGCGTGTCCTGCGGATGCGGTTTGGTATCGGCATGAACACCGACCACACGCTCGAAGAAGTCGGTCAGCAGTTCTCGGTCACCCGCGAACGTATTCGCCAGATCGAAGCCAAGGCACTGCGCAAGCTCAAACACCCGAGCCGTTCGCGCAAGCTGCGCAGCTTCCTTGATCAATAAAACGATGCGCGGCCCCGGTGGCCGCGTTTCCTTTTGCGGGGTGGGCCTTTGACCTGCCGCGCGCGCCGCTTACATCAATGGGATATCCCAAGGAGGATCCCATGATGCGCAAAACTCTCCTTACCCTTCTGTGCTTGGTGCTGCCGCTGCAAGCCGCCGCGCAGGCCTATCGGGCCGAGAATTGGTTGGTCGTCGTGCCCCTCACGGCGCGTGATTTTGAAGTGATCGAAGACCACGGCGCAGGCGCGCGTCACGTCTGGTGCGCCGCTGCGGAGTTTGCGCAGGATGTTTTGGGCCTGCCGCGCAGTGAGCGGCTTTTCATCAAAACGCCCCGTGGACCGTCGCTCAGCGGTGTGGGCCGAACCGGCGTTGTTTTCACCACCGATCCCGAGCGGGTGAACGGCGATATCCGGCAGTCCTATTCCGTCACCCTGCGCCGCGCGGGAGAGAACCTGCCCAGCCACCATGCGCGCCAGTTCTGTTTGGACCACCTGATCGAGTTGGAAGATTTCTAGAGCCACACTCTGACCCAGACCGTTGTTTGCGCGGCACCTCGGGCCTATCCTGCGTGGGATGTTGCGGTGGATCAATCTCATGCGTCTCGTTCTTGCCAGCCTGTTTCTGACCCTCGGCGTCAGCCAAGCCGCTGCCCTTTGCGACGCAGGCAGCACCACGGTTTTGAGCTGTACGACCGGCAGGGGCACCAAGCAGTTGGATGTCTGTATCACCGGGGATCGCGTGACCTACCGCTTTGGCCCTCACACCGCGCCTGACCTGAGGCTGAGCGCTCCGATCAAGGAGGTCGCGCATCAGCCTTGGCCGGGGATTGGTCGCGCCATTCGGGAGAGCACGACCTTTCGCAACGGGGCGTTTTCCTATGAGGTCTACGGCGCATACGACAAGATTGATCAAACCAGCAATGGCGGTGTGACAGTGACCGAGCAGGGCCGAGAGATCGCGGCGCTTACCTGCGACAGCGGCACGGCGGAACTGGGGCTCTTTGCGCTCAGCGATGCGAAACAGGCGGCGGGCCAATGCTGGGACGCTGACGCGCAAAATTGGGGAGCCTGCTAAGATGCAGACTGTATTTACCGTCGAAACGCGCGGGCAGGCGCTCTACGAATTCACCGATGATGTGGCCCGCTGGCTTGCCGGGCAGGGGGATGGGCTGCTGACGCTCCTTGTGCGGCACACCTCTGCCTCGCTGTTGATCCAAGAGAACGCCGATCCAGACGTGCAGCGCGACCTCTTGGCCTATTTCGCGCGACTGGTGCCGCCTGCGGATGCGCCGCAAATGGGCTATCTCACGCATCTGTTGGAAGGGCCGGATGACATGCCTGCGCATATCAAAGCCTCGGTTCTGCCCGTCAGCCTCAGCATCCCCGTGGGGCGGGGGCGGATGATGCTGGGGACATGGCAGGGCATCTATCTGTTCGAGCACCGCAACGCCCCCCATCACCGCCAAATCGCGGCGCATTTCCGGCCCGACTGACGCCGGACCGGACCGGGCTTAGCCCGTCGGCATCAGATGGATTTCACGCACCGCCGCCCGCGCAGGCGCGTCGAGCGCATGCATGACGGCATTTGCCACGTCCTCAGGTTGCAGCTTGTCGGGTTTGGCCTCATCGAAAAAGGCCGTATCGACCATGCCGGGGGACACCACCATGCAGCGGCCACCCCATTCGGCCATCTCATCCGCCAGATTGCCCGCGAAGCCGTGGATGAACCATTTGGTGGCGCTATAAATCGAGCCTTGGATATGGCGCCGTCCTGCGGCAGAGCCGGTGACGACATATTGCCCGGTCGTTTTGCGCAGATGCGGCATGGCGGCATGAGCGGTATAGAGCGCGCCCATGATATTGAGGTCTACCATCGCCTTCCAATCCTGCGGATCGCCCTTTTCGGTGCCCGCCGGGCTGGTGCCACGTCCGGCATTGGCGAATGCCGCATCGACCCCGCCAAAGTGATCGGCGAGCTTGTCGAGCGCCTGTTTCTGCGTGTCGTAATCGGTGGCGTCGCCCACGAGCACCAGCGCCTGATCACCGATCTCATCGGCGAGGGCGTTCAGTTTCTCTTCGCTGCGGGCGAACAGGCCGATGTTCCAGCCCGCCTTGGCTGCGGCTCGCGCGGTGGCCGCGCCGATCCCGCTGGAGGCACCGGTGAGGAAAAGTGTCTTGGTCATAGCATACTCCGTTTATGTCCTTGGCTGACCAACGCAGGGGCATGGCGTTGGGTCCATGACACATTTTTGAACGCAACATCTAGCTGTGGAAATCTTCTCTACCCAAAACCTCGCGGCTCCCCTATAAGTTTTGACAAGAGGGCCGCGCGCCCCACAAGTGAGGCAGGATGAAGAGGGGGACGGCCCATGCGCTGCCCGTTTTGCGGAAATATCGACACCCAAGTGAAAGACAGCCGCCCGGCCGAGGATCACGTCTCGATTCGGCGCAGACGGTTTTGCCCGGCCTGCGGGGGTCGTTTTACCACTTATGAACGGGTGCAGCTGCGCGATCTTGTGGTGATCAAAACCTCTGGCAAACGCGAAGACTTTGACCGCGACAAGCTGGAACGCTCGATCCGCATCTCCATGCAAAAACGCCCCATCGATCCCGAGCGTATCGATCAGATGATCTCTGGCATCGTGCGGCGGTTGGAAAGCATGGGCGAGACCGACATCAGCTCGAAACACATCGGCGAGATCGTGATGGAGGCGCTCGCCCGTATCGACACCGTGGCCTATGTGCGTTTCGCCTCTGTTTACAAGAACTTCCAAGCCGCGGATGATTTCGATAAATTCGTCCAAGAACTGCGGCCCGACGCCCTGCCGGAAGAGTGACCGGCGATCGGGTGAGCGACGCGCGGTTCATGGCGCTTGCGCTGTCCTTGGGGCGGCGCGGGCAGGGCAATGTCTGGCCCAACCCGGCGGTCGGCTGTGTCATCGTGCAAGGCGCTCGGATCGTTGGGCGCGGTTGGACCCAGCCCGGCGGGCGCCCCCATGCCGAGCCGCAGGCGCTGGCGCAGGCGGGCGCTGCGGCGCGCGGGGCGACGGTCTGTGTCACGCTTGAGCCCTGTTCCCACCACGGTAAGACACCGCCCTGCGCGCAGGCGCTGATCGACGCGGGCGTGGCGCGGGTGGTGATCGCGACGCAAGATGACGACGCGCGGGTGAACGGACGCGGCATCGCGATGTTGCGCGCGGCGGGGATCGAGGTCTCAGTCGGGCTGCACGAAGACGCGGCCCGCGCGGATAACGCGGGTTTCTTCTGCCGTACCGATTTGGGCCGTCCGATGCTCACGCTGAAGCTGGCCAATTCCTTTGACGGGCGCATCGCCACCGGTACGGGCGAGAGCCAGTGGATCACCGACGCCCCGGCGCGGCGGTTGACCCATGCCATGCGCGCGCGGCACGACGCGGTGATGGTCGGGGCAGGCACCGCGCGCAAGGATGATCCAAGCCTCACGGTGCGCGGTCTTGGCGTCGCCCAGCAACCGGCCCGCGTCGTCGTCTCGCGCAGGCTTGACCTGCCGCTGATGGGGCAGTTGGCGCGGACGGCGGCAGAGGTGCCGTTGATCCTCTGCCATGGCACGGATGCCGATCCGGCCTTGGTCAAAGCGTGGTCCGATCTGGGGGCGACGCTGCTGCCGTGCGCGGCGCGGGGGGCGCAATTGAACCCCACTGATGTGTTGCGGCAACTGGCGGGCCATGGGCTCACCCGTATCTTCTGCGAGGGCGGCAGCGCCTTGGCCGCGTCCTTGATTGAGGCGGATCTGGTCGACCGGCTGGTGGGCTTTACCGCTGGGCTGGTGATCGGCGCCGAAGGTCTGCCGGGGATCGGAGCGCTCGGTCTTTCGCGGCTGGCCGAGGCGCCGCGCTTTGCCCTGCAATCGAGCCAGCAGATCGGGCCGGACTTGCTGCACGTTTGGCGTCGGAACGCGGCCGACTAAACGCTACCGCCGCCAGAGGTGGCTCTGGCTGGCAAAGACCCCTTGAAGTTTCGACAGCAGCCGGTTGCCCAGCCCGGCGCGGGGCAGGCTGCCGGAAGCCAGCCGTTCGACCACCACTTCGACGGGGCAGGGCAGGCCGCTTAGCGGATCGCGGTAGCGTGGGTAGTCGATGAGGGCAGCATGGACCAGCCCTTCCAACGTCGGTTGCGCCCGGCGGCGGGGCGGCACATCGCTCCGGTCTTCGGTCAGCCCCCAGCCTGCGTAAAAAGGCGCGCCCAAGGTCACGACCGGCACGCGGCGCAGCAGGGCTTCGAACCCCAAGAGCGAGGTCATGGTCCAAACCGCATCGACCTGATCCAAAAGCGCCATCGGGTCGGCGTGGTGCAGGATCAGATCGGCGTCGCCCGCCTCGGTCGCGCCTTTGCGCAGGCCCGCTTCGACATCGGGGTGGGGTTTGTAGAGGATCACGGCATCCGGGTTGGCGGCACGGGCGGCGGCCAGCAGGGCCGCGTTGCTGCGCACGGTGTCTGTGCCAGTGAGGATCGAAGCGTCATCTTCCACCTGACCGGGCACAAGGATGCGGCGTCCCGCTGGCAGATCGGGCGCGGCGCCGCCAAGGTTGTATTTACTCAGCCCCGCGCCGGTGAGCCTGTCGATCAGCGCGCGGGCGCGGGCCAGTTGATCGGGGCGCAGCTCGGCGCGCTTTTCGATCCATTTTTCCAGACGGCTTGGCCCTTGGGGGTCGTAGTAGATGCCCAGATCATCGCAGACCAGCGACAGGGGCGGGACCAGTTCGGCCCCCAGCCCGCGGGAGCGGAGAAAGCCATCCTCCACCCTCAATGCGCCTTGGGGCGCGGTCTCTGCCTGGTTGGCCCAGACCATGGCGCGGCGGGGCGGCTGCGGCGTCTCTGCAGCGCCTTTGCGAAAGCGAAGCGGCGTTGACGCGCCAAAGAATTGCTGCAGCGGACGGCGCTTCCACAGGCGCATGCCCCATGCGTCCCAACCGGCATGATCTTCTCGCCACGCGCGGGCCTGCGCGGCGAGGCAGGCGAGGGCCGTCTCGAAATCCCCGAGCCGGTCGCGATAGGGATCGTACCACGCCGGATAAAGGATCATCGCCGCCGCGAAGAGTTGCGCTCGGGTAAGGAGGCGTTGGCGGCGTTGGACAGGGAATTCATCCTCCGTCAGCCCCCAACCGGCGTAGAAGGGCTGGCCAAAGACACGCGGCTTATGACCTGCAAAAATCGCCTCGAACCCCATTTGCGAAGAGACGGTATAGACACCCACCGCCCCCTCAAACAAGCTCCAAGGGCTGACCGGATCGGTCAGCAGGGTGATCCGGTCGTTGCTGTCCTCGGGTCTGTAGTGGCCGGGACGAAACCCCTGGGCCGTTTCGGGGTGGGTTTTGATGATGACCCGCGCGCCGGGGTGTTCCTCTTGGGCGAAAACGAGCATCTCTAGAAACCGTGCGCGATCCGCGCCCGAGGCGGTGACTGATGCATCGCCGCGCGTCTGGTCGATCACCAGCACATAGCCCGGATCAGGCGCAGGCGTGGCAGGGTCAAAGCCCGCGTATTTGGTCAGATGCGCCTCGGCCAACTGCGCCATGCCGCCCCGCGCGCGGTCCAGAAGGGCGGTGTCGTCCAAAGGGTGACGGGCCAGAAGTTCTTCAAGGTCGGAAGGTTGGGCAGGGTCGAAATGCGCCCCCCGGCTGTCGATCAGTAGCCCCAAGGGCGGCTCCCCTGCGCGGCCCGGATGGAGCGAACGCAGCCACGCGTCTTCAACCCGGATCACCGGCACATCGCGTTTCGCGGCCACCGCCAGCCCGCGGTGCGCGGTGGGGGAGTTGCCCCAAACCGCCACGGCATCACCAGGGCCAGGCAGGCCAAGACGCAAGGAATGGCCCGACAGCTGCAAAATGCGCCGCACCCGCCGCTGCGTCAGAAACCCGCCGTTATATACGAAAAGCCGCCGGCTCCTTTCGGGACCGGCGGCAGGGTATTGGTATGGGTCAGCTTCAAAGGCCACCGGCGTGGATCAGCCGCTGGTGAGCGATGAGATGCTGTCGGCCGAACTTGCCGTGCCTGTGATGGCCGAAATCACCTTGCTCCACTGGGTGAAGGGGGCTTCGGTCACATAGATCGTGTCACCGTCGCGGATCACAAAGTCACGGGCCATGAACATGCCGTTGGGCTTGGTCAGATCGGTCACATAGACCAAGCGCTGCGCGCCGGTCAGATCACTGCGGCCCAGCACCTGCTCGGCGACCTCTTCAGGCTCATTGCGGAAGACGAAAACGCCGGTGGGATCAGCCGAGATCGGGCTCAGCCCGCCGACCTGCGCGATGCCTTCCAAAAGCGAGAGGTTCTGCGATTCAAAGGGCACGCGGGCCTGACCGCCGGTGGCGCCAAGGGCGGTGAAAGAACGTGTGTCTTCCTCGACCAGAATGCGGTCGCCGGGGCGCAGCGCGATATCAAGTTCGGGGTGGTCATAGAGGTCTTGGAACCAGATTTTGCCCCGCTGCCCGCCACGGATCACGGTGACCTGAGCGATTTCGGGAATGATGGTCACACCGCCTGCGCGGGCCAGCATGGCGGCCAGCGTGCGGGTGGGGCGCTCAATCGGGTAAACGCCCTGCGCGCCGATGGAGCCAATCAGCGACACGGTTGAGCCATCGCCTGCCGCGCGGCGCACTTCGACCTGCGGGTCGGGGGTCTGTTCGCCCAATTTTTGGGTGATGATGCGGCGGATGGCCTCGGGCGTGTTGCCCGCGGCGCGGATGCGGCCTGCGTAAGGAATAAAGATAAAGCCCGCGCCATCGACCTGCACTTCTTCCAGCAGGGTGGCAGGGGCACCTTCGACACCCAGCAGCGGATCGTCGACGTTCTCGTAAACGGTGATGCCGAGGATGTCGCCCGGTTGGATCGTGTCAGAGCCGACCCGGCCTGCGTTTTTAAAGCTTTCGGAAAAGCCAAGCGCGGGGGCCACGGCGGTGGCACGGGTGACGCGGTCGTTCACGCTGATGACAAAGGCATCGCCCTCGCGCTGAACGGAGCCTGCATAGATTTGCCGCTTGTTCGGCCCGACCTGCGGCAAACCACAAGATGAGATGACGGCCACTGCCGCCAGTGCTGCGACGGGACGCGCCCACCGGAAAGATACGGATTTCACTGCCCGGTCTCCTCGACCTGAAATATCTGCCTCGAAATCGCCAATTGTTTTGGCGTATTACTATGCAACTTAGCGCAGCCTAACGAAAAAATCTACAGGCCGGAATGGGTTAACTCAGGTGACGACCCGCAACTGTTGCCGAGGGGCCGCGGTGCCCTGTTCCAGCGCGTCATATGGGTCGTCGGGCGCGAGCATCATATCGACCACTTGGCGCAGCAATTGCCGCCGCCCCCGCGCGGCATAGAACCCGCCCGGAACCTGAGAAGTTTCAAGGAGATAGCGGCGGTAGTCCTTATAGGCGCGGTTGTCGGGGCGGCTGGCCGTGGCAAAGAAATCCGGCAAAGGCTGGTCCGACACGAATTCTGGCTGGGAATAGACCGCCCGGCCAAAGACCTTGAGGGGGATGCCGCGCCAAAGCACCTGTTGCCCGGCGGTAGAGTTCACCGTGACCGCGCTGCGGGTGTCGTTCAAAAGCTGTGCCAGCTTGCCGCCGCGGACAAAATGCACCCGGTCTGAAACGCCGAAGGCACGTGCCAGCCGTTTGACATCGCGCCGCACGGGGACGCGGCCATCCTCCAGCGGATGCGCCTTGATGACGAGATGGTGGTGCTGCGGCGCGCCCTTGGCAAAGCCTTCGATCACCAACTCTAGGAAATCGGCCATCGTGTCGAAGGGTGAATGCTTTTGGAAAGAGGAATCATGCTCAAGTTGCAGCAGCGCCAGATGATAGGGAAAACCGCCCAGCCGGATTTTTAGCGTCGCCAGCAAACGGTCGGCGGCCAGCACCGGCATCAGCAGCAGGCGCTTGAGGTAGAGGCGGAATTCCTTGGTCACCGGCAGGCTGCGGTGGGGTTTGAAATTGCGGTAGTCGCCGTTTCGGAACATCACGAACCAATGGTAAAGCGCGCCGTAAAAGATGTGGTGCCGCATGTCGCCCCAGTGGCCGGGGGGCAGGGGGGCTTCCATGTCCGAGCGCGCCAGCGCTGCCTGCATCTGCGGAATGGTCATCTCCATCAGGCGCGAGTTGCCGTTTGAGCCGCCGCGCTCATAGGTGACCCAATAGGGCCGCATATAGCCTTCCTCGAAAACATGCACGGTGATGCCGCGGCGCTTGGCCTCGGCCACCGCTTCGGCGTGGATGGGCCGTGTGTCACCATAAAGCACGATGTCGGTGACCTGTTTTTGCTCTAACAGGGTGGCGAAAACGCTCGGCCAGTCCTCAACCGTGCCGCGATAGGGGATGTAGGTCGACGGATGAAACCAAAAGGCCCGGTCGCCCGCGTTGAACCCTACGCGCCAGACCTCAGCGCCCGCCCGGCGCAGCATCTTGCCCAGACTGTTGAAGAAAGGCCCATGCGGGCCTTGCAGGAACAAGAAGGTGCGGGCGGGGGCAGCGGTCACGGTCATACGGGTCCTAAATCGGCGTGTTTTACCCTAAACCACCATATAATAGGGGCGACAATGTGGCGTCACCCGCTCTTGCCTGTGGCGGTGCGCGGGTTTACCACTGCGCCAAACAGCAAAGGAGCCTATCCATGTTCACCGGCATTATCACAGACGTTGGCAGCGTGACCAAGCTGGAACAGGAAGGCGACCTGCGCGCGCGCATTCAGACCGGCTATGACACCAGCAGCATCGACATGGGCGCGTCAATCGCTAGCGACGGGGTCTGCCTGACGGTCGTGGGGCTGGGCGATGATTGGTACGAGGTACAGATCAGCGCCGAGACGGTGGCCAAGACCAACCTAGGCCAGCGTTGGGCCGAAGGGCGGCGCGTGAACCTTGAACGCGCGTTGAAGGTGGGCGATGAGCTGGGCGGGCATATCGTCTCGGGCCATGTCGATGGCGTGGCCGAGATTACCGAGATGAAAGATGAGGGCGACAGCACCCGCGTGACGCTGCGCGCGCCGAAGGATTTGGCGCGGTTTATCGCGCCCAAGGGTTCCGTGGCGCTGAACGGCACCTCGCTGACGGTGAATGACGTCGAAGGCTGGGATTTTGGCATCAACTTCATTCCGCATACCAAAGAGGTGACCACTTGGGGTGACGCCAAGGTTGGCGATCTGGTCAACCTCGAAATCGACACGCTGGCGCGCTACGTCGCGCGGCTGAACGAGATGTGACGCGGCGCCCTTCGGGGCGCGCTCTGGCCAAGCGGCGCAGGTCAGGCTAAGAGCCGGGCAACAGATAGATGGAAGCAGCCGATGCAATTTGACAAACCCGGACCGGTCGAGACAGGGCTGAGCGACGCGATTTCGCCGATCGAAGACATCATCGAAGACGCGCGCCAAGGTCGCATGTTCATTCTGGTGGACCATGAGGACCGCGAGAACGAAGGCGATCTGGTGATCCCGGCGCAGTTTGCCGATGCCGCGGCGATCAATTTCATGGCGACCCACGGACGCGGGCTGATCTGCCTGCCAATGACGTCGGCACGGGTTGATCACCTCGGTCTGCCGATGATGGCGGTGAACAACTCCTCGCGGCATGAAACGGCCTTTACCGTCAGCATTGAAGCGCGTGAGGGCGTGAGCACCGGCATTTCGGCGGCGGATCGTGCGCTGACCGTGGCGGTGGCGATCTCAGAGCAAGCTGGTTCGGCAGATATCGCGACGCCCGGCCATGTCTTCCCCCTGCGTGCCCGCGATGGTGGCGTGCTGGTGCGTGCCGGACATACCGAAGCGGCGGTCGATATTTCGCGACTTGCGGGGCTGCACCCTTCGGGCGTGATCTGCGAGATCATGAAAGATGATGGCGAAATGGCGCGTCTGCCGGATTTGGTGGAATTCGCCGCCGAGCATAAGCTTAAGATCGGCACGATCAGCGACCTGATCACCTACCGCCACAAACACGACAACCTGCTGGTGGAACGTGACAGCCGCACCGTGACCTCGGCTTATGGTGGAGACTGGCAGATGCGGGTCTTCTCTGACGAAATCACGGGCACTGACCATGTGGTGCTGACCAAGGGCGATATCTCAACCCCCGAGCCGGTGCTGATCCGGACCCATGCGATCAACGCGCTGGAAGACATTCTGGGCCTTGGCCCCAGCCCGGCGGATGAATTGCCCCGCGCGATGCAGATCATCGCCGATGAAGGGCGGGGGGCCGTGGTGCTGTTCCGCGACCCTTACCCGCGCCTGCGGCTGGATGCCGAAGATGATGAGCGTCCGCGCACCATCAAACGCACCGGGCTGGGCGCGCAGATCCTGTCGTCGATGGGGCTGCATGAGTTGGTCCTGCTGACCGACAATCCCGACACGCGCTATCTGGGCCTTGATGCCTATGCGCTGGAAATCGTGGGCACCCGGCCCATCACCACGGAGTAATCGCCATGGCTTCCGCCGAAGAACACACCATCCTGCCGCGCCCGGAATTTGATGAGCCGGTGAAGCTGCTGATCGTTGTCTCGCCCTATTATTCGGACATTGCGAACGGCATGCTGACCGGCGCCAAGGCCGAGCTTGAGGCCGCCGGTGCGACCTATGAGATCATCGAGATGCCCGGCGCGTTGGAGATTCCCACCGCCATCGGCATTTCCGACCGAGGCAGCAATTTTGACGGCTATGTCGCGCTTGGCTGCGTGATCCGTGGCGAGACGACGCATTATGAAACCGTCTGCAACGACAGCAGCCGCGCCTTGCAACTGCTTGGTCTGCAAGGGCTTTGCATCGGCAATGGCATCCTGACCGTCGAGAACAAGAAACAAGCCGAGGTCCGCGCCGACCCTGAGGGGCAAAACAAAGGTGGCGGGGCGGCGGCTGCGGCCTTGCATCTTATCGCGCTCGCTCGTAAATGGGGCCGCCAGAGCAAGGGCATCGGGTTCAAGCCATTCGGGCAGGACACTTTGATGGCCGGCGATACGGATGGATCAAACCTCGCATGACCAGCAACGCGCTTTCGGGCAATCAGAAACGTAAGATGAAGTCGGCCTCGCGGCTCTATGCCGTGCAGGCGCTGTTCCAGATGGAGCATTCCGCGCAGACGGTCGATGTCGTGCGTCACGAGTTCATCGACCACCGTTTCGGCGCCGTCTATGAGGGTGACGAAATGCAGGAGGGGGATGTCGATCACTTCTCTCGCGTGCTTGAAGATGCGGTGAACTACCAGGCACCGATCGACCAGATGGCCAACCGTGCAATCGTCGCCAAATGGGCCATCGCCCGGATCGACCCGACCCTGCGCGCGCTGTTCCGCGCCGCGGGTGCCGAGCTCCGCCATGACGATACGCCGCCGCGTGTGGTGATCAAGGAATACGTCGACGTGGCGCATTCGTTCTTCCCCGAAGGGCGCGAGCCGAGCTTTGTGAACGCCGTGCTCGACCATATGGCCCGCGAGGCCCGTCCCGAAGCGTTTTAAACGCAAGGAAAAGTGGCCCCGAGGGGCCATCAACCACATCATTATCTTGGGAAAAGTGACGGGAACCGCGCCTGCCGCTGCTGTTTTATATTCCCGAGGACCTGTATGTACAGGTGGGCGCCAGGTAACCGAACCAGGGCTCGGACAGAGCCAGCTCCCTCGGATTTGCTTAAGGCCACTGGAATGTAACGTTCACGAACAGGGCAGAACCCGTCGACCCCCGATGTAGGGTCCATGGGGGGCTGCGGCAAGGGGGCGAAGGTGGATTTGCAAAACTACTGCGCTCCGCTCAGTCCTCAGAAGGGATAAAGCCATAGCGGCGTAACTCTTCCGGCAGCAGCACGTAGATTTCATCGGGCGGGGTGACCAGCGCATGCTGCATCACCAGCGGGTCTACCCCCATGTCATCCAGATAGCGCATCACCTCTCCTTGGCCGCGTTGGATATCCTCAACGGCGACAAAGGCGGGCAGGATCGTGCTTTCGCCAAAGTAATGCTGATGTACCCCGACCGAGGCGCTGTCGGGGACCGTGCGTGCCTCGCCTGCGGCCAGCAGGTAGGGGCAGGCGGAATAGCAGATGTCGCCCTCACGCAGCGCGGTATCGAACCCTTCGCGGCGCAGGTAGCGGCCCAGTTCCAGCGCATCGCGGACCGACCCGCCGGGGGAGTTGAGATAGATTTCCTCGGGCGCGGGGGAAAGCTCGGCCAGTTGCTTGGCGATCCGCTCTGCATCGCCTGCTTCGATGGTGCCTTCTAACAATGCCGCGCGACCGCCAGAGACGGGCGTCAGGATCAGCCGGTCGGGCAGGGCGGTATCGGGCATCGGCTGGCCGGGATTTGGCGCGCGTTCGGGGCGAAAGCGGCGGGTCTGGTCGCCGGGGCGGATGGGCTCGGTCAGTTCCGGTGCGCGCGGGCCAAAGCCGGGCAGGCGCAGTCCTTCGCCCAAATCGCCCCAGAACAGCAGCACCGCGAGGCCCAGTTGAAAGATCAGCACGCCGATCAGCACCCGCCCGACGATGGGCGGGCGGCGGGTGCCTTCCAGTTTCTCCGAAGTCTCCTCGCTCATGTGCTTTTTATCGGCGTGACGTGGCCGGGGGCGTCTTCAAGCACGCTCTCATCGGGCAAAGGGGCGGCTTCGGCGGTGGGGCGTTTGTGGGCGGGGCTTTCTTGCATCGCCACATCGACATCGCGCACGGCGGCCAGTGCTGCGCGCAGCTCGGCAAGGGTCAGCGTGTCTTCGACCGCGGCCCCCTCGCGGCCAGAGCGGATCGCGCCTTGGGTAATGGCGAGGATCATCACCAGCACGGCGGGCAACAGGTCAATCGCAATCGCCCCGGCCCAAGAGGGCACGAAGTTGCGCGCATAGAGGATCACGGCATCGGCGCTGGAGATCGGCGTATAGGTCGTGTCGGCGGCGGGCGGCATGGCCTGCACATCCTGCGCCGCGCGTTCCAATGTCGCTGCACGCTGCGCCAGCACTTCGAGCACCGAGGTGATCGTTGCGCCCTGCGCGCCGCGCTGTTCTTCGTTGCTGCCGTCCAGTTCCGGCAGCACGACGGAGGCCGCCAAATCCTGCGCCGCGCGTTCAACCAGTGGTGCGACCGAAAGTTGCCGCAAACGGGTAATCAGACCGGCAAGGCGCACGGCCTGTTCGGAAAACTCGACCGAGCGTGCTTGGACCGGGCCGGGCTCTACCGTCAGCGCGCGCATCCGGCTGAGGATTTGGTTGCCCTCTGCAAAGGCGTCATTCACCAGCGGGGTCTGCGTGGCGATCTGCGCCTCTAGCCCTGCCAATTCCGCCGATTTCTGCCGCAGGACACGGAACACCGCGCCGCGTCCGGCAAGGCCCGAAAGGCTGCCCGCGGCCTCTTGTTCGCTCAGGTCCTCGAAGCTCTGTCTAACCCGCGCCACGTCACGCTCAAGCCCTTGAGCGGAAAGGGCAATTTCATGGGTGCGTTCTAGCGCGCCTTGGTAGTCTTGCACCGTTTCGGCCAGATGCTGTTCGACCGCCGCCGACCCGGCCAGCGCCGCGGCGTTCAGCCAACTCGACATCGCGATGATCGCCACGGAGCCGAGACCCATCGCCCCCAAAAGCCCCATCCGCGCCCGTGTCGTGCGCACGGCAGGGAAGAGCCGCAGGAGATAGGACCAAAAGACGAAGATACCGACCGAAACCGCCACGGAATAGGCAATCGCGGCAAAGGCCGACATGGCGCCGTTGTCATCAAGCAGTGAGGAAACGCCAAGGTAGGTGTAGATGCCCGAGGCCACGGCGAGGACACCAAGCGCCGTGCCAGAGAATGTGTCGAGCCATGTCAAATGGCCCTCCAATTCACGGGCATAGCGCACCCCGCGCGCCTGTGTCTCACTCATCGGTTCGCGTTGTGCCATGGGCCCCCCTCGCTTTGCTTGTTTGAAGATAGGGGGTTGTGGGGGAAATACCAAACTTTCCGGTTTGGGCTCTTGCGAATGTTCACCAAATGTTCATATTTGTCGCTATGATGGAAAACGAGATACGACAGTTCCAACCCGGTCAGCTTCTGGCGCGGGGGGTGATGCGGCATTTGGCCGATCTGGGTTTCGCCTCTGTTGAGGAACTGGTGCCAACGCGCGGCCTGCGGGTGGACGTGATGGCACTTGGCCCCAAGGGGGAGATTTGGATCGTCGAATGTAAATCCTGCCGCGCCGATTTCATGGGTGATGCAAAATGGGAGGGCTATTTGGAATGGGCGGACCGGTTCTTTTGGGCCGTCGACAGTGATTTTCCGGTCGAGCTGCTGCCGGAGGACAGCGGCCTTATCATCGGTGACGCCTATGGGGCCGAGATCGTTCGGATGAGCGATGAGACCAAGCTTGCGCCCGCCCGGCGCAAGGTGATGGTGCAAAAATTCGCGACCCATGCCGCCCGGCGCCTGCATCGGCTGCGCGATCCAGATATGGTGCCGAACTGGTCTTGATTGTGGGGCCGGGCGCAGTTTTTGCTTCGAAAGGGTGCCTTGGCAGAGTGCTGGAAGAACGCAATGCCCTGCAGGCTACCGTTCCCTCAAAGGGGCTTAGCGCCCCTTTTTGCCCGCGCGGTTCGCGGCGGCCATGATTTCTTCGGCGATTTCGCGGGCTTCCTCGGGCGTGAAATCCATCGGAATTTCAACGCCGTCCCCTTCGACAAAAAGGCGGACCATGCCTTTGTCGGTCGGGCCGATTTGCAGGTTTGCTTCGATATCGCGTTCGGTGTCGATGCCCATGGGAGCCTCCGGTTTGGTGGGGCTTATCGCTAGCGCGGCGTGGCAGAAAAGGCAAGGGATCTTGCGGTGTTCCGGGGCTTTGGGGACCGGGATTCGGCAAGGTGCGGATGCCTGCGGGAAACGCTGACCTTCTATGCGGCGCGTGGTGGGCTACAATGCCGTTTTCTGGCACACCTCTGAGCCGAAAGGACTGAAGAAGGCGAGGTTTAAGGGCAGGGGCGCAAGAACCAATGGTCAGCCGCCGAAGTTTCCCCCGGAAAAGGTGACGCTCGGGATGACGCGAAAATTCTGCCCAAAACCGACCATTCTTCTGTCCCTGAGGTCTTGCATTCCTCTGCCACGGGCGCTAAATCCGCCCCAGTGCCGCCTTAGCTCAGTTGGTTAGAGCGCTTGATTGTGGATCAAGAGGTCCCTGGTTCGAGACCAGGAGGTGGTACCATCCCCCCCCTTTAGTACATCGGTCACTCTTTCCAGCGAGGCTGGCACCTGTCCGCGAGGGCTGGCCGCGCGGTGCCGCGCCAGCGTTTCCGCCCTAATCCATAGTTAATTTTAGCTTTTTCTGGAACGTTAATTCGCAGCTTTCGTTGTGACCACAGCAATTAACGAAGAGGAGAGAGACATGAAAACGCTCACAGCCAGCACCCTTGCCCTAACAATCGCAGGCACCGCCGCTTTCGCAGAGGCCCATATGGTCGACCATTCCAACCTCGACAGTGTGGCGATGAACGAGATGCGCGGCGATCTGATCCGCTCGCGGGATATCACCGGTGGAGAGATCTTCACCATCAACGAAGCCGGCGACGAATGGAGCCCCAACACGGCATATGCCGAAATCGGCACCGACTGGAACGAGATCGGTGAGATCGAAGACATCGTTCTGTCCAAAAACGGCCAAATGGTCGGTATCGTGGCCGAAGTCGGTGGTTTCCTCGATATTGGTGACAAACATGTCATGATTTCCACGCCCGACGTGAACCTCGTGGCGGTCGACGACCAAACCTATGCCTATGTCACCCGCCTGAGCGAAGAAGAACTGGAAGCGCTGCCCAGCGTTGACGAAGGTTTCTGGGACTAATCTGAACGGTTAACTCTTTGCCGAAAGAGTTTTGACCCCGGCGTGGCGCCGTCCACGCCGGGGTTTTTTCATGGATGGCGTTAGCCCAACTTCATCACGATGCAGGTGGTTGAGCCGGTGGCATAGAGTTTGCCATCCTCGACCCCGCGTATTTCACCATGCGCCACACCGGTGGAGCGGCCTACGTGATCGGTCACGCCGATGCAGTCGATCTCCATCCCCAAGGGCAGGCCCCGCAGGATATTAATCTTGTATTCCAAAGTGGTATAGACCGAGCCGCGCGGCACTTTCGTCATCACCGCGCAGGCCATCGCCGAATCGAGCAGCGTGCCGTACCAGCCGCCATGCACCGTGCCCATCGGGTTGGTCATGGCGAAGCTCGGCGCGCCGCGAAAGATGATGCGGCCCTCTTCGACCGAATGCAGCGCATAGCCCATGGTTTGGCCGATGGGCGGGCCGGGGTTGGTGCCGTCGAGGATGGCCTGCATGAACTCCAGCCCCGACAGTTTCAGGGCCTCGGATTGGGACAAAAGGTCAGCAGGGCTTTGGGCGATGCGGGGCATGGTCTTCTCCGGCAGATGAATTTCGCCGGAGGATACGCCCGAGGGGGGCAGGGGCAAGCCCCTGCGCCCGAGGTGCCAAGTTTACGCGACGTCCGACAGATCAACCTGCGGTGTCACACCGATGGCGCGGCAAACATCGCGGGTCAGTTCGGCGCGGTTGAGCGTGTAGAAATGCAGTGCGTCCACGCCCTCGTCGATCAATTCGCTGCACAGTTCGGTGCACATGGCTTGGGCCAGCAGGTCATGACGGTCATCGCGGATCGCCGCTTCATAGGCTTGGTCGACCCATTCCGGGATGGGCGTGCCACATTTGACGGCGAATTTGCGGGCTGAGGTCCAATTCACCACTGGCAGGATGCCCGGCGTGATCGGTTTGTCGATGCCTGCTTTGACGCAGGCGTCGCGGAAGCGCAGAAAGGTATCGGCTTCAAAGAAGAACTGGGTCAACGCCTCGTCCGCGCCCGCGTCGAACTTGCGTTTCAGCCAATCGATATTGGCCTGCTGGTCGGCCGCTTCGGGGTGCGGGTCGGGGTAGGCGCCCACTCGGATGGTGAATTTGCCGGTTTTCGCCAGCGCCTCGATCAACTCGCAGCTATCGGCAAAACCGTCTGGATGCGGCTCGAACTTGTTGGTGCCCGCCTGCGGATCGCCGCGCAGGGCGACGATGTCTTTGATGCCCGCTTCGGCGAATTTATCGGCGACTTCCATGGTGTCCGCGCGGCTGGCCCCCACGCAGGTCAGGTGCCCGGCGACAGGCAGGCCGGAGGTGCGGTGCAGCACATGTGCCGAATCATGGGTCAGATCCCGGGTCGTGCCACCCGCGCCATAGGTGACCGAGAAGAAACGCGGCGCCAGTGGGGCCAGCGCCTGAGCTGCATCCCACAGTTTGAACGCCGCGCCGACGGTGCGGGGCGGGAAGACTTCGAAGGAAACGGCAGGCGTGGTCATTGAGAGATCCTTTTGGCGGTTTCACGTCTTGTCTCACATCTAGCCTTGTGAGACAAACTCATAACATTCATCTTGAACATGAGTAATGCCTCACATGCACATTGAGTTCCGTCACCTGCGCACAATCAAGGCCATTCACGAGGCGGGCGGGCTGGCCCGCGCGGCGGATCAGATGAATATCACGCAATCGGCGTTAAGTCATCAGGTGAAGGGCTTGGAGGATCAGGCGGGGGTTGAGTTGTTTGTCCGGCGCTCAAAACCGTTGAAGCTGTCGCCCGCCGGGCAGAGGTTGTTGAAACTGGCGCAGCAGGTCTTGCCACAGGTCGAAGCCTTGCAAGATGAATTCTCGGGGCTGCGGGCAGGCAGCACGGGGCGGATGCATATTGCCATTGAATGCCACGCCTGTTTCGAGTGGCTTTTCCCGGTGTTGGAGCAGTTCCGGCGGCATTGGCAGGATGTTGATGTCGATATCCGCCCCGGTCTGGCATTTGACGCGCTGCCCGCTCTGCTGCGCGAAGAGGTTGATCTGGTGGTGTCATCGGATCCCGAAGAACTGCCGGGGGTCGAGTTTGTCGAACTCTTTGATTACAATCCGGTTTTCGTGGCATCGCAAAGCCACCCTCTGGCCGAGAGACCCTTTGTGGAGGCGGCTGATTTTCGTGGTGAGACGCTCATTACCTACCCGGTGGAACGGACGCGACTGGATGTGTTCAGCCAGTTGTTGATCCCCGCCAAGGTCGAGCCTGCAGCGATCCGGCAGGTCGAGCTAACGGCGGTGATCTTGCTGCTGGTGGCGTCCAATCGCGGGGTGTCGGTCCTGCCCGATTGGGTGGTGCGCGAGGTGAAATATTCGTCGGATTACGTCACGCGGCCTTTGACGGCACAGGGCATAACGCGGCGGCTTTATGCGGCGGTGCGCAAGGATGATCTGGGCAAACCGTTTATGGATGAGTTGTTGAAACTGGCCGGGCAAGAGGCGCGGAAGTTGCAGCGGGCCTAGGCGGCGTTCTGAGGGGCAGCACCTAGCCTCATCAAATCGCCTACCCGGGGGACGGGCAGGCGATGGCCCGGCGCCTGCGGCTTGATTCCGGGCCAAAGGTAGGCGCAAGGCTTACTTCACCTTAACGATAGCCTTGCCAGTGTTGCCGCCATTCAGCATGTCGATGAACGCCTGCGGCGCATTCTCCAGCCCCTCGGTGATGTCCTCTTTCACTTTTACACGTCCAGCCGCGACCATCGGGGCCACCTCGCGGTGGAACTCGGGCATGCGGTTCCAGTGGTTCGAGATGATGAAGCCGCGCACGGTGAGGAAATTCACCAAAATTGTTCGCCACAGCCGCGGCGCGGTGAGGCCAGCCCCTTCGGCGTCGGCACCAAGCCCGCCTGCGTTATACCACGCGATCATGCCGCAAAGCGGGATACGGCCATGCGGGTTCATCAGCGGCAGTACCGCATCCAGCACTTTGCCGCCGACGTTTTCGTAATAGATATCAATGCCATCCGGCGCGGCCTCTTTCAACGCGGCGCGCAGGGATTTGGCGTCATCATAGGCGCGGTGGTCAAGACAGACATCAAAGCCGAAGTCGCGCGTGGCGATCTCGCATTTCTCAGCCCCGCCCGCGATGCCGACGGTGCGCAGCCCTTTGGCCTTGGCCAACTGCCCCACGATCGACCCGACAGGCCCCGTGGCGGCCGCGACGACAAGCGTCTCGCCCTCTTTGGGCTGACCGATTTCGTTCAGCCCGTACCAACCGGTCAATCCGGGCATCCCCAGCACACCAAGCGAGGCGGTGATCGGCATGGCTTCGGCATCGACCTTTTGACACTGCTTGGCCGGCGCAACGCCGTGGGTCGCCCATCCAAAGGCACCAAAGGCAAAATCGCCAACGTTAAAGCTCGGATCATTGGAGGCGATCACCTTGCCGACGCTGCCGCCCTCCATGAGCCCGCCAATAGGAACCGGCTGCGCATAGGATTTCGCATCATCCATGCGGCCCCGCATATAGGGATCAAGCGACATGTAGTGCACTTCGACCAAGATTTCCCCGTCGCCCGGCTGGGGTATATTCGCGCTCTCTAGGCGGAAGTTCTCAGGCGTTGGCGCGCCGTCAGGGCGGCTGGCGAGGACGATTTTTTGCATCTGGTCAGACATGGGATTTCCTTCGGGCTGATTGCTTTGGGTCCAAGGTGTCACCTTGTGCTTTTAAAACAACCCGCACGCTGCGTAAGAATGCCCCAGCGGCCTAGGTTTCTGCCCCCTTGGCAATTGCGCTCTTGCGCCCTATACGTCCCGCCTTATCCATCAGAGGGCGCGAACAATGATCGGCAGTGCGAATCTTAACATCATGATCAAAGCGGCACGCAAAGCGGGGCGTGCATTGGTCAAGGATTTCCGCGAGGTCGAGAACCTTCAGGTCTCGGTCAAAGGCGCGGGCGATTTCGTGAGCAAGGCCGACATTGGCGCCGAGAAGATCATCAAAGACGACCTGATGGGCGCGCGCCCGACCTACGGCTGGCTGGCCGAAGAGGGCGGCGAGGAAGAGGGCCAAGACCCCACGCGCCGTTGGATTGTCGACCCGCTGGATGGCACGACCAACTTCTTGCACGGTCTGCCGCATTGGGCAGTCTCCATCGCGTTGGAGCATAAGGGCGAAATCGTTGCCGGGGTGGTTTTCGACCCCGCCAAGGACGAGATGTTCTTTGCCGAGAAGGGCACCGGCGCTTGGATGAACGAAGGCCGTCTGCGGGTGTCGGGCCGTCACCGGATGATCGAGTCGATCTTTGCCACGGGTCTGCCTTTCGGCGGTCGCGCCGACCTGCCCGAAACGCTCAAAGATCTGGGCCGACTTCTGCCCGTTTGCGCCGGTGTGCGCCGCTGGGGTGCGGCTTCGCTTGATCTGGCTTACGTCGCTTCGGGCCGCTACGATGGTTTCTGGGAACGTCGTTTGAAACCGTGGGACGTGGCCGCAGGCATGTTGATCGTGAAAGAGGCCGGTGGCCTTGTCGAGGCGATCCGTCCCGAGCGCAATATCCTGCAGCACGGCGAGATTATCTGCTCCAACGAGCCGATCTATTCGACCTTCGCCAAAACGATCCGCGGCTGATTATTCGATCGGGATCGTCTGGCGCAATTCGCCGGTCAACTGGTCAAAGATCAGGATTTCATCTGCGTCCGTCACCACCGCATACCAGCCGCGTCCTTGAGTAAATGCTTGGGCGCTGCTGCCATCGGGCAGGGTGATGCTGCGCGGCATGGTCGGGCCTTGATCGCTCAGACGGGTGACAAGCACGAAGATCAGCACTAGAACCCCGCCAATCATCACGACGGTCAAGACCGTCACCATCCGCCGCAGAAACCGCAGGTTCGCCGGTTCATCAGGGTTGTCCGTGTCCATGTCTCACCGCCGCATTGATTTCATTCTGGGCGATAGCCCGCCCGCCCGTCTTGATAAGGCGCTGGCCCGCGATGTGCCAGAGGAAGCGAACCTGTCGCGCACGCGATTGGGCCGGTTGATCGCCGACGGGGCCGTGACGCTGGACGGTGTCAAAGTCCAAGACCCCCGCGCCAAAGTGGCCGAAGGGCAGGTGGTGCAGATCACGGTCGAAGAAGCGGCAGAGAGCCACATCCTGCCCGAAGATATCCCCCTGTCGGTGGTGTTCGAAGATGACGACCTAATCGTGATCGACAAACCAGCGGGCATGGTGGTGCATCCCGCTCCGGGGTCGCCTTCCGGCACGCTGGTTAACGCCTTATTAGCACACTGCGGCGATGATCTCTCGGGCGTGGGCGGAATGAAGCGGCCCGGCATCGTGCACCGGATTGACAAGGACACCACGGGGTTGCTGGTTGTCGCCAAATCCGACGCGGCGCATCACGGGCTGGCGGCGCAGTTCGAAAAACATACCGTTGAGCGGTATTATCAAACCCTCGTCTACGGGGTGCCCGATGCCAATGACCCGCGTCTGCGCGGCGTCAAAGGCGCGTCCTTTGAGGCGGGGAATATCCTGCGCATGACCACCCAGTTGGCGCGGCACAAGACCGACCGCCAGCGGCAGGCGGTGCTGTTCCAAGGCGGCCGCCACGCCGTAACCCGCGCCCGCACGGTTGAGCGTTTCGGCACGCCACCCGTTCTGGCGCTGCTGGAATGCTGGCTGGAAACGGGGCGCACGCACCAGATCCGCGTGCATATGTCTCACGCAGGCCACGGTCTGGTGGGGGATGCGACCTATGGCGGGCGGCGCAAGCTGGCCAAAGCGGCCTTGCCCGAGGCCACCGCCGACGCCATCCGCGCCTTCCCCCGCCAAGCGCTGCACGCCGCTGTTTTGGGGTTTGAGCATCCAGTGACGGGCGAAAGCCTGCGTTTCGAAGCGCCTTTGCCATCGGATATGGCAGCGCTGTTACAATTGCTTCGTGAAGGGCCAGCAACCCCGTCGGCGTGACCCCGCCACCTCAGGGAACCGCCCTAGGATTGGTTACGTTTTGTTCACAGAAGCTGTGCAACCATGAACAAAAGCGTGAAGGCTTCTGTCTTGAAAGCACGAAGGGGGCCGCCCATATTGCATGTTAAGCGAAATAACATAGGCCCCGATCAAACTGGGGAAAGGGACAAGACATGGCAAATTATGCAAATCTGCCCGCACCGACACCAGAAGGCGGGCTGAACCGCTATATGCAAGAGATCCGCAAGTTCCCGCTGTTGGAGCCTGAGGAAGAATACATGCTGGCCAAACGTTGGGTCGAGGAACAAGATACCGAAGCCGCGCACCGCATGGTCACGTCGCACCTGCGTCTTGCCGCGAAAATCGCGATGGGCTACCGGGGCTATGGGCTGCCGCAGTCCGAGGTGATCTCGGAGGCGAATGTCGGCCTGATGCAGGCGGTCAAACGTTTCGATCCGGAGAAGGGCTTCCGCCTTGCGACCTACGCGATGTGGTGGATCCGCGCGTCAATTCAGGAGTATATCCTGCGGTCGTGGTCGCTGGTGAAACTTGGCACAACCTCGGGTCAGAAAAAGCTGTTTTTCAACCTGCGTAAGGCAAAGAACAAGATCGGTGCCCTGGAAGAAGGCGATCTGCGCCCCGAGAATGTGACAGAGATTGCGACCCAACTGGGCGTGACTGAAGCTGAAGTCGTTTCGATGAACCGGCGGATGTCGGGCGGGGATGCCTCGCTCAACGCCACCGTCGGATCCGAAGGCGAAGGCACGATGCAGTGGCAAGATTGGTTGGAGGACGAAGACGCCGACCAAGCGGGCGACTATGCCGAACGTGACGAGTTGGAAACCCGGCGTGAGATGTTGGCCGAAGCCTTGGACGTGTTGAACGACCGTGAAAAGGACATTCTGACCCAACGCCGCCTGTCGGATGAAACGGTCACTTTGGAAGACCTGTCGTCGCAATATGATGTCAGCCGCGAACGTATTCGCCAAATCGAAGTACGTGCTTTTGAAAAGTTGCAGAAGCGCATGCGCGACTTGGCGAAGGAAAAAGGCATGATGGCGGCCAGCTAATTCTAGGCTAACTTAACATAGATGGCCCCGCTCCCAGGAGCGGGGCTTTTTTACGTCTGGCTCGGTTCGGCAACCCTGCTTTCAATTTCGGCAATCTGTTCAAAGCAGGCGGCAAGGGTGCCGCTCTTCATCGCGCGGGCCGCGGTTTGCAGCACCTCACGCAGATGCGCAATCTGGACCTGTGGCTGGGTTTCAAAATCCCGCAGCGACCACCTGATCAGACGCCAATAGGCCGCGCGAAAAGCATCACTGAGGATCGGGTTCTCGATCATCTCGGATAGGGCATTCAAAAGCTGGGCGCGTATCTCGAAAAACGCCTCGGCTTGGTCCAGCTGGCTGATGTCCATCATCCCCAAAAGCCCGGCCAGCGACATGAATTGCGTGGGCGGCGCAGGGCTAGAGGGCGCGCATTTGGCTGCGGCCTCAATAATCGCCGCTGCTGCGCAGATATCGTCAGCGCGCATCGACTCCTCCAAGGGCGTCACGACAGAGCCTACACCGGATTTAACGGCGATCATCCGCTCATAGGCCAACCGTTGCAGCGCTTGTCGGATGGGCGTGCGGGAGACGCCAAACCGCTTCGCCAAGGCCACCTCGTGCAACATACCATCCGCAATGTCGCGATTCAGGCAGATATCCGCCCGGAGCGTGTCAGCAATCGCAGCGCTGGATTTGACTTGGTTGAGCATTGCCCGGCATCCTTCGGTCTGTTCACATCTTGCCTGACTAACATGTATACAGGCGTCGCTGCGCTTACTCAAATTTTATGGATGCTGTCATGTCTGTCGATCTGCCTTTTTTCGATCCCGAAGCGACCTCGATACGCGCCGTCATCCCGACCCCGCGTGGGGGGCATCTGGCGATGACTGGCTTTCCGGGGCTGCTGACCCATGTCGATGGCTCTGCCTATCTTGATCCGCATCAAATGGCCGAAACCTTGGAAGGGTTGCGCGCGACCGGCGCCCGTCAATTGCTCATCCTGACTGAGGAAGCAGAGCTTCCCGAGGGGGCGTTTCCTTTGATTTCCAAAGTTTCTCAACCCCTTGGCCTGAGGCTTTCTTTCGCGGCGATCCAAGATTTCAATGTGCCCGGCGACGCTTTCCTGACGCAATGGCCGGAACGTCGGGCCGGTTTTGAGCAGGCGTTGGATGCGGGGGAGACGGTGGCCCTGTCGTGCCAATACGGGGCGGGCCGTAGCGGACTTATTGCGGCTTGGTTGCTGATGGGGGCCGGGCTTCCGGCAGGCGACGCCATTGCCCTAGTGCGGGATCACTTCCCTGAGGCAATCGAGAACCGCCTTCAGGAGACCTGGCTCCTAGAGGTCGAAAAGGCGGGTTAAGCGCTCCATTCGCATAGATCGTGTGAAAAAAGATTGTCGAATTATACGATTGCCCAATTGTCGGCAAATTGTTGCCCCATTCTTGCCTCAATTGGATCGGACAACATGTATACAGGTTGGGCAACAGCGGAACCTCCCGAGGGAACGCAACAGCCCACAGAAAGGGAAGACTAACGAACAGACGAGTAGAAAGAGGATTAGACATGCAAAGCCGCTCCATCGCGCCAGAAACATCCGGCCCCATCGCGTCCCTCAATGCAGGTGACATTATCCGCCGTAGGCGCAGCTATGAACCCGTTACCGTCTGTCATCCTTCCGATGAATTTCCCGCTGTTCTAAACATTTGCAGCGCGCGTTTCCACAGTGTCCACCATGACCGCGACTTTGGCAGGGTGGAGGCGGTGGTCGAGGTGACCTATACGCACCATCCGCGCGCCATGCCGCAGACCGTGTACCTGCGCACCAACGTGCCGCTGCGCCCTGCCGGGCAGCGCCAAGAGCTTCGCCAACGGCTCATTCAAAGTGCCATTACCCTGTCCGTCCTGATCAATCGTCAAAATGAAGGAGATACGACCCTGCGTGCTGCTTGACTCACAGTCCAATGCCTAGCAACTGCACCCCCTTATGGGGGTGTTTTTTTATGTCGGGCAGGCGGTACGGTCGCGTTTCGCGCAATTATCCTCCGGCGCATCGGCTCGGCCTTTGAACCTTGTATATTCGCGCAGGCCCCCCCATTTGTTACACTCTGATGAGGGCAGCGAGGGCTTGGCATAGATGTCGGGCGCAGATCCGTGACATGCGGCCCGCGGGCGCCATATCAATGATGAGCATAGCAACAGGAGGGCGTGACATGGCAGGCGGATGGGCGCGTGATGGCGCGGTAAGCGAACAGATCGAAGCATCCATATCGGACGAATTGGCACGGCTGAAAGCCCGCCGCGCGCCGGTGGGTGAGAGCCTGACCCATTGCGCGGAATGCGAAGAGCCTATCCCCGAAGCACGATGTATCGCTCTGCCGGGGGTGAAACTTTGCATTGATTGCGTGCGCGAGCGGGACGGGCAGGCGCAGATGCGCGGCGGGATAAACCGGCGCGGGTCGAAAGACAGCCAGTTGAAGTGAGGTTAGGAGCGGATTGCCCGGCGCCGACGCCGAAGAGAGCGCCAGCGCCGATACAACCGCACATCCATCGCCGCCACCATGAAACCAAGCGGCAGCATCCAAAAGCCGAGGATCGGCAAGAACCCAAGGATGCCGCCGCAGATCAGCAGCAGGCCGAGCGCAAACCTGAATCCGGGCGGGACCCGCCTTTGGACCCAAGCAAAGAACGGCGCGAACCTGCCCTTCATGCGCTCGGCGAGGGACATCAGTCCTCCATCGCTTCCAATTCGTCGATCATGTCAGAGATCATCGACAGCCCCTTGTCCCAGAAGGCGGGGTCAGAGGCATCAAGCCCGAAGGGGGCCAGAAGCTCCTTGTGGTGTTTCGAACCGCCTGCTTTCAGCATGTCGAAATACTTCTCTTCAAAGCCTTCCTCGCCCTCGGCGTAGACTGCGTAGAGCGCGTTTACCAACCCGTCGCCAAAGGCATAGGCATAGACGTAGAAGGGCGAATGGACGAAATGCGGGATATAGGCCCAGAAGGTCTCGTAGCCGTCCATATACTCGAATGCTGGCCCAAGGCTCTCGGCCTGAACGCTCATCCACAGCGCGTTGATGTCGTCGGGCGTAAGCTCCCCGCCGCGGCGCGCTTCGTGCAATTTGCACTCGAAATCATAAAAGGCGATCTGGCGCACGACCGTGTTGATCATGTCCTCGACCTTGCCAGCCAGCAGCACCTTACGCTCTGACTGCGTCTTGGCCTTGTCGAGCATTTTGCGGAAGGTAAGCATTTCGCCAAAGACCGAGGCCGTTTCGGCCAATGTCAGCGGGGTCGAGGACAGCATCTCGCCCTGATCGGCGGCCAGCACTTGGTGCACGCCATGGCCCAACTCATGCGCCAGCGTCATCACGTCGCGCGGTTTGCCGAGGTAGTTCAGCATCACATAGGGATGCACGTCGGTCACGGTGGGATGCGCGAAGGCGCCCGGTGCTTTGCCCGGTTTCACACCCGCGTCGATCCAGCCCTTGGTGAAGAACGGCTTGGCCAACTCGCCCATGCGCGGGTCAAAGGCGGTATAGGCTTCCATCACGGTCGCTTCGGCCTGCGCCCAGTCGACCACCTTGGGGTCTTCCATCGGCAGCGGCGCGTTGCGGTCCCAGACCTGCATCACATCAAGGCCGAGCCACTTGCGCTTCAGCTCATAGTAGCGGTGGCTCAGCTTCGGATAGGCTTCGACCACGGCGTTGCGCAGCGCTTCGACCACCTCGGGCTCGACATGGTTGCTGAGGTGCCGCCCGGTCTGCGGTGTCTCCATCCCGCGCCAGCGGTCGATGACCTCTTTCTCTTTTACCTGCGTGTTATGGACGCGGGCGAAGGTGCGGATGTTGCGGCCCAGCACATCGGCCAGTTCTCGCGCGCCCGCTTCGCGCTTGTTGCGGTCGGGGTCGGTCAAGAGGTTCAGCGTGCCTTCGATGTTGAGCGTCTCGCCGTCGACTTCGAATTCCAGCCCGGCGATTGTCTCGTCGAACATCCGCTCCCAAGCATCGCCGACCACGCCGAGGTCGTGCAGAAATTTCTCCATTTCATCCGACAGTTGATAGGGCTTCATGGCGCGGATACGGTCGAAGACGGGTTTGTAGCGTGCCAGATCCGGGTTTTCGTCCAAGAGCTTGGCAAGGTGATCGTCGGGCAGTTTGTTCAGTTCCAGCGTGAAAAAGACCAGCGGCGTGGTGTAATCGGTGATTTTCTCTTGGCAGTCGGACATGAACTTGGCCCGGCCTGAGTCCGTCGTCTGCTGGTAATAGCGCAGGCCCGCGTAGGACATGATGCGCCCCGCGACCTGATTGATCTTTTCGTTGCGCAGCACACAGTCGAGCAGCCCTTTGGCGTCGAGCGCGGCCAGATTGCCTTGGTAATCAGTGGCAAAACGCGCGCAGGCTTCCTCTAGCCAGTCGAGGTCGCGCTTCAGTTCGGGCGCGTCTTCGGCGGTGTAAAGATCGCTCAGATCCCATTCCGGCAGATCGCCGAGGTTTTTGCCCCCGGCGCTGGCGTTGGCATCGTGAAGCGGGAAGGGAAGCTGAAACATCGGTGTACCTCATTTGCGTTTCGTCACATCTATGCCTCCGGGCGGGCCGGAACAACCTATCCGTAGATGCGCAGCATTTCTTTCAGATCGTCGAGGGTGTTGGCCTCTTGCAGCGGCTTGTCCTTGCGCCAGCGCAACATGCGCGGAAACCGCAGGGCGACGCCGGATTTATGGCGCGGGCTGGGTTGAATGCCTTCAAAGGCGATCTCGAATACATGATGCGGGGTCACCTGCCGCACGGGGCCAAAGCGTTGCTGTGTGTTCTTGCGCACCCATGCGGTGATCTGGCGGAACTCGGCATCCGTCAGGCCGGAATATGCCTTGGTTAAGGGCACCAGATCATTGCCGTTCCAGACTGCAAAGGTGAAATCGGTAAAAAGGTTCGCCCGGCGGCCCGAGCCCGATTGCGCATAGATCATCACCGCGTCGATGGTGAGCGGATCAAGCTTCCATTTCCACCAGTCGCCCTTTTTGCGGCCCGACAGGTAGGGGCTGTCGGCGCGTTTCAGCATCAACCCCTCGGCCTGCGCTTCTCGCGCGGTGTCGCGCAGGGTGGCCAGCTCGGCCCAATCGGTGAATTGGTGCTGCGGCGACAGGCGCACGGGCGCGTCGGCGGGCAAATCGGCTGCGGCCTGCTCCAACAGCGCGCGGCGCTCGGCAAAGGGACGGTCGCGGATGTCCTCGCCCTGCCATTCCAGCAGGTCGTAGGCGTGCAGCACCACGGGCGCTTCCTTTAGCAGCTTTTTGGGCACAGTCTTGCGTCCGATGCGGGCCTGCAATGCGTTGAAAGATGAAGGGAATTCGGCCCCCGGCTGCCAGACCAGCAACTCGCCGTCGAGCACCGTGCCCGGCGGCAGGTGATCGGCGGCGCGGGCGAGTTCGGGGAAGCGGTCGGTCATCAGTTCTTCGCCGCGCGACCAGACGAAGTAGTCGCCATCGCGCAGGATAAGCTGGCCGCGGATGCCGTCCCATTTCCATTCCGCGCGCCAGTCTTCGGGGGTGCCTAGGGCTTCCGGTCCGTCTTCCAATGCATAGGCGAGGTAGAAAGGGTAGGGGCGCGAGGCGTCGGCGCTGGCGTCTTCGGCCTCAATCAGGCTGTGCCATGTCACGTCATCGGGGTGCCAGTTACCCATCAGGCGGTGCGCCATTTCCGGCTCGGGGCGGCCACTGGCGCGGGACAGGGCGCGGGTCATCAGCTTTTGGCTGATGCCGATGCGAAAACCGCCGGTGATAAGCTTATTGAACAGGAAACGCTCGGTGCCGCCAAGCTGTTGCCAAGCCGAAAGGACGAATGCCTTGCGCGCCGCGTCGTCTTCGTCTTTCAGCCCGCGCAGGGCGTTGATCCACGAGGTCAGCGTGCCGGTGTCGTCGTTCTCTACCGGGGGGAGGACCAGCGCGATGGTCTCGGCCAGATCGCCGACGATGGCGTAGCTGTCTTCGAACAGCCACAGCGGCACACCGGACGCCTCGGAGGCCCATTCGCGAAGCTTGGTCGTGGTGACGGCGCGTTTCGGGCGGCGGCCCGAGAAAAGCGCCACGGTCCAAAGGCGGTCCTCTTCGGCCGCGGTGGTGAAATACTCGGCCAAAGCGGCGACCTTTACCGTGGTTTTGGTGGTCTGGTCGACGGCATTGAAAAGAGCGGCAAAGTCCTTCATTCGCTGTCGCCTCCATCGCTGTCGAACTGGGTCGGGACGACCTGCGCGTTCCAGCCCTCGTCGTTAAGGTAACGCGTGAAGATATCGGTGTAACCATGGGTTACGTATATGTTTTCCGCGCCAGTCTCACGGATGGCCCAAAGCAGCCCATGCCAATCCGCATGGTCCGAGATGACAAATCCACGATCCCCCGCGCGCCGTCTGCGCACCCCGCGCAGCGCCATCCAGCCCGAGGCAAAGGCGCTCTCCTGCGGTCCAAAGCGCCGCGCCCATTGGCTGCCCAAGGCCGAGGGCGGCGCCAGCACCAACGCGCCGGGATGCTCCTTTGGCACCAACTCGGGCGTCACAAGTGTGGTCTCGGGCAGGGTGATGCCCTGTGCGCGCAGCACCGCATTGGTATTTTCCACCGCCGTATGGGTCAGGATCGGTCCGATCGCGGGATCGAGCATCGACAGGAGCCGCTGCGCCTTGCCCAGCGAATAGGCCCCCAGAAAAGCCATCTTGCCAGCGGCCTTGCAGCCCGCCCACCAGTCGTTGATCTGGCCCGCCACCTCGGCTTGCGGCGCCCAGCGAAAGACCGGCAGGCCAAAGGTGCTCTCGGTAATGAAATGGTGGCACTGGACCGGCTCAAAGGGCTCTGACATGCCATCGTCGATCACCTTGTAATCGCCCGAAGCGACCCAGACCTCGCCCGCGACCTCGACCCGGATCTGCGCGCTGCCGGGCACATGGCCCGCCGGGTGGAAAGAGACCATCGCCCCGCCAATCTGGCGCGTTTCGCCATAGGCGATGCCCTCAATGGCAATCTCGCCCAAGCGGTGGCGCATGACGGGCAGGGCAGCGTGGGTGGCAAGGTAACTGCCCATCCCGTCGCGGGCATGGTCGGCATGGCCATGGGTGATCAACGCCCGGTCAACGGGGCGCCAAGGGTCGATGTAAAAGTCACCGGCGGGGCAATAGATGCCGTTTTCGGTGAAGGTAAGGACGGGTTCACGTGTCATTCCAAGCAATCTAGGCGGCGCGGGCCGATTGCACAGAAAAATGACGCCTGGGCCGGGTTAACCGGCGATATTGCCCAGATAGAGCTTTTCCAACCCGTCGAAGATCGGCTTGCGCAGCTCCGGCCTCTCCAACAGCACCTCATGCTCGCCGCCCGGAACAATCTCTAGCCGCCCGCCTTTCCACTGCGCCATGCGCCTGTGCACCCGGTCGGTGGCGACGATACGCTCGTTGCTGCCAAGGTAGGTAACGCAAGGAATGTTGGGCGCGGACCGCCCGGCGAGGTGCTTCGTCTCGGCCAGCGCCTCGCGCAGCCAGACGAAGCTGGGGCCACCAAGGCTAAGCTCAGGATGGGCGGCCAGTTGATCGCGCATCATGTCGTACATCTGCGGGTCGGTGGTCAGCAGGTTGTCGTCGAAAGGGGCGATGGCGGGGTAGGCTTCGATCTTGGTGCCCGGCGGCAAGCGGTGGCCCTGTCCGACCCGGGGCATGAACTGCGCCAAGGACCAAGCAACGGCGCGCAGGTGCGGGACAACATAGATGCCCCACATCGGGCCCGTGAAAGCGACGGCCTGCACCGGCAGCCCCTCCATCACGGCGCGCAGCCCGATGCAGCCCCCCATGGAGTGCGCCAGCAGGAAATAGGGCCGCGGCAGGTTCAGGCTGCGCGCGGCGCGCAGCATGGCGGCAACGTCTTTTTGATAGTCGCTGAAAACATCCACATGGCCGATGCGGGTATCTGGCAGTAGCCGGTCCGACAGACCCTGACCGCGCCAGTCAATCGCCATGGTGGCAAGGCCGCGCCGCGCGAAGTCGGCGGCGCAAAGCCCGTATTTTTCAATATATTCGGTCCGCCCGGGGAACAGCAGCACCGTGCCGCGCGCCCCGGCGCAGGGCCAATGACCCAGCCTGATCCGCTTGCCATCCGATGTCTCGGCCCAATGGGCTTGGCCCCCCTCGGGGCCGGGGGCGATATCGGTAAAAAGCGGGGCCGGGTCCAGCTGCATCAGCCGAGCACAGCAGCGAGCTTCATCGCCATGCCCATGTCGCCGTCGATCTTGAGCTTACCGGTCATGAAAGCGGAGGTCGGGTTGGTGTCGCCTTCGAGGATGGATTGGAAGGTTTCGGCGTCGGCGCTGAGCGTCACATCCGCTTCTTCGTCAGCAGCGCGGGCGCCGTTTTCGTCCATCATCACGGTGCCTTCGCCTTCGATGTCGAACTTGGCCGTGCCGTCAAAATCGCTGCCGGCCAGCTTTTCGTTCAGCACTACAACCGCTTCGTTCACAATATCGCTCATCGCTCGCCCTTTTTTGGCATTTGGCCCCGCTACGTCTGGAATTGCGGCGGCAGCCTGTTACATTCAGTTTTGTTATGCGCATCATACCCGTCAACCTCAAACATACCGTTGCGGCAGTTGGTGGCTTTGTGTTGCTTGCGGGCATGGCCGTGGCCGAGGGGGCGCTGCCTGAGCTTATGCAAAAGCTGCGCGAGGCCCCGGCGGCCGAAGCCCCCAGAATCGCCCATGAGATCGAAGCGCATTGGCAGCGGTCCGGCTCGGCCTCGATGGATTTGCTGCTGTCGCGAGGGCGCGAAGCGATGGCAAATGGCGACAGCCGGTTGGCGATTGAGCATTTGACTGCGCTGACCGATCACGCGCCCGAGTTTGCCGAAGGGTTCCACACGCGGGCGCAGGCCTATTATGCGGCCAACCTCTATGGTCCCGCGCTGGATGATCTGGAACGGACGCTGGCGCTGAACCCCAACAACTACAACGCGATCTTCGGGCTTGCCGTGATGATACAGGAGTTCGGAGATCTGGGCCGCGCGGCGGAGCTGTACCGCAGGGCGCTCGCCCTCAACCCGCATCACGATGACGCTCGGTCGGCCCTTGAGGGGCTGCGCAGGGACGGCATCGGGCGCGAGCTTTAATTCAAGGATAAACAGGTGGCAGGCAATAAGCGTGTCGTGGCCGTTCTCGGCCCGACAAATACCGGTAAGACGACCTATGCAATCGAGCGGATGCTGGCGCATCGCACCGGGGTGATCGGCCTGCCGCTGCGGCTGTTGGCACGCGAGGTCTATGACCGGATCGTCAAGGCGCGGGGCCCGTCGGTCGTGGCGCTGGTCACGGGTGAAGAGCGGATCGTGCCGCCGCGCACGCAATACTGGGTCTGCACCGTTGAGGCGATGCCCCAAGAGATGGGCGCGGATTTCGTGGCCATTGATGAGATCCAGCTCTGCGCCGACCCCGAGCGGGGCCATGTGTTCACCGACCGCTTGCTGCGGGCGCGTGGTCTGCATGAGACCTTGTTCATGGGGTCTGATACGATGCGCGGCACCATCGCGGCGCTGGTTCCGGGTGTCGATTTCATGCGCCGCGACCGGATGAGCGAATTGGTCTATTCTGGTCAGAAAAAGATAAGCCGAATGAAGCCGCGCAGCGCGATCGTGGGGTTTTCGGTTGAGAATGTATATGCCATCGCCGAACTGATCCGCCGCCAAAAGGGCGGTGCAGCCGTGGTGATGGGCGCACTTTCCCCGCGCACGCGCAATGCGCAGGTAGAGATGTACCAGAACGGAGAAGTCGACTATCTGGTCGCCACCGATGCCATCGGCATGGGGCTTAACCTAGACGTTGATCACGTGGCCTTCTCGGCGCTTTCCAAATTCGACGGGCGTCGCATGCGGCCGCTGGCCCCGAATGAGTTGGCGCAGATCGCGGGCCGGGCGGGGCGCGGGTTTAAGTCCGGCACCTTCGGCACCACCGGAGATGCGCCTGCGCTGGACGATCACGTGGCCCGCGCGATCATGGATCACAACTTTACCCCGCAGAACAAAGTGAACTGGCGCAACCACGCTCTGCAGTTCGGCAGCATCGATCGGCTGATCCAGACGCTGGAATTGCCCCCCGAGGACGAGCGGTTGGTGCGGGCGCGTGAATCCGATGATCTGCGGGCCTTGAAAGCGCTGGCGCAGGTCGACGAAGTTTTTGCCCGCGCCACCGACGGCGCTTCGGTGCGGCTACTTTGGGATGTCTGCCGTATTCCCGACTTTCGCGGCATCAGCCACGCGGAACATGCGGGGCTTTTAGAGACCATTTTTAACGACCTGCACCAGCGCGGATATATCCCCGACGATTGGCTTGGGCGACAAATCAAGAGAATTGATCGAACCGATGGCGACATTGATGCGTTGTCCAAACGACTCGCGTTTATTCGCACATGGACCTACGTTGCGCAGCGCAAAGGCTGGACAAAGGACGAAAGCCATTGGCGCGACACGACGCGTGTCGTAGAAGACCGCTTGTCGGACGCTCTGCATGAGCGTTTGACTCAAAGATTTGTAGATCGGCGCACATCCGTATTGCTGCGCCGGCTTGGACAGAAGGAAGCCATGGTGGCCGATGTAAACGAGACCGGTGAAGTCACCGTTGAAGGTGAATTTGTAGGCAAGCTGGACGGGTTCCGCTTTCGGGTGGACAAGGGCGCAGGCGCGGCCGAGGACAAGACGGTGAAAACCGCCGCATTGCAGGCCTTGGCTCCGCAGTTCCATCTGCGTGCCGACCGGTTCTACAACGCACCCGATACCGAGATCGATTTCACCGAACAGGGCGGCCTGATGTGGGGCAGCGCTGCGGTTGGTAAACTGACCGCTGGCAGCGACGCGCTGAAGCCGCAGGTCGAGGTTTTCGTCGATGATATCGCCGGTCCCGAAGTGGCGGAGAAGGTGAAGCGCCGTCTGCAGCACTTCATCGACCGCAAGGTTGCCGCATTGTTCGAGCCGCTGCTGGGGCTGAGCAAGGATGAGACGCTGACCGGCTTGGCCCGTGGCTTTGCTTTCCAACTGGTTGAGAATTTCGGCATTCTGCCGCGCGCCCAAGTGGCAGAGGACGTGAAAGCGCTGGATCAAGACGCCCGCGGCGCATTGCGTAAACATGGCATCCGCTTTGGCCAGTTCACTATCTTTATGCCGCTGATGCTCAAGCCTGCGCCGACACGTCTGCGCTTGGTGCTATGGTCGCTCAGCAAGGGCCTGAACGAGTTCCCGGAATCGCCCCCTCCCGGTCTGGTGACCATTCCGGTCGAAACCGGCGCGCCCGAAGGGGCCGACACCATGTCGGGCTACCGCAATGCAGGCAAACGCGCGATCCGCATCGACATGCTGGAGCGTTTGGCCGACATGCTGCGCGCCGAGGATTCCCGTGGTGGGTTCGAAGCCAAGCCTGACATGCTGTCGATCACGGGCATGACGCTTGAGCAATTCGCCGACCTGATGGAGGGCTTGGGGTACAAGGCGGAAAAAGACGAGCGGACCAAGGTGAAACCCGTTGATGTCGTGATGCCGAAAGATGGCAGCCATGATGCAATGGACCCCTCTGCCGATACCAACGTGCCCGAAAAGCTCGACAGCGATCTGCCCGGCGATGACGCGGCAGACAAGCCAATCATGGATGTCGCCGCCGAGGAGCCCGCAGGCGGTATCATCGAAACCCCATCGGATGAGACCAACCCCGACGACCGCCCGGCGGACGTGGCCCAGATGCCCGACGATGGCATTGCGCCTATGGCCGATGTTGCGGCGGAAGACCCCGAGGTCGATACCAACATCCCTGAAGTACCGGCCGAAGAAATTCCGCAGGGCACCGCACCTGACGCCGATGTCGCCGGGCCGGAGTTGGAGACCTATTATATCTTCACTTGGGCGCGCAGCCCGCGCGGCAATGCCGGTGGCAACCGCCGCGGGGGGGACCGTCCTCAGGGGCAGGGCAAGCCGCGTGGCAAGCCCGCCAAGGGCAAGGGGCGCAAGCCCGGTGGTGACAAGGGCGGCAAATCGCAAAACTTCTCTGCGCGTCCGCCGCGCAAGGAAAAGCAGATTGACCCTGATAACCCCTTTGCCGCCGCGCTGATGGGGCTGAAGGACGACAAGTAAGTGGAGGCGGGCGCGAAACTGCGGCTGGACAAATGGCTGTGGCACGCCCGCTTTTTCAAGACTCGCTCGCTCGCTGCCGCTCAGGTGGCGGGCGGCGCGGTTCGGATCAATGGCACCCCCACCCAGAAACGCGCCAGCAATGTTGGCCCCGGTGATGTGCTGACCTTCAGCCAGGGTGATCACGTTCGTGTCATCCGGATCGAGGCAATAGGCCAGCGGCGGGGTCCGGCCCCTGAGGCGCAGGCGCTTTATACCGATCTGTCCCCACCGCAGCCAAAACCAAAGGACAGACAGCCCGAAAATCCCGGTTTTAAGGGAAAGGGCCGCCCGACCAAGCGCGACCGCAGGCAGCTTGATCTTTCTAAGGCACGCCACCTTGAATGATCCCGCGCCCCGGTTTAGCTAGTCCCTCACATACCCAGCCAGAGTTTCCCGCATGACCTATATCGTGAATGACGCCTGCATCGCCTGCAAATACACCGACTGCGTCGAAGTATGTCCGGTGGATTGCTTCTATGAAGGCGAGAACATGCTGGTGATCCACCCCGATGAATGCATCGACTGCGGCGTCTGCGAGCCTGAGTGCCCCGCCGATGCGATCCGCCCGGACACCGAGCCGGACATGGAAAAGTGGGTTGAGTTTAACCGCAAGTATTCCGAGCTTTGGCCCGTCATCATCACCAAGAAAGACCCGCTGCCCGAGGCAGAGGAGATGGACGGCAAAGAGGGCAAGATGGAGCTCTTCTCGGAAAAGCCGGGCGAGGGCGGCTGAGGCCCAACCGATTCGCGCTTTGTTGCCGCTTTGTGACCTCAAGATTTCGGGTTAAACCGCTGGAATGACCGGGAAACCGCCAAGTAGGACTTGGTGTAGCTTTCGGACGGCGTGATTCTGTGCTATGATGTCTTCAAGCTGTAACACACGAGCCTGATAATGTTTCGACCCTGCTGCCAAGGTTGACCTCACATTTCTAAATTAAACGCACCCGATCGCAGGCCGCTCAGGCTGCGCTTCGCATGCGTTTTACGTGCTGTTCAGGTGTCTGAGTTAATGGCGGGGCTTCCCCCGCGCGCCAAGGAGCGACCTATATGACCAAATCGAAAAAGCTTGATTTCCGCCCCAATGAATTCGTCGTCTACCCTGCGCATGGCGTGGGGCAGATCGTCTCGATTGAGGAGCAGGAAGTTGCCGGCATCGCGCTGGAGCTGTTCGTGATTTCCTTTGAGAAAGACAAGATGACCCTGCGGGTGCCGACCCATAAGGCGACCGAAATTGGCATGCGCGCGCTGTCCACGCCCGACGTGATCAACCACGCGATGAAGACCCTCAAGGGCAAGGCCAAGGTCAAGCGCGCCATGTGGTCCCGCCGCGCGCAGGAGTATGAGCAAAAGATCAACTCCGGCGATCTGATTGCTATTGCCGAGGTGGTGCGCGACCTGCACCGCACCGACGACCAGCGCGAGCAGAGCTATTCCGAGCGTCAGCTTTACGAAGCCGCACTTGAGCGTCTGACCCGCGAAGTGGCCGCCGTTTCGGGGGGCGACGAACTCGCCGCCGCGAAACAGGTGGGCGATGTGCTGGAAAGCCGCGTCGCCGCTTAAGAGCGCCGCAGGTTGAGATCATGCCGCGTCCCCTAGGGGCGCGGTTTTTTCGTTAGGGGATGGCCTGCCAGCCGTAGGCCATCATCTGACAGCCTGTTAGCAGGGCAATCTCTGTCACCTGTTGAGACGCGCCCAGAACATCGCCGGTCTGCCCGCCGATCTTGCGTTTGGCGATCTGCCGCACCACCAGCGCCCCGAGCAGCCCCAAAAGCGCCAAGCGCCATGCTGAATAGTCCGGCGCAACCACGATCACCACCACCCCGATCAGCACCGCCACCGCCGTCGCCAATTCGCCGGGGCGGCCGGTGCGGTTTGACAGCCCGTCGCGGCGCACCGTCGGCAGGCTGTCCATCACCCAGACCATCGCGGCGCGTGACCCGCAAGAGGCGATGACCAGCGCCCAGATCAGCGCCTCATCCGTGATCAGTTCGCTGATCAGATACCACCGCAGCAACAGCGACAGCACCAGCGCCACCACGCCGTAGGTGCCGATCACGCTGTCTTTCATGATGCGCAGCCGTTTCTCTGCCGTCCAAGCGCCCCAGAACCCATCGGCGCAATCGGCGAGGCCGTCTTCATGCATCGCCCCGCTCAGCATCACCAACGCAAGCAGCACGAAAGCCGCTGTCAGCGGCGGGGTTGCCCCCATCCGCGTTAACGCCAGCCCCACGGCCCCCGCGATCAGCGCCAGCACAATGCCTACCAGCGGATAGGCCCAAGCGCTGCAGGCCGGTGGGCGCTGCGGCTCGGTCGGGAAGTGGAAATGCGGCAGGGGCAGGCGGGTCAGCAGGGCAAAGGCCACCGCGATGTCGCGAGCGCGAAAGGCGTGCCTTAGGGTGGTGATGTCGGGAATGGCCATTATTTCGCCCCTTCGGCACTTTCAGCGCCGACAGGCTAAGGCTAGAAACGATTGAATATCAATCCGCAAAGGGCCGCATATGAACACGTCTTTCGCCAGTCTTTCCGAATTTCGCAGCCTTCTGCGCGCGATGCCCGATTGCGACAGTACCGCGATGGAAGAGGCGCGCGCCCATGATAGCATCCTCACGAAACCTCCCGGTGCGCTAGGCCGGTTAGAGGAACTGGCGATCTGGTACCGAGGCTGGCGCAGCGGTGCCCGGGCCGAGATTGCAGCGCCTCAGATCATCGTTTTTGCGGGCAACCACGGGGTTGCCGCGCGGGGTGTTTCGGCCTTTCCGGCAGAGGTGACCGCGCAGATGGTGGCGAACTTTCAGCACGGCGGGGCGGCGATCAACCAAATCGCGCGGATGAATGGGGCGAGCCTTGATGTGGTCCCGCTGTCATTGGACAAGCCGACCAAGGATTTCACCGTTGAGCCCGCGATGGACGAGGATGAATTCCTCGAAGCGCTGCGCGCAGGTTGGGAGGCGGTGAACTCCGAGGCCGATCTTTTGGTCGTGGGCGAAATGGGCATCGCCAACACCACCTCTGCCGCTGCCCTTGCCAGCGCGATCTTGGGCGGCGGGGCCGAATTCTGGACCGGGCGGGGCACCGGGGTGGATGATGCGGGCCTGTCGCAGAAAACCGACGTCGTGGCCGAGGGCGTTGCCCTGCACGCGGACAAGGGTGACGGGTTGGAGAGCCTGCGCCGCCTCGGTGGCCGCGAACTGGCCGCGATGGCCGGGGCCATGGCGCGGGCGCGGCAGCTGCGCATTCCGGTGATCCTTGATGGTTTCATCTGCTGTGCCGCCGCGCTTGGCCTTGCGCGCACCACACCGGGCGCGCTGGATCACTGCGTCGCGGGCCACCTCAGCGCGGAAAGCGGCCACCGGCGTCTGCTGGGCGCGATGGACAAGGAGCCGCTGCTGGAGTTGAACCTGCGGCTCGGCGAAGGCTCTGGCGCGGGCTTGGCGATCGGCATCCTTAAGACCGCCCTTGCCTGTCACGCAGGGATGGCCACCTTTGCCGAAGCGGGCGTCAGCGACGCATAGCGCGGTGCCGGGCAGCCCCCCGGAAAGGGGGCTAGCTGCCCGGTTCAGGCGCTTTCCTTGCCCTTGCTTTCACCCAGATTGAGAAAGGCCGTTTCCAAGTCTTTCTGCAATTCTTTCGCCCGGGCGACATAGGCGGCGTTCTGCGAAGGGGGCACATCTGGGCGCCAGAGGGCCGCCAATTCGCGGACCGAATCCCGGTCATGGGCATAGAATAGCTTTTGCGCCTCGTTCGCTTCGAAATCCGAAAGCCCCATGTTTTCCAACACATATCGCCCGGCCCTGAGGGAGCTGTCGAACATCTCGCGCACGATGTCATTCGACCCGGCCTGATAGTGGCGATAGACCTCTTCGCGGTCGCGCGCGCGGCTGACGATATGCACATGCGGGTTCTCCTTGCGCGCGTAGGAGATCAGAGAGACCGCCGATTTCGGGTCATCAAGCGCCACCACCAGCACGCTGGCCTCTTGCAAACCCGCCTTGCGCAGGATGTCGGGCCGCGTCGGATCACCCAAAAAACCTTTGAAGCCAAAGCGCCGCATGACGGCGATGGTCTCGGGGTTGTGGTCCAACACGACGGTTTGAAAGCCGCTGGCCTGTACCATCCGGTTCACCATCTGCCCAAAGCGCCCCACGCCCGCGATGATCACCGGACCGCTGCTGTCGATCTCATCGGCGATGACGGGGGCGCTGTCGTCAAGGCGTCGGCTGATCAGGTCGTGCAGGATAAACAGCAGCGGCGTGATCAGCATGGTCAGCGCCACCACCAGCAAGAGCGTCTCGCCAATCGGGTCGGGCATGACACCGGTGGCGAGGGAGAAGCTGACCAGCACAAAGCCAAACTCCCCGGCCTGCGCGAGTGCCAGCGTAAACAGCCAGCCATCGCGTCCTTTCAGACGGAACAGGCGGCCCAGCACCATGAGGATCAGCGCTTTGACGATGATGACCAAAAGCGCCATGCAGATCAGGATTAGCGGTTTTTCGAACAGCAGGACAAAGTTGATGCCCGCGCCGACGGTGATGAAAAACAGCCCCAAGAGCAGCCCTTTGAAGGGCTCAAGGTCGGTCTCTAGCTCGTGGCGGAATTCGCTGCTGGCCAAGACCACACCGGCGAGGAAGGCACCGAGCGCGGGTGAGAGCCCGACCACCGTCATCAGCGAGGAAATCCCCACCACGATCAGCAGCGCCAGCGCCGTGTACATCTCGCGCAGTTTGGCAAGGTGGATATAGCGGAACACGGGCCGGGTCAGGTAGATGCCGACGAGGATGATCGCCGCTACGGCCCCAATGGTTACCAGCGTCACGCCCCAGCCGGGCAGGCTTTGAACAAAGGTCTGGGCGGCATGGGCGGCGTCATTGCCGTGGCTGGCCTCCGCGCTCAGATGCGCGTTCTCGACCTCTTGGGGATCAAGTGAAATCGCCCCGTTGGGCATGATCCCCCCGGCAAGCCCCGTGGCCAGCAGCGGCAGGAAGGCGAGGATGGGGATCACCGCGATATCTTGGGTCAACAGCACCGAGAAGACGGATCTGCCCCCCTGTGTTCGCATCAATCCCTTTTCCGACAGGGTCTGCAACACGATCGCCGTGGAAGAGAGCGCGAGCGTCAGACCAATCGCCAGCGCCACGCGCCACGGCTGGTCATAGGCCATGGCGATGGCCATCAGCGCCGCTGTCGACAGCAGCACCTGCAGCCCGCCCAAGCCCAAAAGCCGATGCCGCATGTCCCAGAGCGCACGGGGCTCCAGTTCCAACCCGATGAGGAACAGCATCATCACCACGCCGAATTCCGCGAAATGCTGCACGTCCTTCGTCTCGGACCCGACGAGGCCCAGCACCGGGCCGATCAGAATGCCCGCCGCGAGGTAGCCCAGCACCGACCCAAGCCCCAATCGCGCGGCAATCGGCACGGCGATCACGGCGGCAGCCAGATAGACGGAGGCTTGGAACAGGAAACCTTCCATTGCGGTCCTCTCTCAATGTCAGGTGGGCAGCGGCCCGTCCTGTTTCAGTTGGTCCATGACAATCTGGCTATGCACCCGGCTAACGGCCTGATGGGGCAGAAGAACGTCGTGAATGAGCCTGTTCAGGCTCGGCAGATCGTCACAATAGACCCTCAGGAGATAGTCCGCATCCCCCGTCATCGTCCAAACGCTCACAATCTCGGGACGGGTGGCCATAAGCCGCGCAAAGCTGGCCGAATGCTCTGGCCCGTGGGTGCCCAGATGCACCTGCACGAAGCCCTGCACATTAAGCCCCATCCGCACCGGATCGAGCCGCGCATGATAGCCGCGAATATAGCCCTCCGCCTCCAACCGCTGCCGCCTGCGCCCGGCTTGGCTGGAGGATAGGTTGAGCTCTTGGCCCAGTTCCTGCGCCGTGAGGTGGGCGTTTTTTTGCAGTGCCGTCAGCAGCCGCCGATCTGTTTCATCCAACATGATGCGTATTTCCCGCATGGTTTATGGGTAATATGCTCTTCTTGCGCGAAAATTACCAGAACCATGCCGCGAAACGCGCAAACAGCGCGGAACGTGCATCGTATCATGGGCCAAATCCCAAAAGCAGAGGAGACTGACATGGGCCCTTTCCCACATGACGCCCCGAAATCGCAGATCACGGCAGAGAACCCCGCCGGCACCGATGGTTTCGAGTTTGTCGAATTTGCCAGCCCCGACCCGCAGGCGCTGCGCGATGTCTTTACCAAAATGGGCTATGCCCATGTCGCCAATCACAAGACGAAAAAGATCGAACTTTGGCAGCAGGGTGACATCACCTATGTGCTGAACCACGACCCCGAAAGCTTTGCCGCGCGTTTCGTCGAAGAGCATGGCCCCTGCGCACCCTCGATGGGCTGGCGTGTGGTCGATGCACAAAAGGCGTTGGAACATGCGGTCGCCAAGGGGGCCGAGGAATACAAAGGCGATGGCAAGGTGCTGGACGTGCCTGCGATCATGGGGATCGGCGGCTCGCTGATCTATTTCGTTGATCAGTATTACGAAACCTCGCCCTACAATTGGGAATACGACTGGATCGCGACCTCCAAACCCGAGGGCGTTGGGTTCTACTACCTCGATCACCTCACGCATAATGTCCACAAGGGCAATATGGATGTCTGGTTCAAGTTCTACGGCGATCTGTTCAACTTCCGCGAAATTCGCTTCTTTGACATCGAAGGTAAGTTCACCGGCCTCACCAGCCGCGCGCTGACCTCGCCCTGTGGCCGCATTCGCATCCCGATCAACGAAGACCGCGGCGAGACCGGGCAGATCGTGGCCTATCTGAAGAAATACAACGGCGAAGGCATCCAGCATATCGCCGTGGGCGCGCGCGATATCTATGACGCCACGGATGCGATTGCCGACAACGGGCTCAAATTTATGCCCGGCCCGCCCGAGACCTACTACAAGATGAGCAAGGACCGCGTGACCGGCCATGAAGAGCCGCTGGACCGGATGCAGAAACACGGCATCCTGATCGACGGCGAAGGTGTCGTCGACGGGGGCGAGACGCGCATCCTGTTGCAGATTTTCTCGAAAACGGTCATCGGCCCGATCTTTTTTGAGTTTATCGAACGCAAGGGCGATGACGGGTTCGGCGAAGGCAACTTCAAAGCGCTGTTTGAATTGATCGAGCAAGAGCAGATCGACAACGGCGAGCTTGAGACCTCGTAAACAAAGCACATCCGGGAAGGGGTGAAGGGGCGCTTCGGCGCCCCGTTTTGCGCGCGGTTGCGGGCAGTCGAACCGGCGTTAGTTCGGCATCTTCAGCACGACATTGCGGCCCCGGCGGACATAGCGCAACTCGCTGTCGCCGATCGCCGAGACGCGGCCCCCATCGATCCGGTCACCCACCTCAACCTTTTGATAGCGCCCATTGCTGAGCCGGACCAAGGCGCGGCGGTTCGATGGTTTGCCGTAGACCCCGATCAGATTGACGTCCCGCAGGTTGATCGCATTCTTCACCGTGGCCTGTTTCGCGACCGAGGTTTTGGACGGAAAGCGCGGCTGCACCGCTTTAGGGGCGACGCTGGCGACCTGTGCGGGGGCCGAATTGCGGGCGGCGCGTCTCACGATCCGGTCAAAATTGCGGGGCCGCGTATCGGGGCGGCGTGATTGGGTGGTGGCCTGTTTCGTGGCGTTCTGGATCGCCGGAGGCGTGGCAAGTGCGGCGGCAACGGCGCCGCTGGTGTCAATCGGATCAACGGTCACTTCGGGCGGGGCGGCCGCGACAAGCGCTTCTTCTGCCTCTTCCTGAACCGACTTTGGCCGCAACTGCGGGCGCAGGCCCGCCAGTTCGGAGCGCGTCAGCCCATCAAGCTGCGCACGTTCGGTGGTTTCTTCCAGATCATCGGGCCGGTCGCGGGGCCGGGCCTCTGCCAAGGCGTTATCGACCTCCGGGGCCACCGGTTCGGCCTCTGGCCGGGTCAGTGTGGCGGGCGGCTCGGCGGAGGGGCGACCAAGGTAGACCAGATGCCCATCGGGGCTGAGCGCCCCTTGCGCTGAGGGTTTGACCAAACCGCGGGCGTCCAGCGCAAATTGTGTGCCTGCCGCTACGGGTGAGCTGACCGCGCCGGGGGCCGTATCGGTGCCAAAGGCATCGACCGAGGGCAGGGCCACGGCATCTGTCGTGCTGCTGATCGGGTCGATGCTGGTGAGGTAAAGATCGTCGATATCAATTGCCGCCGCCGGGGCCGGGGGCACGTCCGGTGCGCGGGCCCAGATGCCGGTGGTGGCATATTTGGCGTCAATCTCGGCCTCGGTCATCTCGGTCAGGGGGCGCGGCTCGGGGTCGCGCAGGGCGTCGAGCACGGCACCGTCTTCATCGGTCAGACCGGCGTCCAACGCGGCGGTTTCAATCGCGTCCGGCTCAGCTGGTTCAGGGGGCAGCACGGCGATTTCTTCGTCGATGCTGGGCGTTTCCGCAGGTGCCAAGGCTTCGGCGGTGCTGCGCGGGCTGCGATCGCCAAAGAGCCGCGAAAGGGCGCTGCCCTCGTCAAGGAAGATCGAGGCCCAAGCGGCGACACCTGCAAGGAAAACCAAGAGCGCCGCTGTCAGGATCAAGCCAAGGAAACGCGGCTTGCCGCCGACTTCGTTGCGGCGGCGGGCGCCGAAAACGGTCATTCGATCGGCTTCTGACGCGGGGGGGGCGGTGGCCGCGGCGGCGGAGGCCGACCGACGGTCTTTCGATGCCTTGGGCTTACGACGGCTGAGGAAGGCCCCACCGGAGGAGGGCGCTTCGGGCGTCAGAGAACTGCTGTCGGGCTGGGGGGCTGCGGCCACTGCCGCGGCGGCGGTGGCTGCCGGTTCGACGGGCATCTGTGGCGCCAGCGGGGCCGCGGCGGGCGAAGGCGCGCCGACGGGCAGCGACGGTGTGCTGGGCGCGGGTGCGGGCGATGGTTCCGGCTTCGCGGCGGGCGGAGGCGGCGGTGTCGCGCGGCTCGCACCACCAAGGCTGGGTGCACTCTCACTCCCGCCACGGCGGCTTGCGAAACCGGCAGCAGGGGCGCTGCGCGACGGCGGGGCAGAGAAATCGACCCTGCGCGAAGGCTCAGACCGCGGGGCGGCGGGCGGCTTGGCCTGTGCTGCGGCCGCTGCGGCCAGTGGCGCAGCGGAGGCCGCAACGCTGCCGCTGGCGGGGGGCGTCGATAGCGGCGCAGCCTCAGCCGGTTCTGCGGCGGGCGCAGGGGCATCCAGCGCGGGTAGGTCCTCTTCCACTGGCGGTGGCGTTTCTTTTGGCGTGGGGGCCAGTTCAGCCTCTGCCGCGGGGGCTGACGCTTCTGTTTCCTCTGCCGCAGGGATCACTGCCGCGTCCAGTGCGGGCAGGTCTTCCTCAAGGGGCGGGGGCGTCTCTTTGGGGGTCGGCTCCAACGCCGCCGGGGGTGTTTCCGGCGATTCCTCGGGGGTGGCCAACTCGGGCAGGTCTTCCTTTGCCAGCGGCGGTGTCTCTTCGGGCGTAGCTGCGAGATCAGGTTCCGCCACGGGCGTATCGGCCACCGGTGTGTCTGCCACTGATGTGTCGGCCACGGGCGTCGTCTCATCCGTGTCCACGATCGGCCCCGCAGGCGCGCTCATCACGCCGGAGATCACGATGGGCTCCGCTTCGGGAGTCACGGTTTCGCCGGGGTCCAAAAGCGCCGATGCGGCTTGGGTCATGCCGAAATGCGGCACGCCTACAAACGCCTCGGCGGCAGGGGCGGCGGCAAAGCTGACAGGGTGGAAACGGTGCTCCACCGCAAAGGCTTCGGCCTCTTCCAAGGTTTCGCGGGCCACGGCGGCCACATGGCTTTGCGCGCCATCGGCGTGGACGTCGAACACCAGATCAGCCACCGGATAGGGCGTTGCCCCCTCAAGCGCCTCAGCCGCTGCGGCATGGCGGGCGGCGGGGTCCATTCCGGTGGTGTCGATGGCCAGATATTTGATCTGCGCGTCGGGGATCAGGAGCAGGCTTCGCAGCCCGCCGGGCTCTAATGCCGTCGCGGTTTTGCGCAAGACCGCCAGTTCCGCCGCCAGATCGGCGCTGTCGAGCGCCACTTCACCAACAAGCTGCCAGCCGCCCGATGTGCGGTGGAGCAAACGAATGCCGTCGAACGACAGGGAGAGGGTAAAATTCGGCTTCATCGGGGTCGACTTTAGCATGGGGTCGGGCGCACTTACAGACGCGCCGCAGTCTTCGCGAAGGATAGAGCAGGAGTTCGCCCAAGGGAAGGGTGCGCGCCGCGCAGGTGCTTGTCAGCGGGGGCCCGCAATGGGCAAATGGCGGCGCATTGATGCACGGAAAGGAGCGAACATGCGACTGATGAATTGGGTGGCACTGGCGTGGATGGCGGGGGCGGGGCTGGTCTCGGCCCAGCAGGGACCGGAAGAGGGGATTATCGTCACCGGCCAAGGCAGCATCGCCGCCGTGCCCGACATGGCGACGATCACGCTGGGCGTGACCGAAGAGGCCGAGACCGCCAAAGCCGCGATGGACAAGGTGACCGAAGCGGTATCTGCGATCCTGACCCAGCTTGACGCGCAGGGCATCGCGGCGAAGGACCGTCAGACCAGCCGCTTCTACCTGCGCCCCGTGCATGACCGCCGCCCCGTCGAAAATGGCGCCCCGCCGCGCATCACCGGCTATCAAGCGGGCAATTCGGTGACCGTAAAGGTCCGCGATCTGGACCGGCTTGGTGCGATGATGGACGCGGTGATCGACGAAGGTGCGAATGATTTCAACGGCTTGGAATTTGGTCTTCAAGATCCGAAAGACGCGCTGGCAGAGGCGCGCAAAGCCGCGGTTGCCGATGCCACCGAACGCGCCCGGCAATTGGCCGATGCCGCGGGGGTGAAGCTGGGCACGCTGATCCGCATGACCGAGAATTCGCATTCCCAGCCTAAGATGTTCGAGGCCGCCCGCATGGGCATGGCGATGGACAGCGCTGTGGCCGAAGGCGAGGTCGAGCTGCAGGCCGAGGTCTCCATGACCTTCGCGATTGCGCCGGGGCAGTAAGCCGCCTTGGATGGAAAATCCCCCGCCGAGGTGATCGGCGGGGGCAAAGGTTTAGCTGGTCGCTTTGGTCAGCGCCTGATCCAGATCGGCGATCAGATCGTCGGCGTCTTCTGTCCCGATTGAGATCCGCACCACGCCCGGCCCGGCCCCTGCCGCTTCTTGCTGCTCTTGCGTCAGCTGGCGGTGGGTGGTCGATGCCGAGTGGATGATCAGCGAGCGCGTATCGCCCAAGTTCGCCACATGGCTAAAGATTTCAAGGCTGTTGACCAGTTTCACGCAGGCGTCATAACCGCCTTTGACCGCAAAGGTGAAAAGCCCGCCGGCGCCCTTGGGGCAGACCTTTTGCATCCGCTCGTGATAGGGCGAGGATTTCAGCCCGGCGTAGGTGACGTAATCAACGCGGTCGTCCTGTTCGAGCCATTCGGCAACCTTGACCGCGTTTTGCACATGGCGGTCCATCCGCAGTGACAGGGTTTCGATCCCCATCAGCGTGTAATGCGCCGCCTGTGGGTTCATCGTCATGCCCAGATCGCGCAGCCCGATGGCGATGCCGTGGAAGGTGAAGGCCATAGCGCCAAAGGTCTCGTGGAACTTCATCCCGTGATAGGCTTCCTCGGGCTGGCTAAGCGAGGGGAATTTGTCATTCGCGGACCAGTCGAACTTCCCCGAGTCCACCACGCAACCGCCCATCACGGTGCCATTCCCGGTGAGGTATTTTGTTGTGGAATGGACGACCAGCGTGGCCCCATGCTCAATCGGGCGGCAGAGGTAGGGCGTGGCGCTGGTGTTGTCGATGATCAGCGGAATGCCAGCTGCATCGGCCACATCGGCGATGGCACGTACATCCATGATATAGCCGCCGGGGTTGGCGATGGCCTCGCCAAAGACCGCGCGGGTGTCATCGTCGATCGCATCGGCCACGGCCTGCGGATCGTCGAAGTCGACAAACTTGCAGGACCAGCCAAAGCGTTTGATCGTATGGCTGAACTGCGTGACCGTGCCGCCATAAAGACGGGTGGAGGCGACGATATTCTTGCCCGGTCCCATCAGCGGGAACAGCGCCATGATCTGCGCCGCGTGACCCGAGGAGCAGCAGACCGCCCCCACACCGCCTTCGAGCGTGGCAATCCGCTCTTGCAGGACGGCGTTGGTGGGGTTGGTCAGGCGCGAATAGATATAGCCGACTTCTTGCAGGTTAAAGAGCGCCGCCGCGTGATCGGCATCGCGAAAGACATAGGCCGTGGTCTGGTAGATCGGCGTCTGCCGCGCACCGGTGGCCGGGTCGGGTGTGGCGCCTGCGTGAATCTGCAACGTGTCAAAATGATGATTGGGGCTATCGGCCATCGGTCTGTCCTCTCAGAAAAATGGATTTCGCGCAGCCTAGGCGCAAAGATCCATCCAGACAACGGGGGACGGTTCGCTCAGCGCATCCAAAAGCCGTTGGATTTGATCCGGTTGCGGATCGCCTGTTCGCGGCGCGGCAGGTTGTCTTGATCAAAGAGCGCGCGCACCTTTGCGCCGCGCCCCTGATAGACCATCCGCTTGAACGCATCGCGCTGCTTGAGCAGCTTTTTCATCTGGTTGGGGGCGGTGATGGTCTCTAGAACCTCAATCGCATGGTCGCTTTCGCGGGCATAGAGCAGCGGCAGAAACCGGTAGTGGCAGGTCACCGTGCCATCCAGCAAGCCAGAGGGCAGGGCATCCCGCCCGCCGCCGAGGGCGTGGATCACCAGTGGCAGCACGATTTGGTCGAGCCATGGGTCGAAGCTCTGCGCGCAGAGTTCCACAGGAGGATCATCCCGTACCGCCAGCGCATAGCGCAGAAACAGCGCGCCAAATTCATGCGGGCAGCGGTAGTAGAAGAACCCGGCGTTAAAATAGAGGTAACGGCGCCAATATTCATCCGGCTGGCTCAGGTCGAGGCTGCTGGCGAAGTTGAGGTCAAACTTGTCGTAAAGCGACTTCCAGAGCGCGGTATAGCCCGGTCCGTAAAGCTGCGGCTCGGGCCATGTCCCTTCGCGCCGCAGGGAGGCCGAGGGCCGGTCGAAATCAAAAGGCACGGCGGCCAGATCGCCAGTGATCAGCGTGTCTGTGTCAAAGAAAACAAAGGGTTCACCCGCGGGCAGGCCGCTGAGCATCTCGATTTTGTTGCCATAGGGGTAGGCGCTGCCGAAATGCTGGCTCTCGAAGGGGATGAACTCTGCTCCGAGGTCGGTCAGCGCCTCACGCAGCGCGGTGTCGATGATGCGCGGGTCGTTGTCCCAAAGCGGTCCGGGCTGCGGCTCGGCGATCAGCAGGCGGCCTTGGAACTGCGGGCAAGAATGGCGCAGGGAGGCGGCAAAAAGCAACGCTTCATAGGCCAGCCGGCCCTGCTGCCCCACGATGACGACGTTGAAAGTTTGCGGGATACGCGAATTGCGTGTCATACTTGGGCAAGGCCTTTTGGTTTTCGGCCAATATAGGGGCAGGCGTCTCTTGGCAAAAGCCAGCAATTTGAGCGGCCTGCGGGAGGGTTCGGAATGTTCGATTTTGTCTTCGCCGTGATCGCGATCAGCCTTGGCGGACCAGCCGCCCCTTTGGAGGGGGTTGGCCGACCGGATGCACCGATGACGGTGCAGGCCCCGGCGCGGCCCGCAGCACCGGCCAGTCCGGCGGCGCCTCTCGCACCCGCAGAACCGCCGCGGGCATTTCACATGGCTGCCGTGCCCCCCGGATTGGTTGCCGAAGATCAAACCCCCACGGGCCGGTTCACAACCGCCGCAGAGGTGAAGCCGATCCTGAACGCGACGCGCGGCAATTGGATCGCGGTGCGGGAGTATGATGGGCAGGACCTCGTCTATGTCACCCATCTGTGGAGCTGGCGCTGCGGGCTGGCCGCCATGGCAATCGCGGTCAACGACGCGCCGATGCAGAATTGGCCGATGCCCCCCTGTCACGAGGCGCTGCCTTCGCCCAATGCGATTCTGGATGATGATCCGCAGCCGTATCTGACATTCGACCTCGGGTCTGTTCAGACGGTTCGGGTTCAGTTGGTATACGACGATCTGAGCATGGAGCTTGAGGCGTTTTCGCGGGGGGACGTGCTGATCCCGTGAGGCGGTTACGTTGCCGTCGCGCGCAGGATCGATCCGGGGGATCGATCGGTGGCCACGGGCGTTACGCTCGCGTGGTTCCGGGGTCATCTACGGAGGAGAAAGTGGTGGGCGACCCTGGAATCGAACCAGGCGTGCGTCTCCGCGAGGGAGCCGCAGGCGGGCCCTGCCACATGGCTGAAGCACGCAGGATCGATCCGGGGGATCGATCGGTGGCCACGGGCGTTACGCTCGCGTGGTTCCGGGGTCATCTACGGAGGAGAAAGTGGTGGGCGACCCTGGAATCGAACCAGGCGTGCGTCTCCGCGAGGGAGCCGCAGGCGGGCCCTGCCACATGGCTGAAGCACGCAGGATCGATCCGGGGGATCGATCGGTGGCCACGGGCGTTACGCTCGCGTGGTTCCGGGGTCATCTACGGAGGAGAAAGTGGTGGGCGACCCTGGAATCGAACCAGGCGTGCGTCTCCGCGAGGGAGCCGCAGGCGGGCCCTGCCACATGGCTGAAGCACGCAGGATCGATCCGGGGGATCGATCGGTGGCCACGGGCGTTACGCTCGCGTGGTTCCGGGGTCATCTACGGAGGAGAAAGTGGTGGGCGACCCTGGAATCGAACCAGGCGTGCGTCTCCGCGAGGGAGTTACAGTCCCCTGCCACACCTTGCGGCCTGTCGCCCACTTTGTCCTGTGCATTGCACCTGACGTGGGGGCGTGATTACAAGCGACCCAAAGAAGCGTCAAGGCGAATTCCTGAGAAATGTTGGGGAAATCGCACGAAAGGATAAAGAGATGAAGAAACCCAAATGGGTCGTGCAAAAAGAGCAGGACAAGAAGGCCGAAGCGGCGCAGACGGTCTGGCTTTTTGGCCTGCATGCGGTGCGCGATGCGCTGATGAACCCGAACCGCGAAAAACTGCAGCTGATGGTCACGCCGAATGCCCAAGCCAAGTTGGAGGATGCCATCGCAGAGGCGGGAATCACGCCGCAGGTCGTCGACCCGCGCAAGTTCCGCCCGCCGCTCGATCCCAACTCCGTCCACCAAGGCGCGGTGCTGGAAGTGAAGCCGCTGAACTGGGGCCGGTTGGAGGATGTCGCCATCGGTGATTCCGCACCGCGGCTGCTGTTGCTCGACCGGGTGACCGATCCGCACAACGTCGGCGCGATTCTCCGCTCGGCTGAAGTCTTGGGCGCTTCGGCGGTCATCGGCACCAAGCACCACTCCGCGCCTGAGACCGGCGCGTTGGCCAAGACCGCCAGCGGCGCGTTGGAGCGTCAGCCCTATCTGCGGGTGCGCAACCTCGCTGATGCGATCCGCGCCCTGCAGGATATGGGGTATCTGGTGCTGGGGCTGGATGGGGAGGCCACCCAGACCATCGAGGGCGCGGTAGAGGGCCGCCGTGACCGCCCTGTGGCGCTGGTTCTGGGGGCCGAGGGGCCGGGGCTGCGTGAGAAGACCCGCGAGACCGTGGATGCGCTGGTGCGGATCGATGCGGCTGGCGGATTTGGGTCGCTCAATGTCTCTAACGCCGCGGCGATTGCGCTTTATGCCAGCCGGGTCGGGGGCTGAGAATCGGCAAGAACTGGCTCAAAACCGGGCAGGGGGCGGGGCCGCAGGGTCCGGCCCCTTTGAAAACGGCCAAGGGTTCCTAAATTTAAAGGTGACCGCAGGCCCGGAACGCCTGCCGGCCACCTACTGTCCCTCGTTCCGTACCTTACGCCCCGTGTTCGTCATGGGGCGTTTTTTTATGTCATGGTGGACGCGAGATACACAAAAGCCGCCCCGAGGGGCGGCTTTGCGTTTCCTACGGGGTGGTAGGATCAACCTGGAGCGGGCGAGGCGATTCGAACGCCCGACCCTAACCTTGGCAAGGTTATGCTCTACCCCTGAGCTACGCCCGCATCCGGTTGGTGAGGGGGGAATACCCATTCGCGCGGGGGGCTGCAAGAGGTAAAATGCGGCGGCTTGGCCGGGTCCATGCGATTTTTCTGGCATTCGTCACGGGCCTGAAAAACACAAAGGGCCGCATCCGAGGATGCGACCCTGTGAAGACCAGATGGAGCGGGCGAGGCGATTCGAACGCCCGACCCTAACCTTGGCAAGGTTATGCTCTACCCCTGAGCTACGCCCGCTTACCGTCTGGTGAGGGCGAAATACCCATTGGGGCAGGGGGCTTCAAGAGGGAAATGTGGTTTTTGGCGGAAAAAGTTGCGCAGGGCGGGGGCGCTGCCCCCGGACCCCCGCGGGTATTTGAAAAAGGATGAATTAGAAGAGGGCGTGACCCAGTAAACCGAGGGCCGAGGCGGCGATCATGGCGAGGGTCAGAACCATACCGACCTGGCGCAGGATGAATTTTTGCGGGGTGGCGGCAAAGCCTAGAGGATGCAGGATGCGGCCTGTCAGCAGCGCGAGGCCAAGGGCGTGGACAGCCAGTGCGGGGGCGCCATTGGCTTCGGTCAGCGCCAGCAAGATCAGCGCGATGGGCATGTATTCTGCGGCATTGGCCTGTGCGCGCATGCGTTTGAGCAGCGCCTTGTCTCCGGTATCGCCGAGAGAGATGCGATTGACCCGCCGGTAGGCAATCACATGCCAGCTGAGGCCGAGAAAAACCAGCGCACAAAGGGCGGCGTAAATCGGAGTGAGGGTGAGAGGCTTGGGGTGACCTTTGTCTGGGGCTTTCGCTGAGTGTGACAGTGCAGCGGTGCAAAAGAAAAGGCCCCGCGTGTGGCGGGGCCTTTGAAATTGTGACGCAGCGCTTAGTGGCTGTGCTGTTTGTCCCAGTCTTCCTGCTTTGGAAGCTGCTCGAACGTGTGTTCGGGCGGCGGGCTGGGCAGGGTCCATTCTAGCGTATCCGCGAACTCGTTCCATGGGTTGTTCGCCGTGGAGCGGGCGCCGCGTGTCAGCGTGTAGGCCATGATCCCGAAGAAGAACAGGAAGGAGGCGAAGCTGAGGAAGGCGCCGATCGAGGACCACTGGTTCCAGTAGGCGAATGCCTCGGGGTAGTCGATGTAGCGGCGTGGCATGCCCTGACGGCCCAAGAAGTGCTGGGGGAAGAAGGTCAGGTTGGCGCCGATGAACATCGCCCAGAAGTGCAGTTTGCCTGCCCATTCGGGGTACATACGGCCTGTCATCTTGGGCAGGTAGAAGTAGATGCCTGCAAAGATGGCGAAGACGGCACCGAGCGACATCACGTAGTGGAAGTGTGCCACGACGTAGTAGGTGTCGTGATAGGCACGGTCCACAGCGGCCTGGCTCAGCACGATGCCGGTGACGCCACCAACAGTAAAGAGGAACAGGAAGCCGAAGGCCCAAAGCATCGGAGTTTTAAACTCGATAGAGCCGCCCCACATGGTGGCGATCCAGCTGAAGACCTTCACCCCTGTTGGCACCGCGATGACCATGGTGGCCAGCATAAAGTAGGCCTGCTGGTTCAAGGTCATGCCCACGGTGTACATGTGGTGCGCCCAAACGACGAAGCCCAGAGCGCCAATCGCGATGATCGCCCAGACCATCGGCAGGTAGCCGAAGACCGGTTTACGCGAGAAGGTCGCGATGACGTGGGAGATGATGCCAAAGCCGGGCAAGATGATGATGTAAACTTCGGGGTGACCAAAGAACCACAGGATGTGCTGGTAGAGGATCGGGTCACCACCGCCTGCGGGGTCAAAGAAGGCGAATCCGAAGTTGCGGTCCATCAGCAGCATGGTGATCGCGCCCGCCAGTACCGGCAGGGACAGAAGGATCAGCCAGCTTGTGACGAAGATCGACCATGCAAAGAGCGGCACTTTGAACAGGGTCATGCCGGGGGCACGCATGTTCAGGAAGGTGGTGATCATGTTGATCGCACCGAGGATCGAAGACGCACCCGAGACGTGGACCGCAAAGATCGCGAAGTCCATCGACATGCCTGCTTCACGTACCGAGAGCGGCGGGTAGAGCACCCAGCCCACGCCGGACCCCAGTTGGCCATTGCCGCCCGGTGTCAGCAGCGAGCAGACCGCCAGCGTTGTACCGGCGACATAGAGCCAGAAGCTGAGGTTGTTCATCCGTGGGAACGCCATATCCGGCGCGCCGATTTGCAGCGGCATGAAGTAGTTGCCGAAACCGCCAAAGAGGGCGGGAATCACGACGAAGAACATCATCAGGATGCCGTGGCCGGTGATCAGCACGTTCCACAGGTGGCCGTTGGGCGTACAGGCGGCAGAGCTATCCGCGATGAAACGCGCGCCTTCCATACACATGTATTGAACGCCGGGGTTCATGAGCTCAAGGCGCATGTAAACGGTGAATGCCACCGAGATAAGACCGACCAAGGCCGAGACGATCAGATAAAGGATACCGATGTCTTTGTGGTTTGTGGACATGAACCACCGGGTAAAGAACCCCCGGTCGTCGTGATGATCTTGGCCGTGAATGGCTGCGTCTGCCATGCGGTGCCTCCTGCAAATGAATTGGACACATGGCGCCATAGGCGGCACATGCGGTGTTGCGCCCGTTTTAGAGCGACCGTCTCGCGGGGGCAATGGGCGCGATGGTCGCAGGGAGGGTATTTTTTCCGCTGCGGCTATCGACGTATAATCGGGTTCTAACGCCGCTTGGCGCGCGCTTTGCCTCTCTCAGGAGGCGATGTCGCAGCTGCCAGAGGGGTCATTGGCAAAGACATCATCGAAGGTGGCGCGCAGGGCCAGATCGACATCGTCCATCGTCACGGGCAGACCCAGATCGACCAATGAGGTCACCCCATGGTTCGTGATGCCGCAGGGCACGATGCCGCCAAAATGGCTGAGATCCGGTTCAACATTGATGCTGATGCCGTGAAAGCTGACCCATTTTCGCAGCCTGATTCCAATCGCGGCGATCTTGTCTTCGGCGGGGCTGCCATCGGGCTGGGCGGGTTTCTCGGGCCGCTGTACCCAAACGCCGACACGCCCGGGGCGAACCTCGCCGCGCAGGTTGAATTCATCCAATGTGGCGATCACCCAATTTTCAAGCTGGCGCACGAAACAGCGGACATCGCGGCCCCGTGCGGCGACGTTCAGCATCACATAGGCCACGCGCTGGCCCGGTCCGTGATAGGTGTACTGCCCGCCGCGCCGGGTGGGATAGACGGGAAAGCGGTCCGGCTCTGTCAGGTCTTCGGCACGCGCCGAGGTGCCCGCGGTGTAGAGCGGGGGGTGTTCTACCAGCCAGATGCATTCCTCGGCTTCGCCCGCGGCGATGGCGGTGGCGCGCGCCTCCATCCACGCCTCGGCGGTGCGGTAATCGGTCAAGCCGTCGCTGATGATCCATTCAACCATAGGGATGCCTTAGCAAGACCCGCGCCGCACCGCCAGAGGCTCTGCGTTAGGCGGCGGCGTCACGTTCTTCCAGAACCTTGCGGAGCATCTGGGCATAATTATCGGCCCCCTGTGCTCCGGTAACGAGGTATTTGCCCTCAAAAATCATCGACGGCACGCCGGAAATGCCGCGGGAGGTCCAGAATTGCTGTGCTTCGCGGGTTTGTTCGGCGAAGCTGCCGCTGCTAAGCACCTCCAGCGCCTCGGTGCGGTCCAGCCCGACGGAGGCCGCGACATCGGCCAGCACCTCGGGATCATTCACATTGTGCCCTTGCGTGAAATGCGCATCGAAGAGCGCCATTTTTAGCGGGTGTTGCAGCCCCTTGGCCTGCGCCCAAGTGAGCAACTGATGCGCGGCGAATGTATTTTGCATCCGCGTGTCGTCGGAAAAGTTGAAGGCAAAGCCCAAGTCGCTGCCCATCTGAGCCAGCCGCTTGCGATTCTCGACCGATTGCGCGGGGGTGGATCCATATTTCTCGGCCAGATGTTCGGCCATGTTTTGGCCTTCGGCTGGCATCTGCGGGTTCAACTCAAAGGGATGCCAGCGCAGATATGCGCCCACGCCGACCGCGCCGAGCGCTTGTTCCAGTTGTTTATAGCCAACGATACACCAAGGGCACATGACATCCGACACGATGTCGATCTGCACGGTGGGGGCGTCAGTTGAAGGCGTGGCGGTATCTGCGGGCATGAAGTGTTCCTTGTTGCTTGGTCCACAGATGGCTTGCCGGACGCGGCGTTTCAACGTCTGAGGTGTCAGATTGCAGGGCATTAAAGGGATTGTGATCAGCGAAGTGGCCGCGGGAACGTAGGGGCTTAACCCGCTTTCTGAAACTCACTGAAAAATTTTGCCGATTGCCTCTTCACAAGCCCTTGGTCTTTGGCTAAACCCCGCCCACCAACCATGGCGTGCGGTCGTGGCGGAATGGTAGACGCGCAGCGTTGAGGTCGCTGTGGGGTAACACCCGTGAGAGTTCGAGTCTCTCCGACCGCACCACCATGCTTTGCAATGGCAAAGCGATGGTTGGATCACCCAAAAAAGAAAACTCGTTTCAGCCCTCGTCTCTCGTCGCGTGCAGACTACACTTTGCTGCGCGGTATTTTGCCGATTTTGCGGTCCGCTTCTGTGCGAGACGGGCGAACAGGGCTCTCATACCGCTATTGCCCCGGCAGAATGTTTGCAGCCAAGGCGGCAATGCCGTTTAACGGTTGATGAGAAAAAGGCTCGTGCTGAGCGGGCTAAGGAAAACCGGCGCGAAAACCGGGGTGACGAAACGCAAGGAGGGTAGCGCGTGGCGCAACAAGGGCAGACTCAAGGGGCGGCGTATTGTCTCGCTCTTGGACTTCTTCTTGGTGGGGGGGCTGCGGCGCAGGCGGCAGAACTGGCCATCACCGGTATCGACGATGATTCAGAGCTTTATGCCACCCTGCGCGACGGGTCGCTGCTGGCCGAGCAAACCGATGAAGATGCCGAACCGGCCACGCCGCAGGAATTGGTCGCCGCAGCGCAGGCGGACTATGGCAGGCTTTTGGCGCTGCTTTACGACAATGGGTATTTCGGGCCGACGCTTAAAATCACATTGGACGGCGTCGATGCCGCCGCGATTCCCCCGGTGCAGCCGCCGCGCCGCATCGACCGCGCCGTGATCACCGTGGACCCGGGGCCAAAGTTCCGCTTTGGCGCGGCCCGTATCGCGCCTGTTGCCCCCGGTACCGAACTGCCGGAGGGTTTCGCCAGCGGCGAAACTGCGAGCCTTGGTGTGCTCAAGGAAACCGTCTCGGCCGGGGTCGGCGGCTGGCGCGATGTGGGCCACGCAAAGGCGGAATTGGCCGATCAGGATCTTGTGGCCAAACACCGTGAACGGCAGATCGACGCTGCCTTGCGGATCGCCCCGGGACCAAAGCTGCGCTTTGGTGCGCTGACCGTGACCGGCAACGAAGACGTGCGCACCGCCCGCCTGATTGAGATCGCGGGCCTGCCGGAGGGAGAGGTCTTCTCTCCCGAGGAGTTGGAACTGGCCACCGAACGGCTGCGCCGCACCGGCGCTTTTGATGCCGTGGCCCTGATCGAAGCGGATCGGATTGGCCCAAATGACACGCTGCCCATTGCCGCGCAGGTGACAGAAGCGCCCAAGCGCCGCTTTGGGTTTGGCGCGGAACTGTCTTCGCTCGAAGGGCTGACGTTGAGCACCTTCTGGCTGCACCGTAATCTGTTGGGCGGAGCCGAACGGCTGCGCTTGTCGGCAGAGATCGAAGGCATCGGCGGCAACTCGGGCGGCGAAGACTATACGCTCTCCGCTCGGTTCGAGCGTCCGGCGACCTTTAACGAAGATACCGATTTCTATGCGCTGGCGACGCTAGAGCAGCTGGATGAGGTGAATTACTTCTCCCGTCAGTTGGATCTGGAAGCGGGGATCGAGCGGATCGCCAACCAAAACCGCACCTATTCTGCGGGCCTTGGCCTGCGTGTGGCCGAGACAGAGGATGCCTTTGGCACCAACCAATACACCCTGCTGACCTTGCCGCTGGGGGCTGAGTTCGACTACCGCGACAAGGAACTGGACGCGACCGAGGGCTATTACATCGACGCTAATATCACGCCCTTCGTCGCGCTGTCGGGGTCTGAAAGCGGTCTGAGGACCTATTTTGATGCGCGTTACTACCGCAGCTTTGGAACCGAGCGCCCCGTGACACTGGCCTTCCGGGGGCAGCTTGGCTCCGTCGCTGGGCCGGACCTTTCCGAGGCGCCTGCGGATTACCTGTTTTACTCTGGCGGGGGCGGCACCGTGCGCGGGCAGCCCTATCAGTCGCTGGGGGTTGATCTGGCAAGCGGCGACACCGTGGGCGGGCGCAGCTTTGTCGGCCTCTCGGCAGAGGCGCGCGTGGCCCTGACCGAGAAGATCGGCGTCGTGGGCTTTGCCGATGCGGGCTATATCGGGTCAGAAGAATTCTACGACGGATCAGGCACTTGGCACTCCGGCGCGGGGCTGGGGCTGCGCTATGCCACGGGCATCGGCCCGATCCGTCTGGATGTGGCCGTGCCCACCTCGGGGCCGGAAGTTGATGAAGATTTCCAAGTCTATATCGGGATTGGACAGGCGTTTTAATGCGACAGTTTTTGCAGATTCTCACCGCCAGCTTTGTCTATCTGGCCTGCCTCACTCCGGCTTTTGCGCAGGATGACGACAAGGGTTTTCTCACCCGGACCATTCAGGATGCGCTGAGTGGCGCGGGCCGCACCGTCAGCATCGACGGGTTCTCGGGGGCGCTGAGTTCAGCAGCCTCCTTTGATCGGATGACTATTTCGGACGACGATGGCATCTGGCTGACGTTGGAAGAGGTGGTGCTGGATTGGAACCGCTCGGCCCTGCTGCGCGGACGGCTGGAGGTTGAACAGCTCACCGCCGGGCGGCTGGATGTCGAGCGTCTACCGGTCAGCAATGAGGTCGATCTGCCCGATGCCGAGGCCAAACCCTTTGCCTTGCCCGATCTGCCCGTCTCCATTGAAATCGCAGACTTTTCCGTTGATGAGATCAATCTGGGCGAGCCCATTTTGGGCGAGGCTGCGCAGCTTTCGGTCCGCGCCAATGCGCGGCTGACCGATACGGTTGGTATTGTCGATTTTCAGGCCCGCCGGACCGATGGCAAAAAGGGTGAGTTCGACATTCAGGCAGATTTCGACCGCACGGAAAATGTGCTGGATCTGCTGCTGAACCTGACCGAAGACCCCGAAGGCATCGCCTCGAAACTGCTGAACCTGCCGGGGCAGCCTTCAGTGCAGATGACCGTCGAAGGCGCGGGCCCGCTGGATGATTTCGCGACCGATGTGACCATCGCCACCAATGGCGAGGAGCGTTTGGCCGGACAAGTGACCCTTGGCACGCAGGCCCCACGCCGCGCCAGCGAAACCCCTGACCGTCGCATTCAGGCCGATATTGGCGGCGACATCACCGCGCTGCTCGCTCCTCGCTACCGCGAATTTTTCGGGGAAGACGTGCGGCTGGCGCTGGATGCGCTGCTTGAGAGCAACGGTGCTGTTGAGGTCAGCAGCTTTGCCCTTGCGGCGAATTCCGTCGATCTTGAGGGGCAGGTCACGCTGAACCAAGAGAAGTGGCCGACCCTGATCGACATCTCTGGCCGGATCGCAAACCCCGATGGCACTTCGACCCTGTTGCCGATTTCGGGTGAGGGCACGCGGGTAGAGGCCGTGACCCTGCGCGTGGATTACGATGCCGCCGATGGCGACCGCTTTGAAAGTGCGTTCGACATCACCGGGCTGGACACGGGCGCGCTGCAAATCGCGCAAACGCAACTGGCGCTTGATGGGATCCTCGAAGGCAACCTTGGCAGTTTGGGCCAATTCCTTGGCGATGTGACCTTTGCCACCGAGGGGCTGTCGCTGACCGATCCGGCCAGTGCCGAGGCCATTGGGGACGCGATCACCGGCAGCGCCGAAATCCGTTTCGTCGAAGGAGAACCGATTGAGATCAACGGGCTGACCCTGTCGGGAGAAGACTATGGCCTGACCGGCGAGGCGGCGATCGACGGGGTGGATACCGGGCTACTCACGCAGTTGAAGATGACGCTCGAAGCGCAGGATATCAGTCGCTTTTCCGCGCTGGCGGGCCGCGATATCGCGGGCGCCACGGCGCTTGCGCTGAACGGGACGGTCACGCCTTTGGGCGGTATGTTTGATCTGGCGATTGCGGGCGGGACGGATGACCTTGAGATTGGGATCGAACAGGCTGATGCGGTTCTGGCGGGGCGCACCAGCCTCAGCATGGTCGCAAAGCGCAATGAGACCGGGACTTATCTTCGTGATCTGGACCTCAAGAACGACGCGATTGATTTGACCGGCAATGTCGAGTTGCGCAGCGAAGACAGCCGCGCGGCTTTGGACTTTACGCTCGCCGATGTCGGGCTGGTTCTGCCGCAATACGAAGGCCCCATCGCGGTCAAGGCGACAGCGGTGCAAGAGACGCGCGGCTGGGTTGTCGATGCGGTCACCGATGGCCCCTATGACGCGGCGCTGACCGTGTCGGGCTTGGCCACGGGCGAGGACGCGCAGATCGATTTCACCGCAGATATCCCGCGGATCGAAGATTTCATACCTGACGCGGATATCACCGGGCCTGTCACGGCCAAGGGCGAGTTGCGCCAGACACCACAGGGCTGGGAGATCAACACCGACGCCAGCGGCCCGCTTGATGCGCAGGCCTCGGTCAGGGGGCTGGTCACGCCGCGCGTGGATGTGGCCTTTGACCTTTCGTTGCCCGATATCCAACCTCTCGTGCCGCAGATCAACGGCGGGGTTGAGGCCAGCGGCACGCTGGAGCAGACCGAACAGGGGTTTGTCGTCGATACCATCGCCAATGGCCCCTACGATAGTCGCGTTGCGCTGGAAGGGCTGGCAACCGGCCCTGACATGGCGCTGCGCTTTGACCTGACCTTGCCGGATGTCAGCCCGCTGGCCCCCGGCGTCAACGGGCCGCTTGCCGCGCAGGGCACCGTCCGCCAGCAAGAGGATGGCATTGCCGTGGATGTCGCCGCGACCGGCCCCTACGGCAGCAGCGCCGTGGTCGAAGGTCTGGCAACCGGCCCGAATATGGCGCTCAGCTTTGATCTGTCGGTACCCGACCTTAGCCCCATCGCCCCCGGTGTGAATGGCCCGCTTTCGGCCACCGGCGACATCCGTCAAACAGAAGACGGGATCGCCGTGGATGTGAGCGCCAACGGCCCCTATGGCAGCAATGCCATGGTCGAAGGGCTGGTCACCGGTGAGGTCTCAATGCGGTTCGACGTCTCCGTTCCCAACGTGAACCCGCTGGTGCCCAGCGTCACGGGTTCTTTCGCCGCGAATGGCGTGGCGCGCCAGACCGAAGCAGGTGTGGTGCTTGATGCAAGCGCCAGCGGCCCCTACGGCGCGCGGGCGACGGTCGAAGGCTTGGTGACCGGCCCCAATGCGGCGGTCGATTTCCAGCTGAACATGCCGGACATCGGCGCATTGGTGGAGCAGGTGAACGGCCCGCTGAGCGTCGCAGGCTCGGCCCGGCGCGAGGGGGAGGCATGGCGCATCGACACTAATGCCAACGGCCCCGCTGGCACGCAGGCGACCGTGGCTGGGTTGGTGAACCCCGATGGGACGCTGAACCTTGATATCGCGGGCAACGCGCCGCTCGGCCTGTCGCGTCCCTTCCTTGCCCCGCGCAACTTGCAGGGGCAGGCGCAGTTTGACTTGCAAATCAATGGCCCGGCGGCGCTGTCGTCGGTCAGTGGGCGCATCACCACCAGCGACGCGACGTTCACCGCGCCGAACCTGCGCGTGGCGCTGCGCGGGATCAATGCGGATATCCAGCTTGGCAACAACCGGGCGCAGTTGAACGTGACCGGTCAGGCAGTCGACGGCGGAGAGCTGCGTGTGGCGGGGGCGATCACCCTGACACCGGCCTTGCCTGCGGATATCAGCGTGACCCTGCGCAATCTCGTCTATGCAGACCCAAGCCTTTACAGTACCACGCTGAACGGCGACCTGCGGCTTGCAGGCCCCTTAAGCGGTGGGGCGCAGATCACCGGGGTGATCAACGCGGGCGAGACCAATATTCAGGTGCCCGCAACGGGGCTGACCTCAATCGGGGACATTCCGCAGATCACCCATGTCAACGCGCCCGCCGATGTTCTGGCAACGCGGCGCAAGGCCGGGCTGGAGGGGGCCGAGGCGGGGGAAGACCCTGCCGAGGATGCTTCTAGCCCCGGCTTTGGCCTGAACCTGCAATTGAACGCGCCCAACCGGATTTTCGTGCGCGGGCGCGGGCTTGATGCGGAACTGGGCGGCTCGCTCAACCTCAGCGGCACCACCAACCGCATCATCTCTGCCGGGCGGTTTGAACTGATCCGCGGGCGGCTGGATATCTTGGGCAAACGCTTCTTGCTCGACGAAGGCTCGGTCCAGTTTCAGGGCGATTTCATTCCCTATATCCGCTTTGTGACCTCGACCGATACCGAAGCGGGCGAGGTGCGTGTCATCGTCAGCGGCCCTGCGAATGAGCCAGAGGTGACCTTTGAATCCACCCCCGCCGCACCGCAGGATGAGGTGCTGTCGCAACTGCTCTTTGGTCGCAACATCTCGGAAATCTCGGCCTTCCAAGCGCTGCAATTGGCCAGTGCGGTGGCGACCCTTGCGGGCCGTGGCGGCGAAGGGGTGATCGGCAACCTGCGCGAAGGCTTTGGCTTGGACGATCTGGATGTGACCACCACCGACGACGGTGCAACGGCGCTGCGGCTTGGGAAATACCTGACCGACAATGTCTATACCGATGTCACGGCGGCCTCTGACGGGACTGGCGAGGTTTCCCTCAATCTCGACATTACCGAAAGCCTGACGGCCAAGGGCACGCTTGGCTCGGATGGCGACAGCAGCATCGGCATCTTCTTTGAGCGGGATTACTGAGAACGGGGGCGCCTTGCGGGGCGCCCTTGGCCGCGTTCAATCTGCGTCGCGCGGGGTAAATTGGCCATAGCGGCCTTGGTCGAACATCAGACCCGCCGCGCCATCCTCGCGCAGGGCGACCTGCTGCACATGGCCCAAAATCAGCGAATGATCGCCCGCCGGATGCACGGCGTAGGTGTTGCAGTGAAACCGGGCAAGGCAGCCCGAAAAGGTCGGCACGCCTGCGGCATCTTCGGTCCAGTCGAAACCGGAAAAGTCGTGACCTTGACCAGCGAACTGCTGGGCCAAATCCTCTTGATCCGCGCCAAGGACATGGATGCAGAACGATGCAGCCGAGGTGAAACTGTCGTGCCGTTTGGATGAGATCGCAGGCGACCACAGCACCAAGGGCGGCTCAAGCGAGACCGAGGCGAAGGAATTCGCGGTCATCCCCAAGGGGCCCTGTGCGGTTTTCACGGTCACCACGGTCACGCCGGTGCCGAAACGCCCAAAAGCACGGCGCAGGGCTGGGGCATCGCCGCTGTCGGGCGAGAAGGGGATCAGATCATCACTCATAGCGACAAGCGGTGCCATGTAGCGGCTGATTTGTCCAGCGGTGCCGGGGCGTTGCGCGCCCCGGCACCCTGCGCGGTATTTCGCCTCTGTGGCCACGGGCAGGAACCCCAGCCGGGGATGGGCGTTGGGTCTGCGATGAGAGGCATCATCGGCCCCTATCTGGTGTCGATGCTGGCTGTCTGAAAGGGGCGGGGCAGGTCATCTGCGCCGCCTGTCCAAGGCACCCGAATGCCGTTCAAAGCAGAAAAGGCGCGCAACGCCGCGCCGGAAAGTGACAAAAGATGATGCATGCAACCAAACTGACCCTCGGCGCCGCCCTCTTGAGCGCCACCGCTTTCGGTTCCACCGCGATGGCCGATGACAATGAGACCGTAGACCACGCTGAGATCGGGTCGCTGTCTTGCGATGTGGGCGATGGCACCGGCTTTATCTTTGGCTCCACCCGCGAGCTGACCTGTACCTTCAACCCCATCGAAGAAGGTCTCGAGGATGAGACCTATGTCGGTGAGATCAACCGCTGGGGCGTCGATATCGGCAAGACCCAGAACGGCCAGATGTCTTGGCTGGTGTTGGCCCCAACTGAGCAGGAATATTACGAAGGCGGTCTGAACGGCAGCTACAAGGGTGTCTCTGCTGAGGCGACCGTTGGTGTCGGCGCAGGCGCCAACCTGATGACAGGTGGCTCGGAAAACACGCTGGCGCTTCAGCCGCTGAGCGTGAACACCCAGACCGGCGTGAACTTTGCTGTGGGCGTGGGTGAGATCAACCTGCAGCGCGTCGAAGGCTAAGCCCGCGCAAGGCGAGAGCCGAGCTTACAAATATGAAATGAACGTAAGGCCGTCCCATGGGGGCGGCCTTTGCTCTTTGCCAAGCCTCAAAGTTTAACGAGCTGATCGCCGACCCGCACGGTGCCATCTTGCACGATCTTGCACAGAATACCGCGCAGGCGGTGGGGGCGGTTTTCCTTTCGGTTGATCCAGCGCAGGCTGTCTTGGCCATATCTGTCGCGCCATTTGATGCAGCCGGTATTGAACTTGTCGCTCACCTCGAGCACCGCCGATCCGGCCTGTAGCCGTGTGCCGACGGGCAGATTCTCATGGCTAAGGTCCATGTCAACGATCATCGTATCGCCGGGGTGGGGCGTGTTTGCGCGGTCGCGCCAGCACAGGTCCATGATGCGTTTGGGCAGGATCGAAACCTGTATCCGCGGGTCGGGGCTGCCATCGGGCAGGGTCAGCCAAGGTTTCTTGGTCCAACGCTCGCCACGGATGCCTTCGCCGACGGTCAGGTCCAGCTGATCGGGGTGGTCTCGCAGGCCGTAATCAGAGCGGAAACAGAGCTGCTCTATGACGGCGCCATCCTTGGGCGCGGCGAGGATATCCGGCAGGGCGGCGTCACATTCCGCTGCTGTGGCGGGCGGCAGTATCTGGGGGGCGGTTTGGTCCATGTCTCTCCTTCTTAGGGCATGGCGCGGGGGCGGGCAGCCACCCGCGCCGTGCCAAGCTTTAGCGGTTCATTCTGTTGTCGATAAGATCATCCACCACGCTGGGATCCGCCAGCGTCGATGTATCCCCCAGGGCGCCATAATCGTTTTCGGCGATTTTGCGCAGGATGCGGCGCATGATCTTGCCCGAGCGGGTTTTTGGCAGGCCGGGCGCCCATTGGATAAGATCGGGCGAGGCGATGGGGCCAATCTCTTGCCGGACCCAGTTGCGCAGTTCGCTGCGCAGATCATCGGAAGGCTCTTCACCGCTCATCAATGTGACATAGCAATAGATGCCCTGACCTTTGACCTCATGCGGGTAGCCGACCACGGCGGCTTCGGCGACTTTGTCATGGGCGACCAGCGCGCTTTCGACCTCGGCGGTGCCCATGCGGTGGCCTGAGACGTTGATCACATCATCGACGCGGCCCGTGATCCAGTAGTCGCCATCGGCATCGCGTTTGCAGCCATCGCCGGTGAAATAGTAGCCGGGATAATCCGCAAAATAGGTTTTCTCGAACCGCTCATGATCGCCCCAGACGGTGCGCATCTGGCCCGGCCAACTGTCCGCGATGCAAAGCACGCCTTCGGCTGGATTGCCCTCAATCTCTTGACCCGAGGTTGGGTCGAGCACCACGGGTTTGATCCCGAAGAACGGTTTCATCGCGGCCCCCGGTTTCATGTCATGAGCGCCGGGCAGGGGGGTCATCAGATGACCGCCTGTTTCGGTCTGCCACCAAGTGTCGACAATGGGACAGCGGCCTTGGCCGACGACCTCGTGATACCAGTTCCACGCCTCGGGATTGATCGGCTCACCCACGGTGCCAAGGATGCGCAGCGACGACAGATCGCTTTTGGTGACGAATTCTTTGCCCTGCCCCATCAGGGCGCGGATTGCTGTGGGGGCAGTGTAGAACTGGGTGACCTTGTGCTTTTCACAGACCTGCCAGAAACGGCTGGCGTCTGGGTAGGTCGGCACCCCTTCGAACATCAACGTGGTCGCGCCATTGGCCAGCGGGCCATAGACGATATAGCTGTGCCCGGTGACCCAGCCCACATCAGCGGTGCACCAATAAACATCGCCATCGTGGTAATCAAAGGTCACCTCATGGGTAAGCGCTGCATAGGTGAGATAGCCGCCGGTGCTATGGACCACGCCCTTGGGCTGGCCGGTGGAGCCAGAGGTATAGAGGATGAACAGCGGGTCTTCGGCCCCCACGGCTGTCGGCTCGCAGGTGTCGGCGGCCTGCTCGGCCAGTACGTTGTAATCGCGGTCGCGGGCGTCGTTCCATGCCACATCCCCGCCGGTGCGGCGCACCACGAGGCATTGCACGCTGGCGTCGCACTGCGCCAGCGCCTTGTCGGCATTGGCCTTGAGCGGGGTGGCCTTGCCGCCGCGCGGGGCCTCATCCGCGGTGATGACGACCTTGGCCTCAGAACCATTGACGCGGGCGGCCAGCGCATCCGGGGAAAATCCGGCAAAGACAATCGAGTGGATCGCGCCGATCCGCGCGCAGGCCAGCATCGCATAGGCGGCTTCGGGGATCATCGGCATGTAGATGATGACCCGGTCGCCTTTGCCCACGCCCAGATCGCTTAGCACATTTGCCATGCGGCAGGTGGCGCTGTGCAATTCGCGGTAGCTGATGTGTTTGGCGGCGTCCTCGGGGCTGTCGGGCTCCCAGATGATCGCGGTCTGATCGCCGCGCGTCTCAAGGTGGCGGTCGATGCAATTGGCGCTGACGTTCAATTCGCCATCCGCGAACCAATTGATGCTGACTGACCCAAGGTCAAAGTTCACATCGCGCACTTGGGTAAAGGGTTTGATCCAGTCGATCCGCTGCGCCTGTTCGCGCCAGAACTCCTCGGTGTCGGTGACCGAGGCGTGGTACATCTTGTCATAGGTCTGCGCATCCACATGGGCGCGGGCGGCCATGTCGGCGGATGGCGGATAGGTCTTTGCGGTGGCGTCGGACATGGTGGTTCCTCCCTTGATGTTCGCGTCTTGCCACGGGGCGCAGATCTCACCCGGCTGCCGTGGCCTCCTCCTGAGCTGGATCATAGCGGCCCGTGAAAAGAAGTGAATAAGCAACTGGAATACAAGGGCTTGCCTGTAAAGGTTTTTCCCAATTGGCGGGGTATCTGTAAATTTTCCGATCTGTGCCGGGGAATGACGCGCTTTTTCAATGCCTTGGCAGTCAAACCCTGCCCAACTGTCTTGCGGCTGTCGTATTTGCGCGGCATGACGGGGTTGGCAGGCCTGTCCCCTCGGGGTAGCCTGTGCGCCAATCCGCCCATCCAAGGGCGGCAACAATGGGAGAGAGACATCATGAAAAACCTGCTGAGCGGTGCCGCCGCCTGTGCGCTGAGCGTTGCCTTTGTCGGCGAAGCTGCCGCGACCGAATGGAACGCCTCCGTCTGGGGCAAGCGCCGCGCCTTCACCGAGCATGTCGAAAAGATCGCCGAACTGGTGAGCGAAAAGACCAACGGCGAATTCACCATCAACGTCAGCTACGGCGGCCTGTCCAAGAACCGTGAGAACCTCGACGGTATCTCCATCGGTGCCTTCGAGATGGCCCAGTTCTGCGCCGGCTACCACGCCGACAAGAACCGCGCGATCACCGTGTTGGAACTGCCCTTCCTTGGCGTCAGCAACCTTGAAGAAGAAGTCGCGGTCAGCCGTGCCGTCTATGCGCACCCCGCCGTGGCCAAAGAGATGGCGCAGTGGAACGCGAAGATGCTGATGACCTCGCCCATGCCGCAGTACAACCTTGTCGGCACCGGCGATCCGCGCACCACATTGGAAGATTTCGATGGCATGCGTGTGCGCGCCACCGGCGGTCTGGGCAAAGCATTCGAAGCCGTGGGCGGTGTGCCGACATCCGTGACCTCTTCGGAAGCCTATAACGCGATGGAATCCGGTGTTGTCGACACTGTGGCCTTCGCCCAGCACGCGCACCTCAGCTTTGGCACGATCAACAAAGCCGATTGGTGGACCGCGAACCTCAACCCCGGCACCGTGAACTGCCCCGTTGTGGTGAACATCGACGCCTATGAGGCGCTGAGCGACGCAGAGCGCGAAGCGCTTGATGGGTCCGTCGATGAGGCGCTGGATCACTACCTTGCCAACTACGGTGAACTGCTTGAGCGGTGGGATTCCGTTCTTGAAGAAAAGGGCGTCGAGAAGGTCGAATTCTCCCCCGAGGTGATCGCCGAGTTCAAAGCCAAAGCGGCTGATCCTGCGCGCGAAGCATGGATCAAAGACATGGAAGCCCAAGGCATTCCGGGTCAGGAACTCTATGACCTCGTGATGGAAACGCTGGAAAAAGAACGCGCGTCGAACTAAGCCTTGCGCGCATGACTTAGAGGGCCGTGCGGCAAACCGCGCGGCCCTTTCGACTTTAATGACGTAACAAACAGACTTTCTGAAAAGGAGAGCCGATGGCCGGATCATCCGCCGTGCTGGAGGACAGCAGCCTCCTCAGCCGCCTCGACCGGGGCCTGCTGAAACTGGAGACCTTCTTTGCCCTGATCTCGGGGATTGCCGTTTTCATGTTGATGGTGCTGGCCGTTTGGTCCGTGGGGGGGCGCAAGTTCTTTTCCACGCCACTGGCGGGCTATGTCGACTGGATCGAAGCGGCGATGCCGTTCATCGCCATCATGGGCATCGCCTATACCCAACGTATGGGCGGGCATGTGCGCATGGACATTCTGATCGGCCAGCTTAAGGGCCGCGCGCTTTGGGCGGCGGAACTGCTGTCTGTGGTGCTGATCCTGCTTTTGATGCTGGCACTGACGTGGGGCGCTTGGGCGCATTTCGACCGCAGCTTTGACATGGCCGCCCCGATGTGGAGCCGTGACAGTTCGATCGACATCGGCCTGCCAATCTGGCCCAGCAAACTGGTGGTGCCGGTGGCCTTTGCCGTGATCAGCCTGCGGCTTTGTCTGCAGATTTGGGGCTATGGCCGGGCCTTGGTGCTGGGGCTGGAACGCCCCGTGGCCGTGCCGCTGGTGCAATCGGCGGCAGAACAAGCAATGGCCGAGGCCGAACAACTGGATGGACGTGACTGATGGATCCTATTGAAATCGGCCTTTGGGTCTCGGGCGGCATGCTGCTTATGGTGGTGCTTGGCATGCGGGTGGCCTTTGCCGCCGCTATGGCCGGGCTTATCGGTCTTATCTGGATTTTCTGGGCCAAAAAGGGCATGGAATGGGACCAGTTGGGCTGGGCGCTGACCGTGGCGATCAAGACCGCCGGGCAGGTGCCTCACTCGAAAGTCTCGAGCCAGACACTCTCACTCATCCCAACCTTCATTCTGATTGGCTTTCTGGCCTATTACGCGGGTCTGACCAAAGCGATCTTTGAGGCCGCGAAACGCTGGTTCGCTTGGGTGCCGGGTGGTTTGGCCGTCTCGACCGTATTTGCTACGGCGGGCTTTGCGGCGGTCTCCGGCGCCTCGGTGGCCACCGCAGCGGTTTTTGCCCGTATCGCCATCCCTGAGATGCTCAAGATCGGTTATAATAAGCAGTTCGCGGCGGGTGTCGTGGCGGCAGGGGGCACGCTGGCCTCGCTGATCCCGCCCTCGGCGATCCTCGTGATCTATGCGATCATCGTAGAACAGGACGTGGGCAAGCTGCTGCTCGCAGGCTTTATCCCCGGTGCTTTCTCGGCGGTGGTCTATGCCATCTTGATCATTGGCATCGCCATGATCTGGAAAAACGTCGGCCCGCCAGTGACCGGTTTTACATGGCGTGAACGCTTTGCCTCATTGCCAGCGGCCCTGCCGATTGTGGCGGTGGTCGTGATCATCATCTTCTTCGTCTACAACCCCTTTGGCGATGCCTGGGGCACCCCGACTGAAGGTGGCGCCGTGGGTGCGTTCATCGTCTTCTGCATGGCGGTTTTCCGTGGGATGCGTCTGGCGGAGTTGAAGGACGCGCTGTTGGAGACAGCCAAGCTGACAGTGATGATCTTCACCATCATCTGGGGCGTGTTGATCTACGTGCGTTTCTTGGGCTTTGCCGATCTGCCGGGCGCGTTTGCCGATTGGATCTCCTCGCTCGAAACCTCTCCGATGATCATCTTGATCTGCATCCTGCTGGCCTATGCGGTGCTGGGGATGTTCATGGACGCCATTGGCATGCTGCTGCTGACCCTGCCGGTGGTTTACCCGGCGGTGATGGCGCTCAACGGGGGCGAGTTCGTCTCTGCGGCTGACAGCGCCTTTGGCATGTCGGGGCCAATGTGCGCGATCTGGTTTGGCATTCTGGTGGTGAAAATGGCGGAGTTCTGTCTAATCACCCCGCCCATCGGCCTCAACTGCTTTGTGGTCGCGGGCGTGCGCCCCGACCTCAGCGTGCAGGACGTGTTCCGCGGCGTGATGCCTTTCTTCGTCGCCGACGCGGTGACCATCGGTTTGCTTGTGGCCTTCCCGCAGATTGTGCTTTGGCTGCCGTCCCTCGCGGGCTAGGCGGCTTTAGCCACCGGGCTTTTCCGCGGCGGGTTCATCCGCCGCGGTTGCCGCCACATCGGGGGCGGATTTATCCAGAAAATGCCCGATCATGTTGAGCGCGGTAACGTTCTCGCAAATCACCTTGAAGACCACGAGGAAGGGCACCGCCACGAGCGCGCCTGCAATCCCCCAAAGCCAGCCCCAAAAGACCACGGTGAGGAATACGGCAACGGTGTTCAACTCCAACCGACGCCCCACAAGGTAGGGCGTGATGAACTGCCCCTCGATCCCGGTGAGGATCTGATAGCCGATGGGGGCAAGGATCGCATAGCCGACGCTGTCGAATGTGGCGATGGCATAGGCCCCCACCAGCACCGCGCCGATCACCCCGCCGATATAGGGCAGGAAGTTCAGCAAGAACGCCGCCAAGCCCCAGACATAAGGAACGGGCAGCCCAAGCGCGAAAAGGTAAAGCCCAACAGAGACGCCAAGCCCCGCGTTGATGATGGTGATGGTCAGCAGGTAGCGCGACACGCGGCGCTCAACGTCATAGACCGCCTTTAGCGCGCGCTTCTTGCCGGTGAAGGTCTGGAAGGACTGAACCAGCTTGAGGTAAAACAGATCGCCCGAGGCCAGCAGGAACAGCGCCAGCACAAGGGCGACGGCCACCGTGCCGCCAATCCGCGCGCCGGTGTTCATGGCATTGTCGAGCAGGCCCGGCTGTTTGACCACCACCTCTTCGGGTTTGCTGGCGCCGTTATCTGCGCCGATCTTTTCGACCTGTTCTGTGGCAGAGCGGACATCCTCTACCGTCTTCATCCAGCCTTGCAGCTTGCGCTGTATCTCATTGCCCATTGAGGGGATTTCATCCGACCACGTGGCCACGGTGCCCGCCGACAGCCCGGCCAGCACAAAGATGATCAGCCCGACAAAGCCAATCAGCAGCACAGCCCCCAGCGGAGGCGAGATGCCGAATTTTTCAAAGGAGCGGATCAGCGGGCTAAGCGTCAGCGCGAGGAGGAAACCAAGCAGGATCGGCAGCAGCAAATCCTTGGCGAAATAGGCAGTCACGAAGAGGGCGATCAGTACCAGCACTTCCAACAGCCGTCTGATCGCGGCGATATCGTTCAATGTATTCCCCCCAACATGCCCTGCGCAGATGCTACGAAGCCAACGCGGGACGGGGGGAAAAGTTCATTCACGCTGGGCACTTGATGCCGTTATTTCTATCGGTCCACCGTTTGCAGCCGCAAAGCCTGTCCGCCAAGGGCACGAAAGGCGCGTTGGCGGCAGGTCAGAACGATGATCTGCATATCGCTGGCCTGCCGGTGCAACGCGTCGAACATCCGCTCGATCCGGTCGTCATCGGTAAAGACCAGCGCGTCGTCCAAGATCACCGGCGCGATGCGTCCCGCACGGGCCAGCATCCGCGCAAAGGCCAGCCGTACCAAAAGCGCCACCTGTTCCTGGGTGCCGCCTGAAAGGACGTCGATCGGCTCTTCGCGACCTTCGCGGATCAGCGCATGGGGCAGCAGCGATTCCTCGCCCCATGTCAGCTCAGCATCGGGCCAAAGGAGCTGCAGCAGCGGTTTGAGTTCTTTGACGATGGGGGTGAAGTACCGCTCTCGCGCCTCGTTCCGCGCGTCTTGCAAAGCGCCTTCCAGCCGGATGAGCACCGCAACCTCATGGGCGATCCGCGCGAGGGTCTCTTCGGCGGCCTGCAATTGGTCTTCGGTCTCGGCGAGCCGTTCCTCCACCGCGTCGCCAGAGGCGCGGGTGATGCGTTCGCTGAGCCGGGCCAGTAGGGGACGCAGGCGGGCGACTTCCTCTCGGGCTTGCGCCTCAACCGATTCCGCGCGGGTGAGGGCGGCCCGAAGGCTGGCCGCATCTGGCGCGTCTTTGGCCTTTTCGGCGTGGGACAGGCGTGCGGCCTCCAGCGCGGCGGCGGTGCTGGCGGCTTGGGTGGCAAGCGCGTCTTCCGTGACATCGCCCAGCTTGGCCTGCTGCGCCTCGGCGCGCTGCAACCGGTCACTGAGCGAGGCAAGCTGTGCGTCTTTGACCGCGGCATCGGCCTTGGCATCGGCCAGCGCCTCGGCTGCCGTCTCCCGCGCGATCCGGCACGTCTCATGCCCGGCCTGCGCTGTTTCGAGGGCGTCTTCGGCGCGCGCAAGATCAGGTGCGTCGGAAACCTCCTCCGAGGCCGGAATGGCGGCGAGGGCTTGGTGCAGCGCGTCGATCCCCTCAGGGGCGAGGCTGTTGAGAACGGCCTTGGCCTCTCCCTGACGCGCGGCGGCCTCCACACGGGCCGCGGCGGCGGCGCGGGCCCCGGCCAGATCAGCCGCGCCAATCTGGTCGAGCGCGGCTTGCAGGCTGGCGGCGGCGGTTTCGACTGTGCCGTCCTCTGCGCCCTCCGCGCCGGGGTGGACTTCCAAACTGCCGATACCGTCGATCCGCAGGGTGGTGCTGCGCGGAAGCGGCAGGGGGGTGCCCTCCGCCAACGGCCCGCTGTCGCTGTGGATGCTGCCCGATTGGCCGGGGGTGTAGCGGACAATCACTTGGGGGGCTGCGGCATCGCGGGCGGCGCGGCTGGCGGAGAGTTCTGCAGAGAGGGTTTCTAGCCGTTGCATCGTGGCGGCGTCCGGGCCGGATTGGGCGGCGGCACCGGCGGTCTCCATCCGGCGGCGGGCCTCTTCGGCCTCTTTGATGCGATCCTCAAGCGCGCGGCGACGGTCAGCGCCGTCCCGCGCGGCGCGCGCCCGCAAAGCGTGGCGGTGTTGGTCCTCGGCGGTTTTGAGGGCGGCGCGGGCTTCTGTCGCGGCGGCCTCTGCGGTGTCCAGCGCGGCGCGGCGTTCAGATAGGGTGCTGTGGGCGGTCTCTGCCGCTTTGCGGGCTGTGGCTTCGGCGGCGCGGGCGGCCTGTTGCTCGACCTCTCCGGCGCGGTAGCTGTCGAGCCGCGATGTGGCGCTTTCAGCCGTGAGACGCGCGAGGTCCACGGCCCGGTCAAGGGTTTCCAGTTCTTCCGCGTGGCGGGTGGCGGCGTCATGGGCGGTGCGGGCGGCCTCAAGCTTTTGGCGGCGTTCTTCGACCAGCTCGGGCGCTTCGAGGTCGGCCAAGGCCCGCCGTGCCCGCTGACGCTGGGCCAAGGCGTCCTGCAACTCTCGCGCGGTGGCGGTCAGTTGGTCGCGCGTGGCCTGTAGCGCCTCCACTTGATCTTGGGCCTCTTTCCACGCTCCGCCGGTGCGCGGGCGTCCGGTGCCGGTGGCATACTGGGCAAGCTCGTCGCGGCATTGTGCCAGCGCCTTGTCCATGCGCCGCCCGCCGGTCATCGCTTCGACCTCGGCCCCGACCGAGGTCATCAGATCACGCCGCGCCTCCAGCGCCAGTTTCTCCTCTTTGGTCGAGCCACCGGTCAGCGCGGTCATGCCCTGCCGGACCCAGATCAGCCCCGACGGCCCGCCCGCATCCCCGCCCAAAAGCTGCGCGATCCATGCCTCGGCCTCATCCGCCTGTGCGATCAGCCTGCCATCGCGGTGCACGGTGGCAAGGGGCTTTTGGAACCACCGCTTGTGAACGGCAAAGCGCCCCTCGTCGGTTTCGACCTCGATGGTCACCTCCGGCGCACCGCCCGCATGGGGGCGCAGGGCGGCGACCTCTTTGTCGCGAGAGCCGAAGGGTTTGAAGAACAGCGCCTGTATCGCGTCGAAAAGCGTGGATTTGCCGTGCTCGTTCGGCTCGCTCAAGACATTGATCCCGTCGCCTATTCCGGTCACTTGCGCGGGGTCGGTGAAGCGGCGGACGTTGTTGAGGGTGATGGCGCGGATTTTCATGCTTTCGCCCCCTGCACATAGGCATGAAGCCGGGCGAGGGCATCGGCGGCCACATCACGCTCGGACTGGGGCAGGGTGTCGGATTGCGCCTCGTTCACCAAAGCTTCCGCCGCCATGCGCAGGGCACCGCCGCGGTCGATCTCATCAAGGTCTGCGGCCTCATATTGCGTGCCCAAACCTTCGGTCACCAGTTCGAAATGCGCGAAATCGGGGGCGCAGGCCTCGGCCGCGCGGGCAAGCGCTGCGCGATCGGGAAGGCCCGCCCAGCCCCCTGCTTTGACGCGCAGCAGGTGATCCCGGCGGCCCGCAGCGGGCAGCAGGGCCTGCAATGCCGCCGCCGCGTCTTGGCGGGGATGAAGCGTAAGCTCGGCCTCGGACCAAAGGAAGCTGCCGGTTTCGATCTCATCCACCTTGGGGGCAGCGCCGGGGCCTGCAACCTCAACCGCAAGACAAACGCCGCGTCGCCCGTGTTTGAAACGATCCTGCTCCGGCGTGCCGCAGTATTGTACTCGGTCTGAAACGGCCATCCGCCCGTGCCAATCGCCAAGGGCGAGGTAGTCCAACCCCGCGCGCTGGTCCCGGTCAGGCGCAATCGCCTCTCCGCTGTCGGTGAAATCGGTGACGCCGCCGTGGGCGAGGCCGATGCGCAGATGCCCCTCGGGGCTTTGCATCTTGTCCAAAGGGGCGCTCGGATCGCTGGCGCCCGCGCGAAAGGCCACGGGGCAGGGCAATAGGCTGGCATCCGTGCTGATCTCAACCGGGGCAGCATCCAAGAGAGCGCGCAGATTGGCAGGGGCATCGCGGTGGATCACTTCCCACAGGGGTTCGGCATCGCGCAGATTGTCGTGGTTGCCGGGCAGGATCCACCATGTCACCTCTGCCGCCTCGCCCATGGCGGTCAAGGCCTGCCGCAGCACAGCGGCCGAAGGTGTCGCAGTGTCGAATGTATCGCCCGCCAAGAGCACATGCGCCGCCCCGTGATTCCGCGCGGCTTGGGCCAGTTTAGCGATGGCCCCATGCCGCGCTTCCATCAGACGCCCCCGGATGTTGCCATCCGCCGCTTGCGGGATATTGGCGAACTTGCGCCCGATGTGCAGGTCAGACGCGTGGATGAAGCGGAATGTCATGCGGTGGTCCTGAATAGCTTTGGGAAAGGGGCGCGCAGGCGGAAATGAGGAAATGTGCAATGGCTGATCGGCTGCGCGGCCCGTGGGGCATGGTAGGCGCAGCGGCTCCATTCATCGCAAACTCAGCGCAGAGTGCAAGACGTTGCAAAATCTGCGCGAGGTTCTGGTTCCGCAGGGATTGCGGGCTACATATGCGTGATGCGCGGTTGAGACGCAGCGGCGCCGCCGCCCAGACCTAAAAATTCCGAGATACGATGAAATCTAGAGCAGCCTCCGAAAACCTCCCTGCCGTAGCGGGCCAAGCCAGGCCAGCCGCGAGACACGGCGCTGCAACCGTCCTTGCCTGACACCTCAAATCAAGATTGAATGCGCGGCTGAGACTGCTGACCCGCACGTTCCAATAGATAAGAAGATCAACACACGATGACCCATGACTTTGAAAGAATCCTCCAGGCCGCGCCGTCGCCCTTCGTGTTGTTGGACAGTGAGCTTCGGGTGGTCTGGGCGAATGATGCCTACCTACAGGTGACTGATCGCCAGTTAGAGCGGCTTATCGGGAAGGACTTGTTCGAGGAATTTCCATCTGACCCCGAAAGCGAGTTGGGCCGCATGCTGCGCGCGTCTTTCGCGCGGGTGTTCCGCGATGGCACCACCGATCACCTGCCGGTCATCCCCTATCCAATCGCCAGTGCTGAGGGCAAAACCGAAGACCGTTATTGGAGCGCGACCCATACGCCGATCCTAGGTGCGGACGGCGAGGTCGAGTTCATTTTGCAGCACACGCAGGACATCACCGAAGTCTATACCGCCGAAGCCCCGGGTGAGGCGCGCGCAGGCCCGGCCCAAGCTGCCGTGCTGCGCCGTGCCCATGAGGTGACGCAGCAGAATCTGGAACTCGATACCGGGATCAGACTTTTCAAGCTGATCTTTGAACAGGCGCCGAATTTCATGGTCACCCTCATGGGGCCGAACCACGTCTTTCGCACGGTCAACGCCGCCTATTTACGGATGATTGGCAAGCGCGATCTTATTGGCAAACCCGCGCGCGAGGCTTTGCCCGAAATCGCGGGGCAAGGCTTTTTCGAAATGCTGGACGAGGTCTATCGCACCGGCGAGGCCGTGAGCCAACAGGGGGCCGAGGCATGGGTGCAACGCAGCCCCGGAGGTCCGACTGAACGGGTCGTCGTCGACTTCGTGTTTCAACCGCTCGACAACGTGCGGGGAGAAACCATCGGCATCGTGATCCAAGGCAATGACGTCACCGCGCATAAGCTTGCCGAAACCAAGCTGCGCGAGGCGGAGGAACGGTTCCGCACCATGGCCCATACCATGCCGGTCCATGTCTGGACCGCCACCGCCGATGGGCGTCTGGATTGGGTCAGCGATCAGATATATGCCTTTTCGGGCGCGGCGCCGGGCAGTCTGGTCGGGGATGCTTGGCCCGCGATCATTCACCCCGAGGACCGCGCCGAGGCGATTGCCACTTGGGCCGAGGCGGTGGAAACCGGGGCGGTCTACGAAAGTGAATTTCGCCTGCGACGGGCCGATGGTGCCTATTGCTGGCACTTGGTGCGGGCAGTGCCGACCAGAGATGACCAAGGCGCGCTGATGCGCTGGGTCGGCACGAATTCCGAAATCCACGAGCAGAAAGAACTGTCCCGCCAACTGGCCGATCTGAACACGACTTTGGAAGAGCGTGTCGAGAAACGCAACCGTGAGTTGGAAGAGCTTCACGACCGGTTAGCCCAAAGCCAGCGGGTCGAGGCGGTCGGCAATCTTGCTGGCGGCGTTGCCCATGATTTCAACAACCTGCTGCAGGTGATGACCGGCAGCCTGACCATGGCCGCGCGCGAAATTGCAGCCGATTCCCCGGCGCGGGTGCGGATCGACGCGGCCATGCGGGCGGTGGAGCGCGGCGCGTCCCTATCCTCGCAACTGCTTGCGTTCAGCCGCCGTCAGCCATTGCAGCCGCGCTCGATCGACCTGCGCGATCTGCTCAGTGATATCGACGACATCATGCGCAGCGCCTTGGGCGAGGGGATGGAGGTCGAACTCGACACGCCCGATGCCCTGTGGCCAGCCTATGCCGATGCGGCAAGCACCCAGAACGCCGTGCTAAACCTCGTCATCAACGCGCGCGACGCGATGGAGGGGCGCGGCAAGTTGAAAATCGCGGTCGAAAACCGGCATATCGGCCCCGAAGAATTGCTGGGTGAGCCTGACATGGTGGCGGGCGACTATCTTGAGGTCAAAGTCATCGACCACGGGCCCGGCATCCCGGCGGATACGCTGGCCAAAGTGTTCGATCCGTTTTTTACCACCAAACCGGTGGGCAAAGGCACCGGGCTTGGGCTCTCTACCGTTTATGGCTTCGCGCGGCAATCGGGCGGGCGGGCCACCATCGCCAGCCATCCCGGCGCGGGCACGACGGTGACGCTTTTGCTGCCGCGCGCCGAGACGGCGGCGGAGCCTTTGCAATGGCATGACCCCTCAGATATCGCGGGCGGGAACGAGACCCTTCTGCTGGTCGAAGACGACGCCGAGGTGCGCGACGCCACCGCCGCCTTGCTGTCGGATTTGGGCTACCGCGTACGCACCGCAGAAGACCCCGCCACCGCCCTCAAAGCCGCGCGACAAGCGCCGGAATTCGATCTGTTGGTCTCGGACGTGGTCATGCCCGGAGAACTGAGCAGCCGCGACATGGCCGAAACCCTTCAGGCCGAGCGGCCCGACCTGCCGATCCTCTTCATCTCAGGCTATTCACGCGATGCGATCGTGCGCGATGGCCGGGTGGATGCCGGGGTGCAGTTCCTCGCCAAACCCTTCACCAAAGACGCTTTGGCGATCAAGGTCCGCGACGCGCTGTCCTCGGCTCCCGCTGCAAAAACAAAGGCTGACGCAGTCCAAGAGCAGCCAGACCGGCCCCGTCATGTTCTGCTCTGCGAAGACGACGCGCTGATCCGGCTCGATCTGGCGGATATCCTCAGCGGGCTGGGCACCGAGGTCACCGAAACCGCGTCGGGGCAGGAGACATTGGACAGGCTGCAAGCCGGGCACTTCGACGCGCTGCTGATCGACGTGGGCCTGCCGGATATTTCGGGCGAGGAGGTCGCCACCCGCGTGCGGGCGCAGCATCCCGATATGCCCATCATCTTTGCCACCGGCCAAGCGGAAGTGCCCTCCGCCGCGGCTTTGGGTCGCTGTGCCGTTATTCAGAAACCTTTCGGTGACCGCGATCTGGAACGTGCGTTTGCAAGCTTGGGCATTCTGTCACAGACGGAAACGGCCACAGCGTTTTGACGGAGCGTTGCGACCTTTGCGACATCGTGGCGCGCGGGACGTTGCTATTGCAGGCAAACAAGGTTTGAAAGGGGGTATTCGACCCGGCCAACGGCGCCCGCCTTGTGGATGTTCCGCCCGCTGTGTTGGGCTGGACTTTCTCGGCCGAAGCGGCTTGGAAATCAACGGAGGTTACCCACCGCCCCAACCGAGCGAGTTTTGGGCTTGGCCAACAAGAAGACCCGCCGTGGTACGCAATCCTGTGAAGTGGTCCCAGAAAATCGGACAGTCGGCTAAGGTGTATCCAACCCTTTTGGAAGGATACGAACATGGCAAAGCGCCGGAACTTTACAGATCAGTTTAAGGCCAAGGTGGCGTTGGAAGTGCTGCTGGGCGACAAGACCGTGTAAGAGATTGCCGCGAAGCATCAGCTGCACCCGAACCAGGTCAGCACGTGGAAGCGGCAGGCCATCGACGGCATGGCGGACGTGTTCTCGGGCGGCAACCAGAGCGGCCCAACCGAGGCAGATGTGAAGGAGCTACATGCCAAAATTGGGAGGTTGGCCGTTGAGAACGATTTTTTGTCGAAAGGGCTCAAAAGGTGAGCCCTTTCAAGAAACGGTCGATGATTTAGCGCGACCATCCTAGGCTGAGCGTCAGCCAGCAATGCAAGCTGGTGAACCTGAGCCGGTCGGGGTTCTACTACACGCCGGTCGGGATTGATGCAGCGACGCTGGAAATGATGAAAGCGATTGATCGGGTGTTCACCAAATATCCGTTCTTTGGGTCACGCTAGTTCGCGGCATATCTGCGCCGGGAGAGCATCATCGTGGGACGCCACCGCGTGCGACGTCTGATGGCAAAGATGGGCTTGGAGGCAATCTATAAACGCCCCAGAACCAGCCAGCCACACCCACAGCATCCGGTCTATCCTAATTTGCTGAGGAAGATGGTGATCGACCGCCCCAACCAGGTCTGGTGCGCCGACATCACCTTCGTGCCAGTCAAGAATGGCTTCCTGTATTTGGTGGCGATTATGGACTGGGCAACCCGGAAGGTGCTGAGCTGGCGGCTCAGCAATACGATGCATGCCAACTTTTGCGTCGAGGCTTTGAAGGAGGCAATCGCCAAACACGGCCCGCCAGAGATCATGAATACGGATCAAGGATCGCAGTTCACCGGATCGGCCTGGACCACCACGCTGAAAGACGCCGGGGTCTGCATCTCGATGGACGGGCGCGGCCGATACCTCGACAACATCTTCATCGAACGCCTCTGGCGGTCACTGAAGCAGGAAGCCGTCTACCTTGAGGAAATCCAAGATGGGTTCCAAGCTCGCAGGGTGATTAGCAACTGGATGAGATTTTACAACACTGAGCGGCCCCATTCCGCGCTTGATCGGCTGACGCCCGACGATGCATATTGGGATAGCGTGCGACGAGCGAAAGCAGCATGAAACCTAAACACGATACCCTTAGAGAAGCTGCAAACCTGTCCGAAAAGATGGGACCACTTCAATGATCACCATGACGAACCCCGACACCCCCGAAGACTTCAAACAGGGCCTGCTTGGCATGAACGTGAGGGCTGCGGGAGCTACAAGCGAGCTTATGAAAGCGCAACTGGCGAGAGTTTTCTCTTGGCCTATGGCGGCTATGCATATGATACGGTGCTGTTCGCGGCGGAGGCGATCAACCGCGCTGGTTTGGCCGACCGTTAGGCGGTTGAAATTCGAAGATAACGATCTGGTCACAGTGGACTGATCACCTGCGATGAACGGACGGGCAGGTCCGATAGGATTTTTCCCTGCTTCCTTGCCCCCCTAGGGGATCGGCAAATAAACCGGGGGAACCATGCTGCAGTTTATTCTCGATACGCTGATCACGCTGTTCAACATTGGCTGACAATGGGCTATCGACGGGACGCCGACTGGCCAGAGTATTTCAAGGACAAAGGGTTTGATCTTTGTCGGTTCGAAGTCGGGACTGAAAGATTTTACTGTCAACCCCCTCCGTAAATGTGGTGCACAAAGGCGATGCGTTATAGATGCGACAACATCCGCATTGAGTGGTGTGCTGTGAAGGTAGCCAGAAAGAAAGCAGGCGATTTGAAAATACATCGAGTATTCCGCGTTCTCGGTGGGGGCCGTATTCGAGGGGGCTCACCTTTTAAGGTTGTAATTCGTGGAAATAGAAAAATACTTAAGAAAGGGAGGTATGATGATGGCCCCAGAGCGTGCTAAGTCTCAGAGAGTTTTCTTGTCAGGTGACCATAGTCAATACCATGGCGGAAGCGCAGCAGTGATTTTAGCAATAAGGCGAATGTTGCCCGATGTCACGTTTGCAGAAACGGGGAGCCCCTTTGACACTCTCATTGTAAATGGCGAGGGATCTATGCACCATGATTCCGCCCATTTTGTTGCAAAGATGGAGCAGCTAGCAGCTGCCCAAATGCTTGGAAAAAAAACCTGTTTGGTGAATGCAGTCTGGCAGGAAAATAGTGGAAGGTTCGATGATGTTCTAAGAAATCTTGACGTGTTGACGTTGCGCGGTCCGGCCAGTGCTGCCGATATGTTTGAGCGACATGGCGTGGCTGCGTTCCACCATGCGGACTTGTCATTATTTGCCCCTATTGAGCCACGCGAGCCCGTCGTTGATTTCGGTGGCGCAACAGTTGTCACTGATTTTTTCAACAAGGACTTTGGCGGCTTCGTCAGAAGCACGTCGGGGCCATTTTCAAAGCTCCCCTATTTCAATCTTGCAGATTATGATTGGTCGGACGCGATTGCGACTTTGGCAACAGCAGGTGCGGTCCTGACGGGGCGTCATCACGTGATGTTCGCTGCGGTTCGTGCTCGTGTACCATTCATACTCATGGATGCTAATACACACAAATTGGCGGACCTCTTAGATGCCGCATCCGCAAAGCTTCCCGTTTGTAAGACACAAAGTGAAGCGGTGATTGCATTGAATAGAATTAAGACAAACCGTATCATTTACGATCGACTTTTTGATTGGGCTGAAAAACAAACCCCACCAAAATTACTTACCCAAACGCCGCCACAGCAACCGGCCAGTGTTTTGCCAGTGCATGAGCGCTTGAAGGACGCACGCTTACACTTACAGTTTAACCGCCCCCGAATTGCAATGGATGTAATCGCTGACCTTCTTGAAGAAGGGGGCGTTGTTCCAGATGCGCAATTGATTGCCGTGTCGCAGGCAAGCGGCGAAGGCTGGCGGGCTGCTCAACTTGTTGCTGACAGAATTGTATCAAGTGTTTCGCCGTTGCGTTGGCTTTCATCGATTGGCCGTTTTGGAGCCGATGCTGCGGGATGGGACAGATTGATCCCCGACAGCAAAGCTCCAATTTGGTGGCAGTCGGCCGTCGAGTTATTTCGCAATCTGAAAAGCCCTGAGGTTCTCGTCAATGAGGAGCAGATTCTGAACGTTCTGAGTTTAACCAATACCGCAGTTGAATATGAAGCGGCTCGGTTGGCAATGGAAGAAAGAGCCTCAAAGCTGTGGAGGATGGACGTTGCGGGTATCCTCAACAAACATGTCCACAAAGAGGAACTTCCAATGGCGTATGTCGAACATGTCTCAGCGATTTTTCCAGCGCGGTTTCATTTGTTTGGCGATGCAGAAATGAACGCTGCCCGTGAGCAGTTGGTAAATCCAGAGTTGGTTTGTCAAATTCGAATTTCGTACCTAGTCGAATATCTAAGGCGCAGTTCGAGCGATAAAAAACAATTATTGCGTGACGCGACTAGTGCATTGGACAGAGTGGTAGGCGCGAGACATCTGTTGCAAGTACGTGTGGCCGCAGTCGCATTGGCTGTGGAAGACAACGAAGCGGCGGCGAAAGCTTTGTCTAAAGCTGCTATTCCACAAAGCATTATTCAACAGTGTCTGGTGGTATCAAATTTCGCGAATAAATTGGTTTCCCCGACACTCGCCGGTCTTGCTGGAGTAGACGCTACCGATCTAGGTTTTTCACGGAGGGTTGGCACGCAGAAAAACCGCATCGCGGTTGTTGGAAATGGACCTCTTTCTTCAGATATATCACCAGATGAAATTGATGATCATGATCTCATAATAAGGATTAATGATTTTCTTCTCGGTGAAGCGTGGGGCAATAATGTTGATTATCACGTTACAGTTTTGACGGGCATGATCGGTTTTGGACAAGCAAACCTATCCAGAGTTCGGTTTGGAACGCTTATTAGAAAAGCTGACCTACCTTTCCAATTAACCAACTGGAAACCTACTGCACAGATTCTGGAATTCGGTCACAAAGTCGGTTTTTTGCCAAGGCTTTCCCGTGCTTCTCTTCAAAAGCGTATTGGGACGGAGGTAAGCACTGGTCTAGCCATCTTGTCAGAAATCGCTCATTTGCGCCAAAGTATGGCGGGGGTTTCAGTCTTTGGCATGCCACTTTTGTGCGGCGATACTGATAGGAGGCGCGTACAAAGCAGCGTTTCTCATTCCCGCCATTTTTGGGAGAGTGAGGCATTGGAATTCAAGCGACTAAGAGCTAAATGACCCTATGTGCTTCCCCGTGTGTATACATGATTAAGAGTAGTGCGTTTTTACTAACCAACCCGAGTGCCTGGGTAATCCCCCCATTTTTAATGGGGTCCAGCCGTAGAATTCACGCAGCCGTTTTCAGTTTCATTGCGGGTGTCATGCCGCCGATGCCCATGTTGGGTCGCTCGTTGTTGTAAGTCCAGAGCCATTGTGTTGCTTGGTCTTGTGCCTCCTCAATGGTTTCGAAGATGTATTGCCTGTCTGACGTCAGCGCTTATGGGTCCAAATAGCGTTATTTGATAAGAGAGAGTTCTTGGCTCATCGTAACCCCTCAGGAGTGGAAGATGAGACAGACAACTGGAACACGCAAAAGTCCTGGCGAGAAGATCGTCAAAGACATCAAGCGAGCGACCCGCAAGCACTATTCATCTGAAGAGAAGATCAGGATCGTCCTGGACGGCTTGCGTGGTGAAGACAGCATCGCTGAGCTGTGCCGCCGTGAGGGTATCTTTCAGGGCATTTACTACAAATGGTCTAAGGACTTCATGGAGGCAGGAAAGCGACGCCTTGCTGGCGACACGGCACGTGCCGCAAACACTGACGAGGTGAGGGATCTGCGCCGCGAAGCTCGTGATCTGAAGGAGGTGGTTGCGGAGCAGACGTTGGAACTCCGCTTGCTTAAAAAAAGCATGCTGGGAGATGGGGGCGAGCACGAATGAGATACCCCGCATCTGAGAAGTTGGAGATCATCCGCTTGGTTGAGGAAAGCCACCTGTCGGCTCGGCTAACGCTGGCCAAGCTCGGCATCCCCCGCACGACGTTCTACCGTTGGTATGACCGCTACCTCCAGCGCGGCGAGGCTGGGCTGCAGGATCAATCTCCCAAGCCCAAACATGTGTGGAACCGCATTCCTAACGAGGTGCGGCGCAAAGTTGTCAAACTGGCGCTACAAGAAACAGAGTTGTCACCGCGAGAACTGGCGGTGACCTTCACTAACAAGGAAAGCTATTTTGTATCAGAGGCTTCGACATATCGTATCCTGAAGGCACATGATCTGATCACCAGCCCAGCCTTCATCGTCATCAAGGCGGCCAATGAGTTCAGGGACAAGACCACAGCCATCAATCAACTTTGGCAAACCGACTTCACCTATCTCAAGGTTCTGGGCTGGGGGTGGTTCTATCTCAGCACGATCCTCGACGACTACAGCCGCTACATTATCTCGTGGAAGCTCTGCACAAATATGAGGACCCAAGATGTCACTGACACGCTTGATTTGGCCCTTCAGGCGTCCGGTTGCGATCAGGTTCATGTGCTCCACAAACCGCGACTGCTCAGCGACAACGGATCCAGCTATGTCTCTGGCGAACTGGCTGAATGGTTGCAGGACAAAGGCATGAAACACTCTCGCGGAGCGCCGTATCATCCGCAAACCCAAGGTAAGATCGAAAGGTGGCACCAGACCCTAAAGAACCGCATCCTGTTGGAAAACTACTTCCTGCCGGGTGATCTCGAAGCCCAGATCGAAGCCTTCGTCGATCATTACAACCATCAGCGTTACCACGAGAGCCTGAACAACGTCACACCCGCCGACGTCTACTTCGGACGCGACAAAGCCATTCTGCAAGAAAGGGAAAGGATTAAACGAAAGACGCTCGAAAGGCGGCGCTTGCATCACACACAACGCGCCGCATAATCACACCAATCAGATGAGCCAAACACTCTCTTAGTTTAGGCCGCGATTGGTCCCAAAAACCCTGACGACGGACAAAATCGAGTTCCGCCATTTGGGGGCGCCGGTTCCGCTCCTCGGATCGAGCCAGAATTTCGTCTTCCCAAAGGGTTTCCATGGCCAAGGACACAGCCTCGATCGGGAGCAAAGTTCCGCGCCTGTAAGCCCATTTCAAGGTTGCGGCCAAATGCGTCATGTATCCCGCCACAGTTTGCGGTGTTCTATCGCCATCCAAGAGCATCTCGGCAAAGTCATAGAGCTGCTTCTGCGTAAGCAATGAGACCTTGGTCTTCCCGAACTCGTGACCTCGTATATACTTGACGTTCTGCAGAGCAGACTTGCCAAGTTTTTTGCCGCGCTTCAGCCGATCGGCAATCACATCCGCGATCGTGGTGTCCGTGACGATCTGCAGGGGGAAACCGTGCAACTCGATCTCGGCGAGCTTCTTGTTCCGCCACTTCTTTACGTTTGCCAAGTGCTGGAAGGTTTCGCAGAGACTGCGGGACTTCCCATTCACCGTGCGTCGGATTTGGACCCGATATGTAACACGGCTGCCAGTAGTTTGAATGCGAGTGATGTTCAGTTCTTTGAAGTCGTCAGCTTTCTTTGACTTCTTGGCCTTAGCTCTCTTTTTGCTTGCAGACTCTGCGGAGGCAACGTTCTGCGTCGGCAAGGGGGTGATTGCTGGGTTCGAAACCTGTTCCCAAGCAGGGGCATTGTTACGGCAGGCGGCTCGCTCCGCGGTGATCATAGCCAAAACGTTCTTGGTGCTGTCGTCGATGGTGGTCATAAAGAAAGTTCCTTCTGTGCTGTTGTGAGAAGGAAGTCGGCGCTTCCGCGAAAAAAGTGTTCTCGGTTTGATTCCCGACTTCCTTGCTTGAGGGACAGCGCGAAGGGGCGGACCGCGGGGCGAACCAGGCCGGATGAAGTGGCGGTGTTCTGGCAATGCGGATCTGCTACACGGTAGCAATGCAGAATTGAAAACCCCGGATAATCGGGGAAAACCCCCGGAAATCCACGCATAGCGTGCTACATGAAGTTCATTCGGAGCTGAGGTTAAGAGATTGAAAAATAAGGTTGAAAAATCAGCCCGCCTGAGCGTGGCACCCATGATGGACTGGACCGACCGCCACTGCCGCTACCTCCACCGGCTGCTAAGCCGTGAGACGCTCCTTTATACCGAGATGGTCACCGCCCCCGCGCTGGTGCGGGGTGGGGCGTTGCATCTGCTGGATCATGACCCTTCGGAACATCCCGTGGCCCTACAACTTGGCGGGTCGGACCCCGCAGAGCTGGCACGGGCAGCACGGTTGGGGGCTGACGCGGGCTATGATGAGATTAACCTCAATTGCGGCTGCCCGTCTGATCGGGTGCAATCGGGCGCCTTTGGCGCGGTCTTGATGCAGCAGCCGGGGCTGGTGGCAGACTGTGTGGATGCCATGCGCGCGGCCTGCGATGTCGAGGTGACCGTGAAATGCCGTATCGGCGTGGACGATCAGAACCCTGAGGAAATCTTGCCCGAGTTCCTCGCGCGTATCGTGGCGGCGGGCTGCACCCGGGTCACGATCCATGCGCGCAAGGCGTGGCTGCAGGGGCTGAGCCCCAAGGAAAACCGCGATATTCCGCCGTTGGACTATAATCTCGTGCATCAGATGAAGGGGCTGTTTCCGAACCTGCATATTTCGGTCAACGGTGGGGTCACATCGCTCGATCAGGCCGAAGCTTTTCTGGATGCCGGGTTAGATGGCGTCATGGTGGGGCGCAGCGCCTATCATGCGCCGACCGATATCCTCGCCAGCGCTGATCGGCGCATCTACGGGCGGGGTACTGACAGGAGTGCAGAGGCCGCGGTGCAGGGGATGTTGCCCTATATCGAGGCGCATCTGGCCAGCGGCGGGCGTCTGGGGCAAATCACCCGGCATATGTTGGGGCTTTTTGCCGGGCGGCCCGGCGCGCGGCAGTGGCGGCGAATCCTGTCCGAAGGGGCGCATAAGCCCGGCGCGGGGCCGGAACTGGTTGAGGGCGCCTTGGCCGAGGTCGCCGCGGCGCAGGAAATCGCCGCGGCGGGGTAGGGTTAGACCGTGGGCTCTGCCACCGGGCGGGGCCGCAGCAGCGCCAGCGTGAGCAGGGCGGCCACCAGTCCGCAGGCCGCAATCGCCCCCAGCATCGGTGTGACAGTCCCGTCAAAAAACGGCCCGGCCAGCGCAATGGAGAGGCCACCCGCCACCATCTGCAATGTGCCGCCCAGCGAAGAGGCGAGACCAGCGATATCGCCGTGATCGTCCAGCGCCACGACCATCACTGTCGGCACCACGACGCCAAGGCAGGCATTGGCGCAAAACAGCCCCGCCATCACCAGATAGAGGCCCGGATCGGTTGCCAGCGCCGTGACAAAGATCGCGGCAGAGAAGAAGACGAAGCCCGCCACCCCGCGCCGCACAAGGCTGCGCATGCCCCAGCGTTCGCCCAGCCACCCCGCCAGTTGCGAGGCCGAGAAGAAGCCGACCGCGTTGACCGCAAAGGCCAGCGAAAACCCCGTCGGCCCCAGCCCGTATTGCCCGGTATAGACAAAGGGCGCAAAGGCGATGAAGACAAAGAATGACCCCATGGCAAAGCCGCCGATAAAGGTCAGCCCCATGAAAATCGGATCGCTCAGCAGCACTTTCGCCCCACGCCAAAGGTTGCGCGGGTTGATCCGCACGCGGCGTTTGACGGGCAGCGTCTCGGGCTGGGCGAAGGCGGTGAGTGCCAGCGCGGCGATGGCCAACACGCCCAGAGTCACGAAGATCGCGCGCCAATCGGCAAGCGCCATCACCGCGCTGCCCGCCAGTGGGGCCAACATCGGCGAGATCGAGATCACCAGCATCAACATCGCCATCAACCGCGTGGCCTGCGTGCCAGTATATTGGTCGCGGATGATTGCACGCGGCACCACCATCAGCACCGCACCGCCAAGCCCTTGCAGCGCCCGCCAGCCGATCAGCGCCGTCATCGTCGGCGCAAAGGCGGCCCCGAAGGAGGCGATCAAGAACAGCACCAGCCCCACCATGATCGGCAGCTTGCGCCCCGCCTGATCGGCCCAAGGACCGTAGAAAAGCTGGCCCAGACCGAAGGCGATGAAATAGGCAGTGATGGTCGCCTGAACCGCCGTCTCTGACGCGCCATAGCTGGCGGCGATGGCAGGCATGGCGGGAAGATACATGTCGATGGCGAAGGGGCCGACCAGCCCCAGCAACCCGAGAATGAGCGCTGAACGTAGCACGTGATGTCCTTTCGGATGGGATGGCCGGGGCCAAATGGGCAAGGCGGCAAGCGCAGACCGATGTCTGGGGCCGACTTTCGCGCGCAACCTAACCCCCCTTGGGGGAAGTGCAACCCCGGCGTTATCGCTTGAACCCCCGGCGCGAAAGGGCTTGATAGGCGCATCGACAGCCGGGAGGGGCCACATGCCAGAGTTGAACGATCTTTTGCCGATGCTGGTGCTTATCGCCCTGATCGGAGGCTTTGCCGGTGTTCTGGCAGGGCTGCTGGGTGTGGGCGGGGGGATCGTCTTGGTCCCGGCGTTTTTCTACGCGCTGCAGTCGCTGGGCTATGACGGTCCACAGCTGATGCAGATTTGCCTTGCGACATCACTGGCGACGATCATCGTCACCTCTGCGCGCTCGGTTCATGCGCATAACAAAAAGGGCGCGGTCGATTGGGAAATCCTGCGCACTTGGGCGCCGGGGATCATGGTGGGGGCCATCTTGGGCGTGCTGCTGGTGGCGCAATTACGCACCCAGACGCTTCAGGCGATCTTTGGCGGACTGGCGCTGATTGTCGGGCTCTACCTAGGGTTCGGGCGCAGCGATTGGCGCTTGGGAGAGACCATGCCGCGTGGCATCAAACGTGCGATCCTGTCGCCGATGGTCGGGTTTCTGTCGGTGCTGATGGGGATCGGTGGCGGCAGCTTTGGCGTGCCGCTAATGACGCTCCATGGTCGGCCCATTCACCGGGCCGTGGCCACGGCGGCGGGCTTTGGGCTTTTGATCGCCGTGCCCTCGGTGATTGCCTTTCTCTTCGTTGATATCGCGCAAAGCCGCCCGCCCTTGACCATCGGCGCGGTTAATCTAGGTGCCTTCGGGATCGTCGTGACAATGACGCTCATCACCGCGCCTTGGGGCGTGCGGTTGGCCCATGCGATGGACCCCAAGCCGCTCAGACGGGTCTTTGCCGTGTTTCTGGTGCTGGTGGCGCTAAATATGTTGAGAAAAGCACTTTGGGGCTGAGTTGACCCGTTTTTGACCTTAAACCTGCCGGAATGTGACGGTTTCTGCCCAATTTCGGACAATGTTCATCAAATTGCCGCAATCTCGACACAAACAACTGGCTTACTGCCTTAACAAACGCAGAATCATCCGAACCAAGGGACGTGACGAGATGCGCCGAAGCGGGACCAAAGCGATCATCCTCAAAGGGCAGGGCAGTGACCTCGCCTATTGGAAACCTGCGCGCCGTGGCCGTCGGGCATTTCGCTTTGACGGGATGTTCACCCGCGAAACCAGCCTGACATTTGCCCGTGCCTCGGTGCCCGCGGCCAATTACAACGCGACCCCGATGGGCCTCCACGATGCCACGAACGGCGAAGCGGCTCTTATTTTCCTGAACGAGATCGTCCAGCGTCGCGGCGCCTAAGGCCGCGCTAGTCGCGCCGTCGTGCCAGTTTCGCCGCGCGGCCCCCGCGCCGTTTTGCGTGGGCGCTTTCACGTTGGGGCAACTCCGCCATGATGGCGCGGCGTTCCTCCGCGCTCATCGCCGACCAGCGGCCAATCTCATCAATCGACCGCAGACAGCCCGTGCAGAGTCGGCTTTCGGGGTGCACCACGCAGATGTTGATGCAGGGGCTTTCGACCTCATTGCGCTGCCAGAGCTTTTTAGTCACGGCGCATCACCTGCAAACGGTCCAGCAGCCCCTGAAGGATATAGCCCGCGGCCACATGGTCGATCACCTCGGCGCGGCGTTTGCGGGTGGTGTCGGCCTCTAGCAATGCGCGTTCGGCGGCCACGGTCGACAGCCGCTCGTCCCAATAGGTGATGGGCAGCGGCGTGAGCCGGTCGAAGTTGCGGGCGAAAGCGCGGGTCGATTGGCAGCGCGGCCCTTCTGAGCCGTCCATATTGCGCGGCAATCCCAAAACCAGCCCACCGATACGGCGCTCGGCGATGATCTCGGCCAGACGGGCGGCATCCACGCCGAATTTCTTGCGCCGCACGGTTTCCAGCGGGGTGGCGACGGATTGGAAGCTGTCGCTCACCGCGACGCCGATGGTCTTTTCGCCCAGATCAAGCCCGATCAGCGCTTGCATCGGGGGCAGGGCGGCGATGAAATCTGCCGTGTCGTCGTAAATCATCCTGCCACTCCTGCACGTTCTCCGGCGCTGCGGATCATGTCCAGCGCCGCATTATCGCCTGAAAAGACCTCAAGCGCGTTGTCATAGACCGCGCGGGCCTGATCGGTGTCCCCCAAAACGCCGAGCGATGTGATCAGCCGCGCCCAGTCCTGCGGGGGGCCTCCTTCGCTGGCCAGACGATCCGACAGGCCAGCCACCATGCCGCCGATCATTTCCATCCGGTCGTCCGCGCTCATCTCCGAGGCGGCTTCAATGTCTTCGGCGGATGGCCCCCGCGCAGGGGCGCCGGTGCCGATCTGAGGCATTTCGTAATTCACCCCGGCAAGGCTGGCGACCTGCGAAATCTGCGCGCGGATCGGCTCGATCCATGCCGCATCCGCAGGCCCGCGCCGCAACAGCGCGTCCCAAATGCGGAAACCGACATCCGGCCGCCCAGTCTGCACCATCATCAGGCCAAGGTAATAGCGTGCGCGGCCATCCTGCTCATCGCGGTTGAGCACTTCCCGCAGGGCGGTTTCCGCCTCGGGAGAGACATAGCCCCCCGCTGCCAGCACCAAAAGTTCGGCGTAATCTGCGATATCCTTCGCGGTCCGGTCCGCGCCCTTGAGACGCAGCACATTGCCCTGCGCCTCGGCTGCGGCGGCGAAATTACCGACACGGGCCTCGTTCTGCGCCAACAGGGTCTGGCCCTGCAAATCCTCGGGCCGTTCTTTGACCGTGGCGCGAAGCTGCTGCATCAGCGCGAGGTAATCCGCGCTCAGCCCCTCGGTACTGGGGCTGGCAGGCAGGCTTTCCACCGCGCTTTGCTGGCTGGGGCGGTTGCGGCGCATGTCTTCGGCAAAGGCGATGCGGTCGGCCAAGGCCAGATCGCCATAGCCGGGCTGCCCCAGATGCCAGTAGAGCGCCAGTGATCCGGCACCCAAGACCACGACCCCTGCGATCAGCACGACGGGCGCGGGCCGCGAGGTGTTTTGCTTGCCCCCATCCTGCGCGGCATCGGCGGCAAGGATGCGGCGCGAAATCTCGGTGCGGATCCGGACGGCATCGGCCTCAGACACCACACCGCGGGCCAGGTCACGCTCGACCTCGTCCAATTGGTCGCGGTAGACCTTGAGATCATAATCCGCCTGTGCGGGGAGGGGCGTATCCGCACCGCGCCACGCGGCCCGCGCTAGAAAACCGCCCACGACAAGCGCCATCGCGCCAGAGAGAAACCAAAATATCATGCCCTCTACCTAACCTTTGACCGGCCCCGACAAAAGACCGCAAATGCCGCGCCCCCTGCGGCATTTTTCACCAATCGCGCCACATGTCGCAAAACCGCATCCAAATGCCGTGGTGGTCATTTCGAATATCTGCTCCTAGGCTCAGAAAAGACCTCAGCCGCCCGCGCGGCCCGAATCCTTGCCGGGAAGTGACGTGATGAAGAAATACTCCGTTTTCGCAGTGGCCCGAGAGGCCATGCGCCATCATACGGGCTGGACCCGCGCCTGGCGCGATGCGCAGCCCAAGAAACGCTATGATGTGATCATCGTCGGCGCAGGCGGGCATGGGCTGGCCACGGCCTATTATCTGGGCAAGAATTTCGGCATCACCAATGTAGCGGTGCTTGAAAAGGGATGGCTCGGCGGCGGCAACACCGGGCGCAACACTACGATCATCCGCTCGAACTATCTCCAAGACCCTTCGGCCGCGATCTATGAAAAGGCGCGCAGTCTCTATGAGACGATGAGTTAGGATTTGAACTACAACGTCATGTTCAGCCCCCGCGGGGTGATCATGCTGGCGCAGACCGAACATGAGGTGCGCGGCTATCAGCGCACGGCGCATGCCAACGCGCTTCAGGGCGTCAGCACCGAATTCATCGGGCCGGACCGGGTTAAACAACTGGTGCCGATCATCAACATCGACGGGCCGCGCTATCCGGTGCTCGGCGGGTTGTGGCAAGCGCGCGGCGGCACGGCGCGGCATGATGCGGTGGCTTGGGGCTATGCGCGGGCCTGCTCGGATATGGGCATGGACATCATCCAGAAATGTGAGGTCACCGGCGTGCGCCAGACGGGCGGTAAGGTCACCGGCGTCAGCACCACGCGCGGCGATATTGAGTGCGATAAGCTGGGCATGGTGGTGGCCGGGCATTCCGGGCAGTTGGCGAATATGGCGGGCTTCCGTCTGCCGATGGAAAGCGTCGCCCTGCAAGCGCTGGTCAGCGAGCCGATCAAACCCTGTATGGATGTGGTCGTGATGGCCAATACGGTGCACGGCTACATGAGCCAGTCCGACAAGGGCGAGATGGTCATCGGTGGCGGCACGGATGGCTACAACAACTACACCCAACGCGGCAGCTTTCATCATATCGAAGAGACCGTGCGCGCGCTGGTTGAGACCTTCCCGATGATTTCACGGCTCAAGATGTTGCGGCAGTGGGGCGGGATCGTGGATGTGACCGGCGACCGCTCTCCGATCCTCAGCAAGACCCCGGTTGAGGGGGTCTTTATCAACGGCGGCTGGGGCACGGGCGGGTTCAAGGCGATCCCCGGGTCGGGCTGGGGTTTTGCCGAGTTGATGGCCAAGGGGCATTCACCGCTGACCGACGCCTTTGGGCTAGAGCGGTTCGCCGAAGGCCGCTTTATCGACGAATCCGTGGCCGCCGGGGTGGCCCATTGATGTTGCGGATCGGCCACAAATCGCTGAAGCGTTGTATTGCGCGGAACGATTTCGCCCGCGCTGGAGTTGCCTGTTCAGACATTGAATATAACGGAGCTGAACAATGGCAACCCCGGAAAACAACCGCACAGACCACGTTGATCACACCAACACCACCACGACCACAACCACGACTGACCGTGGCGGCAGCAGCGGCCTTGCCTTTATCGTTGGCGCGGTTGTCGTTGTCGTGGCTCTGCTGGCCTACTTCCTCTTTGCAGGTGGCGACATCGACGGTGCGAATGACGTTAACGTCAACGTCGAAGGCGCAACCGAAAGCACAGGCGAAGCCATCGAAGGCGCAGCCGAAAGCACAGCGGACGCCGTCGAAGAGACAGCCACACCGACTGAGTAAACCGACTTTGGCAGCGTCCCGCGTGGCGCTGCCCTCTCACGACCGACGCCGTTCCGCGCTTTTGCGCCGGGGCGGCGTTTTGCCGTTCTCCATACGACAAGGAGCCTGCCCATGCTGATCCTCACCTGTCCTTGCTGTCATGTCACCGCCGAGGAGACAGAGTTTCACGGCGGCGGTGAAGCGCATCTGAAACGTGTCGGCCCCGGCGGCGCGGACGACGATTTCGAGAGCTATCTGTTCATGCGCGAGAACCCGAAGGGAGTGCATCTGGAGCGGTGGCGCCATGTCTATGGCTGTGGCAAGTGGTTTCACATGGCCCGTGATACCGCTACGCTTGAGGTCTTTGGCAGCTATGCGGCCCAGACCTTCGCCCCGCCCGATCACATCCGTGATGCGATCCGCAAACGCCATCCCGACTGGCAGTGGCGCAGCGCCAACTAGCCCCGTTCGGTTCCGATCCCCACATCGGCATCCCTCTTTCTTCAGCCCGCAAGGTTTTCCAAGATGAGCACAAGACTGGCCACAGGCGGCCGCCTGCTGAACAAAAGCAAACCGCTGAGTTTCACCTTCAACGGCAAGCAAATGCGCGGCTATGAGGGCGACACACTGGCCTCGGCTCTGCTGGCCAACGATCAGGTGTTGGTCGGGCGCTCGTTCAAGTACCACCGCCCGCGCGGCATCGTGACCTCCGGCCCCGAAGAACCCAACGGTTTGGTGGGGCTGGGCCAAGAGGGGCAGTTCGAGCCCAATGCCCGTGTTACGACGACCGAACTGCATGAAGGGTTGGAAGCGGCGAGCCAGAACCATTGGCCGAGCCTTGAGTTCGATGTCGGCGCCCTTAACAATCACCTCAGCCGCTTTCTGCCCGCGGGGTTCTACTACAAGATGTTCATGCATCCGCGCCCACTGTGGAAGCATCTCTACGAGCCGATCATCCGCCATTCCGCAGGCCTGGGCAAAGCGCCAAAGGCGGCGGATGCGGATACCTATGAACACTTCCACGCCTTCTGCGACGTGCTGGTCATCGGCGGCGGGGTCGCGGGGCTGCAAGCGGCGCTGGCGGCGGGGCTGAGCGGCGCGCGGGTCATCGTGATGGAGCAATCCGCCCATTGGGGCGGGCGTGCGCCGGTCGATGGGGGCACGGTGGATGACGCACCGGTTGAGGATTGGATTGCCCGAACGCTTGACCGTCTGCGCGGCATGGAGAATGTCGACCTGCGCGACCGGACCATGGGCGCGGGTGTCTACGATCACGGCTATGTGCTGGGCTATGAACGGCTGCGGGATCATGTGCCGGAGGATGCCGGACCACGCCACCGGCTGTGGCGCGTTCGGGCCGGGCATGTGATCACCGCGACAGGCGCGATTGAGCGGCCTTTGAGCTTTGCGGGCAATGACGTGCCCGGCGTGATGCTGGCCTCGGCCATGCGCGACTATGTGGCGAATTACGGGGTCTCGCCGGGGGACCGCACTGTTCTGGTCACCAATAACGATAACGCTTATCTCACCGCCATTGCGCTAAAGCAGGCGGGGCTGGATGTGCCTGCCGTGCTAGACGCCCGGGTATTGCCGCAAGACAGCGAATTGGTCGCAAAGTCCAAGGCGCTCGGCATTCGGGTGGTCATGGGCCATGCGGTTTCCTCGGTTCAGGGGGGCAAGCGCGTGACCGGCGTGGCGGTCTGTTCGCAGGCGGGCGAAGGCGCGGTGCTGGAAGAGATCGCCTGCGACGCCGTCGCCATGTCGGGCGGCTGGTCGCCCGTGGTGCACCTGTGGTCCCATTGCGGCGGCAAGCTGACATGGGACAAGACGCATGCCTGTTTCCGCCCCGATCAGGATCATCCGCCCACCGGCGCAGATGGCCACGGTTTCGTCACGCCCGCGGGGGCTGCGGCGGGGGTCTTCGCGCTCGACGACGTGTTGCACGACGCCCATGCCGCCGCCGATGGGGTGGCCACCTCGCTCGGGTTCAAGATGCCGCGCGATTTCACCTCGCCCGAGGCCGTGCGCCGCGAGGAAGCGCCGATGATGCCGGTCTGGCAAATGCCGCAGGGCGCCAGCGTCAAACTGCGCGAGAAGACCTTTCTCGATTACCAGAACGACGTGAAAGTCTCAGATGTGCGTCTGGCCGCGCAAGAGGGCTTCGTCTCGGTTGAACATGCCAAACGCTATACTACGCTCGGCATGGCCACGGATCAGGGGAAGCTCAGCAATATCAACGGGCTGGCCACGCTAGCAGGCGCGCTGGACGCCGAGATTCCCAAGGTTGGCACCACCACCTTCCGCCCGCCTTATCACCCGATCTCGATGGGGGCGATTGCGGGGTCGGCGCGGGGCGATACCTTCCAACCGATCCGCCGCACTCCGCTGCATGATTGGCACGCGGCCAATGGCGCGGTGTGGGAGCCGGTCGGCCAATGGCGGCGGCCCTATGCCTATGTGCAAAGCGGCGAAAGCACCCATGACGCGGTGATGCGCGAGGTGTCGAATACGCGGCAAAACCTCGGCCTGCTGGATGCCTCGACACTGGGCAAGCTGATCGTGCGCGGCCCGGATGCGGCGCGGTTCCTCGACATGATGTACACCAATATGATGTCGACGCTGAAGCCCGGCAAATGCCGCTATGGGTTGATGTGCAATGAAAACGGTTTCCTGATCGACGACGGCGTGGTCGCGCGGCTGGATGAGCAGACCTTCCTTTGCCACACCACCACTGGCGGCGCCGACAGCATTCACGCGCATATGGAGGAATGGCTCCAGACCGAATGGTGGGACTGGAAAGTGCATGTGGTCAACGCCACCGAACATTACGCGCAAGTTGCCGTGGTCGGTCCTAACGCCCGAAAATGTCTTGAGAAACTCGGCGGGATGGACCTGAGCCGTGAGGCGCTTGGCTTCATGGAATGGACCGACGGTGAGCTTGGGGGGTTCAATGTGCGCGTCTTCCGTATCTCTTTCTCGGGCGAGCTGAGCTATGAGATCGCGGTCGAGGCCGGGCAGGGGCAAGCATTCTGGGACGCACTGCTGATTGCTGGGCATGACTTGGGCGTTATGCCCTATGGCACGGAATGTTTGCATATCCTGCGCGCCGAGAAGGGTTTTATCATGATCGGGGATGAGACCGACGGCACGGTGATCCCCCAAGACCTTGGCCTCAACTGGGCGATCTCGAAAAAGAAAGACGACTACCTTGGCAAACGCGCCCAGCAGCGCAGCCATATGCAGGACCCGACACGCTGGAAGTTGGTGGGGCTGGAGACCACGGATGGCAGCACCCTGCCGGATGGCGCATATGCGCTTGGCGAAGGAGAGAATGAGAACGGGCAAAAGGTGATGCAGGGGCGTGTGACCTCGACCTATCATTCGCCGACGCTCGACCGCGGCATTGCGATGGGGCTGGTGCTGAACGGGCCAGATCGCATGGGCGAGGTGCTGACCTTTCCCGGCACTGATGGCAAAACCTATGAGGCGATGATCGTCGACCCGGTGTTTTATGATCCCAAAGGGGAGAAACAGAATGTCTGAACCCGTGACCGCGTTGAAGAACGCCCGCTATGACGCTGGTATCGCTACGATTTCCGAAGTCGCGCCCTTGGGTATGATCACCATTCGCGGCGATCTGGATGCCCCCTATGTGCGCAAGGTGACCAAAAAACTCACCGGCGTTGACCGCCCGGAGCACGGGCAGTGCCAGTTCGAAGGCGCAGCCGGTGTGGCTTGGATGTCGCCCGACGAACTGCTGCTTTTATGTCCGCATTCGCAGGTGCCAGAGGTGCTGGCGCGGCTGCATGCGGCCTTTGAGGATACCCATACCACGGCGGTGGATGTCTCTGGCGCGCGGGCGGTGTTTCGCGTCGAAGGCCCCCATGCGCGCGAGGTGCTGGCCAAGCTGGCGCCGGTCGACCTCGCCCCCGGTCAGTTCACCTCCGGCATGTTCCGCCGCACCCGCATGGGGCAGGTGCCAGCGGCCTTTTGGCTGCGCGAAGACGGTGCCTTTGAGGTGATCTGCTTTCGGTCGGTTGCCCAGTATATGATCGACCTGCTCAGTGTCGCGGCCCAGCCCGGCAGCGAGGTGGGCCATTTCCAAACGGTATAAGTCGGGAGAAAAACTGACTATTTCGCTTGGAACGGATGTGATTTGCAGACGTTGACCTTGACGTTGGCGCTTGATCCCCATCAAGTGGCCGCAGCGAAATTCCCAAATGAGGAGGCCCAGAAATGGCTTTTGAACTTCCCGATCTCCCCTATGCCCACGACGCGCTTGCATCCAAAGGCATGTCCAAGGAAACGCTGGAATACCACCACGACAAGCACCACAACGCCTATGTGACCAACGGCAACAAGGCGATCGAAGGCACCGAGTGGGAGGGCAAGACCCTCGAAGAGATCATCAAGGGCACCTATGACCCGAACGCCGTGGCGCAGTCCGGCATTTTCAACAACATCAGCCAGCTGTGGAACCACAACCAGTTCTGGGAAATGATGAGCCCCGAAGACAACAAGCTTCCCGGCGAGCTGGAAAAAGCGATCACCGAGAGCTTTGGTTCCGTCGACAAGTTTAAGGATGAGTTCAAAGCCGCAGGCGCGGGCCAGTTCGGCTCGGGCTGGGCGTGGCTGGTTAAGGATAAAGACGGCAGCCTGAAGGTCACCAAGACCGAGAACGGCGTGAACCCGATCTGCTTTGACCAAACGGCACTGCTGGGCTGCGACGTGTGGGAACACTCCTACTACATCGACTTCCGCAACGCGCGCCCCGACTACCTTTCGAACTTCCTCGACAATCTGGTGAACTGGGACAACGTCGCCTCGCGTCTGTGACGTGACCCTCCGGCCTTCAGGCTGGCCCCGAGTGACAGACAGAACCCCGCAGCCTGCTGCGGGGTTTTTTCGTTGGAACCCAAGCCCCTTCGCGGATGTTTTTCCCCTGAGACTTCACGTCAAAAAAGGAGGACAACATGGCCGAGCGGAAACGATCCAACGACGGTACCAAGGAAACGGAAAAATTCCTCTCCGAGACTGAGACGCCAGACCAAGGTGGCCGCGCCGGGGGAGACCTGCAAAAGGACGTGGGCACCCAAGACGCCATGCGCCGCGCCGAGAAGGGCGAAGACGGCGTGACCCGTGTCACCGGCGAAGACAAACGCAACCACGGAGAGCCTTCATGACCAAACTCAGCCAAGATACATGGGTGCTGATCGCGGACGGCGAAAAAGCCCTTTTCCTGCAAAACCACACGGATGGCGAAGACCCTTATCTTCAGGTCGTGCGCAAGGAAGAGCAGGAAAATCCCCCGACGCGGGAACAAGCCGCCAACCGCCCCGGACGTATGAGCGACGGGCCCAGCGGGCACCGCTCTGCCTTTGACGATACCGATTGGCACGAGCTGGAAAAAGAGCGCTTTGCCAAAGACTTGGCGGACATTCTTTACAAGCTTGCCCACAAGGGACGTTTCGAGCGGATCGTTCTGGTGGCGCCACCCGCCGTGCTGGGTGATCTGCGCGATGATCTTCACAAAGAGGTGCGGAACAAGGTCGTGGGCGAAATCCCCAAGACCCTGACCAACCACCCCATTGATGAGATCGAAAAGATCGTGGCCGGGGAACTGGCCCAGGCCTGACTTTTCCCTTGGCGCGGGAATTGATTGCCTTCACAAGGAAGCAGTCTACCGCGCCAAGGATTTCCAATGACCGACACCACCAAGGGTTTCGCCGCCATGATCGCGGCCTGCTGCATCTGGGGGCTGTCGTCGATCTTCTATAAATTGTTGTCGCATGTGCCCGCCGCCGAGGTGCTCGCGCATCGTACCCTATGGTCGCTGGTGTTTTTCATCATCGTCTTGACGGTACAGCGGCGTCTGCGGGCGGTATTCGACGCGATGGCGGGGCCGCGGGCCTTTGGTCTGCTCGCCTTCGCGGCGCTGGTGATCGCGACGAACTGGTATCTTTTCATCTCAGCGGTGCAGAGCGGGCAGGCGACCGAGGCCGCTTTGGGCTACTACATCTTCCCGCTGGTCTCCGTCCTGCTGGGGCGGCTGGTCTTTGGCGAGCGGCTGAGCCCTGTGCAGCTCTTCGCGGTCGGTTTGGTCACCGTGGCCGTCTCATTGCTCACCTACGGGCTGGGCACCGCGCCCTGGCTCGCCCTGGCGCTGGCGGCCTCCTTCGGGCTTTATGGGCTGGCGAAAAAGCGGTTGGCGGTGGGGCCGGTGGTCTCCGTCACGGCGGAGGTACTGCTTTTGTCGCCCCTCGCGGTGCTCGTGCTGTGGCAAACGGGTGACAATGGGGCCGGGGCCTTTGGTGCGTCGTTTCGCGATACGGCGCTTTTGATACTGGCCGGACCGATCACGGCCACGCCGCTGATCCTGTTCAGCTACGCCGCGCGGCGCCTGTCGATGGCGACGGCCGGATTGCTGAGCTACATCAATCCGACCTTGCAGTTTTTCTGCGCCGTGGTCCTGTTTCGCGAGCCTTTCACTGGCTGGCATGTGCAGGCTTTCGTTCTGATCTGGTGCGCGTTGGCGGTCTATTCCGTCAGCAGCTTCCGTCAGGACAAGGCGCGGCGCAGGGCGCTGAGAGCGGCATCGGCATCCGCCACTACGGTGACGTAATTCAATAGCGTCGCATCGGCAAAACCATGAGCCACGACATGGTTCATCAATGACATGAACGGATCCCAGTATCCGTTTGTGTTCACAAGGAAAATCGGTTTTTCATGTAGGCCCAACTGGCGCCATGTCAGCACCTCGAAAAGCTCATCCAGCGATCCCGCGCCGCCGGGCAAAACGGCTACGGCATCGCAGTTCATGAACATCACTTTTTTGCGTTCATGCATCGTCTCGGTTACGATGTAGCGGGTCAGATCGGTCTTGCCGACTTCCCATGCAACAAGATGCGCGGGGATCACGCCAAAGGTGTCTCCGCCAGCCGCTTGGGCGGCACGGGCGACGCTGCCCATCAGGCCGACATCGCCAGCGCCATAGACCAGCCGCAGCCCGGCTTCGGCCAGACCACGGCCCAGCGTTTCGGCGTCTTGGGTGAAGGCATCGTCATCGCCGGGGCGGGAGCCGCAATAGACACAGACAGAATGTTGCATGGTAAAGCGTCCTGATGATTAGGAAAATTCGGCGCGGATCGTCTGCGCTTTTGACCCCTGTTAGCCTGCTTGCTAAAAAGGCTCAACCACAGGGGAAGTAGAAGATGTTCAAGGGATTTGGCCGGTTTGGCGGCATGGGAGCGATGGCGGCGGGCGCCTTTGCGGCGGCGGTGCTGGCGCTTGGTGCTTGGATCGGCAGCAAGCGCAGCGGGCCGGAGGAGGCAGGACAAACCACGGTGGCCGTGCTCCCCGAACGCGATGCCACCCCAGAGAACGCCACGCTTGTGCCAAATGCCGTGCAGGGCGTTTCCGTGGGCCCCGAAGACGCGGCAGCGACGGAGCCCAAGGTCACACAGCAAGCGACAGAGCCGCAAGTGTCAGAACCGCAGGCCCCGGCCTTTGACGAAGTGCGCCGCGAAAGCGATGGGATGACCGTGATCGCAGGCCGCGCGGCCCCCGGCAGCAGCGTGGCAGTTTTGAAAGACGGCAAGGAGATCGCCACCGCCACCGCCGATGGGTCCGGAAAGTTCGCGACCCTCGCGATGATCCCCCCCGACGGCAAGGGCCATGTGCTGACGCTTTTGGGGCAGGACGGTGAGACCAAGCTCGCCTCGGAAGAAGAAATCATCCTCACGCCGAACGCAGCGCCTCTGCAGATGGCAGAGGCGGACACCACGCTCGAGCAAAGCCCGCTTGGGATTGCGGAGGAGGGCGCGGACCCCGGTGGCGAGGCGGCAGCAGACGAGGGTGCCGAGCCTGACCCCGCATCGCCGGGCGACGCGCAGGTTGAGTCTGAAGCCTCTGACGTGACCTCGCTTGCCGAGGCGGAGATGACGCGAGAGACGCCTGCGGATCAGACGGCTTCGACCGATGCACCTGCCGAAGAGCGGGACGAGGCCGCAATCGAGCCCGCCGCGACCGCTCCGGAGCAGGCGACCCCGCTGGCCGGGACCGCGACCGCCGAGGCTGCCGAAAGCCAGCCAACATCTGACGACGGTTCGCCAGCGCCCGCCGCTGCAAGCGAGACGGCCACAGCGGAGCAAGAGACCATTGAGGGCGGAGGCCAATCCGAGCCTACGGAAACCGGCGGGGCTCAGGGCAGCGCATCAGAGCAGGAGCCTGCCGCGGGTGAAGGAGCGATTGCCAACATATCCGACCCCACCCAAGCCACACCGCTTTCCGGAACTGGCACGGCGGAGGGCGTGAACGCCGCCCCAGAGCAAGAGGCTGCCGCGGGTGAAGGAGCGATTGCCAACATATCCGACCCCACCCAAGCCACACCGCTTTCCGGAACTGGCACGGCGGAGGGGGTGAACGCCGCCCCAGAGCAAGAGGCTGCCACGGGCGAAGGAGAGACTGCCACCGTCTCTGACCCCACTCAGGCCACACCGCTTTCCGAAACCGGCACCGCGGAGGGAGCGGGCTCCGCACCGGAGCAGGACCAAGCCACCGAGGCGGGGGAAGACCTTGCCACCGGCACCGCGCCCTCTCAAGCGACTCCGTTGGCCGGAACGGGCACTGGCGCGGGGTTGGCCGGAACGGGCACTGGCGCGGGGTTGGCCGGAACGGGCACCAGCGCGGGCGACAATACTGCGCCTGACCAAGGGCAACAGACGACCTCTGACACCCCAGCCCAAGCCACGCCGCTGGCGGAGACCGGAACGGCGGATCCCGCCACTGGCGCTGCCGACGGTACCGCTTCCCCTGCGCAGGGGGCCACGACGCCAAATCCCACAACCGATGCCCCCAGCCTCGCGGAACGCGACGCGCCCAGCCCTGAGACCACAAACCCGACGCCCACGAAAGAAACCGACACCACCGCCGCCCCGGCTCAGCCATCTGCGCCAGCCCCGGTGCTGAAATCCACGGCCGAGGGGGTGGAGCGGCTCGACACCGCGCCACCGCAAGTCATGACCAATGTGGCGCTCGACACTATCGGCTATTCCGATCAGGGGGACGTGCAACTCGCAGGCCGTGCGCAGCCGGACACCAGCGAAGTGCGCGTCTATCTCAACAACAACGCGGTGATCAGCCTGCCGGTCGATCAGGAGGGCCGCTGGCGGGGCGATCTGCCCAATGTCGATGAGGGCGTCTATACCCTGCGGGTGGATGAGCTTTCTCGCGCAGGCGATGTGACCAGCCGGGTAGAGACACCCTTCAAACGCGAATCCCCCGAGGTGCTGGCCGCCGCCACCGAAGGGCTGAGCGGCCCGCTGAGCGCTGTGACCGTCCAGAAAGGCGACACGCTCTGGGCGATCTCACGCGAACGCTACGGTGATCCGTTGCTTTACGTGAAGGTGTTCGAGGCCAATAGCGGCAACATCCGCGACCCCGATCTGATCTACCCCGGACAGGTTTTCGATTTGCCCGAAGAACCCGCATCGGAGTGATCCGACGCCCGACCTCAGGGGCCCAAACCGGGGCGGCATTCGCAGCGCGCAGACCGGCTGTGCGCCGCCTCACACTGGCAACCTCGGCGCATGGGGCCTATGTAGCCTGTAATCACTTCAGGAATTCCCATGCCAGCCGATACAGACCAATCTCCCGCCGCGCGTCGGCGCGACCGCAAAACCCCCAAGCCTGACCGCATCCCCACAGAGGCCGAGATGATCGACGCTGCCGAGCGTCAATCGGGCTTTTTGGTGCTGCGCAAGGTGGCGCCCTACCTTTGGCCCAAGGATATGCCATGGGTGAAGCGCCGGGTGATCTTGGCTATGCTGGCGCTTTTGGTGTCGAAACTGATCATCGTCGCCACGCCGTTTTTTTACCGCGACGCGGTGGATGCGCTGGCGGGCGAGGGCGCGCCGATGCTGGCGCTTGGGGCGATTGGTCTGACCGTGGCCTACGGCATGGCGCGGCTGATGGGCGTGGGCTTTCAGCAGGTGCGTGATGCGGTCTTTGCCCGTGTCGGGCAGCGCGCCCTGCGGATGTTGGCGCTTGAGACCTTTCAACACATCCACAAACTGTCGATGCGCTATCACATCACCCGCAAGACCGGGGGCCTCAGCCGGATCATCGAGCGTGGTGTCAAAGGCGTCGATTTTCTGCTGCGCTTCTTGCTGTTCTCCATCGGGCCGCTGATCCTTGAGCTGATCCTCGTCGGCGTGATCCTCGCCGTTTTGTTCGACATTTGGTATCTGGCGGTCGTGACCGTGACCATCGCGGTCTACGTCTGGTTTACCTTTGCCGTGACCGAATGGCGCGTGCGTCTGCGGCGGCAGATGAACGACAGCGACACCGAGGCCAACCAACGTGCGATCGACAGCCTGCTGAACTATGAGACGGTGAAATACTTCGGCGCCGAGGGCCGTGAGGCCGCGCGTTATGACTTGGCAATGGCGGATTATGAAAACGCGGCAATCAAGACGAACTATTCGCTCGCTTTCCTGAACTTTGGTCAAGCGCTGATCATCACCGCGGGGCTGGTGGGCGTCATGGTCATGGCGGCGATGGGCGTGCAAAGCGGTGAACTCAGCGTCGGTGACTTCGTCATGGTGAACTCCTACATGATCCAATTGACCGTGCCGCTGAACTTCCTTGGCACCGTTTACCGCGAAATCCGTCAGGCGCTGGTGGATATGGGCCAGATGTTCGGCCTGCTCGAACAACCGGCAGAGATTGACGACAAGCCGAATGCGCCGGACCTCAAGGTAACGGGGGGCCATGTGACGCTGGAGAATGTGCGCTTTGCCTATGACACCGACCGGGAAATCCTCAAAGGCGTCTCGCTTGAGGCGCGGCCGGGAGAGACGGTGGCGATTGTCGGCTCGACCGGCTCGGGCAAATCCACCATCGGGCGGCTGTTGTTCCGCTTCTACGATGTCGCCGGGGGCGCGCTGAAGATCGACGGGCAGGATGTGCGTGATGTAACACAGCATTCGCTGCATATGGCGATTGGCGTGGTGCCGCAGGATACGGTGCTGTTCAACGACACCATCGGTTACAACATCGCCTATGGCCGCGATGGGGCGACGCAGCAAGAGGTCGAGGATGCCGCCCGCGCTGCACAGATCCACGATTTCATCATGGCGCTGCCGCAGGGGTATAAGACCACGGTGGGCGAGCGGGGGCTGAAGCTTTCAGGCGGCGAGAAACAGCGCGTGGGCATCGCCCGGACGTTGCTGAAAGACCCGCCGATCCTGCTGCTGGACGAGGCGACAAGCGCGCTTGACAGTGAGACGGAGCATGAGATTCAAGACGCGCTGCGCCGGGCCGGGCAGGGGCGCACGGTGCTGACCATCGCCCACCGTCTGTCGACCATCGCAGAGGCGGATCGCATCGTCGTGCTAGAGAAGGGCGAGATCATCGAGCAGGGCAGCCACGAGATGCTCTTGGCCCAAGGCGGGCGTTATGCCCAGCTATGGCAGCGCCAGCAGGCGGAAGAAGAGTAAACGCCGCGCAGGCCCCGCCTTCTGTTTCGGCAGACGGGCGGGGCATTGCCGCCGATGGTGCAAACCTTGCTGATCTGCTCTTGCGTTGTGTCAAGCGGCACACGATATCTACCGCCATGACCGATCTCTCCCCTCCCTCGCCACAATCGCTGCGCGCCCGCGCGGCGCGACTGGCTGACCGCGCATCGTTTCAGAACTTCATTCTGGGCGTGATTCTTTTCAACGCCTTGATCTTGGGGCTGGAAACCTCGGATGAGGTGATGGCGGAGGTGGGGTCGCTGATCCTGCTGCTCGACAAGGTCTGCCTTGGCATCTTTGTCATTGAGATCGCGATTAAACTCTACGGTCGGGGGATGGATTTCTTCAAACGCGGCTGGAGCATCTTCGACTTCGTGATCGTTGCCATTTCGCTGATCCCGGCGACCCAAGGGCTCAGCGTGTTGCGTGCCCTGCGTATCCTGCGCCTGCTGCGCGTGGTCTCCGTCGCCCCCTCGTTGCGCCGTGTGGTTGAGGGGTTGGTGAACGCGCTGCCGGGCATGGGGTCGGTTTTCCTGCTGATGGGGGTGATCTTTTATATCGCTTCCGTGATGGCCACCAAACTCTTTGGCGCGGATTTCCCGCAGTGGTTCGGCACGCTGGGGCGCTCGGGCTATTCGCTGTTTCAGATCATGACGCTCGAGTCGTGGTCGATGGGCATCGTGCGCCCGGTGATGGAGGTCTATCCCTATGCGTGGATGTTCTTTGTGCCCTTCATCATGGTCACGACCTTCGCGGTGGTGAACCTGCTGGTCGGTCTGATCGTGAACTCAATGCAAGACGCGCATCATGAGGAAAGCAACGAGCAGACCAATACCTACCGCGATGAGGTCATGTCGCGGCTGACCGATCTGGAAAACCTGATCAAAGCGCAGAACACCCCGCCCAAACGCTGAGGTCCGGGCGGGGGAGAGGGGTTACTCTTCGCCGATCGCCTTGGCGGTGAGGTTATCCAGTGCCTCGGTCATCTTAGTGATATATTCGGCCTCTTCCGGCAGACCATGCGCCGTGACCAGCGTCTCGGGCGCGGCATAGGCGACGTGCACCGCGCCTTCACCATCAGCATAGACCAGCACCCGCATCGGCAGATCCAGCCCGGCCGTCTGGGCGTCCTGCATCGCGGGCGTGCCGAGCTTGGGGTTGCCAAAGATCAAAAGCTGCGTTGGGCGCAATTCCATCTCGGCCTTCTCGGCCCCTGCGGCGTGATCGACGCGGGCGAAAACCTCGGCCCCGGCCTCTTCGACGGCGCTTTCCAGCCGGTCCATCGTCGTCACCACGTCATGGGGTGAGACTTTGGCCACCAAATCCTGGGCCAAGGCGGGCACCGCCGCCATCACCAGACCTGCCGCCATTGCAATCGCTCTCATCATCGTCTCCTTTCGCTGCATCCTGCCTCTGACTTAGCGTGACCTCGGCCCGCGCCAAGCGCTCAACACCGTGCTGCGGTTCGCTGGGTCTTGGCTTGGCTGCTCACGCGCGGTAAGAGGGGCAAAATCAGGCCGGGGGCAGGGCGCGATGAGCGATACCGACAGTTTTATTGACGAAGTGAACGAAGAGGTCCGCCGCGACCGGTTTTATGGCCTGCTGCGCCGCTATGGTTGGATCGCTGTGGTCGCTGTGGTTGCCATCGTCGGCGGTGCCGCGTGGAACGAATATAGCAAAGCGCAAGAACGCGCGCAGGCCGAAGCCTTGGGCGATGCCATGCTCGAAGCGCTTGAAGCGGATGCCAGCAATGCCCGCGCCGAAGCGCTTGCCCCGATTGAGGCCGAAGGCCCCGGTGCCCGCGCCGTGTTGAATTTCATGCGCGCCGATGCCTTGGCCGAGGCCGGCGAGATTGACGCCGCCGTTGAACAGCTCGACGCCGTGGCGCTCGACGGCGATCTTGCGCCGATTTACCGCCAACTGGCGCAGTTCAAAGCCGTGACCCTTCAGGGCCAATCGGTGCCCGTGGCAGAGCGGCGTCAGGCGCTCGAAGCACTGGCCCAGCCCGGTGCCCCGCTGCGCCTACTGGCCGAAGAGCAACTGGCCCTGATCGACATCCAAGAGGGTGAGACCGACAAGGCCGTGGCGCGCTACCAATCCATTCTCTCCGATGCGGAAACCACCCCGGACTTGCAACAACGCGCCCTTCAGGTGATTGTGGCCTTGGGTGAAGAACCGGGGGTCGAAGACGCTGCTGCAGCGGCTGAGCTGGAGATCCCCGAAGCAACGGGTGACTGACACATATCCACCCGCCGAAAACGGCGGGGGCGTGAAGGTTGAGGAAAGACAGAAAGTGAGCAGGTCCATGACGAAGCATCGCGAATCCGAACCCGGCCATGCGGGTCTGCGGGGGCTGGGCGTGGCGGGGGCCATCGGTGCCGCGCTGTTGCTGACGGCCTGCGCGGATGAGCAGACCTATCTGCCGGGCAAACGCGAAGACGTGCGCGCGGTGCTGCAAAACCCCGGTGTGCAAGACCCGGCCTTTGACGCCATCGACGGCCCGGTGCCAGAAAACACCAGCCGCGCCATCGCTTTGGGCGGCGCGGTAAACAACGCAAACTGGACCCACAGTGTCGGCACCCCCTCGACCCGCGTGGGCCACCCCGCGTTGCGCAGCACACTGCAGCCGGTCTGGAGCGCCAAGATCGGCGCGGGCGACAGCCGCAAACAGCGCATCACTGCCGATCCGGTGGTTGCGGGCGGGCGCGTCTTTACGCTCGATGCAGGCGCGCAGGTCACTGCGACCTCGACCTCCGGGCAAACGCTCTGGACCCGCGACCTCACCCCCGCATCCGACCGCGAAGGCCAAGCCACCGGTGGCGGGCTCGCCGTGGACGGCGAAACGCTCTACGTCTCTGTGGGCTTTGGTGTTTTGGCCGCGCTCGACGTGACGACAGGCGGAGTGCGTTGGACGCAAGACCTCGACGCCACGGGCTCCGGCACGCCGACCGTCTCGGGCGATCTGGTCTATCTCACGGCGGGTGACGATACCGGCTTCGCGCTCGACAAAACCACAGGCCGCATCCAGTGGCAGACCGGTGCTGTCACCAGCCTCAGCAACGTGTTGGGCGCACCGGCGCCCGCCGTCACCAATGATCTTGCGATCTTTGCCTTCGGCTCGGGTGAGGTTCAGGGGCTGTTCCGTCAAGGCGGGCTTGAGCGGTGGGCGACCTCTGTTCTGGGCAAACGTCAGGGCCGCGCGCTGAGCTTTGTTGGTGACGTGACAAGCGCGCCCGTGGTCTCGGGCGGGACTGTCTATGTGGGCAACCATTCGGGCCGTCTGGCCGCGCTCGACGTTAACAGCGGGGACCGTAAATGGGTCGCGCGCGACGGGGCGATCGGCCCGGTCTGGCCTGCGGGCGATTCTGTTTTCGCGGTCACCGACCTCAATGAACTTGTGCGGCTCGACGCCAGCACGGGCCGCCGCATCTGGGGCACGCCACTGCCGAATTTCGTCAAGGACCGGCCCAGAAGGCAATCCGAAGTCGTGGCGCATTACGGCCCGATCATCGCCGGAGGCCGCGTGATCGTGGCGTCCAACGACGGGGTGCTGCGCAGCTTTGACCCCGTGGGCGGCGGGCTGACGGGCACCACCCAAATCCCCGGCGGGGCGACCACTGCCCCCGTCGTGGCAGGCGGCACGCTTTATGTCGTCTCCACCAAGGGGCAATTGCACGCTTTCCGTTAGGCCGCAAATAGGCTAAGGCGCGTGTCTGAACTGGCCCAACCGGGGCCCGGAGCCTGAATTATGTCCTTTACCCTTGCCATCGTGGGCCGTCCCAATGTCGGGAAATCCACGCTGTTCAACCGCCTTGTCGGCAAACGCCTTGCGCTGGTCGACGACCAGCCCGGCGTGACCCGCGATCTGCGCGAAGGGGCGGCCAAACTGGCCGACCTGCGCTTTACCGTGATCGACACGGCCGGTCTCGAAGAGGTCACCGACGACAGCCTCCAAGGCCGGATGCGCCGCCTGACCGAGCGTGCCGTGGATATGGCCGATATCTGTCTGTTCATGATCGACGCCCGTGTCGGCGTGACCCCGTCGGATATGGTCTTTGCCGAGATCCTGCGCAAAAAATCCGCCCATGTGATTCTCGCCGGTAACAAGGCCGAGGGCAAAGCCGCCGATGCTGGCATGATCGAGGCCTATTCGCTGGGTCTGGGCGAGCCCATTCGCATGTCCGCCGAACATGGCGAAGGTCTGACCGATCTTTACTCCGTGCTGATGCCGCTGGCCGATGAATATGAGGACCGCGCCACGCAGGACGCGCCCGAGACGGATGTGGACCTGCCTGAGGATGACGCCGATCTCGAAGCCGAATCCGTGCCGATGCCCACGCGCGCCAAGCCTTTGCAGGTTGCTGTGGTGGGCCGCCCCAATGCGGGCAAGTCGACGTTGATTAACCAGATTTTGGGCGAGGACCGCTTGCTCACCGGGCCGGAGGCGGGGATCACCCGCGATGCGATCTCTCTCATGACCGAATGGGCCGGGCCGGATGGCGATCCGGTGCCGATGCGGATTTTTGACACCGCCGGGATGCGCAAAAAGGCCAAGGTACAGGAGAAGCTTGAAAAGCTCAGTGTCAGCGATGGTCTGCGCGCGGTGAAATTTGCCGAGGTCGTTGTCGTCCTGCTCGACGCCGAAATCCCGTTTGAGCAGCAAGACCTGCGCATCGCCGATCTGGCCGAACGTGAGGGCCGCGCGGTCGTTGTGGCCGTGAACAAATGGGACATCGAAGAGAACCGTCAGGAAAAGCTGCGCGATCTCAAGGAAAGCTTCGAGAGGCTCTTGCCGCAGCTGCGTGGCGCGCCGCTGATCACTGTTTCGGCCAAAACGGGAAGGGGGCTTGACCGTCTTCAGGCCGCGATCATGCGCGCCTATGAGGTCTGGAACCGCCGGATCACCACCGCACAGCTCAACCGCTGGCTCTCGGGGATGATGGAGGCGCATCCGCCCCCCGCACCGCAGGGCAAGCGCATCAAGCTGCGTTACATGACCCAAGCCAAGACCCGTCCGCCGGGCTTCGTTGTGATGTGCAGCCATCCCGACAAGGTGCCGGACAGCTACACGCGCTATCTGGTTAACGGGTTGCGGTTGGATTTCGACATGCCCGGCACGCCGATCCGTCTGTGGATGCGCGGCCAGTCGGATGCCAACCCCTATAAAAACCGCAAAAAGGCCGCGCCGTCGAAGCTGCGCAAGCACACCGACGGCCGCCGCCGGGACTGACCTCGGTCAGCCCCGCCGAAACGCACTGAGCGTGGGCAGCGCCACAAGGATGCTGCCCCCAAGGGCCAGATAGGCGACCAAGGGCGTTTCGCCCCAATTGGTCACGATCACGCCCACCAGCCCCCAGATCACCGCGATACCGTAGGTGGGGGTCCGGCCAAGGGCGGTTTGCACGATGGCCCCAATCGCCCCTGCGAGCCCGACAAAGACCACGGCTGCCGTCTGCTCTTCCAGATAGCCATAGCCCGCCGCAAGCAGCGCCAGCGACACACAGGATGCGGCAGAGAGCCAGCCCGCGTAGAGCCCCACCGGGGCCGCGGCCCAGAGCGGGTCTTCGACCGGGGCGAGGAACAGGGCGATCAGGGCGGTGATCAGCATGACCCAGATCAGTACCGCCGCCCAGATCGGGCTCATGGTGGCCACCGCGAGCCATGTTGTCCCCACGGCGAGCGACAGGCAGAGCGGCACGCGCATGTCATGCCACTGCCCATCCCGCGGCGCGCGCAAAAGCCCATAGGCCAGTCCGATGATCAGCCAAAGATAGATCACGCCCCAGATGGAAAACGCATAGCCCGCAGGCTGCGCGGGCGGGTTGTCTTGCGGGATCGGGAATTGGTTTGGGTCAAAGCCTGAAAAGCTGGGCACGAAGAAGGGCGAAATCGCGAAGGCGATGCTGAGCAGCAGTGCGAGCGCTGCGATCAGGGTGCGGGAGGATTTGGGCAAGCGGGGGCCTCGCGGGATTAGCTGTTGCGGTACAGCTAATCTTAGAGCGGGCGGGAACCATGGCAACCAAGGGCCATCGCCTACCCGTCCGGGCTGGCAGGCGATGGCCCGGCGCCTGCGGCGCGGATCGGGCCTAGTGGATGCCCCATCCTTAGGCGAGCACACCTTCCGCGGTCAGCGTCGTCTTCCCACCCAAATAGGGCGCCAGCGCGTCCGGCAGTTTCACCGACCCATCCGCCTGCTGGCCATTCTCCAACACCGCGATGAGGCAGCGTCCGACGGCCAAACCAGAACCGTTCAGCGTATGCACGAACTGCGGCTTGCCGCCGCCTTCGGGCTTGAACCGCGCATTCATGCGGCGCGCCTGAAAATCCCCGGTGGTCGAGACCGAGGAAATCTCGCGGTAGCAATTCTGCCCCGGCACCCAAGCCTCGATGTCATAGGTGCGGCGCGCGCCAAAGCCCATGTCCCCGGTGCAGAGGATCACCGTGCGGTAGGGTACGCCGAGTTTTTCAAGGATACCTTCGGCGCAGCCAACCATGCGCTGCTGCTCGGCGTCGCTTTCATCCGGGTGGGTGACCGAGACCATCTCGACCTTCTCAAACTGGTGTTGGCGCAGCATGCCAGCGGTGTCTCGGCCAGCACTCCCGGCCTCGGAGCGGAAGCAGAGGGTATGGGCGGTCAGCCGGATCGGCAGGGCGCTTTCCTCTAACGTGTCGCCGCCCACCGAATAGGTCAGCGGCACTTCGGAGGTCGGGACCAGCCACCAGCCATTGGTGGTTTGATAGCTGTCCTCGCCGAATTTGGGCAGCTTATCCGTGCCATACATCGCCTCGTCGCGCACCAGCACGGGGGTGTTGACCTCAGTCAGGCCATTTTCGTCCACATGGGTGTCGATCATGAACTGCGCCAATGCCCGGTGAATACGGGCCACGCCGCCTTTCAGCATGACAAAACGCGCGCCCGATGTTTTCGAGGCCGTCTCGAAATCCATCCCGGGTTTGACGCTTGCGATCTCATAATGCTCAACCGGGGTGAAATCAAAGCTGGGTTTGTCGCCCCAAACCTTCACCTCGACATTGTCATCCTCATTCGCGCCCTGCGGCACGTCATCGGCGGGGCTGTTGGGGATGCGGGCCAACATGTCGGTCAGCTGTGCATCCAGCTCCTGCGCCTCAGCATTCATCGCGGCGACTTCGGCCTTTTTGTCGCTGACCAGTGCGCGCAGACGCTCAAACTCGGCCTCATCGCCCTTTGCCTTGGCGGCCCCGACTTCCTTGCTGGCCTTGTTCTGCTCGGCCTTGGCGGTTTCGGCGGCGGCGATCTTAGCGCGGCGCGCGGCATCGAGCGACAGCACCGCCTGCGACATCGCAGCCTCGCCCCGGCGGGCGAGAGCGGCGTCAAAAGCCTCGGGATTGTCGCGGATGGCGCGGATGTCGTGCATGGGTTTGTCCTCAAAATCGGGTGAGTCGGTTTTGCTGCCTTATGCCTCAATGTGCTGCGCGGCGGTAGGGGCCGCAACCGTGCGGCGATTGGCCCCGCGCAGGCGGCCATGCGGCGGCGGCTTTCCACCTTGCACCCCGCTGCCGCCGCGCATAGGTTCTGGCCAAATTCTCAGGGCCCATCCTGCGGCCCAATACCCATCGAAAAGGACGACCCCCATGGAAGGCATCCAGCAATTTGTGCCGCTGATCCTGATCTTCGCGATCATGTATTTTCTGCTCATCCGACCGCAGCAGAAGAAGGCCAAAGAACATCAGGCCATGGTGGCCGGCCTGCGCCGCGGCGATCAGGTCGTGACCCAAGGCGGGATCATCGGCAAGGTCTCCAAGGTCAAAGACGACGGCGAGCTTGAGGTGGAAATCGCCGAAGGCGTGAAAATTCGCGTGGTGCAGGCCACCATCGCGACCGTCGTTTCCAAGACCGAACCGGCGAAATAAACCCTACCCCGAGGCCGCAACCCAAAGGCGGAACTATGCTACAGATTGATCTGTGGAAGCGGATTGTCATTGTCCTGACCTGTTTGGCAGGGCTTTGGCTCGCGCTTCCCAATGCCTTTTACGCTCCTGTCGAAAAGCACAATGACGCGGTTGCGGCCATCGACGTGCAGGGCAGTACGCCTGAGTTGGAAGCGCAGCGCGCGCTTTGGCCTGAGTGGATGCCCTCGGGGCTGGTGAACCTTGGCCTTGACCTGCGCGGCGGTGCACATCTGCTGGCCGAAGTGCAACTGGCCGATGTCTATGCCTCGCGCATGGAAGCACAATGGCCCGAGGTTCGTGACGCTCTGCGCAGCCTGACTCCGGTCCGGCGCGAAGAAGCGCCAGAGGGCGAATTGCGGGTGCGTCTGAACGATCCGTCCAAAATGGAAGAAGCTCTGCAGATCACCCGTGATCTGGCCCGTCCCGTCACCACGGTCACCGGGGCAGGCGGCAGCGACATCAACGTGAGCGGCGCCAATGGCACCATCACCATCACCCTGTCGGATGCCGAAAAACAGGCGACTGACGAGCGCACCATGCAGCAGAGCCTCGAAATCGTGCGCCGCCGCATTGATGAGGTCGGCACCCGCGAGCCGACGATCCAGCGTCAGGGGGCGGACCGCATTCTGATTCAGGTGCCGGGCATTGGCTCCGCTGCCGAGTTGAAAGCGATCATCGGCACCACGGCGCAGCTGACCTTCAACCCGGTGGTCAACCGCGGCTCGAATGAGAACGACAACCCCGGCATCGGTAACGCGATCCTGCCCGCAGCGGATGAAGAGGGGGTCTTTTACACGATTGAAACCGCCCCTGTCGTCACCGGCGAGCAATTGGTCGACGCGCAGCCGAGCTTTGACCAGAACGGGGCACCTGCTGTGTCCTTCCGCTTTGACACTTCCGGCGCGCGCAAGTTCGGCGATTACACGGCGGAAAACATCGGCTCGCCCTTTGCCATCGTGCTCGACAACGAAGTCATCAGCGCGCCGACCATCCAAAGCCATATTCCCGGCGGGTCGGGCATCATCACCGGGCGCTTCTCGGTTGAGGAAAGCACTAACCTTGCCGTGCTGCTGCGTGCCGGTGCCCTGCCTGCGGGGCTGAGCTTTGTCGAAGAGCGCACCATCGGGCCGGAACTGGGCCAAGACAGCATCGACGCGGGCAAGATCGCGACGATGGTGGCCTTTGCCGCTGTGCTGTTCTTCATGTGGGCGTCTTATGGGCTCTTCGGGTTCTTTGCCAATATCGCGCTGATCATCAACGTCGGGCTGATCTTTGGCCTGCTGAGCCTGATCGGGGCCACGCTGACCCTGCCGGGCATTGCCGGGATCGTGCTGACGGTCGGCATGGCGGTGGATGCCAACGTGCTGATCTTTGAGCGTATCCGCGAAGAGCAACGCAACGCCAAGGGTGCCGCGCGGGCGATCTCGCTGGGCTATGAGCGCGCACTCAGCGCCATTCTGGATGCCAACATCACGACCTTCATCGTGGCGGTCATCCTCTTTGCCCTAGGCTCTGGCCCGGTGCGCGGCTTCGCCGTAACGCTGGGACTGGGCATCATGACATCGGTCTTCACCGCCTTCTTCGTCACCCGCTTGCTGGTGGTGATCTGGTTTGAACGCCGCCGTCCCAAGACAATCGAGGTTTGACATGCGACTGAAGCTGGTACCCGACAACACGAACTTCGATTTCTTCGGCTATGCCAAGATCACCTTTGGCGCGTCTGTGGTGGCGATGATCCTATCGCTGATCGCATGGGGCGTGATGGGGCTGAACTTTGGCATCGACTTCCGCGGCGGCACGACGTTGCGCACCGAAAGCTCTGAGGCCATCGACGTGGGCGCTTACCGCGATGCCCTCGGCCCTCTGGAACTGGGCGACGTGACGATTTCCGAGGTCTTTGACCCCGGTTTCGGCGCGGATCGCCATGTGGCGATGATCCGCGTGCAGGCCCAAGAGGGCCAAGAAGCGGCGACCACGGAAACCATCCAAACCATCGAGGCCGCGCTGCAAGGCGTGTCCCCCGACATCAAGTTCACATCGGTGGAATCCGTTGGGCCCAAGGTCTCGGGCGAGCTGATCCAGACGGCGTTCCTCGCCGTGGGCGGGGCGCTGGCGGCGATCCTGATCTACATCTGGTTGCGGTTCGAATGGCAGTTCTCGGTGGGCGCGGTGGTGGCGCTGTTCCATGACGTTGTGCTGACGATCGGCCTGTTCTCGATCCTGCAAATCCGTTTCGACCTGCCGGTGGTGGCCGCGATCCTGACCATCATTGGCTATTCGATCAACGATACGGTGGTGATCTTTGACCGGCTGCGGGAGAACCTGCGCAAATACAAAAAGCGCCCTCTGCGTGAGGTGATGAACCTCAGCGTGAACGAGACGCTCAGCCGGACACTGATGACCTCGGGCACCACGCTGCTGGCGCTGATCGCGCTGCTGATCTTGGGCGGCGATGTGATCCGGGCCTTTGTCTTTGCGATTACATGGGGCGTGATCGTCGGCACCTATTCCTCGGTCTATGTGGCCAAGAATGTGGTGCTGTACCTTGGCGTGAAACGCGACTGGTCCAAGCCCGACGCGGGCGCGGGCACACAATTCGCCAATATTGATGCCTGACCTGCTGGCGCAGGCCATGGCCACCCCCGGGGTGGCTTGGCTTGCGCTGGCCGTGATCGTTGCGGGGCTGGTCCGCGGCTTTGCGGGATTTGGTTCTGCCATGATTATCATGCCGGCGGCGGCCTCTGTGCTCTCTCCGGTCGAAGCGATCCTGTTCATGACAGCAGCCGAGTTGATCGGCCCCCTGCCAAACCTTCCTGACGCCCTACGCCAAGGTTCACCGCGCGAAGTGGGGCGTTTATTGCTGGGGGTGCTGATCGGCATGCCGCTGGGCCTTTGGGGGCTGTCGATGATGTCGCCCGATGGGTTCGGTTGGATCGTTTCGGGCGTGGTGCTGACGCTCTTGGTGCTTTTGCTTGCCGGTTGGCGTTACCATGGCCCCCTAGGCGCGCGGTTGGTCGCCGCAACGGGGGCTTTGGGCGGCTTTATGACCGGCTTTGCCGGTATCGCCGGGCCGCCTGTTATTTTGCTTTATATGGCCAGCCGCAGGCCCGCTGCGGTGATCCGCGCCAATTTCCTGCTCTATCTTCTGGGGATCGACTTACTGCTGTTTGCGATGTTGGCAGCGACGGGGCAGGTGGTTTGGTCGGTCTTGGTTCTTGGGCTACTTGCTGGGGTGCCGAATATCCTCGCCAATATCATCGGGGCGCGGTCATTTGATCCCAATAAGGAGCAGCTTTTTCGCGCCGTGGCCTATATCGTCATCGCCGCTTCGGCTATCATCGGCCTGCCGCTTTGGAATATCGGCGCCTGAGAGGGACAGGATATGCGTTTGAACGAGATCACCTATACCGACGCCAAGCCGATCGACGGCTATGGCCCCGGCTTCTTCCGCATTGGCGGCGAGGTCGTGCAAGGCCCGCAGGTGATCGGTCCCGACGGTATTACAGGCTGGGGGGGCTTGGCTGACGCGGCCCCTGTGCTGGCCTTGGCAGGCAAGGTCGATGTTGTCTTTCTCGGTACCGGGGCGGATGTAGCGCATATTCCCGACGACCTGCGTGAAACGCTGGAGGAGGCCGGTTTGGGGATTGAGGTCATGTCCTCTCCCGCCGCCTGCCGCACCTATAACATTCTGCTCAGTGAAGGGCGGCGCATCGCGTTGGCCCTGCTGCCGGTCTGAGCGCGCATTGACCTTGCAGGTAAGCGATCTGAGCGTGGCGCGTGGCGGAGTGGCGGTGCTCTCAGGCGTGTCGTTCACGGTTGGGGCGGGCGCTGCATTGGTGCTGCGCGGCCCGAACGGGGCGGGCAAAACGACGCTGCTGCGCTGCATTGCGGGTCTGCAGAAACCCCTTTCAGGGCGGATCGATGAGGCGGAGGACCGCGTGGCCTATGCCGCCCATGCGGACGGGTTGAAATCCATGTTGACGGTTCAGGAAAACCTGAGCTTTTGGGCGCAAGTCTTTGGAAATTCGGATATCTCTGCGGCGCTTGATGGTTACGCGCTGCGTCCTTTGGCGGATCGTTTGGCGGCAACACTTTCGGCCGGGCAAAAGCGGCGTTTGGGGCTGGCGCGGTTGTTGGTTACGGGCCGTCCGGTTTGGGTGCTGGACGAGCCTACAGTCTCGCTTGATGCCGAAGCTGTGGCCCTTTTTGGTGCGGTGTTGCGCAGACACCTCGTGGCGGGAGGCTCGGCGCTGATCGCCACACATATCGATCTAGGGGTCGAGGCACAGTTGCTTGATATCAGCGGGTTTCGCGCAGCCCCCGATGCCGATGTTGGCGCAAGCGATGCGGCGTTCCTATGAAGGCGCTGCTGCTGCGTGATCTACGTCTGGCGTTGCGGGCAGGCGGGGGCTTTGGCCTTGGCCTAGCGTTTTTTCTGATTGTCACGATGTTGGTGCCCTTTAGCGTTGGGCCCGAAGCCACATTGCTTAAGGCGATTGCCCCCGGTGTGCTCTGGCTCGGGGCGCTGTTGGCCTGCTTGCTGTCGCTTGATCGGCTGCTCGCGCTGGACCTAGAAGACGGCTCGCTGGAACTGCTGCTCACCGCGCCTTTGCCGTTAGAAGGAGCGCTGGCGATTAAGGCTTTGGCGCATTGGTTGACGACGGGTCTGCCATTGGTGCTGGCAGCCCCGTTCCTTGGCGTGATGCTGCAATTGGCGGCTCCGGGTCATTTGTGGTTGCTGGCATCCCTGGCGCTTGGCACCCCGGCGCTATCGGTCATCGGCATGTTCGGCGCGGCGCTGACGGTGGGGATCAAACGCGGTGGGTTGCTGCTGTCGCTGCTGGTACTGCCGCTCTATATCCCCACGCTTATTTTCGGGGCCGAGGTCGCGCGGCGCGGGGCGGCGGGGCTGGATGCCAGCACACCGCTCTTGATGCTGGCGGGACTGACACTGGCCGTTGTGGCTTTGATGCCATTTGCCGCAGCGGCGGTGCTTCGGATGGGGTTGCGATGACCCAAGAAATCGTGCCCCAAGTATTTGTGCATTGAGCACCACCCACCCGCGCGATAGGTAGTCCGCATGTCCCTTTGGCAATACGCAAACCCGGTCAAATTCCTTGCGCTTTCAGAGCGTGTGCAGCCTGTGCTTTGGGCGCTTGCGGCTGTTTTTGTAAGCCTCGGCCTGCTCTGGGGGTTCTTCGGCACGCCCGATGACGCGCGCCAAGGCAGCACGGTCAAGATCATCTATTTGCATGTGCCTGCCGCCCTGATGGCGATCAACGCATGGTTCATGATGCTGGTCGCCTCGCTGATCTGGCTGATCCGTCGGCACCACGTCAGCGCCTTGGCGGCCAAGGCCGCGGCCCCCGTGGGGCTGGTCATGACGTTAATCGCGCTGGTGACGGGGGCGATCTGGGGTCAGCCGATGTGGGGCACATGGTGGGCGTGGGATCCGCGGCTGACGTCGTTTCTGATCCTGTTTTTGTTCTACCTTGGCTATATCGCGCTGTGGCAGGCGGTCGAAGACCCAGACACCGCTGCCGATCTGACATCGGTCCTCTGCCTTGTGGGCTCGGTCTTTGCGGTGCTGTCGCGCTATGCGGTGCAGTTCTGGAACCAAGGGCTGCATCAGGGCACGTCGATCCCCGTGGCCACGGGCAACCGCAGCGTGGCGGATGTATTTTTCTATCCTTTGGTGCTGGCGATGATCGGCTTCGGCCTGCTGTTTCTGGCGCTGGTGGTCTACCGCACGGGCACCGAAATTCGCCTGCGCCGCACGGCGGCGCTGCGGGCGCGGATGAACAGGGGGGCGTGATGCCGGAACTTGGAAAATATGCGGCCGAGGTGCTCTCGGCCTATGGGGTGTCGCTGCTGCTGTTGGCCGCATTGGTGGGGCTGACCCTGCTGCGGGGCCGGGCGGCACGCCGCGCTTTGGAAGAGGTCGAAGCGGAGGCCGGACGCCGTGGCTAAACTCTCTCCCATGATGATCGCCCCGCCGCTGATCTTCGCGGCCTTCGTGGCGCTGGCGGCGGTCGGCATGTACCGCGATGACCCTGAGGGGCTGCCCTCTACGCTGGTTGGCAAACAGGCGCCCGCCATGCCCGAGGCCGCGTTGCCCGGCTATCCGCAGGCCACCGACGACATGCTGCGCGGGGGGGAGGTGAGCCTTGTGAATTTCTGGGCAAGCTGGTGCCCGCCCTGCCGTGCTGAGCATCCCAAGCTGCTGGAATTGCAGGCCGAGGGGATGAACATCATCGGCGTGAATTTCAAGGATACCGAGAAGAACGCCAGCGCCTATCTGGAAGACGAAAAAAGCCCCTTTGCCGGGGTTGGTTTCGACCCCCAAGGGCGGGTGGCGATCGACTGGGGCGTGACCGCCCCGCCAGAGACGTTCATCGTAGGCGGGGACGGGACGGTGCTGTTTCGCTTTGCCGGGCCGCTGGTCGGCAGCGATTACGAGCAGCGGTTCCTCCCGGCATTGCAAGACGCGCTTAGCCGCTGATCTTGCCTGCGAATTCGACCAGACGTTTGGCCTGAAAGGCGACGGATTTCTTGCCCGTTTCACCCAGCGGGCCGGGCTCGCAGGAATAGCCGTAAGGGTTGCCGCCGTCTTCGAACTTCACCCCATCGGCATAGCCCGGCGGCACGATGATCGCGCCCCAGTGCATGGCGGTGACATAGATCGATTGGAGTGTGGTTTCCTGCCCCCCATGTGGGTTCTGCGCAGAGGTGGTCGCGGTGACTGCCTTATTGGCCAGCGCGCCTGATTGCCACTGCGGCCCCAACGTGTCGATAAAGGCGCGGAACTGGCTGGCGGCGACGCCAAAGCGCGTCGGGACAGAGATGAAATAGCCATCGGCCCATTCCATGTCTTCGGGCTTGGCCTCGGGAATGTCTTTCATCTTGTCCAACTGTTCGCGCCACGCATCTTGTCCGTCGACAACGGCTCTTGGGGCGGTTTCGGTACAGCGGCGGAGGCGAACCTCGGCGCCTGCCTCTTTGGCGGCGCGGGCGGCTTCCTCAGCGATGGCGTGGTTTGTGCCATAGGTGGAATAGAAAAGAACGGTGATCTTCGGGCTCATGAGGTGTCCTTTCGCTTGGGTGCGTCAAGATCAACGACTCGCAGGGTGTTCTGTTCCTCCCGCTCAAAGCGAATACTGCCGCGCCCAGTCTCGCAGTCGGGCGATGAACTGCGCATCGGTCAGTTGATCCAAGGTGCCCTCAGGCGCGGTAAAATCGGGCAGCGGCTCTAGTGCGATGCGCAGGCGGCGCATCTGTTCGGGGTAGGGTGCGACCCGCTGGGCCATCTCGACCATCGCCGCGGGCACGCGGCGGGCAGGGTGTTCGGCACTGTAGTAGAGCGCGAATTGCATCGCGTTGAGGTTCGACACCAGATCGGCAAGCTCAGGCAGGATGATGGTGTTCATCTCGTTGCTATCGGCTGCAAACATGGACGCTTTGGTCAGCAGTCCGCGCGCTTGGGCCACGGTGGTGGTGGTCGACAGCACAAAGCTGACTGACAGCGTGAGGATCACCATACCGTTGACCCCAGCAAGGACCGACAGCACCAGCCAAAAGGGGTTTTCGGTCTGAAACGGCCCGCCGCCGAGGGTTGAGAGCAGATGGCCGACGAATGCGAAATCGCGCAGAAAGCCCGCCGGGCGTTCGCTTTCGGTCATCACCACGGCCTCGCGGCTTATCTGAAAGACCAAGGTCCAGCCAAGCGAGACGAGTATGATCCACGTCACCGCAATGGCTGTCATCACCACCGGGCCAGAGAGGCGGTGGCGGGCGTTGCCCTCTGGCATGATTTTGGAAAAGACGAAGAACGCCGCCCGTGCAACCCGCTCCGACAGGGGCGCGACAGGGGCGGCACCGATGGCGGTATAGAGAAAGTCCAGCAGCACGATAGCTAGGATCAGCGCGCCCAAAGCGCCAAGCGCGTAACCTGCTATCATTGCTTTGCCTTCCCCGAACGCGATCGTCTTACAGGGGCAACCCGTGATCGGCAGGCAGGTTCCCGCGCAGGGGCTTGGGGCAAAAAGAAAAGGAGCGGCCCGCTGGGGGGCCGCTCCTTGGATCAGTTCGCGAGGGCGATCGGCGCTTAGGCCGATTTCGCCAAGTTGCGCAGCACGTAGTGCAGCACGCCGCCGTGTTCGATGTATTCGATCTCAATCGCGGTATCGATGCGGCACTTCAGCGTGATCTCTTTGGTGCTGCCATCGGCCATTGTGATCGTGCAGGGCACTTCCTGCAGCGGCTTGATCGTGTCCAACCCGCTGATCGACACGGTTTCTTCGCCGGTCAGGCCCAGCGATTTGCGGGTGTCGCCGCCGGTAAACTCAAACGGGATGACGCCCATGCCGACGAGGTTGGAGCGGTGGATACGCTCGAAGCTCTCGGCGATCACGGCCTTCACACCCAGCAGGGCTGTGCCCTTGGCGGCCCAGTCACGCGAGGAGCCCGCGCCGTACTGTTCGCCACCGAAGATCACCAGCGGGGTGCCGTTTTCCTGATGCGCCATGGCGGCATCAAAGATCGAGGTCTGCGCGCCATCGGGGCCTTTGGTATAACCGCCCTCAACGCCGTCCAGCATCTCGTTCTTGATGCGGATGTTGGCGAATGTGCCACGCATCATGACCTCGTGGTTACCACGACGGGAGCCGTAGGAGTTGAACTCCCGCACCGGCACCTGACGCTCTGTCAGGTACTGACCCGCAGGGGTGGTTTCCTTAAAGGAACCGGCGGGCGAGATGTGGTCGGTGGTGATCATGTCACCCAGCACCGCCAGCACTTTCGCGCCGTCGATGTTGGAGATCACGCCCGGCTCTGGCGACATGCCTTGGAAGTAGGGCGGGTTCTGGACGTAGGTCGAGGTCGGCGGCCAGTCGTAGGTCTTGCTGTCTGTGGTTTCGACCGACTGCCACTTTTCGTCGCCTTTGAAAACATCGGCGTATTTCTCTTGAAAGGCTTCGCGCGTCACGGTCTGTTCGACCAGCTCCGCAACTTCCTGCGTCGAGGGCCAGATGTCTTTAAGGTAAACGTCGTTGCCGTTCTTGTCCTGACCCAGCGGGCTGTTTGTCAGGTCGTGGTTCATGTCACCCACCAGCGCATAGGCCACCACGAGGGGCGGGGAGGCGAGGTAGTTGGCACGTACATCAGGGCTGATCCGGCCTTCGAAGTTACGGTTGCCTGAGAGGACCGAGGTGCCGATCAGGTCATAATCGTTGATCGCCTTGCTGATCGGCGCTTCCAGCGGGCCGGAGTTGCCGATGCAGGTGGTGCAGCCATAGCCCACGAGGTTGAAGCCAATCGCATCAAGGTCTTCTTGCAGGCCAGCGGCCTCAAGGTAATGCGACACGACCTGCGAGCCCGGCGCCAGCGATGTCTTGACCCAAGGCTTGCGGGTCAGGCCCAATTCACGCGCTTTGCGTGCCACGAGGCCCGCGCCGATCATGACGTAGGGGTTCGAGGTGTTGGTGCAGGACGTGATCGAGGCGATCACGATGGAGCCGTCGTGCAGCTGGTAGTTGCCATCATCCGTGGCGACATAGCCGCGGTTGTGGTGGCCTTCGTCACCGGGGATGTCGCGCGGCTCGGGCTGGCCGCCTTCGCCTTCCCAACGGATTTCCGAGTTGGCCGAAGTGTCTTTGCCTTCGCGGATGCCTTTGACGTATTCGGCGAATGCAGTGTGCGCACTGTCGAGAGCGATGTAATCCTGCGGGCGTTTCGGGCCCGAGATCGCAGGCACGATGGTGCCCATGTCGAGCGACAGCGTGTCGGTGTAGACCGGCGCATAGTTCGCATCGCGCCACATGCCGTTCTCTTGGGCATAGGCTTTGACCAGCGCCACACGATCCTTGTCGCGGCCTGTGTTGGTCAGGTAACGCAGGGTCTCGTCGTCGATCGGGAAGAAGCCACAGGTCGCGCCATATTCAGGTGCCATGTTGGCGATGGTCGCGCGGTCGGCCAGCGGCAGGTGATCCAGACCTTCGCCGTAGAACTCGACGAATTTGCTGACCACGCCTTTTTCGCGCAGCATTTCCACGACTTTCAGCACGAGGTCGGTACCGGTGGTGCCTTCCATCATGCGGCCAGTCAGCTCAAAGCCGATGACTTCGGGGATCAGCATGGAGATCGGCTGCCCCAGCATCGCGGCTTCGGCCTCAATCCCGCCAACACCCCAGCCCAGAACGGCAGCGCCGTTGACCATGGTGGTGTGGCTGTCGGTGCCGACGAGCGTGTCGGGGTAGGCGACTTCCTCGCCGTTTTGGTCCTTGTCGGTCCAAACGGTCTGGCTGAGATACTCAAGGTTCACCTGGTGGCAGATGCCGGTGCCGGGGGGCACAACGCGGAAGTTGTTAAACGCCTTTTGGCCCCACTTGAGGAAGGTGTAGCGCTCAATGTTGCGCTCATATTCGCGGTCGACGTTCATCTGGAACGCGCGCGGGTTGCCGAATTCGTCGATCATGACGGAGTGGTCGATGACAAGATCAACGGGGTTCAGCGGGTTGATCTTGTCGGCGTCGCCGCCCAAGGCCACCAGACCATCGCGCATCGCGGCAAGGTCAACAACGGCTGGAACACCGGTGAAGTCCTGCATCAGCACGCGGGCCGGACGGTAGGCGATTTCACGGGGGTTCTTGCCGCCTTTGGTCGCCCATTCGGCAAATGCCTTGATATCGTCCTGAGTGACGGTCTTGCCGTCCTCGAAACGCAGCATGTTTTCCAGAACGACTTTCAGCGCCGCTGGCAATTTGGAGAAATCGCCCAAGCCCGCGGCCTCGGCGGCGGGGATGGAGTAATAGGCGACTTTCTGGCTGCCAACGGAGAGGGTCTTGCGGGTCTTGGCACTGTCGTGACCAACTTGGATCGTCATGGCGGGCTCCCTTCGGGGTCTGATGGGTGGCTAGATTGCCGTCTCAATGCCACTAGAGGCGCGGCGGTTCAACTGTTATCAAGCGGGTTCGCGTGAATTTGTATACCATTGTGTACCGAGATTAAAGGGGGCAGTCTGCGCAAAGCCCGCTGGGGGCGCTAACGGGCGTCTCAACAAAGGTTGATTGGTGTTTCAGCCACCAAGCCGTTAGACCAATGCCATCACCGCGATATTGATCCGTCTGGAATTTTATGAAGCCCCTGATTTATCCCGTTCTCGCCGCGTTTTCGCTGCTGGCCGCCCCGTTGCAGGCCGAGCAGGATCAGCCTGTGGTGGTCGAACTCTTTACCTCTCAGGGCTGTTCCTCTTGTCCCGCCGCCGATGAAATGCTGGCCGAACTGGCCGAGCGGGAGGATATCATCGCCTTGGCGCTGCACGTGGATTACTGGGATTATATCGGCTGGAAAGACCCGTTTGGCGATCCGGCCCATGCGGAGCGTCAACGTGGCTATGCCGCCGTGGGCGGGCGGCGCAGTGTCTATACGCCGGAGCTGATCGTGCAGGGGCAGACCGACATTGTGGGCGCCAAACCGATGAAGCTGATGGACGCGGTCGAGAAACACGCTGAGGCCACGCCGCGCGTAGCGCTGGCGATCAGCCGCTCAGGCGATGCCGTTCAAATTGAAGCGGAGCCGTTGGCCACGACATCAGAGCCGATGCATGTGCACATGCTGCGCTACTCTCCGATGGAGCGGACCAAGGTCACCCGCGGCGAGAATGCGGGCCATGTCATGGAGCACAGCAATGTCGTCCAAGACTGGCAAGTCTTAACCGATTGGGACGGGTCGGCACCCCTGTCGCTGAGCGCGAAGGTCGAGGGTGATTTGCCTGTTGTCGTGATCATTCAACGCCAAGAGAAGGGCGGTCCGGGCGCGATTCTTGCGGCAGCGCGCAGCAAATAAGCCGCGGCAGCCGTTACTTCTCGTGCGGACGCCAGCGGCGGTGAACCCAGAACCACTGCTCAGGTGTCTTGGTGACCTGCGCGGTCAGGCTGTCGTTCAGCGCCTGCGTCATGGTCATCGGATCGCTATGCGGGACCGGCGCTTCAAGCACCACGTCAAAGCTGACCCCATCGTCTTGGCGAATGCCGTAGAACGGGATCAACAGCGCGTCATAGCGCAGCGCCAGCTCTGCCGCCGAGATCGCGGTGCGGGCAGGTTTGCCGATAAAGTCGAGGATCGGCGCGCGGATGACATGCTGGTCAAACAGCAGCACCAGCCGACCGCCCTGTTTCAGATGCCGCACGAACCCCGCCGTGCCGCGCCGCCCTTGCGGAAACACCGGCCCGCCGAAGGCTTCGAGCGTTTTGACGTAATGCGCGTTGAAATAAGGGTTCTTCATCTCGCGGTAGAGCCCGCCGATGTCATAGCCCCGCGCCACGAGGGACGCCCGCGCCGCTTCGTAATTGCCATAATGCCCGGTCACCAAGATCACCGGCTGGCCACTGCGATTGGCCTCCTCCAGCGCCGCCATGCCGGGGCCCCGCGGCTCGGCATCGGCCATGCGTTTGGGGAAATCATCGGCCGAGTAATTCTCGATGAAAGACCGGCCAAGGTTGTTAAGACAGCGCGTGGTGATTTCCTCGCGACGGGCGAGCGGCATCTCGGGCCAGACGTGTTCCAGATTATCAAGCGCGCGGCGGCGGTAGCCCGCCAGCGGGGCCAAGACATGCTGCACCAAGCTGCCGACAAAGCTGAGCCGCGCCTTATAGGGCAGGGCCAAAGCCGTGCGAATGATCCCGACGATCAGCAGATTGCTCAGGTAATGGCGCGCCCGGCGACCGAAGGGATAGGGATTTTTGACTTGGGGGGCTTGGTCCGACATGGGCTCTGACAGGCTGTTAAAGTTTTCCTGACATAGCCTGCGCCGCCCCGCGCAACAAGCCATCCCGCGCGTCATAGGCCGGGGTCAGCCGTCGAAGGCCCGCGCAGTCGCAGCCGCGGGGGCCGCCAGGGCGCGGCCCTCTGATCCAGCAATGAGAAACCCTGCCGCCGTTGAAAACCTCAGGCGGTGGCGTCTGGCACGCAGGTTTCGCTGCTGATGTCGAGTTTCATCCCCTTGGCGCAGGTCATGATCTGTTTGTCATGATCGCAGCCCGATGCAAGGGCGAGGGAGGGGGCCGTGAGCGCCATGAGGGCGCCGAGTGTCAGTGCGAGTTTCATGTCGTTTGCTCCTTTGACAGGCGCAGACAGGGTACACCCGTCCGCGCCAATCTCAAAGCATTACGATGATCGCATCACGCGCCGAAGACGCGCTTGAAGATCGTGTCGACATGTTTGGTGTGATAGCCCATGTCGAATTTTTCGTTGATGCCATCTTCGCCCAAGGCCGCGACGACCTCTTCATCGGCGAGCAGCAATTCGCGGAAATCAAGACGTTCTTCCCAGACTTTCAGCGCGTTGCGCTGCACCATGGAATAGGCATCCTCACGGCTTACGCCCGCTTGGGTCAGGGCCAGAAGCACCCGCTGGCTCATGACCAAGCCGGGGAATTTGTTCATGTTCTCCAGCATGTTCTCGGGGAAGACGAGCATTTTGTCGATCACCCCTGCCAGACGGTGCAGGGCGAAATCAAGTGTGACGGTTGCGTCAGGGCCGATACCGCGCTCGACGGAGGAATGCGAGATGTCGCGTTCGTGCCAAAGTGCTACGTTCTCCATCGCCGGAACCACGGCCATGCGCACCAAACGGGCAAGCCCGGTGAGGTTCTCGGTCAGCACGGGGTTCTTTTTATGCGGCATGGCCGAAGAACCTTTTTGCCCCATGGAGAAGAATTCCGCCCCTTCGAGCACCTCGGTCCGCTGCATGTGGCGAATTTCAGTCGCCACGTTTTCGATGCTGCTGGCGATAACGCCGAGCGTGGCAAAGAACATCGCATGACGGTCGCGCGGGATGACTTGGGTCGAGATCGGCTCAGGGTTGAGGCCCAGTTTCTCGCAGACATGCTCTTCGACGCGCGGGTCGATATTGGCGAAGGTGCCGACAGCGCCCGAGATCGCGCCGGTGGCGATTTCCTCACGCGCGGCGACAAGACGAGCGCGGTTGCGGTCCATTTCGGCATAGAAGCGGGCAAAGGTCAGGCCCATGGTTGTCGGCTCGGCGTGGATGCCATGGCTGCGGCCGACGCGGACGGTGTCTTTATGCTCAAGCGCGCGTTTCTTCAGTGCGGCCAGCAGCTTGTCCATGCCGACCAGCAGCAGATCAGCGGCGCGGGTCAGTTGTACGTTGAAACAGGTATCGAGCACATCCGACGAGGTCATGCCCTGATGCACGAAACGCGCTTCGTCGCTGCCGACATGTTCGGCCAAGTGGGTCAGGAAGGCGATGACGTCATGTTTGGTGACGGCCTCGATCTCGTCGATACGGGCCACGTCGAATTCAACGTCTTTGGCTTTCCACACGGCGTCGGCATTCTCGCGCGGGATGGTGCCCAGATCGGCCATCGCGTCGCAGGCATGGGCCTCGATCTCGAACCAGATGCGGAATTTCGTTTCCGGCGACCAAACGGCAACCATATCGGGACGGGAGTAGCGGGGGATCATGCGCGCACCTTTTTAGGACAGGGGATGGGTCAGGGGCGGCATAGACTGACTTGGGGTTAAGGACAAGTGTGAGGAGGGCGGGTCAGTGTCTGCCCGTGGAGTGGCGATGCTCAGGTGGCTTCGTGCCACTTAATGGGGCAGCCTTGGGGTGACCTCGAAGACGGACGCCCAGCCTCACCAAATCGCCGGCCCGTCGCACCGCAGGTGCACCGCAATTATTCGGCACGCCTCCGGCGTGACGGTACGGGCAGGCGATGGCCCGGCGCCGACGGCTTAATTCCGGGCTGTGACCGGTTTCATCCTTCTTACAACAGTTCGGTCAGCACCGTCGAACTCCGCTCCAACGTCCGATGCACCGGGCATTTATCCGCGATCTCCAACAACCGTTGGCGCTGTTCTTCACTCAGATCCCCCTCCAACCGGATACGTCGCCGCCACGTGTCAATCTTCTCCGCTGCCCCAGTCCCCGCGTCCTGCGCATGGACCTTGTCATGGCAGACATCCACGCTGACATCCGTCAGCGGCCAGCCCTTGCGCCGCGCATACATGCGGATCGTCATTGACGTGCAAGCGCCCAAGCCCGCAGATAAAAACCCATAGGGCGACATGCCGCGATTGGTGCCGCCATAAGCCAGCGGCTCATCCGCCAAAGCGTGGTGGTGGGGGCCTGCGTTCACGTCTTGCAAGAACCCATCGGCGTCGGCTTCGGTCACGCGCACGATTCCCTCCGGCGCGCCGGGGGGCGGGGCGGGGGATTTCAGTGTCATATAGCGATCCGCCCATGTGGCGATGATCTCGGCTGCATATTCGGCATCGCCCGCGCGGGTGATCAGGTGATCGGCATCGTCCAGCGTGACAAAGCTTTTCGGATGTTTCGCGGCCAAGAAAATTTGGCCCGCGTTGTCGATGCTGACAATCTCATCCCGCGGGGCGTGGAGCACCAGCAGCGCGGCTTTCAGCTTGGCGATATCAGGGGCGAGGGAGGCGCCCTGCACATCGTCGATAAAGCCCTGACTGATGGTGAAAGGCCGCCCGCCAAGATTGACCTCAGCACTGCCATTGGCCGAAATCTCGGGCAGGCTTTCAGCGAAATTATGGGTGACATGGGCCGGATCGAAGGGCGCGCCGAGGGTGGCGACGGCTTTGACATGGGCAAGTTGCGCCGCGGCTTTCAGTACCGCCGCTCCGCCCAGAGAATGACCGATCAACAGCGCCGGGGCCATGTCGCGGCTCGATAGATAGCTGCAGGCAGCGATCAAGTCGTCGACGTTGGAGGAAAACGAGGTGTTCTCAAACTCACCGCCCGAATGGCCCAGCCCGGTAAAATCAAACCGCAGCACGGCGATGCCCATCGCCGCCAACCGCCCGGCGATACGCCGCGCGGCGGGGATGTCCTTGCCACAGGTAAAGCAGTGCGCAAATAGCGCGGTCGCCAGATGCGGCCCTTCGGGCATGTCCAGCCGGGCGGCCAGTTCCGTGCCATCCGGGCCGGGGAATGTGATGCGTTCAGTGGCCATGGGGCGCTCCAGTTTGGGGTGCGTCAAAGGTGACATGTTATGCCGGTGGATCAAGGGCCGCGGCTCTCTGCTCACCCAAGCGTTACGTGAAAGCACTGGCCGTGATCCCATTTGCCCCGGCTTGTTGCTTTGTATACCACTTGAGAAAACATCTGTTGGAGAAACCACTTGGCACAGCCTCCCAAACCCCAATTGCACCCTGCCACCATCGCGGCTCAGGCCGCAGGCGCCGTCGATCCCGCTTCGGGCGGGGTGGTGCCGCCGGTGCAATTTGCCACCACCTATCTGCGCGATGAGAACTACGATCTGGTCAATCCCGACAACGTCTATCTGCGCTCGCACAATGAAAACACCCGTGTGGCAGAGCGTATTCTGAACGCGCTCGAAGGGGCCGAGGAGACGCTCATTTTCCCCTCGGGCATGGCCGCCATCGCGGCGGTCTTCCGCACCGTGCCCAATGGCGCGAGCGTGGTGGTGCAAAGCCAGATTTACTGGGGCACGACGAAATGGATCCGCGATTTCTGCACCCGTCGGCAGATTGCGCTGCATGAGGTGGACGCCAGCGATCTTGATGCCTTTGCAGCACTTTGCAGGGCCGAAAAGCCTGACCTGTGTTTGATCGAGACCCCTTCGAACCCATGGCTGCGGATCACCGATATCGCCGGGGCCGCCGCCGCCGCGCATGAGGTCGGCGCGACGCTAGTGGTCGATAGCACGGCGGCTTCGCCGGTGCTGAGCCACCCGCTCGAGCATGGCGCGGATATCGTGATGCATTCGGCCACCAAGGGGATCAACGGCCATTCCGATGTTTTGGCCGGCTCGCTTGCCACCAATGACGCAGGCGCGCCGCGCTGGCAGATGATCCGCGATGACCGGAACGAGGCAGGCGCGGTGATCGGCCCGATGGAGGCGTGGTTGCTGGCGCGCGGCATGCGCACCCTGCCGCTCAGAATGCGCGAGATGTCCCGCAATGCCATGACATTGGCGGAGTTTCTGGCGGATCACCCTCAGGTCGAACAGGTGATGTATCCCGGCCTGCCGGACCATCCCGGCCACGCCCTTGCTGCGCAGCAGATGAGCGGGGGCTATGGCGGGCTGTTGTCATTTGTCGTCAAAGGCGGGGCGGGAGCGGCGCTGAAAGCGGCAGGGCGGTTGCAGCTTTTCCACCGCGCCACGTCGCTTGGCGGTGTGGAAAGCCTTGTCGAGCATCGCCACACGATTGAGCCGCACACCGGGATCCCCGAAGGGCTGCTGCGGCTCTCGGTCGGGATTGAGGATGTCGAAGACCTTGGTGCTGATCTGGGGCAAGCGCTCGGCCAGTAACCTCATTGGCCGCGGGCCTCCGCGGCCAATCTCGCGCAGGGCACGATGTTGTGCCCGTCCCGGTGCGCGAAAGATAACCGCTAGGTTTCAGACCAAGCCTGCAGCTTCTTGATCACCCCATCGGTCAGCGATTGCAGATCGTCTTGGACCGCCAGCGCGGGGCAGGGCCGATCCAGCCGCGCGGCGATATCGCCCATGCGGAACCCGTTGGCGCTGTCGAGGTTTCCCAACTCTTCCCACGTTACCGGCACGGCGACCGGCGCACCGGGGCGCGCGCGCAGGGAATAGGGCGCGATGGCCGTAGACCCGCGTTCATTGCGCAGCCAATCGATGAAAATGCGGCCCTTGCGCTTGGCCTTGGACATGGTCGCGACATAGCGATCAGGGTTCTGCGCCGCCATGACATGGGCAAAGGTCTTGGAGAACAGCTTGACCGTCTCCCAGCCGCGTGTCCGGCGTAAGGCCAGCCAGACGTGCACGCCCTTGCCGCCGGTGACGATGGCACCCGACTGCAGGCCCAGAGCCGCCAGCGCGTCGCGCAGCTCAAAGGCTGCCGCGCGGACATCGGGCCAGTCCAGCCCCTCATCGGGGTCAAGGTCAAAGACCAGCCGGTCGGGGCGGTCCAACCGGTCAACCCGCGCGCCCCAGATATGATATTCCAGACTGCCCATCTGCGCGGCCGCGATCAAGCTTTCGGGCCGCGTGGCATAGAGGTAATCCGCCGCGTCGCCATCGCTTTCCTCAATCGATACCCGCGACAGTGCATCAGGCATCCCGCCACTGTCGTGTTTTTGAAAGAAACATTGCCCGTCGATCCCCGAGGGGCAGCGGAACAGCGACAGAGGGCGATGGCCCATGAGTTCAATCATGCGCGGGCCGACACGCGCGTAATGCCGCGCCACGTCACCCTTGGTGCAACCGGAATCGGGGAAAACCTTGCGGTCGGCGTTGCTGATCTGCACGCCGCCGATTTGGCTGTCATCGCCCATCTTCGGCTCCTCCTGCGGTTCCTCCAATGTCACTTGGCCGGCGTCCTTGTCCTGACGCAGGCCCAGAAAACTGCCGTGGCGGATCACGCCATCGGCGGTGAATTCGGTAAAGTCGACCTCGGCCACCAGATCGGCGCGGACCCATTTGGCATCCCGCGCAACCTCGGCTGGCACGTCGCTGGCGGGCGGGGTTTTGCGGGCGGTCATGGCACGGGCAAGATCGGCCATCACCGCTTCGGAAAACCCCGTGCCGACACGGCCTTTATAGCGCAATTCACCCCCCTCATGACTGCCCAACAGGAGCGAGGCAAAGGCGCGGCCCTTTTTGTCAGAGGGGGAATAGCCGATGATGACGAATTCCTGCCGCCGGGTGCATTTGACCTTGAGCCAATTCTTGCTGCGTCTGCCGGAGTAGGGCGCGTCGATACGTTTGCTGATGATCCCCTCGGCCCCGGCTTTGCACGCGCGGTCAAAGACTTCGGGGCCATGACCCACAACATGTTCGCTCAGCCGCAACGGCCCGCCCGCTGGCACGCCGGAAAGCAACTTTGCCAGACGCGCGCGGCGGTCCTTTTGTGCCTCATCCCGAAAGTCATCGCCATCAAGCGACAGCAAATCGAAAGCGTAAAAGACCAGCGGATGCCCCTCTTTCAGCGCCTTTTGCAGCGATGAAAACGCAGAGCCATTGATCTTGGCCGCCATGACCTCTCCGTCCAGCAGGGCGCGGTCGCAGGGCAGCGGATCAAAAGCATGGCCGAGCCCGTTGAATTTGTCGGTCCAATCCTTGCCCGAGCGGGTAAAGAGCCGCGCACCGCCCTTGCCGAGTGAGACCAGACAGCGGTAGCCGTCGAATTTCGTCTCATGCATCCAATCCTCCCCCTCGGGCGCGTCGGAAACGAGCGTGGCAAGCTGTGGTTTGACGAAGCTGGGGTTCTTGCCTTTGGGCTTGGGCTGTGGGTCCGCGACATCTCTCGCGGGGGCATCCTTGGCGATTTCCGCCATGGTGCGGCCTGTGGTGATCGACCGGGCGGTGCCCTTGGTCAGCCCATCTGGCACATCGCGGGCATAGTCGTCTCGTTCCTTGATCAGCAGCCAGTTCTCGCGTTTTTCCTGGCCCCGCATTCGGACCAGTGTCCAACCGCCCTGCATCTGCTGGCCTTGCAGCGTGAATTTGAGCTTGCCGTCCTTCAACCCCTTGGCGACATCGCCCTGCGGCATCCAAGTGCCCCGGTCCCAGAGCATCACAGTGCCGCCGCCATATTGCCCCTTTGGGATCGTCCCTTCGAACCCGCCGTAGTCGAGGGGGTGATCCTCTGTCCGCACGGCAAGACGCTTTTCGGATGGGTCGGGAGAGGGGCCTTTGGTGACGGCCCAGCTCAGCAGCACCCCTTCCCATTCAAGACGAAAGTCATAGTGCAGGCGGGTGGCGTCATGTTTTTGGACAACGAAGCTTTGGCCCGCGCCGCTGCCGATCTGGCCACGGGGTTCGGCTGTCGTCTCGAAATCGCGCTTGGCGTTATAATTGGCAAGCCTGTCGGGGGATTTGGCCATCACGAGGCCTTCTTGCGCGGCGCCTTCTTCTTGGCGCTGGATTTACCGCCCGCTTCCTTCAGGCTCTCTTTCAATGCGCCCATCAAGTCGATGACATTCTCGCCCTCGGCAGGGCCGTCATCCCCGGTTTGCACGCGCGGGGTTTTCTTGTTCTTCACCTTCGCATCCAAAAGCTTTTGCATCGCTTCGGCATATTTGTCGGTATAGGCGGAGGCGTCGAAGGGGGCTGTTTTCTTGTCGATGAGCGATGTCGCCACATCGAGCAGGTCCTTGTCGGTCTTCTCATCCTCGATATCGGTGAAAATCTGATCCGCCTCACGCAGCTCATCGGCGTAGTGCAGCGTCTCCATCAGCAGCCCGTCGCCACAGGGTTTGACGCAGGCCAGATATTCTTTGCCGCGCATGGTGACCTGCCCCAAACCGACCTTGCCCGCTTGGCGCAGCGCGTCGCGCACCACGCGGTAGGCATCTTGGGCCAGATCGTCGGAGGCGGTGATGTAATAGGGTTTGTCAAAATAGAGCGGGGAGATCTCGCAGGCGTCGACGAATTGCACCAGCTCAAAGGTCTTCTTCGTCTCGAGTTTGATCTCATCCACCTCGTCGGGGTCAAGCAGGATATATTCGTCACTGCCGACCTCATAGCCTTTGACGATATCTTCTGCCTTGACCGGCCCGATTCCGGGCACGGATTTCTCATAGCGAACCCGCTTGCCCGAGGGTTTGTGGATCTGCCGAAAAGAGACCTTGGAACTGGTCTTGGTAGCCGAGAATATCTCGACCGGGATCGACACCAATGAGAGGCGAAGCTGACCTTTCCAGAGTGCGCGCGGTGCCATTGGATCCCCTCCTATTTACCCTTGGCGCGGCCCAGCCTGTCGGCCTTGACCGCGTCGCGGTGGCCCATCGGCTCTTCTGGACCGGTGGTGCTGTCCTTACGGGTCTGGGCTTCCATTTCGGAGTTGAACTCGGCCCCCAAGAGCACGATGAAGGCCGAAATCCACAGCCACATCAGCAGGATGATCGCCCCGGCCATGCTGCCGAAACTCTCGTTATAGCTGCCGAAGTTGCTGACGTAGATCGAAAAGCCGACAGAGGCGACGATCCACAGGATGCAGGCAATGACGGAGCCGGGGGTGAGCCATTTCCACTCTGCGTCATCGCGGGCGGGGCCATAGCGGTAAAGCACGGCCAGCGCGAGCGTTGTGAGCGCGGCAAGCAATACCCAACTGCCATAGGTAAGCAATGTCTCAACCCAATCCGGCAGGGCGAGGAAGGCGACTACCGCAGGCACCGCCAGTGTCGCGGCAAGACCCAAGAGCAGCACACCGATCAACATCACAGTGAGGCCCAGTGTCCAGATCAATTTGGTGACGAAACCACGGGTTTCATTCTCATCATAGGCCACGTTGAGACCTTCCATCAGGCTGCCAACGCCCTTGGAGGCAGAGTAGAGCGCAAGACCCAGACCGATGAGAAAGGCCCAGCCGAGCCCCGTCTCTTCCGACCCGGTCACGGCAACGGCCTGATCGAGAATGATGGTTGCAGCTTCTTTGGGAATGAGGTTGGTGAGCGCTTCAAGCTGGGCGGTGACCTGTGCAGGCTCCATCACCAGCCCGGCCAGCGCCATCAGCGCGGTGACAGCGGGAAAAATCGCCAGCAGCGCATAAAAGGCAACACCGGCGGCAACGAGCGACACGTGATCGGCGGCGATTTCATCCTTGACCCGAAACAGGATGTCTTTCCATCCGGGGGCCGGTATCTCCATCGGCGTTTCCGCTTCACGTCCGCGCGCCATAATCGTACCTCTGACTTGCAATTATTGTCGTAAAAAAGGAGCCCACCCCCGGGTACCGGGAGCGGGCAATGGTATCGCTTAGCTCTTCACGTCGCCGAGCTTTTGCTTGTCGGCTTCGTTTTTGGCAGCATCTGCAACGCGCTGACCGCTTTCCTTGGCCTTTTTCACGGCGGCGTCGGCGGCGGTCTCTTCGTCGGCTGCGGCATCGGCGTTGGCTTTCGTCTCTTTCAAGACTTTGCCTGCCTCATCCGTGGCGGCCTTGGCTACTTTGCTCAGCTTGTCACGCTCTTCCACGTAGATACGCTCGGCTTCGTTAAAGAGCGCATCGCTGTGCTCGCCCAGATAGGCGTCTTCGGTGCGGCTGCGGGGCAGGGCGGCACCGATGGCAGCACCCACTGCGAGGGCCAATGCACCAGCAACCATCGGATGCTCTTCGAACATATCCGAGGCACGCTCACCGCCCTGACGGGCATAGCGGCCACCGGCATTCCACGCATCGACGGCACGAGCACGGGCCATCACGATGCGCTCACGCGCTTCGGCGGTCATGTTCTCGGTGCCTTCCGACAGACGGTCGCGCAGCACATGGGCACGCTCGTTGGCAGCATTGGCGCTGTCACGCACGCTATGGGCGGCGCCGCTGGCGGTGCTGCGGATGCTGTCTACGGCAGAGCTTGCACCATAAGACGCGCGATCACGGGCATAGCGGGCACCGCTGGCAACCGACGACCCGGCAGAGCGGGCACGACCAGCAGCCGAGCTTGCAGCGCCTTTGACGCTACCGGCGGCGGAGCCTGCGGCACCGGACACACCACTCGCGGCGGAGCCTGCGGCCCCCTTTACGCTACCAGCAGCAGAGCGGGCACGGTCGCCCAAGCCACGGCTATCATCGTCATCATGATGCACATCACGGGCCCATGCGGGCACATTGTCACCTGCGCCACGCTCGGAGCCATAGCTGGAGGCATAGGCGCTTGCAGGGGCGGAGGAGCGGCGTGCGTCACGCACGGCGGGACGGCTTTCGGTGTTGGTCACCGGCACCGGCACGGGATGTGCGCGGTCGCGGTCCAGCCCTTCGTAGCCACGGCGGTCACGGCTGTTGCCGCTGCCGAACATCATCCACGCCAGACCAGCACCCGTCAGCGCCAGAGCAACCGGGTTGCGCTTGGCCGCGTCAGAGATGGAGCGACCCCAGTCGCCGCCATGTTCGCGGAACTGGTCAGAAAACTGACGCGCGATGCCTTCGACCGAGAAGCGGTCTTGCAAATCGTCCAGCGTGTCGGCCAGACCGGCGCGCTCCCGTTCGATTTCGCGTTCAATTTCTTCGGGGTTTCTGGAGTCATTTGTCATCGTAGACCTCCTTCATGGTTGCTGCGTCACGCTTGACGTTTTTGGCGGTGCGGGTCGGCGCAAGGCTGCTGAGTTTCAGATCACTGGTGCCTTTCTGGACCATCACATAGGCGACGATGGCCAGAAGAACGCCGACGATCACGGCGGACCAGCCAGCGGCGATGCCAGCTTCGGTCAGGGCGGCGACGAGGGCGGCGCTCAGCACATTCAGTGCAGTGAGGGCCACGACAACGGCGCCGACGATCAGCCCAATGGCCACGCCCGCATGTTTCAGGTTCTCGTTCACTTCGGCGCGGGCCAGATCGACCTCTTTGCGCATCAGGGAACTGACGTGGGAGAGTGCTTCGGTCAGCAGGCTCCCGGCGGATTTATTGCTTTCGGTGGTCATGCTTTCTCTCCTGTTACGACGTTGGGCGCGGCAGGCTGCGGGGTCGGCTGTGCGGCGGTGCGGCCGGGCACGGTGCTTGCGGCACCTGTGGGCGGCGTACCGGGCATGGGCCGGTCGATGCGGTCGTCGTCGTCATATTCGACGCCGCTGCCGCCATAGCCGCCCTGAGGCCGGTCGCTGGACGCTTTGGCAAAGCGGGTCGCCACAAAGCCCAGAAGGGCAGCGCCACCAAGGAAGACCAGCGGGTTGCGCTTGGCAAAGCCATTAAGGTCGCCCATCATCTCGCCCAGATCTTTGTCGCGCATTGTGTCTGAGACATCGGCAAGGCCATCGGCGAGTTGGCTAAAGCTGCGCTCCTGGGGGGAGCCGCTGCGCAGCTCATCGGCTGCGGTGCGCAGTGCGGATGCGACGCCTTTGACTTCGTCGGCGGCGGTGTCACGCGCTTGGTAGGCATAGTTGGTAGCTTCGGCAGATACGGTGTCGGCCACGTCCCGGGCCTGTGCCTTGGCGCTCTCGGCAGCACTGCTGGCGGCAGCGGCGGCTTTGTCTTTTGCAGCGGTCGCCTGCTCTTTCGCGGCGGCGGTTTGGGTCTGTGTGTTTTTGTCGTCGGGCATGGTGACCTCCTTTAAAATACGAGATTCAGGATCGCGAGAACGACCACGATCAGGCCGATGAGGTAGAAAATTCCGTGCATGGGTCCCTCCATTCGTCTGCAGTAATTATCTTATCTACAGTCCAACGACTGACGCTGCGGGCGGTTCCCCGGTCAGACCAAAAGATTGCAGGGAACCCGTTGGCCTGTGGGAATTAAACGGGCTCAGAGGCCCGCTGAGCCCACAAACGCAAGCGGCGCGCCCCAAGGGGACGCGCCGCGGCTTAACAAAGGTTAAGTGGTTCTTAGCCGTCGATGCGGCTGGCCATGATGGCGATGGCCTTTTGATAGACGCCCGCCGCGTTCCATGCCTGAATGACGCGGAAGTTCGGCTGCCCCTCCTGATAGCCAGCCCCCGGCTGCCAGCCTTTCTGGCGCAGGAAATTGGCGGTCGAGGCGAGCGCGTCGACTTCGTTATAGAAATCCACGCGGCCATCACCATTGCCATCGACACCATAGGTCAGCGCGTTGCCGGGCAGGAATTGGGTGTGGCCAAGCTCACCGTGTTTCGCGCCTTGGGTGTTGGGCGTGATCGCGCCGCGGTCCACCAGCTTTAGGGCACCGATGGCGTGGGGCACGAAAAAGTCGGAGCGGCGGCAATCATAGGCCAGCGTCGTGATCGCCGAGACGACCGCGCTATTGCCCATGAAACCGCCAAAGCCTGTTTCCATCCCGTGAATCGCCAGCAAAACCCCCGCGGGCACGCCATAGCGCTGCTCAAGCGCGTTAAAGAGCCCCGCACTGCGGGCTTTACGCTTGCGGCCTTGGGCCACGATCGTATCCGCGCCACGCACCTGCATGAACTTGGACAGGGAATATTTAAAGGATTTCTGGTTCCGGTCAGCGGCGATGGTCCCATTGGCGTAGCGGGCGCTGGCCAAGGCATCCAGTCCGCGCTGGCCTACTCCGGCGGCGCGGGCCTCTTGGGCGAAAGCGCCTTTCCAGGCCTCAAAGCCATTGGCCGTATTGCCGCATTGGGCTGCCAATGCGGGCGCGGCCATAAAGGTGCAGATGGCCGCGGTGGTGGTGAAAAGTGATTTGAACATGAGTTTGACCCTCTGCGTCTGTGTGCCGATCAGAGGTTAGCCCGTCTGGACAACGGTTCAACTCAGTTGGTGAAGGAAAGGTATAATCTTTGACCCTCAGCGCGGCAGCAGCGCGCGGACATATTCGATCGCAGTGCCTGCCCAGGCATTGACCTGCGGGGCACTATCTTGGGCAAAACTCGCCCCGCCGAACAGCAAACCGAGGGTCACCAGAAACATCAGCCCTTTTCGGCTGCGTTTGGCGCGGCGGTGCTTGCCTTCCGCGCGTTTTGCGCGCTGTTCAATGCGGGTCAGCCGCTCGTTGAAGGTCGTCGTGGAAGTCGCCATCTTATCTGCTTCCTTTGCAGGGTCTCGTTAAAGATTGCTTAGGTCCTGTGGCCCTTTTATGGCGATGGTGGGGCGGGTTGCGGTCAGCCGCCTAGAAAATAGGACGCGCCGGCAAGTCCCGCAATGCCCGCCCCGATGAAGGCCAGCAGCATCAGCAGGCCGTCACGATAGAGCAGCGCCAGCCCGAAGATCGAGATCACGATCATCGGTGCCGAGGTGGCAAAGGGCACCACCTCAAGCGGCGGGACGGAGAAGCAAAGGCAAAGGATGACGACACAGGCGACCTTTTGACCGGTGGGGCCTGCAAAGCGGGACAGCCGGGCATGCAACTTGTCGTCGATCCATTCTGACACGGGCCGCAGCCACTCAACCGACTTTAACACCTTTTCGGATTTCAGAGATCGTTCGCGCAGCCAGTTCGGGGCCCAAAAATGCTCATAGCCCAGCAGCAGCCGCAACGCGAGGATGCCGACCAACAGCGCCAGAACGGTTGGGAAACCGGGAATGCCGCCCAAGGGGGTAAGCTCCATCAGCGGAATGACAGCAAGGGCAGGGCCGTAGCCCCGTTGGTCTAGCGCGTCGATCAATTGGCCGACTTCAACGGTGTCTTTCCCCTGGGAGGCGTCTTTCAGCTCGTCAACAACATCCGTCAGCGCCGTTAAATCCTCGGCCATGATCCGCACCCCTCTCTCGCTGCTCTGCCAAGCCAACGCGGCACGGGAGGCTCTGTTCCGGGGGGGGGCCATGCAAAAGGGCGCGGAATGAACCGCGCCCTTTCTAATTTCTCCAATCGCCCGGTAGGGCGGGGATGGATCAGCAGCTGTAGTACATGCCGAATTCGACGGGGTGTGGGGTCTGTTCGAATTTCAGAACCTCTTCCATCTTCAGCCCGATATAGCCTTCGATCTGGTCGCGGGTGAACACGTCACCGGCCAGCAGGTAGTCCATGTCCTTGGACAGTTCGTCCAGCGCTTCGCGCAGCGAACCGGCCACTGTCGGGATGTCCGCCAGCTCTTCTGCGGGCAGGTCATAGAGGTTCTTGTCCATCGCCTCGCCCGGATCGATCTTGTTCTTGATGCCGTCAAGGCCAGCCATCAAGAGGGCCGAGAAGGCCAGATAGGGGTTCGCCGCCGGATCGGGGAAACGGGCCTCAACGCGCTTGGCTTTGGGGCTTTCGGTCCATGGGATACGTACGCAGCCCGACCGGTTGCGCGCGGAATAGGCGCGCAGAACGGGGGCTTCAAAACCCGGGATCAGACGCTTGTAGCTGTTGGTCGTCGGGTTGGTGAAGGCGTTGAGCGATTTGGCGTGGGTCAGAATGCCGCCGATGAACCACAGCGCTTCTTGGCTGAGGTCGGCGTATTTGTCGCCTGCAAACAGCGGCTTGCCGTCTTTCCAGATCGACATGTTCACGTGCATACCAGAGCCGTTGTCGCCAAAGATCGGCTTGGGCATGAAGGTGGCCGACTTGCCATAGGCATGAGCCACGTTGTGAACCACGTATTTGTATTTCTGGATTTCGTCCGCCTGTTCGGTCAACTCACCAAAGATGAGACCCAGTTCGTGCTGGCAGGACGCAACTTCGTGGTGGTGCTTGTCGACCTTCATGCCAAGGCGCTTCATCGTCGAAAGCATCTCGGCGCGCAGGTCTTGGGCTTCGTCCACCGGGTTCACCGGGAAGTAGCCGCCCTTGAGGCCCGGGCGGTGGCCCATGTTGCCCATTTCATAATCGGTGTCGGAGTTCCACGAGCCGTCGGATGCGTCAACTTCGTAAGATACCTTGTTGATCTTGTTCGAGAACTTGACGTTGTCGAAAAGGAAGAACTCGGCCTCGGGGCCAAAGTAGGCATTGTCGCCGATGCCGGAGGAGCGCAGATAGGCTTCGGCTTTTTCGGCGGTGCCGCGGGGGTCACGCTCATAGCTTTCGCCGGTGTCGGGCTCGGCGATGGAGCAATGCAGACAGATCGTGGTTTCTGCATAGAAGGGATCGACATAGGCGGTGCTGACGTCGGGCATCAGCTTCATGTCGGAGGCTTCGATGCTTTTCCAACCTGCGATGGACGAGCCGTCGAACATGAAGCCTTCTTCGAGGAAATCTTCGTCGACCAGATCGCTTACGATGGTAACGTGCTGCAAGGCGCCGCGGGTGTCAGTGAAGCGGATGTCGACATATTCGATGCCTTCATCTTTGATTTTGCTCAGGAATTCCTGGGTATCCATCGTGTAGGTCCTTTATGGTCTATTCGTAGTCTGGGCCCGAAGGCCGATGTCAAAGTGCGTCTGAACCGGATTCACCGGTACGGATGCGAATTGTTTGTTCTACAGGGGAAACGAAGATTTTGCCGTCACCGATTTTCTCCGTTTTGGCGGCGTCGACGATGGCCTCAATAGCGGCATCGACCTGATCGTCATCCAATACCACTTCCACCTTCACTTTGGGAAGGAAATCTACAACATATTCCGCACCACGGTAGAGTTCGGTGTGGCCTTTTTGACGGCCGAAGCCTTTTACTTCAATCACGCTGAGGCCTTGAACGCCCACATCTTGAAGGGCTTCTTTGACTTCGTCGAGTTTGAACGGCTTGATGATGGCTTCGATCTTTTTCATGGTATTCCCCTGACAATTCCCGCGCATTTATGCTCTGGTTTCGACAGAGCATCCTGCCCGCGTAACGTCCAGCGCCGGGCAGGGGGTAACATGGCGCGGCGGATGCATTTGCCAAGGGGCGCTGAGAATTTGCGCACCTCGCCTAAAAAATAAGCATTCGTGAATCGGTCTCAGGCTGTACCTTTGGGCGGCAGTTGCTAGATCCCATTGCATGACCATTTCCGAGATCACCCGCGAGAGCCTTGATGTTGCACTGTTGCGCAAGCAGCCGGGGCATAAATACGACTACGGCCATGCGCTGATCCTGTCCGGCGGCCCGGGCCAGACCGGTGCCGCACGGATGGCGGCGCGCGCGGCACTGAGGATCGGCGCCGGGGCTGTGACATTGGGCGTGCCGCCAGCGGCGCAGCTTGAAACGGCGATGCAAGTCACGGCGATCATGCTGCAAAGAGTGCCGGATGGCGCGGCGCTGTCGGAGGCGTTGAAAGACAGCCGGATCAATGCGCTTTGCCTTGGTCCCGCCTTGGGATTGGGGGCGCGTGCGGCGGACATGGTCAAGGCCGCCCTTGCCGCGCCCCAAGTTGTTCTGGACGCCGATGCGATCACCCTGCTGTCACAAGACGCCGATCTGCGCGCCGCCCTTCACCCCGGCTGCGTCCTGACCCCCCATATGGGAGAGTTCGCCCGGCTGGCCCCCGATTTGGCGGAGGCCGCCAAGGCTGAGGGGCAGGGCGCCAAAGCGCAGGCCGCCCGGGATGCTGCCGTGCGATTTGGGTGCGTGGTCTTGCTGAAAGGGCCCGAGACGATCATCGCCACGCCAGAGGGGGACCTGCGGCGTCACCGTGCGACCCAAGACCGCGCGACGCCGTGGTTGTCCACTGCGGGGGCGGGCGATGTGTTGGCGGGGCTTATTACCGGCCTGCTCGCGCGGGGGGTCGCACCGGTAGAGGCGGCCACCCTCGCCACATGGATGCATGCGGAGGCGGCGTTGCTGCACGGGCCGGGGCTGATCGCTGAGGACCTGCCGGACCTGATGCCACAGGTGTTGCGCGACTTGGGGGTCTAAGCGGCGTGCAGCACCGCGCCGCGGGCGCGGGCGGCATCGGCGGTGCCAAGCTCCAGCCCATCGGCATAGATGATATGCGGGCCGTTGCAGAAAATCTGGATCAACGTCGTCTCTTCCTCACCCAGATCGGTGATGAATTCCTCGTCGACCAATGCGCGCGCTGCGACCAAGGCGCGTTCGGAGTTGAAAAGCGCCCGCGCGCGCCAATCGCGCACCAGCAGCATCTGATCTCCGGCGAGCTGCACATCGCGTTCGGGCCGCGTGTGGCCCAGCGATCCTGCCGCCAGCGCGATGCGCCGCACCTTGCGGGTCGTGCGTTGAATATGGAGGATTTTGGCAAAGCCACTGTCGCGCGTGATGACCCGATCCCCGACCGAGAGGAACTCAACCGGGATTTCACCGTCCAGCGTCAGAATAAGGGCGCCCTGCACAAGACCGGTGTCCAGCGCAGCAAATGGGGAAAACTGCCCCCCACGGCGATCGTTGTCGCCTACGCACCCGACCGTATTCGGTTTCATGGGCGTCTCTTTCTATTGTACCTGCCTCAGGTATCACCAACCATATGCAAACATCTGGTTAATGTCTTGTGCTTTTTTGCTCTCGCATCTGCCGCGCGGGTTTGCTAATCAGCGCGGGCACCGGTTGGTGCAGTGCGGGTGTGGCGGAATTGGTAGACGCACCAGATTTAGGTTCTGGCGCCTATGGCGTGGGGGTTCGAGTCCCTTCACCCGCACCACTTCTCCTCTTAAATGACGGATATTTCAGGCTTTTCGCGGACGCTTTCGTTCAACCCAGAACCGTCAACCAAAGCCATACCGTCAAGATCGAACTGCCCGTCGCGATCAGCACGGAGCTTGCCGCGACACGGCGCGCGCGGCCGTACATATTGGCGAAAATATAGGCGTTGAACCCCGGTGCCATGGCCGCCGTTAGCACGCCGGACCGAAATCCCGCCTGCGGCAGGTCAAACATGGTGCCAAAGCTCCAGACCAGCGCGGGATGTACCAAGAGGGCGATGGCGCAGACCATGAGGATCGCTTTCATGTCGCCTTCGGGCTTGTATTGCAGCAGCACCCCGCCAAGCGCAAAGAGGGCGGCAGGCAGAGCGGCGCGGACAATGAGCGACAGCGCGTCATCCACCACGCCGGGGATCGGCAAGCCGCTGAGGTTGACGGCAAACCCCCCGAGGATCGCAATCACCAGCGCGTTGCGGAACATCGCGCGGCTGACGTTGCGCAACAGCGACAGGCCCGATTGCCCGCGGTTGCGCACGAATTCCATGACCGTGATGCCCAAGCCATAGCAAAAGGGCGCGTGGAACGACAGGATCGCATAGTTCCCGGCCAGCGCCTCTGGCCCATAGGCGCGTTCGGTGATCGGCAGGCCCAAGAGGATCGAGTTCGAGAACAGGCAACAAAACCCGATCGCCACACTGTCCTCCCAATCGCGGCGAAAGAGCACCCGCGCGCCGAGGATGCCAAGCGCAAAGCACAGCGCCGCCCCGCCGTAGAAACTGCTTAGAAGACGCGGGTCATAGCTGCTGGAAAGATCAATGCGGGCAATGGCTTGGAACAACAGGCAGGGGATGGCGAAATTTTGGGTGAATTTCATCACCCCGTCGATGCCAGAGACGGGGAACAGCCCGCGCCAGACTGCCACGTAACCAAAGCCGATGACCAGAAAGACCGGCAGAATAACGTCTAAAAGAGTTTGCACTTAAAAGGGGCCTTTTGGGGGCTCGCCGGGGGCGCCGACCCTCTGGCCTGCGCCCGGCGCCGCCTAGTCTGAATGAGGAAGGGGGAAATGAAGGGTCAGCCCGTCATAGGCCGGTTGAATATGATCCGGCGTCTCTGCGGCGACGGTGTGGTAATCAAGATCGTTGTGCATATTGGTCAGAACGGCGGTTTGTGGGGCCACCCGGTCGATCCACTCCAACGTCTGCGCCAAATGGCTATGGGTTGGATGCGGGTCACGGCGCAGCGCATCGACGATCCAGCAGCGCAGGCTGTCCATCATCGGCCAGCAGTCCTCGGGAATGGCCGAGACATCGGGCAAATAGACGATATCGTCAAAGCGAAAGCCAAGCGCGTCGATATTGCCGTGGGTCACGGTAAAGGGCGCGAATTCGAGCGTGCCGCCGGGGCCGTCGATGCGGACTTCGCCCGTGATGTCATGCATGTCGAGGATGGGCGGATAGCTGGACCATTCGGGCTGCACGAAAGCATAGCCGAAGCGCTCGATCAGCGCGTCCCGCGTGGGCGCATCGGCCCAGACCGGCAGGCGGGCGCGCATGTTCATTACCACCATGCGCAGGTCATCCAGCCCGTGCACGTGGTCCGCATGGGCATGGGTGTAGATCACCGCATCAAGCCGTCCGACGCCCGCGTCGAGAAGTTGGCTGCGCATGTCGGGGGAGGTGTCGATCAGAACGGTGGTTGTGCCCGCATCCGTCACCCGCTCCACAAGGATCGAGCAGCGGCGGCGGGCGTTTTTGGGCTCATTCGGGTCGCAGTCCCCCCAGTGGCCGCCGATCCTCGGCACGCCCCCGGAAGAGCCGCTGCCCAATATGGTCACCCGCAGCTCAGCCATCAGCGCGCGGGCTCCCAAGCGGCGGCTTTCGCAAAGAGCCGCTCGAAATTCGCCTGCGTGCGGGCCGCGAAATCGGCGTAGTCGAGGCCAAAGGTCTCTGCCGCGCGGCGGGCGGTATGGGCGGTGAAGGCGGGCTCATTCGGCTTGCCCCGATGCGGGGGCGGCGCGAGGTAGGGCGCGTCGGTTTCCACAAGGATGCGGTCGAGTGGGGCTTGGCTGAAGATATCACGCAAGTCCCGCGACTTGGGAAAGGCGGTGATGCCCGACATCGAGAGGTAAAACCCCAGTTCCAGCGCCGCGCGGGCCAGTTCAGCCGAGGAGGAGAAGCAATGCATGACACAGGAATAGGCACCTTGCGCATGTTCCTCGCGCAGGATGCGGGCCATGTCGTCATCCGCATCGCGGGCGTGGATGATCAACGGCAAGCCACTTTCCCGCGCAGCAGCGATATGGATGCGCAGAGAGGTCTTTTGCACCTCGGCACTCTCGGCGGTGTAGTGATAGTCCAGACCCGTCTCACCGATGCCGACCATCTTGCGGTGTTGGGTCAGGGCAAGGAGTTCATCAACCGATGTGAGCGGCTCTTCGGCGGCGGACATCGGGTGGGTGCCCGCGGCGTAGAACACCGGATCATGCGCCTCGGCAATGGCGCGCACGGCGGGCTCATTCTTTAGCCGGGTGCAGATGGTGACCATGCGCGTGACGCCTGCGTCAGCGGCGCGGGCGATGACGGCGGGCAGGTCTTCTTGCAGGCTCTCGAAGTCGAGGTGGCAATGGCTGTCGGTGATGTGGGGCGTGTCGGTCATGCTGTCCTTTCGGCTATCGCGGCGCCGTCTGGCCTATCTGCCGCAGGGTATCTAGGACCAGCGCGGCAGGGTCAAGGTTCACCGCCAGCCCATGGCGGGCGCGGTCGGATATCTGTTGCGCGGCATCGGCCCAAGCGCGGCCCTGTGCGGGACTGGGCGAGAGACGTTGCAGCACGGCGATCTCATCGGGGCAGGCGGCTCGCGCAGGCGGCGCACCAATGGCCCCGGTACGTGCCAGACGGACCAACAGCAGGTCGAGCAGGGTAAAAAGCAGGTCGAGCTTGGCTTCGGCCCCGCGCTGTGCTGCGGCTTCGGCCAGCTTGATGGCGCGGCCCCGGTCGAGTTGCGGCAGCGAAGAGATCAGCCCCACAAGATCGGCATAGGTCTTGACCCCACCCATCAGCGACAGGCGCAGCGCCCCGCCGACAGAGCCGCCGGAAAGCTCGGCCAGCGCTCCGGGGTCGCCTTCGACCTCCACCCCCGAGCCGGCCAACGCCTCGGCCATCTGGTCCGCGTCGAGCGTGCCAAGCCGCAGCGTCCGGCAGCGCGAGCGGATGGTGGGCAGCAGGCTCGAGGGTTGGTGGCTCAGCAGCAGCAGAATGGCCCGTTCTGGCGGTTCTTCCAGCATCTTGAGCAAGGCATTGGCGGCGTTGGGGTTCATCTCATCCGCGTCGTCGATGATGACCACGCGGCGGCCCCCGTCGGCGGCGGACATCTGGAAGAACCCGTTTAGCGCGCGGATGTCATCGACGACGATCTGCTTGCGCATTTTCTTGGTGTCGGGGTTCAGCGTGCGGGTGACGGATTTCAGCCCCGCTTCGGCCCCGGCGGCCACACGGCGGGCGACAGGATGCTCGGGGTCGATCTCAAGCGTGTCAGCCGGGGGCAGGTCGAACATGCCGCCATCGGGGTCGGGCGTGGCCAAAAGGAACCGCGCGATGCGCCATGCCAGCGTCGCTTTGCCGACGCCGCGTGGGCCGGTCAGCATCCAGGCGTGGTGCAATTTTCCGCTGTTAAACGCGTCGAGAAAGGCGGCCTCGGCTGCGCTTTGGCCGATCAGTTTCGGCGTGTCGCGCGGGTGGCGGGCACCTTCCACACGGTCTGGCTGGGGGGCGTCGTCTGTCATGGTCTCGGTCTAGCATGTTTCGCCGCAGAGGGAAGCGGGCAGGGCGATCACCCCAAATGGGCGGTCACGGTCGTGGTCACATCACGCGCAACGCTGTCAATATCGCGGCCCCCGTCGATCACTTGGAAACGGTCGCTGAATTCTTCGGCAAGGCTCAGAAAACCGGCCCGCATCTTCGCTTGGAGTTCCACGCCGAAATCCTCAAACCGCTCCTCCGCCGTCTGGCGCGAGAGGGCACGCTCCAGCCCATTGGCCGGGTCCATGTCGATCAACAGGGTCAGGTCAGGCTCGACCCCGATCATCAGCGCATGCAGATCGTCCACCATCTGCCGCAGATCACCGCGCGAGAGGCCCTGATACATCCGCGTGCTGTCAGCAAAACGGTCGCAGATGACGATCTTTCCTGCCTCCAGGGCGGGGCGAATGGTCCGCTCCAGATGGTCGCGGCGGGCGGCGGTAAAAAGCAGGATTTCGGTCTGAGCCGACCAGCGATCGGGATCGCCCTGCAACACCAGCGCGCGGATTTCTTCGGCCCCCGGGCTGCCGCCCGGTTCGCGGGTCAGCACGACGTCATGGCCCTGCGCTGTCAGATGGTCTGCCAAAAGCCGCGCTTGGGTGGATTTGCCGGACCCGTCGATGCCTTCGAACGTCACGAAGAGGCCCGGCGCGCGGGCCTTCTCTACGCTGGTCACGAAGCTTCCGCTTCCACGTCAGGGGTCGCCTGCGGCCCCGCGTTAAGGCGGTTCATCAGATGCAGCGCGGCGGCGGTCATTTTAACCATGAACCCCCCCGGCGCGATGGAGGCGGAGGCCACCAGCGGCACGCGCATGGCGGGCAATTCGCCCCGGTCGACCACCAGTTCGCCCAATTCGTCGCCCTTGCTGATCGGCGCTTGGAACGGGCCAGTATAGATCACCTCGGCTTCGATCTCATCCCCGCCGGTGACGGGCACCAGCATCGACAGATCGTCCTTCAGCTCAAGCCCGACCGATTGGGTCGTGCCAAGGGCAACAGGCGCCTCGGCGATGCGGCTGCCCGCCGCGCCCAGATCGCGCTGCGTGAACTGACGGAAGGCCCAGTTGACCACCAATTCAGCCTCCTGCGCGCGGGCAGCGGCGCTGTCGAGGCCCGACAGCACAAAGATCACCCGGCGGTCGCCCTGTTTGGCCGAACCGACGAGACCATAGCCCGCTTCGCTGGTGTGGCCCGTCTTCAGACCGTCCGCGCCGATGCCGAGACCCAAAAGCGGGTTGCGGTTGGTCTTGTTCTGCGGCGCACGGCCATCAAAGGCAAACTCACGTTCGGCAAAGAGCGGGTAGAACTGCGGGTAGTCCGAGATGATCCGGTTGGCCAGCAACCCAAGGTCGCGCACCGACATCAGATGCCCCGCCTGCGGCCAGCCGTTGGAGTTGGCGAAAGTGGAATTGGTCATCCCCATCTGCTGCGCTCGCTGTGTCATCAGCCGGGCAAAGCCGTATTCCGTGCCATCGGGGCTCAGCGCCTCTGCGATCACGGCGGAGGCGTCGTTGCCCGAGAGCACGATGATGCCCCGGATCAGGTCTTCGACAGAGACGCGGTCGGTGGTGTCCAGAAACATGGTCGAGCCGCCATAGGACATGGCATGTTCGGACACGGGCAGTTTTTCGACAAGGTCGAGCCCGCCGTTCTGCTTGCCGCGTTCCACGGCCTCAAAGGCCATGTAGAGCGTCATCAGCTTGGACATCGACGCAGGCGGCAGCGGCTCATCCGCGTTTTTGGCCAGCAGCACGGTGCCGGTGGTCTGGTCCAGCACATAGGCGGCAGTGGCGCGGGTATCGAAGGCGGCGGCAGGCTGGAGCGTCAGCACCAGCGCCACGGCGGCAGCAAAAAGGCGGATCATAGGAAGCATTTCCTCCGGTTTGTCAGTTCGACACGGCGTAGGCGTCGGTAAAGCCCTCGGCCTTGACCTTTTTAAGAAGGGCGTCGAGTTCGGATTGGCTGGTGGCGGGGCCGATGACCACGCGCCAGAAGGGTTTGTTGTTGATCGCGCTTTGTTTGACGGTGGGCACCATGCCCGCGCCGCGCATCTGTTTGGCAGTGCGGGTGGCATTGGCCTCAACGCTGAAGATGCCCAGTTGCACGAAGGGTTTGGACAGTTTGGCACCGCTCGCCGTTCGCGCCGGTTTCGGGGCCGCGGCGACTGGCGGTTTGGCCGCCGGGGTGGTGCTGGCTGTGGCGGTGGACGTTGAATTGGCCGCCGTGCTGGCCGCCGTACTGGCCGACGCGGTCGCGGCGGGCTCCAATGCCGTGGCCGTCACGGGGGCAGGGGCGGCAAGCGTGCCAGCGGCATCGCCGGTGTTTTCCGCCAAAAAGCTCTCCTCAGAGGCGGCGCTTTCCTCGCGGCGCAGGGCGGTCACGTTCAGCGGGGCCGGGGCGCCCGCCAGAATGCCAAGTGCTGCGGCAGCGTCCGAGGAAATCTGCAATTTCGGGCCGGGCAGTTCCCGCTCACGGCGAAACAGCGCGCCGATCACGAATTTGCCGTTCGCCTCATTGCGCACGATCACGCGCTCAGGCTCGGTCACATCTGGATGCGCGACCCAGACCCCGCCAAGCGAAGGGCGTCCGTCCCACAGACCCTCATCCGTGGCCGAGAACACTTCAGGCGCTTCGACATCGCGCTCGACCAGTTTGGTTGAGGTGCTGCGCGGGGCGCTGGCACCCTCATTCGCGCCGAAGGGAAGTTTGAAATCGCCGCCTTCACAGCCAGCCAGCAAACCAAGCGCCAAAATGCCCACGCCCAAGCCCGCTGCGCGGCTTTTCTTGATGCGCAACGGTTGATTGTCCCTGCTCATGCCTTCGATGTCCTTGCCTGCTGTCGTCGCGCGCCGCGACCCATGTCCCGCGAGAATGTCGCGCCGTTGGATCGGCACGCCCTTCGCCCCCCTGAAAGGGGCTTTGGCGCAGAGTAACCCGACCGAGCGGCCCTTGAAAAGACCGCGCAGGGCAGATCGGCGAATTTCCCCAAGGGGCAGCGGGCGTCTGGCCGCGAAAATGTGCATTTGCCGAATCAATCTGGGCGCACTAGGAGGAGCGTGCTGCGGAGGAGTGGCAGAGTGGTCGAATGCACCGGTCTTGAAAACCGGCGTGCGTGAGAGCGTACCGTGGGTTCGAATCCCACCTCCTCCGCCATCTTTGTGGTGATCATCTAATATACTGTTATTGCTGCAGAAAAGTTAAGTATCGATCAAGGCCACCACACACGCTTCCCACACACGTCGCCTTGTCGGATGTAATAAGGAAGGCAAGGTCGGCAATGAGTGAGAAGACATCCAAATCAAAGACTACATCAGTATTAATGATCTTCTGTGCTACATCGGTGGCGTTCCTGACCGTACCTTTGTTATTAATACTTTATGCATTTTTCGTCACATACAGCTTTGGCTGGGAAAATGGCGATGCTTCCCCCGGCACATTTGGCGACATGTTTGGAGGAGCGAACGCGTTGTTTTCGGGGTGGGCTTTTGCGGGCTTGCTGATCGCTCTCTTCATGCAGCGGAGTGAACTTGCCCTCCAGCGCGAGGAATTAAGTCGGACGCGTGAAGAGCTGTCGGGACAAAAAGAACAACTTGCGAAGCAGTCCCTTGAAGGAAAGCTGTTTGGTATGCTGCGGCTTTTGGAAAGCCACATTGATTCCATTTCTTTCACGCACACTGGAGGGCATGGGCCTGAGAGAATGGCAGGCAGCCGAGCGCTTAGGCTCTTGGTCGAAGCATGGGATCGCGACGAGCTAAAGCGGCCACAAGAAACTGACAGGTTCGGGCGAGTTGTTGGAGAAGGACCGCTCGAGCCGACAGGTTACAATCTCTGCGATCAAATAGACGCTTTCGAAAGCTTCTTTACGTTACGACAGGATCGACTTGGGCCAGTTGTTCGACTCCTTTTTGGGGCACTGATGCTAGTTGAAGAAACAGACTTACCTGACGAGGAAAAGAAGCGGTACGGCGCTATCGTAAAGGCAAGAACAACCTCAGCCGAGTTGAAGCTAGTTCTGCTTTTCGCCCAATCTGACCTTGGCCAGAACTACAAGACTTTAGTCAATAAGTACGGCCTACTCTGCCATCTAGAGGAGACTGTGAAGTTGGCTAATCCACAACTCGTTGCGCAGTATGAAGCATCGGCATTCAAGTAGAAGACAAAGGTAGACGTCCAATCTACCGTTCAGGCCATCATACTGGCCCCGATAGGTTAGAAAAGGGCCACCATTGAGGGAGACGACGAGATGATGCCGCCTATGCGCAACTAAGGCAGCGTCCCAAGTCTCTCCTTTGACTGGTCCGTAGTCACGTCCCTGTGGTTCTCTTTGGAGGACTGCGTGGGCGCAACGGCGCTTCTCGGGTTGCCCTGAGTGCCTGCGGTTTGACGACGAGAAGCTGCCTCCTTTAAGGCGGCTCTTTGGTGCAATCCTCTGTACGGTGCAAATGCACCTCCTCTGGACCAGTGAAACTCTAACACAGACCAGTGGAAGTCATTGTATGACAAAGGAAAAGATGGGCCTGCCGCGCCCAACCAAGCGGCGTGTCAAGTTGACAGAATTGACAACAGACGAAATCACCTTCCAGCCCCGTCCCGGAGGGACAGGCGAGCGTCAGCTAGCGACCCTGTGTGATGTCTTGAAACGAGGGCAGGAGCTAGACCCAATGGCGGTCTGGGAGAACCCTGAAACAGGGGAGCTTGTGATCGCAGATGGTCACCACAGGCTCGAGGCACATCAGCGAACTCATCCAGATGCACGGGTAAGAGTGGAGGTGTATCGCTGCGATCTAAAGACAGCCATGGCCCTTAGTATGCTGGATAATACCAAGGAGCGTGTGAGTCTTCCTCGTGAGGACCGAGCGCAATGGACGTGGGCTAGACTGCTTGAGGGCGGATGGCGCGTGGTAGACCTCTACAAACTCGCAGGGATCAGTAAACGCACGGTATTGTACCAGAAGTCGTTGCTGAAGAAGCTGGAGGACGAACAAAAGCCCATTCCGGATACATGGAAGAAGGCGCTGATGGGCAACAGGGAGGTCCGGGACTTTGACGCGGAACTCAGTCATGAAGCCCTTCTTGCTGCTGTAGATAAAGCTGATCAGGCATTCGGCTCAAGTCTGGCTGAACTATGCCAAAGGCGACCTGAGGCAGCGGCAGAGCTAATCAAGCGTTGCGCAGGGCGCCAGAACCTAGACTACATCGCCCGACATCTGGAGTGGAGGAAGATGACTAAGGCCGAGCGTGAAGCAGAGCAGGCGGCAATGCCATTCTAAAGTGGAGGCTAAAATTGGGTCGAATATCTGAGCGGTTTATCTATATCGGCGGCAATCGCAGCGTTCCCCCATAGGCTCCGAGGGGGGGCATACCTGCGATCATTAGAGCGCTACAGCAGAGATCCACAGAGGTTACCAGCGAGGCAGCAGGGGGCGTGTAAGGTTGATTGAGCCACCGAAGGCAGAAACCCTCAGCTCGCTACCCTGAAGGTCAAACAGGCGCTCTGCGGCAGGGGTTGCCGGGGATCGACACAGTCACAACTACCTGACAAGATATCCTTGATTAGCATTCAGGTTCGAGGCGTTAAGTGGTGATTGACATTGGCATTGCTGGCTTGTTTGACAAAATTGAACAGACTATCGGGCGGTTCCTAACCAAGGCGCTTTTGGTCCTGATTGGGTTGGCGGTTGCAAGCGGCTGCCTTGGAATAATCGGTAATTTTATCGGCCCTCTTTGGGCTTGGGCATTAGTCTATGATGATCCTACAGCTACAGATGTTGCGAGAGCTGCTAATCTGCTGATGAACATCGTGGGGCTTGTGGTTTTAGCGGCTATCGTAGCCTCCTTTATCGACCACAAGATCTATTTTCATAGGCGTATCTTCGAACTTGAAAGAGTGACAAAAGAGGGCGAAGAGGCGCTTAAAACCCTGCTTGGCTATAAAGATCAGTCCGAAGTGAATGCAAAGATAAGAATCCTGAGGAATGCGCTGGACACGGGTGCGCTTGAGAAATTCCTTGCAGAATATCAGGACGTTCCGGATGGCGAACGCGGTAAGACCGACATATCTTCAGATGCGCAGGATTTGAACTCATAAGGGTAACTTCGAAGTCCGACCGTTAAGGTCTACCTCATCGGACATCTCTGGAGGTGCGGTTAAGCGTGTCCGTAAGGGTTGACATGAATCAGCGGACGCCGTTACCAACGGACATAACCTTAACGAACACCTGCGAGGACTTATGTCTCAAACCATTCTCTACGCCCGCGTCAGCACGGCAGACCAGAACATTGACCACCAGAAGACACAGGCTGAAGCCGCAGGCTTTGTCATCGACGCGGTCATCGCAGATCACGGCGTGTCGGGCGTTAGCAGCAAGTTAGCAGATCGACCCGAAGGCAAAAGGCTCTTTGACAAGCTGAGGAGGGGGGATGTGCTGGTGGTGCGCTGGGTGGATCGGCTGGGTCGTGACTATCAGGACGTCACGGACACGATAAGAGCGTTCATGCGACAGGGCGTCGTCGTCCGCACGGTGATCAATGGGATGACCTTCGATGGAGCTACCACAGACCCAATGCAGGAGGCTGTGAGAGACGCTCTCATTGCGTTTATGGCGGCAACGGCTCAGGCGCAGGCGGAAGCTACCAAAGAGGCCCAGAGGGCTGGGATAGCCGCTGCCCAGGGCGACCCTGTGAAGTATCGTGGCAAAAAGCCCAGCTATGATCGAGAGGCGCTTACCATAGTGCAGAGTATGGCGGCGATGGGCGAGGGGACATCGGCGATAGCTAAGGCGACAGGTTTATCGCGTCAGGCTGTCCTAAGGATCAAGGGTGACCCTGTGGCTGCTCAGGCTGCGTTAGACAGGTGGTCATAGACGTGACGCAAGCCTGTAAAGTCGAACCTGTCTCTTGGGATTTATGTCTTCTCAAAGTCGAATAGCTTCTCAACTACCTCGGTTTGCAACGGATAGCGCAGGTTCTCGATAGCTGCTTGTTTCACCTCAAAAGGTGCGCCGCCAGAATAGACACCATAGGTCATGGTTTGGATTTCATGACCAACAATCCGCGCAGTGACAGCTTCGGGTACGCCTGCGGCATCAAGCTGTGTTGTGACCGTGTACCGAAGAGAGTGAAAGACATGGTGTTTACCATGCCCCAACTTTGTCTTAAGTCTACCGAACCGTTTCCCAATTGCGTTTGAACGATCATCATACTTGTTGGTCCCAAGTCCATCGAGAAGGAACGCATCAGTACTGTGGGCGCGAAGCCATTCAATAGCAGGGGCCAAAGAGGAGTGAACGGGAACTTCTCTCCAGCCTGCTTCAGACTTTGCATCGGTGATCCTAAGACGGTCTGAGGCTGTCTCCTGAAGGCGCAATGAACATAGTTCCTCTATGCGGCAGCCTGTCCACATACCTAACCAGATCAACCTTGCTAGGGGCATGTCACCAAGGTCTACAGCTTCGCGAAGCAAGCGGACGACATCTTCATTTGAGAACGGCTTGCGCAAGTCAGCGACTTCACCTTTCGATCTTCGTTTGCTCTTCGGCACGACGTCACGAAATGGCTCAACGTCATCTGGCACCACGTCAAGACGCTGCAGGTGAGACCAGTAGCCACGGCAGGCTGAAATGATACGGCGAATAGTCGCTAGTTTTAGACCTTCCTCATGCTGAAGATCATAGACCCACCTTTGAACTTCTTTGCGGCCCACTTTGCTGGTCAAGCGAAAGCGAGAAGAGAAACGCGAAAGGTCACTTCGCTTCATGTCTTTGGTCTTCGGCTCATTATCGAGGGTCGATAGCCACTCCTCGACATGTTCACTCGTATCCACCCACTGGCGTGTGGCGAACCTGTACAGGGCGACTCCAGAGCCGGGTTCTGATCGTTCTGCCATTTCGACCTGATCAGACAGGACGTGCTGAATAGCGTCTCGTTCGTCATCAGTGGAGCTATCAATCGCGTCCCGCCAGCCCAGAGCGCGTTCTTTTACATCCATCTGTTGCCGTGGCGTTCCAGAACGAACATCGTCGAGTTCTGCTTTCCACCGTGCAATGACTAAAGGAACAAGGCGCTCCGCTTCTGTAAGGCTTTCTGTCTGCAAACTCTCAACGAACCGAGGGGTGCCACCCAGCGCTGGGCGCAGCGCTTTCGGAACGTCGAGGACGGCATACCAGCGACGGCGACGTTTCTGTAAGTAGCGAGGCACAATTTCTCCCGAGAACCACACACGTTTCCCACACACGATTTGATGTACAAGACGTTGGCAGTCAAGGAATAAAGGTAGTTTTGGGTGTTGGGCGGAAAATCCCACCTCCTCCGCCACCATACCCCAGATCGCAGCCCCTTACAGATAAAACCGCCGTGCAGCCCAGCGGGCCAGTACTTCGACCGCGGTCCACAGCAGCAAGGACAGCGCCGCCAGCACGATCAACGCCGCGAACATCAGAGCGGTTTGGCCGCGGCCATTGGCCATGAGCATCAGATGCCCCAAGCCGCGGGAGGAACCGACCCATTCGCCGATCAGCACGGCGAGGGGGCCGTACACCACCGCGAGGCGCAGGCCCGAGATCAGGCCGGGCACCGCATGGGGCAGGCGCAGCAGCAGCGTTTCGCGCCAACGGTTGGCGCCGGAGAGATGCGATAGATCGCTCAGGCCCGCAGGCAGCGCCATCAGCCGGTCGAAGAGAGCAGAGGCGATGGGGAAATAGGTGACAAGCGCGATGGTGACGATTTTGGACGGCATGCCGTAACCAAGCCAGAGGGTGATGACCGGGGCGAGCGCGAAGACAGGCACGGCTTGTGCCACCACCAGCATCGGGCGCAGCAACCAGCGCGCGCGGCGCGAAAGGGTCAGCAGCAGCGCCGTCTCAATGCCCAAAAAAATCCCCACGCCCAACCCAAGTGCCAGATTGCCCGCCGACCACAGCGCATTCTGCCACAGCAGCGCGGCATTCACGCCCAGCGCCTGCACGACAAGCCATGGCCCCGGCAGGATGAAACGCGGCACCCCGCTGAGGGTGACCACAAGCTGCCAAATCGCCAGAGCAAGCGCAAAGCATACCGCGCCGCGCCATAGTCTATGCCCCACTTGCGCCATCAAGCGACCTGCGCGGGTGCGGCCAGCCCCATCCGGCGGAGGAGATCGGCTTGGGCTGCGAGGGTCTCAGGCGCGTCGATCTCGCGCGGTGGACGCGCTTCGGGCAGGCTGCAGGGGGTGATCCCTTGGCGGCTCACGACCCACGCATGATCGGCCAGCCGTAGGGCTTCGGCAGGGTCATGGGTAATCAGCACGACAGTCCGCCCGCAAAGCAGCCGCGCCGCCAAGTCTTGCATTTTAAGGCGGGTCACCACGTCGAGGGCAGAGAAGGGTTCATCCAGCAGGACAACGGGGCGATCTTCGTAGAGGGTACGCGCAAGGGCGACGCGCTGGCGCTGACCGGCGGAAAGCTCGGCGGGTTTGCGGCCCCCTTCGGCGGCGAGGCCCACTTCGGCCAAAAGCGCAGTGGCGCGGTCAGGAACCGCGCGCTCTCCACGCAGGCGGGCGGGGATGGTGACATTTTCCATGGCGCTCGCCCATGGCAGCAACTGATCATCCTGCGCCATCATCGCGACTTGGGGCGCGAGGGGCCGATCGTCATCGGCTGCGATGCGCTCGTTTAGACGGGCGGCAGAGGGCAGGCTCGCCAGAAGTCGCAACAGCGACGTTTTTCCAACACCGGACGGGCCGAGCAGCACGTTCCATTGCCCCGCCCTGAGGGTGACATCGAACCTGTCGATCAAGGGGGCAGCGGCCCCCTGCAGCGCGCCTGACAGATGAATTGCAGGCGCTGTCATGGTGCGGCGGGCGCAAGCGCCATGCCCCAGAAACCAACCTCAAGCCGGGTCGCGGTATTGAAACGCTCTTGCAGGGTTTTGGCGCGCGGCAGTGTTTTCCATTCCGCGCTCAGACGCCGCCGCAATGCGCCGTCGATCAAAGCACCAACATCCCGGCAAAGCGCTTGGTAATCTTCGCCGCCATAGACGGCGCACCAATCGGCATAGGGGCCATCATTGCCCCGAAGGCTCAGCCCAATCTCACCATAGCCCAACACACAGGGCGCAAGTGCGGCCATCAGATCAAGGAAATCACCGGAATAGCCCGCCTCTAAAACATAGCGTGTATAGGCGAGGTTGCCCGGTGCCTCTGCCGTGGCCTCAAGCGTGGCGCGGTCGATGCCTTGGCGGGCACAGGTTTCCACATGCAGTGGCATCTCTACATGAACAAGCGCATGAACCGTGGCACTGGCTGCGGCCATCTCATCCAGCGTTTCCGCCTTGGCTGCGGCCAGCGCCCATGCGCGGGCGAAATGGATCAGAAAGACATAGTCCTGCCCTAGATAGTGCAGATAGCTGGCCTGTGGCAGCGTCCCCGCGCGCAGCTCTTCGACAAAGGCATGGCGGGTGTAGTCCCGCCACGCCTCTCCGGCGCCGCTGCGCCATGCGGCAAAGGCATCGCCGTAGTCGGGTGCCGTCATGGCTTGGCCTGCGCGGTGACATCGACCACCAGATCAGCGGCGGGGATCACGGTCTCGACCACACCGCTTTCCTGCATGAAAGCCTCGAACCGGTCGTAGCGCCCATGATCCACGGCGGCGGGGCGGGTGGCGAAACGCGGCCATGTGTCTTCCCAGGCGCGGGTGTTCAGCTCGTTGCGCAACTCGGCATCGGAGGCAAAAAAGGTCTCACCGCTGGCAGCCGGATCGTTGACGATATCGGCCGCGGCACGTTCGGTGGCACGCAGGAAGCGCGCGATCATCTCGCGGTCCATATCCTCGGCATGGGCGACATAGATCAGCTCGTCATAGGCGGGCACGCCTTCGGCCTCGGGATAAAAGCAACGGCCCTCATGGCCTTCGATCTGCATCTGGTTCAGCTCGAAATTGCGGAACGCGCCGATCACGCCGTCGACCTGACCCGACATGAGCGCGGGCGAGATCGACCAGCCGATATTGATCTGCTCAACCTCAGAGGGGGCCACGCCATGGTGGCTCAGCATCGCGTCCAACAGCATCTCTTGCACGCCTGCCACGGCGAAACCCACTTTCCGGCCCTTGAGGTCGGCCATCTCTTTGACCGGCCCGTCGGCGCGCACCACGAGGCAGGTCAGCGGGGTCTCGACCAAGGTGCCCACGCGGCGCAGGTCCAACCCCTCGCGCTGGGCGAGATGCAGTTCCGGCTGGTAGGAGACCGCCAGATCGACTCGGCCTGCCGCCACCATGCGCGGCGGATCGTTCGGGTCAGCGGGAGAGATCAGTTCAACCTCCAGCCCCGCTTCGGTGAAATAGCCCTTTTCCTCGGCCAGAATGATCGGCCCGTGGTCGGGGTTGATGAACCAATCCAGCATGACTGTCATCTTGTCTTGGGCCAAGGCCGGGGCGGCGATCAATGTCAGGGCGAGGGGAGTAAGGATGTGTTTCACGAAAGGCTCCATTTTGTGGTTTTGTTCAAGAAAGGGTCAGGCACCGGGCAGGGCCAGCAGGGCGATTTCTCCCGGCCAGCGGGCGCGGAGGGTGTTGGCCGCGTGATGCGCGCGCAGGCCGGTGCGGCAGGCGAGCACGATGCGCGGTGTGTGTGGGGGCAGCGGCAGGTCCGGCAGCGCCTCGGGGGGGACATGGCGCGCTTGGGCTGAGAAGGGCGCGGGCGCTTCGGCGCGCAGGTCGATAACCATATCGCGCGGGGCGATCTGGCTCTCGGCGATGAAATTTACGGGCGACGCAGGTTCGGGAGCGCTGTCAAAGCGAAAGCCCGACATCCGCCATTGTGCGGCGTCCCAGATCATCAGCTGCCCGAGCGGAGAAGGCGACAGCCCCAGCAGCACCGACAGCGCCATCTGCGCTTGCGCCGCGCCGATTACTCCCACCACGGGGCCCAAAACGCCCGCCGTGGCACAGGTGGCCGCCGTCTGCGGCAAATCTGGGAAAACCGCGCGGAGAGAGGGGGCAGGCCCACAAAAGCCGCCAACATAGCCCGACATCCCAAGCGCCGAAGCCGAGATCAGCGGCTTGCCTTGCGCCAAAGACAGATCCGAAAGCGTCAGGCTGGCGGCGAAAGTGTCCGCGCAGTCGAGGGCAATATTGCACTCCGCCAGCAATCCGGGGGCGTTGGCGGGGGTAAGCCATTCGGCACGCGGGGTGAGCGTCACCTCCGGGTTCAGCGCCGCCATCGCCTCTGCCGCGGCGGTGACCTTGGGCCTGCCGATATCGCCCATTTGGTAGAGCGGTTGGCGGTGCAGGTTACTCTCGGCCACCACATCGCCATCGACCAGCGTGATGCGCCCCACACCGGCCCCGACGAGGTATTGCAGCACCGGCACCGCCAGTGCCCCGGCACCGACAACGAGCATACGCGCGGCGGCAAGCCGTTCCTGCCCCTCGGCACCGACCTGCGGCAGAAGCGTCTGGCGGGCGTAGCGGCTCATGCCGTCACCTTGAGCCATTCGCGCATCCGCGCGTCGGGGTCGGCGTTCAGTGTGATATCCGTGACCGCCGCCACCGTGTCGGCCCCGGCGGCAAAGGCCCCCGGCGCACGGGCGACCGACATGCCGCCAATAGCGCAAAGCGGGATGTCTCCGATCCGCGCCTTCCATTCGGTCAGCCGGTCGAGGCCCTGTTCGGTCCATTTCATCTTTTTCAGAATGGTCGGATAGACCGGACCAAGGGCGATGTAATCGGGGGAGAGGGCCAGCGCGCGGTCAAGTTCGGCGTGGTCGTGGGTGGAGAGGCCCAGTTTCACTCCCGCGCGCCGGATCGCGGGGATGTCGGCTGTGTCCAGATCCTCTTGACCCAGATGCAGCCAGTCGGCCCCCAGTTCAATCGCCAGTTCCCAATGGTCATTCACCACCAACTGCGCGCCGTATTGGCGGCAGAGGTCAAGCGCGGTGGTGATCTCGGTCCGCAGCAGGTCATACGGCGCGTCTTTGATGCGCAGCTGCACCAGTTTCACGCCCAAGGGCACCGCCCGCGCAACCCATGCAGCACTGTCAAACACGGGATAAAAACGCGGCAGGGTCATAGCCAAGCCTTTCCGATCACGGGGCTGGAGGGCACCGCCATATCGCGCTGGCCCATCGGGCCGGAGGCGGCGGCAAGCGCGCCCGCGCGGCAGGCCAGCGCAAAGGCCTCGGCCATGGCGGCGGGGTTGCGGGCTTCGGCGACGGCGGTGTTGAGGAGCACCGCGTCGAACCCCATCTCCAACGCCTGCGCGGCATGGCTGGGCATGCCAAGGCCCGCATCGATCACCATCGCCACCTCCGGAAATGCCGCCCGCAGGCTGCGCAGCCCGTGCAGGTTGTTCAGCCCCAGCCCTGACCCAATCGGCGCGCCCCAAGGCATCAGCACCCGGCAACCCGCATCGACCAGCCGCCCGGCCAGCACCTGATCCTCGGTGGTGTAGGGAAAAACCTCGAACCCATCGGCGCAAAGCGCCTCGGCGGCCTCAACCAAGCCGAAGGGGTCAGGCTGCAGGGTGTCGGCATGGCCGATAACTTCCAGCTTAATCCAATTGGTCCCGAAATACTCCCGCGCCATCTGTGCCGTGGTGATCGCCTCCCGCGCCGAATGGCAACCGGCAGTGTTGGGCAGCAGATGCACGCCGAGCCCGCGCACCATATCCCAAAACGCCTGACCCGCACCCTGTTCGCGGCGCAGGGAAACGGTTGCCACCGGGGCGGCACTTTGGCGAAAGGCGGCCTCCATCACCGCGGGCGAGGGATAGCGCGCGGTGCCCAGCATCAGCGGCAGGGGCAGCGAAATGCCGTAAAAGTCGCGCATCGCTTAGCCCCCCTGCATGGCGCTGAGCACTTCGAGCTGGTCGCCATCGCTCAGCGTCGTCGCGCCCCGCGCGCCTGCGGGGACGAAATTGCCGTTGAGTGCGGTGGCGACCTTGGCTTCGCCCCAGCCAAGCTCCACCAAGACCGCGTTAAGCTGCGTGGCAGTGACCTCACGCGCTTCGCCGTTCACTTCAATTTTCACGGAATAAATCCCCTGTTGTCGCTGTTGCAAGAAAGGCCGCGGCCTGTTCTGCCAAGGCCGGTGCCATGAGAAACCCGTGCCGAAACAATCCGTTAAGATGCAGCACTGCGCCGCGTTGCACGATGCCGGGAAGGTTGTCGGCAAAGGCGGGGCGCAGGTCGGCGCCCATCTCAATGATCTCGCCTTCGGCAAAGCGCGGGTCGAGCGCATAGGCCGCCGAGAGCAGTTCCAGCGCCGAGCGCGCGGTCATTTGGGCGCGACTGGCGCTTTCGATCTGGGTCGCGCCCAGCATATAAATTCCGTTCCCGCGCGGCACCACATAGAGCGGGTGGCGCGGGTGCAGCAGGCGGATCGGGCGGGTGAGGGTGATCTCAGGCGCGCGCAGCAAGATCATCTCGCCGCGCACCGCCCGCAGGCCGGGTAGGTCGGCGCTGGCGGCCATGCCACGGCAGTCGATCACCGGGCCTGCGACCTTGGATGGGGTGAGGGGCGTGGGCTCGACCTTCACCCCATGGGCGGCGAGCGTTTGGGTAAGATCATGCAGGGCTTGGCGCGGGTTCAGGTGCGCTTCCTCCTCAAAGAACAGCCCGCGCCGATGACGCCCGGTAAGCTCGGGCTCGACCGCCGCGATGGCCTCGGCGTCGCAAGGGGTGTGGCCGTCGGTCCGGTCGGCGAACCGCTGGATTTCAGCGCGGTCCCGTTCCGGGGCGAGGACCAGTGTGCCCCTATGGGTGACCTCGGTGATCTCAGACCAGAGCGCCGCGGCACGCCGCCCGTTGGTCACCACCGCAGGCTCGCTCAGCGCGCCTTCGCAGAAGGGCGCGAGCATCCCGCCCGCCCACCATGAACAGCCATGCGGCCCGGGCGTGCCTTTGCGGTCGACCAACCGGGGCCGCAGCCCCTGCGCCAGACAGGCCCGCGCGGCCCAAAGCCCCGCAACGCCTGCGCCGATGATGGTGACGTCACTCATGGGGCCAAACCGCGTGGAAATGATGCACCGGGCCGTGGCCACTGCCGATGTTGAGGGTGTCGGCAGCGGCAATGGCGCGTTGCAGATAGGCATGCGCAGCCTGCACGGCCTGCGGCAACGTTTGCCCCCGCGCCAGCCCCGCGGCGATGGCGGCAGAAAGGGTGCAGCCGGTGCCGTGGGTGTTGGCGGTGTGCTGGCGGGGCGCGGAAAGGCGCAGGGTGTCGGCCTCTGAAATCAGCAGGTCCACACAGGTTTCCCCCTTGCCATGCCCGCCCTTCATCAGCACCGCGCCGGGACCGGCAGAGAGCAGGGCGCGGCCCTGTTCCAACATGGCGGCCTCATCGGTAGCTTCCGGCCTGTCCAGCAGCCGTGCGGCCTCGGGCAGGTTTGGCGTTAGTACATGGGCCAAGGGGAGCATCCGGTCACGCAGGGTCGCCACGGCCTCGGCAGAGAGCAGCGCATCGCCGGATTTTGCCACCATCACCGGGTCGAGTACCACAGGCGCGGCGCAGCCCGTCAGCCCCTCGGCCACGGCGGTGATCGTTTCAGGATCGCCCAACATGCCGATTTTCACCGCACCGATCGCCAGATCGTCAAAGACCGCCGCCATCTGTGCGCGGATCATTTTGGGGGAGATCATCTCGACCCCGGTCACCGCGCAGGTGTTCTGCGCGGTCACGGCGGTGAGCACGCTGGCCCCGTAAACGCCAAGCGCGCTGAAGGTCTTGAGATCGGCCTGAATCCCCGCCCCGCCGCCGCTGTCGGACCCCGCAATCGTTAGTGCTTGAAACGCCATTTGGCCCCCATGTGTTAGATGGGCCAAGGGCGTGTGGATACGGGATAAACGACGGGCCGCATGGGGCCGATGCTTGGTTCCGTTCCCTACGCCGGTACGACCCGGATCAGGTTCGATGGGTCGGTTTTCACCTCTCAGCCTTGCGGCACCCCAACGGATTTCGGGCAGGCTAGCGAGGCGGGCTGGCAGGGTCAACTGGTGATGGTTAATTTATTGGTTGTCGTTTTATGTCAACTATTTGCGACTCATACTTCATCAAAGAAATGAAGATTCGTTAATGAAAATCCCGCGACTTCGGGATCACACGCGCGTCGCGCGGATGGCTATGCATCGCCACCTGACCGGGCAGCGGATGGGTCGGGTGATCACCCCGCGTGGTGATGCCGGGCATCGGTGCGTCCGACAGCGATGCAAGCCTGTCAGAGCGGTCCTCAAGCCGGTCGGCCACCACATGGATCACCCGCCCGTCGGTCTGCACGCGCCCTTCGACCACCAGCAGCCGCGCGGCCATGATCGTGGGGCGGTAAAGCTTGAACATATTGGGCCAGATCACGAGGTTCGCCACGCCGCATTCATCCTCCAGCGTGATGAAACAGACCCCCTTGGCGCTGCCCGGCTTTTGCCGCACCAGCACCAGCCCGGCGAGCTTGACCCGCCGCCCGTGGCCCATTCGCCCCAAATCGCGGGCCGAAGCAAACCCCTGCGCGGCGAGGCTGGAGCGGTAAAAGGACATCGGATGCGCCTTCAGCGACAGGCGCAGCGTTTGGTAGTCGGCCACGACCTGTTCGGCTTTCGGCATCACTGGCAGCGTCACCTCAGGCTCCGGCCCCTGAGACGCGGCTTCGGCATGATCAAAGATCGGCAAGGCGGGCGCGTCGCGCAGCCCTTGGGCCTGCCACAGCGCCTGACGTCGGTCGATCCCCATGCTGCGCATCGTGTCGGCGGCGGCCAGTTGACGGATCGCCTTGGCATCGAGCCCGGCGCGAGACTTGAGGTCTTCGACATCCGCAAAAGGCGCCTCGCGCCGGTCCATGATCCGCGCGGCGGCTTTTTCCTGCAACCCGTCCACCATGCGCAGCCCCAGCCGCAGGGCAAAACCGTCGCCGCAGGGCTCCAGCGTGCAGTTCCAGTCGGAGTAATTCACATCAACCGCGCGCACCTCGACCTGATGCTCGCGGGCGTCGCGCACGATCTGGGCGGGGGCGTAAAACCCCATCGGCTGCGAGTTCAGCAGCGCGCAGGCAAAGGCCGCCGGGTAGTGGCATTTCATCCAAGACGAGACATAGACCAGCTTGGCAAAACTCGCCGCATGGCTCTCGGGGAAACCATATTCGCCGAACCCCTTGATCTGGTCAAAACAGCGCTGCGCAAAGACCGGGTCATAGCCGCGGTTGGTCATCCGGCCCACCATCTTGTCTTGTAGCTTTTCAATCGTCCCGCGCGAGCGGAAGGTGGCCATGGCCTTGCGCAGCTCATTGGCCTCGGTCGGGGAAAACTGTGCCGCGTCGATGGAGATTTTCATCGCCTGTTCTTGAAAGATCGGCACGCCCAGCGTCCGGCTGAGGATGCTGAACAGCTCATCCTGCGGATAGGCCGGGCCGGGGGCGGGGTAGACGACGCTCTCCATCCCCTGGCGGCGGCGCAGGTAGGGGTGGACCATGTCGCCCTGAATGGGGCCGGGGCGGACGATGGCGACTTCGATCACCAGATCATAGAACACGCGGGGGCGCAGTTTTGGCAGCATGGCCATCTGCGCGCGGCTTTCGACCTGAAAGACGCCCAGACTGTCGCCGCGGCAGAGCATGTCGTAGGTGGGTCGCCCGGTGGCGTCGTCCTCGTGATCCTCCACCGGGACGGTGGCCAGTTCCAGCGGGCGGTCGTAATGCGCCTCGATCAGATCAAAGCATTTGGCGATACAGGTGAGCATGCCAAGGGCGAGGATATCGACCTTGAAGATTTGCAGCGCGTCGATGTCGTCCTTGTCCCATTCGATGAAACTGCGCTCGGGCATGGCGCCGTTGCCGATCGGCACGATCTCGGTCAGGGGGCGCTCGGTGAGGATGAAACCGCCGACGTGTTGGCTCAGGTGGCGCGGCATGCCGATCATCTGGGAGGCCAGTTTCAGCACCATGCGCAGATAGGGATCTGACAGGTCCAGCCCCGCCTCGCGGGCGCGGTCATCGTCCATCTGGCCCTCGAAACTGCCCCAGATCGTGCCCGCAAGTTTCGAAGTTACGTCCTCGCTGAGCCCCATCGCCTTGCCGACCTCGCGAATGGCCGAGCGTGGGCGGTAGTGGATCACCGTGGCGCAAAGCCCGGCGCGGTGGCGGCCATATTTGCCGTACATGTATTGGATGACCTCTTCGCGCCGCTCATGCTCGAAATCCACGTCGATGTCGGGCGGCTCATCGCGTTCTTCGCTGAGGAACCGCTCGAACAGCAGGTTGTGCACCGCCGGGTCGACCGAGGTGATGCCGAGGCAGAAGCAGACGGCGGAGTTGGCCGCCGAGCCGCGCCCTTGGCAGAGGATCGGCGGCTCAGCTTCCTCGCGGGCAAAGCGCACGATGTCGTAGATGGTCAGGAAATAGCGGGCGATCTTTTTGGCGGAGATGAGCGCGAATTCCTTTTCGATCGTTTTGATCACCGCCTCGGGCACGCCTTGCGGGTAGCGCCGCGCCGCGCCCTCCCATGTGAGGCGGGCGAGTTCCTCCATCGGGCTGCGGCCTTCGGGGACGATCTCATGCGGGTATTCGTAAGCCAGATCGGTGAGGCGAAAGGTGATCCTGTCCGCCAGACGCCGCGTCTCGGCGATGGCATGGGGCCAGTCGGCGAAGAGGCGCAGCATCGCCTCGGGCGATTTCAGGTGCCGTTCGGCATTGGCGGCCAAGAGATAGCCCGCCTTGGGCACGATCACGCCTTCGCGGATCGCCACCATCACATCCTGCAAGGGCCGCCGGTGGCGCGCGTGGTAGAGCACATCGTTGGTGGCCAAAATCCTCAGCCCATGGGCGCGGGCCAGTGCGTCCAAGCGGTTGATCCGCGCCCGGTCATCGCCACGATAAAGGAAGCTTGCGCCCACATGCCGCATGTCCGGCAGTGCTTTCACCAGACGCGGCAGGCCGGCGGCAAAGACATCAAGGTTTTCGGGTGGCATGACGATGAGGTGCAGCCCTTCGGCATGTTGCGCCAGCATCTCCAGCGTCAGATGGGTCTCACCCTTTTGCTGCCATTCGCCGTCTATAGATTGCATCTTGCCCGCCGACAGCAGCGTCGAGAGCCGCGCATAAGCGGCGCGGTCTTGCGGATAGGCCAGCAGTTCGGTCCCACAAAGCAGCACCAGACGCGCGCCGATCAGGGGGCGGATATGCGCCTTTTCCGCCTCCACATGCAGCCGCACCACGCCCGCCAGCGTGTTGTGATCGGCGATGCCGAGGCTGTCATAGCCGTGGTGATAGGCCATCTCGATCAGATCCACGGCGTCCGAGGCGGCGCGCAGGAAGGAAAAGCAACTGGCCAGCCCAAACTCCACGTACTCCGCCCGCGGCGGGTCGGCAAAAGCGTCTTCGCCCAAGGTGCGGCGCTTATGTCCTTCCTGCTCGGGCATCAGGCAAAGAGCCCATGCAAAAACCAGCGCGGCTCGGCCCCGCGACCGTCATAGATCACCCCCTCGCGGTAGAGCCAGAAACGCTGGCCGCCCTGGACCTCGACTTTGTAGTAATCGCGCAGCCGGGTGCCGGGGCGGTCGCACCACCATTCCGGCGCGATGCGTTCCGGCCCGGTGTGGCGCATGGTTTTATAGGTGACGCGCCGCCAGTTGAACTGCGAGGGCGGGCCTTCGGGCACGGCATAGATCACGCGCACCTCCTCGGCGGGGGTCAGCAGACGCAGCGGACGGTCGCGCAGCAAGGCGGGTGCGGCTGTAGGCGTGCCGTGCAGGGCGTCGACACGTTGCTCCACCCGTTCGGGCTTATGGGTCTCGCGCCACTGCGGCCAGTTGACCTTGTCCGCGCCCAGCTTCGCGGCGAGCCGGTCGAGCAGCCCGGCCACATCCGCCGAAGGGTCGCGTTTGCCGTCGAGGTGGTCTTGCATCAGCGGCAGCGGTTCGCTGGTCAGCGCCTCCAGCGTCAGCAGGTCAAAGCCGAAGCCGCTGTCGATGTTTTCCAGCTTGCCGTCGAACAGCCTGCGCAGATGCGCGGGGTCACGGCTGGCCCGCGCCGTGGCGACCCCAAGCGCGCGCCAATCGCCGTCGATGCGGTAGATGGTCAGGCGCAACCGCCGCGCGCCAAGCTCGGCGCGGGCCAGAAGGGTGCAGAGGTCATCGACCAGCGCGGGCAGATGCGGGGCGGGGTCGATCACCGGCTCAGGCAGGCGACTGCGGGTTATGAAATGGCGGTGGTCCGGCGGGGCGTTCAGCGGGTCGGGGGCCTTGCCGAGAGCTTTGTCGAGCAGGATCAGCGGGTTGCGATCGGGCTTGAGGCTGGCAAAGCGCCGCATCAGCGCGGCGCGGGGCAAGTCGCTCAGCGCGCCGATGGTCTTGAGGCCAAGACGGTCCAAGAGCCGTGTGGTCTGGGCATCCAGCCGCAGGGCGGCGACGGGCAGGGGGGCGAGGGCGGTGGCCACGTCCTCAGCCCCGCAGATCTGCGCGCCGGAGCCGAAGCGTGCCAGTGCCTGCGCGGCACCGGGAGTGGGGGCCATGGCGACCCGCGCGGTCAGCCCCTGTAGCGCAAAACGGCTGCGGATGTCGCGCAGCATGGCGACCTCTCCGCCGAACAGATGGGTGCAGCCGGTCACGTCCAGCAGCAGGCCATGGTCCTGATCCCGCGCCGTCCAAGGGCACCAGCGCCGCGCCCAATGCACCAGCCGCTGGATCAGCGCCTCATCGCCCTCCAGATCGGCGGGTTCCACATGCAGATCGGGGTGGATCGCTTGCACATCGACCACCCGCGCGCCCGCCTCGATTCCGCGCATCGTGGCGGCAGCGCTCAGCCCATGGACCACCGGCCCATGGGTTCCGTCGCGCGACAGGACGACCGGCACCTCATCCCCCGGAACGCTGCGGTATTGGGCGATCACCCGGCGCCACCGCTCCATCGTCAGCATAGGGAACCAGACGGAGACGATCCGCGGCGCGGGGGCTTTGGCTTTTGTCGGGGTCATGGGCAGCCACCCAACGCCCCGGCGCATGGCCACGCGCGCGAAACAGTTCCAAATCCCAGCGGGCTGCGCCGGGGGCCTGTGCATCGTATGGATGGGCCTGAGAGGGCAGCGAGGAAATGCGCCAACGCATGCGCGCCGCGCTCAAGCCGCCGGGATCGCCGCTGCGAATGAGATAGAGCGGCACGTTTGAGGTCTCGGCCCGAAGCGAGAGCCGTTTGGTGGCGGTGAAATCCAGCACCTCCGGCCCGCCGTGCACCTCGCCGATCACGGCAGAAAGCCCCGCACAGGCGGCCCCTTCCTCCATCGTCCAAAGCACGTCGCGCGGGTGGTTGACGGTGACCAGCAGCACCGGTTGTTCCAGCCCGAAACCGCGCAAGCTGGGCGTATAGGGTGCCCCATTCTCGCGCCGCGACAGAAAGTCCTGCACCCAAAGCACCGGCCCCTTGCCACGCGGCAAGAGCGACAGCACGAAGGCACTGGCCGGGGCCGTGGCGAAGGCCCCCGGAAAGACATCCGTCAGCGGCGCATGTGCGGCCAGAACCCCCGGTTCGGGGGGTGTCGACGGACGGCGCCGCGGCAGGGTAAGGACCTGCCCATATGTAGAATCGGTTGTCATGCACGACTCCATATGTTCACATTTTGTTCTGGTTATAAATCATCAATTGCGGTGCTGTCAAAGATCCTGTGGCCCTTGCCGGACGCGGGCAAAACCGCATCTAATGGGCCAAGATGACGGCAAGGGGGCCAACCGATGTGCAATCTCTATTCCCTGACCAAGGGGCAGGCCGCAATCCGCGGCTGGTTCGACGGCATCGACGACCAAACAGGCAACCTGCCGCCGATGCCCGGTATCTACCCCGACTATGCCGCCCCGGTGGTGCGCCACGGCGATGGCGGTCCGGTGCTGGAGATGATGCGGTGGGGGATGCCCTCTCCGGCCTTCGCGCTCAAAGGCAAGAAGACCGACCGCGGCGTGACCAACATCCGCAACATCGCCTCGCCGCATTGGCGGCGCTGGCTGGGGGCCGAGCATCGCTGCGTGGTGCCCTTCACCGCCTTTTCCGAACCGCTGAACCGCCCCGGAGAGCGCTCGCGCCCGGTCTGGTTCGCGCTTGGCGAGGACCGTCCGCTGGCCTTTTTTGCGGGCGTTTGGACCGAATGGACGAGCGTGCGCAAACTGAAGGACGGCGAGACCACTGATACCCTCTATGGCTTTCTGACCACCGAAGCCAATGCCGAGGTCGGGGCCGTGCACCCCAAGGCGATGCCGGTGATCCTGACCAACCCCGACGACGTGCAGCGCTGGCTTACGGTTGAAACGGCCGAGCTGCCCAGCCTGCAACGCCCCTTGCCGGACGGCACGCTCCAGGTCATCGACCCCGAGGATTAAGCCGCCTCTGCCATCATCCGTGCCGCCATCGCCAGATCGGAGCGGAACTGCGCCGTGGCCTCTTCGCGCAGCGCCGGATCCGGCACGCGCAGCAGATAGGACGGGTGCAGGGTGATCAGCACCGGGATGCCTTCTGGCCCCGTCTCGATCGTGCCACGGCGTTTCAGGATGCCCGTGCCCTTGCCCGTCAGGCTTTGCGCCGCTGTGGCGCCCATGGCGAGGATCAGCTTGGGCTGCACCTGCGCCACCTCGGCGTTCATCCACCAGCGGCACTGGTCGATCTCGGGCGTCTCGGGGCGCTGGTGAATGCGGCGTTTGCCGCGGGCGGTGAACTTGAAGTGTTTGACGGCATTGGTGACGAAAGCCGCCTCGCGGTCGAGCCCGGCCTCGGCGGCCACGCGGTCGAACATCTGTCCGGCTGGGCCGACAAAGGGACGGCCCGCGAGATCCTCCTGATCGCCGGGTTGTTCGCCGACCACCATCAGATCGGCACGGGCGGGGCCTTCTCCCGGCACGGCTTGGGTCGCATGGCAATGCAGCGGGCAGCGGGTGCAGGCGCGGATCGCGGTGGGCAGGTCCTCCATCGGGCCGTCCCAAGCGGATGAGAAGGCCGAAAGCTGCGCCTGCACGCGGTCCATGCGCACCGGCGGCAGGGTTGGTGCTGCCTCGGCCATGGCGCGGGCGCGGGCGGGGGCCTCGGCGATCATCTGGGGGATGAAGGCGGCCTCGGGCATGTTTTTCCAGTATTTCTTGGGCATCTCGGACTGCATCGCCTTCACCATCAGGCGGGCGGGGTTAAAGATGTTCTGGAAGTAGGTGATCCAAAGCTGCTCGCCCGCGTCCTCGGGCAGGTCGGGCTTGGCGTGGCCCTCTTGGAACGTGAGTTTGCCGTTCTCGAAAATGGCCGAGACATCGGGCGTCAGGATACGCCAATCCATGTCGGAAAATCGCCGCACGAAGAAATCCGCCGTGGGCTCCACCGTGTGATGCGTCGGCTCGAACCACGCGGCGAAGCTGCGGCGCGGGGCATCGGGCGCGCCGATCTCGCGGAAGCGGACGAAGGCCTTCATCTTGTGCTGGCAACGGCGCACGTTCTTCTCCATCCCGCGCAGCACGGCGAGGTCGGCATCGCCCCGGTCCGACATCAAATGCGGCGCGTCTTTCACGCGCCAAAGAAAGGCATAGAGCCGCGCGAAACGCTCCGGATCGCTGTGCCAAACGGCGGTTTCCGCCATGGAGACGAAGCTGCGCGGCACCGCGACGCGGCCCGTGGCGGTGGGGGCGGCCTCGCCGCCAAAAAGATTGGGCACGGCGGCATGGTCGCCCCAGAGGATCTGCTCGGGCGGGATACCGGCGGCCAAAAAGCCGCGCGCCGCCTCGCGCCATGCCTTGGCGGTGCCAATGGGGGGCAGGGAGACGCGGTGCATCAGAACAGGGTCAACTGCTCGGGCGGCGGCGCGAAACGTGCGCGCAGGTCGGCGCTGTCGGTCAGCCCACCGGGCGTCCAGCCGCCCGCGATGACAAAGGCGCGGGCCTTTTTCATCGACGCGCCCATGCGGGTCAGGTCTTCGTAGCGCAGGGACCGATGGCGTCGGGCGGCGAGGATGCGGGTCACCGTTTTCACGCCAAACCCCGGCACCCGCAGCAGCATCTCGCGGCTGGCGCGGTTCACATCGAGGGGAAAATGTTCGCGGTGCACCAGCGCCCAAGCGAGCTTGGGGTCGATTTCAAGATCAAGATTGCCGTCGCGGGTGACGGAGGTGATCTCGTCCAACTGGAAATCATAGAAGCGCAGCAGCCAGTCGGCCTGATAAAGCCGATGCTCGCGTTGCAGGGGCGGGCGGATCAGTGGCAGCTTGGCAGAACTGTCGGGGATCGGCGAGAAGGCGGAGTAATAGACGCGCTTCAACTTGTAGCTAGAGTAAAGCCGCGTCGATTGCCCTAGCACGGTGGCATCGTTTGACCCATCCGCGCCGATGATCATCTGGGTGGACTGGCCCGCAGGGGCAAAGCGGGGCGGGCGCTTGCCGGTGAAGGATTTCTCTTTGCTGGCGTCCTTGACCATCCGCACATTGGCCATGGCGCGGCGGATCTGCTCGGGCTTTTTCTCGGGCGCGTATTGCTGCACCGCCGTGTCGGTGGGCAGTTCGACATTGATCGACAGACGGTCGGCCAGACGGCCCGCTTCCTCGATCAACTCGGGGGAGGCATCGGGGATCGTCTTGAGGTGGATATAGCCACGAAAGTTCTCTTCGTGTCGCAGCTTGCGCGCGATCTGCACCATGTCCGACATCGTCGCATCGGGCGAGCGGATCACCCCGGAGGACAGAAACAGCCCTTCGATGTAATTGCGGCGGTAGAATTCGATGGTGAGCTTAACCACCTCATCCACGCTGAACCGCGCCCGGTCGACGTTCGAGGACACGCGGTTGATGCAATAGCTGCAATCGTAGATGCAGAAATTCGTCATCAGGATCTTGAGCAGGCTGATGCACCGCCCGTCGGGGGCGTATGCGTGGCAGATGCCGCTGCCTTCGTTTGAGCCCAGCCCCTTACCATCGCGCGAGTCGCGTTTGGTCGAGCCGGAGGAGGCGCAGGAGGCGTCGTATTTCGCCGCGTCGCTGAGAATCGCCAGTTTTTGATCGAGTGTCTGTTTTGCCATGCGTTCTATATATGTTCTCATGGCGGGGGTGTCATTAAACTATCTTACTGCCGCGACAATCTGCGCAGGGCACCGCCTGTGCGATGGCGCGGGCAGGGGGTGAGAGTTTAAATTGACGTGGCGAATTCTTGTCGCTACGAATTACATGCAGATACATATTATGCATATGCATGCGAGAGCACCGGGGCAAAGATCGCGGGCTTTTGATCACAACTGGGAGACGATCATGAAAACAACAACCACGCTCAGCGCGGCGCTCTTTGCCGTCAGCACCCTTGCCACCACCAGCACCGCCAGCGCCGACGAAGTGACGCTGCGCGCCGTGTCGGCCTTTACCCTTGGCACCGCCTTTAGCCGCGAGTTTGAATCCTTTGTCGAATGGATCAACGAGAACGGCAAGGGGGTCGTGCAGATCAATATGGTCGGCGGGCCGGAAGCCGTGCCGCCCTTTGAATTGGGCAACGCGGTGCAATCTGGCGTTGTCGACATCGCCAATAACACCACGGCCTATTACCCCAACCTGCTGCCCACGGGCGACGCGCTGCATCTGGCGGAAAACACCATTCAAGAACAGCGCGAGAATGGCTGCTATGAACTGGTCGACCGCATCCACCAAGAGCAGATGAACGTCAAATACCTCGGCCATGGCGGCGACGGGATCGGCTATCACCTCTATCTGACCAAACCGGTCGAGGGGCCGGACCTGAGCGGTCTGACCATCCGCACCACACCGGTTTATCAGGCGATGTTCACGCAACTGGGCGCGAATCTGGTGCGCACCGCGCCGGGCGAAGTCTATAGCGCGCTGGAGCGTGGGGCGATTGACGGTTACGGCTGGCCCTCGCAGGGTGTGCTTGATCTCGGCTGGGACGAGCAGACGAAATACCGGGTCGACCCGAGCTTTTACAACGTCGACGTGAACCTGCTGGTGAACCTCGACACATGGAATGGCCTGACCGACGAACAACGCGCCAAACTCGAAGAGGGCGCGGCTTGGATGGAAGAGCTTAACAACGACAATGCCGACCGCAACGCGACGGAATACGCCGCACAGGCGGATGCGGGGATCGAGACGATCACCTTCAGCGAGGCCGATGCCGAAGCGTGGACCAATGCCGCGCGCGATGCCGGTTGGGCGGCGGTCGAAGAGGTCGATGCCGATCTTGCGCAGCAGATGCGCGCCTGCATGACCAAGTGATCGCCCCATGATCTCAACATTGTTTGACCGGACACTCCGGGGGCTGGCCGTTTTCTCGGCCGGTATCCTCGGGGTGATCGCGGTGTTTATCGCGATCAACGTGGTGCTGCGCAATCTGGGGCTGCCGGTGGTCTATGGGGCACTGGATGCGATCCAATATGCGCTGATGATCGCCACCTTCCTTGGCGCGCCTTGGGTGCTGTCGATTGGCGGGCATGTGAAGGTTGATCTGATCACCAGCAACCTGTCGCAACGCACTGCCTATGCTTTGACCCGCCTGACCAGCGCCATTGGCGCGGTGACGGCAGGGGTGCTGGGCTGGTACGGGTTGCAAGCGGTGCTGGCCTCTGCCGCACGCGGGTCGATGATCCGCACGTCTTTCGTGATCCCAGAGTGGTGGATGCTGGCCTTTGTGCCGCTATCGCTGGCGCTTTGCACGATCATCTTTATTCGCCGTCTGCTCTATCCGGAAACGGCCGAGCGTAGTTTGAGTGGTCTTTGAGATGGATTGGGGCCTGACACTGACCTTGATGCTGGGCGGATTGGCGGTTTTGCTGCTGATCGGCTTGCCGGTCGCATTTGCTTTCATCGCCGTGACGACCGTGGGCGCGTATTTCGTGCTGGGCGGAGACCGGGGCATTCTGCAACTGGCGCGCAACTCGGCGCAATCGGTGGCGAATTTTCAGCTCGCGCCGATACCGCTGTTTATCCTTATGGGAGAGATACTCTTTCAAACCGGGGTCGCGCACCGCGCCATTGACGCGATTGAACGGGTGGTGACGCGCATCCCGGGCCGCATGTCGGTCGTCACGATCTTTGGCGGCACGATTTTTGCAGCCCTTTCCGGCTCGACCATCGCCAATACCGCGATGCTGGGCGGCACGCTGCTGCCGGGGATGCTGAAACGCGGCTATCACCCGTCGATGGCGATGGGGCCGATCATGGCGTCCGGCGCGATTGCCATGCTGATCCCGCCTTCGGCGCTGGCGGTTCTGGTGGGCTCGCTCGCGGGGATTTCCATCGCCGGGCTGCTGATTGCGGGGGTGCTGCCCGCGCTGCTGCTGGCGGTCCTGTTCGTGGCCTATGTGGTGGGGCGGAGCCTTTTGGACCCGAAAGTTGCGCCGCCCGATGTCTACGAAGAAATGCCGCTGCGCGAACGTTGGACGCCTTTCGTGATCTATGTGCTGCCGCTGTCGGTGCTTTTCGCGGTGGTGATCGGCTCGCTGCTCGCGGGCATTGCCACGCCTACGGAAAGCGCCGCCCTTGGCAGCATCACCGCCGTAATCATCGGGGCCGCCTATCGCGCCCTGAGTTGGGAGAAGATGGGCCGCGCGCTGATGGAGACGCTGAAGCTGTCGGTGATGATCCTGTTCATCATCGCGGCCAGTCAGACATTTGCGCAGGTGTTGTCGTTCTCGGGCGCCACTAATGGCTTGATCAATGCGATCAACGCGGTCGATCCGACGCCGCTGATGGTGCTTCTGGGGATGATCGCGATCCTGCTTTTTCTGGGCTGCTTCATTGATCAGGTGTCGATGCTGATGGTCACCGTGCCGGTCTTCGTGCCGTTGGCGGGTGCGATGGAGATCAATGAGCTGACCCTCGGCGTGGTATACTTGCTGACGATGGAGATCGGCCTGCTGACGCCGCCCTTCGGTCTGCTGCTGTTTGTTATGCGCGGGGTCGCCCCGCCTGAGATTCGGATGCCGCAGATCTATGCCTCGGTGATGCCGTTCTTGCTGATCAAGCTTTTCGTTCTGGCCCTGATCGTCTGGCTGCCGGGTATCGGCACTTGGTTGCCCAGTTTGATGGGCCGCTGAACCTTGGGGCGGCGCGCCTCAGCGCCGCCCCGCAAGCTATTGCCATAATTCGACATTTGCCGACTATGCCGCCGCGCGCGGGCTTTGGTCGGCTTGCATTACCCCGCGTAATGCGGTTGTAATCCCGCAAGGAGGCAGTCGGCTTTCCCAAGAACAACACGCGAGGAGCACCGTGATGGCAAACCCCCTTTATGACACTCTGTTTGGCCGTCACGCTGGCAAAACGACGGCCTTTCTCCATCTCGAAGGCGGGGTGACGCTGACCCATGCGGGTTTTCTGGGCCGGGCCGCCCGTTTTGCCCATGTGCTGACCGAGTTGGGGGTGAAGCCCGGCGACCGGCTGGCGGTACAGATCGACAAATCCGCCGATGCGCTGGCGCTTTATGCCGCCTGCGTGCAGACGGGGGTGATCTTTTTGCCGCTCAATACCGCCTATACCGCGGATGAGGTGCGCTATTTCGTGACCGACAGCGGGGCCGCGGCCTTTGTCTGCCAGCCCGCGCGCCGCGATGAAATGGCACCGCTGGCTAGGGATACAGGGTGCCAGCTTGAGACGCTTGGTACGGAGAACGATGGCAGCTTTGCGGATCGCGCCACCTCGGCTTCCGATAAATTCGAGACCGTCGCGCGGACGGCGGATGACCTTGCGGCCTTCCTCTATACCTCCGGCACCACGGGGCGCTCTAAGGGGGCGATGCTGACGCAGGCGAACCTTTTGTCGAACGCGCAGACGCTGGCCGATCTGTGGCGTTTCACCAACGCGGACGTGCTGCTGCATGCGCTGCCGATCTTTCACACGCACGGGCTGTTCGTGGCGACCAATGTGACGCTGGTGGCGGGGGGCGCGATGATCTTTATGCCCAAGCTCGACATCGACCGGTTGATCGACCGGATGCCCCATGCCACCGTGATGATGGGGGTGCCGACCTTTTATACCCGGCTTTTGGATGACGCCATTTTCACCCGTGAGACGACGGCGAACATGCGGCTGTTCATCTCGGGGTCGGCTCCGCTTTTGGCCGAAACCCATGTCGATTTTGAGGAACGCACCGGCCACCGTATCCTTGAGCGTTACGGCATGACCGAGACCAATATGAACACCTCCAACCCCTATGAGGGCGAGCGCCGTGCGGGCACCGTGGGCCTGCCGCTGCCGGATGTGGAGTTGAAAATCACCGACCCCGAAACCGGCGCGACCCTTCCGGACGGAGAGATAGGCAGCATCGAAGTACGTGGGCCGAATGTCTTCAAGGGCTATTGGCAGATGCCCGAGAAAACCGCCGCCGAACTGCGCGAAGATGGCTTTTTCATCACCGGCGATCTGGGGCGGCGCGATGCGGATGGCTATGTGACCATTGTGGGCCGCGACAAAGACCTGATCATCTCGGGCGGCTATAATATCTACCCTAAGGAGGTCGAACTGCTGCTCGACGACCAACCGGGCGTGTTGGAGAGCGCGGTGTTCGGCGTGCCGCATCCCGATTTCGGGGAAAGCGTGGTGGCGGTGTTGGTGGCGCGGCGGGGCGCGGAGCTGGATCTTGCGCAGATCGCCGGGGATGTGGCCGGATCGCTGGCCAAGTTCAAACGACCCGCCAAGCTGATCGTCCTGCCGGAATTGCCGCGCAACACGATGGGCAAGGTGCAAAAGAACGTGCTGCGCGACACCTACCGGGACTTGTTTCAACCGGGGTAGGGGCGCCCGAGGGCCATTCTAGCGGGCATAGGGGCGGCGGTATCGCCATCCCACGGGGCAGGACTGCGGTGTAACCTGCGACAATCTGGCGTTTAATGCCCGGTTTCGCTTGAGGTGCCGGGAAAATTTCTACAGAACGTGGTGACCTTTCAGTCCGCCAGATCAGGAGTTCGCGTGTCCCTCTTCCTTATCGTTGCCTTGCCCTTCTTGGGCGCATTGTTACCCGGACTGATGAATTCCGCAGGGCGTCAAGCCTGCGCCGGGGTGACCTTTATGGTGACCCTCGTGGCGCTGGTGGGGTTGCTGACGCATCTGCCTGCCGTGCTGGCGGGCGAATTGGTCACCGCGCGGGTTGACTGGATCCCGCAGCTTGGCCTGAACCTGACCTTGATGTTCGACAGTCTTGGGTTTTTCTTTGCCTGTCTGATCCTTGGCATCGGTCTGTTGATCATCGCCTATGCGCGGTCTTACCTGTCGCGCGATGATCATATGGGCGAGTTTTTCACCTACCTTCTGCTGTTCCAAGGCGCGATGGTGGGTATCGTTCTGAGCGATAACGTGTTGATCCTACTGATCTTCTGGGAGCTGACCTCGCTTTCGTCCTTCCTGCTGATCGGCTATTGGAAGCACCTTCCCGAAGGCCGCCAAGGCGCGCGAATGGCGCTGACGGTTACGGGCATGGGCGGCCTTGCGATGATCGGTGGCATGTTGCTGCTGGGTCAAATCGTCGGCAGCTATGACCTGAGCGTGATCCTCGACAACCGCGAGATGATCCAAGCCTCGCCGCTCTATCTGCCCGCGCTGATCCTGATCCTCTTGGGCTGTTTCACCAAATCGGCGCAGTTCCCGTTCCACTTCTGGCTGCCCCACGCGATGGCAGCACCAACGCCGGTCTCGGCCTATCTGCATTCCGCCACCATGGTGAAGGCGGGGATTTTCCTGATGGCGCGGATGTGGCCGGTGCTGTCTGGCACGCCGGAATGGTTCGTCATCGTCACCACGGCGGGTCTGATCACCATGGTGCTGGGCGCGGTGATTGCGCTGTTTAAACATGACCTGAAGGCGCTGCTGGCCTTTTCGACCGTCAGCCACCTTGGTCTGATCACCATGCTTTTGGGCACCGGCACGGCCTTTGGCGCGATGGCGGCGGTGTTTCACATCTTGAATCACGCGACCTTTAAGGCCGCGCTCTTTATGTCGGCGGGGATCGTGGATCACGCGGTGCATACCCGTGACATCCGCCGTTTGGGCGGGCTGCGGCATCTGATGCCGGTGACTTTTGTCATTGCCACGCTGGCGGCGCTGTCGATGGCGGGGATCCCGCTGCTCAACGGCTTCCTGTCGAAAGAGATGATGCTGGAAGAGACCCTGCACACGACGCTCTTTGACATGCCTTGGCTGGTGCCGGGGCTTGCGACCTTTGGTGCGCTCTTCTCGGCGGCCTATAGCTTCCGGCTGATCGGCCATACCTTCCTTGGCAAAGAGCGTGACGACTATCCCGACCATCCGCATGACCCTAAGCCCGGCCTGTGGCTGCCGCCTGCGCTGTTGATCATCCCCGTGGTGGTGATCGGCCTTGCGCCTTTCCTCGCCGAGCCTTTCGTGAAGCTGGTGACCGCCTCCGTCCTCGGCGGCGCGGCCGAGATGCCTTCGGCGCATTTCAAAATCTGGCACGGGCTGGGTCCGGCGCTTTATATGTCGATCATCGCCGTTGTCGGTGGCCTGATCCTGCTGGCGCTTTTCACCCCGCTTCTGCGTGTTTGGGATGCCACGCCCCGGCCCGAGGCCAAGTCGATCTTTGACCGCGTCATCGCGGCCTTTGTCGGCCTGTCGCAGGCGATTTCGCTGCGTCTGCACGACGGGGCGTTCTCGCGCTATGCCGCGATCATGGCGGTGACCGTGGTTGTGGTGGGCTATTTCGCTTGGGCCACCGGCACCGTTGGGGCCGCGACTCGGGCGTTGCAGCCGACCAATGCAGTGCAGATCGCGGGCTGGCTGATGCTGGTGGCGGCGGCCTGCGGATTGGTGTTCTTGCACCGCAACCGCCTGTTGTCGCTGATCTTGATCGGCATCGTCGGGCTGATCGTCTCGGCTGGCTTCGTCTTCTTCAGCGCGCCCGACTTGGCGATGACCCAGCTGACGGTTGAGGTGGTCACGATTATCCTGCTGCTCTTGGCGCTGAACTTCCTGCCCAACCGCACACCGATTGAAAGCAGCGTGCTGCGTCGGACGCGCGACGTTGTGGTCTCCCTCGCGGCGGGGGCGGCGACCATGGCGCTGTCTTATCACTACCTGCTGCGTGACACCGTCGCGCCGAGCATTTCCGAATTCCACCTTGCCAACTCCTACAAAGGTGGCGGCGGCACCAATGTGGTGAACGTGATCCTTGTCGATTTCAGGGGCTTTGACACCTATGGTGAGATCATCGTTCTGGGCATCGCGGCGCTGCTGATCTACGCCCTGACCGAGACGCTGCTCTCGGGCCCGGTCCGCGCGCGCTTGCTGAACCGCAAGCCGGACCAGCCGCGGGCAGGGGACCGGCACCCGATGATGATGGTGGTGATGACCCGCGTCATCATGCCCGTCGTGCTGATGGTGGGTTTCTACATCTTCCTGCGCGGCCATAACGAGCCGGGCGGCGGGTTTATCGCCGGTCTGATCGTCTCGATCGCCGTGGTGATGCAGTATATGGCCAGCGGCTTTGCATGGGCTTCGGCGCGGCTGCGCTATCCCTATCACGGGATCATCGGCACCGGCGTCTTGATCGCGGGGCTGACGGGGATCGGGTCGTGGCTCTTTGCCAAACCTTTCCTGACTTCGGATTTCACCTATGTGCGCATCCCGCCTTTCGACAAGTTCGAACTGGCAACTGCCGCGCTCTTTGACCTTGGCGTGTTCCTTGCCGTTGTCGGGGCGGTGATGCTGTCGCTCGAAAGTTTCTCGCGGCTGGCCCGCCGGGCGCATGTGCCTGAGGCCGATCACCCGATGGACATCGACCCATCGCGCGAAGACACCACCAAGGCGGAGGCATAAACATGGAACTTCTCGTCGCATCCGCCATCGGCATCCTGACGGCCTCTGGCCTCTATCTTGTGCTGCGCTTGCGGAGCTTTCCCGTCATCATGGGCACATCGCTGCTAACCTATGCGGTGAACGTGTTTCTCTTTGCCTCGGGCCGTTTGACCGTGGGCGCGCCGCCGATCCTCACGGATGCCGCGCGCTATACCGATCCGCTGCCCCAAGCGCTGGTGCTGACCGCCATCGTGATTTCATTCGGCATGACCGCCGTGGTGGTGATGATCGCCCTCGGGGCCTATCTGGGCAACAATGACGACCATGTCGACGACCCGCTGACCGATACCAAGGCGGAGGACCGCACATGACCCATTGGCTGATCCTGCCCATCGTGCTGCCCGCATTCATTGCGCCCTTCATCATTCTGGCCGCACGCTATCACATCACCATCCAGCGGGTGCTGTCGCTGTTCGGGGCGCTGGCGCTGGTCGCCGTGGGGCTTGGCCTGTCGGTCGAGGCGTCGGGCGGCGATGTCATGCTCTACCGTCTCAGCGATTGGGCCGCGCCCTTTGGCATCGTGTTGGTTGGCGACCGTCTGTCGACGCTGATGGTGACGTTGACGGCGGTGCTGGCGCTCTTCGTGCTGCTCTATGTCATCGGCTCGAAATGGGACGAACGCGGGCGGCATTTTCACGCGCTGTTCCAGTTCCAGTTGATGGGCATCATGGGCGCTTTCCTGACGGGCGACCTTTTCAACCTCTTCGTCTTTTTCGAAGTGCTGCTGATCGCTTCCTACGGGTTGATGATCCACGCCGGCGGCACGCCGCGGCTGCGGGCCGGGGTGCAATATGTGCTCTATAACCTCTTGGGCTCGACGCTGTTTCTCTTTGCGCTTGGGGCTATCTATGCCGAGACGGGGACGCTCAACATGGCCGATCTGGCACAGCGGGTGGCCTTGATTGATGCAGGCGCGACCGTGGGTATCCGCATCGCAGCGGTGCTGCTCTTGATGGTCTTCGCGGTCAAAGCGGCCGTGGTGCCGCTGCACTTCTGGCTGCCATCCAGCTATGCCGAAGCGCCCGGCCCGGTGGCGGCGCTCTTCGCCATCATGACCAAAGTCGGCGCCTATGCGATCATCCGCGTCTATACGCTGATCTTCCCGCCAGACCTTGCCGCCACGGCGGACCTGCACACCACATGGCTGCTGCCTGCCGCGCTGCTGTCGCTGGCGCTTGGCATGATCGGCGTGCTGGCGGCAAAGCAGTTGGACCGTATGGTGGCCTTTTCGGTGATCGGGTCGATGGGGATGGTGATGATCTCGATTGCGCTGTTTACCCCCGAGGGGATCGCGGCGGCACTTTACTATATCGTGCATTCGACACTGGCGGCGGGCGCGCTGTTCCTGATTGCCGATCTGGCGCGGGCGGGGCGCGATAACCTTGATCTGACGGCGCAGCCGCAGGTGGCGGGGGCCAAGCTGACCTCGGCGCTGTTCTTCGTTGCTGCCATCGCCATGGTCGGCGTGCCGCCGCTTTCGGGCTTTCTGGGCAAATTGCTGATCATGGATGCCGCTGCCGAGAATGATTACTGGGTCTGGATCTGGGCCGTGATCTTGGGTGCGAGCCTTTTGAGCCTCGTGGGCTTTGGCCGCGCGGGCAGCATGGTTTTTTGGAAGTCGCGCAGTGTCGCGCCACCAGACGGGGCCACCCCAGCCGAGGCACCATCGGCACTGAGCTATGTGGCCGTGGGTGGCCTGCTGGCCCTTTTGGTTGCGCATACGCTGCTGGCCGGCCCCGCCACACAATATGCCACGGCGATCTCGAACCAATTGTTCGGGCCAGAGCGTTACCTGAGCACCGTGCTGGAGACCCCCGGCAAGCTGTCGGACGGCAAAGAGGAGGCCCATTGACATGATGCGACCGATCCGTTGGCTTTTGCCGCACCCGTTTCTGACCCTGTTGCTCACCGTTGTGTGGATTCTGCTGCAAAACAAGTTCAGCGCAGGCATGCTTGTCTTTGGTCTGATCCTCGGGATCGTGATCCCGGTGCTGACCGCGCGGTGGTGGACCGACCGGCCCCAAGGCATTCGCCCGCTGCGCATGATCGCCTATGTGATCTTGGTCCTGTGGGATATCATCATCGCCAATATCCAAGTGGCGTGGATCATCCTGACCAAATCCAACGCCAGCATGTCGCCCGCCTGGGTTGTCGTGCCGCTGGACCTGAAAGAACCCGAAGCGATCACGATCCTTGCGGGCACCATCACCCTGACCCCCGGCACCGTTTCGGCGGATCTGTCGGACAACGGGCGCTACCTGCTGGTACACGCGCTGGACGCCACTGACCCCGACGCCGTGCGCGATGAGATCAAAGACCGCTACGAACGCCGCTTGAAGGAGATTTTCGTATGACCCAAGCGACCGACCTTTTGACCCTTGCGCTTTATGGTGCCCTGACCTTGGTCGCCATCGCGCAGTTCATGGCGATGATCCGGCTGTGGATCGGCCCCGGCACCGGGGACCGCATTCTGGCGCTGGACACGATGTTCATCAATGCCATCGGCATCATCGTGCTTTTGGGCATCCTGCAAGGCACGCAGATCTATTTCGAGGCGGCGCTGATCATCGCCATGCTGGGTTTCGTCTCAACCGTGGCCTATGCCCGGTTCGTCTTGCGCGGAGATATCATCGAATGAGCCCCGACATCATCGCCACCTATTTTATCATCGTGCTGCTGGTGATCGGCAGTTTCTTCGTGCTTGTCGCCGGGATTGGCTTGCTCAAGCTGAACGACCCGATGACCCGCCTGCATGCGCCGACCAAGGCCGCGACGCTGGGGATCGGGGCCTATCTGTTGGCGGCCATGGTGAGTTCGTTTCTGTCTGGTACGGGGTCGCTGCATGAACTGCTGATCATGGCCTTCATCTTTGTCACGGCTCCGGTTTCGGCAAATTTCATGGCCAAGGCGAATATCCACCGGCGCGATTGCTTGCCGCATCCGCCGGAACTGCCGGATGGCGATACGTGGGCCACGCTCAATGTGCCGGAAGAAGACCGCGAGATCGAAGAGACTTCGCCCAACGCCTAAACCACGGCAGCAAGGGTCGGATTCATTTCAAACTGTTACGATGGTGGAAACCTTTTCCTGCCAGCATAGGTTAATGGGCGGCGCCGCCCAACCGAAGCTGACCGAAAGGAGCCCGCCATATGCGTTTGACCGCGATCCTCTTGATGTTGTTTCTGCCCTTCGCTGCAGCGGCCCAAGACCGTGTGGCGATGGTGATTGGCATCTCTGCCTATGAGGATGCCGCCCCGCTTGACGGGCCGCGCGCCGATGCCGCGCTGCTGACCCAAACGTTAGAGGGGCAGGGGTTCGATGTTACCACGCTGATCGACACGGATAGCGCCACGTTCAAACGGGAACTCTCTGATTTTGCCTTTCAGGCCGAAACGTCGGATATTGCCTTGATCTACTACGCGGGTCGCCGCGTCGCCTCGGGCGGGCAGAGCTATCTGATCCCGGTCGATGCGCCCTTGGCCCCGGCCTCGGCGCTGCGGCAACAGGGGGTGGCGCTGCCTGCGCTGCTGCGTGCGGCGGGCAAGGCGCGACAGATACGGCTTGTTTTGCTTGATAACTGCCATGCCGCCCCGCGCCAGTCGACCGCCCCGCTGCCGCCGCCCGAGCCGCGCCTTGGCACGCTGGTCGTCACCTCCGGTGAGGTGGGCGCCTGTGACAAGGGCGGTGAAAACGCGGGCCTTTTCGCGGCCACATTGGCCGAGGTTTTGACCGAGCCGGATGTCGAAGTCGGCGCCATGCTGGACGAATTTCGCGCCACGCTGCGCAGCCGTAGCGGCGGCAGCCTCTCCGCCCGGCGCTTTGGGCGGCTGACCCCGACGCCAGCTTTCATCGCAGAGACGGACAGCGCGGATGCGGCCCCGCAGACATGGGGGGATTTGGACCCCGCGCAAAGCCAGCGCTTGGCCGAATTGGCGCGGCAAGGGGACACCCGATCCCAACTTGGTCTCGCCGCGCTGCAAAGCGACCCTGACGATCCGCGCTATGACCCGGAAACCGCTGTGGCCCAACTGATGCGGGCGGTAGAGACCGGCTCTGCCGAGGCGCGGTATCAGCTTGCACAACTCTACGAAGAAGGGCGCGGCGTCGGTCAGGATGAGGCCCGCGCCATGGCCCTTTATCGCGACGCCGCCGAGCGGGGCCATGCCGGCGCGCTGAACGATCTGGGGTTCATCCATCTGCAGGGCGAATTGGGGCAGGAAACCGATTCCGATCTGGCGCTGGACTATTTCCGCCGCGCAGCCGATAGGCGACACCCGGCGGCGATGTTCAACTTTGCCGCGATGATCGACGATGGCAAAGTGCCCGGTCGCGGGGCGGCGGATGCGGCGCTCTATCTCTATCGCGCGCTGCGGGCGGGGGACGGCACGCTCCTGGGGCTGATGCAGGATGAGCCCAAACTTTTCAACAGCGAGACCCGCAAAGCCCTGCAACGCAAACTTTCGGATTTCGGATTTTACGACGGCGCGATTGACGGGCTTTACGGCGAGGGAACCCAAGCCGCGATCCGTGCGGCATTTGGGATGAAAGCGGCAGAGGGGCAGGGAGAAGCCCCTGAAACCGTTGAGGAAACGCAAGGGACCGACACCCTCGAAGCGCCCCCGTCAACGCCCGCCACGCCCGTGGCTGCGCCTGCTCAGACGCCCGCCGCCCCCGCCGAAGAGACCCCGAAGATTGACGCCGAACCCGAGCCGGGTGCGGACCAAAATGTCACCCCGGTTCTGCGCCCGAAACAGGCCGCGCGGGAGTGAGTTTTGAAACAAGTAGTATTGCTTTTTGCCCTCCAGTAAGTTGGCGAAATTAATCCGGTTGCAATATCGCGGCCGATGGCTTTTGATTGGCGCATCAGTCAATAAAAACTTCTCTGGGGAGAACACCAATGAAAAAACTGCTTATGACATCCGCTCTGGCGACGGTCGCCGCGACCTCGCTGGCTGCTGCTGAATGCAACGAAGTCACCTTCTCCGACGTGGGTTGGACCGATATCACAGCGACAACCGCCGCCGCCTCTGTTGTGCTGGACGCGCTTGGCTATGATACCGAGACCAAGATCCTCGCCGTGCCGGTGACCTACACCTCCATGGCCTCGGGCGACATCGACGTGTTTCTGGGCAACTGGATGCCCACCATGGAAGGCGACATCGCGAAATACCGCGAAGAAGGCAGCGTCGACACCGTGCGCGCCAACCTTGAAGGCGCGAAATACACGCTGGCTGTGAACAAAGCCGCCGCCGACATGGGCATCAAGACCTTCGCCGACATCGCCGCCAACGCGGATGCGCTGGAAGGTGAAATCTATGGCATCGAGCCCGGCAATGACGGCAACCGTCTGATCCAGTCGATGATCGACGAGAATGCATTTGAACTGGGCGAGTTCGAGGTCGTTGAATTCCTCCGAGCAGGGGATGCTGGCCCAAGTCCAGCGCGCCACCCGCAAAGAAGAGCCCGTCGTCTTCCTCGGTTGGGAACCGCACCCGATGAACGCCAACTTCGATCTGACCTATCTGGAAGGCGGCGATGACTATTTCGGCCCCGATCTGGGCGGAGCGACGGTCTATACCAACACCCGCGCCGGTTTTGTTGAGGAATGCCCGAACCTTGGCAAGTTCCTGAACAACCTCGAGTTCACGCTTGAGATGGAGAATGAGATCATGGGCGCGATCCTTGATGACGGCGAAAAGCCGGAAGAGGCAGCCGCCGCTTGGATCAAAGCGAACTCCGACGTGCTCAGCACTTGGCTGGACGGTGTGACCACCGTCGATGGTGGCGACGCGATGGAAGCTGTCGCTTCGCTGAAGTGATCATCGCGATATGATGGAAAAGACCCGCCCCAAAGCGATGGGGCGGGTCATTCTCATGCGCAATTCTCCAATCCTGAAGGACTGACATGGACTGGCTGACAGAAAACAAGATCCCCGTGGCCGATGTGGCCGAAGACGCGCTGGATTGGTTGCAAACGAACGGAGCGTGGTTCTTTGACGGGCTGTCGGACCTGATGGAACGGCTGATCGACGCGATCCTCTGGGTGCTGCAAACCCCGCACCCGCTGATCCTCATCGCCGTGTTTGCCGCGATCACATGGGGCATCCAGCGGAACTGGAAAACCGTGGCCTTTGTGGTGCTGGGCTTCCTGTTCATCCTCAACCAAGACTACTGGGAAGAGACGATGGAGAGCCTGACGCTGGTGCTCTCGGCCTGTGTGGTCTGTATGGGTGTGGGCGTGCCGATTGGCATCGCCGTGGCGCATCGGCCCCGGCTGTATGCTTGGGTGGCCCCGGTTTTGGACCTGATGCAGACGCTGCCGACCTTCGTCTATCTGATCCCCGCAATTGTCTTTTTCGGTATCGGCATGGTGCCGGGCCTGATCGCCACGGTGATCTTTGTTCTGCCCGCGCCGATCCGGCTGACGCAATTGGGCATCTCTTCGACGCCCAAGGCGCTGCTTGAGGCCGCGCAGGCGTTTGGTGCCAAGCCGCGCCAGACCCTGTGGAAGATCGAACTGCCCTATGCGCTGCCGCAGATCATGACGGGTCTGAACCAGACCATCATGCTGTCGCTGTCGATGGTGGTGATCGCCGCACTTGTCGGGGCAGATGGGTTGGGCGTGCCTGTGGTGCGTGCCTTGAACCAAGTGAACACAGGCTTGGGATTTGAATCCGGGTTGGTGATCGTCGTCGTGGCGATCATGCTCGACCGTATCCTGCGGGTGGGACGGAAATGAATAAAGCAGTAGAATTCGACAATGTATCCATCGTCTTTGGCGACAAGCCTGAAAAGGCTTTGCCGCTGATGGACGAAGGCCAAAGCCGTGCCGAGATTGAAGCGGCGACCGGGCAGGTGCTGGGCGTGCATGATTGCTCACTCACCGTCGAGAATGGCGAGATCCTTGTGCTGATGGGTCTTTCGGGCTCGGGCAAATCGACGCTTTTGCGCGCGGTGAATGGGCTTAACCCGATGGTGCGCGGCACGGTGCATGTGCATGACGAAAACTGGTCTTGTGACATCCACGCCAGCAATGCCGCAGAGCTGCGCCGCGTGCGCCGTGAATGCGTGTCGATGGTGTTTCAGCAGTTCGGCCTACTGCCATGGCGCACGGTGCGCGACAATGTGGCGCTTGGGTTGGAACTGTCGAATGTCCCCAAGGCTGAGCGGTTGGAGCGGGCCGAGCGGCAATTGAAACTGGTGAGCCTCAGCGATTGGGCCGACCGCAAGGTGGGCGAGCTTTCGGGCGGGATGCAGCAGCGTGTGGGGCTTGCCCGCGCCTTTGCCACCGAAGCGCCGATTTTGCTGATGGATGAGCCATTCTCTGCGCTCGACCCGCTGATACGCACGCGGCTGCAGGACGAACTGCTGGACCTGCAGCGCGAATTGAACCGCACGATCATCTTCGTGAGCCATGACCTTGACGAAGCCTTCAAGCTGGGCGGGCGCATCGCCATCATGGAAGGCGGGCGGATTGTGCAGATCGGCACGCCGCGTGAAATCTTCTCGAACCCCGCCTCGGACTATGTGGCGGAGTTTGTGGCCAATATGAACCCGCTGGAGGTTCTGACCGCGCGCGACGTGATGGGCGTGGTTGACGGCGCTCCGACGCAGGGCGAAACCACGGCAGAGACCCCGGTGCGTGCGTTGATGGAGCGGCTGCGCGGGGCGGATGCGGCGATTGCGGTGATGGAAGACGGCACGCAGATCGGGACGGTCACGGCGCATAGCATCGTGGACCGGCTCAAGGCCTAGGCCGGGATCTGACAAAACGCAAAAGGCGCCGCCCGGCTTGGCTGGGCGGCGCCTTTTGCTATTGAAAGCGGTGGTTATGTGGCCGCTGCGGTGCCCAAGGTCTTTAGGATCGGACAGTCGGGTCGATCATCCCCGGCGCAGTCGCGGACCAGCGTGCTCAGCGTGTCGCGCATTTCTTGCAGGCCGCTGATCTTGGCCTCGATCTGCGCCAGATGCTCTTTGGCGATGGCGCGCACGTCGGCACTGGCGCGGTTTTTGTCCTCCCAGAGGGCCAGCAGGTTGCGGCAATCCTCGATGCTGAAACCCAAGGTTCTGGCGCGGCCCAAAAAGGCCAGCTTGTGCATCTCGCTTTCGCGAAAGGCGCGATAGCCGTTGGCATCCCGCAGCGGTTTGACCAATCCGATATCTTCGTAATAGCGGATGGTTTTCGGCGGCAGGCCCGTATGTTGTGAGACTTCTCCGATGTTCATGGTGCGCTCCTATTCTGCGGCCACGGGGGCGGTGGCCCGGGGGCCGTGTGAGGGGGTTGCGTTTTCTGCCAAGGGGGCGGCAATCCAGCGCAGGCGCAGGGCATTGCTGAGGACAAAAACGCTCGACAGGGCCATCGCTCCGGCGGCCAGAGCGGGCGACAGAAGCCAGCCGGTCAGCGGATAGAATGCACCCGCGGCGACCGGGATCAGCAGCACGTTGTAGCCAAAGGCCCAAAAGAGGTTCTGTCGGATATTCGCCATGCTGCGCTGGCTCACGTCGATGGCATTGACCACGCCGCGCAGGTCCCCGGACATCAGCACCACATCTGCGGCTTCGATCGCCACATCGGTGCCGGTGCCGATGGCGAGCCCGACATCGGCCTGGGCGAGGGCGGGGGCGTCATTGATGCCGTCGCCCACGAAAGCGATGCGGTTGTCGCCCTCTCTGAGCTTGTCGATGGCGGCCACTTTGCCGTCTGGCAGCACTTCGGCGATGACCCAATCGATGCCCAGTTGCGCCGCGATGGCGTCTGCCGTGACCCGGTTGTCGCCAGTGATCATCGCCACGTTGAGATTGAGGTCATGCAGCCGCGCGATGGCTTCCGGCGTGCCGGGTTTGATCGGGTCGGCCACGGCGATCACCGCCGCCAGCTGACCGTCTAGCGCGGCGTAGAGCGGGGTTTTCCCGGCCTTTGCCAATTCCGCCGCGATCCGCCCGGTGTCGCCCAGATCGATCCCGTCGCGGGTCATAAGGCGGTCCGCACCCAATGTGACCCGGCGGCCCATGACCGTCGCGCTGACGCCAAAACCAGTGTGGGATTGGAAATCGCTGACCTCGCTCGGTACTGGGCCCGCAGCTTCTGCACGCCGCAGGATGGCTTGGGCGATGGGATGTTCCGAGCGCGCCTCGACCGCGCCGATCAGGGGCAGTAACTCAGCCTCGGGCAGGTCGTTCATCATCACCAGATCGGTCAGTTCGGGCGTGCCCTTGGTCAGCGTGCCGGTCTTGTCCAGCGCCACGGTCTTGACGCCTTGCAGGCTTTGCAAAGCATCGCCCTGCCGGAAGAGCACGCCCAGTTGCGCCGCGCGCCCGGTGCCGACCATGATCGAGGTCGGCGTGGCCAGACCCATGGCGCAGGGGCAGGCGATGATCAGCACGGCCACTGCCGCCACTAATGCGTGGCTGAGCGATGGGCCAAAGGCGAGCCAGACCCCAAAGGTCACCAGCGCCACGGCGATCACCACCGGGACGAACCACAGGGTGATGCGGTTGACTAAGTCCTGAATGGGCAGCTTTGCGCCTTGGGCCTCTTCGACCATGCGGATGATCTGCGCTAATACAGTGTCACCGCCCACTTTGGTGGCGCGGTAGGTCAGGCTGCCGGTGCCGTTGACCGTGCCGCCGACAACCTCCGTTCCTTTGGCCTTTTCCACCGGCACAGGCTCGCCGGTGATCATGCTTTCGTCGACATAGGATTGCCCGTCGACGACGATGCCATCGGTGGCGATCTTCTCGCCCGGGCGGAGGTAGATGATGTCGCCCGCGACGATCTTGTCCAACGGCAACTCAACGACTGTGCCATCCCGCTCGACCCTTGCGCTGCTGGCGCGCAGGCCCATAAGCTTGGTAATCGCGGCCCCGGTTTGCCCCTTGGCGCGTGCCTCAAGGTAGCGGCCCAGCAAGATCAGCGTCACGATCACGGCGGCTGCTTCGAAATAGACCACGCGGCTGCCCTCGGGCAGGGCCCCCGGCGCAAAGAGCGCGGTGACCGAGAAAAGCCATGCCGCGCCCGATCCAAGTGCCACGAGAGAGTTCATGTCCGGCGCGGCTTTCGCCAGAGCGCGCAGGCCATTGCTATAGAAATGCCGCCCCGGCCACGCCAGCACGAGGGTGGTGAGGATGAATTGGATGAACCAGCTTGTTTCCATTCCGATGTTTGCGGCGATCCAGGAGTGAAATGCGGGGATCAGATGGCCGCCCATCTCCAGCACGAAGACCGGCAGGGTGAGCGCAGCCGCCAAGAGAGTCATTCGTTTGAGATGGTTGGCCTCCGCTGCTTTGCGCGCGGCCGCGTCGGGGCTGCCGGCGTCCGGCGCGTCGATGCTCGCGGGATAACCCGCCTGCGCCGCCGCTTCACGCAGGGCGGGCAACAAATCGGCATCCTCCAAGGTCTCGACTTGCGCCTCTTCGCTGGCAAGGTTCACCGAGGCCGAGATCACACCAGGCACCGCCAAAAGCGCCCGTTCCACACGGCCCACGCATGAGGCGCAGCTCATGTTAGATAGCCGCAGGCGGTGGGTGGTCTTGCGCGGGGGGTAGCCCGCCTGCGCCAGAGCCGCATCTATCTTTGCCGCGTCAAAACCCGGTTCTGTCGTCACCCGCACATTCTCTGCCGCTAGGTTCACCCGTGCCTCGTGCAGCCCATCCAGCGCGTTCAGCGCTTTCTCCACACGTCCGACACAAGACGCGCAACTCATGTTTTGCACGCCAAAAGTGAGTGTATCTGCTTTGCCCATTTCACGTCCTCTATCCGTCATATGCCGAATATGGGGCTTCCAGTCGCTGGAGGGTCAAGGGGGGATTTTGAAAAAATGAGCAAGGGGCCGAGGGGGAGGCGAATCACGGTTAACAGCAGGCCGAAGCGGGGCAGGGGCTGGGGCCGTTTTGGGGAGCGGCTAAGGCGTAGCGGTATATGCGAAGGTAGTATCGGCGCCTAGTCTTCTGCCACCTGTCTGACCGGAAGCATATCTTAATACCTTTCTGCGTAAGTCCTCCCAACCCGCTTCGTCGCTAAGCTGTTTTAAAGGTTCATTGCTAGGCTGCTTTAAAAGATTGTGAGCAAAGATATGCATTTTTATTTTCATTTTCTCGGCTTGTTCGTGGCGCAGGGTTTGCGCTCTCTCTCCGCTTGGGGCGGGCGGGAGACAGGGCTGCGGGTGATCTCGAAGGCGCTCTTTTCCCTGCTTCCGTTCGCCTTGCTGACCAAGGTCGCCGTGGCCCAGCAGTTGATCCTAAATCCTGTCGCCGCCCCCACTGTGGTCGGGGCGGGCATTGGTGAGCGGGCCTTGTGGCGCAACGCGGGCACGGTTGGCGGGGTGACGGTCGATATTGTTGGTGAGATGATCTTTACGGGTCGGGATCATGTTTTCGCCACTGGCAATGGACAGATCCAGATCACCTCGACCGGGCAAGATCCGCATTTCATGGATTTCTTCATCTATGAGGCAGGCACCCATAACATCTCGACCAACACGGGCGGCGTGCCGGTGGTGGCGGATGTCTTCTTTCAGATCAATGACATTGATGGGCCGCTGAATGAGCAGGTCTATGTAAATATTTGCGACGGGACGGTCGAATATGTTCGGATTGACCGCAGTGCGACCACCTATCGCGGCTATATCGAAGGGCCGGACGCGAACCTCGGGACAGAGGTGTTCTATCTCGCTGGGGATCGCAATTATAGCAACCAGCCGGTATCGGGTTTGGAAATCTTCTACCCGCAGACCTCGACCTTTCGCTTTGGCCGGACCGCCAACAACGGCTTCCTCGTCCGGCTTGCTAATCCAACCTATGACGAAGCGCAGACCTATGACCTGAAATGTGGTGACTTCAAAGCACCGGTTCTGCAGGACGACGTGAAAGAGCAGGTGCTGAGCGAGCCTGTGGTGGTGAACATCCTGTTCAATGACAGCGTCGCGACCGAAAATAACAATGCGCCCGCCAATAATTCCGGGCAGCCCAGCGAATATTCCAAACAGGCCATCGATCTGATCCCGCCCGCCGGGGCGCAGAATATCGTGACCGATTCCGAAGGCCATCGGGTGGGTTTCGATGTCTTGGGAGAGGGCACGTGGAGCTATGATGATCTGACCGGAGAGTTGACCTTTACCCCCTTCGTGGCCTTTTTTGCCGCGCCGACGCCGATCGGCTACCGCTATCAATCGCCCATCATCCTGCCCAATGAGCCGCGGGCCTATTCGGCCCCGGCGCAGGTCTCGATCGATGTGGGCTCTGTCGGTCTGCTGAAACTTGCGCAATTGGTCGATGCCAACCTGAACGGCTATGCCGACCCGGGAGAGACGATCGCCTATGTCTTTACCGCTGAGAACTTTGGCAATGTCGATCTGACCAATGTGCAGCTTGCCGAAACGCAGTTCAGCGGCAAAGGCGTGCCGCCCGTGATCACCTTTCAGGCCGCGACATCGCTGTCGCCCGAAGGCACGCTCTTGGTTGGCGAAAAGGCCGTCTATACGGCGACCTACACATTGGTGCCCGAAGATTTGGACACCACGATCAGCAACCAAGCGGAGGTCACTGCCGAGACGCCGGGCGGGACGGTTGTCTCGGACCTGTCGGATTCCGAAAATCCCGGCGACGGGGATGGTGTCGCGTCCAACGGGCCAGGCGAGGGGCGCGATGACCCCACGACGATCTACGCAGGCTCCGGCCCCGACCGGGGCGATGCGCCGGTCACCTATGGCGATCCGCAGCACGCGGATACCGCGCAATACTGGATCGGCGTGCTCAACGGTGATGGCGACGGGTCGGCACAGCATTCCGTCGATGGCACGGGCGATGACCTCGACGGCAAGGATGACGAGGACGAAGAGAGCTTTCCCCAGCTCTACGGCGATCTGACCCGCACCGTAACCGTGGTGGTGAACGAGCCCACGCCCGGCACCGGATATTTGCAGGCCTTTGTCGATTTCGGCGGCGATGGCCTCTTTCTTGGCGATCAGGTCGCGACCGATATCCAAGACGGCGGGGCGCAGGATCTCGATGGGCTGGTGAATGGTGAAATTTCATTCCCCGTCAGCGTGCCGGTCACGGCGGTGCTGACCCCGACTTTCGTCCGACTGCGCTGGTCCTCAACGCCTGGGCTGGACGCGATCACCCCCGCCCCCGATGGGGAAGTCGAAGACTATGGCATTACCATCAGAACACCGCCCGACGCCGACCGCGGCGATGCCCCTGCCAGCTATGGCGATCCGCAGCATATCATCGAAGGCCCCGGCGCGCCGGAGGTCTATCTGGGCAGCACAGCGCCCGATATCGATCTTTTGGCGCAGAACTCCATCGGGGCCACGGGCGACGATACCGATGGGTCGGATGACGAAGACGGGGTGACCTTGCCACAGTTCTATCGCGGCGGGTTGGCCGAGATCACAGTGGCGGTCAGCGATCTGGCCGGAGCGCCGGGGTCTTCTTATCTTCAAGCCTTCATCGATTTTGATGGCGACGGCACCTTTAACCAAGCCGGAGAGCAGGTCGCGCTGAACCTGCAAGACGGCGGTCTTCTGGATAAGGATGGTCTGACCAATGGGACAATCCTTTTCGAGTTGGCGGTGCCCGCAGGGGCGACCACATTGCCCACCTACGCCCGTTTTCGCTGGTCGACGGACAGCACCGGCCTTGCCACTGCTTTCGAAGGGGAGGTGGAAGACTACACGCTGACTATCTCCAGCGATCCGCCACCGCTGGTCTGCGATGCCTCGCTCTATGCCATCGTCGACAGACCTTCTACACTGGTGCGTATGACCTTCCGCGATAGCGGCGGCAGCTACGCCACGACGGTTGAGGCTTCTGGCAGCACCGGGCAGAACCGCGATGGCGCTTGGGGCTACAACGCGCTGGATGGCTATATCTATGGCGTGGAGCAGAACACCCGCAGGCTCTACCGGATTGATGGGGCTGGCGACATCACGGATTTCGGCAACATCCCCGGCGCGGACGATGCGCTGAACGCCGGGGATATTCTACCCAATGGGCGACTGATCTACGAAGTTGACCCAAATACATGGCAGATCGTTGATCTGACCAACCCTGCCGCACCGATTGTATTGGGTGACATCGCACTCACCATCGGAGTCAATGCGGAAGACCTTGCCTTTAATCCCGTTGATGGCATCATGTATGGGATCGACAGGAACTCAGGCTTTTTGTTCCGCGCGGCGGTCAACAACGGCACACCGGGGAGCGTGACACCGCAGGCGATTGGTCCCGCCGTCTATGCGGGCATGTTCGATGCGCTGTGGTTTGACCGCGATGGTATGCTATATGGCTATTCCAACACCACCAACAACCTTTTCGTGATTTCGACAGCGACGGGTGTGCCGCAGCTGGTTTCCGGCATTCCCTTTGACGAAGGCGGGCGCAGTGATGGCATCTCCTGCCGGGGGCCAGCACCGATCCCGCTGGGGGGCATTTCGGGCAACATCTATGAGGACGCGGATGCATCGGACGTGAAGGACAATGGGGAGACCAATTTCGGGGCGGGCGTGGGCATCTCGGTCTTTGCCGACAATGGCACCCCGGCCAATACCGCCGATGATATCTTTCTTGTCACAACGGATACCTTGGCCGATGGCACCTATGCGGTGGGTGACCTGATGGTGAACACGACCTACCGCGTCGCGCTGGATGAGGCGGACCCTGATCTGCCCTCGGGGCTGACCATCGGCACCTCTAACCCGCTGATTGGCGTCCCGGTTTCCGGCAATAGCGTGACCAGTGACCAAGACTTCGGGTTCGATCCGGCGGGCAGTGATCTTGAACTCAGCAAAATCGCCGCCGCGACCGGGACGACGACGCCGATCACAAATGTCTCGGAAGGGGACACGATTGATTGGATCATTACGATCACCAATGTCAGCGGCGGCTCGCCCTCGGGCGTCAAGGTGATTGACCAAATACCAAGCGGCTTTGCCTATGTCTCGGACGATGCGCCCGCGACCGGGGATACCTATGAGTCCGATACCGGGTTGTGGTTCGTGGATGAACTGCTCAGCGGGGCGAGCGAGACCCTGACCATCACCACCACGGTGCTTGGCAGCGGTGATTTCACCAACCAGGCCGAGATCATCTATAGCTCGCTGCCCGATCCCGACAGCGATCCCAATACGGGGCCGTTGACCGATGACCTGTTCGACCAGCTGCCCGATGACGACGAAGCGTCCTATTCCGTGAACCTTGTGACAGGTGAGCGGATCCTGACGGGCCGTGTCTTCATCGACAATGGGGCGGGCGGCGGCACCGCGCATGACGCGCTGCGCAATGGCAGCGAAGAAGGGGCGTCTTCGGCGGTGTTGGAGATCCTCGACAGTGGCGGCGCGGTGCTGGCCACCCCCGGGCTGGCGACGGATGGCACGTGGAGCTATGGGCTCTCCGGCGCCTATAGCGGTCCGATCACGATCCGTGCGATCCCGGCCAATAACTACCGCGCGATTTCCGAAGCCGCGGCAGGTCTGCCCGACCTGGTGAACGCCAACCCCCATGACGGTGAATTTACTTTCACCCCTGAGGCTTTCGGCAATCGCATGGGACTGGATATCGGCCTGTTGCAACTGCCCAGCCTGACCAACGACCAAACCACGACGGTCGCTCAGGGGCAGGTCGCGACCCTGCCGCATATCTATACCGCAACCTCCGAAGGGCAGGTGACCTTCTCCTACGCCGGTGCCACCTCGACCCCAACCGGCGCGTTCAGCGCGGCACTTTTCCAAGACATCGGCTGTGACGACAGTGTCGATGGGCCGATCACCGGTCCCATCGCGGTCACGACGGGGCAAACCGTCTGTATCGTCTCGCGGGTTTCTGCCGGGTCTGGCGCTGGGCAGGGCAGTACCTATGTCTATCAGGTGCTGGCGGCCACGGCCTTTGCGCGCACCACGGTGACCAGTTCGGCCAGCAACACCGACGAAGTCTTGGTCGGGGGGCAATCGACCCAGATCGAGCTGCGCAAAACGGTGGAGAATGAGACCCAAGGCACCGGTGAAGGGACCATCAACCTTGGCGGTGTGAATGATATCCTGCTTTACCGAATATACCTGCGCAACAATGCGACCACCCAGGCATCGAACGTCAAGATTTACGACATGACCCCACCCTATACGGAGCTGTCGGAATCCATCGTCGATCCGCAACAGGTCTCACCCAACCTCAGTTGTGATTTGGTGCGGCCAGCAAGCAACCTGGCAGGCTATGCCGGGGCGATCGAGTGGAACTGCACCGGGCAGATGTTGCCGGGTGAGACCGGGGCAGTGCAGTTCAGGGTTGGCATTCAATAGGCCGCGGGCCCAGCGGCAAGGCTCATGCCGGGGCGCCGCGATGCCCCGGCGTTTCGGCCTTTTCCGCCCGGTCTTTCCCGCCGGGGCTTTTCCCGCCGGGGCCTTACTCCGCTCAGGCCTTAATCCGCGTCGCGCGCCAACCGCAGACCCATCATCTGCCAGCGTTGATGCGGATAGAAAAACGTCCGGTAGCTCGGGCGCAACTGTTGCTTTGGCGTGGCGCACGATCCGCCGCGCAAAACGCGCTGGTTGACCATGAACTTGCCATTGTATTCGCCCAAAGCACCCTCAGGCGGGCGGAAACCGGGGTAGGGTGCAAAGTCAGAGGCGGTCCACTCCCAGACATCGCCCCAAATGCCCTTGCCGGGCAGGGGGCGTAGGGCACCGATCGCATCGGCATCGCCCATCAGGTTGCCCTTGATCGGCACATCGCGAAAGGCAACTTCATGCTCGGCTTCGGTGGGCAAACGGCCCCCGGCCCAACGGGCAAAGGCTTCGGCCTCATAATAGCTGACGTGGACCACCGGCGCATCAAGCGCGACAGGCTGCGGCCCGCGCAGGGAAAAGGTCCACCATGTGCCATCCTGCTGCCACCAGTAGAGCGGATGCGCCCATGCTTCGCGCTGCGCTACGGCATGGCCTTCCATCAGCCATAGCCGCGCGTCGCTGTACCCGCCGTCCTCCATGAAAGCGATCCATTCGCGGTTGGTCACCGGACGGTCGGCAATCTCAAAGGGGTCGAGCCAGACCCTGTGGCGCGGCCCTTCGCAATCATAGGCAAAGCCGCCCCCCTCATGGCCAATCTCAACAAGACCGCCCCTGTGGCGGCTGAAGTTGAGTGGCATTTCGTCGGTGACCGCCAGCGGCTCGGGGTCTTTGTAGGTGGGCAGCAAAGGGTTAAAACTCAGCCCGTGAAGCAGGTCGGTGATCAACAGCTCTTGATGCTGCATCTCATGGTGGCAGCCCAGTTCAACCAGTTGAGCGATCTCATCGGTATCGTCGCGGCTGGCGTTCATAAGATCGTTCAGGCTGTTCTCCACATGATCGCGATAGGCCCGCACCGCAGCGCCATCGGGGCGCGAGACCAATCCGCGTTTGTCACGCGCGTGACGCGGTCCAGCCTGCACATAGTAGGAGTTGAACAGCACCGCGAAACGGTCATCGGGCGAGCGATAGTCAGCGACCCGGGGTTTGATGATGAACTCCTCAAAGAACCACGTCGTATGGGCCAGATGCCATTTCACCGGAGAGGCATCCTCCATGCTTTGCAGCATCATGTCTTCGGGACAAAGCGGCGCTGCCAAAGCCTGCGTCCGGCTGCGGGTGGTGGCGAAAAGGCTCAAGGCCTCATCAGGGGACATCGGCTGGGGTTTGGCGTTCATTTCGGGCGCTCCTTTGATGGTCCGCAGACAGGGTCCACTATGGGCAAATTTAAGGCCGCCGCGTAGATTTCAAGCGATAACAGATGCTCACCATTTGGTATGGGCCGCTTTGGCGGCGCCGTGAGCCCGCTATCGCTTGCCTTCCCGCGTGGAGCCTGCAATCCGTTGCGTAAGCAAAACAGGCCCCGTGCCGCCACGTACAACCGCCCAAAGGACCACCCCATGACCCAGTTCTGCCTGACCGTGACTTGCCCCTCGAAACGGGGGATCGTCGCCGCCATCGCCAATTACATCGCCGAAACCGGGTGCAATATCACCGACAGCGCGCAGTTCGACGACACGGAGAACGGCCAGTTTTTCATGCGCATCAGCGCAGAGGCGGAAACCGGGGCCACGCTTGAGAGCCTGCGCGACGGGTTTGATGCGGTCGCAGAACCCTTTGGCATGACCTATGATTTCCACGACCAAGACACCACGATGAAGGTCGTGGTCATGGTCTCTCGCTTTGGCCATTGCCTGAACGATCTGCTCTACCGGGTGCGGATCGGAGCCCTCCCGATTGAGATCGTCGCCGTGATTTCGAACCACATGGACTATCAAAAGGTGGTGGCGAACCATGACATTCCGTTTCACTGCATCAAGGTAACCAAGGACAACAAGCCGCAGGCAGAGGCGCGGATCATGGAGGTGGTAGAGGATACCGGCGCGGAACTGGTCGTGCTGGCGCGTTACATGCAGATCCTGTCGGATGCAATGTGTCAGAAAATGTCGGGCCGGATCATCAACATCCACCACTCTTTCCTGCCGTCTTTCAAGGGGGCGAACCCCTATAAACAGGCCTATGAGCGGGGCGTGAAATTGATCGGTGCCACGTCGCATTACGTCACCGCCGATTTGGACGAAGGACCGATTATCGAACAGGACACCGTGCGGGTCACCCATGCGCAAAGCGCCTCTGACTATGTGTCGCTGGGCCGTGACGTTGAGGCCAGCGTCCTGGCGCGGGCGATCCACGCTCATGCCCATCACCGGGTCTTTCTGAACGGGAATAAAACCGTGGTCTTTCCGGCATCGCCGGGCAGCTATAGTTCCAAACTGATGGGGTAAGCGCCACGGCCCCGCGTTCGCCGAAACTGGTGTGATCGCGGGGCCTTGGGGGCTGGGCAATGCGCACAGGCATCCGTAAACCGCGGGCGGCAGGTATCGGATCAGCGTGAGGATAAGTGTATCATCTGGCGGGAAAAATGGTGCCCCCACACGGACTCGAACCGCGGACCTACTGATTACAAATCAGTTGCTCTACCAGCTGAGCTATAGGGGCACTGAGGGCTCATTTAGAGAAATGGCGCGGGGGGTGCAAGAGGGGAAATGAGAGTTTCTTTCGGATTTTACACGCGGCGCGGGACGGGCTATTCATCGCCAAGATTTTCAAGGTTGAGCGGAGTATCATGCAACTCGTTTTGCACACAGGTGTTCATTTCACGGAAGACGAGCGGCTGCTGAAATGCCTGCTGCGCAATCAGGATGATTTTGCCAAAACCGGCGTCAAAGTGCCCGGGCCCAGCACCTATCGCAATCTGTTTCGCGATACGCTCAATGCGATGCACAAGGCAGAGCCTTCTGAGGTGGCGCGGGATGTTCTGCTTGATGCGATTCTCGATGAGGACGCAGCCAGCCGAGTGATCCTGTCGGATGCGAATTTCTTTCGCTCGCCGGCCACGGCGTTGCAAGAGGGGGTGCTCTATCCCGCGGCCGCCGTTCGGATGTTACGCATGGCGCAGCTGTTCCCCGAGGACGAGATTCGCATCTTTATGGCGATCCGAAACCCCGCGTCGCTGGTGCCGGTGCTCTATGACAAAGCGGCCGACAAGACTTCGGCGGCCTTCTGGGGGGAGCGGGGGCCGGAAGACCTGCGCTGGTCTGAGACGATTGCCCAATTGCGCGAAGCGGCGCCGGGCATTCCGATCACGGTCTGGTGTAACGAAGACACGCCGCTGATCTGGGCGCAGATCATCCGCGAGATGGCCGGATTGGAGCCGGAGACAAAGATCAAAGGCGGCTTTGATCTGTTGCACGCCATCATGTCCGAAGAAGGGATGCGACGGTTCCGCAGCTATCTCGACACCCATCCAGAGATGTCCGAGGCGCAGAAACGGCGTGTGATCACGGCGTTTCTCGATAAATACGCGCTGGAAGAAGAGATCGAAGAAGAACTCGACATGCCCGGCTGGACCGAGGAATTGGTCGAGCGGATGACGGCGCTTTATGACGCGGATGTCGAAGTCATCCGCGCCATGCCGGGCGTCAGCCTGATCGCGCCTTAAGTGCCAGCGGCGGCCAATTCGGTGATCACATCATAGGCCATGGCCACATCCTCGGCCGTGGCGGTGAAGGCACCTGCCTGAAAGCGGATCACCAAAGCCCCGTCGATGCGGGTCTGGGTCAAGTAAATGCGGCCATCGTCGTTGATGCGATTGAGCAGGTCTTGGTTATGCGCATCAAGGTCTGCGGTCGCGAGGTGGCGGAAGGTGAAGAGCGAGAGCATCGGCTGGGTCACGACCTCAAAACCCTCAGTCGCCTCCAGCCGCGCGGCCAAATCCTGTGCCCATATCACATGGTTTCGGATCATTTCGCGCAGCCCTTCCAGCCCATGGGCGCGGATCAGAAACCATAGTTTCAGGGCGCGAAAACGGCGGCCCAGTGGGACCGACCATTCGGAATAGTTCACGATCCCATCCGCGCCGTGGGTTTTCAGGTATTCCGGCTGGATCGCCAAAGTCCTGACCAAATCGTCGGGATTGCGCAGAAAATGTGTGGTGCAATCAAACTGCGCGCCGAGCCATTTATGCGGGTTCATGACCACGGAATCGGCCCGCTCGACCCCGGCCCAGAGGCCGCGGAACTCAGGGCAGATCATCGCCGATCCGGCCCAAGCGGCATCAACATGGGTATAAAGCCCCTCGGCCTCGGCCACATCCATCACGGCGGCGATATCATCGCTGGCCCCCGCGCTGGTGCCGCCGGTGCAGGCGATGATGCCCGCGGGCTGATGCCCCGCCGCGCGGTCGGCGGCGATGGCGGCGCGCAAGGCATCGGCATCCATCGCGCGGGTTGGGCCGTGGGTAGGGATGCGCACAAGGTTCTCTTCGCCCAGCCCCGCAATCCAAATGGCGCGGTCGACCGAGGTGTGTACCTCTGCCGAGCAATAGACCCGCAGGCGCGGCTGGCCCGACAGACCTGCCTTGTTGCCCTGCCAATCCAATGCCCGCTCACGCATCGTCAGCACGGCGCAAAGCGTGGCGGAACTGGCGCTGTCTTGGATCACGCCGGTGAACCCATCAGGCAGGCCGATCGCTTGGCGCATCCAGTCGCAGACGCGGGTTTCCAACTCGGTCGCCGCCGGAGAGGTCTGCCAGAGCATGCACTGTGCCGCGATGGCCGAGACGAAATATTCCGCCAGCACCGAAACGGGTGCCGCGTTGGCCGGAAAATAGGCAAAAAAACGGGGGTGCTGCCAATGGGTCATGCCGGGCAGGATGGTTTGTTCGAAATCGTCGAAAATCGCCTGCATCGCCTCGGCCCCTTCGGGCGGGGCGTCGGGCAGGGCAGAGAGCACGGCACCGGGGGCGACCTGTGCGCGGACGGGTTCATTGCGCAGGCCCGCGTGGTAGTCTGCGGCCCAATCGGCCGCACGGCGGCCCCACTGGCGGAAATCCTCCCAGTTCATCCGCGGCTCCGTTGGCCTATAATCTTGGTTGTCATACGTGATCTGTGCCCCATGTTGTTGTATTGTCTCACTGTTGTTCCGCGCGGCTTGGCCTCTTCAAGAATGATGCAGCAGCGGTTATGGTGATCGTCACGCCCTTTTGGGCGCTCTTTGACTTGGTAAGTAGCGATCAGGAAACCGTCAAGAATGGCCACAATGCCCCCCCTGCGCCGCACTGCCCGCTCCCTTCCGATTGCGCTTTTGCGCGCGCGGGAAAGGGTGATGGGGCCGATCCGGGAAATCCTGAACGAAAGCGGCATCTCGGAACAGAAGTTTCGCGTTCTGCGCGTGGTCGAGGAATCCGGCCCGATGGAGCAGACAGCGCTGGCGCAGCAAGCCTGTCTGCTGCTGCCGAGCCTGACCCGCATGCTGCGCGCGATGGAGCAAGAAGGTTTGCTGAGCCGTGCCAGTGATCCCGACGACGGGCGCAAATCTATCGTCACGATCACCGATCAGGGCCAGCAGGTGCTGCAAGACCACGCGGGCGACGCCGCCGCGCTGTTTTCGGATTTCGAAGCCCGTTTCGGCAAGCAGCGAATGGAAGACCTGCTGGATATGCTCGAAGACCTTGTTAATCTGGACATGCAGAAAAAGACTGACGGGCCAAAGAAAGACTGACGAGCAGGGGGTTAGCCCCCCTTTACTGCCCGCCGCACCGCGCAAATTCCGGCCAGCGCCATGCGGCTGCCCTCGGCCTCTGTCGCCGGGGCGCCCTGCTGGGTCAGAGCCCGCAGGTAAAGCTGCGCCGCGCCGCCCGTGCCGATCACCGCCAGCGTTTGCCCCAGCCAATAGGCCCGCGCCGCCGCAAGTTCCGCGCCGATCAGCGTTCCAGCTAACCGCGCCTCTGCCGTGGGCGGCGGGATATCCTTCAAAGCCAGATCAGCCCGGATGGAGGCCAAACGCCCCGCCAGCCGCTCGGGCCGCGACAGCCCATCGCTGAGCGCGTCGTCAAAGGCCGTGTCGTCCAGCGCCGTGCCCTCGGCTGGGGTGCCGTCGCCCAAAAGGTCCAGCAATTCCCCGGTCAGGAAAGTCTGAAAGCTCACCACTTCGCCCGCGCTGATCTGCGCCCAGACCGAAGTCGCGCCTGGCAAGCAGATCACCCCGTCCCAGTCTTTGTTGAGGCTCAGAAAGCCCGCGATCCGTGTCTCGGCCCCTCGTAGCAGCCCGCTGGGGCTTTGCTGCCGCAGGGCGGGGATGACCTGAAGGTCGAAGTTATCCGTGGGGAGAGGCGTCGCACCTTCGGCAGTGGCGGTGCAGGGCACCATGCGGGGCGCGGCGGCGGTCCAGCCTGCGGGCAGGCCCGCCACGAAGACCCGCAAACGCGGCAATTGCCACGGCGCAGTGAGTGTCTTGAGCGCGGCGTCAAAGGCCGAGGCGCTGGTCAGGCCCGCCGGGTCGCACTCCGCCGTGGCGGTCTCAAGCGCCGATCCGCCCTGCATCGCCCAGATCTGCAACCGCGCGTCTTGGACCTCAACCGCCAGCCAGTCTGCTTTGCTTACATCGGTCATCGCACCGCCTCTCTTCGTGAATTTCCGTCTGGCATAGGCCCTGTGGGCTGCGGGTTCAATGCGTCCGATGCCCTGTCAGCCGTGAGACTGCCCGATTACTTCAAGCCTAAAATATTTATCCTTGAACGAAAAAGCGACTCAGCCTAGGCTCCGTTCCAAAGCGAACCAGAGGGGAATTTCGATGCGTGCAATCTGTCTTGGCGGCGGTCCTGCGGGGCTGTACTTCGCGATTTCGCTGAAACTGCGCCAGCCCGAGGCCGATGTGACGGTGCTGGAACGCAACCGCGCCGATGATACCTTCGGCTGGGGCGTTGTGCTGTCGGATGAAACGCTGGATAATCTTGAGGTTAACGACCCCGTCTCGGCACGCGAAATCCGCAGCCATTTCGCCTATTGGGACGATATCGCCCTGCACCACAAGGGCAACGTGATCCACAGTACCGGCCATGGTTTCTGCGGTATTGGGCGCAAGCGGCTGCTGCTGATCTTGCAAGAGCGGGCGCGCGCGTTGGGCGTGAACCTGCAGTTCGAGACCGAGGTCAAGGATGCCTCCGAATACATGGATGACTACGATCTGGTGGTCGCCTCCGACGGTCTGAACTCCAGAACCCGGATGGAATTCGAAGAAACCTTTAAACCAGACATCGACGTGCGCCGCTGCCCCTTCGTCTGGCTCGGCACGCATCAGAAATTCGACAACGCTTTTACCTTCATCTTTGAAAAGACAGACAAAGGCTGGATCTGGGTCCACGCCTATCAGTTCGACAAAGACACGGCGACTTTCATCGTCGAATGTAGCCAAGACACCTTTGACGCCTATGGATTTGGCGAAAAGACCCAAGAAGAGACCATCGCGATCTGCGAAGAGATCTTCAAGGACCACCTCGACGGCCACAAACTGATGACCAACGCCAGCCACATCCGCGGCTCGGCTTGGATCAAGTTCCCCCGCGTGCTTTGCGAAAAGTGGAGCCACGAGAATGTCGTGCTTCTGGGCGATGCCTCGGCCACGGCGCATTTCTCGATCGGGTCGGGGACGAAACTGGCGCTGGAATCTGCGATCTCGCTGGCGAAACATGTCAGCGACGACAAAGACCTGACCACGGCGTTCGAGAAATACGAAGAAGCCCGCCGCCTTGAAGTGCTGCGTCTGCAATCGGCGGCGCGCAACTCGGTCGAATGGTTTGAGGATGTTGAGCGTTACCTCGATCTGGACCCGGTGCAGTTGAACTATTCCATGCTGACCCGCAGCCAGCGGATCAGCCACGAAAACCTGCGCGAGCGTGACCCCAAGTGGCTGGAAGGAGCCGAGAAATGGTTCCTCGACCAAGCGGGTGCCGACAGCAATGGCCCCGTCCGCGCGCCGATGTTCGCGCCGTTTCAACTGCGTGACATGAAGCTTGAAAACCGCATCGTCGTCTCGCCGATGGCGCAGTACAAGGCCGTCGATGGCTGCCCGACCGACTGGCATTTCGTGCATTACGCCGAACGCGCCAAGGGCGGCGCGGGGCTGGTCTATACCGAGATGACCTGCGTCTCGCCCGAGGGCCGCATCACGCCGGGCTGTCCGGGCCTTTATGCACCCGAGCACGAGGCCGCGTGGATGCGCCTGACCGATTTCGTTCATGCCGAAACCGAGGCGAAGATTTGCTGCCAGATTGGCCACTCGGGCCGCAAGGGCTCCACCCAACTGGGTTGGGAAGAGATGGACGCGCCGCTCAAGGCGGGCAACTGGGACATCATCTCGGCTTCCGCGATCCCGTGGTCGGAAAACAATGCCCTGCCCAAAGCGGCGACACGCGCAGACATGGACGCGATCCGCGACGAATTCGTCGCAGCCACCCGCATGGCCGAGCGGGCCAACTTCGACATGGTCGAACTGCATGCCGCGCACGGCTACTTGATCTCGTCCTTCATCTCGCCGCTGTCGAACCAGCGCGAGGATGCCTATGGCGGCAGTCTTGAAAACCGCATGCGCTACCCGCTTGAGGTCTTCAAAGCGATGCGCGACGCTTGGCCCGGGGGCAAGCCGATGGCGGTGCGCATCTCGGCCAACGATTGGGTCGAAGAAGACGGCGTGACCCCCGACGAAGCCGTTGAAATCGCCCGTATGTTCAGCGACGCGGGGGCCGACATCATCGACGTCTCGGCAGGCCAGACCTCGAAACAGGCCAAGCCCGTCTATGGGCGCATGTTCCAGACCCCGTTCAGCGACCGCATCCGCAACGATGGGGGCATCAAGACCATGGCCGTGGGCAACATCTATGAGGCCGACCACGTCAACTCGATCCTGATGGCGGGGCGTGCCGATCTGGTCTGCCTTGCCCGGCCACATCTGGCCGATCCCTATTGGACCTTGCACGCCGCCGCCGCCATCGGCGACCGCCACGCCGCTTGGCCGCTGCCTTACGGCCCGGGCCGCGATCAGGCATGGCGTCTGGCAGACCGCGCGGCGGAGATGGAGAAAGTATGAGCCATATCGTCATCACCGGCGGCGGCACCGGCGTAGGGGCCGAAATCGCCCATACGGTGGCCGGGACCGGCGCCAAGGTCACGATCATGGGCCGCCGCGAAGCACCCCTGCGCGAGCAGGGCCTGCCGTTTCAGACCTGCGACGTGACCGATGCGGATGCCGTACAAGCGGCCTTCGCCGCCGCCCGCGCCGAGAATGGCCCGATCACCGGCGTCATCGCCAATGCGGGGGCGGCGCATTCCGCACCTTTCCACAAGATCAACGCGCAGGACATGACTGACATGATGGCGGTGAACGTCACCGGCGTCTTTAACGTCTGGCAGGCCGCGCTGTCGGAGATGAAAGACGCCGGGCAGGGGCGTTTGATCGCCGTGGCCTCCACCGCGGGGCTCAAGGGCTATCCTTACGTTGCGGGCTATGTCGCGGCGAAACATGGGGTCGTCGGTCTGACCCGCGCGCTGGCGTTGGAACTGGCGCGCACGGGCATCACGGTGAACGCAATATGCCCGGGCTTCATCGACACGCCGCTCTTGGAACGCTCGGTCGAGAATATTACCGCCACCACCGGCAAAAGCGCCGAGGAGGCCCGCGCCTTGCTGAAACGCGCAAGCCCGCAGAACCGCTTTGTCGAAACCTCCGAGGTCGCAGGTGCCGTGCTCTACCTGCTGTCGGACGCCGCGGCTTCGGTCAACGGCCACGCGCTGGCGCTATCGGGGGGCGAAGTATGAGCGACGTGGCCAAGGATCGCGTGCGCCTCTGGCTGCGGCTGCTGAAAGTCGTGCGCGGGTTGGAGCAGGAATTGCGCGATACGCTGCGGCGCGAGCATAACACGACGCTGCCGCGGTTCGACGTAATGTCGGCCCTCTCGCGCCATCCCGAAGGGCTGAAGATGAGCCAGCTTTCGGGCGTGCTGCGCGTGTCCAACGGCAATGTCACCGGCATCGCCGATCGTCTGAGCGAGGAGGGGCTGGTCGAACGCATCCCGGTCCCCGGCGACCGCCGCGCGATGATGCTGCGCTTGACCCCCGCGGGCACGGCGCAATTCGCCCGCCAAGCGCAGGCGCATGAAGACTGGATCAACGAAAAACTGCGCGGAATCTCCTCCGAGGAAGCCCGCGCCATGGCGGCCCGCCTGCAGGCTTTCGCCGCCCAAACGGAAGAAAAGGAAAAAGCCAATGCGCAGTGATGTGACGCATTTCCAATGTGAAATCAAAGACCGGATCGCCACCGTGCGGCTTGACCGGCCTGACCGCAAGAACCCGCTGACCTTCGACAGCTACGCCGAGCTGCGCGACTGGTTCCGCGATCTGGTCTATGCCGATGATGTCGATGTGGTGATCTTCGGCTCCAATGGCGGTAACTTTAGCTCTGGCGGAGATGTGCATGATATCATTGGTCCTTTGACCCGCATGAACATGAAGGAACTGCTGCGTTTCACCCGTATGACCGGCGATTTGGTCAAGGCCATCGTGAACTGTGGCAAGCCGGTCATTACCGCCGTCGATGGTGTCTGCGTGGGCGCGGGCGCGATCATCGCCATGGCCTCGGACCTGCGGCTGGCAACGGCAGAGGCCAAGACCGCCTTTTTGTTCACCCGCGTAGGCCTTGCGGGCTGCGACATGGGCGCCTGCGCGATCCTGCCGCGCATCATCGGCCAGACACGGGCGGCCGAACTGCTCTACACCGGGCGCGCCATGTCTGCCGAAGAAGGGGAACGCTGGGGTTTCTACAACCGGCTGGTGACAGGTGAGACGCTGGAAGATGAGGCGCTTAAACTGGCGCAGAAAATCCAAGCCGGCCCGAATTTCGCGCATATGATGACCAAGACGATGCTGGCCCAAGAATGGGCGATGTCCATCGAACAAGCGATCGAAGCCGAGGCGCAAGCACAGGCGATCTGCATGCAAACGGGCGATTTTGAACGCGCCTACAACGCTTTCGTCGCCAAGGAACGCCCGGTCTTCGAAGGGGACTGAGATACGAATAGCCAAAAGATAAACACGCGGGGAGGCGTAAACCATGGCTGACAAAAGTTTTCTCGACTGGCCCTTTTTTGAGCCGCGGCACAAGGAGTTGGCGCTGGCTCTGGACGAGTGGGCGGCACGCGAGTTGAAGAACGTGGATCACGGCGACACCGATGGGGCCTGCCGCGATCTGGTGACGATGATGGGCCAAGACGGCTGGCTGCGCCACAGCGGCGCGGAGGGGGACGAGGTGCTTGATGTGCGCAGCCTTTGCCTGATCCGCGAAACGCTGGCGCGCCATGACGGGTTGGCGGATTTTGCCTTTGCTATGCAAGGGCTTGGCACCGGCGCGATCTCACTTTTCGGGAGTGATGAGCAAAAGGCCGAATGGCTCCCCAAGACCCGTTCGGGACAGGCGATTTCGGCCTTTGCCCTAACCGAGCCGCAGTCCGGCTCAGACGTGGCAAACTCCACCATGACAGCCACGTCAGACGGCAACGGCTATGTGCTCGACGGGCGCAAGACGTGGATTTCCAACGGCGGCATCGCGGATGTCTACACCGTCTTCGCCCGCACCGGAGAGGCACCGGGCGCCAAGGGGTTGTCGGCCTTCATCGTGCCCGCCGACACACCGGGGCTTAGGGTCGAGGAACGGCTAGAGGTTATGGCGCCGCATCCACTGGCCACCTTGCATTTCGATGGCGTGAAACTACCCGGCTCGGCGCTTCTGGGTGAGGCGGGGCGCGGCTTTGCCATTGCCATGTCGGTGCTGGATGTCTTCCGCTCCACCGTCGCCGCCGCCGCCCTCGGCTTTGCCCGCCGTGCGCTGGACGAGGCGCTTTTGCGCGTCACCAGCCGTCAGGTACAGGGCGCGCCGCTGAGCGAATTGCAACTGGTGCAGGGCCATATCGCGGACATGGCGCTTGACGTCGATGCTGCCGCTTTGCTGGTTTACCGCGCCGCTTGGACCAAAGACAGCGGCGCGCCGCGCGTCACCCGCGAGGCGGCGATGGCCAAGCTTTTCGCCACGGATCAGGCGCAAAAGGTGATCGATAAGGCCGTTCAATTGCACGGTGGCGACGGCGTGCGCAATGGCGAGGCAGTGGAGCGACTTTACCGCGAAATCAGGGCCTTGCGCATTTACGAGGGCGCGTCGGACGTGCAACGTATTGTCATCGCCCGCCAGACTTTGGGAGCCATGTCATGAAGCTGCACCCGACCGGACATGAAGACACCTTCGCCCGTGAAAACCTGCCGCCCTTCGACCAGTGGCCGGACTTGCTGTTGGACCGCTTCGACTATCCCATTCGCCTGAACGTCGGCGTCGAACTCACTGACAAGATGGTGGAAAAAGGGTTTGGCGACCACACCGCACTGATCGGCAACGGGCGGCGTCGAACCTATAAGGAACTGGCTGACTGGACCAACCGTCTGGCTTCCGCGCTGGTCGATGATTTGGGGGTGAAACCCGGCAACCGGGTGTTGATCCGCTCGGCCAACAATCCTGCGATGGTGGCCTGCTGGTTGGCGGCGACCAAGGCGGGGGCGGTTGTGGTCAACACCATGCCGATGCTGCGCGCGGGCGAGCTTGCGGCCATCGTCGACAAGGCCGAGATCACCCACGCGCTCTGCGACACGCGGTTAATGGATGAGATGACGGCCTGCGCCAAAACCTCCAAATTCCTCAAAACGGTCGCGGGTTTTGACGGCACCAGCAACCACGACGCCGAGTTGGACCGGTTGGCGCTGGAAAAACCGGTGCAGTTCGAGCCGGTGGACACCGCGCAGGACGATGTGGCGCTCTTGGGTTTTACCTCAGGAACCACCGGTAACCCTAAGGCAACAATGCATTTTCATCGCGATCTTCTGATCATCGCAGATGGCTATGCGCGCGAAGTGCTGAACGTCACGCCAAGGGATGTTTTCGTCGGCTCGCCGCCCTTGGCCTTTACCTTTGGCCTTGGTGGCCTCGCGGTTTTCCCGCTGCGCTTCGGGGCCGCCGCGACGCTTTTGGAGACCGCCAGCCCGCCCAACATGATCGAGATCATCGAGAAGTACAAAGCCACCGTCTGTTTCACCGCGCCCACCGCCTATCGCGCGATGTTGCAGGCGATGGAAGAGGGCGCGGACCTCAGCAGCCTGCGTGCCGCCGTTTCCGCCGGAGAGACGCTGCCTGCACCGGTTTATCACGAGTGGCAGGAAAAGACCGGTAAACCCATGCTTGACGGCATCGGCGCGACGGAAATGCTCCATATCTTCATCTCGAACCGCTTCGACGACCACCGCGCCGCTTGCACCGGCAAGCCCGTCACGGGCTATGAGGCGCGGGTGATTGATGCGGACGGAAACGAGGTGCCGCGCGGCGAGGTAGGCCGTCTGGCCGTGCGGGGTCCAATCGGCTGCCGCTATTTGGGCGACAAGCGGCAGGCGGATTATGTCAAGGACGGGTGGAACATCACCGGCGACAGTTTCACCATGGACGAGGATGGCTATCTGCATTTCGCCGCCCGCAACGACGATATGATCATCAGTTCTGGCTACAATATCGCCGGGCCGGAGGTCGAGGCGGCGCTGTTGAGCCATCCTTGTGTCAGCGAATGTGGGGTGGTGGCCGCCGCGGATGACGCGCGCGGCTCTATCGTGCAGGCGCATGTGGTTCTGGTTGACGGAACGCCCGAAGACGCCAATACTATCAAGCTATTGCAGGATCATGTTAAAGCGACCATCGCACCCTATAAATACCCGCGCGACATTCGTTTCATCAAAGAACTGCCCAAAACCGCGACCGGCAAGATCCAGCGTTTCGCGCTGAGAGAGGATACATGAGCAGTTTCGACGAAGCCTCCAAGGGCGCCAAGATGAATTTCGCCAAGGACAAGTCCTATGGCGATTACCTTGGGCTGGACCAAATCCTGACCACCGAGAACCCGCTCGACATGGCGCATGACGGGCTGCTTTTTATCATCCAGCACCAGACTTCGGAGCTATGGATGAAGCTGGCGATCCATGAGTTGACCGCCTGCCGGAAGGCACTTCAGGCAGGGGAATTGCGCCAGAGTTTCAAGATGTTGACCCGTGTGGCACGTATCTTCGAGCAGCTTAATTCGGCTTGGGACGTGTTGCGGACCATGACGCCGAGCGAATATACCCAGTTCCGTCCGCACCTTGGTGCCTCTTCTGGGTTTCAGTCCTACCAGTACCGTCTGATCGAATACCTGCTGGGCAACCGGATCGCGGCGCTGACCAAACTGCATGAACACACGCCCGAACCCCATGCGGCGCTGGTGGCGGAGATGCAGCAGCCGAGCCTCTATCAGGTGGCGATTGATCTGCTTTGCACACGGCTGGGGGAGCCGTCGCTTGCCGGCAGCCCCGAGCCGCAGGCTTGGCAGCCGAAGGCCGAGGTTCAAGCCCTGTGGAAACAGGTTTATGAAGACCCGACAACTCATTGGGAACTCTACGAATTGGCGGAAAAACTGGTCGATCTCGAAGACTACTTCCGGCGTTGGCGGTTCAACCACGTGACCACCGTGGAACGTATCATTGGTTTCAAGCGCGGCACCGGGGGCACCGCTGGGGTGACCTATCTGCGCAAAATGCTTGAGGTGGAGCTTTTCCCTGAGCTTTGGCATGTGAGAGGAGCACTGTAAGTGTCTGTTTTGAAAAAAGATCAGTTCATCCTACCGGAGGGCGTCATCTACCTCGACGGCAATTCGCTGGGGCCATTGCCCAAGGCCGCCGCCGCGCGGGTGCAGGAGACGATCACTGCGGAATGGGGTGAGATGTTGATCCGAGGCTGGAACCAAGCCGGTTGGATGGAACAGCCCGCCCGCGTTGGCAATATGGTGGCCGGGATCGTTGGCGCGCCGGAAGGTTCGGTCGTTATGGGCGACACCCTGTCGATCAAGGTTTTTCAGGCGCTGGCCTCGGCGCTGAAGCTGCGCCCGAACCGCAAGGTGATCCTGTCGGACAGCGGCAACTTCCCGTCGGACCTCTACATGGCCGAGGGGCTGGTGGGGCTTTTGGAGCAGGGCTATGAGCTGCGCACCGTGGCGCCAGAAGAGGTGACGGGGGCCATCGGCGAGGACATCGCCGCGGTGATGCTGACCGAGGTCGACTACCGCACTGGCCGCAAGCACGACATGAAGGCGATCACCGAATTGGCCCATGCCAATGGCGCGGTGATGATCTGGGATCTGGCCCATTCAGCGGGCGCGCTGCCGGTGGACCTTGCGGGCAGCAACTGCGAGTTCGCGGTGGGCTGTACCTACAAGTATCTCAACGGCGGGCCGGGTGCGCCGGGCTTCATCTACGTCCGCCCCGATCTGGCCGACGAAGTGCAACCTGCGCTGGCCGGTTGGCTGGGGCACCGCCAGCCATTCGCTTTTGAGCAGAGCTACCAGCCCGGACAGGGGATCGAGCGGATGCGCGTCGGCACCCCGCCGGTGATCCAGTTGACCGCGCTTGAAGTGGCGATGGAGCTTTGGGCGGATGTGGACATGCAAGAACTGCGCGCGGCCTCTATCGCGCTGCAAGAGCAGTTTATCAAAGAGATCGAGCGCGACGTGCCGCAGCTGACCCTGGCCAGCCCGCGCAACAGCGCCGAGCGGGGCAGTCAGGTGTCGTTCCGCTTTGACGAAGGCTATGCCGCGATGCAGGCCGTGATCGACCGCGGCGTGATCGGCGATTTCCGCGCGCCTGACATCATGCGTTTTGGCTTCACGCCGCTTTATATCGACGCCGAAGATGTCTCCAAAGCGGTCGCGATTATCCGCGATGTGATGGAGAACCGTCTCTGGGATAACGAAAAATACAAGACCCGCGCGCGGGTGACCTGACAGCATCAGGCGCAGGCGCTAAGCTGGCAAGACGACCCAATTGAACGGGCCCGGTAAAGAGGCCCAAACCAACCAAGGGAGACTGAAATGAAGATGAAATCACTTGTGATGGCGGCCTCGGTCGCGGCACTGGCGGCAGGCGGCGCATGGGCCGAAGAGGGAAAGGTGAAGGTCGGCATGATCACCACCCTCTCGGGCGGCGGCGCGGGCCTTGGCATCGACGTGCGCGATGGCTTTATGCTGGCCACAAAGATGGCCGGGAACGAGAACCTTGAGGTCGTGGTCGAAGACGACCAGCGCAAGCCCGAGATTGCAGTGCAACTGGCCGACAAGATGATCCAGTCCGAGAAGGTCGACGTGATGACCGGCATCATCTGGTCCAACCTCGCCATGGCCGTGGTGCCCGCGGCGACCGCGCAGGGCAAATTCTACCTCTCACCCAACGCGGGCCCTTCGGCGCTGGCGGGCAAGGGTTGCAACCCGCTTTACTTCAACGTGGCATGGCAGAACGACAACCTGCACGAAGCGGCGGGCGCTTATGCCAATGACACGGGCTATGAAAACACATTTATGCTGGCGCCGAACTATCCTGCGGGCAAGGACGCGCTGACAGGCTACAAACGGACCTATGATGGCGCAGCGGCGGGCGAGATCTATACTGATCTGGGCCAAACCGACTATGCCGCCGAGATCGCGCAGATCCGTGCCTCGGGCGCTGACAGCGTGTTCTTCTTCTTGCCCGGCGGAATGGGGATTTCCTTCCTCAAGCAATATGCCAACTCGGGCGTGGATCTGCCTGTTGTCGGCCCGGCCTTCAGCTTTGACCAAGGCATCTTGCAGGCCGTGGGGGAGGCCGCTCTTGGGATCAAGAACACCAGCCAATGGAACAAGGATCTCGATAACGAAGCCAACAAGACCTTCGTCGAAGCCTTTCAAGAAGATTACGACCGTCTGCCGTCGCTCTACGCCAGCCAAGGCTATGACACCGCGAACCTGCTGCTAAGCGCGATGGAGAAGGCGGATGTGTCGGATGCCGAAGCCTTTGGCGCGGCGCTGAAAGAGGCTGATTTCGACAGCGTGCGGGGCAAATTCTCGTTTGGTAACAACAACCACCCGATCCAAGACTACTACGTGCGCGAAGTGGTCAAAGAGGGTGATGTCTATACCAACAAGCTGATCGGCCCCTCGTTGACCGATCACGCGGATGCCTACGCGGCTGACTGCAAAATGTAATCCCGCGCGGCCCCGGGCGCTGAATTGGCGCGCCGGGGCCGACGTATCAACGCTTTCACGCCGGTCCTCGCGTCCGGCGCGCCGGGAGGCTTTGCCAAATGTCACTCATCCTGCTGATTGAACAGGTGCTGAACGGAGTCCAATCCGGGGTCATGCTGTTTTTGATGGCCGCGGGGCTCACGCTGATCTTCGGGGTCATGGGGCTCATTAACCTCGCCCATGGTTCGCTCTACATGGTCGGTGCCTTTGCCGCCGCGGCGGTTGCGGCGGCGACGGGGTCGTTTCTCTTGGCGCTGGTGGCGGCCTTGGCCGCGGCGGCGCTGGCGGGCTGCTTGATCGAGATGACGGTGATCCGCAGGCTCTATGACCGCGACCACCTTGACCAAGTGCTGGCGACCTTTGCGCTGATCCTGATTTTCTCAGAAGGCACACGGTTTCTCTTTGGCTCCTTCCCGCTGTTTCTCGACATTCCGGCGGCCCTGTCCGGCCCGGTGACCCTGCCGGGGGGCATCCAGTATCCGCTCTACCGCCTTGTCATCATCGGCGTCGGGCTGGTGATTGCTGCAGGTCTGTTCCTGCTGATCGCCCGCACGCGCATCGGCATCCAGATCCGCGCAGGTGAGGCTGACCGCGAAATGATCGGGGCGCTTGGCGTCGATATCGCCAAACTCTACACGCTGATCTTCGCCCTTGGGGCCGCCCTTGCGGGTCTCGCCGGTGCGCTGGTGGGCGCGATCCAGTCGGTGCAGGTGGGCATGGGGGAGCCGGTGCTGATCCTTGCCTTTGTGGTGATCGTTATCGGCGGCATCGGCTCGATCAAGGGCGCGCTGATCGGGGCGCTGCTGGTGGGGCTGACGGACACGCTTGGCTCTGTCCTGCTGCCGCTCTTTTTTGCGAATTTCATGGAGGCCTCGGCGGCCACGTCCGTCGGCTCCTCGCTCGCCTCCATGTCGATTTACATTCTGATGGCGGGGGTCTTGCTGTTCAAACCCACCGGCCTCTTTGGGGAGGCCTGAGCCATGATGCGCGAAAAACTCGTAAACCTCTTTCTCTTCCTGCTCCTGCCGGTCACGGCGCTGGCGGCTTTCGCGTTGGACGAGCCATTCATCATCACGCTGGCCACCAAGGCGGCGATCCTCGCCCTTGCGGGCGTGGGGCTGAACATCGCGCTCGGCCTCGGCGGGCTGGTGAGCTTTGGTCATGCAGCATTCTTTGGGATCGGCGGCTATGCCATGGGCATTCTCGCCGCCCATGCGCAGAGCTACACACCGATCATGGAGAGCCCATTTCTGATCGAAGGCACCAAGTCGATGCCGGTGATCTGGCTGGTGGCGATTGTGGTCTCTGGCCTTGCTGCGCTGCTGATCGGGGCGCTGTCTTTGCGCACCTCGGGCGTCTATTTCATCATGGTCACGCTCGCCTTCGGGCAAATGCTGTTCTACTTTTCGATCTCATGGCCCGCCTATGGCGGCGAGGACGGGCTGTCGATCTATGTGCGCAACGGCTTTCCGGGGCTGAACACGCTTGATCCGCTGACTTTCTTTGCCATCACCTTTGCGGTGCTGGCGCTGGTGCTGCTGTTTGCAGGGCGTCTGGCGCGGGCTCCTTTCGGCCTTGCGCTGTCGGCGGCGCGGCAGAACGCCGAGCGGGTCGAAGCCGTGGGCCTCGCGCCCTTCCGGCTGCGGCTGGTGGCCTTTGTCATCTCGGGGGCGGTGACGGGGCTGGCGGGCGCGCTTTTTGCCGATCTCAACCGTTTCGTCAGCCCGACGATGTTCTCGTGGCAGACCTCTGGTGAGATCATGATCTTCGTGATCCTTGGCGGGGTTGGGCGGCTCTTTGGCCCGGTGGCCGGGGCGGCGCTGTTCATCTTGCTTGAGCATGTCTTGGGCGGGCTATCGGAGTTCTGGCACATCTATCTGGGGCTGTTGCTGTTGCTGGTGGTGCTCTTTGCGCGCGGCGGCATGATTGGCCTCGTTGCCGGACGGGAGGTGGCCCATGACTGAAGGGATGACAGATGTGCTGTTGGACGTGCGCAACCTGCACAAAAGCTTTGGCGCGTTGAAGGCGACTGATGATGTCTCCCTCACCCTGCGGACGGGCGAAATCCACGCGCTTATCGGCCCCAACGGGGCGGGCAAGTCGACGCTGATCAAGCAGATTGCGGGCGGGCTGCGCTCGGACAGCGGGTCGGTCCATTTTGCCGGGCAGGACGTGACACCGATGACCACCGTGCAGCGGGCGCGGGCGGGGCTGGGGCGAACGTTCCAGATTTCGTCGCTGGCGATGGAATACACGGTGCTGCAAAACGCGGTGCTGGGCGCGCTTGGCCAATCGGGCCGGGTGATGCGCTTTTTCGCGCCAGTGATGCGGCAGCAGAAGTTGCGGGAAGAGGCGATGCGCGCCTTGGAGTTGGTAGGGCTTGCGGATCACGCGGCCAAGCGCACCGCGGACCTGTCGCATGGGCAACGTCGCCAGCTTGAGGTCGCCGTGGCGCTGACCCTACGGCCCAAGGTGTTTCTGATGGATGAACCGATGGCGGGGCTCGGGGCCAGCGGCTCTAAGGAGATGACAGGCTTTCTCGACGGGCTGCGCCGCGAGGCGCCGATCCTGCTGGTGGAACATGACATGGACGCGGTTTTCGCACTGGCGGACCGCATTTCGGTGCTGGTCTATGGCCAGATCATCGCCAGCGGCACGGCGGCCGAGATCAAGGCCGATCCGCAGGTCCGGGTGGCCTATCTGGGCGAGGAGGACGCAGCATGAGCTTGCTGGAGTTGAACGACATCACCGCCTCCTACGGGCCGACGCAGGCGCTTTTTGGCGTCGATCTGTCGCTGGAGGCGGGCGAGGTCTGCGCGCTGATGGGGCGCAACGGGATGGGCAAATCCTCGACCATCAAGGTGATCTGCCGGATGCTGAAACACGATGGCGGTGGGCTGCGCTTTGACGGGCGCGACATCGCGGGCCTGCCCAGTTTCCGGGCCGCGCAGGCCGGGGTGGGTCTGGTGCCCGAGGGTCGGCGCTGTTTCGCGCCGCTGACGGTGCACGAAAACCTCATCGCCGCCGCTCGCCCCGGTGCATGGGACGAGGCGCGGGTCACGGCGCTTTTCCCACGGCTGGGGGAGCGGCGCGATCAGGCGGCAGGCTCGCTTTCGGGCGGGGAGCAGCAGATGCTGGCGATTGGCCGTGCGTTGATGACCAACCCGAAATTGCTGCTGCTGGATGAAGCGACCGAGGGCTTGGCCCCCGTGGTGCGCCAAGAAATCTGGGCCGCTGTGGCGCAGCTTAAACGCGACAGCGGGCTGGCGCTTTTGGTGGTGGACAAATCCCTCGCCGAGCTGCGCCGCGTGGCCGATCACGCCGTCATTCTCGAACGTGGCCGCTCGGTCTGGTCTGGCCCGATGCCCGCGCTCGATTCCCAAATCGCCGATCAATTTCTCGGCGTGTGACTGTTAACAAAAAGGAACACGACATGTCGCATCAAATCATTCAGCCCAAGGGCTGGGCCCCCGCGAAGGGCTATGCAAACGGCGTGCTGAGCGCGGATGGTCACCTGTTCGTCGGCGGTCAGATCGGCTGGACCGCCGATCAGAAGTTCGAATGCCATGACTTTATCGGCCAGATGAAACAGGCGTTGCAAAACATCCGCGAGGTGGTCGAAGCCGCTGGCGGCACGCCCGAAGACATCACCCGTCTGACGTGGTATGTGACGGATAAGAAAGAATATCTTGCCGCGCAAAAGGACGTGGGCCGTGCCTATCGTGAGGTCATGGGCAAGCATTTCCCGGCCATGGCGATGGTGGTCGTCGCCGGATTGGTCGAGGATGACGCCAAACTTGAGATCGAAGCCGATGCGGTGATCTCGCGCTAAGCGATCCCGCCGCCGGGGTCAGCCCCGGCGGCGCAACGCCGGAAGCGCCGCCGAAAAGGCCGAGGAGAGCGCAAAGAGACCTGCGGCGATGCTGACGATGCTGGGCCCTGTCGGCGTGTCGAATTCCAGTGATGCCATCAGCCCGCCCAACGCCGCCAGAGCGCCTAGTACCATCGCCCAAATCGCCATAGTCTCAGGCGTGCGGGCAAAGGGGCGCGCGGTGGCGGCGGGGATGATCAGCATGGCGGCGATGAGCAGGGCGCCCACGACCTTGATCGCCACGGCGACCATGATCGCCAGTGCCAATGTCAGGATCAATTGCTCGCGTTTCGGGTTCCCGCCAGAGGCTTGGGCAAGATCGGGGTTCAGCGTGGCGGCCAGCAGCGCCGACCAGCGCCACGCCAACAGCAGCGCCACGGCCAGCGCACCGCCCCAAATGACGGCAAGGTCAAATCGGGTGACGGCGAGGATTTCCCCAAAAAGGTAAGACGACAGATCAACCCGCTGCCCCGGCAGCAGGGACACGGCCACCAACCCAAGCGCCAGCGCGGAATGGGCCATGACGCCCAAAAGCGCATCGGCGCTGACATTGCGACCCGAGAGCGTGCTGATCACCAGCGCCATCACCAGCGCCACCAAAAGCACGCCTGCGGTGATCGGCAGATCGGTCGCCAGCGCCAAGGCCACGCCCAGCAAGGCCGCGTGGCTGGTGGCATCGCCGAAATAGGCCATGCGCCGCCAGATCACGAAACAGCCCAAGGGCGCGGCGGCCAGCGCCACGCCAAGCCCGGCAAGCGCTGCGCGCAGAATAAAATCGTCAAGCATTCTCGGTCTCTTTGTGGTGCCCATCACATGCGTCGCCGTGGTGGTGGGTGTGATGGTGGTGGTGATGGTCGTGATCATGGCGGTAAAGCGCCAGCGCCCCTTGGGTGCCGCTGCCAAAGAGCGCGCGGTATTCAGGCGCGTCGGCCACGGTTTCGGGCGTGCCTTCGCAGCAGACATGGCCATTGAGACAGAGCACCCGGTCACTGGCGGCCATGACGACGTGTAGATCATGGCTGACCATCAGCACGGCACAGCCCAAATCTTGGCGCACCGCTTCGATTTGGCGGTAAAAGGCGGCAGAGCCGGGTTGATCCAGCCCTTGGGTCGCCTCATCGAGGATCAGCAGGTCAGGTTTTTCCAGCAGCGCACGGGCCAGCAAGACGCGCTGGAACTGCCCGCCGGAAAGATCGACCATCTGCCGTTCGGCCAATTCCGGCACGCCAGCGGTGGCAAGGGCATCGCGGATCGCCTCGGGCTTTTGGCGGCGCGGCAGGTTGACGAAACGGCGCACGGTCAGCGGCAGGGTGGCATCGATCTGCAACTTCTGCGGCACATAGCCGATGCGCAGCCCCGCCTTGCGGGTGACTTTGCCCGCCGCCGGTTTCAGTGCCCCGATCAGCGCCCGCAGCAGGCTGGATTTGCCCGATCCGTTGGGGCCGACGATGGTGACGATCTCCCCCGGTTCGATGTTGAAGTTCACATCGCGCAGGGCGGTTTGCCCGTCGTGGCGCAGGGTCAGGCCACGGGTCTCAATCAGGCTCATGCGCCGGTCTCCTGACAGGCGGGGCAAAGGCCCTCGGCCTCGACCACGCTGCGCTCGATGCGGAAGCCTGCGGCCCGGGCGGCATCGCCAAGGCGGCTTTTGGTGGGGGAGGTTTCGGCCTCTGCCACCGACCGGCAACTGCGGCAGATCAGAAAGGCGGGCGCGTGGTCTTCGCCCGGATGTACGCAGCCCACATAGGCGTTGAGCGCTTCGATCTTATGGGCCAGCCCGGCTTTGACCAGAAAATCCAAGGCGCGATAGGCCACGGGGGGCTGCGCGCCCAAGCCTTCGGCCGAGAGGTGGGCCAAGAGGTCATAGGCGCCCAAAGCGCGGTGCTCTGACAGCAAAATTTCAAGCGCGCGGCGGCGCACCGGCGTCAGCCGCAGCCCGCGCGCGGCGCATTGTGCTTCGGCGGCCTGCATGGTGCTGCGCATACAGGCGGCATGGTCGTGATCGCGGAATTCGATGGCGCTCATGGGGGACCTCAATTCGTTTGGGTATTGATATGTTATAACAGCGGTGTTAGCAAGGTGATACTATAACATTTTGAAGGTCTGCCATGTATCGTTTCACGCTCCCCGCTGCCATTCTTGCCTCTGCCGCATCGCCGCTTTGGGCGGATGTGCCCGCAGTCGCCACGGATATCGCCCCGGTTCACGCGCTGGTGTCTCAGGTGATGGAAGGGGTTGGCACGCCCGACCTCATCGTGCCGCCGCGCAGTTCGCCACATGGCTATGCGATGCGCCCTTCCGAGGCGCGGGCGCTGAGCGGGGCGGACTTGGTCGTCTGGGTCGGCCCGTTGCTGACCCCTTGGCTGGCCGATCCGCTGGAATCTCTGGCCAGCAGCGCGAGCCATCTGGCCTTGCTGGAGCAGCCGGGCACCCGCGTCTTGGCGTTCCGTGAGGGGGCGACATTCGAAGCCCATGATCACGGCGATGAGGGAGATGAAGACCACGGGGCGGAGGAGCATGCCGAAAAGGGGGATGATCACGAAGCGCATGGTCACGACGCGCATGGTGACGAGGCGCATGAGGAGCATGATCACGAAGGGCATGACCATGAGCAGCATGACCACGACGCGCACGGTCACGCAGGGCAGGACGACGCAGGACATGACGCGCCAGCGCCTGACGAAGACCATGACGATCACGGGCATGATGAGGCTCATGCGCATAGCGGCGTCGACCCGCATGTCTGGCTTGATCCGCAGAACGGTCAGCTTTGGCTGGGCCAGATCGCCGAGGCGTTGGCCGAGCTAGACCCCGACAACGCCGCACAGTACCGTGAGAACGCCGCCGCAGCGCAGGCCGAGCTTGCCGCCTTGGAAGAGGACATCGCCAAGACCCTCGCCCCGGTTAAAAGCCGCCCCTTCATCGTTTTCCATGATGCCTACCACTATTTCGAAGCGCGTTTTGACATCGAAGCACGCGGCGCCATCAGCGAGAATGACGCCCGCGCGCCCGGCGCGGCACGGGTTTCTGAACTGCGCGACTTGGTGGCCGAAAGCGGCGCGAAATGCGTCTTTGCCGAGCCGCAGTTCAACCCCGGCCTGATCGCCGCCGTGACCGAAGGGCAGGGCACCGGGACCGGCACGCTCGACCCGCTGGGGGCTGATCTGGAACCGGGCGCAGCGCTCTATGCCGATCTGCTGCGCGGCATGGCAGAGAACATGGCCGCTTGCCTGTCGGATTGATCTTGGCGCCGAAACGAAAAAGTGGTGCAGCCGGGGAAGCTGCACCACATCTTACATGCTAAAATAACTTTTATAGAATTCTGATCAGACGGCGATTTTACCGCCGCCTTCTTTGGTGATGACAACCACCGCCGGGCGCGGAGGCATCTTGGGGTCGAAGTCGGGCCAGCGGGTGGCTGGGTCTTCGAAGGTGCTTTCCCGCTCGAAACCGGGGATGTCCTTGGTCCCGTCCGTACCGGGGTGTTGCACCGCGACGAAAAGCGTCTCGCCATCCTCGGTGAAGTAGGGGCCGCACATCTCACCGCCCACGGGGCAGCGGAAGAAGAGCTTTGAGGTGCCGCGCGCCTCGCCTTCGGTCTCTAGCGCGTAAAGCCCGTCGGATTTGCCTGTCTTGCCCCAGCTGCTGCCCTGATCGGTGCTGATCCAGAGCCGCCCGTCGGCGTCCATCGCGGCGTTGTCGGGGCTGCCGAACCAGCCGTTTTCGGACGTTTCGGGGTTCCACTGCGCGCCGACCTCGGCAACCTTTGGGTCACCGCATTGCACGAGGATCGACCAAGTGCCGCTGGTGGCGGCGTGGTCGGCGTTTTCTTCCTTGATCTCGATGATATGGCCAAAGCTGCTCTCGGGGCGCGGGTTTGCGGCGTTGGTGTCGCCTTCCTTGCGCTTGGTGTTGTTGGTCAGCAGGATATAGGCCGTGCCATCGCCGCGCGGCTGCGCGTCTTCGGGGCGGTCCATGGGGGTGGCACCCAGCAGGTCGGCAGCGATGCGTGTGTCGATCATCACGTCGCCTTGATCGTTGAAGCCGTTTTCGGCGGTCAGCGGGCCGGCGCCATGCACCAGCGGCAGCCAATTGATCGTGCCATCCTCCTCAAAGCGCGCGACATAGAGGGTGCCCTCGTCCAGCAGAGCGCCATTGGCCGCCGGATCATCGGAAACGGTGCCTTCGGAGACGTATTTGTACTGATAGTCAAAGCGGTTGTCGTCGCCCATATAGACCACCAGCTTGCCATCTTTGCTGACCGTGGTCTCGGCACCTTCGTGGCGGAAACGGCCCAGAGCGGTGCGTTTGACGGGGGTTGAGGTCGGGTCCATTGGGTCGACCTCGACAACCCAGCCGAATTTGTTGGGCATGTTGGGTTCGGCATCCACGTTGAAGCGGTCGTGCTTTTGGCCCCAAGCGTACCACATGCCCGGCACGCCGTAGCGGTCCCAAGATTTCTCTTCCGGGGCACCGGTGATGTCGGGATGGCCATCGGCATCCAGCTTGTCGGTCCAGAAATAGCCGTGGAAGTTCTCTTCGGCCATAAGCCATGTGCCCCAAGGGGTCAGCCCGCCCGCGCAGTTATTGAGTGTGCCGATGACCTGGGTGCCGCTGGGGTCGTCGTTGGTTTTCAGCCGCGTGTGACCGGCGGCAGGGCCGCTCAGCGTCATCGCGGTGTCGAGCGGGGTGATACGACGGTTCATCTTGCCATCACGCACCACCTGCCACTTGCCTACCTCATCGCGGGCGATCTCGACGACCGAGCCGCCGTGGGCGGCCATCTCAATGTCGATCAACTCAGGCGTCATGCCTTTGAAGTCGACTTTGTCCTGACGGCCAAGGCCGGGGAACATGACCTCTTCGTTGGTGTATTCATGGTTCACGCACAGGAGGCCACGGCTGCCGTCTTCGTTTAGGGGCACAAAGCCCACGTAGTCGTTGTTGTAGCCGAATTGTTGTAGCTGCGCGGCGGCGGTTTGGTTCATCACGTCGAATTCGGGCGCGTCTGCGGTGATCGGATCGCCCCATCGCAGCAGGATCTGTGCGTCATAGCCGGGGGCGACGTGGTGGGTTTCATCATTGCCCCACGCCAGTTCATCAAAGACATAGCGGCTGGTGGCGGCATTGGCCTTGGACGGGGCGATGGCGGCAGCGGTGCCGAAAAGTGCTGTGGTGGCGGAAACCCCAAGCATGCCGCGCAGGATGTCGCGACGGCCATAGCGGGCGTTGATCACATCGCCGATGGTGCGCGAGAGGTTCGCATTCGTGGGGATGTCGTCGAAAGCTTCAAAGGCTTCGGCTTTGTTGCCAATGGCGGGGTCGTTGAGAATGTCGCGGCGGGTCATCATGCTTCCTTTGGTGACTTAGCTGGCCCCCATCTGCACGATGACTGTCACGGTTTTATGACGCGCTAGATCGGGTTGTTGCGAAATCCGACGATGAGTTGACGCAGACCAATCGCAGCCCCGGCAAAGATCGACGCCAAGGTAACAGGTCCGCTGAAAGCCAAGACCGATATGGCGGAGATGCCTTGCCCGATGGTGCAGCCCATGGCGATCACCGCGCCAGCGCCCATAAGCCCCGCGCCGAATATCTGGCGCCGCAGCTCGCGCGGGTCTTCGCAGGCCTCCCAGCGAAAATGCCCTTGCCAGAGAGAGCCGAGGAAAGCGCCGACCCAAACGCCCGAGACGGAGCCAATGCCAAAGCTCAGAGGGCGGACAGAGCCTTGCATGGCGTAGAGCAGTGTCTCTCCCACGGGGGCGGCATAGCTGTGAGACATGAGCGTCTGTGCGCCAAAGCCGGTTTGCGCCAGCCACGCCGTGCCCGCCCAGCCTGAGACGATGGCGAGACCGGCGATTATGCCCCAAAAGACCATACGGAAATCACGGCGAAAGCTGCGGGCGCTCAGCATGAGGGCGCAGATCACGAGGCCCAGAGCCACACCGATCATTGGCACCGACCCGCCCGTGAGCGCAGAAAGCGTATGGGCAATGCCATCGGGCGGGCCTGCGTTTAACTGCCGGGGGAAGAGAAACGCACGCGCCGGGGCAAGGGGGCCGGAGAGCACAGCAAAGGCCGCCAGCCCCATGACCAAGACAATGACGAAGGCCCGCAGATCACCACCGCCAAGCCGCGCCAATGCGCCAAAGCCGCAGGTGCCTGCCAGCGCCATGCCGTAGCCGAAAATCAGTCCGCCGAAAATCGCAGGCGCCCAAGAAAAAGCGATGGTCAGGTGAAAGGCGCGGTCGATGTTGATCAGGCCAAGACCGCCGAGGGTGAAACTGCCCAGCATCGCCACGCCGATGGCCAAGCCCCACATGCGCATCCGGTGGCTGGAGCCACCATAGAGCAGGTCTTCGATGGCGCCCATTGTACAGAACCGCCCCAATCGTGCGGCAAGGCCCAGCAATACGCCGCCCAATCCACCCAAGACGGCGGCGGTCAGCGGCTGGCCCAGAAGTTCAATCATCCTTGCAGAATAATTCGTAGACCAGTTCCAGCATTTTGCGGGGCCGATCATCGGCAAGTCGGTAGTATATCGTTTTACCGTCGCGCCGCGGTGTCACCAAACCTTCGAGCCTGAGCCGCGAGAGTTGCTGCGATACCGCCGCCTGCCGGGTCGAGAGCAGGGCTTCCAACTCGCTCACCGATTTCTCACCCGAAACAAGGTGACACAGGATCATCAACCGCCCCTCATGGCTGATCGCCTTGAGGAAATTCGATGCGGTCACGGCATTGGTCAGCATGCGGTCCATGTCCTCTTCGGACATGTCGGGTGTCATCACGGGCAGGGCTGTCATTCGGTTGGTTCCTCGAATTCGGTCTTGTCGCGCAATAGCATGTTCAGCATGGGCCAGAAAAATTCCGCGCCGGGGTAGCCTTCGAGCCGGCCCAGTTCGGTGTCATCTTCAACCAGCAGGAAGGTCGGCGTAAATACCACCGCGCGCTGGGGGGTGACGCTGTCTTCGACGACAGAGATATCGACGCGGCGCAGCGGGGCAAACTCCCCTTCGGCGGTTTTGGGATAGGCGGGGGCGATCTCTTTGTCCCAGCGTTCGCAATAGATGCAGCCGGGCTGTTCGACCATGACCAGTTCCACCGCCCAAACGGGCAGGGCGGTAAAGGCCGCGAGGCTCAGGGCGGTCAGTGTGCGGATCATTGGCTTGCCTGATTGACGTTTGGACAACACTCAACGTAATTTGAATATGTGAATTGTTCAAGCGCGGCGGATTTCGTCGGCGCGGGCAGGGGGTAACATGTTCGACATCACCTATGCAGGTGCGCTTCTGGCGGGGCTGCTCAGCTTCTTTACGCCCTGCATTCTGCCTATGGTGCCGTTCTACCTCAGCTATATGGCGGGGCTCAGCGTGACCGAGTTGCGCGGCGATGGCGCGATTGCGCCGGGGGCGCAGCGGCGGTTGGTGCTGTCTTCGGTGCTCTTTGCGCTTGGGGTCTCGACGATCTTTGTGCTCTTGGGCATGGGGGCCACGGCCTTGGGGCAAGTGTTTACGCAATACCTTGAGCCGCTGAGCTGGGTGGCGGCGGCGATCTTGTTGGTCTTTGGTCTGCATTTTCTGGGCGTCATCAAAGTGCCGCTGCTCTACCGCGAAGCGCGGTTAGAGGGGGGCGGCAAGCCCACGTCGATCTGGGGTGCCTATGTGATGGGGTTGGCCTTTGGCTTTGGCTGGACGCCCTGTGTGGGCCCGGCGCTGGCGGCGATCTTGATGATTGCCTCGGGCATGGGTGACATCACGCGGGGTGGGCTGCTGTTGGCGGCCTATGGCGCGGGGATGACCGCGCCCTTCGTGGTCGCGGCGCTGTTTGCAAAGCCGTTTCTCAACTGGGCCGCGCGGCATATGGCGCTGGTGCAAAAGGTGGAAAAGGCGATGGGGGTCATGCTGATCCTCTTTGCCGTGCTGATCGTGACGGGCGGGGTGCAATTGATCGCGGATGCGATGATCCGTTGGTTCCCCAGCTTCACGACGTTAGGGTAACCGCAACAAGGAGGAGGACGCCAAGATGATTATCTCAAGGATAGGGGCCGCAGTGGCGGCAGCGGTGCTGGCATGGCCATTGGCCGCGGCGGAACTGGGCGACGACGGGCTGCACAAGACGGCATGGATGCGCGACACCTTCAAAGACCTGCGCGAGGATCTGGAGGAGGCCGGGGCCGAGGACAAGCGCTTGATGCTGATGTTCGAGCAGCGCGGCTGTATCTACTGCACCAAAATGCATGAGGAAGTCTTTCCCGCCGCTGAGATCGCCGATTACATCGAAGAAAACTACTTCGTTGTGCAGCTAAACTTGCATGGCGATATCGAAGTGACCGATTTCGATGGCGAGACCCTCTCGGAAAAGCAGATGGCGCGGAAATGGGGGATTCTCTTTACCCCGACGATGATGTTCCTCCCGCCTGAGGTGGCCGAAGGCGCGACAGCGCCGCAAGCCGCGGTGGCAGTGATGCCGGGCGCATTTGGCAAGGGCACGACGCTGGATATGCTGACGTGGGTCAATGAGGAACGCTACGCCCTTGAGGGGGCAGAGGATTTCCAACGCTATCATGCGCGGATGATCCAAGAGCGCAACAATGGCAGCACGGATTGACCGATGAAAAGCGGCGCTGCGCGGGTAAAGCTATTCAAAAGTTTGAATTTGTTGTTGCGCCGCGCCGCATCCCTGTCTTAGGGTCAGGTAAACCGGATCACACATCACCGTGATCGGCACTGGGAGGAAGTTTTCGATGATGAGATGGATCGCCGCCGCAATTGTGTCGGGCGCGCCCGTTCTGGCCGCCGCTGAAACCGTGGCACCTGCCGACGTGACCTATGATGACTATGGTTCGGTTGAACAATCCTTGACCGGCACGGCCGGAGACGCCGCCAGCGGTGCCGCCATCGTCGGCAACAAAAAGGCGGGCAACTGCGTGGCCTGCCATCAGATCGGCGCGCTCAGCGATGTGCCTTTCCAAGGTGAGATCGGCCCGATGCTTGACGGGGCGGGCGACCGCTGGACCGAGGCAGAGCTGCGCGGCATCGTCGCCAACAGCAAGATGACCTTTGAGGGCTCGATGATGCCGTCCTACTATAAGACGAGCGGGTACATCCGCCCCGGCGACGGTTTCACCGGCAAGGCCGGGTCTGAGCCGCTGCCACCTCTGTTGGACGCCCAGCAGATCGAAGATATCGTGGCGTTCTTGGTCACGTTGAAAGAGTAACGCGGGGCCCGTCCCAGCCAAGGGGCGGCGGAAGGCTCGACAGATTATCGCGGTCAGCGCACCGCGGCAATGGAATGACGGCGCAGAGCGCCGCTGACGCATAAGGAGATTAGAGATGAACTTCTCAAGACGTGAAACTTTCGGCCTCGGCCTTGGTGCCGTGGCGCTGACCATGCTGCCCGTGGGGGCCTCTGCCGCCACGGTCGACGAGCTGATCGCGGAATTCACCGGCGGGGCCGATATGGCCGACACCGGCGTGACCCTGACCGCCCCCGAAATCGCTGAGAACGGCAACACCGTGCCAATCTCGGTCGAAGCGCCGGGTGCTTCCGCGATCATGGTGCTGGCCACTGGCAACCCGACACCGCCCGTCGGCACCTTTAACTTCGGCCCCTTGGCAGGGAGCCGCAGCGCCTCCACCCGCATTCGTTTGGCCACGACCCAAGACGTTGTTGCCATCGCCAAGCTGGAAGACGGCACATTCGCCCGCACCAGCGCAGAGATCAAAGTCACAATCGGCGGCTGCGGCGGCTAAGCCCGCGCGCCCCTATTTTCAGGAGTTTTCAAAATGGCAGAAGGTGTAACCCCTCGCGTCAAAGTGCCGAAAAAAGCCGAGACAGGTGAGGTCATCACGATCAAGACCCTGATCAGCCACCCGATGGAATCGGGCCAGCGCAAAGACGGCGACGGCAACGTCATCCCGCGTTCGATCATCAACCGCTTCACCGCCGAGTTCAACGGCGAGAGCGTGATCGACGTGAAGATGGAACCGGCGATGTCGACCAACCCCTATTTCGAATTTGACGCCACCGTGCCAGAGGCCGGCGACTTCAAATTCACGTGGTACGATGACGACGGTTCGGTCTACGAAGAAGTCAAATCCATCACGGTCGGCTGATCCCGCATCAGCCAGCACCATGCGTGGAACAGGGAGGAAAGACATGAAATTCAAGGCAATGACCGCTGTCGCGGCGCTTTTGGTGGCCGCCCCCATGCTGGGGATGGCCGATGAGGAGGCCGAGCTTGTCGTCAACGGCGAGATCGAGATGGTGACCAAGACCGATGCGCCCGCACATCTTGAGGGGGTTTTGCCGGAAATCATGTCTGGCTGGCGCTTTCGTTCGGCAGAGACGCAGCAAACGCAGATGGACGACTTCGACAACCCCGGCATGATCTTTGTCGACCAAGCCCAAGCGGCTTGGGACACGGCAGAGGGCAGCGAGGGCAAGTCCTGCGCGTCGTGTCACAATGACGTGGAATCGATGGAAGGCGTCCGCGCGGTCTATCCAAAGTGGAACGAAGAGGCGGGCGAAGTGCGCACGCTTGCGATGCAGATCAACGACTGCCGCGAGAACCAGATGGGCGCAGAGCCTTATAAATACACTGGCAACGACATGACCGCGATGGAGGCGCTGATCTCGGTCCAGTCACGCGGCATGCCGGTCAATGTGGCGATCGACGGCCCGGCCCAAAGCACTTGGGAACAGGGCAAAGAGATGTACTACACCCGCTACGGTCAACTTGAGCTGAGCTGCGCCAATTGTCACGAAGACAACTACGGCAACATGATCCGCGCCGACCACCTGAGCCAAGGTCAGATCAACGGCTTTCCGGTGTACCGCCTGAAAAACACCAAGCTCAACAGCAGCCACGCGCGTTTCAAAGGCTGCGTGCGTGACACCCGAGCCGAGACTTTCAGCCCCGGCAGCCCCGAGTTCGTGGCGCTTGAGCTTTACGTCGCCAGCCGCGGCAACGGCCTGTCGGTCGAAGCGCCTTCGGTGCGTAACTGATATCATATTCGGGCGTTTTGCCTGACCTGATCCCGCCCCTCAAAAGGGGGCGGGACCTTTCCCTGTTTTCAAGTGATGGAGCGTAACATGCTGTCTCGCCGCGATTTTTTGCAAATGTCCATGGCTGCGGCCTCCATCTATGGCGGCTCGGGCTTCGGCAACTGGGCGCGGCTGGCGGCGCAGGACCGTTTCGATCAGGACGCGCTTCTGGAGTTTGAGAAGTTCGGCAATGTCACCCTGATGCATGTGACCGACATCCACGCGCAGCTGAAGCCGATCTATTTCCGTGAGCCATCGGTCAACATCGGCGTCGGCGACAACCGCGGCAAGGTGCCCCATATCACCGGCGAGGATTTCCGCATTCGCTATGGCATCGGCGGCGGCACGCCGCTGGATTACGCGCTGACCTATGATGATTTCGTCGCCCAGGCGCAGGCCTACGGCAAGGTCGGCGGGCTTGACCGCGTGGCGACCGTGCTGAACGCGATCCGCGCCGACCGGCCTGATGCGCTGCTGCTCGACGGCGGGGATACGTGGCACGGCTCGATGACCTGTCTCAAGACCCAAGGGCAGGACATGGTCAACGTGATGAACGCGCTGAAGCCCGACGCGATGACCTTCCATTGGGAGTTTACGTTGGGGTCGGAACGTGTGCAGGAGATTGTCGAGGGGCTGCCCTTTGCCGCCCTTGGCCAGAACATCTTTGACCGCGAATGGGACGAGCCTGCGGAACTGTTCAAACCCTACGAGTTTTTCGAGCGCGGCGGCGTGAAGATCGCCGTGATCGGGCAGGCTTTCCCCTACATGCCCATCGCCAACCCCAGCTGGATGTTCCCCGAATACTCCTTTGGCATCCGCGATGAGCATATGCAGGAGATGGTCGACGAGGTCCGCGCGCAAGGCGCCGAACTGGTCGTCTGCCTCAGCCACAATGGCTTTGATGTCGACAAGAAGATGGCCGGGATCGTCAAGGGGATCGACGTGATCCTTTCGGGTCACACCCATGACGCGCTGCCCGAACCGGTGTTGGTGGGGCAGACGCATATCATCGCCTCTGGCTCGAACGGGAAATTCGTTTCCCGCGTGGATCTGGACGTGCGCGATGGCAAGATGATGGGCATCCGGCACAAGCTGATCCCAATTTTCTCGGACCTCATCACACCCGATCAAGAGGTGGCCAAACTGATCGACGCGCAGCGTGCGCCTTATCTGGATGAGTTGACCCATGTGGTCGGGCAGTCCGACGCGCTGCTCTACCGCCGGGGTAACTTCAACGGCACGTGGGATGACCTCATCTGCGACGCCCTGCTGAGCGAACGCGATGCCGAGATCGCGCTGAGCCCCGGTGTGCGGTGGGGGCCGTCGATCCTGCCGGGCCAAGACATCACGCGCGAAGATATCTTTAACGTTACCTCGATGACCTATCCCAATGCCTATCGCACGGAAATGACAGGGGAATTTCTGAAGGTCGTGCTGGAAGACGTGGGCGACAACCTGTTCAACCCCGACCCCTATTACCAGCAGGGCGGCGACATGGTGCGCGTCGGCGGCATGGGCTTTAAAATGGACATCGCCAAGCCGCAGGGTGAGCGGATCAGCGACATGACCTTGCTCAGTTCCGGTGAGCCGATTGACCCGCAGCGGAACTATGTCGTCGCCGGATGGGCCTCTGTCAACGAGGGCACCGAAGGGCCGCCGATTTGGGATGTGGTCGAAAGGCATATCGCTAAATTGGGAACGGTTTCCGATGGCGCACGCACGCCAGTGGAAATCGTTCTGCCAGACTGAGAAAAAGCAGAATAGGGGTTCTCACGCACCAACAAATTCAATAAAATGAATTTGAATATGTGAGGGCCACGACATGACCGACGAAAACCAAACTGGGCCATCGCGCCGTGCCTTTCTGACAGGGGCAGGGGCAGGGGCGGTGGCCGCAGGGACGCTGGCGGGCCGCGCCAGCGCCCAGACGGACCCGGCAATTGCCATTCATCCGTGGATGCAGGAATTGGGCGACGGCGTTGATGCCGCGCCTTACGGGATGCCATCACCGCATGAGGCGGATGTGAAACGCCGCACAGTGGAGTGGCTCACTGCCGATCCGGTAAGCTCGATCAATTTTACGCCGCTGCATGACCTCGACGGGACGATCACCCCCAATGGTCTGTGTTTTGAACGTCACCACTCGGGCGTTGCCCGCGTTGATCCGGCCCAGCATCGGTTGATGATCCACGGGTTGGTCGACAAGCCCTTGGTGCTGACCATGGAAGACCTCAAACGTTTTCCCCGGCAGAACCACGTCTACTTCCTTGAATGCGCGGCGAATTCCGGGATGGAGTGGCGCGGCTCACAGCTTAATGGCTGCCAGTTTACCCACGGCATGATCCATAACGTCATGTACACCGGCGTGCCGCTGCGGCTGGTGCTGGAAGAGGCGGGAATCAAGCCCGAGGGCAAGTGGCTGCTTGCGGAAGGGGCCGATGCCGCCGCCATGACCCGCTCGATCCCGATGGAGAAGGCGCTCGACGATTGCCTTGTCGCCTTCAAGATGAACGGCGAGGCGCTGCGCCCCGAACAGGGCTACCCGGTGCGGCTGGTTGTGCCCGGCTGGGAAGGCAACATGTGGGTCAAATGGCTGCGCCGCCTCGAAGTGGGCGATCAACCTTGGCACCACCGTGAAGAAACCAGCAAATACACCGACCTCATGGCCGATGGCGTGGCGCGGCGCTTCACTTGGGAGATGGATGCGAAATCCGTCGTCACCAGTCCCAGCCCACAGGCGCCGATCACCCACGGACCGGGGCCGACCGTGCTCACCGGTCTGGCGTGGTCGGGTCGCGGCACCATTCCGCGCGTTGATGTGACCCTTGATGGCGGTATTACATGGCATCAGGCGCGGATGGACGGGCCAAGCACGCCCAAGGCGCTGCACCGTTTCTACTATGATTTCGAATGGGACGGAAAACCGCTGCTTTTGCAAAGCCGTGCGCATGACAGCACCGGTTATGTCCAGCCCACCAAAAATGCCCTGCGCGAGATCCGGGGTGAGAATTCGATCTACCACAACAATGGCATCCAAACTTGGGCTGTTGACGCTGACGGAAAGGCCGAAAATGTCGAGATTTCTTAAACTTGCGCTGCTGGCCAGCGCCATGGCCAGCCCCATTGCCGCCGAGCCTCTGGGCCTAGGTCGCGCCGCCACGCCCGAGGAAATCGCTCTATGGGACATCGATGTGCGCCCCGACGGTCTGGGCCTGCCTGCGGGCAGCGGCGACGTGATGACCGGCGATAAAATCTACACCGAGAAATGTTCGGCCTGTCACGGGGTCTTTGGCGAAGGCACGGGCCGCTGGCCGGTGCTGGCGGGCGGGCAGGGCAGCTTGACCAATGCGCGCCCGGTCAAGACGATCGGCAGCTATTGGCCCTATCTGTCAACGGTTTACGACTACATCAACCGGGCGATGCCCTTTGGCAACGCGCAGTCGCTGACCGATGATGAGGTCTATGCCATCACGGCCTATCTGCTTTATCTCAACGATGAGGTGGACGAGGATTTCGTGCTCTCTTCGGACAACTTTGCCGAAGCGCGTCTGCCGAATGAGGAGGCGTTCAAGCCCGATGACCGGGCAGAGGTGGAGTTTGCGGCCTTTAAAGAAGAGCCCTGCATGAGCGACTGCAAACCATCGGTCGAAATCACCATGCGCGCCGCCGTGTTGGATGTGACGCCCGAAGAAACCGCCGCCAAAGCCGCCGCCAAGGCCGAAGAGGCACAAGCCGCCGAACCCACCCCCGAAGCGCCGCCCGCCGAGGCACCGGCGGTTGAGGTCGCCGAGGCTCCTGCCGCCGACCGGGCGCTTATCAAAGCCGGCGAAAAGGTGTTCCGCAAATGCAAATCCTGCCACCAGATCGGCGCCAAGGCCAAGAACCGGGTCGGCCCGGTGCTGAACGGCATCGTGGATGGCCCGGCGGGCGCGGTCGATGGGTTCCGGTATTCCAAGCCGATGGCCGCCGCCGCCGAGGCCCGGCTGGTCTGGACCGAAAGTGAGCTGAGCGCGTTTTTGGCCAGCCCCAAAGGCTATATGAAAGGCACGAAAATGTCTTTCCCCGGTGTGCGCAAAGAAGAAGACATCGACGCGCTGATCGCCTACCTGCGTGATGCGTCGGAGTGATTGCGGCGATTAGAGAAAACTGACGTGCCTGCCCCCCTTGAACCCCCATACCGGGGGGACTAATCTCTGGGTAACAGTTTTGCGGGTATGGTCCCGCGAACAGGAACTGAGGCAGGCACGCATGAACGATCCGATCAACACCTATATGAATACGCTTGTCCCGATGGTGGTTGAGCAAACCAGCCGGGGCGAGCGGTCCTACGACATCTTCTCGCGTTTGCTGAAAGAGCGGATCATTTTCGTCAACGGCCCGATCCACAGCGGGATGAGCCATCTGGTCGTCGCCCAGCTTCTGCACCTTGAGGCGGAGAACCCGACCAAGGAAATCAGCATGTACATCAACTCGCCCGGTGGCGAGGTGACGGCGGGTCTGTCGATCTATGACACGATGCAATACATCAAACCCAAGGTCTCGACCCTGATCTGCGGCATGGCAGCCTCCATGGGGTCGGTCATTGCGATTGGCGGCGAAAAAGGCATGCGTTTCGCGCTGCCCAATGCCGAAGTGATGATCCACCAGCCGTCGGGCGGCTCGCAGGGCATGGCCGAAGACATCCTGATCTCGGCCCGCCATATCGAGCGGACCCGCGAGCGGATGTACCAGCTTTACGTCAAACATTCCGGCCAGCCGCTGGAAACCGTTCAAAAAGCGCTCGACCGTGACCTGTGGATGACCCCCGAAGAAGCCAAAGAATGGGGCCACTTGGATGAGATCGTCGAAAGCCGTGGCAAGGCCGATGATGCCGCCGCCAGCGGCAAAGACAAGAAAGACAAGTAATAGAGGGGCCCGGCGCTGCATATTTTGCGATTGTAGCGCCGGGGTCACTGGCCTAAGCTTGAGGCCAAATCTCGCAGCCTCACGTTCGGGGCGAACATACACGACAGACCTGAAAGGTTTGAGATGGCGAATAATTCCGGCAACGACAGCAAAAATACGCTCTACTGTAGCTTCTGCGGCAAGAGCCAGCACGAGGTGCGCAAGCTGATTGCGGGGCCGACCGTGTTCATCTGTGACGAATGCGTCGAGCTGTGCATGGACATCATCCGAGAAGAGACCAAAGCCTCGGGTCTCAAGGCGACCGACGGCGTGCCGACACCCCGCGACATCTGCGGCGTGCTGGATGATTACGTGATCGGTCAGGCGATGGCCAAACGCGTGCTCTCGGTGGCGGTCCACAACCACTACAAACGGTTGAACCACGCCCAGAAGGGCGGTGATATCGAATTGGCGAAATCCAACATCCTGCTGATCGGCCCCACCGGCTGCGGCAAGACGTTGCTGGCCCAAACGCTGGCGCGCATTCTGGATGTGCCTTTCACCATGGCCGATGCGACCACGCTGACCGAAGCCGGTTATGTGGGCGAGGATGTGGAGAACATCATCCTCAAGCTGCTGCAATCGTCTGAATACAACGTGGAACGTGCGCAGCGCGGCATCGTCTATATCGACGAGGTCGACAAGATCACGCGGAAGTCCGAAAACCCCAGCATCACCCGTGATGTCTCGGGCGAGGGCGTGCAGCAGGCGCTGCTGAAACTGATGGAAGGCACCGTGGCCTCTGTGCCCCCGCAAGGCGGGCGCAAGCATCCACAGCAGGAATTCCTGCAGGTGGACACGACCAACATCCTCTTTATCTGCGGTGGTGCCTTTGCGGGCCTCGACAAAATCATCGCGGCGCGGGGCAAGGGTTCAGCCATGGGCTTTGGCGCTGACGTGCGTGACAATGACGCGCGCGGCATCGGTGAGATTTTCACCGATCTTGAGCCGGAAGACCTGTTGAAGTTCGGTCTGATCCCGGAATTCGTCGGTCGTCTGCCGGTTCTGGCGACCCTCGAAGATCTGGACGAAGACGCGCTGGTCACCATTCTGACCGAGCCGAAGAACGCTTTGGTCAAGCAATACCAGCGTCTGTTCGAACTGGAAGACACGCAGCTGACCTTCACCGATGACGCGCTGCAGGCGATTGCCAAACGCGCGATTGAACGGAAAACCGGCGCGCGGGGTCTGCGCTCTATCCTCGAAGACATCCTGCTCGACACGATGTTCGAACTGCCGGGGTTGGAGACGGTGACCGAGGTGGTCGTCAACGAAGAGGCCGTCACATCCGAGGCCAAGCCGCTGATGATCCACGCCGACAGCGAAAGCAAAGAACCAGCCAGCGCGGGCTAAGACGCGACGCTAGGCAGAAAGATAGAGGGCGGGCCAAAGGGTCCGCCCTTTTGCATGAAAGGGATGATCATGAAGCGGATTTCATCGGGCGGCGCCTATGAGGAAAAGATCGGCTACAGCCGCGCCGTGATGGCGGGCGGCATGGTCTATGTTTCGGGCTGCGTCGGTGAAGGGGCTGATGTCAAAGCGCAATGCGCAGCCGCATTGGCGACGATTGAGCGGGCACTGGCAGAGGCGGGCAGTGATTTCGCCCATGTGGTCCGCGTCACCTACATGCTGCCCGACGCTGCGGAGTTTGAACCTTGCTGGCCGCTTTTGCGCGCGGCATTTGGCGCGACCCCGCCTGCGGCGACGATGATCGAATGCGGGCTGATCGACCCCAAATACCGCATTGAGATCGAAGTCACCGCGATGCTGCGCACGGGGGTAGAAGGCTAGTCTTTCTCGGGCACCAGTTCAAAGTAATCCCCCAGCCGGGCGCGCACCTCTGCGGGATCAAGGTTTGCCCAAAGCGGCCCGCTGTCGTCGATAAAACCCGTCTCCCGTAGGCTATCCTGCAACGCGGGCATATCAAGCTCGCCCATCCAAAGCCGCGCCTTGGCTTTTCCGAGCGGTTTCCACGAGCGGGTAAGGTGGCAGAGCGTGGCGGTGGTGATCCCCGCAAAACTCTGCAGGTGCTGTTCCAACCCGCGCGTGGCAGAGGACGGGCGGCGCACGACGATGGCCACTTGCTGCGCGGGCCGGGCGACCATTCCCAAAAGGTGCAAGGCCGACCCTTCGGCGGCGATGATCTGCCTTGCCGCCTTATAGACCGCGATCTGTTCACGCAGCCCATGCTTTTCGGGATGAAAGACGGTGTAGCCCTGCGCCGCCAGATAGGTTTCCAGCGCCTCTTCACCGATCAGGTTGCCGCGCCCTGCGGGCAATTTACTGCGGCTGATATAGAGCTTCTCTGGCCCCTCGGGCGCGATCTCTTGCGCGAACCGATTGGCGATGGTGTTGCGGTAAGGCGCTGTGCCGGTGATCAAACTTCCCAGACCAAAGCCTTGCCCCGGTACGATCAACCGCTCGACCCGTGTCGGTGCGTCTAAACTCACCAGCGGCTTATCGCAGCCCAGAAGGGCAAGGAAATCACGCTGATACCCTGCCACCTCTCCGCCGTTGCGGGGGCGTTTGGGGATAAAGAGAATGCCGTCGATCTCTTCTTCAAGGTGATCCAGCGCCCAAAGACGCGCGGTGCTTTCAACCAAGAAATGCCCGAAATGCAGCCAGAGGACACCACCCCAAAGCCATGTGCCCCTGCGCTCAGCCACCTTGCCCTGCGGTGCTTCTGGCGGCGTGGTCAGCGCGCGACCGTTGCGCCAAAGTGCGGCTTGAGGGCAGGGGCGGCCATCTCTGTGCAACACCCCGGCGGGCTGCACCAACCCGCTGTCCTCAGGCAGGATGACCAGCGCATTATCCAAGGCCGTGATCTCGGTCGACCAGCCCCCCTCTGGGACGGGCGGGCGCTCGGCGGGATCAAAGGTACAGGCCCAAACCTGCCGGGTGCAATGCCCGGGTGATTTGCGAAATCCGGCGCGCTCAAGGATGCGTTTGCATTCGCGCATCCCCTCGCGGCCATAGGCCTCGGGGTGGAATTCCATCACCACGGCGCGCAGCCCGTCGAGCGCGGCATGGCGCAGAAACTCCAACTCGCCGCCTTCGATATCCATCAACAGCACGTCGGGTTTAAAGCTGCGGCGGATGTCATCAAAGCTTGCGGTGGGCACCTGAACCTCCGTCGTCTCACGCATGTCGCTATCGATGAGAAAGGAGCCGAGGAAAGAGTTGCGCAGGTGAAACGGCAGGGTTTCTGGCTGGTCGGGGGCAGAGATCACCACCTGATTGCGAAGAGTGATTTTTTCTTGAAGTCCGTTGAGCGCATAGAGCGCGCGGATGTGGGGGATCAAGTTTGGGTTTGCTTCGAACGAGAGCACCGCTTCGGGCGCGGCCTTTTTGGCGACGATCGCACCCACCAGTCCCAGACCCGCGCCCATCTCAAGCACCCGGTCACCGGGGCGGACGACCGCCAACGCGCCATCGATCTCTTGGCGCTCATAGCGGCCTGCATTGATCCGCTGGATGCGCGTCTCGTTCAGAAAGGGGGACTGGGGCACCTTGATGCCATGACATTCCGCCGCTGCCGGTGCGGCCCCTCTTGCCTCAGTCATCGCTGCCCTCTTTCGTTTTTCTAACCCTAGCCAGAGGTCGCCCGCGCGCCAAGCTCCTTTGCGGCGAGGCTGGACGCCAAAGCCTCCATGGTGCATATAACGGACAACAGGAACGGAGACCTCGATGGGCATTCTCAATTCACTTCTGCGCGGCGTCACTTGGTGGAACGGCCAGACGCTGAACACCCAGCTTTTCACTTGGCGCAAGGGCAGCAAGGTGGGCGAAGACGCGCAGGGCAATATCTATTACCGCAACGCCGATGACAGCAAACGCTGGGTCATCTTCAACGGTGAGGCCGAGGCCAGCCGCGTGAGCCCCGATTGGCATGGCTGGCTGCACCGCACATGGGACGAGCCGCCAACCGACAAGCCGCTGATCCACAAGCCGTGGGAAAAGGCGCATGTCGAGAATCGCACCGGCACCGCCATGGCCTATGCGCCCGCCGGGTCGCTGCGCCGCGCCGAACCTGTCGAGCGTAAGGACTATGAGGCCTGGCAGCCTGAATGATCGGTTGGCCGCGCCTGAGGTGCGGCCCCAAGTTTCACGCAATCCGGGTGGATGAATGAAAAAGCTTCTCTTGGCCGCGCTTTTGCTGGCCGCGCCGCTGCATGCCCAAGAGGGCGCACAGATCGCCAGTGCCACGGGTGGCGTTTTGCGCGCTTTGGACAAGATTTCCGGCGATACGATCGATCTGGAGATTGCCAAGGGCGACAGCCTTTCTTTGGGCAATTTGCAGATCTCCATGGTCGATTGCCGCTATCCGGCGGGCGATCCGGCGGCCAATGCCTATGCCGCGCTTGAGATCACCGAAGAGGGCAGCAGCGGCGCGCTTTTTTCTGGCTGGATGATCGCTTCGGCCCCGGCGCTGCACGCGCTGGAGCATTTTCGCTATGACATCTGGGTCATGCGCTGCAGCACGTCCTGAAAACTGACTAAACCCCCCGCGTCGAACCGTGCAGTGCCGCGTTTGGCCACATCGAGCTGCGCGTGATATTCCGCGCGGCTGATCTCTTGCGCCCCGAGAGAGGCAAGGTGATCGGTCAGAAACTGCGTGTCAAAGAGGGTAAAACTCGCATGGCGAAGCCGATCCACCAGCGCCGCCAGCGCCATTTTTGAGGCGTTGGTCCGGCGGGAGAACATGCTTTCGCCGAAAAACGCGCGGCCCAGCGTTACGCCATAGACCCCGCCCACCAGTGCTGTGCCATCCCAAACCTCAAGCGAATGGGCGTGGCCTGCGTGGTGCAGTGCGGTGTAGAGGGCGGTGATCTCGGCGTTGATCCATGTGTCTTCGCGGTCTGCGCAGCCGGCGACGACCCCATCGAAATCGCGGTTGATCGTGTGGTGAAAAGTGCTGCGTCGCATGGCGCGGGTGAGCGAACGCGAGATGTGGAAACCATTGAGCGGCATCACCCCCCGACGCCGCGGATCGACCCAGAAAATCTCTGGGTCGTCGCGGTGTTCGGCCATGGGGAATATCCCGATGGAATAGCCGTGGAGCAGGATCTCTGGTGTCAGATCCGACATCGGTGTCAGGCGTTACCGAGGTTGGTTTCCAGCCAATGCTCAAGCCAGTGGATGTTGTAGCCACCCGACTGGATGTCTTCTTCGGCCAGCAGCGCGTGGAACAGCGGCACGGTGGTATCGACACCATCCACGATTAGCTCACCCAAGGCCCGACCAAGACGCGCCAGTGCTTCGGGGCGGTCGCGGCCATGCACGATCAGCTTACCGATGAGACTGTCGTAATAGGGCGGGATCGAATAGCCGTCATAAAGCGCCGAATCCATCCGCACGCCAAGCCCGCCGGGGGCGTGATACTGCGTGATTTTGCCCGGGCAGGGCGCGAAATTCGGCAGTTTCTCGGCGTTGATGCGGACTTCGATGGCATGGCCATTGATGGTCAGATCGTCTTGGGTAAAGGACATCGGCAGCCCTTCGGCCACGCGAATCTGTTCGCGCACCAGATCGACGCCAAAGATCGCCTCGGTCACCGGATGTTCCACCTGAAGACGGGTGTTCATTTCGATGAAATAGAACTCGCCATTCTCATAGAGGAATTCGATCGTGCCCGCGCCGATGTAGTTGATATTGGCCACGGCGTCGGCGCAGACCTTACCGATCCGCGCGCGTTCCTCTTCGGTGATCGAGGGGCCGGGGGCCTCTTCGAAAACCTTCTGGTGGCGGCGCTGAAGCGAGCAGTCGCGCTCGCCCAGATGGACCGCGTTGCCCTTGCCATCCCCAAAGACCTGAATCTCGATGTGGCGGGGGGTGGTGAGGTATTTTTCAATATAGACTTCGTCATTGCCGAAGTTCGATTTCCCCTCGGCCCGCGCAGTCTGGAAGGCTTTTTCCATGTCTTTGGCGGTTTGGGCGACTTTCATGCCCTTGCCGCCGCCGCCTGCCGTGGCCTTGATAATGACCGGATAGCCGATTTCTTCGCCCAAGCGCTTGGCGTCTTCGAGCGATGCGACGCCACCATCCGAGCCGGGCACGCAAGGCACGCCGAGCTTTTTCATCGTGTCCTTGGCGGTGATCTTGTCACCCATGACGCGGATGTGTTCGGCGGTGGGGCCGATGAAGGTCAGACCGTGGTCTTCGATCACCTGCACAAATCCTGCGTTTTCCGACAGGAAACCGTAGCCGGGGTGAATCGCTTCGGCCCCGGTGATTTCACAGGCCGCGATGATCGCGGGGATCGAGAGGTAGGATTGGGTGGAGGAGGGCGGGCCGATGCAGACGGATTCGTCGGCCATGCGCACATGCATCGCGTCGCTGTCGGCGGTGGAATGCACCGCGACTGTCTGGATGCCCATCTCGCGGGCCGCGCGGATGACGCGCAGCGCGATCTCTCCCCGGTTGGCGACTAGGATTTTGCTGAACATGTCCGGCCCTTATTCCAGGATCACCAGCGGGGCACCGAATTCAACGGCATCGCCGTCGCCGACGAGGATGCGCTTGACGGTGCCGGCGCGGGGCGCGGGGATGTGGTTCATGGTTTTCATCGCCTCGACGATGAGCAGCGTGTCGCCTTCGGAAACCGAAGCGCCAACGGAGATGAACGCAGGCGCGCCCGGCTCACCCTGCAGGTAGACGGTGCCGACCATGGGCGATGTGACCGCACCGGGGTGATCGGCCGGATCGGCGTCGGCGGCAGGGGCGGCGGGAGCGGCAGCTGCGGGGGCCGGTGCGGCGGCAAGCGCCGGGGCGGCTTGGTATTGCTGCTGGGGTGCGGCCATGACCTGCTGCGGCGGCTTGCGGCTGACGCGCACGTTCAGGCTGTCATCCTCGGCATAGTCGCGTTTCACCTGAAGCTCTGTCAGGTCGTTTTCATTCAGCAGCTCGGCGAGGGCCTTGATGAAGGCCACGTCACTGTCATGGGTGTTTTTTGTCATTGGATCCTCGAAGATTTCGACAGGCCAACAGCCCGTCGCTGCGCGATTGATTGGCTCGCTTATAGGGCATGGGCAAAGCCATGAAAAGCCAACTGTTGTCTAGGGGGTAGGATCGGTTTTTTGCCGCGCAATGGCCCCGGGGCGCAAGAATGAGGCCGCGCCACATCTTCGCGCACCGGGTCAAGGTCACCTAGGGTCAGATCGCGAGGTATTCCGCCCGCAGTTCCGCGTTGTCCAACACCTCTGCCGCGGTGCCGTCAAAGACCACGCCGCCGGTATCAAGGATCACCGCACGGTCGGCCAGTTTCAGGGCGCGCACGGCGTTCTGCTCAACCAGAATGGTGGTGATGCCCTGCGCCTTGATCAGCCCCAGCGTCTTTTCGATCTCATCTACGATCACCGGGGCAAGACCTTCGTAGGGTTCATCCAGCAGCAGCACCTTGATGTCGCGGGCCAAGGCGCGGGCGATGGCGAGCATCTGTTGCTCCCCGCCCGAAAGGGTCACCCCCTCTTGGTTCCGCCGTTCGCGCAGGCGCGGGAAGAGATCATAGAGCCGGTCGAGTGACCAGCCGATGGGCGGGGCGATCTGGGCCAGCTTGAGGTTCTCTTCAACCGTGAGGCCAGAAATGATGCGCCGATCTTCGGGCACCAGCGCCAGCCCCGCAGCCGAGGCTTGGTGGCTGGCCATATTGTGCAGCGGTTGATGATCGAGCCAAATCTCGCCGCGCTTGAGTTCCGGGTCACTGACCCTTGAGATGGCCCGCAGGGTTGAGGTCTTGCCCGCCCCGTTGCGGCCCAGCAGCGCGAGAATTTCGCCTTCGTGGACGTTAAAGCTCACCCCCTGCACGATATAGCTCTCGCCGTAATAGGCGTGAATGTCCCAGACCGAGAGGAAGGCCGGGGCGGTTTGGGCGTGGTTGGCGTTTTTGTCTAGCGTGTCGGTGCTCATCGGGGTGTCCTTGGGGTTCGGCAACAGGATAGATCAGGCGGCGTCTTGGCTCTCGCCCAAATAGGCTTCGCGCACCTTGGGGTGGCCCTTGATCCGGTCGGGGGTGTCTTCGACCAGCGGCGTGCCTTGGGCCAGCACGGTGATCCGCTCGGCCAGCGAAAAGACCACATGCATGTCGTGTTCAATGATTGCGATGGTAATATCGCGCTCGTCCTTGATCTGTTTCAGCAGGTCGATCGTATTGTTGGTATCGGCCCGCGCCATCCCCGCGGTAGGTTCGTCCAGCAGCAGCAGGCGCGGATCTTGGGCAAGGCACATCGCGATCTCCAGCCGCCGCTTGTCCCCCCGCGAGAGGGACGCCGCATGCATATGCCGCTTGTCGATCATGTTCATGTCGCGCAGCATTTCCTCGGCCTTGTCGATCACATCTTGTTGGCCCACGACGCGCGACCAACCGTTGAGCTGGAATGCCCCGTCGCGTTTGGCAAGACAGGGGATCAGCATGTTCTCCATCACCGTGAGATCGCCAAAGATTTCGGGCGTTTGGAAAACGCGGGAGATGCCCATCTGGTTGATCTCATAAGGCTTGCGCCCCAGCACCGATTGCCCGTCGAACATGACCGATCCGGTGTCCGGGATCAGCTTGCCCACCAGACAATTCAGCAGCGTGGATTTGCCCGCCCCGTTGGGGCCGATGATCGCATGGACGGAGTTCTCCGCCACGCTCAGGTTCACATCGCTCAGCGCCTGCAGACCGCCAAAGCGTTTGCCGACATTTTTGACTTCGAGAATGGACATGATGTCTCTCCTATTCTGCGGCTTCGCTGCGGCGTTGGGCGGCGTCGGCCTCGACCGAGCCTGCATTCTTGTCCCGGCGGCGGAAGACACGGCCCAGACGTTGGCCACCTTCGACCAGCCCACCGGGCAGGAAGATCACGACCAGCATGAACAGCAAGCCCAGCGTCAGGTGCCAGCCCTTGCCGACGAAGGGGTGGATGATCGCAACCATCGCGTCTTCGATCCCGTCGGGCATGAAGGCAAACCAGCCGTGCAGCACGTTGTCGTTGATCTTGGCAAAGATGTTTTCAAAGTACTTGATGAACCCTGCGCCCAGCACCGGCCCGATCAAGGTGCCTGCGCCGCCAAGGATGGTCATCAGCACCACTTCGCCTGAGGCCGTCCACTGCATCCGCTCAGCCCCGGCAAGCGGGTCCATCGCGGCCAGCAGGCCACCGGCCAGCCCGGCATACATGCCAGAGATCACAAATGCCGCCAGCGTGTAGGGCCGGGTGTTCAGGCCCGTGTAGTTCATCCGCTGCTGGTTCGACTTCACCGCCCGCAGCATCATCCCAAAGGGCGAGCGGAAGATGCGGATCGCCAGATAGAAGGCGAGGATCAGGAAGATTGCGCAGAAGTAGTAGCCAACGGAAAAGGTAAAGGTCCATCCGCCGAAGAACAGCGTCGTCGAAGAGTTCATCGCCGCGCCGAAAAGGTTGGGGAATGACGGTGCATCGACAGACTGAAGATACTGCGGATCAGAGTTGTAGATCTGCAATCCCGTCTCGCCATTGGTGATCGGTGTTAGCACCGAATAGGCGAGGTTGAACGACATCTGCGCAAAGGCCAGCGTCAGGATGGAGAAGTAGATGCCCGACCGCCGCAGGCTGATAAAGCCGATGAGCGCCGAGAACAGCCCCGCCATGATGACGGCCAGTACCAGCGCGGGCACGACATTGTAGCTGAGCAGTTTGAACATCCAGACGGCAGAGTAAGAACCGACACCCAGAAAGGCCGCGTGACCAAAGGAGAGATAGCCGGTCAGCCCAAAGAGGATGTTAAACCCGATGGCAAAGATGCCAAAGATCACAAAGCGTTGCATCAGGTCGGGGTAGCCTGCGTTGAATTGCGCAAGGCCCGAATCCGCCGGAAAGGGGTTGAGGATGAAGGGGGCAAAGAGCGTGAGAACGACCACGACCCCCAAGAGAAGCGTATCGCGTTTTTCCAGTCCGAACATGTCTTATTCCTCCATCACGCCGCGGCGACCCATCAGACCGCGCGGGCGGACCAGCAGGATCACGATGGCAACGACGTAGATGATGATCTGGTCGATACCGTAGATGATGCTTTTGATTTCATTCATGGAGGCGAGACTTTCGAGGATTCCCAGCAGGAACCCCGCCAGCACCGCGCCGGGCAGAGAGCCCATGCCGCCGACCACGACGACGACGAAGCTCAGCACCAGAAAGTCCATGCCCATGTGATAATTGGGTGAGTTGATCGGCGCATACATCACGCCCGCAAGCCCCGCCACGGCGGCGGCGATGCCGAACATGATGGTAAAGCGGCGGTCGATGTCGATGCCCAAAAGCCCAACGGTTTCGCGGTCTGCCATGCCGGCGCGGACAACCATGCCGAAGGTGGTGAATTGCAAGAAAGCAAAGACGGCGGCGATGATAACCGTGGAAAAGCCGAAATAGACCAGACGCCAGTAGGGGTAGGCCAGCGACGTGTCCAAGCCCAAGAGCGGCGCGAAGTCAAAGCTGCCTTTGAACACTTCGGGCGCGGGCGTGGGGATCGGATTGGCGCCGTAGAAATACTTGACCACCTCTTGCAACACGATGGCGAGGCCAAAGGTCACAAGGATCTGATCCGCATGGGGGCGTTTGTAGAAATGCTTGATCAACCCACGTTCCATGACAAAGCCGATCAACAGCATTACTGGGATCGCAAAGAGGATCGCCAGCGGCACCGACCAGTCGATAATGGCCTGCCCCATCTCGGGACCGAACCAGTTTTCGACATAGGGGGTTTTAACCTTCAGCGGATTTCCCAGAAAATCCTTCTGGGTCTCGCTGACAGTCTCAAAACTCAGCGTCAGCAACCGTTGCAGCGTGACCGAGCAGAAGGCCCCGATCATGAACAGCGCCCCATGAGCGAAGTTAACTACGCCAAGCGTGCCAAAGATCAATGTGAGCCCAAGCGCAATCAGCGCATAGGCCGAGCCCTTGTCGAGCCCGTTAAGTATTTGCAGAAGAACAGCGTCCATGGACCCCACCTGTTAGGGATGCGTTCACATGAGGGCGGGCCCCATGTGGTGAGAAAAGGGGGCGCGCGGCGCAAGGCCGATGCGCCCCCAAAGGTTCAGTGGATCAGGCGCCCGGGTTGCACTTGCCCAATTCGCCGCCGGCGAACATGGGGTGATCCGGGGCGTATTCGACCTGTGCACGCGGGGTGACCTCGACGATCTCCAGCGTGTCATATTCGTTGGTCGGGTTTTCCTTGCCTTTCATGACCAGCACGTCTTTGAAACACTGGTGGTCGTCGCCACGATACAGCACCGGACCGTTGCCCAGACCGTCGAACTCGAAATCTTCGAGCGCTTCAACGACACCGCAGGGGTTGAAGGTGCCCGCGCGTTCCACCGCATCCGCATAGAGCAGCGTCTGCACGTAGCAGGTGTGCGCGGAGTTGGAAGGCGGACGGCCATATTTCTCACCAAAGGATTTCACGAAGGCTTTGGAGCCTTCATCCTGTAACTGCCAGTTCCAGTTCATCGAGCCGATAACACCTTGCACGTTGGCACCGGCACCCGCGGCCATAAGCTCGGAATAGAGCGGCACGACGATCTCGAATTTCTTGCCGTTCACTTCTTTGTCCAGCAGGCCGAACTGCACCGCGTTGGTGAGCGAGTTCACCATGTTTCCGCCGTAGTGGTTCAGCACCAGCACATCGGCACCGGAGTTCAGAACCGGCGCAATGTAGGAGCTGAAATCCGTGCTCGCCAGCGGCGTCAGCACGTTGTTCACGGTCTCCCAGCCCATCGCTTCGGTCGCGGCGGCGATGGATTCCTGCTGGGTCCAGCCCCATGTGTAGTCGGCTGTCAGATGGTACGCGCGGCGGTCTTCGCCGTAAGCGTTTTTCAGCACCGGTGCGAGGGCGGCGGCGGACATGTAACCGTTAAAGAAGTGGCGGAAACCATTGGCCTTTTTGTCTTTGCCCGTGGTGTCGTTGGAGTGTGTCAGTCCGGCCATGAAGATCACGCCCGCTTCCTGACACAGGCCCTGAACCGCCACGGCCACGCCTGAGGACGAGCCGCCGTTGATCATCACAGCGCCGTCTTTTTCGATCATCGCCTTGGCGGATGCGCGGGCGGCGTCGGATTTGGTCTGGGTGTCGCCGGTGACATATTCGACCTTCTTGCCCAGAATGCCGTTCCCTTTCAGCGCCTTGGAGCTGAAGGTGTTCATCATGCCGCCGTCGCCCCCGCCATTAAGGTGCTCGACCGCAAGCTCTTGGGCGCGCAACTCGTCCAGCCCTTCTTCGGCATAGGGGCCGGTCTGGGGCACGTTAAAGCCCAGCGTGACCGTGCTGCCCGTGGGGGCATTGGTAAAGCCCGCGTGCGCCTCGGCGCGCAGATAGGTCGGCAGCGCCAACCCTGCACCGGCAACCGCGCCGGTCTGAATCAGCCCGCGGCGTGTCAGTTTCGTAAACGACATGAAGTCCTCCCATTTTTGTAAGTCGCGGCACCGGAACCTCCCCCCGATGCCACAACACGCAATAGTGCAAAGAAACTATGGCGCGGAAACTGAAAACCGATCAATAAGGCGCTTGATCGAAACGATTTTTTTGTAAATATATTCGCAACCGTCCAGGGAGGTTTGTAAAGAATATGATGTTGCGCCGCAGAAAGACCTTGAAACAACGCATGAATTATCGCGCGGCGCGGTCCCATGCGTGAGGGGCTGACCGGCAGCCGCATCCGCGAGCGGCGCGTGATGGCGGGGCTGAAACAGGCCGAGCTTGCGCAACAAAGTGGGATCTCGGCCAGCTATCTGAATTTGATCGAGCATAACCGGCGCAGAATCGGCGGGAAGCTGTTGCTCAATATCGCCCATGCGCTTGATGTCGAGCCGCAGGCGTTGACCGAAGGGGCCGAAGCTGCGCTGATCGCCACCCTGCGCGAAGCGGCAGAGGATGCAGCGCTGACCGGGCCCGAGAGTGACCGGGCGGATGAATTTGCCGGGCGGTTTCCGGGCTGGGCCAAGGTGCTTGCCAGCAGCCAGCGTCGCATCGCGGCCCTAGAGCAGACGGTTGAGGCGCTGTCGGACCGTTTGGCCCATGACCCGCAGCTTGCCACGTCGATGCATGAATTGCTGAGTACGGCCGCCGCCATCCGCTCGACCGCCTCTATCTTGGCAGAGACGGACAGTCTGCAACCCGAATGGCGCGACAGGTTTCATACGAATATCCACCAAGACAGCCGCCGCCTGTCCGACAGCGCGCAGGCGCTGGTCACCTATTTCTACAATGCCGCCGAGACCCGTGAGATGGCCCATTCCCCGCAGGCGGAGGTGGAAACCTTCCTCGCCGCGCATGACTACCGCTTTGACCCGTTGGAGCAGGCCCGCGCCCCGCAAGAGGCAATCGCGGCGCTTGTGGCGCAGGCCGATGCGCTCAAGACCAAGGCCGCGCAGCATATCGCGACGGGGGTGTTGCAGCAGATCGCGCGGGACGCGGCGGCGTTGCCCTTGGCGCGTTTGGAGCGGACCGTTGAGGAGACGGGCCATGACCCAGCCGAATTGGCGCGCCGGTTGGACCAGCCGATGGGCCGGGTGCTGCGACGCTTGGCCTCACTGCCCGATCTGGGCGCGGGGCTGGTGGTTTGTGACCGGTCGGGCAGTGTGACATTCGCCAAGTCGATTGATGGCTTCACCGTGCCGCGCTTTGGCGCTTGCTGCCCGCTTTGGCCGCTGTTCGCGGTGCAGGGCCAGCCGGGGCTGGTAGTGAAATCCCGCGTCATGCAGATGGGCCGGGGGCAGGCGCAGTTTGAGGCCATTGCGACCTGCGAGGTTCAGGCTGCCGCCGCCTATAACACGCCGCCCTTGAGCCAATCGGTAATGCTGCTTCTGCCGGTGCCTTCGGGTGCGGCCCCCGCGCAGCCCGTGGGCGCAACCTGCCGTATCTGTCCGGTCGAAGGATGCCGCGCGCGGCGGGAACCGTCGATCCTGCGCGACGGAATCTAGCAGGGGTTCAGGCAGTTTTTGACAGGGCTGCCAAACCGATGCATGCTCGCCCCGGTGCGCGTGACCCCGCAACAAGACGGGGCGAACGTACACCGAGGGGGAGATTTTTTGCCGATGAGCAAACTCGTAGTTCTGGTGGAGGACGAGGTGAATATCGCCGAGGCCATCCGCTTTTTGTTGGGCCAAGAGGGCTGGCGGGTGGAGACGCTGGCCAATGGATCGGGCGCGGTGGAGGTGATCCGCAAGGCATCGCCTGATCTGGTGATGCTGGACGTGATGCTGCCGGGCAAGAGCGGCTTTGAGATACTCGATGAGCTGCGTGGTGACCCGGCGATGGGGGAATTGCCCGTGCTGATGCTGACCGCGCGCGGCCAAAGCCGGGACCGCGCCATGGCCGAGAAGGCCGGGGTCAGCCGCTTTATGACCAAGCCGTTTTCGAACTCAGAGATGCTGGACGCGGTGCGCGACCTGATCGCCAGTTAACCCGCCATGCCACGCCCTCCGATCTTTCTGGAAAAACGCGGCTACCGCCAGCGGCGCATGATGGATGCGGTGCGGTTGCTGCCGTTTCTGGGGCTGATGTTGTGGATGGTGCCGCTGCTCTGGCCCGTGCCAGAGATCCTGCCTGACGCCACCGCCGAACCCACCGAGCCGACAATCGCGATGAGCGTGGCACTGCGCTATCTCTTCGGGGTTTGGGCGTTGCTAATTTTGGCGACATGGGCGCTCTGGCGGCGCACGCGCGATGTGGCGTCGGACGGGGGTGCCGATACCAAAGACGGGCCGCGCTGATGGTGTCGCTCAACCAGTTGGTCGCGGTCTGTCTGATGTATGTCGCGGGGCTGTTCATCGTGGCCTTTGCCGCCGAACGCGCGGCCCTGCGCGGGCAGGGCGGCTGGCTGCTGCGCTCACCGTTGGTCTATACCCTGTCGCTGTCGATCTACTGCACCGCTTGGACCTTTTACGGCGCGGTCGGCTACGCCGCGCGCTCAGGGTTGGAGTATGTGACGATCTACCTCGGCCCGTCGCTGGTGATGATCGGCTGGTGGTGGGGCTTGCGACGGCTGGTGCGCATCGGGCGGAGCCACCGGGTGACCTCAATCGCTGACCTGATTTCGTCGCGCTACGGCAAATCGAACACGCTGGCGATCGTGGTAACGATCATGGCCGTGATCGGCGTGACACCCTATATCGCGCTGCAATTGCAATCGGTTATCCTGTCGCTCTCGATTTTCGCCGCCCCCGATGTGCCTCTGGCCGAGGCAGGGGGCGATGTCATCAACCGCGGGCAGGCCGCCCTGTGGGTGGCGGCGGGGCTGACGCTGTTTACGGTGCTTTTCGGCACACGGAACCTGAACGTGAACGAGCGGCACCACGGCGTCGTCATCGCCATCGCGGTGGAGGCTGTGGTCAAGCTGCTGGCGCTGGTGGCGGTCGGTATCTACGTGATCTGGGGGCTTGCCGGAGGCTTGGGTGAGACCTTGGCGCGGATCGATGCCTCGGACATTGGCCAGTGGGAGGTGCAGGGCAGTCGTTGGGCCGCGCTGACGGTCCTTTCGGGGGCCGCGCTTTTGTGCCTGCCGCGCATGTTTCAGGTGATGGTCGTTGAGAATGACGACGAGCGCCAGTTGCAGATCGCCAGTTGGGCCTTCCCGCTTTATCTGATGCTGATGAGCCTTTTCGTCGTGCCAATCGCGGTTGTGGGGCTGGACTTGATGCCTGAAGGCGCGAACCCCGATCTGTTTGTCCTCAGTCTGCCGCTTAGCCAAGGGCAGAACGGGCTGGCGATGCTGTCCTTCTTGGGCGGTTTTTCCTCGGCCACGTCGATGGTGATCGTCGCCACGCTGGCGCTATCAACGATGGTCAGCAACCACATCGTCATGCCGATCTGGCTGGCGCTGCGGCGCGATGGGGCCACGCAATCGGGAGATGTGCGCAATATCGTGATCCTCGCGCGGCGGCTGTCGATCTTTTGCGTGGTAGGCTTGGGCTATCTTTACTACCGCGCCTCGGGCGGCAGCGGGGCGCTGGCGGCAATTGGCACGATCTCTTTCGGCGGGGTGGCGCAGTTTTTGCCAGCGATGCTGGGCGGCGTGCTCTGGCGCGGTGCCACGCGGGCAGGCGCGCTTTGTGGGCTGGGCACGGGTTTTGTGCTCTGGGTTTTCACCATGCTGCTGCCCAGTTTCGGCGCGGATGTGGCATTGTCGAGCGCGACCTTGGAGAGCGGGCTTTGGGGGCTGGCATGGCTGCGCCCCGAGGCGCTGTTCGGCATCGCCGGGATCGATCCGACCGTGCATGCGGTGGTCTGGAGCCTTGCGCTGAACACGCTGGTTTTTGTGGTCGTCTCACTTTTCAGTTTCCCCGCGCCGCTGGAGCGGCTTCAGGGCGCGCAATTCGTCAATGTCTTTGACCACTCCGGCCCGGCGCGGGGGTGGACGGCATCGGTCGCGGGCAGCGAAGACCTGATGATCATGGCGCAGCGGATCTTGGGCGCGCGGGAGGCGCAGGCGTTTTTCACCCGTGAGGCCGAGCGGCAGGGGCAGGGACAGCGGTTGCCGGAACCCACACCGCGATTCGTGCAGGCGTTGGAGCGGGAGTTGGCGGCCTCTGTCGGGGCGGCGACGGCCCATGCGATGGTGGCGCAGATCGTCGGCGGGGCGTCTGTTTCGGTGCAAGACCTGCTCGCCGTGGCCGACGAATCCGCGCAGATGTTGGAGTATTCCAGCCAGCTTGAAACCAAATCGCGGGAGTTGACCGAAACGGCGGCGCAGCTGCGCGCGGCGAATGAGAAGCTGACTCAGCTGTCGCTGCAAAAGGACAGTTTTCTGAGCCAGATCAGCCATGAATTGCGCACGCCGATGACGTCGATCCGATCGTTTTCGGAGATTCTGCGCGACGCGCCGGGCCTCACGGATGCGGATAAGAATCGCTACGCCACGATCATCCACAGCGAGACGATCCGCCTGACCCGGCTCTTGGACGATCTGCTGGACCTGTCTGTGCTGGAGAACGGGCAGGTGACGCTGAACCAGCGGGAGGGCAAGCTGCGCGATCTGCTTGATCTGGCGGTGACCACTGCGCAGGCCGGGGCCACGCGACCGCTTAAAGTGCTGCGCGATCCGCAGGCTGAGGATATCACCCTGACCAGCGACCTCGACCGGCTGGTGCAGGTGTTCATCAACCTTGTTACCAATGCGCGCAAATACTGCGCTGCAGATCAGCCGCAACTGGTGATCTCGGCACAGGTCACGGCGCAGGGGCTGGTGATCGATTTCGTCGACAACGGCCACGGGATCGACGCGGGCTCAGAGGCGCTGATTTTCGAGAAATTTTCGCGCATCACCGGAGAGGGCGATGGCGCAGGGCTCGGCCTTGCCATCTGTCGCGAGATCATGTGCCGCTTGGGCGGCGAGATCAGCTTTTTGGGGAATGTGCCCGGCACGGCGTTCCGGGTGCAATTGCCGCAGAGCGTCCTGACACCGCCTGCAAAGGACACCGGCCCAGTAGTCGGCCCCGTGGTCGGGGCCGATACGCGGTCTTAGCTGTAGCTCTGGCCCAGCATCGGGCGCATGTTCTCAAGGTCATAGCCCCCCTGACGCGCCGCTTCGATGATCGCGTCGCTGTCCATCTCCCCGGCCTGACCCAACGCCCAGGCGATGGTCGAACGGGTTCCGGAGGCGCAATATGCCAGCACGGTGTCATCCGTCTCGACCCCAAGGGCGCGGTTGTTGGCAATGACATCGGGGGTCATGGTTTGATGGGTCAGCGGCTGTTCGGCAAAGGCGATGCCTGCGGCCTCGGCCGCCTCGCGCATGGCGGCGGCTTGGTGGCTGGGCGGCACTTCCGCATCGGGGCGGTTGCACAGGATGCGGGTGATGCCTTGGGCGCGCAGGTTTTCCATGTCACCGGGCTCGATCTGCGGGGCGACGAAATAGCGGGGGGTGATTTGGCGAATATCCATGCGTCGATTTAAGCAGATGCAGCCGCTCTGTCCAGCACCGCTAAGACATGCTGCCATAGCCTGCCGATCAGGCCAGCGAAATTCCGAGGATCACCATCATCAGGCCGATGACGGATAGAAACAGCGCGCCCATGTTCAACGGCACCACTTTGCGCAATACAACGCGCATCGCCTCATCGTCCAGCTGCGCGCGTTTGGCACGGCTCACTTTGACGATGCACCAGCCAAGACCGAGCAATCCCAGAAGGGACAGACCCGCGCCGCCCCAGACCATGAGATCGAAAATAGATGTGTTTGCGCTTTCCATGGCGGCAGAGCTACGCCAAACCGCCAAGGGGGGCAAGTCCCGCTTGCGGGCTGGGCATCCAGCCTGTAGTCACACCCGCCAGAGCCAGCCAATCCGTGAGGACTTTCCATGAGCGATACCAGCACCAACCCCGATGTCGTCGAATCCCAAGGCGATGCGACCTACCGGGTCACCGCCAATGAGCTGCGCCAGTTCGTCGAGCGGATCGAGCGTTTGGACGCCGAAAAGAAAGACCTCGCCGAGCAGCAAAAAGAGGTGATGTCCGAAGCGAAATCGCGCGGCTACGACACCAAAGTGCTGCGCAAGGTGATCGCCCTGCGCAAGCGTGACAAGGACGACATCGCCGAAGAAGAAGCGGTGATGGAGATGTATAAAGAAGCTCTCGGGATGTAGTCAGAGGTTTTTAAGTGTCTGATATGTAGCGATAAAAATACGGGTGTTGTGCAGGGCTCCAAAAGTGTTGTGCAACGCCTGTTTTTTTAGGGAAAACATGATGCCCGAGGGGGCTTCATAGAGACGTAGTGGGCAAATTAGTTAAAGTTTCGTAACTTATTGAAATTTAATATAAAAAATAGATCCATTAGATTTTGGAATGGATTTTTCAAAGAAAAAATATTTGATTTCCAGTGGCTTAAGCGTTCCGGGTGAGTGTGCCGTTCGTACCTCTTTTTGTGCCATGAAGCTTGTGCCATTGAGTTTTTCCGGAACGTTCCAAAGCAGTTCTATGGAACACTTGAAGCAACTGTTTTTTAACAACAAAAATGATCCTGTGCCGTCGTGTCAAATAGATGGCCACCTGCGCATACCTTGCGGGTTTACAGAAGTTTTTCCGACAACGACGGCCCCAGAATGTTAAGGCAATAGGAGATTCCGACCGTCGGAAATTTCTGTGGCTATTGTTGAAGCGTCAAGATGCAACTTTGATACGTTCACATTCGACTAAAGAAAAAACTCCAACGTTTGAGAACTTTGTTTGCTCAGAATTCCTATGCGGGGGGGGGATGGGCCAACAAAGCGACTCTTCGCGGGCATCTTTTCCGTGACCTGCTCCCCATTGAGTCCGCTAATTTAGGTTAGCTCTGTTCAGGTTTTGGTCCTCTTCTGACCTGTTAGCATATTCGACTGGCGTCAGGCCAGCGAGGCTTGTGTGTGGGCGGTGGTGGTTGAAGTCGGTACGCCACGCAGCGATCAACTGGCGGGCATGGCGCTGGTTGTCGAACAGGTGCTCGTTTAGACATTCATCCCGCATCCTCCCGTTGAAGCTTTCCACGAACCCATTTTGCATGGGCTTGCCCGGTGCGATGTAGCGCCAGTCAACCTTTCGTTCTTCCTGCCATTTCAGGATCGCATTCGAAGTTAGCTCTGTGCCGTTATCGCTGACCACCATGCAGGGGTAGCCGCGCATCTCAGCAATGCGGTCCAGCTCACGACCCACACGGTCGCCTGAGAGCGATGTGTCGACCACGGCAGCCAAACATTCGCGGCTAAAGTCGTCGATCACGTTCAGAATGCGGAGCCGGCGACCGCAGGACAGGCTGTCGGACACAAAGTCGAGCGACCACCGTTGGTTTGGCCCCTGCGGGATCGCCATCGGCGCTCGGGTGCCCACTGCACGCTTGCGACCGCCACGTATACGGACTGTTAATCCCTCTTCGCGGTAAATCCGGTACAGCTTTTTCCAGTTTACTTGCCAGCCTTCGCGTTTGAGCAGGATGTGCAGACGACGATAACCAAACCGCCGCCGCTCAGACGACAGATCCTTCAACCGATCTCGCAGATCAGTATCCGCTGGCCGCTTCGACGTACGCCGATAAACACGCGGGTCGATCCCAGCCAAGGCGCACGCCCGCTTCTGATTGTATCGTTTCTCTGTCATGGCCCAGGTCACCGCGCTTCTGCGTGAACCGGGCCTCAAAAGTTTTTTCCCAACATCTCCTTGAGCGTTGAGACATCCATCATCTGTTCCGCCAGAAGTTTCTTCAGTTTCGCATTCTCAGCTTCCAGCGCTTTCAACTTCTTCGCGTCGGACACCTCCATGCCGCCATACTTAGATCGCCATTTATAAAACGTCGCATCACTGACGCCATGCTTGCGACAAAGCTCCTTCGCGCCAAGCCCAGCCTGATGCTCCTTCAATATCACGATTATCTGCTCTTCGCTGAAACGGCTTCTCTTCATCGTCTGTCTCCTTTTGAGAGAACAGGCTAACTCAAAAACCGGACTTTTCAGGGGAGCAGGTCACATGCAGCGGATGCTCGGCATGCCACCCAAAACCAACCGGACAGCGAAGGGCAGGCGAGCAAATCGTAATGAGGCATGGCTACGATCAGGTTTCGCATTGAAGCTGCAGTGATCTCTATTTCCGTCAAAAGACATGATGCGACCTCCATGCGTTCTTGGTTGTCAGAACACTTTTTTGTAAGTTAGGCTGTGCCGCCGGAGTGAAATAGAAAAACAAGCTTTAACAGCATCTTCCGCGATAATGGGGCTTGTATTTCCTTCCTTAGCAACAATGTATGGCGTTATAATATTCCGAAAATCAGGCCAGCAATTTCGCGCGGCAAGTTTCCTCGCGCACGTCATGAAGTATCAAGGAGAATGCATGAAGGTTCGCACGGGTGAGATAGGCGACATGGTCACCGACATGAGCGCCGCCGAACTGGAACGCGAGATCGCCTCACCCGACAAGCTTAGCATCTGGGAGGGAACGGCCGGGTGGAGGAACTTGCAGGTGGCTTGGGCGCCCTTTGATACCGTCGAGAATACGGCCCGCATCGCGATCTTTGGTGTGACTCCTGGGCGGGAGCAGATGGGCAATGCCCTGCGCGCCTATCACAAAGCACGTCTGTGCGGCTCGGACCACCTGGCCGCAGTGCGCTACGGCAAAGGCACCGGTGCCTTCTCGGGGGAGATGCGAGACACGCTCATCCGTCTCCTCGACGAGGTCTCGATCCCGCGCCTCCTTGGCGCAAATTCGAGTCATGCCCTTTGGGGCGCGCAGGCCAAACAAGTCCACTTCAGCTCAATACTGCGCTGGCCCGTCTTCTGCGACCGAAAGGACAAGCATAAGATCCTGCATCCTCTGCAGAATTACACCGGTGGAACCCCGTCGATCACCGGCCAGAGGATCTTCATAAGCATGCTGAAGAATGTGCTTGTTCCGGAGATCCTTCGCTTGCCAGAGGACTGCCTCATCGCGCCATTGGGCTCGGCGGCCCAAAAGGCCATGACTTATGCCCTGTCTGGCGTCTCCGGCTTTGATCGGAAGCGGCTCCTCATCGGGCTTCCGCACCCCAGCGGTGCTGCGCGCGACGTTTCAAGCCAGTTTCTTGGCGATCCGCCGAGCCACACACGGACGAAACCGCTCAACCCGGCGTACCGGGAAGATGCAATGCGCCTGCGCCGTCAGGTGGAGGGTTTGATCACGGACGATCAACGGCCGACATGCCTCGCCCCCATACCTCTCTGAACATGCAAAGGCAGATTTAGCTCTCGTCTGTCAGCTCCATGTTGAGCCGGGCCATCCAGTCATTGTCCATTAGCGACACATCCTGTCAGCATACCATGGTGCCGGATTCCGTTTTGACGGTGACTTTGGCCCGCCACCTGCTGATCCCTCAATCATACCGGGGCTCCGCGCGCGCAGTGGAGGGATTGAAGCGCAGAGAATCCTGCCGAAAGTGGACAGTCCGAGGGGCGCATTTGATGCCTGAAAAGCCCGACTCAGTTGTCAGTCCCAAACGGCTTCATCATATGGCCCAGTTTCTCAGCTTTGGAGCGAAGGTAAGGCTCATTCAGCGGAGTTGGTTCGCTCATATGCTCCTCACGGAGGACATTGATTCCGCAACTATTCAGCCCCAACACTTTTCGCGGATTGTTCGTCAGAAGTCGACACGATGCCACGCCGAAATGATTTAGGATAAAAGCAGCCCTTTCGTATTCGCGAGGATCAGCGGGTGAGCCAAGTCTATCGTATGCTTCTGCAGTGTCCAAGCCTTCCGTCGCGGTCAAGTTCATACCTCTAATCTTGGTCAGCAAGCCCGCGCCGCGCCCATCGCAGAGCATGTAGATGAAAATTCCTCCCTCTTCCTGAATGCGATGGAGGGCGGTTTCCAACTGCCAATGACAGTCACAATCCGTGCTTTCAAAAATTTCACCTGTGTAGCAAGCGCTTTGGACACGGACTAACGGATTACCATCTTCGAATTTGGAAACCAACGCGAGCACGTTATCTTGCTCGTTGTCGGACCAAGCGAAGTCGTAGAGTTCAAAAGAACCGTATTTGGTACTAAGCGGTGATTTGGCTATCTTTGGCTGCAGCATCTTCTGTCCGTTTCTCCAATACTTTATTTCCATTTTCACCGGAGAGCATATCAGGCTCAGGAATTAACCCTTCCCAAGAGTTATGCACCGAACGGGCGACGTGCGTGACCTTCCGAGCAAGCAGTTTGTCCGGTTCCGCTGCATTGGCGAAGTCCTCGTCCTTGAAGTCGTAGTTTGCCTTCTGCTCTTCCAGTTCGCGCTGCGCTCGCCTATACAAAACCCACAGACGCTGCGGTTTTCTGAGCTGCAACCAGCTTGTAAGTCCGCCTGCGGTCACTGATAAAATCGATGGTAGAACTTTGGCCAAGAATACCCCTTCACCCAGGGTAACGAATAAGGGTGCAAGCAATGTAAATGCTATGATAGTCGCAAAACAGATTTGAGCTTCCATCTTGTTGTGATTGGCTTTTTCGCGCATTCCCTTCCGCACTGACTTGTAATATTCGAGTGCAGAATCGAACTTATCTTCGGGGACGGTAACGTCTTTTCGCCAGCCCATACAAATCCTCTATACGATGAATTGGCTCCGTTCTGGGCCAACCGCTTCCAACGGCTTTATGCCGCAATTGGCAGGTTCTTCAAGTATGCGGCAACGTAGAATGGCCTTGAAACGTCTTTTTCAACAGTACTGAGCGAGACCTGTTTCAGAACCTGCCCGGTGTCGACTTCGAATTTATTGGAATGCTCACCTCGTTCGCGCAGCGAAGGTGCGGAGTCCTCTGTCAGAGTCGATCATGTCGGCGCCGGCCGGGCCGGCTTGGTTGAAAGTCTGCTTCCGTAGTGAATCCGTAGACCGTTCGCGGCTGCGGGGCGCATCGGATGACCGGTCCCAGCCCAAAGCCGTCATCGATGAACCGCACAGCGGACTGTAGCTCGATCATGGTTGTTGCAGCGAGAACAATCGCCTTAGACTTGATGGATTTCAGGGATTACCTATCAGCGCAAACCTATGAGGAGCACCTTAGATTCGAAACCTATCTCCGTATCCGGGCCCTGGCTATTTCGACCTGACGCAGGGCCAAGTTAGGATTGTCGAAGACGATCTGGGCCGGAATGCGCAAGGTACTGTAACCATCACTTGCCAAATCTTCGTCTCGCTTCTTGTCACGTGCGACTGCCTCGGGTGAGGAATGATAGGTGGCACCATCGATTTCTACCAAGAGCTGCTAATCAATCAGAAAATCGGCACGATACTGATGTGACGCATTGCTCCCGTGGATCCGAAACATGCCAAGGCCCACTTGGCCGCGCAAGCGCATGCCTTTGCCGACAAGTGCTCCTGGTCCGGTCTGGAGGTCGTAAACATCTACAATGGCATCAAGAAAGGCTGTCTCGGCAGGCGAGTCACAGCGCCACCTGATATCATCCACAGACACAGGAGCGTTTTTTCTGGCCTCGATCTCGGTCTCGTGAGCGCGGTTCTGCTCGGCGTTCTTGATGTCATCAAAGACACTCCAGCCCGTAAACGCGGCCAGCCCCCAGACAAGTGGAAAGATGAAGCCTATTCCTATGCAGGTGACAGTGATGAGAATTCGCCAGAGGAGGCTTAGCTGTTTGACGTCTTCTCCAGGTAATCTCTTACCACGGTCGTGCCCATAGGTTATCTTAAGTGGTGGGTCATTATCGGCTAAGGCATCTTCAGCACTATGTCCAAGAGGAGCTTCGAGAACGGCTGGTATTTCGCGGGCTGACTCGCTCCCGTGTGCGGCAGATTCACTGCGTTCCTCCTGCTTTGCAAGATTTGGGGATTTAGGAGCCTTTGCCAATGTATCCGTTTCATCTTCTACTCCTCCCATAGCGAGATTGAGACCCGTCAGGCCGTTGACAATCTCCAGATGCGTCGCAAGCTCTTTGGAAATGTCGTGAAAATGGATGAGGGCTTTGTGGTTGCTCGGCGAGGGGAGCGCGTAGACGTCGCCAACAAGTGGCTGTGAAGGCGTTTCGCTGTGCGAGGGGTGCCGTCTCTCGAGGGCCACGTCAAGGTCTTCGACTTCGACCGCCATCAGAATGGTGCAGTTCGGAAAGTAAAAGACCGGCATCCTCCCGTCGTCACAAATACCAAAATCCTTGGCCCTTCCTTTAACAAATTTCGGTATCTTGCTGGCTTGAAGAAAGAAGGAGGAGAGGTACCTTGCTGCCGGTCCATCTTCGTATTGGTGGTATTTTGCCAGTGATCCGTCGTGCAGTCTAAACCAAATATCAGCACCGAAGATTCTGTGCATCATGAGTCCTGTGTGATCATCCTTACGGATATCGTCTTCAATGCATATGAATTGCCCAAACTCCGGCGGGTCAGCGATAAAGACATTTTCCAGTCCCGGTGGTCGCAACTGCGGTGTCACGCAATCTGGCGTGCGGCCTGAGTTTTCGTCGAGCCGGTGAATCGTTCGGGAGATATTCAGGGGCATACAGCCTCATTTCTGTATTGCTGACCGTCAGCTTTTATAAAAACGAGGCAACTTTCAGTTCAAATGGAATAATTGTGCAAGACAAGCTGCACATTCCGGAACATCCGGGCACATATGTCTCCATTTTTTCGAAAGAATTGGCCCTCGAGTTTGAGGCGATGGGTGTTGCGCACGAGGCGGTCAAGGATGGCCTCTGCAAAGGTTTGCTCACCGATGAGGTCATGTCAGGTTTTGAGTGGCAGTTGGGATATGATTAGGATTGAGCCTGCGCTGTAGCAATCTTCGACGATTTCCATCAGGTCGTTCGCTGGGCGCGGTGCCACCGCGACTTTGCATAGGGCGCTATCTGCGCATCGCTGCCGTTCGTCGAGGCCGCAGCGAAGGTCAGCTGTCCTCCTTAAGCGGCAGCATTCATGGAGGACGGGTTACTGTTCAGGCGGTATTGGGACTACTGTGAGAAATCAGAGGAAAAATCAGTGGTTCTGATCAGAATGAATTTCATTAGAGGCAAGTGGGCAAGAACGATCAGGATGTTCGAAAAGGATCATCTGTAGCTTCTTACACAACAATTCTGATAAGCATCAGGCACCAAAAAACGTTATCTAATGATTTCAAGGGCTTATATGGAGCCAAAAAACCCTCTGCACAACATACTGCCGTCCTTGAGATGTATAAAGAAGCCTTGGGCATGTGAGCGCCCGGCCGCAGCGGAACTGAATTTTCCGCGCGGCCTTGAATGCCTGTCACCCGTGCCCATTTGCATCGGGCGTCTGCGCGGTCTCCGCGACGCCCGATGGTCTGAGACCGGTGAGTTTTTCTCGTGAACATTCTGTTTGTCCTTAGCGGTTTGCTGGGGCTCGTGCTCGGTGGTGAGTATCTGGTGCGCGGTGCGGTGGCGCTGGCGCAGCGGGTTGGGCTATCGCCACTGGTGATCGGTCTGACGGTCGTGGGGTTTGGCACTTCGGCGCCTGAATTGGTGACTTCTGTTCAGGCGGCTTTGCTGGGGGCACCGGACATCGCGCTTGGCAATGTCGTCGGGTCGAACATCGCGAATATTCTGCTGATTCTCGGCCTTGCCGCACTAATCGCGCCGATTGGCATCGCGCGGCGCAGCTTTGCGCGCGACGGGACAGTGATGCTGGCGGCAAGCTTGCTTTGTCTGGGCCTCGTGATGCTGGGCCGCATCGACCGGCTGGCGGGGATTTTGGCCCTCGTGGGGTTGGCGACCTATCTGATTTATACCTTTCGCAGTGATCGAAACAGCCAGCAGGCGGCGGAGCCTTTGCCGGATCAAGCACGGATCGGGCTGGCGTTATTGTGGTTGTTGGGTGGGCTGGTTCTAACCATCGTCTCGGCTCGGTTTTTGGTCACGGGATCGGTCGCCTTGGCGCAGGCCGTGGGGCTCTCTGAGGCGGTGATCGGGTTGACCATCGTGGCAGTGGGGACTTCGATGCCGGAATTGGTCACATCGGTCATCGCCGCCCGGCGCGGGCAGAGCGATGTGGCTTTGGGCAACGTGGTCGGCTCCAATATCTTTAACATCCTTGGTGTGCTGGGGGTCACGGCGGTGATCCAGCCGGTCAATGTGGCCGCTCAGATCGCCACACTCGACATCTGGGTGATGCTGGGGGCCAGCGTGGCGCTGATCGCCTGCGCGGCCTTTGGCGGGCGCGTGACGCGCGGTCAGGGGGCGGCCTTTGCATTGGCCTATGCGGGCTATATTGCGGTGCTCTTGGTCTGAGGTCTGGGCGGGTTCCGCCATAGGGGCGGGGGCGTTTTCTGCGGATGTGGTGCGATGGGCCGCGGACCCCCTTGCGCAGGCGGTTCAACCCCCATAGAAGGGCACAAATTTTCGCCCGCGCCCCCGCCGCGCGGCCTTACCCTATGGAGCACACATGCAGGTCAACGAGACGCTGAACGAAGGTCTGAAACGCGGTTACAACATCACCGTGACCGCCGCCGAACTCGAAGCCAAGGTCAACGAAAAGCTGGCCGAAGCGCAGCCCGAAGTCGAGATGAAGGGCTTCCGCAAGGGCAAGGTTCCCATGGCGCTGTTGAAAAAGCAGTTCGGCCAGCGGATCATGGGCGAAGCGATGCAGGAAAGCATCGATGGCGCCATGGCAGAGCATTTTGAGACGTCCGGCGACCGCCCCGCGATGCAGCCCGAGGTCAAAATGACCAACGAGGACTGGAAAGAAGGCGACGACGTCGAAGTCTCCATGGCTTACGAAAAGCTGCCCGAAATTCCCGAGGTTGATCTGAGCAAGATCGAGCTGGAAAAGATGGTGGTCAAGGCCGATGACGCCGCCGTCGAAGAAGCGCTGGCAAGCCTTGCCGAAACCGCACAAGACTTCAAAGCCCGCAAAGAGGGCGCCAAGGCGGAAGATGGCGATCAGGTTGTGATCGACTTCAAAGGCTCCGTCGACGGTGAAGAATTCGAAGGTGGCGCTGCCGAAGATTACCCGCTGGTTCTGGGTTCTAACTCCTTCATCCCCGGCTTCGAAGAGCAGCTGGTCGGCGTTAAGGCGGGCGAAGAAAAGTCCGTCGTCGTGAACTTCCCCGAAGAGTATCAGGCCGAGCATCTGGCCGGTAAGGAAGCGACCTTCGCTTGCACCGTCAAAGAAGTGAAAGAGCCCGTCGCTGCTGAAGTGAACGACGAGATGGCAAAGAAATTCGGTGCCGAGGATCTCGACGCGCTGAAAGGTCAGATCGCCGAGCGTCTGGAAGCGGAATACGCCGGTGCCTCGCGCGCCGTGATGAAGCGTAACCTGTTGGACGCGCTGGACAAAGAAGTCAGCTTTGACCTGCCGCCCTCGCTGGTTGACGCCGAAGCCAAGCAGATCGCACATCAGCTGTGGCACGAGGAAAACCCTGACGTAGAAGGCCACGATCACCCCGAGATCGAGCCCTCAGACGAGCACAAGACACTGGCCGAGCGCCGTGTGCGTCTTGGCCTGCTGCTGGCCGAACTGGGCCAGAAGGCCGACGTTCAGGTGACCGACGCCGAGATGACCCAAGCGATCATGAACCAGGCGCGTCAGTACCCGGGTCAAGAGCGCCAGTTCTTTGAATTCGTTCAGCAAAACCAACAGATGCAGCAGCAGATGCGCGCGCCGATCTTTGAGGACAAGGTTGTCGATCACGTGGTCGAACAGGCCAAAGTGACCGAGAAAGAAATCTCGAAAGAAGAGCTGCAGAAGGCTGTTGAGGAACTGGAAGACGAATAAGTCTTACCGGATCGGATTACGGGGCAGGGGCGACGGGCAACCGTCGCCCTTGTTTCGTTTGGGGGGTGTTGTTGTTGAAATGGGCCGTCCGGCGGGATGGCGGGCATCACCCTCAGTTGCAGAGGGCGGTTTCGCTATGTCCAAACTTGGCAGTGGTGAGAGTCGGTTTGCTGGCCTTCTTGCCGCCTCCAATGACTGAGCCAGAAGGTTTACCGAACCTTGGCAGGAACATCAGCCACGGATCACAGATGTCCCGCCCCGGTGGTACACCGGGCATCGCTTTCCCTCCGGAGGGCGATTTTGCAACGTCAGATGGTTGGCGCGTTAGCGGTTTCGGCATATTACCGGGGAACCCAAGCGTAGCAACGCCCCCCGGGGAGGGTGATGCCCTCTGTGGCAACGTCGAAACTTGAGTGGCGGCGGAAAGAGGCGGCCCGCTCTAGTGACGCATTCCGTCTGGTGGGAGCTTCAAACAAACAGACCTGTCGCGTGATGCGCGGCAGGTCTCTGTTTTAGTTCTATAAATCTCGTCTTCTAAAGCAGGAAAATGATATCGGAAATCCGAGAAATTCTTCTCGGAGTTACTACCGGCTCGCTTCGGCGAAGAAAAATTTAGAACTTTAGATATTTCTTCTTCTGATTCTGAAAATACGGCCAATATCCTTTGATCACAAGCTTGACCTTCGCAAGAGGCGAAGATTGCGGACAATCGTTCGCTTCGACTTCAATCCAAGCGGTTTTTCTGGTCTCTGGTTGAAAAACGACACGAGGCGGAACCGCGGATATGCGAGGTTCTGATGACAAGCTTGGCGAAATTTAACTTCAAACTCTCTCAGCTCTATCCGGGCGCGGGGAAACATCTCATCAACACATGCGGAAATCCGGACTGTTCGAACTTCGGGCAGCCGCTGACTGGTCGTGCCGATCGCAAGTTCTTTTGGAAGCAGAAGTATCCGGACCTCAGCCCAGAGCAACTAAAGCTGATTGAGATGCATGGGCCAGGTGCTTACAAGCTCGCAGGAGCTGACAAGAAGCATCGTCGCGTCTCTCGCGTGTTCGCTTACGAGAACAACCCGCATGGGTGGTCCGATCAACGCACGGTCCGGTGTCAAGGTCAAACCCACGACGGATACCTCTGCGACACAGGTTTCTCCATCCTTTCCCCGGATCATCTGAACGAGGAAATCGACAGGCTCCGTAACTTTAATGGGATCCTCGACGGGCCTTCTTGTGGAGCCTGCGGCAAGCGCTTCTTGGATGATCCGGACGAGTTCGCCCTCGATGGCGTTCACGAGCGATCGAAGGACCGCGAAGGAAAGCTACTTCGCAGAAAAAAGACGCCTTCGTCGCTCCGGGTGCTTCACAAGCCCTGCCGGGGACAGAAGGGTGCGCGTTTTTCCATCTCGCTGCCTCATGCAGGACAGAAGACAACTGCCGACAATCTTCGGATACTCGGAGCGGTGCTGAACAGCGCCGGGATCGTCGATATCCAGCGGATGATCGGAACTGCCACCACCGGCAAGAAAATCGGTATGTCCCGGATCTACGACCGCATAGAATGGCTCGAAGCGGTTTTTCTCGCTTATGAACGCGAGATGCTGCGACGATGGAAGGACAAGATCGAACGCAGCGGTGAAACCGTCGAACACCTTCTCAGCCATGATGACATGGTCCTTTCGGTGAACTGGGAAACTTCGACCGACAGGCGGAACACACAGCTCAACTGTGCGATCACTGCGGATGCCCGTAGTGGATATGTCTATCGGCTTGATGTCGACTTCGACCCTCGTGCCACGCCTCTCGACCTGTTTAATGCCACATACCTCGATGAGGCTGGCATGCCGAAGAACCTTGAACAACTCTATCCGAACAGCAAAGTTCAGTCGGCTCCGAAATTCTCATGGCAACGGCCAACTGGCCGGTATCATGAGTCGCAGTTCTTCGCTGCCTGTGTCAATGAAATCAAGGCATTCCAGAGCCGCGCGAAGCGCCGAATGCCGAAGAAAGACAAAAGTCAGCAGGCCGCACGATCCGCTCTTATTCAGCGGACAAAAGGAATGATCACCAACATCCGTATGATCTCCGAGGGGTGGTTCGGCTTCCCGATCGACGAATCCGAAGAACGGGGTTCGTTCAAAGGCATGACAACGAGGGACATCTACACAAAAGGAGCGCATTTCGCTCTCTTGAAGGAAATGCTCCCGCGAGGGTCGATCGTTTTGACCACCGAACAAGAAGCAACCTTACCTCCCCTCCTACCGCACATCTTCGACAAGGAAATCCGGGAGGACCGGTTCACTTGGCTGGCTATGAGTTTCAATAAGAAAGCAACGAAGCCGGAAAAGCTCGGCAAGGTGAAGGAATACCGAAAGGCCCGAAAGCAGTTCCACAACGACGGCATGTATGCCGGACGCTTCGACTTCGAAACTGATGCGCAAACAGTCAGTGAGGCATTTATCGCCGAGCACATGGAGACCGCCCTTCGTGGAAACGGTGCGCCGTTCCAGATCTCAAACTATCAGTCCGAAGTTTTTCCTTCGCTCTGGGTTCGGTCCTCGACCCAGGCGAGCGGAGAGATCGACAAGACCGTCGGTTTTCCCATCCTGCCGCGCAATCTGCGCAGGACAATGAAGAAGCTGGCGTTCGACCAAGAAGAGCTGAGCCAGGACCTGCGCGAAGAACTGGCACCGTGGGTCTACAAGGCGACGCTTCAGCCCGTCAGCTCCTTTATGAACTCTCTCCGCGAGAGAATGAGCGTCGCCGCCCGAGCTGGGAGTGGAGGTGCCCGGGTCGGTGGCTCATACATTCAGGGGGCGATCTTTAACCCTCGAACATTGATCGCACTCTTGAATATTTATCGTGTTCATTACAACTTCTTCGAGCCACGGCCCTACGCCTGCCCCTACGAAGCGATTGACGACCTGGTCGATCCGCCCAAGCTGACTTCGCGTGCGCTGCGGATACCGGGCACAGAAGAGTTCGTTGATCTCCCACCGCGGGCGCGGCGTCCTCGTCCCCGCATGACGCCGGCTATGCGCCATGGCATGGACGCCTTCACAAAGCGGAAGGATGGCACACAGGATCCTCCAGACATCTACCGGATGCTGTATCGCCCATGGCTCTACATGGGAACAAAGCTTGGGGCGAGGTTCGAGCGATCAAGAAGAAATATCAAAACGAAGGCGATTACAAACCATGAGAAAGGTTGAAACAAATAGAGAAAACGGCAACGCTGCATCTTTAAGGAAAGCCTATAGCAGCTAACATTTTACGCTTCTCTCTAAAGTAATCCGTCTGACTGATCGGCCACGAGGCCAACTTCCGGATAGGATCAAACAAACCCATATATTTCGTATCTATAATCTTTTGCCAGGCATTTTATGACAACTATCACCAGTAGAGCACTCGCCCCGCCAAATAACTGGCAAGATTTTGAGGCACTTACTTTCGATCTCTTCAAGCGGGTCTGGAAAACCGATGATGCTCACATGCATGGCCGGTCCGGACAAAAGCAGAATGGAGTCGACGTTTATGGGACTGATCGGGTTCACAACAAATGGGTCGGTGTTCAATGCAAAGGGAAAAATGGCGACTACCATGCCGAAGTAACGAAGTCAGAGCTTCAGCAAGAAGTTGAGAAGGCCAAAAAATTTGAACCGCCACTGAACCGCTTCGTGCTCGTGACTACCGCTCCCAACGACCAAAAGATCCAGCAGGAAGCCCGCAGGCTAAATCAAGAGAACATTAAACGCGGTCTTTTTGAAGTCGACATAATGGGCTGGGAAGAGATCAAGCACCTCATACAGGACCACCCAGATGTTCTTGAGACTTACTATGATGGGTTGGCCCCCGGCTTGCCGAAAAAGTTCATCGACGCGTTTAATGACACCCGTGAGCACATAACGAATGAACTCGAACGACGGTTGCCTGCCACAAAGGGTGATGTGAGGGCGTCCTTTGCAGCCGCTGCCATGGACGCTGAATCCAACGACCACCTTGGACAGCGCATCACCGACATTGCAGGCATGCTGAACAAGAATCCCGAACACGTCCTTAATCTGCTTTCGACAGTTTGGGAAGCGGAGGCGCCTTCCGCATCAGATCGAAATCGCTACCGTATTAAAGCGAATATGGCTTCCGCATACTGGATTTTGGGTAAGCGCTCGGATGCTGGCCGTCACTTTCGACAAGCTGGCGAGGAAATACCGGAAGAAGCTGACGGCTTGGCGGTGCTTGCAACTGCCAAAATGATCGAAGGAGACTACGTCGCCGCGGTAGATCTTTCCCGGCAAGCGCTCGATCTGAAACCAGATTGCGAACGCGCTGCGGGGGTCCTTCTCGAAAATGCCCCCAAAGATGCTTCGTGGGAAGATCTTCAGGCGAGTCTGTCTAAGGACCTCAAGCAGCGCGCAGAGGTGCTTGTAGCGCTCGCCGAGCGCGCTGCATTGCAAGGGGAAACCAAGGAATCAAATCAACTCTTGAAGTCAGCTATCAGGCGTGACCCTGAAAACTGGCTCGTGCTCGCTCGGGCAGGCCTGATAGAGTTTGGTAAAGTCGCTGACAAAGAAGAAATCCGTTTCCTCCGAATGCTTCGTGATCAGGATAGGAAGGTCGTCGAGGAGGCCTCGGATCTGTTTGGTCGATCCTGGGAAGCCATCAAGAGCACTGGCTGGGCCCCTCAAGGAGACTGGGTAGCTGCTAACCGTGCATCCACGCTCTTACTGCTGTCAAACGAGACCGCCGCCGACCAAGTATTACAAGATGCCCTCTCAAAGTGCGGTTCTACGCCTGGCCTTCTCCATGTCAAGGCGATGCGCCACATGGATCGTGAAGAGTGGGCCGACGCTCTGTCGGATCTTTCAAGCATCCCTGAGGAGAACCTGGACGCCAATGACCGACTGATGCTGATCCAAGCTGAAGTTCGGGGCGGCGATCCGCACATAGGACTGGAGGCGGCCAAAATGTGAACAAGCATGCAATTTTGACCCCGTAGAGGGGTGATCGGCGTCCAAAAATGACCCCCTTACACCGATGTGGATAATGCCCCCGAGGCTATCGGGGAGCACAGTTTGGGATGTTGGTTGTGGAGACGATTGCGAAGATCCGGCGGGCGTATTTTCAGGACAAGAAGCCGATTAAGCAGATTTGCCGGGAATTGCGGGTATCGCGGAACACGGTGCGCAAGGTGATCCGATCCGGTGTGACGGAGCTCACCTACGAGCGGACGGTCCAGCCACAGCCGAAGATTGGGCCCTGGAAAGACAAGCTCGACGAGATGCTGTCAGTGAACGCGCGAAAGCCCAAGCGTGAGAGGCTGACCCGGATTAGGGTCTTCGAAGAACTCAGAGCCCTCGGATATGACGGCGGCTACGATGCTGTCCGGCGCTACGCGGCCTCATGGTCCAAGGACGAACAGGCGGCATCGGCCGCTGCCTATGTGCCGCTGACCTTCGATCCCGGTGAGGCCTATCAGTTTGATTGGAGCCATGAGATCGTGGTGATCGATGGCGCGACGACGACAGTGAAGGTGGCGCACGTCCGCCTTTGCCATAGCCGAATGCTGTTCGTGCGAGCCTACCCGCGCGAGTCACAGGAGATGGTCTTTGACGCCCACGACAAAGCTTTTGCCTTCTTCGGCGGAGCCTGTGCTCGGGGGATTTACGACAACATGAAGACGGCGGTGGATACGATCTTTGTCGGTCGCGACCGCGCCTATAATCGCCGGTTCCAGCAGATGTGCGGACATTACCTGGTCGATCCGGTCGCCTGCACCCCCGCCTCGGGCTGGGAGAAGGGACAGGTCGAGAACCAGGTCGGCGTCGTCCGGCGGCGGTTCTTCGTGCCGCGACCGAAGTTTAAAAGCTATGCCGAACTGAACGCTTGGCTTGAAGACCGGTGCGTTGCCTGGGCTCAGTCCAACCCGCACCCCGAGCTCCGGGATCGAACAACTTGGGAGGTGTTCGAGCAAGAACGAGCCAGCTTGGTGCCGTATGTCGGCCCCTTCAATGGCTTCCACGCCCTGCCTGCCTCGGTGTCCAAAACCTGCCTCGTTCGGTTCGATAAGAACCGCTACTCGGTGGATGGTCGAGCCGTCGGTCGCCCAGTTGAGATCCGTGCTTATGCCGAGCGAGTCGAGTTCTGGCAGGACGGTAAGATTGTGGGGCAGCACGACCGAGCCTTCGGCCGCGACAAGGCGATTTACAATCCGCTGCATTACATCCCTGTCCTGGCTCGAAAACCGGGCGCGCTCAGGAATGGTGCGCCCTTCAAGGACTGGGAGCTGCCGCCAGCAATCAGGCGTGTGCAGCGCAAGCTTGGTAAGGTGCCGAACGGCGACCGCCAGATGGTTCAGATCCTGAGCATGATCCCAACCGACGGGCTGGATGCGGTGGATGCCGCTTGTGCCGAAGCCCTGAATGAAGGGGCTCACGCCGCCTCCGTCATCATTAACCTCTTGGCCCGACATCGTGAGCCGCCGCCGCCGTTGACCATCGATACGCCGGACGCGTTGCGGCTGACTTGCCAGCCCGTGGCCGATTGCCAACGTTACGACAGCCTCAGGAGACCCAACCATGGAAAGATCACAAGTGCTGGACGCGATGAGCCAGCTGAAGCTCTACGGCATGAAGGCCGCCTACGATGAGATCATCACGACAGCAGTGAAGCGTCAGCACGAACCGCAACAGATCGTCGGCGACCTCCTGCACGCCGAGATCAGCGAAAAGCAGGCGCGTTCGATCAGATACCAGATGAGGATTGCTAAACTACCACTGGCCAAGGAGGTCGATGAGTTCAGCTTCGAGAACACGCCGGTCAACGAGACGCTGGTGCGCGATCTGGCCTCCGGAGAGTTCCTTGAGCATCAACGCAACGTAGTGCTGATCGGCGGCACCGGGACCGGCAAATCCCATCTTGCCGTGAGCATCGCCAGGGCCTGCATCCGCCGTGGTAAGCGCGGCCGCTTCTTCAACATCGTCGACCTTGTGAACAAACTCGACGCAGAAGCCCGCGCTGATCGCCAGGGGCGCACTGCGGATCTCTTGTGCCGCCTCGACTTCCTGATCCTCGACGAGCTCGGCTATCTCCCATTCGCCCAGACCGGCGGTCAGCTGCTGTTCCACCTCGTCAGTCGCCTCTACGAGCGCACGTCCATCATCGTAACGACCAACCTCGACTTCGGTGAATGGCCATCGGTCTTCGGTGACGCCAAGATGACGACAGCACTACTCGATCGCCTTACCCACCACTGCGACATCGTCGAAACCGGCAACGAGAGCTGGCGCTTCAAGACCCGCGAATGACCTAAACCCCGCTGGCCCGATACGGCTGCGCTGTATAAAGGCTACACCGCATCGGGCCAGCTACCGAGCGCCCAAAGGGGGGTCACTATTGGATGCCGATAAGGGGTTATGATTGCTTGCCGATTGACAGCCAAAACGCTTTACGAGAAAAGCGACGAGGATGATCTCCGTATTGCCGCAGCAACAGCGCGCCTAATAGCTGCTGCTGCGATTTCCGAAGTCGCTGCAGATGAAGAAGCATCCTCGATCTTTGATGACTACTCAGGGTCACCGATCTTAATCGCTACCTATTTAGGCATCAGGCCGGACGCGCCAGAGAAAGATATTCTTAAAGACCGGCTGCTCACAAACCTTCCCCAAGATGCGGACACGTTTACAAAAGACCGAGTGGCACATGCTCTCTATGGCGTTGAAGAATACTCCCCGGCTGCCGACCTATTCCTTTCGTTATGCAATCCCGAGACGGACGATGTTCACCTCCGCTTGGCGCTCAGGTCACTTGGTCACTCCCGGCGCCTGAAAGATGCCCGAAAGCTCTACGGGAAGCTCGGGTCCGACGTGCTGAAAAATCCAGAAATCCGACGCCTCGGGATATGGATTTTCGAAGAATCCGGTCATCTCGATAAGGCTCGAGATCAGTTTGTGGAATACGCAAAACTTGCCCAACCAGATCTGAATGATCGTTTGATATGGTTAAACCTTTGCCTGCGAATTCCAGACATCGAAAGCGCTGCTGCTTACCTTAGGGAGGTTGATGTTGGTATTGAGGGCTCCCCTGACGCGCGAATGCGCTTGGCCCACTTTATGGACAGGGTGATCGAGGATCCTTTCAAAACCTTAGAAATGGGCTATCGCGCACTTCGAGATGGATATGAAGACGCGAAAATGCACGCAGGCTTCGTCATTGGTCTTTTCTTCATGGGGAGGGCCGGCCGTAGTGCGGACCTAACAAGAGATGTCGTCGGAGCAGATACTGCCGTAGTTCTTAGCGCAGATGGAAGAAATGATCTCGTCCGCGTCATCGAGACTGCTCCGAATCTGCAGGGCCGTTTCAATGAGATTGCTGTAGATGATCCATTCGCTAAACGCCTTCTCGGCAAACGGGTTGGTGACCAGATCGAAATCAAAAGCCTGATGGGCGGCCAAACATTAACGGTTAAAGAAATCGTTAGCAAATACGTCCACGCGCAAGCCCGATCTTTGAATGATTGCGAAGAAATGTTTCCAGAGAATAAGTTTCTGGGCGGGCTCAGGATACACGATGAGGATTTACTTGGTAGCATTCAGCCAATGTTAGACAACCTCCGTGAAAAAAGGGAGATGGGTGAACGCCTCGAAGATGCTTACCGAAAGGGCATTGCTCCCTTGTCAGTTCTTGCCCAGTTTGGAGGAGGGACGGTCTTCGATTTCTGGGACCATGCAAGACACCATCCCGATCTTAACGTTGTAGTTTCGGAGGGCAGTCATGTTGAGCGGCAGAGGGCATTGGCCGGTCTAAGTGGTAACGACGGGTGTGCAATCGTCGATCCGGCAACTCTATACGGGGTGGTTGGCCTGGGCCTGTCGGATACTGTTCTTCTGGCCTTGCCGAACTTAATGATTACTCGAAGCAGTGTGGACATGCTTCAATACGCGCTGACCGAGCGCCAGGATTCCTTGGGTGACCCTAATAAAGCAGGCGTGATGGTGGCCTTGGAAGAAGGTTATACCATGATCGAGCGAAGCCAAGCGCAGACAGACGCGCTCATAGATCACCTTTCTCGAACGGTCGATCTTGCAAGGCAGCTCGAAATCGTAATGCCAGAGGAAGGTTTCGCGCTGCCTGCTGAGGTAAATGAACTCTTTAGTAAGGTCGGACCGGCATTTACCGACACCATGATTGTTGCCAAGGAGCGGGATATTCCTGTCCTTACGGACGATCTCGCCCTACGCAGGGTGATCTGGGCCGAAGATATTCGATCCACGTGGACCCAGGTTGCGCTTCAGAAGGCACGGACAGCGGGAAGGATACAGGTCGGTGCGTATGTCGATGCTACCCTTGCCTTCTTAGATGCAACCTACGGCTACACAACCGTTGACATCGCGGCTGTGCTACATGAATGGGGCGCTTCCCGCGCAGATCCGAACCCCCGCCTGGACAGGCTTATTGAACACGTTGCGTCGCCAAACAATGAAAGACACAGTGTCACCCGACTTCTTGCCGGACTATTTATGGAAGCTTGGGGAAAAGGTGAGCAAGAGGATGCTTGCAAGCGGTTGATCAAACAAGTGTTTCTGACATTGAAAACTCATCAAGGCGACGAGAGCGCAAGAAGTATCATGCTTGAAGCTCTCGCCAAGGCTGTTGATCGGAATCAAAGAGCTGGACGCAGAAAATTTCTTCCGGCGCGCCTTAGGTCGTCAACGCATCTCACAGCCCCTGAGTATCTGACGCCGGATTCGGACAAAGCTACTAAACAGCAAATCGACGACACAATCGGTCGGCACATCCGGGAAGCCATCTTGAGCTAAAACTGCCTGTCGGAAACGGCTGTTCCTTAGCAGGAGGCTGTTGGCTGCTTAATCACGACAGATAAACGCATCTTCACTTGTTTGCTAAGGTAGCCCAAGAAGCTTAGAGATAAGGCCGCATCCCTACGGGAAACGGCCTTATCTTCCTGGGGGTTCAACAGCTAACCGCCTCCCACCATGCGGAATGCGTCACCGCTCTAGACCGCCCCCAATTCGTACAGCTTACAACGTGATCCGGAACTGGGCGAAGCCGTTTTCCGTATCGCTGACCTGCTCCATCACCACGCCGGTCACCTCATCCATGTAATCCGCGGCCTTCGGTCCGGTTTCGAACATCACGCTGGTGCCCTCCATCGGGGCAAAGCGCCAGTTGCCATCGGCGCGGGGGCTGATGGTGCCTTTTTCGACGATATAGCGTACGATCACGTCGCGGTTGGTGTCGGGCCCTTCAAAGACGATGGTATCGCCCTTCGCGCCGGGGAATGCGCCGCCACCGCTGGCGCGGTAGTTGTTAGTGGCGATGATGAATTCGGCATTGGGATCAAGCGGTTGCCCTTCGAACTCAAGGTTCACGATCCGGTTCGCCTCAGAGTTCGCCACGGTTCCCTTGGGGCCGAATTTGGACGGCTGGCTGAGGTCGATCTGATAGCTTACGCCGTCGATCACATCGAAGTTGTAGCTGGGGAACTCTGGGTTCAGCAGCGGCTGGTTGGCCTCGCCGGGGGTGATCTGGTTGAACATGCCCGCTGACCGCTCAAGCCAATCCTTCACCTGCGCACCGGTGACGCGCACGGCGCGGGCGGTGTTGGGATAGAGGTAGAGGTCAGCCACATTCTTGATCGCCACATCGCCCTTGGGCACATCGGTGTAATACTCTGGCCCGCCCCGGCCACCGGCCTTGAAGGGGGCGGCGGCAGACAGGATCGGCAGCCCCTCATGCTCGGTCCCTTTCAGCATCTGTGCGATGTACCAGCGCTGCGCGTTTGAGACGACCTGCACCGACGGATCATCGGCCACCAGCGCGAAATAGCTGTGTAGATTGGCGTCGGTCTTGCCCACGGCGCGGCGGACATAGGCGAGCGTTTCGTCATGGTCTTGCTGAACCGAGGCCAGAACCTCTGCGTCGCTTTCCACCAGCGGCATGACCGAGCGGTCTTCGTTGCGCTGCGAAATGGCCCGCGCCTCGGCGCTGTGGCTGGCGATGCGCCAACCGCCCGCGTCGCGTTCCAACATCAGGTCGATAAGGCCCAGATGGCTGCCCCAGAAGCCGCCCATGGTGGCGGGCTTGCCGTGGATCGTGCCGGCGCTCACATCCACGCCGGGATAGTCCGCATAGCTGCCCGAGGGGAAGACGAGGTGGCTGTGCCCGGTCATGATGGCGTCGATCCCGTCAACGGCGGCGAGGGGGACGGAAGCGTTCTCCATCATGTCTTCTTCTTTGGCGGCCCCAATGCCCGAATGCGACAGCGCGATGATGATATCGGCGCCAGCCTCTTTCATCTGCGGCACCCAAGCGCGGGCGGTCTCGAGGATGTCGCGCGCCTGCACTTTGCCTTCGAGATGGCGGCGGTCCCATGCCATGATCTGCGGCGGGACAAAGCCGATGATGCCGATCTTGATTGGATGGGCCTCGCCCGCGCCATCGGTCAACATTCGGTCCAGTATGACATAGGGTTTGACCAGCGTGTCATCGTCACTGGGCTTGGCCCCGACCTTTTTGACGACATTGGCGCTGACCACCGGGAAGTCGGCCCCGGCGAGGGATTTCATCAAGAAATCAAGCCCGTAGTTGAATTCATGATTGCCCAAGGTCGAGGCGTCAAAGCCAAGCGTATTCATCGCTTGGATCACCGGATGCATGTCGCCTTCTTTCATGCCGCGCTCATAGGCGATGTAGTCGCCCATCGGGTTGCCCTGCAGGAAGTCGCCGTTGTCGAGCATCAGCGTATTGGTCGCCTCGGCGCGGATCGACTTGACGATGCTGGCGGTGCGGGAAAGCCCGACGGTGTCGACCTCTTTGTCGGCGTAATAGTCATAGGGAAAGACATGCACATGGAGGTCCGTCGTCTCCATCAGTCGCAGGTGCGCTTGATTGGCGGCAGCGCGGAGAGAGAAGGGGTGAAGGGCCAGCAGTCCGGCAGAGCCGGCGAGAAAGTGACGACGGTTGAGGCGGAGGGTCATGCGGCGTTCCTTCTTAACGTGATTAACACCTACCTGCGGCGAAGCGAGAGGCCGCGCAAGCCTAAAAATTAATCACCCGCCCCTCAGGCCGGTTTCCACCAGCATACCGCGTTTCTTGGCTTCGTAATAATAGCCGCGGGCGTACCACTTGATGGCGGTGCCGTGGTCTCCGTCGGACAAAAGCCAAGCGCCGCGCAGGTATTTCAGGGCGTATTTCAGATTGGTGTCGGCGTCCAAAAGGTCAGACGCGCTGCCTTGGAACCCCATGGAGCGGGCGGTGGCGGGCAGGATTTGCAGCAGGCCGTAATATGGGCCGTTGCGGGCGCGCGGGTTATGGGTGCTTTCGCGGATGGCCAGACGATGAACCAGAGGGCGCGGCAGATCGTAGAAGTCGGCCCAGTGGTTGATCTTGCGCCGCAGGTCGGGCGTCTCATTTGGGTGCAGGGGCAGGGCCGGGCGCTGCGGGGGCGTGGGGGAGACTTCGGGCGCAGCGCTGCACGCGGTGATCGTACTGGCAGCGATGAAAGAGAGAAACATGCGGCGTGTTGTCTGAGGCATGGTGCACCGAGGCTTGTTATATCGGCGCGAAGATCACCGCTGCGGGCCTTTCGGGCAAGCGGGTCGCCAAAATATACGCGGCCCCTTGCCCAGCGGTTGGGGCGCAAAGCGCGGCTTTCCGCCACGCTTAGACGTCGGCGACGATTTCGCCTTTCATTTCACCGGTCATGCGGGTCTGATCTTCGCGCTTCACCGAGCGGCGAACCTCGTCGATCTTGAGTTCGGCAGCGTCGCGCGTGGCCTTGTCGGGCCATTCGGTGATTGCGGCACTGGTGCGCTCAGAGGTGCGGACCACGGTAATGCGGCTAGCGCCAAAGCTTTTGAGGGCGGGCAGGCGCTTTTCTTCGATGGCGCGTAGGGCCACGTCGTAATCCGCCCCGTCGGCGATCTCCCAGGTGGTGATGGTGATGTAACGCATGTGTCATCCTCCATGCTGAATGGAGGTAGCATAGCACAGAATGGACTGTTTTTACAGGATTTCGCGCGAGAGGTGCAGACGGGCCTTGCGACAGGCTAGCGCATAAAAAAACGCCGCGCGGAAAGCCGCGCGGCGTTTCATGTCAAATCGGGTCGGATCAGCTGTTGCTGTCGTCCTGCGCGTCGCCCTCAGGGGTGCGCACCACGTCCGAGTCGCCGTCTTCGTCAGCGGCAGAGCCGATGTCGTCGAAGAGTTCGGAGATCTCGAATTCAGCTGCGGCTTCCTCTTCGGCGGCCAGTTCCTGAATCGATTTGCCCGACGCCTGAAGCTCGGCCTCTTCGGGCGAACGTGCAACGTTCAGCTCGATTGTGGCGGTCACTTCGGGGTGCAGAACAACCTGAACTTCGTGGACACCCAGATCTTTGATGGGCTGCCCCAGAACAACCTGCTTGCGATCGACCGAGAAACCTTCGGCTGTTGCAGCTTCGGCGGCGTCACGTGTGGTGACAGAGCCATAAAGCGCGCCAGCGTCGGAAGCAGAGCGAATCACGACGAATTGCTGACCGTTCAGCTTTTCCGACATGGCTTCGGCTTCTTTTTTGGTCTCGAGGTTTTGCGCCTCAAGCTGGGCTTTCTGACCTTCGAAGGCTTCGACGTTGGCCTTGGAGGCCGACAGCGCCTTGCCTTGGGGCAGAAGGTAGTTGCGAGCGTAGCCCGACTTCACGTCGACGACTTCGCCCATCTGGCCCAGTTTGGCCACACGTTCCAGAAGGATAACTTGCATGTGCTCTCTCCTTACTTAACGGCGTAGGGCAGCAGGGCGAGGAAACGAGCGCGTTTGATGGCACGGGCCAGTTCGCGTTGCTTCTTGGCCGATACGGCGGTGATACGGGAAGGAACGATCTTGCCACGCTCAGAGATGTAGCGTTGCAGCAGACGTGTGTCCTTGTAGTCAATCGCAGGTGCGTTGTCGCCCGAGAAAGGGCACACTTTACGACGACGGAAAAATGGTTTTGCAGCCATGATTTAAGTCCTTTTCTTCAAGCGTTGATCAACGGCGTTCGCGGCGGTCGGGCCGCTCGTCACGCTTTTGCATCTGTACGGACGGCAGTTCTTTGTGCTCATCAACTTTGATGGTCAGAACGCGCATCACGTCATCATGCAGGCGCATCAGGCGTTCCATTTCCTGCACGGCGGTCGCAGGGGCGTCCGAACGCAGGAAGGCATAGTGGCCCTTGCGGTTTTTGTTGATCTTGTAGGCCATCGTTTTGACGCCCCAGTACTCGCTGTCGACGAGCTTGCCGTCGTTGTCCGCGAGGACGGTGCCAAAGTGTTCGATGAGGCCTTCTGCTTGCGTGTTGGACAGGTCCTGACGCGCAATCATAACATGCTCATATAGCGGCATGTGCACTCCTATATTTATATCAAGGCGCATTTCATAGGCGGGGCAATATCCTTGCGGCCCCACCACGAGAGTCTGCGCGGTTCATATGCTTTGCAAGGAAGCGCCCGTATACACGGTTTGCGCCGCACGGCAAGCCCTAAGCGCCTGCGGCAAGGCTTGTTCGGCTGGGGCGCAGAGGATACATCAGGCAAAACGCATAAGAGAGGCCGCAACCATGAGCATTGCATTCGTTTTCCCGGGCCAGGGTGCCCAAACCATCGGCATGGGCCGCGATCTGGCCGAAGCCTATCCTGAAGCCCGCGCCGTTTTCCAAGAAGTCGATGACGCCCTTGGCGAAAAACTGTCTGACCTGATCTGGGAGGGGGACATCGAGACGCTGACCCTCACACAGAACGCCCAGCCTGCGTTGATGGCCACGTCGATGGCGGCGATGGCCGCGCTGAAGGCCGAAGGGATCGAGGTTGGCAAAGCGGCCTTTGTGGCGGGCCATAGTCTTGGCGAATATTCCGCGCTTTGCGCCGCAGGGTCGCTGTCGCTTGCCGACACCGCACGGCTGCTGCGCATTCGCGGCAAGGCGATGCAGGCCGCTGTCCCAGTGGGCGAGGGTGCCATGGCGGCGATCCTTGGCCTTGGCATCGAAGAGACCGAGAAACTGGCCGAAGCCGCCGCCGAAGGCGAGGTCTGTCAGGTCGCCAATGAAAACGACCCCAGCCAGAACGTATTGTCGGGCCACAAAGCCGCAGTGGAACGTGCCGTGGCCATGGCCAAGGATGCTGGCGCCAAACGCGCGTTGCTGCTGCCGGTCTCTGCGCCTTTCCATTGCCCGTTGATGGGGCCGGCGGCGGATGAGATGGCGCGCGCTTTGGGTGAGGTTACGTTTAATGATCCCGCCGTGCCGCTGGTCGCCAATGTCACTGCGCAGGCCGTCACCGATGCCGCGAAGATTCGCGAGTTGCTGGTCGAGCAGGTCACAGGCCGGGTGCGCTGGCGGTCTTCGGTTGAGTGGATGGCCGCGCAGGGTGTCACCGAAGCATGGGAGATCGGCGCGGGCAAAGCGCTGACGGGCATGATCCGCCGGATCGATAAATCCGTCGCCACCCGCAGCATCGGCACGCCGGATGAGGTCACAGCCGCGAAAGAGGCGTAACGCCCCGGAGGGCCGAGATGACGATGCAAGAAACCCTGACGCTGCTGCCGGAATGGCTGATCTGGTGGTTCAACTGGCTGGTCTTTGCCGTGGCGATCTTGCCCTTGGCGCTGCTGATCTGGCCGCAGAGCCGCAAGGTCGGGGTGATTGCCGTGGCCGCCAGTATCCTTACCGGGGCGGCAGTCTACGGCATGTTCCGGCAAATGGGATACGTCAAACTTCTCGGTCTGCCGCATCTGCTGATCTGGGGGCCGCTGGCGTTCTATCTGTTCCGCAAACAGGCCAAGGATGCCATGCCCATCGCGGCGCGGTGGATCATCCGGGTGATCTTGGTCACCTTGCTGATCTCGCTGGCCTTCGATGTGGTGGATGTGCTGCGTTATATCTTGGGCGAGCGGACGCCGCTGGGGAGTGACGCATGAGGCGGCTGATTGCCGTCTTTGCACTGCTGCTTTCGGTCGTGGCCTGCGGCACGCTTGAGAATGCCAGCGATGGCACGCGGATGCAGGTTCAGGGGCCGTATCTGTTGATGTCCGGCACGATCACCAGCCGGACGCCTGCGGCTTTCGCGCGGCATCTGGCCGAGAATCCGCGGATTGATACGGTGGTGCTGGGGCGGATCGACGGCTCTATTGATGCGGCAGCGACGCACCGTATGGGGCGACAGATTCGCAGATTGGGACTGGCGACCGAGCTGCGGTCGGGCAGTGTGGTTGATTCTGGCGGTGTGGAGCTCTTCATCGCGGGGGCCGAGCGGCGCATGGCACCGGGGGCGGCGCTCCGGGTGCATTCATGGCGCAATGGCTACCGCGAGGGCAGCAGCTATCCACGGCAATCGCCCGAACACCAGATGACACGGCGCTATATGGCCGAGATGCTGGGCAATGACGGCTTTTACTGGTTTACCTTGCAGGCCGCGCCATCTGACGGGATACACAAGATGACAGCGGATGAAATCCGCCGCTACGGGCTGCTGACGCGGCCCTGACTGATAGAATAAAGGAAGAGACATGTTCGATCTTACAGGAAAGAATGCCCTGATCACTGGCGCTTCGGGCGGCATTGGCGCGGATATCGCCCGCAAATTGCATGCCCAAGGCGCGACCGTCGGGCTGTCGGGCACGCGGACCGAACCGCTGGAGGCGCTGAAGGCCGAATTGGGCGAGCGGGCGCATGTGCTGCCCTGTAACCTGAGCGACATGGAAGCCGTCGATGCTCTGCCGAAACAGGCGGCTGAGGCGATGGGCTCGGTGGATATCCTGGTGAATAACGCCGGGATCACGCGCGATAACCTGTTCATGCGGATGTCGGATGATGAATGGAATTCGGTGCTGAATGTGAACCTGACCGCGACGTTTAAGCTGTGCAAAGGCGTGATGCGCGGCATGATGAAGGCGCGTTGGGGCCGGATTGTGAATATCTCCAGCGTGGTGGGGGCCACGGGCAACCCCGGTCAGGCGAACTACGCGGCCTCCAAAGCGGGTGTTGTGGGCATGTCCAAGTCGCTGGCCTATGAGGTGGCAAGCCGTGGGATCACGGTGAATGCCGTGGCACCGGGCTTTATCACCACCGCCATGACAGACAAGCTGACGGACGAGCAAAAGTCTGGAATCATGGGGCAAATTCCCGCCGGTCGCATGGGCGATCCGGATGAGATCGCCGCCGCCGTGGTCTATCTTTCCAGTGCCGAGGCCGCTTATGTGACAGGGACCACCTTGCATGTGAACGGCGGTATGGCCATGTTGTGACCCTGCGCTGCAATAGCGTTTGCCAAGCCTTCGGCATGTGCTAAAGGGGGCGCAGAATCGAAACGAAGGGTGCTTGATTGCCCCCTCCGCCTTGTGCGAACAAGGAAAATAGCCGCCCCTTTTGGGGCATCCTCCAAACGCTGATCATCGGCGGGCGGAAACCAAAAGGGGCCTGAATGGCCCGAAGACATGAGGACTTATTATGAGCGACGTCGCAGACCGCGTGAAAAAGATCGTTGTAGAACACCTGAGCGTGGAAGAGGACAAAGTGACTGAGAATGCGTCGTTCATCGACGATCTCGGCGCTGACAGCCTTGACACAGTGGAACTGGTGATGGCGTTCGAAGAAGAGTTCGGCATCGAGATCCCCGATGACGCCGCTGAGAACATCCAGACCGTTGGCGATGCGGTCAAGTTCATCAAAGAAGCCTCCTAAGGCTTTGCCGGGCAACCGGCAGAATTGAGATTTGAAAGCGGCGTTGTTCCTAGCGGAATGACGCCGTTTTTATTTGCCGCAACGGGCTGGGCTTGTCCCTCTGGTGCTGAGGCCGCATGTCTTCGCCAAGAAGTTTCAAGTGTGAAGGCAATTCACCCCATGTCCCGAACGATCCCGACCATCAACACAGCCAGACTGACATTGCGCGCCATGCGGGCCGAGGATTTTGAGCGTTACGCTGAGATCTGGGCGATGCCGGATGTGGCGGACCGGATACTTGATCGGCCTCGGGCGAAGGCGCAATCTTGGGACGCCTTCCTGCGCAATGCAGGCCATTGGCAGATCACGGGATTTGGGCAGTGGGCGGTGCAACTTCATCGGCAGAGAGAGATGTTGGGCCAAACCGGTTTCGTCTTTGGCTCGCGCAATTTTGGTGAGGATTTCGATATTTACCCCGAAGCGCGACTGGTGTTGGCCCCACAGGCACAGGATCAGCGTTTAGGGGTTGAAGCGGCGCGGGCAGCGCATGAGTGGTTTGATCGGGTCATCACGGGGCGGACAGTTTGTGTGATCTCTGCCAAGAACGAAGCGGCATTGCGGATCGCGGGCGCACTTGGATATCAGCCGCTACGCGAGGCAAGCACTGAGGGCGGCCCGGTACATTTGTTAACACGGCGCGGCCCGCCGGGGTGAGCCTGCCGCGATCCCATCATTCGGGGCAATAGCCGCGTGAATCTGAGGATCGGCGTTTTTGTGCTATGCCTGCGGACCACCGCCGATATGCTTGTGCCTACAGGCTTTTGCAGGGTAAGAGGTTCGCCGAGAGATTATCGGCAAGGGGCACTAAGATGCGCAGAGTTGTAGTAACGGGTTTGGGTTTGGTTACCCCCCTCGCGGACGGCGTGGAAGAAAGCTGGAAACGGATCCTTGATGGGCAATCCGGGGCCGGACCGATCACCGGCTTTGATCCCAGCAAATTGGTGACCCAATACGCCTGCGAAGTGCCATTGGGCGATGGCAGTGATGGCACCTTTGACGCCAATAAATACATGGAGCCGAAAGAGCAGCGGAAAGTTGATACTTTCATCCTGTTCGGCATGGCCGCCGCCCAGCAGGCGGTTGAGGATTTGGGGTGGTTGCCGACCGAGAAGGAAGATCAGGAGCGTACTGGCGTGTTGATCGGCTCGGGCATCGGCGGGTTGAACTCCATTGCCAATACCGCCGTGATGATGGCCGAAAAGGGTCCGCGCCGCGTGAGCCCGTTCTTCGTGCCCGGCGCGTTGATCAACCTGATCTCGGGTCAGGTCTCGATCCGCTACGGTTTCAAGGGGCCGAACCATTCGGTCGTGACCGCCTGCTCCACCGGGGCGCATGCCATCGGTGACGCGGCGCGTCTGATCAAATACGGCGATGCGGATGTGATGATCGCAGGCGGCGCAGAGGCGGCGATTTGTGAGATTGGGATGGCGGGTTTCAACGCTTGTAAGGCGCTGTCGACCAAACGCGGCGACGACCCCAAGAAGGCCAGCCGCCCCTATGACATAGACCGTGACGGTTTTGTCATGGGCGAGGGCGCGGGCATCGTGGTGCTGGAAGAGTATGAGCACGCCAAGGCGCGCGGTGCGAAAATCTATGCCGAAGTGCTGGGCTATGGCCTGTCGGGCGACGCGCATCACATCACTGCACCGTCGGAAGACGGCGAAGGTGGCGAACGTTCCATGCGTGCGGCGCTGAAGAACGCGGGTCTTGAGCCAGCGGATGTGGATTACATCAACGCGCATGGCACCTCGACCATGGCCGATACCATCGAGTTGGGGGCGGTTGAGCGTTTGATGGGCGATGCGGCGGACAAGGTCACCATGTCTTCTACCAAATCGGCGACAGGACACCTTTTGGGGGCTGCTGGCGCGATTGAGGCGATTTTCTGCATGCTCGCGATCCGCGATCAGGTGGCACCGCCGACCATCAACCTTGATAACCCAGCGGTTGAGACACCGATTGATCTGGCGCCGAACAAAAAGGTTGAGCGCAAGATCGACGTGGCGCTGAGCAATTCGTTCGGCTTTGGCGGCACAAACGCATCGGTACTGTTTGGGAAAGTCCGCTAAATGTGGCGTCATATCGCTTCTAACGCCGTGACGTTTCTGTTGGTCGGCCTGTTTCTGCTTGGGGGGATCATCCTCTGGGGCAAGACGACCTATGTCTCCGAAGGGCCATTGGAGCAGGCGATCTGTGTGCAGGTCGAGCGCGGCTCGAACATGCGGCAGGTCAGCCAGAGCCTTGAGGAACAGGGCGCGGTCTCTTCGCCCGCGCTCTTTCGCATGGGCGCGGATTACGAGGAGAAGTCGAGCAGCCTGAAAGCGGGCAGCTTTCTTGTGCAGCCCGGCACGTCGATGCAGGGGATCGTGGATATCGTGACCCAAGGCGGGGCCAGCACCTGCGGCACCGAGGTTGTGTACCGCGTGGGCGTGAACCGCGTAAGCGTGCAGGTCCGCGAGTTGGACCCGGTCACAAGCCGGTTTGTTGAGCGCGCGGAGTTCACGCCGGGTGAGGAAGAGACCCCTGAGGCATACTCCGAAATCTCTAGCAAGAACGACACGCGGTTTCGTGTGGCATTGGCCGAGGGCGTGACAAGCTGGCAGGTTGTCGAAGCGCTGAAACAGGTCGAGCAATTGACCGGTGAGGTTGAAGACCTCCCCGCTGAGGGCAGCCTTGCGCCAGACAGTTATGAAGTGCGTCCCGGTGATGACCGCGCCGAGGTGATCGCGCGGATGACGGCAGCGCAGCGGGTGCTGTTGGCGCAGGCCTTTGAGGCACGTGACCCTGATCTGCCCATTGAGACGCCGGAGGAACTGTTGATCCTTGCCTCGATCATCGAAAAGGAAACCGGTGTGGCGGCGGAGCGTGAGCAGGTGGCGAGCGTTTTCGTGAACCGTCTGAACCAAGGCATGCGTCTGCAAACGGACCCGACGGTAATCTATGGTGTGACCGAGGGTAAGGGCGTGTTGGGCCGCGGTTTGCGCCGCTCTGAGCTGCGGGCAGAGACGCCGTGGAACACCTATGTAATCAACGGTCTGCCGCCGACCCCTATTGCCAACCCAGGCCGTGCAAGCTTGATGGCTGCGGCGCAACCGGCGGAGACGGATTTCGTCTTCTTCGTGGCGGATGGCACCGGGGGGCACGCTTTTGCCGAGACCTTGGATGAGCATAACCGCAACGTGGCGCGTTGGCGTCAGATCGAGGCGGAGCGTGGCGCGGAAGCGGCGGGGAATGCCTCAACAGGTGGTAACTGAAACGACTAGAGACCCCGCTGGAGACAGCGGGGTTTTTGCTTGCCGATGGGTTCTCCGCGCGGCGGCGTAAGGTCTTGTTAACACAGTTTTTCTTGACTTTGCGCACGGCCTGACGTAGAACTTGTGACACGCTAGAAGACATGGGCGAACGGCCCCGGGGTGACCCGGTGGTCGTTTTTTTGTGCCTGCTTGGTTGGGGAAAACCAACGAGAGGTAAAGCGATGACGATAATTACCCCGGAGCAAGAAACGGAAGACAGCGCGGAAATTCTGCGCGGTCTCCAAGAAGCAATCGGCGCACTGCGTCGGGAAATCGAAGGTCTGACGGAACAGACCCGGTCCGGGGGGGAACTCAAGGAAACTGCGGTGTCTGGCAACACGTCCAAAGTGGCGGGATTGCTGGCGCATTGCCTGAAAGCGGAGAACACGCTGAATGACTGTCGAAACCGACAAGCTGGAATCGCGCGCGGGGGCTATGCCCTCGACATGGATAAAGCGCGGGCTGACATCGGGTGCAAGCTGGATCGCCTGCGCCGATGCTCTGACCCAGGCGCAGTTTCTGAATGACTTAGATGAGGGAGAGCTTCTGGCTCTCCCTTTTTTGTTCGAGTTCTGGGCCTTGGACCATCAGATGCCGCCTGAGGGGGATTGGCGGACATGGGTGATCATGGGCGGGCGCGGTGCGGGCAAGACCCGTGCCGGGGCGGAATGGGTGCGTAGCAAGGTTGAGGGGAGCCGTCCGTTGGATGCGGGCGCGTGTAGCCGCGTGGCGCTGGTGGGGGAGACCATCGAGCAGGTACGCGAGGTGATGATTTTTGGCGACAGCGGGATACTGGCCTGTAGCCCACCGGATCGGCGGCCCGATTGGGAGGCGACGCGCAAGCGCTTGGTTTGGCCCAACGGGGCGATTGCCACGGTGCATACGGCGCATGACCCCGAAGGGCTGCGCGGGCCGCAGTTTGATGCGGCTTGGGTGGATGAACTGGCGAAATGGAAGCGCGGGCAGGAGGTTTGGGACCAGTTGCAATTTGCGCTGCGCTTGGGCGAGCGGCCTCAGGTTTGTGTGACGACGACCCCGCGCAATGTGGACGTGTTGAAGGCGTTGTTGAAATCGCCGTCGACAGTCACGACCCATGCGCCGACGGAGGCCAATGCGGCGAACTTGGCGGGGTCGTTCCTTGAGGAGGTGCGGGCGCGGTATCGGGGGACGCGGTTGGGGCGCCAGGAGTTGGATGGGGTTTTGCTGGCGGATGCAGAGGGGGCGCTGTGGACGTCGGCTTTGCTGGAGGCGGGTCGGGTGCGAGAGGTGCCGGATCTGGACCGGATCGTGGTGGGTTTGGACCCGGCGACGACGAGTGGGGCGGGCTCGGATGAGTGCGGGATCGTTGCGGTGGGCGCGCAGACCAAGGGGCCGCCGCAGGATTGGCGGGCAGTGGTCTTGGCTGATTGCACGGTGCAGGGGGCCACGCCCAATGGCTGGGCGCAGGCGGCGATTGCGGCGATGACGCGCTACGGGGCGGACCGTTTGGTGGCCGAGGTAAACCAAGGGGGGCAGTTGGTTTCCGAGGTGCTGCGGCAAGTTGATCCGCTGGTATCGCTTAAGACGGTGCATGCGGCGCGGGGCAAGGTCGCGCGGGCAGAGCCGGTGGCGGCGCTTTATGAGCAGGGGCGGGTGAGCCATTTGCCGGGGCTGGATGCATTGGAGGATCAGATGTGTCTGATGACCGCGCGGGGCTATGAGGGCAAGGGCAGCCCGGACCGGGTCGATGCGCTGGTCTGGGCGCTGCATGAGCTGATGATTGAGCCTGCATCGCAGTGGCGCAGCCCGGGGGTGCGGAGCCTGTAAGGCGGGCGTTGCGCAGGGGAGCGTGCGGTCGGTTACCCGGCCGTTAAGACTTAATTGAGAAAGTCTGACAACGCCGAGCAGCATGGGGCACAGGCCGCTGCCAAGGCCGAGCAGAATGAGGAGCGACAGATGGTATTCGATTTTCTACGGCGCGGCGCGGCTGAGACCGTTGAGCAGAAAGCTTCGGCGACCGGGCCGGTCGTGGCCTATCAAACCTCTGGTCGTGTCGCCTGGAGCCCGCGGGACAGTGTGAGCCTGACGCGCTCGGGCTTTTGCGGCAATCCGGTGGGGTTTCGCTCGGTCAAGTTGATTGCCGAGGCGGCGGCGGCGCTGCCGCTGGTCGTGCAGGACGCGGCGCGGCGCTATGATGAACACCCGCTGATGGAATTGATGCGCCGCCCGAATGCGGGGCAAGGCCGGGCAGAGTTGCTTGAGGCGCTTTACGGTCAGATGCTGTTGAGCGGCGACGGCTATGTCGAGGCCGTGGGCGGCGAGGGTGGTTTGCCGATTGAGCTGCATGTGCTGCGCTCGGACCGGATGAGCGTGGTGCCGGGGGCGGATGGTTGGCCGGTGGCTTATGAATATGCGGTGGGCGGGCGCAAGCACCGCTTTGATGCGAGCGGTTCGGTGACGCCGATCTGCCATATCCGGAATTTTCACCCCCAAGACGATCACTATGGGTTCAGCCCGATGCAGGCGGCAGCGATGGCGATGGATGTGCATAACGCCGCGAGCCGTTGGTCGAAGGCGCTGCTGGATAACGCGGCGCGGCCCTCGGGGGCGATTGTGTACCGCGGGGCCGAGGGGCAGGGCAAGCTGAGTGAGGATCAGTATGACCGGCTGGTGAGCGAGATGGAAAGTCATCATCAGGGGGCGCGCAATGCCGGGCGACCGATGTTGCTGGAAGGTGGGCTTGATTGGAAGCCGATGGGGTTTTCGCCCTCGGACATGGAATTTCAGAAGACCAAGGAGAGTGCGGCGCGTGAAATTGCGCTCGCCTTTGGGGTGCCGCCGATGCTGATCGGGGTGCAGGGGGATGCGACCTATGCCAATTATCAGGAGGCGCATCGGGCATTCTATCGTCTGACCGTTCTGCCGCTGGCGACACGGGTGACGGCTGCGCTGGCGGAGTGGTTAAGCGGGTATCTGGGCGAGCCGGTGAGTTTGAAGCCGGACTTGGACCAAGTGCCGGCCTTGGCGGCCGAGAGGGACGCGCAATGGTCGCGGGTCTCGGCAGCGGCGTTCTTGAGCGATGCGGAAAAGCGCGCCCTGTTGGGGCTGCCTGCGGTGGCGAATGATGCCTGAGTTGCGCGAGATCGAGCGGTTCGAATGCGCGCCGGGATTGCGGCTTCAGGCGCATGAGACGCTGAGCGCGGTACACCGCGAGAACATGCAAAAGCGGCTCGACCGGATCGAGCAGATGATGGAACGGCTGGAACGGCGCTTGTGGTTGACGGTTTACGGCGTGGTCGCGGTGATCTTGGCGCAGGCGGTGCAATCCTTTCTGGTGGTGGCGCCGTAGCGGGCTGAAAAAGAGGAAATAACAATGGGTTATCAGATAATAAACTCCGGCGCTCTGCCGGAGAACGGGGAAGGTCTGTGTGCTGGGGCCGCTTTGGAACATAAGTTCGCCCGTTTCGGCACGGTGGCTGAGGTGGAGGGCGGGCTGGAGATCAGCGGATACGCCAGCCTTTTTGGTGCGGTGGATCAGGGGGGCGACGTGGTGGAAGCCGGCGCCTATGCGGCGAGCCTTGCCCAAGTCACGAAAGCCGGGCGCAGCGTCAAAATGCTGTGGCAGCATGATCCCGCCCAGCCCATCGGGGTCTGGGACGAGGTGCATGAGGATGGCCGGGGCCTGTGGGTCAAGGGGCGCATCCTGAGCAGTGTTGCCAAGGGGCGGGAAGCGGCCGCGCTGATTGAGGCAGGAGCCATCGACGGGCTCAGCATCGGCTACCGCACCGTGAAGGCGGGCAAGAATACCAAGGGGCAACGGCTGCTGACGGAGTTGGAGCTTTGGGAGGTGTCTTTGGTGACCTTTCCGATGCTGCCCTCGGCGCGGGTGGGGTCCAAGGGGGATTTCAAGGCTGTGGGTGATGTTCTGCGGGACGTGGCGGCGGCCTTTGACGCGGCGCGGCGCGATATGGCGCGCGGCTGAGCCTGAGTTTGACTGAGCAAGATCAGAGGAAAAGCAATGACCAAGAGCGAGATGAGCACAAAGGCGGGCGCAGACCTGTCCCCGGCGGAGGAAGTGCGGCAGGCCGTGAGCGGTTTTGTCAGTGACTTCAACGGCTTTCGGGCCGAGATCAATACGAAACTTCAACAATCAGAAGAGCGAATTGCCATGATGGACCGCAAGATGACCCTGCCTGCCCGCAGCCCTTTGGGCGGCGCAATTGAGCAAGATGCACCGCATAAGAAAGCCTTTGACGCCTATCTGCGCAATGGCGATAACGATGGGCTGCGGGGGCTGGAACTGGACGGCAAATCGATGTCGACGGCGGTGAATTCGGATGGCGGCTATCTGGTGGATCCGCAGACATCGGAGCGGGTGCAATCGGTGCTGAATTCCGGCGCATCGATCCGCGCGATTGCAGCGGTGGTGCAGGTCGAGGCCACGTCTTATGACGTGCTGGTCGATCATGCCGATGTGGGGGCGGGCTGGGCCACCGAAAGTGGTGCGCAGGCCGAGACGGACACGCCGCAGATCGACCGGATCACCGTGCCGCTGCATGAGTTGAGCGCCCTGCCCAAGGCAAGCCAACGGCTGCTGGACGACAGCGCCTTTGATATCGAAGGCTGGCTCGCGGGCCGCATCGCCGACAAATTCGCACGGGCCGAGGCGGCGGCCTTTGTCAGCGGTGATGGGATCGACAAACCGACCGGTTTTTTGAGCCATCCGGCGGTCGATAACGACGTCTGGAGCTGGGGCAATCTGGGCTATGTCCCCAGCGGCACCAACGCCAATCCCGAGGCGGATGCGATCATTGAATTGGTCTACGCCCTTGGCGCGGCTTACCGCCAGAACGCGGTCTTCGTGATGAACTCCAAGACCACGGCCAAGGTGCGCAAGTTGAAAGACACCGACGGGCGCTTTCTGTGGTCGGATGGGCTGGCCGCGGGAGAGCCTGCGCGGTTGATGGGATATCCGGTGCTGGTGGCCGAGGATATGCCCGACCCGGCGACGGATGCGATGGCTATCGCATTTGGTGACTTCTCGGCCGGGTACACGGTGGCTGAGCGCCCCGATCTGCGGATCCTGCGCGATCCCTTCAGCGCCAAGCCGCATGTGCTGTTCTATGCGACCAAACGTGTCGGCGGTGACGTGAGCGATTTCGCGGCGATCAAGCTGATGAAATTCGGCCTGGCGTAAGCCGGTGCCGAAGCCGGGGCCGGGGCAACTTGGCCCCGGTCCGGACGTGCGCCTGCAAGGTTGTGTTGTCTAGCTGCTCCCCTCCGACCGAGCAATGCAACCGGTGCGCGTCCGGGAATAAGCGCATGGCCCCATGGGGCGAGGGAGCGAATTTTGGAGACTTTCGATGATGTTGATCGAAGAGACAAATGTGCCGGATGCGGTCTTGCCGGTTGAGGCCTTCAGAATGCATCTGCGCCTTGGCAGCGGTTTTGGGCAGGACGGCCTTCAGGATCCGGTGTTGCGCAGTTTCCTGCGCGCGGCAATCGCGGCGGTGGAGGCGCGGACGGGGAAGGTGTTGATCACCCGGCGTTTTGCCCTGTCGCTGACCTTTTGGCGCGATGCGGCGGCGCAGGTTTTGCCGGTGGCGCCCGTGCAGGAGGTCGCGCGGGTGGCATTGGTCGCGCGTGATGGGGCAGAGACGCTGGTTGACCCCGACCGCTATTGGCTGGAGCGCGATGCGCAAGCGCCGCGGTTGCGCGCCAGCACAGCCGCCTTGCCCCGCATCCCGAGTGCCGGGGCCGCGCTGATCAGTTTCGACGCAGGCATGGCCGCCGATTGGGCCGGACTGCCGGATGATCTGGCCCAAGCGGTGATGCTGCTGGCGGCACATTATTATGAATACCGCGACGATACGGCGCTTGGCGAAGGGTGCATGCCCTTTGGTGTCAGCAGCCTGATTGAGCGCTACCGCCGCGTACGTGTCGGCTTTGGTGGTGCGGCATGAGCCGCCCGAATTTGAACCGCCCGTTGGTCTTGGAAGCCCCAGAACGGGTGCGCGATGGCGCGGGGGGGCATACCGAAGTCTGGCAGACTTTGGGCACCCTTTGGGCAGAGGTTCGCGCGCGGACGGGGCGGGAAACCACCGCAGGCGGGGTGGCCGTCAGCCGGTTGGGGCTCAAGATCACGGTCCGCGCGGCACCGCAGGGCGCGCCCGACAGGCCGACGCCGGATCAGCGGTTTCGGGAAGGCACGCGGGTTTTCGTGATCCGGGCGGTGGCCGAGAGCGATGCAAGCGGGCGGTATCTGACCTGCTTTGCCGATGAGGAGGTGGCGGTATGACCTACGCGCTTTCAGGGGCTTTGCAGGCGGCGGTCTATGACCTGTTGCAGAGTGATCCGGGGCTCACGGCCATGATCGGCGATGCGGTCTATGACGCGGTGCCGGGGGGGAGCTTGCCCGAGACCTACGTTCTGCTTGGGCAGGAGATGGCGAAGGATGCGTCTGACCCCGAGGGCGCGGGCGCGGACCACCGCCTCACCCTGTCGGTGATCACCAGCGCGCCTGGGTTCAGCACGGCGAAGGGCTGCGCGGCTGTGATCTGCGATTTGCTGCATGGGGCGCAGCCAGCGCTTAGCCGCGGGCATGTGGTGGATATGGCCTTTCTCAAAGCGACGGCACGGCGGATCGACGGGGCCGCGGGGCGGCAGATCGACCTGCAATTCCGCGCCCGGGTCGCGGATGCGTAAGACTTCAGATTCTAGATTGGTGCGAGGAGATAGAGATGGCAGTGCAAGCGGGCAAAGACCTTTTGGTCAAAGTGGATATGACCAGCGATGGTCAGTTCGAGACGATCGCCGGGCTGAGGGCCAAGCGGGTGAGTTTCAACGCCGAAACGGTGGATGTGACCTCGCTCGATTCAAGCGGGGGCTGGCGGGAGTTGCTGGCGGGCGCGGGGGTACGCTCGGCCGCGATCAGTGGCTCGGGGGTGTTCCGTGATGCGGGCACGGATGAACGGGCGCGGCAGTTGTTCTTTAACGGGCTGACGCCGGATTTTCAGGTCATCATCCCGGATTTCGGTGTGGTGCAGGGGCCGTTTCAGGTCTCCGCCCTGGAATACGCGGGGTCCCTGAATGGGGAGGCCACGTTTGAGTTGAGCCTGCAATCTGCGGGAGAGCTGGTCTTTACCCCCGATGTGGTGGTGTGACCATGGCAAACCCATGGCGCGGCGAGGTGAGCCTGGTGATCGATGGCAAGCGGCATCAGGCGCGGCTGACCCTTGGCGCCTTGGCCGAGTTGGAGGCGACGTTGGAGGCTGACAGCCTTGTCGCCTTGGTGGAGCGGTTTGAAAGCAATCGCTTTTCCAGTCGCGATGTGCTGGCCCTGCTGCTTGCCGGGCTGCGCGGGGGCGGAGCGGTGATGGACGCCGCAACGCTTGAACATGCGCAGATTGAGGGCGGGCCAATGGCGGCGGCACGAGCGGCGGCGGAATTGCTGGCGCGGGCCTTTACGGTGCAGGCGTGAGCACGGCGCAGGGCTTTGACTGGCCCGCCCTGCTGCGGATGGGCCTGTCACGATTGCGCCTGCCGCCGGATCAATTCTGGGCGCTGACGCCGGCGGAGTTGCAGTTGATGCTGGGCCCACCGTCCGCGGCAGCGCCGCTGCTGAGTGAGGGCCTCGCCGCGCTGATGGCCGCCTATCCAGACAAGATGAAAGGGGCCGATGATGGCTGACTTTGATGATTTCGAGAACCTTGAGAGCCGCGCTGACGGGCTGAATGAGACGCTGGCTCAAACCAGCGGTTTGGTTGCCGGGTTCGATGGTGAGTTGCGGCGCATGCGCAGCGCGCTTTCCGCAACGGGCAAAGATGTGGCGACCCTCGAAAAAAGGCTGAGCCGTGGGCTGCGCCGGGCGTTCGACGGGGTAGTTTTTGACGGCGCCAAACTGTCGGACGCGCTGAGCGACTTGGCGCAATCGATGATCCGCACGACCTACAACGCCGCGATGCGCCCGGTGACCGATCATTTCGGCGGGCTGATCAGCGAGGGGGTGGGCAGTGTTGTGGAAGGCATTTTGCCCTTCGCCAATGGCGCACCCTTTTCCCAAGGCAAGGTCATGCCGTTTGCGCAGGGCGGGGTGGTGACTTCGGCCACCGCGTTTCCGATGCGCGGCGGCACGGGGCTGATGGGAGAGGCCGGGCCAGAGGCGATCATGCCGCTGGCCCGGGGGGCGGATGGCAAGCTGGGGGTGCGCGGCAATGGCGGGGGTGCGACCACAATCGTGATGAACATCACCACGCCCGATGTGCAGGGGTTTCAGCGCAGCCAAAGCCAGATTGCCGCTCAACTAAGCCGCGCTCTCAGCACGGGCAACCGCAACCGATAAGCCGCGCGGCGGTTAAAGGAGCAGATCATGCAATTTCACGATGTCAGATTTCCGCCTTCGCTGAGCTTTGGATCAGTCGGGGGGCCGCAGCGGCAGACGGATGTGGTCACGCTGGCCAACGGTCATGAGGAACGCAACACGCCTTGGGCCCATTCTCGGCGGGTCTATGATGCGGGGCTGGGGATGCGCTCTATTGATGACCTTCAGTTGCTGATTGCTTTTTTCGAAGCGCGACTGGGGCAGATGTACGGGTTTCGCTGGAAGGACTGGGCCGACTATAAAACGGGCAAGACGGCGCTTCAGGTGGCCTTTGACGACCAGAGCATCGGTTATGGAGACGGGGTTCGGGCGGCGTTTCAGCTGACCAAGACTTACCGCTCCGGCGCGCATTCCTACCGGCGTCCGATCACCAAACCCGTGGCCGGAACGGTGCGTGTGGGGGTGGAGCAAGACGAGCTGCGCGAGGGTGTCGAATACGAGATCGACGCAAGCACGGGGATTGTAACATTTGCCCATCCGCCGGACCCTGAGATGGAGATCTTCGCGGGCTTCGAATTCGACGTGCCCGTGCGCTTTGACACGGACCGCATTCTGATCTCAGTCGAGAGTTTTCAGGCCGGGCAGGTGCCCGACGTGCCGGTGATCGAGGTGCGGGTCTGATGGCGGGGCTCAATACAGGGTTTGCAAACCATATTGCGCCCGGTGTGACAACGCTTTGCCATTGCTGGCAGGTGACGCGGGCGGATGGGGTGGTGTTTGCCTTTACCGATCACGATATGCCGCTGGCATTCGCGGGGGTCGCGTTTCGCGCTGATACGGGGCTGAGTGCGCGGGCGCTGGCCCAAACCAGCGGGCTGTCGGTCGACAACACCGAGGCGCTTGGCGCGCTAAGCGATGATGCGATCCGCGAGGATGAGATCGAGCAGGGACGTTTCGATGGGGCCGAGGTTCAGGCGTGGTTGGTGAACTGGGCGGAGCCTGCGCAGCGGGTGCTGCAGTTTCGTGGATCGATCGGCGAGTTGCACCGCACGGGCGGCAGCTTTCGTGCTGAACTGCGCGGGCTGACGGAGCCGCTGAACCGCCCCTTCGGACGGGTCTTTCAAAAGCCCTGTTCGGCGGTTCTGGGGGATGGCGATTGCCGCTTCGATCTCACCACGCCGGGCTATGCCGAAGAACGCGCGGTTGAGACTGTGGCAGAGGCGCAGTGTTTCCGCTGGGCCGCATTCCCGGGATATGATGAGGGCTGGTTCGCCCGTGGGCGGCTTGACGTGTTGGATGGCCCGGCGGCGGGGCTCTGGGGCATGGTCAAACGTGACTACCATGAGGACGGGCAGCGGGTGATCGAGCTTTGGGAGCCGATCCGCGGAGTGGTGGCGGAGGGCACCCGCGTGCGGCTTACGGCAGGCTGCGACAAGCGGATGGAGACCTGCCGGCTAAAATTCAACAACCTGCTGAACTATCAAGGTTTTCCGGATCTGCCGGGTGAAGATTGGATGATGGCCGTCCCGCGCTCAGACGGTGCGAACGCGGGCGGGTCGCGCAGATGAGCGCCGGGGGGGAACCGTTGCTGCATGCGGCGCGCGGGTGGATCGGCACGCCTTATGTGCATCAGGCTGCGGCGAAGGGGGCGGGCTGCGACTGCCTCGGCCTCATCCGGGGGCTTTGGTGTGAACGGATGGGGGCTGAACCCGAGGCGGTGCCGCCCTATTCGATGGACTGGTCCGAGCCGCAGGGGGAGGAACAGCTTTGGGCGGCGGCGCTGCGGCATATGGCGGTGAAGAACAGCGGTGCGCCCGCGCCCGGTGATGTGCTGCTATTCCGAATGCGCCACGGCGCTGTGGCAAAACACCTTGGGTTGCAGGCGCGCATCGGCGCCAGTCCCAGTTTTATTCACGCCTATGCACGGCACGGGGTCGTTGAAAGCCCCCTTAGCCTGCCATGGCAGCGGCGCATCGTGGCGCGATTTATATTTCCTGAGGAGGTCTCCTGATGGCGACGATTGTTCTTTCGGCAGCGGGTGCCGCGGTTGGTGGCTCCATCGGGGGCACGCTGGCGGGGCTGTCTTCTGTCGCAGTGGGCCGGGCGGTGGGGGCGAGCCTTGGGCGACTGGTCGATCAACGCTTGCTGGGCCAAGGTGGGCAGGCGGTCGAGACCGGCAAGGTCGATCGCTTTCGGCTGACGGGCTCGGGCGAGGGGGCGGCGATCTCGCAGCTTTATGGCCGGATGCGACTGGCTGGGCATGTCATCTGGGCGTCGCAGTTCCAAGAGGTCACCCATGTCAGCGGGGGCGGCAAGGGCGGTCCCCCGACGCCAAAGACGACCGAGTACAGCTATACCGTCAGCCTTGCCATCGCGCTTTGCGAAGGGGAGATCACCAGCGTCGGGCGCATCTGGGCGGATGGGGAAGAGATTGCCCCGGACGATCTGAACATGCGCGTCTACAGGGGCGAGGCGGATCAGCAGCCCGACCCGACCATCGCCGCGATTGAGGGTGCGGACCGGGTGCCAGCCTATCGCGGCACGGCTTATGTGGTGATGGAAGACCTCGCCTTGGCGCAGTTCGGCAACCGCGTGCCGCAGTTCTCTTTCGAGGTTATGCGCCCCGAACAGCCGCAGGCCCCGGGGTGGGAACATGCGCCTGCCTTTGGTGTGCAGGGGGTCGCCTTGATCCCCGGCACGGGGGAATATGCGCTGGCGACCACGCCGGTCCATTATACCGATGGCCCCGGCAGCCGCTGGAGCGCGAATGTGAATTCACCGGCGGCCAAGACTGATTTCTCGGTGTCGCTGGAGACACTGACAGAGGAACTGCCCCGGCTAGAAGCGGCCTCTCTCGTTGTGTCATGGTTCGGCAGCGATCTGCGCTGTGGCGATTGCCGCCTGCGCCCCAAGGTGGAAGATCCGGACATTGACGGGGAGAACATGCCGTGGCGGGTGTCTGGGGTGACGCGCGGCACGGCCGAGGTCATCACCCAGCACGGCGCGCGCCCGATCTATGGCGGCACGCCAGCCGATGCCGCGGTGGTTGAGGCCATTCACGCGCTGAAGGCGGCGGGCAAGGCGGTGATGTTCTACCCGTTCATCTTGATGGATCAGACCGAAGGCAACGGCTTGCCGGACCCCTATAGCGATGCCGAGGATCAACCCCGCTTGCCGTGGCGCGGGCGAATCACCCTTTCGGTCGCACCGGGGCGGCCGGGCAGCCCGGATGGGTCAGCGGCGGCGGCGGCAGAAGTTGCCGCGTTTTTCGGCACAGCCACTGCGGCGGATTTCACGGTGACCGAGGGCGCGGTGAGCTACGATGGCCCAGCGGAATGGACCCTGTCGCGGTTCATCCTGCACTACGCCGCACTCTGCGCCGCGGCGGGCGGGGTCGAGGCCTTTTGCATCTCTTCTGAAATGCGAGGCCTGACCCAGATACGCGCGGCGGGGAATAGCTTCCCTGCGGTCACCGCGCTGCGGGCCTTGGCCGGAGAGGTGCGTGGCTTGCTCGGGCCGGATGCGAAGATCAGCTATGCCGCTGATTGGTCGGAGTATTTTGGCTATCAGCCGCAGGATGGCAGTGGTGATGTTTACTTTCACCTCGATCCGCTGTGGGCCGATCCGCAGATCGATTTCATCGGGATCGACAACTACATGCCGCTGGCCGATTGGCGCGATGAGGAGGGGCATGTCGATGGGGAAGACTGGCCCGCGATTTACGATGTCGGCTATCTAAAATCCAACATCGAAGGCGGTGAGGGGTATGACTGGTACTACCATTCGCCCGAAGCCCGTGCGGCGCAGATCCGAACGCCGATCACTGATGGCGCCCATGATGAACCTTGGGTCTATCGTTACAAAGACCTGCGCCGTTGGTGGCAGAACCATCACCATCCGCGCATCGGTGGAGAGCGGCAGGCAGCACCCACGGAATGGCAGCCCATGTCCAAGCCGATCTGGTTCACGGAATACGGCTGTGCCGCCATCGACAAAGGCGCGAACCAACCCAACAAGTTCCTCGATCTGAAAAGCTCGGAAAGCGCCTTGCCGCATCATTCCTCCGGCGCACGGGACGATTTGATGCAGATGCAATATCTGCGCGCGCTGTCGGAATATTGGCGTGATCCAGCGCGCAACCCGATCTCGGACGAATATGGCGCTCCAATGCTGGATATGTCGCGCGCCTTCGTTTGGGCTTGGGACACGCGGCCCTTTCCCTTCTTTCCCAACAATGTCGATCTATGGAGCGATGGGGAGAATTACAGCCGGGGTCATTGGCTGAACGGACGGGTCTCGGCGCGTTCGCTGGCCTCGGTGGTCGGGGAGATTTGCCGCCGTGCGGGTGTGATGCATTTCGATATCTCTCAGCTTTTCGGCTATGTCCGCGGCTACACCGTGGACGTGGTCGGAGAGGCGCGCGCCGCCTTGCAACCTTTGATGCTGCGCTATGGGTTCGACGCGATTGAACGCGATGGGGTTTTGCAGTTTCGGATGCGTGATGGGACGGATGCGGTACCACTTGACCCCGGCAAGCTGGCCATTCACCCCGACCTCGGCGGGCTGACAGAGCAGCAGCGCGAGGCTGAGGCCGAAGTCTCGGGCCGTGTACGGCTGCGGTTCATTCAGGCTGATGCGGATTTCGACGCAATCGCGGAAGAGGCGGTTCTACCGGATGAGGCGACCCATGCGGTCACCGGGACCGAACTGAACATGGCCCTGACCCGGGGCGAGGGGCGGCAAGTAGCCGAGCGCTGGTTGACCGAGGCGCGTGTCGCCCGTGAGACGCTGCGGCTGGCGCTGCCGCCATCGCAGATGGCTATCGGGGCGGGGGATGTGATCGAACTGCCGGGCGATGGCGCGGAGGGGTCGGGGTGCTACCGCATTGACCGCGTCGAACAGGCCGGTTCCCTGCTGATTGATGCCGTCCGGATTGAACCCGAAGTCTATGACCCCGCGCCGCTTGAAGAAGAACTGGCGTCCCTGCGGCCTTTCGCGCCGCCGCTGCCGGTCTTTCCCCAGTTCATGGACTTGCCGCTTTTGCGCGGGGATGAGGTGCCGCATGCGCCGCATCTGGCGGTGACGGCAACCCCTTGGCCGGGGTCAGTCGCCGTTTATCGCTCTACGGTTGATGCTGATTATGCGCTCAACGGCGTCGTTTCCAGTCGGTCCATCATGGGGGTCACCCAAACGGCCCTGCGCGCGGCGCGGCCGGGGGTGATCGACGCAGGACCGGTGCTGCAAGTCAAACTCAGCAGCGGCAGCCTTGAATTGGTCAGCAAAGAGGCGCTTTTGAATGGGGCGAACCTTGCCGCGATCGGCGATGGAAGCGCGGACCGATGGGAGTTATTTCAATTTCAGGAGGCGCAGCTTGTCGCCCCTGCGACCTATTGGCTGACGGGTCGTCTGCGCGGGCAGGCGGGAAGTGATGGGCTGATGCCGGAGGTTTGGCCCGTGGGGTCGCGCTTTGTGCTGATGAATGGGACACCGCAACAGGTCGAGTTCAGCCCGCATCTGCGCCGCGTGGCCCAGCACTACCGCATAGGTCCTGCCCGGCGCCCCGTGGATGATCCGTCCTATCTGCATCAGGTACATGCGTTTGACGGGAATGGCCTGCGGCCCTACAACCCGTGCCATCTGCGGGCCGAGGCGCTGCCCGGTGGTGATATTACCTTTAGCTGGGTCCGACGCACGCGGATCGACGGGGAAGCTTGGGACGGGCCAGAAGTGCCGCTTGGCGAAGAAAGTGAGCGGTATCTTTTGCGCGTTTTTGCAGGCGGTCAGCACCTGCGGGACGTACTGCTCGATACGCCCGGGTGGACCTACAGCACTGCGGCACGGGCGGCCGATGGGCTGACCGGGGCGTTTGAGGTAACGGTGGCGCAGGTCTCTGCCAGCTACGGCGCGGGGCTTGCCGCAGGTTTGGTGGTGCCCGGATAGGCCCGCGCGTTATCACGATTTTGAGCATGTGCGGATTTACAAATGGTCCTACGCTATTGCATGAGCTACCCTAGCGGCAGAGTGAAGGAGCCCGTGCCATGGCGCAGACACACAGAAATATCTCGAAAGTGGACCCGGTCTGGGATCAGATTCAGCAAGAAGCTGAGGATGCGGTGCGTGATGAGCCGCTGATCGGCGGCTTTGTTCACGCCTGTATCCTGCACCATAAATCCATCGAGAACGCGCTTTCCTATCGCATCGCTGCGAAGCTGTCGTCGAATGAGATGTCGATGATGGTCGTGCGCGAAATGGTCGAGGAAGCCTATGCCGAAGACCCGGACCTCGTCGCCGCGGCGCGCGCCGATCTGGTGGCGATCTATGACCGTGACCCGGCCTGCCATCGGCTGTTGCAGCCGATCCTGTACTTCAAAGGCTATCAGGCCGTGCAGGCCTACCGGGTTGGTCATTACCTCTATGCCAAGGGCAAACGCGATTTGGCCTATTTCATCCAAATGCGGGTGAGCGAGATTTTCGGCGTGGATATCCACCCGGCGGCCAAAATGGGCAAGGGCATCATGATCGACCACGCGCATTCCATCGTCATCGGTGAGACGGCGGTGGTGGGCGACAACGTCTCGATGCTGCATTCGGTGACCCTTGGCGGCACCGGCAAGGAAGAAGAAGACCGCCACCCCAAAATCGGGAACGGCGTGTTGATTGGCGCAGGCGCAAAGGTGTTGGGCAACATCACCATCGGCCATTGCAGCCGGATCGCCGCGGGCTCGGTCGTGCTGGAGCCTGTGCCTGCCTGCAAAACTGTCGCCGGGATTCCGGCGCGGATCGTGGGAGAGGCGGGCTGCGATCAGCCGTCGATGTCGATGAACCATCTTTTTGGGCCAGACGCCGAGTAGGCGCAGAAGCCAGCGTTGCAATAAAAAAAGCCGGGGCATGCCCCGGCTTTTTCGTTTCGAGGGTGCGGGCTTTAGGCCAGCATGATCATCGGATTTTCGAGGTTCTCGACAATCGCATTCAACAGCTGCGCACCGAGGGCACCGTCGATCACGCGGTGGTCGACCGACAGGGTCACGGACATGACCGTCGCTGCAGTGATCTCACCATCCTTGCCGATGATCGGCTTTTTGACACCAGCGCCCACGGCAAGGATCGCGCCATGCGGCGGGTTGATGACCGCATCGAAATTGTCGATGCCGAACATTCCCAAATTCGAAATCGCAAAGCTGCCGCCCTGATACTCATGCGGCGCCAGTTTGCGGTCGCGGGCGCGGGTGGCAAGGTCTTTCATCTGCGCCGAGAGGGTCGAGAGCGACTTGGTGTCGGCGTCCTGCAACACGGGGGTGAAGAGACCGCCTTCGATCGCCACGGCCACGGCCACATCCGAGGGTTTCAGCTTGAGGATGCGATCACCGGCCCAGACGGCATTGGCATCCGGCACCGATTGCAGGGCCAGCGCGCAGGCTTTGATGATGAAGTCGTTGACCGAGAGCTTTACCCTCCGCGATTCCAACTGCTTGTTCAGATCGCTGCGGAAGGAAAGCAGCGCGTCGATCTGAATGTCGCGGCGCAGGTAGAAATGCGGCACGGTTTGCTTGGCCTCGGTAAGGCGCGCGGCGATGGTCTTGCGCATGCCGTTGAGGGTGACTTCCTCGTACTCCCGGCCCTCGTACATCTTGGCGACCGCATCGGCAGAGGGGCCGGTGGCCGCGGCTTGAGCGACCGGGGCGGCATCTTTGGCAGTCGCTGCGCTCTCGGATTTCGCCGCAGTTGGCTGTGCGTTTTCGACATCCGCTTTGACGATCCGACCGCGCGGGCCGCTGCCGTCGATTTGCGACAGGTCCAACCCCTTGTCGGCGGCGATCCGGCGGGCGAGGGGGGAGGCAAAGATACGCTCACCCTTCTGGCTTTTCGGGGCGGCGGGGGCTTTGCTGTCGCTTTTGCCCGTCGCCTCATTCGCATCCGTCGCACCGCGGCCATAGCCCGCTTCGGGCGTCTCAGCTTCGGCGGCTTTGGGCGCTGCTTCGGCCTGCGGTTTTTCTTCCTTGGCCGGAGCGGCGCTGCTGTCGATGTCGTCGGCGCTTTCGCCTTCTTCGAGCAGTACGGCGATCGGGGTGTTGACTTTCACCCCCTCGCTGCCTTCGCTGATCAGGATCTTGCCGATGGTGCCTTCGTCGACGGCTTCGAATTCCATCGTGGCCTTGTCGGTCTCGATCTCGGCCAGAATGTCACCAGAGGAGACTTCGTCGCCTTCCTTGACCAGCCATTTGGCAAGCGTGCCTTCCTCCATCGTGGGGGATAGGGCGGGCATGAGAATTTCTGTGGGCATGATCCGCTCCTTACCGGTAGGTGACTGATTTCACGGCTTCGATCACCTCGTCGGTGGTGACCAGCGCGTGTTTTTCAAGGTTGGCGGCATAGGGCATGGGAACGTCCTTGCCGGTGCAGGTGATGACCGGAGCGTCGAGGTAATCGAACGCCTCTTGCATGATCACGCCGCTGATGTAGCCGCCGACCGAGCCTTGCGGCCAGCCTTCTTCGACCGTCACGCAGCGGTTGGTCTTCATCACGGATTTCAGGATCGTGTCGGTGTCCATCGGGCGCAGGGTGCGCAGGTCGATAACCTCGGCCTCGATGCCCTCTGCGGCCAGTTTCTCAGCCGCTTCCAGCGCATAGGTCATGCCAATGCCGAAGCTGACGATGGTCACGTCCGACCCTTCGCGCCAGATGCGAGCCTTGCCGAAGGGCACGGTGTAATCCTCAATATCCGGCACGTCGAAGCTGCGGCCATAGAGGATTTCGTTTTCAAGGAAGATCACCGGGTTCGGGTCACGGATGGCGGTTTTCATCAAGCCTTTATAATCGCTCGCCGAATAGGGCATCGCGACCTTCAGGCCGGGGATCTGCATGAACCACGCGGCATAGTCCTGAGAGTGCTGCGCGCCAACGCGGGCGGCGGCACCGTTGGGGCCACGGAAGACCATGGGCGCGCCCATCTGGCCGCCGGACATGTAGAGCGTCTTGGCCGCGGAGTTGATGATCTGATCCATCGCTTGCATGGCGAAGTTGAAGGTCATGAACTCAACAATCGGGCGCAGACCGCCGAAGGCCGCACCAACACCGATCCCGGCAAAGCCATGTTCGGTGATCGGCGTGTCGATCACCCGTTTGGGGCCGAATTCGTCCAACATCCCTTGGGTGATTTTATAGGCGCCTTGGTACTCCGCGACTTCTTCGCCCATGAGGAAGACATCTTCGTCGCGGCGCATCTCTTCGGCCATGGCATCACGCAGCGCTTCGCGGACGGTCTGCTGCTTCATCTCGGTGCCTTCGGGCCAGTCGGGGCTGGTGTCGGGCTCGGGCTGTTTCTTGCCTTCGGCGGGGGTGGCGCGGTCGCTGTCGTCGTTGTCGCCCGACTTGGCTTCGGCGTCGTCGCTTTTGGCCTCGGCGGGGGCGGATTTTGCCGTGTCGATGTCGGAGGCATCTTCGCCTTCTTCCAGCAGCACGGCGATGGCGGTGTTCACCTTGACGCCTTCGGTGCCCTCGCTGATCAGGATCTTGCCGATGGTGCCTTCATCGACGGCTTCAAATTCCATCGTGGCCTTGTCGGTCTCGATTTCAGCCAGAATGTCTCCAGAGGAGACTTCGTCGCCCTCCTTGACCAGCCATTTGGCCAGCGTGCCTTCTTCCATGGTGGGGCTGAGGGCGGGCATGAGAATTTCGGTTGCCATTGCTTCAGGCCTCCTGCGGAACTTCGGTTGCGTAGATATCGGTCCAGAGCTCATCAAGCGCGGGCTCCGGACTTTCCTTGGCGAAATCGGCGCTCTCGTTCACGATCTTCTTGATCTCTTTGTCGATGGCCTTGAGGTCCTCTTCGCTGGCGTGATTGCCTTCCAGCAACAGGGTGCGGACCGATTCAATCGGGTCACGCTCGTCGCGCATTTTCTGAACCTCTTCACGGGTGCGGTATTTCGCGGGGTCGGACATGGAGTGGCCACGGTAACGGTAGGTCTTGATCTCCAGAATATACGGTCCGTTCTCACGGGCGTGGGCCACGGCCTTTTGACCGGCCTCTTTCACCGCCAGCACGTCCATCCCATCGACGGCCTCACCGGGGATACCAAAGGCTTTGCCGCGCTCCCAAATCTCGGCAGAGGAGGTCGAGCGCTGCTGCGATGTGCCCATGGCGTATTGGTTGTTCTCGATCACAAAGATCACCGGCAGCTTCCAAAGGGCGGCCATGTTAAAGGTCTCATAGACCTGACCTTGGTTCGCCGCACCATCGCCGAAATAGGTGAAAGTGACGCGCCCGTTGCCCTTGTACTGATCGGCAAAGGCCAGCCCCGCGCCGAGCGGCACCTGCGCTGCGACAATGCCGTGGCCGCCGTAAAAATGCTTTTCTTTCGAGAACATATGCATGCTCCCGCCCTTGCCCTTGGAGTAGCCACCCTCGCGGCCCGTCAACTCGGCCATGACGCCGTTCGGGTCCATGCCACAGGCCAGCATATGGCCGTGATCGCGGTAGGAAGTGACGCGCTTGTCGCCTTCTTCGGCGGCGGCCTCAAGGCCGACAACAACAGCTTCTTGCCCAATATAGAGGTGGCAGAACCCCCCGATCAGCCCCATGCCGTATAGTTGTCCGGCTTTCTCTTCAAACCGCCGGATCAGCAGCATGTCGCGGTAGTAGCTGGTCAGCTCCTCCGCAGAGACATTGGGTTTCTTGCTCGATTTCCTCGCGGCCATGGACGTCTCCTCCGTCGGCTTTGGTCAGGTGCCAAAAGTAGTTTAGCGTTAAACTATTCCCTAGCGCATTCCGGAATGGATTGCGAGAGACTTTGTGACGTGGCGCGCGCGCCACGGCTGACAAGGCGAAGGAGGCCAGAGATTTTAAGTGATTGCAAGGCCGCAGGCGCGGGGCAGGGCGATCAGGGGCGAAAGGTCAGCGAATGACGATCTCATCGGTGCGGACCATGCCCAGCACCTTGCGCGCGCGTTCGTCCAAGAGATCAAGATCAAGGTAATCGTCCGACAGGCGACGGGTCAGGTTCTCCATCCGCGCAACCTCGGCGCGGACCTCGGCCAGACGGTCGCTCAGCTTTTGGTTCTCGGCCACGATCTCGGTCCGGCGGAACAGGCCGAAATCCCCTTGCACGGCGGCAAAGGTGAAATACAGGCTCAGCGCAAAAGCGATTGCGAAAAACAGCAATGTGCCGAAAGCCGGACGGGTGTTGCGTGTCATGGTTCTGCCTCTGCGTCTCTTGGCGGACGTGACATCAGTATGACACAGGCGATTCGACATGGGAATCCCACAATTGCGGGAAACCCGTTGTTTTTAGCGCGAAATCACGATTTTGCGCGGCTTAGCCGCCCAGAGCAGCAACGCCGGGCAGGGTTTTGCCTTCCATCCACTCAAGGAAAGCGCCCCCGGCGGTTGAGATATAGGTGAAATCGTCCGCCACGCCCGCTTGGTTTAGCGCGGCAACCGTGTCACCGCCCCCGGCGACCGAGGTCAGCGTGCCTTCGCGCGTCTTGGCCGCTGCTGCGCGGGCCGCGGCGACGGTGGCGGTATCGAAAGGCGGAATTTCAAAGGCCCCCATCGGCCCATTCCAGATCAAGGTCCGCAGCCCGGCAAAAGCCGTTTCGACCAAGGCGACCGTATCGGGGCCCGCATCCAGCACCATCTGGTCTTTGGCGAGGCTGGCATCGGGGCCGAGCTGGGCCACCTCATGCGCGGCCCCTTTGGCGAACTCACGCGCGACCAGACCGTCAACCGGCAAGATCACCCGGCAGCCCGCCTTTTCGGCCTGCGCCATGATGTCTTTGGCCGTGTCGTAATAATCCGGCTCTTCCAACGACTTGCCCAGATCAGCACCGAGCGCGGCAAGGAAAGTGTTCGCCATGCCGCCGCCGATCACCAGAACATCCAGCCGGTTCACGAGGTTTTCTAAGAGCGCGATTTTGGTCGAGACCTTGGCCCCCCCAACGACAGCGCCAACAGGACGCTCAGGCTTAGCGAGCGCTGCCTCAAGCGCCGAGAGTTCCGCCTGCATCAAACGGCCCGCGCAGGCAGGCAACAGCCGCGCCAGCGCTTCGGTCGAGGCATGGGCGCGGTGCGCGGCAGAGAAGGCATCGTTACAATAGATATCGCCAAGCGCGGCCAATTGGCGGGCGAAGCCTTCGTCATTGGCTTCTTCGCCGGGATAAAAGCGGATGTTTTCCATGAGTTGCAGATCGCCTTGTGTCTCCGCTGCCGCCTCAAGCGAGGGGACGAAAGCCACGTCACGGCCCAAGGCCTTTTCCAGCGCGGGTAGGACTTGTTTCAGGCTCATCTCGTCCACGACTTTGCCCTTGGGCCGGCCGAAATGCGCCAGCAGCGTGACCTTGCCGCCGTGAGAGAGAATGTCGTTCACCGTGGGCACAATCCGCTCGATCCGGGTGGCATCCGTAACGCGGCCATCTTCCACCGGCACGTTGATGTCCACGCGCAAAAGCACGCGTTTGCCGTTCAGGTCCATGTCGTCCAGTGTCTTCCAGCCCATCGGTCTTCTCCCAATCCAATCCGTTGCGCTGTGTTTTGCTGTTATCTTGGCTCAGGTCAATGCGCGGCTTGGCAATCGCGGCCAAGCTCCTTAGGTATCTGGCAAAGACAAACCAAAGGATTGCCCAATGGCCGAGATCAAAGACCCCGAAAACACCATCCTGATGGAACTCAAAGGCGGCACCGTCACTATTGAGTTGATGCCCGACCTTGCGCCCAAGCACGTCGAGCGCATGAAAGAACTGGCCCGCGCCGGGAAATACGACAACGTGGCTTTCCACCGCGTGATCGAAGGTTTCATGGCCCAGACGGGCGATGTGGCCAACGGCAACATGGAAGACAACTTCAACCTGCGTGCGGCTGGCACCGGCGGCTCCGACCTGCCGAACCTGCCTGCGGAATTCTCCAAGGTTCCCCACGCGCGTGGCACCATCGGCGCCGCTCGTTCGGCCAACCCCGACAGCGCCAACAGCCAGTTCTTCATCAACTTCAAGGACAATGATTTCCTCAACGGTCAGTACACCGTTTACGGGCAAGTCATCTCGGGCATGGAATATGTCGACGCGCTCACACGGGGCGAGCCGCCTGCGAACCCCGACCGCATGATCTCCGTCAAGGTGGCCGCAGATGCGTAAGCTCGTAGGCACCAGCGCCGTTTTGGCGCTCCTCGGTTCGGCGGCCATGGCCACCGGGCTTGAGATCGAAGTTGCGGGCGAGGCCAATGGCACCGTCAAGATCGACCTGCTGGAAGATGTGGCACCCGCCCATGTCGCGCAGATCACCGAACTGGCCGAAGAAGGCGCCTATGACGGGGTGGTCTTCCACCGCGTGATCGACGGCTTCATGGCGCAGACCGGCGACGTGCAGTTTGGCCGCGCCGATGGCGACACCGCGCGCGCTGGCATGGGCGGCTCCGACAAGCCCGACCTTGAGGCGGAGTTCTCGGACATCGCCTATGAGAAGGGCGTCGTAGGCATGGCCCGCAGCCAGAGCCCGAACAGCGCCAACAGTCAGTTCTTCATCATGTTCGACGAAGCCCCCTTCCTTGACGGTCAGTACACCGTCGTGGGCAAGGTCACCGAAGGTCAGGACGTGGTCGATGCCATTAAACGCGGGACCGGCCCTAACGGTGCCGTTGTCGGCACGCCGGACGTGATGCAAAAGGTCACTGTGACCGAGTAACATCTGTTCCCGATTGCGTGGGGTGGGCTTGCTTGCTCACCCCCGCATGCGGCACGCTCGGGCCATGATAAAATTAAGCGCCATCGTTCTGAGCCTTGGCCTTGCGGCCAACAGTCTTCTCGCCGATCCCGCCCGCTGGCAGGGGGAATGGCCTGAGACCGATTTTTCCAAAACAAGCATCACAGATTGGTCCGAGATCATCTCGGGCGGGCCGCCCAAGGATGGCATCCCGGCACTCGATGCACCGGGTTTTAAAGCCGCGCGCGCCGAAACCCGCATCGCCCCGCGCGAGCCAGTCATCACGGTCGCGATAGAGGGTGCCAAACCGCGCGCCTATCCGATCCGCTATCTGACATGGCATGAGATTGTTAACGATAGGGTCAATGGCCAGCCCATCGCCGTGACCTTTTGCCCGCTGTGCAACTCTGCGCTGGTCTTTGACCGCCGCGTCGCGGGGCAGGTGCTGCGCTTTGGCGTATCAGGGAAGCTGCGCCATTCCGACATGGTGATGTATGACCGCGAGACCCAAAGCTGGTGGCAACAGGCCGAAGGCCGCGCCATCGTGGGGGCGCTGACGGGCACCGAGCTAAAGCACCTCCCAAGCTGGCTGGAAAGCTGGGCCGATTTCACCGCGCGATACCCCGACGGGCTGGTGATGGAGGAACCTTCCTACAACCGCGACTATGGCCGCAACCCTTACCGGAACTATAATTCTTCGGCCAAACCCTTCCTCTACGACGGCGCGCAGCCGCCGCACGGAATTGCACCGCTAGAGCGCGTGGTGCGTGTGGGAGACCGGGCGTGGCGGCTCAACCGCCTGGCCGAGGAAGGCGAGGTGCGTGAGGCCGGTGTGACGATCTCGTGGCGGGCAGGGCAGGCCTCGGCGTTGGACGCGGGGCAGATCGGCCAGGGGCGTGACGTGGGCAGCATCCGCGTGCGTGACAGCGCCGGCAGCGACGTGCCGCATGATGTGATGTTTGCCTTCGCCTTTGATGCCTTCTGGCCAGATGGTACTTGGATGCTGGGGCGTTAAGCCCGCGCCGCAAGCCCGAAATGAGAACGGGCGCCGCAGTTTCCTGCGACGCCCGTGAATGCTGTAAACCGACCGCGGGTCTTAGGACGCCGGGTTCGGCTTCTGCGCCGGAGCGGATTTTGCGCCGGGGTTCAGCGGATCGTCCTGACGCTGCACCGAACCTTCGAAATGCGCGCCGGATTCGATCGCGATGGTCTTGTGGATGATGTCACCCTCAACCCGTGCGGTCGATGTCAGACGTACCTTGAGGCCACGCACGCGGCCCACGATACGGCCATTGATCACCACGTCATCGGCAACCACCTCGCCTTTGATCGTCGCCGTTTCACCGATGGTCAACAGATGCGCGCGGATGTCGCCCTCAACAGTGCCTTCAACCTGAACATCGCCCGTCGTCTTCATGTTGCCGGTCACATGCAGGTCCGAAGACAGAACGGATGCGGGCGGCTTCGCCTTGGGGGCACTGGCCTTGAACTCGCTCTGCTTGGAGGGCGCAGGGGCCGCCGAAGCGCTGGAAGGTGCCGGTTTGGACGCATCTGCATCCTGGGGCGCGGGATCGTTGATTTTGCTTTTAGAAAACATCGTTTGCAGCCTTGATATAGATCATGGGGTTAACAGCCTTGCCACCTACGCGGACTTCATAGTGGAGATGGACACCGGTGACCCGTCCTGATGCTCCCATATCACCAATATGCTGCCCGCGCGAGACTCTTTGACCAACTTTCACGCGCAGCTTGGACATGTGGGCATAACGGGTCTCAATCCCGAACTCGTGTTGGATCTTGACCAAACGGCCATAGCCCGAGGACCAGCCGGCGTGAATCACCACACCATCGGCGGTCGCATAAAGCGGCGTGCCCATGCCAGCGGCAAAGTCGACGCCCTTGTGCATCCGGCGGCCACCTGTCTTGGGGTCGCGGCGATAGCCGAACTGGCTGGTGAAGCGGAAAGCGTTTTTGACCGGGTTCGCAAAAGGCGCTTTTTCGGCGGCGATGCGGTAAAGGTTCAACCGGTCCATCTGGTTCAGCAGACGGTTTGCGCGCAGCGTATCGGGGCTAAGCTCTTCGCCGCGGGTGGTGAAGGACAGCGGCGTCATCGGGCCACCTTGGCCGGAATAGCCGCGGCGCACGGTGGCGAGGATACGGTCGGTCGGCATACCCGCGCTGCGGAACATCTTATCGAGCGGGGCGACAGAGACGCTCATCGCTTCTTCAAGCTGGCGGAAGATCGCGTCGTTCTGATCGCGCATCAACGCGATCTCTTGCGCCATTTCATCGGCCTGCAGCAGCGCATCCTGCGCGTCGACCACAACTTTGTCGCGCTCTGCCGCGGTGCGTGCCAGAGCTTGGGCAAGGAAATCGACCGGCGCTTGATCGGCATCGGCGCGCAGGCTGCCCGCTTCACCGTTCTCAAGGCTGCCTTCCAATTCGGCCAGCTTCAGCCGGGCCTTTTGGCGGTCTTTCATCGTGTCGCGCAGAGTGGATTGGATCACGTCGATCCCGGTCTCCAACTCACGGCGGCGGGTCTCTGACGCCAGCAGTTCGGATTGCATGACGGAAATTTGTGTGAGCGCGGCGTTAAAGCGGTCTTGTGCGGCCAGTGCTTCTTCGGCCCGCAGGTCACGCTGCGCGGAAAGCTCGTTCAGACGCGCCTGATAGGTGCGCTGATCGCGTTTGGCCTGCTCGCGAAAGTTGCCCGAGCCGATGCTGTCCATCAAAATGATCGCCGTGGCGATGATGGCCCAAGACACGAGGAAGGCCGACCCCGCCAGCCCGATAATCTGGGTGCCGGGGCGCAGGCGGATGAAACGTGTATCGCTGTCGGATTTCAAAAAGACGCGGCGTTCGGGAAAATAATGCTCAAGCAGAGCATGCGTCTTGATGGCAATCCGTGTGCGCACGTTGTCGTCCTTTGTCCCGTCCCGTCGGCGCGGAGGGCTCGCCCAGCCCGCGCCCAACGTCAATAGCCAGTGCCCGCGAATGGGGCAACCCTATTGACCCGCAGCGACCCGCGCCTGCGCGGCAATCCCCCATTCGCCCCGGAAAAAGCGCTTTGCCATTGGCAAAAAACCGCCGATACCAAGCACTTGGTGTTTTATGGCCGGATCAGCTTGGGCCCCCGTCCGCCGTGAGAGGCCAGTAGAAATCGGGCGGGATTCCCGCCTCGGCGCGTTTTTCTTCGTTGAAAGGCGGCTTGAGATCGCCGTGAAAATACTTGCGCACGAGGGCGTGAAACCGGTCTTTCGGGTCTTCGTCATGGCGCCCACAAAGGAAGTGAAACCACTTGCTACCATAGGCGACATGGGCGACTTCTTCGGCGTAAATAGTCTCAAGGGCTGCCACGGCACTGTCGGCCTTCGCATTGCGGAAAATCTTGATCATGCCCGGCGTCACGTCCAGTCCGCGCGCCTCCAGCACCATGGGCACCACGGCAAGGCGGCCCATCAGATCGTCCACCGTGTCTTCGGCTGCGCGCCACATGCCAGCATGGGCGGGCATGGCGCCGTAATGACTGCCCATTTCCTCAAGACAGTCGCACATTAGGTTGAAATGTTTGGATTCGTCATCCGCGGCTTTGACCCAGTCGTCAAAGAACCCCAAGGGCAGCGGCACATGCGAAAACCGCGCGATCACGTCCCAATGTAGGTCCACGGCGTTCAATTCGATATGCGCCACGGCATGCAACAGCGCCGCGCGCCCCTCAGGCGTGCCGGGGCGGCGGCGAGGCACTTCGCGCGGGCTGAGCAATTCGGGCTGGGCGGGGCGGGCAGGGTGCAGCGGCGGATCGGCACGGCCCACCTCGGGGCGCGCTCCCTCGGCCCGGGCTGAGAGCCATTCCGCTGCGAATTTCCGCGACAGTGCGGTCTTTTCGCGCCCATCCGCTGTGCGCAGCACCGCCTCGGCCATTTCCGCCAGCGGCATCATGCGCCGCGCACCGCGTCGAGCACCGCATCCACATGGCCAGGCACCTTCACCTTACGCCAGACCTGGGCGATCTGCCCCTCGGCGTCGATCAGATAGGTCGCGCGTTCGATGCCCATGGATTTCTTGCCGTACATGTTCTTCTCGACCCAGACCTCATAGGCTTCCGTCACCGCGCCATCGGTGTCTGACAACAGCGGCACGGTCAGCGCGTGTTTGGCGGCGAACTTATCGTGTTTGTCCATGCTGTCGCGCGAAATGCCAAAGACCTGCACACCGGCCTCGGCAAACTCCGACAGCCGCTCGGAAAAGCCGATCAATTCCTTGGTGCAGCCGGGCGTGTCATCGCGCGGGTAAAAGAACAGCACCACGTGGCCGCCTTGCTGCGCAGACAGCGTAATCTCGCCACCGCCAGTCACGGGAAGGGTGAAATCCGGGGCCGGTTGGCCGGGCTGGGGTCCGATCTGCGACATGGGGCGGTTCCTTTGGCTTGTGAAGGGTCGTTCAGGGCTGTCATACTGCATCTGATTTGACAACGTCAAAGCCGCCCCCGAAAGCCGCCCTATCCGAACCGGAGCCCGATGCGCGACCCATCCCCTTCCAGCCCCCCTGCGCCAGACGGCGAAGGGTCGTCCCGCCGCAGGCCGCGCCGCCGCGCGGGGATCGCATTGGTTGTGGTGTTGGTGCTATTGGCGGCGCTGGCGACGGGGGCGGCGGTCTATTTCACCGGGCGTCCGATCCCCGCGCCGCTTTGGGTGCAAGAGCGGATCGAGGCGCGGATCGCGACTGCGCTGCCGCAGGCGCGGGTGGATTTCGGCGCGATGGAATTCGTCGTCGACGAAGGCTGGCGGCCGCGCGTGCGGCTGCAAGATATCTTTGTCACCACCCCCGAAGGCGACGAGATCGTCAGTTTCAATGAGTTCAAGGCCAGCCTGTCGATGCGGTCACTGCTGCGCGGTGTGGCACAGCCGCGGGCGATTTCCCTTTCAGGCGTGGTGGCAAACCTGCGCCGGGGGGCGGATGGCCGGGTGAGCCTCTCTGCCGGGGCCGGGATCGCCCCGCCTGAGCGTGAGGCCGCGACCCTGCCGCAACTCATCGGTCAGATCGACGAGGTGCTGGCCGCCCCCGCGCTCTCGGCCCTACGCTCGGTTGAGCTGCGCGCCCTGACCCTGCGGTTCGAGGATGCCCGCGCGGGCCGGGCTTGGACCGGCGATGGCGGGCGGCTGCGCCTGTCGCGCAGCGGCGATCAGCTTGACCTGTCGGCCGATCTTGCGGTGCTGAGCGGTGGGGCCGATGTGGCCACGCTCACCGCGAATTACAGCAGCCGCATCGGCCAGAATGCCGCGAATTACAGCAGCCGCATCGGCCAGAATGCCGCGACCTTTGGTGTGACATTCGACGGGATCGATGCGCGCGACATCGCAGCACAGGGGCCTGCGTTTTCATGGCTAGAGGTGCTGCGCGCCAATATTTCGGGCGCGGTGCGCAGCGGGATCGACAGCGCGGGCCGCTTTGCGCCGATCAACGCATCGCTGCAAATCGGCAAAGGCGTGTTGCAGCCCAACTCGCAGACCAAGCCGATCCCTTTTGATGGGGCGCAGAGCTACTTCAGCTATGACCCCGCGCGCCAGCTTTTGCGCTTTGACGAGATGTCACTCGACAGCCCTTGGGTGTCGGGCAACATCACCGGCACTTCACAACTGGGCGATGTCACGGGGGGCATTCCGGGGCGGATGGTGGGGCAGTTTTCCTTACGCGATCTGCGCGCCAATCCGGCGGAAGTCTACCCCGAGACGGTGGCCTTGGATCAGGCGGATATCGACTTTGAACTCAGCCTCAACCCGTTTCGCCTGAAACTGGGCCGTTTGGAGATCAGCGATCAGGGCCGTAGCCTGTGCCTTAATGGGGCGCTTGTGGCCGAGCCTGAGGGCTGGAACCTGTCGCTCGACGGGCGCATGGACAGGCTGAGCCCGGAGCGTCTGCTGGCGCTCTGGCCCGAGGGGGTGAAACCCAAGACCCGCAAATGGCTCGCCGAGAACCTTCATTCAGGCCGGATGCGCAACCTTGATCTGGCGCTGCGCATGGCACCGGGGCAGGTGCCGCAGACCTATGTGGCCTTCGACTACGCCGGGGCCGAGGTGCGGTTTTTGAAAACCCTGCCGCATATCACCGACGGCAGCGGCCATATGAGCCTGCTCGATAATCGTCTTGTCGTCACGGTGGACGCAGGCGAGGTGATCGCGCCGCAGGGCGGGGCGGTGACGCTGGATGGGTCGTCTTTCATCATCCCGGATGTGCGCGTGAAAGACGGCAGCCCTTCGGTGATCCGGCTCAATACCCGGTCAACCCTGACCGCCGCGCTGTCGCTGCTGAACCAGCCGCCGATGCGGGTGATGGAAAAGGCCGGGCTGCCGGTGACGCTTGCGGATGGGGAGGCGGTGCTGAAAGGCACGCTGGCGCTGCCGTTGAAAAAGGGCGGCAAGCCCGAAGATGTGCGCTATCACTTCGCGGGGGATTTGCTGTCGCTTTCGACCGATACGCTGGTCAAGAACCGCAGCCTTCAGGCCAGCAAACTGGCCATCACCGCCAGCAATGATCGGATCACCATCGGCGGCGAAGGACGTATCGATGGCGTGGGTTTCGACGGGGAATGGTCGCAGGCGATTGGGCCCGGCTCTGACGAAAGCAGGCTGACTGCCCAAGTGGCGCTGACCCCTGCGGGGCTCGAAGCTTTTGGCGTCGCACTGCCCCCCGGCAGCCTTCGCGGGGAGAGCAGCGGACAGATTGCGGTGGACCTCAAGAAAGGCGCGGCACCGCGGTTTTCACTGCGAAGCGATTTGGCGGGCTTGGGCGTCTCCGTGCCGCAGCTATCGTGGTCCAAGGCACCGGAGGTCAAGGGCGAGCTGCGGCTGGTGGGACGGTTGGGCGAGACGCCGAACATCGACGCCTTTCAACTGAACGCGCCGGGGCTGCGGGGGGCAGGCTCCATCGACCTGAAACCCGGCGGCGCGTTGGACCGCGTGCGGATCGACCGGCTGCGGCGCGGCGACTGGCTTGATATCCCCGTGCAACTGATCGGGCGTGGCAAGGGGAATCCAGTGCAGGTGGTGCTGGGCGGCGGCACGCTGGACATGCGCCGGGCGGAGTTTGGCGGGGCCGGGGGGCAAGCCGGACCGCCGATGCGCGTGGCGCTGGACCGGTTGCAGATCACCGATACGATATACCTCACGAACCTTGCAGGCACCTTTGACACGGCCAAGGGGATGGACGGATCCTTTACCGCGCGGCTCAACGGCGGCACGCCTGTACAAGGGCGGGTCCTGCCCCAAGGCGGGCGCAGCGCGGTGCGCGTGGTCTCGGATGATGCGGGCGGGATACTGCGCTCGGCCGGGCTGGTGAAACAGGTCGTCGGGGGCAATCTGTCGCTTACCCTGCTGCCTGTCGGGTCAGGCGGGGCCTTTGATGGGCAGCTTGAGGTCAGCAATGTCGCCATTCAAGACGCGCCGGGGATCGCGGCGCTGGTCAATGCCATTTCGGTCGTGGGGCTGATCAACGAACTCAACGGCGATGGCATTTACTTTGACGATGTTGAGGCGAAGTTTCGCCTGACCCCGAACCGCCTGACCCTGACCGAGGCCAGCGCCGTGGGCGCGTCCTTGGGGCTGTCGATGGATGGGGTCTATGCGCTCGACAGTGGGTTGATCGACATGCAGGGCGTGATCTCTCCGGTCTATATGTTCAACGGGATCGGGTCGCTGTTCACCCGCAAAGGCGAGGGGCTGATCGGGTTCAACTACCGTCTGACCGGTGCCGCGAAAGAGCCGAGCGTCTCGGTCAATCCGCTCTCGGCGCTCACGCCCGGCATGTTCCGCGAGTTGTTCCGCCGCCCGCCCCCAACACCCCCGGCGGTGCAGGGCCAAGCGAATCCGGTTGCCCGGGTGCCAGAGGACCGCTAAGCGCCGGGCGACCTATGCTGCCAGACCAATAGGAACGCCGACCGATGAAGCTCTCCGATTTCGATTTCGACCTGCCCGAGGAATTGATTGCCACGCGCCCCGCCAATCCGCGCAGCTCTGCCCGGTTGTTGGTGGCCGCGGGGGATCAGTTGCATGACCGCCGCGTGACCGACCTGACAGACTGGCTGCGCCCCGGCGACCGTTTGGTGCTGAACGACACCCGCGTGATCCCGGCGCGGCTTTCTGGGCTGCGCCACCGTGCCTCGGCCCAAGGGGCGGTGCAGGCCAAAATCGAAGTCACGCTTTTAGAGCCGCGCGGCGATGGCACGTGGTCGGCGTTGATCAAACCCCTGCGCAAGCTGAAAATCGGCGAAGAAGTCGTCTTTTCCGACGATCTGCGCGCCACGCTTGAGGCGGTGGAAGACGGGCAGGGGCATCTGCGGTTCAACTGCACAGGTGATGATTTCGATGCTGCGCTGAATGCGGCCGGGGCCATGCCGCTGCCGCCCTATATCGCCGCAAAGCGCGCGGCTGACGCGCAGGATATGACGGATTACCAAACCGTCTTTGCCCGCCACGCAGGCGCGGTCGCGGCCCCCACGGCCTCGCTGCATTTCGACGAGGCGCTGCTCGGGGCGCTGGCGGCCAAGGGGGTCACCTTTAGCCATGTCACCCTGCATGTCGGGGCGGGCACCTTCCTGCCGGTCAAGGTCGATGACATTTCCGAGCACAAAATGCACGCCGAATGGGGCCGGGTGAGCGCCGAGGCCGCCAAAGAGATCACCGCCACCCGTGCCGCCGGAGGGCGCGTGATCCCCGTGGGCACCACCGCGCTGCGCCTGATCGAAACAGCGGCGCGCGGCGGGCAGATCGCGGCGTGGGAAGGGGATACCGATATTTTCATCACGCCGGGGTTCGACTTCAACGTGACCGACGGGCTGATGACGAATTTTCACCTGCCCAAATCCACGCTGATGATGCTGGTCTCGGCCCTGATGGGCGTGCAGCAGGTAAAAGACATCTACGCCCATGCCATCGCCGAAAAATACCGTTTCTTTTCATACGGCGATTCCTCTCTTCTGCTGCCTGAGGCGCAAAAACCCGCTTGAATGTCGTTCTAGGGGGTGACTAGCCTGCGATTGCCGTCCATGGGAGGGCTTGGGCGAACAAGGAATTGACCGATGATTCAAGTGGTTTCAAGCGCATGGGCGCTATTGCTGGGCATGTGCCTGTTGATGGTCGGCAACGGCATGCAGGGCACTTTGCTGGGTATTCGCGGCGGCATCGAAGGGTTTTCGACCCTGCAAATGTCGATCGTCATGTCGGCTTACTTCGTCGGTTTTTTAGGCGGGTCGCGGATGGCGCCGGGGATGATCCGGCGTGTGGGCCACGTGCGGGTCTTTGCGGCGCTGGCCTCGCTGATCTCGGCGGTGATGATCCTCTACCCGACATTCCCCAATACCATCGTCTGGTCGCTGGGCCGGGTGCTGATCGGCTTTTGTTTCTCGGCTGTTTACGTGACCGCTGAAAGCTGGCTCAACAATGCCGCCACCAACGAGAACCGGGGGCAGGCGCTTTCGGCCTATATGATCGTGCAAACACTCGGCATCGTCATCGCCCAAGCGCTGTTGCTGACGGCTGACCCGTCGGGCTTTGTGCTCTTTGTTATTCCTTCGGTTTTGGTGAGCATCGCGGTCACGCCGATCCTGCTGTCGATCAGCCCCACACCGCCCTTCGGCACCACCAAACCGATGAGTTTGAGCACCCTGATGGAGACTTCTCCGCTCGGCTGTGTCGGTATGTTCCTTTTGGGCGGTGTTTTCTCGGCGCAGTTCGGCATGGCGGCGGTTTACGGTGCCGAGGCAGGTCTGAGCGTCGCGCAGATCTCACTTTTCGTGGCGGCCTTCTTTGTCGGTTCGGTGATCCTGCAATATCCCATCGGCTGGATTTCTGACCGGATGGACCGACGCAGCCTGATCGTCATCACCGCGCTGATCGGTGGCGCGGGCTCCATGGTCGGCATGATGCTGGGGCATATTTTCCCGATCTTGCTCGCCACGGCCTTTGTTGTGGGCGGCATGTCGAACCCGCTTTACTCGCTGATCATGGCCCATACCAACGATTTCCTCGAACAAGAGGACATGGCCGCGGCCTCGGGTGGGATGTTGTTTATCAACGGCTTAGGTGCCGTCCTTGGCCCGGTGATTACCGGTTGGATGATGGGCACGGCTCTGGGGCCGGGGGGCTTTTACCTCTTTACCGCCGTGCTCTTTGCCGCGCTGGCCGGCTATGCTTCCTACCGTAAGACGCAGCGTGCTGCGGTTCCGGTGGACGAAACGGGCAACTACGTGCCGATTTACCCCTCTGCCACCGCTGTGGCCGTGGAAATCGCGCAAGAGTATGCCATTGAATCGGAACAGGAAGCCGCCGAAGAAGCTGCCCAAGAAAACGCCGAAGCTGACAAAAACGCCCCTGATAGCGATAACGATGTCGCGGATGACATAAAACGTGACTAGGCTTTTGGGGTAAGACGTTCTTAACTTTAACGAAACGCCCAGATGACGGCAAAGGAGTGTGCGGGATGGCTGCCACAAATGCAGAACCCCAAGATGTACTGAATTTCTGGCTCAAGGACGTGGGTCCGGCGGGATGGTACAATAGTTCCGATGCGCTGGACGCCGAGATCCGCAGCCGTTTCGAGGGGCTCTGGAGTGAGGCAGAGGCGGGCAAGCTGAACCATTGGCTGACCAATCCTACCGACGCGCTGGCCTTTTTGATCGTGACCGATCAATTCCCGCGCAATATGTTCCGCGATACCGGCAAGGCATTTGCCAGCGATCGTATCGCGCTCGCGGCCGCGAAGCTGGGGATCGAGAAGGGCTGGGACATGCGCGTGGAAGCGCCCGAGCGGCAGTTTTTCTACCTGCCGCTGATGCATTCAGAGAACCTCTGCGATCAGGACCGTTGCGTGCGTTTGATGTGCGAACGGATGCCGGAAAGCAATGGCAGCAACCTGCTGCACGCCCGCGCGCACCGCGAAGTGATCCGTCAGTTTGGCCGCTTTCCCTACCGAAACGCGGCGCTGTCGCGCAGTTTCACCGCGCAGGAGACCTCTTATATCGACCAAGGCGGATATGGTCGGACCGTCAAACAGCTGCGTGAAAAGCTGCAAGCGGCCTGAGCTTCGGCAGGGCAGGGTAAATTCGCGTGGTTGTGGCGATTGCAAATATGGTTTAGCGGTAAACTATATTTGCAAACCCTAACGCGAGGTCCTTGCCATGGCTGCCAAATCCTTTGATCTGATCGTGATCGGTGCGGGGCCGGGCGGCTATGTCGCCGCCATCCGTGGCGCACAGCTAGGCCTGAAGGTCGCGGTTGTTGAGCGAGAAAATCTGGGCGGCATCTGCCTCAACTGGGGCTGTATCCCCACCAAGGCGCTGCTGCGCTCTGCCGAAGTGTTTCACCTGATGCACCGCGCCAAGGACTTTGGTCTGGCAGCGGATAAGATCGACTATGATCTCGAAGCGGTGGTCAAACGCTCGCGTGGCGTCGCCAAGCAGATGGAAGGCGGGGTCAAACATCTGCTGAAGAAGAACAAGGTCGACGTCTTCATGGGCGAAGCCTCGATCCCGGCAAAGGGCAAGGTCTCTGTCAAAACTGACAAGGGCAGCGAAGAGTTGACGGCCAAGAATATCGTTTTGGCAACCGGCGCCCGCGCCCGCGAACTGCCGGGGCTCGAGGCGGATGGCAAGCGCGTCTGGACCTACCGCCACGCCTTGCAGCCCGTCCATGATCCCAAGAAGCTGCTGGTCATCGGCTCCGGCGCCATCGGGATCGAATTCGCCAGCTTCTACAACACACTCGGCGCTGACACGACCGTGGTCGAGGTGATGGACCGTGTTCTGCCAGTAGAAGATGAAGAAATCTCTAAATTCGCCAAGAAGGCGTTTGAGAAGCAGGGCATGACCATCATGCAAAAGGCCACGGTCAAGAAACTCGACCGTGCGGACGACAAGGTTACCGCCCATATCGAACGTGACGGCAAAGTCGAAAAGCTTGAGTTCGACACCGTGATCTCTGCGGTTGGCATTGTCGGCAATACCGAAGGTCTGGGCCTGGAAGAACTTGGCGTCAAAGTTGACCGGACCCATGTGGTGACGGACAAATATTGCCGCACTGGTGTCGACGGGCTCTATGCCATCGGCGACATCGCTGGTGCGCCGTGGCTTGCGCATAAAGCGAGCCATGAAGGGGTGATGGTGGCCGAACTCATCGCGGGCCAGAAACCACATCCCGTCAAACCCGAAAGCATCGCCGGTTGCACCTATTGCCACCCGCAGGTCGCCTCTGTCGGCCTGACCGAGGCGAAGGCCAAAGAGCAAGGCTATGACATCAAGGTTGGTCGCTTCCCCTTTATCGGCAATGGCAAGGCCGTGGCCTTGGGGGAGCCGGAAGGGCTGGTGAAAACCATCTTTGATGCCAAAACTGGCGAACTTCTGGGCGCGCATATGGTCGGGGCCGAGGTGACCGAGCTGATCCAAGGCTACGTCGTGGGCCGCCAGTTGGAGACCACCGAAGAAGACCTGATGAACACCGTCTTCCCGCATCCAACACTCAGCGAGATGATGCACGAATCCGTGCTCGACGCCTTTGACCGCGTGATCCACATGTAACGCGGGCGGGGCAGGGTGCATTGACCGCGCCTCGCCCCGCCGCAATTTGGCCAATCCGTCGGGAGCCATGTCGTGGTCAGCCTTAACCGTGTCGTCATGCACCGCCGCAGCCGTCGGCTGATTGGCCGTTTGAACCCGGCGACGCTGGATGCCGCCGAAATCTCTGGCAGGTTCGGTAAGCGCTTCGCATTCAAGAGCTATATCCAGTTTGGCTACCCGGCTTATGACATCTGCGCAGGTCCATTTACCGACCCCGAAACCAGTGCCGTGCGGCAGTTTGATCTGATCCTCGCCAATCAGGTCTGGGAGCATCTTGACCGGCCTTATACGGCGCTGGCCCATGTGCAACAGATGCTCAGAGCGGGCGGGTATTTCTGGATCGCTGTTCCGTTTTTCATCCCCTTTCATGCGGCCCCCAATGACAATTCGCGCTGGTCCGCACGGGGGCTGAAGAACTTGCTGATCGAAGCCGGCTTCGACGAGAGCCGGGTCATCGCGCGACAATGGGGTAACCGTGCCGCCGCCGCCCGCAATCTTGAACCCGACTGGCCGCCGCGTTTCGATAAAAACACGGATGACCTGACTAACGATCCCGAAATGCCGCTTTGCGCTTGGGCGCTGGCCCAGAAGAACTGAGAGCTAATGGCTGACCAAACCTCCTTTCCGCGCGTGTTCGCGCTTTGGGCCGCGGGCCTGGGGGCGGCGGCGCAATATGGGAAGATGAGCGTCATCTTCGACCTGCTTCCAAAGATTTATCCGCAGGCCGGAGCGTCGCTGGGCTTCTTGGTTTCAATGGTGGGCGGTGTCGGTATCCTCCTTGGCGTTGTGGCGGGGCTGGTGGTCGCCCGTATCCGCTACCGTCGCGCGCTGCTATTTGCCCTGTGGCTTGGCGCGGCTGTATCGGCTTTTCAGGCAGTGCTGCCGGATTTCGGTTGGATGCTGGCCAGCCGCGTGGTCGAAGGGCTGTCGCATCTGGCCATCGTCGTTGCTGCGCCGACGTTGATTGCGCAACTCAGTACCGTGAAGGACCGTGGGTTTACCCTGACCCTCTGGGGCACCTTCTTTGGCGTGGCTTTCGCGATCCTGACCCTCATAGGCCGCCCGCTTGCGCTGACATGGGGCGTGCCTGCGCTTTTCGCCGTCCACGCGCTCTATATGGCGGGCTGTGCGCTGGTGCTTTCCGGCAGCTTACGCAGTCTGCCGGACGAGGGCCCTCAGCCGCCATTCTCTTTGCCGCAGATACTGCGTGATCACCTCGCGATCTACCGCTCTCCCTTCCTTTCCGCCCCGGCGGCGGGTTGGCTGTTCTATACATTCAGTTTCGTTTCCATCCTCACTGTCTTGCCGCCCTACCTCCCGGAAGCATGGCGCGCGCCCGCGATGGCGGCCATGCCGCTGACCAGCATCGCGGTCTCGATGACCATCGGCGTCGCGTTGCTCCGCCGTCTACCGGCGGTCTCTGTTGTGCAAACTGGTTTTGCCCTTTCCGCCCTTTCTATGCTTTGGCTCTGGCTCGCGCCCGGCGCGCCCTTGGCCTGTTTGGCACTGGCTGGGGCCATGGGCCTGATCCAAGGCGCAAGTTTTACCGCGGTCGCGCAACTCAACAGCGGCCCCGCCGCGCAGGCGCAGGCAAACGGCGCAGTGGCGCAGATGGGGAACCTTGGAAACAGCCTTGGCACACCGGTCATGGCGTTCGGGTTAGCGAGCTTTGGCGGCGCGGCCTTGCCTTTATTGGCGGGTGGGGCCTTTGTTATGGGGCTGGTGGCACATCTCCTCCTTGGTGCGGCCCGACGTCGCAGTCGGTGCGTTCCTGTTTAGTTCTCACTTTTCCGTTGGAAAACACTGCATCAGCACCTATGTACAAACCGTTAAGAGGGGCATGTCATGGCTGAGCTGAAGAACATCGAAGTGCGCGGCGCGCGCGAGCACAATCTAAAGAACATCGACGTGGATATTCCGCGTGACCAACTGGTTGTAATTACCGGGCTTTCCGGCTCGGGCAAGTCGAGCCTTGCCTTCGACACGATCTATGCCGAAGGGCAGCGGCGCTATGTGGAATCACTGTCGGCCTACGCGCGGCAGTTCCTTGATATGATGCAAAAACCGGATGTGGATCACATTTCCGGTCTCAGCCCCGCGATTTCAATCGAGCAGAAGACCACCTCAAAGAACCCCCGATCCACCGTCGGCACGGTGACCGAGATTTACGACTATCTGCGGCTGTTGTTCGCCCGCGTCGGCACTCCCTATAGCCCGGCCACCGGCAAACCTATCGAAGCCCAGCAGGTGCAGGACATGGTCGACCGGATCATGACCATGGAAGAGGGCACGCGGGCCTATCTGCTGGCGCCGATTATTCGCGACCGCAAAGGCGAATACCGCAAAGAGTTCATAGAATTGCGCAAGCAAGGCTTTCAACGGGTCAAGGTGAACGGTGAATTCTACGATCTGGATGAGCCGCCGACGTTGGACAAGAAATTCCGCCATGACATTGATGTTGTCGTCGACCGGATCGTGGTGCGCGAAGGGCTGGAAACGCGCCTGGCGGACTCGCTGCGCACGGCGCTCGACCTTGCCGATGGCATCGCCATTCTCGAAACGGCGCCCAATGAAGGCGAGCCCGAGCGTCATACGTTTTCGGAAAAATTTGCCTGCCCTGTCAGTGGCTTCACCATTCCTGAGATTGAGCCGCGACTGTTTTCCTTCAACGCGCCTTTTGGGGCTTGCCCCTCTTGTGATGGCCTTGGTGTCGAGCTCTTTTTTGACGAGCGTTTGGTGGTGCCGGATCAGAACCTGAAAATCTATGACGGGGCCTTGGCGCCTTGGCGTAAGGGGAAGTCCCCGTACTTTAAGCAAACCATCGAAGCCATTGCGAAACATTATAATTTTGACCAAAAGACCCGCTGGAAAGACTTGCCTGAGAAGGTGCAAGAGGTGTTCCTTCGTGGTTCCGGCAAGGAAGAGATTACCTTCCGCTATGACGAAGGCGGGCGCGTTTATGAGGTCAAGCGCGTGTTTGAGGGGGTGATCCCCAATATGCAGCGCCGCTACCGCGAAACGGACAGCAACTGGGTCCGCGAGGAGTTTGAACGCTATCAAAACAACCGCCCCTGTGGCACCTGTGGCGGCTATCGCTTGCGGCCCGAAGCGCTTGCGGTACGGATTGGCCCCACGACTGGCAATGAGAACGAGTTGCTCCACATCGGTAAGGTGGTGGAGATGTCGATCCGTGAAGCCTTTGACTGGTGCAAGGCGGTACCAGACCATCTGACCCCGCAGAAGAATGAAATCGCGAAAGCCATTCTAAAGGAAATCCGGGAACGTCTTGGGTTTCTAAATAACGTGGGTCTTGAGTATCTTACGATGTCGCGTTCAAGTGGTACTTTAAGTGGTGGCGAGAGCCAGCGTATCCGCTTGGCAAGCCAGATTGGCTCTGGCCTGACGGGCGTGCTTTACGTGCTTGATGAACCGTCGATCGGGCTGCATCAGCGCGATAATGACCGATTGCTGGATACCTTGAAGAACCTGCGGGATCAGGGAAATACGGTGATCGTTGTAGAGCATGACGAAGAGGCCATCCGCGAGGCTGATTATGTGTTCGACATCGGGCCGGGTGCTGGGGTTCACGGCGGGCAAGTGGTAAGCCATGGCACGCCAGAACAGGTGGCGAATGATCCGAATTCTGTTACTGGTCAGTATCTTACCGGCGTTCGTGAAATCTCGGTCCCGGCGAAGCGGCGCAAGGGGAACAAGAAGAAGCTGCAGGTCGTGAAGGCCACCGGCAACAATTTGCAGAATGTGACAGTAGATTTCCCGCTGGGTAAATTCGTCTGTGTTACGGGCGTGTCGGGGGGCGGCAAATCCACCCTCACGATCGAAACCCTGTTCAAAACCGCTTCGATGAACCTGAATGGCGCGCGGCAGACACCTGCGCCTTGTCAGACCATCAAAGGGTTGGAACATCTCGACAAGGTCATCGATATTGACCAGCGGCCCATCGGTCGGACTCCGCGTTCGAACCCAGCGACCTACACCGGGGCATTCACGCCGATCCGGGATTGGTTCGCCGGTTTGCCGGAAGCGAAAGAGCGCGGCTATAAGCCCGGGCGTTTCTCTTTCAACGTCAAAGGCGGGCGTTGCGAGGCCTGTCAGGGTGACGGGGTCATTAAGATTGAGATGCACTTCCTCCCGGATGTTTACGTGGAATGCGAGACCTGCAAAGGCGCGCGCTATAACCGCGAGACGCTGGAGGTGAGGTTCAAGGGTAAGAGCATCGCCGATGTTCTCGATATGACGGTGGAAGATGCGCAAAGCTTCTTTGCCGCCGTGCCGTCGATCCGTGAAAAGATGGATGCGCTGATGCGCGTGGGGCTGGGTTATATCAAGGTCGGACAGCAGGCCACGACCCTGTCGGGCGGTGAGGCGCAGCGGGTGAAGCTCAGCAAGGAGTTGAGCAAACGCTCCACCGGACGCACGCTTTATATCCTTGATGAACCGACAACGGGTCTGCATTTCGAAGACGTGCGCAAGCTGTTGGAAGTGCTGCACGAATTGGTCGATCAGGGCAATTCCGTGGTTGTGATTGAGCATAACCTAGATGTGGTGAAAACCGCCGATCATATTATCGATATCGGCCCTGAGGGTGGTGACGGCGGTGGCCGGGTTGTGGCTACAGGGACGCCCGAAAAGGTCGCGGACGTGGCCGAAAGCCATACCGGCAAGTACCTCAAGCCGATGCTATATAAGCAAACAAAAGTGGCGGCGGAATAACCGCCGCCACTTGGTTGGCTTGGCCTGCGGCGTGTCCTTACAATACGGCGCGGGCGATGCGAATCAGTTGCAGCGTCTCATAAGCGCTATCGCGCAGCGAAATCACCTGCCCATTCAGTACCGCGTAGTTATAGCCTTCTTCCGGCTCGGCCAGACGGTAGAGATTGATGAGGTCCGCCTGCGTCAGCGCGGCGGTCGGAGCGATGTTCACACCTGAGCCAATGGTGGGCACCCGCGCCAATTCGTTGATACGCAGCAGGGCGGTGTGATCTTCGTTGCTGAGCAGCACCGGCTGACCATCGATCAGCGCGTAGCGATGGCCAGCAGGCGCGGCATCAAGGCTGTAGAGCTGTGCGATCTGGTTGGACTCCAGTAGGAGCAACTCGCGTTCGGTCAGCGGATCGGCCTCAAGATAGGGTTGGCGGCGCTCTTCCAGCAGAGTGTCCAGCTCATCGTCGGAATAGCTGGCCCATTGTTCATAAGTCACGCCCTGTTTTGCCAGTCCGGGGGGCACGCAGGGCGGGTCTTTCTTGGCCAGACCGGGGGGGCAGTTGCGATAGGTAATCAGCTCGTCCTCGGGCACGGCGGTTGCGTTCAATTCAGGCGCGGCCAAGGCAAGCGCCGCCGCACCGAGGATAGCGGCCATGTCACGCCCTTCGGGCGCCGGGGTGTTCAAAAGACGGGTGACCACAGTCTCGCGGTCCTGCGTAAAGCGGGTCACGCGCTCATCAAAGTCGGCGCGGTCCATGCCCTTGGGCAGTTTGACCTCATCGCCTTTGATCTTGACCTTATCACCGTTGATTTTGATCTCGATCTTATCGTCTTTCTTGTCTTTTTTGGCCTTCTTCTCTTTGTGCTTCTCGGCCTTTTCCTCGCGCTTTTCTCTCTTCTTCTCGGCCTTCTTTTCCTGCTTGTCCTTCTTCTTGGCCTTTTTGTCTTTCTTGTCTTTGCCCTTATCGCCCTTGTCGTCTTTGGCGAGCCAAAGCGTCTCAGGGCCGCTGCTGTCAAAGGCAACCGCGGGCTGGGCCGGGGCAAAGCCGGTTCCGGCGGCGGCCAGCGGGCCGGTCGCGCAGGCGGTGGTCAGGATTGTGGTAATGAGCAGGCGTCGCATCAGGTGATCTCCTCAGATGGGGTCATTCTGAAGTTAACGCCTGCTCGGGTCATGTCGTTCCCGCGTGGGGGGCGGTCGGCTTAACCTTGCCAGCCGCGCTGCTCAAAACGGGGCAGCATGGCAGAGAAGTCTTTGCCCTTGCCGCCTTCTTCCTCGACGAAACGGGTGTAGAGTTCCTTGGCCAGCGCGCCCATCGGCGTGTCGGCATTGGCCATTTCCGCGGCCTGTTGGGACAGCCCCAGATCTTTGAGCATCAGCTCTGCCGCGAACCCCGGTTTGTAGTCGTTGTCGGCAGGCGATTGGGGGCCGACGCCGGGGGCCGGGCAATAGGCGTTCATCGACCAAGAATAGCCCGAAGACGTGCTGACCACATCGAACATCCGTTCGCGATCAAGGCCCAGTTTGTCAGCCAGTGCAAAGGCTTCGCAGGTGGCGATCATCGTGGCGCCAAGGATCATGTTGTTGCAGATTTTCGCCGCTTGGCCTGCGCCCGCATCGCCGCAATGAACGGCTTTCTGACCCATGATGTCGAACAGCGGTTTGGCCTTTTCAAAGGCCGCCTCCGCGCCGCCCGCCATAAAGGTGAGCGTGCCGCCCTGCGCGCCGCCGATCCCGCCAGAGACGGGGGCATCCACAAAGAGCAATCCGGCCTTCTGCGCCGCCTCTGCCGCGAAACGCGCGCTTTCGACGTCGACGGTGGAGCAATCGATCAGCAGCGCGCCCGCTGCCATATGTGCGACCGCTTCTTCGGCCACTTGGCGCAGGATTGCGCCGTTGGGCAGCATGGTGATGACCACATCGGCATCCCCGACCGCCTCGGCGATGGTCTTGGCCTCGGCGACCCCTTCGGCGGTGGTGCCGGCCACGTCATTGCCGCGCACGGTATGACCAGCGGCGGCGAGATTGGCGGCCATGGGCCCGCCCATATTGCCCAGACCGATGAAACCGATTGTAAGATTGCTCATGAATTTTCCTCCAACTTCAATTCGTTGTCGCCCAAGGGGGCGAGCATGGCGTCGATATCGGCCTGCGGCACGTCCCAGTCGGCGTGTTGCCATTTGGGGCTGCGGTCCTTGTCGATGATCGCGGCGCGCACACCTTCGATGAAATCGCCTCTTTCCAGTGACCGCGCGGTGAAACGGTATTCCTGTTCCAGTGCCGGGACCATGCCGATGTCGGGGCCGCGCAGGCGGCGCAGCATCTCAAGCGTGCAGGCCATCGACAGGGGGGAGTTGCGGCGCAGGGTTTTCACTGTTTCTGCGGCGAAACCGCTGTCGGACATAGCAAGCGCCGCGTCGATTTCACTGAGGCTTTCGGCATGAAAGAGGCGGTCCACCTCCTCTTGAACCTCTGCCAGCGTGGACGGGGGCGGGGTGCTTGCCGCGCGGTCGAGAATGAAGGGATCACCGTTCTCTTCCAGTTGCGCGATAAGATCGGGCCATTCGGCTTGCGCGATAAAATAATCCGCGAAACCGGCGTGGAGCACGTCGCCCGCGCCCATCCGCGCACCGGTGAGGCCAAGGTATTCGCCCATCCGTCCCGGTGCCTGTGCCAGCAGCAGTGTGCCGCCCACGTCGGGCACCAGACCGATGCCGCATTCGGGCATGGCGATCTTGCTGCTTTCGCTCACCACCCGGTGCGAGCCGTGGCAGCCGATGCCGACCCCGCCGCCCATGGTGAAGCCCTGCATGAAGGAGATCACCGGCTTGGGAAAGCCGTGCAGCTTGTTATTAAGCCGGTATTCATCGGCCCAAAAACGACGGGCGAAGTCGAAATCCCCATCCTTGCCCGTTTGGTAGAGCTGTGCCACGTCACCGCCCGCGCAGAAGGCTTTTTCACCCTCGGCATCCAGCACGATCACGGCGACCTCGGGGTCATCGCGCCAGTCGTCGATCGCCTTTTCGATGGCGATGCACATGTCGTAGCTCAGCGCGTTCAGCGCTTTGGGCCGGGTGAGCGTGATGCGTCCGGCGCGGCCCGCTTTGCGGATGTGGATATCACTCATGGGGGCCTCAGCGGTTCTTGAGCATGTCGCGGGCAACGATCACGCGCATGATCTCATTCGTGCCCTCAAGGATTCTGGTGCACCCGTAGGTCGCGGACCAGTTTCTCGATCCCGTAGTCGGCAAGGTAGCCATAGCCGCCGTGCAACTGCAGACATTGGTCGACGACCTTGCTGCCGGTCTCGGTCACGAATTTCTTGGCCATGGCGCAGAACTTGGTCGCATCCGGCGCGCCAGTGTCGAGCTTCCACGCCGCTTGGCGCAGGAAGGTGCGCGCAGCTTGCAACTCGATCTCCATATCGGCAAGGCGGAATTGCAGCCCCTGGAACTGGTCGATGCTCTGGCCAAAGGCTTTGCGGTCGCCCATGTACTCCAGCGTCTTGGTCAGCGCAGTTTGCGCGGCCCCGAGCGAGCAGGCCGAGATGTTCAGCCGCCCACCGTCGAGGCCCGCCATCGCGTATTTGAAGCCTTTGCCCTCTTCGCCAACAAGGTTCTCCGCACCGACCTTGCAGTCATCAAACTGCACCAGCGCCGTCGGTTGGCTGCGCCAGCCCATCTTGTCTTCCAGCCCGCCAAAGCTGAGACCCGGCGTGCCATCCTCGACATAGACTGTCGAGACACCCTTAGCGCCGTCATCCGACGTACGCACCATGGTGACATAGGCATCCGAATAGCCCCCGCCTGAGATGAAAGCCTTGGTGCCGTTCAGCGTGTAGCCGTCGTTTGTGCGCGCGCAACGGGTCTTGAGCGCCGCCGCATCTGAGCCGGAGCCCGGTTCGGTCAGGCAATAGCTCAGCACGGTTTCCATCGTGAGCACCTTGGGCATCACGCGTTCTTTCATCTCGTCACTGGCAAAGGTGTCGAGCATCTTGGCGCACATGTTGTGGATCGACAGGAACGCCGCGACCGAGGGGCAGGCCATCGACAGCGCCTCAAAGACCAGCGTGGCGTCCAGACGTGTGAGCCCCGCGCCGCCGGTCTCTTCAGAGACATAAAGCCCGCCGAACCCCAATGCGCCGACCTCTGGCCAAAGCTCTTTGGGGATGGTGCCGTCTTTCTCCCATTGGTGGGCGTGGGGCGCGATATTCTCCTGCCCGAATGCATGGGCCATGTCGAAAATGGCGGTCTGTTCCTCGTTCAATGCGAAATCCATCGCGGCTCCTCCCTGAAGTCATGTGTCCTTGGAACTGAACACTTGTTTAATTCTATCAGCCGAAAGGTGCCGCAACAAGCGTCACAGATCGGCGTGGTATTCCTCGATCAGATGGCGCACGACGGCCTCGCCGCCCTTGCCCTCGGGCGCTTCGGCCCAGACTTTGCGCTGACGGTCGGCCGATGTGCCCTTAGCGACGACATCGCGCAGGGCGCAGACCTCATCGAGACAGCGAAGCGCTTCGGCGTCCTCGGCCAGCAGTTCGACGATCTCTTCGAAAAGGGTGTCAAAGCCCTTCATCTTTTGATCGCCAAAATCGATTAGGCTGTCACGCGTGCCATACCGTTGGGCACGCCAGCGGTTTTCGGAGATCAGAAAACGGTCATATTTGCGCCAGCTCTGGTTCGCGTCGCGCAGCCTAAGGAGCATTCGGCACAGCGCTTGGGTCAGTCCGGCCAAGCCCAAGCTATGGGCCATGCGCGGCTGCACGTCGAAAATACGCGTCTCCAGCGTCGGGTAATGAACCGACGGGCGCAGATCCCACCAGACTTTCGAAGCGTCTTCGATAATATCCAAGTCAACGAGCGTATCGGTCGTGCGCTGATATTCCGCCCAGCTGTCAAACTGCGGCGGCAGCCCGGTGCGGGGCATGTTGTCCATCACCGACATGCGGTAGGAGGCAAGTCCGCTGTCTTCGCCCTGCCAAAAGGGGGAGGACGCGGAAAGCGCAAGCAGATGCGGCAGGAAATAGGAAAGCTGCGGCATCAGGTCGATCCGCAGATCGTCGCCTTCGAGGCCAACATGGACATGCATGCCACAGATCAGCATCCGCCGAGCGATGTTTTCCAATTCGCTTTCAAGCTGGGTATAGCGTTGTTTTTCCGTAGTTTCCTGCGCCTTCCAATCTGAGAACGGATGGCAACCCGCGGCAATCGGTGCGAGATTGTGCTTGTCTGACAGTTCGGCAATTGTGCGGCGCAGGTGGCGCAAATCTTCGCGGGCCTCGGCCACAGTCTCGCAGGGTTTGGTGCCGATCTCGATCTGGCAGGCAAGAAACTCGGGGCTGACCTGATCTTGCAGCGCCTCTCGGCAGGCGGTCATCAGAGCGTCGGGCACATCGGCCAGTGCCAATGAATCCTTATCAACGAGCAGGTATTCTTCTTCGATTCCGATGGTGAACGTGGACTGCATGGCTCTGGCCTCCGGCAGAGGCCGGCCGCCCGAAGGCGGCCGGCGGGATGGATCACTCCATCACGGGGATGGAGAACTCGCCACCCTCTTTAATGCCCGACGGCCAGCGGGCCGTCACGGTCTTGGTGCGGGTGTAGAATTTAAACGCATCCGGGCCGTGCTGGTTCAAATCGCCAAAGACGGATTTCTTCCAGCCGCCGAAGGTGTGATAGGCCAGCGGCACCGGGATCGGTACGTTGATGCCGACCATGCCGACGTTGATCCGGTTGGCAAAGTCACGCGCGGCGTCACCGTCGCGGGTATAGATCGCGGTGCCGTTGCCGTACTCGTGGTCCATGGCAAGGCCGATGGCCTCTTCGTAGGTCTGGGCACGCACACAGGTCAGCACGGGGCCAAAGATTTCCTGCTTGTAGATGTCCATGTCCTTAGTCGCGCGGTCAAACAGGTGCGGGCCGACGAAATAGCCGTTCTCATAGCCCTGCAGTTTGAAGTCACGCCCGTCGACAACCAGTTCTGCACCTTGGTCGATACCGGACTGCACCAAACGTTCGATATTGGCCTTGGCGGCAGCGGTCACAACCGGGCCGTAGTCTACGTCATTGCCGGAGGTGTAGGGGCCGACTTTCAGCTTTTCGATGCGCGGCACCAACTTCTCGATCAGACGGTCGGCAGTCTCATCGCCCACCGGCACGGCCACGGAAATCGCCATGCAGCGTTCGCCAGCGGCACCGTAGCCCGCGCCGATCAGCGCGTCTGCGGCTTGGTCCATATCTGCGTCGGGCATGATGATCATGTGGTTCTTGGCACCGCCGAAACACTGCACGCGCTTGCCGTTGGCACAGCCGGTGGCATAGATGTATTCGGCAATCGGGGTCGAGCCCACAAAGCCCACCGACTGGATCACGTCATGGTGCAGGATCGCATCGACCGCTTCTTTGTCGCCATTGACGACTTGGATGATGCCCTTGGGCAGACCGGCTTCTTCCAGCAGTTCGGCCAGCATCAGAGGGACGGAGGGGTCACGCTCGGACGGCTTGAGGATGAAGGCGTTGCCGCAAGCGATGGCGGGGGCGAACATCCACATCGGGATCATGGCAGGGAAGTTGAAGGGCGTGATGCCTGCGGTCACACCAAGCGCTTGGCGCATGGAGTACATGTCGATGCCGGGGCCGGCGCTGTCGGTGAAATCACCTTTCAGCAGTTCGGGTGCGCCGATGCAGTATTCCACCACTTCAAGACCACGCTGGACGTCGCCTGCGGCGTCGGGCAGGGTCTTGCCGTGCTCACGGCTCAGCGCCTCGGCCAGTTTGTCCATGTCGCGGTTCAGAAGGGCCACGAATTTCATCAGCACGCGGGCGCGGCGCTGCGGGTTGGTGGCGGCCCATTTGGGCTGCGCAGCCTGGGCGTATTCCACGGCTTTGTTCAACTCGTCACCATTGGCGAGCGGCACTTTGGCCTGCACTTCGCCGGTGGCGGGGTTCATCACATCGGCAAAGCGCCCGGAGGTGCCTTTGACATGTTCGCCGTTCAGGTAGTGGGTCATCTCTTGCATGATCGGTCTCCTCTTTGGTTGGCGGTACGATAGCCTTGCAAAAAGCAATGGAACAGAGGAAGGATGGCAAAACCGTCTTGCATTTTTGCAAAGCTCGGGGAGGCGAAGAAATGGATCAGAATTGGGACGACCTGCGGTTGTTTCTAGCCGTGGCGCGCGAAGAGAGTTTGTCGGGCGCGGGCAAGCTGCTGCGGCTTGATCCGGCAACGCTGGGCCGTCGCATGGCGCGGTTGGAAAAGGCGCTGCAGACCGTGCTCTTCGTCAAATCACCCCAAGGCTATATGCTGACCGAAGCGGGCAGTGACCTGATGCAGCGGGCAGAGCGGGCCGAGCAGGCGATGCGCGCCGCCACCGCCGGGGTACCGGTGCAAAGCGATCAACTCTCGGGGCAGATCCGGGTCGGCGCGCCCGATGGGGCGGCGAACTATCTGTTGCCGCAGGTCTGTGCGGCCATCGCGGCAAAAAACCCCGATCTGGACGTGCAGATCATCGCATTGCCGCGCGTCTTTAACCTGTCCCGGCGCGAGGCGGATATGGCGATCGGGGTGAGCGCGCCCACGGCGGGGCGGCTGGTGGTGCAGAAAGTGACGGATTATCATCTCCATCTTGCGGCCGCGGAAAGCTATCTCGCACGCTACCCCGAGGTGACCTCGGTCGGCGATCTGCAAGGGCACCGGATGGTCGGCTATATCCCGGATATGATCTTTGATCGGGAGTTGGACTACCTCGCCGACCTCGGCATCAGCCGCGTGGCCTTGGCATCAAATTCCGTCTCCGTTCAGGTGCGGATGATCCAACAGGGGGGCGGGATCGGCATCGCGCATGACTTCTCGCTTGCCGCAACCCAAGGCGTGCGGCGCATTCTGACGCAGGCCGTCAGCCTCAAGCGGGCCTTTTACCTGATCCGCCATGCCGACGACCGTCGCAACGCCCGGCTGGCGGCTTTTGCCGAGGCGCTGGCCGCCGGGCTTCGGGCCGAGACTGCCCGGCTGGAGGCCGAAGCCGCGCAGAAGACTGCGCCAAAAGCTTGACATGAAAGGATTTCGCGGTGACGCTGGAGGGGACTTTGCCCTGCATCAAAGGAGGCGCCAGATGCTCGTATCGCAGATTCTCAAGACCAAGCCCGATGGCAAGGTGGTCACGGCCAAACCCGGATTGGCGATCTCTGAGGCGGCGGCGATGCTGGCTGAAAAGCGGATCGGGACGCTGGTGATCTCGGCCGATGGCAAGACGCCGGATGGGATTCTGTCTGAGCGGGACATCGTGCGCGAACTGGGCCGTTCGGGCGCGGGCTGCCTGCAGCAGGCGGCTGAGAGCATCATGACCCGCAAGCTGGTGACCTGCAGCCGGGACGATCGCTCTGACGCGGTGTTGCAACAGATGACCGACGGACGGTTTCGCCATATGCCCGTGTTGGAAGACGGGGAACTCGTGGGGCTGATCTCTCTCGGCGACGTGGTCAAGGCGCAGTTGCAGGAACTGTCGATGGAGAAACAGGCCCTCGAAGGCATGATCATGGGCCACTGAAGCGTTTTCAGGAGCCACGACAGGGCGGTTCTGCGGACTGACCGCGGGGCAGTGCTACCGCTAACCGACTTGCGCTTGCGGCGGTGAAATGCTTGGCTGCGCCGCAACGCAGCAGATACGCAGGACAATTACATGCGCATAGCCCTCTACCCCGGTACGTTTGACCCGATCACGCTGGGGCATATCGATATCATCCGCCGCGCCGCCCGTATGGTCGATCGGCTGGTGATCGGCGTGGCGATCAACCGCGACAAGGGGCCGCTCTTTAGCCTTGAGGAACGTGTCGCGCTGATCGAAGCGGAATGCGTGCAATTGGCCGAGGAAACCGGCGTCGAGATCGTGGTGCACCCTTTCGAGAACCTGCTGATCGACTGCGCGCGCGATGTCGGGGCGCAGACCATCGTGCGCGGTCTGCGGGCCGTGTCGGATTTTGAGTATGAGTTCCAGATGGTTGGCATGAACCGGCAGCTGGACGATTCTATTGAGACGGTCTTTCTGATGGCCGAGGCCACCCATCAGGCCATTGCCAGCAAACTGGTGAAAGAAATTGCGCGACTTGATGGGGATGTCAGCAAATTTGTGACCCCAGCGGTGAACGAAGTGCTGATTGAGCGCTTTGCGCGGAAGTAGCGTCCTGAGTAGAGGGCGGGCCGTGTGCGGCGCGGTTCTGCGCGGTATTTTTAAAAGGATGAAGGGGAGGGGCGTGGCGCGTGAGTGGCGGCCGCGTCTTTTTGTCGTCAGCGGCGTTGGGCGGCTATGATAACGGCTGGGGCCAGCATGCCGTGGGAGACGCCCCCTTCGTTGTCAAACCTTGGCAAAACCTACAGTAGATTGCCTTGGTGCAGCGCCGTTTGATCGGTGGCGTGGTGGAAATCGGTTGAGACCAGTTTTCGGTTCGTGACCGATAGCGATGGGACAGAAAAGAAGGAATTTGCGCCGCGGCTTGCCTTACCGCCAGAAGGCAACCCATTCGATCAATTCAAAGAGTTTTTTGCCGAGATAGATCATATGGTCCGCGCCATAGGCATAGAGGTCGACCAGCATCGCCCCGGCGATGACGAGGGCCAGCACGATGGCGATGGAATTGGTCATGGCGCGGCTCCGGGCGGGGGTTGGCCTGATATTACAGCCACGCCCCCGCCGTGCAAGCCTTAGCCCAACCGGCCCATGGCAACGGCCACATCGGCCATGCGGACCGAGAAGGCCCATTCGTTGTCATACCAACCGAGCACGCGCACGGTGCGGCCTGCGACGACGATGGTCTGGTCGGGGGCGAAGATGCAGCTTTGCTCCGTATGGTTGAAGTCGATGCTGACTTTCTGTTCGGGATCATAGGCCAGCACACGTTTCATCGGGCCATCGGCAGCGGCACGGGCGGCGGCGTTGATCTCTTCCACCGTCACGTCGCGGCTGGCTTGGAAGGTCAGGTCAACGGCGCTGACGTTGGGGGTGGGCACGCGCATGGCGGTGCCGTCGAGCTTACCTTTGAGCGCGGGAAGCACTTCGCCTAGAGCTTTGGCAGCCCCGGTGGAGGTGGGGATCAGGGCCATGGCAGCGGCGCGGGCGCGGTAGAGGTCATCGTGGCGTCGGTCGAGCGTCGGCTGGTCGCCGGTGTAGCTGTGGATCGTCGTCATCAGGCCGCTTTCGATGCCCACGGCGTCGTGCATGACTTTGGCCAGGGGCGCGAGACAGTTGGTGGTGCAAGACCCGTTTGAGATCATTCGGTCGGAAGCGGTCAATTGGTCGTCATTCACGCCGTAGACGATTGTCTTATCGACATTTTTGCCGGGCGCGGAGAGCAGTACGCGTTTGGCGCCGTTCTTAAGGTGAACGTTGGCTTTGTTGCCGTCGTTGAACTTGCCGGTGCATTCCAGAACCACGTCACAGCCGGACCAGTCCAGTTCTTCGAGGTTATAGCTCGACATCATCTCGATGTCGTTTTGGCCGAGGTTCATATAGCCGCCGTCGACAGAGACTTCGCCGGGAAAACGGCCATGGACGGAATCGTATTTGATGAGATGCGCGGCGGTGCTGAGCGGGCCAGTGGCGTTCACCTTGATCACTTCGATGTCATCGCGCCCCGAGGCTGCGATATGGCTGAGGGTGCAGCGGCCGATGCGGCCAAATCCGTTGATGCCAACTTTGATGGTCATGGTGCATTCCTTGTCATGGGCCGCGCGATCGGGGGCCGTATGTCGGGGTTGCGGGCTCTATATCTGGGGTAGGCAGTCAGGGGAAAGGGGCAAAGCTAAATGATTTCCGGATGTTAGCGTTAAACCTGCATGTTAGCGGTAAAGGTCGCTCCGGCTTCGGACTTGCCAGATGGGCTGCACATGCTACTTCGGTTGCAACACGCAAAAAGGGGCATGGAATGAGCGGTTTACTGGCACTTGTGGATGACGTGGCGGCGATCGCCAAGGTTGCGGCGGCGAGCGTGGATGACGTGATCGGGCAGGCGGCCAAGGCGGGCTCGAAGGCGGCGGGCGCTGTGATCGACGATGCGGCCGTGACGCCGAAGTATCTGCATGGGTTCAAGGCCGAGCGTGAATTGCCGGTGATTTGGCGGATCACTAAAGGCTCGTTGCGCAACAAGTTGGTGTATCTGCTCCCAGTGGGGCTGCTGTTGGCGAATTTCGCGCCATGGGCGATTCCGCCTTTGTTGATGCTGGGCGGGGCTTACCTGTGTTTTGAGGGGGCCGAGAAGGTTGCCCATGCGCTTGGCTGGGGGCACGGGCACGAGGATTATCCCGATAAGGAGAAGGTCGTCGAAGACCCCGCACAGCTGGAAGAGAAGAAGGCAGCAGGCGCGATCAAGACTGACTTTATCCTCTCGGCGGAGATCATGACAATCGCCCTGTCCGCGATCCCCGAAAGTAACTTTTGGATGGAAGCGGCCACGCTGGCGGCGGTGGCGGTGATGATCACTATCGCGGTCTATGGCTCCGTCGCTTTGATCGTCAAAATGGATGATCTGGGGCTGGTGATGGCGAACCGGGGGCGTTTTGGCCTGACGCGTAGCGTGGGCCGCGGGCTGGTGCGCGGGATGCCGGGGTTCCTGAAACTGCTCACTGTTGTTGGCACGGCGGCCATGCTGTGGGTCGGCGGGTCGATCATCATTCACGGGTTGGAGCAGATGGGCTTTGCCGCGCCCTACAACTGGATCCACGACATCGCGGTCGCCGTCGGTCACGCGGTCCCGGCCCAGTTCGAGGGGGCGGTCGAATGGATCACCACGGCGGGGATTGATGGGCTCTTTGGTCTGGCGCTTGGTCTGGTGCTGATCCCGATCGGGGAAAAGATCGTCACGCCGATATGGCGCAAGGTCTTTCACAAGGCCGCTGTGTAAACCGCAGGCCAGAGGGTAGAACAACGAAAAGGGGGCGACGGATAGTCCGTCGCCCCCTTTTTTGTACCATATGATCCGTGGCTCAGAGCAGTGCTTTGGCTTTCTGAGCGACATTCTCAGCAGTAAAGCCGAACCGTTCGAACAGTTCTTCGGCCGGGGCAGAGGCACCGAAACGGTCCATGCCGACGAAATCGGCCTTGCCGTATTTGCCGCGCTCGCCAAAGAGCCACTGGTCCCAGCCCTGACGCATGCCTGCCTCAACGCCAACACGCACGGCACCACCGGGCAGCACGCGCTTGCGATAGGCTTCATCCTGCGCGGCGAAAAGTTCCATACAAGGCATAGAGACGACGCGGGTGCCGATGCCTTCGGCCTGCAGCAGATCACGCGCGGCCAGTGCCACATGCACTTCCGAACCGGTGGCGATCAGGATTACCTGACGCTTGCCCTCGGCATCGGCCAAGACATAGGCGCCTTTTTCGGTGAGGTTGTTGTTCTTGTGCTCAAGACGCACGGTCGGCAGGCCCTGACGGGTCAGCGACAGAACCGACGGCGTGGTTTTCGAGGTGAAGGCAATCTCCCAAGCTTCTGCCGTTTCCACCGCGTCGGCGGGGCGGAAGACATAGGTGTTGGGTGTGGCACGGCTGATCGCCAGATGCTCGACCGGCTGGTGGGTCGGGCCATCCTCGCCAAGGCCGATGCTGTCATGGGTCATGACAAAGGCCGTGGGGATTTGCATCAGCGCCGCCAGACGCATCGAAGGACGCGCGTAGTCGGTGAAACACATGAAGGTGCCGCCATAGGGACGGATGCCGCCGTGCAGCGCCATGCCGTTCATCGCCGCCGCCATGCCGTGCTCGCGGATGCCCCAGTAGACATAGCGCCCGCCGCGGTTGTCCACGTCGAAGACGCCCAGATCGGAGGTCTTGGTGTTGTTCGAGCCGGTCAGGTCCGCCGAGCCGCCAACCGTTTCGGGCAGGATCGGGTTCAGCACTTCGAGGGCTTTTTCGCTCGCCGCGCGGGTCGCCATTTTGGGCGCGCTCTCGGTGATCTGCTTTTTGAAGGCTTTGACGGTCGCGCTCATCTTTTTGGGCGCGTCCAAAGCCAAGGCGCGGTTAAATGTCTCGCGCTTGGCGCGGGGCATCTTGTCAAAACGCTCTTCCCAGTCGCGGCGCGTGTCGGCGCCGCGTTTGCCGATCTCTTCCCATGCGGATTTCACGTCAGCGGGCACTTCGAAGGGGCCGGTTGTCCAGCCGTAGGCCTTTTTGGCCTCGGCCATCTGGTCGGCGTCTGTCAAAGCGCCGTGGCCTTTTGAGGTGTCCTGCGCCGCGTGGCCCAGAGCAATATGGGTCTTGCAGGCGATCATCGTCGGCAGGTCAGTGGCTTTCGCCTCGGTTAGGGCCGCGTCGATCTCATCGGGGTTGTGGCCGTCGATCTCGATCACATGCCACTGCGCGGCTTTGAAACGCGCGACCTGATCGGTGTTGTCCGACAGGGTCACCGGGCCGTCGATGGTGATGTTGTTGTTGTCCCACATCACGATGAGCTTGCCCAGTTTGTGGCGGCCGGCGAGGGTGATCGCCTCTTGGCTCACGCCTTCCATCAAGCAGCCGTCGCCCGCGATGACATAGGTGTGGTGATCCACGACCTTTGCCCCGTACTGCGCGCGTAGCATTTCTTCGGCCATGGCGAAACCGACCGAATTGGCGATACCTTGGCCGAGCGGGCCGGTGGTGGTTTCAATCGCGTCGGCGAGAAAGTTCTCCGGGTGCCCGGCTGTGCGCGCGCCCATCTGGCGGAAATTCTTCAGCTCTTCGATGGGGAACTGCTCGTAGCCCGTCAGGTGCAGCAGTGAATAGATCAGCATGGAGCCGTGGCCCGCAGACAGGATGAAGCGGTCACGATCAGGCCAAAGCGGGTTCGCCGCGTCAAACTTGAGGTGCTTTTCGAAAAGCACGGTTGCCACATCGGCCATGCCCATCGGCATGCCGGAGTGGCCCGAATTGGCGGCGGCGACGGCATCGAGGGTCAGCGCGCGAATGGCGGTGGCCTTGGACCAGTGATCGGGGTTTGCGCTTGCGAGGGCTGTCAGATCCACGGGGCGTTCCTTTGCGGCTGTGGCAGATTGGGCCTGTGCATACCAGCGATCGGGCAAAGTTCAAGCACAACCGGGCGCCAGAAGCGGTGTGCGGTACGGGCAGAGGTGAACTCTGCGCCTCAAGTCGCTGAAACGAAAGGGGGGGCGCAATTTGCCTGCGCTTTGGCTAGGATTGCGGAAACCGGCTGATCCGGGCGATTCGCGCGCGTGACATTGCGTGGGCTGCGCGCTATCTGCCGAATATGGCGGCCATAACGGGCCGCCGCCACGGGGCACGGCAGGCGAAAACGCCGCCGATAGAGCAGGACGAACGAGGAGACTTCATGCGGATGAGTGAACTTGAAGAATATCAACGCCGCATCACGGCCGCGATGGACCGGATGGCGAAGGGGCTGGATCAGCTCAACGCCGCCCCGGCCGAGCCGGATGAGGATATCGTGCAGGCGCTGGAAGACGAGCGGCAAGCCAACGCTCAGCTGACCGACCGGGTCAAAACCCTGAAGGAAAGCCATCAGGACGAATTGACCGCCCTGCGCGATCAGATGGAATTCAACAATGACCGGGTGACCCAGCTGGATATGGACGTGCAGCGTCTGCGTCAGGCGAATGAGCAGTTGTCGGCGGCCTGTGAACAGTTGCGCTTGGCCAATGCCGAAGGGCTGGCCGACCCCAAGTTGATCGACACCGCCGTTATTGCCGAGCTGGAAAGCCTGCGTGCCACCCGCGCCATTGAGATGGCCGAGATTGACGCCGTGTTGACTGCGCTGGCACCTCTGGTCGAAGACGGTGAGCCCGAACCCGAAGCACCCGCCGAGGATGACCGCGCCGAAGAAGAACCCAAGTCAGGAGGGGCCGACTGATGCCCGAAATACGGATCACCATTGGCGGCCGCCAGTTCGAGGTCGCCTGTCAGGAAGGTGAAGAGAGCTATCTGCACGCCGCCGCCAAGATGCTGGACGATGAAGCCCGCGTGCTGAGCGATCAAGTGGGCCGCATGCCCGAGGCGCGGATGTTGCTGATGGCCGGTCTGCTTTTGGCCGACAAAACCGCCAGCGTCGAAGACCGCATCGCCGAAGTGCGCGCCGAATTGGCCGAGCGTGAGGCCGAGTTGACCAGCCTACGCAACACCAAGATCGAGCCGGAGCGTATCGAAGTGCCCGTCGTGCCGCAGGGTGTCAAAGACACGCTGGCCGAGATCGCCGCACGGGCCGAGGCGCTGGCCGCCGAGATCGAAGAGAAATCTGGCAAATGAGCACTGGCATCAGGGCAGCCCTCTGCGCGCTGCTCTGGGCCGCGCCCGCGGGGGCCGAGACCACCGCCATGACCTATCTCTGTGACCGTGGGGTATCGGTGCCGGTGGTCTATGTCCCCGATGCCGATCCCGCTATTGCGGTGCTTTATATCGAAGGGCGGCTCATCCATTTGCAGACCATGCCCTCCGGCTTTGGCGCGCGATACGGCTGGCCTTCGGATGGGTCGTCCTATGAATGGTGGGAACATCAGGGCCGTGCGCGCCTTGGCTGGCACGAGGGGGCCAGTGACGCGATGACGCCGATCTATACGGACTGTGTGCCGCAAGATTGACCCCATGCGGGATTGCGGCGCGGGCGGCAATATGCTCTGGGGGGCGCGAAAAGTGCCCCTTGGGCGCTGGCTTTTGCGACCTAACAATCAGGACACCCTCCCATGACCGTGAAACCCCGCATCATCATCTCAAGCGACCATGCCGACATCGCCCTGCGCCAAGACATCGCGCGCCATGTGGCCGAGCGCGGTTTTGAGGTCGAAGACATCGGCCCGGCAACGGCAGAGAGCACGGATTACCCCAAACACGGCGAAGCCGCCGCACGACGCATCGCAGCAGGGGAGTTCGACCTTGGCATCCTGATCTGCGGCACGGGGCAGGGCATCATGATGGCGGCCAATAAGGTCAAGGGCATTCGCTGCGGCGTCTGTGCCGATACCTTTTCGGCCAAGATGATCCGGGCGCATAACGACGCGAATATGCTGTCGATGGGCGCGCGGGTGATTGGGGCCGGGCTTGCGCTTGAGATCGTGGATGCCTTTCTTGATACCGAGTTTGAAGGCGGGCGTCATGGCCGCCGCGTCGATATGATCACGGCGATTGAAGACTGAGGTTAAGGTGCTGCCGGGGCGCGCCCGTTTGGGGTGCGTTCGGGGCGGTTTTCGACACCGATTTTGCAGGGCGCTATCGCTGGTGGTGCAGCGCGGGGCGCCTGCAGGTGCCGGACAAAAAAACACCCCGGAGGGCCAAGCCGCTCCGGGGTGTTTTCGTCTAACCTGTGGTCGCTTTAACCGTTGGCTTCGCGGATCTTATCCGCAGCGTCCTTATCAAAGGTCACGCCATTCTCGGCAAAGAGCGTGTCCAACTCGCCCGAGAGCGTCATCTCGGTGATGATGTCACAGCCACCGACGAACTCGCCCTTGACGTAAAGCTGGGGAATGGTCGGCCAGTCAGAGAAATCCTTGATCCCCTGACGCAGCCCCTCATCGGCCAGCACGTTCACATCGCTATAGTTCACGCCCATGTAGTTCAGCACCCCGGCCACGCGGCTGGAGAAACCGCACTGCGGCATTTCTTTAGTGCCTTTCATAAACAGCACAACATCGCTTTTGGTGATTTGTTCTTTGATCTGGTTTGAGGCATCGCTCATGTCATTTGTCCTTCGTATCTAATTTCTTGAACGCAGCGTGATAGCGCCGCGCATAGGTTTCATCGTCGGCCCAGGGCTTCACGTCCAACTCGGCCCCGCCGAGAAAGAAACCGCCCCGTTTCTTCGTCCAATTCGTGTGCCCGCGCTCTAGGCTCTCGTTGCGCCGCGCGGTGCTGGCCACGGCATCTAGATCCAGCGCCTCCATCCCCAGCGGTACTTTGCCGGTCTCAGGGCGCGGAGGCTGGCGTTGCGACAGCGGCACATGCCGCCCGCGCCGCGTCCGGTGCTGGGCATAGGCGGTGGCGGCGATCCCGCCCAGAACAACCGCTGCGGCCCAGCCCCACATCGTTAGTCCGGCGTCCGTGTGGTCAGCGCCAGCGCGTGCAAATCGCCGTTCGATCCGTCCATCTTGCCCTTAAGGGCCGCATAGACGGCGCGCTGTTGCTGGACCCGGTTCATACCACGGAAGCTTTCGTCAACAACCATGGCCGCCATATGCACGCCGTCATTGCCTTCGACGGTGATCTTGGCGTCCGGAAAGGAAGCGCGGATCAGGTCTTCAATTTCGCTGGCTTGCATGGGCATGGGGTGGCTCCGAGTGTTGTGATATCTTGGCCTAGATGTAGTGCCGCACTGCGCTGCGTGCAAGGCGAAGGCTTGTGCCGTTCTCGCATTGACCTTTGCCCGCGAAGCAACACACTCTGCCCCCCGATAGGAAAGGAAACCAGATGGACCGGATCCCCGAACAGGCGCTCGATTGGGCCGAGGCTGGGCAGCCCGTTGCGCTGGCCACGGTGGTGGAGACTTGGGGCTCGGCGCCGCGCCGCGCAGGGGCGCAACTGGTGGTGGCGGGCGATGGCACGATGATGGGCTCGGTGTCAGGCGGCTGTGTCGAAGGGGCCGTGGTGGTCGAGGCGTTGGAGGCGATCGAAGACGGGCGCACACGGCTGTTGGAATACGGCGTCAGCGACGGCGATGCCTTTGCCGTGGGTCTGGCCTGCGGCGGCACGATCAAAGTGCTGGTGGAGCCGGTCGGGCCTGACGCTTTGACCCTAGAGATGCTGCGCGAATTGGTCGCGAAACGCGCAAGCCGGCAGGCGGTGGCCTATGAGGTTGCGCTTGACGGCAGCACCCGGCACCTGACCCACGACGGCCACCAAGACCGCTTCCGCCGAGACCGTTCGGGCGTGGACGAGGAGACCGGGCGTTTCATTGCCATCCACAACCCGCCGCTGCGGCTGGTGATTGTCGGCGCGGTGCATATCGCGCAGCATCTGGTGCATATGGCGGGGGAAGCTGGGTTTGATCCGATTGTCGTCGATCCGCGTGAGGCCTTTGGCTCGCCCGCGCGCTTTCCTGATTGTGACCTTATGAACGACTGGCCCGATGCCGCTCTCAGAGAGATCGGCCTCGACGCGCGCTCCGCCGTTGTTTTGCTCACCCATGACCCCAAACTCGACGATCCGGCGCTGCATGTGGCGCTCGCATCAGAGGCTTTCTACATCGGCGCTCTCGGCTCGACCCGGACACAGGCCAGCCGCCTTGCGCGGTTGGAAGAGGCGGGCGTGGCCGCAGATCAGGCTGCACGGATCCACGGGCCGGTCGGTCTCGACATTGGTGCTGCCAGCCCTGCCGAGATCGCCGTGTCGATCCTCGCTCAAATGATCCAAAGCCTGCGTCGGCCATGAGGTTCGGCCCGGTTCCTTTAAGCGATGCCCTTAACGCGACGCTGGCGCATTCCGTGGCCGTTGCAGAGGGGCGTCTGCGCAAGGGGCGGGTGTTGGAGCAGCCCGATATCGACGCGCTTTCGGCTGCAGGCATCGAAGAGGTGATCGTCGCCCGGCTCGACCCCGGCGACATTGACGAAAACGCCGGTGCTGCCAAATTGGCCCAAGCGCTCTGTGGTCCGGGTCTTCGGATGTCGAACCCCTTCACCGGGCGGGTAAACCTGCTTTCCGATGGGCCGGGTGTGGTGGTGATGGACCGCGCGGCGCTGGAGGCGGTCAATGCGGTGCATCCGATGATCACGCTGGCCACGGTACCGCCCCATCAACAGATGGGCGAGAACGGCATGGTGGCGACAATCAAGATCATATCCTACGCCGTGCCTGCCGAGGCGGTGGCGACCGCCTGCGCGGCTGCGGGAGTGGGCGCGCTGCGCCTTGCGCCACCCGTCTTGCGCAATGCGACACTTATCATTACCGATGTCCCCGGCGGCGCCGGAGAGAAGGGCCGCGCGGCGGTGGAGGGGCGGCTGAAAGCCCTGAACGTGACGCTGAAAGATGCCACAACGGTCCCTCATCGCACCGCCCCGCTGGCCAAGGCCATTGCCGCAGCCCAGACCGATCTGATCCTCATCCTCACCGCCTCGGCCACCTCAGACATCAATGACATCGCCCCGTCGGCCTTGCGCCATGCAGGCGGCGAAGTGACGCGTTTTGGCATGCCGGTGGACCCCGGCAACCTGCTCTTTCTCGGCCACCTTGGGGGCCGCGCGGTGATTGGCCTGCCGGGCTGCGCCCGCTCGCCTGCGCTCAACGGCGCGGATTGGGTGCTGTCGCGGCTGGTCTGCGGCATTCCCGTCACCAGCGCGGATATCGCGGGCATGGGGGTGGGCGGATTGCTCAAGGAAATTCCGACCCGCCCGCAGCCGCGAAACCCCGGCAAAAGCGCAGGTGGGGGCTGAGAAAAAGCCCTAGGAAAATATATGTTCTCAACTAGGGCTTGTCGTGCTTAACTGCCTCTAACAAGCGTCAGACTGGGAGGAAGAACATGACACAGGTCAATATGACCGTGAACGGCAAACCCGCGTCAGGGGAGGTCGAAGGCCGCACGCTGCTGGTGCATTTCCTACGCGATGATCTGGAACTTACCGGGACTCATGTGGGCTGTGACACCAGCCAATGCGGGGCCTGTGTGGTTCATGTGAATGGCAATGCGGTCAAAGCCTGCACCATGTTCGCGATTGAGGCTGACGGCGCCGAAGTCGACACCATCGAAGGGCAGGCGGCCCCAGATGGCACGCTCAACACCATCCAGCAGGCGTTTCAGGATCACCACGGGCTGCAATGCGGATTTTGCACGCCGGGCATGGTGATGTCGGCGGCAGCCCTGCTCAAGGACAACCCCAAGCCGAGCGAGGCCGAGGTGCGCCACTACCTTGACGGCAACATCTGCCGCTGCACCGGGTATCATAACATCGTCAAAGCGATCATGGCCGCCAGTGGTCAGGACGTCAGCGCGCTGGCGGCAGAGTAAATCCAAGAACAGCGTCACGCAGAGCAGACCGGTGATGGCGGAGGGAGGACCACCAGAACCGGGCGCCGCGTGACAGATCAGGTGCATCCGCACCGCCACCAAACGGGAGGACATTATGCCTAAGGATCTTGAACCGACGCGCGGAATCGGCGCTAGCAGCAAACGACGGGAGGACATTCGCTTTCTCACCGGGTCGGGGCGCTACACGGATGATATTAACCTGCGCCGCCAGACCCATGTGTTTTTCCTGCGCTCCGACGTGGCGCATGGGCGGCTGACGGGGGTCGATACCTCTGCCGCTGAAGACATGCCCGGCGTGCTGAAGATTTTCACCGGCGCGGATTTTGCCGAAATCGGCGGGATGCCCTGTGGCTGGCAGATCACCGATAAACATGGCCAACCCATGCAAGAGCCGAAGCACCCGGTGCTGGCCCACGAAAAGGTCCGCCATGTGGGGGAACCAATCGCCGCCGTGGTGGCGGAGACTTTGGCACAGGCGCGCGATGCTGCTGAGGCAATCGTCGTAGACATTGACGAGTTGCCCGCCGTGGTGAACATGAAAGACGCAGTCAAAGGCGATGCGCCCAAGGTGCATGACGATCTGACCAGCAACCTTTGCTATGACTGGGGTTTCGTTGAGGAAAACAAAGACGCGGTGAACAAGGCCTTCGAAGACGCCGCGCATGTCACCACGCTGGAACTGGTCAACAACCGTCTTGTGGCCAACCCGATGGAGCCGCGCGTGGCCATCGGCGAGTACGACCGCTCGGCTGGCGATTATACGCTTTATACAACCAGCCAGAACCCGCATGTGATCCGCCTGCTGATGGGCGCCTTTGTGCTGGGCATCCCCGAGCATAAGCTGCGCGTTGTGGCCCCGGATGTGGGCGGCGGTTTCGGCACCAAGATTTTCCACTACCAAGAAGAAGCCTTTTGCACCTTTGCCGCCAAGGCGGTGGGGCGTCCGGTAAAATGGACCTCCAGCCGGTCGGAGGCTTTCATGTCGGATGCCCATGGCCGCGACCATGTGACCAAGATCGAACTGGCGCTGGATGCCGACAACAACTTCACCGCGCTGCGCACCGATACCTACGCCAATATGGGGGCCTATCTGTCGACCTTCGCGCCCTCGGTGCCGACGTGGCTGCATGGCACGCTAATGGCGGGGAACTACAAAACGCCGCTGATTTACGTGAACGTTAAGGCGGTCTTTACCAATACCGTGCCAGTAGATGCCTATCGCGGTGCCGGACGGCCCGAGGCGACCTATCAATTGGAGCGTCTGATCGACAAGGCCGCGCATGAGTTGCAGGTCGACCCGATCAAACTGCGCCGCCAGAACTTCGTGACGGAGTTTCCCTATGCCACGCCGGTGGCAGTGGAATATGACACCGGCGACTACAACGCCACGATGGACAAGCTAGAGGAGATTGCCGACCACGCCGGTTTCGAAGCCCGTCGCAAGGAAAGCGAAGCCAAAGGCAAGCTGCGCGGTTTCGGCGTGAACTGCTATATCGAGGCTTGCGGCATCGCGCCGTCGAACCTTGTCGGCCAACTGGGTGCACGTGCGGGCCTGTATGAAAGCGCCACGGTGCGGGTCAACGCGACCGGCGGGCTGGTTGTCATGACCGGCAGTCACAGCCACGGGCAGGGGCATGAGACCTCTTTTGCGCAAGTGGTGGCCGATATGATTGGCATCGATGAGAATATGGTCGAGATCGTCCATGGCGACACGGCGCGCACACCGATGGGCATGGGCACCTATGGCTCACGCTCGCTGGCCGTGGGCGGCAGCGCCATGGTCCGGGCGACGGAAAAGATCATCGCCAAGGCCAAAAAGATCGCCAGCCACCTGCTCGAAGCCTCGGAAGGGGATATCGAGTTGAAGGATGGGGCCTTCAGCGTCGCGGGCACAGACAAATCCGTGGCTTGGGGCGATGTGACGCTCGCGGCTTACGTGCCGCATAACTATCCGCTAGAGGAGATCGAACCGGGTCTTGAGGAAACCGCCTTTTACGACCCGTCGAACTTCACCTATCCGGCGGGTGCCTATGCCTGCGAGGTCGAGCTTGATCCCGACACCGGGCATGTCACGATCGAGCGGTTCACCGCAGCCGATGATTTTGGCAACGTCGTGAACCCGATGATCGTGACCGGCCAAGTGCACGGCGGCTTGGCCCAAGGGATCGGTCAGGCTTTGTTGGAGAACTGCGCCTATGACGAAGACGGCCAATTGCTCAGCGCGTCTTATATGGACTACGCCATGCCTCGCGCCAGCGATCTGCCGTTCTATGACGTGGATCATTCCTGCCAGACGCCCTGCACCCACAACCCCTTGGGCGTCAAAGGCTGCGGGGAGGCGGGGGCGATTGGCTCGCCGCCTGCTGTGGTAAACGCGGTCCTCGACGCCATGCGTTCAGGTGGCAAGGACATCGGCCATATCGACATGCCGGTCAGCCCCGCGCGGGTTTGGGAGGCGATGAATGGCTGAGCGCCTTGGCCTACTGAAAAGTGTATTGGACAAAGAGGCGACGCACGGGCGGCCTCTGGGAAGGATGAAAGATGTATGAATTCGAAGTAGAGTGCCCCAGCAGCGTGGCGGATGCGGTCAAGGCCTTGGGGCAGGAAGACGCGCAACCGCTGAGCGGGGGGCAGACGCTGATCCCCACGCTGAAGGCGCGGCTGGCGATGCCCTCGGTTCTGGTGTCGCTGGCGGGGATTGATGCGTTGAAAGGCGTGGAAATGCGCGATGGCGCGCTTTGGATTGGCGGCGGCACGACCCACGCGACCGTCATGCGCGAGGCCGCGGAAAGCTATCCCGCCTTGGCCAGCCTCGCCGCGCGGATCGGTGACCCGGCGGTACGCAACCGCGGCACGATCGGCGGATCGCTTGCCAATAACGACCCCTCTGCCTGCTATCCCGCCGGGGCCTTGGCCAGCGGGGCGACGATTGAAACCGACCGGCGCGAAATTGCGGCTGATGACTATTTTCAGGGCATGTTCACCACCGCCTTGGAAGAAGGGGAGATCGTGACCGGCGTGCGCTTTCCCATTCCGCATGCCGCGCATTACGAGAAGTTCATCCAACCCGCCTCACGCTTTCCGCTGGTCGCGGCCTATGTCGCCCGGTTCAGTGATGGAGTGCGCGTGGCGATCACCGGCGCGTCGAACGATGGTGTCTTCCGCTGGACGGAGGCCGAAGCCGCTTTGTCTGGCCGGTTTGAGGCTGGTGCCTTAGAGGGGCTCACCCTCGGTTCGGATGATATGATCAGTGATCTGCACGGCAGCGGCGCCTACCGCGCGCATCTTTGCGGCGTGATGACCCGCCGCGCTGTCGCAGCCATCGCCTGATAGTCGATAACACTTTGTAAACCTTTGCCGCGTCCCCGAATGGGGGCGCGGTATTTTCATGGGATAAGGTATTGATATTGGATAGCGGAACCAGCGCCCCCATTATGCGTTGGGTGACAAGCGCTGCCCGAACGGCGTTCCCGTAATAATGAGGACGTGAACATGAAAAACCTACTGAGATCTACGACTTCGCTGGGTCTGAGCCTTGCATTGGCCTTCCCGCATGGCGCTTTCGCTCAGGAGCAGAATCTGGCCGAATGCGGCCCCGTGGGCGAAGCGACAGAGTTTCCCTGCGCATTTGACGATCAAACGGTAGAGAACGCCGAAGAGTTGCGCGTCATCGCCGGGCTGAGCGCTGATGCGGAAGCTTCGGCGGAAGTGGAAGCCGAAGCGGAAGCTGAAGTTGAAACCGAGGCCGAAGCGGAACCCGGTTCTGTCTTGGATCAAGCTGCCGATGCGGTTGAGTCCACCGGCGATGCCGCCGCTGCCGCTGTAGACAGCGCGGTTGAACAGGCCGACGAAGCTGCTGATGCCGCAGAGGCGCAAGCTGAAGCTGCCGCCGAAGCTGCGTCGGAAGCCGAGGCCGAGGCGACTGCTGAAGCCGAAGTTGACGAAGAGGTAGAGGCCGAAGCGGAAGCAGAAGCAGAGGTTGAGCAAGAGGTCGAAGCCGAACCCGTCGTCGAGCAAGAGGCTGAAGTTGAAGCCGAGACCATGCAGGACGCGGAAGTTGAGGCCGAGGCCGAAACCACTGCAGAAGCCGAAGCAACTGCTGATACACCCGTAGAAACCACCGAGCCTGTCGAAAGCGAGCTGGAGGGCGAAACTGCGACCGAAGCAGAAACGGTCCAGAATGACGAAGCTGCTGCCACAACCGCTCAGGATGCCGAAACCGAAGCCGAAATGAGCGGCGAAGCGGTGGGCGAAGAAGACAACGCTGGTCTGACCGAAGAGCAGATCCAAGCCCGTGAAGAGCGCCGCGAAGCCCGCCGTGCCGAGCGCCGCGAAGAGCGTCGTGAGGAACGCCGTGCCGAGCGTGAGGCCGCCGCTGCTGCGGCTGCCGCTGCTGCCGAAAACGATGCGGAAGCAGAAGTAGTGACCGAAGAAGTTACCGAAGAGGACGTGCGTACCTCGGACGAAGATTTCGACACCAAAGTGACCGCCGCCGGTGAAGCCGAAGCAGCGGCCTCAAACGATGACGACAGCGGGCTGTCGGACTTCGAGAAAGCCTTGCTGCTTGGCCTTGGCGCCGTGGCCGTGGGGTCGGTGCTGAACAACGGTGAAAAGATCGTCAGCCGTTCCGGTGACCGTGTGGTTGTTCAGGACGACACTGGTGAACTGCGTGTTCTGAAGGACGACAACGCGCTGCTGCGTCGCCCCGGCGATGAAGTGCAAACGCAGACCTTCGACGACGGCTCCACCCGTACCATCGTGACCAAGAGCGATGGCAGCCGGGTCGAGACCATTCGTTCGCGCGATGGTACCGTGTTGCGCCGCACCAACTTTGACGCACAGGGCCGCGAGTACGTACTTGTGGATGACCTTGTCGAAGAGCGTGAAGTTGTGGTGAACGACCTGCCGCAGGTTCAGGAAACCCAGCAAGCTCAGCGCGCCAGCACGCAGGACGAAGCAGCGCTGCGTCAGGCTCTGCAAACGGAATTGCGCAACGATCAGGGGCGGACATTCTCCCTGCGTCAGGTGCGCGAAATCCGTGAGGTGCGCTCTCTCGCGCCGCAGCTGGAACTGGACGCCGTGCGCTTCCCCACAGGCTCTGCTGCGATCCAGCCTGAGCAGGCCCGTTCGCTTGCCAATATCGGCACCACGCTGCGTGACCTGATCCAGAAGGACCCGCGCACCGTGATCCTTGTCGAAGGGCATACGGATGCGGTTGGCGATGCGAGCTACAACCTCGCCCTGTCGGACCGCCGTGCAGAGACCGTTGCACTGGCTCTGACGGAGTACTTCGATGTACCGCCTGCCAACCTGATCACGCAGGGCTACGGTGAAAGCCAGCTGCGCGTGCCGACGACGTCAGCGGAACCTGCGAACCGCCGTGCGGTCGTGCGGAACATTACCGGTCTGCTGCGTTAAGCAGACCTACCCCTAAAATGAAAACGCCCCCGGAGCGATCCGGGGGCGTTTTGCGTTATAGGCTGTAAGATGATCAATCGGGCCCGCCGTGCGGACCCGACATAGAGCGGATCACTTGTTGGGCAGGGGCCCGATCACCATGACCATCTGGCGGCCTTCCATCTTGGGGAAGTTCTCAACCCGGCCGATGTCTTTGGTATCCGCAGCAACGCGCTCCAAAAGCTCACGACCCAGGTTCTGGTGCGCCATCTCACGGCCACGGAACCGTAGGGTGACCTTCACCTTGTCGCCACCTTCGAGAAACTTGAAGACATTGCGCATCTTCACATCGTAGTCGTTCGTATCCGTATTGGGACGGAACTTGACCTCTTTGATCTCGATGATCTTCTGTTTCTTGCGGGCTTCGCTCTCGCGCTTTTGCTGTTCATATTTGAACTTGCCGAAATCCATGATCTTGCACACGGGCGGCTTGGCATTGGGCGAAATCTCGACAAGGTCGAGCCCAGCTTCTTCGGCCATTTCCATGGCACGCTGAGGCGTCACAACGCCGACGTTTTCGCCGTCCGCCCCGATCAGGCGGATTTCATTGGAGCGGATCTTGTCGTTGACGCGCGGGCCGGTGTCACGTTGGGGCGGCGCGTTATGAGGTCTGCGAGCGATGGTGATGGTCCTTTGATTGTTACCTAATTCGAGAATGCAAGGTAAACCCGCAGGGGGGCATCTTCAAGCCGCAAAATCGCGCTATGCGTGGGCTTTGCGGCGATTTACCCTTGATCTGGGGCGAATGTGGCGCAATTGACGGCTATGCGGCCCCGGGGGTAATCTCTAACGTCGCGGGGCGTAGATTAAGGGGAATGGAATGAAGAATCTGGTCTGGTTGGTCGTGGCGGCGTTGATTGCGCTGGCGGGCTATATGCTTTTCACCGGCAAAGGGCCGCAGGAAGTGGCCATCGAAGCCTCTGAGGCGATAAATGCCCCAGAGGTGGCCGAGGATGTGACCAATGCCGCCGAAGACGCGGCAGAGGCGATCACCGATACGGTCGATGCCGCCGGAGAGGCGATCAGCGACGCCGTGGATGATGCGACGGACAGCGCCAATGATGCGGCCGAGCCTGCGGCGCAAAACTAAGCAAGCGACCCCGCGAGGGTGGTAAAAAACAAGGCCGCGTCCGGGGTTCCGGGCGCGGCCTTTGCTTTGATAAAATCTGTCTCGCAGGTTATTCGGCGGCGGGCTTCATCTGGAACCCTTCCTTGACCTGATCGGCAGGGGTGACCGGGTAGTCGCCCGAGAAGCAGGCGTCGCAATACTGCGGGCACTCGGCCTTGCGGCCTTCGGCTTCGCCCACCGCGCGGTACAGACCGTCGAGCGAGATGAACTTGAGGCTGTCGACCTGTAGGTGATCGCGCATCTCGTCTTCGGACATGGTCGCCGCCAGCAGCTTTTCGCGCTGCGGGGTGTCGACACCGTAGAAACAAGGCCATGCCGTAGGCGGGGAGGCGATGCGGAAGTGAACCTCGGCGGCGCCAGCGTCGAGGATCATCTCTTTGATCTTGCGCGAGGTCGTGCCGCGCACCACCGAGTCGTCGACCAAGATCACCCGCTTGCCCTTGATAAGCGCACGGTTGACGTTGAGCTTGAGACGCACACCCATGTTGCGGATCTGCTCTGTCGGCTCGATGAAGGTCCGGCCCATATATTGGTTGCGGATGATGCCCATCGCGTAGGGAATGCCGGATTCAAGGCTGAAACCAATCGCTGCCGGGGTGCCACTGTCGGGCACGGGGCAGACGAGATCGGCGTCAACCGGGCTTTCCTTGGCCAGTTCGCGGCCAATATTCTCGCGCGTTTCATAGACCGAGCGACCGCCGAGGATGCTGTCGGGGCGGCTGAAATACACGTGCTCAAAAATGCAGAAACGCGAGGCGACGCGGCGGAAGGGGAAGTGGCTTTCGACGCCTTTCTCAGTGATTACCACCATCTCGCCCGGCTCGATCTCGCGCACGAATTCGGCCCCGATGATGTCAAGCGCGCAGGTTTCAGAGCTCAGCGCCCATCCATCGCCGACACGGCCCAGAACCAGCGGGCGAACTCCTAGCGGATCGCGCACGCCAATCAACTTGGTGCGGGTCATTGCCACGACAGAAAACGCCCCTTCGACCCGCCGCAGGGCATCTTCCATCCGTTCGGGAATGTTGCGCTGCAACGACCGCGCCATCAGGTGAATGATGCACTCACTGTCCGAGGAAGACTGAAAGATCGAACCGCGTTCGATCAGCTCGCGGCGCAGCGCGTTGGCATTGGTGATGTTGCCGTTATGCGCAATCGCGGCACCGCCCATGGCAAACTCGCCAAAGAAAGGCTGCACATCGCGGATCGCGGTGGGGCCTTTGTTGCCGGAGGTGGAATAGCGCACATGTCCGATGGACAACTCGCCGGGCAGGGTCTGCATGATATCCTGCGAGGTGAAGTTATCACGGACATAGCCAAAGCGGCGGGCCGATTGGAAACCAGCTTCGGGATCGTAGCTGACGATGCCGCCTGCCTCTTGTCCGCGGTGCTGGAGGGCGTGGAGGCCAAGGGCCACGAAAGTGGCGGCGTCAGCAACGCCAACCACGCCGAAAACGCCGCATTCCTCCTTCAGTTTATCCTCATCTCCGCTGTCGCGCAGGTAGGATGTGTCAAAGGGATGGGCGGGTGGCATGAGCTTGGACAACGGGGCAACTCCGAATCCGGGTGGGGTCGGTGCCTATGTAGGGGCTTCGCACCCGACTGTCACCCCGCATGTCGCCCGCAAGGAGCGACAGGCGCGATAAAGCGTGCCGAGGGGTCGAGAACTGGGCAGCAGGTGCACCGCTGCCAGTCCCGGATGTGCCCCAAACGCAAAACAGGCGGCCCGTTGTTCTGGCCGCCTGTCTAAAACGATAGTGTTAAGAGTTTATGAAGGCTTTAGGCGCTACATTTCCCAACGAGCGCCTCATAACGGTTGGTGATCCAACCAAGCGCCTCTTGCGGGTCTTTTTCTTCGATCTGGCCGGTAAAGCGCGAGAATACAGCAGCGGAGCGGCTGTTTTCGACCATTGTCGTGCGCTCACCCGTGATGACCGTGTCGTAGACGAAGAAGGCAATCGCCACCAAAAGCACGCCGCGCACGACGCCGAAAATAAAGCCAAGCCCTTGATCAAGGCCGCCCAGCATCGAACGATGCACCAACGAAGAGAACAGCGGGGTGAAAAGTGAAACCACGATCAAGGCGGCAGCAAAGACCAGCGCGAAGGCACCGATCACCGACAATTCGCAACTGTCGGCAAGGAATTCGCCAACATAGGGCAGCTCACGCACCAGCGGCTCAACCTGCGGCGCAAAGAGAAAGGCCAGCACTGCCGCTGCAATCCAGCCGACAATCGCCATCAGCTCGCGCACCAGCCCGCGGCCATAGGCCAGCAGTGCCGATAGCACGATGACCACCGCGACCACCCCGTCAATAATGGTAAAACCGTCCATGCGCGTTCTCGCCCTCGTCTAAGGGGGGATCAGCCCGCCCCGAAAATTTCGCCAACAAATCCGGTCAGATCGCTCATCGTATTCAGCGCAATTCCGGTCGCACCCACGGCTTTCCCGCCGCGCGGTGCAATAGCGCTCGTAAAACCAAGTTTTTGCGCCTCTTTCAACCTGTTTTCCGTCTGGCTGGCGGGGCGCAGCGCACCGGACAGGCTGATTTCCCCGAAAACAACGGTTTCGGCAGGCAGGGCCGCGTCTTCTCGGGCCGAAAGGATCGCGGCAGCCACGGCCAGATCAGCGGCGGGCTCCGAGATTTTCATGCCGCCGGCCACATTGAGATAGACATCCAGCCCCGCAAAAGGAATCCCGCAGCGCGCCTCCAACACCGCGAGGATCATCGCCAGACGGCCCGAATCCCACCCCACCACGGTGCGGCGCGCCTGGGAATGGGGCGAGGGGGCAACAAGCGCCTGAAGCTCGACCAAGACGGGCCGCGTGCCTTCGATGCCCGCAAAGACCACCGACCCGGGGGAGGGTTGGCCGCGTTCCGACAAAAACAGCGCCGAGGGGTTGAGGACCTCAGACAGACCGCCGCCCGTCATCTCGAACACGCCGATTTCATCCGCCGGGCCAAAACGGTTTTTGACCGCGCGCAGGATGCGGAATTGGTGGCCCCGTTCGCCTTCGAAATAAAGCACAGTGTCGACCATATGCTCCACCACCCGCGGGCCTGCGATCTGACCTTCTTTGGTGACGTGGCCCACGAGGATCACGGCAACCCCGCGCCGTTTGGCGAAACTGGTCAACTCATGCGCCGCGGCGCGCACCTGACTGACCGAGCCCGGCGCGCTTTCGACGTTATCGGCCCACATGGTTTGAATGGAATCGATGATGGCAAGCTGCGGCCGCTCGGCTTCCAACGTGGTGAGGATGTCGCGCAGATTGGTTTCCGCTGCTAGTTTCACGGGCGCTTCTGAAAGGCCCAGCCGTTGGGCGCGCATGCGGACCTGCGCGCTGGCTTCCTCTCCGCTGACGTAAATCGTTTTTAGCCCCGAATTCGCAAAATGGGCGGCGGCTTGAAGCAGGAGGGTTGATTTGCCGATGCCCGGATCGCCGCCCACAAGGATCGCCGAGGCGGGCACCAAGCCGCCGCCCAGAACGCGGTCCAACTCGGCAATACCGGATTGCGCGCGCGGTGGCGGGGTTTCTTGGGTGGCAAGGTCGGTGAGTTCAATGGCAGAGCCGCGCCGTGCGCCCAAGGATTTGCTGGGCGGGCCTGCGGAGATGCCCTTGTCTTCGACGATCGAATTCCAAGCGCCACAGGCGTCACAGCGCCCGGACCATTTGGAATGTTTCGCACCGCATTCGGCGCAGGAAAAACTGGAGGAGGATTTGGCCATGGGCCCTTTTCGCGCAGGTGCCGGATGGCGTCAAAGGAAAAGCATCCGGCCTTTGGGTGATGATCCCGGGGGGGAACCCAATAGGCCGGATGCTGCCGCCGGTGTTACTCGGCAGCTTTGGGAGGCAGATCGATCACGATATTGTCGAGCGATGTCGGCTCCGGCTGGCGCTCGGGGGCTTCGGTTTGCACCACACGTTCGAGGCCAAGCTCCGGCATGATCTCACGCATCTCGTCACGCAGGCGCTCAAGCTGGGCTACGGCGACGCTCTCTTCGAGTTCGACTTCGTGGAGCCAATGTTTCATCTCTGTCGAGATGGCTTTGGCCTGATCCAGACGGCTGTTGAACAACTCGACCTCTTCTTGGCGCTGTTTCAGGAAGCTGCGTGCACGGGCCAGTTTCTCATCCGAGTAAACTTCGGCCAGATCGCGGGCCACGTGGCTCATTTGTGCGGCCATTTCCAGAACGGCGGGCTCCAGCGTGCTGAGGTCGGGGTGATCGCGCAGATAGGCCAGACGTTCGCGCACCGAATCAAATTCCGAACTCATCTGAAAGGTTTCCGCACGGTCGGCAGCGTGCACGGCACCGTAGGCGCGGGCCACGTCCTGCATGCCGACATTGAACTGGCGGTGCGAGGTTTCAAGCTGCATGACGCGACGGTTGGTGGGCAGGAAAAAACACAGGCCCACGGCAAGAGCGGTCAAGGTTAGCTGGGCGTACATCCCAGCGTTTTCAACAGGCTCACCGCCATATCGAAGGTCAAGACTGATCCAATCCCAAAGGCCGATCCCGGCCATGATGCTGGCCACGGTGAGGGCAAGGGCCGCGAGGGCAAAGACCACAACGGCCAGCCGTTGAAAGGCGAATTGGATGAGGTAGGCGAATGAACGAAGCTGGGACATACTTTCTCCCCCCTGGAAGAGCTACTAAGCAAGTTTCTGCCGACCAACGCCTCTTTATCCTTCTTTGTTCCCATTCAGTGCGGAATTATGCTGAGGATTTAACGCAGTTTTGCCCACATTATGGCACAACCTCAGGTTTTTCGTAAACTTTTTGCAGTGATTGGGGTGATTTACCTGTCGCTTGCCGAAGACGGGCGGGGCAGGCCTGTGGGAAAATAGCCACGCTAAAGCGCCGCCGATCTGCAGTCCACTCAATACGAAATGGGGGAAAGTCGCCGAACTATTCGGCGTAGGTCCGCGCGTATCTCGCCCCGAGTGAGGTGAGCATTTCGTAGCCGATCGTCCCGGCCCAATCCGCCAGATCATCGACACCCTGCTTTGGCCCCAGCAATTGCAATGTCGTGGGAACTTCATCCAACGCAGAAACATCCACCGTGATCAGGTCCATCGACACGCGCCCGACAATTGGCAGCGAAATGCCGTCATGTTGGAAAGAGGCCGCGCCGACTGCATTGCCCATGGCGCGCTGGAGCCCGTCGGCGTAGCCCGCAGCGACGGTGGCGAGCTTCACCGTGCTCTCTGCCGTCCATGTGTTGCCATATCCCACAGTCTCTCCCGGGGTGACGTTGCGGGTTTGGATCACCGGCACATCAAGGGTGACCACAGGCCGCGCATCGGTGAAGGGCCGCCCGCCATAAAGGCCAATCCCGGGCCGCGTGACATCGAAGTGATAATCAGAGCCCAGCAGGATGCCCCCCGTGGCAGAGAGCGAGCGCGGGACGTCGATCCCTTGGGTCATCTCGTGAAAGCTGCGCAGCTGCGCGTCGTTCATCTCGTGTCCCGGTTCGTCTGAGCAGGCCAGATGCGACATGATCAGCGAGGGGTTCTGGCTGAGTGCGATGTCGCGCAGGGCCGCCCATTCCGCAGGCTCCATCCCCAGCCGGTTCATGCCGCTGTCGAGTTGGATGCCAAAGCCATGGCCGGGCAGGGTCTCAAGCTGGCGCAAAAGCTGCTCGGTCGAGTTGACCATCGGCGTCAAGGCGGCACCGGCAATCGCCTCGGCGTCGCCTGCCATGTGGCCGGAAAAGACATTGATCACCGGGCCTTCGCCCAAGGCCTGCCGCAGTGCTACGCCTTCTTCGGTCAAGGCCACAAAGAACTGTCGCGCGCCAGCCTCGGCCAAGGCTGTCGCCACACGGGCCGCACCAAGGCCATAGCTGTCGGCTTTGACCACGGCGCCGGTCTCGGCTCCCGTCATGCGGTCAAGGGCGCGCCAGTTGTCGGCGATGGCTTGCAGGTCGATGGTCAGGGTCGCTTTGCTCATGGGCGGATGTGGGCCAGAATGCGGGGGGAGGTCAAGCGACCAAGGGCACCTAACGTCATGCGCGACAGGGGCGAGGGGGATTTGTTACACTTTTGCCTACCGGATGCGCAGGATGGGGAGGTCAGGCGGATGTCACGGATCAGGATCATGTTTGGCCACGCGGGGGTATCGCTCATGGCGCTGGCCGGTGTGGTTGCCTTTGGCGCGATGCTCTGGGGCGCGCCGCTGTGGTGCTGGGCGCTGGTGCCGCTGGGGATCGCGGCGCAGATGCTCAATGAATACAACCTGCACCGGCATGTCTTTCACCTTGATCCGCCGAAACGGCAATGGGCCTTTGATCTGCTCTACCGCGCGCATTACGGGCATCATGATTTTCCCACCAATCACGGGCTGTTCTTTGTGCCGCTCTGGGTCGCTTTGCCGATGCTTGTGGGTAATTTCCTTTTGGTTTGGGGCATTGCGGCGCTGCTGGGGTTTGACGCAAGCCTTTGGATTGCCACGGCAATCGTGCCCTTGGGCGGGGTGCTGACCTTTTTGGGCTATGAGTGGTTCCACATGACCGCGCATCTGACGGTCCCCAAAACGCCGGTCGAGCGGCATGTCACGCGGCTGCACAACCAGCATCACTTCCGCGACTTCAACAAGTGGTTCCACGTCAGCCCCGGCGGAGAGATTATCGACCGCGCCATGGGCACGGATATCGACACCGAAGCCTTGAAACAGCAGCAGCGCATCGCCTTTATCCGCACCTTGGGCATGAAACCCGATGACCCAAGGCTGTTGGCCGCCCGCGCCAAATTCGCCGGGAGGTATGGGCTCTCTGAGGCAGAAGTGGCCCGCGCCGCGCGGGGGTAAGTGTGAAACTTCCGTAACGTCACGGCTAGGGCGCTTGCTTGCCTCCGCAACGCAGGTAGGCTCGGGCCTATCCAAGGGAGGACGAACCATGCATAGACATATGACCACCACGGCCCTGCTTGCCGCCAGCCTTACCGCAGGGGCGGCGCAGGCGGAGAATCGGATCGACCGACAATTGCCGAACGCGCCCGAACTCGCGGCCTATGGCGACCACGCGGTGGGCGTGCGCACGCTTGAGATGGTCAACCCCGATCAGATCGACATACTCGCCATCGACCCGGCCGCCGATAAGCCCGATGAGATGCCGCGCTATGACCGACCTTTGACCGTTGAGATGTATTACCCTGCCGCCGAGGGCGCGCAGGGCGAAACCGCCTTCAAAGCCTATCTGCGCGACGGCACCACCGAGGTCACGTTGCAGGGACAGGCGATGCGCGATGTCGATCCGGCCTCGGGCGAGACCTTTCCGCTGGTCCTGATCAGCCACGGCTATCCGGGCAACCGCTATCTGCTGTCGCATCTGGCCGAGAACCTCGCCTCCAAGGGCTATGTCGTGGCCTCCATCGACCACACCGACAGCACCTACCGCACGCAGGCGGCCTTTGGCTCGACGCTGGTGAACCGCTCGCTGGACCAACTCTTTGTCCTGGAGCAGATGGCGCAAAAAGCCGCGGAGGGTGGCGATTTTGCAGGGCTTTATGACGCCGAGAACACCGGGCTGATCGGCTATTCCATGGGCGGCTATGGCGCGATTATCACCGCAGGCGGCGGCGTGACCGAGGCTTCTGTAGGCTACACATGGGGTGGGCCGCATGGCACATTGGGCATTCATCAGGCCGGGTCAGACACCCACGACGCGCTGCCTGATCCGCGCATCAAGACGGCCGTGGCCTTTGGCCCTTGGGGCATGAACCGTGGTTTTTGGGATGCCGAAGGTCTGGCGGGTGTGCAGATCCCGATGCTCTTTATCGCCGGATCGCAGGATGACACATCGCTTTACGAAGACGGCATTCGCGCCATCTGGCAAAACACTTCAAACGTCGACCGTGCGCTGCTGACCTATATGAACGCAGGCCATAACGCCGGCGCGCCGATGCCCGCGCCCACGGAGTCCTATTACTTCAGCGAGGACAAAGGGTTCAACATTTCAGAACATTACACCGATGCGGTTTGGGACACGGCGCGGATGAACAATATCGCCCAGCATTTCGTGACCGCATGGATGGATAGCCATCTGAAGAATGATGCCGAGAAGGGGGGCTACCTTGATCTGGTAGAGGATTCCAACGCTGGCGTCTGGTCGGTCGAAGAAGACGGGACCAAAAAGGACGACCACAGCTATTGGAAGGGTTTCGCCGAAGGCAGCGCCAAGGGGCTGATGTATGAGACCCGCGCAGCGGGAGAGTGACAAAACGAACGCCCGGGGGGAGTGTTCCCCCCTCCCGGGCGGTACGGTTCAAGGTTTGATGTAGGTGTAGCCCATCTGTTGCAGGCGCGACAGTTCCGCCACGCCGGAGGGCACGATGTCTTCCTCCCACACATCATAGAGATCATCCTCATAGCTGATTTCGCGGCCGCGCAGGGTGTTGTTGCAGACGTGAAAGCTGACGTTCTGCCCTTTGAGCGATGATACGGTTGTCTGCATCTTGTCGTTGCCCTTGGCATCGGCCAAGAGGCTCAGCCCATTGCCATGCAGCACGACCTTCACGTCGATATTCTCGGCCCCGACGGCATTGATGTGGTTCTGAATGTTGCGCATGGCCCCCAGATGCGCTTTGGAGCCTTCGCCGCCGTTATAGTTGATGTGATAGACGACTTTCTGCTTGCCGTAACGCTCGGTCTCTTCGGCGTGGAGCGCGAAGGCAAAGCTGGTGGCGAGCATCAGACAGATGGCGCGGATGATATTGGTCATTTTGGTCCTCCCAAGGTGAGTGACGGTACTGGCGCGAGGCGCAGAACCGCCCATCTAGCCTAACGGCAGTTTGGGGCAATCCAAATCACTTATTCAGGACTTTGAATTCGATGGGGATGGGGGCGATGGGCTGAGGGTCACTGCCCGCAAAGAGCGGTGGCCTTCAGCCGTGGGGGATCAAAATTCCTGTTCGTCGCCGCCACCCTGCTGCCAAGGCTGCACAAGGTTGCCAAAACGGGTAAACCGGCCCTCAAAGCTGAGGTCCACCGTGCCGATCGGCCCGTGACGCTGCTTGCCGATGACTACCTCGGCGCGGCCGTGCAGGCGCTCCATCTCTTCTTGCCAGACCGCCATTTTGTCGAGCTCATGATCGCCCGGTTTTTCGCGTTCTTTGTAGTATTCCTCGCGGTAGACGAACATCACCACATCGGCGTCCTGCTCGATCGAGCCCGATTCACGCAGGTCCGACAGCTGCGGGCGTTTATCGTCGCGGCTTTCCACCTGACGCGAAAGCTGCGAAAGCGCGATCACCGGAATGTCGAGTTCCTTGGCGATGGCCTTGAGACCCATGGTGATTTCCGAGATTTCGTTCACCCGGTTTTCCGATTTGCCGGTGCCGCGGACCAGCTGCAGGTAGTCGATGATTAGTACATCAAGCCCGTGGGTCCGTTTGAGCCGCCGCGCGCGGGCGGCAAGCTGGCTGATCGGCAGGGCGGGCGTGTCGTCGATGAACAGCGGGCAGGCTTCCAGTGCTTTGGCGGCATCGACGAAGCGGCGGAACTCTGTCTCGGTCATGTCGCCCGAACGGATCTGTTGGCTGGGGATCTCGGCGGCTTCCGACAGGATCCGCGCGGCAAGCTGTTCGGCGCTCATCTCAAGGCTGTAGAAACCCACCACGCCGCCGTCGACCGCGCCTTCGGTGCCGTCGGGCTTCATCCCGCGTTTGTAGGCTTTGGCCACGTTGAAGGCGATGTTGGTCGCAAGCGAGGTTTTCCCCATCGATGGACGGCCCGCAAGGATCAGAAGGTCAGAGCGGTGCAGACCGCCCAGTTTCTTGTCCATGTCGATCAGCCCGGTGGAGACGCCTGAGAGGCCGCCGTCACGCTGGTAGGCGGCGTTAGCCACGTTGACCGCATCTGTCACGGCCTTGAGGAAAGACTGGAAACCGCTTTCGACCTGACCCTGTTCGGCCAGCTTGTAGAGTTCTTGCTCGGCCTCGACGATCTGCTCGCGCGGCTCGGAGGCGACATCGACCTGCGCGGCCTTGGCCGAAATGTCGCGGCCCAGCTGGATCAGGTCGCGGCGCACGGCGAGGTCATAGATCATCTGCGCGTAGTCGCGCACCGCAAAAGCGCTGATCGCAGCACCCGCGAGACGGGCGAGATAGGCAGGGCCGCCCAGCTCCTTCAGCCCCTCGTCGTCCTCCATAAAGGCTTTGAGCGTGACCGGAGAGGCGAGGTTGTTCTTGGCGATCCGCTGGGAGGCGATGTCGAAGATGCGCGCGTGGACCGGCTCGTAGAAATGCTTGGGGCCAATGACTGAGGCCACGCGGTCATAAACGTCGTTGTTGGTGAGGATCGCACCCAGCAACTGCTGCTCGGCCTCGATCGAATGCGGCATCGATTCCGGTGCCTGCACGGCCAATTGGTTCGCGTTCAGCGATGTAATTTCGTTCATGACCTCACCCATTTCTACCCAGATGGTCGTCATAGCCAGTGGGGTCGTCCGGCGCAAATTGTATCTTTTGTGGATATCTTTATCAACAAAAGGCCCCACCACATTTTGCCTTGTGGAGGGGCCTTGGGTCAACATCTTGCGGAAATTCGGTTAACTTTTGCGGGATTCCTGCCATTCGCGCGGGGCGTTCAGGAAGGCTTCGACTTCGGTCAATGTTGCCGCGTCAAAGGCGCCTTGTGCGCGCGCTTCGGCCAAGACATCCCACCATGTGCACAGCGCATGAAGCGTAACGCCATGGTCACCAAGGGTCTTTTCGGTTTGTGGGAAAATGCCGTAGTGGAAGATCACGGCGGTATGGGCGCAGCTTGCGCCGGTTTCCCGAATCGCGTCGACAAAGCTGAGCTTTGAGCCACCATCGGTGGTCAGATCCTCGACCAGCAGCACGCGTTGGCCTTCGGTCATGTCACCTTCGATCCGCGCGTTGCGGCCATAGCCTTTGGGCTTTTTGCGCACATAGGTCATCGGCAGCGCCATGCGCTCAGCCACCATAGCGGCGAAGGGGATGCCTGCGGTCTCGCCACCGGCGATATTGTCGAAAGCCTCAAACCCCGCGTTGCGCATCACGGTGACGGTGAGGAAGTCCATCAGCGTCGACCGGATGCGCGGGTGGGAGATCAGCTTGCGGCAGTCGATATAGGTCGGGGACGGCAGGCCCGAGGCCAGTGTGAAGGGTTCATCCGCGTTGAAATGCACCGCGCCGATCTCCAGCAACATGCGCGCGGTGAGGCGGGCCATTTCTTCGGGGCTGGGGTGGCTGGTGGGGATCATGGCAGGCGTCCTTGGCTGGGGAGAGGTCGGATCGGTATTTAAGAAAGGATGAAGATTAGGTGGTCCAGTGCAGATCGAAGCCGGGGTCGAAGACCGTGACCGGGCCGTCGGGGGTGTCGATGCTGGTGGGGTGTTTCGGTGTTTCGTGGCGCAGGGTGATGCGAGTTCTCGTTTGGCGGCAGGCCATAGAAGGCGGGGCCGTTGAGCGAGGTGAAGGCTTCGAGCTTGTCGAGGGCGCCGTCCTCTTCGAAAACCTGTGCGAGGATCGACATTGTGTTGGGCGCGGTGAAGCAGCCGGCGCAGCCGCAGGGTTGCAGCTTGGCGCCATCGGTATGGGGCGCGCTGTCGGTGCCGAGGAAGAAGCGCGGATCGCCAGAGGTGGCCGCTTGGCGCAGGGCGAGGCGGTGGGTCTCGCGTTTGGCCACGGGCAGGCAGTAGTAATGCGGGCGGATGCCGCCAGCGAGGATGTGGTTGCGGTTGATCACGAGGTGATGCGTGGTGATCGTGGCCGCAAGGCCGCTGTCGTTGCTGCGCACGTAGTCGGCGGCATCGGCGGTGGTGATATGTTCCATGATCACGCGCAGCGCAGGATGCGCGCGGCGAATTGGGTCGAGCACGCGGTCGATGAAGACGGCCTCGCGGTCGAATATGTCGATCTCGCTGTCGGTGACTTCGCCGTGGGTGCAAAGGGGCAGGCCAATCTCGGCCATACGGTCGAGCACCGGGGCGACTTTGTCGAAGTTGGACACGCCGCTGGCGGAGTTGGTGGTGGCGCCGGCGGGGTAGAGTTTGACCGCGTGGATGAGGCCATCGGCATGGGCGCGGGCCACGTCGTCAGGGTCCGTGTCCTTGGTCAGGTAGAGAGTCATCAGCGGGGTGAAATCGGCATCCTCAGGCAGGGCGGCCATGATGCGGTCGCGGTAGGCGGCGGCTTGGGCGCCGGTGACCACCGGGGGCACGAGATTTGGCATGATGATGGCGCGGGCAAAGTCGCGGGCGCTATGGGGCAGCACGGCGCGCAGCATGTCGCCGTCGCGCAGGTGCAAGTGCCAGTCGTCGGGACGGCGGATCGTGAAGCTTTGTGTCATGGCCGCGGGGCTAGCACAGAGCGGGGGCGCGCGCCAGATTGAAAACCTATCCGGTGGCGGTCGCCACCTCTGTCACGGCGGCTTCTCGGCGGGCGCGAATGCGTTCAAGGCGGCGAGCAAAGCGTGGGGCGCTCATCCGCGCGCTGACATTGGCACAGACCGCTTCGAGCAGTCTCTCGCGCCCTTGGGCGTTGACCGCTTGGCTGAGGTTGCGCAGGTAGGGCAGATAGTCGCGTCGTGCGCGGTAGAGGGCGGCGAAACGGGCCGCGTCCAGCGTGCCGTCGGCGGCGGCCTGCAGCAGCGGGTCAAGCTGGTCGATCTCCAGCAGGTCGGTTTGCAGCGCATCGCCCATGAAGGGCATGCGCAGTTTGGTGACATTGGCGCGGGTAAAGAGCGCGGCATGCATCGCGTCGAGTTTTTCTCGCGGGTCGTAGAGCACAAAGACCCGTTCTGCGGCGTCAAGCATATCGGGCGCATAGCCATAGCGGGAAGTGAAATCGAGGATGCGCATATCGGTGAAGCGGTCGTCCCAATCGGTGATGCGCGGGTTAAGTGTGGCCTGTGGTTGGATCGCCACAACCGCTGCACCGGGGGAGGCGACGGAGTAGGCGGCGGCGGCATAGGCGCAGGGGCCAGCGCCGTAGAACAGCACCTGATCGAATTCATCAAAGAACCCGTCGTCGATCAGCCTGTCGAAATAGGCATAGACCTCTTCGGCGCGGAACCATGTGTCGCCATCGCTGGCAAGGCAGAGATGCGACCAGTCGTGATTGCGGACCATGTCCCAGCCCAAGGGCTGCGCCTTGTCGGAAAGAGCGTGCATGCCTTGATAGGTCTCAAACGTGACCAGCAGGGTGGTCTCACGCTCAATGAAGGCAGAGAAATGACGTTTGCCCAAGGACTGGAAATAGCCATCCTCTTCGGCCACGGCCTCTATTGCGCGCAGCCAGTCGCGTTTGGGCATATCGGCCAGTGAGCTTTCGATCGTGGGCGTCTCGCGCGGCATCGGGCATCCTCGGGCTTGTCAGGGCGGGGCAGAACCGCCGTTTCAGCAGGGTATAGCCGGATAATAGGGCGAAAATGCGGAAAATCCGTGAGAAATTGAAGAGAATGTGACGGTTTTCCGGGGGCGGTGTGGTGGCTGTGCGCTATTGGGATGGCTCGGCGGCTTGGGCGCGCCTCGCATATTCCAGCATGATACGCGCCGCTTTGGCGGTGACCGGGCGGCTTGGCGGGGCCATCAGCAGGCGTCCGAATAGGGCGCGGAATGGCTCTTGGGCCATTAGCGCGTCGAACCGGGTGCGACGCCAAGCGACGGCCGTTTCGTGCAGGGCGGTGAGGGGTGCGTCGGCCTTGAGGGCGGCAAGTTCGCGGGCCCGCGCCGGGGCGCTGGCGTTGATGGTTGTGTCGGTTTCGGTGTTGAAATTCCGCTCAACCCAATAGTCCAGCCCCAGCATGTCTGCGCGGTGCACCGCGCGGCCGCGGTCGGCTTTGAGCACATAGGATTCCATCGCGCCCAAGGGGTAGTGATTGATCTGGGCCAGCCCATAGTTCTGCCGACCGTAGGTTGAAAAAATGCGCCGCGTCTTGAAGAGATCGGGCAGGGCGCGGCCATGGCCGTCAAACCAGCGGGATTGGTCCAGCCGTGCGGGGTTGGGGCCACGGGGGCGGTGCACGCCCGGCTGCGCATAGGTGCCATCGTTGCGGTAGAGGGTTTTGAACATGGCAGCCCGCCATGGCCAGTGCATCACCGCAGGGGCGCAGCGGGTAAAGCCTTCGGTCACCGGGCGGTCTTCGTAGCGGACCTGATCGCCACTGCCGAAAAGCCGCCATGTGAGGGTGATCGCCGTGGCTTCGGGCAGGGCGGCGTGCAGCGCGGAGAGGCTGTGATCGCCGACATGGATGTTTACAAATTCATCGACATCGAGCGGCAGGATCCAATCGGCCTGCTGCACGATCTTTAGTTCGGCAGCGGCCTTCAGCGCGGTGAACTGGATGCCGCCTTTCTCATAGGGGCCGTCGTTGCGGATGTGGGTGACACCGCCAAGCGCTTGCAGCCGGTCAAGCATGTCATCGGTGCCGTCGTCGCAATCGTTGGAAAAAACCAGCACATGATCGAAGCCGATGGCGCGGTGATGGGCAAGCCATTCCAGCAAGAACGCGCTTTCGTTGCGCACACAAAGGATCGCGAGGTGGGAGACTTTACCATTCACGGCGGAAGGCCACGACTTTGTTATGCGAGCCCCGGTGGTAATAGGCCATGCCCGCCTGCATGAAAGCGGCAAAGACCTTGTTGACCCCCTCGGGGCCGATCCATTGTGGGTGCAACTCGATGATGGCGGCGCGCAGAGTGTCGAGCGGCAGCGACGGGATCAGGTCAACTTCAGCGCCTTCAATGTCGCAGATCAGCACGCTGGGGGCGAGGTCGGCGAAAACCTCAGCGGCGCCCAGCACGTCGATTTGATGGGTCTCGGGCGGGGCTTCGCCTTCGAAACGGGTCATGGAGGAGGACAGGATTTGTCCGCGTACGTGGAAATCAACCTTGCCCGGCGCAGGGCCGAGGATGGCGTTGGTGACATGGGCATTGCTCAGCCCGTTGGCCGCATGGACCCGGCGGATATAGGGGATAAGGTTCGGGTTCGCCTCAAATGAATGAACCGAAGCCACGTTGCGTTTGCTGGCCACCAGCGTCGACATATAGCCCACGCCGCCACCCAGTTCGATCACCCGGTCGCCCTCCCGGACCACGCGCAGCGCGGCCTCGCTTTCTTTTGCCTCATAGGCGTTTTGGCGCAGCAGTTTGCGGACCCGCCCGCGCAGGATCGTTGGATCGTCGGGGAATTTCATGCCGCGCGAGTGGATGAAATTCGGCTCAGGCTTGGTGTCTGTCACGGGTCAGCTTTCCATGTCGAGAGCGAGGGCATAGGCGACACGCTCGGTCGCGCTTAACTTGACGTTAAGCGCTTGGCGGTACAGATCGCGGAACTCTGGCGTTTGGTGCAGCTCTTCTGCCTTGGCGCGGTGCCAGGCAAGGCCCGCTTCGTGATGCGCGCGAAGCGGGTCGTCGGCCAGCAGGCGGGCCATCTCGGCATGCAGACGCGGCAGGTTGCGCTGGATTGAGACATCTTGGTGGTCGTTCCAATCCATGCGGATCCAGTAGTTGATACCGATGGAGCGGTCGACATGCAGCGCGCGCCCGCGCTGGCGTTTGACAAGAAAGGAGTTGGCTGAGCGCAGAGCGTAGTGGTTCAATTGCAGCAGGTCATAGCCGATGTTGCTTTTGGAAGACCGCCACCCGTTGCGCAGCGCATCGCGCGTCATGTCGCGGCCCGAGCCGTTGACCCATTTGACCCGTTCCGCCTGCGCGTCGTCCAATTTGTTGGGCCGGTGGCAGGAGAGTTTTTCATAGGCGCCGATGTTGCGGAACATTGTCTTGAACCCCCATGCGGTATGGGGTTTCGGGCAAAAGCTGGGTGCGCAGTGGTCGAACTGGCCGATCACCGGCGCGCCCGACAGGGCCGTCACGCCGTTATGGCCAAAGAGCCGCCAAGTCATCGCGATATTGGTCGCCTCGGGCGCTGCGGCGAAAAAATCGTTGAGCGTGCCGTTGCCTGTGCGGATGTTCACGAATTCGTCAACATCGATATGCGCGATCCATTCCGCGTCCCGGATCAGCGGCTCTTTCAGCGCTTGGTTCAGGGCATGCTGCTGGGGCGAATTGCCCTTCCAGTCGTCGTTGTTGCGGTGGTGGAGGATGCCCATGTCTTGCAACCGCCCGAGCACGGCATCGGTGCCATCGGTGCAATCGTTGGTGTAGATCAGGAAGTTATCAAATCCCACGGCGCGGTGATAGGCGACCCATTCAAGGATATAGGGGGCCTCGTTCTTCATGCAGCCGACGATGACATTGCCGCTGTTGCCGGGCGGTAATTGGCGCGGCGGGACGGTGGTATAGGCGGGCGCGGGCTGGTCTGCGCCCTCGGACGCCGCGTCGTTATGCGGGCGGAAGGGGCTGCGAAGGATCGTTTCGTGGTTGACCTTTACCCGGTTCAAAAGCTGGGCATTGGCCGCGCGGGCGTCTTCTGAGGCGGCGGGGTCCGATAGCATCGCCTCGAATTTCGCGGCCGACTGGCGCGCCATCTCAGCCTCAGCGCGTTTCTGCGCCAGTGGGGTCGCGGTTGTTCGGATGCGGTGGGCGAAAGCGGCGAGGTACTGCGTGGCGCGAAAGCCGCGTTCGGGGTCTGCTTCGGTCCAAAGGGGTTCTGGCCTGTCGGGGGTGAGCGCCGCAGCCAGCGCGGGATATCGGGTGATGAGGGCTGCGTTGTCGCGGGCGAAATGGTCGGAGATCGGGGCGAGACTGCCGGGCGCAATCGCTGCGCCACCGATCTGCAGCGCCTGCAACATCTGGCTCCATGTGCTGCGCGGGCAGGAGAGGTCATGCGCTTGCAGATAGCGGATCAGTACATCGTTAAACGCGCGCATTCGGGCCAGCCAAGGCGCGGGCAGAGGGGCAAGCGCGCGGCCCGAATCAACCGGACCGAGGAGCGTGGTCAGGTCAAGGCTATCGGAAACTTCCCGCGCCCCGTTTTTGGACAGGAGTTGCGGCAGGTCGAGCGGACGGAATTGGACCTTTTCGGCCCCAAAGGCGTCTGCCCAATGACTGTGAAGGGCCTGATAATCCAGCCAGAAGGGCGGGTTTTGTACATCTGAGAATAGGCCAAAGTCGGGGGCATCCTCAGCAGGTTCGAGCGCGCCTTGCCACCACCTGCCACGCTCCGCCAAGGTGAGTTCCTGTGTCAGCGAATGGCGGCGGCCTTCGGTCACGGCAAAGGTATAATGCGCGGTGAGAAGTCGGGCCTGTTCATCAAGATGCGCGATAATGCGAATGTCGTCGAAATAGGGGCAGAGCAGATCGCGCAGGCGGGCAAGCTCCTCGGGGCGCGACAGCAGGTTGCCCAGTTGTGCCGCGCTCAGCACCACATGATCGGCGCGGCTCTCGGCCAAGTCACGAGGGATCAGCGCGTGAAATTCATCACGCAGCGTGGCGCCGATCAAAGCACTGTCGAGCCCGCGTCGATAGCGCAGCAGTCCAACCGCATCAGGCGCGGCGCAGGCGGCATAGAGGCGGACGTGGTTCCAATCGGGGGCCAAAACCCCTTGTTTCAACAGCGCGCCCTTTCCCTGCTGCAAGATATTGCGCAGTCGCGCGGCGGCTTTTTCGGTCGGGCCGATGAACAGGGTGAGGCGCATCACTCGGCCACTTCTTTGCCGGTGTTGCTTTGGCCCCACCATGGCAGGTCGATGCCGAGGTGGGCGGCGATCTTGTCGCGGGCGCCGGGGTCTTCGATGTCGAATTCCAGAAAGTTGGCATAGCTGGCAAAGACTCGGCGGCAAAAGGTGAAATGCCCCTCAACCCATTTGGCAAGCTCGGCCTCGCTGCGGCCAAACCCGCGGGGCAGGCCCGGCACGTCGGCCTGTGGCAGGCGGCGGCGGCCCAGATTGTTCCAGCGCATCATGCTGTTCGCCGTCTTTGCCGGATCGCGGTGCGACAGCAAAAACTTGATGTCGGGGTGGTGCTGCTGAATGGCGCTCAGCAGCCCCCAATCGGTCTGCGGCCAAAGGCTGCGGTCATGGCGCACGGCGCTCATCTCATTGATTGCGTCGAATTCTTGCAGCCGCGCCAGCGGGTCGCCGCTGGCAAAATAATCGGCATAGATGATCCGGCCGACATGCTCTCCGGTAATGTCAGGCAGAGCGCTTTGCCCTTTGCGGATGCGCCAATCGGCGACCCTAAGCCCCGCGTGGCGCAGCGCATCGGTGAGCGTGGTGGTGCCGGTCTTGGGCAGGCCAAGGTTGATGATCCGTGGGCCGGTCATTTCAGTCCAATCTCGGCACGGACCTGCGCTTCGGCGGCGGAGTAGGGGCTGGCCTCGCGGAGTTGTGCCTGCATCGCGCGGTAGGCCGGATCGGCCAGCAGGGCATCGCGGCGGGCGCGGTGCGCGGCCACGGCATTGGCATGAAGTTCAGCGATGCCGGGCAGCGCTGTGAGGCGGTCCATCTCGGCGCGCAGGGCGGGCAGGTAACGCTGGATCGTGCGATCCTCCCAAGCTGCATCATTGCGGTCGCGCCAATAGGTGTCGTCAAAGGCGCGGTGTTCGCGGTTCACGTCACCCCGATCATTCTTGACCAGATAGCTGTCGAGCGAGCGCAGCGCGTAGTGGTTCAGGGTCGCAAAACGCCGCGCGCCGCGGGCGGGAAAGGCGCGGATGCGGCGCTTGTTGGCGGCAGTCCGAAACGGCGCGGGCACCTGCCTGCCTGCGCCGTCCGTCCAATGGGGTTGAACTTTGCTGTCATCATGAAAAGGGCGGTGCGCCCCGTAATAGCCCAAGGGGAAATCTTGCCGGACCAATGATTTAACCTCAATCGCCGTATCGGCGCACCAGATGTCGGGGTTATGGCTGCGGGTGAATTGCGCGATGATCGGTTCGTCGACGAACTCCTCGATCCCGCCATTGGCGAAGAACTGGAAATGCAGCGAGATTGCCTGCGGATCGCCGCAGGCTGTGATCAGCGCGGGCAGGCGGTGGTCGCCCACATGGATGTTTAGAAACTCGTCCACATCCGCGACCCAGACCCAATCGGCCTGCGTGACGACGGGTTGGCGCCGGGCATCCTTCAGCGCCTGCATTTGGTAGTTTCGATTGCTGGCCGGGTTGGGCAGATGGGTGACGATACCGTGCCCGTCAAGCGCGCCCAGCAGGCGGTCGGTTCCATCGGTGCAATCATTTGAATAGAATAGGAAATCCGTGACCCCGATCACCCGATTGAAGGCAATCCATTCCAGCAGAAACGGGCCTTCGTTCTTGACGCAGGTGACAGCGGTGATGCGCATGTCAGACCCCGCCGCGCCGGATCGCGATGAAAATGCTCTGTCCCATATCCGCCCCTGTGGCCCCGTTGTTCTCGGTGACCGTCGATTATTGCTTGAGACTATGCCAGCGCGGGGAAATCACGTCAATCTGCCCGCGCCCTGTCAGGCCCCTTGACGGGGCGGGGCGGGAATGCACCACTGGGGCCATGAAAAACATTGATACGATCGACGCGGTCCAAGAGATGCTGAGCGCTGAGGGCTATGTTTGCGACCGCGCGCTTGGGGTTGTGGTTTTCCTCAGCCTTACGCTGGGGCGGCCTTTGTTTCTGGAAGGCGAGGCGGGTGTCGGCAAGACCGAGATAGCCAAGGCGCTGGCCGCCGGGTTGGGGCGGCGGTTGATCCGGTTGCAATGCTACGAAGGGCTTGATGCGTCGAGCGCGGTTTATGAATGGAATTTCCCCGCCCAGATGGTGGCGATCCGCACGGCGGAGGCGGGCGGTGGCGCGGATCGGCGCGCGCTGACCCAAGAGTTGTTCAGCGACGACTACCTGATCGAACGCCCGCTTTTGCAGGCGCTGCGCCCCGATGAGAACGGCGCGCCGGTGCTGCTCATCGACGAGTTGGACCGCACCGACGCGCCTTTTGAGGCGTTTTTGTTAGAAGCGCTGAGTGATTTTCAGGTGACGATCCCCGAGCTTGGCACGATCCGTGCGCCGGAGCCGCCGATCGTGATCCTGACCTCCAACCGCACGCGGGAGGTGCATGACGCGCTGAAGCGGCGTTGCCTTTACCATTGGGTCGATTACCCGGATGTGGCGCGTGAGATGGCGATCCTTTCGGCCCGCGCGCCCGAGGCGGCAGAGGCGCTCAGCCGCGAGGTGGTGGCTTTTGTTCAGCAATTGCGGACGGAGGATCTGTTCAAAAAACCCGGTGTGGCAGAGACCATCGATTGGGCGAAATGTTTGCTGGCCTTGGATGTAACGACCCTAAGCCCCGAGGTCATCGCCGATACGTTGGGGGCGGTGCTGAAATACCAAGACGACATCGCCAAGCTGCAAGGGTCCGAGGCCGCGCGCATTCTCGAACAGGCCCGCGCGTCGCTGGTGCCCGCCTAAGCAGGATGGCTGAGCAGACCCCCCTCGACCTGCCGGACGACCCGAAGCTGGCGGGGAATATCACTCATTTCGCCCGCGCCCTGCGGCGGGCGGGGCTGTCCATCGGGCCGGGGCGCGTGGTGGAGGCGGTGGAGGCTGTCGTCGCCGTGGGGTTCACCAGCCGCCGTGATTTCTATTGGACGCTGCACGCTTGTTTCGTGAACCGCCCTGAACAGGCGCGGGTTTTTGCGCAGATATTCCGGCTTTATTGGCGCGATCCGCGCTATCTGGAACATATGATGGCCGCGATGCTGCCCGCCATCCGCAGTGTGCAAGAGGACCGCCCCGCAACCCCGGCAGAGAAACGCGCGGCAGAAGCCCTGCTGGACGGGGCCGAAGCGCCGGAACGAGAAGAGCGGCCCGAGCCGGAAGAGACCCTCATTGAAGTCGATGCGAGCCTCACGATGTCGGCCCGCGAGCGGCTCCGGACGCTGGATTTCGAACAGATGAGCCTCGCCGAGATGGCGCAGGCGAAGCGGATGTTGGCCAAGCTGGAACTCCCGGTGCCGCCGATGCCGAGCCGCCGGAATGTGGCAGCGGCACAGGGGCGGATTGATGTGGCACGCACGATGAAAGCGGCGCTGCGGCGCGGGGGAGAGATGGAACGGCTCTACCGGATGACTCCGCGCGCGCGCTATCCCAACCTTGTGGTGCTCTGTGATATCTCAGGCTCAATGAGCCAATACAGTCGGGTGATCCTGCATTTCCTGCACGCGGTGGCCAACAGCAAGGGCGCGGGCTGGGCACAGGTGCACGGGTTCACCTTTGGCACGCGGCTGACCAATATCACCCGGCATCTTGCGACCCGCGATGTGGATGCGGCGCTGGCAGCGGCGGGCGCGCAGGCGCAGGACTGGGAGGGGGGGACGCGCATTGGGGCCGCGCTGGCAGCGTTCAACCGCGACTGGTCGCGGCGGGTCATGGGACAGGGCGCGGTGGTCTTGCTGATCACCGACGGGTTGGACCGGGACGATCCGGCGGAACTGGCGCGGCAAATGCAGCGGCTGCATTTGACCGCGCGGCGGGTGATCTGGCTAAATCCGCTTTTGAGGTGGGACGGGTTTGCGCCCAAAGCGGCGGGCATTCGCGCGATGTTGCCCCATGTCGATAGTTTTCGCGCGGGGCATTCCATTGCGTCGTTGGAGGCCTTGGCCGAGGCGATCTCGTGCCCCGATGATCCGGGTGAAAAGGCGCGGATGTTGGCGGGGTTGAACGCGGAAGGCTAGGCGCGAGGCCGAGGGAGCCGGCTGCGGGTCTCTCCAAAACCAGAAGGTTTCGGAACCCCCCTTGATTGATCCCGGCCTGTCACCCGCCTGTCGTCGGCTCAAGCGAAATAGCCGTATCCCCTGAAGGGGCCCCTCGGCGATTTAGCTTGCCCCGCCGCCCTGCGCGCGACCGTTTGGTCTCAAGCAAGGGCGGCTCCGAAACCAGAGGTTCAGGCGAAGGCTTGCGCAAAGGTGCTGCGGTAAGTGGCGCGCAGATCTGCCAGCAGTGCAGAGGCCGCGCCGAAGCTGATCTTCTCGCCGCCGAATGCGCCGACTTGGGCCACGGGCACACCGGCCTCTTTGCCTGCGGCGATCAGGGCCTCAGCGGCCTCGGCGGTACAGGCCACAAGGTAGCGGGCCTGATCTTCGCCAAAGAGGGTGGCTGTGTCATCGCTCTCGATCTCGATGCCGATACCTGCGGTCTCGGCCAGCTCGAAGGCGGCGAGGGCGAGGCCGCCATCGCCGAGGTCGGTGCAGGCGGAGATTTGGCCTGACTGGGCGCGGATGAATTCCCCGTGGCGGCGTTCGGCCACGAGGTCGACATGGGGCGCATCGCCCTCGGCCCGGCCGAAGGCTTCGGCGAGCAGGGCGGATTGGCCGAGGTGGCTGCCCGCGCTGCCGATCAAGAGGGCCACATGCCCCTCGCACAGCTGGTTGCAGATGATCTGCTCGACATTGTCGATCAGGCCGACCGCGCCGATGGTGGGCGTGGGCAGGATGCCTTTGCCGTCAGTCTCGTTATAAAGCGATACGTTGCCCGACACGATCGGCATATCGAGCGCGCCCACGGCTTCGCCGATGCCTTTGATCGCGCCGACGAACTGGCCCATGATTTCGGGCTTTTCGGGGTTGCCGAAGTTGAGGTTGTCGGTTGTCGCCAGTGGTTTGGCACCGACCGCACAGAGGTTGCGATAGGCTTCGGCCACGGCCTGTTTGCCGCCCTCGGTTGGGTTGGCTTTGACGTAGCGCGGGGTCACGTCGGAGGTGAAGGCCAGCGCCTTGTCGGTGCCATGGACCCGCACGATGCCAGCGCCAAGGCCGGGCAGACGGACGGTGTCGCCCATGACCATCGTGTCGTATTGCTCATAGACCCACGCTTTGGAGGCGTGGTTCACGGAGCCTATGAGGGCGCGGAGACCGTCGATGGGGTCGATGGTTGGCGCGTCGGACAAAGCGGCGGCGGCAGGGGTTTCGACCCAAGGACGGTCATATTCCGGCGCGGTGGAGGCGAGTTTCGACAGCGGCAGGTCGGCTTTGACCTCGCCATTGAGGCAGATGAGGAAGCGGTCCTCGGGGAGTGTTTCACCGACGATGGCGAAATCGAGGTCCCATTTGTCGAAGACGGCTTTGGCTTCGGCCTCAAGTTCGGGGCGCAGGACCATGAGCATCCGCTCTTGGCTTTCGCTGAGCATCATTTCATAGGCCGTCATATGCGGTTCGCGCGTCGGCACTTTTTCAAGGTCGAGACGCACGCCAAGGCCGCCTTTGTCCCCCATTTCCACGGCAGAGCAGGTCAGGCCCGCAGCGCCCATGTCTTGGATCGAGATCACGGCGCCGGTTGCCATCAGCTCAAGCGTGGCTTCCATCAGGCGCTTTTCTGTGAAGGGGTCGCCGACCTGGACGGTGGGGCGTTTCTCTTCGATGGTGTCGTCGAATTCGGCGGAGGCCATGGTCGCGCCGCCGACGCCGTCGCGGCCAGTTTTTGCACCGAGGTAGACCACCGGCATGCCGACGCCGGATGCGGCGGAATAGAAGATTTTGTCGGCATCCGCGAGGCCCGCCGCAAAGGCGTTGACGAGGCAGTTGCCATCATAGGCTGTGTCGAACCGCACTTCGCCGCCGACGGTCGGCACGCCGAAACAGTTGCCATAGCCACCGACGCCTTCGACGACGCCATGTACAAGTTGGCGGGTCTTGGGGTGATCAGGGCGGCCAAAGCTGAGCGCGTTCATCGCAGCAATCGGGCGCGCGCCCATGGTGAAGACATCGCGCAGAATGCCGCCCACGCCGGTCGCGGCACCTTGGTAGGGCTCGATGTAGGAGGGGTGGTTGTGGCTTTCCATCTTGAAGACCAGCGCTTGGCCATCGCCGATATCGACCACGCCTGCGTTTTCGCCGGGGCCGCAGATGACTTGGGGGCCGTCGGTGGGCAGGGTGCGCAGCCATTTCTTGGAAGACTTATAAGAGCAATGCTCGTTCCACATTGCTGAGAAAATGCCCATCTCGGTGTAGTTCGGCTCGCGCCCGAGGATGTTGACGACCTCGGTGTATTCCTCGGGCGTGAACCCGTGGCTGGCGATGAGGTCGGGCGTGATGGCTGGATCTTGCATGGAAATTCCCCGGCTGGCGCGTTTGCGCCCTCATACAAGGGGAAATGCCGGGGGGGAAGTGGCTTTGGCAGCCTGTGGGCTGAAAGAAGGCGATAGGCCAAAAAAAAGGCCGAGCTAAAAGCTCGGCCAAGTCCAACAGGGAGGTATGAAGCGACGCGCCCTCAGGCTGTCAATCTTCATAATGGTGAAATAGGAGGCAGGGCTGTTCAAATCAAGGCTATTTAACATCGCAAGTCATCATGGCCGATATGCGCTTATTGCATGGCTTGCGGCAGGGCTGCGGTTCAGTTGTCGCCTTCGACCCGTTCGCGCCATTGTTTGCGGTAGGTTATGATCTCTTCCTGCACAAAATCCTTGAAGGCCGCGACGCGTTTGGATTGGCGAAGCTCTTCGGGATAGGCGAGGTAGACCGGCACTTCGGCGGATTCGATATCGGGCATCACCTGCACGATATGCGGGAAGTCTTGGATCAGGTAGTTGGGGAGCACGCCGAGGCCAAGGTGATGCACCACGCCTTGCAACACGCCGAAGTAGTTGTTCACCGTCAAGAGCGAACGCAGGTCATACATCATCAGCTCTTTGACCAGTTGCAGCCCGGCGCCGACTTGATCGCTGTCGGTGTTCTGACAGATCAACCGGTGGTTGGTCATGTCTTCCATCCGCTCTGGCGTGCCGTGTTTTTCCAGATATTCGGGGCTGGCGTAGAGCCCCATCCGCACGGTCATCAGCCGTTTGCGGACCAGATCGGCCTGACTTGGTTCTTTCATGCGGATCGCCACGTCGGCCTCGCGCATCGGCAGGTCGAGCACGCGCTCTTCGAGCATCAGGTCGACCTTAAGGTCGGGATATTGCTCATAAAGTTTGGGCAGCCGCGGGGCGAGCCAGAGGGTGCCGAAACCGGTGGTGGTGGTCACGCGCAATTCGCCAAAGACTTCTTCCTCACTGTCGCGAATGCGCGCGGCGGCGGCGTCAAGACGCTTGGCCATGGCCGAGGTGGCGTCGAACAAAAGCTCGCCCTGTTCGGTCAGGATCAGTCCGCGCGCGTGGCGGTGGAAGAGGTTGGTATTAAGCTGTTCCTCAAGCCCGCGAATTTGCCGACTGACGGCAGATTGCGACAGGTTAAGCTTGTCGCCTGCATGGGTCAGCGACCCGGCATCGGCCACGGCGTGAAAAATTCTGAGTTTGTCCCAATCCATGGCCCGTACTTTCCTTGCCCAGCCTTTCTCCTACCTTAATAGCCGGGAGAAAACAGCACAAACCGTCCCCTTCAGGGCTGCCGTTGCGGAATAACTGCTATACAGGTCAGCAGCTGTGACCTATATAGGAGGCAATCATGCAAGACTGACGTGCTAGGGAGGGCCCGCCATGACAACGCAAAAGATTTCACTGAACGATCGTTTCGACCTTGAGAAAAGCCCGGTGCTGCTGAACGGCACGCAGGCGCTGGTTCGGCTGATGATGATGCAATCCGCCCGCGACCGTGCGGCGGGGCTGAACACCGCAGGCTATGTGACCGGCTACCGGGGCAGTCCGCTGGGCGGGGTCGACCTGCAAATGCAGCGTTCAGAGAAGAAACTCGCCGAGCATAACGTGCGCTTTGAGCCGGGGCTGAACGAAGACCTCGCGGCGACGATGCTTTGGGGCAGCCAGCAGGCGGAACTGCGCGGCGAGGGGAAATATGATGGCGTCTATGGCCTATGGTACGGCAAAGGCCCGGGGGTGGACCGCACCGGCGATGTGATGCGCCATGCGAATATGGCGGGCACTTCGCCTCATGGTGGTGTGTTGATGGCGATGGGGGATGACCATACCGGCGAATCCTCCACCGTGTTGCACCAGTCGGAATGGGCGATGGTGGATGCCTATATGCCGGTGGTCTCGCCCGCTGGTGTACAGGAAATTCTTGATTATGGCATCTACGGCTGGGCGCTCAGCCGGTTTTCGGGCCTTTGGGTGGGCCTGAAGACGATGAAGGACACCGTGGAGGCGACGAGCGTCGTCAACGGCGATCCGAACCGGATGAAGCTGGTGATCCCTGAGTTCGACATGCCCGATGGCGGGCTGAGTATCCGTCTGGGCGACACCCCGCATCTGCAAGAAGCGCGGATGATTGACTACAAGCGCTTCGCCGCCGAGGCGTTCTCTCATGCCAACAAGATGGACAAGCGCGTCTGGGGCAAGCGCGGGGCCAAGATCGGCTTTGCCGCCGCGGGCAAGAACTGGCTCGATCTGGTACACGCGCTGAGCCTGCTGAACATCGATGAGAACGAAGCCGAGCGGCTAGGCATCACCACTTATAAGATCGGTCAGACCTTCCCGCTTGACATGCAGGGGTTCCACGAATGGGCCGACGGGCTTGATCTGGTGGTCGTGGTCGAAGAAAAGCGCAAGCTGATCGAAGTGCAGATCAAGGAAGCGCTGTTCAACGATACCCACCGCCGCGTCTATGGGTGGCACAAAGGTGGCGCGGGCATGGAGCATGGCGAAGAGTTGTTCCCGACCCGTGGCGCGCTCGACCCTATTCTGATCGCCGAAAAGATCGGCGGCATTCTGTTGGAAGAGGGCCGCGAGACCGATGGGATCCGCGCGGGGCTTGAGGCGCTGAACGAGGCACGCCGGTCGGACAATGCCGAAGATATCGCCGCGCGACTGCCGTATTACTGCGCGGGCTGCCCGCATAACTCCTCGACCAAGGTGCCCGAAGGCTCGCGGGCCTACGCGGGCATCGGCTGTCACTATATGGTGCAGTGGATGGACCGCGAAACCACCGGCTTTACCCACATGGGCGGCGAGGGTGCGAACTGGATCGGGGAGGCGCCTTTCTCAAAGACCGAGCATGTGTTCCAAAACCTCGGCGACGGCACCTACAACCATTCGGGCGTGCAGGCGATCCGGGCCGCGCTCGCCGCTGGAACCAACATCACCTACAAGATCCTCTACAATGACGCCGTGGCGATGACGGGCGGTCAGCACAATGAGGGTGATCTGGATGCCTACCGCATTGTTGCGGAACTGAAGGCGATGGGCGTGAAGAATGTCGCCGTGGTCTATGACGAAAAGGAAGATGTGGATCTTGCCCGCTTCAAGGGCGTCGAGATCCACGAACGCGCCGAAATGCCGAATGTGCAAAAGGCCTACCGTAAGCACAAGGGCGTCAGCGCCATCGTCTATATCCAGACCTGCGCCGCCGAGAAGCGCCGCCGCCGCAAGCGCGGACTGTTCCCGGACCCCGACAAGCGTGTCTTTATCAACGAGGACGTTTGCGAAGGCTGCGGCGATTGCGGTGTGCAGTCGAACTGCGTGGCCGTGGTCCCGAACGAGACCGAGCTGGGCCGCAAACGCGCCATTGACCAGTCGCAGTGCAACAAAGACTTCTCTTGTCTTGACGGGTTCTGCCCCTCCTTCGTGACGTTGGAAGGCGCCAAGATCCGCAAGGATCCGACCACCGAACTGACCATCCCCGACCTGCCGCAGCCAGACCTGCCCAAGATCGACGGCACCCATAACGTCGTCATCACCGGTGTGGGCGGCACCGGGGTCGTCACCATCGGCGCGCTGCTGGCGCAGGCGGCTCAACTTGATGGCAAGGGGGCTGGCATGATGGAGATGGCGGGCCTCGCCCAGAAGGGCGGTGCGGTGCATATCCACTGCCGTCTGGCCGAGCGTCCCGAAGACATCAGCGCAATCCGTGTGGCCACCGGCGAGGCGCATGCGCTGATCGGCGGCGATCTGGTGGTTTCCGCCGGCCATAAGACACTGGGTCTGACCCGCGCCGGGCGCACCGGTGCGGTGGTGAACTCGCACCAGATCATCACCGGCGATTTCACCCGCGATACCGAGTTTCAGATGCCCTATGACCGGCTGAGCCTCGCGCTCGAAGCGCGTTTGAAGGATGATGTCGCGATGTTTGATGCCTCGGATCTGGCCAAGGCGAGTTTGGGAGATTCGATCTTTTCCAACATGATGATCTTCGGCGCCGCATGGCAGCGCGGCCTTCTGCCCCTCTCGTTCGAAAGCCTGATGCAGGCGATTGAGATGAACGGCGCGGCGGTAGAGCGCAACAAGCGCGCGTTTGAGATTGGCCGCTGGGCCGTGCTCTATCCCGAAGACGCCAAAGCGGTAAGCCAGCCTGATAACGTGGTGGAATTGCCCAAATCGCTGGGGGAGAAGATCGCCTTCCGTGAGAACCACCTGACCGAGTATCAGGGTAAGGGACTGGCCAAGCGCTACACGAAGATGCTCGACGGTATTGAGGACCGTGACGTCAAGGCGGCGATGGCGATGGGCTATCATAAGCTCCTGAGCTACAAGGACGAATACGAGGTCGCCCGCCTGTTGATCACCAGCCGTGACAAGGCGCGGGCGCAGTTCGACGGCGATTTCAACATGACCTTCCACATGGCGCCGCCGCTCTTGTCCAAGATGGGGCCCAACGGTCGGCCCCAGAAGCGCGAATTCGGCCAATGGCTCGAAGGGCCGCTGCGGGTTATGGCGAAGTTCAAGGGTCTGCGCGGCACGCCTTTCGACCCCTTTGGCTATACCGCCGAGCGCAAGATGGAACGTGCGTTGATCAAACAGTATGAGGCCGACATGGCCGAAGTGCTGCCCAAACTGACCGATCAGACCCGCGGCGCCATCGTGGCGCTGGCCGAACTGCCCTTGCAAATCCGCGGTTTCGGTCCGGTGAAACAGGCCAATGAAGCCAAGGCCGAGAAGCGCCGCGAGGAACTGCTGGCGGTGATCCGCGCGGGCGGCACCTCCACGGCCAAGGCCGCGGAGTAATACGGCTGTTACATTTCTGGGCTAGGGAGAGCATCAGTGCGATCCTGAGGCCCAGATGTGACCTACGCCCGTGACATAAGCTATGCCCATTCCGCCCGAACTCGGGGCGGGAGGGCGCTCATCCGATTGATGGAAAATACCACCGGGCGGGTGTCCTTACTGAAACGGGCCGAGGGCTACGAAGACGATCTGGCCGCGGGGCTGGGGTTCTTTGATGCCATGGTGCGGCGCTGTGGTTTGACATTGGATGTGATGCGCGGGTCTTTGGCCGATATTCCAAAGCGTGGCCCTGTCATTCTGATCGCCAATCATCCCTACGGCATTCTGGACGGGCTGATGCTAGGCCATATCCTCAGCCGGACGCGCGGTGACTTTCGGATCATGGCCAATGCGGTGTTCAGCCAAGCGCCGGATCTGGCACACCATCTTTTGCCGATCAGCTTTGCCGAAGACCGCGCCGCGCTGGCGCTGAACCTCGCCACGCGCCGGACCGCGTTGACCTATCTAGACCAAGGCGGTGCGATTGGCATCTTCCCGGGCGGCACGGTCAGCACCGCCGCGCGGCCCTTTTCGCAACCGATGGATCCCGGATGGCGCAGTTTCACCGCGCGGATGATCGCCAAGTCTGACGCCACGGTGGTGCCGATCTATTTCGACGGCCACACCAGCCGGCTGTTCCAAATCGCCAGCCACCTGCATGCCAATCTGCGAATGGGGCTGCTGATCAAAGAGTTCCGCGCCCGTGTCGATAGCCCCGTGCGCGTGGCCATCGGCGACCCGATTCCGCGCACCATGCTTGACCCGCTGGCGGGGGACGCAAAAGCGATGATGGATTTCCTGCGCAAAGCCACTTATGAGTTGTCACCAAAGCCGGGCCAGTATCAGGGTCTTGGCTACGAGTTTGAGGAACGGCATAGAGCCGACAGGTGACGACAGACCATGGCAGTTGGTATTTTCGATTCGGGACTGGGCGGGCTGACCGTCTGGAACAAGGTGCAAGAACGGCTGCCGGAGGTGGATTTTGTCTATCTCGCTGACAGCGCCCATGCGCCCTACGGCGTGCGCAATGCCGATGATATCTATGCGCTGACCTGCGCCGCCGTGCAGCGGCTGTTTGATGCGGGGTGCGATCTGGTGATCCTTGCCTGTAACACCGCCTCGGCCGCTGCGCTGCGCCGGATGCAAGAGGGCTGGATCCCGCGCGAGAAACGGGTGTTGGGCGTCTTTGTGCCGCTGATCGAGGCGATGACCGAACGCCAATGGGGCGATAACTCCCCGCCGCGCGAAGTGGCGGTGAACCATGTGGCGCTTTTCGCCACGCCCGCGACGGTAGCAAGCCGCGCCTTTCAGCGTGAACTGTCCTTCCGCGCCATCGGGGTGGATGTCGAAGCGCAGGCCTGCGGTGGGGTGGTCGATGCCATCGAAGAGGGCGATATGATCCTCGCCGAAGCGCTGGTGCGCAGCCATGTCGATGCGTTGAAACGTAAAATGCCCGACCCCGACGCGGCGATCTTGGGCTGCACCCATTACCCGCTGATGCAGGAGGCGTTTCAGGCGGCCTTGGGCGGGCAAGTCAAAGTGTTTAGCCAAGCCGAGTTGGTGGCGGATTCATTGGCGGATTATCTTGAGCGGCATCCCAATATGATGGGCAGTGGCGAGGCGGCGTTTCTCACCACCGGCGATCCCGCCCGGGTGAGCGACCGTGCGACGCAGTTCCTGCGACGACAGATCACATTCACCGCCGCCTGAACTCCAATTATATTTCGTTCCGAACAAGGGGACAGACCATGACCCAGAACATCGCCATTCTTGGCGCCTCCGGCTATACCGGGGCAGAACTCATCCGGCTGATCGCTGGCCATTCCTCAATGAAAATCAAAGCTTTGGGGGCGAACTCCAAGGCGGGGCACTCTATGGCCGAGGTGTTTCCGCATCTGCGCCATCTTGATCTGCCCACATTGGTCACGATTGAAGAAATCGACTTTTCGCAGATTGATCTGTGCTTTTGCGCGTTGCCGCATAAGACCAGCCAAGAGGTGATCGCGGCGCTGCCCAAAGACCTGAAGATCGTCGACCTCTCTGCCGATTTCCGCCTGCGCAACCCAGAGGATTACGCCACGTGGTACGGCAATGAACACGCCGCCCTAGAGCAGCAGAAAGAGGCGGTCTACGGCCTTACCGAGTTCTACCGCAAAGAGATTTCAGCCGCGCGGTTGGTGGCAGGCACGGGCTGCAACGCGGCGACGGGGCAGTTTGCCCTGCGCCCGCTGATCGCCGCGGGTGTGATTGATCTGGATGACATCATTCTCGACCTGAAATGCGCGGTCTCGGGCGCGGGGCGCTCGCTCAAGGAAAACCTGCTTCATGCGGAGTTGAGCGAGGGCTATCACGCCTATGCGCTTGGCAGCACGCACCGGCATCTGGGTGAATTCGATCAGGAATTCTCGGCTATTGCCGGGCGGCCCGTGCAGGTGCAATTCACCCCGCATTTGGTGCCCGCAAACCGCGGCATCTTGGCCACCTGCTATGTCAAAGGCGACGCGCAGACGATTTATGAGACGCTGCAGAACGCCTATGCAGATGAGCCCTTTATCGAGGTGCTGCCCTTCGGCGAAGCGCCCAGCACCCGGCATGTGCGCGGCTCGAACTTCTGCCATATCGGCGTGGTCGCCGACCGTCAGACCGGGCGGGCGACCGTGGTCGCGGCGCTCGATAATCTGACCAAAGGCTCCAGCGGTCAGGCGTTGCAAAACGCGAACCTGATGCTCGGCTTGCCGGAAACCGAGGGGCTGATGATGGCCCCGCTGTTCCCATGAAGAGCCTCAAGAAACAGCGCCGGATCCAGATCATTGCCGTTGCGGCGGTGGCCTTGGTACTGTCGACTACTCTGATCGGCTATGCGCTGCGCGACGGGATCAACTATTTCCGCGCGCCGAGCCAAGTCATCGCCGAGCCGCCCGGCCCGGCAGAGGTGTTCCGCATTGGCGGTCTGGTCGAAGAAGGGTCACTCAAACGCGGACAGGGCGAACAGATTCGCTTTGCCGTGACCGATGGTGGGGCCTCCGTGCCGGTCGTCTTTACCGGGGTGTTGCCTGATCTGTTCGAAGAGAACCAAGGCATGGTCGGCACCGGACGTTATATCGATGGGACTTTCGAAGCCTCTGAAATCCTTGCCAAACATGACGAGACTTACATGCCCAAGGAAGTAACGGATGCGCTGAAAGAGCAGGGCGTCTACCGCGAGCCCGAAGGGTGATCTGCGCGCAACGCACGCGGGGCTGAGGCCCCGTTAACCCATCCGGCCGAGCCTGTTTGCACCCAAGACAGGAGAGCCCGCGATGCAGACCGTCCGAGAGATCGCCAGCGCCATCGTCGCCCGGGAGGGCGGCTTTGTGAATGACCCCGATGACCCCGGCGGGGCGACGAAATTCGGGGTGACGATCCATACCATGCGCCGATTGGGACTGGACCTGACGGGGGATGGGGCGGTCGATGTGGCCGACGTGCGCCGCCTAAGTCGCGCGCAGGCGGTGGATATCTTTGTCAGACATTACTTCAACGCCCCGCGCATCGCGGAATTGCCCGCGCCGTTGCAGCCGAGCGTTTTTGACATGTATGTCAATGCGGGCAGCAATGCGGTGAAGATCCTGCAAAGCTTGCTGCGCGAGATGGGGGAGGAGATCGGTGTTGACGGGGCCATCGGGCCGCAGACGATCCGCGCCGCCCAAGCCGCATGGCAGGCCGCCCCTGATCATCTGGTCGACGCCTACGGCATCGCGCGGCGCAACTACTACTTCCGTCTCGCCGACCGTCGCGCCGCCAGCCGAAAATACGCGCGCAGCCGGGCTGGCGGCAAGGGCGGCTGGATCCGGCGCGCCGAAGAGTTCATCGCACCACAATATCGCATGAGCGACGCAGATTTCGCACGGAGGGTGGCACAATGGGGCTGATCGAACGTATTTTTACGACGGTTTTCGGCGGCGAGCGCAATGTCATCCGCGACACGGTCGAAGTGTTTCGCGAGAATGCCGAGGCCGGGGCGCAGCGTGCCCATGCGGTGCAGGGCAAAGCGATGGCGCAATATGGGGCGGAGTTCGCCCAAGCTCGGCAGGGCGGCTTTGACCGCTTCATGGATGGGATCAACCGTTTGCCCCGCCCGATGCTTGCGCTCGGCACCTTGGGGCTGTTCGTCACGGCCATGGTTAACCCTTTGTGGTTTGCCGAACGGATGCAGGGCATTGCGCTGGTGCCAGAGCCGCTTTGGTGGCTGTTGGGCGTGATCGTGTCCTTCTACTTCGGGGCGCGGCAGCAGATGAAATCGCAGGAGTTTCAGCGCGCCATCGTGGGCACCATCGCTCGGGTGCCGCAGGTGGTCGAGAATATCGAGACGCTGCGCAAGTTGCGCGCAGATAGCCCCCATGTGGCCGACACGGGTGCCGACAGCCGCTTGGCCCTTGCCGCAGTCACGCCGTCGGAGAATCCGGCCCTAGACGCATGGCGCCGCAGCCGCGCCTGACTGCGACCGATTGACCGTTTCCTAGGTTTGATTTGCCATGGCTTAGGGGGCTTAGGCCCCCTATAGTCCGCCCCATGATTACAGAACTTGGACATTTCGCGCTTGTGCTCGCCTTTGGCGTGGCCCTTGTACAGATGGTGGTGCCGATGTGGGGCGCTTGGCGGGGCCGTGCTGCTTGGATGGCGATGGCCGAACCGGCGGCGGCGGCGCAGTTCATCCTGATTGCCCTGTCCTTTGGCGCGCTGATGTGGGCCTTCATCACCTCGGATTTCAGCCTGCAACTGGTGGTGGCCAACAGCCATTCCGCCAAGCCGATGCTGTATAAGATCAGCGGGACATGGGGCAACCACGAAGGCTCGATGCTGCTGTGGGTGCTGATCGTGGCGCTTTTCGGTGCCATGGCCGCGTGGTTTGGCGGCAATCTGCCGCCGCGCCTGCGCGCGCGGGTGCTCTCGGTCCAAGCCGCGATTGGCGTGGCTTTTCTGGCGTTTATCCTTTTCACCTCGAACCCTTTCTTGCGCATGGGCACGCCGCCTTTTGATGGCCAAGACCTGAACCCGCTCTTGCAAGACCCCGGTTTGGCCTTTCACCCGCCATTTCTCTATCTCGGCTATGTTGGCCTCAGCATGGCCTTCAGCTTTGCCGTGGCGGCGCTGATCGAAGGGCGCGTGGATGCGGCGTGGGGCCGGTGGGTGCGGCCTTGGACACTGGCGGCTTGGGTCTTCTTGACCATTGGCATCGCGCTCGGGTCTTGGTGGGCCTATTATGAGCTTGGCTGGGGCGGTTTCTGGTTCTGGGATCCGGTCGAGAATGCGAGCTTCATGCCCTGGCTCTTGGCGGCGGCGCTGCTGCATTCGGCGATTGTGGTGGAAAAACGCGAGAGCTTGAAAAGCTGGACCATCCTGCTGGCGATCCTTGCTTTCGGTTTCTCGCTGATCGGCACCTTTATCGTGCGTTCTGGTCTGCTGACCTCCGTCCATGCCTTTGCCAACGACCCTGAGCGCGGGGTCTTTATTCTGGCCATTTTGGGGTCTTTCACCGGCGGGGCGCTGGTGCTCTACTCGCTGCGCGCATCGGCGCTTGAGGCCAAGGGCGTCTTTGGCCTTTTGAGCCGTGAGACCGCCTTGGTGGTGAACAATCTGCTGCTGGCTGTGGCCTGTTTCGTCGTTTTCGTGGGCACCATGTGGCCGCTGGTGGCCGAGATGTTCCTTGACCGCAAACTCAGTGTCGGCCCGCCATTCTTTAACGCTGCGTTTACTCCTTTCATGGTAGCGCTTGGACTGATCCTGCCGATCGGCAGCGCGATGCCGTGGAAACGGGCCAAGATCATGAGGGCGCTATATCCGCTGCGCTATGTCTTCCTCTTGGCGCTGGCGCTTGGGGGCTTGGCCTTTGCCATGCAGTCCGGACGCGGGCTGTTGGGGCCTGTGGGCATGTTCCTTGGGGCATGGCTGCTGATGGGCACCGCGGTGGATGTGATGCAGCGTTTGGGCCGCGGCCCGGGTAAGTTGCGCCGTCTACGGCGTCTGCCGCGCGCTGATTGGGGCAAGGCCACGGCGCATGGCGGGCTGGGCATCACCATGGCCGGGATCGCGGGGCTGATGGCTTGGGCCGTGGATGACATCCGCGTGGCCCGGATTGATGAGCCTTTTGACGTGGGCAGCTACACGCTGACCCTCCGCGACGTGAGTGAAGTCAGGGGGCCGAACTACCTCAGTACTATGGCCGAGATCACGCTGGCGCAGGAAGGCGATGTGATCTCGACCCTGCGGCCCGAAAAGCGGTTCTACCCCGTGGCGCAGATGCCGACGACCGAGGCGGCGATCGATTATAACCTCGCCCGGGACATCTATGTGGTGATCGGCGATGCGCAGGACGGCGGCGGTTGGGCTGTGCGGACCTATATCAAACCGATGACCAATTGGATTTGGATCGGTTGTGCGCTGATGGCGCTTGGGGGGGTACTGAGCCTGAGCGACCGGCGTTTCCGTGTCGCGGCGGGCGCACGCAAACAACCAGCAGGGGTGCCTGCGGAATGAAGCGGCTGCTGCTGATCCTGACCCTGCTCGCCAGCCCCCTATGGGCGGTGCAGCCAGACGAGGTGTTGGACGATCCCGCATTGGAGGCCCGCGCGCGGGAGCTGAGCCAAGGTCTGCGCTGTCTTGTTTGCCGTAACGAGAGTATTGATGAGAGCAACGCAAGCCTTGCGCGCGATCTGCGAATTCTGCTGCGCGAGCGGTTGGTGGCCGGCGACAGCGATGAGGAAGCGGTGGATTTCATCGTCGACCGCTACGGTGAATATGTCCTGCTGAACCCGCAGGCCACGGGGGCCAATTGGCTGCTGTGGGGCGCGGGACCGCTGATGCTTTTGTTGGCCGGAGGGCTCGGGGTGGTCTATCTGCGTGGCCGTGCGCGCAGCAAAACCCCGACCGAGGCCCCACTCTCGCCCGAGGAAGAAGCCCGCCTGCGCGATATTCTCGACCGCTGACGCGCCGTTGTACTGGCAGTGGCAACTTGCTTTGATATGCTGCGGCCAAGCAATCAAGGATAGCAAGATGGACTATGAAACGATCACCTATGCGCTGACCGATGATGTCGCGCTGATCACGCTGAACCGCGCCGACAAGATGAATGCGCTGACCACCCAAATGCGGGCGGAGCTGACACATGCGGTGACCGAAGGCGGGCGCGCGGCGCGGGTCGTGGTCCTGACGGGGGCGGGCCGGGCCTTTTGCTCGGGGCAGGACTTGGCCGACCGGGCAGGCGGCGTCGCCGATCTGGAGAAAACGCTGCGCGAAGAATATGCCCCGCTGCTGCGCGCCATCATCAACTGCCCCGTGCCGACCATCGCCGCCGTGAACGGCCCGGCAGCGGGAGCGGGGGCGAATATCGCGCTGGCCGCCGATGTCGTCTTTGCCAGTGAGAGCGCTTATTTCATGCAGGCTTTCACCCGCATTGGCTTGATCCCTGACGCGGGCGGCACCTATGCGCTGCCGCGCCAGATGGGCATGGCCAAGGCGATGGGCGCGGCCCTTTTCGCCGATAAGATCACCGCGCGGCAGGCCGATGATTGGGGCATGATCTGGCAAGCCGTACCGGATGCCGAATTCGACGCCCATTGGCGCACCAAGGCCGCGCAACTGGCCGCCGGTCCCACAGCGGCCTATGCAGAGGCCAAGAAAGCCATCCGCGCGTCTTGGGACAATGGGTTGGAGGATCAACTGTCGCTGGAGGCCGAAGCGCAGGGTCGCTGCGGAAAGTCACAGGATTTCGCCGAAGGGGTCACGGCCTTTACACAAAAGCGCAGCCCCAAGTTTCAGGGGCGGTAAGGCTAGCAGCTCCGCTCGACCAAAAGCACATCGCTTGCCGAAGGTGCCGGGCCATTGGCCCGCGCCACCACCGCCACCGCGACGCCATCCGCCAAAACCGTATGTACGGAGTTCGACACCTGCGCGATGGTGATCCGTGGCGGGGTCTGGCCCTTGTCATAGACGACCGCGATCTGATCGCAATCATGCAGCGTGTCGGGCACCAGTGCACCCTGAGGGCCGGGGATTTCACTGGCCTTGGCGGGCGTCAGACCGGTTGCGCAGTCCCAGCGAAGCCCTTTGGTCCGTTCTGATCCGGTCATCGTGCTTTCCTTCGTCGCGGGCGGGCTGCTAAGCTGCCAAATGTCATCTACCTTTGGGGCGGACTCCAGCCGGACCGCGAGAGGGGAAATCCCTCAATGCAGTGCCGCGATGATGCCTTTCCCACCCCGAAAAGGCCTCTTGATGTGAGGGTATCGCCCCGGGGGGATTCCCGTCAAGCGGGACTGGGCCATTGTCACGCAAGGCGAAACAGTGCCGTAATTTGGCCGTAATTTGCGCCTCGGTGTTTCGCAACTGGCAAAACGCTTGGAAACATTCACTGTTTTTCGGACCCATTGCATACGTCGCGAGAAGTGGCGTTGATTTACGCGATTCGGAGCCGGGGTATTTGCACGCCGCTTCGCATCTCAATTGTTGCCCTTGGGTCAACAACGTCCAACGCGGGTACCGATTGCAGGGCCGGGGCAAAATGCGAAACGCCCCGGAAATCCGGGGCGTTTGCGATGTTACTGTCGGTTGGTTCAGCGGTTCTCAATATCGACGTAGTCGCGCTTGTCTTCACCAAGGTAAAGCTGACGCGGACGACCGATTTTAAGCTGCGGATCGCTGATCTGCTCTTTCCACTGTGAGATCCAGCCCACGGTCCGCGCCAGCGCGAAGATCGGAGTGAACATCGATGTGGGGAAGCCCATGGCTTCGAGGATGATGCCGGAATAGAAATCCACGTTGGGGAACAGTTTCTTCTCCGCGAAATACGGATCTTCCAATGCCGCTTTTTCAAGTTCCTTGGCGACCTGAAGGATCGGGTTGTTTTCAACACCCATCAGCTCCAGAACCTCGTCGGCGCTTTCCTTCATCACGGTCGCGCGCGGGTCGTGGTTTTTGTAAACGCGGTGGCCAAAGCCCATCAGGCGGAAGGGATCGTTCTTGTCCTTGGCGCGGGCGATGAACTCAGGAATGCGATCGGGCGTGCCGATTTCCTTGAGCATTTCCAAGCAGGCTTGGTTCGCACCACCATGTGCCGGACCCCAAAGGCAGGCGATGCCGGCGGCGATACAAGCGAAGGGGTTCGCGCCGGAAGAAGACGCCAGACGCACGGTCGAGGTCGAGGCGTTCTGCTCGTGATCGGCATGGAGGGTAAAGATCCGGTCCATCGCGCGGCTCAGGATCGGGTTTACCTCATGGTCTTCGGCCGGAACGGCAAAGCACATGCGCAGGAAGTTCGAGGCATAGTCCAGATCGTTGCGCGGATAGACGAAGGGTTGGCCGATGGTGTATTTATAGGCCATCGCCGCGATGGTCGGCATCTTGGCAATCAGACGGATCGTCGCGACTTCGCGCTGATGCTCGTCGTTGATGTCGGTGCTGTCGTGATAGAAGGCCGACATCGCGCCGACCACGCCCACCATGATTGCCATCGGATGCGCGTCGCGACGGAACCCACGGAAGAAGTTCATCATCTGCTCGTGCAGCATGGTGTGGTTGGTCACCAGACATTCGAAATCTTCAAGCGCCTTGGGGGAGGGCAGTTCACCGTAAAGCAACAGGTAGCAAACTTCGAGGTAATGCGATTTGCTCGCCAATTGCTCGATCGGGTAGCCACGGTGCAGCAACACGCCCTCGTCACCATCAATAAAGGTGATCGTGCTGTCGCAGGCTGCCGTCGAGGTGAAACCCGGGTCGTAGGTAAAGACACCCGCCTGAGCGTAAAGCTTGCGGATGTCGACAACATCGGGGCCGTCGGTGGGGCTGTGAATCGGCAGCTCAAAGCTCTGATCGTCGATCGTCAGCGTTGCGGTTTTATTGTTATTGGTCATGAAATCCCTTCCCGAATGTAGGCTGCGGAGATGCTCCCCGCCGTCTGGGCCTAGCCCCAAATGGGGCTGTCCCGTTCAGTTATACCTGCCGCCCAAAGAAGTGGTGAACCAAAACTTAGGCCGCGGCGTCCGTCAGTCGGGCAAGGGTCTCATCGCGCCCCAGCACCAACATCATGTCAAAAACCGATGGGGTGACTGCCCTGCCAGCCAAAGCCGCCCGAAGCGGCCCCGCCAGCTTGCCAAATTTGGTGTCATGCGCGGCAGCAAAGCCGTTCAGTACCTCCTCCAGCGTTTCTTTGTTCCAGCTAGCATTTTGCAATTGCGGCGTCAATTCCGACAGTATGCCACGGGATACCGTATCGAGGTTCTTTGCCGCTTTCTCATCCGGGGTGATCGGGCGCTCGGCTAAGACAAAGGTCGCTTTTTCAAGCAGTTCCGGGAATTTCTTCGCGCGATCTTTGAGGCAATACATCGCCCGCTCCAAACCCTCGGCTTGGGGTGCCGTAAGGGCAGGCTGACCTGCGGCCTCCAGATAGGCTTCGATTTCGCGCCGCAGCGCGGCATCATCGGCCTGCGCGATATGCTGGCCGCAAAGATTTTCGAGCTTTTTCAGGTCGAATTGCGCGGGGCTTTTGCGGATGCCGTCAAGGTCGAACCACTCTTGGGCCTGTGCGTCGGTAAAGAATTCATCATCCCCGTGGCTCCAGCCCAGCCGGGCAAGGTAGTTGCGCATCCCCGCTGCCGGGTAGCCCATTACCTGATATTCCTGCGCCCCCAAGGCCCCGTGACGTTTCGACAGCTTCTTGCCGTCCGCGCCGTGGATCAGCGGGATATGCGCCCAGACCGGCACGTCCCAACCCATCGCCTCATAGATCATCATCTGGCGGGCGGCATTGTTGAGGTGATCGTCGCCGCGCACCACATGGGTCACGCCCATATCGTGATCGTCCACCACCACGGCCAGCATATAGACCGGCGTGCCGTCCGAGCGGAGCAGGATCATATCGTCAAGCTGATCGTTGCGGATGGTCACATCCCCCTGCACCTGATCGCGGATCACGGTGGTGCCTTCCAGCGGCGCTTTGATGCGGATCACGTAGGGCGCGTCGGGGTGGCTTGCCGGATCGGCGTCGCGCCAGGGCGAGCGGTAGAGCGTGCTGCGTCCCTCGGCGCGTGCGGCCTCGCGGAATGCGGTGATTTCTTCTTGGCTGGCGAAGCATTTATAGGCTTTGCCCGCCGCAAGAAGCTCATGTGCGACTTCGGCATGGCGGGGGGCGTTTTCGAACTGGCTGACGATTTCGCCGTCGTGATCTAGGCCCAGCCAAGACATGCCGGCGAGAATCGCTTTCGTCGCCTCTGGGGTGGACCGCGCGCGGTCGGTGTCTTCAATGCGCAGCAGGAATTTGCCCCCCCGACCACGGGCATAGAGCCAATTAAACAGGGCGGTACGCGCCCCGCCGATGTGCAAGAACCCGGTAGGAGACGGGGCGAAACGGGTCACAACAGGGGCGTTCATGGCGGTGGGCCTTTCGGTCAGAGATATTGTGCTCGGAGCGGCGTTTACCGTTTGGTAACCCTACCGGTCCTAGGATTTGACGTCTGTCTACCCAGTGCGATCCGCGGGGGCAAGCATGGGCCTTTGGAACCAGTTCAGCACCGTGATGCTGCGCCAGCGGGGGCATCTGTTCGGCTGGGTGCCGGTCTGTCTCGCCTTGGGGATCGGATGGTATTTTTCGCTGGCGGCGGAGCCTTCGATACCATTGCTTTGGGCCACCGCACTCGCCGTCGCCGCGTTGGCGGTTGTGGCGCGGGCATTGCCTGAGGTTACCGCACCCTTCGCGGTCGGTTTGGCCTTGGTTCTGCTGGGATTGCTCCTCGCGGCGTTTCGGGCGCATTCGATAAGCGCCCCCGTGCTCGGCTGGCGTTACTACGGCGCTGTCGAAGGGCGCGTCGTGGCGCTTGACCGCAGCCAATCGGATGCGCCGCGTATCACGCTTGATCAGGTCCGGTTAGAGCGGGTGCCGCCCGCGCGTACGCCGAGCCGGGTCCGGGTCTCGCTCCACTCGAAACTCCCCGGCGCGGTTGCGCCCAAGCCGGGCATGCAGGTGATGACCACCGCGCATCTGTCGCCGCCCGCGGGCCCGGTTGAGCCCGGCGGATTTGATTTTCAGCGCCACGCTTGGTTCGCGGGGCTGGGGGCGGTCGGTTATGCCCGGGTGCCGCTATTGGGCATCGCAGAACCAGCCGAAAGGGACCCCGGTCTGGCCCTGTTTCGGCTGCGCATGGCCGCATCGGCACGGGTGCGCGCGCATCTGCCCGGTGACATCGGCGGTTTTGCCGCCGCCATCACCACCGGCGACCGCAGCGCCATTTCGCAAGCCGCGCTACAAAACCTGCGCAGCAGCAATCTGGCGCATCTATTGGCGATCTCGGGGCTGCACATGGGGCTGCTCAGCGCGGTCGTCTTTGGCGCGGCGCGGTTGATCCTTGCTCTGCATCCGGTCTCGGCCACAGGCTGGCCCAGCCGCAGCATCGCGGCGGCAGCTGCGCTTATCGCCGCCACCGGCTATCTCGCGCTCTCGGGCGGAAATGTCGCGACCGAGCGGGCCTATATTATGTGCGCCGTTGCCTTGTGCGCGCTGATGATCGGGCGGCGGGCGATTTCGTTGCGGGCCGTCGCCGCGGCGGGGATCATCGTGCTGATCCTGCGCCCCGAGGCGCTGATGGGGCCGGGCTTCCAGATGTCATTCGCCGCGACCACTGCGCTTGTCGCAGTCTTTGGCTGGATGCGCGACTTCGAAGGTGAGGTCATCCCCAAGCGCCTGCGCCCGGTCGCTGCTGTCGTGATCTCTTCGGCCGTTGCGGGTTTCGCCACCGCGCCAATCTCCGCCGCGCATTTTAACACGGTCGCCCATTACGGGCTGGTGGCAAACCTGCTTTCGGTCCCGTTGATGGGCGTCTTGGTCATTCCCGCCGCCGTGCTGGCCGCCATCCTCGCGCCCATAGGGGGCGAGGGGCTGCCGCTTTGGGCAATGGGGCTCGGCCTGAGGTGGATACTATCGGTCGCGGATCTGGTGGCGCATCTGCCCGGCGCGCGCAGTTTCGTGCCGGGGCCGGGGGGATGGGTGCTGCCGCTTCTGTCGCTTGGATTTCTATGGCTCATCCTGTGGCAAGGCCGCATGCGCTGGTTGGGCGGGCCCGCGATGCTGCTGTCCTTCGCTGTTTGGCAGGGGGCCACGCGCCCCGATGTGCTTGTCGCCGATACTGGGACACTGGTGGGTGTAATGACCCCGGCGGGCAGGGCGCTCAGCAAAGAGAGGGGCGCAGGATTTGTTGCCCGCAATTGGTTGGAAAATGACGGAGACCGCGTTGATCAGGCCATGGCCGCTCAAAGGTGGGCCGCGCAAGAGGATAGAATTATCCACCTTTCAGGAAAACGGGCGGTCGCCGCATTTACCGGCTGTCAGCCGGAAGATATCGTGGTGGCATCTGTCGAGATAAAGGCAGCCCAGACTTGGGGCTGCCCGATCTATGATCCCGTTCGCCTACGTGAAACCGGCGCACTGGCGCTAACCAAATCGTCCCACGGTTGGCAGATCACCACCGCGAGGGACCGTGCCGGCCTGCGTTTGTGGAACAGCAGGCCAAAGCGTCAGTAGGTGCGGATCAACCCCACCAGTCGGCCCTGAACCTTAACCTTGTCCGAGGGCAGTACGCGGGTTTCATAGGCCGCGTTCGCCGCTTCCAAAGCGACCGAAGACCCCTGCCTACGGAAACGTTTCAGCGTTGCCTCTTGATCCTCGACCAGCGCGACCACGATATCACCGTTGTCGGCCACAGATGTCTCGCGGATCACTACGATGTCGCCATCGTTAATGCCCGCCTCAATCATCGAGTTGCCCCGTACCTCAAGCGCGTAATGCTCGCTTTGACCGGCGATCATTCCACCGGGAACCGTAACGCTGTGCGAGACTTGTGAAATCGCCTCAATCGGAACACCGGCAGCAATCCGGCCCATGACCGGCACATCAAAGGCGTGCTGCGCCGTGACCGATTGTGCTGCGGGCGGCGGCGGGGTGTCGGGGCGATCCCCGTCAATCACGCGCGGGGCAAAACCGGGCGCACCGCCGAGGCTTTCAGGAAGTTTGACCACTTCGATTGCGCGGGCACGATGGGCAAGGCGCCGGATAAATCCGCGTTCTTCTAGTGCCGTGATCAAACGGTGAATGCCAGACTTCGATCGCAGATCGAGTGCCAATTTCATCTCATCAAAACTCGGCGGGACGCCGTCGCGCTGCACGCGCTGGTGAATGAAAGAAAGCAAATCGAGTTGTTTTTTGGTCAGCATTGCACGGCCCCTGAAGCATTTATTGCTTTTGTTCTACGGATGTTCTTGTTTTGTGTCAACCGCTGCGGGCGTTAAATCAAAATGTACTGCTGTATATCCCCGGCATTCCTTGCTGGATCCGCGGGCGGACGAACCATCAAAGCATCCGCCTGTGCCAAGACGGACAGAAGGGATGAATCCTGACGATCATCCGGATAAAGCGCTCCATCGCGAAGCTGAGCTCGCATATAGTGCGCTCGCGGTCCATTTGGGCCAATGCCGCGCCCGAGGGGCGCATCGCGCAGGGGGGCTTGTACGTCTTGCAACCCCAACATCCGCCGCAGCATCGGCAACACGAAGACCGCCCCGCAAACCATTGCTGAGACTGGGTTTCCCGGCAGCCCGATCATTGCTGAGGCTCCGATTTTGCCTGCCATCAAGGGCTTGCCCGGGCGCATGGCGACTTTGTAAAAAGCCTGCTCCATGCCGAGCTCTGCCGCGACCGGCGCAATTAGGTCGTGATCGCCTACCGAAGCGCCGCCGATCGTGACAATAAGGTCCGCGCCGCGGGCCAAGGCGAAAGCTTGTTTGAGCGAGGCCGCAGTGTCGCGCGCGATGGGCAGCATACGCACCTCGGCGCCTGCATCCTCGAACATCGCGGCAAGGCCGTAGCTGTTGGAGGCGATGATCTGGTCAGGGCCGGGGCTCTCGCCGGGTTGCACTAATTCATCCCCTGTGGCGAGGATCGCGATGACGGGTTTGCGCGTGACGGGCACTTTCGCGACGTTCATCGCGGCGAGCAACGCCACGTCTGCAGGGCGCAGAATGCGCGGGGCGGTGAGCTCTTCGCCTTGGGTAAAATCTCCCCCCGCGGGGCGGATATTGTCTTTGTCATCAATGCGGTGGCCAAGGGTGATAAGGTTGCCGCGCCGGGTGACAACCTCTTGGATCACCACGAAATCGGCCCCATCGGGGATCGGTGCGCCTGTGAAGATGCGGATGGCTTGCCCGGCGCGGAGCGTACCTGCGTAGCCATGGCCCGCCGCAGCCTCGCCGACCACCTTGAACATCGCGTCCGGCTCGACCTCAGCCCGGCGCAGTGCGTAGCCGTCCATAGAGGACGCGGCAAAGGGCGGTTGGCTGCGCTGCGCCATCACGGGTCGTGACAAGACGCGGCCATTTGCGGCCCGCAGAGCGACTTCTTCGGTTTCTAGCGGGGTGACGAGGTCTAAAACACCCGCCATTGCCGCTTCAACGCTGATCATGTCGCCTCATAACGGCCTGATTTGCCACCGTCTTTCAATGTGACCCGCGTGCCGCCAATTTCCATCGCCTTATCTACCGCTTTCGCCATGTCATAGACCGTGAGCGCGGTGACAGAGGCGGCAGTGAGGGCTTCCATCTCTACGCCCGTTTGACCGGTGGTCTTGACGGTGGCCGAGATCCGGATGCCCGGTAGGGTGGCGTCGGGCGTTAGATCAACGCTGACTTTCGTGATCGGCAATGGGTGACAAAGCGGGATCAGATCCGCCGTACGCTTGGCCGCCATGATCCCGGCAAGCCTTGCGACGCCTAGAACGTCACCTTTCTTGGCCCGCCCTTCGGTAATAATTTCAAGCGTTTCGGGTGCCATCTTGATGTAGCTTTCGGCTCTGGCCACGCGGGAGGTCACGGCCTTGTCAGAGACATCGACCATATGCGCGTCGCCTTCAGCATCAAAGTGGGTCAGCGCCATCACATACCTCCCGGGATGAGGGGGCTGGCCAACAGATCGCGGGTGGCCTGTTCGACATCTTCCTGCCGCATAAGGCTTTCGCCAATCAAGAAACAGCGCGCACCGTAAATCGCCATATCAGCGAGGTCGGCGGGGGTGTAGAGGCCAGATTCGCAGACCAGCATCCGATCAGGCGGAACCGCCTCGGACAGTTGACGTGTCACATCAAGAGAGGTCTCGAAGGTATTGAGATTGCGGTTATTGATCCCAATCATCCGGCTCGTAAGCTTTTCGGCACGGGCCAGTTCTGCGGCGTCATGCACTTCGATCAGCGCATCCATGCCCCAGTCCTGCGCGGCTTGCTCCAACTCGGCGGCCTGCGCATCAGAAACGGAGGCCATGATGATCAGAATGCAATCCGCACCAAGGCTGCGCGCTTCGGCGACTTGATAGGGGTCGTAAAGGAAATCCTTGCGCAGCACCGGAAGATCGCAGGCCGCGCGAGCCTCGACCAAGAACTCTTTCGCGCCTTGAAAACTGGGCGTATCGGTCAAAACTGATAGGCAGGTGGCGCCGCCTGCGGCATAGGCGCGGGCAAGGTCGGCGGGCTCGAAGTCTTCTCGGATCAGCCCTTTCGACGGGCTGGCTTTCTTGATCTCGGCAATCAGGCCATAGCCCTCGCGGGAGGCTTCGTGCAGGCGCTGCGCAAAGGGGCGCACGGGCGGTGCTGCGCGGGCGGCGGCCTCCATGTCAGCCTGCGATTTTTCGGCCTTGGCAGCGGCGATTTCTTCCAGCTTATAGGCTTTGATTTTTTCCAGAATAGTGGCGGTCATGGCATCCTCACGGCTTTGTCCAATGTATGCCGGGCTTGCCTTGGCCCTGCAACCAGTCATTCACCCGGCTGAAGGGGCGCGATCCAAAGAAGCCGCGCCGGGCGGAAAGCGGCGATGGGTGCGGTGTCTCGATCTTGAGGTTTTGCACCGGGTCAACCTGCGCCGCGGCCTTCTGCGCATGTGCGCCCCAAAGCAGATAGGCGCGGGGGCGATCTGAGAGGCGGGCCAGCACCTGAGCGGTCAGCGTTTGCCAGCCAAGTTTCGCATGTCCATTCGCACAGCCTGCCGGAACGGTTAGGACGTTGTTCAACAACAGGACACCTTGATCGGCCCAGAACCGCAGATCTGGATCTTCAGGCGGTGCGCCAAGATCGCCGTGTAACTCTTTGAAGATATTGGCGAGAGATCGTGGTATCGGGCGCACGTGAGGCTCGGCTGAGAAGGCATAGCCGTGCGCATGGCCGGGTGTGGGATAGGGGTCTTGGCCGAGGATCACCACCTCTACCGCTGCGGGCTGAAGGTGTTCAAGTGCTGCGAATATCTTGGGAGCGGGCGGCAAAATCTCACGCGGCTCGGCAGCTAGCCGTTGGGCGATGCGCGGCCAGTCCGCAGCGAAAAAGGGTAGTTCGGCCCAATCACCAAGCGCGCTGAGGCTTGGCGGTGTCATTTCGACTGGCTGATCTGCGCCACTTTTTCGATCCGGTCACGCGCTGCGCCGCTGTCGATGCTTTCACGGGCCATTTCGACGCCGGTTTTCAGATCGGGGGCCACATCCGCTACGACCAAGGCAGAGGCCGCGTTGAGCAACACAGCGTCGCGGTAACCCGATGGAACGCCGTCTAACAACGCTTTGAAATGTTTGGTGTTCTCGGCAGGTTCACCCCCGGCGATGGCCTCAAACGGATGGACCGGCAGGCCCGCGTCTTCGGGGTGCAATTCGCGCAAGTTAACCACGCCGTCTTCCAGTGCGGCGACCCAGCTTACACCGGTGATGGTCAGTTCATCCGTGCCGTCGGACCCGTGCACGAGCCACGCTTTTTCAGAGCCGAGTTGTTTTAGCGTCAGCGCCATCGGTTCAATCAGATCGCGGCTGTAGGCACCGGTAAGCTGGCGTTTGACGCCTGCGGGATTGGTGAGCGGGCCGAGGATGTTAAAGATCGTGCGGGTGCCAAGCTCGGACCTTGTGGGCATAACATGGGCGACGGCGGGGTGATGCATGGGGGCCATCATGAAACCGATGCCCGCCTCGGCCAATTCACGCTCGACCACCGCAGGGCCGACCATGACGTTGATGCCAAGCTGCGACAGCGCGTCGGAAGCGCCGGATTTCGAGCTAAGGTTGCGGTTGCCATGTTTTGCTACGACCGCGCCTGCGCCTGCGGCCACAAACGCGGCGGCGGTCGAGATGTTCAGCGTCCCCTTGCCATCGCCGCCCGTGCCGACGATGTCGATTGCCCCTTCGGGCGCGCGCACGGCGTTGCATTTGCTGCGCATGACCTTTGCGGCGGCGGCATATTCGGTGACCGTTTCGCCGCGCGTGCGCAGGGCCATGAGAAAGCCACCGATCTGGCTTGGCGTGGCTTCGCCTTCGAAGAGGATTTCAAAGGCCTCCACAGCCTGTTCCGAGGTGAGCGGCCCGTTGGCAGCGGCGTCAAGCAAGGGTTTCAACGCGCTACTCATGCCGGGACCTTCATCTCATTCAGGAAGTTTTGCAGCAGGGCGTGACCATGCTCGGACCGGATCGATTCTGGATGGAATTGCACGCCGTGCAACGGCAGGTCGCGGTGTTGCAGGCCCATGATCGTGCCGTCTTCGAGTGCTGCGGTGATCTCAAGACACTCCGGCAGGCTTGCGCGTTCCACCACCAGCGAGTGATAGCGCGTGGCCCCAAAGGGCGAGGGCAGTCCGGCAAAGACACCGCGCCCCTCATGTTGCATCTGGCCCAGCTTGCCGTGCACGATGTCATCCGCACGCACGACCTTGCCGCCAAAGGCTTGGCCAAGGGTCTGATGGCCCAGGCAGACGCCCAAGAGCGGCACCCGCGCTTCGGCAGCGGCATGGGTCAGCTCTAGGCATATCCCCGCTTGGTCAGGGTCACAGGGGCCGGGGGACAGCAAGATACCGGCGGGGTTCATGGCCATCGCTTCGTCCACGCTGAGCGCGTCGTTGCGGTGCACCTGCACATCCGCCCCGAGGCTGCCCAGATAGTGGACCAAGTTATAGGTAAAGCTGTCGTAGTTATCGATGAGCAGCAGCACAGGCAGGCATTTCTTTGTATTAGGACTGGAGAAACCGCGCCGGAGCGCGGTATAGGTTTTGGCATACATGTTCAGGCTTGAACCCCATCGTCAAGAGTTTGGGGCAAGCCAATTGAGGGGAACGCCGGGCTTTCTGGCCATGGCGCAGACAGCAGGAGTAGCGCAGATGGCACGCGGAGTTCTGAGCGGGCTGATTTGGGGGGGTGTGACGTGCATCGGTGTGGCCGGTGCGGTGTCGTTGATGATGCCCTTGCCCTTGCCGCCGCAGGTGGGTGATGCGCCCGGCTCTGGTCCCGCCCCGGCGCGGATCAATGTGACCGATGCAGGTGAGCAGGGGCGCAGCCGCGATTCTGCGCCTGTGTTGAATGCTCCCGCGCCGCGTGCCGATGTGCCTGAGCAAGACAGCCTAGCCGCGCTTGACCCCGACACGCAGACGTCGGCCAGCCTGCCAGAGACCGGCAGCGCAGAGGGGCTCAGCACCCCCGCGGCACCAGAGGGGCAAACCCCGATGTCTCCGGGCGCGGAAGAACCGGTGTTGCCCAATCCGCAGGCCGTGGCCCCCGATGCGCCGCAGGCCGCCGACGAGCTTTCGATCAGCACCGAACCCGCGCAGCCGCCTGCGCCGGATGTGGCCGATATAGAAGGGGCGTTTGACGCGCCGCAAGGCATGGAAGCGCCGGAGGTCGAGGAGGACGAGGCGATCACCCTGCCAGCGGAAGAGATTGCCGTTGAAGAGGATGCGGTGCCGGAACCGGCACCGGAGAGCGATATCGTCGAAACTCCGCCTGTCGTTGATGCCAAGGAAGATGCGCCTACACCCGAGGCTGCTCCTCAATCCACCGCAGCAGACGCCCCCGCGCCGGTGGAAGAGCCGCAGTCTGCGGAAGCGACGCCTGAACCCGCCGATACGGAGAGCGATGGCCGACCGATCATCGGCACACCCGCAGTCACTTTGTCAGACCGTGATACGGGGGTGGTGATCAACCGCCCCGGTGCGACACCCGCGGCAGAGCCCGCCGAGGCTGACGAGATTGTGAACGACGATCCGCGCCCCGTGGTGGTCAACAGCCTTGCTGGTGACCAGCCCGAGGGCAAGCCGCTGATGAGCGTGGTCTTGATCGACGATGGCACGTCGGTCACCGCGGGCAGCGCCGGGCTGGCCGCGCTGCGCAGTTTTCCCTATCCGCTGAGCTTTGCGGTCGACAGCGGCCTCTCGGACGCGGCGGAACGGGTGGAAACCTATCGCGAGGCCGGGTTTGAGGTCTTGGCGCTGGTCGATCTGCCGCAGGGCGCACAGCCAAGCGATGCCGAGACCGCCTTTGCCGCCACGCTCGACCGGATCGGGCCCGTGGTCGGTGTGCTGGAAGGGACCCAGAGCGGCTTTCAAGGCAGCCGGGCGCTGGCCGATCAAGTGACGGATATCCTTGCGCAGTCTGGCCACGGGCTGGTGACGCAGGACAAAGGGCTGAACACCATGCCGAAACTGGCGCGGAAGGCCGGGGTGCCTGCGGATCCGGTGTTTCGCGATTTCGACAGCAAGGACCAGACCGCACGGGTGATCCGCCGCTTCCTCGATCAAGCGGCGTTCAAGGCCGGGCAAGAGGGGGCGGTGATCATGCTGGGCCGTCTGCGGCCCGATACCGTCTCGGCGCTGCTGCTTTGGGGCTTGCAGGACCGGGCCAGCGATGTGGCCTTGGTTCCGATCTCGGCAGTGCTGCTGCGCGAGGAGTGACCCCGCGCAGGGTATGGCCCTGAATTAGATGATCTCGTCTTCGTCGAAAAGCGGGTCTTCTTCCAACTGATTGACCAGTTCATCCACCGTCGCCTCTGCCGCGCGGGGGCTGAGCTTGGCGAGGTGAAAGACCGCGTCGCCTTCGTTGACGATCGGCAGAATGGCACGCCCAATAAGAATGCCCGGCGCGTCGGCCAGCAGTTCGGCCTCTTCTTTGCCAAAGGGGTCCGACACGATGGCAAGCAGATCGCCTTCGGCCACCGTCTCACCTTCGGCACGGAAGGTGCGCAGCAGGCCGCCCGCAGGGGCACGAAGCCAATGCGAGGCGGTGCAGATATAGGGCGCGCTGCGGGCGCTGGCGATGCCCTTGGCGGGCAGCATGTCTTGTCCGCGCATGACCCGCAGGATGCCTGCGAGCCCGGCACGCACGGCCATCTCGTCAAAGCGCAGCCCTTCGCCCGCTTCATAAAGCAGAATTGGCGTGCCTTCGCGCGCCGCAACCGCGCGCAACGACCCATCGCGCAGCGGCGAGGTCAGCACCACCGGGGCGCCGAAATCCATCGCCATCTTATGGGTCACCTTGTCCGCGGGCGAAACACGCACCTGAGGCAGGTTCGTGCGGTGGATCGCCGCCGAATGCAGATCGACACCAAAGTCGCAGCGCAGCACCACCTCTTGCAGGAAAATATGCGCCAGCCGCGCGCCAAGGCTGCCCGAAGGCGAGCCGGGGAAACAGCGGTTTAGATCGCGCCGGTCCGGCAGATAGCGTGAGCGGTTCAGAAAGCCAAAGGAGTTCACCACCGGCACCACGATCAGTGTACCGCGCAGGGCGGAGAGCTGCGGCGCGCGCAGCAGTCGGCGCGTGATCTCAACGCCGATGACCTCATCCCCATGCACGGCAGCCGAGACGAACATCGTCGGCCCCGGACGTTTGCCGTGATAGATCTCAAGCGAAAGATGCACCGGCGTGTGATCCGGCAGGATCGAAACGGGCAGGTCAACCGCAAGGCTGCTGCCGGGGGCAACGGAATGCCCCGCAATCTGAAAGGGGGCCCGGTTTGGCATGGTCAGCTGTTCCCTTTACCGCCAAAGCGCGCCGCATCGGCTGCGGCACGGCGGATCGCGCCGGATTTATGCACCGTCTCCATGAACTCGGCCTCTGGATCGCTGTCATAGACAACGCCGCCACCGGCTTGGATGTAGAGCGTTTCGTCTTTCACCACTGCCGTGCGCAGGGCGATGCACATATCCATGTCGCCGCCCGCGCTGAAATAGCCCACGCCGCCGCCGTAAACGCCACGCTTTTCGGGTTCCAACTCGTCGATGATCTCCATCGCGCGGACCTTGGGCGCGCCCGAGACGGTGCCTGCGGGCATTCCGGCAAAGAAGGCGTCGAGCGCATCTTTGCCCTCCTTCAACTCTCCGACCACGTTGGAGACGATGTGCATGACATGGCTGTAGCGTTCGACGATGAACTCTTCCGTCGGGCGTACGGTGCCGATCTTGGCGACCCGGCCCACATCGTTGCGGCCCAGATCGAGCAGCATGAGATGTTCGGCCAGCTCTTTGGGATCGCTCAGCAGATCGGCCTCTAGCGCGCGGTCTTCCTCCGGCGTGGCACCGCGTTTGCGGGTGCCTGCGATAGGGCGAATGGTGACTTCGTTGCCAAAGACCCGCACGAGGATTTCGGGGCTTGCGCCGACCACATGGAAGCCACCGAAGTTGAAATAGAACATGAAGGGCGAGGGGTTGGTGCGCCGCAGGCTGCGGTAAAGTGCGAAGGGGGCTTGGGTAAACCCTTGGGCCCAACGCTGGCTTGGCACCACCTGAAAGATATCGCCCGCCTTGATGTAATCGCGCGCCTTTTCGACGGCGGCCTTGTACCCGTCGTGGGTGAAATTGCTCACCGACTCCGGCGCGTCTTCGGCCTCTCCCAAATCGCGGGAGGTCTGCGGCATGGCGCGTTCCAGATCACGCACCGCGTCCATCACCCGCTCGGCGGCTTGGGCATAGGCAGCGCGCGCGGTCTGGCCCTCGGACACCCAAGCGGGGGAGACGATGGTGACTTCGCCCTTCACCCCATCCAGCACGGCCACGACCGAGGGGCGCATCATCACCGCATCAGGCAGGCCCAAAGGGTCGGGGTTCACATTGGGCAGATGTTCGACCAGCCGGATCATATCATAGCCGAGATAGCCAAAGAGACCGGCGGCGGCTTGGGGCAGATCATCGGGCAGGGTGATGCGCGATTCCGCGATGACATCGCGGAGACGGTCCAGCGGATCGCCGGGCATGTCCTCAAAGGCATCCGCATCATAGCGCGCCGCACGGTTCAGTGCTGCGGTCTCACCCCGGCAACGCCAGATCAGGTCGGGCTTCATGCCGATGATGGAATAGCGTCCGCGCACGTCACCGCCTGTGACAAACTCCAGCACAAAGGCATTCTCCGCCGCGCCCGTCAGTTTGAGCATAAGCGACACCGGCGTGTCGAGGTCGGCAGCAAGGCGGGTGTAGACGATCTGGTTTTCGCCCGCTTCATAAGCGCGGGCGAAAGTGTCGAAATCCGGGGTCAGGGCCATCAAATTTGCCTATCAGGGAAAGTTCACATGCACGGCACTGACCGCGCGCTGGTCAATCTGGGGATCGGCATCGCGCATCACTGCATTGCTGTAGATATCGAAAAGACCTTGGGCCAGCGCCTGATCCAATTGCTGTGACAGACGGGTCATCAGCGCTTGGGTCTGGTCGTCTTCGCCCGCGGGGGTCACGGCATCAAGGCGCAGTACCACGACGCTGTCCCCTGCGGGCAGGACCGCGACGCCACCCTCGTCGAGGTCAAAGACCTGATCCATGAAATCGTCGGGCGTGCCGTCGACATAGGAACTGCGGGTCAGGCCTTCGCCAAGCTGCGGCGTGAGACCGGCGGCCTCAAAACCGTCCGCTTCGGCCAATGTGCCGGTCAGGCTCTCGGCCTTGGCGGTCAGCGCCTCCACGATCTGGGCATTGCGCCACGCGGTCTCAACCGCATCACGTGCCTGCTCAAAAGGTTCGGGGCGCTCTGGCTTGGTCTCATCAAGGCGCATGGCGAAAACGCCGCCGTCTTCCAACTGGTCGATCTGCGGGAAGGCATCCGCGCTCAGGCTTGCTGCGGCTTCACGGAAGGCGCCATAGGCGGCGATGCCCTCGCTGCTTTCTTGGGTCCAGTCGATGGTGCCGAGGTTCATTTTGGTTTCCTCGGCCAGATCTTCAAGCGTGGCCCCTCCGGCGAGGCGGTCGTCGATTTCCTGTGCGCGGGCTTCGACAGCGCGGGTCGCGCGGGAAATGGCGAGGGTTTCTTCCAACACCTCACGGGCCTCTTCGAAAGGTACGTTCTGCGCAGGCAGAACCGCGTTCACGCGGAAGAGGGCCGGCCCAAGCGAAGTGGGTAGAGGGCCAACGATGTCGCCGCTTTGCGCTCCAAACACCGCGTCACCTGCGGCGTCGAGATCGGATTTGGCCACGTCGCCCATATCCACATCCGCCAGAGCCAAGCCGCGCTCTTCGACCAGCGCCTCAAAGGTGGTGCCGTCAACTTCGAGCGCTGCTGCGGCCTGCGTGGCGGCCTCTTCGTTGGCAAAGACCAGACGCTCGACCAAGCGACGCTCGGGCTGGTCGTATTCATCGCTGCGGGCGTCATATTCGGCGCGCAGCTCTTCTTCGGGCACCTCAACCTCGTCCAGCAGGTCTTCGGGGCGGAGCCATGCATGGGTGATGCTTTTGCTGGCGGGCAGCATGAAGTCATCGGTGTTGGCGTCGTAATAGGCCTGAAGCTCTTCTTCTGTCGGCGCGGCCACGGGGGTGTCGAGGTCACTCTCGCTGAGGCGGGCCCAAGTAAAGCTACGCTGTTCGGCGACGTAGTCGACCAACGTGCGGGCATAGGTATCGGGCATGGAAACACCGCCCAGAACCGCACGCTGCAACAGGCCGCGCGCGGCCTCTTCGCGGATCGAACGCTCGAACTCGGCCTCGCTCATGCCGCTTTGCTGAAGGGCGAAACGATAGCCTTCGCGGTCGAAGTTGCCATCGATCCCTTGGAACGCCGAAATGGCCACGATCTCGTCGCGCAGGGTGGCATCGCCGATGGAGAGGCCCATTTCATCGGCTTCGTGATCCAGCGCGCGGTTGCGGACGATCCGTTGCAGAACGGCGCGGTCCAGACCCATTTCTTGGGCGCGGGCAAAGGACAGGCTCTCGCCGGTTTGTGCTTCAATCGCGCGGATTTCCTGCTGCAATTGGCGGGCGTATTGATCGACCGAGATCGACTTGTCCCCGACACTGCCGATGCTGCGCAGATTGCCGCTGAGGTTGATCGCACCAAAGCCGCCAAGACCCAAGATCAAAAGGGCCATCAAGGCCCAGACGGCGGTTTTCGAAAAGCTGAAGCCTTTTTTGGCCATGACACGGTCCCTCGTTAATTTCGGACCTGTCTATGCGTTGCGTGGCAGGGCTGCAAGCCTGTCGAAAAGCACTTCGAGACCGGCGGTGTCGAGGTTTGCAAAGGCGATGCGCAACTGGCTTTCGCCGCGCGCGTCGTCTGCGGGCTGGAACATCGTGCCGGGCAGGCAAAGCACGCCCGCGTCGCGCACCAGATCGCGCGCCAGGTCGGCCGAGGAGACGGCGAAGGGATGGCGCATGTAGGCGAAATAGCCGCCCAGACCCAGAAGCTCCCAGCCCAAGGGTTCGAGTTTGGGCATCAGGTCGGCAATGGCGGCGCGGCGGGCGAGGATTTCTTCACGCTCCTCAGCGAGCCAAGCCCGCAGGTTCTGCATCCCCCAAAGCGCGCCGTGCTGGCCGATTTGCGCGGGGCAGATGGCGACAGTGTCGAGGAACTTCTCGACCTCGGCGAGCCGCTTGCGGCTGGCGATCAGCGCGCCGACGCGGTGGCCGGTGAGGCGGTAGGCTTTTGAGAAGGAATAGAGGTGGATGAGCGTGTCATGCCAATCGGGATCGCGGAACAGCGCATGCGGCGCGCCAGGGCGGCTGTGGAAGTCGCGGTAGGTCTCGTCGAGGATGAGCGCGATGCCGTGACGACGCGCGAGCTCGAAGAATTCTTGAACGAGGGCCGCGGGATATTCCACGCCGCCGGGATTGTTGGGCGTGACCAACGCGATGGCGCGGGTGCGCGGGGTGATGGCGGCCGCGGCCTTTTCGGGGTCGGGCAGCATGTCGGCCTCGACCGGCAGCGGCACGGCCGCAACGCCGCTCATGTCGAGCCACATCTTGTGATTGAAGTACCAGGGCGTCGGGATGATCACCTCGTCGCCCTCGCCACAAAGCGTGGCGATGGCGGCGGCGAAGGCCTGGTTGCAGCCGGATGTGATGCAGACCTGTTCGTCGGTCACCACGCCCGCGTATTTTTCGGCCGTTTGCCGCGCGAGTTCCGCGCGCAGTTCCGGCAGGCCCAGCACCGGCCCGTAGAGATGCGCCTCATCGTTGTGAAGCGTGACATCGGCCATCGCCTGACGCAGCCCCGCGGGGGGCGGATCGACCGGGGCGGCTTGGCTGACGTTGATCAGCGGACGGTCAGGCGGGAAGTCGACGCCATCGAGCCAGCGCCGCGCCTCCATCACCGGGGGGAAGAACGTGGTGGCGGTGCGCGAAAGCGTCATTGGGGCTCCGGGATGAGAGGTCGGATAAGTATTTAGGGCCAGAAAGAGGGGGGCTCAGTCCTTGCCGCGGTAGGGCTCGACATATTGCAGGGCCATGTCCCACGGAAAGAAAATCCAGGTGTCCTGGCTCACGCCGGTGATGAAGGTATCGACCTGCGGCTCGCCTTCGGGCTTGGCATAGACGGTGGCGAAATGGGCGTTGGGGTAAAGCTCGCGCACCAGTTCGATGGTCTTGCCGCTGTCGACCAGATCATCGACGATCAGGATGCCGGTGCCGTCGCCCATCATCTCGGCGTCGGGGGATTTCAGTACCTTGGCCTCGCGGCGCTGGTCGGCGGCCCCGCCGCCCGCGTGGTAGGACATGACCGAGATCGTGTCGACGGTGCGGATGTCCAGCTCGCGCGCGACAATCATCGCAGGCGCCATGCCGCCGCGGGTGATCGCCACCACCGCGCGCCAGGCGCCGTCGTCGGGACCCAGACCATCGAGCCGCCACGCCAGCGCACGGCTGTCGCGGTGGATCTGATCCCAGGAGATGTGAAAGCCCTTTTCGTGGGGCAGGCGCGAGGCGTCCTTGGATTTGGTCATGGTGGTCCTTTGCAGCAGCTGGCGCGGGCACCCGCGCGAATTAGTTTGGGCGGCTTATTCCTTGGACATGTCGGGCGCGTCAACCGCCTTCATGCCGACGACGTGATAGCCCGCGTCCACATGGAGGTTCTCGCCCGTGGTGCCGCTGCCCAGATCCGACAGCAAAAAGAGCGCGGCCTTGCCCACGTCCTCGGTGGTCACGTTGCGGCGCAGGGGCGAGTTGTACTCGTTCCATTTCATGATGTAGCGGAAGTCGCCGATGCCGGAGGCGGCCAGCGTCTTGATCGGCCCTGCCGAGATCGCGTTGACGCGGATGCCGTCCTTGCCCAGATCCTCGGCGAGGTATTTAACGCTCGCCTCCAACGCGGCCTTGGCCACACCCATCACATTATAATGCGGCATCACCTTTTCGGCGCCGTAGTAGGTCAGCGTCAGGGCGCTGGCACCGGGCGACATCATCTTTTCCGCGCGCTGCATCACGGCGGTGAAGGAATATACCGAGATATCCATCGACATGGCGAAGTTGCCGCGGCTGGTGTCGACGTAGCGGCCCCGCAGTTCCCCCTTGTCGGAAAAGCCGATGGCGTGAACGATGAAATCAAGCCCGTCCCAGCGTTCTTTCAGCCCATCAAACATCGCGTCGATCGAGGCTTCGTCGCCGACGTCGCAGGGCAGAACGATGTCGCTGCCAAGCTGTTCGGCCAAAGGACCAACGCGCTTCTTGAGCGCATCGCCTTGGTAGGAAAAAGCCAGCTCAGCCCCCGCATCGGCCAGCGCTTTGGCCACGCCCCATGCGATGGATTTGTCATTCGCAAGCCCCATGATGAGCCCGCGCTTGCCCCGCATCAATTCGTTTCCCATTCCGCCGCCTTGTCTATGTTCCGTTTAGGTTGTCTTGGTCTAGGCGATTGCTGCGCCACCATCAAGACTGCACAGGCGGCTTCACCCCCGTGATTTGCCATAAGATCGGCGGCTAACTGACGGAAATCGGGTAAGGTTGTCCTTTGAGTTGCCGATCGTTAACAAATGTCTTAGCGAATAACTCAGACTCCGGCGAAGAACCGGTTACGGGCTCGAACACTCTAAAAGGGGATGCCGAATGGAAACGCGGACTGGTATATTTGCGGGGGACGATCCCTTTGCGATTGCGCAGCGTTGGCTTTCCGAAGCAGACACGAGTGAGCCGAATGACCCCAACGCCATCGCGCTGAGCACGGTAGATTCGCAAGGGCTGCCAAACGCCCGCATGGTGCTGTTGAAAGAGATCGAACCGGACGCCTTTGTCTTTTACACTAATTACGAAAGCCAAAAGGCCCATGAGCTGGATTGCGCGGGCAAGGCGGCTTTTGTCATGCATTGGAAATCATTGCGCCGTCAGGTGCGGGTGCGCGGGCTGATTAGCCGCGAAGACGGGCCAAAGGCCGATGACTACTACGCATCGCGCTCGCTCAAGAGCCGTTTGGGGGCTTGGGCCTCGCGCCAATCGCAGCCTCTGTCGGGGCGCGGGGCGTTGATGGCCGAAGTCGCCAAAGTGACCGCGCAGCAGGGGGTGAACCCTAAACGTCCGCCGTTCTGGGGCGGCTATCGGATCACCCCGCTGGAAATCGAATTCTGGGCAGATGGCGAATTCCGCCTGCATGACCGTTTTCAATGGCGCCGCACGGATGCCGCAGCGCCCTGGGCCGTCACACGGCTCAATCCTTGATAGGACGGCACGGATTAGCGATGAAAGATGTGTCTGATACCCAACCGGCAGAAACGCCGGGGCTAAACGATCCCCTTGAGGGCGTGGTCAAATGGTTCGATCCGCTCAAAGGCTTCGGCTTTGTCGTGGCCGATGCGGGCGGGGCCGACATATTACTGCACGTCAATGTTCTGCGCAATTTCGGCCAAAGCTCTGTCGCTGATGGGGCCCGGGTGACGGTGCGGGTGCAGCAGACCGATCGCGGCGCGCAGGCGGTCGAGGTGCTTGCCGTCACGCCCCCCAGTGAGCCGCCCGCCGCCGTGGTCGAATTCGCAGGATTTGACCCCGATCAACTTGCCGCTGCCGAGTTCGAGCCCGCCCGTGTGAAATGGTTCGACAAGGCCAAGGGTTTTGGGTTTGCAAATGTCTTTGGCTGCGCGGAAGATGTGTTTCTGCATATCGATGTACTGCGCCAATCCGGACTTTGTGATTTGCAACCGGGCGAAGCGCTTGCCATGCGGGTGATTGTTGGCGATCGGGGCCATCTGGCGGCGGAGGTAAGTTCATGGGACGCGGTGATAGACGGCTGACAGGGCAAATTGCAGGGGCGGCGCTTGCCAGCCTGCTGCTGACCGGTGCGGCGCTGGCCGAGGTCTGTCGCGCCGATAGCGTGAGCCTGCGGGGCGACTGGGGCAAGGCGCGGTTCTCCGTCGAAGTGGCGGATGACACGGCGGAACGCGCCAAGGGGCTGATGCACCGGCGCTCTCTGCCGCTGAGTGCGGGGATGCTCTTTATCTATGAGACCCCCCAACCGCTGAGCTTTTGGATGCGCAACACGCTGATCCCGCTCGACCTGTTGTTCATCGACGAGAGAGGCGTGGTGCAGAAAATTCACCACTCCGCCAAACCACTGGATGAGACACCGATTCCGGGCGGGGATGATCTGCTGTCGGTCTTGGAGATTAATGGCGGTCTGGCGAAACGTCTGGGCATCACCGAAGGCAGCGAAATCCGCCATCCGGCCTTTGCTGGGAACACCCCGGCCTGGCCTTGCTAAAGACTTCGTCGTTTTTCTGAGTTTAAGGTCATTCGGGGCTTTTCAATCGGCGGGCTTATGGCTAAAGAAGCCCCAGTCGGAGCGTGGCGCAGCCTGGTAGCGCACCTGTTTTGGGTACAGGGGGTCGGAGGTTCGAATCCTCTCGCTCCGACCACTTTCTTCCAGTCTTGAGATTATCTCAGTCCTTAGCGATCTAGGGGCTGTATCGGCTGGAATATTTCCATTCTGCACAAGATATAGTGTCTGCCGCCTGTGCTTTGGCAGATTTACGCCAATGCCCGCGAAGACCGTGATGATTCTGTCGCGGTTTTGCATTGAGCTGACGGGCAGGGGCGCTGGACCCCTTCCGCGGCGATATGTGGCCAGCTTCGGCGAGGCTGTCGCCCTCACAGGCGCTGCGGCCTGTGGATGAATTCGACCAATCCCTCAAGCACCGCCCCTAACTCTGCCGGGGCAATGGATTATTTGGAATTCAACGCTGCACCGGGCTTGCGGGTATCTTTGGGGATATCCTGAGGCTGAATCACTTCGCGCGCGGATGGCGCAAATAGGGGCGCATCGGTCAACTGTCTTGCCGGAAATAAAACGTAAAAAAACCGTTGACCGATTAGGTCTATCTACGTCAGTTTGTGGGGGTCAAGTAGAGCGCCACAAGATGTTGTGTGTAACGCAGCCGGCGCTTTGGCAGTGGGGACAGAATACAAGCACCAGTGTTTCAATGGGATTCCAGCCGCCCGCGTCAGCAGGTGGCACGGCGAAGCTCTGTCCAAACTGCCAACAAGCGGGGGGAGACGGTCTGCTTAGAGCGGGTCGGCTTAGGATTTTAAAAGTTTAGGAAAGGGCAGCGACGATGAAGATTGAACGGAATTTCACCAAAGCCGGGCAGGACGCCTATGCGGATTTGGACTTTGTCACCACGGTGTCAGAGATCCGCAACCCTGACGGTTCGGTGGTGTTCAAGCTCGACAACGTCGAAGTCCCGAAATCCTGGAGCCAGGTCGCAAGCGACGTGATCGCGCAGAAGTATTTCCGCAAAGCGGGCGTGCCAAGCGCCACGCGCCGCGTCAAAGAAAAGGGCGTGCCGGAGTTCCTCTGGCGGTCGGTCCCCGCCGAGGGCGCCGAGATGGGTGGGGAAACCTCCTCCAAGCAGGTCTTTGACCGTCTGGCGGGCGCTTGGGCCTATTGGGGCTGGAAGGGCGGTTATTTCTCGACCGAAGAAGACGCCCGCGCCTATTACGACGAAATGCGCCACATGTTGGCCAGCCAGCGCGCGGCCCCCAATAGCCCGCAATGGTTCAACACCGGGTTGCACTGGGCCTACGGCATCGATGGCCCGGCGCAGGGGCATTACTACGTCGACTACAAGACCGGGAAACTGACCCGTTCGAAGTCTTCCTATGAGCACCCGCAGCCCCATGCCTGCTTCATCCAGTCGGTCGCCGACGATCTGGTGGGCGACGGCGGTATCATGGACCTCTGGGTCCGTGAAGCGCGGCTTTTCAAATACGGCTCAGGCACGGGCACCAACTTTTCATCGCTCCGCGGAGAGGGCGAGAAGCTGTCGGGCGGCGGCAAGTCGTCGGGTTTGATGGGGTTCCTCAAGATCGGGGACCGCGCCGCTGGCGCCATCAAATCCGGCGGCACCACCCGTCGCGCGGCCAAGATGGTGATCGTCGACGCCGACCACCCCGATATCGAAGATTTCATCAACTGGAAGGTGCTCGAAGAGCAAAAGGTGGCGAGCATCGTCGCTGGCTCCAAAATGCATGAGCAGAAGCTGAACCTGTTGTTCGACGCGATCAAGGCCTGGGACGGCGCCGAGGCGGATGCCTACGACCCGGCCAAGAACGACCAGCTGAAGGCCGCGATCCGCGAGGCCAAAAAGGTCGCGATCCCCGAGACCTACGTCAAGCGCGTGCTGGACTATGCCAAACAGGGCCATACCGGCATCGAATTCCCGACCTATGACACCGATTGGGACTCTGAGGCGTACAACTCGGTTTCGGGCCAGAACTCCAATAACTCGATCCGGGTCACCAACGCCTTCCTCAAGGCGGTGGAAAAGGACGCCGATTGGGAATTGATCAGCCGCACCGAAAACCGTGTGGTGAAAACCATCCGGGCCCGCGATCTTTGGGATCAGGTCGGCCATGCCGCATGGGCCTGCGCCGATCCGGGGATCCAGTACCACGACACGGTGAACGACTGGCACACTTGCCCCGAAGACGGTGCGATCCGCGGCTCGAACCCCTGTTCGGAATACATGTTCCTTGACGACACGGCCTGCAACTTGGCGTCGATGAACCTGCTGACCTTCCTCAAGGACGGCGTTTTTCAGGTCGAGGATTACATGCATGCCTCGCGTCTGTGGACCGTGACGCTTGAGATCAGCGTGATGATGGCGCAGTTCCCCTCCAAAGAGATCGCGCAGCGGTCTTATGACTTCCGCACGCTGGGGCTTGGCTATGCGAACATCGGCGGGCTGCTGATGAACATGGGCTATTCCTACGACAGTGACGAGGGCCGTGCCCTTGGCGGGGCGTTGACCGCGATCATGACCGGCGTGGCCTATGCAACGTCGGCGGAAATGGCGGGCGAACTGGGGGCCTTTCCGGGCTATGCCAAGAACGCTGAGCATATGCTGCGCGTCATCCGCAACCACCGCACCGCCGCCTATGGCAAGGCGGATGGCTATGAGCAGCTTTCGGTCACGCCGGTCCCGCTGGATCATGGCAATTGCCCACAGGCCGGGTTGGTCGACATCGCCAAATCCTGTTGGGACGAGGCGCTGAAACTGGGTGAGGTGCATGGCTACCGCAACGCCCAGACCTCTGTCATCGCGCCCACCGGCACCATCGGTCTGGTGATGGATTGTGACACCACGGGGATCGAGCCCGACTTCGCGCTGGTGAAGTTCAAGAAACTCGCCGGGGGCGGGTACTTTAAGATCATCAACCAATCCGTGCCCGCAGCGCTTGAGAAACTCGGCTACGGGTCGGCCCAGATCGAAGAGATCGTCAGCTACGCCGTGGGCCACGGCACCATCGGCAACGCGCCTGCGATCAACCATACCACGCTGGCGGGCCACGGCTTTGGCGCGAATGAGTTGGCCAAGGTGGATGCCGCGCTGAAGCAGGCATTTGATATCCGTTTCGTGTTCAACCAATGGACGCTGGGCGAGGCGTTCTGCACGCAGGTGCTGGGCATCCCGACCGAAAAGCTGAACGACCCGACCTTCGATCTGCTCCGCTCCCTCGGTTTCAGCAAGGCGGATATCGAAGCGGCCAATGACCACGTCTGCGGCACTATGACGCTGGAAGGCGCGCCGCACCTCAAGGCCGATCATTACGGCATCTTCGATTGTGCCAACCCCTGCGGCAAGAAGGGCAAACGCTATCTGTCGGTCAACAGCCACATCCATATGATGGCGGCGGCTCAGAGCTTCATCTCGGGGGCGATCTCCAAGACGATCAACATGCCGAATGACGCCACCATCGAGGACTGCCAAAAGGCCTATGAGCTAAGCTGGTCCTTGGGGATCAAAGCCAATGCGCTTTACCGCGACGGTTCAAAGCTGAGCCAGCCGCTGGCGGCCGCGCTGGTCGAAGACGACGATGACGCCGCCGAAACGCTGGAAAGCGGCAACGCGCATGAGAAAGCCGCCGTGTTGGCCGAGAAGATCGTCGAAAAGGTGATCGTCAAAGAGATCATCAAATCGCACCGCGAGAAGATGCCGCAGCGCCGCAAGGGCTATACCCAGAAGGCGAATGTCGGCGGGCATAAGGTCTATCTGCGCACCGGCGAATACGAAGATGGCAAGCTGGGTGAAATCTTCATCGACATGCACAAGGAAGGCGCGGGTTTCCGGGCGATGATGAACAACTTCGCCATCGCGGTTTCCGTGGGCCTGCAATACGGCGTGCCGCTGGAGGAGTTCGTCGACGCCTTCACCTTCACCAAATTCGAGCCCGCGGGCATGGTGCAGGGCAACGACAGCATCAAACAGGCGACCTCGATCCTTGACTATGTGTTCCGCGAACTCGCCGTGTCCTACCTCGACCGGACCGATCTGGCGCATGTGAAGCCTGAAGGCGCGACCTTTGACGATCTGGGTCGAGGTGAGGAAGAGAACCTTGGCAATGTGAGCGAGTTGAGTGAGAACGCGGCGAATAAATCGCTTGAGGTGCTCAAGCAAATCAGCTCGTCCGGGTATCTGCGCAACCGCCTGCCGCAAGATCTTGTGGTGCTGCAAGGCGGGCAAAGCGCGGACACAGATGCGGGCCTGCAGGGCCTCGCGCCACAGATCAGCAGCAGCGGTGACATGGCCTTGGCGGTGAAACCCTCCACTGCTGTCAGTTCCGGCGGGGTCAGCCTTGATGCGCGGTCCAAGGCCAAGATGCAGGGCTACGAAGGCGAAGCCTGCGGCGAATGCGGCAACTATACGCTGGTTCGCAACGGCACCTGCATGAAGTGCAACACCTGCGGCGGCACCAGCGGCTGTAGCTAAACGGGGTTGTGGCGCTCATTTGCGAGGGTTTTGAAGCCCGAGGGCGCCTAAGTGCTCGCAATTTAAAAAGTCAAAGCTTCAGGTCCTTTGGGTCTGGAGCTTTATTTATGTCGGGGTGCTGTACCCACTGGTTCAGACGTTTTGCGCTTTCCGATGTCGGAGATACGAAATCACGTAGCGGTCTCACTGATCGCGGTCTGCAGACGCGCTGCGCGACGCCGAAAACACCCTCTGTGAACCAGACTTCCGCTTGTTCTTGAGGGCACCGGTTCGATGCGCCCCCGCCCGAATAGCGAAGACGCAGGCTGCCGCCACGCTAGAGCCCAGCCGCTTTCACCGCCCATCCAGCCTCAGTCATGAAATCCTTCACTACCCGCGCCCGGGCGCAAACGCCGCTACCAGAGTGGTGTAGCTTCACAACAGGGCGCTATACTTGACTATTTTAATAGGATTAATATCTTTACTTACTAAAATACTCAGATTAAGCGGTGACCCATTCAAATAGCCAGCCGTTGGAAGCGCGGTCAGCAAGAAAAAATCTTCTCCGCGAGGGACTTATGCGCCGTACCAACGACACCCAAAACTGCACAGACAAAATTCACAGACATTCCACGCTGGTGGTCGGGGGCTTCGGAGCCTCCTTGGCCATGGCCTGCATGGCCACACCCGGCGCCGCGCAGGACAGTGATCTGATCATCCTGCCAACAGTCGAGGTCGAGACGACCGAAGAACCAACCCCCCAGCCGGCGGCAAAGCCTGCGCCGCGCGCCGCCCAGCCAGCGCCACGCCGAGCGGCCCAGCCGCGTGCCGCTGAACCCACTGTCTGCACAGCTGCATTGGCGGGCACCCCCGTCTGCGCCGCCGAGGAAGCCGCGGAACGCCAAGCGCAGGAACTGGCCGATGCGCAGGCCCGCGCTGCCGCAAAAGCGGCGGCAGGTGGCAGTTCGTACGTTGATCAAGACGCCCCATTCAAAGCCAACACGCTTGCCAACAGTCGGATGCCCGGCCCGCTGAAAGACAATCCGCGCACGGTGACAGCGATCACCCAAGAGGTCTTGGAAACCACCGGCACAACCAGCGTGCGCGAGTTGGCGCGGTCGACACCGGGCATTTCGCTTGGCTTCGGCGAGGGCGGGAACTCCTTTGGGGACAACATCTATATCCGCGGGTTCAAAGCCAATAACGACACCTATACCGATGGCATCCGCAGCCCCGGCACCGGTGTCGCCGAGACGTTCAACACCGAGCAGGTCGAAGTCACCAAAGGCCCGGCGGGCACAGTCGGCGGGCGCGGGACCACGGGCGGCGCGATCGATGTGATCTCCAAAAGCCCGCAGGATGTTGATTTCACCAAAACGGTGACCACTGTCACCGACGCGACCACCCTGCGCCAGACCATCGACACCAACAAGGTCATCAGCGACCGTCTGCAACTGCGTTTCAACGGAATGCTGCAAGATGGCGAAGTGGCCGGGCGCGATGAGATCACCGATGACCGCCGGGGTGCTGCACTGGCGCTGAAATTCGCGGCGACCGATGCGCTGACCTTGGAAGGCAACCTGAGCTACACCAAGATCGAGCAGACGCCCGATTGGGGGGTGCCCTACGTCAACAACGAAGACCTGGGCCTGGTCGGTCCGGTCACGGAATACGGCATCGACCGGGATACTTTCTACGGGGTGCCGGGCCGCGATTTCCAGACTGTCGAAGAGACGGTGGCCACGGCCAAGGCAAACTATGCCTTTGACAACGGCATGACGCTGACCAACACATTCCGTGCGGCACGGTCGACCAACGACTATGTTTTGACAGCACCCAGCAGCCTGATCGACAATGATTCCACCAATCCCGAGGATTGGGAAGTCGGGCTCAGCTTCAAAAGCTGGAACCAGCAAACCGATGTGCTTGCCAACGTTCTGGAACTGAGCGGGGCCGCCCAATTCGCCGGCGCGTCTCATTCTTATGTGCTTGGTCTTGCCACCTCACGCGAAGAGATTGAGAAGTTGAGCTACTCGAACCTCTCCAGCGAGGATTATGAGCCACCGGCTGGCCAACGCGGCTGCACCGTCAGCGCCGTCAATCCCGATCCCATCGGGGAAGGCTGCTGGAGCGGCGAAGAACCCGTATTGGGAACGGACCTTACGGAAACGACGGTCAAGACCACCTCCCTCTATGCGCTGGATACCGTGACCCTGTCGAACCGCCTAAAGGTCAACGGCGGGCTGCGGGTGGATATGTATGACATCTCTCGTAGTGGCGGCACCGGCGAAGATGCCTATGAGCTGTCGCGCGATGATGTCATGCTGAACTGGAACTTGGGGGCGACCTATGCCTTTACCGACCGTCTGAACATCTATGCAGCGGCGGCTACTTCGACCAACCCGGCGGGGCAGGAACTGGAAGCGGGCGGCGGTTTTTACGGCGGGCTGGATGATAACGGGTCAGGGCTTGCACCCGAAGAGAACACCTCGCTTGAAATCGGTGCGAAATACAGCTTCACGCCGAACCTTCTGTTCACTGCGGCGCTCTATCAAACCACCAAAGACCAAGCGCGTGAGGATATCGGGCCACGCGGTGCGACCGTCACCTCCGACACGCTGAAGTACCGCATGCGGGGTCTTGAACTCGGCGTTGCGGGCAAGGTGACCGAACGGTTGAGCCTTTTTGGCGGCGCCAACTTCATGGACAGCAAGGTCTTGCGCAGTGCCGACAGCGACAACATCGGCCTCTCGGTGGCGAACGTTGCGCATGAGCAGCTGAATCTTCTCGCCACCTATCAGGTGACCGACAAGCTGATGCTGGGCGGGCGTGTGAACTATCAAGGTGCGATTGATCTGGGCAGCGTGGCCGCCAATGGCCGGTCCATTCCCGACGCATTTACCTTTGACTTGCTGGGTGAATACGAAGTCGCCGACAACACCATGTTGAAGATGGCCGTCACCAATGTCGCGGATGAAACGGTCTATGACGCTGCCTACCGTTCGGGCACGCCATTCACCTATGTCGCGCCGGGCCGTGAAGTTTCCTTCTCTCTGGAAATGAAGTTCTAAACCGCAGCCATCAAGGCGGGCAGCCCTCTTGGGGTTGCCCGCTGACAGCAAGAGGTATGATATGCTGATCACGATCCCTTCGATCCTGAGCAAAGACGACGTCAAACAGGTCCGCGCGCATCTTGATGCAGCTGATTGGGAGGACGGAGCCAAGACCGCAGGCGCGCAATCACGGGAGGTCAAACGCAATCAACAATTGCCGTCAACCTCGGACACGGCGCAAACATTGGGCAAGTTCATCTTGCAAAAGCTGACCAGTGATCCGCTGTTTCTGTCTGCCGCGCTGCCCGCAAAAATCCTGCCGCCGATGTTCAACAAATACGCGCAGGCCGAAACCTTTGGGGCGCATATCGACAATGCCATTCGGGTCAACCCGCTGACACAGGAACGGCTGCGCACCGACCTGTCGATGACGCTATTTCTCAGCGAGCCAGAAGACTACGACGGCGGCGAATTGGTGATCGAGGATCACTATGGCCGCCAGACCGTGAAACTGCCTGCGGGGGATATGATCCTCTATCCGGCCACCAGCCTGCATGAGGTCACCCCCGTGACCCGAGGGGCGCGTGTGTCGTCCTTTTTCTGGCTGCAAAGCATGATCCGCTCTGACGCGAACCGCCGCATCCTGTTCGATCTGGATCAATCCATTCAGGCGCTCAGCGACAGCATCGGGGCAAATGATCCCGAAACGGTGCGTCTGACCGGCATCTATCACAACCTTATTCGCACATGGGCCGAGACTTAAACGATGAAGCTTTCTCTGGTTTTTCCCGCTGCTGCCTTTTGTATCGCCGCAGCCCCCGCCGCCGCTTTCGATCTTGAGACGGTGACCACGCTGCTTGAGCAGGCCGAGCATGACGAGATGTCGCCCCTTGGCATGTTCATGGCGGCCGATTGGGTTGTCAAAGGCGTCATGCTGTCGCTGCTCTTTGCCTCAGCTCTGGTCTGGGTGATCTTTGTCGCACGGGTGATGATCCTGCGATGGGAACGCGGCGTGCTGCGCCGCCGGTATCGCGATCTGGACAAGGCAGGCTCGCTGGTTGCGGCGCGTGCGCGTTTCGCCAAACGCAAAGGCGTCATGGGGCAGATGGTGCGCGCAGCCGAGCGTGAGCGCGCAGCCTCGGGCACGAGTGCCGGGATGAAGACGGGGATCAAGGCCGGGATCAAGGAGCGCGCGGGGTCGGAAATCGCCCGGATTGAGGCCGGGGCCGCCCGGCGCATGGGGCTGGGGGCAGGGGTCTTGGCCAATGTCGGCTCGGTTGCACCCTTTGTTGGGCTGTTCGGCACCGTTTGGGGGATCATGAACAGCTTCATCTCGATCTCAGAAAGCAACACCACCAATCTGGCCATCGTCGCGCCGGGCATTGCCGAGGCGTTGTTAGCCACGGCCATCGGCCTTGTCGCGGCGATCCCTGCGGTGATTTTCTACAACATCCTCGCGCGGGGCTTGGGGGGCTATAAGGTGATGCTGGCCGATGCGGGCGCGCTGGTCGAGCGGACCTTGTCGCGCGATCTGGACCTTGCCGATGACGAGATGGCAGGGGCACGACCCGCCTACCATCTGGGGTCCGTTTCAGCCCCGGCGGCGGAGTAGGCGGCGTGGGTGCGCGGCTGCGCGGTGACGACGATGGCGATCTCAGCGAAAACAGCGAGATCAACGTCACCCCCTTTATCGATGTCATGTTGGTTCTGCTGATCATCTTCATGATCGCGGCCCCGCTGTCGACGGTCGACATCCCGGTGGAATTGCCCGTAGCGGTGGCCGAAGCCCCGGAACGCCCCGCCGAGCCGGTTTTCATCACCATCACCGAAGACCTCGCCCTTTCAGTGGGCGAGACGGCCACGACGCACGACAGGCTTTATATCGACGTCGGCATCGCCACCTTGCAAAAACGCGACACGCGGATCTTCATCCGCGCAGATAAATCGGTGCCCTATGGTGAATTCATGCGGGTGATGAACATCCTGCGCGCAGACGGGTTTCTGAAAGTCGGGCTGGTCGGACTGGATGAAAATGTAGAAGAGGCAGCCATGCCTGAGCCGGAGGCGGCGCAGTGAGCCTGACCTACGCCTCGCGCAGCGTCAGACCCGTTTTCTGGGGCGTTGCGATCGCCCTGAGCGGTGCGCTGCATGCAGGGCTTCCCGTCTTGCTGCTTGATCAGCCCCCCGCCGCAGAACCCGCCGAGCCCAAGACAGAGGGGATTACCGGCGCGATGATGTTCGATCTGTCGGACATCATCGCGGCCCCCTCGGCCTTGCAAGAAGACAGCGTGGCGCAAATCGAGGCCCAGGATGCGCCGACGGTAACCGAAAGCCCTGAAGTCTTGGAGGCCGCTAAGGCCGCCGAACAGCCAATTTTAAGTCAGATACCCTATGACGTTGAGGACGAGAGCCTGAAATTCGGCGTGGCCGCCCCCGAGCCCGAAGCCGAGACGGAGGAGGTGGCCGAAGAGATCGCCGCCGAGCAGGACCCCGAGCAAATCGCCGCGGAAAGCCAGATCGGTGCCGAGGCGCGGCAGGCCTCTGAGCAGTCTGTCGCCGGGGTTGAGGCAGACACCGAAGCGGAAACCGCCAAGGCTGAAAGTGAAGGGCTGACCGCCGAGCAGACGGAAGAGATCCGCGACTGGCAGAAAAGCATCGTGTTGTTGATCAGCGGTGGCAAAACCTATCCGGCCAAGGCGCGCAGCGACCGGATCGAAGGCGAGGTTCAGGTGCGCTTCACGCTGGACCGCTATGGGGCGCTGATCGCGGCCGAGGTGGCGCAATCCTCGGGTTCAGAAATCCTCGACATGGCTGCCGTGCAGACGGTCAAGACGCTGGAAAAGATGCCCACGCCGCCCAACTATCTGAAAGGCGACGAATTCACGCTGATCATCCCGCTGCGTTATAGTTTCAGGTGAACCATATCGCGCTCTATGTCTTGCACCGTTGCGCAGCCGCTTAGCAACATAGCGATTTCCAACTCGTCGCGCAGCAAGCGCAACACATGGCTGACGCCCAGATCGCCAGCCACCGCCAATCCGCAGGCGATGGGCCGCCCGATCAAAACGGCCTTTGCCCCGAGGGCCAGCGCGATCAGGATATCGACCCCGCGCCGGATGCCTCCGTCCATTAACACAGGGTAATCCGGTCCGACCTTGGCAACTATGGCGGGCAGGGCGCTTAGCGTTGAGGGCGCGCGGTCCAGCACCCGGCCACCATGGTTTGACACGATAACGCCCGCCGCGCCGATCCTCTGCGCCTGCGCTGCATCTTCGGGATGCAGGACGCCTTTCAGCAGCAGCGGAGCCTCTAACGTCTCGATCAGCCAAGCGATATCAGCCCATGTGGGCAGGGTCTCGGCGATGTGGTCAAAAATGATCGACTGCGCGTCTTCACGCGGCGTGAAGGCAGGCGGCGTGAACCGCGCGAGATTGACCGCGCTGACATCGGGCGGCAGCTGAAACTGCGCCTCGATTTCGCGGTCCCGCACCCCTTGGACGGGCGCATCAATGGTCAGGATCAATCTGGTGAAACCCGCGTCCAGTGCCATCTGCGCAAGCGCTTGCGTGGCCTCTCTGCTCCCCAACCAGTGCAGCTGAAACCAGTCACTGCCGGGGCCGCTGCTGCGCACCCTGTCGAGCGGTTCGCTGCTCTGCGCGCTCAGCACCATCTTGATCGACTGGGCCTCGGCCGCGCGGGCGGTTGCGCTCTCGCCTGCGTCATGCAGCAGTCGGTGATAGGCAAAGGGCGCAATCAGAAAGGGCGCAACAAGCTTTTGTCCCAGCAGCGACACCTCTGTCGACCCGTCCCGCAGATCGCGCAACATCCGTGGCGTGACCTCAGCCTGCTGAAAAGCGGTTTCATTGGCTGAAGCAGTCTGCCCATCCCCGGCACCGGCCAAGAAATACGCGCGGTTGCGCGGGCTCATCCCTGCGCGTGCACGGCTGTAATAATCGTTCAATGTGCGGGGCAATTGGTCTGAATCAGGCGCTGTAAAACTCAATGTTCCGGCTCCATGCAACGCCCGACCCTGTAAGCCGCCAAAGCCTAAGCTTCGGCGGACAGGCGCTATTTACCGCAATTGGATGCTGGGTAAAACCCAATGCTGGCCCGATCGGCACAGAGAATGAACATTCCCAACGTCCGTTTTGTCATGAACCCGCGCCGTTGCGGGCCCGGCCCGCGCTGTACCATTTCGCTCAAACCCCCTGACGTCGCTGCGCATCCCGTACCAAAGCCGCCATTCGGTAAAACCCATGGGCCATTTTGGTGAAGGGTGTCAGCAAAAAGAACGCGAGCACGGCGCCGAGGTGTATAACCAACAGCCCCGGCATCCAGCCAGAACCGCTTGCCGCATAGAGCAACAGCCCGCTCAGCCCGACAAACCCCAGCAACCCGGTAAAGGCGATCTCTCCGCCAAAGGCATTGGTCGCACCGAGCGATTTGTCCGACCGCAGCTTGAGCCAGACCATCTTGCCACAGCCCAACACCAACAGAACACCGCCCGACAGTCCAAGGATTTTGGGGGCGGAGAACAGCCCGTAAGGAGCGGGCATACCAAGCAGGTAGTGCATAAGCGTCGCCACGCTGGTCGAAGCAAAGCACAACAGAAAGCCGTACATGATTGCCTGATGCGCATAGCGGCGGGCGTGGGTGAAACGGTCTTCGTCTTCAAAGTTGCAACCGTCGCCGTGCCCGCCCTTGAGATTGCGCATATACGCGATTGAGGCAACGGCCCCGCGCAGATGCGAGAGGCGAACCGGGGCACCGCCGACGGTTTGCCAGTAACGGCGCAGCCCGATGGCGATGCTGATCAGCGGAAACAGAAAGGCGGGCAGAAAGATCGACACCATCGCATTGTGAGACAGCACCGCATAGAAACCTTCGCCTCCTGCGGCGGCCAGCGCACGGGCAGCCCAGAACAGCAGGGCAAAGCCCACGACAGTGGCGAGCACGATGGCGAGGCCGTTTTTCTGGAACGTTTTCCCGGCGGCACGTGGAAAGGCGAACTCCTCCCAACTGTCTTGGCGCACATCGGCCAAGGCTTGGGGCAGGTTCAGGTCAAACTCATGCGGAGCGGTGTATTGGCAGGCGTAATAGCAGCCCCGGCAGTTGTGACAAAGGTTCGCCAGTTGCGTTAAATCCCCGTCAGAAAAGGCGCGTTCGGCCTGAAGGGCAGGGAAGACCGAACAGTAGCCCTCGCAATAGCGGCAGGCGTTGCAGATTTCTGCCTGACGGCGTGCTTCTTGGAGTAGATCAATTTGCATGGGCTGCGGCCTCCTTGCCTGCGATACGTCCGAAGACGGTGCCGATGGTCATGCCAAATCCGGCAAGATAGCCTTGGCCCAAGATCGAGCCCGCCATGGTTTCGCCCGCCGCCCAGAGGTTGCTGACAGGGCGGTCGCCGATGGAGCATTGCGCGTTTTCATCTACTTTCAGGCCAAGGTAGGTAAAGGTGACGCCGGTCCTGAGGGAATAGCCGTAGAACGGCGGCTCGGTGATCGGTCGCGCCCAGTTTGTCTTGGGCGGGGTCAGACCCGTGGTCGCCACGCCATCAAGTTCGGTTGGGTGGAAGTTACTTTGATCGCCGCAGGCTTCGTTGAACTCGGCCACGGTGTGCTCCAGCGCATCAGCAGGCAGGCCCATCTTTCCCGCCAGTTCCGCCAGCGTATCGGCTTTGATCGGTGGGAAGACCGAAGGCATGAACAGGTTCAACGATTTCGCGTCGATGATGACATAGCCCACTTGGTCAGGCTGCGCAGCCACCAGACGACCCCAGATTGCGTAGCGTTTGGGCCAGACATCCTCGCCCTCGTCATAGAACCGCTGTGCGTCCTTGTTGACGACGATGGAGAAGGGCACGCAATCCAACCGCGTGACGATTCCGCCGTCGAACTTTGGCGCGCGCCCGTCGATGGCGACCGCGTGGCACTGCGTCGGGTCGCCCACCTGTGCGATGCCTTGGTCCAGCAGGTCCGCCAGTACCACGCCGCGGTTATAGGGCGTGCCACGGATCAGGAAATTCTTTGCCGCTGGCCCCCATGCGCGGGCGAGCCAGTCGGTATCCGCCTGAAAGCCGCCAGAGGCAACGACGACGGATTTGGGCGAGAGGCTCTTGGCCGCCCCCTCATGCGTATAGTCCACCCGCGTCACCCGGTCGCCTTCCAGTTCGAGATGGGTCACGGCAGCTTCATAAAGCACATCCACGCCTAAACCCTCGGCGGTGCGGTAATACGCATTCACAAGGCTTTTGCCACCGCCACGGAAGAAGGCGTTGGTGCGGGCCAGTGACAGGGTGCCCGAGAGCGACGGCTGAAACCGCACGCCATGTTCCTCCATCCATGGCAGGCATTCCTCAGAGGTGCGGATGGCGAGGCGGGCGAGGTGCTCATTCGTCTTGCCGCCCGTCACCTTCATCAGATCGGCGAGGTATTCCTCTTCGGTGTAGCTCTCCACCAACGGCCCCAGCGGCCCGTGGTGCATGCAGCGGAAGTTCCGGGTGTGGCGCGAATTACCTCCCCGGTAAGGCTTTGGCGCGGTCTCTAGGATCAAGACGCGGGCACCGGCCTCGGCGGCGGTGATCGCGGCACAAAGCGCCGCATTGCCGCCGCCGATCACGACGATATCGTAAGCTTCGGTCACAGCAGGTCTCCGTCATAGGTCTCATCACGCGAGGGCTGCGCGCGCAGGGCGCGAACCCGGACCCGTTGGGCCGCTTCGATATGCGCGCGCATCGCTGCTTCGGCGAGGGCGGCATCACGGGCCTTGATCGCGTCGAGGACGCCAAAGTGCTCTTCCACCGCATTCTCGGCGCGGGCAGGGTCGGTCAACGTCGTCGGGCCGAGGATCATCAGCGTCTTTTGCAGCGTATGGATCGACCGGGTCAGGAAACGGTTCTTCGCGGCGTCCAGAAGGGCTGCGTGGAACTGGCGGTTGAGGGTGAAGGCTTCGGGCACGTTGCCCAAGGTGGCGAGCGACTGGTTCATGTCCTGAAGTTCTTCGATTTCGATATCCGAGGCGGCGCGGGCGGCCAGCCGCGCGGCGGTGCCCTCCAACACGGCGCGCATCTCGTAAAGCTCCATCACCTCAGCATAGTCCAGTGTGCGGATACTCGCCCCTTGGCGGGGGATATGGGCCACGACGCCATCGGCCTCCAACTGTCGGATCGCTTCGCGCACGGGGGTCCGGGAGACGCCCAAGCGCTCGGCCAACTCCGTTTCACGCAGGCGGTCGCCGGGGTTGAGCCGTCCGGCGCGAAGTTCATCCATCAACTGATTGTAGGCAGAGTTGCCTTGCGGTGTGCGGTCTTCTTCGCTCATGAAACCCCCTCCGATAGGTATTGCATACAGGTGGATACAATCGTATCCAGAAAGGGTCAAGCCCGGAAGAAGAAGTGAGTTGAACCCTATGCGCCTCTCCCAACCGACCCGCCGTCGTGCGCTGACCTTGATCCTCGCCGCGGCTGGAACTTTGCTCTTTTGGTGGCTCGATCTGCCGCTGCCATTCCTTTTCGGGCCGATGGCCGCCTGCCTTATCGCGGCATTGTCGAACGTGCCGATCAAAGGCTTCGGCCAAGTCTCGGTCGCGGCGCGCACGATCCTTGGGGTGGCGGTGGGGGCCTCCATCACGCCTGACCTTTTCCACCAACTGCCACAGATGGCGATGTCGGTGGCGCTGGTCCCGGTCTTTATTGCGCTGATCGGGATTATCGGCGTCCCTTTCTTTCGGCATGTTTGGGGGTTCGACGCGCCGACGGCCTATTACGCCGCGATGCCGGGCGGCTTGCAGGACATGGTGATCTTCGGCACCGAAGCAGGGGGCGATCCGCGGGCGTTGTCATTGATCCATGCCACCCGGGTGTTGATCATCGTCACCCTCGCGCCTGCTTTCTTGACGCTGGCTTACGGGGCGGGGCTGACCAATCCCATCGGCGCGCCGGTGACGGAACTGCCGGTGGGGGAGATGGCCTTGATGGCCGCAGCAGCCCTGATCGGCTGGAAGGGAGGAGAGCGGATCGGCCTGTTCGGCGCGTCCATCCTTGGCCCCATGATCGTGACCGCCGTTCTGTCACTGGCCGGCCTGATCCACAGCCGCCCGCCAGCCGAGGCCATCCTTGCCGCGCAGTTCTTCATCGGCTGCGGGATCGGCGTGCATTTTCTGGGCGTGACGTGGAGAGAGCTGACGCGGGTGGTGCTGGCGGGCATCGCCTATGTACTAGTGCTCGCCGTCTTGGCCGCAGGTTTCACCGGGCTCGTCACTTGGGCCGGGTTGGGCGATCCGGTCGAGGCGTTCCTTGCCTTCGCGCCGGGCGGGCAGGCCGAGATGACGGTGCTGGCCATCGTAACCGGGGCCGATCTGGGATTTGTCATCACGCACCACCTGACCCGCATCGTGTTGGTGATCGTCGGCGCGCCGCTGGTTGCGGGACTTATGGCGCGTAGACGGAAGGGTTGATCATATGGATCGGCGCGCCTGCCGCAAAGGCATTCACCTGTTCGAAAATATCGGTGAATTGCTTGTCGAATTCGTCTTCGGTGACAAAGCCGATATGCGGGCTGGCGATCAATCTGGGGTGCGAGAGGAGCGGGTCATTGGGATCCGTTAACGGCTCGGTATCAAAGACATCCACCGCCGCTGCGCCCAGATGCCCGGCGTTGAGCGCTTGCAGCAGCGCGCCTTCGGCAATCAGTCCGGCGCGGGAGGTGTTCACCAGTACCGCGCGGGGCGACATGGCGCTGAGGTCTTCCGCGGTGACACTGCCGCGGGTCTCAGGTGTCAGCCGGAGATGCAGGGAGACCACGTCGCAGGACCCGAAAAACGCCGCGCGGCTTTCGGCGACGGTTTCCCCATCGGCTTTCGCCCGCGCGCGTCCGGCTTCAGAGCCCCACCAGACAACCTCCATGCCAAAGGCGCGGGCATAGTCCGCCACCACACGCCCGATGCGCCCATAGCCATAAAGCCCCAGCCGCCGTCCGCGCAGGCTGCGTCCGACCCCCATCTGCCAGTTGCCCGCCTTGGCGCTTGCCATCTGCTGCGGCAGTTGCCGCATGGCTGAAAGGATCAGTGCAAAGGTTAGTTCAGCTGCCGCGTGGTTGGCCCCATCCGCGCCTTTGTTGGAACACAGCAGCACGCCCTGATCGGTGCAGGCCGCGACATCCACATGCGGATAAGCGCCGCGTTGCGAAATCAGGCGCAGGTTCGGCAGGCGCTCAAGCAGCCCGCGCGTCACCTTCGTCCGCTCGCGAAAGAGCACCAAGCAATCGGCATCCTGCAAACGGTCGGCCAAGACCGCCTCGTCAGGCTGATGATCCGTCCAGACGGTCACGTCGTGTCCCGCCAGCAGGTCAAAGCAAGGCAACCCGCGCAGGGTGTCGAACCAGTCGTCGAGGATATGAACCTTCATCCCGGGCACCTTATGCGGATAGCGCGTTGATCGCTTTGCTCACCCGCTCATGCAGGATCAGCAGATCAGGGTCGCGGTCCTTCTGCGTGCCGATGCTGGCGATCAACTCGGCGCGCAGTTTTTCCAGATCACGGCGGGCGACGTGGATTTTCTCGTAATTGGTCATCATTCGCTTCTCAATGGGACAACAAAACGGGGATTTTGATCTTTTCCAGCACCTCGGCGGTCACGCCACCAAGGAAATCTTCGCGGAATTTGGAGTGCTCATAGGCACCGAGCACCAGCAGCGAGGGATCGTGCCGCTCGCAGTAGGACAGCAGGGTCTGCGCCACCGGATGGGTGGTGGGGAAGTTCTCATGCACCGCTTCGACGCCGTGGCGGTCCAGATGGATCATCAGATCGGCGATCGGCCAAGCGGTGCGTTTGCCCACCGTCAGAACGCTGACCCGGCCATCCGCCTCAAGCAGCCGCAGGCTGTCCGACAAGGCCCGCGCGGCGGCGCGCCCGCCGTCCCATGCCAGCGCCGCATGGCTGTGCTGCGCGCCCGCGTCATAGCCTGCCGGAACCACGATCACCGGTCGCCCGGATTGCAGCGCAATGCGGTCTGGGTGGTGGGTCACATGGGCATCATCGCTTTCGGCCCGCGCGCCGACGATCAGCATGTCATAGTACCGCGCGCCTTCGGAAAGCAGCGTGTCGACGCGGCCTGTCTCCTCGCGGAAATCCAGCGCGTCGCCCAGACCAAGGGCCGGGCGTAGCTCTTCGAACCGGCGGGTGACTTCGGCCAAGATTTCGCTGTTGGCAGCCTCCAATAGGGCGCGGGCCTCTTCGGGGATCCAGCGCGAGCGGCGGTCGATCACCTCATGCGCGGTATGGGCAAGGATCGCCGTGACATGCGCGCCGCGCTGTTTGGCCAGTGAGGCGGCATAGCGCAATGCGGCGACGGAGGCGTCGGAGCCGTTGAAGGCGACAAGCAGGTTCATCACGGGCATGTCAGCGACCCTCCCAAATGCGTGAGGGGACAAAGACGCAGCCATCCGCCAGCTTGCGCGCCGTCCGCAGCAGCCCGGCGGAGTTCAGCGCGAAGCCGTCCGACGTGTCATAATCCACCAGCACGTCAATCGTGCCAGAAGCATGTTCGAGCACAACGTCGGCGGGGCTTTGGGTGGGGCGGTCGAGCAGGCCATCGGCCACACTGCCGGGCGTGAGCGCGCAGGACGCGAGGCATTGCGCCCCGGTCACCGCCATGGAGGGGTGCGTGTTCCACGGCATAAAATAGCGCGTCGCGATAGTGCCGCCATCGCGGGCAGGGGCCAGCAGACCGAACTTGGGCGTGACGGATTTTGCCACATCCCCCATGCCCATGGCGGCCCCGGCCTGAAGGCGAATTGCCTCCATCCGCGCGAAGAAATCTTTGTTCGCGTCGAGTTCGGCGACGCTTTCATACCCCGTCAGACCAAAGTCCGCCGCGCGGGCAATGACCATCGGCATGGCGACATCCATGCAGGTGACGTCGATCCCGTCAAAGGTATCGCGGATGTTGCCCGTGGGTAAAAACGCCCCGGTCGAAGAGCCGACGACGCCCATGAAGTTCAACGCGACAGCCGCACCGGCACCGGGCACGCCCGCGATCTCGGTGTCGCCGTCATAGGTGAGCACGCCGCCGGGGGTTAGCACTTTGGACAGCACCTTGGCCCCGGTGTTGACGGCGTGGATTTTGACATCTGTCACATCGCCGGTGGGTTGGACGAGGCCCAACTCGACCGCCGCTGGCCCGACGCCCGACAGGATATTGCCGCAGGTCGGTTTAAAATCGACCAGCCGATCCTCGACCGAGACTTGGGCAAAGAAATAATCCACATCGGCCCAACCGTCCTCCGAAGGTGAAAGCATCGCGACCTTGGTGGTCACCGCCGCGCCGCCGCCGATGCCGTCGATGTTGAGCGGATGGCCGGAGCCGACGACGGCGAGCAGCACTTCGGCCAATGTTTCGCGATCCTCAGGCAGATCCGCGCGGTTGAAGTATGGCCCCCGCGATGTGCCGCCGCGCATGAAGAGATAGGGGATAGCTGTCTGTGTCATCTCTAAACTCCTCAGTTCAGCGGCCAGGGCAGGTCGACTGCGCCTTGCAGCAGACCCGGCGGGAAATCACGGTTGAGTGCCCCGGCCATGACGCACATCAGCGCGATGCCGCAGGCGGTCAGGATCAGGGTTTTCGGCCAATGCGCCTGTGCACGGACCCGCAGGAAGCTGATCAAAAAGCCCAAGAGCGCGAGGATAAAGCCGACGAAATAGGTGGCGACGATCAGCCCCACGAACCACGCGAGCGTGCTCCAGAGGCCATAGGGTGCATCAGCGTCCTCGCCTGAGACTTCCTTGTCGGCAAAGATCGAATCTCCTTCAGGCCGCAGGATCATCTGCACCAGCAAGATCAGCAGCGCGGCCAAGGCGATGCCCCCCACGACCAGCGGCACGATCTTGTCGGTCATGTTGTAGTCGGGGATCAGCGAGGCATTGATCAGCGCGGCCACGACGTAGCCCATGATGATCAGCAAAAAGACCAACGGCGCGCGTTTGGAGCCGGACTGAACATCGCCCTCGGCCATGATCGACTTGGCTTGACGCAGGCCCAGCACGACAGAGACCACAGTGATTATCAGTAGCACGATGACGATAGGGGAGAAGACATACTCCATGCCTTCCTCAAAAGATTTGCGGAACCGGAACGATGCGATCTGGAACGCTTGGTTCGAGAATTTCTCGACCGGGTTGGACAGCACGAAACCGATCAAGAAGGCTGGGCGCGACCAGTCAAAGCGGCGCAGGAAGATGCCGATCAGGCCGATCACGAAGAGCGCGAGGATGTCTTCGAAGTTCTGCCCGGACTGGAACGCCGCGAAGGAGATCAGCATGAACAGGAACGGCGCAAGGTAGGTGAAGCGGATCGTTGTCAGCTTGGCGATGCCGCCCGAGGCCGCGATGCACAAGAGCGTGCCGACGACGTTGGCCAGTGCCAGCAGCCAGACGATGGAATAGGTGATGTCGAGGTTGTCGCGCAGCATCGAGGGGCCGACTTCGATCTCGCCAGAGCCCAAAAGCGCGATGGCACCGATGAAAATCGCCATCGAGCCAGAACCCGGAATGCCGAAGAGCAGGGTAGGGACCAAGCCGCCGCCCTCTTTCGCGTTGTTCGAGCTTTCCGGCCCGATCACGCCGCGCACTTCGCCTTTGCCGAAGTTCGATTTGTCCTTCGTGGTTTGTACTGCGTGACCATAGGCGATCCAGTCAACGACTGATCCACCAAGGCCGGGGATGACACCGACGACCACGCCGATCAGCGAACAGCGCACCGACAGCCATTTGTTGGCAACCCAATCACGCACGCCTTCACCCCAGCCCGCGCCAAGTTTGGCTTCTTTGGAAATCGCCCGGTCTTGGCGCAAAAGCGAGACGATCTCTGGCACGGCAAAGATGCCAAGACCCACGATCACCAGTTTCAGCCCGTCCGTCAGGTAGGGGATGTCATAGGTCGCCATCCGCAGGGAGCCGCCCGCGTCGGCCTCACCGATGGTGCCGATCAGCAGGCCGAGGCCCGCGGCCGCCAGACCTTTGAGCGCTACGCGCCCGGCCAGAACCGCGACCATCGACAGACCGAGGATCGAGATCATCAGCATTTCGGGCAGGCCGAAGGACAAAACGATGGGCCGCGCGATGACGATGAACAACGTCAGGAATGCCGCGCCAACCAGACCGCCAAAGAGGGATGAGGTGAAAGCCGCCGAAAGCGCCCGTGCGGCTTGGCCCTTTTTGGCCATCGGAAACCCATCGAGCACCGTAGCTTGGCTGGCCGAAGAACCGGGAATGCCCATTAAAACCGAAGCAAAGGTGTCAGAGGTTGGCACCACGGCGACCATGCCGATCATCAGCGCCAGACCCAGCACAGGGTCCATGCCGAACATGAAAGGCAAAAGCAGCGACAGCCCCGCGATCCCGCCGAGGCCGGGAAAGACCCCGACAGCGAGGCCCATGACCACGCCCAGCACCAGATATCCCAGAACCATAGGTTGCAGAATGAGAGCCCATGCCTGGCCAAGCGCAGGCAGAGCGGTTGCGAACAGATCCATCGCACCGACCTCGAAATGTTAGAATAAAGGGGGGTGGCCCCGGGATTGACCCGGGGCCGAGAGGGTTCCGCTTACTTCAGCGAAACGCCATAGGCTTCTTGCAGCCAGTTGGTGACGAAGGCTTTCGCCTCCGCAGAGACGGTCGTGCCGCGCTGCGTCGCCTTTGCCGCGCCTTCGCCTACGAAGACGGGGTACTTACCGACACGTTTCTCGGCAATCTTGGCAAAGTCGTCGCGGTTGCGCACCGCGTCAAAGGCCGCCGTGTAGGTCGCGATCACATCGTCGGGGGTGCCTGCGGGCAGGAAGGCGATCTTTTGTACAGGGAAACCTGCGATAAAGAAGGCTTTCCATGCGTCCCATGCTTCACCTTCGGTGGCGCAGCCTTCGGTCGCTTCGCAAACTTCCTTGAAAGTCGCGATGTCGGGGAAGGTGGGGTCGCGAACGATGTTGCCGTCCTCGTCCAGCGCGCCCCATGTCATCATCGGCACGGCCTGACCTTTTTCGACGAGATCCGCAGAGGCGCCGAGGTAGCTCGACGAGGTCTGATAGTCGATCGTGGCCTCGCCGCGCTCAAACATCAGACGGCCATCGCCACGGCCCTTGATGCCAAAGACAGGCTCGACGTTCATGCCCAGCATTTCCCATGCCAGCAGCGGCACGAGGTCAAGGCGCGTGGCCCCCTGCGAGCCGTAGATGAAGTTGACGTCTTTGAGGTTATTGGCGGTGCCGTCGAATTTCTCACCGTCCGTGGGGTTCAGATAAGCGACCCCGCCGGTGCCCGACGCCATGACCGGGTTCCAGTCGCTGTACTCATAGCGCACCCGCGGATCGTCCAACAGGTAGGGGAACTGGGTCGAACCGGAGGTGCCAAAAAGGACCGTACCTTCGTCATGCTCTTGCTCTTGGAACCAGTTGGCGCCTTTGGTTGAACCCGCACCCGGCATGAACTTCACGACGACCGTGGGGTTGCCGGGCAGTTCTTCGGACAAAAGCGGCGCAAAGAAGTTGGCCCATTTGGCCGAGCCGCCGGTTTCCGAGAAGGGGATGACCCACTCGATGGTTTTGCCTGCAAAATCGACCTCGGCCAGCGCCGGGGCGGCGAGGCAGGCGGCGGATGCAGCGGTGGCGGCGAAATACTTGATAGTCATAGGTGTCCTCCCGTAGACATTCTGTACCGGTCAGACTTTCACGTCTGCCGTCGTTCGGATTTGTTTAGGGAACGAATCCCTCCTCCAACACGGGCACTCTGCCTTTCCAACCTTGCGCGAAACTTGCGCATTAGGATTAAGTTTTAATCATGCGCATTACAGTCATCGAAGACAATGAAGCCCTTGCCCAAGGAATTGCCCATCGCCTGCGGGATCGCGGCCATGCAGTAGACCTGCTGCACGACGGGGAAGAGGCCGATGCCTTTCTGCGCCATGAGGGGGCAGATCTAATCGTGCTGGATTGCAACTTGCCCGGCTGTGATGGGCTGGAGGTTCTGAGCCGCCTGCGCCGCCGCGGCGATGGAACGCCGGTGATCCTGCTGACCGCGCGGGCAGAGACGTCAGAGCGGGTGGCCGGACTGGATGCCGGGGCCGATGATTATCTGACCAAGCCCTTCGAGATGGATGAGTTGGAGGCGCGGCTCCGGGCCATGGCGCGGCGCAAGAACCTTGAGTTCGCCGCCCGCGACGCGATTGGCCCGTTGGTCTTTGACCGTACCAACCGCCAGTTGTTGAAGGACGAACAGCCACTGGCCTTCCCCCGCAAAGAACTGGCGACGCTTGAATGCCTGCTGGAAAGGCGCGGGCGGATCGTCTCGAAATCACAACTGATCACCCATGTCTATGGCACCGGGGCCGCGCAGGAAGACAGCGCAATCGAGCCGCATGTCTCCCGTCTTCGCAAACGGTTGGAGCCCTTCGGCATCCGCATTAAAGCGGCGCGCGGGCTGGGCTATATGCTGGAGGTCGATAGCGCATGACCGCGATGTCGCTGCGCTCCCGGCTGTTCATGCTGATCCTGCCGCCGCTGCTGTTGCTTTCGATCGTTCTGGGGTTCTGGCGCTTTGAAGTGGCGCAGCGCACCTCTGAAACCCTGTTCGACCGCAGCCTGTTGGCCGCGGCTTTGGCGATCTCACGCGATGTGGCGATTTCTGGCGGGGATGCGCTTTCGCCCAGCACGCGGGATTTCGTCTCGGATGCCGGGGGTGGTGAGCTTTTTTACCACGTCACCGGTCCCGGTGGCATCTACATTACCGGCTATGCCTATCCCCCCGTCTCTGGCGGTCGGGCGGGCGAGGATCGGCTGAACTACACGATGGCTGAATACCGGGGCGAGCCTGTGCGCGTTTTGCGGATGCGGGAGAGTACGACCATCGGTAACCTGACGGGCGATACGATTGTCACAGTCTGGCAAAGGGACAGTGATCGCAATGCCTTCGCCGCCGCCTTGGCGCGCCGCGCGGCGGCTTTGATCGCCAGTCTGATGGCGGCCCTTGCTTTGGTGGTCTGGTTCGGGGTGAAGATCGGCCTGCGCCCCTTGAACGATTTGCAAGATGCGATCCAACACCGATCCCCCGATGACCTGCGCGATATCCGCCGCCCGGTCCCGGCTGAGGCCTTTGGTATCGTCGCCACATTGAACCGGCTTTTCGGGCAGGTGCGCCAGAGCATCGAGGACCATCAGGTCTTTATTTCCAACGCCGCGCATCAACTGCGCAACCCCGCCTCCGCACTGTTGTCATTGGCCGAGGTTTTGCCAGATGTCAGCGACCCGCAAGAGCGTCGGTTGAGAGAACGCGAATTGATTGCTGCGGCCCGCAAATCAGCGCGGCTGGCCAACCAGTTGCTGTCTCTTGAACGGTTGCGCTACGACGAGGCCCCTGCATTCGATACGCTTGAGCTCAACGCTGTCGCTGCCGAAGTGTGCAGTGACTTTGCCCCCACCGTCCTGTCGCGGGACATTGGCTTTGGCTTTGAACCATGCACCACGCCGCTCCACGTTGCGGGCGACACTGTGCTGCTCGCCGAAGCGATCACCAATTTGCTTGAAAACGCGCTGACCCATGGCGGCGGCGGCCTCACCGCGATCCGCGTCAGCACCATGGTAGAGGGGCGATTTGCGGTTTTGGCTGTAGAAGATGACGGCACCGGCATTCCCGAAGACAGTGCCGAAGCCGCGTTTGAGAGGTTTGGCCAACTAAGCGAAGGGCAAGGCAGTGGTCTTGGTCTTGCGATTGTTAAAGATGTCCTGCGCCGTCACGGCGGGCAAGCCGAACTGGTGCCGCAAGACAAGGGGTTAATCGTAAAGATCAAAATCCCACTTTCTGCGCCGACTGTCTGAACAGCGGTTCCGATCAAGGTGTCACGCGGACTTTGAAAAACACACTCCCTTCGGCGCCTGCGGCATGCGTCCCGCTGCAATCCCACCGCAGGGGGCCTTCATATCCCGGTAGGTTGTCGCTTGGGGTTGCGAGATCGCAGATCAGCGAGGGGCTCACGGTTTGCGGCGTGCTTACCGCCTCCGCCAATTGAGTATAGGGCGGCGTTCGGTCGTAAATGACGATGGCGGATGCAATGCGCTGGCTCGGGTTCACCACTGTGATGCGGTAGACCAGTACATCCCCGGGCGAGGCTTGATTTGAATAGCCCTCACCCGTGCCTTGCGTTTCGTTCTGTACAGTTTTCACCAGAACGAGCTGACTGCCACCGACTTCGACCGTCACGCGATCCGTATCGGTTGTAATGTGCGAAGCAGTGGTTCCGGAAAAGTCCGTGGCGGCTTGCACCTCGTAGGTCAAAGCGCTGCCCGGAGGCAGGCCGCCACCCGCCGAGACCCTCGAGATCAGGCAGAGTTCGTCCCCCGCTTGAACGGAAATTGGCACGTTCAGCGGGGTGTCGGGCGCGCCATCGCAATCGTTGTCGATAAAGAGCGCAACTGAAAATGCACCGACCGCAGGCTCGGAAATGTTCTCTACGGTAAAGGTGGTGATGCCAGATGAACTGGCTCGATAGAGATGCGGCAAAAGGGCGATTTGGCCCGCGCCGATGTGCGCGTCACGGTCCTCACTCAAAGTGGGGAGTGGAATAATGCCTAAGGTAAGTCCGCTGTAATCGGTCTCAGGCGAAGGGGTGAAGCTGAACGAGCCATCATGTGGATCGCTGTTCACCAAGCCCGGCAGTGAGCCCGGTCGCTCGGAAATCGCTCTCCACCCTTCGGCGGGCACCGTGGAGACAGTCAGACTGCCAGTGTAGTTCGGCGCGAGCCGATAGGACCATCGTCCATCGGCGCCGACCTGCGGGCTTGCCAAAAGCGCACCGGCATCGTCCAGCAGCAAAATGGTTCCTGCATTCGTGCCTACCTCGTCGCCCGTGGCAGAGCCATCGTGCGCGACCCCGCCGCGACCATCATCCCGGATCAGCTGGCCTGAAATTTCACCGCCCGAGGTTGCGAGAGCGATCGTGACGCTGGCTTCGTCGTCGTCGGCAATCCCGTCCTGCAAGTCATCTTGGGCCAGACCAACGGCTGGATCGCTGTCGAGGTCGGGTAGGGAACTGCTCACGATCTCGACGACGTTTGTATAGTTGCCACCCGCTGTGACACGGACACGTATGGTAAGGGTTTCGGTCGCACCCGGCAGAATTTCATCGACGAACCAAAGTCCCGTACTTGGGTCGAAGTAATCCCCAGTCGGAGGGGCCGTGTCGCTGATATAGGCGAAACCTGCGGGGATGTTTTCAATTACCTTGACCCCCGAAGGCGAGCCGGGGCCGTCGTTTGTCACGCTGATCACCCAGTCGATGATGTCGCCTTCGACAGCGGTTGTGACGGGAGAGGTGGTGCCCGCTTGATAGGCCTCTTTGGTGATTGAGAGGTCAGAAAACTGCGGATCGAAACCAAAGTCGTAGGCCACTGTAAAGGCACCGGAATCGGCCTTTACACCAACGAGGGGATTTGAGGTTCCGATCTGCGCGCCGGGGGGGAGGTCTGCGTCATTCACATCGACCTCTACCCGGTAGGTGGTGCCCGCAGGCAAGCCGACAAAGGCATATGTTCCGTCAGGCTCGGTATCGATGGTTCGGATGAAACTGTCATCGTCCAGATCATTTGGCGTTGCGTTATCGGAGTACAAATCCACCCGGATCCCGCCCGCCAAGTTCTCTTCCGCGCCGTCTTTTATGTCGGAACCGTCTTGATCGACATAGATATTGCCACCCAGACCGGACAGTACGAAAGGTGTCCCGCCGCGGCACGAGGTGCCATCGCCGAAACCGCCCTCATCCGTGCCCGTTGCCAGCCTTAACCGATTGCCGGTCGACGTATCGATTAGGTAGATTGAGTTCGATACCTCCTCATAGGCATACATCTGACCGTTCTCGTCAAAGAAAACCGCAGACCAGATGCCCGTGTAGACACTGGGCCCAAATTCCACCACCGTGGTGAAACCGGCGAGACCATTGTTCGCGAACACGCGAAACAGGCTGCCGGTGTTTTCGTTGATGCCGTAGATGAAGCCGTCCAATGGATTAACAGCGAAATCAGACACCGTGACGGCTTGGGAGAGGGTCAATTGCCCGGCATCGATCGGATTGTTGGGGTCGGTCAAATCCAACAACTGCCATGTGACGTTGTCTGCTTCGTAGACCAGTGTACCGTTGGGCAAGATATCGCCCGCATCTTCGGCCCTTTCGGCGCTGTTTGGGAATGAAGGCATTTTGGTGAAGTTTCCGGTACCGTCCACGCGCCACAGCTCATCTTTGCCGGGGCGGACGCCATAGATATAGCCATCGATTTCGTTGTATCCCCAGCCGGCTGCCAGCCGGCGCGGCGCTGTCCCGAGGGGTTGCGATGACATGGAGTAGCCCGACCCGGTGTCGGTAAAGCGCAGTTTGCGCAACTGTGTTGGATCGTCAGACAGCAAGTATAGGCCACTGTCGCAGGAAACCGGAGGAACATCGCCGGAAACCGTCAGCCTGTAGTCCTCAACCTCTCCGTCAAGTGCGACGGGGACGACGCCCTCGGTGGTTGACCACCTGAACCGCGCGAATGTCGGCGTGAGCACGGAACTTCCCGGCACGTTCACATCAAATCGGATCTCGCCATTCAGCGTGTTATCTTTATCCGAAGCGCTGCCGTCCTGCAGATCAGAGGCGATCTGCTCAGTAGCGTCGAAGAGCCCGTTGCCGTTAAAGTCGATCCACGCCTGAAGATAGGCCACGCCGCCTGTCAAACTGCCGACCCCGCCGGTCACCTCGTTTACGAACACGGTTATCTCCGTCGTGCCGCCAGCAAAGAGCTGGGGGAGCGTGACCCCGTCTTCGTCGTCATTCCCGTCAAGATCGTCGCCCAAAGCATCTGCACTTGCTTGAGAGGCAGCTTCGGGGTCAGGAGGGAGGGCCCCTAAGTAGGTCCCCGCGATGCCGGTTTCCGCGATGATGTGCAAAGGGTCGCCATAGCTTGCCGGAGCATCACCGCGATCGACCAGAGGGGCCGCGGCGATATTGATCGGGTAATCTTCGACCTCCCCATCCAAGGAGACATCTGCCACGCCGACGACCGGAGTTGTAGACCACCGAAAGCGGGCAAAGGTCTGGTCTAGTACCGCGTCACCCGGGACAATCACCTCAAATTGGATCAGGCCATCGCCCGCGACCTGATCCCCACCGGTGCCATCGTCTTGCAAATCGCGCGCGATTTCTTCGGCGGTTGCAAGGGCCATGACATCGTTGCCGTCGTAGTCGATCCAAGCGGTCAAAAAGCCACCGTCGCCTTGGACACGTGCTTCTAGTGTTGCGATAAAACCTTGGATGAGCGGGGGAATCGTTATGCCATCGTCATCGTCCGACCCCGCATCATCGGCGTTCCCTGGCCCTGCATCGCTTGTCAAAGCATCGCCCAGATAGACCTTGGGCTCGGACCCCATCGTATGGAGTGCATCCCCATATATCGATGGCGCGTCGGTAAAGTCGGCACAGGCTTGGATGTCGGTCAGTTGCAGAGATCCGGCGAAGTTTGCGCTGTTGTTTTTGCGGGTGCCATGATCGATCACGACCCGATCAACCGGGGCGCCAAATCCGACTTCTACGGCAAAATTTTCGGGTAAGGCTGTTGTCGAGAATGCGCTGTCGCGCTCTGCCAAAACAGAACCATCCGCATTGGCCCGGCGAAACATGGAGGCCGAAAGCGGGCCGTCGGCGATGGCAGGTTGCACGCGCACGCCGTTGCGTTCGCCGTAGACCGCTACGGATTCGTCGAACTCCAAGCTCGTGACGTAGAAAAGGACGGAGTCCATGGGGGTGTCAAAATCAATATTCAAGGTGGCATATTGCTGTGTGAACACGGGATTGCCGCCATACCCGGCGGAGTAGAGTTCATTTGCGTTTCCGATCGCGGCTGCGCGGCCAATTCTGGCATCAGCGTTTGCAGTTGCAGTGAGTGAACCGCCAACTCCATAGCGGGTGAAAGTAGATGTCGCGCCGAGGGCTGCAGGGCTGTCAGATGTCCAATCGACGATTGAAAACCGCGTTCCAGAACAGGTTGGAAGCGTATCGGCTGGCACGGCGGTGACGTTAACGCTGACGCTGTCGGTATCGGCACCGCCTTCATCGCTGGAATTCGCGGCATCGGCGGTGATGCTGCCTCCCGCCGCGGTAGAGACATAGGCGTCAAACTCGATGGCGCCGCTTCCAAGGCCGTTCAAGCTGGTCATCGGAAGGAGCGGGAAAGTGCCGTTTGTCGGGGTGGTCGCAGGGCGGATGTCTTCGCCCGAGATGACCTGAAAGTTCGTCGTACCCGAAATTTCTGGCGGCAGGGTCACCGAGGTTTGCACATTGGTCATGGGGCTGAGCGACGTATTCACATAGCTGACGCGGTAGGTCAGCGTGGCGCCCTGCGGGACGTCGCCCCCCGAATACGGGGTGCCGTTCACCGCTGTAATGGAGATTGATACGAAAAGGTCCTCAGGCCCCGCAGGTGAGACGGCTGAGGTTCCGGCGACCCAGTAGCGCCACGGGTTGTCGTTCCCGGCAGAGGCGCCTTCGGCGGAGTCTCCGCCGTGACCTTCGGCATTGAAATATCCAATGTTGGCCGGGTCGCTGACTTTCACTTCCATGACGGCGTAATAAGTCTCTCCCTGCGCGATCCCGCCGAAGGCGTAGCGCACTGCGTTTGTGCCGCTCGGCAAAACTGACGCGGCGCTGCTATTGAGGTTAAAACCCGCGGTCGTCTCGGTGCAGGCTTCGTAAGAGTTAACGCCCGGGTCCAGCGATTCGGGAAAGACGGATCCGGCGCCAGTGGCAGGCCCGTCTGGCCCCGCGAGCAGCGGATCATCCGCTTCGCAGGAACCGGGATAGCTGATCCGGTTCCAAGGGCCGGTGGTGCCGTAACGGTCCCAATCGGATCCTGAATCCGGGCCTGCCACGGGGCTGCCCGCGCGAAAGGGGGTCGCCCCTCGGCCGCCCGTGATCGTGGTCTCTTCTTGTGTTGAGAAACCGTTTGGGTCGATTGTCCCCCCAGAACCGAATGCGTTGATCTGAACCGCGTCCCATTTGTTGTGAACGCGGGCGGTGCCGGTGCCGCCAACGCTGCTCCAAGGGCTACCATTCGTGGGATTAACGAGGTACCCGTTTTCTAAAGTGGCGATATCCGATCCATTTGCGAACAATGCAGTATCCGGACGGGTTGAGTAGAAAATACCAGTATCGCCATAGATATAGGCCAGCCCGGCGTTGCAATTGGCGATGGAAAACCCCGCTGCTTGGCACTGCGCCGTGTCAGAGGGAGCCCAGCCGTTGGGAGAGATATCAAATACTTGCTGGCCCTTCGGACCCCACCCCTTAGACACGCCAGACCCCGTCGAGGCACGCGCCGGGCGGGCGTCGCGGGCCGCGCCTGTAGCATCAGTCATATAGGCGGATGCGACTTCGGCCCCGGCGGGCACATACAACGTGGCATAGCCGCCCGGACCATCAAGCGTGCCTTCGGCTATGACGGGAAAGTCGGCAATGATGGCAATGTTATCACCGGCTGAAATCGGCGGCAGCCCCGCCGCGACCCGGTCCGCGATCTGCTGACGGCTTGCATCGGTCAGCGAAACCCCACCGCCGCCCAGCCACGCGCCGTGCGAAAGCACCATGGTTGAAAAACAGAGCCAAAAGAATGCCCCCAGAACGGCTTTGGCGCTCGCGCAGAATAATCTAAAGAATATCATGACTTACTCTCAATTTGTCCTGCACTAGGCTTTCATCGGGTAACTTTTGCGTCAATCTGAGCAGGTGGGTCTTGGGCATATGCTTTGGGTTAGGTCTGCTAGGCTTTGGTGAGATTTCTTAACCGCGCAGGGTTAACTATGTATTGAAGGGCGACAGGGTCTGATGATTGCGGCTGCTGGAGGCCGGGCACGTGTCGCGCGCGCTTGGCGCTGTCGCCTGCGTCGGCGCGCCAAGACGACATCCGGGGTTGAGCGCGGCCCTATGGGCCCCGTCGTCAGGTCTTGGCCGTGAGGCAAAACAGTCGTTAACCAAAATTAAACCAGTCCCTCCCTATCAAGGATGTGAAAGGGAGAATTTGATGAAACGTCTTGTTATATTGGGATTTCTCACCGGATCGCTGGCGGCCTGTGTCGAACCTCCGGCCTCACCCATGGAAGCCGCGGCGCGACGGGCGGCGGCGGCGGAATTGACCGCCAAACAATGTGCAGGCTTTGCGGGCGGCTATGAGAGCGTGCGCAAATTGCGGCACGACGCGAACCAGAATATCGCCACGGCACGGCGGCTGGGGGCGACGGATGCGACGATTGCCAAGGCGCGAACGGATGTGCGCATGGCCTTTGATATGCAGGTCGCCTTCTCCAATCCGCAGCAGGCTTGCAACATGATGGTGGGCGAACTGGCTTGGGCTACGGGATGACCCCCTCTAGCGATGCGCCACGTCGAGCCAGATCGGCAGATGGTCCGACGCGCGGCGGGTCTGCGACGTCTCGACCACGCCGCCTTGGCACACTGTCAGATGCTGATCCAACGCCATGCGATCAAGAAAAGCCACGGGCATCCGGGCGTGATAGCTTTTGCCCGGTGCATGGATCGTAAAGCGTTTCGCCAAGCGCCCCAGCCCGACCTTTTGCGACCATTCGTTCAGATCGCCCGCGATCAGCGTGGGGCAGGCGGCGCAGGCATCAAGGTGAGCGATCATGGCGCTTAACTGTTCCTTGCGGGAGGGGCGCAGCAGGCCAAGATGCGAGGCGATGACCCGCAATTGCCGCGCGCCGATGTGCAGGTCGGCCACCATGGCACCGCGCGGCTCGACCCCCGGCAGGGTCAGATGCGCCACCTGATCGATCTTGGCGGAGGGGCGCACCAAAACGGCGTTGCCGTGCCAGCCTATGCTGACATCGCTTGGCGTTGGCACAGGGCGCATGCCCGTGACCTCTTCGACCCGATCCAGCGGCAGGGCAGAGGGGCGCGGGGCGCGGCGGCGGTCGGCTTCTTGCAGCACCACCACATCTGCATGCAGGCTGCGGATGATCCGCATGATCCGCTCCGGATCGCGGCGTCTATCGGTGCCCAGGGCCTTGCGGATGTTATAGCTGACGATGCGCAGCGATTGGGGGGCGACGGCGGGGATCATAGAACAGGCGCTCCCAAACGAAACAGCCCCTCGGCCACCTTGCGGATCATCCCCGTCGGAGGCTTCTCCATGGCGCAGTGTTCGGAGAGATGTTCAAACCAATCATGCAGCTTCGCGACCGACCCCGCGTCATAGACAAAAAGCGTCACCTCAAAGTTCAGCAACATGCTGCGCACGTCGAAATTGGCAGTGCCCACAAGCCCCATATCGTCGATGATCCCGGCTTTGGCGTGGATCATCCCGGGCTGGTAATACAGCACATGGCCGCCAGCTTCGTGCAGGTCGCGCAGGTAGGCACCGCGGGCAAAATCCGCCAGCCGTTGGTTGGAGCGTTCGGGCACCAGCACCCGCACATCCACACCGCGGCGGGCTGCGGTCGTCAAAGCCGCACCAAGTGCTTCGGTCGGCACGAAATAGGGGGTCACGAGCCAAATCCGCGCCTCGGCCAGATGTAATGCGCGGATCAACCCGTCATGCAGCGGGTCCTCGGTGATATCGGGGCCGGAAGGAACCAGTTGCACAGTGGCCGTCCCGCCCGTGTGCGCCGCCACCGATGGGGCAGGGTCCAAGGTCTCCCCACTGGCCACGCCCCAATCCGAGCGGAAAACATCGCCGAAACTCTGCACTGCGCGCCCCTCAAGCAAGAAGGCCAGATCGGTCCAACCGTCCTCAAGCGCCGTGGGGCCGAGGTAGTGCGCGCCGATGTTCATGCCGCCTGAAAAGACCCGCGCATCATCCGCGATAATCATTTTGCGGTGGTTGCGCAGGTTCAGGTGGCCTGAGCCCGGCACTTGCAACAGCGGTGAATAAAAGCGCACGTCACCCCCTGCCGCACGCAGGCGGCGCAGTGCCGCGGCCGGGCCGCGCAGGGTGCCCAAACGGTCCATCAGCAGCCGAACTTTGACACCGGCCTTGGCGCGTTCGGTCAGCGCATCGACAAAGATACGGCCGGTGTCGTCATTGGCAACGATGTAGAAAAGCGCGTCGATCCGTTTCTCGGACCCTTGGATCAGCGCCATCACGGCTTCATGCGCCGCTGTCGGATCACCCAAGAGCCGCAGGTCTTGCCCATGGGCGGCGGCGGGCAGGCCGAAATACTGCATCGTCGCGTCCAGCGTATGCACCGGACGGGGCGGCGGCCCTCCGGTTTCCCCTTTGAGGAAATGCACCGGGGAGTAGCGCGAAGATTGTTTGCGAAAGCCCAGCCCGAGAAACAACGGCACCGCCACCCATGGCAGCGCGATGATGAACAGCAGCCAAGCCGCCGTCGATTGCGGCGTGCGGCGCTGTTGCAAAATCACGATCGCCGCCAGCAGCGTCAGGATCACGATGATGACGATCTCTAGATGGGTGGTGATCCAAGACATGGGGTGGGGTCTGCTCCTTCTTGCTGACAATAGAGGCAAATAACCCGTTAACCTTTGACAGCAAGCCTTGGTCGGTGTCAGGCGTCGAGGAATGATTTTAGTGTGGTTTTTGAGGTGGTGGCTTTGAAAGACGGATCCTGCTTGCAATGCTTCCGTCGGTGCAGGGCCGATCCGCGCAGGCTTTTTTGCACTTGGGTGACAGTGACTGGGGCTGAATTATCCGTATTGCGGCGTCAAGTATCTGACACAGCTTGATAATTATCGCTAAGCCCCAAGGCGGAAACACACTTGATACATAACTTAAGCGGCGCTTGGCCGAGGGTATGTTGCAAATGTGCGACAATCAGCGCATCGCAAATCTGTGAAGTGAAAAACCTGAAACCCAATACTAGATGAGACGTTGCGTAAGTGACCCTGCGGCGAGGATCGCAGGTCACCTGTATTTAAGGAGCAGAACATGAAACGCACGACAACAATCGCCAGCATCGCCCTGATCGCATCCAGCGCCTTCGCGGGTGCAGCAGCAGCCGGTTCGCTGGAAGACACCACAGTTGAAGCACCGGTTTTCACACCTGCGCCGACACCCGTGGCCGTTGATGGCGACTGGACAGGCTTCTACACCGGTCTTCAGGTTGGTCAAACCGACATCGACAGCGACAGCGGCACCCTTGACGGTGACGACACGTCCTACGGTTTCCACGCCGGTTACGACTATGACTTCGGCAAGTTCGTACTGGGTGGTGAACTCGACTATGACAAAACCGACATCGATCTGGGCAACACAGGCGTCGCCGCGGATTCCGTTGCACGCGCCAAGCTGAAAGCCGGTTACGACTTCGGCAACACGCTGGTCTATGCAACAGCTGGTGCAGCCCGCGCCGACACCGACGTTGGTGATGAAACAGGCCCCTTCGCTGGTCTGGGCGTCACATATAAAGTCACAGACCGTTACACCGTCGGTGGCGAAGTGCTGCAGCACAAATTCGATGACGTAGGCGGCACAGGCGACGATCTGGACGCGACAACCATCTCCCTGCGTGGTTCCATGCGCTTCTAATCTATCTTGGCGGGGTAACTCGCTTTGATAGGGGGCCGGCTTCCGAAAGGAGGCCGGCCTTTTTTGTGCGGACAGGCAGCGTGGCGGGCATGTCATATGGCAAAGATGGGCAATGCTGCCCCCAAGCAGGCTGTCTTCGTCCGTCATGGCCGCGCGCTACGCGCATAAAACTTAACCGGACAAGGGGCTTGGCGCAGGGCGGCGGGCTTGCTACAAGCTTGTCATGAACACCGCAACGCTCATTATTTGCTGCATTACCCGCTGAGACATCCTCGCGGGCCGCTGTTCACGTCATTCCCATTCTGACAAAACTATGCCAAGCCCGCGTCACACCCGCGCAAGGACGCCTGCCCATGACCCGTGACCTGACGATCAAGCTGCACAACACCGCCACCCGGAAGAAAGAGGATTTCACGCCGATTGATGCGCAGAATGTGCGGATGTATGTCTGCGGTCCCACGGTCTATGACCGCGCGCATCTGGGCAACGCGCGGCCCGTGATCGTGTTTGATGTGCTCTACCGTCTGCTACGGCATGTCTATGGCCCCGAACACGTTACTTACGTGCGCAACTTCACCGATGTCGATGACAAGATCAACGCCCGCGCCGCCGACAGCGGGCGCAGCATCGGCGAGATCACAGCCGAGACGACCCAGTGGTATCTGGACGACATGGCCGCCGTGGGCGCCTTGGAGCCCGACCACATGCCACGCGCGACACAGTATATCCCCCAGATGGTCGCAATGATCCGCGGGCTGATCGATGAGGGCTACGCCTATGAGGCCGAGGGCCATGTGCTGTTCCGGGTGCGTAAATACGCCGAATATGGCGCGCTTTCGGGCCGCTCGGTCGATGATATGATCGCGGGCGCGCGGGTTGAAGTCGCGCCTTACAAAGAAGACCCGATGGATTTCGTACTCTGGAAACCTTCGAACGAGGGCACTCCGGGGTGGGAGTCACCTTGGGGGCAGGGCCGTCCGGGCTGGCATATCGAATGCTCCGCCATGGCGCATGACCTGCTGGGGGAGCGGTTCGACATCCACGGCGGTGGCATTGACCTGCAGTTCCCGCACCATGAGAACGAAATCGCCCAATCCAAATGCGCGGGCCACGGCTTTGCCAACTACTGGCTGCACAATGAGATGTTGCAAGTCGAGGGCAAGAAAATGTCCAAGAGCTTGGGCAATTTCTTTACCGTGCGCGATCTGCTGGATCAGGGCGTGCAGGGCGAGGTGATCCGCTTCGTCATGCTCTCAACCCATTACCGCAAGCCGATGGACTGGACCGAGAAGAAGCGCGAGGAGGCCGAGAAGACCCTTCGCAAATGGTATCTTCAGGCGGCGGAGGCTGAGGCCGCGACGCCTTCACCGGACCTCGTCACGCTCTTGGCGGATGACCTTAATACCCACGGTGCGCTGACCGAATGCCACCGTCTGTCGAATGCGAACGATACGGCGGGTCTGCGCGGGGCGTTGAAGCTTTTGGGGCTGCTGGATGAGTTGATCCCCGATTGGGCCGCAGTGCAGGCGCTGGATCTGACAGATATCGAAGCCTTTCTGAGTGATGCCCGTGCCACCGCGATGGAGACCAAAGATTTCGCGCAGGTCGACCGGATCAAAACCGCGCTCACCTCTGTCGGGATCGAAGTCCAGATGAGCAAGGACGGCGTGAAACTGACCCCACCGCCCGGTTTTGATCGGGCGCAGTTGGAGGGGCTGTTGTGACGCGCGAACGTCTCTGGCTTTATGACACCACGCTGCGCGATGGGCAGCAAACTCAGGGCGTTCAATTCTCCACCGACGAGAAACGCCAGATTGCCGAGGCGCTGGATGCGCTTGGGGTGGACTATATCGAAGGCGGTTGGCCCGGTGCGAACCCAACCGACAGCGCGTTCTTCGACGCGGCACCGCCCACTTCGGCACGCCTCACCGCCTTTGGCATGACCAAACGTGCAGGCATGTCAGCCGAGAATGACGACGTGTTGGCCGCCGTGCTCAACGCCGGAACGCAGTCGGTCTGTATCGTCGGCAAGACCCATGACTTCCATGTGAAAACCGCGCTAGGCATCACGCTGGAGGAAAACACCGACAACATCGCCAAATCCGTCGCCCATCTGGTCGCCCAAGGCCGCGAGGCGCTGTTTGATGCCGAACATTTCTTCGACGGTTATAAGGCCAACCCCGACTACGCGCTTGAGGCGATCCGCGCGGCCTATGAGGCGGGTGCGCGCTGGATCGTGCTTTGCGACACCAATGGCGGCACGCTGCCCGAAGAGATTGGCCGCATCACCCGCGATGTGATCGCCGCGGGCATCCCCGGCGACCGGCTGGGCATCCACACCCATGACGACACCGAGAACGCCGTGGCCTGCACATTGGCCGCCGTCGACGCGGGCGCGCGCCAAATCCAAGGCACGTTGAACGGGCTGGGGGAGCGTTGCGGCAACGCCAATCTGACCACGCTGATCCCGATCTTGCTGCTGAAAGAACCCTACGCCAGCCAATTCGAGATCGGCGTCACCTGCGCCGCGCTGAAAGGGCTGACGCGGATCAGTCGGATGCTGGACGAAATTCTCAACCGGGTGCCGATGAAACAGGCAGGGTTCGTGGGGTCGTCGGCCTTTGCGCATAAGGCGGGGCTTCATGCCAGCGCCATCGCCAAAGACCCCAGCACCTATGAACATATCGACCCCGCACTGGTCGGCAATACCCGCGTCATTCCGATGTCGAACCAAGCCGGGCAATCCAATCTGCGCAAACGGCTGAGCGATGCCGGTCTGGCCGTGGCCAAGGGCGACCCGGCGCTTGGCCGGATCTTGGAAGTGGTCAAGGGCCGCGAGGCGCAGGGCTATGCCTATGACACCGCTCAGGCGAGTTTCGAGCTGCTCGCCCGCGACGTGATGGACCAGTTGCCGCATCTTTTCGAGGTGGAGCGTTACCGCGTCACGGTCGAACGTCGCCGCAATGCCGAAGGCCGGATGGTCAGCCTTTCCGAGGCGGTCGTGGTGGTCGATGTCGACGGAGAAAAGCGGCTCTCGGTCTCGGAATCGCTGGACGAAGATGGCGCAGACCGTGGCCCGGTCAACGCCCTCTCCAAAGCGCTGGTCAAGGATTTGGGCAAGTACAGCAGTCTGCTGGATGACATGCGTCTGGTTGACTTCAAAGTCCGCATCACCCAAGGCGGCACCGAAGCCACCACCCGCGTCATCATCGACAGCGAAGACGGGCAGGGGCGGCGTTGGTCCACCGTGGGCGTCAGCGCCAACATACTCGACGCCTCATTCGAGGCATTGCTAGATGCGATACGTTGGAAATTGATCCGGGACCGCGCCCAATGACAGACGATATGACCGCTTTTTTCACCCTGCACCGTGATTTGCCACGCGAAGGGCCGGGAGAGCCTGCCGACGTCAACTGGGCCGTGGAGCAGGTCGACCTGCCTGCGCGTGCCGAGATCGCCGATGTCGCCTGTGGTCCCGGCAGTGACATCGGCGCACTCCGCGCGGCGATCCCGCAGGGGCATGTTACAGCACTCGATAAAACCGCCCATTTCGTCGACACCGCGCGGGGGCGTTTTGTGGCGGATGGCAATGTCACCCTGCTGCGCGCGGATATGGCTGCGATCGCCAATGAATATGACCTGATCTGGTGCGCGGGTGCGGTCTATTTTCTTGGTGTGACCGAGGCGCTGAGCCGCTGGCGGAAATCCCTGCGTGAGGGCGGTGTGGTGGCCTTTTCTGAGCCTTGTTGGCTGACCGACACACCATCGGATGAGGCGCGCGCGCAATGGGCGGACTATCCCGCAATGAGTGACGCCGATGGCATTGCCGAACGGGTCCGCGCGGCGGGGTATGAAGTCGTGGCGAGCCGGGTCTTGTCGGATGAGGCTTGGGAGAATTACTACACCCCGCTGGAGGCCCGCATCGAAAAGCTGCGCCCCGGCGCGGTTGACGACTTGGCCCAAGTGCTCGATGCAACCGAGGCGGAAATCGCCTGCTGGCGTGCCCACCGGGATGAGTTTGGCTACCTGCTGACGGTGGCCCGTCCCCTATGACTTTCCACGCCGACCTGAACGCATGCGCCGCCATGGTAGAGCGCGCCGACCCGTGGCGGTTTCGCGCCGCCATGGCCGCGCCTGTGGAAGCACGCAGGCTGCTGTTTCCGCTCTATGCCTTCAACGTCGAAGTCGCCCGCGCGCCTTGGGTGACCCAAGAAGCGATGATCGCCGAGATGCGCCTGCAATGGTGGCGCGACGCGCTGGAGGAGATTGCCAAGGGCGGTCCCGTCAGGCGCCACGAAGTCACCACGCCGCTGGCCCGCGCCATCGCGCCCGAGGATGCGGAACTGCTCGATGAACTCGTCGCTGCGCGGCGGTGGGATATCTACAAAGACCCCTTTGAGGATGCTGCCCATTTCGCGCGCTACATCGACCAGACTGCAGGCCATCTGATGTGGGTCGCCGCACGCCGCCTTGGCGCGACGGAGGAAGCGGTTGTGCGCGATGCAGCCTATGCCACCGGCATCGCCGCATGGCTCTGTGCCATTCCGAATTTGGAAGAGGCGGGCCGTGTGCCGCTGCTCGATGGCACGGCGGAAGGGGTTTCGGCCCTTGCCAATGGGGCGTTGGACCGCCTGAAATCAGCGCGGGCCAAACGGGCGCAGATCCCAAAGGCGGCGCGGGCCGCATTGTTGCCTGCCGCCCATGCCGGACCTGTTTTGCACGCGGCTGTGGCAGACCCGCAAAAGGTCTCCCAAGCAGGCTTGCCTGACCCGCGCCGCCATTTCGCGCTGCGGGCCATGGCGTCTCGCTGGTAGGCGCTTAGCTCAGCTGCGTTTCTTTGCGGCTGCGCAGCACCAGCCAGATCAGCGAGCCACCGGCCAGCACCAAGAACGGCACCATGGCAAAGTTCACCGCTGCCCAGCCTTCTTGCGCCGTGCCGCCCGAACAGTTCATCAAACCGCCCGAGGCGAGCGAGGCGACGGTCACGCCGCCGAACACCAGCAGATCGTTCAGGCCCTGCATCCGCCCGCGCTCATGCGGCTCATGCGCCCCGGCGAGCATGGTCGTGGCCCCGATAAAGCCAAAGTTCCAGCCCAGCCCCAAGAGGATCAGCGCGAGAAAGAAGTTGCCCAGTTCCACCCCCTGCAGCGCCACCAGTCCTGCGGCGGCAAGGATCGCGATGCCAAGGCCCATGATCCGCTCGACCCCGAACCGATTGATCAGGTGGCCGGTAAAGAAGGACGGCGCGAACATCGCCAGCACGTGGCCAGTGACCACGTAGCCCGCGTTATCTTGGCTATAACCGCAGCCGACGACGGCCAGCGGGGTCGAGGTCATCACGAGGTTCATCAGCGCATAGGCCACCATGGCGCAGATCACCGCCACGGCGATGCGCGGCGTGGTCAGAAGCTCCCAGCGGCTGCGGCCCTTGGGCGCGTCATGCGCCGGGATCGGCGGTTTTGGAATGTCGATGAAAAGAAACAGCAGCGCGCCCACAACGTTCACCGCCACCACGGCCAAATAGGTGCCAAGGAAGGGCACCACGAGGCTGCCAGAGGTCGCCGTGGCAAGCTGCGGCCCGATGATGGCCGAGACCAGACCGCCCGCCATCACATAAGAGATCGCCTTGGGCCGGAAGTCATCCGAGGCAGTATCGGCGGCGGCGAAACGGTAGAACCCTTGGGCAGACATATAGACGCCCGTCAGCAGGGAGCCGAGCAAAAAGACCGGGAAAGACGCGAGATAAAGCCCATAGGCCGCGACCGCGCCGCCCAATGCTCCGCCCGCAGCCCCCAGAAAAAACCCCGCCCGTCGGCCAAACCTTTGCATGATGGCCGAAACCGGCGTGGCCGAGAGCATGGAGCCCAGCACGATCATCGAGATCGGCAGCGTGGCGAGACAGACATTGGTCGCCAGCGACTGACCGGCAAGACCACCCACGAGGAAAATCATCGGCATCTGCGCACCAAGAAAGGCCTGCGCTGCCACCAGCACCGCTACGTTGCGCCGGGCGCGTCTGTCGTCGATCATGTCTGAATTCCTCACTTCCCGCCAAGGCGTAGCCCTGCCGATGCGTAAGGGCAAGCCCGGCCCCGGTTTTTGCGCCCCCGATCCCGCTTGCACCCGACGCCAAGCTCGCCGATGATTGCGTCGATGACCGCCTCAAACCACCCTTCGCTGAACCTTCTTCTGCTCGCTGGCACTGCCGAGGCGCGGCAGCTTGGCGTCGCTTTGGCTGAGGCCGGTCACAGGGTCACCGCATGGCTGACGGAACCGCCGCGCGGCAGCAATCCGATGCCGATGGCGTTTGAGATGCGCGACCCAGAAGATACCACCGCCTTGCTGCGCGACATGGCGGGTTTTGACGCGGTTTTGGACCTCAGCCATGGGTTCGACGCGGGGCTGAGCCACGCAGGCTTTGCCACTGCCGCCGCCTTGGATAAGCCCTTTGTCAGTTTTGCGCGCCCCGGCTGGACCTTGGATGATCCGCTGCTGCGGTCGGTCTCTGATGTGCCCGCCGCCGCCCGTGCGGTGCCGCCCGGGGCCTGCGTCTTTGCCGCCACCGGATGGGCCAGCCTGCCACAGTTTCTGCCGTTTGAGGGTGCGCGCCTCATGCTGCGCCAGACCAGCCGCCATGACCGGCCCGCGCCCTATGACTTTGTGGATCTCATCTTTGGCGATCCGCCTTTCACGGTGGCGACCGAAACCGCGCTGTTTCGCGAGTTTGGCGTCGACCTGCTGATCTGCCGCAACCTTGGCGGCGCGGCCAGCCGCCCCAAGGTCGACGCCGCACTCGCCCTTGGCTTGCCGGTGATCCTCATCGAAAAGCCGCGCCTGCCAAAGGGGGTGCGCTGCCTGACCGACCTTGACGCGATGATGGACTGGGCGGCGCAGCTGTGAGCCTTGCGCTCCCGATCACCTGCAACGCCGATGTGGCCGAGGGAGCCGCTTGGCTGTCTGAAGCCGAGCCGCGTTTTGCCATGGCGCTTGCACGCACCGGTCCGCTGCCCCTGCGCCTGCGCCCGCCGGGTTTCGCGGGCCTTCTCGACATCATCGTGGGGCAGCAGGTGAGCGTGGCCTCTGCCCGGGCGATCTATGCGCGGCTGGTGGAGGCGGGGTTGGACCGCCCGGAAAACGTCCTGCACGCGGGCGACGACGGTCTGCGCGCCGCGGGTCTGAGCCGTCCCAAAGCACGCTATGTGCTGGCCTTGGCAGAGCGGAAGTTTGACTTTGACGCGCTGCACTGCCTGTCCGATGACGCAGCCATTGCCGCGTTGGTCGCCATGCCGGGTATCGGGCCGTGGACCGCGCAGGTCTATGTGATGTTCTGCATGGGCCGTCGCGACATCTTTCCAAGTGGCGATCTTGCGTTGCAAGAAGCCGCGCGGGGGCTGTTTGATCTGCCCGCGCGCCCGACGCCGAAGGACCTTACCGCCATGGCCGCCGCTTGGTCACCTTGGCGGTCGGTTGCGGCGCGGCTGCTCTTTGCCTACTACCGGGTGTTGAAACAAAAGGAAGGATTGTCATGACACGGGTTTTGAACGCCGAGCGCCGCGAGCCGGTCTCTGGCACCACACGGTCGGTTGTGGTGTTCCTGCATGGCTATGGGGCCAATGGCGCTGACCTGCTGGGCCTCGCCGATCCTCTGAGCGAGCATTTGCCCGACACGCTGTTCATCGCTCCCGATGCGCCCGAAGCCTGCGCGGGTGCACCGATGGGCTTCCAATGGTTCCCGATTCCGTGGATCGACGGGTCGTCCGAAGAGGAATCCATGCGCGGCATGATGAGCGCGGTCGAAGACCTCGACGCCTTCCTCGACGCGCTGATGGTCGACGAAGACGTGCTGCCGGAACAGGTCGTGCTGTTCGGCTTTTCCCAAGGTACGATGATGTCGCTGCATGTGGCCCCGCGCCGCGAGGATGCGGTGGCGGGCATCGTGGCCTTTTCGGGCCGCCTGCTGAACCCCGAAGCGCTGGCCGAAGAGGCGCGCGTCAAGCCGCCGGTGCTGCTGGTGCACGGAGATGCCGACGATGTGGTGGCACCGCAATCCCTGCCGCAGGCCGCCGAAGCCCTGCAAGAGGCCGGGTGGCAGGACGTCTACGCCCATGTGATGAAGGGCACCGGCCATGGCATCGCGCCGGATGGGCTGAGCGTGGCGCTGGCCTTTATGCGCGACAAACTGGGGCTTTAACCCTTCATCTCATCCCAGAGCCACGGCTCTGCGAATTCGACCGAATTGCCTGCCGGGTCGCGCACATAAAGTGAGCGCGCCCCGTTGGGCCAGTCAAAGCTGGTATCGATCTCGACCCCGGCGGCCTGCAGCCGCGTCTCCATCGCGGCGATCTCATCGCGTTTCATCGCAAAGCAGACATGCCCCGGCCCCCGCGCCCCATGGGGCGGCACCGGCATCTTCGGATTACCGGGCGGCTGGCTTGTTGCCGTGGGGTTGAAGACCAGCAAGACCGAGGGGCCAAGCGCAAAGAACATATGCCGCCCCGGCACCTCTTGAAACAGTTTTAGACCTAGAATGTCGCGGTAAAACTCCCGCGCCGCATCCAGATCATCGACGTAAACGGCGGCTTCGAGCAAGGACTGCGGGGCGGGCGCGTCGGGCAGGGGGCTTTTCATCATGCCACAAGGTTAACAAACTCTGCCCATCTGTCACGCCTCTGTCGTAATCTTTGGGCAAAACCGGCGACATCTAGTGGTTCACCTTTGTCTTGCCAGAGAGAAACCGCGAGATATAGTGACTAAAACGGGCAGAGGACGCGACCAGATGGACGGCGATTTCAGGACCGAATTTACCCGCCACCCGGCGGCGCTCAAACACCACCCCGCGCTGGTGCTCAACGCGGATTATCGGCCATTGTCTTATTATCCGCTGTCGCTGTGGCCGTGGCAAGAAGCGGTAAAGGCCAAATGGCTCGACCGGGTCGAGATCGTCGCCGAATATGACGAGGTGGTGCGCAGCCCCTCTACGGTGATCAGGATCCCTTCCGTTGTCGTTCTCAAAGACTATGTCAAACCTCAAAAGCGCGTGGCCTTCACGCGCTTTAATTTATTTCTGAGGGATGAATTCCGCTGCCAATACTGCGGCGCAAAGGGGGATCTGACCTTTGACCATGTGGTGCCCCGCGCTGCGGGTGGGGTGACAAGCTGGCAAAACGTGGTGGCGGCCTGTAGCCCCTGCAATCTGCGCAAAGGCTCGCGGCCCTTGCACCGCACGGGGCTGGCTTTGCGCAAACCGCCGCGCCAACCCGCCGCCGAAGAGTTGCGCAACATGGGGCGCAAATTCCCGCCCGGCCATCTGCATGAAAGCTGGATGGATTTTCTCTATTGGGATGCCGAGCTTCAGGCCTGACGCTTAGATATCCAGTTCGACCCAGATCGGCACATGGTCCGACGGTTTGTCACGCCCGCGCACATCGCGGTCAATCTGGCAATCGCGCAGCCGGTCCGCCACGGTCGGCGACAAGAGAAAATGGTCAATGCGGATGCCGTTGTTGCGGTTCCAGGCACCGGCCTGATAATCCCAGAACGAATAATGCCCCGGCCCTTGGGCCCGCGCCCGAAAAGCATCCGTTAGCCCAAGGTTCACCAGCTGCCGCCACGCCGCGCGGGATTCGGGGCGAAATAGGGCGTCTTCGCGCCAACTGTCGGGTTTGGCCGCATCTTCGGCCTGCGGGATAATGTTGTAATCGCCCGCCATGAGGAAGGGCGTTTCTTCGGCCAGTAGCGTCTCGGCACGGGCTTGTAGCCGGGCCATCCAAGCGAGTTTATAGTCATACTTTGGCCCCGGCACCGGGTTGCCATTGGGCAGGTAAAGCCCGCAAACCCGTAGCGCCATATCGTCACCCACGACCGTGGCCTCGATCCAGCGAGCCTGATCGTCTTCGTCATCGCCGGGCAGGCCGCGGGTCACATCCTCCAGCGGGAGTTTCGACAGGATCGCCACACCGTTGAAAGATTTCTGCCCGTGGGTCTCGACGTTATAACCGCGCTCTTCGAGCATCTCGCGGGGGAAGGCCTCGTCGACCGACTTGATCTCTTGCAGCACAACCACGTCCGGCTGCGCCTCGTCGAGCCACTCGGGCAAGGCCGCGGCGCGGGCTTTGATACCGTTGATGTTAAAACTCGCGATTTTCATATCCGGCCCTCTTTCGACGTGGGTCTGCTATCGCGCAAATGCGGTGGCGGAGCAAGGGGGAGGGCTGCGCGCTTAGGGTGATTCTTGGGCGGCAAGTTCTAGTATAGATAGAGCCGCGGAATTCTCCCGCGCTGCATTGTTCTGCAACAGCCCTGTGGAAGGTTTTTAGTTCGCACCATGCGAAGGACGGAAAGTCGAACAATTGGTCGAAACTGTGGCGCGACGCTAATGTGGATAACTTAACCAGTACAATAACTTAGGCGAAAAATCCTTGGCGAAACAATTTTAAAGTGCATCAGTAATTTGACTACACCTTTAAATTGCAAAGCCCTTTGAAAGGACACCACGATGACCGCTATTTCCGCACGTAACTTCGCCCCCGTAACAGCGCCTGAAACACAGGACAAGCCGATGATGCTCGGCGCGGGGGTTGGCCTTTTCACCACCGGTCTTAACCGCGGAGGCGGTGACATGCTGATGGGCGAGGGGACCGAGATGTTCACCACCGGTCTGCACCACGACAGCGGCAGCATCGCGCAGGGGGCGGGGGTCGGTCTTTTCACAACCGGCCTCGCGCCGACCGAGGCGCAGGTGCTGCGCTTTGATGCCTGAAACTGGTTCAAGCGGGCGGCCCCGTCGCCCGCTGTTTCCCATCTGGAGGCGCTATGATGACCAATGTTGTTCTGCTGAGACCTGCCGAGTGCCGCGACCCGGGCGTCCAGTCCGCCCGCTTGATCCGCAGCTTTGCGAAGGAGCGTCGCGCTCAGGGGGATGTTTTTTGGCTCAAGGAAAACGCCGAACTGCTGGGGGTGCTGGCAAGCACGGGCGCCGCGCTGGACGCCGAGGCGCTAGAGCCGCTCGCCGCATTCCACGCAGGGTGCCGCGGTCTGCTGCGCAATTTCCCACAATACTACCGTTTTATCCTGTCGATCTGCCTCGACCTCGAAGCAATCGGCCTGCCAAAGCAACACGGCGCGGCGCTCTGCGGCAGGGTTGCGCGGGCGGATCTGGAAGGCGCAGAACTGTCAGACCTGCAACGCGCCGAGGCCCGCCGTCTGCTGCGCCGTCGGGGTGTCGGGCCGCAGGTCGGTGACGGGGCGCTTGGCCAGCGGCTGCGCGACTTCGTCTCGCGCAGTGTCACCTTTGCCATGCCCAATCGAAAGGCGGCTTATGAGCTGACACATATCATTTTCTACTTGTCGGATTATGGCCGCCAGATTCCCGAACTGCCAGACGGGACACTAAAGAGCCTGCATTTCACCGGGCTGCTGGCCTTTCTGGATCAAGACATGGATCTGCTGGCCGAGGTCTGCGCCGCGCTGCGTTTCAGCGGCAATTACCCAAGCCCACTGTGGGAAGATGCCATCGCGGCCTACCACCGCGCCCTGCGCGTTCAAGCCGAGCCCGATGCGCCCATGCATGACGATTATCACGAATTTCTTGTCACCGGCTGGGCCATGAAAATCGCAGACCGTTCGTCACTGGCCCAAACCATGCCGCAAGGCGCGCTGCGCTTTCACGCCTCCCGCAGCGGGCAAGGTGCGCTGCGCCCGCTGGCAGCTTGCCTGAATGATATGGGGGCGCAGCGGCGCGCGGATTGGGGGTATATGCGCCCGCATGTTCTGTCTTATCTCGGACCTGACAGCCATGCGATCTTGCTCGCAGCCGAACGCTCTGGCCCGCATTTCGAACAGTTTTTCGAGGGGTTCGCACGGGTGCGCGCCTGAACGCGCCCGGATGTGCTCACATCGAAAAGGACGTGCCGCAGCCGCAGGCCGCCGTGGCATTGGGGTTCTCAATCGTGAACCGCGCGCCGATCAGTTCTTCGGTGAAGTCGATCACCGCATCGGCCAGAAACGGCAGGGACACGCTATCGACCACCACCTTCTGACCGCTGCCTTCCAGAACGAGGTCATCCTCGGCAGGTTCGTCCAGCGCAATGTCATATTGAAACCCTGAGCAGCCGCCGCCTTCGACAGCGACGCGCAGGGCTTTGCCTTCGTCGGCGGCGCCGATCTCGGCAAGGCGTTCAAAGGCGCGGGGGGTGACTTTAGGGGGCAGGTTCATCTGCGGGCTCCGATGCATCGGTTTTCTTTCGCGTTCCCCTAACATATAGAAACCACAAGGACAGGTCACAAGGACCGCGAGAGAGGACCAGCCGCAATGCGCGCAGAATTCGCCTCGGATCCGGACACCGCCAAGGGACGGTTGGTGCCGGAGGAGGAAAGCACGTTTCGCTCCTGCTATCAGCGGGACCGGGACCGGATCATTCACGCCTCCGCCTTTCGGCGGCTCAAACATAAGACGCAGGTCTTTGTGGAGCATGAGGGCGACTATTTCCGGACCCGTTTGACCCATTCCATCGAAGTGGCGCAGGTTGCGCGCACCATCGCAGGGGCGTTGCGCCTGAATGGCGAGCTGACCGAGGCCGTGGCGCTGGCGCATGATCTGGGCCACACGCCCTTTGGCCACACCGGCGAGGATGCGCTGCACAAGCTGATGGCGCCCTACGGTGGGTTTGACCACAACGCGCAGGCGATCAAGATCGTCACAACGCTGGAGCGGCACTATGCCGAATTCGACGGGCTGAACCTGACGTGGGACACGCTCGAAGGGATTGCCAAGCACAATGGGCCGGTCATGGGCGCCGTACCCCATGCGCTGGCTGACTATAACGCGCGCCATGATCTGGAACTGCACACCCATGCGAGTGCAGAGGCGCAGGTGGCAGCACTTTCCGATGACATTGCCTACAACAACCACGACCTGCACGACGGTCTGCGGGCAGGGCTGTTCACCGAAGCCGAGATTGCCGAGCTGCCCATGGTCGGCGCGGCCTATGCGGAAGTGGACCGGCTTTACCCCGACACCGACAGCTATCGCCGCCGTCATGAGGCGCTGCGCCGGGTCTTTGGCGTGATGGTGGGCGATGTGATCGAAACATCGTCCAAGCTGCTGAAAGAGACGGGGGCGACATCGCCCGATGACATCCGCCATCTGGGCCGTGCGGTGATCCGTTTTTCGGATCCTGTCTGGCAGGACCTGCGCGAGATCCGAAAGTTCCTCTTTACCCGCATGTACCGCGCCCCCTCGGTGATGGAGAATCGCGAGAAGGTAACGAAGGTGGTCGAAGACCTCTTTCCGCTGTTTTTATCCCAACCCAATCTGTTGCCGCGCCACTGGGCGGCGGCAATTGAGGCGGCAGAGGATGAAACCACGCTGGCGCGGATGGTCTCGGATTACATTGCGGGCATGACTGACCGATTTGCGTTGCAAGAACACGCCCGTCTCTTTGGCAGTGATTTGCGCAGCTTCCGCTAATCTTTGCGGCATGGTAGCCTGCCTTTTGTGATCCATAGGTGACGTGACATGATACAAACCCCCGTTCTGCCGGAAAGCCTTGCCGGTGACGCGACCTTTGCGATCCTTTCGGCGGGTCAAGCGCCGGGCCCAACGGTCGCCAAGCGCGCGGCGAAGTTGGGGGCGGAAGTCGTGGCGATGGACCGTGATCCCGCCGTGCTGGCACGGCTGATGAGCCAGTCGACCGCAAGGGTCGAAGGGCTGGCGCTTGCCGGGGATCTGGTCAGCCGGTTCGAACCGCTCCACCGCAACTGGGGCGGCACGCCGCTGCATTTGGTGTTGAACCTGATGCCGCTGGACCCCGACGATTGCGCCAAGGGCATGGACGCGCAGATCCGGGGGCTGTCTGCCATGGTGCGGGCCTTGGGCCGGGGCTTGGTGGCTGGGCAGGGGTCTGTCGTGACCGTCCTGCCGCGCCCCAGCCAGCCGCTGGCGCTTGCTGGTCATGGCATGATCGGCGCATTTGAGGCCGCCAATGCCGCGCTCGATAAGGTGTTTGGCGCACGCGGGCTGCATTTTCACCTGATTACGGTACCCGAGGGGCAAGCCGACTTCGCGGCAGACAGCGCGCTGTTCCTGGGGTCCGAGGCTGGCCGACGGCTCCGAAGTGGGCGTTTGGACCTCGGCTGATACCGCCGCTTCAAACGCCATTCCCTGACTTGGGCCCTCGCGGCCTGCCGCTTGATTGACTGCACCCCCGCACATGATAAACGGGCGGGGAACAAGGATACCCGACATGAACCTATTTGCCGAAATTCGCCATCTTATCATTGCGACGCTGGAACAGATGGTCGCGCAGGAGGCCCTGCCTGCGACCCTGAACTTTGACCCGATCACCGCCGAGCCGCCACGCGACGCCGCGCATGGCGATATGGCGACCAACGCCGCGATGGTGCTGGCCAAGCCCGCGGGCATGAAGCCACGCGATATCGCCGAAGCATTGGCCGCCCAATTGCAAAACGATCCGCGCATCACCTCTGCCGAAGTGGCCGGCCCGGGCTTTATCAACCTGCGCCTTGCGCCTTCGGTCTGGCAGAACGTGGCACGGCAAGTCTTGAACCAAGGCACCGACTTTGGCCGCGCGATCCTTGGCGCGGGTCAGCGGGTGAACGTCGAATATGTCTCGGCCAACCCCACCGGGCCGCTGCATGTGGGCCACACCCGTGGCGCGGTCTTTGGCGATGCGCTGGCCAGCTTGCTGGATTTCGCAGGCTACGATGTGACGCGCGAATATTACATTAACGACGGCGGCGCGCAGGTCGATGTGCTGGCGCGCTCGGTCTACCTGCGCTACCTTGAAGCCAATGGCAAAGAGGTGGCCTTTCCCGATGGCACATACCCCGGCGACTACCTGATCCCGCTGGGCGAGGCGCTGGCCAAGATGTATGGCGACAAGCTGGTCGACCAACCTGAGAGCGAATGGCTTGATCATATCCGCGACTTTGCGACCGATGCGATGATGAACTTGATCCGTGAGGATTTGGCGGCCCTCGGCGTTGAGATGGATGTCTTCTACAGCGAGAAATCTCTCTACGGCACTGGCCAGATCGAAGCGGCGATTGCTTCTCTCGAAGCCAAAGGGCTGATCTACGAAGGCGTGCTGGAGCCGCCAAAAGGCAAGAAGCCCGAAGATTGGGAACCGCGCGAACAGACGCTGTTCAAATCCACCGAACACGGCGATGACGTGGACCGCCCGGTCAAGAAATCCGACGGGTCCTGGACCTATTTCGCCCCCGACATCGCCTATCACTACGACAAGGTCAGCCGCGATTTCGACATGCTGATCGACGTTTTTGGCGCGGATCATGGCGGCTACGTTAAGCGGATGAAGGCGGCCGTGTCGGCATTGAGCGATGGTCATGTGCCGCTCGACATCAAGCTGACGCAATTGGTGAAACTCTTTAAAAACGGCGAGCCGTTCAAGATGTCCAAACGGGCAGGGACCTTTGTGACCCTGCGCGATGTGGTCGATCAGGTCGGCCCCGATGTGACGCGCTTTGTCATGCTGACGCGCAAGAACGACGCGATGCTCGACTTTGATTTCGACAAGGTATTGGAGCAAAGCCGCGAGAACCCGGTCTTCTATGTGCAATACGCCCACGCACGGGTGGCTTCGATCCTGCGCAAGGCGCAAGAGGCCGGGGTCGAGGTTGCCGATGCCACGCTGATGGATGCGGATCTGACCAAGCTTGACCATGATGCCGAGCTGGGCCTGCTGCGCAAACTGGCCGAATGGCCGCGTCTGGTCGAAACCGCCGCGCGCAGCAACGAGCCGCACCGGGTGGCCTTCTACCTCTATGAACTCGCGTCCGATTTCCACAGCCTCTACCACTTGGGCCGTTCCGAAGACGGGCTGCGTGCGTTGCAAGAAGGGGACGCTGCCACATCGCAGGCAAAAATCGCCCTGTCGCGTGCCGTTGCGATTGTAATTGCGGCGGGTCTTGGTATTCTTGGGGTCACACCGGCGCAGGAGATGCGATAACCGCACCAGCGCGCCGAAAACAGGCAACCCCATGACCAGACCCGCGTGGCGATGTATCACGCCGGGCAAAGAGGCAGAGATGGCAGATTTCACGTCTTCCCCGACGACGGCGGGCTATGCGCCCGATTCCGCGCATGGCTACGCAGTGGGCAGCGGGCCCAAGACCCTGACAACGCTCACCAATATCGCAGGTGCTGTGGTTTCCTTGGCGCTTGTCGCGGGGATTGGTGTTTGGGGCTACAAGCTGCTGGTGCGTGATGTGACCGGCATTCCGGTGGTCCGCGCCATCGAAGGCGAGATCCGCGTGCGTCCCGATGAGCCGGGCGGCGAATTGGCCCGCCATCAGGGCTTATCGGTCAATGTCGTTGCCGCCGAAGGCAGCGCCGGTCGGCCCGCAGATCAACTGCGCCTCGCGCCGCGTCAGATGGAATTGCAAGACGAAGACCAGCCCGTTCAAGTGGCAATGGTTGCCGCAAAGACACAGGGCAATGCAACCCCCGCCGTCGCCCATGAGAATGACGGCGACCTGATCGATGCCTCCGCCGCGATCCGCTCTGGCAATGTTCAAGACCTCGTGGCGCAGCTGACCAATGGTGTCGCACCGCTCTCCGGGGCGGGCGCCTCTGGTGATCCGGTCGATGCCGCCGTGGCGATGGCGCTTGCCGATACCTCCGTGCAGCCGAAAGTCGTCAAGGCCGTATTGAACGCGCCCGGCGTGCGCAACTCCCTGCGTCCGCGCCGCCGCCCGGCAGGCGGTGCCGTGGTGACACCCGCCGCAGTCCAGAGCAATCCGGTCGCAGCCGCCGCCCAAGAGGTTGATCCCGCGGCCCTTCCCGCTGGCACCCGGATGGCCCAGCTTGGTGCCTTTGACAGCCCCGAGGTTGCCCGCGAACAATGGGACCGTTTGCAGGGCCGTTTCGGTGCCTATCTCGAAGGTAAGAATCGCGTTGTGCAAAAGGCCACCAGCGGCGGGCGGGTGTTCTATCGCCTGCGTGCCATGGGCTTTGACGACATCGCCGATGCGCGGCGCTTCTGTTCGGCACTTGTGGCCGAAAATGCGGATTGCATCCCGGTGGTGATGCGCTGATGCGTCCCTTCGGGGCCACGATCCTCGACGCGACGGGCCTCCAGCTCAGCGTCGAGGAAAAAGCGTTCTTTCGTGACGTGCGGCCCTTCGGCTTCATCCTTTTCGCCCGCAACATCGACAGCCCGGATCAGGTCCGCGCGCTATGTGATGAGATGCGCGAGGCGGCAGGCCATGAGGCAGTAATCACCATCGACCAAGAGGGCGGCCGCGTACAGCGGATGCGCGCCCCGCAGTGGCGCGATTGGATGCCGCCGATGGAACTGGCCGCGCGCGCCGGGGAACGGGCGACGAAGGCCTTTTACTTGATGTACCGGATTATCGCCCATGAGCTGCACAGCGTCGGGATCGACAGCAACTGTGCGCCACTGATCGATGTGGCGGGGCCCAAGACCCATCCGTTTTTGCGCAACCGGTGCTATGGCGAAACGCCGGGGCAGGTGGCCGAGATTGGCCGCGCCGTTGCCGATGCGCTGCTGGCCGGGGGCGTGCTGCCGGTGATGAAACATATGCCGGGCCATGGCCGCGCGACGCTCGACAGCCATCACAATCTGCCCCGCGTGGATGCCCGCCGCATTGATCTGGAGGCCGTGGATTTCGCGCCGTTCCGCAGCCTGCGCGACCTGCCGATGGGCATGACGGCACATCTTGTCTATGACGCGCTGGACGACACGCCCGCGACCCTGTCGTCAGAGGTGATGCGGATCATCCGCGATGATATCGGCTTTGATAACCTTGTGATGACCGACGATATTTCGATGAAAGCCCTGCAGATGACCCCGGCGGGAAGCACCCGTGCGGCCATTGCCGCGGGCTGTGATGTCGCGCTTTTTTGCAATGGACCGCTGGAAGAACGCCGCGCCGTGGCCGAGGCCGCAGGCGAGATGACTACAGCTACCCAGACCCGCGCGCTGCGTGCGTTGGATGCGCGGCAAACCCCCGACGACGTTGACATCGACGCCCTCAGCGCCCAGCTTGAGACGCTTCTGGGCGGGGCATTGCATGGCTGACACGACATTCGAGGAAGACAGGGGCGGGGCCGGTGGCTCCGTGGCCGACCGGCTGGCCGCCGAGGCGTTCATCATTGATGTCGAAGGCTATGAAGGGCCGCTTGATCTGCTGCTGTCGCTGAGCCGGACGCAAAAGGTCGATCTGCGCAAGGTTTCGGTTCTGCAACTGGCGCGGCAGTATCTGGCCTTTGTCGAGCGTGCCAAAGAACTGCGGTTGGAACTGGCGGCGGATTACCTCGTCATGGCCGCATGGCTGGCTTTCCTGAAATCACGCCTTTTGCTGCCGCCGGACCCCACCGAAGAAGGCCCCTCGGGCGAAGAAATGGCCGCCCATCTGGCTTTCCAACTGGAACGCCTGCAGGCGATGCGGGACGCTGCCGCACGCCTGATGGCGCGGGATCAACTGGGCCGGGATTTCTTTGCCCGCGGCCAGACTCAAGAGATCACCACTGTCAAAAAGGTCACCTATACCGCGACGCTGCTGGACCTGATGCAGGGCTATGCGCGCACCCGCACGCGGGAGGATTTCCGCCCCTTTGTGATGGACCGCGACAAGGTCTTTACCATGGAAGAGGCGCTGGAACGGATGCGCGGGCTGATCGGCTATGCGGGCGATTGGGGTGATCTGAACAGCTACCTGCCCGAGGGCTGGGAAAGCGATCCTGAGCGCCGCCGCTCAGCGACCGCTGCGACCTTTGCGGCCTCCCTGCAATTGGTCAAAGAGGGGCATATGGAGATCCGGCAAAAAGAGATTTTCGCCCCCATCCAACTGCGCAAGAAGGATTGATGCGTGTCGGAAGAGATTGAAACGAAAGAAAAGAAACTGTTCGACGCGCCCTCGCTGGCCGAACAGGAGCGTATGATCGAAGCCGTGCTTTTCGCCAGTTCCGAACCAATCACGCTGCGAGAATTGGAACAGCGGCTGCCGCGCGGCTCTGACGTGGGCGAGGCGATGGCCTTTCTGCGCCACCGCTATCAGGGGCGCGGCGTGCAGGTGATGAAAGTCGGCGACGCCTATGCTTTTCGCACCGCGCCTGACCTTGGCTTTTTGATGCATCGGGAAACGGTCGAGACCCGCAAACTCAGCCGCGCCGCGATCGAAACCTTGGCGATCATCGCCTATCACCAACCCGTCACCCGCGCCGAGATCGAAGAGATTCGCGGCGTGGCCGTGTCACGCGGCACGGTGGATCAACTGCTTGAGATGGAGTGGATCCGCTTTGGCCGCCGTAAGATGACGCCGGGCCGTCCGGTGACCTTTGTGGTCACGCAGGAGTTTCTGGATCACTTCGGTCTGGAAAGCGCGCGGGACCTGCCGGGGCTCAAAGAACTGCGCTCTGCCGGGTTGTTGGAAAACCGCCCGCCCGCCGGTCTGCTGCCCACCGTAGGCGATGGCGAGGACGAGCCAGAAACCACCGAAGGCCAGAGCGAGCTGTTCGAAGATTGATTGGGGCCAGGGCTGACTTACGCCCCGCTGCCACTACATCAGGGAGGCTGATCCAAGGGAGAGGGCTGATGAAACCGATCGTCAATATGGTTCTGCGCCACGTCATGCGCCGCTTGGTGTCGCGGGGTACTGGCGCGGGAAAACGGCCTGCCGACAAGGGCCGCTCGCGCGGGGGCACCGCTTTCAATGCGCGCAATGCGCAGCGAGGGGTCCGCTTGCTGCGCCGGTTTCTTCGCTCGCGGTAGGCGGTCAGACGGAGCGGAAATGCTTCGACAGTTTCAGACCCTGACCTTGGTAATTCGACGCGATGTCAGCGCCGTAAAGCTGGCTGGGGATCTGCGCCATATGCTCATAGACCAAGCGCCCCACGACCTGCCCATGCTCCAGCACAAAGGGCGCCTCGTGACAGCGCACCTCAAGCACCCCGCGTGAGCCTGCGCCACCTGCTTCGGCATGGCCAAAGCCCGGATCGAAGAAGCCCGCGTAATGTACGCGGAACTCTCCGACCATTGCCAAATAAGGTGCCATTTCAGCGGCATAGGCGGGCGGGATCGTCACCGCTTCGCGGCTGACAAGGATATAAAACGCGCCGGGATCAAGGATGATCTGGCCATTGGTGCTGTGCACCTCTTCCCAATAGGCGGCGGGGTCGTAGTGGCCAATCTTGTCGAGGTCGATCACCCCGGTATGCGGCTTCGCGCGGTAGCCGACAAGGCTGGTGCCGGGCAGCCGCAGGTCGACGGAAAAGCCCAACCCTTCGTCAATCACGGCAGTGCCGTCCACCAGTGGCGTGGTGTCATGCAGCGCGCGCAGGGCGTCATCATCGAGCGTCGCATCCCCGCTGCCAAAGCGGATTTGATTCAACCGCATACCGGGGCGCACGAGCACCGAGAAGGAACGGGGGCAGATCTCGGCATAGAGCGGGCCGGTATAGCCCGGCGCGATCCGGTCGAATTCGGTGCCGCCGTCGGTGATGGTGCGGGTCAGAAGATCAAGCCGCCCGGTGGAGCTTTTGGCATTCGCCACGGCAGAGACACCTTCGGGCAGGGCCAGCCGCTCCATCAGGGGGACCACATAGACGCAGCCTTTTTCAAGCACGGCCCCATCGCTGAGGTCGACGCGGTGCATCTCGAATTCTTCCAAACGATCCGCGACCTTGGCCCCGTGCCCCGCAAGGAAAGACGCGCGCACGCGATAGGCGACATTGCCGAGCCGCAGGTCAAGGCTGGCGGGCTGGATTTGCGCCGAGGTCACCGCCGGATCGGCGCCAATGGCACCGCTGTCGATCATCGCTGCAATCTGCTGGTTGGGGAGCACCCCGTTCATCGCATTGGGCATCAAACGGGGCCTTTCAAATGACAAACGCCCGCGCGTTACCGGCGCGGGCGTTTTGTTGTAGTCGGTTGGTCGGGCTAGCAGGACTCGAACCTGCGACCTTCCGTCCCCCAGACGGACGCGCTACCAGGCTGCGCCATAGCCCGACTACGTGGGCTTCATACCCGATCTCGCAGGGGGCGCAAGAGGGAATTGCCAAACTTTTCATCGCGATTAGTAATTTGTTTCGGTGCCGGGTTCCGCGGCCATACGCGCGCGCAATTCGGCCAGATCCAGCAGCAGACCGGCAACCCGAGGTTGCACGTCACGCGGCAGACGGTGGACACGGGCGCCAACGCTCAGCAGCCCCGGGCTGGCGGGGAAATCGGCTTCGGGGGTGAAATCAGGCAGATCGATGATCGCGGGTTTGGGCGTGTGGTCGACCTCGTCTTCTTGGGGTGCGGCTTCTGCGGGCTCAGGCGCGGGGTCGGGCGCCGCTTCGGTTGCCTGTTCAGGCCCGGGAGCCAGTGGGCGTTTGAGAAAATCGGGGAGGCTGGCGTTTGATGCCGGTTCAGGCTCGGACGGTTCTGGCTTAGATGGGACGGACATAGCCGGGGCGGGCTCAACCGCTGCATCAGCGGCAGGTTCATCCAATTGCGGCGCATCCGGCGTCGCGCTGTCAGACGGGGCCAGCGGATCAGGTGTGGCCCGTGGGTGGTCATCGGCGGGCGGCACGGGCGAGCGGCGCGGCACCGCCACAGGCGCGGCCTCCGGTGCTTTCGGTGCCTCTTCGACAGGCGTCGCCTCCGCTGCGCTTGCGGGTTCTTTGACGGGCAGGGCGTTCTCGTCCAGATCGGCGGCAGGCTCTGCCTCTTCGGCGTCCTCGTCCGAGACATCGGCCTCGGGCACGGCGTCAGACTTTGCGCCGCCAAAGTTCAGAACCACCCCGGTTTCCGGGCGGATGATGTCAGGTTTGGGGGCGGGCCGAGGCTCCGCAAAATCCAACTCATCAAGCGGGGCGGAAAGGGAGGACACATGGGTCATCCCTTCCTCGCGGAGGATCTTCTGGACGCCTTTGATGGTCAGCCCGTCATCGTGCAGCAGTTTCTTGATCCCACCCAGCAACAGCATATCGGCCGGACGGTAATAGCGCCGCCCTCCAGCCCGTTTGATGGGTTTCACTTGGGTGAACTTACTCTCCCAGAACCGCAGAACATGGGCCTGAATACCGAGCCAGTCAGCGACTTCGGAGATGGTGCGAAAAGCGTCCGGCGATTTGACCATGGGTCAGGACTTGTTGCCTTCGGCAACGCGGTCTTTCATCAAATGCGAGGGGCGGAAGGTCAGCACCCGGCGCGGGTTGATCGGAACCTCTTCGCCGGTTTTCGGATTTCGGCCCACACGCGCGGTCTTGTCGCGTACCGAGAAGGTGCCGAAAGAGGAAATCTTGACCTGTTCCCCGTCGACCAGAGCGTCGGACATATGCTCAAGCACTGCTTCGACCAGTTGAGCACTCTCATTACGAGAAAGACCGACTTCACGAAATACAGCTTCGCTTAAATCCATGCGCGTCAATGTCTTGTTCGGCATTATATCCCCCATGCTTTCCAATAGCATATGCTGCTCAGAAATTTAGAGTCAACATCAATGCCCGGATCAAGCACGATTCGGCAGAGATTTTCCGCGTTAGCTCAGGGACTTACCAGCGCAGCACAACAGAGCCCCACGCCAGACCGCCGCCAATGGCTTCGGTGACGATTAGATCGCCCTGTTTGATCTGGCCGCGCTCACGGCCCACAGACAGCGCCAGCGGGATCGAGGCCGCCGAGGTGTTGCCATGGTCCTGTACGGTGACGACCACGCGCTCCATCGGCAGGTTCAATTTCTTTGCGGTGCCTTGTATGATGCGGATGTTGGCCTGATGGGGCACGATCCAATCGACATCTTCGGCGCTGACGCCGGCGCGGTCCATCGCGGTATTGGCGGTGGCGGCAAGTTTCTCGACCGCGTGGCGAAACACCTGATTGCCCTGCATCCGCAGATAGCCAGTGGTGCCGGTCGACACGCCGCCATCAACGTAGAGCAGATCACGGTAGCGCCCGTCAGAATTCAGATCCGTCGCGAGGATGCCCCGGTCGGACGGGCTGTCGCTGCCGTCTTGCGCCTCAAGCAGCAACGCGCCTGCGCCATCGCCAAACAGCACACAGGTCGAGCGGTCGGTCCAATCCATGATCCGGCTAAAGGTCTCGGCCCCGATCACCAGCACATTGCGCGCCTGACCGGATACGATCAACGCATTGGCGTTTGCCAGCGCATAGACGAAGCCCGCGCAGACCGCCTGCACGTCGAAGGCAAAACCACTGGTCATGCCCAATTCGGCCTGCACCATGGTCGCGGCGGAGGGGAAGGTAAGATCAGGCGTGGAGGTGGCCACGACGATCGCATCCACGTCAGAGACATCGCGCCCGGCGTCTTCAAGCGCCTTGCGCGCCGCGGCGCTGGCCATGGTGGAGGTGGTTTCTCCTTCGGCGGCAAAGTGGCGGCGTTCGATGCCCGAGCGCGAGCGGATCCATTCGTCATTGGTGTCGAGGGTCGCTTCAAATTCGGCATTTTCCACGACACGGGCGGGCAGGTAGTGGCCACAACCAGTGACAACGGCGCGCAGGCTCATTTGACGGACTCCTCGGCTGGCAGCGTCGCGGCAACGCGAGCGGCCAGCTTGTCATTGAATTTATTCTGCGACAACTGCGCGGCGAGTTTGATCGCAGCAGAGATGCCGGTCGCATCGGCAGAGCCGTGCGATTTCACCACCGTGCCGTTCAGACCCAGAAAGACGCCACCGTTCACACGGCGTGGGTCGATCTTTTTGCTGAGGCGGCGCAGGGATGTATAGGCCAGCAGCGAGGCCAGCCGCGACAGGGGCGAATATTTGAACGCCTCGCGCAGGCGGTTGCCGATCATGCTGGCGGTGCCTTCGCCGGTCTTGATCGCGACATTGCCGGTGAAGCCGTCTGTCACGATGACATCGGCGCGGTTGCCCGAGATATCGCCGCCCTCGACGAAACCGACGAATTCAAACCCGGTGGCATCGCCTTGGGCCCGAATCAGATCGTAGGCTTCCTTGAGTTCAGTACGGCCCTTATGCTCTTCGGTGCCGACGTTCAGCAGACCGACGCGGGGGCGGTCCAGATCCATGCCGTTGCGGGCATAGGAGGTGCCCATCAGCGCAAAACGCAACAGATCATCGGCGTCGGCACGTACATCGGCGCCTACGTCAAGCATCACGTTAAAGCCCTGAGGATTGGAAGACGGGTAGAGCACGGCAATCGCAGGGCGGTTCACGCCCGGCAATTTACGCAGCCGTATCATCGACATCGCCATCAGCGCGCCGGTATTGCCGCAAGAGACAGCCACGGCCGCCTCTCCGCTGCGCACGGATTCGATGGCCGACCACATGGAGCTGTCTTTGCCGGTACGCACAACTTGGCTCGGCTTGTCGTCCATCGTGACGACATCCGTAGCGTGACGTATTTCGCAACGGCCCGACAACTCGCCACGTTTGGCGATCAAAGGCTCCAACTGATCGCGCGGACCATGCAGGATAAAACCGATATCGGGATTTGCTGTCGCAGAAAGCGCACACCCGGCAACAACTGCTGCCGGGCCTTCGTCACCCCCCATCGCGTCGACCGAGATCAGGGTGTGTCCGGCTTTCGCGTTTGGGTGATCGGGCTGGGCCGTCATCAGTGCGAATGCCTCACTGCCTTAGAGAAAACCTTGGAAACAACCGTAGCTTATGCTGCGTCGTCTTCCAGGTCTACTTCTTCGGTCAGGGCGACAACTTCGGTGTCGTCATAGTGACCGCAAGCAGCGCAGATGTGGTGGGGGCGCTTCAGCTCACCGCAGTTCGAACATTCGTTCGGGTTCGCTGCGGACAGCGAATCGTGGGCGCGGCGGTTGTTGCGGCGGGATTTAGATACTTTATTCTGTTGGACAGCCATGTCTGGTGCCTTTGCCTTCGGGGTTGCTGACGTGCATGTGGCAGGCCGCAACCGTGTTTCAATTCGGACCCCGTTTCGGGCGTGACGACGCTTTAGGGCCGCAGCCGCGCAATGTCCAACCTTAATTCGGGTGAGGGCGGCAAAATAACGCGAATTCGCCGCGATGCAAGCGCGAATACCCGCGGTTTTCCGCCTGTTTCTTTAGGTTTCGTCTTTCTTTAGCGCATCGCGCAGGGCCCCCAAGCCCGCGAAGGGCCGCGCGTCTTCGTCGGTCATCGGCTTTTGCCCGGGTTCGGCATGGACCATCTGGCCCAGTTCGACATCGCCCTTGCGGGGGTATTCCGGCACTTCCAGCGCCAGCGCCTCAATCATCACCTGCGCAGGGTCGATCCATTGACCCAGCGGTTCGGTGGTGTCGTCCTCGGGCATTTCGACCTCCTCCTCATCGGGGAGTTCGAAATCATGGACGAAGCGGCGGGTGATATTCGCGTCGATGCGCGTGGTGACGGGTTCCAGCGTGACCACGCAGGGCTGCACCACGGTCGCGCCCAATTTCCCGTCAAGCTGCCAGTCCTGCTTGCCGAGGGGTTTGATGCTCCCTGAAAAGCTGAGTTTGCGCAGCGCGGAGAGGTTCAACTCCTCGGCGATCTGCGCCAGCGCCTCTGCCTCAGGGCGCAGCGCAAAGCCGTTTGGCTCCGTCTGGGACAGGTCAGCGACCCGTAGAGCGGTGGGCGTAGGTGATTTGCGCGACATGAGATCCGACTTTCGTTTCTTGTACACTTGGGGTGCCTTGGTGTATGCGAAATAAAAGCCATAATCCGTCAGGGCAAGAGGGCAGAGCAAATGCGCAAATCGAAACAGACCGGCAAGACGAGTCTCCGGCTCGCAGGTATGGGCCTTGCACTGCTTCTCACAGCCTGCAGCCCGCAGTATGAAAACCACGGCTATGTGCCGCCGCAGGACCAGCTTGAGCAGGTCGTCGTTGGCAGCGATACCAAAGAAAGCGTCGCCCAGAAGATCGGTGTGCCCACCGTTTCAGGTGTTTTGAGCGATGATAGTTACTATTACGTTAAAATGCGCAAACGGGCTCTGGGCTTTCTGGCCGCCAAAGAGATCGAGCGTGAAGTGGTGACCGTCAGCTTCAATGAGGCGGGTGTGGTGTCGAATGTCGAGCGCTTTGGGCTGGAACGCGGGCAAGTTGTGCCGCTATCGCGTCGCGTGACGACATCGCCGGTGGCCGACAACACGTTCCTGCGTCAGCTTCTGGGCAACATCGGCCGCTTTAGCCCCTCGGCATTCGGCAGCTAAGTTTCCCCCGGCATGTCCCGCCGGACGGTCGGCGGGGCAGCGGACAAGCGAAGGCGACCTCGCAGATGACCCATGCGCCCCCGGGCCGATATCTGACGCGCGAAGCCATCACGCCTGCTGACATCACCCGTGCGCAGACGCTTCGGGCGCAGTGTTTTCAGACCGGAACCACCCCAGACAGAGACCCCTTCGACGCGGCTGCACGGCATTTTCTGGTCGAGGACCGCGCCAGCGGTACGCTGATCTGCTGCTTTCGCCTGACGCGGTATCAGGGCACGAGCCTTGGCCAAAGCTATGCCGCGCAATTCTATGACCTGAGCCGCCTGCACGGTATGGAGGGCGCCATGCTGGAACTTGGGCGCTTTTGCATTCATCCAGATTGGCACGACCCCGATATTCAGCGCCTCGCTTGGGGGCAGTTGGCGCGAGAGGTCGACCGCAGCGGTGCGGCGCTTCTGTTCGGCTGTTCCTCCTTTGCGGGCACCGATCCTGCCGCCTACCGCGATGCCTTTGCCCTGTTGAAACAGCAGCACCTTGCCCCGGCACACTGGCGGCCTGCCGCCAAAGCCGCGGATATCCACGCCTACGCCCGCGACAGCCATACCGCAGATCCCCGGCGCGCGCGCCAGCAGATCCCGCCGCTGCTGCGCAGCTATCTGGCGATGGGGGGATGGGTCAGCGATCACGCCGTGATCGACCGACAGATGAACACGCTGCACGTCTTTACCGGGCTAGAGATCGCCGCGATCCCACCCAACCGCGCGCGGCTCTTGCGCGCATTGGCCTGACCCGGGCGCGCCTTTGGACATTGACCTTGCCTGCGCCGAGAGATAGCTGGCGGGCATGGCACGCGCACCCCTTTTACAACTCACCGACATTTCGCTGACCTTTGGCGGCGATCCTGTTTTCGAAGACCTCTCACTGGTGATTCAGACCGGCGACAGGCTGGCTTTGGTCGGCCGCAACGGCTCGGGCAAATCGACCCTGATGAAGGTCATGGCCGGGCTGGTCGAGCCTGACAGCGGTGCGGTGATTGCCGGGCCCGGCGTGTCGGTCGGCTATATGGAGCAGGAACCCGATCTTACGGGGTTCGAGACGCTTGGCGATTTCGCCGCACACGGTCTTGATCCGGGCGAGATGTACAAGGTCGAACGCGCGGGCGAGGGGCTGAAGTTCGACCCCGCACGCCCCGTCGCCACCGCTTCGGGCGGCGAACGCCGCCGTGCGGCACTGGCGCGGCTGATGGCCGAAGAGCCCGAGCTGATGCTGCTGGACGAACCGACCAACCACCTCGACATCGAAGCCATCGCTTGGCTCGAATCCGAGCTGAAGGGCACCCGCACGGCCTTTGTCATCATCAGCCACGACCGCGCTTTTCTGCGCGAATTGACCCGCGCGACCCTTTGGGTGGACCGCGGGGCCGTGCGCCGACAGGACATCGGTTTTGAAGGCTTTGAGGCTTGGCGCGATCAGGTCTGGGAAGAAGAGGACATGCAGCGTCACAAGCTGAACCGCAAGATCAAGGCCGAGGCCCGTTGGGCGGTCGAAGGCATCTCTGCGCGGCGCAAACGCAATCAGGGCCGGGTGCGGGCGCTTCAGGATCTGCGCGCCGAACGGTCGGCCCAGATCAAACGGCAAGGCACGGCGGCCATGGCCTTGGAGGCCGGGCCGAAGTCTGGCCGCAAGGTGATCGAAGCTGCGGGGATCGCCAAGAAATTCGGTGACAAACAGATCCTGCGGGATTTCTCGATCACTGTGCAACGCGGCGACCGGATCGCGCTGGTGGGGCCGAACGGCGTGGGCAAGACCACGCTGCTGAACATGCTGATCGGGAAAGAACAGCCCGATTCCGGCGAGATCAAGCTCGGCACCAATCTGGAACTGGCGCTTTTCGATCAGGCCCGTGCGCAGCTTGACGGGGACATGACCCTTTGGGACAGCCTCACGGGGGATCCTGACATGCGCGTGTCAGGCAAGGCCGATCAGGTGCTGGTGCGCGGACAGCCCAAACATGTGGTCGGCTACCTAAAAGAATTCCTCTTTGACGAGGGGCAGGCCCGCGCGCCTGTGCGCTCGCTCTCAGGCGGGGAAAAGGCGCGGCTGCTGCTGGCCAAGATCATGGCACGGTCCTCGAACCTTTTGGTGCTCGACGAGCCGACAAACGATCTGGATGTCGAAACGCTTGACCTGATGCAAGAACTCTTGGGCAACTATGACGGCACCGTGCTGCTGGTCAGCCACGACCGTGACTTCCTTGACCGCGTGGCCGCCACCACCATCGCCATGGAAGGCGACGGGCGTGCCACGGTCTATGCCGGCGGCTGGAGCGATTATCTGGCGCAGCGCGGGCAGGATGATTTTTCCGACAGCGTTGTAAAGTCCAAGCCCGGCAAGGCCGAGCCGAAAGCAGAGAAGAAACAATCCGCCTCAGGTCTCAGCTTTACCGAAAAGCACCGACTCGAAGCGCTGCCGGGTGAGATTGAGCGTCTTGAGGCGGAGATCGGCAAACTCGAAGAACTGCTTAGCGACGCGGAGTTGTTCACCCGTGAGCCGGTGAAGTTCCAAAAGGCCACCGATGCGCTGGTGCAGCGGCACGAAAAACTGTCCGACGCCGAGGAAGAGTGGATGACGCTGGAGGAAAAGGCGCAGGGTTAACCCCCCGCGTCTTTCAGGGCGATCTGCGGCCGGTATCCATTGCGGAAGGCGGCGACGCTGCTGGGCGGAGTGAGCAGGGTGACACGGCCCCGAGGGCGTGGTTGCGCCGGGCCGTAGCCTGAGGGCTGATAGCGGTGGAAGGCATCGCCGAACAGCACCCCACTCTGGCCTTCATGATCTAAGACAAAAGACCCGTCAGGCAGGTCGTGCATCGCCACATCCGCATGGCGACGCTGTTGGAAAACGCGCGGCACGGCGCGTTCGCTGTGCAACTGACGGTCAAGGGCCGCAGCAGGCCCCGACACATCGCAGCACGCCCGAAAACGTCGGTAATCCGCGGCGCGGCATTCAGCGCAGGGCCGGTGACCTGCGGCAAAGGCCACAGCCTCATCCAGAAAGAAAAGCTCGGTATAGTGCCGCGGGGCCATCAACTGCCGCCGACGGCCCTTAAAGCTGAGCACACAGCACACCCAATTCTGATGCGCCCAACGGCGTTTGGGGTGCAGACCGTTTTCATCGTGCAGGATACCGCGATTGCCCATGAACCCACCCCGCGCGGGGTGGGCGATGATCTCTCCATCAGGCTGGACGCGGTTCTGCAGCGGCATCAGCGCATCCGCAGCGCCCCATCAAGGCGGATAACCTCGCCGTTGAGATAGCCCATTTCAACGATGAACCCGGCCAACCGCCCGTATTCCGAAGGATCGCCAAGGCGCGGCGGGTTGGGAACATCCTTGGCCAGATCCGCTTGCACTTCTTCCGGCAGACCTGCCAGCATCGGCGTTTTGAAGATGCCGGGCGCGATGGTCATCACGCGGATGCCGTCTTTGGCCAGATCCCGCGCCATGGGCAGGGTCATGCCTACAATCCCGCCTTTGGACGCGGCATAGGCGGCTTGGCCCTTTTGCCCGTCAAATGCGGCGATTGAGGCGGTGTTGATGATCACCCCGCGCGCGCCATCGTCTTCGGGAGTGTTCTTGGCCATGGCTACCGCCGCAAGCCGTGCCACGTTGAAACTGCCGACAAGGTTGATGTCGACCGTGCGTTGAAAGGCGTCCAAGGGGTGCGGCCCGTCGCGGCCTGTGGTCTTGATGCCAAGGGCAATACCTGCGCAGTTCACCGCCGCCGTGATCCAGCCCATCTTTTCCTGAGCATGGCCCACCGCTTTTTGGACCGAAGCCTCATCCGTCACATCGGTCATGACGAAATGCCCGCCGATTTCCTTGGCCACAGATTCGCCCCGTGCGGCGTCACGATCCAGCAGGGTGACCTGTGCCCCCTGCGACGCAAAATAGCGCGCCGTGGCTTCGCCAAGCCCCGATGCGCCCCCGGTGACGATGGCGGCTGTACTGTCTAATTTCATGGTGGATCCCCCCGATATGAACGCTTGTTCAGTTCAACACGAAGTTTCGTCCCATGCAAGCGATGCCGTTGCGGCGGGGGGCGAGGAAGGCCGTTGCCTTCCCCCCTTGGCAATCAGCCGACCTGCACCAGCGCGTGGCGTTTCTTGCCCGCACTCAGCTTGATCGGAGAGGACAACGCGCCCGCATCCAGCATCATGCCCGCATCGGTCAGCGGCTGGTCATCGATCCGCGCGCCGTTCTCGGCAATCAGGCGCTTGGCCTCTTTGCCGGACCCGGCGAGACCCGATTTCACCAGCAGTTGCACGATAGAGACGCCATCGCCCACATCCGCCGCCGAGAGGGTCAGGGTGGGCAGATCGTCGCCCACACCGCCTTTTTCAAAGACTTCACGCGCCGTGGCTTCGGCGTTGCGCGCCGCTTCTTCGCCGTGCAGCAGGCCGGTGACCTCATTGGCCAAACGCACCTTTGCCTCGTTGATCTCGGACCCGGCGAGCGCGCCCAAACGGTCGCATTCATCGACCGGCAGCTCGGTGTAGAGTTTAAGGAAACGGCCCACATCGGCATCGGTGCAATTGCGCCAGAACTGCCAGAACTCATAAGGCGAAAGCATATCGCCGTTCAGCCAGACCGCGCCGCCCGCAGATTTGCCCATCTTCTTGCCGTCGCTGGTGGTCAAGAGGGGCGAGGTCAGGCCGTAAACTTCGCCGTCGATCACGCGGCGCGTCAGGTCGATCCCGTTGACGATGTTGCCCCATTGGTCGCTGCCGCCCATCTGCAGGATACAACCGTAGCGACGGTGAAGCTCCATAAAGTCATAGGCTTGGAGAATCATGTAGTTGAACTCAAGGAACGACAGCGATTGCTCCCGGTCCAACCGCGATTTCACGCTTTCAAAGCTGAGCATCCGGTTGATTGAGAAGTGCCGCCCGATGTCGCGCAGGAAATCGAGGTAGTTCAACTCATCCAGCCACTCGGCGTTGTTGAGCATCAGCGCGTCGCTCGGCCCATCGCCATAATCAAGGTAGCGGGCAAAGACCTGACGAATGCCTTCGATGTTGTCGTCGATCGCCTCGGGCGTGAGCAGGGGGCGCTCATCCGACCGGAAGGATGGATCGCCCACCTTTGTCGTGCCGCCGCCCATCAGGGTGATCGGCTTGCCGCCGCATTTCTGCAACCAACGCAGCATCATGATATTGACCAGATGCCCCACGTGCAGCGATTTGGCCGTGGCGTCATAGCCCACATAGGCGGGGGCTGCGCCTTGTCGCAGGGCGTCGTCCAACCCCTGATAATCGGTGCAATCGGCCAGAAAGCCGCGCTGCATCATCGTGTGGATGAACTCCGATTTGGGATGGTATGTCATGGTGACTTGCCTCAAAACTGTATTGCGGGGCAATCTATATGCGTACGAGCGGCAAAGGAAAAGGCCATGAATAGGGCCATGCACAGGCAACATGTCGGAACCGGTGTGGTGACGGCTCTGGGAATGATGTCGGGCACCTCTCTGGATGGGGTGGACGCCGCGATTTTGCGCACCGATGGGCAGGACATCACCAGCTTTGGGCGCAGCGCCTATCGCAGCTATTCGACTGAGGAACGTCGGGTGATCGCCGCCGGATTCGGGAGATGGCACGGGGCCGAGGTTGAGGCGGCAGCCCAAGCTGTCGAGTCCGCGCATCTGGCGCTGTTGGATGATGTGTTGAAAGATGAACCCGGGGTCGAGCTTGTCGGCTTCCACGGCCAAACCCTTGCCCATGCGCCGCGGATGCAGGGCACGCTGCAGGTGGGCGACGGGGCGCTATTGGCGCGCACCATCAACTTGCCCGTCGTCTGGGATTTCCGCAGCGCCGATATCGAACTGGGCGGAGAGGGCGCGCCTTTGGCACCGTTCTTTCACCATGCCTGCGCGCGATTTGCAGGGCGGGAGGGCCCGGTGGCCTTTTTGAACCTCGGCGGCGTGGGCAACCTGACTTGGGTCGATCCGCGCGTTGCACGCCCAGAGGAAGAAGGCGCGCTGCTGGCTTTCGATACCGGCCCGGCAAATGCGCCGATCAACGATTTGATGCAGGCCCGCCTTGGCCAAGATTTTGACGAAGGTGGCAAGCTGGCCGCGCGCGGCAGGGTGGAGCATGGCGCGTTGGAGCTCTTCCTTGCCGAGCCATACTTTGCACGCATGCCGCCCAAATCGCTCGACCGGAATGATTTCGCGGAAATGGTCGCCTTGGTCGGTGAACTGTCAGACGCCGATGCCTGTGCCACCCTGACCGCCATGTGCGCCGCTGGCGTGGCCGAGGCGATGCAGCACTGCCCGGCCCCGCCCGAGCGGGTCTATGTCACGGGGGGCGGGCGCCATAATCCGGTGCTGATGCGGATGCTGGACGTCAGCCTTGATTGCCCTGTCGCTCCGGTGGAAGAGATCGGGTTGGATGGCGATATGCTGGAGGCACAGGCTTTTGCCTATCTCGCCGTGCGCGTGGCGCGTGGCCTGCCGACCTCATGCCCCGGCACCACTGGCGTGCGCGCCGCAGTGGGTGGCGGCACCGTCAGTCGAATTTGAAGTCCGAGCGTTAAAAATTCAATCATGACGGGAATTTGCCGGAGGGCGCCCAATCGGGCAGCAGGGTGCAGCTCTTACGCGGCCAAGGCGGCAACTTCGGCATCCCTTTAACAAAATTTCAAAAAATACATATTTTTCGCAATTATTTGAAACAAACATCCTTCTGTAAGCGTGAATATAGCATGGGGCCCAATGGCTGGCGGAGGAGCTGAAGCTTACCGGCCCCGATCTAAAGAAGGAGATTCGAAATGACTATCTTTCAAACCAGAAACTTTAAAAACTCCATGGCGATCACGGCCGCGGCGATTTTGCTCACGCCCGCGGCCCAGGCGGAAATTGGTCTGGGGGTCGGCGTGAGCGCCGGCGGCCACGGCGGCGCGGATGTCGGCATGGGGGCCTCAGTTGGCCGAAGCGATGGCGTCGGAGCCGGAGTCGGCGCTTCAGTCGGCGGGGATAGCGGTGTGAACGCGGGCGTCGGCGCGTCGGTCGGCGGCGGTGATGGCGTGAACGCAGACGTCGGCGCCTCAGTCGGCGGCAGTCATGGTGTCGGGGCCGGGGCGGGCGTCTCGGTCGGTGGCAATGGCGGCTCAGGCAGCGGCGGTGCGGGCACGGGCGGGCAGGACCCTGTCCCAGGGACCACCGCAGGCCGGGCGACGGGCGTGGCCGACAGCAGTGCAATCTCTGCCAAAACGATCAACATTGCGACGCTCATCGGCGCACCGGTCTGGAGCAAAGACCGCATCTTGGTCGGTATGATCGAAGAAGTCGCCCCCGGACCCAACGGTAAGGTCGATGCCGTTCTACGCCTCAGCGCGGCGCTGAAAACTGACAAAAATATCATCCGGATGCGGATTGCGCCGCGTCTGTCCGACCGCGGCGTATTGCGGCTGGGGTATTCGAAACAGAAGTTCCTGCAGTTATTCGCCAGCTGATCGGCAGTGGGATGAAGGCCGCGGAATGAAGAATGAGGGGCGGGGGGAACTTCCGCCCCTCATTATGCGCTACCGGGGCAGAGCGGCGGCAGTCGTCAGCGGCAGCTCATAAAAGCAGATCGCCTTACGGGCGAAATCAGGCATTGGCTGATAAGGGCCCCGCTCAATAAACCCAAGCGAGCCATAAAGCGCACGGGCAGGGGCAAAGGCGATGGAGGTGTCGAGATAGACCTTCTCAAACCCATCCTCCCGCGCCTGATCGATCAGCCTTTGGCAGATCGCGCGGCCCGCGCCGGTGCCACGGGCGGCATCCGTCACGAAGACGCGCTTGATCTCGCTCTCGGTATCGCTCAGCGCATGGGACATGCCGCAGCCCAGAGGGATGCCGTCCCGCTCGGCCAACAGAATGATGCCGCGCGGGCGGGCGTGTTCATCGGCCAGACGGGCCATCAGAGCGCTGTATTTGTCTTGCGGATAGAAGGTCTCGACAATCAGCCGCTCGGTCGGGGCGAAGTTGTACAGAAAGTCACGGTAGGCCCAGCAAAGTTCAACCACCGCCGCGAGATCCGCAGCGGTGGTGACAGGGTGAATGTTTATGCCAGACATCAGCCGCGCAGGATCGAGCGGCCCGCGTATTGTGCGGTCTCGCCCAGCATTTCCTCGATACGGATCAACTGGTTGTACTTCGCCAGCCTGTCAGAACGCGCCAGCGAGCCGGTCTTGATCTGGCCGCAGTTGGTCGCCACGGCAAGGTCTGCGATGGTGGCATCCTCAGTCTCGCCCGAGCGGTGCGACATGACGTTGGTGTACCCCGCGCGATGCGCGATATCGACAGCCTTGAGCGTCTTGGTCAGGGTGCCGATCTGGTTGACCTTCACCAGCATGGAGTTGGCGCAGCCGCGTTTGATGCCGTCGGACAGACGCGCGGGATTGGTCACGAAGAGATCGTCGCCCACCAATTGCACCTTGCCGCCCAAGACATCTGTCAGCGCCTTCCAGCCCTCCCAATCGTCTTCGGCCATGCCGTCTTCGATGGAGATGATCGGATAGTCGTTCACGAGGGCTGCCAGATAGTCGGCGTTCTCTTCGCTCGACAGGGTCTTGCCCTCACCGGAGAGGACATATTTGCCGTCTTTGTAGTATTCCGTCGCCGCACAATCGAGGGCGAGGTACATGTCTTCGCCGGGCTTGTAGCCTGCTTTTTCGATCGACTTCAAAATGAAATCAAGCGCATCGCGCGACGAGCTGATGTTCGGGGCAAAACCACCTTCGTCGCCAATCCCGGTCGACAGACCCGCGGCGGAAAGTTCTTTTTTCAGCGTGTGAAAGACTTCGGCGCCCATGCGCACGGCTTCGCGGATGTTCTCCGCGGCGACCGGCATGATCATGAATTCCTGAATGTCGATCGGGTTGTCGGCATGTTCGCCACCATTGATGATGTTCATCATCGGCACGGGCAGAACGCGGGCAGTGGTGCCGCCGATATAGCGGTAGAGCGGCTGCGCGCAGTAGTCTGCGGCGGCCTTGGCGGCGGCCATCGACACACCCAGAATCGCATTTGCACCAAGGCGGGATTTGTTCTCGGTTCCGTCGAGTTCGATCATCATCTCGTCGATCTCAACCTGCTCGGTCGCGTCGATCCCCACCAGCGCTTCGGCGATCTCGCCGTTCACGGCGGCGCAGGCTTCCAACACACCTTTGCCCATGTAGCGGGACTTGTCGCCGTCGCGACGCTCGTTCGCCTCATAGGCGCCAGTGGAGGCACCGGAGGGGACAGCGGCGCGGCCCATGGTGCCGTCTTCGAGGATAACGTCGACTTCGACCGTCGGGTTGCCCCGGCTGTCGAGGATTTCGCGGGCGTGGATGTCGATGATCGTGCTCATGGGCTTTGTCCTCATGTTCGGGTTTGCAGCGGTTTACCCCGGCAGGCCCGGCTTGGAAAGACCGCGGCGGGGCCGGGGGGTGATTTTGCGTTCGCGCAGCAGGGTATAGACCCCCGAGGCGATGATGATCGCGGCCCCCACGAGCGTCAGCGTGTCGGGGAATTCGTCAAAGACCACGATCCCCGCGACCAACGCGAATAGCATCCGCATGTAACGAAAGGGCGTGACGAAGCTGACTTCGCCCACGCGCATGGCGGCCACGATGGCGTAATAGGCCATCACACCGATCACCATCGCGGCGGCAAGATAGACCACCTCGGCCCCGCCGGGCATGGCGGCGGGGGTGCCAGCAGCCAGCATCAGGATCAGCCCTGCCGGAACCAGCACGATAAAGGCAAGAAAGCTAAGCTGCATGGAACTGATGCTTTTGGGGACTTTACGGGTCGCCAGATCGCGCAGCGCAAGGCCGATGACACCTGCCACGGCAAAGAGCGACAGCGCGTTGAACCCCTCCAACCCCGGGCGGACGATCAGCAGCACGCCGAGGAAACCCACGACAATCGCGCTCCAACGGCGCCAGCCGACGGGTTCCCCCAGAAACAGCGCCGCACCAAGGGTCACGGCCAGCGGGGTCGCCTGCAAAATAGCAGAGGCCGAGGAAAGCGGCGTCAGCACGATGGCAGTCACGAAACACAGGGTGCCCAGCACCTCCCCCACGGCGCGCAGCAGGATCGGCCCGGTGAGCATATCCGCAGAGAACAACCGCCGCCCCTGAATGCGCAGGATCACGGCAAAAATCGCCCCGCCGCCCGCGCCCAACAGCGCGATGATCTGCCCCACGGGGAGGGCATCGCTCGTCAGTTTGACGAACATATCCTCAATGGCGAAACCGGCCATGGCCAGCACCATCAGCATCGCGCCGCGCAGATTGTCCATGTTATCGCCCTTTCACACCGGATATTGCCAATCGCCCATGAACCTTTTGCGATGAAAGGGCAAGAGCCCAAAATGCGCGTCATGCGTGTGGCTCTGGCGCCCGCTGCGGCAGGGTGCTAGCCATCATGCATGAGATGGCCCAGCCTTTCCCTTGCCCCGCGTGACACCCTGCTGACCCTTGCCACAGGGGGTCTTGGCGCGCTGCTGTTTTGGTGGCTCAACGCCCCTGTCTATATGCTGCTGGGGCCGGTGATCGCGGTGAGTGGTCTGGGGCTGGCCGGTCTGCGCACGGCGGTCGACCCGCGGCTGCGGGATGCCTGTTTCGTGGTGCTGGGCATCGCTGTCGGCGCGGGATTTAACCAAGATGCTGTCAACGCCATGGTGCGCTGGCCGCTGGCCTTTGTATTTATGACGGGGGTGATCTGGGGGATTATGGCTGTCTGCCGCTGGATGCTGGCGCGGTATTTCGGTTTCGACGCGCGTTCCGCGCTTCTGGCCTCGGCTCCGGGGCATCTGAGTTTCGTCATGGCGATTGCCAGCGACGGAGGCTCTGACGTGCCGCGGATTTCGATCACCCAGTCGGTCCGGCTTTTGGCATTGACCATTGTCGTGCCTTTTGCCGCTTTGCTGATGGGCGTCGATATGACCGGCAATATCGCTCCGGTGGGCGCGGGGATGGAGGTGCTCTCAATCTTCGTGATGATCTTTGCGGCCGTGGTTGTAGGGCTGATCTTTGCCCGGCTTTCGGTGCCCGCACCGCTTTTGATGGGGGCGATGGTGGTCTCTGCCATCGCGCATCTGACCAAGTTGGAGACCGGGGTGCTGCCGGGTTGGCTGACCCTTATCGCCTATCTGGTGCTGGGCTGCCTGATCGGCACGCGATTTTCTGGCATTACGCCCGCACGGTTTGCCAGCGGCCTTGGTGCGGGACTGGCGATTACCGGCGTGGCCGTCGGGCTGGCGGGGCTGGGTGCTGTGCCTGTGGCTTGGGCGCTTGGCATGCCGCTGGGCCATGTGTTGGTAGCCTTTGCGCCCGGTGGGCTTGAGACGATGATCGCGCTTGGCGCGGTGCTGGCCGTGGTGCCGGGGTTTGTCGCTGCCTGCCACATCATGCGGCTGGTGGTGCTGAGCGTGCTGTTGCCCGCCATGCTGTCGCGCGTCTCCCGCCGGGAAAAGCGTCCCGCCGAGTGATACGCAGGCGTTAAGGTTTCAGCCGCACCATCAGCCGATTGCCTGTCTTTCGGGTTTCCAATGCCTTCAGATCAGCCGCCAAGGCGCTCAGTTTGCCATGGCCGTATGTCCGGCTGTCAAAATCCGGATGCGCAGCCTGTATCGTCTGGCCGATCTGGCCGAGATTGTACCAATCGTCCTCAGTGTCGATCTTATCCATCGCGGCTTTGAACAGGGGCAGGGCGTCGGCCACTTTGGCGCTGGCGCGGGACGTTGTATCCGGCTCCGCGCCGTCGAGGTTTTCGATCAAGATGAAGCGGTTGTAGACGTTGCGCAGCGAATCGTGGGTCTTCTTTTCCCCGATGCCGATCACCGTCACCCCATCTTCGCGCAGACGGTTCACCAGCGCGGTGAAGTCACTGTCAGACGAGACGATCACAATAATATCGAAGCGGCGGCTGTGCAGAATGTCCATCGCCTGAATGACCAGACCGATGTCGCTGGCGTTTTTGCCCTTGGTGTTCGCGGTTTCCTGATGGGCCACCAAGCCCAACTCGCGGATCGGCGCCTTCCATCCCTTGAGATGGTCATTCGACCAATCGCCATAGACGCGGCGCAGGGCGGGCTCTCCGATGGTTGTGACCTCCCGCATGATGGCCGCGGCATGTTTGGCCGGGACATTGTCGGCGTCGATCAACACGGCCAGAAGCGGGCGGTCACGGTCGGTCATGGGTCATCCTTCTTGATTGGCACACCGTAAAGTTCCATCCGGTGACCTTGCAGTTTGTAACCCAATTTACGCGCGATACGTTCCTGAAGCTCTTCGATTTCTGCGTCGACGAACTCAATCACCTCGCCGGAATTCACGTCGATCAGATGGTCGTGATGTTCGCGCTGCGCATCTTCATAGCGCGCCCGGCCATCGCCGAATTCTAACTTGTCGAGGATGCCCGCCTCTTCGAACAGTTTCACCGTGCGGTAAACCGTGGCGATTGAAATACCGCTGTCGATCTCAGTGGCGCGGGCCAGCAATTCCTCGGCATCGGGGTGGTCGTCACTGTCGTGAATTACCTGCGCGATGACCCGGCGTTGACCTGTCATGCGCAGGCCCATGGCCTCGCACCGTTTGATGATCGGGTTGCGCATCGTTTCGCCCTTCGTCCGTCGGACCACGTTCCTAACATTCTAGCGCGGTCGGACGCCACCGCAATTGAACCCCGCCGGTTGACTTTTGCCCGCGCACCGCCCATGTGGGGGTCAAGCGAAGCCTTCTGCCGCGTGAGCAGTATCAGCGCCAAGTCCCATAAGGGGCCTCTGGGACGCTGACGACAAGGCCCGCCGATGTTCCCAAAATCACGCGTGGGGCCAAGCGCGACAGACGGGTGTGAGGCATGTGGCCTGCGCCCGCGATCTGGCTTGCGCGACCCCGTGGCGCCTGAATTGGGCGCGGCGACTAAGGATGGTGCGCGCTCTTGCGTGCCGGAAAGTGAACGAATGAGCGATTTTGACATGATGGGCCTGCCAAAGAACTTGGTGGCCCGGTTGAATGAAATGGGTCTGAAAGATCCGACCCCGATCCAACGACAAGCAATCCCCCAAGCCATGAATGGCCGCGACGTGATGGGCCTTGCCCAGACCGGCACCGGCAAGACGGCGGCCTTTGGTGTGCCGCTTATCGCGCAGATGATGGAGCTTGAAGGCCGCCCCGCGCCGCGCTCCGTGCGCGGGCTTGTCTTGGCCCCGACACGCGAGCTGGCCCAACAGATCGCCGTGAACCTGCGCGGCTATGCCGAAGGCACGCCGATCAAAGTGGCGATGGTTGTCGGCGGTCAGTCGATCAACACGCAGATCAAGCGTCTCGAACGCGGTGTCGATCTGTTGATCGCCACACCGGGCCGTCTGCTGGACCTTCTGGATCGCCGCGCGGTCAAGCTCGACACGACGACCTTCCTCGTGCTGGATGAGGCCGACCAGATGCTCGACATGGGGTTCATCCATGACCTGCGAAAAATCTCGAACCTGATCCCGAAAGAGCGTCAGACGATGCTGTTCTCGGCGACCATGCCCAAGCTGATGAACGAGATCGCCAACAGCTATCTCAACAGCCCGATCCGCATCGAAGTCTCGCCTCCGGGCAAGGCGGCGGATAAGGTGACGCAAGAGGTGCATTTCATCGCCAAGGCCGAAAAGACCGAACTGCTGAAAGAGTTACTGGCCAAGCATAGGGGCGAGCGCGCATTGGTCTTTGGCCGTACAAAGCATGGCTCGGAAAAGCTGATGAAGACGTTGGTCAAAGCCGGTTTCGACGCCGCCTCGATCCACGGCAACAAAAGCCAAGGTCAGCGTGACCGCGCGATTGCGGGTTTCAAAAATGGCGACATCACTGTGCTGGTGGCCACCGATGTGGCGGCCCGTGGTCTGGATATCCCGGATGTGAAGCACGTCTATAACTTCGAGCTGCCGAACGTGCCTGACAACTATGTGCACCGGATCGGTCGGACCGCGCGGGCGGGCAAGGACGGCGCTGCCGTGGCCTTCTGCGCACCGGATGAAATGGGCGAGTTGAAAGCGATCCAAAAGACCATGGGCATCTCGATCCCTGTGGCTTCGGGCCGTCCTTGGGAAGTGATTGATGAGCCGTCCAAACCCAAAGGCCGTGGCCGTGGGCGCGGTGGCCGTCCGGGTGGCGGCGGTGGTCGTCCCGGTGGTGGCGGCGGGGGCGAAGGCGCTGGCAAGCCAAGCGGTGGTCGTCGCCGTCGGCGCGGTGGCGGCAGCGGGAAGCCGGGCGGCCAGCAGGCAGCCTAAGCCGACATTTAGAATGTTGAACGACCCAATGGCGTGCTGTGACAACCACAGCGCGCCATTGACTTATCCGACCCGCGTGGCTGCGGTCTTAGCGGTGCTTTTAGGCTGGCTGATCCTGTCGCAAGACATCGGGCTCACCGTTTGGTTCGCCCTGCTGCTGGTGGCGACAGGGATCCACCTGATCAACCGCAAACCCCGAGTGCGCTAGGCTTCAGGTCCCGCAGAAGGTCGCCGGGACGATCTCATCTTCGGTCGGCGGGCGCTGAAGCTCGGGATCGGTCTCTTCAAAGGGCGTTGCCAGCGCTGTCATCAACCGCTCGAACGGGGCCATGTCGCCCGCAACGGCGGCTTCGATCATCTGCTCAATCCGGTGGTTGCGCGGGATCACGGCGGGGTTCGCCGCCTGCATGACCGCCTGCGGGTCCGGCTCATCCTTGATCCGGCTGCGCCAGTTTTCGGCCCATGTGTCAAAGACATCGCGGTTGGTAAAGTGATCACGCGCTTGATCGGTCCCAAGGGCGCGGAACGTGTTGGTGAAATCCGAGCCGTCCGTTTGCATCAGGCTCAGCAGTTCGTTGATCAGATCCACATCCTCGGGTCGAGGATTGGAAATGCCGAGTTTGGCCGCAAAACGCCGCAGCCATGCGGCTTCGACCAACTCGGGCATGTCATGCACGATTTCGGTGGCGTCTTCGACGGCGGTCTCTTTGTCGTCCATCTGCTGTAAAAGCGAGGTCGCCAGTTGCGCCATGTTCCACACAACGATCTGCGGTTGGTTGCCATAGGCATATCGGCCTTGCCGGTCGATCGAACTGAACACACGGCCCTGATGAAAGGCATCCATAAAGGCGCAGGGGCCATAGTCGATCGTCTCGCCCGAGATGCTGCAATTGTCGGTGTTCATAACACCGTGGATAAAGCCGAAGGACATCCATTGCGCTACCAGTTCCGCCTGCGCGGCACAGACCGTGCGCAGAAGGTCAAGCGGACCCTCGGCATCGGGATAATGCCGCGCAATGGCATAGTCGGTGAGGGTTTTGAGCGCCTCCGTCTCTCCGCGATGGGCAAAGACTTGAAAGGTGCCGACGCGCAGATGGCTTGCGGCGACGCGGGTGACGATGGCGCCGGGCAGGGGGCCGCTTTCGCGCAGGATCGGCTCGCCTGTGGCGACAGCAGCCAGAGCGCGGGTGGTCGGCACGCCGAGCGCATGCATCGCCTCGCTGATCAGATATTCGCGCAGCACCGGCCCAACCCAAGCGCGGCCATCGCCCATACGGGAATAGGGCGTCGGGCCGGAGCCTTTGAGCTGAATGTCACGGCGCTTGCCGACGCTGTCGACGACCTCGCCCAGCAGGATCGCACGGCCATCGCCAAGCTGTGGGTTGAAATTGCCGAACTGATGCCCGGCGTAAAGCTGCGCCAAGGGGGCCGCCCCTGCGGGCACCGCATTGCCGCCGAAAACCTGCGCGCGGGTCTTTGCATCGCCGCCTTCGATTCCGAGCGACGCCGCCAGATCGTCGTTCCATGCCAAGAGCTTGGGCTCTTTTACCGGCGTCGGGTCGAGCCGGGTAAAGAACCCGTCGGGCAGGGTGGCATAGCTGTTATCAAAGGGAATACGCATCACAGTTTCCGAGACATAAGGATGTAATCCTCGCGGGGGCGGAAGCCCGCACGGGTATAGACTTTGAGCGCCGCTTTATTGGTGCGGTCCACCTCAAGATGGATGGCGCGCAACCCGCCTGCGGCAAGCGCCCGTGGCAGAGCGATCAGCGCTTCCGAGGCAATGCCGCGCCCCCGCACGCCGGGACGGACGTAGATTTCATCAATGATGGCGTCCAGCCCGCCGAATTCAACCGACCAGCCGAAACAGATCACCACATAGCCAATCGGCGCGCGGGGCGGGCCGATCAGATAGGCGGCCCCATGGGGGATCCCCTCCAGCAGCGGCGCCAATCCGTTGCGGCGCTGCTCGTCGGTCATCTCAATGCCCGCTTCAGCGTGAAAGGCCGTCACCAGCCCGACTAATTTATCAAGATGCTCAGGCGCGCCGAGGGTGAGATGTGCGCTCATAGACGGGCCAGCCTTTCGGTGAGCAGCGCAAAGAACCCATCGGCATCAAGGTCGCCCACGAAAAGCGCGTTGGGCGCGCGGTCTGTCACGCCCCACCAATCGGCTACGGTCATGCCGATGGTCAGTTCAGACACAGTCTCGATCTCGACGTTGATATGGCGACCTTTGAACAGATCGGGGTTGATTAGATAGGCGGTGACGCAAGGGTCATGCAACGGCGCGCCTTCGGAGCCGTATTTCTCTTTGTCGAACCGCTCGAAGAAATCGGTCATTTCGGCCACGGCGACACCCACCGGCGTGCCAATCGCGCGGAAGGCATCGTTGCGCGGTTTGGTGACCAGTGCCTTGTGAGTCACGTCAAGCGGCATCACGACGATGGGAATGCCGGATTTAAACACGATATCAGCAGCATGCGGGTCGACGTAAATGTTGAACTCTGCCGTGGGGGTGATGTTACCCCCTTCGAAATAGCCGCCGCCCATCAGCACGATCTCTTGCACCTTTTCGGCGATATCGGGTGCTTTTTGTAGGGCGGTCGCGATATTGGTGAGCGGGCCCAAGGGGCAGAGGGTCACGCTGCCTGCGGGATGGGCGCGGACCTGTTCGATGATGAAATCGACACCATGCCCCTCGGCCAGCGGCATGGTGGGGTCGGGCAGGTCGGGGCCATCAAGGCCGGTCTTGCCGTGCACATGTTCTGCCGTCACCAAGTCACGGCCCAGCGGGCGGTCGCAACCGGCAAAGACCTTTACATCCCGGTGCCCCGCCAATTCGCAGACGATGCGCGCGTTTTTCGAGGTCAGCTCCAGTGGCACATTGCCCGCGACACAGGTGATGCCCAGCACGTCGATCTCTTCGGGGCTGGCCAGCGCAAGGAGGATCGCGACGGCGTCATCCTGTCCGGGGTCGGTGTCGATGATGATTTTGCGCGGGGTCATGGGCTTACTTTCGTCAAATTGCTTGGGGCAGAGCCTTGCCGGAGGCTCATGTCTTTGTCCAGCCGCAGGCCCGGCGATTAGCCGCGTTCCGCCAGTTTCACGGCATCCCAAAGCGCATCCATCTCGGCCAGATCACTGTCTTGCGGGGTTTTGCCCATGGCCACGAGCCGGGCCTCAATGCCCTCGAAACGCCGGGTGAATTTGGCATTGGCAGCGCGCAGAGCGGCTTCGGGGTCGAGCCCAAGGTGGCGGCCCAGATTGGCCATGACAAAGAGAAGATCGCCGTATTCCTCCTCGACCTCCGCTTGGCTCAGCGTGTCCTTCGCCTCGACCAGTTCCGCGGCCTCTTCGGTGATCTTATCCAGCACCTGCGTCGTCTCGGGCCAATCAAACCCCACCCGCGCTGCACGTTTTTGCAGCTTCATCGCGCGTAAAAGCGCGGGAAGGCCAATCGCCACCCCATCCAACGTGCCCCCCTGCGCCTTGCCAGCGCGCTCGGCGGCTTTGATCTTCTCCCAATCGGCGGTTTGCTGTTCGGCGCTCTTGTCGCGGGATTCGTCGCCAAAGACATGCGGGTGGCGCGCCACCATCTTATCGCTGATGTTGCGCACCACAGATTGAAAGGTGAAATGCCCCGCTTCTTCGCCCATGGCCGTGTGATAGACCGATTGCAGCAGCAGATCGCCCAGTTCGCCCTCAAGTTCCGCCCAATCGCGGCGGGCAATGGCATCGGCAACTTCATAAGCCTCTTCAATGGTATAGGGGGCGATGCTATCGAAATCCTGTTCGATATCCCAGGGGCAGCCGGTGTCGGGATCACGCAGGCGGCGCATGATTTCAAGCAGCCGTTCAATGCCCGCATCGGAATCGTGAATGAGATCGGCTTTTGTGTTGTCCGGCATTGCAGGCCCCGTATGTCTGGTGTCAGATGCACCCTGACCAAACCAACCCCAAGGAGTCCAGCCCATGCCCGTGGTAAACCGGATCAATGCCTTTGCGGAGGATATGACAGCGTGGCGGCGCCATTTGCATAGCATCCCTGAGTTGGATCTGGAATGTCATGAGACGGCGGCCTTTGTCGCCGAACGGCTGCGGGAATTTGGCGTCGATGAACTGCACGAAGGCATCGCGACAACCGGTCTGGTTGCGATCATCAACGGGCAGGGCGCAGGGCCGACGATCGGCCTGCGCGCCGATATGGATGCCCTACCCATACATGAAGCGACGGGCAAGGACTACGCCAGCACCCGCATGGGCAAAATGCACGCCTGCGGGCATGATGGGCATACCACGATGTTGCTGGGCGCCGCGCGTTATTTGGCCGAAACACGCAATTTTTCGGGCCGGGTGGCGCTAATCTTTCAACCTGCTGAAGAGGCCAGCGGCGGCGCTGGTATTATGGTCGAAGAAGGCATCATGGAGCGGTTCGACATCGCGCAGGTCTACGGCATCCACAACATGCCCGGGTTGGACGAAGGTGCGTTTTTCACCACCCCGGGGCCGTTCATGGCAGCGGTGGACGAGTTTCACATTCACATCAAGGGCAAAGGCGGCCATGGCGCGATGCCCCATGACACCCGCGACCCTGTGATGGCGGCCTGCGGCATCGCCACAGCGATCCAGACCATCGTTAGCCGCAATCATGTCGCGGCACAGGATCTGGTGGTTTCTGTCACGCAAATCCACACCGGAAGCGCCGATAACATCATTCCAGAGACCGCCTATATCAACGGAACCGTGCGCACCTTTGACCGCGAGGTGCAGGAGATGGTGATGCGCCGCATGCAGCAGATCGTGGACGGGCAGGCGGCAAGCTATGACGTTTCAGCCGAGCTGGTCTATGAGGTCGGCTATCCCGCCACGGTCAACGATCCCGCCAAGACCGAAACCGCCATCGCGGCGGCAAGCGAAGTGGTGGGCGCGGACCGCGTGCATGGCGACTATGGCCGCGAAATGGGCGCGGAAGATTTCAGCTTTATGCTTGAAAAACGCCCCGGTGCCTATCTGTTCCTCGGGACCGGTAAGGGCGCGGGGCTGCATCATCCGGAATACGACTTCAACGACGAGATCGCGCCGCTCGGCGCATCCTTTTTCGCCCGTATCGTTGAGCGGGCACAGCCAGCAGGAGGCAAGTAATGGCACTGGAAGACGCGGCCAAACAGATGGATATGGCCTTTACCCGCGAGGACCTCAAAGGGCCGAGCTATGAGTTGACCTTTGGCGGGGCGACCTCTTTCCTGCGACGTAAATACACCAAGGATCTGACCGGCGTGGACATCGCCGTAACCGGCGTGCCCTTTGACCAAGCGGTGACCAATCGCCCCGGCACCCGCCTTGGCCCCCGCGCCATCCGCGAGGCGAGCGCGCTGCAAGCGCCCGACGCGCCCTATGGCTGGGACTTTGACGTGCTGAGCGAATTCGCCATCGCTGATTATGGCGATCTGGCTTTCGACTATGGCCATGTCAGCCAGTTTCCGGCGGCACTCACTGCGCATATCAAGACCATTCTGGATGCCGGTGCGGCCTCGGTCGTGCTGGGCGGGGATCACTATATCTCCTTCCCGATCCTCAAGGCCTATGCCGAAAAATACGGGCCGATCAGCCTGTTACAGTTCGACGCTCACACCGATACATGGGCCGACGATGACATGGACCGGATCGATCACGGCACCATGTTCTACAAGGCCGTGAAGTCCGGTATCGTCGATCCCGCGACCAGCGTGCAGGTCGGCATCCGCACCACCAACGAAGACACGATGGGCGTCAACATCATCGACGCACGTGAGGTGCATGAGAAGGGGCCGCAGGCGACCGTGGCCAAGATCAAAGAGATCCTTGGCGATCGAGCTTGCTATCTGACCTTTGATATCGACGCGCTTGATCCGGCCTTTGCCCCCGGCACCGGCACGCCGGTCTGGGGTGGGCTGACCTCGGCGCAGACCTCGATCATGCTGCGCGATCTGGCCGGGATCAACATCATGGGCGGCGACGTGGTTGAGGTCTCTCCGCCCTTCGACACCACAGGCGCGACAGCGATCGCGGGCGCGCATGTCGCGACCGAGATTTTGTCGTTGCTGGGCCACCGCATGAGAACCGCGTGAGCGAAGGCCACAACTTCATCGGGCAGCCCTCAGGCTTGGGGGCCGCCCACCTCACCGCGACCACCTGCGTCGCCCCAAATCGCCGACCTTTGAAAGGTGCTTAAAATGCTGTTCTGGATCATCGTGATCGCCCTCGTCGCCTTGGTGGCCTATGTCCGATTTGCGCCAACCGATATCGCGCGTTGGCATGCGCAGGCCGAAGGGCAAAAGATGGGCAAGACCCAAGGCACCAACAGCTATATCTGGCGCGCACCGGTCGACGGCGACGGGCAAGAGACCTTGGCGCAGCTTGACCGTGCCATCATGCAGACCCCGCGTACCGAGGTTGTCGCCGGATCACTGGCCGAGGGGCAGGTCACCTATATCACCCGCACCAAATTGATGGGCTATCCAGATTTCACCACCATCGGCGTCTACGGCGCTGATCCGCGCTACATGGAAGTCTATGGCCGCTCGCGCTTTGGCCGGTCAGATCTGGGTGTCAACGCCAAACGGGTCAACGGCTGGCTCGCTCAGATTGAGGCGCGATGACAGGCAGCCTTGCTGCACCTCGCGCCACATCGGCACGTTGAGCGACATCTGACATTGTGCCATGAACATGCGCCCACCGACCTGTAGGCAGATAGTTTCACCCAGTTCCACACGGGCGCCGGTGCTGTTGGTGCAATAGCAATCAATCGTCTTGCCGCCCGGCGCTTTGACATCCGCAAGGGCAGGGTGCAGGGCCGTCAGGGCCACAAGGCAGGTGAGCGGCATGATGCGTTTCATAGCCCATGATAGCATAAGCCGCCTCTTGACCAAAGCTTTTGCATAAGCGACAGGAACCCCATGATCCCGATGCACCGCCTCGCGCAAATCTCGCAACGCTTCCAGTTTCTGGAGGCCAGCATGTCTGCTGGCTCCGATGGGGCCGATTTTGCAGCCCTCGCCAAAGAATACAGTGATTTGAAGCCCGTGGTGGATCAAATCGACCTTTACCAGCAGCTTCAGCGCGACCTTGAAGAAGCCCAAGAGATGCTGAAAGACCCCGAGATGGCCGAGCTTGCGCGCGAGGAATTGCCGCGTCTACGCGCCCGACTGCCCGAGGTTGAAGGCGCGCTTCAATTGGCGCTGCTGCCGCGCGACGCGGCCGATGCAAAACCCGCGATGCTAGAGATCCGCCCCGGCACCGGCGGCGACGAAGCGGCCCTATTCGCCGCCGACTTGCTGCGCATGTATCAGCGCTATGCAGAGGCGCGCGGTTGGGGGTTTGACCTGATCGAAAGCCAGATGACCGAATTGGGCGGCGTCAAAGAAGTCGTCGCTCATATCACTGGCCAAAACGTTTTCGCCCGCCTGAAATTTGAAAGCGGCGTGCACCGCGTGCAGCGCGTGCCCTCAACCGAAAGCGGCGGGCGTATCCATACCTCGGCAGCCACCGTGGCGGTGCTTCCCGAAGCCGAGGACGTGGATATCGAGATCAACGGAAATGACCTGCGGATCGATACAATGCGCTCCTCGGGTGCGGGCGGCCAGCACGTTAATACCACCGATTCCGCCGTGCGCATCACCCATATCCCAACCGGGATCGTGGTGACCTCATCCGAGAAATCCCAGCACCGCAACCGCGACAAGGCAATGCAGGTGCTCAAAGCGCGGCTCTATGACATGGAGCGCAGCCGGATCGACAGCGCACGGTCCGCCGACCGCGCGGCGCAAGTGGGCACGGGAGACCGGTCCGAGCGAATCCGAACCTATAATTTCCCCCAAGGGCGGATGACCGATCACCGGATCAACCTAACGCTGTACCGGCTTGAGGCCGTGATGCAGGGCGATCTGGATGAGATCGTCGATGCGCTGACCGCCGACGCCCAAGCGCGGCAACTGTCGGAGATGGAGGGGTGAGCCCCCAGACCGCGGCCCAAGCCATGGCCGCCGCGGCCGGGCGGCTCCGGGCGGCGGGCGTGCCCGACCCGGCGCGGGATGCGCGGCTTTTGTTGGCTCATGCCGCCGCCGTGGATGCCGCCCGCGTGACCCTGATCGCGCCCGAGGAAATCGCCCCCGAGGTCGCCGAACGCTTTGAGCAGCTCATCGCCCTGCGGGCCGTGAGGGTGCCGGTCTCACAACTCATTGGACGGCGGGCATTCTATGGCCGCGACTTTGCGATCAGCCGCGATGTGCTTGACCCGCGGCCAGAGACGGAAACCCTGATTGATCTGGCCCTCGGCAATGATTTCTCCCGCATTCTGGACCTTGGTACCGGGTCGGGCTGTATCCTCGTCACCCTGCTGGCCGAAAGGGCGCGCGCGACGGGGCTGGGCGTTGACCTTTCCGAAGCCGCCTGCCTTCAGGCCAGCGCCAATGCGGTTCAGCATGGGGTGGCCGAGCGGGCCGACATCCGTCAATCCGATTGGTTCAGCGCCGTTGACGGGCGCTTTGATCTGATTTTGTCGAACCCACCTTATCTGGCTGCCGATGAAATGGCAGCGGTCTCTCCAGAATTGCGTCAGCACGAGCCTGAGATGGCGCTGACCGATGGGCAGGACGGGCTGAGCATCTACCGCATCATCGCCGCCGAGGCGCAGGGCTATCTCACGCCCGAAGGCCGGGTCATGGTCGAAATCGGCTGGCAACAGGGTGAAGCGGTGCAGGAAATCTTTGCCGCCGCAGGCTGGGGACGGGTGACGCTGGCGCATGATCTGGATGGGCGGCCAAGGGTCGTTTCAGCCGATAAACCGGCGTGAAATCGCGAAAAAACGGCTCTTTGGCGGGTTCAGCGGCAGTTTCTTCTTGCCCAAGCCTGTCTGGCATGGTTAGTCAGGGGTGTTGCAGCGGTGGATGCCATAGGCGGTCCCGCGCGGCACTATGCCCAACATATCGCTTAGGCCGGGTTCAAAACGTGCTTTGCACCCCCCGGTGAACGACACACAGCACACAAGGCTGACATCATTCCATGAATTCTCCCAGATCACGCTCCCGGTCGAAGAATAACCGCAAACGCTCGTCGCAAGGTGGCGGCGGCAATGTCGTCAACCGTGTTTTTGACAGCTCCGGCCCCGAGGGTAAGGTGCGCGGCACGCCGCAGCAGGTTATCGAGAAATACAACCAACTGGCCCGCGATGCACAGTTGAGCAATGACCGTGTTGCCGCCGAGAACTTTCAACAGCACGCCGAGCATTATCTGCGTCTGCTGAGCGAAGCGCAGCGCGAGGTGGATCAGCGCCGCGAAGAGCAAGAGCGCCAGAACCGTGAGCGCCAAGCCGAGCGGGATCGCGAGCGTGCAGAGCGTCAGGAGCGCGAGGCGCAGCAGGGCGGAAATCAACCTCAGGGCAATCAGTCTCAGGGAAACCAACCGCAAGGCGATCAGCCAAAAGCGGAGAAACAGCCCGAGCAAGAGCCCGCTCAGCAGCAAGCCGAGGCCGAGACGAACAGCGAAGAGAGCACGCTGGTCGACACGCCCGAGAGCAAGCCCAAGCCGAAACGCGCTCCGCGTCGCAAGCCCAAGCCGAAAGCGGCAGAGGCACAGCCGCAGGACAATGGCAGCGATGGCGACGGTAACGACACTGCCAAAGCCGCAGAATAACAAAAGCCCCGCAAATTGCGGGGCTTTTTCGTGTGGGCCATTGGTAGGGCGCGCGGGGTGGGCTTATCCTTCCATCCCCGCCTGCACATATCTGACACGCCCGTTACGCCGCAGCACTTCTTCACGCGGCTCCCAGTCGTAGCGCGGGTCGCTCATCACCGGCGACCAGAACAACTCGCCGCCCTGCCGCCATGGATCAAGGACAAGCCCTGCCTCCATCTGGGCACCCGCCGCCGAGATGATGGCCGTCGAATGATCCAGCAACAATCGCGAGTCGCCATTGGCGATGGCGCGGTGCATGTCGAGCGTGGCGAAATCTTCGGCCAACAGCCGTTTCTCCAGATCCTCTGCCCAATGCCAACACAGGCCCCGTGGCTTGCTGCCGTTGTTGACCTTCACGTTATGGATCAGCGGCGGGTCGGTGATTTGATAGGCAATCGCCAGCTCATGGGTATGAAGGTAGGCGATCCGCGCTGCACGGGCGGCCTCTGCCGGGTCCACACTGGGCGAGAGTTCTGTAATGGCACGGGTCAGCGCCGAAATATCGGCCTCAGTCCCCAGTGGTGGTGGCCCGTTGCGGGGCAAGGCACAGGCGGAAAGCGTCAGCAGCAGCGTGCAGACGAGCAATAGACGGTAGAACATTTTCACCCCTTGGCGATTTCACGGGCAAGGGCGCAGAAGCCCTCTAGCGGCACCTGCTCGGCCCGGTCGGTGGGTTTCAGCCCGGCGGCGTGAAGGCGATCTTCGATATCCGGCGCGGCGCCCTTGAGGGCCGAGCGCAGCATCTTGCGACGTTGATTGAACGCCATCGCGACCACGCGGCTGAGCACGGCGGGATCAGCCGGATAGCGCGGCTCGGGCAGGGCGGTCAGATGCACCACACTCGACGAGACCTTTGGCGGCGGTGTGAAAGCCCCCGGCGGCAATTGCATGACGATACGCGCATCGCTGCGCCATTGCGCCAGCACGGCCAGCCGCCCATAGGCTTTGGAGCCGGGCGTCGCGACGATCCGCTCGGCCACTTCGCGTTGGAACATCAGCGTCAGGCTTTGCCAAAACGGCGGCCACTCAGGCGGGGTGAGCCAGCGCACCAGCAACTCGGTCCCGACGTTATAGGGCAGGTTGGCGGCCACGCGGATCGGCGGGGTCAGATGGCTCAGCGGGTCGATCTCCAGCGCGTCGCCTTCGATCACCGTCAGGCGACCGGGGTAATGTTCCGCCACCTCGGCCAGCGCGGGCAGGCAGCGGCGGTCCTTCTCGATCGCCAGCACGTGCCGCGCGCCCTCGGCCAGCAGCCCACGGGTGAGGCCACCGGGGCCGGGGCCGATTTCCAGCACGTCGCAATCGGCCATATCCCCCGCTTGCCGCGCGATTTTGGCCGTGAGGTTCAGGTCCAGCAGGAAGTTCTGGCCGAGCGATTTCCGCGCGGCCAGTTCGTGGGTGTTGATCACCTCGCGCAGCGGCGGAAGGTTGTCGATTGCACTCATGTTTTCTGGCCCATCTGCCATGCCAGTTTGATCGCTTCGATCATGCTGGTCGGGTTGGCGCGCCCTTGGCCCGCGATGTCAAAGGCGGTGCCGTGATCGGGGGAGGTGCGCACGAAAGGCAACCCCAGCGTCACATTCACCCCCCGGTCAAAGTCCAACGTCTTGATCGGGATCAGCGCTTGGTCGTGATACATCGCCACCGCCGCGTCATAGCCTGCGCGGGCGCGGGCGTGGAACATCGTATCGGCGGGCAGCGGCCCGGCCAGGGCATAGCCTTCGCCTTGCATTTCGATAATCAGCGGCGCGATCCAGTCGATCTCTTGCTGCCCCATGCTGCCGCCTTCGCCAGCGTGGGGGTTCAGCCCGGCCACAGCAATGCGCGGACGTTCAACACCGAAACGGCTCTGCAATTCCTGCGCCGTGATCTCAATCGTGCGGCGCAGGCCCGCGGCTGTCAGCGCCTGCGGCACCTGATCCAACGCGATGTGGATCGTGGCGGGCACGACGCGCAACTGGTCAGAGGCCAGCATCATCACCACGTCGTCGACACCAGCAAGTGCTGCGAGATATTCGGTATGGCCGGGGTAGGCGAAATTCGCGCCGTCCTGCAGCGCCTTCTTGTGGATCGGCGCGGTGCAGATGGCACAAGCGGCCCCCGTTTGCACCAGATCGACTGCGCGGGCGATCACGTCAATCACCCCCTGCGCATGGCCGGGCTGCGGCACCCCGGCGAGCGCGGCACTGTCAAAAGCGTGAGGCAACACAGGCAGCGCATCGGCATTTGGCCAGCCCACATCATCCGCACTGTCGATCACACGGTGGGGCACATCCTTGGGCAGGTGGCGCGGGTCGCCGATCCAGAACATCGGGATGTCAGACGAAAGCGCCGCCCAAGCACGGGCGGCGATCTCTGGGCCGATACCTGCGGGTTCACCGCAGGTGATGGCCACCGGCCGGGAGGGGCCGCTCATTGGCGGGTGATACGGGCTTCGGCGCGGGCCTGTTCCAACAGTTGCGTGGCGTAGCCCTCAAGCTTGCGCTGCCGGATTGAGCTTACCACCGTGTCGCGGTTCACATCGGCATTGGCCGCCGTGGTGCGGTTGCACAGCATCAGGAACACCAAGGTCTCCCCATTGGCACGGGTCAGCGTGGTCGAGACTTCGCCGGGGTCGAGTTTGGCCAGTTCGATGGCCACGTCCTGCGGAATCTCTGCCGGTGCCTTTGAACCGCGGTCGAGCACATTGGCAGGCTGGCCCTTGGCAACACCGTAAAGGTCATCACATTGATCTACCTGACCGCGCAGCTGCGCTGCGCGCGACAGGGCGGCCTCGGACCGGCCACCGGGGATGTAATAGGCGGCGTAGTCAATCTCGGAATATTCAACGCTGGGCTTGCCAGTCTCTTCGATGCCGCGCAGCTGGAACAGGGCCACGGCATTGGGGATCGGCAGCGGGGCCGTCACCTCACCGGGGGCAAGCGCCAGCAGGATCGGGCGCAGGCTGGCGGGCAGATTTTCAAGCGGGGTCCAAGGCATCTTGCCGCCGCGCCCGCGTGAGGCGGTGGCGGAATATTGGCTCGCATAGGAGGAAAACTCAGCCTCAGTCCGGCTCTGCGCGATCCGCGCGGCCAGCGCATTCACCTGATCGGCGTTCTGCGGCGGGGCGGGGATGATGATCTCGGACAAAAGCACGCGCAGGCCATTGTTGCCCCGGCTGCTGCCAAGGGCGCGGTCGACCTCTTCGTCGGTGATGTCGACGCGGCCATTATAGCGCGCGCGGATCAGGTCACGCCACGCGGCGCTGATCACGATGAAGTCACGAAAGGTCTCTTCCGAGATCTGCGCCTGACCCAGAACCTTGAGAAATTCTTCGGTCGTCAGATCCGCGCGGCTGGCAAATTCGGACATGCCGGATTGAATGCCCTCTGGCGTGACTTCGAGCCCGGCTTGGTCAAGCACTTGCCCGCGCAGCCGGTCGTCGATCAGACTGTCGATCACGCTGTTGGTATCCGTTCCCGGTGCGCCGATCAGCTGCATGAAACGCTGCCGCTGCTGGACTTCGTAACCGGTGATGACCTCATCGTTGACACGGGCCACGGGCGCAAAAAGGTTCTGCGCCGCTGCGGATTGGCCGACGACCAACGCAAGGGCGAGCGCTGCAGTGCCACGGATCCCGGCACGGACTGTCTGTTTCGTTACTTCCCACATGAGCGTACGTATCTTTCTGTTCCGGTGTTTGCGGCAAAGCCCCTGAGGCCGATGTTAAAACCGATATCCGTTGAGGGCTCAACACTTGTTGAGGATGAATAGCTGCGGTTAACGGAAAGGTCGACCTGCACGCATTCATTGTTGTAGCTCAGGCCAAGACCTGCCGTCGCGGCGCGTTCATCAGCGAGGTCGAACCGCCATTCGGCCGAAGCTTGCCATTGGCTGTTGATCGAATAGCTGCCGTCAAAGGTGATCTCTGACACATCTTCGTCGCGGTCCTCTGCGGCGTCTTCGTGCAGCCAGACATAGCTGCCCGCGATCTGCCCGCGTTTGAAATCCCAGATGCCGCGCAGCTCAGCCTTGGCGACTTCGAAATCATCATCGATCAACCCGCGCCCAATGAGCGCCAAACCGTCGTCGCTGCGCAATTGCCCGGCCAGCAGGAAATCGGAATGGGTGCCCTGCAACCCCGAGCTAAAGGTGAAGGCATCATCGGCCTTGGCCCGGATTACCTGCCCAAAAGAAAAGCTGGTATCCAAACCGGTCGGATCAATCCGCGCCCAGTTCACACCGAAAGCCGCGACCGCACCGCGTTCACGCCGGTCGGGGCGCGGAAAGCGGCTGAGCGACAGGAAGTTGCCCTCGTCATATTCGACCAGCGTGCTTTCCTCATTCGGGATATTGAGCCGGTCACCCCCGGTCCAGCCGAACTGCACAATCGGTTCGAACTGTTGCACCACACCGCGCGCCTCGCGGCGCTGCATGGGGTAGCGAAATGCAACAGAGGCATGCGGGACGAGGTCATAGTGCCGCTCACTGTAAAAAGCATCCTGCGCGATGTTGAACAGACCAAAGCTCGCCCCGGCCCGAAGATCGGTGACCAGACCGTTGCCAAAGGTAAAGCGCCGCAGCCATTCAGCCTCGCCATTGAGCCGCGACACGTCGCGCCCGTCTGCTTCGCCATCGCCGTCGCCATCGGTGCTGAGATCAGAGGCCCGGCGGTGGCTATGGGCCTCAAGCGTCAGACGAACTTCGCCGCCAAGTGACGTGGGGAAATAGCGCCGCTGGTGTTCGCCGTCCAAGACGAGATTGGGCAACAGATCATTGTCTTCGCCATCGCGCAGCGACTGGTAGTTCAGCAGGCTTGCGCGCACATATTGATCCCGCCGCGCGCGGCTGACGGTCAACTCGCTGGTCAGGCGGTCCTTGTCGGAATAGCCGTAGTCACTGAGGTAGGACCGGTCGCTGGTGACCTCGATCCCGAAGTAAAGTTTGTAATCCCGCCGCAGATCGAAGGTGCCGGTGCCAAACAGGTAGCCACGGGTTTCACCCGGCTCCAATTCGTCATCGGTGATCGCGCCGTCAAAGTCGATCCGGCCAGCGACGAAAGCCTGTCGGTAGCGGAATTCAAGCGTGCGGGTTTCGGCGGAAAGATAGGGCGTCAGCGTCAGATCGCGGTGATCGCCAATCTTGATGAAATAGGGCAGTTTCAGCCCCACGCCCAATTGCGAGGTTGAGCGCACCGAGGGGGCGAGAAAGCCGGTTGCGCGGTCCAATGTCGGGTCGGGCAGGCGCAGGCGCGGCAGATAGGCGACGGGCACGTTTTTGATGCGAAACTGCGCCTCGTCAAAGTAAAGCTGCTGCGCCAGTTGGTCATGCACCACCCGTTTGGCGCGGATTTGCCAAAGTGGCGTTTCGCCATCTTCGCAAACTTTACAGGATGTTACGGCGGCTTTGTAAAGCTGACTATAGCGCCCTTCGACCCGGTTAATCTGCACAGCGGCAAGCTGCAATTGCTGCTCAAGGATCATCCGCGCGCCGCGCAGCAGCCCCGATTGCAACCCTGCATCAAGGGAGGCCGCATCGGCGAGGATCGTGGTATTCTCGCCCTCCGACAGCACAATCGGCCCTTCGATGCTGAGCGCGCCGGTGGCCTGATCATAGCGGATCGCCGTGGCGCGCAGCCGCGTCTCACCTTGGAAGGCCTCGACATTTCCCTGCGCAACCAAGACCTTGTCACGGGTAATGAACACCTGATCGGCCACCAGAACGGCGGGGCGGTCGCTGGCCGGGGCGGTCTGGGCACTGACCGTCAGCGGCGCGAAAGTCAGGGGCGCAAAAGTAAGGGCAAGTCCAACAAGGGCCGCGCGCATGTCAGCCATCCTCCGCGTGCAAAAGCAGGCCTAACGCCAGAAAAATCGCGGCCACGGGCGGTGCCCAAGCGGCGAGTATCACGGGGATCTGGCCGTTTTCGCCAAGGATCTGTGCGAAACTGCGAATGAAATACAAACCGAACCCCAGCAAAATCGAGGCCAGCACAGCAACGCCGGTCCCCCCAAAGCGGGTATGGCGCATGGTGAATGCGCTCGCAACCAGAACCATGGCGACCAGAAAGAAGGGCCGCGCCAGTTCGGCCTGCAACCAGACCTCATGCTGGCGCGTGCTGAAGCCCGCCTGTTCCAACTGGCGGATAAACTCTGGCAGCTCGTAGATGGACACGGCAGCCACCCGGCCAATGCTCTCGCGGATGCGCTCAACGGTCAGGGATGAGGGGATGGTCAGGGTCTCATGCTCTTCAGAGGCGCCTTCGGCGTTCACCCCGGCCTCCAGCGGCCAAATCTTGGCCCCGGTCAATTCCCAGTCGCCACCGCTCAGCTGCGCGCTTTCGGCTTCGATCCGGCGGATCGGACCTTTCTCGGCGTCATAGCTGATGATCGTCACATTATAGAGAACGGAGGCATCGCTGTTGGTGCGCCACGCGCGAATGACCGATTGGCCTTCTTCCGTGCCCTGACGCAGCCAAAGCCCCTCGTCGCTCACCGACAGGGCCGAGCGACCGTTGGAGCGGTATTTCTGAGTCAGTTGCTCGGCCCGTTCACTGGTCGCGGCGACGATGGGGTTGAGAAAGGCCACCGCCAACGTGCCGATGATCAGCGCCACCACCACCGGTGCCACCAGCGCGCGCAGGGCAGAGCGGCCTGCGGCACGGGTCACCACCAACTCCGAGGACCGCGCAAGACCGATGAAAAGCGCCACCGTGGCAAGGATCATGATCAGCGGCAGGATCATATTGATGGTCTGCGGCATGTGCAGCAGCGTCATCCCCAAGACCTGATCCCAGCCCACATCATCATCGGCAAAGCGCCGGGCCTGATCCACACCATCGACCAGCATCACCAAGGCGGCCAGCACCCCGGTGATGACGAGAAAGCTCATGAAAAAGCGGCGGGCGAAGTAGAGATGGAGGATCATGCGGCCGCCCCTTTGCCACGTAGCCGCCGCCTTATCCAGCGCGGATGTGCCGCCTGCCATAGCATTGCCAGCGTCAGCACGGCCCCGATAAGCGAGGGCAGGTAGGCCAGCGGCCAGAGGGCCGCGGTCTCACGGATTTGCACCACCATCGTGCCCCGCAGCCCGTCAATGGCGATGAGCAGGCCAAAGGCGATCACCGCCTCGCGCCAGACGCCAAAACGGGAAAAGCCGCCAAGGATCAAAGTGGCAAAACCGATCATCGCTGCGACGAGGCAAAACAGCGGTTGCGCAAAACGGCCATGCAGTTCTTCGGCGACGACGCCCGCTGTGGTGTCAGTTTGCGCCGCAACCCCGGCCCAATTCCAAAGCAGATCGGGGGTCACCATGGCGCTGACCGACGGGTCGATCGCATCGCCACTGCTGACCAGAGGGGAGATATCAAAGGAAAAGTCGCGGAATTTGGCCGTGGCCAAACGGTTGCGTTCGGTGTCCAGCCGCTGCGCCATACCGCTGAGCATGATCAGCGTCGTGCTATCGCCATTGCGCGCCAGATAGGCTTCGGCGGCGGTATAGATCACCCCCTCATCGGCCTTGCGCCGATCCGACAGGAAAACATCACGCAGCACTCCATCGTTGTCGATGGCCCGGGTGTAGAAGGTCACATCGTCGGAAGGGTGTAGAAAAGTCCCCTCTGTCAGCAGTCGCGCGGTGAGATTGCGCGAGATCTCGGCCTCGCGCTGTTTCAACTGACCCTGCGCCATGGGCACCAGAAAATGGCTGAGCACCGTCATCATCACCGCCACACACAGCCCGAAGACAAAGACAGGCCAAGCCAACCGCCATGGGCCCGAGCCTGCGGCCTGCAGCACGGTCAACTCAGATTCGCCCGACATGCGGTTGGTCACATAGACCGAAGCGGCAAAGGTCGCGATGGGCAGGACGGTGACGATGAGCTTGGGCAGGCCAAGGGCCGTGAACTCCAAAAACACCAGTGCAGATTGGCCATCGCCGATCAAACGGTCGAATAGGACCACCGCGCGGTTGATCCAGAACAGCGCCACCAGCACCAGAGCGAAAAAGCCGAACATAACCAGAAGTTGCGACAGCATGTAGCGGTCAATTCTTGCCACTCTGATCCCCCGAGATGCTCTGACGGCCTTTGTGCAGATCCTAAAGCAATTCGCGGGGCGGGAAAACTGCTATCTGGCCATGCGCGGCGCGTCGCGATAGGTCTGGGGCAAAATCAACCATGAGGCACGCCATGACCGATCTGACCCCCATCACTTTCGCCGAGACCGACATCGACCGTATCGCGGGGCATTCCGGTCGGGTCGCGGTGTTTCTTGAACCTGAGGGGCGGCTCGATGCCGGCGCGCGGCGGGTCAATCGGCTGACCAAAGGCGCCTTGCAGCGGCTGATGGAAGGTGAGCGTTTCGCAGCGCTGAAACCCGGTGACATGCTCAGCATGGGCTATCCCGCTGGCATGGCAGCAGAGGCGGTGGATGTGATCCACATGCCGCGCCGAGCCGATGTGATGACCGCGCGCAAAGCCGGGGCCGCGCTGGCCAAGCGCCGGGGCGACAGTGATATGCTGATACTCGCTGCCGCGACCCGCCGGGTGGCGGATGTGGCCTTTGGTTTGGCAATGCGGGACTATGGGTTCGAAGATCACAAATCCGCGCCCAAGCCGCGTAAAGGCAGTGTTGAGGTGATGTGCTCCAAACCCGAGGAGGCCCGCGAGGCCGCAGCGCCGTTGATGGCGGTGGCCGAGGGCGCTTTCATGACGCGCGATCTGACCAACGCGCCTGCCAACATCCTGACCACAACCAATTTCGCCGAACGTCTGGCGGAAATGGAGAGCTTGGGCCTTAAAGTTGAAGTGCTGGATGAGGAAGAGCTTGCAAGCCTTGGTATGCGCACGCTTTTGTCTGTGGGGCAGGGGTCTGACAGCCCTTCCAAAGTCGTCGTGATGCGGTGGGATGGCGGCACAGATGATGCGGCCCCGCTGGCGCTGGTTGGTAAGGGCGTTGTCTTTGACACCGGCGGCATCAGCCTCAAACCCGGCGCGGGCATGGAAGACATGACCATGGACATGGGCGGCGCAGGCGTTGTTTCGGGCGTGATGCGCACGCTGGCGCTGCGCAAGGCCAAGGCGAATGTTGTCGGACTGGTGGGCATTGTCGAGAATATGCCTTCGGGCAATGCGACCCGTCCGGGCGATGTGATCACAACCATGAAAGGCGACACGGTGGAGGTCATCAACACCGACGCCGAGGGGCGTTTGGTGCTTTGCGATGTGATGTGGTACGCGCAAGACCGCTTCAAACCTGCCGCGATGATCGACCTGGCGACGCTGACGGGCGCGGTCATTATCGGACTGGGTCATGAAAACGCTGGCGTCTTTTCGAACGACGACGGGCTGTGCAACGATTTCCTGAAGGCCGCCGAGAGTGAAGGCGAGGGCGCATGGCGTCTGCCGCTGGGGCAAGGCTATGACGATCAGTTGAAAAGCCGGATCGCCGATATGAAAAACATCGGCGGGCGTCCGGCGGGGTCGATCACGGCGGCACAATTCCTTAAGCGCTTCGTCAAGGATGAGACACCTTGGATTCACCTCGACATCGCTGGGGTCGCCTCGCTGAAGTCCGAGAGCACATTGGCCCCCGCGGGCGCGACGGGCTGGGGCGTGGCGGCGCTGAACCGACTGGTCGCCGACCGTTTCGAGAAGGGCTGAGCCGGATATGGGGGCGGCTTACTTCTACCACCTGACCCAGCGACCTCTGGTCGAGACGCTGACGATGCTGCTGGAAAAGTCGCTCGCCAACGGGTGGCGCGTGGCCCTGCGCGGGACCGATCATGCGGGGCTGCAAGCGCTTGACCGGGCGCTTTGGACCTATTCGGACGACAGTTTTCTGCCCCATGGCATGGCGGGCGGGCCGCAGGATGCAGAGCAACCGGTGTTGCTGACCTTGGAGGATGGCACGCCCAATCGCGCGGACTGTTTGATGGCGGTGCATGGTGCCGATGTCACCGCCGAAGAGATCGCGTCGCTGCAACGGGTCTGCGTATTGTTCGACGGGCATGACCCCGTGGCGCTGGATCAAGCACGCGGCCTGTGGAAGCGGCTGAAATCCGAAGGCGCGTCGGCGCAATATTGGTCTGAGGAAAGTGGTCGCTGGGAAAAGAAGGCCGAGACCTAAAGGCCAGCGGAGCAGGGGCAGGGCCGCAAGGCCGCCGCCCCTGACTGCTGGTCAGGCCGCTTTGTCGAGGGCGGGTTTCGCGGCAGCCGTGGCTTTGCTTGCGGTGGCCTCTGGCGCATCCGGTTCGACCTTGCTGACGTAGGATTTGGCAGCTTCGACCGCGCTGTTGTTCACCGGTGCGATCGTATCCAGCAAGGCGCGGGTGCGCTGGCTGTCGACGCTGCGCTGTGCGGCCGCACGGGCAAAGGCTTCGTTATCCGCTGTCGTGGCCTTTGGGGCCGTCTCGGTCGGCTTTGCCTGTGCTACGGTTTGCACCGCTTCGGTCTTGGCCGGGGCTTGCACGGACTGAGGTTTGGACGCCTCTTGGGCTGCCGCGCTGTTTTGCGTGGTCTGCCCTTCGCTGGCGGGTTTTGCTTCTGCCTGCGGGGCTTCGTTCTTGGTTTTCTCAGGCTTTTCAGCCTTTTCCGCCTTGGCGGGTTTGTTGCTTTGTTGGTAGGCAGTTGACCCACCCATAATATTGCTCAGCATAGCAGCACGTTCTCCAAAATTGGGTACAGTTGTGCCTTACAGGTATCTGCCCAAAAGGGCGGAAACCTGTTCAATTCACGGCGAATGCGGCGTCATTTTGCGGCGAGTTTGATTCTTCTTTTCGCATTTCGGGCAAGGTTCTGCCCCAAATCACCGGCTTAAGCGCAGCTCACCGCCGCTGATCTCGATCCGGCCCCAGCGTTGCAGGTATCCCATCCCCAAAAGCGATTGGGACATGACCCCGTCATTCACCACCGCGGGAACATTGCGGTCAACCGCCTCGCCCACCACGACCTCGTCCAGCCGCACGAAAGCGGTGCGCGTCTCGCCATTGGCGGTGCCCGCGCGGCCAAGGTAATCAAGCCCCTCGGGGTCAATGCCAATCCGCGCGGCGTCGGATTTGGTCAAGACGATATCAGACGCGCCGGTGTCGACGACGAAACGCACCGAAGCACCGTTGATCTGGGCCGTCAGGTAGTAATGCCCATCGCGCCCGCGCGGCAGGACGATCTCACCCTCTTGGTTGACGGAGAGCTGTTGGCGGGCGGTGTCGCGGGTGATGTCTTGCCACAGGCCGACCCCGGCCGCCGCGCCGGTAAAGATCAGCCCCCAGACCGCCGCCTGTTGCAGCGTCTTGTTCATATTGGGCCGGCTTTGCAAAAAGAACCAGCCCGCCAGCATCGCCAGCAGAACGATGAGGTAGATCAGATGTGCTGTATCGATTTCGGCCATGAATGCGCCCCCTTACACCTCATATAGGAAGGGGCCGGGCAAATGTCAGCCGGGCGTGGGGCCGGGGCCAAAACCAAAGGCCGCCAGTCCATCGAGCACGAATTGAACCGAGAGGGCCGCCAGCAACATGCCCAGCAGACGGGTGATGATGTTGATGCCGGTCTTGCCCATCGCCCGCTCTAGCGCGCCGCTGACCTGCATCGTCAACGCCATGACCACCAGCGTCAGCGCGGTGATCACGATGATGGTCAGCAGCCCTTCGCCGCCCGGTTTTTCACCCGTCAGCAGGATCACCGAGGCGATGGAGCCGGGGCCAGCGATCAGCGGAATGGCCATAGGGAAAACCGACGGATCGTCGTGGTCATCCTCATCCGCGCGGTCTTCGCGGCGTTTGGTGCGGCGGTCGAACAGCATGTCGAGCGCGGTGATGAACAAAAGAATGCCGCCCGCCACACGGAAGGCGGGCATTGAGATGCCGATAAAGCCCAGCACCGCCTCGCCAAAGGCGGCAAAGATCAACAGCACCAAGCCCGCCACACCCACCGCGCGCCATGCGATCAGGCGGCGTTGTGCATTGCTCATCCCACGGGTCAAGGCAAGGAAGACCGGCGCGATGGCGATGGGGTCGATCACCACGAACATCGTGACGAGGGCGGTGATCATATAGGCGGTGTCGAGGGTCATAGGTCTTCCTTGGCGCGGGGCTTCTTGCCAGAATGCACGAGGGCCGCCCCTTAGGCGACCCCCGCGATGTGATAAATTGGGCCTTGCTGGGTCAGGCTGTGGCTTTCTCCAGCTTTTCTTGCGCGCCGACCCAGAGGCTCTCCGCACGCTCCAGCGCTTCCATCACTTCAGCGTATTTCTTGTTCCAGACCTCAAGCTCGCCGGTCTTGGCATCTTCGTAGAGCGCCGGATCGGCCAGTTTCTTGGCCAGCTTGTCGCGCATCTCGTTGATTTTTTCCATGCGTGCTTCGGCCTTGCGGACTTCGCTGCGCAGGGCCAGCACCTCATCGCGGCTGGCGCGTTTGGGTTTGGGGGCTTCTTTGGGCTGTTTCGATGGGTTCTTGCTGACAGGCTTTTCGGGTGTCAGCAGCATCTTGCGATAGGCTTCGAGGTCTTCCTCATAGGGTTTGACCGTGCCGTTCGATACAAGCCAAAGCCGGTCGGCCACCAGCGACAATAGGTGCATGTCGTGGCTGACAAGGATCACCGCACCCGAGTAGCGCGTCAGCGCCTCGACCAGCGCCTCGCGGCTTTCGATGTCGAGGTGGTTGGTCGGCTCATCGAGGATCAGCAGATGCGGGGCGTGCAGCGTGGCCAGCAGCAGCGAAAGCCGCGCCTTCTGCCCGCCTGACAGTCGGCCCACCTCGGTCTCGGCCTGTTCCGGGCCAAGACCAAAGCCCGCCAATTGCGCGCGCAGTTTCGATTGCATCACACCAGGGCGGGCGGCGATCATATGTTGCAGCGGCGTCTCTTCGACGATCAGCTCGTCCACTTGGTGCTGGGCAAAGAAGCCCACCCGCAGCTTGGAGGAGTTGACCTGCCGCCCGGCCATCAGCGGCAAACGGTCCGACAAAAGCTTGGCCAGCGTTGATTTGCCCTGACCGTTCTTGCCCAAGAGCGCGATACGGTCGTCTTGGTCGATGCGCAGGTTCAGACGGGTCAGCACCGGGTTGTCGTCGCTATAGCCGACCGAGCCGTTCTCGATATTGATAATCGGCGGCGAGAGTTCCTCGGGCTCAGGGAAGGTGAAGACCTTGCGCGCCACATCCTCGGGCGCGGTGATCATATCCATCTTCTCGATCATCTTCAGACGCGATTGCGCCTGTTTCGCCTTGGAGGCTTTGGCCTTGAAACGATCCACGAAGCTTTGCATGTGATCGCGGCGGGCCTGTTGTTTCTTGGCCATCGCCGCCTGCAACGCGCGTTTCTCGGCGCGCTGGCGGGCGAATTGGTCATAGGGACCCTGATAATACGTCAGCTTGCGGTCTTCGAGGTGCAAGATACCGCCCACGGCGCGGTTCAACAGACCGCGGTCGTGGCTGATGATCAGCACCGTATGCGGGTACTTTGCCAGATAGCTTTCCAGCCACAGCGCACCTTCAAGGTCGAGGTAGTTGGTCGGCTCGTCGAGCAGCAGCAGGTCAGGCTGGGCAAAAAGTACGGCGGCCAGCGCCACGCGCATCCGCCAACCGCCGGAAAAGGCAGAGCAGGGCATCTGTTGTTCTTCGTCGTCAAAGCCCAGACCTTTGAGGATCGACGCGGCGCGGCCTTCGGCGGACCAAGCGTCGATATCGGCCAGACGGGTCTGGATGTCGGCGATGCGGGTCGGGTCTTCGGCGGTTTCGGCCTCTAGCATCAGCCGGGCACGCTCCACATCGGCAGCCAGCACCGTGTCGATCAACGAGGTCTCGGATGAGGGCACTTCCTGCGCCACGCCGCCGATCTTGGCGCGGGACGGCAGAGAGATGTCGCCACTGTCGAGCGACAGCTCGCCACGGATGATCTTGAACAGCGTGGTCTTGCCCGCGCCATTGCGCCCGACGATGCCCACCTTGTGGCCCTCGGGGATCACGGCGGAGGCTTCCTCAAACAGAGGGCGGCCTTCGACGGAGTAGTTGATTTCTGAAATGCGTAACATGCACGCCGTTTGGAGCAAGCCGGGCCGAAGGTCAATCACGGCTTTTCATGTGTTAGACCCCATGCTAGGGAGCGCGCAAATCAACACCCGCTATGGAGTACAGCCAATGGCCCTCGAACGCACTTTCTCGATCATCAAGCCCGACGCAACCCGCCGCAACCTGACCGGCGCCATCGTCAAGAAATTCGAAGACGCTGGCCTGCGCGTTGTCGCACAAAAGCGCATCCACCTGACAAAGGCGCAGGCGGGCGAGTTCTACAAGGTGCACGCTGAGCGTCCCTTCTACGACGAACTGTGCGAGTTCATGGCCTCCGCGCCGATCGTTGCTCAGGTTCTCGAAGGTGAAAACGCCATCGCGAAAAACCGCGAAGTCATGGGCGCCACCAACCCTGCGGACGCCGCCGAAGGCACCATCCGCGCAGAATTCGCTGAAAGCGTTGGCGAAAACTCCGTGCACGGTTCCGACGCACCGGAAACCGCAGCGGTTGAGATCGCCTACTTCTTCTCCGGTCTGGAACTGGTCGGCTAAGCCACCATTCTTCGGAAAACGATTGAAAGGGTCGCCTTTGGGCGGCCCTCTTGCGTTTAGGGATCAGTTATTGAGCGTCGGGTGATGCGATGACATACGCCCCTCGACGTCGCCCATCGGCGGCGCTTTGGCGGCTTGGTCTTTTAGATGACGTTCCAGCAGATCGACGTTGCGCAGCTTGGATTTCCAGCCGATGTCAAAGAGGTCACCCACCAACGGGACCGAACCGATAACGTAGTCGATCCCGGTGTTTACCAACATCTTTGCCAGCATTCCCTTTGGCGCGCCCATCCGGTGCGATTCTTTAAGGATATAGGCCGAAGGGAGCAGGGCGAGCGTATCGCCCACCACGGGCACGAAACCCAAAATCGAATCCCATCCCATGCGCACACCGACAATCGGCAATTTGAAGGCGCTGTCCATGCTGACCGCCAGACGGCGCAGACGGGCGAGGTCGGCTTCGTGAGAGGGGGCGTGGGGTTCCATATCTGTCCTTGCGTGTTGCTCTAGGCTGCAAACGCGCGGTCAGGCTGCAAAGTTCCCCCAAAGCACCGGCCCCATCCGGCGCGTCGCGGGGCCTGCTCAAAGGCTGGCGTAATCGGTAATCAACGGTGTGGGACGCTGCGGTGGCTGGGCCGAGGTGCCCTTGGGCGTCTGCTCGGGCTTCGGTTTTTGCGGTTGCGGCGTTCTGTCAAGTCGGGCCATCGGGTAGCTCCTTTGCTGCTCGCTGGGGTTTGATGTCTCTCACCCTCGCAACCAGCTTGGGCGCGGTTCAGGTCCATAAAGGGGCCGAATTGCGCCCAGATTGAGGCATTTGTTGCGATTTTGCGACGGAATCCGCGGTTTTTCCCTATGAGGTAAGGGCGAAATGCGCCTCTGCGTGCAAGACGCCCCGCGGGGCAACGCGGCCCCGGCCTGTCAAATCGACCAAATGCGCCAGCACGTTTCGCGTGGCAGCCCCCAAAAGCGCGGCGGGGGTCTCGGTATAGATCACGCGGGCGAGGTCCTCAGCCGTGGCAGGCCCGGCGTTCAGCGCCTCAAGGATCGACGCCTCCCGCGCGCGGCGGTGCGCCACCAACCAGTCGAGCCGCGTGTTGGGATCGAGGACCGGCGCGCCGTGGCCGGGGTAGAACACACGCCACTGTCGGGCAGCCAGCTTTTCGCAAGAGGTCATGAAATCGGTCAGATCCCCATCGGGCGGCGAGACCAGCGAGGTGGCCCAGCCCATGATGTGATCCGCCGTGAGACAGGCGTCCCCCCAAGCGAGGCAGAGGTGATTGCCGATATGGCCCGGCGTGTGCAGCACCTCCAGCGCCCAGCTTTCCCCCTCCAGTACGTCACCGTCGGCCAAGGTATGATCGGGGATAAACCCGTGATCCACACCTTCACCACCGCCCATCAGCCCCGCCTCGGCCAATCCCTGCATTGCTGGGGACCGGCCCGCCGTGGCGTTGCCAAAAGCCCAGACCTCGGCCCCGGTCCGCGCGGCCAAGGGACGCGCGAGGGGGGAATGGTCGAGATGCGTATGGGTCACAATGATATGGCTGATCCGCTGGCCCGGCTGGAGCGCGGCGAGGATCGCGTCAAGATGCGCGGGGCTGTCGGGGCCGGGGTCGATCACGGCAACCTCGGACTGGCCCAGAAGATAGGTATTTGTGCCGCGATAGGTCATCGGCGAGGGGTTGGGCGCCACGATACGGCGCAGCCCGGGCTCCAAGGTTTCGGCAAGGCCAATCTCGGGGTCGAAGTTGTCGGGCGGCAGCATGGTTTCACCTTTCGCTGGGGCAGGGGACTGGCTAAGGTCTAGCCATGAATTTTGCCTGGCTCAAACGATATGTGCCGCGCGGCATCTACGGACGCGCCGCGCTGATCTTGCTGTTACCGGTGGTGTTTTTGCAGTTGGTCGTTGTGGTGATCTTTGCCCAGCGACATTTCGAAGGCGTCACCGGGCAGATGACCGACACGGTCCTGCGCGAGTTGGAACTGGTCATGCTGGCGGTCGGCACGGCACCCGATGCCCAATCGGTGCCCATGGCGGTAGAGGCGCGGGCGGGCCCGCTTGATTTCGTGGTGACCCGCGCCAATCCTCCGCTGCCGGATGAAGACAGCATGCTGTGGTACGATTATTCGGGCCGGGTGCTGATCCCTCGTCTGCGCAGCAAGATGGACGGTATCGAAGCGGTGGACCTCAGCGATGACGATTTTGTCGTGCTTTATATCGAGAGTGTGCATGGCCCGTTGCGCATCCAGTTTGAACGGCGGCGGATCTCGGCCTCCAACCCCCACCAGCTTTTCGTTTACACGGTGTTTTTCGGCGTGCTTTTAAGCGTTATCGCGTCGATCTATCTGCGCAACCAGCTGCGCCCTATCAAACGCTTGGCCCGCGCGGCCGAGGCTTTTGGCCGGGGGCGGCATGAACCCTATACCCCCACCGGCGCGGTCGAAGTCCGCGCGGCGGGCAATGCCTTCGTTGACATGCGCGCCCGGATTGAGCGGCAGATTGAGCAGCGGACCATGATGCTCTCGGGGGTAAGCCACGATCTGCGCACACCGCTGACCCGTATGCGCCTTGGCCTGTCGATGATCGATGAAGAGGATGCCACCCCGTTGCTGGCCGATGTGGATGACATGCAGCGGATGCTGGATGAGTTTCTCAACTTTGCCAAAGGTGCCGCCGAGGGCGAGCCGGAGAAGGTGGCGCCGCATCGGTTCGTCAGCGCTATTGTTGAAGACGCGCAGCGCACCGGGCGCAAGGTCACGCTGTTGCCGCCTGAAGGTGCGGGCGAGGGTTTTGTGAAACTGCGCAAAGTGGCGATGCGCCGGGCGGTGGACAACCTGATCTCCAACGCCGTGCGCTATGGCACGCAGGCCGAAGTCTCGGTCATGCTGAGCGACCGCACCCTGCGTATCCGTGTCGAAGACGACGGCCCCGGCATCCCGGAAGAGCGGCGCGACGAGGCAACGCGGCCGTTCTCGCGGCTTGATCCTGCGCGCAATCAAGACAAGGGCGGCGGCGTTGGGCTGGGCCTTGCCATCGCCTCCGACATTGCGCGCGCCCATGGCGGGGTGCTGCGGCTGGGGGAATCGGCGCGGCTTGGTGGGCTGCGTGCAGATATTGTCATCGCGCGGTGACCCGGCGGCAGGATTGTGCCGCGCGCGCGGCTTTGCCACAGTGAGCCGACCTTAGAACGGAGCGCAGCCATGACCCCCTACGACATGATCAAAGCCCATCTCGACACCGCCGTGCCTTTTGCCGCCCATGTCGGGGTGAAACTGCTCAAGATCGGCGACGGCACCGCCAGCGCCGAACTGGTGCAGCGGCATGAGACCTCTAACCACATCGGCACGCAGCACGCAGGCGCGATGTTCACCTTGGGCGAAGCGGCCTCGGGTGCTGCCATGGCAGGGGCGATTGCGCCGGTGATTATGGACATGCGCCCCGTCGCGGCCATGGGGCAAATCACCTTTAAAAAGATCGCCGAGGGTACGCTGACCGCCCATGCCGAAACCTCGCGCCCCGGGGCCGAGCTGCTGACCGCGCTGCAAGAAGACGGAAAAGTCGCCTTTGACGTGGCGGTCGACATCCAGAATGAGGCGGGTGAGACGGTCGTTGAGATGCAGGTGAACTGGCATGTCAGCGCCAAACGCTGAGGTTTGGGCGAAAAGCGGGGGCGGAATGGTAGGCCCGGCAGGACTTGAACCCGCAACCAAAGCGTTATGAGCGCTCTGCTCTAACCAATTGAGCTACAGGCCCGCCATGGGCGTTTGGGTATGACGCCGCAGCCCGAGCGTCAAGACATTAGCTGCACCAAATGATTGCAGTGACCCGCACAATACTCTAACTCCGCGCGCAAGGGAAAATGCGCGCCGGGGGCCATGACCATGACGAAATCCGACAACGGAATCACCTATGCCGAAGCAGGCGTGGATATTGACGCAGGCAACGCGCTTGTAGAGCGGATCAAGCCAGCGGCGAAATCCACCGCACGGCCGGGCGTTATGTCTGGCCTTGGCGGCTTTGGCGCGCTGTTTGACCTGAAAGGCGCAGGTTTCACCGACCCGGTGCTGGTTGCGGCGACGGATGGCGTTGGCACCAAGCTGCGCATCGCGATTGATACCGGCAACGTCGACAGCATCGGCATTGATCTGGTGGCCATGTGCGTCAACGATCTGGTCTGCCAAGGCGCCGAGCCGCTTTTCTTCCTCGACTATTTCGCGACCGGCAAGCTGGAACTCGACAGTGCCGCACGGATCATCGAAGGCATCGCCAAAGGCTGCGCCGATTCCGGCTGTGCCCTGATCGGGGGCGAGACCGCTGAAATGCCGGGCATGTATCACGCGGGCGATTTCGACCTCGCCGGTTTTTCCGTCGGCGCGATGGAGCGCGGAACCGAGCTGCCGCGCGATGTGAAAGAGGGCGACGTGCTCTTGGGCCTGCCCAGCGACGGGGTGCATTCCAACGGCTATAGCCTCGTGCGCAAGATCGTTGAGCGCAGCGGTCTGGGCTGGAGCGACGATTGCCCATGGGGCGAAGGTGATCTGGGCAGTGCGCTGCTCACACCGACCAAGCTTTACGTCAAGGGCGCCGTTGCGGCCCTGCGCGCCGATGCCGTGTCGGCGCTGGCGCATATCACGGGCGGTGGCCTGACTGAAAACCTGCCGCGCGTGTTGCCCGTGGGGCTGGCGGCCGAGATTGACCTGAACGCATGGGACCTGCCGCCGGTCTTCAAATGGCTGGCCGCCGAGGGGGGCATGGCCGAGGCCGAGATGCTCAAGACTTTCAACGCTGGCATTGGCATGGTTGCCGTCGTCTCTGCCGATAAGGTCGACGCGGCCAAGGCCGCTTTTGCCGAGGATGGCCACGCTGCCATCGAAATCGGGCGTATCACCACCGGCAATGGCGTCACCTATTCCGGCGCGCTGCTTTGACCAAGCGGGTTGCGATTTTCGTCTCGGGCGGCGGCTCTAACATGCGGGCGCTGGTCGAGGATATGACCGGCGACCATGCAGGCCGCCCCTGTTTGGTGCTGTCCGACAACCCGGACGCGGGCGGAATCGCTTGGGCGCAGGCGCAGGGGATCGCGACCGAAGTGGTCGATCACCGCCCCTACGGCAAAGACCGCCCCGCGTTTGAGGCAGCCTTGAGCGCCGCACTTGAGGCCCATGCGCCGGACATTATTTGCCTTGCCGGCTTTATGCGCAAACTGACCGAAGGCTTCACCGATGCTTGGGCCGGGCGGATGATCAATATCCACCCGTCGCTGCTGCCGAAATACCGCGGGCTGCACACCCATGCCCGCGCGCTTGAGGCGGGCGATACCGAACATGGCTGCACCGTGCATGAAGTCACTGCCGCTTTGGATGATGGTCCGATCCTTGGCCAAGCGCGCATTCCGGTTCTGTCGGGCGACACGGCTGATACATTGGCCGAGCGGGTGCTGGTGCAAGAACACCGCCTTTACCCCGCCGTGCTGCGCCGTTTCGCCGCCGGGGAACGCCAGCCGGTCATGCTCACGGGCTGACGCTGGTCAAAGCTTCCCTTGTGATGTACCTCTTTGACAAAGCCCGATGACCGGGCGTGCAACTTGTCAAAGAGCATTTATGAAAACCATCACCACGACCGCCGACCTCGCGCAATTCTGTGAAGAAGCTGCGCGCCATGATTACGTGACCGTCGACACGGAATTCCTGCGTGAGCGGACCTATTACTCCAAGCTCTGCCTCGTCCAACTTGCCATGCCCGGAACCGACGACAGCAACGCCGTGCTGGTCGATCCCTTGGCCGACGGCATCTCGCTTGAGCCGCTTTACGATCTGTTCCGCGACACATCGGTGGTCAAAGTGTTCCACGCGGCACGGCAGGATCTTGAGATCTTCTACGTCGACGCCAAGGTCTTTCCCGAACCGCTGTTCGACACGCAGGTGGCCGCGATGGTCTGCGGCTTTGGCGAACAGGTGGGCTATGAGACCTTGGTCCGCAAGATCGCGCATGAGTCGCTGGACAAGACCTCGCGCTTTACCGATTGGTCCCGCCGTCCGTTGACCGACGCACAGAAGACCTATGCGCTGGCCGATGTGACCCACCTGCGGCAGATTTACGAGTTTCTGGCGCGCAAGCTTGAACAGACCGGCCGCGCCCGTTGGGTGGCCGAGGAGCTTGAGACGCTGCTCAGCCCCGATACCTATGTGACCCAGCCGCAGGATGCGTGGAAGCGGGTCAAGACCCGGACCAATTCGCCCAAGTTTCTGGCGATCGTCCGCGAATTGGCCGCCTTTCGTGAGGATTACGCCCGCACCCGCAATATCCCGCGCAATCGCGTGTTCAAGGATGACGCACTGGTCGAATTGGCGAGCCTCAAACCCTCTAACGGCGAAGAGCTGAACCGCGCCCGTCTGCTGCTGCGCGAGGCCCGCAAGGGGGAAATCGCCGAGGGCATTTTGAAAGCCGTGGCCGCAGGCGTGGCCTGCAAAGCCGCCGACATGCCGCAACCCGACCGCAAGCGCGACAAGCTGCAGGTGAACCCGGCGCTGGCCGATCTGCTGCGGGTTTTGCTCAAGGCCAAGACCGAAAGCGCAGGCGTCGCGGCCAAGTTGATCGCCTCGGCCAGTGATCTGGATATGTTGTCGGCGGGAGAGCGCGACGTGCCGGCCCTGCGCGGCTGGCGGCATGAGGTCTTTGGCGCCGATGCGCTGCTGCTCTGCGAGGGCAAGATTGCTTTGGCCGCCGATGGGACGGATGTGAAAGCAGTCAAAGTCTGAACTGAAAAGAGCCGCCCGATTGGGGCGGCTCTTTCTTATGGTGCGTGGCTTGGCCGCTTAGCGGCGAGAGACCAGAGCATTCATCTGCCCTTCGACGCGAATCTCGCGCACCCCGGCCAGCATTTGATCTGTCAGACGACGGCCCGCGATGACCTCACGGGTGGGGCGGCTGCCTTGCGGTGTCGCCTTGTCGGGGCGTACCCCTTCCAGACGGTAAGTCAGAACACCGTCGACAGGCGTCTCATCAATCGTCGCAGGAGTTAGCTGCACCGCATAAATGCCCTGCCGCGCGGCAAGGCCCGTGGCGCGTAGGATCGCACCGCCCGGCACCGGCTCGATCGTCAGGTCAGTGATCTGCTCGAAAGGGCGCCCCTCATAAGTGTCGACCTCAACCGCGCGCCGGGCGAACAGCCCGCTGCGCTGTGGAATCAACGGGTTGTTGCTCTCTTCCGGCGCGGACGGTGCCGAACGCGCGGGGCCGAACCAATTCAGCGGGTTGATGCGGCTGTCACGGACCGTGCCACAGGCGGATACCAAAAGGGTCGAGGCCAAAAGAGCGAGGAGTGTCTTGCGCATGGGATCCGCCGTTAAGTTAACTTGTCTTGTGCTACCCCATCACGCCAGCCATGGGAAGGGGGTGGACCTTTGCGCATCGGCATCCTACCTGTCAGGCAATGGAATTCACCCAAAGAGAGTGCACAGATGGCCACGCCTGCCTTTGAAGAACTGGTCGAGGATTTCGAGTTTCTGGACGATTGGGAAGACCGCTACCGCCATGTGATCGACCTTGGTAAAGCGATGGACCCGCTGCCCGAGCCGCTGCGCGTGCCGGCGACCAAGGTCGACGGCTGCGCCTCTCAGGTCTGGCTTCATGCACAGTTTGACGGCGGCAAGCTGCATTTTGACGGCGCAAGCGACGCGATGATCGTCTCGGGGCTGATCGCGGTTTTGCGAAATCTTTACAACGGTTTGACGCCTGCCGAAGTGGGCGCTGTCGATGCCAAAGCGGAACTTGCGCGGCTGGGATTGAATGACCACCTCTCGGCGCAACGCTCCAACGGGTTGCGCGCGATGATTGAGCGCGTGCGCGAGACGGCCGCTCAGGAAGCCTGACGGTTAAAGGTCGCGCAAAGCGGTCTGCAAATCCCCGTAGCCCGTGAAGCGCCGCTCGAACGCAAGGCCGAGCCGCGCGGCGCAGCCTTGCGCCTTTTCGGTTAGCGCCGGGTCGTCCGTCTGCGCCTGATAGACCAGTTTCTCGTAATTGCCGAAATACATATCGCGCAGTTCCGGGTGCCGGTCGAGTCCCATAGGCTTGATGATGAAAGCCTCAAACTGCCGCACCAGAAAATCGGTGAGGTAGAAGGTGGTGATCTCATCTTCCGAGGTTTTGGCGAAACTCTCGTTGCCCTGAAAAAAGCTGTAGCAATGTGGCCCTGCGACCATCTGCACGCCCATCTCTTCGCAGGCCCGCTCCAGCCCGCCGCCCGTCCCGCAATCGGCGTAGACGACAAAGAAATCGTCATAGTCCGCGCCGTGTTTGGCGACCGTGTCGCGCACCGCTTGGGTGATCTTTTCCGGGTAGAGGTGATATTTCGCGGGCAGGCAGGTCAGGTCAAGATGGGTCCAGCCGTTCGCGGCCTTCAAATCCAGTATCTCACGGGCCAGCGCGCCACAGGCGATCAGCAGAATGCGGCCCGCGCGGGTGGGCGCGAGCCCCTCTTGGGTGAGGGTCCGATCATCTGGCAGATTGCTGTCGCTCATGGCGTCACCATCGCATGTCACCGATGCCAAAGCCAAGTGGAGCGGTGCCAGCAGCCTAGGCGTTGGCGGAGTTATGTTTCCGACCCATCCAGTCTTTGGCCGTTTCCACTGCTACGGCGGCATCGCGGCAATAGGCGTCGGCCCCGATGGCCTTGCCGAACTCTTCGTTCAGCGGCGCGCCACCGACCAGCACGATATAGTCGTCGCGCTTGCCCTGTTCGATCAGCGTGTCGATCACAACTTTCATATAGGGCATTGTCGTGGTCAGCAGGGCGGACATGCCGAGGATGTCTGCCTGTTCGGTTTCCAGTGCTTCTAGATAGGCTTCGACCGCGTTGTTGATCCCAAGGTCTACGACCTCGAAACCCGCGCCTTCCATCATCATCCCGACGAGGTTTTTGCCGATGTCGTGAATATCGCCTTTGACGGTGCCGATCACCATTTTGCCCACCCGGGGCGCGCCGGTTTCGGCCAGGAGCGGTTTGAGGATGGCCATGCCGCCCTTCATCGCATTAGCGGCCAGCAGCACTTCGGGCACAAAGAGGATACCGTCGCGGAAATCCGCGCCCACGATGGTCATGCCGCCGACCAGCGCTTTGGTCAGAACCTCATAGGGTTCCCAACCGCGGTCGAGCAGGATTTGCACCCCTTCTTCGATCTCTTCCTTAAGACCGTCATAGAGGTCATCGAACATCTGCTGGACCAGTTCTTCGTCGTCCAACTCGGCCAGGATGATATCGTCTTCTTCTGACATGGTGTTTCCTTCTGCTGGGCGTGCAGGTGCATGACACTTGGGCCCTTGTCTCACGGAATGTTAGCGCCGGGGTCGCGGTTTGCGACATCGGCCGCGCCATGCGCGACGCCTTGGGAGCAAACTACTGCTTTTTGCGGTGTAAGGACAAGGGTTTGCGCAAGTTTACTTGCTGATGTTCGCACAATGTTCTAACCTTCTTTCATGGATAGGGAAGACCAGCGATTCCGCGTGCTTGGCCGCGCGGCAGGCAGCAATGATGCAGGCCGGTTTGAGCGTCATGCCCGCGTGGCGGAAGATGACGGTTGGGCCCGCGAAGACGAGCTTCCGGTGCTGCGAACCCAGACCAGCATTGAGGTGCCGCGCCGGGTAATTACCTACAACCGCTCGCCGGATCTGCCCTTTGATCGGTCGATCAATCCTTATCGCGGCTGCGAACATGGCTGCGTTTACTGTTTCGCGCGGCCCAGCCATGCCTACCTCGGCCTGTCTCCGGGCTTGGATTTTGAGACGCAGCTGATCGCCCGGCCCGAAGCGCCGGGCGTTCTGGCGCGGGAACTGCGGTCGAAGCGTTATCAGGTCGCGCCCATCGCCATCGGCACTAACACCGATCCGTACCAGCCCATCGAAAAGACCCATGGCATCATGCGTGACTGTCTTGAGGTGCTGTCTGAATTCAATCACCCAGTGGCAATTGTCACTAAGGGCAGCCTGATCGAACGCGACATCGACATTCTGGGCGATATGGCCGAGCGCGGATTGGCGGCGGTTGGCATTTCGGTGACTACGCTGGACGCAAAGCTCAGCCGTTTGATGGAACCGCGCGCGCCCGCACCGCAGCGGCGGCTGCAGGTGATCCGAAAGCTGTCGGAGGCTGGCATCCCGGTGCGGATCATGGCGTCCCCAATGGTTCCGGCGCTGACCGACCCGGAGTTGGAGGCGATCCTTGCCGCCGGACGTGACGCCGGGGCGCGGCACGCCAGTTGGATCATGCTGCGCCTGCCGCGTGAGGTATCGCCGCTGGTGCAAGAGTGGCTCGCCACCCATTACCCCGACCGGGCTGAGCGGATCATGGCGCGGCTGCGCGATATGCATGGGGGCAAGGAATACGATGCGGGCTGGCACAAACGCATGCGGGGCGAGGGGCCCTATGCGCAGATGGTGGCGCAGCGGTTTGATCTGGCAGTCAAACGTCTGGGGCTGACCCGCGCGGGCGTGCCGCTGCGCTGCGATCTGTTTCGACCGCCCTCCGAAAAGGGCGATCAATTGAGCTTGTTTTGAAGCTTAGCTCCGGCGGCGGCCACGGCGCGGCGCGCGCACTGGACCTTGCCCGTCGGTGCCGTCGCTTTCGGACGAGAAATCACCGATCTCTTCGCGGATTTGCTCCAACGTCGGGGCGGGACCTTTTTCCGTGCTATCGAGCGCTTCGCGCATCGCGACCAGATGCTCGGGCAGGGTGCCGCAGCAACCGCCGATGACGCTGGCCCCCGCGTCACGCGCCATGGTCGCATAGCGGGCCATCAACTCGGGCGTGCCGTCGTAATGGATGTGGCCTTCGACGTATTTCGGGATGCCCGCGTTGCCCTTGGAGATGATCGGCAGCGTGCCATTCTTGGCGGCGAAACCGAGTACCGTGCGCAGCAGGTCAGACGCGCCCGTGCCGCAGTTGGCACCATATGCCAGCGGTGTGTTGTCCAGCCCGTGCACCATATCGACCATCCCTTCGGAGGTCAGGCCCATCATCGTACGGCCCGCGGTGTCAAAGCTCATCGTGCCGCACCATGGCAGCCCCGCCAGCGCAAAGCCTTCGGCAGCGGCGCGGTATTCTTCGGGGGCGCTGATCGTTTCCAGCCAACCAATATCGGCACCACCAGCTTTGAGGCCGTCGGCAGTCTCATGGAACATCTCAACGGCGAGGGAGTGGGTCAAGGTGCCGACCGGCTCCATGATCTCACCCGTGGGGCCGACAGAGCCTGCGACGATGACTTTGCGCTCGGCGGTATCGGCCACTTCGCGTGCCAGTTCGGCAGAGACGCGGCTCAACTCATGCACCCGCTTTTCGGCGCCGTGCAGCTTGAGCCGCGAGGCATTGGCCCCAAAAGAGTTGGTCAGGAACAGATCACTGCCCGAATCCACCGCGAAACGGTAAAGCTTGATGATCTTCTTCGGCTCATCGGTGTTCCACATCTCAGGCGCGTCGCCCGACATCAGCCCCATGTTAAACAGATTGGTGCCCGTGGCCCCATCCGCGAGCAATGTGCCCTTTTCAGCCAAAAGATCGGTGAATGCGTTGCTCATGGGGGCTCCTGTAGGGTCTGGGAATTTCGCCTGATGTCATGATGCCTTCATGGGGGCAATCTCATAATATTCATCTTCATTATGAGGGCAGGCAGGGCGGGTCACCCCGGCGCGTGGCCGGGGTGGAATGGGTTAGCTGGTCTCGCTCAGCAGTTGCGCTTTGGCTTCGACCATTAGCGCCTGCATCTTGGCGCGGATCGTCGCCTCATCGGCGCGGTCACCCAGATCGCCCGAGACTTTGCGGTAAACATCCTCGTCGCCCGCCTCTTCGAAATCGGATTTCACCACCTCTTTGGCGTAGTCGTCGGCGTCGCTGCCCGATTTGCCTAAAAGTTCAGCAGCCCAGAGGCCCAGAAGTTTGTTGCGGCGCGCTTCGGCGCGGAATTGCATGTCTGCATCATGGGCGAACTTGCTTTCAAAGGCATTTGCACGGTCGTCGAACTTGCTCATAGCGGGTCTCCGATTGCTGGTGTTACCCTATTCATATGCGGTCGCCCCCGCGTTCCCACAAGTGGCGCGTCAAAGGTGACGGGCCATGCTTGCAGCAGCGGGGTGGTTGCACTAAGAGAAGCGCAAGCGGCGGGGATGTTCCCGGCCCCCTGTTGGAAAGGATGCCCATGGCCCGGCGCAACAAGATCTACGAAGGCAAGGCAAAGATCCTCTATGAAGGCCCTGAGCCCGGCACCATCGTGCAATATTTCAAAGACGATGCGACGGCCTTTAACGCCGAGAAGAAAGCCACGATCGAGGGCAAGGGCGTGTTGAACAACCGCCTGTCCGAGTTCTTTATGACCGGGCTGAACAACATCGGCGTGCCGACGCATTTTATCAAACGCCTGAACATGCGCGAACAGCTCGTGCGGCAGGTTGAGATCATTCCGCTCGAAGTGATCGTGCGCAACTATGCGGCGGGCTCCATGTCCAAGCGGTTGGGGATCGAAGAGGGCACGCAACTGCCGCGCCCGATTGTCGAGTATTGCTACAAAGACGACGCGCTTGGTGATCCGCTGGTCACCGAAGAGCATATCGCCGCCTTTGGCTGGGCAACCCAGCAAGACATGGACGATATTCTGAGCCTCGCGCTGCGGGTCAACGACTTTATGTCGGGCGTGATGATGGCCGTCGGCATCAAGCTGGTGGACTTCAAGATTGAGATTGGCCGCGTTTACGATGGTGACTTCCAGCGTCTGATCGTCGCCGATGAGATCAGCCCCGACAGCTGCCGCCTGTGGGACATCGAGACGGGCCAGAAGCTCGACAAAGACGTGTTCCGCCGGGATCTGGGCTCGCTCACCGATGCCTATACCGAAGTGGCCAAACGTCTCGGCGTCATGCCCAAGAACAATGCGCCGGTCTCCAAGCCGACGTTGATCAACTAACGCGGCTTCGCCGTTCAATTTGCAGATGTTACAAAGGGGTGTCGCGCCATGAAAGCACGGGTGCATGTGATGCTGAAGAACGGGGTTCTCGACCCTCAGGGCGAAGCTGTCCGCCACGCGCTCGGAGCCTTGGGCTTTGACGGGGTGAACGGTGTGCGTCAGGGCAAGGTGATCGAGCTTGACCTCGCCGAGGGCACGACCGAGGCCGATGTGACCGCCATGTGCGAAAAGCTCTTGGCCAATACGGTGATCGAATCCTATTCGGTGGAGCTGGCCTGATGCACGCAGCGGTAGTTGTCTTCCCCGGGTCCAATTGCGACCGCGACCTTGCCGTGGCTTTCAAAGCCGCGGGCGCCAAGGTTTCCATGGTCTGGCACAAGGACAGCGAACTGCCGCAAGGCGTTGATATCGTAGGCATTCCCGGCGGGTTCTCATATGGGGATTACCTGCGCTGCGGGGCCATTGCCGCGAATTCGCCGATCTGCCGCTCTGTGGCGGCTCATGCGCAGCGCGGCGGCTATGTGCTGGGCATTTGCAACGGTTTTCAGGTGCTGACCGAAACCGGCCTGCTGCCCGGCGCGCTGCTGCGCAATGCGGGGCTGAAGTACATCTGCAAGACTGTCGGCCTCAAGGTTGAGACCACGGCGAGCGATTATACCTCTGGCTACGACGCCGGTCAGGTCGTCAACATTCCAATCGCTCACCATGACGGCAATTATTTTGCCGATGATGAGACCATCGCGAAACTGCGCGGCGAAGATCGTGTGGCGTTCAGCTATGCCGAGAACCCGAATGGCGCGCGTGATGATATCGCGGGCATCCTTTCGGAAAACCGCCGCGTGTTGGGCATGATGCCGCACCCCGAGCGGGCAGCCGAAGCGGCCCATGGCAACACCGACGGGGCGGCGCTCTTCCGCGCATTGACCGGTGCTTTGCAAACCGCCTGACTTGAGTGCGGCCAGCGTAGCGCGTAGATTGCCGCGATGAGTGATGCATCCGGTTCCGAAGGCAATAGCATGGCCGTATCCTGGCGGGTGCGGTTCGCGATTGCGTCGCTGATGATCCTCGCCGTGGTGACGATCTCGATTACCAACAAGCTGCTGACCGACCGTTTTACTGAAAGCACCCGCAACCGCGCAGAACTGCGCATCGCGCTTTACAGCGGCAACCTGCTGGCTGAATTACGGCAAAACGCCATTGTCCCGCAGCTTTTGGCGCGCGACCCCACGTTGATTGGCGCGCTGCAATCGGCGGATTATTCGCTGTCGACACAGCGGCTTATCTCTTTCGTTGAGGAAATCGGCGCGGCATCCTTGATGCTATATGACATCGATGGGCGCACCGTGGCGGCGACGGACCGGAATCGCCTCGGCTCCGCACATAAATCCGAGCCCTATTTCGTCGATGCCATCCGCTCTAACGCGACGATCTTTTCGACCATTGAGCGTGAGCAGGGCGGCTATCGCTTCCTCTATTCGCGGCGCATGCAGTCTGGCGGGACCACACTTGGGGTGATCGCCGTTGAGGTTGATCTGCAAAAGTTTGAACGGGCTTGGGCCGGGATCTCGGACGCGGTCATCGTGATGGACAGCACGGGCGAGATTATCCTCGCCACCGAGTTGCGTTGGCGCGGGCTGACAGAACCCGAAGCGCTGGCCAACCACACGCCCCAAAGCGCCATTGAACGCGCCATTCAAGCCACCACCGATTGGACCGCCCTGCCGCCCGATGCCTATCTGCAGGGCGAGGCGGTGATGCGGCTGGAAAACCGGATACCGTTCCGCGGCTGGCGGATGAGCAGCTACACAACCTATGCCTCGGTCCGCGAAAAGGTGAACGGCGTGCTGGCGTTGGAGGTCATGGGCTTTGCGATCCTGCTGGCGTTGGCCTTCTATTTCCTGAGCCGCCGCACGGCGGGGCGGCTGGCGATCTTTCAACGGGAATCGGCGAAACTCAGGGCCCTGAACCTTGCCCTCCAACGTGAGATCGCTGAGCGCAAGCGGGTGCAACAGACCCTCGCCGTGGCCGAGCAAACCCTAGAACAGTCATCAAAACTTGCCGCATTGGGTGAAATGTCTGCCGCCGTCAGCCATGAGTTGAACCAACCGCTTGCGGCGATGAAAACCTATCTAGCGGGCGCGCGGCTTTTGCTGAACCGCAACCGGCAGGATGAGGCGCTGTCGTCCTTTGGGCGCATCGACGACCTGATCGAACGAATGGGCGCGATCACCCGGCAGCTTAAATCCTATGCCCGCAAGGGGCAGGAGGCCTTCTCTCCGGTTGATATGGGCGCGGCGCTGGCGTCTTCCCTGTCGATGATGGAGCCGCAGTTGCGCCAGCGACAGGTTCAGATCAGCCGCATCCTGCCCGATAATCCCGTCATGGTGATGGGAGACCGTATGCGGATCGAACAAGTTATGGTAAACCTGTTAAGAAACGCATTAGACGCAACAAAATCGGAACGAAACCCTCAGGTGGACATTATACTATCAGCGGGGGAGACGGCGACATTAACCGTGCGCGACAATGGCCCGGGGATTGAGGACTTGGACGCGCTGTTCGAACCTTTCTACACGACCAAACAGCCCGGCGATGGTGTTGGGCTGGGTCTTGCCATTTCATCGGGGATCGTCAACGACCTCGGGGGACGGCTTATGGCGCGCAACGGACAAAACGGTGGCGCTGTATTTGAGATGCAACTACCTATATTGGCAGATGAAACGAAGATAGAAGCGGCGGAGTGAACGCATGGCTCAGGCAATGAAAATCGCGATTGTAGACGACGAACAGGACATGCGGCAGTCGATCAGCCAGTGGCTGGCCCTTTCGGGGTATGACACGGAAACCTTCGGCAGCGCCGAAGACGCGCTAAAGACTTTGGGGCCGGATTATCCGGGCATCGTCATCTCCGACATCAAAATGCCGGGCATGGACGGGATGCAATTCCTGAAAAAGCTGATGGGCAGCGACTTGGCTTTGCCGGTCATCATGATCACCGGTCATGGTGACGTGCCGATGGCGGTCGAAGCGATGCGCGTCGGCGCTTTCGACTTTCTTGAAAAACCTTTTAACCCCGACCGGATGAGCGAACTGGCCAAAAAGGCCACCAATGCGCGGCGTCTGGTGATGGACAACCGCGCCCTGCGGCGTGAGCTGTCGGACGGCGGCCAGCTGATGAAAAAGCTCATCGGCCAATCGCCCGTCATGGAACGCCTGCGCGAAGATATCCTCGATCTGGGGCAGGCCGATGGGCATGTGCTGATCGACGGAGAAACCGGGACCGGTAAGACCCTCGTGGCCCATGCGCTGCACGCGGTCGGCAGCCGCGCGGGCAAGAAATTTGTCCTCGTCTCCTGTGGTGCTCTGGAGGAAGACGCGCTCGCCAAGCGGCTGTTCGGCCCGATGCAGCCCGAAGACGCGCAACTGCCCGCCATCGAAGAAGCGCGCGGCGGGACATTGGTGTTGGAAGACATCGAAGCCCTGTCCGAAAGCCTGCAGGCGCGGCTGTTAAGCGCCATCAACGAACAAGGCACCCCGGCAGAGACACGAATCGTCGCCATCTCGAACCTGCAAGAAGCCGGGCGCACCTCGGAAGACGCGCTGCGATCGGACCTGTTTTATCGTTTGGCAGCGCTCCGCATCACCGTGCCGCCGCTGCGCCAGCGTGGTGAGGATATCCTGACGCTCTTCACCCGGCTGAGCGATCAGTTCGCGGATGAATACGGCTGCGAGGCGCCTCAGGTCAGTGCACAAGAGGCGGCACAGTTGTTGCAAGCGCCATGGCCCGGCAACGTGCGCCAACTCATTAACGTGGCCGAACGCGCCGTGCTGCAATCGCGCCGCGGCTCGGGCACCATCGCCTCCCTCTTGATGAGCGACCATGACGAGATGCAGCCGGTGATGACCACCGAAGGCAAACCGCTCAAGGAATATGTCGAGGCATTCGAGCGCATGTTGATCGACAACACCATGCGCCGTCACAAGGGCTCTATCGCCAGCGTGATGGACGAGCTTTGCCTGCCACGCCGGACGCTGAACGAGAAGATGGCGAAATACGGGTTGCAGCGGTCAGATTACCTCTGACCACCTCCCTTAAGCAGCGCGGTTTAACCGCTGCGCTGCTCTGCAATCTCGACCGCATTGCCATTCGGATCGGTGATGCAGGACCAACTCGCGCCGCCGGGTACGTCAAGGATATTGCGGTAAAGCTCCACCACAGGGCGTGTTGTATTGACGGCGACACCCGCCGCGCCGGTTTGCTGGGTCACCGCGGCCACACAGCTTTTCTGCCCGCGCAACTCGGCCAGCGCCGCCGGATTATCGGCCACGGCGATCTCATCACAGGCGGCAAGGCCCAAAAGGGTCAGACAAAGCGCGGGGCGCAGGAATATTTGCATGAAGCGGTCCTTTGAAACTCTGGGCCGCGGGGGCGGCAAAGCAATTCTATGGTGCCGCCCAGCGATCCTTGCGGCGACAGTCTGAATGTTTCCAAGCCCATGCGCCTTGTCAACCGACCCGAGATAAACCGCATTTGACTGTTGCTCATTCGATTGACCATTGTGTTTCACCCCTTAAAGCCCTTAACTAGCCGGATAAGTCCTGTAACGCCCGACTGGCGTATGGTGACTTTTGACAGTTTCGCTGCCGTGCCAGCCCGACACCGGGGGGCCAGCAGACCGATTGGGCCGGAAACGGCCGAAGAACCGCTGATATTCGCGAGGGTTAGCCCAACCGAAGCACAGCTAATTAATGGATGGGAGAGGCGCAAAGGCCCTCGCATCGGAGAAGAACCGCGATGACGCGCGCAGATGCTCAGAGCAGACAGATGGGGGCCATTCGTGGCCCTGCTGTTGCCGCGTCCTCCATCGCCCTGACAAGTCACACCTCCCAGCCCGATGCCCCGCCAGGGGCCTTCCGTGCGCGGGTGCTGTGCATAATGGATCTATGTCTAAGAAAATGCTTATCGATGCCACCCACGCCGAGGAAACTCGCGTTGTGGTCGTGGACGGAAACAAGGTCGAAGAATTCGATTTTGAATCAGAAAACAAACGCCAGCTTGCCGGCAATATCTATCTAGCCAAAGTTACACGGGTCGAACCGTCGCTTCAGGCTGCCTTTGTTGACTATGGCGGCAACCGTCATGGCTTCCTCGCGTTCTCGGAAATCCACCCCGATTATTACCAAATTCCCGTGGCCGACCGTCAGGCGCTGCTGGAAGAAGAGCGCGCCTATGCCGAAGCGCAGGCCGCCAAAGACGACGAAGACGAAAAGCCCAAGCGGACCCGCTCGCGGTCGCGCAGCCGATCGAAAAGCCAAGCGGCTGAGACCAACAGCGATGATGCCGTGGTCACAGCAGAGGTAGCTGACGACAACAGCGATCAAATCGCCGGTATGGAAACTGTTGATCTCGACAGCGAAGAGGGCAGCTCGCCCATGGAGCGGGTCGCGGAAACGCCGGTCGAAGAGCCTGAGAACGGCGAAGCCGAGGCCGAGGTTGCTAAGGCAGATGAAACGGCAGCGGCTACGTCCGATGACGCTGACGCCAGCGACGCCCAGGCCGACGACGCCGACAACGAAGACGACAAAGGCAGCGATGCCACGGCGAAAGACGATTCCATCGAATCCGTCGCCGACGAAGATGACAGCGAAGACATTCGCCCCGTGCGCAAACCGCGCCCGCGCCGCTACAAGATTCAAGAGGTCATCAAGGTCCGCCAGATCCTGCTGGTGCAGGTCGTCAAAGAAGAGCGCGGCAACAAGGGCGCGGCGCTGACCACCTACCTCAGCCTTGCGGGTCGCTACTGCGTGCTGATGCCCAACACCGCGCGCGGCGGCGGCATCTCGCGCAAGATCACCAATGCGGCTGACCGTAAGAAACTTAAAGAAATCGCGACTGAGATCGAAGTGCCCAAGGGTGCAGGTCTGATTGTTCGGACTGCCGGCGCGAAACGCACTAAGGCCGAGATCAAGCGCGATTACGAATACCTCCAGCGCCTCTGGGAGCAGATCCGCGAGCTGACGCTGAAGTCCATCGCGCCCGCGAAAATCTATGAGGAAGGCGACCTGATCAAACGCTCGATCCGCGACCTCTATAACCGCGAGATTGACGAGATCCACGTTGAGGGCGAGCGCGGCTACCGCATCGCCAAGGACTTCATGAAAATGATCATGCCGTCCCACGCGAAAAACGTGAAGCTCTACAACGAAAGCCTGCCGCTCTTTGCGCGCTATCAGGTGGAAAGCTACCTTTCGGGCATGTTCAACCCCACGGTGCAACTGCCCTCGGGTGGCTATATCGTGATCGGCGTGACCGAAGCGCTGGTGGCGATTGACGTGAACTCTGGTCGGGCCACCAAGGAAGGTTCGATCGAGCAGACCGCGACCAAGACCAACCTTGAGGCTGCCGCCGAAGTGGCGCGTCAGCTGCGTCTGCGTGACCTCGCGGGCCTCATTGTCATCGACTTTATCGACATGGATGAGCGCAAGAACAACGCCGCCGTCGAAAAGATGATGAAAGACAAGCTCAAGACCGACCGCGCGCGCATCCAAGTGGGCCGCATCTCGGGCTTTGGCCTGATGGAAATGTCGCGCCAGCGTCTGCGTCCCGGCATGATCGAGGCGACGACCCAGCCTTGCCACGCCTGCCACGGCACCGGTCTGGTGCGCTCTGACGACAACCTCGCCCTGTCGATCATCCGCCAGATCGAAGAGGAGGGCACCCGCCGCCGTTCGCGCGAAGTGCTGGTGCGTGCGCCCGTGGGCATCGCCAACTTCCTGATGAACCAAAAGCGTGAGCATATCGCCAATATCGAGATGCGTTACGGCATGTCTGTGCGGATCGAAGGCGACCCAACCTTGGTCAGCCCCGATTTCCACATCGAGAAGTTCAAGACCGCCACCCGCACCGTGCCGCCCGTCTCGGATCACGTCGTTTCGGTCGATACATCGCTGATGGATCAGATCGACGAGGATGAGAGCGCCGCAGAGGTCGAAGTGGAAGAGGCACCCGCCGCACAGGAGGCCCCGCAATCCGAGAACGGAAACGGGAATGGCAACGGCAATGGTGACGACGGCGAGGGCAAATCCAAACGCCGCCGCCGTCGTCGTCGCAGCCGGGGTGGCCGTGGCCGCAATGGCAATGGCGAGCAGCAGAATGGTGCAGACGATCAGAACGGTGGTCAGCAGCAGGAAGAGGCGAAGCCGGACGAAGGCGATAAAGCCCAACCGGTAGAAGCGGAGGCAGCGCAGGCCGACACCGACGCCGCGCCCGCCGCCGAGGAAAAGCCCAAGCCCAAAAGCCGCAGCCGGTCGCGCAAGCCCAAGGCCGAACTGGCCCCCGAAGCGGAACCCGCGCCCGAAGCGCTTGCCGCCGCAGAAGGCGAAACGCCGCAGGTCAGTGCCGAAGCCGAAGGAGAAGAGACGCCCAAGCCCAAGGCCAAGCGCAGCCGCCGGACCAAAAAGCCCGTGGTGGAAGCGGCAGAAGAGACGGTGACAACAGACGCCGTGGCGACCGAGGAAGAGGCCGCACCCGCGCCAAAACCCAAGCGCCGGAGCCGGGCCAAAGCCAAGCCGGTCGAGCCGGTTGCCGAAGCCACGCCCGAGGCGATGGCCGAAGCACTGCCGACCGAAGCGCCGATCGCGGCCCCGTCGCCGGAAACTGCCACACCTGTCGCGGAAGCACCGCAGCCTGAGCCGCAGCCCGAACCCACGGCCCAGCCGGTGGAAGCCGAAGCGCCCGCTGCCGAAACGGCTCCTGAGCCGGTGGCCGAAAAGGTGGAAGAGCAACCCGCCGAAAAGCCCAAGCCCAAACGGCGCGGCTGGTGGTCACTGGGCAGCTAAGCCACGACATATAAAAGGAAACGGCGGGCTTTCAGGCCCGCCGTTTTCGTTTCTGTCGTAGGGTTGAAGCGCGCGTTCCGGCCGGGTCCGGCTCAGCCACCTTTGGTGATGATATAAAGCTCTGCCGCGCCCTCGGTCCGGGTTTCGGTCAGCGCATGACCGGCTTCCACGCAGAAATGTGGCACGTCGATCACCGCGGCCGGATCATCGGCCGTCATATGAAGCTGATCGCCCGGCGCGAGGGCCGCCAGTCGTTTGCGTGCTTTCAGCACGGGCAGGGGGCACAGAAGCCCCGTGGCATCCAGTTTTTCGATCTTCATAAGACCAGTTAATCCAAGCCAATCCCGAGGTCCACGATCTTGTGACAATATGACAGGTGACGCCGGGGCGTTGTCGGTCTAGGAGTTGGTCATGTTTGATATAAGCCTCATCGACGCCGGGATCCTGCCGGCCATGATCATCGCTCTGGTTGCCGGGATTTTCAGTTTCCTGTCGCCCTGCGTGCTGCCCATCGTGCCACCCTATCTGGCCTATATGGGGGGCGTGTCGATCAATGACATGTCCAGCCAATCCAGCGCACGGCGGCGGGCGGTCGTGGCGGCGTTGTTCTTTGTGCTGGGGCTGAGCACTGTGTTCATCCTACTGGGCTTCACCGCCTCGGCCTTTGGGATGTTCTTTTTACAGAATCAGGCGCTTCTCGCTAAAATTTCCGGTGTGGTGATTATTGTCTTCGGCCTGCATTTCATCGGGCTCTTTCGCATTCCGTTTCTCGATCAAGAGGCTCGGATGGACGCGGGCGACAAGGGCGGGTCGAGTTTCGGCGCCTATGTCTTGGGGCTGGCCTTTGCCTTTGGCTGGACCCCCTGCATCGGGCCACAGCTGGGCGCGATCTTGTCACTGGCAGCAAGCGAGGCCTCCGTCTCCCGCGGGACGCTTTTGCTGGGCGTCTATGCGGCGGGGCTTGGCATTCCCTTCCTGCTGGCCGCGATGTTCATCACCCGCGCGATGACGCTGATGAACCGGATCAAACCGCATATGAAGCTGATCGAGCGGATCATGGGGGGCCTGCTGGTGATTGTTGGTCTGGCGCTGCTGACCGGCGCATTCACCGCCTTTTCCTTCTGGCTGCTTGAGACCTTTCCGATCCTCGCAACCGTAGGTTAAGCCTTAATCTTGCCCCGAATTGCGGCTAGACTATGCCGAAGAAGAGGGCGGGCATGGTGAGCACAGGGCAGGCAAAGACGGTGAAAACGCGGCGGGTGTTCTACATCCCCGGCTACGATCCGATTCACCCGCGCCGCTACCGTGAGCTTTACCGCAAGGAGGGCGCGGCGCAGGCCGCGATTTCGGGCTATGAGATTGCGCTGAAACCAAAAGCGGGCAAGGGCAATTACGGCTGGCGCGTTAACGCTGGGATCGACGGTCATCAGGTGACCTCGCAAGTCGAAGTGCTGGTCTGGTCCGACATCGTGCGCGAAAGCATGAGCAATTCGATCCCCGCGACCTATTGGCAGTTGCTGCGCACCGCATGGGTCTACATCGGCTCCGGCGCGCTTTGGCGGCTGATGCGCCTGCGCAAGGGGCCGGTTATTGCGGCGCTTTATCCGGTGGGGATGTTGATTGTGCAGGCGCTGCTGGCTGTGGCGCTTGGCCTGCTGACCTATCGCGCCCTTGGAATGGTGACGGACCATTGGGCGGCGCGGCTCGCCTTCGCGGCAGTGGGCACTGGGCTGGGCATCGCGCTGCTGCGCTGGTTTAAAAAGAAAGACGGCAAGTTTTTCGCCTATTACCTGATGCATGACTACGCCTATTCCGCCGCCACGCGGGGCGCGAACCCGCCGGAGTTGGAAGCCCGCATGGCGCAGTTTGGCAATGACATCGCCGCTGCTCTGACCGAGGATGTCGACGAGGTACTGGTTGTCGGCCACTCATCCGGCGCGCATCTGGGCGTCTCGGTACTGGCCGATCTGATCCGTGCGGGCAGGGTGCCCGAGCGCGGGCCTGCCTTGGGTTTTCTCTCGCTCGGGCAGGTGGTGCCGATGGTGTCCTTCTTGCCACGGGCCGAGCGTTTGCGAGGCGACCTGCGCTATCTCTCAACCCGCGAGGAACTGGCATGGGTCGACGTGACGGCCCCCGGCGATGGCTGCGCCTTTGCGCTTTGCGATCCGGTCTCGGTCTCCGGCGTGGCGCCTGAGGGGAAACGCTGGCCGCTGGTCTTTTCGGCTGCCTTCACCCAAACGCTTAGCCCCACCCGCTGGAAGGCGCTGCGCTGGCGGTTCTTTCGGCTGCATTTCCAGTATCTCTGCGCCTTTGACCACCCGCGCGACTATGACTATTTCCAAATCACCGCCGGGCCACAGACCTTGGCCGCGCGCTATGACGGGCGGCCCGCGTCGAAATCCCGGATCGACCACGCGGTCAGCAAATACACCTCTGTCGCCGCATGACCCAACCGCCCAAGCCCCCCGCGCGGCCCGACCGTGTGTCGCTCTGGCGCTATGCCAAGCTGTTTCGCGCCGATATCCTCTCGGCCCAGCCCGCCCGGCTTTATCGCGCGTGGATGGCGGAATTCAAAACGCCGTTCTTCCGCAGCTATTTGATGAACCAGCCCGCACTGGTGAAGACCGTTTTGAAAGACCGCCCCGAGGATTTTCCGAAATCCGACCGGATCGGCGAGGGGCTGCGCCCGCTCTTGGGCAACTCTGTCTTTCTGACCAACGGCGAGACATGGAAACGCCAGCGCCGCATCATCGACCCCGCCTTTGAAGGCGGCCGGCTGCGCGAGACCTTTCCAGCGATGTGGGACGCAGCAGAGGCCGCTGCCACACGGCTGGGAGGCAAGGCGGGGCAGGTGGTCGAGATCGAAGCCGAGACCAGCCACGCCGCAGCCGATGTGATCTTTCGCACGCTTTTTTCTCTGCCGATCGAACATGAGGTTGCCCGGGCGGTCTTTGATGAGTTTCGCAATTACCAGCGCAGCCAGCCGATCCTGAACCTTGGGGCACTTCTGCCGCTACCGCGCTGGATGCCGCGCCTGTTTCGGCGCGACACGCGGGCAAGCGCCGCGCGGATCAGGGCGCTGATCACGGACCTGACCCAAGAGCGGATGGCGCAGATCAAAGCGGGCACCGCGCCCGACGACCTAGCCACCAAGATCATGACCCAAGCCGACCCCGAAACAGGTGAGATCTTCGACACCGAGGAGATGGTCGATCAGGTAGCGATCTTCTTCCTCGCGGGGCATGAAACCAGCGCCTCGGCTCTGGCTTGGGCGCTCTATCTGATGGCCACCCATCCCGAATGGCAGGAGCGGCTGGCGGAAGAGGCACAGGCGCTTGAGACCTGTGATTTCGCGGTGATGTCAAAACTCAAACTTAGCCGGGATGTGTTTCGTGAGACGCTGCGGCTTTATCCACCCGTGCCGATGATGGTGCGCGAGAACCGCTGCCCCGAAGCGTTTCGCGACCGAAAGGTGAAACAGGGGGCGCAACTGGTGCTCAGCCCGTGGCATCTGCACCGGCATGAACGGCTTTGGGACAATCCTGATGGTTTTGACCCAACCCGCTGGCAGACCGAAAACGGAAAGCAATGCCAGCGCGACGCCTTCATCCCATTCTCTGCCGGGCCACGGGTCTGCACTGGCGCGGGTTTTGCCATGGTCGAAGGGCCCCTGATCCTGTCGCGTATCCTGCGAGACTTTCGCGTGACCGCCCAGCCTGATCGCGTGCCGGTGCCAGTCGCACATTTGACCGTCCGTTCAGATAAGGGCATTTGGTTAGCGCTATCAAGGCGCTAGCTTCTATCATCGGCTTTGCGTTTCAATTAGAAACGCAGCGAACGGAATCAAAATAGGACGTGGGTGACATGGGCTACGACAAGGCGCAACTTGAGCAAATGAACAGCGGCAAAGGCTTCATCGCGGCGCTCGATCAATCGGGCGGCTCCACCCCCAAGGCGCTGAGCCTCTATGGCGTGGAACCGTCGGATTACAACGGCGACGCAGAAATGTTCAAAGCCGTCCACGACATGCGGGCGCGGATCATTCTGGCCGACGATTTCACCTCCGAGAAAGTGATCGGTGCGATCCTTTTTGAGCGCACGATGGATGACAGCATCAACGGCAAACCCGTCGCCCAGCTCCTGTGGGAAGACCGGGGCGTGGTGCCTTTCCTGAAAATCGACAAGGGGTTGGAGGAAACCAACAACGGCGTGCAGATGATGAAACCGATCATGGAGATCGACGACCTGCTGGCCCGCGCAGTGAAACATGGCATCTTTGGCACCAAGGAACGCTCGGTCATTCACGAGGCCAACGAGAACGGCATCGCCGCCGTGGTGGCGCAACAGTTCGAACTGGCCAAACAGGTCTGCGCCGCCGGTCTGGTGCCGATCATTGAGCCGGAGGTGAACATCAACTCCGACACGAAGGCAGAGGCCGAAGAGATCCTGCGCGGAGAGATTGAAAAGAACCTGAACGCGCTGCCCGAGGGCGAGATGGTGATGTTGAAACTGACGATTCCTGAAAAAGCTGGTCTATATGACGAACTGGCCGGCCACGCCAACGTGCTGCGCGTCGTTGCGCTATCGGGCGGCTACTCCACGGCGGAAGCCTGCGAACGGCTGGGCAAGAACCGCACCATGATCGCCAGCTTCTCGCGCGCTTTGACTGAAGGGCTGAACGTCAAGATGACAGATGCGGAGTTCAACGAGGCGCTTGGTCAGAACATCGAGAAGATTTACCAAGCGTCGATCTGCTAAATCGGAATTTTTTGAAAATTCCGGATCCGTTTTCTTTAAAAGAAAACGGCTAGGCAATCCGCCGGATGGGTTCTCTATTGCAAAATATGATGACCTGTCCGGCGTTCTCAGCCGCTTGGAAACCACGACGTTTCAATTCGTCTTCAAATTCTTGGCGTCCGACAAACTTCTCAATATCGCGCGCTTTACGTCGAATGACCTGTCCGCGAATAGCCGCCTTAGAGGCGAAAATATCATCCAGCCAAGCGGCGGGTGTGAGAGGGGATCCGAGGGCCATGGCCCGACGCTAATCTGTCTTTGGTAAACGTTCTTTTAACGCGCGCAACACGAACAACCGGATTGCCCCGGCAAGCCCGATGTCCAGCCCGCGCGCCGCGTCGATCTCAGTCACCAACGCATTGATCGGCAGCCCCCGCGCGGCAGCAATGGCCCGGAACTCATCCCAGAATTCATCTTCGAGAGAGATTGATGTCCGGTGACCCCGTAGGGTCACCGAATGTTTGCGGGGCCGCGCGTTCATGTCTCGCGCTTATGCGCTTCCAGGTTGCGGGCGATCTGCTCGGCGCGGGCTTTCAGCGCGTCTTTCTGCGCTTTGGTCTGGCCAAAACCCACGGCGTTTTCGTTCGCGCGTGCTTTGCGAGACGAACGGTCCCGCTCTTTCTTCACCTTGTTAAGGTTGATGGGCGCACTCATTTTGGTCCGATCATATTTTCGGGCCGCACGACCCGTTCAAAGGTTTCGGCATCCACGAAGCCCAGTGCGATGGCCTCTTCTTTCAACGTGGTGCCGTTCTTATGCGCGGTCTTGGCGACCTTGGTGGCATTGTCATAGCCGATCTCGGGGGCCAGCGCGGTCACCAGCATCAGCGACTCGCGCATCAGCTTTTCGATGCGGTCCGCGTCGGCCTTGAGGTCAACCACCAGATTATCAGTGAAGGCCGAGGCCGCGTCACCCAAAAGCTGCATGGATTGCAGAACGTTATAGGCCATCATAGGCTTGTAGACGTTCAGCTCAAAATGTCCCTGAGACCCGGCAAAGCCAACCGCCGCGTCGTTGCCCATCACATGAATGCAGACTTGCGTCAGCGCCTCGCACTGGGTCGGGTTGACCTTGCCCGGCATGATCGACGAGCCGGGTTCGTTCTCGGGCAGGATCAACTCGCCCAGACCACAACGCGGGCCGGACCCCAGCAGGCGGATGTCATTGGCGATTTTGAACAGGCTGGCGGAGACGGTTTTCAGCGCACCAGAAATCTCGACCATCGCGTCATGGGCGGCGAGCGCCTCGAACTTGTTCGGCGCGGTGACGAAGGGCAGGCCCGTGATCTCGGCCATATTATGCGCCACGGTTTCGGCCCAGCCCTTTTGGGTGTTCAGCCCGGTGCCAACGGCGGTGCCGCCTTGGGCCAGTTCATAGATGCGGCCAAGCGCGTCGCGCACGCGCGCGATGCTCATGGCGACCTGATGGGTGTAGCCTGAGAATTCTTGGCTCAGCGTCAGAGGCGTCGCATCCTGCGTGTGGGTGCGGCCGATCTTGATGATGCCGTCGAATTCCTCGACTTTCTTTTGCAGCGCGCCGTGCAGCTTCTCCAGCCCCGGCAGCAGCACGTCCCGCGCCGTCATCGCGGTGGCGATATGCATGGCGGTTGGGAAAGTGTCGTTTGACGACTGGCCCATGTTGCAGTGATCGTTGGGGTGCACTGGGTCTTTGGACCCGATGGTGCCCCCCATAAGCTCAATCGCGCGGTTGGCGATAACCTCGTTGGCGTTCATGTTCGACTGGGTGCCCGAGCCGGTCTGCCAGACAACCAGCGGGAAGTTGTCGTCGAACTTGCCCTCAAAAACTTCGCCAGCGGCCTGAACGATCGCCTTGCCGCGGTCCTCATCAAGCGAACCCTGTGCCACATTGGCCTGCGCGCAGGCCTTCTTGATCACGCCAAGCGCGCGCACGATGGCGATGGGCTGCTTTTCCCAGCCGATTGGGAAGTTGATGATCGAGCGCTGCGTCTGCGCGCCCCAATATTTATCGGAAGGAACTTCGAGCGGACCAAAGCTGTCGGTTTCGGTGCGGGTATCGGCCATTTTGTGGCTCCTGCTGTGACTTATCGTTGCCCAGCGGTGTACCTGCGCCTTACGGTCTGCGCAATGCAGGGATGGCGCTAACGGCCAATCCTGCGCTACTTCCGAAAGGAATCGAGCGAGACGATCTCGGCGTCCTTGGCGGGCTCTTCCGCGACTTCCAGCTCTTCCTCATCGGTTTGGTCAAGCGTGGCCTCATCGCGATCTTCGTCTTCTTCTTCGGTTTCTTGCTGTTCGAACCGCAGGCCGAACTCAACCGAAGGGTCCACAAAGGTGCGGATCGCGTCGTAGGGAATATAAAGCGGCTCGGGCGCATCGCCGAAGTTCAGCGTGATGGCAAATCCGTCTGCGCCAACATCAAGCCCATCGTACCAGTGCTGCATCACCACGGTCATCTCATCGGGATAACGGTCTGAGAGCCAATCGGCCAATTCCGCATCCGGGTGCGAGGTATCGAAGGTGATGAAAAAGTGGTGATTCCCCGGTAGCCCTTGGTCCGATACATCCTGCAAGACCCTGCGGATCAAACCCCGCATGGCTTCGTGCATCAGGTTGCCGTAATCAATGCTGCGGCTCATTCTTCTCTCCGGTCCGGGCGATGGGCAGGGGTCAGCATACCCCATTCACAGGCGAGTGAAAGGGGGCGCGGCGCTAAATCGCGCGAAGGAGCAGAGCAAGCACCGCGAGCAGGATCATCGTGACGACAAAACCACGCTTGAGCGCCAGCATCAGCACAGCGGCCAATAGGGTGAGCACGGCGGCCAGCGGATTGAAGCTTGCCCAAACCGGCGCGGGCAGGGCGAGGGTGACCCCAGGGGCGACCCGATCAAACAGCACATGCAGCGCAAACCAGACCGAGAGATTGGCGATCACCCCCACCACTGCCGCCGTGATGGCCCGCAGCGCCCCCGCGATGCGCGGCTGTTCAGAAAGTGCCTCAAGATACGGGCCGGCAAAGAATATCCACAAAAAGCACGGCGTGAAAGTCACCCAAAGCGCCAGCAGCCCGGCAGCGAGCGCGCCCGACGGGCCGCTTTGGGCAAAGCCTGCCAACATCCCGACAAATTGCGTAACGAGGATCAGCGGGCCGGGCGTCGTCTCGGCCAAGCCGAGTGCGTCAATCATTTGGTCCGTGTTAATCCAACCGAAATCCTGAACCACTGTCTGGGTCATATAGGCCAGCACGGCATAGGCACCGCCGAAGGTCACCACAGCGAGCTTGGAGAAGAACAGGCCGAGTTGCAGCAGAAAATCCTTACCCAGCAGCGCCAAAAGCACAAGCGGCGCGGCCCAAAGCCCGCCCCAGATCAGCAGGGTGCGCAGACTGCGCGCAGGTGGCAGATTTGCCGGCTCGGCCACCGCAGTGGGGCTTTTGGTCAACATCCCGATGGCACCGGCCAGCAGAATGATCAGTGGAAATGGCAAGCCCAGAACAAAAATGCCGATGAACGACCCAAAGGCCAGCGCCCAGCCAAGACGCCCATGCAACGCCTTTGAAGAAACCTTTAGAAGCGCTTGGAATACCACGATAATGACGGCGGCCTTGATGCCGAGAAAAGCCGTCTGCACAAGGGGCAACTGCCCATACCACGCATATAGCAAAGCCAGCACAGCGATGAATGCCGCCCCCGGCACCACGAAAAGCAACCCCCCGAGCAGCCCGCCAGCCACACCGCGCAGACGCCAGCCCGCATAGGTCGCCAGTTGCATCGCTTCCGGTCCGGGCAACAGCATACAGAGTGAGAGCGCCCGCAGGTAGGTCTGCTCGCTTAGCCACGGGCGGTCCTCGACCAACTCACGGTGCATCACGGCGATCTGCGCTGCGGGGCCGCCGATTGACATCAGCCCGATGCGTCCGAAGACGCGAAACATTTCGGGCCAGCTGGGCGGGGTCATGCGAACTTCCTGCGCGAAAGAAGCCACAGCGGCTTCGTTTTATAACGGATAGGGGCACGGAAGCGCAGGGTCAAGAACACCGCTCAAGCAATTGAATTCGCCGAGATATGGAGGGGAAAAGTGCAGGTTTCTGTTGCCAGGTACCTGCGAACCCCGCCTTAAGCTGCAAAGCCTAAGGACTTAGATTTCAGTCGCTGAAACCGCTTACGCGGCCATCGCAACTGGAGCACGATTGTCATTTGCAATTGTACAGTTTGAACCGATAACGGTGGTATCTCACCGAAACAAAGCAACCCCTTTAGACGTTCGTCGATCCTATTTCGGCCCCATGATCCCCAAATGAAGGATGTTTGGTGGAGCCGCCGGGTACCGCCCCCGGGTCCGAACCGCTTATTACGAGCGCGTTTATGTCCATAGTCCCGAAGGACAAGATTAAAGTAGGGCCGTCATGGGTGAATTGCAAGGGGTGCGACGGCGGGAAATAATGACATCAAGGTTCACGCGCACCCGATTGATTTATAAGTGAAGTCGCAACTCCTCAGCCAGCCTTTCCGGCGTTCCGCGCAGCACGCGCGGCGAAAACGCTCTGGGCAAGGTCTTGGGTCTCCGCTTCCAGCGCCGTCAATCCTGCCGTTACCGCTTTGCCGTTCTGCGCTTCTGCGGCATTGGCGATCTCTTGGTGCAGGGCAATGATCCGCGCCCGATCTCTTGCAGTGAAGGTGATCATATTCATCAAAGGCTGCATGGCTTCGACCGCACCGGCGAGTTGATAGCTCAGCACCGGGTTGCCCGCGCCGTCAACCAGCGCCCGGTGGAAGGCGACATCGGACGCGCAGAACGCTTCATCGGTCAGCCCCGCCTGCGCCTGCCGGTGGATTTCAGCGCGCATCGTGGCAAGGTGATCCGCCGTGCGCCGCTCTGCCGAGAGGGGCGCGCATGCGCGCTCTAGGGCGAAGCGGGCTTCGCAAGCCGTTTCGAAACTCACCGCGTTCATCGACAATAGCAACGTAGATGTGGTGATCTGCTGCGCGTAAGCATCTAGAAAGCTGAGGCGATTCACGAAAGCGCCCCCCGTGGCCCCGCGCTGCGTGCGGATCAGCGATTGCGCGGCAAGGCGCTTCAACGCTTCGCGCACCGTGGGGCGAGAGACCTCGAACTGCTCGGCCAATTCCGCCTCAGATGGCAGGCGTTGGTCGACGATCAGACGCCCGCCGATGATGGCGTCGCGAATGGCCGTGGCGATTTGAGCCGATAGATCGGCGGGGCTGCTTGGATCGATTTTCATATGTCTTACAATTAGTGTTTGCGAGTAGTTTAATTGTCTGACATTAAATCTACAAGAGCACGCAGGGGAGGGCGGCGATGACGGGCATAGTACGGTCAACACTTTGGCTGGGGTTTTTCGCCCTGATTCTAGCGGCTTGGTGGATGATGTACAGCATGGCGATGCAGATGGATGTCGATCTGCTGGGTCGTCCGGGCACGATGGGTGAACGGATGCGGCAGATGGATCCGGGCATGGATATGTATATGCCCATGGCGCGCTTCTTTCCGCTTTTCACGATGTGGGGGGCGATGATGGCTGCGATGATGGTCCCGACCATGGTCCCGACGCTGCGCGCTTACGAAGACCTCATGACCTCGGCCAACGGCACCCGCGCGGGCTGGCTGGCGGTGCTTGCAGGCTACTTCGCGGTCTGGCTTGCCTTTGCGGCGGGGATCGCAGGGCTGCAATTGCTTCTCTTGCACGGCGGGGCCATCGACATGCTGGGCATCGCCAAATCGCGCTGGACTGCGGCGGCGCTGCTACTGGGCGTCGGCCTGTTCCAATTCACCCGCGCCAAGGAGGTCTGCCACGGCGTCTGCCACTCTCCGATGATGTATTTCATGGGCCATTGGCGCCCCGGTGTCGCAGGCGGTTTCCGCATGGGATTGGGCCTTGGCGCCTTTTGTGCGGGCTGCTGCTGGGGCTTTATGTTGCTGGGCTTTGCTGGTGGGGTGATGAACCTTGCTTGGATGGGGCTGGCGACGCTTTTCATGGTCATCGAAAAGCTACCGCAAATCGGACATTACGTAACAAAACCAATGGGTTCAACCCTGATCCTCGGCGCGTTCGTCGTGGCGGGTTGGCCCGTGTTCACAGGAGGATAATATGCCAAACAGAGAGATGACACCCGCGAATTGGGCCGTAAAAGGCGAGCTTTTCCTCAACTGCTCTTGCGACGTCTTCTGCCCCTGCGTGGTCAGCCTTGGCGCGCATCTGCCGACCGAAGGCCACTGCCATGCGTGGATGGGCATCGTGATCGACGAAGGCCATTTCGAAGGGGAGGATTTGGCAGGGCTGAACGTGGGCCTGTTGGTCGACATCCCTGGCCGTATGGGCGAGGGGAACTGGAAGGTCGCCGCCTATGTGGACGACCGCGCGAGCGAGGCGGCCTATGACGGGCTGTTGAAAATCTTCAGCGGCGCGGCGGGCGGCACGACGGGGCTGTTTACCATGCTGGTGAGTGAGATCATCGGCGCCGAACGTGCCCCCGTTGAGATTATTCGCGACGGCAACCGCCGTGTCATTAACATCGGCCGGAAGATCAACGGCGAGATCGAACTGCTCGCCGGGGCCGAACCGGGCGAACCGGTGAAGATCACCAACTCCAAATATTGGATGGGACCGAATATCGTGGCGGCGCGTGGGGTGAAATCTAAGGTCCGCGACTATGGGCGGGTTTGGGATTTCGGCGGCAAATCGGCTGAGGTCTGCGCGATCGATTGGCAGGGTGCTGCGTGATCACCCCCGGTTATGCTCAGGAAATGGCGCGATATAACGCTTGGCAAAACAGTCAGTTGGCAAGCGTTATTGAGGTGATGGACGAGGATGCGTTAACGCAAGATCGCAAGGCGTTTTTCGGCTCGATCTTGGGCACCCTCAACCATCTTCTTTGGTGTGATCAAATCTGGTTGTCCCGTTTTGATCCCGCCTTGCCCAGGCCAGAGGGTCCGGACACCGAACTTTGCCCCACCGGCATGGCTTGGCACACCACGCGGCGCGAGTGCGACGCGTCGATAAAGGATTGGGCCCAAGGCCTTCGACAGGAGACTTTGGACGCCGATTTATCATGGTATTCCGGCATCATGCAGCGCGAGCTTACCACTCCCTTGGCGCAAACCGTCGTGCATTTCTTTAACCACCAGACCCATCATCGGGGCCAAGTGCATGCCATGCTGACCAGCGCCGGGTACGATGCGCCAGTGACCGATCTTATCCTAATGCCGGAGGACGTGTGATGGCTGAACTCTCCCCCTCACGCCGGATACGGCGCACGCCCTTTTCTGCCGGGGTAGAGGCGGCAGGCGTGAAGGCCTACACCGTCTATAACCGAATGCTGCTGCCCACCGTCTTTGAAAGCACCGAGGCCGATTACCATCACTTGAAGAAAGCCGTCCAAGTCTGGGACGTGGCTTGCGAAAGACAGGTTGAGCTGCGGGGGCCGGATGCGTCGCGGTTGATGCAAATGCTGACACCGCGCGATCTGCGTGAAGTGGCGCCGGGGCGCTGCGTCTATGTGCCGATCGTCGATGAGACGGGCGGTATGCTTAATGATCCGGTGGCGGTGAAACTGGCCGAGGATCGCTGGTGGATCTCCATCGCTGACAGTGATTTATTGTTCTGGGCCAAGGGGATATGCAACGGTTATCACCTAGATGTGCTGGTGGACGAGCCGGATGTGAACCTGCTGGCAGTGCAGGGGCCAAAGGCCGAAGACCTGATGGAACGCCTCTTTGGTGCGGCGGTGCGGGAGGTAAAGTTTTTCCGCTTCGGTGAATTCCACTTCCAAGGGCGCGCCATGAATATCGCGCGGTCTGGCTACTCCAAACAGGGCGGCTTTGAGATCTACGCAGAGGGCGCGGATATCGCCATGCCGCTGTGGGATGCTCTGTTCGAGGCGGGGCGCGATTTGGACGTCCGCGCGGGCTGTCCAAATCTAATAGAGCGGATCGAAGGCGGAATGTTGAGCTATGGCAATGACATGACCGACGATAACACCCCGCATGAATGCGGCCTTGGCAAGCTTTGCGACACCCATGCCGCGATGGGCTGTATCGGCAGAGATGCGCTGCTACGGGTGGCCAAGGAAGGCCCGGTGCAACAGATACGCCCCCTAGAGATTGCGGGCGATCCGGTGCCGCTTTGTGACCGAGCTTGGCCGCTGATGGCAGGTGACAAGCGCGTGGGGCAGGTGACCTCGACCATTTGGTCGCCCGATTTTGGGGTGAATGTCGCCATTGGAATGGTGCGGATGACCCATTGGGATCCGGGCACACGGTTGCAGGTTGAGACACCGGAGGGCCTGCGGGATGTGACCGTGCGTGAGAGTTTCTGGGCCTGAGGCCCGGCAAATTGAAACCTGAAAAGGAGATGAAAGATGAGCTTTAATGCGTTGATCGTGAACAAAGATGACGATGGCAAGACCCATGCTGAGGTGACCCAGATCACCGAGGATCAACTGCCCGAAGCCGAGGTGACGGTCGCGGTGGAATATTCGACTGTGAACTACAAAGACGGGCTCTGCATTGGGCCCGGCGGTGGTCTGGTCCGCAACTATCCCCATGTGCCGGGGATCGACTTTGCCGGGACGGTCGAGACGTCGAGTGACGAGCGGTACAAACCCGGCGACAAGGTCGTGCTGACCGGCTGGCGCGTAGGCGAGGCGCATTGGGGTGGCTATGCGCAAAAGGCGCGGGTCAAGGCCGACTGGCTGGTGCCGCTGCCCAAGGGTTTGGATACGCGCAAAGCGATGGCCGTGGGCACGGCGGGCTTCACCGCGATGCTGGCGGTGATGGCGTTAGAAGACCACGGGATCAAGAAAGGGCCGGTGCTGGTCACGGGGGCCGCGGGTGGCGTGGGCTCGGTCGCGACTGCGATCCTTGCCAACCTCGGCTATGAGGTGGCAGCCGTCACCGGGCGACCCGAGACCGAGGACTACCTCAAAAGCCTCGGGGCCAGCCGGATTGTCGCGCGCGATGAGATTAATGAGACGGTCAAACGCCCGCTCGAGGGCGAGACATGGGGCGGCTGTGTTGACGCCGTTGGCGGCGCGATGCTGGCCCGTGTTTTGGGGCAGATGGAATATGGCGCGAGCGTCGCTGCAGTGGGCCTTGCGGGCGGCGCGGCACTGCCCGCCACGGTGATCCCCTTCTTGCTGCGCGGCGTTAACCTGTTGGGCATCGACAGCGTCATGCAGCCCTATGAAAACCGTCTGCGCGCATGGGAGCGGGTGGCGAAAGACCTGCCGATGGAGAAGCTGGAGGCGATGGTTCAACCCGCGGGTCTCAGCGATTTGCCCCAACTCGGTGCGGACATCCTCAAAGGGCAGGTCAAGGGCCGGGTGGTTGTCGACGTAAACGCTTGATATTGCCTCGGCGCGGGGCGGTGTGGTTAATGGTCCACGCCGCCCCGACCGCCAGAAGGAGAGCATGATGGCCACCTATGACGACGACAATATCTTTGCCAAGATCCTGCGCAAGGAAATCCCCAGCTTCAAGGTCTATGAAGACGACAAGACCTATTGCTTTATGGACATCATGCCCCGCGCCGAGGGGCATTGCTTGGTGATCCCCAAGTCGCCTTGCCGCAATATGCTCGACGCCAGCCAAACGCAGTTGGCCGATTGTCTGGCGACGGTTCAAAAGGTCGGCAATGCCTGCCTGCGGGCCTTTGGTGCTGATGGCATCACGGTGCAGCAATTTAATGAAGCCGCGGGCGGGCAAGAGGTCTTTCACCTGCACTACCATATCTTGCCCCGCCATGAGGGCGACAAGCTGCGCCCGCCCGGCGTCCAAGGGGACATGGACCGGATTCGCGAACAGGCCGATGCGATTGCAGCGGCGCTCGGGACAGGGTAACCCCCCAAACTTACGTCGCAGCGGATAACGAAAAGGTCGTTTTAGCCAAGTTTCCAAGGGAGCTTGGCCGCAAGAGCTTGCCCAATGGTCGCAAGCCTCTATCCTTTGCGCACGGATGAGAAAAACAGAAGCCGCGTCCTGCGTGGTGATCTGTCATCAAAGAGGGAACAGATTATGAGCGATACAAATTCGCACGGCATCCCCGAGCCTGAGGGCAAGGCGGATGTCATCAATACCGATTATGAAATCGGTCAAGACAATATCGAGCGGCAGATCGGGCCGTTCGGGCTGGATATTCACAACCCGGTCTTTCTGATTTCGGGGATCGCTGTGGTGATCTTCGTCTTTTACACCATTGCATTGCCAGAGCAGGCCGCCGCGATCTTCTCGGCCATGTTCAACTTTACGACCAAGAACTTTGATTGGTTCCTGATCGGCGCTGCCGATTTGGTGGTGATCTTTGCGCTTTTGCTGATTGTCACGCCTTTCGGCAATGTCCGTCTTGGCGGTAATGAGGCGGTTGCGGATTATACCTATCTGGGCTGGTTCGCGATGCTTTTCGCCGCGGGCATGGGCATCGGGCTGATGTTCTACGGCGTGTCCGAGCCGCTGACGCATTTCTCGACCTCCATGGGCGAAATCACGACAGAGAACGGGTTGCGCACCGACTGGGCCCCTCTGGGCGCGGCAACAGGTGATGAGGCCGGTTCGCTCCGCCTTGGCATGGCGGCGACGATCTATCACTGGGGTCTGCACCCTTGGGCGATCTACGCGGTCGTTGCGCTGGCGCTGGCGTTGTTCACCTATAACAAAGGTCTGCCGCTGACGATCCGCTCGGCCTTTTACCCGGTTCTGGGCGAACGTGTTTGGGGCTGGCCCGGGCATATCATCGACATCATCGCGGTCTTTGCCACGCTCTTTGGTCTGGCCACCTCACTGGGGCTGGGCGCGACGCAGGCGAACGCGGGTTTGAACGAGCTGTTCGGGATCCCGATTGGCACCACTTCCGAGGTCGTTCTGATCTCGCTCATCACTGCCGTGGCGCTGATTTCGGTGCTGCGCGGCCTTGATGGCGGCGTGAAGGTGCTGAGTGAGATCAACATGGGGCTGGCCGCCTTGCTGGCGCTGTTCACCTTGATCGTTGGTCCGACAGTGTTCCTGCTGACCTTCTTCTGGGACTCGCTGGTGGCTTACATTGAGTATCTGCCCGCGCTGGCAAATCCCTTTGGCCGCGAAGACGTGAACTTCTCCCAAGGTTGGACGGCGTTCTACTGGGCGTGGTGGATCAGCTGGTCACCTTTCGTCGGCATGTTTATCGCCCGCGTCAGCCGGGGCCGCACCGTGCGCGAATTCATCGTTTGCGTTCTGTTGATCCCGTCGCTCGTCTGTGTGCTGTGGATGTCGATCTTTGGCGGCACCGCGATCCATCAGGTGCTGAACGATGGCTACACCGCAGCCCAAGATGCGGGCCTGCCGCTGCAGCTGTTCAAGATGCTGGACGCGCTTCCGCTGGCCTCGATCACCTCTTTCATCGGCATCGTGCTGGTGGTGGTGTTCTTCGTCACCTCGTCGGACTCCGGCTCGCTGGTCATCGACACGATCACCGCAGGCGGCAAGGTCGACGCGCCGGTGCCGCAGCGGGTGTTCTGGTGCATCTTTGAAGGTGCCGTGGCCATCGCTCTGCTGATCGGCGGCGGGTTGGCGGCGCTGCAATCCATGGTGATCTCTACCGGGTTGTTGTTCACGCTGCTGCTGCTGTTCATGTGCTTCTGCATTTTCCGCGGCCTGCAGGACGAGCGTAAAATTCGCTAGGCCCCACAGGCAGTGCGACACCAACAACGGCGGCTCCTTGGGGCCGCCGTTTTCTTTGGGCGCTTGACCTTGGCCGCGCAGCGGTGGACCTTCGCGCCATGCATATTGATTCCGACTGGGTCCGCGCCCAATTCCCCGCCTTTGCCGAGCCGAGCCTTCAGGGGCAGGCCTTTTTCGAGAACGCCGGTGGGTCTTACACCTGCCGCCAAGTGATCGACCGGTTGCATCGCTTTTACACCCAGCGAAAGGTGCAGCCCTACGCCCCCTACGAGGCCAGCCGCCTTGGCGGAGAGGAGATGGACGAGGCCCGCACCCGCATGGCTGCAATCCTCGGCGTGACACCGGCAGAGCTGAGCTTTGGCCCCTCGACCACGCAAAACACCTATGTGCTGGCACAGGCCTTCGGCCAGATGCTGCAGCCCGGTGAGGCGATCGTCGTGACCAACCAAGACCATGAGGCCAACACCGGCCCATGGCGGCGGCTGGCCGAGCGGGGGATCGAAATCCGCGAATGGCAGATCGATCCAGAGACGGGGCATCTGGATCCAGCCAAGCTTGAAGATCTGTTGGACGAGAAGGTCAGGCTGGTCTGCTTTCCGCATTGCTCCAACGTGGTGGGGGAAATCAACCCGGTGACCGAGATCACGGCGCTGGCCCATGCCGCTGGCGCCTTCGTCTGCGTTGACGGCGTGTCTTATGCGCCCCACGGCTTTGCCGATGTCGGGGGGCTGGGGCCGGATATCTACCTCTTTTCCGCCTACAAGACCTTTGGGCCGCATCAGGGCGTCATGGTTATCCGCCGGGCGCTGGCGGAACTGCTGCCGAACCAAGCGCATCACTTCAACGGCGATGTGCTTTATAAACGGTTCACCCCGGCGGGCCCGGATCATGCACAGATCGCGGCCAGCGCAGGCATGGCGGATTATATCGACGCTTTCCACGCCCACCACATCGGCGGCAGCGCCGATGCGACGGCGCGCGGTGTCGCCGTGCATGATGCGATGCGGGCCCATGAGACGGCTTTGCTGCAACCGCTGCTGGACGCCATGGCGGCGCGGAATTCCGTGCGGCTGATCGGCCCGAGCGATGCGGAAAAACGTGCGCCGACGGTGGCACTGGCGCTTGACCGGCCCGGTTTTGACGTGGCGCAGGCGCTGGCCGAGCGGGGCATCATGGCGGGCGGCGGGACCTTCTACGCGGGCCGTGCGCTTGGCGCGATGGGGGTGGAGGACAGCAAGGGCGTGCTAAGGCTAAGCTTCACCCATTACACCACCAAGGACGAGATGGATAAACTGCTGAACGCACTGGATGATCTGCTCTGAGCCTTGACCCCGGCGCGGGGGCGCTATGTTTCGGGGTCAGGCCAGGAGCAAGACACCGAACGTGAACGAAAATTCCCCGATTATCATGTGGTTCCGCCGCGATCTGCGGCTGAGCGATCAGCCCGCTTTGGCGGCGGCCTGCAAGTCGGGCCGCCCGGTGATCCCGCTTTTCATTCATGACGACCAGTCAGAGGCTCTGGGGTCCGCACCGAAGTTTCGGCTGGGGCTGGCGCTGGCCTGTCTGGGGGAGACGCTTGCAGAAAAGGGCAGCCGTCTGACCCTGCGGCGCGGGGATGCGCTGGACGTTCTGCGCGATGTGATCAAGCAGACCGGGGCTGGGGCGGTGTATTGGAGCCGCCTCTATGATCCCGCCGCGATCGACCGCGACACCAAGGTCAAAGATGCGCTGAAAGAGGGGGGCATTGAGGCCAGCAGCTTTGCCGGACACCTGATGTTCGAGCCTTGGACGGTCGAGACCAAGACCGGCGGTTTTTACAAGGTCTTCACCCCCTATTGGAAATCCGTCCGTGGCCGCGATGTGGCGGCACCCGTGGCGACCCCGAGCGAAATTGCAGCACCCCAAGACTGGCCCGAGAGAGACGCCTTGGACGATTGGCAGATGGACGCCGAGATGCAGCGCGGGCGTGATATCGTGCGCCCCTTTGTCCGTCTGGGCGAGGCCGCAGCACAGGCGCGGCTGGGGTCCTTCATCGCGCATATCGTCGAAGGCTATGATGAAAGCCGCGACATGCCGGGCGAAGACGGCACCTCTGCACTGTCCGAAAACCTCTCTTTGGGCGAAATCAGCCCGGCGCAATGCTGGCATGCCGGTCAGCGTGCGATGCAAGAAGGCAAGCGGGGGGCAGAGACCTTTCTGAAAGAACTCGCTTGGCGCGAGTTTGCTTATCATCTGATGTACCACACGCCGCGCATCCTTGACCAAAACTGGCGCGAGGAATGGCAGGCTTTCCCGTGGAACGAGGATGAGCGCCGCGCCGAGGTCTTAGCGTGGAAACAGGGGCGCACCGGCGTGCCATTCGTCGATGCCGCCATGCGCGAATTGCAGGTGACCGGGCGGATGCACAACCGGGGCCGCATGATCGTGGCGAGCTATCTGACCAAACACCTCATGTGTCACTGGCGCATCGGCCAAAAGTGGTTCGAAGAGCACCTGATCGATTGGGATCCGGCCAATAACGCGATGGGCTGGCAGTGGGCCGCAGGCTCTGGCCCCGATGCAACGCCGTTCTTCCGCATCTTCAATCCTGAGACCCAGCTTGATCGGTTCGACAAGGGCCGAGACTATACCCGCCGCTGGATCGCCGAGGGCCGCGCGAAGCCAAGCAAGGATGCGCTGGCCTATTTCGACGCAGTCCCGCGCCGCTGGGGCCTCAGCCCGGATGACGACTATCCCGACCCGATCGTCGATCTTTCGGAAGGGCGCGAACGGGCGCTTGATGCCTACCGCAATCGTGAATTTTAAATTTTTGCGAAACAGCAGCCTGCGGTTACAGTAGGCGCCAAGAACAAGAACGGAACCGAGGTATGAAGCTGACGACAACAGAGGGGCAGAAGGGTCTGCCGCGCTATTTCCCGCAGGTCTTTGCCATGGCGCAGGCGATGCAGCATGGGCGGGTGGATTTCGTCTTGCCCGATGGCCGCGCGTTCCGGGCCGAAGGGGCCAAACCCGGCCCGGTGGCCGAGGTGCACATCCACAACGATGACCTCTTTGCCCGCCTGATCCGCGAGGGCGATTTGGGTTTCTGCGACGCATATCTGGATGAATGGTGGTCCACCCCAGACCTCCAAGCTTTCATGGATTTGGTGCATGCGGGGAACGAGACGGTTTACGACGGCTTTCCGGGCCAAGGGTTGCTGCGCCAGTTCGAAAAGTTCCGCTTTTGGCTGCAACGCAACAACCGCAAGCAGGCCAAACGCAACATCAGCAAGCACTATGATCTTGGCAATGAGTTCTACGGGCTTTGGCTGGATGAGACGATGACCTATTCCTCGGCCATGTTCGAGGACGGCGCGCAGATGTCGCTAGAGGCCGCGCAGACCGCCAAATACAAATCCATGGTCGATCAGATGGGGGTTCAACCGGGCGATCACGTGTTGGAAATCGGCTGCGGCTGGGGCGGTTTCGCTGAATATGCCGCTGCCGAACGGGGCTTGCACGTCACCGCGCTGACGATCAGTGCCGAGCAATATAAATACGCCGTGGACCGGATCAAAAAAGCCGGGCTGTCAGACCGAGTGACCTTTAAATTGCAGGACTACCGCGATGAACGCGGGCTCTATGACGGGATCGCCAGTATCGAGATGTTCGAGGCGGTAGGCGAGCAATATTGGCCGATCTATTTCGAGACCGTCCGCCAGAGGCTGAAGCCCGGACGCGCAGCCACGCTACAGATCATCACCGTCGATCACGCCCGCTGGGATGTTTACAAACGCGGCGTGGATTTCATTCAGAAATACATCTTTCCGGGTGGCATGTTGCCCAGCCCAAAGGTGCTGCGCGAGCAGGTAGAACGCGCCGGTCTGGTGGTCGACCGCTCGGTCGAGTTCGGCAAGAGCTATGACATCACGCTGCGCCGCTGGCATGAGACCTTTAACGCAAAATGGGATCAGATCACCGCGCTTGGCTTTGACGAACGCTTTCGCCGGATGTGGAATTTTTACCTCACTTCCTGTGCCGCGACATTTGACAGTGGCAATTGCGACGTGACGCAGATTACGGTACGGCGACCTGTGTGACCGCCCCTGCGGTCCATCCCCGCAAGGAGCCGGAAAATGCCGACTGGTGCACGACTTATGGCAGCGATCTCACTCGCGGTGCTGGCCTTTGTTTTGTCGGGCATGGTGGTGCCCCTGATGCCGGAAAGCACGGATTTCGGGTATTTCCTCCCGCTGAACGTCCTTCTTGGCCTTGTGGTGGGCTGGCGAGTGATGGGCAAGCGCGCCGGGCGCGGCATAGTGGCCGCGATCAATAACGGGTTGGCCGGGGTCTTTGTGCTGATGCTCTGGGCGATTTTCTTGCAGGCGGCGAATGAGATGGTCCGTCTGGCCCTGCGCAACCGCTATGACGACCCATTCGAAGCCATCGTTGCCGTGTTCCAGATCGGCGCGGAGTTCGGGGTGATGATCGCCACACTTCCCATCGGTATGGCGCTCGTTGTCGGGGCTGTGATCGCAGGTCTTTTGACCGAATTTGCTTATAACCGTTGGTCCTGATCCCCATGCGACATCTTTTTATTTACGGCACCCTGCGGCATTTGCCGCTTTTGGAAATTGTGCTTGGCCGTTCCGCCGGAGCGATTGACCTGCGGCCTGCGACCTTGCCGGGCTACCGCGTCTCAGCCGCCGCCGAGGGGCCGTTTCCCACGATTGAGACATGCGAGGCCGCGCAGGCCGAAGGCTTGCTGGTGCAGGGGCTCAGCGCGGATGATTTCGCCCGGCTCGATTTCTATGAAGGCGCCTTTGACTATGATCTGGTGCCGGTGACGCTGGCAGACGGGAAGGCGGCAGAGGTCTATCTGCCGCAACCGGGGCGCTGGACGGGTGAGGGGCCATGGTCGCTTGAGGCATGGGAGGCCGATTGGGCTGCGCTGTCGTGCCACGCGGCGCGCGAGGTGATGAGCTATATGGGCAAACGCCCCCGCGCCGAGGTCGACGCGATGTTCCCGATGATCCGCCGCCGCGCCCATCAACAGGTGCTGGCTGAAACGGGCGCGCATGATCCGCTGGCCCTCGACGGAAAGATTGAGATTACCGGCCGAGATCGCGTTTACGCAAAGTTCTTTGCCCTTGATGAAATTTCCCTCCGCCATGAGACCTTCGACGGTGCCATCTCCGAAGAGATCGACCGCGCGGTCTTTGTCAGCGCGGATGCGGCGTTGGTGCTGCCTTATGACCCCGCACGCGACCGCGTGCTGTTGGTTGAGCAGATCCGCATGGGCCCTTTGGCGCGGGGCGATCACACTTGCTGGCAGTTGGAACCCATCGCGGGCCATATTGATCCCGGTGAGACACCGCAGGCCGCCGCACGGCGCGAGGCGCTCGAAGAGGCGGGGATCACATTAGGCGCCTTGGAACCCGTAGGAAACGTCTACGCCTCTCCCGGCAATGCCACGGAATTCTTTCACATTTTCGTGGGATTGGCGGATTTGCCGGATCATATCATCGGCACGGGCGGTTTGGCCTCGGAGGGCGAGGATATACGGTCGCATTTGATGTCCTTTGACGATCTGATGGCCTTGGCCGATGCGCAGGCGCTTGCCAATGCGCCACTGGTGGCAAGCGCCTATTGGCTGGCCCGCCACCGCGAACGCTTGAGGTCCGCGAGCGCGACAGCTAAACCGGACGGAACATGAACTGGGGGCAAACATGCAGGTTGCAAAAGATCTGGCCGAGGCCATTGGAAACACACCGCTGATCCGGCTGCGCGGCGCAAGCGAAGAGACCGGCTGCGAAATCTTGGGCAAGGCGGAATTCATGAACCCCGGTCAGTCGGTCAAAGACCGCGCGGCGCTGTTCATCATCCGCGACGCCATTGCGCGGGGCGAGTTGAAGCCCGGCGGCACCATTGTCGAAGGCACGGCGGGCAACACCGGCATCGGGCTTGCGCTTGTGGGCGCGTCGATGGGGTTCAAAACCGTTATCGTTATTCCTGAGACCCAGTCGCAGGAAAAGAAAGACATGCTGCGGCTTGCCGGTGCCGAACTGGTGCAGGTGCCTGCGGCTCCTTACAAAAACCCCAACAACTTCGTCCGCTATTCCGAGCGTTTGGCCAAGGAACTGGCCAAGACCACGCCCGAAGGGGTGATCTGGGCCAACCAGTTCGACAATACCGCCAACCGTCAGGCGCATATTGAGACGACAGGCCCCGAGATCTGGGAACAGACAGGCGGCAAAGTGGATGGTTTCTGCTGTGCGGTCGGCTCTGGCGGCACGCTGGTTGGCGTGGCCATGGCGCTGCAGCCCAAGGGCGTGAAAATCGCACTGGCCGACCCCGATGGCGCGGCACTGCACAACTACTACACCCAAGGCGAGTTGAAGGCCGAGGGCAGTTCCATCGCCGAAGGCATCGGTCAGGGACGGATTACCGCGAACCTCGAAGGGTTCAAACCGGACTACTCCTACAACATCTCAGACGAAGAAGCCCTGCCGGTGGTCTTTGACCTGCTGGAGAACGAAGGGCTTTGCCTTGGTGCGTCTTCGGGCGTGAATGTCGCGGGGGCCGTCCGCATGGCGAAAGAGATGGGGCCGGGGCATACGATTGTCACCGTGCTTTGCGATTTCGGCACGCGCTATCAGTCCAAGCTCTTCAACCCGGAGTTCCTCCGCGAGAAGGGGCTGCCAACGCCCAACTGGCTTGATGCCGCACCACAATCCATCCCAGGTGTTTTCGAGGATACATGACCCAAATGCTCCGCTTCGCCCTCGGCCTCACCGTCTTGCTGGTCTGGCTGACCGGTGCGGCTGTCGCTCAAGAACCGGTTCTGCCGGACTTTGACCAATGGGAATCCGTCGCCTCGACCGCTGAAGAAGCCATCGACGCGCCGGATACCACCGAAACCATGCTTGAGGTGCAGCGCGCCCGGCTGGTGGACTATCGCGCGAAATTTGACGCGGCGCGAAACCTGAACGCGGCGCGGATCAACACGCTGCGGGAACAATTGGCCGCGCTCGGCACCCCGCCAGAAGGTGAAGGGGCCGAACCGGAATCGCCCGAGGTTGCCGCCAACCGCGAAGAGTTGAACCGACAGCTCAACACCCTGCTGACGCCGGTTCAGCGGGCCGAAGCGGCGTACCTGCGCGCCGATGCGCTGATCGGCCAAATCGACGTGGCACTGCGCGAACGTCAGACCGAACAGTTAATGGAGGTCGTGCCCACGCCGCTCAACCCGGTTCACTGGCGCACGGCAATCGACGATTTAGCCACCGCAGCGGGTGAAATCGCCGCCGAAGCGCCGGATGATGCCGATACCGCACGTCGCAACCTGAGATCATCGCTCCCTGCGGTTCTGGGGCTCACCGTACTCGGCCTGGTGCTGATTTTCCGCGGTCACCACTGGTCGACGACAATCGTCGGGCGACTCCAACAGTTTGGCGCGCGCGGTTTCGGCATCTGGCGCTTCGTCGTTTCGCTATTGCGGATCATCCTGCCCACGGTCGGTCTGGTCCTGCTGGCCATGGCCGTACTGGCGACCGATTGGCTGGGGCCTCGCGGCTCTGCCTTGGTGCAGCTTCTCCCTGTAATTGGCGGCGCGATGCTCGGCGTTCGCTGGGTGGCCGAGCGGGTGTTTTCGCGCGACGAAGACGAGGCGCTGATCCTGCTTCCGCGCCCCGAGCGGAAAGCCGTGCGCTTTTACGTCAGCATCATCACAGTGACCGTCATTCTGGGCGCGATTATCCGTGCGATTTTCGACGGGCAGCAACCGGCTGAGACCACCGAAGCAGTGCTCCGCCTGCCTGTCATGTTGCTCAGCGCCTTTGCCCTGTTCCGCATTGGTCGCATTCTGCACGGTCACAGCGAGCCGGTGCCGGAGGATACACCTGCCTCTGAAGAGCCGCGCGTATCGACCCTGAGCCGCGTGGTGCGCGGCCTAGGCTTGGGCGCGATGATTGTGGCCGTGGTGGCACCGCTCTTGCTGATCAGTGGCTATTACAACGCCGCCGTGTCGCTGCTGCCTCCCTATGTCACCACATTGGTCCTTTTGGGGCTGGTGATGACGCTGCAACGCTTCTTGGCGGATGTCTACGGCGCAATGACCGGGCAGGGCGTTCAGGCACGCGATGCGCTGATGCCCGTGTTCTTTGGCCTGATCCTGCTGCTGCTCTCGCTGCCGGTGATGGCTTTGGCATGGGGCGCGCGGGTCACCGACCTGACCGAGCTTTGGGCACTGTTCAGCCGAGGCTTCGCCTTTGGCGAGACGCGGATCCGTCCGACGGACTTCCTCTCTTTCGCGGTGATTTTCGTGATCGGCTATGCCGCCACCCGTCTTATTCAAGGTGCGCTGCGCAGCAACGTCTTGCCAAAGACGCGGATGGACATCGGCGGACAGAACGCCATCGTCTCGGGGATTGGCTATGTCGGTATTTTCCTCGCCGCGCTGCTGGCCATTACCGGGGCCGGGATCGACCTATCCGCGCTTGCCTATGTCGCCGGTGCGCTGTCGGTCGGTATCGGTTTCGGTCTGCAAAACGTGGTGTCGAACTTCGTGTCCGGGATCATCCTGTTGATCGAACGCCCGATCTCCGAAGGCGATTGGATCGAGGTGGGCGGCCAGATGGGCTATGTGCGCGACATCTCGGTGCGTTCGACAAGGATCGAGACCTTTGACCGTACCGATGTCATCGTGCCCAATGCCGATCTGATCAGCGGCACGGTCACCAATTACACTCGCGGCAATACCGTGGGCCGCCTGATCGTGCCCGTGGGCGTGGCCTATGGCACCGATACCAAACGGGTGGAAGGCATCTTGCAAGAGATCGCCCAAGCGCAGCCCATCGTGCTGACCAACCCGCCGCCTGCGGTGCTGTTCCTGAACTTCGGTGCCGACGCGCTGGAATTCGAGGTCCGCTGCTACCTGCGGGATGTCAATTGGATGATGAAGGTCAAGAACGACATCAACCACGCCATCGCCGCGCGTTTCAACGAAGAAGGGATCGAAATTCCCTTTGCCCAGCGTGATCTCTGGCTGCGCAATCCTGAAGCTTTGAAAAGCGATGCCGCGCCCGCGCAGGACGAGGGCAGCGAAAAGGCGGAGCCGCAGGCATGACAGGCGAACTGTTTCGAGAGGAAACCTATCTGCGCGACGCGCCGGCCCGCGTGGCGGCCCATACGCCAGAGGGCGGGGTGATCTTGGACAATTCCCTGTTCTACCCCACTGGGGGCGGCCAGCCGGGCGACAGCGGCTGGCTGACATGGGACAAACAGGAACTCTCCATCGCCACCACCGTGCGCGACCGTGACAGTGGCCGTATCGCGCTGGTTCCGGCCGAGCCGCGTGCCCTGCCGCCCGTCGGGGCCTATGTGACCCAAGAGCTCGACTGGGACCGGCGCCACAAACATATGCGCGTGCATACGGCGCTGCATCTGTTGTCGGTCGTGATCCCGCATCCGGTGACGGGGGGGCAAATCTCGGCCAGCCACGGACGGCTTGATTTCAACATGCCCGATGCGCCCCAAGACCGGGCGGAGCTGGAAGAGGCCCTGAACCACTTCGTCTCCCTCGACGCGCGGGTGAGCGAGGATTGGATCACCGAAGCCGAACTTGATGCGGCCCCGGAACTGGTCAAAACCATGTCCGTCGCGCCGCCGCGCGGGCGGGGTGACATTCGTCTGATCCGCATTGGTGACGCGCAAGACCCCATCGACTTGCAGCCCTGTGGCGGCACCCATGTGGCCCGAACCGGCGAAATCGGCGCGCTTCGCCTTGGAAAGATTGAGAAAAAGGGCCGGTTGAACCGCCGGGTCTATGTCCATCTGGGCGGTTAGGCAAATTTATCTGTCTTGGGGGGATTTCGCTCTTGCAACTCACTGTCCCCCCAAGCTAAACCGCGCATCAACGGAGCGGTGGCCGAGTGGTCGAAGGCGCACGCCTGGAAAGTGTGTAGGCGGGAGACCGTCTCCAGGGTTCGAATCCCTGTCGCTCCGCCATTTTCCCCTTTTTTTGAGAATATAGTTTTTCAGCCCGTCTGGGCCGTTCGCTGGTGCATGCAAGAAAGCCCGGCACCTCTCGGTCCGGGCCTTCTCAGTCCTATTCACGTCGGCTCAGCGGGAGTCGTTACCCGCCCCAAAACCGCCATAGGCAAAACCTTCGCCCAAGCTGCTCTGCAAGCCGTTGGTTGAGAAGGTGGCGACAGGCGCGCGATCATCCGAGAATGTTTCTAACCGAAGGTCTGCGGCGCGTTCGTTGGGACGGGTGGCACCGGCCTGCTCAGCGTAGACGACGCCAGAGGTCACGGAGGTATCGAGCCGCAGGTCTTCGTAGCGGGTCGACTGACCGGCAAGGCTGGCAGTGGCGATCAAAGTGGCGGCGGCAGTTACAATAAAGAGTTTCATTTTCAGGTCCTTTCAGGTTTTGGAAAGGGCGGCGGCTTACTCGCTCTGGGGAGAGGCGGGGAGGTCGGGAGGCCCGTTCGATACATTGATATTAAAGGGTGACAGTGCGCTGTTACAAAGCAACTCGGCTCACCGCGCCGTGTCAAAGCGAGACGCCCCGCGATTGAACCGTAACAATTGGCGGTCACTGTCCAACGGACTGGTTAGTATAGGTTTTTATCACTCTCAAACGCTTAATGCGCACTGCAAATAGGGGCCAGATGCCCCCTTCAAGCCCTGTTGCAGACCCGTCGCAGGAACGTGTCCCACGCCGCTGCGCGGCCTGCTCCTCAGCCCGTGTAGAATGTTTCAATCTTTGCGTTTGGTTTGGCGGCAAAAAGATGCCCAAAGCGGATATTCTCCGCTCCGGGCACTCTGTTTGTACTGCGGGATCACTTAGCCCAGCGGCTCGTAAAGCACCACACGGGTGTTCATCGGCACCCGGTCATAAAGCTCGGCCATCTGGTCGTTCACCAGACGGGCGCAGCCGTTGGAGACGCGCTTCCCCAGCGTGCTGGGATCGTTGGTGCCATGGATCCGCAGAAAGGTGTCGCCGCGCTCTTCGGTAAAGAGGTAGAGGCCGCGAGACCCAAGCGGGTTGTCCAGACCGCCATCCATACCATCGGCGTATTTCTCGTATTTCTCCGGCTCACGGTCGATCATATCCGGCGTCGGGGTCCAGCTTGGCCATTCTTTCTTGGCGCCCACGTAGAACTCACCGGATTCGTAGAGACCGGGGCGACCGACGCCCACGGTGTAGCGCCATGCCATATTGTCGGGCAGCGTCCAGTAGAGCGCGAAGTTATCGGGATCGACGTGGATCTCATAGGGCGGCGCGCCTGCCGCGATCGGCACTTTGCGCGGCATCATCTCTGGCGGCACATCATAGTTCGGCATTTCCTTGGGCGGATGCGCCAATGCGGGCGTGGCGAGGCCGCCGCTGAATGCTGCGCCGCTGGCTGCTATACCGGTGATAAAATGTCGTCTTCTCATTGCGTCTTTCCCCTATTCTTCAATCTCGTGTTGAAGGGGAAACCGTTTCAGGGCCGGGCTGTTCCATCATTATAACGGGATCACAAACTGTTGTAGCTTTTCAACAGCGCTTTAGGCCGACAGTCTCTCAATCACGCCCTGCGCCCAACGGTCGGCGGATTGGCCAAAGCAATCATGCAGCGAATCCACCGCCGTCACGCTGCCAAGCGCCAAACGGCCCAATAGGCACAGGCCGGGAACGGGGTGTCCGCCTTGGTCACATAGGGTGCCGTCGGGCGCAATCGCCGCGGCCAGATCGGTTGAAACCGGCGCGAGAAAACCCCGCGTGATAAGGTCGGGCAGGGGCGGGCCCTTGATGTTGGAGAGATCCGGCGCGGGAAGCACCGCGTCGATAATAACTGAGACTTTCGCCTCCCGCCCTTGTGAGCGGAGGGTCCAACCTTGCTCTGTCTCCGCGATTTCGGGGTTCATGGTGAGCGCCAGATCAACCAATCCCGCGTCAATCAGGGCCAGCAGTTCTCGCGCCGACGACAGGGGCGGCCCGTAAGAATACCGCTTCAGCCCCTCGTCGAAGTCTATCAACCGCTTTGCCGTCTCCGGGGTTGCGTGGCCCGGATTAAAGGCGGCGCGCCATTGATCCTGCCATTTGCGCCAAACCTGCCCTAGCGCGTAGCCGGGGCTTGGTGCGACCTCTCCGGCGGCTAGGTCTATCCCATAGCGCAGGGCGTCCATCGGGGGCAGACGGTCCTGCGCGCCGGGGTCTGACCATTCCGTTTCCAGCCAGTCCAAGACCTCCGCCTCGCTCACATTTTGCGGCCCAAGGATGCGGGCCACCACGGGCACCAAGACCCCAGAGATAAGCGAGGGTGCCACCTCAGGCCCCGCGCTGACCGCTGCCGTGGCGGCTTGGGTGAAACGGGCGGTCTCCTCCGGTGATGGCTCGAAAAACGCGTCGAGGGCGGCATTCCCCGGTTTGGGGAAGGGCGGCTGACCGTTGAGCGAGAAGGGCAGAATGCGCCTCGGCTCCCGGCCCGAGGCGTGATAGCCCGCCGCATCGAAACCGCCGCCCTGCGCCGTGGTCAGGCTGCGCAACACGTCATAGGTCGACAGACCCAAGCCCCGGATGGCGACTTGCTTGCCCTGCCAGCCCGCCGCCTGTTCACCGAGCGCTGCCGCAGGATAGGCCTGCGCGACCTCCGCCTTGGTCTGCGCCGCGTGATCTTGCCAACCGGCCCATTGCGCGTCCGCCTCTACGGGCGGCTGGCCGAGGGTGAGAAGGACCTCGTTATAGACTGCCTCCGCGCCGGACTTCGATTTCACACGCCAGCCTGAGTCTTTCCGCGAGATCCGCGAGACTTGGGCCGGGATTAGCCTGAGCATCGCGCCGGTTTTCTTAAAACCCTGTGCAAAAAGATCGTCCCAACGCGCGTTAAGGTAGCGGCCCATATCGGCGCGGGATGGGAAACTGTCGGGATCGATGGGCTTGTCTTGCCACTCCGCAAAGCGCCCCACGGTCGTTCCTTGCGGCGGCCGGATGGCGATATCGCGGTATGGGATGTTGAGCAGACAATAGGCCGGCTCTGATGGGGCGAAGTTTGGTCCGGCGCCGGGGTAGGGGCCGGGCTCGTAAATATCGATCTGCACGCGGCGGTCGGTGGTCTTGAGGCGCTGTGACAGGGCCTCCAACGCGCCAAGGCCCCGTGGCCCGAATCCGATCACCGCAATTCGCGCTGTACCCTTTGGCTGCATGTCGCTCCCCGGTCTTATTCCAGCGCGACCGTAGAGCCGCACCATCGCAGGGGAAAGCCCGCGCGCAACAAAAGCGCGCTAAAAAAAAGGCACCCGAAGGCGCCCTTAACAAACCACTCATTTCACCGGAGAGGCTGCGATCAGCCGCCCCAGCTGCGCACCGAGCCGCAGTCCATATGGGTGAAGTTGGAGCCGGAATAGCGCCCAACACCGCCGCCGCCGCAGGCCATCGCCGCACGGGCCACCTGATGCACCGAGCGCGATGCGAGGCGCAGGTCAGCGGCCTGACCTTTGAGGTGCAGCGAGTTCTTGGCCACACCGCTAGAGCGGGAGCGCAACATCGCGTTGGTCTTTGGGCTGCGGTAGCCGGACAGGAGCATATAGGGCTCATTCACATCCAGCAGGTTATGCGACGCGGCCATGATGTCGACGGTACGCAGGTCCATGTTGGTGACCTCATCCGTCCGCCAATCGCGCATAAAGTGGTTGATCTCGGCAAAGGCGTCTTTGATATAGTGACCTTCGATCCAATAGATCATGTCCAGCCGTTCGCCTGTGCGGCCGGAGAACATGCGGATGCGGCGAATATCGCCAGCGCCACGCAGAAAACCTGCCGCGTTAGAGAAGGTGGGAGCTGCTGCAACGGTGGTTGCTGCGAATGCACCCAGAAGGGCGCGTCGGGTCATACCCGAGGAGCTTGTGCCTGTCATGTGTCTCTGTCCCGTCGTCTGCCTAAGTTACCCAAGATGTTACATGGGCCATTCATCTCATCCCCAGATGCAACATTGTTATTGCATAGCGGGAAAATCTGACCAAGGGCTGAATCGGAAAGGTTCCCGAGAGGTACAAATTTAGGCAAGTTTTTGCGCAATGTGGTTAAAAAACCCAATGTTTACAGGGAAAACCGATGCCCGATGCGCACAGACCAAAACCAGATTTCCCTGCGAACGGAAATTTGAATGGACTTGCGCGTCTTATTATTGGCAAACCGGGCAGGCAATAGGGTCGCTCGGCGGCAATGGTAAATTCACGGGGAACGACATGGGATTCAGCGCGACATCTTCACGGCATCTGCCCAATCTTATCGCGGGGCTGGCCCTGATGATCACGGCGTTGATCTTTGCCGCGCCCGCCACGGCGCAGGTCACTGCCTTCAAACAGGCGGTCGCCGAGGCCGCCGCGCAGGACGATGATATCGCTGCTTTCTACCGCGAAAATGACTACGCCGCGATCTGGACCGGCGCCGCCGAGGAACACCGTGTGCGCCGTTCGGAACTGCTGCGGGCGATCACCACGGCGGATGACCACGGCCTGCCGGTGACGCGCTATAACCCCGATGCCGTTCTGGACATGCTGCGCAACGCGCAGAGCCCGCGCGACCGGGGATTCGCCGAAGTTGAACTGAGCCGCGTCTTCCTGCGCTACGCTCGCGACATACAGACCGGCGTGCTGATCCCCAAGCGGATCATCAGCCAGATCGTGCGTGAAATCCCTTACCGTGACCGCAAGACCTATCTGCAAGACCTGCCCAAATCCACTCCCGCTGCTTATTTCCGCGCCCTGCCGCCGCGCAGCCTCGAGTATAATGCGCTGCTCAAAGAGAAAATCGCGATGGAAAAGCTGCTGTCGCAGGGCGGCTGGGGCCCATCGGTTCCCGCAGGCAAGCTTGAGCCGGGCGATACTGGCAATGACGTGATCGCACTGCGCAACCGTCTTATCGCCATGGGCTATCTGGAGCGGTCCAACGCCGTTGGCTATGACGCCAGCCTCACCGATGCCGTGCGCCAGTTCCAAGAGGCCCATGGGCTGAACACCGATGGTGTCGCAGGTCCGGCCACGATGAAGCAGATCAACATCGGTGTAGAGCAGCGGCTGCAATCGGTCATGGTGGCGCTGGAGCGCGAGCGGTGGTTCAACACCGACCGCGGCAAACGTCATATCCTTGTGAACATTCCCGACTTCTCGTCCAAGATCATCGACGACGGCAAGACCACTTTCCAAACCCGCTCTGTCGTCGGGGCCGCACGCGAAGACCGCCCGACGCCCGAATTTTCGGATGTGATGGAGCATATGGTGGTCAACCCAAGCTGGTACGTCCCACGCTCGATCATCGTTGGGGAATACCTGCCGCAGCTTAAGCAGAACCGTAATGCGGTGAGCCATATTGAAATCACCGACAGAAGTGGCCGGAAGGTGAACCGCGGTGCCGTGAATTTTAGCAAATACACCGCGCGGACCTTCCCCTTTTCCATGCGTCAGCCGCCCAGCAACACCAATGCTCTGGGTCTGGTGAAGTTCATGTTCCCCAACAAATACAACATCTACCTTCATGACACCCCGGCCAAGAGCCTGTTCGACCGCGACGTGCGCGCCTTTAGCCATGGCTGTGTGCGTTTGGCCGAGCCGTTTGAGTTTGCCTATGCGCTTCTGGCACGGCAATCGGCAGACCCTGAGGGGGAGTTTCAGGCCGTGCTGCGCAGCGGGCGTGAAACGCGGATCGTCTTGAAAGAGCCGGTCCCCGTGCATCTGATCTACCGCACAGCCGTCACCAACGCCCGTGGTCACACCGAATACCGCGATGACGTCTATGGCCGGGATGCGCTGATCTGGAACGCGCTGGCCAAGGCGGGGGTGGCCTTGCGCGGCGTTCAGGGGTAACTCTCGGGCGCGCAACAAGTAAGGGCCGCCCGAAATGACCTATAGTGTTCAGCAAATCGCCAAAGCCGTCGGCGCCAGCGCCGAGGGCGACATCGAACTCAAGGTCAGCGGCGTTGCCGAACCGGCCAGTGCCAAACAGGGTCAGATGGCGCTGGCGATGGACCCGCGCTATGCCAGCAGCCTTTCTGAGGGTGCCGCCGAGGTGGCGATGCTCTGGGAAGGCGCGGATTGGCGGGCTCTGGGTCTCAAGGCGGCAATCTTGCCAAACCGTCCGCGCTATGCGCTTTCCGGTGTGACGCGCATGCTCGACAAAGGGCAGGGGTTCAAGCCGGGCATCCATCCTACAGCCGTGATCGACCCCGAGGCCGTGCTTGGCGATGATGTCTCGGTCGGGCCGCTGGCGGTGATCTCTGCCGGGGCGCGGATTGGCGCGGGCAGCGTGATCGGGCCCCTGTGCTTTGTCGGCGTGGATGCGACATTGGGCGAGGGCTGTTTCCTACGAGAACACGTCAGCATCGGCGCGCGCGTCACCATCGGCCCACGCTTCATTGCGCAGTCCGGCGTGCGTTTGGGCGGCGATGGTTTCTCCTTTGTGACGGCAGAGCTGTCCACGGTCGAAAAAGCCCGGCAAACGCTGGGCGATCAGGGCGACGCCGCGCCACAGCCTTGGACCCGCATTCATTCGCTCGGCGCGGTGACCATCGGCGCGGATGTTGAAATGGGCATGGGCTCCACCATCGACAATGGCACCATCCGGGATACCCGCGTGGGCGATGGCACGAAAATCGACAACCTTGTCCACATCGGCCATAACGCGGTGATCGGCAAAAACTGTCTGCTTTGCGGGCAGGCCGGGGTCGGCGGTTCGACCCGCGTGGGCGACAATGTCGTGCTGGGCGGGCAGGTCGGTCTGGCCGATAACATCACCATCGGTGACCGGGTGATCGCGGGCGGCGGGACGGTTGTGTTGTCCAACGTGCCCGAGGGCCGGACCATGCTGGGCTACCCCGCCACGCAGATGAGCAAACAAACCGAAATCTACAAAGCACTCCGCCGTCTTCCCAAACTGCTGCGTGATGTCGCGGCCCTGCAAAAGGTGGTTTCCAAAGCCGACAAGGCTGACTAAACCTGCCGCGGACATATGTGAGGGACGCCGCCATGAGCACTCAGGATCAGGTCATCACCATCCTCGCCGAACAGGCCATGATAGAGCCGGAAGATGTCACGCTCGACAGCACGCTGGAGGATCTGGGCATCGACAGCATGGGGGTCGTCGAGAGCATTTTCGCCATCGAAGAGACGTTTGACATCAACGTGCCGTTCAATGCCAACAGCCCCAGCGAAAGCGATTTCGACATCTCGACCGTGCGCAGCATCGTCGCCGGGGTGGAGCGGCTGAAGGCCGAACAGAGCTGAGCGGATGAAACGCGTTGTCATCACAGGTGCCGGCACGATCAACGCTTTGGGCTTGTCGGTGCCAGAGACACTCGCCGCGATGCGCGAAGGCAAATGCGGCATCGGCTCGCTCGAGTTCCGCGATGTCGAGCGGTTGGCCATCCGTATCGGCGGGCAAGTGCGCGGGTTCGAGGCCGAAGGGCGCTACAACCGCCAGCAGATCGCCCTCTATGACAGGTTCACGCAGTTCACCCTCGCCGCCGCACGCGAAGCGATTGAGCAGTCGGGGCTGACCTTCACCGATGAGTTGGCCGCCCGCGCCGGTGTGGTTCTGGGCACGGCGGGCGGTGGCGTGTCCACGTGGGACGATAACTACCGCGCGGTTTATGAAGAAGGCAAAAATCGGGTGCATCCCTTTGTAGTGCCCAAGCTGATGAACAATGCCGCCGCTAGCCATGTCAGCATGGAGTGGAACCTGCGTGGTCCGTCCTTTACCGTGTCGACCGCCTGCGCGTCGTCCAACCACGCCATGGCGCAGGCTTTCGCGATGGTCCGCTCCGGCATGAGCCCGGTGATGGTGACGGGCGGATCGGAATCCATGCTCTGTTTTGGCGGGGTGAAAGCATGGGAAGGGCTGCGCGTGATGAGCCGCGATGCGTGCAGGCCCTTCTCGGCCAACCGCAATGGGATGGTGCAAGGCGAGGGCGCGGGGGTCTTTGTCTTCGAAGACTATGACCACGCGCGGGCACGGGGGGCCGAAATCCTTTGCGAGGTTGGAGGTTTCGCCATGACTTCGGATGCCAGCGACATCGTCATGCCTTCCAAGGCCGGGGCCGCGCGGGCCATGCAGGGTGCGCTGCAGGATGCGGGGATCAACCGCGAAGAGGTCGGCTATATCAATGCTCATGGCACCGGGACGGCGGCCAACGACAAGACCGAATGCGCCGCCGTGGCGGATGTTTTCGGCACCCATGCGGATCGGTTGATGATTTCCTCCACCAAGTCGATGCACGGCCATGTCATCGGCGGCACCGGCGCGGTTGAGCTTTTGGCCTGTATCATGGCGCTGCGCGATGGGGTGATCGCCCCCACCATCGGCTATGAAGAACCCGACCCGGAATGCGCCCTAGACGTGGTGCCCAATGAGGCGCGGGAGGCGCAGGTCGATGTGGCGCTCAGCAATGCCTTCGCCTTTGGCGGGATGAACGCCGTCTTGGCGCTGCGCCGCACCTGATCCCAGAACCGGCAACGAAAAATGCCGCCCCCGAGGTCGGGAGCGGCATTTAAACTCACGTCAACAGCAGTGTCTTACTGCTCGATCACCGACACTTCGTCATAGCCCGCGGTGAACCCGTCGAGCGAGAGTGTCAGTTTCACTTCTTGATCCGGGGCAAGGGCGGGCACGATGGTCAGCACCGCTTGCTTGCCGCGTTTGAAGGCGCCGATATCGGCATCGGTCAGACCCATGCGCACGTAGCAGCCCACCGGGTTGCAAAAGGCATAGGGATAGCGGCGGGCTTTGCCACCGTCGACCGACAGGGTCAGCTGTGCGGGCAGGGCGGTCTCAAGCGGGACAACAACCGTGGCACCGGCTTTGGCCTGACCACCATCAGGCAGACGGAAAAGCGAGACTTCGGCAACCGGCGCGCCTTCGCCATCAGCGAGGAGCTGGTACATCTGGCAGGGGTCGACCTCTTCCTCGGTCTTGATGCAGCGCATCTCCCAAGAGCCGATCTCTTTCTTGGTGTAGGGCTTGCCCAGTTCGGGGTCTTTGTCCGCGTCTTCGCCAAGGCTCAGCTGTTCTTCGATCTGGGCGGCATTGCCGCTGGTGCCGGGCTGGGGCTGCTGCTCTTCGGTCTGTGCTGGCTCTTCTTCCGTGGCGGTCTGGGCGAAAGCCGTCATTGGGGCCGTCAGTGCAAGCGCTGCACAAAGCGGCAGGGCGGTCATAAACTTGCTCATGTCATATCCACATTTGTTGCGTTACCGCCCCTTACCACGCCGCCGCGGGATTGTCAGTGGCCATGGCCGCATTTCAATCATGGTTCGGGCAATTTCATGCCGACCTGCGCGGGGGCGGTTTCCCTACGTTCTCAAGGGTTTAGGCGGCACAAATGCAAAAGGGGACGCAGCGCGCCCCCTTTCCGTGTACTTTCTCCCCGTCGGACTGGGCCGACTTATTAATGCCACGTTAGGCAAGCAGGTGATGCCGGTCAACAGGAAAAATGCGACAATCTGTCAGGGGCCCGCGACAGTCCTTGGCAGAAAAAGGGCCGCACCCGAGGGCGCGGCCAAGTCTAACAGGGAGGAAGTACACCCACCCGAAAGAAGGACATGCGGGCGGGGTGCCTTCACTATGGCGCGCAAAGGTTAAGTTTGTATGCTCTAGTGGAACGGACGAATGGCTAAATTTGACAGAAAGGCCCCAGCGTGAGCAGTGACATCTTTATCGGCGGCGGCGGTCCCGACCATGCGACCAAGCAATTCCTCGACCTCGGCTATGCCAACCGCCACGGGCTGATCGCAGGGGCGACGGGCACGGGCAAGACGGTGACGCTGCAAATCCTTGCCGAGGGTTTTGCCAATGCCGGAGTGCCGGTGTTTCTGTCGGATGTGAAAGGCGATCTGTCCGGCCTTGCAGTCGCGGGAAGCGAGACCGCCAAACTGCATGTCCCCTTCACCGAACGCGCGGCAAAGATCGGCTTTGACGACTATGCCTATCAATCCTTTCCGGTGACCTTTTGGGATCTTTTTGGGCAGCAGGGCCACCCCGTCCGCACCACCGTTTCCGAGATGGGCCCGCTGCTGATCGCCCAATTGCTCAGCCTTTCCGAGGCACAGGAGGGCATCCTGAACATCGCCTTTCGCGTGGCTGACGAAGAGGGGATGCCCCTTTTGGACCTGAAAGACCTGCAATCCCTGCTGGTCTGGGTGGGCGAGAATGCAAAGGACTTGGCGCTGCGCTATGGCAATGTCTCGACCGCGTCGGTGGGCACGATCCAGCGGCGGTTGTTGGTGCTGGAGAACCAAGGCGGCGCGCAGTTGTTTGGCGAACCGGCGCTGGCGCTGTCGGACCTCATGCGCTGCGATGCCGAAGGCCGCGGACGGATCAACATCCTCGCCGCCGACAAACTCATGGCCTCGCCCAAGCTCTATGCCACCTTCCTGCTGTGGCTCATGTCCGAGCTTTTCGAGGAACTGCCCGAGGTCGGCGACCCCGACAAACCGAAGCTCGTGTTCTTCTTCGACGAGGCGCATCTGCTGTTTGACGACGCGCCCAAGGCGCTGGTCGACAAGGTAGAGCAGGTGGCACGCCTGATCCGCTCCAAGGGCGTCGGCGTCTATTTTGTCACCCAAAACCCGGCCGATGTGCCCGACGATATCTTGGGCCAGCTTGGCAACCGCATCCAACACGCGCTGCGCGCTTTTACGGCGCGCGACCGCAAGGAACTGCGCCAAGCCGCAGAGACCTACCGCGAAAACCCGCGTTTCGACACCGAAGAGGCGATCCGCGAGGTCGGCGTGGGCGAGGCGGTGACCTCTATGCTGCAACGCAAGGGCGTGCCGGGCGTGGTGGAGCGCACCTTGATCCGCCCGCCGTCTTCTCGGCTGGGGCCAATCACGGTGGCAGAGCGTGCGGCGGTGCTGGCGGAGTCCGATCTGGCGGGGAAATACGAGACCATTCAAGACCGCAACTCGGCCTATGAGATGCTGAAGGCCCGCGCGGAAGCGGCGGCCAAAGAGGCCGAGAAAATCGAAGCCGCCGCCGAGGCAGAGGATGAAGCCGCCCGCGAGTTTCAAAAGGCCCGCCGCTATGGCGGGGCGCGCAGCGGCGGCGGCAGCCGGTCGGGCCGCAAGGCATCAGACGGGTTTGGCGATGCCATCGCAAGCGCGGTGATCAAAGAGCTGAAAGGCACCACCGGGCGCCGTATCGTACGCGGCATCTTAGGCGGCTTGTTCAAAGGGCGCTGAGAGGCTGGACAGACAAAAAAGGGGCGCGGTAGCAATACCGCGCCCCTTTTCGTGAGGGGATCTCACCCACAGCTTACCGCTCGGGGATCAACCCGCGTGGGCTGAAGCGTAGCACCAGCAGCAGCACGACGCCCATGGTCAACAGCCGCATATGCGCGGCGCTCTCGATCAGATGCGCCTTCAATGCCGAGCCTTCGGACATGCCAGCGGTGATCAGGCTCATCAGCCACAGACCCATCGGTTCGACCTGCACCCAGAGGAACCAGATCAGGAAACCACCCAAGATCGCGCCGAAGTTGTTGCCCGACCCGCCAACGATCACCATCACCCAGATAAGGAAGGTAAAGCGCAGCGGCTGATAGGTACCCGGCGTCAACTGGCTGTCCATCGTGGTCATCATCGCACCCGCAATGCCGCAGATGGCAGAGCCGAGGATGAAAACCTGCAAATGCCGCGCGGTGACATCCTTGCCCATGGCTTCAGCCGCGACTTCGTTGTCACGGATTGCCCGCAGCATCCGACCCCAAGGGGAATGCAGCGCACGCTGGCTCATCCACAGCAAAAGGATCAGAACCGCCGCGAAAAGCGCGATATAAAGCAGTTTTACCCAAAGCGTCGAGGCTTCCACCGGGTCAAACCCGAAGCCGGCGGCGCGTTCCACAAAGGAGGTGCTGTTCTGCAGATCGATCTCATAGGGCACCGGACGGGGCAGGCCGATCACGTTTTTCACGCCGCGGCTCATCCAGTCTTCGTTTTTCAGCACCGCGATGATGATCTCGGCAATCCCCAGCGTGGCAATCGCCAGATAGTCCGACCGCAGGCCAAGCGCCGTCTTACCGATCAGCCAAGCCGCCCCCGCAGCAAAGAGACCACCCACAGGCCAAGAGATCAGCACCGGCAGGCCAAGACCACCAAGATAGCCGGTCTGCGCGGGGTTGATCGCCTCGACAGCCTCAACCGCAGGATCGAGCAGGGCGCGGAAGATGAAGAAACCGATGACCAGCACCGCGATCACCGCAAGGGTGCGCGCCGTGCCGGGGGCCATGCGTTTCATCAGCATGACCGCCGCCACCACGGTGCCCGCCCCAAGGGCCAGCGCCCCCAGAATGGCGAAACCACCGGTGGACCAAGCGCCCTCGGTCGGGGGCATGGAGACCAGCACAGCCGCCAGACCACCCAAGGCGACAAAGCCCATGACGCCGACGTTGAACAGCCCCGCAAAACCCCATTGCAGGTTCACCCCAAGCGCCATGATCGAAGAGATCAGGCCCATGGCGATGATAAGCAGGGCAGAGTTCCAGCTTTGGGCAAAGCCAGTGTAGATGATCATCAGGGCGATGATCCCGAAAAGGATCGTGTTTTTCACAGTCTGGGTCATACCGATTTCCCCTTGAACAGGCCGGTGGGCTTGATCAGCAGAACGATCAGAAGAATGACGAAGCTGACCGCAAATTTGTAATCCGTGCTCATAAGCTGCACCAAGCCGTCAGGCTGCAGCCCTTCGGGCATCACATAGCCCAGCACCTTTTTCCACGCATAGGTAATCGTGACTTCGCTGAATGCGATCACGAAACCGCCCGCGATCGCCCCCACCGGAGAGCCAAGCCCGCCGACGATGGCCGCCGCGAAGATCGGCAACAGAAGTTGGAAATAGGTGAAGGGTTTGAACGACTTATCAAGGCCGTAAAGTGTGCCCGCGATAGTCGCGAGTGCGGCCACGATCATCCATGTGATCATCACCACGCGCTCGGGGTTGATGCCCGACAAAAGCGCCAGATCCTCGTTGTCGGAATAGGCGCGCATGGATTTGCCCGCGCGGGTCTTGTTGAGGAACCAGAACAGCACGGCCACAACGATGATCGCGGTGATGATGGTGATGCCTTGGGTCGTCTTGAAGGCCAGACCTTCGCGCAGGCCGGTCATCTCTTTGAAATCCCGCGCCGACATGATGAAGCGCTGCCCGTCGAGGAAGTTCTGATCGTCCGCGCCAATGATGAAGCGGGTGATGCCGTTATAGATAAAGGTCACACCGAGGCTGACGATCACAAGGATCACCGGCTTGGCCTTTTGCTCGCGGTAGAATTTATAGACCACCCTGTCGGTGCCCAGCACCAGCAGCATGGCAAAGGCGATGCCGAAGGGCAGGGCCAGAAGCGCCGTGGGCAGCACGCCGAGGCTGAGGCCCATGGATTGGAACAGCCATGTTATCAGGATCGTCGCCATGGTTCCCATGGCCATCGTGTCGCCATGGGCGAAGTTGGAAAACCGCAGAATGCCGTAGACCAGCGTCACGCCAAGCGCGCCAAGCGCCAGCTGTGAGCCATAGGCGATGCCCGGAATGAGCACATAGTTCGAAAGTGCAATAATTGCGTTGAGCAGATCCATGTTCAGCCCCCCAGAAACGATTTGCGGACTTCAGGATCGGCCAAAAGCTCTTTGCCGGTGCCGGTAAAGGCGTTCGCCCCCTGCACAAGCACATAGCCTTTGTCCGCGATCTCAAGCGCTTGACGGGCGTTTTGTTCGACCATCAGGATCGGGATGCCGGTGCGGGCCACCTCGATGATCCGGTCAAAGAGTTCGTCCATCACGATGGGCGAGACACCCGCTGTCGGCTCATCGAGCATCAGAACCTTCGGCTGCGTCATCAACGCCCGGCCCACGGCGACCTGCTGGCGTTGACCGCCCGACAATTCGCCCGCCGCCTGATTGCGCTTTTCCTTGAGGATCGGGAAGAGGTCATAGACCTGCGCCATCGTATCGCGGAAATCATCACGGCGGATGAAGGCCCCCATCTCTAGGTTCTCTTCGACCGTCATTGAGGTAAAGATGTTTGAGGTCTGGGGCACAAAGCCCATGCCCTTGGCCACCCGGTCTTGCGGGCTGAGATTGGTGATATCCTCCCCATCCAGCCGCACATGGCCTTTGCGCATGTCGAGCATACCAAAGACCGCCTTCATACCAGTGGATTTGCCCGCACCATTGGGGCCGACGATCACGGCGATTTCGCCGCGATCCACTGCGATGGTGCAGTCATGCAGAATGTCGGGGCCCGCGCCGTATCCGGCGGTCATGCTGTCGCCGATCAGAAAGGGGCCGCCGGGGGCGGGGTGAGTTTTGCCGCTGGCCTTGGGCATGATGCTGCCTTGGCCCTTTGCGTTGCCGACCGACCAATCTTTGTTGCCGCGGTCGCCGTAGGGTTCATTGCTCATGCGCCTACCTTGTCCTTGTTCTTCAGGCCGGTGCCGAGATAGGCCTCGATCACCTGCTCGTTCGCCTTGATCTCATCCAGCGTGCCTTCGGCCAGCACGTGGCCCTCGGCCATGCAGATCACTGGATCGCAAAGGCGGCCAATGAAATCCATGTCATGCTCGATGACGACGAATGTGTAATTGCGTTCTTGGTTCAGGCGGATGATGGCGTCGCCGATGGTGTTGAGCAGCGTCCGGTTCACGCCCGCGCCGACCTCATCCAGAAAGACGATCTTGGCATCCACCATCATGGTGCGGCCCAGTTCCAGCAGCTTTTTCTGGCCGCCCGAGATCTGACCGGCCTTTTGCTCGGACAGATGTTCGATGGTCAGGAATTCCAGCACCTCATCGGCCTTGGCTTTCAGTGCGCGTTCCTCATCGGCGATGCGCTTGGTACCGAACCATGTGTTCCACAGTGTTTCGCCCGACTGGTTGCCCGGCACCATCATCAGGTTCTCACGGCATGACATCGACGAAAATTCATGCGCAATCTGGAAGGTGCGCAGCAGCCCTTTATGGAACAGCTCATGCGGGGGCAGGCCAGTGATGTCTTCACCGTCCATGGTCACCCGGCCCGAAGTGGGCTGCAGCACGCCTGCGATAACGTTGAACAGCGTGGTTTTACCCGCGCCATTGGGGCCGATCAATCCGGTGATCGATCCCTTTTCAATCGACAGGCTTGCCCCGTCGACGGCGTGAAACCCGCCGAAGTGTTTGTGTACGTCGTCTACGACGATCATATGTCCATCCCCGTGTCCGCCACCTTGTGGCTGGTTTTTATTGGTCGTCTTGCGGTGGGCCGCGCATATCCGCGCTGCCTTACCTGTTTACAGTCTGCTGAGATTCTTGGAAGGGACCGCTGCGGTCCTTTTATGAAGAAAGCTTGCCGCTGCCTCGTTAAAGGCAGATCGCGCAGCATTGCCGAAATCACACTCAGCAAGATACATGCTCAGAGCCCTGACCGGCACGGCCATCTGTTGCTTTTTCATCCTGTCCTCCCAGACGGGACGTGTTTTCCACGTCCTCAATAGGAGTTTTGTACTGGCTGCCTGCGCGGAAGAAAAGCCGATTTCCCAAGCAAAAGGCCCGATCGCGATGCAACCGGGCCTCTGCAAGTGTTTCAGACGAAGCTTAGATCAGCGGTAGCCGACCGTCACCATCTTACCGTCTTTCATTTCGATCTCACGGTAGCTGCCCGCGCTTTCGCCCGGTCCGATCAGCTCAACCGCCGACGCACCGACATAGTCGACATCGCCGCCGTCTTTGATGATCTGCAGCGCTTTGCCCAGCTCACCCGGCAGGATTTTTTCGCCCGGTGCGTTGGCGACTTCCATCACTTTTTCTTTGTACATCGCCGGATCGTTGGACCCTGCGGCCTGCATCGCCAGCAGCATCAGAGCCGCCGCGTCATAGGCTTCGGGCGAGAAGGCGTTGGTCGGCTCGAAACCGGCTTCTTCGCCCATCTTCTTGTAGTTGTCGGGGCCTTCGCCAGAGGCGCTTGGGTTCTGACCGAAAGAGCCATCCGCGATCTCGGCGAATTTTTCTTCGAGCGTGTCGGAGACCATGCCGTCGGGGAACATGAAGGTGTCGAACGCGCCTGCGTCCAGCGCGCCGTTCACGATGCCCGCACCGCCTTGGTCGACGTAGCCTGCAACGATCAGCACTTCACCACCGGCAGAGGCCAGCGCGCCGACTTCGGCGGAATAGTCCGCTTTGCCGTCTTCATGCGATGTGTTGATTGTGACGGTGCCGCCGGATTCCTTAAACGCGGTTTCAAAGCTGTCGGCCAGACCTTTACCATAGTCGTTGTTGGTATAGGTGACGGCGACTTCTTTGATGCCACGGTCGTTCAAGATGTCGGCCATGACCTGACCCTGACGCGCGTCAGACGGTGATGTGCGGAAGAACAGGCCGTTGTCTTCGACGGTCGACAGAGCAGGCGATGTCGCCGATGGCGAGATCATCACGATGCCGTTCGGAATGGCGACGTTCTGCAGCGAGGCTGTCGTCTCGCCCGAGCACATGCCGCCCACAATGCCGCTGACGCGATCAGAGGTGATCAGACGCTCAGCGGAAGCCACGGCCAGACCCGCGTCGATGCAGCCGGTGTCGCCACGCTCGGACGAAACGGTGGCACCGTCGAGGAACATGCCGGATTCATTAACTTCGGAAATCGCCAGTTCAGCACCGGCAGCCATGTCATTGGCCAACGATTCCAGCGGGCCGGTGAAGCCCAGCAGAATGCCGATTTTTGTGTCTTCTGCATGCGCGCCGGTGGCGAGCAAAGCTACGGCCGTTGTGGCCATCAATATTTTTTTCATTTGGTACTCTCCCTTAGTTGAACTCTCGTTCTGATCGAACGTTAGGTCGTGGTTTCGAAAAAGAAAAGGCGATTTATCACGTGGTCTGCGCGGGCGGCTTTTCGCGTGTGCCGAGTGGAATGCTGGAAATGGGCCGCTTGCTGGCTATGTCTTGTTCCAAGCCCCCATGCCCAAAGGAGCCTGCCCGTGACATCCGCCAAACAATTTGCAACCGCCACTTTCATCGGCCTTAGCAGCCTCTGCGCCGCAGGCGCGGTAAGCGCCCAGAGCAGCCTGACGATCACCCCCATAGCCGAGGGTCTAGAGGCGCCTTGGGGCATCGCCCCCATGCCCGACGGCGGCCTGTTGGTCACCGAGAAAGCCGGGCGGCTGATCTACCAAAAAGACGGCGCACGGCATGAGGTGTCGGGCCTGCCCGAGGTGGCCGTGGTCGGGCAGGGCGGTCTGTTGGACATCACCTTGGCCGAGGATTTCGCGCAGAGCCGCCTGTTGTTCCTGACCTATGCCAAACCCCAAGAGGGCGGCGGCGCGGGCACCGCTTTGGCCAGCGCCAGATTGTCTGAGGACGCCCGCACTCTGGAAAACTTGACTGAGCTTTTCGCCATGAAACCGGGCAGCAACGGCGGGCAGCACTTCGGCTCTCGCGTGGTCGAGGCGCGGGATGGCACGCTGCTGGTGACCATCGGCGAACGTGGCGATCGCCCCGCAGCCCAAGACCGCAGCACCCATAACGGCAGCATCATCCGCGTGAACCGCGACGGCTCGATCCCCGACGACAATCCCTTTGTCGATATGCCCGATGTGCTGCCCGAGATTTGGTCCTATGGCCACCGCAACCCGCAAGGCGCGGGGCTGGATTTGGATGGGCGGCTTTGGGTGTCGGAGCACGGGGCCAAGGGCGGCGACGAGGTGAACCGCATCACCAAGGGCACGAATTACGGCTGGCCGGTAATTTCCTACGGGGAGCATTATTCGGGTGCGAAGATCGGCGAGGGCACCTCGAAAGAGGGAATGGCGCAGCCCGAATTCTACTGGGATCCCTCCATCGCGCCTGCGGGGCTGGTGGTCTACTCCGGCGCGCAATTCCCCGAATGGGAGGGCGATATCTTCGTAGGCTCGCTCAAGTTCGACTATATCGCCCGGCTGAGTGGTGACCCGCTGGAAGAGGTCCAGCAGATCAAAACCGCCGAGACTGCCCGCGTGCGCGATGTTGTCGAAGGCCCCGAAGGTGCGATCTGGTTCATTTCAGAGGGCAATGGCACCGTCTACCGGATCACGCCTTGACCCTCAGGCGGGCTGCCGGGTGGATTGGCTGCCGCGCTCGCGATAGGGCGTGGTTTGATAGTGCGCCCGGTAGCATTTGGAGAAATGCGAGGGCGAAGCAAAGCCGCAGGCCAGCGCCACGTTAATCACGCTCATATCCGTCTGCATCAACAGGTTACGCGCCTTTTGCAGCCGCAGTTCCATATAGTACCGTTTGGGGCTGCGGTTCAGGTAACGCCGGAACAGCCGCTCCAGCTGGCGGGTCGACATGCCAACATCCCGCGCAAGGATCGAGGGGCTGATCGGCTCTTCGATATTACGCTCCATCTGCTGAATGACTTGGCTGAGCTTGGGATGCCGCACACCGATTCGGGTGGGCACCGACAGGCGCTGCGTGTCTTGGTCCGTGCGGATCGACGAATAGATCAGCTGGTCCGCCACGGCATTGGCTGTTTCTTCGCCGTGATCATCGGCGATGAGTTTCAGCATCAAATCCAGAGACGAGGTGCCGCCCGCCGTGGTCAACCGATTGCCGTCCACCACGAAAACCGATTTCGTCAGGATAACCTCTTCGAATTCCTCGCCAAAGCTGTCTTGATTCTCCCAATGGATCGTCGCGCGTTTGCCATCGAGCAGCCCGGCCTTGGCCAACGTATGTGCCGCAGTGCACAGGCCGCCCACCACCAACCCTTTGCGGGCCTCGCGGCGCAACCAAGCCAACAGTTTCTTGGTGGTCGCCGCCTGCACGTCGAGGCCGCCGCAGATCACAATCGTGTCGTCGCGGCCCAATTCCTCTAACCCGCCATCAAGCGCAAAGACCGCGCCGGCTGAGCTTGTGCAGGTCTCACCGTTTTCGCCCACGGCCTGCCATTGGTAGACCTCGCGTTCGAGCATGCGGTTGGTGATACGCAGGCATTCCACCGCCGAGGCAAAGCTCAACAGGGTGAAATTCTCCAACAGCACAAAGACGAAGCGCCGCGGCTTGTCGGTCTTGGGGGGCATGCGGGTGGCCGGGCGCGGTTGGGACATCTCGGCGTCTTTCTACTCAGGTCGTCTCTGCCGACATGTGCCATAGCCGCCAGAACTTGCCGAAAACATTGCCCACGGGCCTGTCGTAACGTCAATAGGGCGCATTTCGGTTCTGGTCACTTTACCCGCGCCTTTGTATAGAGAAAGATCACGAAGCGCCGACACTCGGCGCTGTGGAGCGGAGTAGAAAGATGACAGACTGGAGCACCTCAAGCTGGCGCAGCAAACCGCGCGTCCAGATGCCCGATTACCCTGACCAAGCCGCATTGCAAGCGGTTGAGGCACAGCTGGCACGCTATCCGGTCCTCGTTTTTGCGGGCGAAGCACGCCGACTGAAGAAACATCTGGCCGCCGCTGGCCGTGGCGAAGCCTTCCTTTTGCAGGGCGGCGATTGCGCGGAGAGCTTTGAGCAGTTCAGCTCGGACGCCATTCGCGACACATTCAAAGTGATGTTGCAGATGGCCATCGTGCTGACCCACGGTGCCAAAGTGCCGGTGATCAAACTGGGCCGTATGGCCGGTCAATTCGCCAAACCGCGCTCGGCTCCGACCGAAGTGGTCGATGGTGTGGAACTGCCCAGCTACCGCGGTGATATCATCAACGATCTGGCCTTTAGCGAAGCGGCCCGCATTCCGGACCCGCAAAAGATGCTGCGCGCCTACACACAGGCCGCCGCCACGCTGAACCTGTTGCGCGCCTTCTCGACCGGGGGCTATGCGGATGTGCATCAAGTCCACGGCTGGACGCTGGGCTTCACCGATGACGAAAAGGCCGAGAAATACCGCGAGATTGCCAACCGCATCTCTGACACCCTGGATTTCATGGCCGCCGCTGGCGTGACCGCCGAAACCGCGCATACCTTGCAATCGGTGGAATTCTACACCAGCCACGAGGCGCTGTTGCTGGAGTATGAAGAGGCGCTTTGCCGTCGTGACAGCCAGACTGGCAAGTGGCTAGCAGGCTCGGGCCATATGATCTGGATCGGTGACCGCACGCGGCAGCCCGACGGCGCGCATGTGGAATTCGCCAGCGGTGTGCAAAACCCTATCGGCCTGAAATGCGGCCCCTCGATGACCAGCGATGACCTCAAGCAATTGATGGCCAAGCTGAACCCCGACAACGAAGAAGGCCGTCTGACGCTAATCTCGCGCTTTGGTGCGGGGCAGGTGGGCGATCACCTGCCGCGTCTGATCAAAACCGTGCAGGAAGAGGGCGCGAATGTCGTCTGGACCTGTGACGCGATGCACGGCAACACGATCAAATCCTCGACCGGTTACAAGACCCGGCCGTTTGATTCCGTGCTGCGCGAAGTGCATGAGTTCTTTGCCGTGCATAACGCCGAAGGCTCTGTCCCCGGTGGTGTGCATTTCGAGATGACCGGCCAAGACGTGACCGAATGCACCGGCGGTGTGCGGGCGGTCAGCGACGAAGACCTGTCGGACCGCTACCACACCGCCTGCGACCCGCGCCTTAACGCCAGCCAATCGCTGGAATTGGCGTTCTTGGTTGCCGAAGAACTGTCGAACCGCCGCACGGCACAGACAGCGCGGGCAGCTGGGTAACAGACGCGGCCTTGGCCGACCCACGATGAGATTGACGCCGCCCCGCATAATGCAGGGCGGCGTTTTTTTACGTTCGAAGGGCAGGTTTGCGCGCTATTCCTGCTCTGACTTCACCAACCGCAGGTAGGGCGGCAGATTTCCCGTCGTGGCACTGGTGAAGCTGGCTTTTCCCTCTGCAAATCCGGTTTCCCTTGGCAAAGTTGATTGTTGCAACGGAGCGGCATAGCGCAACGCTCTGGTCGCACCGCCAATGCCGCTGCGCCGCGTCGCCTGCGCCAGATCGAAACGCCGCGGGGTTTGGCCGACCTCGCCTCGTACGACCAGACAGCCCAGCACCCGGCTGACATCGCCCAGATCGCTTTTAAGCGGCAAAAGCAGCATGCGCCCCGTCAAAGCAGGTCGCCCATAGGAGGCAGCCGCGCTGAGATGCAGGGTGGTTTGACCGGGCAGTTGAAAAACCTCTTCCAGCGCCTCGCTGACGCGGGGACGCGATTGCGTGCCGAAAAAGGCGGTGATTGGCATGCCGCGCACCTCCATCCCCATGAGATCGCGCAGATGGCCGCCCGCGATACGCAACCGCCCAACACCCACCGCGACACGTTCAAGGATAAAGGCGTATTCCAGCGCGGCCTCTATTCCGCGCGGGTCGATATCGGACCGCCGCGGCATCAATCTGTTGCCACGCAAGGCTTCCCAATAGGCTTCGACCTGCGCCAGCGGGCCATAGCCAACATGCGTCCGATGATCTGACATGGCGACAACATTCTGCGCGGTGTGGCCTGTATTGCCCATTAAAACTCACCCATAAGGACCTGGCCAATACAGCTGCCGTTTTTGAAACGACAGCGGCACAATGTGGCCGAAAACATTACCAAATCATTAATACCGCACCCCGAGAGAGAATTCGTCCCGCTTTCGGCGAAGTGGTTAACGACATTGCCTTGGGATCAGCCGGTCCATCGGGGCCGGGGGCTTGCCCCTCGCGGGGGTTTCGCCGTAAGGCAGGACATGACCGCCCTTGCAAGGAACGCACCGATGATCAGGTCCATGACAGGTTTCGCCTCTGCCTCCGGCACTTTGGAAGGCTGGAGCTGGTCTTGGGAACTGCGCGCGGTCAATGGCAAAGGGCTCGACCTGCGGCTGCGTGTGCCCGATTGGGTCGACGGGCTGGAGGTCGCCCTGCGCAAGCAGGTGACGGCTCAGGTGGCGCGGGGCAATATCACCTGCAACCTGCGCATATCCTCGGCTGAGAGCGACGGCAGCTTGCAGGTCAACGCGGCGCATGTCGACACGCTGCTGACCGCCCTGCATGAGATTGAGGCCCGCGCGATGGATGCCGGTGTGTCGCTCGCGCCCTCGCGGGCAAGCGACATTCTCACCATGCGCGGCGTGCTGGAACAGGCCGAGCAGGCACAGGACATCGACGCGCTGCGCGACGCTTTGCTGTCGGAAATGCCCGCCTTGCTGCGCGACTTCAACGCCATGCGTGAGCAGGAAGGCGCGGCGCTGGCCACGGTCATGCAAGCGCAATTGACCGAGGTCGAAAACCTTGCCGCCGAAGCCGCCGCTTTGGCCGAGGCGCGCCGCGAAGACAGCGCCACCAATCTGCACCGCAACCTCGCAAGGGTGCTCGACAACAGCGAAGGCGCGGATGCCGACCGGGTGGCCCAAGAGCTGGCCTTGATCGCGGTCAAAGCCGATGTCACCGAAGAGATTGACCGCCTTGCTGCCCATGTCGCCGCCGCCCGGGCGCTGATCGGGCAGGGCGGGCCGGTGGGGCGCAAGCTGGATTTCCTGATGCAGGAGTTCAACCGCGAAGCCAACACGCTCTGCTCCAAGGCGCAGAGCACCGAATTGACGACTGTCGGTCTGGCCCTGAAGGCGGTGATCGACCAAATGCGCGAACAAGTGCAAAATGTGGAGTAAGACGTGACAAACCCAAGCCGACGCGGCCTTCTGATCATCCTAAGTTCCCCCTCCGGGGCGGGCAAATCGACCATGGCCCGCGCCCTGCGCGCATGGGATCCGACGATCAAGTTCTCGGTTTCCGCCACCACCCGCGCCCCCCGTCCGGGCGAGGAGGACGGCACCGATTACCGCTTCGTCGGCGAGGAGCACTTCCGTCAGGCCGTGGCCGAGGGCGAGATGCTGGAACATGCCCATGTCTTCGGCAATTTCTATGGCTCGCCCAAGGCGCCCGTGCAGGCGGCGATCGATCAGGGGCAAGATATCCTCTTTGACATCGATTGGCAGGGCGCACAGCAAATCCGCAACTCGGATCTGAACACCCACACGCTGTCGATCTTCCTGCTGCCGCCCTCGATCACCGAATTGAAACGCCGTTTGGAAAGCCGTGGGCAGGACGATGCCGAGACCATTGCCAAACGCATGGGCAAAAGCTGGGACGAGATCAGCCACTGGGATGGCTATGACTTCGTGCTGGTGAATGACGACCTTGATCAGACCGAGGCACGGCTGAAATCCATCATCACCGCCGCGCGGCTGCGGCTGAGCCAACAGCCCGCGATCAAGGACCATGTCCGCCGTCTGCAATCTGAATTTGAGGAGTTGAAATGACCCTTTACGCCCTTGCTGATGCCCGCCCCGATGTCTCTCCGGATGCTTGGGTCGCGCCGGATGCCAATGTGATCGGCAAAGTCACACTCGGGCCTGACGCCTCTGTCTGGTTCGGCAGCACCCTGCGCGGCGACAATGAGATGATCACCGTGGGTCGCGGCAGCAACGTGCAAGAGAACTGCGTCTTTCACACCGATATGGGCTATCCGCTGACCGTGGGCGAGGATTGCACCATCGGCCACAAAGTCATGCTGCACGGCTGCACCATCGGCGACAACAGCTTGATCGGCATGGGGGCCACGGTGCTGAATGGGGCCAAGATTGGCAAGAACTGCCTGATCGGGGCAGGGGCGCTGATCACCGAGAACAAGGTGATCCCCGATGGATCACTCGTTATGGGCGTGCCGGGCAAAGTGGTGCGCGAACTCGATGCACAGGCGATCCAACAGTTGACCGCCAGCGCCAAACACTATGCCGAAAACGCCGCGCGCTTCCGTCGCGATCTTGAACCGCTCTGACATGGGCAACACCGCCGTGACCCTTGCCGATGTGGTGGCGGCGCTGCCGCTGCCAAGCGTGGCCATCAACGCCGAAGAGCGGATCACCGTTCTGAACGCCCCCGCCGAAGATTTGCTGGGCAAGGGGCTACTGGGCCGCCACTTTGTCACCGCGCTGCGCCAGCCGGGGCTGGTCGAAGCGGTGGAGCGGTGTCTTTCGGGGGCGGGCCCCTGCCAAGCGCGTTTCACCAGCATTGGCGGCGAACACGGCACCACCTATGACGTCAGCCTGCGCCCGGTGGGGGCGCATGGGATTGTCCTGCTCAGCTTCAACGATGTGACGGAGATGGCGCAGGCCGGGCAAATGCGCCGCGATTTCGTGGCCAATGTCAGCCACGAGTTGCGCACCCCGCTGACCGCGCTCATCGGATTTATCGAAACGCTGCAAGGCCCGGCGCGTGATGACACGGCGGCGCGCGAGCGTTTTCTGGGGATCATGGCGCAGGAAGCCGAGCGGATGAACCGACTGGTGGGCGAGCTTTTGTCGCTCAGCCGGGTCGAGGCCGAAGAGCGCGTGCGCCCGGAAGTGCCGATTGACCTGCGCGATGTGCTGCGCGGCACCCTGCGCAACCTCGCCCCGCTGGCGGTGGATAGCAACGTGACATTGGCGCCGACATTGGGCGATGCCCCGGCGCTTGTGCTGGGGGATGCGGACCAATTGGTGCAGGTCTTTACCAATCTTATCGAGAACGCGATTAAATACGGCGGGCGCGACAACAGGGTCGAGATCTCGGTTAAAAGCACGGCCCATGACCCGGCGATGCGCGGCCCGGCGGTCTATGTCAGCGTGCGCGACCACGGCCCCGGCATTGATGCAATTCACCTGCCGCGCCTGACCGAACGGTTTTACCGCGTCGACAGTCACCGCAGCCGCGCGCTTGGGGGGACAGGGTTGGGCCTGGCCATCGTCAAACACATCATGAATCGCCACCGCGGGCGGCTTAAGGTGACCAGCACCCCCGGCCAAGGGGCCGAATTCCGCGTGATTTTGCCGATGAAAACGGAATCTGACTAAATTTTGCAGAAATTTGGTGATTCAGGCCGACTGTCATGAAACTGTAACGTTGCTGTCACAAAAGCACAGCACCGCCTTCATAGACGGGGCGCAGATCACCATGGGGTGGTCACCAATTCGCATCTGACAGGAGATATCATGTCACTCGCAAAACTCACCACTTCCGCCCTGGCGATTGCCGCCGTATCCGCAACTGCCGCTGCCGCGCGTGACCAAGTACAGGTTGCCGGTTCCTCGACCGTGCTGCCCTATGCCTCCATCGTCGCCGAAGCCTTCGGCGAAAACTTTGACTTCCCGACACCGGTCGTGGAATTGGGCGGCTCTTCGGCTGGCCTCAAGCGTTTCTGCGAAGGCGTGGGCGAGAACACCATCGATGTGGCCAATGCCTCGCGCCAGATCAAAGACGCCGAAGTGGCGGCCTGTGCCGAGAACGGCGTGACCGACATCATCGAAGTGCGCGTTGGCTATGATGGCATCGTTTTCGCCTCCGACATCAACGGCGAGACTTTTGAGTTCACCCCGACCGATTGGTACAAGGCCCTCAGCGCCAAGGTTGTCGTCGACGGCGAAGTGACCGCAAACCCCTACACCACGTGGGATCAGGTTAACCCCGCTTTCCCAGCCCAGCCGATCCAAGCCTTCATTCCCGGCACCAAACACGGCACGCGCGAAGTCTTTGAGGAAAAAGTGATCCTCGCAGGCTGCGAAGAAACGGGCGATCTGGAAGCATTCGCAGAAGCGGCGGACGGCGACAAGAATGCCGCCGAGAAAGAGTGCATCAGCCTGCGCACCGATGGTAAATCCGTCGACATTGACGGCGACTACACCGAAACGCTGGCACGCATCGAAAGCAACCAAGACGGCATTGGCGTCTTTGGTCTGGCCTTCTATGAGAACAACACCGACAAGCTGCAGGTTGCCACCATGGGCGGCGTTGAGCCAACCACCGAGAGCATCGCCTCGGGTGACTACCCCGTGTCGCGCCCGCTGTTCTTCTACGTCAAGAAAGCCCACATCGGCGTGATCCCCGGTCTGAAAGAATACGCAGAATTCTTCGTCGCTGACGAAGTTGCTGGCCCCGACGGCCCTCTGGCCGAATACGGTCTGGTGTCCGACCCCGAGCTGGCCGACACCCAGTCCGTGGTTGCCGACGAGACCGTCATGGGCAGCGGTTCCTAAACCTAACCTAAACGACGCCGGGGGCGGGCAACTGCCCCCGGTTTTTCGCTTTTTGATCCACCGGGGGACATGTGGGACAAATACTGACAACAGGCGCGGTGCTGCCACTGGTCATCCTGATCGCGGCTTTGGCACTGGGCGGCTACTTCCTTGCGCGGCGGCGGGCTTTGGCCTCTGCCCAAGGCGACAGCCGCAATCTGCATTCGCTGCCAAGCTATTACGGCTATAACGCGGTGATGAGCGTGGCGGTGCCCGCGCTTTTGGTTCTGGGCCTCTGGCTGCTGGTGCAGCCGATGCTGGTGCAATCTTCGGTGGTCGACATGATCCCTGCCGAGGCTGTGCCCGAAGGGTCTTCCGTTAACCTGATCATGAGCGATGTACGCCGGTTGGCCGATGGGCTGGATGCGGCGGTTTCTGCCGGTGCTCTCAGCGCGGGCGACGCAACGGACCTATCTGCCGCGGACGATCTGCGCGCATGGCTGGCCGAACGCGGCGTCGCCATCGGGGCCGAGATCAGCCCCGAAGTCCTCGCCGCCGCGCAGGCCTACCGTCAGATGACGGCCACGGGCAATTTTTGGCGCAACATTGTCGTCGCACTCATCGCCTTGATCGCGCTTTTTCTGGTGCTGCGCGAAACCGATGCCGAATTCCGCGCCCGTAACCGGGTCGAGGGTGGCATCAAAGCTCTGCTGATCCTTGCGGCCTCCCTCGCGATCCTCACCACCGTGGGCATTGTGCTGTCGATGCTGTTCGAGACGATCAACTTCTTTAATCTGCATCCATGGACTGATTTCTTCTTCGGCTCGTCTTGGGCGCCAAACTTTCGCGGGGACAGTGACCTTTCGATCCTGCCGCTGCTTTGGGGGACGCTCTATATCTCTTTCATTGCGCTGCTGGTGGCTGTGCCCATCGGGCTCTTCGCCGCGATTTACCTAAGTGAATATGCCGGTCCCAAAGTGCGCGCCACAGCCAAGCCGCTGCTGGAGATCCTCGCTGGTATCCCAACCATCGTTTACGGTCTCTTCGCGCTGCTGACGGTTGGACCGTTCCTTGTGCAGGTCTTTGGCCGGGGGGATGCAGGGCTGCTGGGCGTTGACTGGATGTCTGGCGCGACCTCGGTGCTGACCGCTGGTTTGGTCATGGGCATCATGCTGATCCCCTTTGTTTCGTCCCTGTCGGACGACATCATCAACGCGGTGCCCCAGTCGCTGCGCGACGGCTCCTTTGGCTTGGGTGCCACCCAGTCCGAGACGATCCGTCAGGTCGTGATCCCCGCCGCTTTGCCGGGCATCGTCGGGGCCGTTTTGCTGGCCGCCAGCCGTGCCATCGGTGAGACGATGATCGTAGTGCTGGGGGCAGGGGCCATCGCCCGCATCTCGGCCAATCCGCTGGAAGCCATGACCACCATCACCACCCGCATCGTCAGCCAGTTGACCGGGGACAGCGATTTCGCCAGCCCAGAAACGCTGGTGGCCTTTGCCCTTGGCCTGACCCTCTTCGTCCTGACCTTGGGCCTGAACGTGCTGGCCCTCTACATCGTGCGTAAATACCGGGAGCAGTACGAATGAGCGATATCCCCAACCCCGCAGCCCCTTTTGCAGACCCGCGCGGTGCGTCCCTGCTGGTGCAAGACGGGCGGACCAAACGCCGCAACGCCGCCGAGGGCCGTTTCAAGCTCTATGGGATCATTGCCATCGTCATCGGCCTACTGATGCTGCTGACGCTGCTTTTCACCATCATCTCCCGCGGTACCGGCGCGTTCCAGCAGACCTATGTGACGCTTTCCGTGCCACTTCTGGAGGACAAGCTCGACAAGAACGGCAACCGTGATCTGGAAGACATTAAAAAGGTCTCGACCTTCGGCTATTCACCTTTGCTGAAAGCGGCCTTTGAAAACAAGGTCGAAGCGGCGGGGATCGAGACTGATCTCAAGTCGAAAGACATGGCTGACATCCTGTCGAAAGACGCCGCTGCACAGCTTCGCGATCATGTTCTGGCGAACCCAGAGTTGATCGGGACCGCCGCCGAGTTCGAGTTCCTGACCAACAGCCGCGTCGATGGCTACCTCAAGGGCCGTGTGACTCGCGAAAGCATCGCCAATGACAAGAACATCAGCGCCGAACAGATTGATTTTGTAGATGTTTTGATTGCTGACGGCAGCCTCGAAAAGCGCTTTAACCTCGACTTCATCACGGGCGCCGACGCCTCTGACGCGCGGCCCGAAGCGGCGGGCATGGGGGTGTCGATGATCGGTTCCTTTGCCATGATGCTGGTGGTGCTGGTGCTGGCGCTGCCCATCGGTGTTGCGGCCTCGATTTATCTCGAAGAATTCGCCCCCAAGAACTGGATCACCGACATCATTGAGGTGAACATCAGCAACCTCGCTGCGGTGCCGTCGATCGTCTTTGGCATCCTCGGCCTTGCGGTATTTATCAACTATATGCACCTGCCGAACTCCGCCCCCTTGGTCGGTGGTCTGGTGCTGACACTGATGACCCTGCCGACGATCATCATCTCGACCCGCGCTTCGCTGAAATCCGTGCCGCCGTCGATCCGTGATGCGGCGCTTGGGGTAGGGGCCTCGAAGATGCAATCGGTCTTTCACCATGTGCTGCCCTTGGCCGCGCCGGGCATCCTGACCGGCACCATCATCGGGCTGGCGCAAGCCCTTGGCGAAACAGCACCCTTGCTACTTATCGGCATGGTCGGCTTCATCGCCTCCAACCCGCCGGAGACCATCGCCGAAGGGCTGATGTCCCCGAATTCCGCCATGCCGGCCCAGATTTACGAATGGGCCAAACGCGCCGACCCGGCCTTCTATGAACGCGCCTGGGGCGGTATCATCATCTTGCTGGTGTTCCTGATCTCGATGAATGCCATCGCCGTGCTGCTGCGCCGCCGCTTTGAGCGACGCTGGTAAACAAAGGACGGGACCATGAAAGACAACAGATATTCGGAGAGTGACGTGACAACCCAACCCGTCAAGATCGCGGCCCGCAATGTGCAGGTCTACTACGGTGACAGCCACGCCATTCGCGACGTGGACATCGACATCAACGATAAAACAGTGACGGCCTTCATCGGCCCTTCGGGCTGCGGGAAGTCGACTTTTCTACGCTGTATCAATAGGATGAATGACACAATTGACGCCGCACGCGTCACCGGTGATATTCGCATCGACGGCGAAGACATCTATGACAAACGCGTCGACCCGGTGCAGCTGCGGGCCAAGGTAGGCATGGTGTTCCAAAAGCCCAACCCGTTCCCCAAGTCGATCTACGACAACGTGGCCTATGGCCCGCGCATTCACGGGCTGGCGCGCAACAAGACTGATCTAGACGAGATTGTCGAACAGGCGCTCCGCCGTGGGGCGATCTGGAACGAGGTGAAGGACCGTCTGCATTCACCGGGCACGGGTCTGTCGGGTGGCCAGCAGCAGCGTCTGTGCATCGCTCGTGCCGTGGCCACGGAGCCCGAAGTGCTGTTGATGGATGAGCCTTGCTCGGCGCTTGACCCGATCGCCACCGCGCAAGTCGAGGAATTGATTGACGAATTGCGTCAGAACTACTCCGTCGTGATCGTCACACACTCCATGCAACAGGCCGCGCGAGTGAGCCAGAAAACCGCCTTCTTCCACCTCGGCAACCTTGTGGAATTTGGCGACACCGACGACATCTTCACGCGCCCCCAAGACCCGCGCACCGAAAGCTACATCACCGGCCGTATTGGATAATATCATGTCAGATCAACACATTGCATCAGCATTCGACCGCGATCTGGAAGCGGTTCAGGCCCAGATCCTCAAAATGGGCGGCTTGGTCGAAGACGCCATCCGCCGCGGTGCCCAGTCACTTGAAACCCGCGACGAAGAGCTCGCCAATGAGGTGCGGGCAGGGGACAAGGCCATCGACGGGCTGGAAGAGCAGATCAACGAAAGCGCCGCCCGCGTTATCGCTTTGCGCGCGCCCACGGCGATTGACCTGCGGCTGACATTGAGTGTCATCAAGATTAGCGCCAACCTCGAACGTATTGGCGACTATGCGAAAAACATGGCCAAGCGCAGCAGCGTGCTGAACCAGATGGAGCCAGTCAGCGACAGCACCGGTGCGATCCGCCGCATGGCCGGCGCAGTTGAGGCGATGCTGAAAGACGCGCTTGATGCCTATATCCAGCGCGACGCCGATCTTGCGCGTGACGTGATCACCCGCGACGAAGATGTCGACCAGATGTATAATGCGCTGTTCCGTGAATTCCTGACCTTCATGATGGAAGACCCGCGCAGCATCACAGCCTGCATGCACCTGCATTTCATTGCCAAAAACGTCGAGCGTATGGGCGACCATGTCACGGCCATCGCAGAACAGGTCGTCTATCTGGTGACCGGTGAGACGCCTGAGGACGACAGGCCCAAGGCCGACCGCACCTCGATCACCACGAAGGACTGAAACCATGGACGTGACCCGGCCACAGGTTTTGCTGGTAGAAGACGAACCCGCGCAACGTGAGGTATTGGCCTACAACCTCGAAGCCGAAGGCTTTGAGGTGCGGCGCGCCGAGGATGGTGAAGAAGCCATGTTGCTGGTGTCAGAGGCCGCACCTGATCTGGTGATCCTCGATTGGATGATGCCCTTAATGAGCGGCATCGAAGTCTGCCGCCAGTTGAAGTCGCGAGAGAGCACTCGGCATATCCCGGTCATCATGCTCTCGGCGCGATCCGAGGAAGTGGACACCGTGCGGGGCCTTGAGACCGGCGCGGATGACTATGTCATCAAGCCATACAATCTGCGCGAACTCATGGCGCGTGTGAGAACGCAGTTGCGGCGCACACGACCTGCAGCCGCAGGCGCGCTACTCAGCTTTGATGACATCCAGCTTGATCCAGAACGCCATCGCGTAAGCCGTGCGGGCAATGAACTGAAACTGGGGCCAACAGAATATCGGCTGCTGACAACGCTGCTTGAGAAACCCGGCCGCGTGTTCAGCCGCGACCAGTTGCTCGACCACGTTTGGGGCCGCGATATCTATGTCGACACGCGCACTGTGGACGTTCACATTGCACGACTGCGCAAGGCGTTAACCCGTGAAGGCGGTGGTGATCCAATCCGTACCGTACGGGGCGCGGGCTACGCCTTGGGCTAAGGCATTCGGTTCACCCTTAGGACGCCATTTATTTACATAATACTGATTATGAGTTTTACATATTACGGTATTGGCCCCGTTGTTGCGATCTTCTCGCCACAGTAGCACCTCAATGCCACCTGACGCTGGACAGCGCCAGTTTCGCTCCGCTAACACTATCTAGATGTTTTAAAGCGAGTGATTATGGCCTCTGTACTTATTTTGAACGGCCCGAACCTGAACCTGTTGGGCACGCGACAGCCTGAGGTCTATGGCAAGACGACCTTGGCGGATGTTGAGGCTCTCTGCGCGGCGGAAACTGCGCGGCTGGAATTGGAGATGCAGTTTGCGCAGTCCAATCACGAAGGCGCGTTGATCGACTTGATCCATGAGGCCCGTGGCCAACATGCTGGTATCATTCTGAATGCTGGCGCCTATACGCATACGTCGATCGCGCTGATGGATGCCATTGCCTCTGTCGAACTCCCTGTGGTCGAAGTGCATTTGAGTAATATCCATGCCCGTGAGAGCTTTCGCCATAGGTCCTACATCGCCCCTGTGGCCATCGGACAAATCTGCGGTTTCGGTGTACACGGCTATGTTTTGGCCATCCAAGCCCTTCAACGTTGTATTGTAAGCTAATGAATTTGCGCGATTATCTTCATCAAATCGCGCATAGCCCGACAATCGAAGAACTCTGGGATGCCCATACACGACAGATGGCTGACTATGGGTTTGACCGGCTGATCTACGGGTTTACGCGCTACCGAACGCCGACATCGCTGGGGGATCCGGCGGATTTTGTTATTCTGAGCAATCAAAGCCCGGAGTATCTTAACGGCTATCTTCATAGCGGGCTGTACTTCAACGCGCCTATGCTCAGATGGGCGCTGAACAACGAAGGCGCTTGTAGCTGGGGCACCCTGCCCGAGATCACGCATGGCGATGACCTGTCGGAGTCCGAGAAACGGGTGGTTGATTTCAACGCGCGGATGGAGGTGACCGCGGGCTACACGATCAGTTTCCGTTCAATCTCGGCGCGGTCCAAAGGCGCGATCGCCTTGACGGCACGGCGCGGCCTGACCCAAGACGAGGTCGATGCGATCTGGGACGAGCATGGCGCCGACATTCAGTTGATGAATGAAATCGCGCATCTAAAGATCCTGTCCCTGCCCTATAGCAGCCCCAACCGAAGCCTTACGCGGCGCCAGCTAGAGGTACTGCAATGGGTCGGAGATGGCAAAACAACGCAGGACATCGCTCTGTTGATGGGTCTGACAGCCCCCACCGTCGAAAAACACCTGCGCCTCGCCCGAGAAGCGCTGTCGGTTGAGACGACAGCTCAGGCGGTGCTGAAGGCCGCTTTTGCGAACCAGATGTTTGTGATGGATCCGTAATATATTAGGGTATGGAATACCTTACTGGCACCTCAGGTAGTAGATGGCCATGGTCCGCCAGTATCGCGGGTGTTCGCATCAACGGTACGACGGGCTTTAAATCCTTGTAATACCAAGGCGCTTTTGGGCCCGCCGGTTTCAGTCAGGTTTATTTTTCACCTGGCTGACCGGATCCCTACCCATCCCCAGATACTCTTCGTTCACGGCCCCCGCCCTGCGCATTGGCAGCGCCGCCATGCGTATCCCTCCAACGAAAAAGGGCGGCGCATTGGAATGCGCCGCCCCATATTCAGCATGACGAAAAGGCTTAGCCTTTCGCGGCTTTTGCCACTTCTGCTGCGAAGTCTTCTTTGATGACCTCGATGCCTTCGCCAACTTCCAGACGCACGAAACCGGTGATGGTCGCGCCCGCTTCTTCGGCAGCTTTGCCGACGGTCAGATCAGGGTTCACAACGAAGGACTGGTTCACCAGCGTCACTTCAGACATGTACTTCTGCATCCGGCCGGTGATCATTTTCTCGATCACGGCTTCGGGCTTGCCGCTTTCACGGGCGATGTCCATCTGAACTTGCTTTTCTTTCTCGACCACGGCTGGGTCCAGATCAGCTTCGGACAGCGATGCAGGGTTCACAGCGGCGATGTGCATCGCGATCTGCTTGCCCAGTTCTTCGTTGCCACCGTTCATGGCGACCAGAACACCGATCTTGCCCATGCCGGGCGCGGCTGCGTTGTGCACGTAAGAGACAACGGTCTCGCCTTCGATGCTCTGCATGCGGCGCAGGGACATGTTCTCGCCGATTTTGGCGATGGCGTCGGTCAGCGTGGTTTCAACGGATTTGCCATTGATCTCAGCCGCTTTCAGCGCTTCGACATCGTCCACTTTCAGCGCTGCATCGGCGATGTTGCTGACCATGGACTGGAACTCGGCGTTCTTGCCAACGAAGTCGGTTTCGGAGTTCACCTCAACCGCGACACCGCGGCTGCCTTCAACCTTGACAGCCACAAGACCTTCGGCTGCGGTACGGCCGGATTTCTTCGCCGCTTTGGCAAGACCTTTGGTGCGCAGCCAGTCAACGGCGGCTTCCATGTCGCCGTTGCTTTCTGTCAGTGCCTTTTTGGCGTCCATCATGCCCGCGCCGGTGCTGTCGCGCAGTTCCTTGACCATGGATGCTGTGATTGCCATCTCTTGGTTCTCCTTTGGAAATCGGGTTCAGGCCCAAGGCCCGCTACTGGTGGAAATCGGGGCAGGTTACCCTGCCCCGTGTTTCAGGTCCGTGACGCTTAGCCTTCGGCTTTTGCGACGGTCTCTTTCTTGGATTCGATGTCCAGCGGCGCGTCTTTGCCCATGGCATCGTCATGCACGGTCTCTTCGGATGCGTTGCCGATTTCGACGCCGGTGCTTTCTTCGCTTACGGCTTCCTCTTCGGGGGCTTCTTCCATGGCGCCCAGATCAACGCCTGCCGCACCCAGCTGAGCGGACATGCCGTCGAGAGCAGCGCGCGATGCCAGATCGCAGTAAAGCGAGATGGCGCGGGCCGCGTCGTCGTTGCCGGGGATGATGTAGTCAACGCCGTCGGGCGAGCAGTTGGTGTCAACCACGGCCACAACTGGGATGCCCAGTTTGTTGGCTTCGGCGATGGCCAGTGCTTCTTTTTTCACGTCGATGACGAAAAGCAGGTCAGGACGGCCGCCCATTTCGCGGATGCCGCCCAGCGATGCTTCCAGTTTGTACTGGTCACGCTCCATACCAAGACGCTCTTTCTTGGTCAGGCCTTCAAAGCCGCGCTCGGACTGCTCATCGATGTTTTTCAGACGGTTGATCGACTGCGAAACGGTCTGCCAGTTGGTCAGCGTGCCGCCGAGCCAACGGTGGTTCATGTAATACTGTGCGCATTTCTCTGCGGCTTCGGCGATCGGCTGAGCAGCCTGACGCTTGGTGCCAACGAAGAGAACACTGCCGCCTTTGGCGACGGTGTCACGGATCACTTTCAGCGCATCGTCCAGCATAGGAACGGTTTGCGTGAGGTCCATGATGTGGATGCCGTTGCGTGCGCCGTAGATGTACGGGCCCATGCGGGGGTTCCAGCGCTGTGTCTGGTGACCAAAGTGTACGCCTGCTTCAAGCAGTTGGCGCATGGAGAACTCAGGAAGAGCCATGTCTTTATACCTTTCCGGTTTAGCCTCATCGGGGGTATGACAGCGTCATGCTGCCAACCGGCGGACGTTTTGGGATTTCTCCCCAAAAGGCCCAACCCCGACTGCGGGTTCAAGTGGTGCGCATATATGCCAGCGCGCGCCGCAGCGCAAGGGGCTTATTGCAGGCCCGACCGGGGATCGGCATGCCCTGCCCGCACGATCGCCTCGCAATGTTGCGCCAGCGCCTTGCGCCCCGCGAAATCGGCTACCGGAAGCGGCGGGTGATAGACCACCTCGACCGCACCCTGTTTTCGCGCGGCCAGTGTCGTCAGCAGATGCGCCCCAAATGACATATCCCCCCACCATCCATAAAACCGCGGGTCTTCGCCCTGAGGCGCATGGTAGATCACACTCACCGGCTGAACCGCGATCTCGTCACGCAAGGCCGGGTCGAAAAAAGCCTCAAAAAGGGTTGTTTTGAAGGGCAGCACTTGCAGCCCGTCGGTGCTGGTGCCCTCTGGGAAGAACAGCAGCTTATGCCCCGCCAACAGCCGTGTCCGAAAAACCTCTGTCTGGCTGCGCGCCTCGGCCCGGTCGCGGCGGATAAAGACCGTCCCCGTCGCCCGCGCCAACCAGCCGATGCCGGGCCAGCCCGCGACTTCGGATTTGGAGACGAAATAGATCCGTTTGGCCGCGTTCAGCGCGAAAATATCCAGCCACGACGTATGGTTGGCCACCACCGCGCCGCGCCGCTCCATCGGGGTGCCCCGCCTGACAAAGCGCATGCCAAGCACCCAGAATGCGGCTCGGCATACCATTTGCGTGATATGGGGCGTGATGGGCCGGTGCAGGCCGAAAATTGGCCGCTCGATCAGCCGCAACAGCAACAAGACCACCAGCCCGCCAAAAACCAAAAGCGCCAAGAGCACACCGCGCAGCGCCACGCGCAACATCCCCCCAAGGGTCAGGTGCCGCTTGGGCGGTGGCTGGTCACTGTCCCAAGTCGTGGTCATCCTGCGCCTCCGCCATAGAACCGTGTCTGACGCGCGCTCATCTGTTTCGTGTCCAAGATCAGGCAGACATCCGTGGTGTTAAAGGCACGGTCGATATAGGCCCCCTCGCCCACGGTGCCGCCCAGCCGGAGATAGGCTTTGATCAGGCTCGGCACGGCCAGCATGGCTTTGCGCCGGTCAAGCTCGGCCTCAGGGATCAGGTCCATCGGTGTGATTTCACGGGCGCGCACGCGCAGGTCTGCGGGCGCCAAGTGCCGATGATGCAACAGCGAAAGCGGTTCGGCCAAGGCGGCCGTATCGGTGCCGTGAAAACTTGCCACGCCGAACAGAACCTCGATCTCATGCTCGGCCACATAGCGCCCGAGCGCGGCCCAAAGGTGGTGCATCGCCGTGCCACCGCGATAGGCAGGATCAAGGCAAGACCGCCCCAATTCCAATAGTTTACGTCCCGAATTCTTCAGCGGTGTCAGATCGTATTCCGTCTCTGAATAGAACCCGCCTGCCCGCGCGGCCATATCCCCGCGCATCACCCGGTAAACGCCCGCAAGCTTGTCTTTACGCAGATCCGTCAAAAGCAGATGATCAAAGTAGGGGTCGAACCGGTCTTGCTCCAGCCCGGCGGTGTGATCGACCATCGGCCCGCCGCCGCCCAGCTCTTGCACGAAGACATCATAGCGGAGCCGCTGCGCGGCCTGCACATCAGCGTCCGTCTGCGCCAGTCTGACTTGAAAATCTGCTGCAACGCCCCGCGGCATCGGCCAATCCTATGCCCGAAATGAAAGTCTTCGCCTGATAGGCAATCGACTGGCAAGGCGCAACAGTTGCAAGGAAAGTGAAAACCGGTTACTCTCCCTCTGGTTGCTTCAAAGAAAATTTCTTCCACCATTAAGGATTTAGAAAGGGTCATCCCTCATCAAAGACCGGCATTAATTCCAAACGAAAGCTATCTATGACCACCTTACCCTGGTCACGAAAGTTGACCGTCACCTTGCCGCCGATGTTGCTTTGCACTTGGCCCGTGCCCCATTCGGGATGCTGCGGGTGCATGACCAGCATGCCCGGCGTCAGCAGCGCGTTCAGATCATCCATGCCGTTTCCAATCATCCTAAGGGGCCACCATGGACCAATTTAACATCGACCTGCCCGCGCTGATCGGCAGCCGCATCTGCCACGACTTAATATCGCCAATCGGCGCCATCAACAACGGGCTTGAACTGCTTGAAATGGCTGGCACCGGGGCCGCACCGGGGCCAGAGCTTGCCCTGATCGGCCAAAGTGTCGAAAGCGCCTCGGCCCGTATCCGGTTTTTCCGCATCGCTTTCGGGGCCGCTGGCGATCAGACCATGGGCCAGAATGAAGTGACATCGATCCTGCGCGATCTCTATACCGCCTCACGGGTTGAGATTGACTGGCAGATCACAAGCCCCCAATCGCGCAACTGCGTGCGAATGGCGTTCCTATCGCTGCTTTGTATGGAGACGGCTTTGCACCATGGCGGGCGGATCACCATTACCGTAGAGGCTGGCCAATGGCGTCTGCATGCCGAAGCCGACAAGATCGCGATAGACCCCGCACTTTGGGCGCTATTGTCTCAGCCGAATCCAGACCAGTCGCTACAACCTGCACAGGTCCAATTCGCGCTCTTGCCCATTTTGGCCCAAGCGCAGGGGAATGAAATCACAGTAGACAGCGCTGACACGGTCCTCACCCTGTCTTTCTAAGGGTCAGCCGCGCACCGTTCCCGCGCCCCGAACGAGGTACTTAAAGCTCGTCAACTGCGCCGCACCGACGGGGCCGCGGGCGTGCAGTTTGCCCGTCGCGATGCCGATCTCCGCACCCATGCCAAACTCTCCCCCATCCGCGAATTGAGTGGAGGCGTTGTGCATCAGAATCGCCGAGTCCAACCCGCTGAAGAATTCCGTCGCTGTCTCAGTGTTCTCGGTCAGGATGCAGTCCGTATGGCCCGACCCGTACTGGCGAATATGGGCCATGGCAGCCTGGACATCGGGCACGACGCGCGCCGCCACGATCATGTCGAGGTACTCTTGCCCCCAATCCGTCTCGCTCGCCGGAACCGTGCCGGGGATATCCTGCAGTGCCGCATCGGCGCGCACTTCGACACCGGCATCGATCAAGGCCCGGATCACACCTTTGCCAATGGTCTTGGCGATACCCTCGTGGATCAGCAAACACTCCGCCGCGCCGCAGATGCCCGTGCGCCGTGTCTTGGCGTTCAGCACCACTTTAAGCGCTTTCTCAGGGTCGGCCTCGGCGTCGATATAGATATGCACGATCCCTTCAAGATGGGCAAAGACCGGCACGCGCGCCTCACGCTGTACCAACCCAACAAGCCCCTTGCCGCCCCGCGGCACGATCACGTCGATGGTATCGGTCATGGTTAGCATTTCACGCACCGCCGCCCGGTCGCGTGTGGGCACCAGTTGCACCGCATCCTCGGGCATGCCCGCATCCCGCAACCCCTGTTGTAGGCAGGCGTGGATGGCGCGGGAAGAATGAAAGCTCTCAGACCCGCCGCGCAGGATCACCGCGTTACCGGCCTTGAGGCAAAGCGCCCCCGCGTCTGCCGTTACATTCGGACGCGATTCATAGATCACGCCGATCACGCCAAGCGGGGTCCGAACACGCTGGATGTTTAGCCCCGAAGGCTGGTCCCATTCGGCGATGATCTCTCCCACTGGGTCGGCCTGTTCCGCGACCGAGCGCAGCCCGTCGACCATGCTGCGAATGCGGTCTTCGTCCAGCATCAGCCGGTCCATCATCGCATCCGACAGTCCCTTATCGCGACCAAAGTCGAGATCCTGCGCATTGGCGGCGATGATCTCGGCCCGGTTCTTCCAAACGGCGTCGGCGGCGCTGATCAATGCGGCATGTTTACGCTCTGCCGTGGCGCTTGCCAGACGCGCTGCTGCGGCGCGGGCGCGGGCCCCGATATCGGCCATCAATTTAGATATATTTTCGATGTCACTCATAGCCTTATGCCCCTGTCTTAATCTTGCGCGCGCCTAGAGCGCCATGTCGTCCCGATGAATCAAGGCCGCCCGCCCGGGATAGCCCAGCAGGGCCTCGATCTCTGCGCTTTTGTGGCCCTTGATCTGCCCGATCTCTTCGGCGGAATAGCGGCTGAGACCATGGCCCACGGCATGCCCCGCCGGGTCGTACATGGCGATGCTGTCACCGCGCTCAAAACGGCCTTCGACAGCCGTCACCCCCGCGGGTAACAGCGATGTGCCCCGCGCCAGGGCCGCGACCGCGCCGGCGTCCACAGTGACCGCCCCGCGCGGTTTCATCGCGGCGATCCAACGTTTGCGCGCGGCCTGCGGATCGCTCTGCGCGCTGAACCACGTGGCATTCGCCCCACCTTCAAGTGCCGTGAGCGGTCGCATGACAAAACCATCGGTGATCGCCATCGCGCAGCCTGCCGTGGTCGCCGTGCGCGCGGCCATCAGTTTGGTCTTCATGCCACCTTTGGACAAACCCGACCCGGCATCGCCCGCCATCGCCTCAATCTCGGGCGTGATACTGTCGATCACCTCATAGCGTCGCGCGGTGGGATCCTGCGAAGGATTGGCGCTGTAGAACCCATCCACATCGGAAAGCAAGATCAACTGGTCCGCCCCCACTGTCACCGCGATCTGCGCCGCGAGACGGTCGTTATCGCCAAAGCGGATTTCATCGGTCGCCACCGTGTCATTCTCATTCACGATCGGCACGACGCCGAGCGAAAGCAACTGCTCAAGCGTGGCGCGGCTGTTGAGGTATCGGCGACGGTTGGCGCTGTCTTCCAGCGTGACCAAGACCTGCGCGGTCGTGATGCCATGGGGGGCGAGCACCTCTTCGTAAGCTCGCGCGAGGCGGATTTGCCCGACAGCCGCCGCCGCCTGTGCTTGCTCCAGCGCCAAGACAGTCGGCGGGAGGCCCAAGACACCCCGTCCAAGTGCAATTGAGCCCGAGGAAACCAGTACAACGTCGCAGCCCAACCCTTTGAGCCACAACACATCTTGCGCCAATCCGGTCAGCCAATCCCGGCGCAAATTGCCGCTGTCGCGGTCCACCAAAAGGGCGGAGCCGATCTTGATAACGACACGGCGGGCGGTGCTTAGGGTTGCCAAGGCGTGTCTTCCTCGGTGGTGCGGAAGCGGAGGCGGTCGTCATCGATGTTTTGGCGTAGGGTCCGCAACACTTCGGTCACGCCTTCACCGGCGACACTGGACATCATCATCACCTCGCCGCCGCAAGCTTTTTCCAAGTCACTCAAACGACTTGCCCGCTCTTCTTCATCCAGCGCATCAACTTTATTCAACACCGTGACGCGCGGCTTTTCCGCCAGATCGCCACCATAGGCTTCCAGCTCGCCGATGATGGTGTGATAATCTTCCGCCACAGTCTCGGACGTGCTGTCGATCAGGTGTAGCAACACCGCGCAACGCTCGACATGGCCTAGGAAAAGATCGCCCAGCCCGCGCCCTTCGGAAGCGCCTTCGATAAGGCCGGGAATATCGGCTACGACGAATTCTGTGTTATCGACACCAACCACCCCAAGGTTCGGGTGCAGCGTGGTGAAAGGGTAATCCGCAATCTTTGGCCGCGCGTTCGATGTCGTGGCGAGGAAGGTCGACTTACCCGCGTTCGGCAGACCCAAAAGCCCCACATCGGCGATCAGCTTGAGCCGCAGCCAGAGCGTACGGTCGACGCCCTCTTGGCCCGGGTTTGAGCGGCGCGGCGCTTGGTTGGTGGCGGATTTGAAGTGCAGGTTGCCCCAGCCGCCATTGCCACCACGCGCTAGCTGGACGCGCTGGCCCAGCTCTGTCAGGTCCGCGATGACCGTTTCTTGATCCTCGTCGAGGATCTCCGTGCCGACGGGCACACGCAGGATGATGTCATCGCCATCCTTGCCGGTGCGCTGTTTGCCCATGCCGGGTTGCCCGTTCTTGGCAAAGAAGTGCTGCTGATAGCGAAAATCGATCAGCGTGTTCAGCCCATCCACTGCCTCGGCCCAAACCGAGCCGCCGGTGCCGCCATCGCCGCCATCCGGACCGCCATATTCGATGTATTTCTCGCGTCGGAACGACACACAGCCGCCGCCCCCGGCACCGGATCGGATATAGACTTTGCACAGGTCGAGAAACTTCATGGTCTTGCCTTTCAGGCGCGGGAAACGGAGCTACAGCTTGCAGCTATAGGTCCATGTGGGTACGGCAGCATCGCGGGCCAAGCAATAGGTTTCCGCGTCGCCGAGATAGACAAACCCTGCGTTGGTGAGCACCTTGGCCGAGGCCGGGTTGTCATGGAAAACAGAGGCAAAAAGCGCGTCATTGCCCAAGGGGTTGGCATCCACCAAAGCCTGCACCGCGTCGGAGGCCAGATGGGTGTTCCAGAACGCCGGGGCGACCCAATAGCCGATTTCGGATTGGTTGCGGTCGAGCCGGGTGAGAGAGATCACCCCCATGACCTCGGAACTCTCCGCGCGGCTGCCATCCATGACCCAGACGTCTTCTTCCCGGTCATCCGACATTGCGCGGGTCACATAGGCTTCGACACTGCCCGGCGGCAGCGGATGCGGGATAGAGGATGTCGCATTGGCGACCCGAGGGTCGCTGGCATACATCTCAATCATGCCCATATCCGACCGGCGCACCGGGCGTAGGTCAAAACGCTCTGTCTCAATAACTGGTTGGTTCACAATCGCTTCCAACTGCATCGTCATGTTCCTCCTCCGAACAGACTGGATTGGGGGCTTTGGTCCAAGCTGGCCGCCCCTGCCCCGATGAGGCACAAACAGCGCTTCGGGGCGTTGATACATCCGACATATTCCTCCCTGCCGAATGTAACGACTTTATCAAAATTCGGCCCTGTCCCGCCAAGAACGGTAAAACGATCTGACAGGCCGTCGAGCCTTGAACTGAAAAACAAACGCATGGGACATGTCCCGGAAAAAGAAAAGGGACCGGCGGTATCGCCGATCCCTGATTTTTTCAAACCCTTTGGGGTACGGCTTATTCAGCGGCCTCCGCGCGTGGCAAAACCGAAATAAACGTGCGGTTTTTCAGACCTTTGTGGAAGGTCACAGCGCCGTCGACGGTTGCAAAGATCGTGTGATCTTTGCCCATGCCAACGCCGTTAGCTGGCCAAAACTTGGTGCCGCGCTGACGCACGATGATGTTGCCAGGGATAACGGCTTCGCCGCCATATTTCTTAACGCCAAGGCGACGACCAGCTGAGTCGCGCCCGTTACGGGATGAACCGCCTGCTTTTTTATGTGCCATCTCGGTCTCTCCTTAGCCTTTGGTCTTTTCTTTGGCCTGATCGACCCAGCCTTCACGCTGGATACGGCCTTTGAAAGACAGTTTCTCGTCAACTTCAGCGATATCCGCTTCGGTCCATGCTGCGATCTGGGCAAAGGAAGTGATCCCCGCTTCGTGCAGCTTCTTCTCAAGTGCCGGGCCAACGCCGCTCAGCTCTTTCAGGTCGTCGGTGCCTGCGTCGGCTTTCTTGGCCTTCGGCGCGGCTTTTTCGGCTTTCGCCTTAGGTGCGGCGGCCTTCTTGCTCTTGGCTGGCTTTGCAGCATCATCGGACTTGCCGGTGATCGCAGCAACAGCGGCAGCGCTTACTGAGCCGGTGCCGATGGCAGCAGCAACGCCCGACTTATCCGCGCCCGAAGACAGGATGTCGGTGATCTTGATCAAGGTCAGTTTCTGACGGTGACCTTTGGTACGCTTGGAAGAGTGCTTCCGGCGACGCTTGACGAAGTTGATAACCTTTTCGCCTTTGATCTGGTCAACGACTTCGGCCTGAACGCCTGCATCTTTAACCATAGGCGCGCCGAGCACGGGACTGTCGCCGCCGAGCATCAGAACTTCGTTGAACTGGACTGTTTCACCAGCATTGGCCGCAATACGTTCAACCCGCAGCATATCGCCGGATTGCACTTTGTATTGCTTGCCGCCTGTCTTGATGACCGCAAACATGCGTCTTCCTTTTCTGTCATCCGCGTTCTGTGGCCCCCGCTTGGGAGTTTGTGGATGGCTTTCCGGCCAATCCGCCTCGAACAGCGCGCCCTTAGGGCGTCATTAAAAATCAATCCCTAGGACGGATTACCCGCCGGGATGCGGGCTTATCTTCGGAATGGCGGGACAAGTCAAGTAGGTTTTCGCGCTCAATTCTCTGCCCCTGTCAGAGGCTTTCGGCCACCATATTCAGGGCCAGAGCACGCCCAAGCCCGTAAGAGATATCCTCATAAGCCCGGCCAAACCCGTCGAAAAGCGCCCGGTTGAGGGCACGCCCGGCGCCTGTCTCGGCAAATTGAGCATATTGTGCAATCTCGGCGTCGCGCAGGGGGTGATAGGCCAGCAGCAGATAGGCGTGCATCCAGACAGAGGTGTCTTCGGTAACCGCCTCCAGCTCGGCGCCGACCTCGGCCAAGAGGTCTTCGTCACTGTCTTCCAAGGCGCCACCGTCGCGCATTCCGCGCAGGAACTGGAAATTGCTGTTGAGCGCCGTGCTGACATTGCGGTCAACCATATCGGCGGCGTCGATCAAGCGGCGGATCAGAGCGACCCGTGGATCATGATCCCCGGCCAATACGCCATAGTGCGCCCGCGCGATCTGCTCCACTTCCGGCTCGGCAATGGCGGCACGGCCCGCGTTCTCCAGCCCGACGATCCGACCGCCCAATTCCGTTGAATAGAAGTCAATCGCCTGCTCGACTTCGCCAGAGGTCATCGTCTCTTCCAGTGCCCGGCGCACCATTTCGACCATGCGCCCGGCGTCATGGATGCTTTCGACCTGCATCTGCCAGCCCGGACCGCCCTGCCCGCCCAGCATGTCTTGGTTCAGCATCTCGGCATGGGCCTGCCCCTCGTCACTGAGGATCACCGCCGCTTGCCGAAGCTCCAACAAATCGACAAGCACGGTCATGCGCGCGTCGGCCCAAGCGGGCAAAGCCAGAAGCCACAGGAGTGGCGCAAATACCCAAGCCCGCATTAGAGGTCCTGACTGGGCTGCATCGCCGCGAGCCGGGTGGCCACGGCCTCGAACCGATTGGCCATGATCTCATATTGGACCGCGTTCATCAGCGTATAAACCTGCTGCATCTCGGGATGCTCAAGCGCCTCGGCATAGGCGAGCAGATCGTCGTCTGAGAAGGATTGATAGGTGTAGGCCGCGTTGGCCAAAGCATTCGCGGCAATCTGAGCGCCCAGTTCATCGGCCTGCGCGCGCATCGCTTCGCGCAGGTCAGGCTCTTCCATCTGCAATTCGATCACCCCGGCGCCCGCGGCGGCCAAAAGGAAGCGAATCTGCACCTCTTGAATGGCCCGGACCGAGATCTCTTCGACATCGCTGGCGACATTCAAACGCCGCAGTGTTTCCAATCGCGGCGAGCCAATGCGCTCAAGCCCCGCCACAATCGCTGCACCGCTTTCCGCCTTCAGCCCGTCATCCTCGGCCATATGCGCCTTGTTCTCTACGGCCACCAAACGCTGGCCCAGATCGCTCGCATAGAAATCGGCGGCATGATCCAGCAGATCGTCGCTCAGCGTTTCCGAAAGGATATCCATCGCCATGCCGTGCATCAACTCGGTGTCAAAGACATCCCGCACCAGCCGCGACCATTCCGAGCCGAAATCCTCGCTTTGCAACCCCAACATCTCGGGCGCGGAATCGGCTGAGAGGCGAATGCTCTCTAACGCCACGTCAAAGCCGGTCACTTCCAAGAACCGCTCCAACGCGCCGCGCTCTGCCGCCCGTAGCGGCACGGCAAGGGCGACAAGCAGCATCATCGCCATGACGAAGGGGGCTGCGATCAATCTATTTTGGCGAAACATGGGCTGTCCTTTCGCGGAATTCTGCCTTTAAACTTAGGCTGTACCAGCCCCGGCACAATGAAAATCCCCAAACTTTCCCTTGATGCGCAAAACCCCTCTTGCCACTGCCTGAAAAGGCGACTAAACGGACCCCCCAGACCCCCGCGGAGAGGTGCCGGAGTGGTCGAACGGGGCGGTCTCGAAAACCGTTGAGCCTTCACGGGTTCCCAGGGTTCGAATCCCTGTCTCTCCGCCACTACCGCCTTGAGAGTAGTGACTTTTTATCCGATCGATAATGGATGACGATATGCTGAATATCGCTCAACCCCAGTAGGCGCTGGCGCGTTTTTCTAGCCCCTCGTATGCCCCTTCACAGCACCTCCGCCGCCAAGTGATCCCCACACCTCCAATTGATCCAGATCAATGCAGCTTCCCCGTCGCCGCCCCATACTGGCCACGGTCACATGAGGAGCGCCGCTATGCAAAATACCACACTGACAGTCGTTCTCGGGGTCAACGCCCGGCCCGACCAGCTAGAGACCCTCGCGCGCGAGGCGCAGACCCATGGCGCCCATCTGATCGTTCTTCTGCTCAGCGAAACCGCTCCGGTGCCGGTCTATTCCATGGGCGTGGGAGAGCTCAGCACCTATTCCCTTCCCGCTGGCTGGCAATCGGATGTGGATGAGGCCCGCGCCGCGGTCGAAAAGCAGCGCAAGGAATTTTCGCAGTATCTCAGCGACCAAGGCGCCAGCGCAGATGTCCGCGCGGTCTGTGGTGAAGCCACGGCCCTACGAAACACCGTCGCGCGGGCGGGGCTCACCTGTGATGCGGTGCTTATCGGGACGGGCCTGCGCGAAGACGCGCGCTTGTTCGAAGACATCGTCCATGCCGCACTGTTCGATTCCGCTGCCCCCGTCTTGCTGAACATATCGAACCCACAGGCGGCTCTGGCCCCGCAATCGGTCTTTGTGGCACGGAAAGCGGGCCTCCCAGCCACGCGGGCGATCCGGGCGGCTCTGCCAAGCCTGCGGACCGCGCGGGAGGTGACTGTGGCGCTCTTCGATCCGGTCTCGATCTCTGCCTATGACGGGGAAAACCCCGGCACAGATGTCGCGGCATGGTTGACCCACCAAGGGTGCCACGTCGCGGTGCAGCAATATGCAAGCGGCGGAGAGGACATCGCTACCGCGATCGTGAAGCGCGCCAAGGAAACCGGCGCCGAGCTGATCGTCATGGGGGCCTATGACCACTCCCGCCTGCGCGAAAAGGTTTTTGGCGGCACGACCCGCAGCCTGATTGAACAAAGCGCCTTTCCTGTGCTTCTGTCGCACTAATGCCCGCTGATACAAAGGACCTGCTGCACATGCGCCCTTGTTTAACCGCCTTTGTCGGACTGTCCTGCGCCCTTCTCGCTGCCTGTTCAGACGGGTCTTCCGAAGATGCCGACCGGGTCCGCGAAGGGCAGCGGGTCTATGCAAAGGAATGCGCCGCCTGCCACGGTGCGCGGGGCGAAGGGGCTGGCCCCATGTCGCTGCAGCTTGATGTTGTGCCGCCTGACTTGGCTGGGCTGAAACAGCGCAATGACGGGTATTTCCCGCGCGAATTTGTCAGCCGCTTTGTCATGGGCCAGCTTGCAAAAGACGATACTGCCTCCCCCATGCCCGACTTTTCCGCCGTTGGGCTGCGCCATGTTTACCCCAATGGCGGCGCGGATGGGGAGGTGCTGGAAACCGATTTCGCCAATCTGCTCGATTATTTGGAAGCGATCCAGTGGTAGTGTAGTGGAGATCTGGGGGCAGGCACCCGCCGCGGCCCTGACCGCCCTCTCCATTGCGCCCAAGCCCTTAGCCGCGCTATCGCATGCCCTGCCCCGCATCCCCACAAACGGACCCCGTGCATGAAGATCAACGATGAAAGCCCCGTTCTGCTGGCCCTTCTGGACGCCGCCGTTGACGCCATGGTGGTGGCGGATCGCGCGGGCAATATCCTGCGGGTGAACAAGGCCGCGGCGGCCCTTTTTGGCCATTCGGTCGAGGCGTTGGTAGGGCGAAACGTGCGCATGCTGATGCCGGGGGATATGGCCGTTCAACACGACGGCTTCCTGCGCCACCACCTTGATACCGGCGAGAAACGCATCATCGGCGTGGGCCGCGATGTCGAAGGGCTGCGCGCCGACGGCAGTGTTTTCCCGCTGCATCTTTCCGTGGGCCGTGCGGATATCTCTGGCGAGGTCGCCTTTGTCGGCATCATGCACGATCTGTCGCGCAGAAAGGCCGCCGAAGAGGCCACCGCCCGCTCGCAACGGATGGATGCCATTGGCCAGATGACCGGCGGCATCGCTCATGATTTCAACAACCTGCTGACGGTGGTGATTGGCAATCTGGAACTGCTGGAAATGTCGGAAACCTCTGCCAAAAGCGGCGCGCTGATTTCCGACGCGCTTGAAGCCGCAGAGATCGGGGCAGACCTGACCTCTCGTCTGATGGTCTTTGCCCGCAAAAGCACGCTGAACGCCGCGGTGATCGACCTTAACGCCGAAGTCTCCAAGGCCGTGGCGATGCTCAAGCGTACCATCCATGGCCATATCGCGGTCGAGACAGCCTTTGCCGAGGATCTCTGGCAGGCCAAGGTGGACGCCACCCAACTCCAGACCGCCGTCTTGAACATCGCGCTCAATGCTCAAGATGCCATGCCCTTGGGCGGTAAGATCACGTTGGAAACCCGCAACATGCAGCTTGATGACACCTATGTCGCGCAGGAGATCGGCATCGACATGGGCAACTACATCCGCCTGTCGATCGCCGATACGGGGGCGGGCATGTCCCCCGAAACCCGCTCCCGCGCGATGGAGCCGTTCTTTTCGACCAAGCCGGTCGGTCAAGGCACGGGGCTGGGCCTGTCGATGGTTTACGGCTTCATCAAGCAATCCGGCGGGCATATCGCGATTTACAGCGAATTGGGCAAGGGCACGACGATCAGCCTCTATTTTCCGGCGCTTAAAGACAGCGCACGGGCGCGCCCCGTATTGAGTGAGGACCCCGCGCGGCACGCCGCCATCGGCAGCGGCCTGCGCGTGCTGCTGGTTGAGGATGACCCGATGGTGCTGCGTCTGTCCGAAACCCGGCTGAGAACGCTGGGATTCGACTGCGTTACGGCAACGACCGGCGATGTCGCTTGGGACATCCTTCAACGGCGCGACGACATCGATGTGGTCTTTACCGATCTGGTGATGCCCGGCGAACTTTCGGGCCATGCCTTGGCCAAACGGGTCGCGCAAGACATGCCCCACCTGCGGATATTGATCACCTCAGGCTTTTCCGAAAACGTCCTGCGCGGAGAGGAGGAGACCCATGCCTTCGCCATCCTGCGCAAACCCTACAGACAGGCGGATTTGGCCGAGGCATTCCGCAGCTTGCTGCAAGATTAATCCGCGCTTTCGGCAGGGCTTTCTGTCAGCACATAGCCGACCCCGCGCACCGTCTTGATCAACTGCGGGTGGGCCGGATCACGCTCGACTTTTTTGCGCAGCCGCGCCACTTGGTTGTCGATTGTCCGGTCCAAAGGCGCCCAGTTCTGCCCGTCGATCAGGTCCATCAGCCGGTCGCGCGACAGCGGTTTCTTCGCGTGGGTTAGAAAGGCGGCCAAGAGTTTGAAATCAGCCGTGGTCAGATCACCCTCCTGCCCGTCACGGCCCAGCAGCAGCATCCGGTCGAGGTTGATCTTCAACCCATCGAGCGTAAGCCACGGGTCGTCGCTTTGCGGCGCAGGCGCGCCCGCCTCGCGTTTGCCACTGCGCCGCAGAACCGATTTCACACGGGCCAAAACCTCTCGCACATGGAACGGCTTGGTCAGGTAGTCATCCGCGCCCAGTTCCAGCCCGACAACCCGGTCGATCACATCGTCTTTGCCCGTCACCATGAAGATCGGCACGTCATGGTCGCGCTGCAGCTCACGCGCGATGTCCAGCCCGTCTTCGGCGCCGAGGTTGAGATCCAAGGTCACCAGATCAAAGGCTTCCGCCGCAAAGGCCGCCCGCACGCTTTGCGCGTTATGCGCCTCGGTCACAAGGTAGCCATCGCTCTCAAGGCAGCGCCTCAGAAGCGTTCGGATCTTGGCATCGTCATCAACAACAAGGATTTTTTTCGCGGTCACAGCCATCACCCACAAAAGCTGCGCTTGTATAGTCCGCAACCCAAGCGAGCACCACCCGCAGCACCACCCCCTGCGACAAAGCGTTACAAACGGATACAACACCGCAGGTCTTGCTGCGACATACACCTGAGAATGTGACCGCGCCCCAGAAAGGACGATCGCATGTACGTGACGCTATCAAACGAGTTCACTCCCGCAGTCAAAGTGCCAGAGATACAGCTTTGCCCCCGCGCCCCCGCCGCGCAACCGCCTCGCAAGCGGCAGGCGGTCGGGACGCATCTGTTTCGCGAAGGCGACATCGCCCATCATATCTATGAGATCACCTCGGGTGTCTTTCGTCTGACCCGCGTGCTGGGCAACGGGCGGCGGCAGGTCATCGCCTTCGGCCTGCCGGGCGATATCATCGGCTTTCCCAATGGCGCGCTACATCACAGCGATTGCGAGGCGATCGAGGCGGCGGAGGTGATCGCACACCGCCGCCATTCGCTCGACGATTTCGGCGGAGACAACGACACGCATAAGCGGCTGTTGAACGCCGCCCTGCGTGAGATCTCGGCGATGCAGGATCACTTCATGATGCTGGCCCGCAAATCCGCAATGGAAAAACTCGCGTCCTTTCTGATCACGCTGGCGGAGCGCAACGGGCGGCCGATCGGCAATCACACCACCTGCACCCTGCCCATGACACGCGGCGACATCGCCGATTTTCTGGGCCTGACGATCGAAACCGTCAGCCGCACCCTGACCCGCCTGCGCAAACAGGATATCATCGCGCTTGAAACCTCTCAGACGGTCCTGATCAAGGACATGGAGGCGCTGATCTCGGCCTCGCAGGCCGCTGACTGAAAGCAATCTGCCACAGAACCAAAAGCGCGGGTTTCGACCCACCCTTTGCGCTTCAGGCCGTTTTGTCCGGCCTAGGGTTCTGTCGGTCCTCGCCATTGGGCACCTCCCCATTCTCCAGCAAAATCCGCGCGGCGTCGCCTTCCAGATCATCGTATTGCCCATTGCGCAGCGTCCAAAGACAGGCCGCAAGACCGGCCGCGCCAAGGCAGATGGAGACGGGGATCAGAACGATCAGGATATTCATCGGCGCACCGCATTCAAAACCACGAGGATAGAGGAGGACGACATCACCGCCGCCGCCATCAGCGGGGTGGCAAAGCCCATGACCGCCACCGGGATCGCAACCGCATTGTAGGCCGCGGCCAAGGCCAAGTTCTGCCGGATGCGGCTGCGCGCCCGCCGCGCCAGACGCAACGTATCCTCCACCGCAGATAGATCACCGCCCAGCATCACCCCGTCCGAGGCGACCCGCGCCGCATCCAGTGCCGTGGCCGGGGCAAGGGACGCATGGGCCCCCGCAAGAGCCGCCGTGTCATTCAGCCCATCGCCCACCATCAGCACCCGCCTGCCCTGCGCAGCCATATCGCGGACCAGATCGGCCTTATCCTCAGGCCGGACGGCGGCATAGACTGTGGCAATGCCCAATGTACGGGCCAAGATAGCCGCCCGCTGCGCGGTATCGCCGGTGACCATGGCAACCTCCAGCCTCCGCTCTTGCAGCGCGCTGACCGCTTCTGCGGCACCGGCGCGGGGTGTTTCAATCAGCGGCAGGGGGATGCAACGGTCTGGCAGTTGCAGCTCTGGCCCATCCTGCCCCCGGCGCAAGGAAACCGGCGCGCCGTTCCACAGACCGTTGATCCCCTGCCCCGGCACCTCTCTCAATTCGCGCAACTCGCCGGGCATATGACCCTGCAGCGCCGCCGCCAGGGCGCGTGACGCCGGATGGTCCGACGCCTGCGCGAGGGCAAGTGCCACCGAAGCCGCGCGCGCATCAATAGCGGGCAGACGCGCCACGCCTTCAGTCAGCGTCCCGGTCTTGTCGAACAGAACCGTGTCGATCTCGGCCAAACGCTCCAGCGCCGTGGGGGATTTCAGCAGCACGCCCGCGCGGAACAAACGCCCCGTCATCGCCGCCGTCACCGCCGGAATGGCCAGTGCCAAGGCGCAGGGGCAGGTGATGATCAGCGTCGCCGTGGCCACCGCGATCGCCTGATAGAGGTCCCCCGTCAGCCCCCACCAAACGGCGAATGCCAGCGCCGCCAAGCCATGCACCACCGGCGCGTAAAGGCGTGCCGCCCGGTCCGCGATCCCGCTGTAGCGGTGCTTGCCCGTCTCGGCCACTTCGACGAGGGCCGCAAGGCGGCGCAGGGTGCTGTCCTCGGCGCGGCGGGTGACGCGCAGGTTCAGCGGCGCGCCGAGGATCACCTCGCCCGCACAGATCGCCCCGCCCGCCGCTACGGCAACGGGGTCGGCCTCTCCGGTCAGGGCGGAGCGGTCCACCATCGCGGCCCCCAAGGCCATGCCGTCCACCGGCGCGCGGGCCCCGGCGGCAAGGGCGATGCGGTCGTCGGGCATCAAGGCGCTCACCTCCACCGTCTCACGGCCCTTTGCGGTCAGACGGGTGGCGCGCGGCAGTTCCAGCGCCGTCAATTCCGCCGCGGCAGAGCGCGCCGTCGCCCTTGCGCGGTGCTCAAGGTAGCGGCCCACCAGCAGGAAAAAGGTCAGCGACAGCGCCGCGTCGAACCATGTATGCGCCCCCGTGGCGGCACAAGTTTCATAAAGTGAGGTGGCCGCCGCCAGCAGGATCGCCAGCGCAATCGGCACGTCCATGTTCATCCGTCCGGCCCTTAGGGCGACCCCTGCCGAGGCAAAGAACGGCACCGCGGAGAAGGCCAGAGCAGGCAGCGCGATGGCCGCGGAAACCCAGTGAAACATCTCTCGCGTGATATCGCCCGCCCCGGACCAGACCGCGACGGAAACCGCCATCACGTTCATCATGGCAAAGCCCGCGACGGCGGCACGGGCCAGCAGACGGCGGCCTGTGTCATCCCCCGCCGGGCGCAGGGCGGTCGCATCCAACTCATGTGCCTCAAAGCCCGCATCGTTCAACGCCTGAAGCGCCGCGCTGGCGTCATATCCGGGCATCAGGACGATCCGCACCCGCTTGGCCCCAAGGTTCACCCGCGCGGTTTTGACTGAGGGCATTCGGACCAAGACCCCCTCGACCCCCGCAATGCAGGCCGCGCAGCGGATCTGTGGCAAGGCGAGGTGAAGTGCCTTGTCGTTCTCCGCAACCCGCTGCGCTGCGGCCTCGGCCGAGGGGGCGGCTGCGACACAGCCCGGACAGGCGGCAACGGTCATGGGGTCACCCGCAACGAAATGCGGCGGCGAAAGAGCGTGCCATCGGCGGCGCGCATCTCGATCCGGAGGTTCCAGTTGCCAGCGCCTGCGGTGACCGGGGCCACCCATGCATGGCCATCCCACGCGAAGGCAGGCGTCATGTCGTCCGCCACAGTGGTCGCACGGCCCAGTGTCGCCGCGATGATCTCGGGCCGTACCACCGCCTCTCCAGCGTTCTGCACCGCCAAGCGCAGCGCGGTGGCGGTCAGCTTTGTCTCAACCATCCAGCCCAAAGCCTCTTGCGCCGCGCGGTCCGTGTCGAAATTCTGCGAGGCGATGTAGCTCGACTCGGTTTCCTTGCCCGGAAAGGTGCGCACCGCGTTGAACGCAAGCGCGAGGTTCACCGCGATGATGATCGAAAAGCCGCCCACGAAGATCGCCAGCACATGCCAGCCTGTGAGGGGGCGTTGCCTTTGCAACTCTGCTGCGGTCATTGGCTGTCCTTTCCATTGAAAATCGTATCGCCAAAGGCCCGCTCGCCTGAGCGGATATCTTCGACCCAAAAACGCAGACCGCTGCGCGGCGCTGCGGCGACTTCGGTCTGCGGCGGGGCGATCACATAGACCCGTTGCAGGCGGGTGGTGTCGGCGGGCACAGCAACCACCGGATCAGGCGCCCCCTCGATGCTGAGGCCCAAGCCATGGTCCCCCGCGAGAGACAGCCGGAACGCCCGCGCCTCCCCATGTTTGTTGCGCAGACGGATGTCATAGGCGTTGCGGATCGATCCATCCGACAGGGTAACGAAGGTCGGGTTGCGCACCGGGGCGATGGTCATGTCGATCTCGGGCCGGATGAACAGGGCCACGACAAGCGCCACACCGATGGTGGCCCACGCGGCGGTGTAGATAAGCGTCCGAGGGCGGAAGACATGCTGCCAAAGCGGCTTGGGCTGCCACGGAGGCTGGATGGCCCCGGCGACATCCCCCGCCGGTGTCTCGGCAAGGCCCGCCACGGCGGCGCTCGCCTTGGGCGCAGTAGGCGGCTCATCATCCAGCGCGAGGTAGTCGATCAGCCCGCGCGGGCGGCCGATCTTGGCCATCACATCGTCGCAGGCGTCAATGCAGAGCGCGCAGGTGATACATTCCATCTGCTGGCCTTCGCGGATGTCGATCCCCATCGGGCAGACCGCGACACAGGCGTTGCAATCGATGCAATCGCCCAAGACCTCTCCATCCCGCGATTGGCGGTCGCCTGCGGTGTTTTTGTCCAGCGCCGCGCCGTAGCGCGCCACCGCATTGCCGCTGCCGATCGCCTCTGCCGCCGCTTTCTGGCGCTTTACCCCGCCCTTGCCGCGCGGCTCCCCCCGCCATTTGCGGTAGCCGACGGTCAGCGTGCCGGGGTCCATCATCGCGCCTTGAATGCGGGGCCAAGGGCACATGTAGATGCAGACCTGTTCGCGCATGAAGCCGCCAAAGATAAAAGTCGTGGCGGTCAGCACGGCAATGGTGGCATAGGCGACGGGGGCGGCTTGCAGGGTCACTAGGTCGCGCGCCAGACTGGGCGCATCGGCAAAGTAAAAGACCCAAGCCCCGCCCGTGGCCACCGCGATCAGTAGCCAGACCAGCCATTTCGCCCCCCGCAGCCGCGCCTTGCGCAGGCTCCACGGCGCGTTGTGCAAACGAATACGGGCGTTGCGGTCGCCCTCGATCCAGCGTTCGACGGTCATGAAGAGATCGGACCAGACGGTTTGCGGGCAGGCATAGCCGCACCAGACCCGACCCAGAGCGGAGGTGAACAAGAACAAGCCCAGCCCCGCCATGATCAGCAACCCGGCCACAAAGTAAAACTCATGCGGCCAAATCTCGATCCAGAAGAAATGGAAGCGCCGGTTGGCGAGATCAACCAGAACCGCTTGGTCCGGCAGGTTCGGCCCCCTGTCCCAGCCAATCCACGGGGTGACGTAATAGACCCCCAGCGTGAGGATCAGGATCACCCATTTTAACCGGCGAAAGAAGCCGCTCACCCGGCGGGGAAAAATCGGCTCTCGTGCGGCAAAAAGCGGGGGGGCGGCGTTGGACATCGGCGGTATGCTCCGGGGGTTACGTCTTGCGGCCTACACCCGCGGGGCGCAGGCCGCTTTGATCTGCATCAATCCGCAGATCATTTTGTCATACCTACTCAATCGGCGGCTGCACCCTCGGCATCGACTGTGGCTTCGCCCCCGCCCAGACCGTGGACATAGGCGGTCACAGCGCGCACCTCGGCCTCGCCCAGACGGGCCTGCCACGGCGGCATCACCCCCATGCGCGGCGTTTTGAGTTGCCGCAGGATCGCATCATGGCTGCCGCCGCGCAGCCAGATCGCATCGGCAAGGTTCGGCGCGCCCATCTCACGGTCGCCAAGGCCGCGTTCCCCATGGCAAGCGCTACAGTTGTCGGCAAAGACTTCCGCTCCCGCCCGCGCCGCGCCCGCGTCATGCTCAAGCCCCGACAGGCTGCGAACGAAATGCACGGTGGCGTCGAGATCGGCCTCTTCCATCCAGTCAAAGGGCGGCATTTCAGAGAAGCGCCCGTCGGGATCATCCTCATTGCGGATACCGTGGCGCACGGTGTAGGCGATCTCCTCCATCGTGCCGCCCCAGAGCCAATCGTCGTCCAAAAGGTTGGGGTAGCCCGAGGCCACGACACCCCCCGCCCCCGCGCCGTGGCATTGCGAGCAATTGGCGGCAAAGACCGAGCGCCCGGCCTGCGTCGCGAAACGGTGCAGTTCTTCGTTGTCCTTCAGCACCGCCAGATCGACGGTCACGAGGCTCTGCGTCAGATCGGCGTTCGACAGGTCCACGCGGGCGATCTCGGCGGCGACCTCACCGCGGGTGGAATAGCCCAACAGCCCCGCCGTAGCACCCGAGACCATCGGCCATGCGGGATAGAGGATGGTATAGATCACGCCCCAGACGACGGTGGCGTAAAAGGTCCAGAGCCACCAGCGCGGCAGGGGCGTGTTCAGCTCTTCGATCCCGTCCCAACTGTGGCCTGTGGTCTCGGTCCCGGTGGCGGGGTCGATCTTGCGATTGTCGGTCATGGCTGGGCTCCGTCATGGCGGGCTTGGTCAGGCTCTTCGTTGCGAAATGGGACGGCGGCGGCATCGTCGTGCAGGGCGCGCGCGCCGGGGCGGAAGGCCCAACCAATGACCCCGAGAAAGATCAACGTCAGGATCAGAAGCGCCCAGCTGTCTGCCAGTTCGCGCAGGAAAGAATAGGTGTCCATGGCAAACTCCTCAGCGGGTGGCGTCGGGCACGAAGGTCGAGAAATCGACCAGCGTCCCGAGCATTTGCAGATAGGCGATCAGGGCATCCATTTCGCTGATGCCCGGCTGCCCGTCGAAGCTGCGCACCTGCGCGCCGGGGTAGCGTTCCAGCAGCCCGTCGTAGTCCCCCATGGGATCGACTTGCACTCGGAAATCGCCACGGACATTCGCGATCATCTCATCGCTATAGGGCACGCCGACCGTCCGGTGGGTCGCCACCAGATCGGTCACATCCTCAGGCTCAAGCTTGGCATCCATGAGAAAAGCGTATTTCGGCATCACGCTTTCCGGCACGACCGACTGCGGGTCCATCAGGTGATCGACATGCCACTCATCCGAATAGCGCCCGCCGACCCGCGCCAGATCCGGCCCGGTGCGTTTAGAGCCCCATTGGAACGGGTGGTCGTACATCGATTCCGCGGCAAGGCTGTAGTGGCCATAGCGTTCGGTCTCGTCGCGCATCGGGCGGATCATCTGGCTGTGGCAGACATAGCAGCCCTCGCGGACGTAAATTTCCCGCCCCGCCAGTTCCAGCGGCGAATAGGGGCGCATGCCGTCGACCTCTTCGATGGTATTCTCCAGCCAAAAGAGCGGCGCGATTTCGACGATCCCGCCGATGCTGACCACCCCGAGCGAGGCAATCAGCAGCAGGGTCGCATTGCGCTCGAACCGCTGGTGAAAGGTGATCGTCTGCGTCTCGGGCGGCAGTTCGTTGGGGATTTTGCCCGTCTTCACGCCTTCGCTGGCGGTTACGACCTTGGGATCGTCAGCGGGGTCATAGTTCGGGCTGTGGGGGTTCTTGGCCATTGATCTTACTCCGCTGGCAGGGCGACGGTGACGGGACGGGCTTGCGGGGCGCGGATGGTCATCCACATGTTCCAGACCATCACTGCACCGCCCGCGAGGTAGAGCACCCCGCCCAGACCTCGGACCACATACATCAGGAATTTGGCTTCGACGGTGTCGGCAAAGCTGTTGACGAGGAAGCCATTGGCATCGACCTCACGCCACATCAGCCCCTCCATAATGCCCGAGACCCACATCGACGCCGCGTAGAGGACGATGCCAAGGGTCGCGAGCCAGAAGTGCAGGTTGATCGCCGCCATGGAGTGCATCTGCGCCCTACCCCAGAGCCGTGGCGTCAGGAAATAAAGCGCGCCAAAGGTGATCAGCCCGTTCCATCCAAGCGCGCCGGAATGCACATGGCCGATGGTCCAGTCGGTGTAGTGGCTCAGCGAGTTTACCGCGCGGATCGACATCATCGGCCCTTCAAAGGTCGACATGCCGTAAAAGGCGAGCGAGGCGACGAACATGCGGATGATCGGATCGGTGCGGATCTTGTCCCACGCGCCTTCGAGCGTCATCAGACCGTTGATCATCCCGCCCCAGCTGGGCATCCACAGGATGATCGAAAACACCATCCCCAGCGTCGCCGCCCAATCGGGCAAGGCGGTGTAATGCAGGTGGTGCGGCCCGGCCCAGATATAAAGAAAGATCAGCGCCCAGAAGTGGATGATCGACAGCTTGTAGCTATAGACCGGGCGGCCAGCCTGCTTTGGCACGAAGTAATACATCATCCCAAGGAAACCGGCTGTCAGGAAGAAACCCACCGCGTTATGGCCATACCACCACTGCGTCATGGCATCCTGCACGCCCGCAAAGACCTGCACCGATTTCGAGCCCCAGATCGACACCGGGATGGCGAGGTTGTTGACCACATGCAGCATCGCCACGGTGATGATGAAGGCCAGAAAGAACCAATTGGCGACATAGATATGACGCTCGCGCCGCTTCAGGATCGTGCCGAAGAATACGGCGAGGTAGGTTAGCCAAACGATGGTCAGCCAGATGTCGACGTACCACTCCGGCTCGGCATATTCTTTGGACTGGGTGGCCCCCAGCAGATAACCCGTGGCGGCCAGCACGATGAAAAGCTGATAGCCCCAAAAGACGAACCACGCCGCGTTCCCACCCCAGAGCCGCGCCGAAGAGGTGCGCTGCACGATGTAGAACGACGTGGCGATCAAGGCATTGCCCCCAAAGGCGAAAATCACCGCGCTGGTGTGCAGCGGGCGAAGCCGGCCAAAGTTCGCATAGGGCTGCGCCCATTCGATATTGAGGGCCGGAAAGGCGAGCTGAAAGGCGATGAAGGTACCGACCAGAAACCCCACCACGCCCCAAAAGGCGGTGGCAATCACGCCATAGCGGATCGGACCATCCATATAGCCCTGCGGCGCCATGGACACGGCAGGCCGTGCATCCTCAACAGGCATTCGGCGCAACTGCCAAAAGAACAACCCCGCCGCCACCAGCATGATCAGCAGGGCATGGACCATATAAGCCGGATCGCGCGCCCAATCCGCCCCGAGTGCTGCAAAAAACACTATAAGCGCAAGCACGATCAACTTGAGCGTATCGAACATATTCCGAATCCCTTCATCTTTGGGAGACGGATCGCATGCGGCTGAGACCACCGCTTTGATCTATGTCAAAGAGGGCGGCATAAGCCTGCGAAGGGCGCGATTTCTGGGCGGGCGCGGGGCCTAGCTTTTCGAGCGCGCCCCGCTGGGATCATACATCGGTTTCAGGCTCGCCTCGGCCTTGATCCGGCGGCCCGCGACGTCGATCTCATAGGTCGAGCGCAGCAGGTCGGGGACGCTTTCCCCTTCGCAGGGCACATAGCCCAGCCCGACCGCGCCGCCCAAGTGATGCCCGTAATTGCCCGAACTGAGATAGCCCGCGAGTTGCCCGTCCCGCAGGATCGGCTCGGCGTGATACAGCAGCGGCTCCGGGTCCGTCAGACGGAATTGCACCATTCGCAGGGTCAGCCCCGCCTCCTTCTTGCGCAACACCGCGTCGCGGCCAATGAAATCGGGCTTGTCGGTCTTCACCGCAAAGCCCAAGCCCGCCTCCAGCACATGGTCCTCGCAGGTGATGTCATGGCCGAAATGGCGAAACCCCTTTTCGATCCGACAACTGTCCATCGCGTGCAGCCCGCAGAGTTTCAGCCCATAGGCCGCGCCTGCGTCGATCAGCACCTCAAAGACATGGGCCGCCATTTCAGTGCTGACGTAAAGCTCCCAACCCAGTTCGCCCACGTATGACACGCGGTGCGCCCGGGCGAGCCCCATGCCGATCTCGATCTCCCGCGCCATGCCGAAGGGGTGCGTCTCGTTAGAGAAGTCATTGGGGGATATCGCCTGCAACACCTCCCGCGCCTTTGGCCCCATAATGGCGAGGACCGCTTCGCCCGCCGTCACATCCGTGATCACAACAAGGCGCTCGCCCGTATGACGGCGCAGCCATGTTTCATCCGCCAGCCGCGTCGCGGCGGGGGTGACGACGAGATAGGCCGTTTCGCTGAGCCGCGTCACGGTGACATCCGCCTCGATCCCGCCCCGAGGGTTGAGGAATTGCGTATAGACAATCTTGCCCACCGGCACCGCCATCTGCGCACCGCAGATATGGTTCATGAAAGCCTCGGCCTCTGGCCCCTCGACCCGGATCTTGCCGAAGGACGACATATCATAAAGCCCGACGCCCGTGCGGATGGCGGCGTGTTCGGCGGCTTGATTGTCGAACCAGTTCTGCCGCCCCCAAGCGTAGCGGTATTCACGCTCTTGGCCGGCATCCGCAAACCAATTGGCCCGCTCCCAGCCCGCAAATTCGCCCATGACCGCGCCATGCTCCTGCAGATGTGCGTGCACCGGGCTGCGCCGGATGCCCCGCGCGGTCGCCTTTTGGCGATAGGGAAAGTGGTCGGCATAGAGCAGGCCCAGCGTTTCGGTCGACCGCGTCGCCAGATAGGTCTTATTGCCCTGAAACGGCTGCATCCGCGCAATGTCCACATCGCCCAGATCAAAGGGTTTTTGCCCGTCTTCCATCCATTGCGCCAGCGCCATGCCCGCGCCGCCCGCCGACTGAATCCCGATAGAGTTGAACCCGGCGGCGACCCAGACATTGTCCATCTCGGGGGCCTGACCGAGGTGATAGGCATCATCGGGGGTGAAACTTTCGGGACCACTGAAAAAGGTGTGAATCCCCGCGTCCGCCAGCAGTGGCAACCGTTTGACGGCCATCTCAAGGATCGGCTCGAAATGGTCGAAATCTTCGGGCAGTTGGTCAAACTCGAAACTCTCTGGAATACCCTGCAGCGCCCATGGCTTGGCGACAGGCTCAAACGCACCAAGCAGGATTTTGCCCGCATCCTCTTTGTAATAGGCATATTCATCGGGGACACGCAGCACCGGCAATTCGCGCAAGGAGGGAATGGCTTCGGTGACGATATAGAAATGCTCACAAGCTTGCAGCGGCACGTTGCTGCCCAGCATCCGGCCCACGTCCCGCCCCCACATGCCCGCGCAATTGATGACATGCTCGGCCTCGATCTGCCCCGCGCTGCCATCCTCCCCGGCCCAATCTACTGCTGTGACCCTACGCCCCGCGCGCACCACGCCAGTGGCCTTGACTCGCTCCGCCACGATCGCGCCACGCGCCCGCGCGCCCTTGGCCAACGCCAGCGCGATATTGGCCGGATCGCCCTGCCCGTCTTTCGGCAGATAGACCGCGCCGGTCATGCCTTCGGTCTCTACGTGGGGATACTTGGCGTGCACTTCCGCGGGGGTGATTTCCTCGACCTCCACGCCAAAGGCGCGGGCCATGGCGGCCTGACGCAGGATTTCCTCGCGCCGCGCAGGTGTCAGCGCGGCAGTGATCGACCCCACGCGCTTGAACCCCGTGGCGACCCCGGTTTCCGCCTCAAGCGCGCCGTAGAGTTCTTGGGAATATTTCGCCAGCCGCGTCATGTTCTGCGTCGCGCGCAGCTGCGCGATCAGCCCTGCCGCGTGCCATGTGGTGCCAGAGGTCAGCTGTTTGCGTTCCAGCAACACGACATCGGTCCAGCCGAGCTTTGTCAGATGGTACGCGACCGAACAGCCGATCACGCCACCGCCGATGATGACGGCGCGGGCTTTGGAAGGCAGTTGTACCATTTCAGACCTCCTGCGCGCGGATGCGGGTGTTTTCACTGTCCCAAAGCGGCGCGTCGGGCTGCACCGTGGCGCGGTAACTCTGGCCAAAGATTTCCACCGTGAGGTCGGTGCCCGGCACGGCAGCCTCGGCCTGAACCACCCCGAGGGCGATGGAGGCATCGACGCGGTAGCCATAGCCGCCGCTGGTCACTTCGCCCACAACCCGGCCCTTCAGGCGCAGTGTGGCCATCGCTGGCGCGTCTTGTGGATTGCCCTCAACGACCAACGTGACGAAGCGCCGCTGCGGCCCCGCCGCCCGTTCGGCAACCAGCGCCGCTTTGCCCGGAAACGCCTGCGGTTTCTCCAACCGGATGAACCGGTCCAACCCGGCTTCCAGCAAAGTGTATTCCTGCGACAGATCGCCTTTCCAGGTGCGGTAGCCTTTTTCAAGCCGCATGGAATTGAGCGCGAACATCCCGAAAGGCACGGCCCCACCCGCGATGACCGCATCATAAATCGCGGGCATATCCGAGGGCGCCGCGTGGATTTCCCAGCCCAACTCGCCTGCGAAACAGACCCGCGCAAGCAACGCGGGCTTGCCCTGCACAGATGCCTTTTGATGGCTGAGCCACGGCAATGCCAGATCGGCATCGGGAGCCAGTGGTGCCAAAAGCGCACGGGATTTCGGGCCACAGAGGATCAGGGTCGAGACTTGATCTGTTTGATCCGTGAGGCTGATCGCCCCCCCTTTGGGCAACGCATCGCGCAGCAGTTCAAAGTCATGCCATTGCGCGGGGGCGGCGGTGATCAGGGTGAATTCATCTTCCGCATGCCGCAGGATCGACATTTCGGTCAGCACCCGCCCCCGGCTGTCGGGGAAATAGCCCAGTGTCATCCGCCCCACTTTGGGCAGCGCGCCTGCGATCCGCCCCAGCAGCCAGTCCGCAGCGCCCGGTCCCGCCAGCGCAAAGCGTGAGAAACCGGGCAGGTCCAGCACGCCGACATGGTCGCGCACCGCCTCGACCTCAGCCCGGACCCGGACGGCCCATGGGCCAGCCCTGTCCCATGTCTGGGTCGCCTCTTCCGAGGTATCATCGCCGGGTTTTGCGAACCAATTCGCCCGTTCCCACCCGTTGTAGGCGCCCATCTGACCGCCCGCTGCGCGCAGGCGGTCATGAAACGGCGACAGTTTCTTATCGCGCCCCGCAGGCCACGCGTGATGCGGGAAATGCATCGCATATTCATGACCATAGGTCTCTAAAGCCTTGGCGAGGGTGAAGTCGTGATCGGCATGGGCAGTGAAGCGGCGCGGGTCGACATCCCACATGTCCCACTCCGTCTCACCCGCCATGATCCATTCGGCCATGACCTTGCCCGCGCCGCCGCCCTGCGCGATGCCGAAGGTAAAGCTATGCGCCTCAAAGGCATTTGGCACGCCGGCCATCGGGCCGAGCATCGGCAAGCCATCGGGCGCATAGGGGATCGGCCCATTGATCACCCGCCCCACACCGCTTTGGCCCAAAAGCGGCATCCGCGCCATGGCGTCTTCGATATACCATTCCAGCCGGTCCAGATCATCGGGGTAGAGCTGAAAGCTGAAATCCTCGGGCATCGGATCGTCGGGGGTGATCCAATGGGCTTTGCAGTTGCGCTCATAGGGACCGAGGTTCAGACCGTTCTTGTCTTGCCGCAGGTAATAGGAACTGTCCACATCGCGGACCATCGGCATTTTGTGGCCCTTTTCGGCGGTCCATGCGGCCAGCTCGGGGATTTCTTCGGTCAGGAAATACTGATGGCTCATCACCACGGCAGGCACCCGGCGGCCGCCATGGGGGCGGAACCATTCGCCGACCCGCTGCGCGTAATAGCCGGCAGCGTTGACCACCTTCTCGCAGCGGATATCGCCCTTTTCGGTATGGACGATCCATTCGCCCCCATCGCGATCTATGCCGGTGGCGGGGGTAAAGCGGTGAATTTGCCCCCCTGCCTCCCGCGCGCCTTTGGCAAGGGCTTGGGTCAGTTGTGCCGGGTCAATGTCCCCATCCAAGGGGTCCCACAACCCGCCCGCAAGGTCATGTAGCTCTATGAACGGGTTATGCTCTTTCAGCTCGGCGGGGGTGCACATCTCCATCCCCAGCCCCTGCGCGCGGGCCATGGAGGCGACATGTTCAAACTCCTGCATCCGTTCACGACTATGGGCCAAACGCAGCGCCCCGGTCACGTGGTAGTTGATCGGATAGCCCACCGCCTCGCCCAAGCTGCGGTACATCTCTAGCCCGTAGCGCTGCATGTTCATCACCGCCCATGAATTCGAGAAATTGGGGCAATTGCCCGCCGCATGCCAAGTGGAGCCCGCGGTGAGCTCGTTCTTTTCAAGCAGGACGCAATCGGTCCAACCCGCACGGGCAAGGTGGTAGAGGGTCGAGACCCCAACCACGCCGCCCCCGATGATCACGACCCGCGCCGTTGTCGGAAAATCAGCCACGTTCAGCTCCCTTTGCCAAGCACTGCCAAAGGCTGACCAAAGGCGCCCCCGGTCAGTTTGAAACCATTTGAATTGATAAAAACCCGGTTCAGTAAACCGGCGGAGAGATCACCCAGACCACCACGGCAGGCGTGTCGTAGGGGTTGTCCCAAGTGTAATATTCGCCCCGAATGCGAAAGCTGTCGCCGGGGCAGACGGTAAAGCTGCGCTCTGCAATCTTCAGGTTCAACCGGCCGGAGATGACAAAGCCCACCTCCTGCGTTTCGCGCATGACGGGCGCCTCCAGCCCCGAATAGGCTGCAAAGGTCGAATGGATGACCTCGAAACTGTCGGTCAGATCGGGGGAAAGCAACTCTTCCGTCAACCCGTTGGCCGCACTTCCCATGGCCCGCCGTGCCCCGGCGCGCACAACATAGCCGCGTTCCTCGGGGGTCACTGTCGCTTCGCCAAAAAGCAGAGAGACCGGCACGTCCAAGATCTCGGCCATGCGTCGCAGGTCTGAGATGGAGGGAGTCGAGATATCGCGTTCGACCTGACTGACCCAGCCAACGGAACGGTCCAACGCCTCGGCCATATCGGTCAGGGTCAGTCTGCGCCCCTTGCGGATCGCGCGTAAATCGGCCCCCAGTGAGCGTGGCGCCGTGGCCTCGGCCCCCTGCCTTTTCGCTCGGGTCATGTGAAAATATCCTCCATTTTTTCACTGTGGCGCGGAATTCGGCGTCTGGCAAGTGTTTCTCCTCGAAAGCGATGAACTGAGGCGGGCGGGGTTAAGACCGCCCCTTCCAAGGCACCAACAGCCGCTCGGCCTTGCGCATCAACATGTCGATGCCAAAACCGATGACGCCAATCAGGATGATCCCCATCAGTACGATGTCGGTCAGCTGGAATTTGGAGGCGACCATGATCATCATCCCAGCCCCCTTTTCTGCGGCCACCAGTTCGGCGGCCACCACCGTGCCCCAGCAGACGCCCATCGCCACCCGCGCCCCGGTAAAGATCTCGGGCAAAGAGTTCGGCACGATCACATGGCGCATGATTTGCGCCTTGGACGCGCCAAGCGAATAGGCCGCGTGGACCTTGGTGATATTCACCCCCGACACGCCCGACCGCGCAGCGATGGCCATGATCCATAGGGCCGCAAGGAACAGCAGGATGATCTTGCCCACCTCGCCGATCCCCGCCCAGATGATCACCAACGGAATCAGCGCAAGCGGCGGCACGGGTCGCATGAATTCGACAATCGGATCGAACCACCCGCGGAACCAGCCCGACAGGCCCATGGCATAGCCCAGCGGAATGCCCACCAGCGCCCCAAGGGCAAAGCCCACGACAACGCGGAAAAGCGAATAGCCCAAATGCTCCCACAGGGTGCTGTCCCGGTAACCTTGGCTGGAAATCTCACCCAACCGGGCGACCACGGCCTCAGGTGGCGGCAGCCAAATCGGCTCCATCTGCCAGCCCTTCGCAGGCTCAAAATTAAGCGTGCCCTTGGGCGACATGCCGACGCGGCCAAAGTCAGTCAGCACCTCCCCACCCGGCACGATCTGCTGGCCGTTCACCGCGACGACGCGGTGCCCGACATCGCGGCCCTTCTCGTCATTCTTATCGACGCGCAAAAGCCCCGACCGCCATGCGCCGATGGTGAAAGCGTCATTCTTGGCCCAGCCTTCGCCGGGATCGACCTGCGGCGTATCGGCATCTTCGCCCACGGGATGCACCAAGACGGTGATCGTCGCATCATCGCGGCTGCCGTCTTCGGCCTCTGCGGTATAGGTCAGCTCGGCCAGCCCCTCAAAGGGGCCGGGCGCATGCAAAAACCGGGGCAGCAGCGACGAGCCGGTAAAAGCGCCCCACAGCAAAAAGATCGTTAGGATCGAGATTACGCTGGCGGTGCGGTTCGAGGTGACAGCGCTTTCATCGCCAAAGGTGACGGTCTTGCGCGCAACAAATCCATTCGCAGTCTGGTCGACGGCAAGACGCACCAAAAAGAATGAGACGGCAAAGATAACGATATAAATCAGCAGGATAACCATTATGCGTCCTCCGTCCGGCCCATAATCTCTTCTTCCATGTCCCAGATCATACCAAGGATCTCTTCGCGTCTTTCGGCGAATTCTGGATGCTTCTTAACCTCGCGCAGATCGTGGCCCACCCCCAGATCGGCAAAGGGCAGACGGTATTCGCGGTGAATGCGCCCCGGACGCGGCGCCATGACCAAGAGCCGCTCGCCCAGCAGCAGCGCTTCTTCGACCGAATGGGTGATGAGGATGATGGTCTTGCCCGTCTCTTTCCAAAGCTTCAGCACAAGGCTTTGCATCTTTTCACGGGTCAGGGCATCAAGCGCGCCCAAAGGCTCATCCATCAGGATCACGTCGGGATCATTTGCCAGACAACGCGCCAGCGCCACCCGCTGCTGCATCCCGCCGGAAAGTTCGTAGATCGCCTTTTCCTTGAAGTCCCGCAGCCCGACGATATCGAGCAGGTGGTCGACCTCGGCCCCGTATTGCTTTTCGCTCTGCCCCTTCATCCGAGGGCCAAAACTCACGTTCTCGCGCACCGACATCCATTCAAACAGCGCACCCTGCTGAAAGACCATGCCCCGCTCTGCATCCGGCCCGGTCACGTTGTGGCCATTCAAAACGATCTCGCCCGAGGTTGGCGCAAGAAATCCCGCAACGATGTTCAGAAGCGTCGTCTTGCCACAACCCGAGGGGCCCAGCACCGACATCAATTGGCCTTCGGCAAGGTCAAGCGATACGTTTTCAAGCGCCTGTACGTGACCGCCATTGGGCAGGTCGAACCGCATCGACAGATTTTCGATTTTTAGTCCCGACATGCCGCCCCGGTGCCCCCTGCTATTTTTCTAAGACCGCTCCCGCCTGCCCGGCTCTTCGGCTACAACGAACCGGGCAAAGATTGGGGGCGGCCCCGTATTGAGCCGTCTTGGCTTACATCTCGCCTGCGGCCTGCAACGGACCGGTGTTGACCGCGTCGTCGTAGCTGTCGAGCGCCGCGTCGATCGCGCCCGCTTCGACAAAGACATCTGCGACGCCTTTCATGAACTCCTGCGCGCCACCCCCGAGCCATTTCTCTCCCATCTGGTCCTCAAGCGAGGGGAAGGTGAAGGTCGCGATCGTTTCCATCGTGGCGTCTTCGTCCATGCCGGCGTCCTTGGCGATCACGGGCAGCATCTTGGCTTGATTGGCCTCATCGGCCCACATCGCATTCGCTTCTGCCGTGACTTTCAGGAAAGCAGACACCGTATCGGAATTTTCAGCCACCCAAGACGCCGGGCCAGAGGTCACGTCGAAAACGAGAATGCCCAGTTTTTCTTTCTCGGCGCCCGTCAAAAGGATATTGCCATGCTCCAGCATCCGCCGCAGAGAGCCGCCCCAGCCGCAGGCCATATCGACCGAACCCTGCGCGATGGCTGCAGCGCCATCAGGCGGCGCCATGTCGACCACATCAAGCGACCCAACATCGACGCCGAAGTGGCTCATTTGTTTGAGAAAACCATAGTGCGCAGCGGTGCCGAGTGGCACGGCGACCTTCTTGCCTGCCAGTTCCGCGACGGAGGATTTATCGATCTCTAACTCCTCCCGGATCACGCAGTTATCATTCTCGGAATAGCTGACTGCGACATCAAGAATCTGAATATCTTGCCCCGCCGAGGTCGCCACCACGAAGGGCGGCACGCCTTGGCTTACCGACATATGCACATCGCCCGACGCCATCGCCGCCGACATGGCTGTGCCGGAGTCGAAGCTGACCCAATTCACACTGGTGCCAAGGGCTTCGTCATACATTCCCTCGGCCTTGGCATATTGGAACGGCATTGGCCATTCGAGGAAATACCCCACGGTCAAATCCTGCGCGGCAGATTGGGTGACACCCATCACAAGCAGGCTGGCGGCGGTGCCCATCAGTTTCACGGTCTTCATGATATTCTCCCTAGGTCTGTTATGGTCGCTTCTTCTAATTGAACGTCCCGTTCACATGTTTCGCGACCATCGGCCCCTGTCAGACATCAGGAAGGGCAAGCCCCGGGTCATGTGAAAAAACCCCTCGTGATTTCACGATACGGGTGGAATTGAACTTTTCAACAAAATTCTCACGCCGCAACGCAACATAATTTTCATGTTAAGAAGTCTGCGTAGAATTTAGCCGGGGGCACTTTTGCCCCTCGCAACGATAGGCGAGAGCTACGCGGTATTCCTAAACAGTAATTTAATTGTTTTGGCCGACCGTCAAACTCAACCTAATTGGAGAGGGAGTCTTAACCTGCCGAATTGCAGCCCCTTTGGGGCGATGGTGATCTCGACCCGCGCGGGGCGGGTCAAGTCTGTCGTGACGCTCTGAAAGCGCGCGTTTACCAGGAGGTGATAACAGTGCCCTGATAGCTTTCATCGATGAAGGCTTTGATTTCATCGGAATGATAGGCCTTGAGCAGTGTCTCAACCCATGCGGCTTCCTCGTCGCCTTTACGCACGGCGATGACGTTCACATATGGGTTCTCGGCGCTTTCCATCGCGATGGAATCTTCCTTGGGGCTCAGACCCGAGGCAATCGCGTAGTTGGTATTGATCAAAGCCGCATCCAGATCGGCCAGCGACCGCGGCAGTTGGGCGGCATCAAGCTCTTTGAAGGACAGGTCCTTGGGGTTCTCGGTGATGTCGAGCACGGTCGGCACCAGACCTGCGGCCTCATCCACCTTGATCAGACCCAGTTCTTGCAGGACCAGCAGCGCGCGGCCACCGTTTGTGGGATCGTTCGGGATGCCGAATGTGGCCCCTTCTTCCAGATCGGCAAGCGCGGTGATCTTGTCCGAATAGACACCCATGGGGGTCGTGATGGTGTTGCCAACGACGCTCAACTCAAAGCCGCGGTCTTTCATCTGCGCTTCAAGATAGGGCACGTGCTGGAACGAGTTGGCCTGAATGTCGCCATCGGCCAGCGCTTGGTTCGGGACCACGTAGTCAGAGAATTCGACCACATCGATGTCCAAGCCCATCGGCTCGGCGATACGGGCGACCTCTTCCATGATCTCGGCGTGCTCGCCGGGGGAAACGCCGACTTTGATTTCCTCGGCGGCAAGACCGGTGGCCATCAGCGCCAGAACGGAGGTGAGTGTCGTAAGACGAAGCATAGTAGTCTCCTTAGATTGAGAGGGCGGGTGTAAGGCGCGGCCTATTGGCCGCCGCTTTTGGTGGCCCGTTTGTCCACGGCGCTGGCGATACGCTCGCCTATGGACTGCACAAGCTGTACCAAGACGATAAGGATGATCACGACGATTGCCATAACGTCAGGCATAAACCGTTGATATCCATATCGAATACCAAGGTCTCCCAGCCCTTCGCCCCCTACGGCCCCGACCATGGCGGAATAGCCAATCAGGCTGACAATCGCCAAGGTCAGGCCCAGCGTGATGCCGGGGAGCGCTTCGGGCAGCAGCACTTTGCGGATGATCTGCAGCGGGGTCGCGCCCATCGCGCGGGCGGCTTCGATCAACCCGGAATCGACCTCACGGATCGCGTTTTCCACCAGACGCGCGATGAAGGGGACCGTCGCGATAGTCAGCGGCACAATGGCCGCCGTGGTGCCGATAGAGGTTCCGGCCACCATGCGGGTAAAGGGAATGATCGCCACAACGAGAATGATAAACGGAACGGAGCGCGTGGCGTTCACCACCAGCCCGAGCCCCTTGTTCACCCAAGGCGCGGACAGCAGTTCCCCGCGTTGCGAGGTGGCCAGAAACAGCCCCAGCGGCAGGCCAAAGACCGTGCCAAGGATCGCGGATACCGCCACCATATAGAGCGTTTGCCCCGTCGCTTCGATCAAAAGGTTAATCAGATTAGCCGACATAGCCCAGCACCTCCGTCAGAAGCCCGTGTTGTTCCAAAAAGGCGCGCGCTTGGGCGGCCTGCGCCACCGGCAGAGACACCAGCAGGTTGCCGAAGGGCCGGGTTCCGATCTCTTCGACAGCGCCCGCAAGGATATTGACCGGAATGCCCATATCCTGCGTCAGCCGCGCCAACATCGGATCGGTGGCATGGGCGCCTGCAAAGGTGACGCGGATCACCTCTTCGCCGCCCGTTGCAGGGGCGGTTTGGGTCAGCCGTTCTTTGACGAAAGCAGGCAGGGTGACGCCGGTCACGCCCGAAAGGAAGGACCGCGTCGTCGCGTGTTGCGGCGCGGTGAAGATGTCATAGGTGGCCCCATGTTCGACGATCTGGCCCGCCTCGATCACCGCCACATGGCTCGCGATGTCGCGCACCACGGCCATCTCATGGGTGATCAGCAGGATCGTCAGCCCCAAATCGCGGTTGATGTCCTTCAAAAGCGACAGAACCGTTTGGGTGGTCTCAGGGTCCAGAGCCGAGGTCGCCTCATCCGAGAGCAACACTTTCGGCCCGGTGGCCAAGGCGCGCGCGATGCCGATCCGCTGCTTCTGGCCGCCCGAAAGCTCTGCCGGGTAGCGCCCCGCCTGCGCGCTTAGCCCGACCCGGTCGATAAGGTCCGCCACACGCGGTTTGATCTGCGCGCTCGGCATCCCGGCCACTTCGAGCGGCAGCGCAATATTGCCCGCCACGGTACGTGAAGACAGCAGGTTAAAGTGTTGAAAAATCATGCCAACGTCACGTCGGATCGCGCGCAACTTGCCGCCTTTGGCGGTGCTGACATCCTCACCGCCGACCAGCACGTTGCCGGTGGTCGGACGCTCCAACCCGTTGACCATGCGCAGCAAGGTCGATTTGCCCGCCCCCGAACGCCCGATGATCCCGGTGATTGAGCCCGGTGCCACGTCGAGGGATATCCCCTCAAGTGCATTCACGGTCGCCCCGCCTGCTTTGGTAAAGGCCTTGCCGACCTTGTCAAAGGCGATCGAGGCACCTTCTGTTGTGATATCAGTCATTTTCCGTCCGGGTCGGGGTGGGTTTCGAGTGGTGTCCCCTAGATAGAACCCCTGCCCCCGATGCAAGCCACGATCATGCATAGCTGCCTTGTTTTGCACACCTATCTCTTGCCGGGGCATTCGCCCCTTGTGCCGTTAGCCGATGAGGATAATTATATTCACGAATCGGAATGAATGCGGGGAGGGCATAAGATGAAGGTCAATAGACGGACGGTGCTGGCAGGGATGGGCGCGGCGGCCCTTGCCCATGGCCCGCTGCGTGCCTTTGCCCTAACCTCTACCCAGATCGGTGGGTATGAGTTTGTCAGTGTGAGCGACGGCAATCTGCTGCTCCCGCGGAGTTTCTTCTTTGAAGGTTTGCCGCAGGAGGAACTGGCGCAGGTTTTGGCGCCCTTTGATCTCCCTCAGGACCAGTTGGCGCCGCCCTGCAACCTGACGCTTTTGCACAATGACGACCGGGTGATCCTCTTCGACGCGGGCGCTGGCCCCGCCTTTATGCCATCGGCCGGATCGCTTTCAGAGAGCTTAGACGCGGCGGGCATCGCCCCGGAGGCGGTGACCGACGTTGTCTTTACCCATGGCCACCCGGATCACCTTTGGGGCGTGCTGGACGATTTCGACGATCTGGTCTTTCCCAATGCGCGCTACCACATGGGTCAGGTCGAATGGGACTATTGGCGCGATCCGGCGACCGTGGACACAATCGGCGCAGCCCGCGCCGCCTTTGCCGTCGGAGCCGCGCGGCGGTTGGCGGCGATCGCGGACCGGGTGGCCCATTTCTCCGACGGAGATGAAGTGCTCCCCGGCATCATGGCACAGGCGAGTTTCGGGCATACGCCCGGGCATATGTCGTTCCTGCTGGGCAGCGGTAGTGACGCGATGATGATCGGCGGCGATGCCATCGGCAATCACCATCTCGCCTTTGCCCGGCCCGGCTGGGCCAGCGGATCGGACCAAGACCCCGAGCGCGGTGCCGAAACCCGCCAGCGGTTGCTGGACCGGCTGGCGGACGAACAGATCTGGCTGATGGGCTTTCACCTGCCACAGGGCGGTCTGGGCCGGGTTGAACGCCGTGGCGAGGGCTATCGTTTCGTCGGAGCCGCGCGATGAAGCGGTTCCTTTGCATCACCGCCCAACTGCTCGCCTAAAACACCACGACCGGTAGAAATTGCGGACAGATACCTCGGCTCGTCGCTCTACGACAATCCCTATGCGGTCGTCCCCGGCGCGCGCTCTGCCGTCGGCGCGACCGCCCCGTAGACCTATGAAAACGCGAGCCATAACAACAATCTAAGCTTCATCGCCACCGGCGACGAGGTTGTTTTGCTGTATTTAATAGTCCCAGACTTCACTGTCATGTTTCGATAATCCTAGCCAAAGCGCTCGCAAGCACCAGTTCGGCCCCGCTTACCCTAAGGACCCGAGGGCGGATCACGCCCAGGCATAGGGTGGCATCAGAAAAAGGCAGCCGCTTCCAACTCCACCGTGATTACCCCGATGATCGCTCCGTTGGATGGTTCTGTAATGGGCATCGAAACACGGCTTTGATGCGCTTTGGAGCCTTCATCGATGGCCACTTGATCGATTACGAACATCCCCGATGGTGGCGTGAAACGATTGCTGTTCTTGGGCTTGCCGCCTTTGAAATAGACCGATGCGGTGCCGCTGGTGACGACGGTCAACCCATAGGCGTCAAGCAGCGCCACTTCGGCAATCTGACCTTTGGCGCGGGCAATCTGCGCCGCTAAGAAGGCTACGGCGACAGGGGCCGTTGCTTGGCTCGTCGGGGTGGCCTGCGCGGTCGCTGCGGCAGATGCGGCGGCCAAGACATTCATCTCACGGTGTCGCTGGTTCTGCTGCGCAATCGCGTCGACGATGCGGGCGTCATTGACCCAAGACAGCAAATCCCGGTCGATATAATCGTTCAGCGCCCAAGGCACTTCGGACGCGGTAACCTTGAGCCCGGAACACAGGATGAAGATGAGCGATACAAGTGGCAGGTGTCGAAGCATCGGGGAGCCCTCATGAGGTTGGCGGCGCGAAGACCGCGGGAGAGCTACACCCTAGCGTTCGATTGGTTTACGCCTCATGAACGGCGATGACCGCTTAAACCTCTTCGCCCTTAAACCCCGTTGCCACAACGAATTTCTCTGATGAATCCGGTCGGCTTGCGGGCGGTTTGATATTGGCGACCTTGGTGAAACGGCGCTTGAGCAGCTTTTGCAACTCGCCCTCCGCGCCCCCCGCCAGCACCTTGGCCACGAATGTGCCGCCTTCTTCCAAGACGTCGAAAGCGAAATAGGCCGCCGCCTCGCAGAGCGAAATGATGCGCAGGTGGTCGGTCTGCTTGTGCCCCGAAGAGGCCGCCGCCATGTCGGACATGACCACATCCGCCTTGCCGCCCAGCCATTCCTTTACCTTGAGGTCAGCGTCGTCTTTCATAAAGTCGAGCTGGTGCAGCTCGCACCCCGCGATCGGCTCCATCTCTTGCAGGTCGACGCCCAGAATGGTGCCCTGCGTCTTGCCCTTCTTCTCGCCCAGCACATTGCAGCGTTTGACCGCGACCTGACACCAACCGCCCGGCGCGGCGCCAAGGTCCACCACCCGTGCACCGGGGACAAGGAAACGATATTTATCGTCTAGTTCCATAATCTTATATGCCGCCCGCCCGCGATAGCCTTCGGCCTGCGCGCGTTTGACATATGGATCGTTCAACTGCCGCTGCAACCAGCGGGTGGAACTGAGCTTGCGCCCGCGTGCGGATTTCACCTTGACCTTGAGGTCACGCTGACCGCGCCCCGAGGTGTTCTTTCCGTCCGGTGTCTTGGCCATCAAAAGACCCCTTCTTCTAATACGCCATCGGCGCTCATCTGTGCATATAGCAGGCCTTCGCGCAGACCGCGATCCGCAACTGACAGCCTGTCGGTCGGCCAGCAGCGCATCAAGGCTTGCAGGATCGCGGCGCCCGACATGATCAGGGCGGCGCGGTCTTGGCCGATCCGCGGATCGGCGCGCCGCCCGCCCGGCCCCATGGCGATATAAGAGTGGATCACCTTGTCGATCTGCGCGCTGGTCATGCTGAGGCCATCGACCTTGGTCCGGTCATAGCGTTTCAGGTTCAAGTGGCTTGCCGCCACGGTGGTCACGGTGCCCGAGGTGCCGACGATCTGAAACCGCTTTTGCGACTGGATCGTCTGATAGGGTGTGAAATCGGTGAGGTTCTCTTCGAAAAACCAGCTCATCAGGGCGAAACGCGCGGCGTCGTCTTCGACGTCAGAGAATTGGTCGCGCAGCGTCGCCACGCCCAGAGGCACGCTGATCCAATCCACCACCCGTGCGGCAGGCACATCAGATTTCGCCTGATAGAAGCCGCCCTGAAGCCGCATGATCGACCGGGCGCGATCCGCCCGAGGGACTTTGGAGATGTCGATCCAGACCAGCTCGGTCGAGCCGCCGCCGATGTCGACCACCAGCAGGTTCTCCGTCTTGCGGCTGACCAGCGGTGCGCAAGAGATCACGGCAAGTTGGGCTTCTTCCTCGGGGCGGATGATATCGAGCTTGAGACCCGTCTCGCGCTGGATACGGCGCATGAACTCTGCGCCGTTTTGCGCGCGGCGACAGGCTTCGGTCGCCACAAGCCGCATGTTTTGCACCTTATTGCGCCGCAACTTCTGCTGACAGATACGCAATGCTTGAATGGTGCGCGCCATCGATCCGCGCGACAAACGCCCGGTTTTTTCCAAACCGGCACCCAATTGTACCGATTTTGAGAAACTGTCCACCACATGGAAACCGCTGCCACGAGGCTGGGCGATCAACATGCGGCAGCTATTTGTACCCAGATCTAGGGCCGCATATAGCTCATTAGATCTGGGCGGAACTGGCGCGGGGCTCAGAGCCGGAATGTCTTTGTCGAGCGCACCCGCACCTTTGGGACGCTGTGGCGCCATGGTTACGCGCCTTTCATATCGAGTTGCCCCCAAGGTATTCCCTGCGCCGGGCCGGTGCAAGTGGTCGCAGTGCCTTGGGCCAATTTCCGCGGCGTCCTGCGCCATGCCCCAACTCTTCGGCATCTCAGGACCACCTCACAATCATCTTGAGAATAATGGGGGCGCAGGGCCCTCGTGATGGCCCGCCCGATGCGCTATCACGAGCCCCAAGTCGCGGATGGGTCGTGTTTCGTCGAAAAACGGCCCTGTCCTGACCGCGACGCTCGTTAGACAGGTTTAAACCGGAGGAATTGTCCCATGCCCGCAGTCACCATCGTTTACTGGCGCGATATCCCCGCTCAGGTGATCGTCGGCAAGGGCCGCCGTGGGTCGAAACGCCCCCTGCCCGAACGCTTTGAACAGGCGATCGACCGCGCGGCGATGAAGATCGGCGCCGGAGATTCCGACGCTTATCTGGCGGAATGGCGCAAGGCGGACCCCTTTGAGGTTGAAGGCGATCCCGATGCCATCGCCGACGCCGAAGCCGCCCGGATCGACGCGGAATACGACCGCGACCGGATTAAGCAACTGATTGACAACGACGGCTGGGCATAGCCTGCCAGCCCTATGATCAAGGACACGCTCATGGCACTTTTGAACTTCCGCAAAAAGGAAACACCGGCCCCGCAGGCGCCGGTGGCCGAAGTCGAGGCGCTATTGAAGGACTATTCGATTGAGGTGATGCCCCGCACCGCCGAGAAGGTCGAGGATTTCCGTGCTCTGCTGCCGGAAGGCACCCGTGTCTATATCGCCCATATCGATGGCACGCCGATCGAGGATATGGTCGCCACCGCCGCACGGCTGAACGCCGATGGCTTCAACGTCATGCCGCATTTTCCGGCGCGCATCATCAAGGACCGCGCCACACTGGCCGATTGGATCGCCCGCTATCAAGGGGAAGCAAACGTGCGCCAAGCGCTGCTTTTGGCGGGCGGTGTTACCACTCCCGTAGGGGAATTCAGCGACTCCATGCAACTGATGGAGACGGGCTTGTTTGATGAGGCCGGTTTCACCCGGTTGCATGTGGCGGGCCACCCAGAAGGCAACCGCGACATTGACGCCGACGGTGGCCGACTGAATGTAGATGCGGCGATGAAATGGAAGAACGACTTTCAGTCTCGCACGGATGCCGAAATGGCCATTGCCACACAATTCGCCTTTGAAGCGCAGCCGATCATCGAATGGGCCGACAGCCTTAAAGCGGCGGGCATCACCCTGCCCATCCACATCGGAATCGCAGGCCCTGCCAAGCTGCAAACCTTGATTAAATTCGCCATCGCCTGTGGTGTCGGACCATCGCTGAAGGTGCTTCAAAAGCGCGCGATGGATGTCACCAAGCTGCTGTTGCCATATGAGCCGACAGATGTGATCAGCGAATTGGCCGCTTACAAAACAGCGCATCCGGACTTCAACGTCACTCATGTGCATCTTTTCCCGCTTGGCGGGATCAAGACCAGTGCCACATGGGTCCAAGAAAACGGCGGCGCCTCTGGCGTACCCGCCGACGCAGCCTAAAGGAAGTTACATGACCAGAACCGTCATCGAATCCAAGACCAAGACCGCCGTCATCGGCTTTGACGAGCCGTTTTGCGTGATCGGAGAGCGGATCAACCCCACGGGCCGCAAGATCCTCAGCCAAGAGCTTGAGCAAGGCGATTTTTCCCGCGTCGAGGCCGACGCCATCGCACAGGTCGCCGCCGGAGCTACGGTCCTGGATGTGAACTCGGGCGCGGTTTTCTCCAATAAAATGGCCGAAGACCCCCGCTATGCCGACAACAACTTCGTCGAGCCGATGCTGATGCCGGAACTGATCAAAGTGGTGCAAAATGCCGTCGATGCGCCGATCTGTATCGACAGTTCGGTCCCCGGCGCGCTCGAGGCAGGCTTGCAAGCCTGCGAAGGCCGCCCGCTGCTGAACTCCGTCACCGGAGAGGAAGAGCGGCTGGAACTGGTCCTGCCCTTGGTCAAGAAATACAACGTGCCCGTGGTGGCGATCTCCAACGACGACACCGGCATTTCCGAAGACCCGGATGTGCGTTTCGCCGTGGCCAAAAAGATCGTCGAACGTGCCGCCGATTTCGGCATCCCCGCCCATGACATCGTGGTCGACCCGCTGGTCATGCCGATTGGCGCCATGGCGACGGCGGGCCATCAGGTCTTTACCCTCGTGCGCCGCCTGCGTGAGGAATTGGGCGTGAACACCACCTGCGGTGCGTCCAACATTTCTTTCGGTCTGCCCAACCGCCACGGGATCAACAACGCCTTCCTGCCGATGGCCATGGGCGCTGGCATGACAAGTGCGATCATGAACCCGGTGGCCGTGCCGCTCAACGCCGTCAAGATTGCCGAAAAGCGCGCCGAGATGGCCGCCGCCGGGATCATCCTGCCCGAAGAGATGGATGACGAGACCTTCGTGACGCTCTTTAATCTGGGATCGACCAAGCCCCGTCCGGGCAAGGAGATGGAGGCCATCCGCGCCGCCAACTTCCTCTTTGACCGTGACCCCCATGGCAGCGCATGGATCGAGTTCAACAAGGTCGCCCCCAAGGCCGGCCAAGAAGGCCGAGGCCGCGCGGGCCGCACCGGCGGTCGCCGCCGCCGCTGAGCCCGCTCGGAACGATGAAAGGCCCCCCCAGCATCGCTGCGCGGGGCCTTTTGTTGTCGGCGTTCATGGAGAGCCGTTTTTTCAGATAGGTAAACGGCGGAAATCGATCGCCATCCCGAAGGCGACGGCCCTGCAAAAGCTAGTCCGCCCGGTTCTGGCTCACGAGCTCTTGGATCGCGGCCATAACCGCCGCGACATGGTCGGCGTCCGCTCCGGCACTATGCGGTTCATTAAAGCCGCCCATATCATTGTCGAAATACTTTCCCGAAGCCTTTGAAAAATCTTCCGAAAGCGCGGCACGGCAAAGGATGTCGGCGCCGATGCTCAGGTCATTTCCAGCAACGCCAAAGCCTTCCTTAACCATTTTGGACGCCAACAGCGACCCGGGATTGACCGCGATGAAGAGCGGGCCATCCTGATGTGCGCGGGCCATTTCCTGAGTCCAGATCGTGATCGCCAATTTGCTCTGCGCATAGGCCGCCATATCGTCCAAGGTGCCGTTGCCCCGAAGAGCGGCCACATCCACCGGTGCCTGCGCGGCAGAGGAAAGGTTCACCACCCGGCCCGCTTTGGGCAGTACCGGCAGCAAGAGTTGAACCAGCAGATAGGGCGCTAATGTGTTGACCACAAAACGCGCGTCTAGCCCCGCTTCGGTGCGCGGATCGGGCAGTTTCAGGACACCTGCATTGTTGATCACCACGTCGATCTGGCTGTGATCGATGCGCAGCGCCTCTGCCAATGCCGCGACCTCATCCAACTGCGACAGATCTGCACGGTAGGTCTGGGGGGTGCCGCCCATCTCGGCCGCCGCTGCGCTTAATTTTCGGCGCTGCGCCCGTGCAGCAGCACGGTGTGCCCCTGCCCGCTAAGTTTCTTTGCCGTCAGCAGACCGATGCCGTCGGTCGCGCCGGTGATGAGGATGGTCTTGGTCATGGCTTTCTCCTTATCGGGGTCTCTGCGCGTCTCTGCGATGGCGCGGGATGCGTCGGTCGGACGATCACCAACCGCCCAAAACCTGCTTGCCGATCACCCGCCCGCTTTCTTGCCGCAGATGAGCGGCGCGAAGGTTCTCTACATTTATCACGCCCGCATGTTCGGTCACGGTAGATTGCAACCTGCCCGCGTCGATCATCTGGGCCACCCGGTTCAAGAGGTCACGCTGCGCGGTCATGTCTTCGGTCTGGAACATCGACCTTGTGAACATAAACTCCCAATGCACGCTCAGAGCTTTGGGTTTCGCCGCTTTCATGTCCAGCGTCTCGGGGTCGTCGATCAATGCGATCTGGCCGCGCGGGGCAATGGCTTCGATGATGGCTGGCCAATGCATGTCCGTGGCTGTCAGCGCGGCAACATAGCTGGGCGCGAGGTTGAGATCGGCAAGCTGCGCCACCAGATCACCCCGGTGATCCACCACATGATCCGCCCCCATCTTGCGCACCCAGTCTTGGGTTTCCGGACGCGAGGCGGTGGCGATCACGGTCAATCCGGTCAGCGCCTTGGCCAATTGGATAAGGATCGACCCCACGCCCCCGGCCCCGCCAATCGCCAAAAGCGCCTGCGCCTTACCGGCGCCTTCCGTCAGCCGGAAAGCATCAAACAGCATTTCCCATGCGGTGATCGCGGTCAGCGGCAGACTGGCGGCCTCAACGAAATCGAGCGTTTCCGGCTTTCGCCCCACGATCCGGGCATCAACCGCATGAAAAGCGGCGTTGGTGCCTGCACGGGTCACATCCCCGGCATAGAACACCGCATCCCCGATGGCGAAATCCGTAACCTCTGTGCCCAAGTCGACGACCACCCCCGCCGCGTCGAACCCCAAGACCTTTGGGCCGCCATCGGGGGCGGAATGCGCGCGCAGCTTCACATCCACCGGATTGACAGAGATGCCTTTTACCTCAACCAAAAGATCGCCCGGCCCCGGGGTGGGGCGGTCGATTTCCAACGCCTCTAAAACCTCTGCCGCGCCGGTGGTGTTATAGCCGATGGCTTTCATTTCGATTGTCCTTCTTTCCGAATTACGTGGTTGGACAGGAGGTATCAGTTCGCCGGACTGTATAAACCGGGGCGAAACCGGATTGAGTTTATCGAAACGCAGGATAATGGGGACGCAAGGCGCCTGCGCAGTGCGCACTCCGCACAGGCTCCCAAGGTCAAAAGCTGTCGACTGCAGAACGGTCAAACCGCATCAACTCATATCGCTGAGAGATATGGCGGAGGCGGTTTGACCTTCGCCCCCTCTACACGAAGGTATTCGTCACCGCAGAACGCTGCACTCACGCAAGGGGATCAAACCTTCCAAGCGACCCTCAGTATCAGAACCTTAGCGACAGGCATGACATGCCGCCGTCCAGTTTGGCGCATTCCGCATTACTGATCTCGACCACTTCAAAGCCTGCTTTCGTCAACATTTCCGCGGTGCGGGGGAAGCCCGCAGGACAGAGCACATATTGGTTAAACCGGATGCTATTGGCGGCGGCCTCTTCGCCCTCGGCGGTGTGCAACACGCGGTAGCCTTCGAAACAGCCCGAAGCGTCGAGCCGTTTGGTGCTGAGGATGGTGTCCCCATCGAGCAGTGAGCAATCGGTCTTGAAATGCAGCACGCCGGGTGGCGTAAAGACCTCGCGGAGGCTATGGCCCCAGTCCGAGACGATCCGCGTGAGCTCGGCCACGCCTTCGGCATCGGTGCGGTCTGATCTGCCCACCAAGATCTCGCGCCCGGTGACCAGAATGTCGCCTCCTTCGATATGGCCGGGGCCTTCAATCTGGCGCAGGTCACTGTAAAGGGTGCTCAGGGTCGGTGCCATTTCGGCCACCTCTCCCATGCGGCTCGGTGCGCCGGGGCGCATCAGAACGGCCCCCTTTGGCAAACAAAGCGCGGTATCCTCAACAAAGACGGAATCGGGAAAGGCGTCCAGCGCGGGCAGTTCGATCACCTCAGCGCCGGTTTCTTTCAATGTGGCAACGTAATGCGCATGGGCCTTTTCCATCTGCGCAAGATCGGGGGTGCCGATGTCCTCGGCGCGCAGACCATCGACGATGCTGGCGGCGGGGCGACGGGTGACGGCGCGGGTGAATTCATAGGTGGGGTCTGTCATGTTATGCTCTCTTGTTTGCTTGCGCGGGGGTCGGCTGTGCCTGAATTTCAATGAGCGTCGGCCCGCCAGTCGCGGTGGCCGCGCGCAGCGCATCTGCAACGGCGCCGGCTTGCGTATCGCAGCGCCAGAAGGGCAAACCGCAGGATTGTGCGACGGCGGCAAAGTCCGGCGGGGCCGGGTCACATCCGACGACGCTTACCCCCGCATCCTGCATGGAGGTGGCGATTTCTTGATAGCCGTGGTTGTTCCAGATGATGAAGCAAATCGGCAGGTTTTCTTGCACCGCGCACATCAGTTCCGGCAGGCTGAACTGCGCGCCGCCATCGCCTGCAATGCAGATCACCGGCGTGTCGGGTGCCGCGAGCGCCGCCCCGATTGCAGCGGGGATGCCATAGCCAAGCGCGCCAAAGCCGGTGGCGGCGTTGAACCAGCCGCCGGGGCGGTCGTGATCGTAATAAAGGTTGCCCGCATAGATTGGCTGGGCGGAATCGCCGACGATGATCGCCCCCGGAACGGCTCCGCGCAGTTCAGCGAGGGTGTCGCAAGCCGCACGCATCTCCGGGCCGATCTCTTCAAACGCCTCGCGGCGGGCCTTGGCCGCCCGCGCTGCCCCGTCTGGCGCGGCATCCCCGTCGACCGCGGCATTCAGCGCGTCAATTGCGAGAGCCGCATCGCCGTGGATCGACAGTTCGGCGGCATGGCGGGAAAGCTGTTCAGCGCAAATATCGACGCGGATGAGCCTTTGGATCTCGGGCATGGTGCCGCTGGCGTACATATCATAATCGGTCGGACCCAATTCAGTGCCCAAGGCCAGAACCACGTCCGACTGCGCGATCAGTGCCCGCACGGCTTGCAGGCTTGGGCTGGCCGGAACGCCCAAAGGATGCTCGAACATTACGCCGCGGGCATTCACCGTTTGCACCACCGGCGCGCCTAGCTTTTCGGCGAGGATTTGCAGGGCATTCCCGGCTTTTCTAGCCCCGCCACCGGCAAGGATCAGGGGCGCCTTGCTCTGCGCCAGTATCGCAGCGGCTTTTGAGATTTGCTCGGCAGACGGAGGTGTCACAGAGGTGGCGGAACTAGAGGGCGCTTCGGCGGTATAGGGCGCGCCGGCCACGTCCAGCGGTATCTCAAGATGTGTGGGCCCCGGTCGGCCGGACTGGAACGGCTCAAAGACCCGGTCGAGCATGGGGGCGAGTTCATCGGCGGTTTCAACCCGCTCGGAGATCAGCGCGACGGTCCGTGCCATCGCCCGCTGATCCGGCAGCTCGTGGAGATGGCCCCTGCCCTTGCCAAGGCTGGGCAGCGTGTTGACGCCAGAGATCACCAGCATCGGCACGGAATCCGCGCGCGCTTGCCCCATTGCGGTCAGCGTGTTGGTCAGCCCCGGCCCCGTGATGACAAAGGCAACACCGGGTTTGCCGGAGACCCGTGCATAGCCATCCGCCATGAAGCCCGCGCCCTGTTCGTGCCGGGGCGTCACGTGGCGGATGCCCGAGGCCGCCAAGCCCCGGTAAAGCTCGATCGTGTGCACCCCGGGGATGCCAAAGACACAGTCGACACCGCGCTGTGAAAGCTGGGCGACCAGCGCCTCCCCGAGGCTGGTCATGCCGTTTCCAGCTGCAATTGCGCCGCGTGCCGGATGATCCGGTCACAGGCCGCATCAAAGGCCGCGTCGCCGGTCGTCAGCGCCACACGCACCCAAGCATCGAGCGTTTCCCCAAAGGACGCACCGGGCATGACCGCCACGCCAGCCTGCTCAAGCAGGTGCATGGCATAGTCGGTGCCGCTCATACCGGTGGCGGACACATCGATCATTGCAAACATGCCCGCATCCGGTTGGTGCACCTTCAACGGGCTTTCTTGCGACAGACGGCGGTGCAAACGCTCGGCGCGGGCGGCAAAGCGTTGCTTCATCCCTTCAGCCACGGGCGACCCCTCGCGCACCGCTTTTTCGGTCATGTCAGCGATAAAGGGCTGGTTGCCGAAAAGCATGGTCTCCGACAGCGGCAAGAGAGCCTCGGTAAAGGCTTCGGGGCCGATGCACCAACCGCTGCGAAAGCCCGGTGCGGCGTGGGATTTTGAGATCGATGAGACGACGATGGTGCGGTCAGCCAGTTGCGGACGCCACAGCGGCGAGCAGAATTCAGAGGGGTCAAAGATCAGTTCTTCGTACACTTCATCAGAGATAATCCACAGATCATGGGCAATGGCCAGTTCACCAAGCGCGTCTATCTCCGCGCGGGTCAGGACCGCGCCGGTGGGATTATGCGGCGTGGTCAGCAAGATTGCCGTGGTCTGCGGGGTGATCCTTGCGGCGAGGTCATCCGCATGAAGGCGAAAGCCGTTTTCCGGGCGCAGCGGGACGGGCACCATCTCGGCACCGCTGGAGCGGATAACCCCTTCGTAAGTGGCATACATTGGATCGCCGACCAGAACTTGCTGCCCCGCCTCGGCCACGCCCAACAGCACGGCATAAAGCGCCGTCTGCGTGCCGGGAAAACACATGGCTTGGTCCGGCGTGATGCGACGGCCCGCGCGGTGCGAATATCGTTCGGCCAATGCAGCGCGCAGACCTGTCTCACCCCGACCGTCAGAATAACCAGTGCGGCCCCGGCGCATTGCATCGGCCGCCACATTCATAAGCGCGTCGGGTGTCGGCACGTCCGGCTCGCCGATGGTCAGCTCAATAATATCACGGCCCTGTGCGGCAAGCTCGCGGGCCTTTAGATGCACTTCCCATTTCGCGCCGCCAAGACCTGCCAGCCGTCGGGTGATATCTGTCGTTCTCATGTCTGTTGCCCTGCTTTTGTGAGGTCTATCCCGAGGAGTGCTCCGACGGAGCGAATTCCGATTTCTGAAAGCTCATCCGGCGCGAAAGCGCTCGGTAGAACACCGCCTTCCATCCACAATCCATCGATCACGGCGTTGCAGGCGATGGCCAAATGGCGCAGCTCTTGTGCTGTGCGGGGCTGACCCGCCTCGTTCAATACGGCTGCGATCAGCGCCTCAAGGCGGTTGCGGAAATTGTAATAGGTCCGTTTGTGACTTTCGCGCATCTGCGCGTCGTCATGGACCTTGGTCAGAAACCCCGCCCAAAGGCTGACCGACCCCGCGTCGACAACCGGCGGTGTCAGACTACCGACGACAAAGGCCGCCAACCGTGCCACCGGCGCGCTACAGTCGCCCCCCGCGAAAGCCGATGTCAGGTCGGTGAGCCGGTCCATGTGATGCTCATAGGCCGCGGTAATCAGGTCTTCTTTCGACGAAAAGTGGTGCCTAATCATACCCTGTGACACGTCAGCACGGGCCGCGATTGCCCGGACCGTCGCGGCCTGAACACCCTTTTCGGCGATCAGCGACAGAGTGGCCTTTATCAGGGCCTCTCTGCGGTGTTCCGCTGGCTCACGTTTGAATTTAGGCGTGCTGTCCGACACAGGCGATTTCCGAACCCCCTAATTATACACTTGCATGATTACGAAATACGGGCCTTACTACAAGACAGAAATTTGGGACACATCAAATGAGGGGCGCGGACGCTTTGCAAAGAGAGCCGATCAGAGCCACACAAGCAGCCGAAGACGCCAGCGCCGATAGCACGGCGGAGAATGAGGCCATAAGAATAACCGACCTGCACAAATCCTTCGGCGCGTTGGAGGTTCTCAAAGGTGTCTCACTGACCGCGCAAAAGGGCGATGTTGTCGCCATCATCGGCGGCAGCGGGTCGGGCAAATCTACCTGCCTGCGCTGCATCAATTTCCTCGAAACCCCAAGTGCGGGTCAGATCATCGTCAACGGTGAAGAGATCAAGATGCGCCAAGACGGCTCCCCCGTTGACCGCCGCCAGATCGAGCGCATCCGAACCCGCCTTGGCATGGTGTTTCAGGCTTTCAACCTCTGGACCCACCGCACCCTGCTGGAAAACGTCATCGAGGTGCCGGTCCATGTTCTCAAAGTGCCGCGGGACGAGGCCATCAAGCGCGCACGGGTGCTGCTAGACCGGGTCGGACTGGGCGATAAGGCTGATACCTTCCCTGCGTTTCTGTCAGGAGGACAGCAGCAACGCGCGGCAATTGCCCGCGCCCTTGCGGTGGAACCCAGCGTGATGCTGTTTGACGAACCCACCAGCGCGCTTGACCCCGAGTTGGTGGGTGAGGTGCTCACGGTTATCCGCGATTTGGCTGCCGAAGGGCGCACCATGCTGCTTGTCACCCATGAGATGAAATTCGCGCGCGAGGTGGCGACGCATGTCGTCTACCTTTTTGAGGGGCGCATCGAAGAACAAGGCCCGCCGGAAGAGCTTTTCGGCAACCCTCAATCCGCCCGGCTGCGGCAGTTTTTGCAGACAGTCGGCTAAACCACCAAGAAAAAAACAGGGAGACTACCAATGACATTTAAGAAACTCATGACGAGTGCGATCGCGACAGCAGTGCTGAGCGCCGGTGCCGTGGCCGCCGAAGAGGTCAAAATCGGCATCGCAGCCGAACCCTACCCGCCCTTCGCCTCTCTCAATGCCTCCGGTGAATGGGAAGGCTGGGAAGTTGAGATCATCGACGCGGTCTGCAAAGCGGCCGAGTTGGACTGTGTGATCACCCCCGTGGCTTGGGACGGCATTATCCCCTCGCTGACAGGCCAGCAGGTCGATGCGATCATGGCCTCCATGTCGATCACCGAGGAACGTCAGAAAACGATCGATTTCTCTGATCCCTACTACAACACGCCCGCGGTGATCGTGGCGGATAAGTCGATGGACATCGAACCTACGGCCGAGTCGCTGGCCGGTAAGATCATCGGCATTCAAGCCTCAACAATCCACCAAGCCTATGCCAATGAATATTTCGGTGATGCGGCAGAGATCCGGGTCTATCAGACGCAGGACGAAGCCAATCAGGATCTGGTCTCGGGTCGGATTGATGCCACACAGGCGGACAGCATCGCCATGGCGGATTTCGTTAACTCCGACATCGGCACCTGCTGCGAGATCAAGGGATCGGTGGAGAATGACGAGGCCATCTTGGGCCAAGGTGTCGGCGCTGGCGTGCGCAAGGGCGATGACGCGCTGCGGGAAAGCCTGAACAAAGGCATCGCGCAGATACTCGAAGATGGCACCCACGAAGAGATCACCGGGCGCTATTTCGATACCAGCATCTACGCAGAGTAAGCGCCCATCGTGGAGATGATCTTCGAAACGCTCGGGCTTGCCGAGAGTGCGCAACTACTGTCCCTCAGCCCGCCGGGCTGGGGCGGCAACCTGTTGCGCGGGCTTGCGAACTCTCTGCAGATCGCATTTGGCGCTTTTGGGTTCGGTCTGCTGATCGGGCTCTTTGGGGCCTACGGCAAGCTCTATGGCGGGGTGGTCCTGCGCGACCTCCTCGCCGTTTATACGACTGTGATCCGGGCCGTGCCGGAATTGGTGCTGATCTTGATCCTCTATTACGTCGGCACCGATCTCATTAACAAAGTCTCAGGCGCCATGGGTTATGGCCGGGTCGAGATTAGCGGTGTCGTCGCCGGGATCTGGGTGCTCGGCGTGGTGCAGGGCGCCTATGCCACCGAGGTGCTGCGCGGCGCGATCCAAGCCGTGCCCGCGGGCCAGATTGAGGCCGCGCGCGCTTACGGGATGCCGCCGCTGATGCTGCTGCGCCGCGTGACGATCCCCGCGATGATGTCTTTTGCCACGCCGGGTCTTGCGAACCTGTGGCTAATTGCGACCAAAGATACCGCGCTTCTGGCCATCGTCGGCTTCAGCGAATTGACGCTGGAGACCCGACAGGCTGCCGCCAGCACGCGCGCCTATTTCACCTTCTTCCTCGCCGCGGGCGCGCTCTATTTGATTGTAACCCTATGTTCGGGCGCGGTCTTTGCGCGGATCGAAAAATGGGCGCGGCGCGGTCAGCCGTCGCTGAAAGGAGCGGGCCGATGATCCCCTTTCGCGCTCTGATGCAGCCCCACCGCATTGTCATGCTGGCGCTTTTGCTGGCTGTGGTCATCTGGTGTGCCGTGGCGCTGCGGTGGGATTGGATACCGGAATATGCCCCGCTGGCGTTGGAAGGGCTCTGGCGCACGATCTGGATATTGGTCGTCACCTGCGTGCTGGGTTTTCTCTTGGCCATTCCATTGGGGCTCGCGCAGGCCATCGGGCCTTGGTACCTGTCTGCCCCTGCCCGGATATTCTGCACCGTCATCCGTGGCACGCCTCTGCTCTTGCAGATCTGGCTGCTCTACTACGGCCTCGGCTCGCTTTTCCCGCAGATCCCTTGGATCCGCGGCAGTGAACTCTGGCCCTACCTGCGCCAAGCTTGGCCCTATGCGGTGCTGGCGCTGACGCTGTCTTATGCGGGCTATGAAGGCGAAGTTATGCGCGGCGCGTTTTCAAGTGTGAACAAAGGGCAACTTGAGGCTGCAAACGCCTTCGGCATGCCGCGTTTCACCATGTTCCGCCGCATCTGGCTGCCACAGGCGATCCGCAACGTGCTGCCAACGCTCGGTGGCGAAACCATCCTGCAACTCAAGGCCACACCTCTGGTCGCGACAATCACGGTGGTCGAGCTTTATGCCGTATCCTCGCGAGTGCGCTCGGACACGTTTATCGTCTATGAACCGCTGATCTTGCTGGCTGTGTTTTACATGATCATCGCCGGGGTCATCGCCTTGTTGTTCCGGCGGTTCGAGAACCAAGTGCCGGGATAGCGAAGGGCAACGGTTGGATGGGATCCAGCTTCTCAGACGAGATCGAGAACGCGATCAGTCCGCCCTCAAATCCATGGGCGTTGTGCCAAACTGGCCCTTGAAGGCGCGCGTCATAGCACTTGCGCTTTCGTAACCGCAGCGCGTCGCAATCTCAGAGATTGACAGGTTGGTCCCTTCGACCAAGCTTTTCGCAGCGATCAGGCGTCGGTGCCGATAGACTTGGCCCGGCGTCGCATTCAAACTGCGCGCGAACCGTCTTTGCAGGCTTTTGAGCGAACACCCCAAGTGCCGCGCAATGGTCGGAATTGGCACCGGCGCTTCGATAGTCTCATCCATAAGGACAAGCGCCCGAGACACCAGTTTGGACCGCCCCGATATGTTGTCGGGCTGCCCAAACGGCTGATCGCTTTGATGCAAGAAAAGCGACGCGACATCGAGCCGTGTGATCTCGCCGCAGTGCGCCCCGATCAACGTCAGGACCAGATCAAAGGAAGCCATGGCACCGCCGCAGGTGATCCGGTTGCCATCAATGACAAACCGCTCTTGCCGGGCATCTACCTGCGGAAATGTCTCTGAAAAGCTTTCGAAAAGATGCCCATGGATGGTCGCGGGCCTGTCGTCCAACAGCCCTGCAGCCGCCAGCAACCAGGCCCCCATATCGAGCCCCACCAGACATTTCGCATTCGCGCAAAGCCCCCGCAGCGCGGACAGCACCTGACTGCTGCTCAACGCAAGATGGCCATAGCTGGCGGTCACCATGAGGTAATCACAGGGGGGCTTTGTCGCGGTGGCCAATTCGGTCTGTACCAACATCCCGCTTGAAGACCGCACAAGCCCCCCCTCAAGCGAAAGCAGGCGCCAGTCATACCGCGCCTGCCCGGTGATGCTGTTCGCGGCGCGAAACGGCTCCAAAGTGTTGGCCAGACAATGGTTCGAAAAACCATCGAACAACAGAATGTCGATCTTAACCGTCTCGCCTGATGATTTTGTCTTTTCCTGCATGTTTCTGACTAGCACTGCACATGTCCGCCGATCAATCCGGATAGTCTGCAGATAAAGCTAAAAGGAGACCAAGATGCCCCTGCAGATGACCCGTGAGGTCTTTATCACCTGCGCCGTGACCGGATCCGGCAGCAGCCAAGATCGGTCACCCCATGTTCCCCGCAGCCCAGAGCAGATCGCCAATTCGGCCATCGCCGCCGCCAAAGCGGGCGCGGCGATTGTGCATTGCCACGTGCGCGACCCCGAGAGCGGCGTGCCCTCACGCGATCCGAAACTCTACCGCGAAGTGACCGAACGCGTCCGCGATGCCGAAGTCGACGTGGTCCTGAACCTGACCGCAGGCATGGGCGGCGACATCGTCTTTGGTCCGCCCTCCGCGCCGCTGCCGTTGAACGATGCCACCGATATGGTCAGCGCCGAAGAACGGCTGGCCCATATCGAAGACTGCCTGCCCGAGATATGCACCCTCGATTGCGGCACGATGAACTTTGCCGAAGCCGATTATGTGATGACCAACACGCCCGGCATGCTGACAACGATGGGCGCGCGGATGGAAGCGCTTGGCGTGAAGCCAGAGATCGAAGCCTTTGATACCGGCCACCTTTGGTATGCAAAACAACTGGTTAAAGACGGCGTGTTATCTTCGCCCGCGCTGGTGCAGCTTTGCATGGGCATCCCATGGGGGGCCCCCAATGACCTGAACACCTTTATGGCAATGGTTAACAATGTGCCTGACGACTGGAACTGGTCCGCGTTTTCGATTGGCCGTGACGAGATGCCCTATGTCGCCGCATCTGTTTTGGCAGGCGGGCATGTGCGCGTCGGGCTTGAGGATAACCTGTGGCTTGGAAAAGGCGAGCTTGCCACCAACGAGGCGCTTGTTTCGCGTGCCGTGTCGATCATCGAAAACATGGGGGCGACCATCATGGGCCCCGATGCCGTGCGCCAAAAACTGGGCCTGACAAAGCAGGCGCCACGATGACCAAAACAGCAGCTATCATCGGCGGTGGTGTCATTGGCGGCGGCTGGGCCGCGCGGTTTGCGTTGTCAGGCTGGAACGTCGCTATTTTCGACCCTGATCCCGAAGCCGAACGCAAAGTCAGCGAAGTCATGGCGAACGCGCGCCGGTCCCTGCCCGCCTTGTCCGAGGTCGCACTGCCGCCCGAAGGTCAGGTGAAAATCGTCCCCACATTGGCCGACGCCGTTGCAGAGGCCGACTGGATTCAGGAAAGCGCGCCGGAACGGCTTGAGATGAAGCACAAGATCTTCGCCGAAATTCAGTCCCACTGCCGCAAAGACGCGCTGATCGGCTCTTCAACCTCGGGCTTCAAACCGTCCGAACTGCAGCAAGGCGCGCTTCGCCCCGGCGAGATTTTCGTCGCACACCCGTTCAACCCGGTCTATTTGCTGCCGCTTATCGAACTGGTCGGTGACGATGCCACGACCACGCGCGCGCAGGAAGTGCTTACTGAAATCGGCATGAAGCCCCTGAAACTACGCAAGGAAATCGACGCGCATGTGGCTGATCGTTTTCTCGAAGCGGTCTGGCGCGAGGCGCTTTGGCTGATCAAGGACGGCATCGCCACGACCGAGGAAATCGATGACGCCATCCGGTTCGGCTTTGGTCTGCGTTGGGGGCAGATGGGCCTGTTTGAAACCTACCGCGTGGCGGGCGGCGAGGCCGGGATGGCCCATTTTATCGAACAGTTCGGGCCCTGCTTGCAGTGGCCTTGGACCAAGTTGATGGACGTGCCCGAACTGACCGATGATTTGGTACAGAAGATCGCCAGCCAATCGGACGCGCAATCCGGTGCCCATACGATCCGCGAGCTTGAACGCATTCGCGACGACAATCTGGTATCCATGATGCGGTCCCTGAAGGGCCGTGACTGGGGTGCAGGCGCATTGCTGAACGCGCATGACACCCGCCTTGAGGGCAAAGCCGACCCTGACTTTACCAATCCCATCATCACTGTTGCCCGCGCCATTCCAATAGATTGGACGGATTACAACGGGCACATGAACGAAAGCCGCTATGGGCAGCTGTGGTCAGATGCGGCCGACGCGCTCATGCGCATGATCGGGGCCGATGACGCCTATATCAAATCCGGCTTCAGCTACTTTACCGCCGATACCCACACCAAGTTCCGCAATGAATGCCATGCAGGCGACACAGTCACCGTTGTCACGACCATTCTTGAGGGTGCGGGTAAGAAGCTGCGGCTGTTCCACGAATTGAAGAGTGCCGAAGGCGAGGCGATCGCAACCTGCAATCAATTCCTGCTGCACGTCAGTCTGGAAACCCGCAAATCCTGCGACCCTGCGGCGCATGTCAGCGACAAGCTCGCCTCCATCATCGCGGCCCAAGCCGCCCTGCCCAAGCCGGAGCATAGCTGATGCATTTTGGATTGACCGAAGAACAAGGGATGATCGTTTCCACCGTGCGGTCCTTTGTCGAAAACGAAATATACCCCCACGAGGCAGAGGTAGAGCGCACTGGCGAAGTCCCCGATGACGTCGCGCAGACAATCAAGCAAAAGACGCTGGATCTGGGGTTTTATGCCTGCAACTTCCCCGAAAGCGTTGGCGGGGCTGGCCTCTCGCATCTTGAATTTGCGCTGGTTGAACGCGAATTGGGCCGCGGCTCTATGGCGTTGAACCATTTTTTCGGGCGGCCGCAGAATATCTTGATGGCCTGCAAGGACGATCAGATTGAACGCTATCTTTTCCCCGCCATTCGCGGCGAAAAGATGGATGCACTGGCCATGACCGAACCCGATGCAGGGTCCGATGTCCGCGGCATGAAATGCACAGCCAAACGCGATGGCGGTGACTGGGTTCTGAACGGAACCAAGCATTTCATCTCTGGCGCGGATCATGCGGATTTCCTGATCGTCTTTGTGGCAACCGGCGAAGACGACACGCCGCGCGGCCCCAAAAAGCGCATCACGACATTCCTGGTCGACCGCGGCACGCCCGGTTTCACCATTCGCGATGGCTACAAATCGGTCTCGCACCATGGCTACAAGAACATGATCCTCGAATTTGACAACTGCCGCCTGCCGGATGCTCAGGTTCTGGGCGAGGTCGATGGCGGCTTTGCGGTGATGAACGAATGGCTTTACGCCACGCGGATCACGGTCGCTGCAATGTCTGTGGGCCGCGCACGACGTTGCTTTGACATGGCGTTGAATTACGCGGCTGAACGCAAGCAGTTTGGTCAGCCGATCGGCAAGTATCAGGGCATCAGCTTTCAGCTGGCCGACATGATCACCGAAATCGATGCGGCAGATCACCTGACATTGGCGGCGGCGTGGCGGCTGGATCAAGGCCTGCCTGCTAGCCGCGAAATCGCCAGTGCAAAGCTCTACGCGTCGGAAATGCTGGCGCGGGTGACGGATGCAACCCTGCAAATCTTTGGCGGCATGGGCTTGATGGATGACTTCCCCATTGAACGGTTCTGGCGCGATGCGCGGGTCGAACGGATTTGGGATGGCACATCTGAAATCCAACGCCACATCATCAGCCGCGATCTATTGCGCCCCCTTGGCGCCTAGGACCAAGACATGAGTGATCTTGCGCGTCTCTTGCGACCACGTTCCATTGCCGTCGTCGGCGGTGGGGCGTGGTGCGACTCCGTGATCGAGCAGAACCAGAAGATCGGGTTCAAGGGTGATATCTGGCCCGTGCATCCCAAAAAAGACAGTGTTGGCGGCTTGCCGGCCTTCAAGACGCTTGCTGATTTACCAAACGCGCCGGATGCGACGTTCATCGGTGTAAACCGCAGCGCAACCATCGATCTGGTTGGCGAGCTGAACCAAATGGGAGCAGGTGGTGCCGTGTGTTTTGCCAGCGGGTTCAAAGAAACCGCCGACGGCGCCGTTCTGAATGACCAATTGCTGTCCGCAGCAGGGGGAATGCCCATTCTCGGGCCGAATTGCTACGGGGTTCTGAACGCCGTGGATCAGGTGGCGCTTTGGCCGGATCAACATGGGCTGGTGCCCGTTGAACGCGGCGTGGCGATCTTGGCGCAGTCGTCCAACATCGCGATCAACCTCACGATGCAGCAACGCGGGTTGCCCATTGCCTATACCATCACCGCGGGCAATCAGGCCCAGCAAGGGCTTGCCAGCATCGCCCAAACTGTCATCCGCGACGACCGCGTGACGGCACTTGGCCTTTACATCGAAAGCTTTGGCGACATCGCGGATTTTGAAGAACTGGCGCGGCTGTCGCGTGCGCTCGGCAAACCGATTGTGGCGCTGAAGGTGGGCCGCTCGCAGGAGTCGCAGCTGGCAACCATTTCGCACACCGCCTCGCTCGCAGGCAGCAGCGCGGGGTCAGATGCGGTACTGGCGCGGCTTAGCATTGCGCGGGTCGGCTCCCCCGCTGCGCTGCTTGAGACGTTAAAACTATTTCACTGCCATGGCCACCTGTCCGGGGGGCGCATTGCGTCGTTAAGCTGCTCAGGCGGCGAGGCAAGCGTCATGGCGGATACCGCCGCGCACTGTGGCCTGACTTTCCCCCCCCTGACATCTGCTCAAACAGATACGCTTTCCCAGCACCTCAGTTCGCTGGTCAATCTGACGAACCCCTTGGATTATCACACACAAATCTGGCGCGATAAGGCCGCCATGACAGCCGTGTTTGCGGCCATGACGGGCGATGATATCAACCTGACGCTCGTGGTGCTTGATTTCCCGCGCCTAGACAGCTGTGCCGCCGATGATTGGATGATTGCAATCGAGGCGATCGAGGAGGCAGCCCGGCAAACGGGCCGTCCCTTTGGGGTGGTTGGGTCCATCGTTGAAAACCTGCCCGAAGCGATTGCAAAACGCCTGCTTGGCGCGGGGATCGTGCCGCTGTGCGACTTTGGCACGGCCTGTGAAGCGATCAGCGCAGTTCGCGTGCCGACACCCCAAAATCACCAGCCCCTGCTACCTGCCCCCAGCTTCGCAACCACCACCACGGCCACCGAAGGCGATGCCAAACGGGCCCTTGCGGCATACGGCTTGGATATCCCCAAAAGCCGTGCAGGCATCGCCGTTGCAGATGTGATCGCTTGCGCCGAAAAGATCGGTTTTCCTGTGGTCTTGAAGGGTGAAGGGGTTGCCCATAAAACCGAAGCCGGCGCGGTAAAGCTGAACCTCACTGACGCGGAACAAGTCAGCGCGGCGGCGCAGGCAATGCAGGCCGAAACCTTCCTTGTCGAAGAAATGATCACCGGCACCGTCGCCGAACTTTTGCTGGGCGTCGTCGCGGACCCCGCTCACGGGTTTGTCCTGACGTTGGCCGCGGGCGGCACCCTGACGGAAATTCTGGAGGACGGACAATCCTTGCTGTTGCCAACCACGGACGCTGACATTCGACACGCCTTGGGGCAGTTAAGAATAAACCCCCTGCTGAGCGGCTATCGCGGTGGCGAGGCAGCGAACGTAGACGCCATTGTTGACGCGGTCCTAAAGCTGCAAGACTTCGTCAGCGACCACGCCGACGAGATTGCCGAAATCGAAATCAATCCCCTCATCTGTACAAAAGACCGCGCGATCATCGCCGATACGCTTTTGGTGAAAGGAACAACATGACAAGCCCCGTTAAAACGCGCCGAGAGGGTGCCGTGCTCGAAATCACTCTGGACCGCCCAAAGGCCAATGCCATCGATCTGCACACCAGTCGTATCTTGGGCGATACCTTTGCGGCCTTTCGTGACGACCCTGATTTGCGGGTTGCGATTATCACAGGTGCCGGGCCGAAATTCTTCTGCCCCGGTTGGGATTTGAAAGCTGCTGCGGATGGCGACGAGGTGGATGGTGATTATGGCGTAGGCGGATTTGGCGGCCTGCAAGAATTGCGCGACATGAACAAACCGGTGATCGCTGCGGTAAACGGTATTTGCTGTGGTGGCGGGCTCGAATTGGCGTTGTCGGCAGACGTTATCTTGGCGGCCGATCATGCAAGTTTTGCGCTGCCCGAAATCACGTCTGGCACGGTGGCTGATGCCGCCTCGATCAAATTGCCAAAGCGCATTCCCTATCATATCGCAATGGAGATGCTGCTCACGGGCCGCTGGCTGGACGCCGAAGAAGCCAACCGCTGGGGGTTTGTGAACCACGTCCACGCGGCAGATGAACTGATGACGCAGGCCTGGGATATGGCACGCCTTTTGGCCTCGGGCCCGCCGCTGGTCTATGCCGCGATCAAGGAAATCGTGCGGGATGCCGAAGATAGCAACTTTCAGGACACCATGAACCGGGTTACCAAACGCCAGCTAAAGACTGTCGATGTGCTTTACGGCTCCGAGGATAACGCCGAAGGTGCGCGGGCCTTTGCTGAAAAGCGAGATCCGGTCTGGAAAGGGCGCTAAGAGCGTCGCATCCGGGCTTTCATCGGACCGCGGGGATATTAGTCCCGCGCCACCTCAACGGCCCACTCAATGAACGGTTGAGCCGCGGCTTTCCTGCTCCCGGATCTGGACGACGGGATAAAATAGCCGTTCCCAAACTTTCTAGCGTTTTCCATGAGATTTCACGCTGCTGGCGAGAAAAACATCCAATCCACGGAGGCGCAGTCGGAATTGTTAGCGCAAACCGTCACCCGTAACAGAAACGCAGATCAGTCGGATCGATCAAGTGATTGATTCGGATCGATCAAGTGATTGATTTAATGGCGGACCCTAGAGGATTCGAACCTCTGGCCTCTGCCTTCGGAGGGCAGCGCTCTATCCAGCTGAGCTAAGGGTCCACTAAGGGGCGGTATAGCCAGAGCGGGCCGCCCCTGCAATGGGAAATCCGGGTGAAAGGGCGGCGAAACTGAGCTTAGGCGAAAAGATCATGCGCCAATTCAAGTGCGTCAACCAATGTGTCGACCTCGGCGCGGGTGTTATACATGCCAAAGGACGCTCGGCAGGTGGCAGAAACCCCCAGATGCGTCATCAAAGGTGCCGCGCAATGGTGCCCGGCCCGCACCGCCACGCCCTTTTTGTCGAGCACGGTTGAAATGTCATGGGCATGGGCCGCGCCATCTAAGGTGAAGCTAAAGATCGCCGCCTTATCCGGTGTCGTGCCCTGAAGGTTAAGCCAGTTCAGACCGCTGAGACGGGACACGGCGTAGTCGCGCAGATCATCTTCATGGGCGGCAATCTTCTCCATCCCCAGGTCCATCATGAAATCCAGCGCCACGCCCAAGCCGATGGTGGCCACGATGCCGGGGGTGCCCGCCTCGAACATCATCGGCGGGTCGTTGTAGCTCACCGCGTCTTTGCTGACTTCGCGGATCATGTCGCCGCCCCCGATGAAGGGGCGCATTTCGGCCATCCGCTCGGACTTGATATAGATCGCGCCTGAGCCCGAGGGGCCGTAGAGTTTGTGCCCCGTGACGGCATAGAAATCACAGCCGATGTCTTGGACATCCACCGGCATATGCACCGCCCCCTGCGAGCCATCGACCAGCACCGGAACGCCTTTTTCGTGCGCCGCTGCGGTGATGGATTTCACATCAACTTTGGTCCCCAAAACATTGGAAAGATGCGATATCGCAACCAGCTTGGTCTTTGGCCCGATGGCATCGATCACCGCCTGCGGGTCCAGCGCGCCAGTGGCGTCTACGTCGACCCATTTCAGCACCACGCCCTGCCGCTCGCGCAGGAAATGCCATGGCACGATATTTGCGTGATGCTCCATCACCGACAGGACGATCTCATCACCGGCCTGCATCCGCGGCATGGCCCAGCCATAGGCCACGGTGTTGATCCCCATGGTGGCACCGGTGTTCAGCACAATTTCATCTTCTGATCCGGCATTGAGAAACCGTGCAACAGTCCCGCGCACGCTTTCATATTTGTCGGTCGCTAGATTAGAAAGGTAGTGCAAGCCACGGTGAACATTAGAGTATTCATTCGCGTAGGCTTGGGTGATCGCATCGATCACCACCTGCGGCTTCTGCGCTGATGCACCATTGTCGAGATAGACCAGCGGCTTGCCGTTCACCTCGCGGCCGAGGATCGGAAACTGCGCCCGGACAGCATCAACGTTGAACATGTTTCAAACTCCTTGGGCGGTCAGCCCGATCAAAGACAGCAGGAGGCCAAGACCCAGCAAGACCCCAAGCGCGGCCCCTGCCAGCACAGCGGCGGCATGGAAGAGCCCCGGCAGATGCAGCAGTTCGGCCACGAAATTCAGCAGGATCCAAAGACCCCAAAAAGTAACGACGAATGAAGCCAGCAGCGCCACCGGCGGCAGAGCCATGGTCAACAGCAGGATTCCCAATTGCGCACAGAGCCGGAGCGCCTGCAACCAGACCACGGCCGCCAGAAGCGGGGCCGCCGCGCCCTGCCCGCCCAAGGCCCGGCCGACCCAAGACAGCGCATGAACATAAAGGACCATCAAACCGGCCAGCAGCGCAAAAAGCACCAGCGGCGATTGGAAATAACTCGGCAACGCCATGGCGGGCGGCGCGATCACGAACATCGCCGAGATCACCAGTGCGTTCAGCGCCGCGACCAAGGCGAGCGATGTCCATATCACCTCGCGGCCCAAAGGCAGGGCCGCGATCATCCGCGCTGCGGCGCGGGGGCTGCGCAGTGTGGTTTGCGCGAGTTGGATCAGGGCGGCGCTGTCCATCTCAGCCCCGCTGTGCCGCAAGCAGGCCTGCGATCCAGAACCAGAAGAACACGGCCAACCAGAGCACGCCAACAATCTGCGCCTGCACGCCCGGTCCGATAAAGCCAAGCGCGAGGCCCAGCAACAGCAGGATCGGCGCGGAAGCGAGCAGCGACCAAACCAAGGTCAAGCGCACCGCGTAGCCAGTGAGCCGCTGCCCCGCGATGCGGCTGATCGCCCAGACCATCGCCGCCAGACCATAGAGCAGCATCGGCATCACGAAGATCCAGAAAAACGCGCTCCAATACTGCCGCACGGCCAGCGGTCCTTCGGGGTCAAGATGCGCCGCGCGGGCTTGATAAGGGGACAGGGCCACGAAAATCAGCAGCCCCGCCATGAGCGCGAACATCAGAACGCGCACCTCGTTACGGCCCTGCGCCAACAGCCCCGACATCACTTTGCCGGGGCCGCGATAGGTCGCAACGATATCGCTGGTGACAGCCATCAGCTGCTACGACGCTCCAACCACGAGCTGAGACGCCCGTTGATCTCTTCGCGCAGACCTTCGGCTTCGATCTCTTCCACTGCTTCGGCAAGGAAGGCCAGTGTCAGAAGGTCGGTCGCCTCGGCATGAGACACGCCGCGGGCACGGAGGTAGAACAGCGCCTCTTCGTCGATCGCACCAGAGGTCGAGCCATGCGAACAGGCCACGTCATCAGCGTAGATCTCAAGCTCAGGCTTGGCGAGGAACTGGCTGTCGCCGTCCAGCAAAAGCGACTGGCTGATCTGATAGCCATCGGTCTTCTGCGCGCCTTCCTTAACGAGGATTTTGCCTTGGAACACGCCAGTCGCACCGTTGCGCAGCACCTTCTTATAGACCTGACGGCTTTCGCAATTCACCGCGTCATGGGTGATGAAAACCGTGTCGTCATGATGGAAGTCACCATCGCCGACGCAGGCACCAGCCACATGGGCCGAGGCATCATCGCCGGTGAGCTCGATCACACATTCGTTGCGCGTCAGCGCGCCGTTCACGGTAACGGTGAAGCTCTTGAACAGCGACTCGCTGCCGAGACGGGTGAAGATATGTGTCGCGGCCCGACGCTCATGATCGCGGCCCTGTGCACGGACATGGTGGAAGCGCGCGGTGTCGGCCACTTCAACCTCCATCACGGTGTTGAAGCGCGCGGCAGCGGGGCCGTTCTCCAAAAGCGTCACTTCGGCGCCTTTTTCGAGCTTCACAACGTGGTGCAACATCGCATCCGAAGTCTCTGATTTATGGTTATAAACCAGATTGATCGGCTTGCTCACCTGACCGGTGACATGGATCAGCACCCCGTCACTCGCGAAGGCTGTATTCAGCGCTGCCAGCGGGCGTTGAACCGGTGTCTGGCCGTTCTTTTCCAACGCACCATAGAGGTCACGCGCCCAATGCAGGTCGCTGTCCGCCGCCGCGAGCCGTTCGATGCTAACGCCTTCCAGCGACAGATCGTCGGAGGCTTCGGCGTCGAATTCACCGTCGACAAAGACGATACGCAGACGGTCGGTGTCGTCGAAAAGCGGCGCCTCGCCGTGATCGAAAATCGCGGCAGGCTGCGCCTCGGGTTGCGTCAGCGTGTCGGGGCGGGTGAACTTCCAATATTCATCCCGGCGTTGCGGCAGGCCCATGACACGGAGCCGCGCCAGCGCGTCCTCGCGCGCCGCCTGGGCCCAACCACCCTGCGGCATGCTGAGCCGTGCGATCATCGCCTCGGTCGGGGTTTCTTGCAGTTTCGCTTCGGCCATTATGCCACCTCAGCGAGAATGTCTGCGTAGCCGTTGTTCTCGACCTCAAGGGCGAGCTCGGGGCCACCGGTCTTGATGATGCGACCGTCGTGCATGATGTGCACAACATCGGGTTTGATGTGGTCGAGAAGACGCTGGTAGTGCGTGATGACAAGGAAGCCACGGCCTTCGGTGCGCAGGGCGTTCACGCCTTCGGCGACGAGTTTCATGGCGTCAACGTCAAGACCCGAGTCAGTCTCGTCGAGGATGCACATCTTTGGCTCAAGCATGGCCATCTGCAGGATTTCGTTGCGTTTTTTCTCACCACCCGAGAAGCCCATGTTCACAGGCCGCTTCAGCATGTCGGCGTCGATCTTCAGATCCTTCGCCTTGGCGCGGATTTCCTTAAGGAAGTCTGCGGCCGACATTTCCTCTTCGCCGCGCGCTTTCCGCTGTGCGTTCACCGCGGTGCGCAGGAAGGTCATGTTGCCGACGCCGGGAATTTCAACGGGGTATTGGAAGGCAAGGAAAAGGCCCGCCGCGGCGCGCTCTTCGGGCTCCAAGTCCAGCAGGTCTTCGCCTTCGAGCGTGGCGGAGCCTTCGGTGACCTCGTAGCCATCCTTGCCCGAGAGCACGTAGCTCAAAGTCGACTTGCCCGAGCCGTTCGGCCCCATGATGGCGTGTACTTTGCCAGCTTCGACTTCCAGATCGACGCCTTTGAGGATCTGCTTGTCCTCTTCTTCCAGTTTCACCTGCAGGTTCTTGATGCTCAGCATTTCGGTCTCCTTCTGGCGCGCCTTGCGCCGCATTTCATGCTATTTCAGTGTTATCTCAGGGGCTTGCCCCTGCGTGTTAAAGTTCATGCCGCCCCCTGACGGGCGCAGAGCGCGGCGGGAAAACTATCTTTCAGCGCGGCGCGACAGGCTTCGATGCCGTCTTGGTAGCTAAGCGGCGCGTCGGGTTTGCGGGCCGCCGGAATATCGGCCAAGGCGATCGGCACGCGCATGTCACGGCCCACCGAGGCGGCGTAGTCGTGGAACTTGAGGCGTCCCTGCCCGTCGGGTGCGACCCAAGTGTTCGCCACGCCGTAGGCATCCGCCGTGATCAGCCCGTGGAGGGATGAGGCAAAGACATGGGCACAGGCGGCGATGGCGGCGCAGACATGCTCTACCGGGTCTCGCGGATCGATCAGCACATAGGCGCTGTCGGAGGCCACGAGGTCCAGCAGTTCGGGGGCATCGGCGAGCGTATGATGCGGCACGATGCCGATCTTGTCGCCGCGCGGTGCATCGCTTGGCAGAACCTCGTTCACCAGAAGCCCGGGATCACCGAAAGCGTCAGTCTCCACCCCCAAAAGCGCCGCGGTCACCGGACCGCGCAGCAATGCGATCTCGATGTTTTTCAAGAACGCACGGCCCCCTGCGGGACGCAGCAGACCGCTGCCCCATATCACCGGCTTGGCCCCGTCGCGCGGCGTGTCGAAATTGCGCCGCACGATTTGCAAAAGCGAGCCAAGACCAAAGACATCCGCCTCGTCCACCGACGCATGGGCCACCCGCCGCCCTGAGACATGGCTCAGGATCAGCGGGCTCAGCGCATCGCCGAAATTCGGCTGCGCCTTCCACCAATGCAGGCGGAGGGGGGTATGCGCCGCAGCAAGGCTCATCAGCCGACGGAGCCTTCAAGCGAAATAGCCACCAGCGCTTGCGCTTCCATGGCGAACTCCATCGGCAGGGCTTGCAGCACGTCCTTGCAGAAACCGTTCACAACCAGCGCCACGGCCTCTTCCTCGTCCATCCCGCGCGAGCGGCAGTAGAACATTTGATCGTCGTCCACCTTGGAGGTGGTCGCCTCATGCTCGACCCGGCTGCTGTTATTCTTGACCTCGATGTAAGGCACAGTATGCGCCCCACATTCCGAGCCGATCAGCAGGCTGTCACACTGCGTATAGTTGCGCGATTCCTTGGCCTTGGGGTGCATCGAGACGAGGCCCCGGTAGGTGTTCTGCGCCTTGCCCGCCGATATGCCCTTGGACACGATGCGCGACTTGGTGCGCTTGCCGAGATGGATCATCTTGGTGCCGGTGTCGGCCTGCTGCATGTTGTTGGCGATGGCGATGGAGTAAAACTCGCCTTGGCTGTCATCACCGCGCAGGATGCAAGAGGGGTATTTCCACGTCACGGCAGAGCCGGTCTCGACCTGTGTCCACATCACCTTGGCGCGGTCGCCGCGGCAGTCGGCGCGTTTGGTCACGAAGTTGTAGATGCCGCCCTTGCCGTCCTCGTCACCGGGGTACCAGTTTTGAACGGTGGAATATTTCACCTCAGCATCTTCTTCGATGATGATCTCAACGACGGCGGCGTGCAACTGCGACTCGTCACGCTGTGGCGCGGTGCAGCCTTCGAGGTAGGACACGTAAGAGCCCTTGTCGGCGATGATCAGCGTCCGCTCGAACTGGCCGGTGTTTTCGGCGTTGATGCGGAAGTAGGTCGACAGCTCCATCGGGCAGCGCACGCCTGGCGGCACGTAGACAAAGGAACCATCAGAGAAGACAGCGGAGTTCAGCGTCGCGTAGAAGTTGTCCGATACGGGCACAACCGAGCCGAGGTACTTCTTCACCAGTTCGGGATGCTCGCGGATCGCTTCGGAGATCGAACAGAAGATCACGCCAGCCTTTTTCAGTTCCTCTTGGAAGGTCGTCCCGACCGAAACGGAGTCAAAAACCGCGTCGACAGCCACTTTGCGGCCCTCGGCAGGGGCGTCTTCGGCCCCTTCGACACCGGCAAGGATCATCTGCTCTTTCAGCGGGATGCCCAGTTTCTTGTAGGTGTCCAGCAGCTTGGGGTCCACGTCATCAAGCGACTTGGGCTTTTCGGCCATGCTTTTCGGACGGGCGTAGTAATACTGGTCCTGAAAGTCGATCTCGGGGTAATCGACCATCGCCCAGTCGGGCTCTTTCTTGGTCAACCAGCGATCATAAGCCGCGAGGCGCCATTCAAGCATCCATTCCGGCTCTTCGTTCTTTTCCGAAATCAGCCGCACGATGTCCGGCGTGAGCCCCTTGGGGGCGTATTCCATCTCAATGTCCGTGGACCAGCCGTATTTGTATTTGCCGCCGACTTCGCGCACGGCATCCACGGTTTCCTGGTCGACGCCTTCCTTGACGCCATCATTCTCTTTCAGGGTCATATTTTCCAAGGTTTCAGTTCCTTTCCGTGGCGGCGCTCAGGCGGCCCGCGTTTCGTGCTTTTTCAGTTTGGCGGTCCAGCTTGTGGCGAACCGCAGGATATCTTCCCGGGTGGTGTTCAGGCCCAGCGACACCCGGATCGCGCTGGCGGCCTGTGTTTCATCAAAGCCCATGGCGCGCAACACGGCACTCGCGCGGACCTTGCCGCTGGAACAGGCCGATCCCGCCGAAATGGCAAAACCAGCGAGGTCCATCTGCATCACCTGGGTCTCGCCCTTCCAGCCGGGCGTAATGATGCATGAAGTGTTGGGCAGGCGCGCGGCGCCTTTCCCTACAAAAATAGTCAGACTTGTGGCATCCGCAAGGGTCGCTTCCAACAAATCACGCTGTTCGGCCACCTCTTCCCACCGCCCCGCAGAGACATCTGCCGCCGCCGCTTCTGCCGCTGCGCCAAAACCTGCGATGGCGGGGATATTTTCGGTCCCTGAGCGGCGGCCCATCTCTTGCCCGCCGCCCCGCAAAAGCGCATGTTCAGCCAGATCAATGCCGCGTTTGACGATCAACGCGCCGATGCCCTTGGGCCCACCCAGCTTATGCGCCGAGGTGAGGATGAAATCCGCCCCCGACGTGGCCATTTTGAACCGCGTTTTGCCAAGGGACTGCACCGCATCGACCAACACATAGGGGCTGCTCTCCATCGCCCAGCACTGCTGCGCCAAGGGCATGGTTTGTTGCAGCACGCCGGTTTCGCTGTTGGCAGCCTGAAGAGCGACCAGATCAGCGCCCGCCGCAGCGGTCAGATCACCATCCCAAACACCATGCGCGTCGACACCCAAACGATCCGCCTGCCCCCATGAGAGCACCGCGTCATGCTCCACGGCGGATGTCACCATCCGCGCGCCCATCGCCGCCGCAAGCGCCGCCGCCTCTGTTGCACCGGAGGTAAAGATCACATCGACCGGATCGCACCCCACAAGCCCCGCCACCTGCACCCGCGCGCGTTCAACCACAGCCTTGGCCGCACGCCCCTCGGCATGGACCGAGGACGGGTTGCCGGGCAGATCCATCGCCGCGATCATCGCCGCGCGCGCCTCCGCCCGCAGCGGCGTGGTCGCGTTATGGTCGAGGTAGACCCGCATCCTTCATCCTTTTCCAAATACCGCGGGGGTCCGGGGGCAGCGCCCCCGAAATCCCACATCGCCACCCGCACAGGCCACAGCGGCCAAAGCGCGTTTGCTGCCCAAAACCACCCTCACGTTTCATCCACCACGGCAAAGAGGGTCGGCACCGCCGGACAGGGGGCCAGTTCGTTATCCACCACATCCGACAGGCGGGTCTGGTGCAAGAAGACATAGACATGCGCGCTCAGGCCCTGCCAAAGCCGGTTGGTCAGCGATTGCGCTCGGCTGCCCGAAAGCCCGCCCGAGGCACCTGCCCCCTTGTGCATCGCATCCACCGTCTCATCCACCGCGGCAAGCACATCGACCACGCGAATATCCGTAGCCGGACGCGCCAAACGGTAGCCCCCGCCCGGCCCCCGGACAGAGGTTACCAGCTCGGCCCGCCGCAGTTTGACGAACAACTGTTCGAGATAGGGCAACGACACCGACTGTCGCTCGGCAATGTCACCCAGTGACACCAACGTCCCCGCAGGCTGCAGGGCAATATCGGCCAAAGCGACCATCGCGTAGCGCCCTTTGGTGGATAGCTTCATCGTCTTACCCTCACTCGCCGTGCCATTTGATTGACGTGGGCGGCTTAAATGCCTAAGTCCAAAGACTGATCCACGCGACACTGCGCGGAACCAGATTAGAACCGTTCTAAGGTGGCCTAGCGAATTCGTCAACTATTCGCGGCGATCTTTGAACCCCCAGACAGGGACACCCATGCCCGAGGTTATTTTTCCCGGACCCGAAGGCCGCCTTGAAGGCCGCTACCACCCCCAAAAAGAACGTGACGCCCCGATTGCCATCGTGCTGCATCCGCATCCACAGTTCGGCGGCACGATGAATCACAAGGTCGTCTATAACCTGCACTATGCGTTCTACAACATGGGTTTCACCGTGTTGCGCTTTAACTTCCGCGGCGTGGGCCGCAGTCAGGGTGAATACGACCAAGGCATCGGCGAATTGTCCGACGCGGCCTCGGCGCTTGATTACCTGCAATCGATGAACAACAACTCCAAACATTGCTGGGTTGCGGGTTTCTCGTTTGGTGCGTGGATCGGCATGCAACTGCTGATGCGCCGGCCAGAGATCACCGGCTTTATCTCGGTCTCGCCGCCCGCGAATATGTATGACTTTTCGTTTCTCGCGCCCTGCCCGGCCTCTGGTCTGGTCATCAACGGCACCGCCGACCGCGTGGCACCGCCTGCTGACACGACCAATCTGGTCAACAAGCTGCATGAGCAAAAAGGCATCACGATCACCCATCAGGAGATCGAAGGCGCCGGGCACTTCTTTGAAGAGCCGCATATGGACACGCTGATCACCTCGACCAGCGACTATGTGAAACGCCGCCTGACGGAATCCACCCGCTAATGGCGGACGCGGTCGTCCTCCAACTGGCCAACAAGCTTGCCGAGGAATGTCTCGCCGTGCAGGCCGAGACCGGTGAGGAGCGGCTGTTTATCGAAGTTGGCGAGGTGCTTGGCGCCTCGTCACAAACGCTCGAAGAGGCCTTTTTGACGGCGATCCGAACGCGGATGGCCAATGACAAGGCCCGCGGTTTTCTTGCCCGCAAACTGCGCGATCATCGCGGCAAGGCCGGCGCATGACCGAGCGGCTCGACCAGCAGATCGCCTTTCTCAATGAGGCCGACAAGCTCAAGACAATCCTGCGCGGCACCACGCTGTGCGATGCAAGCCGGGCGGAAAACTCGGCCGAACATTCATGGCATTTGACGCTCTACGCGCTGGTTCTGGCCGATCAGGCCGGTCCAGAGGTGAACATCAACCGCGTCATCAAGATGCTGATCCTGCACGATCTTGTTGAGATCGACGCGGGCGACAATCCGATCTTCGGCGACTATGACGCCGCTGAAATGGAAGCGCAGGAACAAATCGCCGCCGACCGCATCTTTGGCCTGCTGCCCGCCGATCTGCGGGTCGCATTGCGCAGCATCTGGGAAGAGTTCGAAGCCGCCGAGAGCCCTTCGGCCCGCTTTGCCAAATCGCTCGACCGGTTCCAGCCCCCGATGCAAAACCTCGCCTCGGGCGGGGGCAGCTGGACCGATTACAACGTCTCGGAAGCGCAGATCGAAGAGAAGGTTGGCCGCAAGATCGCCATCGGCGCCCCTGCGCTTTGGTCCTACGCCCGGGCCCGTATCAGCAGCTTTTTCGCCGGGGTCGGCGCCTGACCGCGAGCTTCGGCATACCATGGTATACGATCTTTCTCTTTGGCCCCCGATAGGCTAAAGCACGGATAAATACATTCTCAACCAAAGGAATTCGTCATGTCGAAGATTAAGGTAGAAAACCCCATCGTCGAACTCGACGGCGATGAGATGACCCGGATCATCTGGGATTTCATTAAGAAAAAGCTGATTACCCCCTATCTTGACGTTGACCTGAAGTATTACGACCTTGGCATGGAAGTGCGGGACGAGACCGATGACCAGATCACCGTCGACGCGGCCCATGCGATCCGCGAGCATGGCGTCGGCGTGAAATGCGCCACCATCACCCCCGATGAGGCGCGGGTCGAAGAGTTTGGCCTCAAGCGCATGTATCGCAGCCCCAACGGCACCATCCGCAACATTCTGGGCGGCGTCATCTTTCGCGAGCCGATCATCTGCCGCAACGTGCCGCGCCTTGTGCCGGGTTGGACCCAGCCGATCGTCGTGGGCCGTCATGCCTTTGGCGACCAGTACCGCGCCACCGATTTCCGTTTTCCCGGCAAGGGCAAGCTGACGATCAAGTTCGTCGGTGACGATGGGGAGACGATCGAGAAGGAAGTCTTCGACGCGCCGTCCGCCGGTGTCACCATGGCGATGTACAACCTCGACGATTCAATTCGTGACTTTGCGCGCGCTTCTTTCAACTACGGTCTGAACCGCGGCTGGCCGGTGTATCTGTCGACCAAAAACACAATCCTCAAAGCCTATGACGGACGCTTCAAGGACCTGTTCCAAGAGATTTTCGACGAAGAGTTCGCCGAGGACTTCAAGAAAAAGAACATCTGGTACGAACACCGCCTGATCGACGACATGGTCGCCTCGGCGATGAAATGGTCGGGCGGCTATGTCTGGGCCTGCAAGAACTACGACGGCGACGTGCAATCCGACACCGTGGCGCAGGGCTTTGGCTCGCTCGGGCTGATGACCTCTCAGTTGATGACCCCGGATGGCAAAATCGTGGAGGCCGAAGCCGCGCATGGCACCGTGACGCGCCACTACCGTCAGCACCAAAAGGGCGAAGAGACTTCGACCAACTCCATCGCCTCGATCTATGCTTGGACGGGCGGATTGAAGCACCGCGGCAAGCTGGACGATAACACGGCGCTGATCAATTTCGCCGAGACACTTGAGAAGGTTGTCGTGGACACGGTGGAATCGGGCTTCATGACCAAGGACCTTGCCCTGTTGGTGGGGCCGGATCAGGGCTGGCTGACGACCATGGGCTTCTTGGAGAAGGTGGACGAGAACCTGAACAAGGCGTTGGCTGGCTGAACTGGCCGGATTTGCGCTAAATGCGACGGGCCGCAGCGATGCGGCCCTTTTCTATTTTTGCGATCGCGCTTGCCACCCGGCCCGGAACCAAGCCGCATGCGCCGCGCCATCGCCTGCCCGCCCGTCACGCCGGAGGCGTGCCGCTATATATGGGCGCACATATGGTGCGACCGGGTAGGCGATTTGGCAAGGCTGGGTGCGACCACGCGGAAGCACATCACCGCTGAGCAATAAAGTGGCACGAGGCACCATCTGATCGCCGACCCACGGGCAGGCGTTGGCCCTCAGCCCCTACTGCCCCCGGTTGTGCGTCCGGGCATAAAGCTTGGCGATAATCCCGCTCGCTGTCTTCTCGAACAGGCAGGGGATCAGCGCATGCACCAGCGCCGCACCCGCCGCCGTGAACAGCAGGCCCGAGAACTTAAGCGCGAAGGCCATATGCTCGAAAAACGTCTCCTCCACCTTTGCGGGATGGTCGAGAAAGATACGTGCGATCATGGGAAACTCCTGTCTTTACCTTTGCAGCACCTTAACCCAACCCCTTTGTGACGTTTTCTCAAATCCCACCCCGCAACCCCTTGCCGCTGAGAGGATTTCCCACCAAACTCCCAAAATGACGACACTTGATGACATTGACCGCCGCATATTGGTCGAACTGCAACGCGACGCCAGCCAATCGCTCGAAGCGCTTGGGTCCGCTGTCCACCTTTCGCGCAACGCCTGCTGGCGCCGCATCCGCACGCTTGAGAAGGCAGGCGTGATCAAAAACCGCGTCACGCTCTTGGACGCCGCGAAACTTGACCTCGGCCTCAGCGTCTTCATTCAGGTGCGCACCAACGCCCATGCGCCCGATTGGTTGGACAAGTTCTCCAAGGCCACGCAGGCCATGCCCGAAATTCTTGGCGTCTACCGGATGACCGGTGATCTGGACTATTTGATCCGGGCGCGGGTTCGGGATATGGCGGGGTATGATCGCCTTTATCAGGACCTGATCCGCCGGGTGCCGCTGTCGGATGTTTCGGCCAGTTTCGTGATGGAGGAGATCAAAGAAACCACCGAACTCCCCCTTTGAAGAAGGCGCGCCCCCATGCATTATCTGTGGCTCATCATCGCCGTGGTGGCGGAAACCCTTGGCACGACCGCGGTGCAGGCCTCGCATCAATTCACCCGGCTCTGGCCCTCGGTGGCGGTGGTGGTTTTCTACATGATCTCTTTCTACTGCATGTCGCTGGCGCTAAAGGTCATGCCGGTCGGAATCGTCTATGCCTTTTGGGCGGGCCTCGGGATCGTGCTGATCGCGCTGATCGGCTTCGTGCTTTTCGGCCAACGGCTGGACCTGCCCGCAGTCCTTGGCCTTTTGCTGATCATCAGCGGCATTCTGGTCATCCATCTCTTCTCGAACAGCGCCACCCATTAAGGCCGCAGCGGCGGCACAGGTTCGCGCAGTAACAGGCACAGCGCGCCATTAGGGCTAGCAATTGCAGTCGGGGCGCGGTATGGGCGGCGCAATTATACGCGCAGCTTCAGGTTGGCGCGTCCCTCCCCTATCCAAAGGCTGACTTAATGGACCTGCGCAACATCGCAATCATCGCTCACGTCGACCACGGCAAAACGACGCTGGTAGACGAGCTTCTGAAACAATCCGGCACCTACCGCGAAAACCAGGCGACCACCGAACGCGCCATGGACAGCAACGATCTGGAGCGCGAGCGCGGCATCACCATTTTCGCCAAGCCGACCTCGGTCGTGTGGAACAACACCCGCATCAACATCGTCGACACCCCCGGCCACGCCGACTTTGGCGGCGAAGTTGAGCGCATCCTGTCGATGGTTGACGGTGTGGTCCTGCTGGTCGACGCCGCCGAAGGCCCGATGCCACAGACCAAATTCGTGACCTCCAAAGCGCTGAAACTGGGCCTGCGCCCGATCGTTGTGCTGAACAAAGTCGACAAGCCCGATGCCGAGCCTGACCGCGCGCTCGACGAATGCTTTGACCTTTTCGCCAGCTTGGATGCCACCGACGAGCAGCTTGAATTCCCGCATATGTATGCCTCGGGCCGTTCCGGCTGGGCGGATGCCGAACTCGACGGGCCGCGCAAAGACCTGAACGCGCTCTTTGATCTAATCCTTGAGCACGTCCCTGCCCCCAAGCAGATCGAGAACGCCGACAAACCCTTCACCATGCTGGCCACCACGCTTGGCGGTGACCCCTTCCTGGGCCGATTGCTGACCGGCCGTGTGGAAACCGGCACGTTGAAAGCTGGCCAGACACTCAAAGCCATGTCGCGTGATGGCACCCTGATCGAGAACTTCCGCTGCACCAAAATCCTCGCCTTCCGCGGGCTGGAGCAGACCGCCATCGACGTGGCCGAAGCCGGTGACATCGTCTCCATCGCGGGCATGACCAAGGCGACCGTGGCCGACACGCTGGCCGATGCCTCCGTGAACGAGGCGATCCCCGCCCAGCCGATCGACCCGCCGACCATCACAGTGACCTTTGGCATCAACGACAGCCCACTGGCGGGCCGTGACGGCAAAAAAGTGCAGTCGCGCGTGATCCGTGAGCGCCTGATGAAGGAAGCCGAATCCAACGTCGCGATCAAAATCTCCGACACACCGGGCGGCGACGCTTTCGAAGTGGCTGGTCGTGGCGAATTGCAGATGGGCGTTCTGATCGAAAACATGCGCCGTGAAGGGTTCGAGCTTTCGATCTCTCGCCCGCAGGTTCTCTTTCAAGAGATCGACGGTGTCCGCCATGAGCCCATCGAAGAAGCCACCATCGACGTGGATGACGAATACTCCGGCGCGGTCATCGAAAAGATCACCGGCACCCGCAAGGGTGAACTGGTCGAGATGAAACCAGCCGGTGCGGGCAAGACCCGCATCATCGCCCATGTCCCCTCGCGCGGGCTGATCGGCTACCACGGCGAATTCCTGACCGACACGCGCGGCACGGGCGTCATCAACCGCGTCTTCCACTCTTGGGCACCGCACAAAGGCACGATTCCGGGCCGTCGCGCGGGCGTTCTGATCTCCATGGAAAACGGCTCCTCGGTCGCTTTCGCCCTGTGGAACCTCGAAGAGCGTGGCAAGATGATGATCGGCGCACAGGCTGACGTTTACACCGGCATGATCATCGGTGAGCACAGCCGCGAAAACGATCTTGAAGTGAACCCGCTGAAGGGCAAAAAGCTAACCAACGTGCGCGCCTCGGGCACCGACGAAGCGGTACGTTTGACCACGCCGATGACGCTGAGCCTTGAAGAAGCCATCGCCTATATCGACGACGATGAGCTTGTTGAAGTGACACCGAACGCGGTCCGCCTGCGCAAGCGTTACCTCGACCCGCATGAGCGCAAGCGCATGGCGAAAGCCAGCTAAGCCACGACTTTTACAAAATAAAAACGGCAGCGCATCCCAGGATGCGCTGCCGTTTTCACATCTGACGCCGGAAAAGCCGCAGGCCTTACCGATCGCTTTCCTCTCTGTCGATATGCCCGCGTTTCGCAAGACTGAGCGCGGCCAAAAGGCAAAGGATGGCCCAAGCTCCCCCCCAAGCCAGCCAGCCGCCACATCCGTTGGCCAATGCACCCCCATATAGACACGGCTGATCCCAACGAGCAGCGTGAGCAAGACGGCAACCGCCAGCGTATAGACCTTGAGTGCCCGGCGCGTCTGCGCTCGCGCCACCATCGCCCCTAGCGTGAGGTAAGCGACAGCCGCCATCATCGAATGCCCCGAAGGAAAGCTCGCCGTGTGGACCAATGACCCATGCGGCACAAGGTCGGGGCGCGGCCGGTCAAAGAACTCCTTGGCGATACTGCTCAAGACGATCCCCCCGCCAACAGTCGCAAAGATGTAGAGCGCGGTAGACCACCGCCGTTGCAACAAGAAAAAGAGCGAGACCACAACGGTCGTCAGCACCAACACTGCAACACCGCCCAAGGCTGTCAGGTCACGCCCGATCTCTTCCACCCACCACGGGCCGATGGGATCCGACAGATCGCCCGGCGTGCGCAGGAACAATAGGATGTCACGGTCAAGATTGCTGGTGCTGCCTGCCACGACCTCTTCGGTGAGTTCGGCCAAGGTCCAGACGGCGATGACCGAAAGGCCCATCAGGGCCAAAGTGGTCACCTCCACGTGGCTGCGGCACCATTGGGCGAAAGCGGATAGTCGGTTGAGGTTCATATGGGTCAACCGCCGTTCGGGGCGAAGGTTCCCCCATCAAAGCAAGACGCCCCACCTGCTATTCAGGCGGGGCGCTTTCCAATCATTCCTCGGTTTCGACGATCATCAATTCGCGTTCGGACGCACCGCGCGCATGGCTCAACGCAGCCTGATAAGCTTCAGAATGGTAACATTTTTCCGCTGTTTCAACATCGGGGAAACGCGCCACGACATTGCGCGGCCGTTCCTTGCCCTCAAGCTGAACGAAACGCCCGCCCCGCGCGATGAACTTGCCGCCATGGGCCGCAATGGCCTCAGTAGCGCCGGCGGCGTATTTCTTATATGCCTCTTCGTCGGTGACGGTGACATGTGCAATCCAGAGTGCGCCCATGGGCCTTATCCTTTCAAGATGTTTTCAGCCGCGGCAATCGCCGCTTCTGCATTCTCTGCCGAGGCACCACCGCCCTGAGCCAGGTCAGGCCGACCACCGCCGCCCTTACCGCCCAATTCGGCCACCGCCGCTTTGACCATGTCGACTGCCGAAACGCGATCTGTCAAATCCTGTGTCACGCCGCCCGCGACCGCGGCCTTGCCCCCGGTATCGGCGATCAGCAGCACCGCGCCAGAGCCCAGCTTGGCCTTATGTTCATCCACCAGACCGGGCAGGTCTTTGCCTGTGATACCGCTGAGGACTTGGCCAATGAATTTGACGCCATTCACCTCACGCGCTTCGGGTGCGGCCGCACCGCCGCCCGACATCGCCAATTCGCGCCGCAGCTGCGCCACTTCGTTGGACAGGCTCCGGCGTTCGTCAAGCAGGGCGCGCACCCGTTCGGGCACGTCGCTGGTCGCTGTTTTCAACTCTGCCGCAACCCGGCTCAGCGCCGCTTCTTGCTCCCGCAGCCAAGCCAGAGCTTCGGTCCCGGTCAGCGCCTCGATCCGGCGCACCCCCGCGCTGCTGGCACTGTCCCCCAGCAGAACAAAAGCGCCAATATCCCCAGTCTGACGCACATGGGTACCGCCGCAAAGCTCAAGCGAATAGGTCGATTTGTCGCTTCCCTTGCCGGAACCTTCCAATTGACCCATCGAGACGACACGCACCTCATCACCATATTTCTCACCAAAAAGCGCCTGCGCCCCCATGGCCCGCGCGTCATCCGGCGTCATGATCCGCGTCTCCACCGGCGTGTTCTGGCGGATATAGTCATTCACCTCGCGCTCGACTTGGGTCAATTCCTCCTGCGACAGCCCCTTGGCATGCGAGAAATCAAACCGCAGACGGTCATGCGCGTTAAGCGAACCACGCTGCGACACATGATCCCCAAGCGCGTTGCGCAGCGCCTCATGCAGCAAGTGCGTGGCCGAATGGTTGGCCCGGATGGCACTGCGCCGCAAACGATCGACCTCAAGAACAGCCGTTTGACCCGGTTTCACCTCGCCTTCGACCACATGGCCGAAATGCACAAAGACACCTGCAGATTTGCGTGTGTCGGTCACATTCACGATACCGGTTTGCGTGCGGATCACCCCGGTGTCGCCGACCTGCCCGCCGCTTTCCGCATAAAACGGCGTCTGGTTCAGCGCGACCTGCACATCACTGCCCACAGCGGCAGCATCCACCTGATCACTGCCTTGCACCAAGGCCACGATCTGCCCCTCGGCGCTTTCGGTGTCATAGCCTAAAAACTCGGTCACGCCGCTTTTGTCGGCCACGTCGAACCAGACGGTGGCATCCGCAAACTCACCCGACCCAGCCCAAGCCGCACGGGCTTTCGCTTTCTGCGCCGCCATTGCGGTGTCGAACCCGTCGGTATCCACCGCGCGCCCTTTTTCGCGCAGCGCATCCTGCGTTAGATCAAGCGGGAAACCGTAGGTATCATAAAGCTTAAACGCCGCCTCCCCCGGCAGTGTGGCCCCCTCAGGCAGTCCACTCAATTCATCATCCAGCAGCTTCAAACCGCGATCAAGCGTCTGGCGGAAACGGGTTTCCTCCAGCAACAACGTCTCACGGATGAGCGATTGTGCCTGACCCAATTCAGGGTAAGCCGCGCCCATCTGCTGCACCAATGATGGTACCAGTTGATGCATTAAAGGGTCCTTAACGCCGAGCAAATGCGCGTGGCGCATCGCGCGTCGCATAATCCGACGTAGCACATAGCCCCGGCCCTCGTTCGAAGGCATCACCCCATCCGCAATCAGGAAAGAGGTCGACCGCAAATGGTCGGCAATCACCCGGTGATGGGTCTTTCCTGGCCCATCGGGATCGGTCGAAGACGCATGTGCGCTGGCCTCAATCAGGTTGCGCATCAAGTCCGTGGCATAGTTGTCATTCGTGCCTTGCAACAGCGCCGCCACCCGCTCGATCCCCATGCCGGTATCGATCGACTGGTTGGGCAGCGGCTGGCGCGTCCCATCTTCGAACTGCTCGTATTGCATGAAAACGAGGTTCCAGATCTCAACGAAACGGTCCCCGTCTTCTTCGGGCGATCCCGGAGGGCCGCCCCAGATGTGGTCCCCGTGATCGTAGAAAATCTCGGTGCAGGGTCCGCAGGGGCCTGTTGGACCAGCGGACCAGAAGTTATCATCCGTCGCGATGCGAATGATGCGTTCATCCGGCAGGCCAGTGTGCGCCTTCCAAATTTTAACCGCTTCTTCATCCGTATGGTACACCGTGACCAAAAGCCGGTTCGGGTCGATGCCGAACTCTTTGGTCAATAGGTCCCAAGCAAAGGGGATCGCCTCGGCCTTAAAGTAGTCGCCAAAGCTGAAGTTGCCCAGCATCTCGAAAAACGTGTGGTGCCGCGCGGTATAGCCCACGTTGTCGAGGTCATTGTGCTTGCCGCCCGCCCGCACACATTTCTGCGCCGACGTAGCGCGGCTGTATTCGCGTGTTTCCACCCCGGTAAAAAGGTTCTTAAACTGCACCATACCGGCAGCGGTGAACATCAGTGTCGGGTCGTTGCGCGGCACCAGCGGGCTGGAGGGCACGATCTGATGCCCCTGCGCATCGAAATAATTCAGAAAAGTTGAGCGAATTTCATTCAGCGTCTTCATGGGCGAGGCCTTCCGGGGCAGATTTGATCGATCCCAAATACCCCTCAGCCTCGGCGCTGTCCACCGTTCCTGCCCATGAAAAAGGGGCGCAGCCCAAGGCCACGCCCCCGTTGCAGTGTCTTAATACCCAAAGCGTGTTTACGCTTCGAGGATATCCGCGTCATCGCCGCCGGACCCTTCGAAGTCCAATCCATGGGCTGCGCGGATCTTATCCTCAATCTCCGACGCCATGGCCGTGTTTTGCTTTAGGAAGGTTTTCGCGTTCTCGCGCCCTTGCCCGATCCGCTCATCCCCATAGCTGAACCATGAGCCCGATTTATCGACCACGCCAGCTTTTACGCCAAGATCAAGCAACTCGCCCATCTTGGAGATGCCTTCGCCATACATGATGTCGAACTCGACCTGCTTGAACGGCGGCGCGACTTTGTTTTTGACGATCTTGACCTTTGTCGCGTTGCCGACAACCTCATCACGGTCTTTCAGCGCGCCGATGCGGCGGATGTCGAGCCGGACAGAGGAGTAGAATTTCAGCGCGTTACCGCCCGTTGTCGTCTCGGGTGACCCGAACATGACGCCGATCTTCATCCGAATTTGGTTAATGAAAATGACCATACAGTTCGACCGGCTGATCGAGCCCGTCAGCTTACGCATGGCTTGGGACATCAAACGGGCCTGAACACCGACGCTGCTGTCGCCCATCTCACCTTCAAGCTCGGACTTCGGCGTCAGAGCCGCGACTGAGTCGACGATAACCATGTTGACCGCGCCCGAGCGCACAAGAGTGTCGGTGATTTCTAAGGCTTGTTCGCCCGTGTCGGGCTGCGAAATAAGCAACTCGTCAATGTCCACGCCAAGCTTTTTCGCATACTGCGGATCAAGCGCGTGTTCCGCATCAACAAAGGCGCAGACGCCGCCAGCTTTCTGCTGCTCCGCGACGCAGTGCAGGGTCAAAGTTGTCTTACCCGAGGATTCCGGGCCATAAATTTCAATGATACGCCCCATCGGCAGACCGCCAATGCCAAGCGCGATATCAAGGCCCAGCGAGCCTGTGGAGCTGGCTTTGATGTCCTGGATCGCCCCTTCGGCGCCCAGCTTCATGATCGACCCTTTGCCGAACTGACGTTCGATCTGGGCCAGCGCGCTGTCGAGCGCCTTTTGCTTTTCTGCGGTTTTCTTGCTGTCCATTGTCAAAAGATCTGCCGTTGCCATTAGGTTCATCCCTTAGTGTCACAGTGGCGCACCGGCGGCAATCGCCTGCACGCTATGTCGCTTGTGTTCTTCTAATGTTCCATATGAGGGTAAATGAAGAACATTTCAATGATTTTGTTTGTCCTTTAAGTTTTCTCGGGAATGGTAAAGAAATGGTTTACCCGACATAGATGGGACCATGTGCAGCTTGGGATAAGACGCGAGTGATTGTTTTTTTCAAAGAACGGCTGGCCTTTCTGTCAGTGCCCAAAACCGGAACCACCGCCTATGAAAAGGCGCTCGCGCCCCGCGCGGACATGGTGATCTCCGATCCCCCTATGCTGAAACACGCGCCCGTCTATCGGTATAATCGGTTTGTTCGACCGATGTTCCTTAAAGTCTGCGATGCCGAGCTTGAACTTATGGCCGTCATGCGCGAGCCGATTTCTTGGCTTGGCAGTTGGTACCGCTATCGGCGGCGCCCTTTCATGGAGGGTAGGCCCAACAACACCTTTGGGGTTACTTTTGACGAATTTGTGCTCGCCTATATGAAAGGCGACAAGCCGGGTTTTGCCGATGTTGGAAGCCAGTTGAAGTTTATGGAGACCCAACCGAACGGCACCGGCATCACCCACCACTTCCGCTATGAAGATCAGGCCCGGCTGCGTAGTTTTTTGGAAGAGCGGCTCGACGTGACTCTGTCCTTGGGGCAAGAAAATGTATCGCCCAAGATGGAATTGGCGCTTTCCCCAAACGTCGAAAAACGCTTTCGCCGGAAATTCGCGGCGGAACTTGAGCTTTACGAGTCGATCCCTTAGCCCTGCCCTCAGCTTAGTGTAACTGGTTATGTACCGTATTGGTCAGATCGGTCAGGGAGAAGGGTTTGGGCAAAAAAACCGAGTTGGGAATTTTCGACTGTTCCTGCCCGAAATTGTCCTCTGCATAGCCAGAAACGAAAACGACCCGCACGTCCGGTCGTTGTTTCAAAGCTTGGCGCACCCAGCTTGGCCCGTCCATGCCGGGCATGACGACATCCGTTACAAAGACGTCGATATCCAGTTCTTGATCTTCGAGCATCTTCAGTGCGGCTTCGGCGGATTCCGCTTCAAGCACCGTGTAGCCGCGCAGGCGTAGGGCACGGCTGGCAAATGCCCGAACCGGCGCTTCATCTTCGACCAGCAGGATTACCCCATCGGAACGCTGCAGTGGGCCCTGATCGGGCTGCGAGGCGGTCTTTCGAGAAACCGTATGCGGCTGCCCCTCAAGCACGGGAAAGTACAGAGTAAAACAGGTTCCACGCCCCAACTCACTGTCGATAAAGATAAATCCGCCCGTCTGTTTGACGATCCCATAGGCGGTGGAGAGGCCAAGGCCGGTCCCCTCGCCTGTGCGTTTGGTAGTGAAAAACGGCTCGAACACTTTTTGCAGCTTATCTTTCGGGATGCCGGTGCCATCGTCGTGGACCTGCACTGTGACATAGCGCCCGGCGGGAACGCTGACCCGGTCCCGCTCGAGTGGTTGGTCGAGTGTTGTCACCTCCGTCAGGATGCGAATTTCACCCCCGGCGGGCATCGCATCGCGGGCATTGACAACGAGGTTCATTAACACCTGCTCCAACTGGCGTTTATCCGCACGGATCGGCGCAAGGACCGGGTCATGGCTTAAGGTTAGCGTTACCTTCTCGCCCACCAGACGGTTCAGCAAATGGGTAAGGTCGGCCAAGGTATCGCGCATGTCTAGCGTTTCGGGCCGGAGGGTTTGTTTGCGGGAGAAGGCGAGGAGCTGCCCCACCAGCGCCGCTGCCCGATTGGCGTTCTGATTAATCTGGACCAGATCGCTGAAATCCGGATCGCCTTGGTCATGGCGCAGCAAGAGGAGGTCGCAATGGCCGGAAATTGCGGTCAGAAGGTTGTTGAAATCATGCGCCACACCGCCGGCTAGCTGACCAATGGCTTGCATTTTTTGGCTCTGCACGAATTGCGCCTCTAGCGATTTCAGTTCGGTCGCGTCTTGTAGCACCGCGATCAGGGCGGCCTCTCCGCCTTCGGATATCCGGTTCAGCGAGACCTGTACGAAAATCTCCTGATCCGTGCGGGTCAGCCTGAGAAATTCGGATTTCTGCACCAATCGCCCTGCGAGACTGTCATTCAACCAGTCTGAGATAGAACGACCCAGCCCCTCCATTAGCTGTGAAAGATGCGCGCCGCGTCGCAGGGAGACGCCGAGCAGTTTGGCCGCCATTCGGTTGAACGCCAATACGGTCCCATCTGGCCCCAGCTTGATCATCGGCACGGGGAGGTCTTGAAAAGTTTCCCATCCCAATTCACTGGCTGAGACACCCCCATCGGGCGGGGGCAAAAGGTAAAGTGCACGGCGGTTGGCACCGGCGTCGACTTCGGCCACCAATACCTGACGGTTGCCTTGCGCGGTGGATATTTCCGTCACGGTTCCCGAGGTCAATGGCAGGGCGTTGAACAGTCGGTCCATGGACTTCACCCGGTCCCCGACGAACATTCGAGCCGCCTCGTTCATGAAAAGGATCGTCCCGCCCCGACCGACCATGACCATCGGCAAGGCCATGCTATTTTGGGTGGCACGGGGTCCCGCGCGGGCTGGTGCCGGTTCGATCCGCCAAAGCAAGCGGTCAGCCGACACATGGTGTACGGATATGCGCACCGGGCCGACGCGGGTGATCACTTCTTCCCGTGCGTTGCCGCTTGCCGTGGCACGGGACTGCAGTCGGTAGAGAAGACCCACGGGGTTGGAGAAATGCGTTCGCAGGGCCTGCGCGAGAGTTTCTCCGCTGCCGTCGCCAAACTGCTTTTGAGCCGCTTCATTGCGGTAAATAACTTGCCGGTCGATCGACGCGATGAAGCTGGGCGTGCCGTCTTTTGCGATGAAATCGGCGACCCCGTCGGTGCTGGCTTGGTTCAACGTCCGCGCCCGCAGGCGGAGGGCCATGTAACCGATTGAAATCAAGCCGAGCGTGACCGCCGCTGCGGTAAGGCCAAGCTTCAACGACGCCTCGGCGCTGCGCTGCGCGAGCGCACCGGTGGCCACGGCCATCGCCCCAAGCAGCCATAGCCGCGTGAGCCCGGCCTGCCCGCCAACCCCTGAATCCCCGACGCCCTGCTGCACGCAATTCCCCTAACAACCGAATCATAGGACTATTACGTGCGAGAGAAGTTAAGCAGGCTTTAACCCTAGAGCACTTGCACGCATTGGTTGATTATGGGGAAAACTACTCGCGCGTCAACTGTGCTGAGAAAAAGCCGTCGCCCTCGGCAGTCACGTCATAACGGTCCATCCGGGCGATTTTCCAGCCCGGGTGACGGGCCAAAAATGCCTCAACCCGCGCCTCATTTTCCTCTCGGAAAAGCGAGCATGTGGCATAGGCCAAAACGCCGTTAGGTTGCGTAAGTGCCACTGCGGTATCGAGAATTTGGTCTTGAATGGCAGTCAGTTCAGCCAGCCGGTCGGGGGTCAGGGTCCACTTCCCCTCTGCCGCGCGGCGCCATGCGCCAGACCCCGAACAGGGCGCGTCGCAGAGAACGAGGTCATAGGGCGCGCCAGCTTCGGCTTTTTCGGTATCGGCCAGGGAAATCTCAACACCCGCGCGCGCGGCGCGGGGGGAAAGGTCGCTCATCCGACGCGGGTCGATGTCATGGGCCGTGATCTCGCGCGTGGCGTCCATGGCCAGAGCCAAGGCCTTGCCACCGCCCCCGGCGCAGTAGTCCAGTACCCGCCCCCCCAGCGGCAGGGCGGCCACGACTGCTTGGCTCGCCGCGTCCTGCAATTCCACGTAGCCATCTGCAAAGGCGGAGGAATTTCGGATCCGGCGTTGCCCCTCAATTACGGTTAGCGCGGCATCGGCAAGCGGGTTGGCTCGGGTTTGAACGCCCTCCTCCGCCAGCAATTCCTGCGCGGCAGGCACCGCGATCCGCGCCGTGTTGACCCGCAGACAGATCGGCCCGCGTTCCTGAAGCGCCATGGCTGCGGCATCCGCCTTTTCCCCGAGCGCCGCGTCGAACAAGGGCAGCAGCCAATCGGGCAGGTTCAACCTTGTGGCGCGGTCTTCGGGCGCTTGTGGGAAAGCACGTTCCGCGTCGCTCAACGGCGTGGGCGCGTGCCCCTCGCCCGTGAACAGCGCCTCAAGATCAGCCCCTTGCCCGTGCAGCACACCGATCATCAGGGCACGGCCCGTATCCCCGCCGCCGTAATGGGCCGCCGTCCGTTTCTGGCGCAGCACGTCAAAGACATGATCCCGCACGGCGGCCCGGTCTTTGGAGCCTGCAAAACGGCTTTGCCGCGCCCAACGGGTCAGCGCCTGTTCGGCGGCCAGCCCCCCGGCAATCGCATCCAAAACTTCTATCGCAGCCGATACGCGCGCGCCCGGGGTCATGGCATCTTCCTTAGGTAAAGAACGGCTTTTAAGCCGTTGCTTTTATGGGTTAACCGATACGGTAGTTCGGGCTTTCGCGGGTGATCTGCACGTCATGCACATGGCTTTACCCCATTTATTAACAATGACTTGCAGCCCGTTCACATCTGCTTTGCATCTATTTTTCAAGCAAATCGCGCGCCTTGGCCCATTCCTCGTCAACCTTGGGATCAGCCAATCGGAGGTCAAGATCACAATGCATCTGTATCTGAGGCCACCATTCTTCTTCAAGAGCTTTCCGGATCGGGTCGAGATGTGCGAGCTTTGCTTGGAGGTAAATTTAAGTGGTCTTGCTGCCGTCATTGTTCCGCATCTGCCGCCGTTCACGTGTATCCAGTGCGGCGACGTGACCAGCCAGCATCGACAGGCTCTTTGAAGAGCACACGCATTTCAAGCCAGTCGATCAATGTATGACGGATCGAATACCAGTTCACATTTACTGCCCCCTTTTCGCCGAGGGCACGCTTTGCAATCCGATGGATGATCTGGGTGCCATTCTTACCTTTCAAACCTTCCGAGCGATAGTGGATTAGCTGCTGATCCGGCCCCGCGGTTCTGACAGCTTCAGCGGTAGCCCACCGCATCGGGCCAGTCACTGGTATGACCGGTCGATACTTAGTGGTCTGCTTCCAACCAGCAGGCAGGGTATCAATTGCTTTGAGCTCCCACAGAACCTGATCCAGCCACATCGGCGTGAACACGCCGCTCCGGACAGCGCTACCGAGTTCAAGAAGCATCATATGCGTGTGGTGAGGGCACTGACACGCGTCGATCAGCTTGCCGATTTCCTCAAATGTGACGTGTCGACCTTTGGGATCGCGCTCGATCTGCGCGGTTCGTCCTGCGACACTAATTGTCAGCACCGGGTTAGGGCCCGAAATAATCCGCGCTTCAAGTAGAAAATTCAGTGTCGCACGGGCTATGTTGACGATGTCCTCAATGGTATTCGGATGTAGAGGTTTACTCCGCTTGCCACGTTTTTCATCTCTGTCGTCACCGGTCCAGCCCAGTGTCTTTTTGTCTCCCAACATACGGTCGCGCATTTTCCGGATCGCATCGGGAAGCTCGCTGGCTGAAACCTTCGCCAGGGACGACTTTAAGTAAAGCTTGTAAATCTCATCCAGACGTTTTGCGCGACCGTCAGACAAATTTGGCTTCTTCTCCCGGCAATAGAAGTGCCAAAGCTCTTCGAATGTCGGGTCGTGCGGCCGTTCGATCAGGTCATCCGGAGAGACAAGTGCGGCCATGCGACGCCACGCTTCGGCTTCAGCACGAGCACGGTCTCTGCCGAAACTCTCAGACTCTTGCTTTCCGGTGTTCTTATTAGTCCACCTGAGATGATAAGTATTTCGGTTCTGTGCGACGGTAAATTGGCCGATCCGTTCAAGTGTTTTCTTGATTGCATCTACCCCCGTGGCTTTCTCGCACGTTTATAGATGCAACCGGGATCGTCAACCGAGAATTACAGCTCTCAAGGCAGCTTTGTCAGTCTTTGCTTTATAGGTCGTGCTGCGCTTCGGTGCCGGCTTGCTATCGAGCTTCATTGCCGGAACCTCCTGCTCTTTCATCCAGTTCAGGAGTGAGGCAGACATGTACCGAACAGGCTTTCCTGGAATGTGCGGTATAAGTTCTGATCGGCGCACCTCTCGGAGCTTCGTCAGGCCAATTCGCAGAAATTTAGCTGCTTCAGGTTCGGTTAGAATTTCCGGTCAAGATACTGAAAAGGCGTTTATTTCTGGTTCGTATGACACTTCAAGGCTCCTCATTTTTGAGGAGATGCGTCTCTCTTTGCGGGTGCGGCCGGCTACCTTGAAGGCCGGTCGTAATGTCTGGCCAGAGATCGGGAGATCCGAAAATGTTTAACTCACCAGAACCCAAGACAATCGATGAAATGGCCGTCGAAGCTGTGCGTCTGGGCCGGGAAGTCGCTGATGCGGCCCGCTTCGTGCATCTTGGCGGAAATGTTAAGGATGTTGCTTTTGTTGCGCGCGCCCTCTCCAACCTCCGAGAACGCCAACCGTTACGCGATGCAGATGAAGGTAGCCTGGAGGCTGTCCGCGAGATAATAGCTACGGACCTTGCTCGCGAAGTCACGGACCATGAAAACCGCTTCTTTGCGACCGATTGCGACGAATGTGGCCCCATAGGGGAAACGCGGAAAGTACCGGTCTACACCGATCGTGGCAATAATCTCCTCGAACTTCAGAGCCTGTTCGAGCAGTTTACAAAAGTGCGAGCTGCCGTATTTGACCACTTGGCAGCGCACCGACTTCTCATTGAGAAAATGGACGCCTAATAAGTCCAAAATGCCCAGCGTCATAAGTCGTTGGGCATTTTTCTACCGGGTTTAAGCATCCTGCCCAAGCGTTGCTCTTATGAGCGAATAATGACAAAGGCGTGGGTAGGTGCGAACGAAACGGCCATAGGCGCAGGAGATGCCGTCTACGCATGGAACAAGGTTCCGACAAGAAATGCAATGGCGGCGGCCACCTCCCCCCAATCACCAGGGTCTCGCCAGCAGATCGCCACAAAGGGCTGAGAGACCTGACGCTTTTCAGCCCGCCGATCGCAAAAAAGTTCACCAAGGTCAGCGCGGCCGAGACAGAATATGCGTTATCCAGTCCGAGAATGAACGGGAATAACGGCATGTTTCCGGCCGCCAGAAAGCGCAGAAAGGTGGCGGCGGCGGATTTCACAGGGTGTGGCTCGACACCGCTCAGCCTGTATTCCCCCTCCATCATCATGGCAATCCAGCTTTCGCGATCCTTCGTGATCGCGTCGATTGCCTGGTTCAGAACACCCCCCCTCCAGGCCCTTATTGGTCAAGGTTTCTCGGACCTCAAGACGTTCGCCTTCGGGATGGTCTTGTAGGTGGAGTTTCTCGATTTTGCGGATGCGACGCATGTTGCCGAGTTCGGTTTTGGTGCCTGAATTTTGGCCGCTGCAATTGAAAGCCCATCGGCCAGAACGTTCGCTATTCTCAACGCGATGCTGGAAGGCGAGAGCCCGGCTCCCATCGTGCTCACCCACAACGTATGGGCAGTTGACTGGCGCGTGGTGATTACGCTGCTGGGCTGGATAATGCTTTCGGCGGGCACCGCGCGAATTTCGTTGCCGGATTTGATACAGAAAATTGGTGAAACCATGCTCCGCCACTGGGGGCTGATCATGGTCCCCGCGTGCTCATAATGGCGCTGGGCGGCTGTCTGATCTTAGTCGGCTTTCTGGCCGATTTGCCACATGAGTAATATCAGAAAAAAGTGTCACTGTGTGCAAGCAAGGGAAATCTACGACGACATCCCGGCCCCGAAGCGGCGTTTCCTTATGGGCACCTCTAAAAATTGCGCTGACCTTGGCGCTGCTTTATGATTGAGGCGACGGATCGGCACAGGGGATGCAGCCATGGCGCAGATGGGTTTTTTCGATCTTTCCGACCGCTATGCGAGCTTGGATGTCAAGAGGGACCCGCTGGTCGCGATCGACGCCGTGGTGCCATGGGAGGAATTCCGGCCAACGCTTGAGGGGGTTTGGCGCAAACCGGATTCAGAGCGTAAATCGCGCGCGGGGCGCAAGCCGATCGACGCGATCGTGATGTTCAAGGCGCTGGTTCTGAGCGCGCTCTACAACCTGTCGGACGATCAGATTGAATATCAGGTGCGCGACCGGCTGTCGTTCATGAGGTTCCTGGGCCTCGGACTGGAGGACCGTGTGCCGGACGCCAAGACGGTCTGGCTCTACCGCGAGGCGCTGGCTCAGGCGGGCATGGTGGAGGCGCTGTTCAAGCAATTCGACGGCCATCTGGCGCGGCAGGGCTACATCGCGCGGGGCGGACAGATCCTGGATGCGTCCATCGTGCCGGTGCCGAAGAACCGCAACACCCGCGAGGAAAACAAGACCATCAAGAGCGGCGAGGTGCCCGAGGACTGGGAAAACAAGCCCGCGATGCGCTCACAGAAAGACTTGGACGCGCGCTGGACGAAAAAGCACGGCAAGAGCCATTACGGTTACAAGAACCATGTGAATGTGGACCGCAAGCACAAGCTGGTGCGGCGCTATGACGTCACTGACGCAGCCGTGCATGACTGTCAGGCGGTGGATCACCTGCTGATGCGGGGCAACACCGGCGCGGGCGTCTGGGCGGATTCTGCCTATAGGTCCGAGGAGATGGAGGCGAAGCTGCGAGCGCGCAAGCTGACCAGCCACATTCACCGCAAGGGCAAGCGGGGCAAGCCGCTGACCGAACAGGCCAAGGGCAGCAACCGAACCAAATCCACGGTGCGGGTCCGGGTCGAACATGTCTTCGGCGCGCAGACCAACGACATGGGCGGCACGCTGGTGCGCACGATCGGCATGGTGCGGGCCAAGGCGAAGATCGGAATGAAAAATCTTGCCTATAACATGCGCCGCCTCGTCCAGTTGCGCCGCATCAACCCGTGCCCGGCATGAAGACCGGGCAAACCAGCGACCAGATCAGGCCGCAAGGCCGTAAAAGCCAGGCGTGAAAGGCGCCGCGCCGTGACCGTCCCGGGGCGCCAGGCACCAACCGACTGCCTACCTCCCGCTTCTAGCCACACGCACTGCTGTGCGGCTACGAAAATGGTTAAAAATCGAGGTGCCCTTATTAAAACACCTCCGATTGCCCGGGTCTGGGGTCGATGGTGGTTTCACCAAGCAGCCGCTTTCGGCCCTTACCTGCCCTTTGCTTCACGGCTGAGCGCTGCAGTGCAGCTTCACCAAACCAGCCATTCATGCATGGCGCAGCATATTCGAAGACTGAAGGTCTGATGAGCGGAGCCTGCCGCCTTTCATGGCATCCGATTAAATGTCTTTTTAGGGCAATTTAGGGCGAGCAATAGGTAGCTGCACCTTCCACCAAAGGCAGCCGCCGATAGCCTCGATGAATAGGGCTTTCGGAAAGGGCTGTAGGCGACATCAAGTCGAGAGGCTTAGTCGCCCTCCTTGAGCACTTTCTTGGGATTCTTTGAATCGAACTCTTCGGGCCTGTGTGCGGCTCCCTCGTGGTCGTCTTGTGCATTATGCCGCTTGCGGTGCGGCGGGCGCTTTTCTTTGGCGTAGTCTGGTTCGTTTGGCATCGGGTGCTCCGTTCTCTAATGGCGGGCTGAGCCCACGGCTAATTGGAATCAAAGGCGTCTTTTACCCAAAGCTCAAACTGTCTGATAAATGTTCCAGCCAAGCTCAGTGCGCCGTGCTTAGCTTTCAGCTTTGGTTAAGAAGCACATGCTTCAGCGAACAGCTGACGTGGAAAGGTAGGCCTTTTCCCGTGGCGCAACTTATCCGACCGGAACCATAGCGGCTATTCCGTGTTTCCAGTACTAACCAAATATCCCGCGTTTCCAATACTAACCAAAGGAGAACGATGATGACTTCACAGCGCCAAGCGACCGCAAATTTGGTTCACAATGGAGAATATTCCGATCTACGGTTCGTCAATATGATGTCCGCCCATCATGCGATGGCGGTATCAATGGCCGAGGTTGCGGTGGAAAAAGGCGAGCACAACGAACTCGTCCAGTTCGCAAAGACCATGATCGAAGATCAGAAGAAAGAAATCGAAACGCTTGATGGCATAATCGAAGACCTTGATGGCCCTGATGAAGTCGCGACGGAAACCCATCCCCATGAGCGCAGCATGCTCGGGATGGACAGCCCAGAAGAACTCGCAAAAAAGGCACCCTTCGACAAAGCATTCATCGATTCACAACTGCCGCACCATGCCTCTGCAATTGAAATGGCGGCGGTCGCTCTGAAACAGAGTTCCAACAGCGACATCAAGAAGCTTTCGAGGAGCATTATCGATGCTCAGGCCCAAGAGATCGGCAAAATGATCGACTGGCGCCACAGCTGGTACGGTGAAAAGGGCTGAATTTTGCCAGCAAGATAGCCTTCCTGTGATCTGGTCTACTGTATGATGTCACAGCCACTTGACGCGCAGGCCTCAGAAAAAGTGCAAGGCTCCAGCAGGAGGAAGGCTTTCAAAGTTCGCGCCGATAGGTAACCTTGCTTGGGCATAAGGGATACCAAAATTCATGACGACATTGATCGCCATCATTTTGATCTTTGCATTCTCAATGCTGTTCACCGCAGCATTGCGCGCAGGTGCTGCAGGTCCAAGCACCTATCCTCAGAAGCGCCCTATACTCGGGGGCAGTGATCCTGAGACCCATGCATGGCAACGTTTCCACATCCGGTACTACACTATGACGCTGCTGTTCGTCGCCTTCGAGATGGAAATGATGTTCATGTATCCTTGGGCCGTAGTTTTCGTAGAGGAAGGCCCCAAGGCGCTGGCAGAGATGGGTATGTTCTTGGTCATTCTATCGGTCGGGATCGTCTATGGCTGGCGGGAGGGTATTTTTCGGTGGGAATGAGCTGGCTTGCAAAAATGGCAGGGCTGGCCGAAGTGCCGTTGTTTGTAGCCTTTGGCGAGGGTGCCCCTGCAGATGCCGCGAGCGTGCTGGCTAAAGCCCCCGGATTGCGCGTTGTTGAGACGCCGCGAGCCGCAGCGATCTTGTTCGTGGTAGGCACGGTTCCAGAGGCTCTTCTACCTCAACTGCACCGCCTGCATGACCAGTTGCCGCACCCCCGCGCCAGCGCTCTCTGGCATTCTCGCAATGAGTTGCCAGGCGCGACGAGAATAGAAGAAATAGCGAACATCAGCGTTTTGTTGAGGGCAGTTCACAGAGATCTGCTGGTTGGCAGTCTCAAGTCCGAGCCCGACTTTTTGTCAGATGCCCCGCCAAGCGAGTGGCGCGGGATCGGGCCACATGGTCAGGGCGGTAAAGGCATGATGGGCGGCACGCCTTATGGAAGGCCGATGGCGATGACGGCCGCCGATCTGCGGGATGGGCTGGAGCTTGATGCCTACACCGCAGATTTCGGTCCTTTTCTGCCCATGCTCCCGGCCGGGCTCGTCCTGACCCTCACTCTCCAAGGCGACACGATACAGAACGTTGCGGTTGCGCATCCGCCGTTCGAAACCCAAGAACAACGCGGTTGGGTTCTACTCAATCTTCTGGGACTGCCCGCACTGGCCGAACGGATGTTACGCGCCACCAACATCGGCAATGCGACCGTCAAACGGCTGATCCGCTTATCGGGCGCGCGGGCAGCAATCCCCGAAGGGTTGGGCCGCACTCATGACGGATCGGACGTACGCACGCGCTTTGACCTGCTGACCGGCACCTCAGAACCCATTTTCAACCTGCACGTCCAGCAAATAGGCCTTGATGATCTATTGATCGGTCTGGAATGGCACGAAGCCATGCTGGTTTTGAACAGCTTTGACAACGCATCGCTGCGCGCCATTTGCGCCAATACCTCTGATCCCGAGCCCGATACAATGGCGGGCGGAATGGATCACGGCGTCCATGCAGGGCACATGTCATGAGCGTCGCCCTCACCCTGATGATAATGCTCGTATTCATGATCGTCGGCATGCTTATCGCTGCGGTTCTGGACACGTTTTTCTACCGATGGCTGGCCGGACGAACTGGGGGCAGTTTGCTAACGCCGCTCTATACCGCTGCGGCGGAAGTGTCTCGGCAACGCATTTCGACCGAGGCGCCAGACAGAATGAACTGGTTCCTGTCCATCTCGGGTTTTCTGACGCTCGGTGCGATTGGTCTCGCTGTCGTACCGCTCGGGCCACAGTCTGTAGTGATTGGCCTCGAAACCAGTGTGGTGCTGTGGGGGGCGTGCGAGTCCCTCGTGGTTGTGCTTGTGTTTTTGCACGGCTGGGCACCCAATTCCCCGCTCGCCCTGATCGGGGCCTATCGCTATGTCGCTATTGGGCTGCCGATCATGCTGCTTAGCATGTTTGTCCTGATCGCCGCCTCACTGCCTGCAGAGTCGCTTGATCTACGCGCTATCGTGACGTCGCAAGAGGACATATGGAACGTGATCCGCCAACCGCTTGGGCTGCCCCTCTTCATACTGTTGGGATTGTCACTTACGCTGCGCGGACCACTCGACTACGCCGACAGTGCTGACCTTGCAGGCGGCACGTCTATTGAGGATTTAGGCGCTAATCGGTCCGGTTGGCAGGTGGCAAGATTGTCCATGTTGGTCGGCTTTTCTGCAGTGGCCGCCTCGGCATTTCTGGGCGGCTATCTCGGCCCGGTCCTTCCGGGAGTTGTCTGGCTCGCGTTCAAAACACTAACCATCATGGCTGTCATTATCGCCCTGTCTCATCTGCTGGCGCGTATGCCCGTAGCACGGATGCTCGGGCTGATCTGGAAGGTCCTGCTGCCAATTGCCTTCTTGGACTTGTTGCTGGCCGGACTGGTGGCGCTGGCATGACGGATATTGCTTTCTATTTCCTCTCGGCGATCGCCATCTGGAGCGGTTGGCGGGTTTTTCGGGTCAACTCGATGATCCGTGCAACATTCGCGCTGATGGTCTCGTTCATCTGTGTCGGTGCCATCGCGCTATTGATGTCTGCCGATTACATCGGCGTCGCCACGGTCTTTATGATGGCGGTCGAGATGATGGTCATGGGTCTTTTCATGGTGATGTTCATGATGAACCCGGCAGGCCTGAACCCGATGCAGATGGTGCATCAATACCGCCTGTCGATAGGAGCGGGCATTGTAGCTTTTATCGGCCTCACAGTCGCGGTGCTCACAACTGACCTACCGCATAATCCCCTGCCTGCGGGTCGGGATACCATGCGTGATCTGGGCATCAACCTGCTGGGCAGCTCGATGCTGATATTCGAGACCGCCGGGGTGACGCTATTGGCGACCATGCTCGGCGCTGTCATCTTATCGAGCCGCCGTGGCCGGTTTGGAGTGTCGGACGAGGGTGCTATCCCCCCAGGGCTTCATCCGGGCGGAACACCTGCGGGGCGCAAGGTGGAGGAAGGCGGTGGCCACGGAGGGCATGGTGGTCATGGTGGTCATGGTGGTCATGGTGGTCATGGTGGTCATGACAAGATGACTGACAAGAAGGACGGCGACCAAGGCACTGGCCATATGGGTCACGAGATGGCCGACGACGACCCGGCGTTGTCAGCAGAGCATACGGGTCACGGAGGACACACAACCGGCGCTAACCCAGAAGGCGCCGATCCAAAGAAGCCCAAACAAGAGCCAGCACCGGACCCGCATGAAGGCCACGGCACCAAGCCGAAGAAGGAGCATTGATATGTCGTTAACGGCCATATTGATTGTCGCGTCGGCGCTCTTTGGCATCGGTCTGTTCGGTGCGTTATCACAGAAATCCTTTGTAATGCTGATGATGGGCTTGGAGCTGATGCTAAATGGCACCCTACTCGCGGCTGTGGGGTTTTGGGCCTTTACCCTTGAAGGGGCGCCTGAGGGACAATTGCTTGCGATCCTGATCATGGCGGTGATGGCAGTCGAACTGGCAATCGGCTTTGCCTTGGTTGTTGCCGTCTATCGCAAACGCCAAGCGGATGTGATTGAAGCGCTCGGGACGCTGAAAGAATGACGCTTTGGCTACTCCCCCTTCTACCGATTTTGTCAGGCGTGTTAATCGCGGTGATGGGTGATCGGTCGCGCGGCTGGCTTGGAGGGTTGGCAGTGGCCGTGCTTGGCGGGACTTTCGTCTTGGCGTTAGCTGCCGTCACAAAAGATTGGACCGCGTACTTGATCTGGTCGGATGCACTCCGGCTTACCGCCTCTCTCACGCCGATCTCAGCGGCGGTTGCTCTCATGGTTCCCGCCATAGCCCTTGCTGTTGTCCTTCACGCCGCACAGCATGAACAAGCGCGTGGGCTGGGGCGGCTAATTGGCATCATGATCCTGTTCACAGGCGGTATGGAATTGGTTGTCGTCGCCGATGATCTTTTGACGCTGCTTATCGGCTGGGAGCTAATTGGCGCCTGTTCCTGGGCGCTGATCTCGCACAAGTGGCGCGACATCGAAAATCCGCGTTCGGGCCTTTATGCTTTCGTGATGACGCGGTTCGGTGACCTTGGACTTTTTGCTGCTGCGATGGCGCTCTACTCCGCCACGGGGTCTTTCGATTATGCCGGTATCGCAACGCTCAAAGGCACGTTTCAGTGGATCGTAGCCTTTGGAATCCTTCTTTCGGCGGCCTCGAAAGCCGGGCAGGTTCCCTTCTCGCCCTGGCTGTTTCGGGCGATGGCTGGCCCCAGTTCGGTCTCGGCGCTTCTCCATGCGGCGACGCTGGTGGCAGCCGGTGCCTATATCATCGCGCGTCTTGAGCCATCCTTGTCCATCGCTCCCGGGTTTAGCGTCGCGGCGATCTTGATAGGGGTGATCACTGCTCTGGCGGGTGGCGTCACCGGGGTTTTGCAGAACCACGCCAAACGGCTGCTTGCAGCGTCCACTTCGGCCCAACTCGGATTTATGTTCGTCGCAGTCGGCGCGGGGTATCCTGGGATCGCGGTGCTGCACTTGATTGTCCACGCCACATTCAAAGCGCCGCTTTTCCTTTCGGCGGGCCTCGCAGGCGATGCTGCGGGGAGCTACCGCCTGGATAAAATGATGCTGGGCCAATCGCTGCCAATCGTCGGGGGGCTTACAGCTATAGCAGCAGTCGGACTTGCCGGGATGCCGCCTGCGGGAGGTGGTTGGAGTAAAGAAGAGATCATTAAAGCGGTTGAACATACTGGGTATTGGCTGCCAATCGCAGTGATGCTCGGCGGCGCACTGAGCGCGGCCTATACGACGCGCTTCTTGTTGTTGGCATTTAGCTGGCGCGGCGATGACGAGCGGTCAATCGAAGTGCCTGGCATGATGGAAACCATCGGACTGGGTATCCTCGCTGCATTAACGCTAACAACAAGCCTTCTGTGGTATCCGCCCCTGGCTGAGGCACTTGCCGCCCTATTGGACATGACGCTCCCCAAAGGCAGCCCTTTGATGCTTGGCCTTTCGCTGGCCTTTGTCGCCGCCGGTGTCTTGGGCGGCGTCTATCTGGTGCGGCGGCACCCTACGCTCGGAACAAGCGGTGCCACTGCTGCCGCCTCAGATTGGCTCGGGCTGCCCAAGTTGATCACCATCGCCGTTGTGCGACCCTTAGATGCGCTTGCCCGTACAACGGCTTGGATTGACGACACTCTCATTGACGCGGGGCCTCGTGGGGTCGCTTTCATGGGCCGCAAAGGGGCGGCTTTTATCGCGGAAGTGGACAACCGTGTTGTTGATCAGGGTATTCGGAACACTGCTGCATTTGGCGACTGGCTTGCTCAGGTCAGCGACCGTTTCGGGGAGACGATCTCTGATGGCATACCCGAAGGCAGTGCGCGCCTGACCGGTATGTTAGGCCGCGACATTCGCCGCCTGCAAACCGGGCTATCGTACCACTATTACGCTTACATTATTGGCGGCGTCATCGCCGTGATCGCCATTCTCGCTGCAGGAGCATGACATGCTGACACTCACCATCCTAATCCCGATGCTGGGCGCCCTGGCTCTGACCGTTCTGCCCAGTCTCGGCCACGCCGCTGCCCGCATCATCGCGGTCGCAACCTCGACATTGTCGTTCTTGCTGCTTCTAATCGTCTGGTACCAGTTTGACACAAGCTCAGCGGCCCCTGCCTTTCAGGCCTATGCGGAGGCCCCTTGGATACCCGCGCTCGGTGTCTTCTGGCGCGTGGGCGTGGATGGCATGTCATTGGCGCTCTCGTTGATGAGCGGCGTCCTCTTTATCGCTTGCATCGCATGGCCGATGGAGAACCCTGAACGTCCCCGCGCCTACTATGCATGGTTTCTGTTTCTGGAGTCGGTGTCGCTGGGCCTGTTCATGGTCCTCGATTTGCTGATCTTCTATGTCTTCTTTGATCTCAGCCTCGTCGGGATGTTCTTCCTAATTGGACGGTGGGGCCATGGTGACGCCCAAGGTGCGGCGCTCAAGTTCTTTATCTACACGTTGGCGGGGTCCCTCGCGATTTTGCTGGCGATTATCGGGCTGGTGCTGACAGTTGACCCAATCACGTTTGACATGCGCGCTTTGATTGCTGCGCAGCCATTGGCAGGGATGGATTTGCGGGGTGGTTTGATCCTTTTGGGCTTTGTGCTGGGGTTTGCCGTCAAAGCCCCGCTGTTTCCGGTTCACACATGGTTGCCACCTGCGCACGTCATGGCACCGGGGCCGGTGTCGGCCATCCTCGCTGGCGTCTTGCTGAAGATGGGGACCTATGGGCTCGTGCGGATCCCCTTTCAGATGATGCGCGAAACCTTCGCCGACTATGCATTGCCACTGGCGATTGTGGCACTCGCTTCTATCCTATGGGGAGCCATCGTCGCCTTGGGGCAGACCGACCTAAAACGGCGCATCGCCTACACGTCGGTCAATCATATGGGCTATACCGTCTTGGGCATCGCCGCTGCAGGAGCCTTGTTGAACGGCGCAGAAGGCGCGCGCGAAATGGCTTTGACCGGTGCGGTGGTCGAAATGGTCGCGCACGGGTTAATCACTGGCGCGCTCTTCTTGATTGCCGGTGGCTTCTGGGCGCGCAGTGGGACCTATGACATGGATGCTTACGGCGGGCTGGCCAAAGTGGCTCCTCGCCTGACAACCGCTGCCGTGATTGCGGCTTTTGCCAGCCTCGGGTTGCCGGGGTTGGCCGGTTTTGTGGCGGAAGTGCAGATCTTTGTCGGCACCTTTGCCGTCTTTCCGGTGATCGCTGCGATTGGTCTGCTGGGCATTCTCATTACTGCCGCACTCTTTCTGCGGCTGTTGCAACAGGTGTTCTTTGGTGACCTGCCAAAAGCACGCGAGGGGTTTGCCGATGTCAGCTTACGTGAAGGCAGCATTCTTGCAGCGATCTTGGCGCTGGTCATTCTGATCGGCATCTATCCGCGCTGGTTGCTTGATCTGATCGGCAGCGCCTCCTCTGCCATAATAGGGAGCTGACCGGTGCCAATCGGCGACGTATCCCCTGAGATCGCGATCATCATGGCGGCAGTGTTGGCGCTGCTGTTTGCGGCCTTTGCGCCCCGACGAATGCAGGCCGGATCGGCATTCATCGCCCTCGCAGGCATTGCCGTCGCCATTGTTTTGGTTCTGGGGCAATTGGGGGAAACCCGGTTCACCTTTTCAGGAACTTGGGCGCTGGACGGAGCGAGCCTTTGGGCGCGATTGATGATCCTGCTGGGCACGGCCTTTTGTATTCTGCTGGCACCGGGCTGGTTCCGCACCGATCCACGCCATGGAGAATATTACACGATCCTCCTGTTTGGTGCGCTTGGGGCTATGGCAATGGCCGGTGCCGGAGACCTGTTGCAACTCACTATCGCGGTGCTGCTGTCTTCAGTCACCGGCTACACGCTGGCCGCGTGGCACCGCGACTGGGCGCTGTCCATCGAAGCTGGCATGAAATATTTCCTCATGGGAGCACTGGCAAACGCATTGCTGATTACCGGGGTCACCTTAATGCTGGGACTCTTGGGGAACACCGGATACGCAGATATTGCCGCTTCATTAAGGCTCGGCACTGGGCTTTCTCCGCTGCTCTTTGTCGGATTTGCGCTAACCCTAACCGGTGTCGCGTTCAAACTGGGTGCAGTACCCGCGCATGCATGGTTGCCCGATGTGGCCGAAGGCGCACCGGTCCCATCAGCCGCATTCCTGACGGTCGTGCCCAAGATCGGCGCGGCCATCGCATTGGCCCGCCTCGTGCAGCTTGTGCCCCCCGAATTTCTTGGCCTGCGCCCGCTGATCGCGATTTTAGCCGCAGCGACAATGACCTTGGGCAATCTGGCCGCGTTTTGGCAGGATGATATCCGTCGGCTAATCGGCTGGTCCTCGGTGGCACAGGCAGGCTACGTATTGATGGCCGTCACCGTTCTGGGGCTTAGTCCAGATGCGCTGAGCGCCCTGCTGGCCTTCATAGCCAGTTATGCGATAGGCAATCTCGCAGCTTTTGCGGTCGTGGCATACCTACGCGGGCGCACGGCTATCGCCGACTACGACGGCTTGGCCAAGCGGCGCCCGCTCGTGGCGACGGTACTGGTGGTCTCCTTCCTCTCTTTGGTGGGCATTCCGCCAACAGTCGGATTTCTGGGTAAACTGGCGCTGTTCATGACCACGATAGACGGAGGCTATACTTGGCTCGCGGTGGTTGCAGCTGCCAATACCGTTGCGTCGCTGTTCTACTATGCGCGGGTAATGGGCCGCGCATATTTCAACGCGCCGCCTGAGGAGATCGCTGTACTTGATCGCTCAAGTGGGGTGGCAGTGTTGATCGGGGGCGTCCTCCTACTCGGCGGAGCCCTCTTGGCAGGCAGTGCATTCACGGCCTTTCAAATCAGCCAGCTTTTACCCTGATCGAATTATTCGAGAACCTACGGTAAATCATCCGCGCAAGGAACAACATTAACTCTATACGGGTTGCCTTCTTATGATCCAAGCAATGCTTCTTTCAGTTCTGGTCGTGAGTATTTGCACGACAGTCCATTATTTCGTCCTTAGATGGGTTTCCGATACCATTTCTCAGCGCAATCGAGAGGCGCATGGTCAGAATTTGGGGCTGGCAGTTGGCGCTATTACGACGGCTCATGTAATTGAGGCTTTCATCTATACGCTCTTCTTCCTTTGGGCGGTGCAGGGTTTGCAAATCGGTACGTTGGAAGCATCCGGCCCAGGGTCTAAGGACCTCTCTTTGATGGATTACTTCTATTTCTCCCTGGTCAACTTCACCACCCTGGGACGCGGTGACCTAAACCCTGAAGGACATCTGCGCTTCATAACAGGCATTGAAGCTTTCCATGGCTTTCTGATGATTACCGCGTCAGGGAGTTTCGTGCTACAAGTCATGGGTGGAAAGGCGCCGCTGTCGAAAACGGAATAGCCTGCCGCAAAATAGTTCAAAGCATTTCGTGCTTTTGCGCTAAGGATCATGGTCCAAACGTGGGGGTATCTCACAAATTTGACACCGCGCGTCAGATTGCCTCGATCGCGTCCTTAAGCAGATCGCGCACTTGCCCCGCGACGGCGTGAAGATCGTCATTATCGATAGCCGACATCGACGCGACAGGATCAACAGCGCTGACCTCTACACCTGCCCCTACTTTCCGGAGAATGACGTTGCATGGCAACATGGCTCCCACACGTGGCTCAATCCCAATTGCCTCCCACGCCATTTTCGGATTGCAAGCGCCCAAGATGACATAGGGATCCATCTCGGCATCAATCTTCTTCTTCATCGTCGCTTTCACATCGATTTCAGTCAACACGCCAAACCCCTTGGCAGACAATGCCTCACGGGTCCGCTGGTCAGCCTCTTCAAAGCTCACGCCTTCCAGCGTGCGATTTATGGTGTAGCCCATTTTCATTTCTCCTACTTATGATTTGGTCTGCCACGATCCGCAGGTGGTAAGGACCGCTTCTGATACGTCGGCGTTCGGCAAGAAATTATCCGACGGTGAACTGCCCCATCATGCCGGAGTCCTCATGCTCCAATATATGGCAATGATACATGTACGGGGTCTCTTTCGTGGCGGGTCGATCAAACCGGATTAAAATTTCTGCAGTATTTTCGACCCACACAACATCTTTCAGGCCGGTCTTTGCGTAATCAACCGGCTGACCATTCTGGCTTAGGACTTGAAACGACGTGCCATGAACATGGAAAGGGTGAGCCATCATGTCGGCGGAAATCTCCCAGATCTCTGTCTCGCCAAGACGCAATTCTTGGTCAATCCGATCCATATCATAGCTCTCGCCATTGATGCCAAGGTTTGGTCGGCCGCCAAACATCCCACGCATCATTCCCATGCCCATCATCATGTTTAGCTGGAATTTACGTCGCCTAACGGGCTCACCAAAATCCGGGATCGGTGCCCCTCCGAGTGTTTGAGGCAGCTTCGCGACAGCGGCAGGAAGGCTATCGTCCACTTCAACCCGTAGCACCTGCAGAATACCTTCAGCCGAGGCCGTCTCTGAACTGCCCCCCATCATTCCACCGCCCATCATGCCACCCATCATCTGGACCGGCACGTTTTCCGATACGAGGGACGCAATGCTTCCGTTAGAGAAGTCCACGAGGATCTCCGCTCGCTCAGCCGGGGCGAGGTGAAGCTTATTGCGGGGGGCCGGCGCTGGAAACAGCCCCGCGTCCCCGGCAATCTGATGAAAGCTCCTATCATCGTCGAACCTAAAAACATAAACGCGTGAATTAGACGCGTTTAGGATCCTAAAGCGGACCAGACCTTTTGGAACTTTCGCAACTGGGTTTAGCGCGCCGTTGACGGCGATCTGGTCTCCTCGGAAACCCTGCATCGCAGTCATTCCATCATCATCGTATTGCAATCCACCACTGCCGGAGAAAGCGCGGTCCTGTACGATCAGGGGAATGTCATCGACACCGTAGTTGTGCGGAAGATCGCCTGCGGAAACGTTGTCATCATCAATCAACAGCATGCCCGCGAGACCGCGATATACCTGCTCGCCCGTTCTTCCATGAGGGTGTGAGTGATACCAATAGGTCCCGGCAGGCTGATCAATGTCCAACAGGTTCTCAACCTCGCGACCCGGCGCAATTAAGGATAGCGGGCCACCGTCTTTTCGACCGGGAACGTGTAGCCCATGCCAATGAGCTGTAATCGGTTCATTCAATCGATTTTCAATTGTCAGACGTGCGGTCTGCCCTCGTCGCAGACGGAGAGTCGGTCCTAAATGGTCTTGAGACCATCCAAGCACCCGGGCTTCTGTGCCTGCGATAAACGAGTGCGATCCCTCAATGGCAGCCAACTGGTTCCCCGCCTCTTCCCCCACTTCCATCAGGGGAGGGATCGGAAGTTTTCCTGAAGAAAGGGTTCGTACTTGTGCGCGCCCGACAACTGCTGGTGCAGCAAATGCCGAAATCGTCCCGATCAGGAACCTACGTCTCTTCATAAAGCGTCTCCCGCTAACCTCACGGTACTCTTCGGGCCAGCCGATAGCACGTGCTTCGGGAATCAACGCATCTAAGGCGGTAGTGTTCCGCAGCGGAGCTTTTCACGGTCCCACCATGCTGACTCCGCACTCTCATCCGATAAGATCCAAGTTCGTGAGCAATATTGGCCCCACCGACACGCGGTTGAGGCAGAGTTTGTGCCGATAGTATTGCGATCGACAGGACTTTAACTGAGCCCCTACGATTGGGCGACTGATAGTAGCAATATCGACGTGGCGCTGCGCACCGCCAAGCTCATGCCCACCAAGACCCTTGAGGGCTTTGACTTCAGCTTCCAGCCATCGCTCGACCGGGAGCGGATCGCCGCGCTGGCCCAGTTGGACTTCATCCGGCGGGCCGAGGTCGTTCACTTCCTTAGGCCGCCAGGCACCGGCAAGCCGTATCCGGCCACGGCCCTCGGCGTCGCCGCTGCGAAGGCCGGGAAGAGCGTCTATCGCGCAACCTTGGCCGATCTGATCGCAGCGTTGAGCCAGGCTGAGCGCGAGGGCCGGCTCGCGGAGAAGATCCGTTTCTATACCCGAGCGTCTCTGCTGATCGTCGGCGAGATCGGTTACCTGCCGATCACCATCGGTGGCGCTAACTTGTTCTTCCAGCTCGTCAACGCTCGCTACGAAAAGGGCGCCATGATCCTCACTTCGAACCGCAGGTTCGCGGAATGGGGCGAAATCGTCGGCGATCCAGTCGTCGCGACCACACTGGTCGACCAACTCCTGCATCACGCTGTCGTTATCAAGATCGAGGGCGCCAGCTACCGTCTGCGTGGCCATGCCGACCTTATCCCCGAGCGTGTCCGAGCCAACGCTCCAATCGCTCCGCCACCGCCGCCAAAGCGCCGCGGACGGCCGCCAATAGTAAGGAATGGAGCCGCTGATCACTGTGCCGGCTGATCACCGGAATCAAGCAAGTGGGGAATTTTACTTCGGCACTTTTGGGGAAAGTTCAAACGGCGTTGACACAAGGTTCGCATACCAGCCCAGAGCGATCATAAATGCGGGCTTTTCACTCACCGTTGGAAGCCTTGTATCAACCATTGCGGTCGTTCCTCGCTTTACTATTAAATGCAGCCATCAGGCGCAGTTTCACCTCAACGTCGCGGGTCGGGGCACATAGCAATGCCTTCAGATTTCGGCCCATTCGAGCACTCCCATCAGGTCCCAAAGGGCAGGCTTTCATAAGGGGTAAGTCGCATCCATCGTGCGGGCAGAACAGACCGTTGATGGGACACAGACCTTAGGTGATCATTGAGAGCCCTGGATATTGGACGTGGAGCCTCGACAGGGTGGAACGCCACCACTGGAAAGGAAGGTGGTGGCGAACCAATTGGATCAGTCAGACAGTTTCTCTTTGGCGTCCCCGACGCCTTTCTGGACCTTGCCCTCGGCCTGATCGGCCTGGCCTTCGTTCTTTAGGTCGTCCTTGTTAGCAGCGTCGCCGACTTCCTCTTTAACCTTCCCGCCGATATCCTTCACTTTACCTTTGGCTTGATCTTCGTTTGCCATTTCTCTCTCCTTTGCATTTAGTTGGTATCGAACCAACGGGATGAGAGACCCGGAAGTGCCCCCGGCAGTGGCCCTAAATGGTTTGTTTTTCAGCGGAGAAGCACCGGCAACTAAGCGGCCAGCGGCAGAGAAAGAAGCTGGACCCAAAGCTCACTCCTCGCGTTGGTCCTGTCAAATGGTAACATAGTCAGGAGATGCAACATGAGTAACGCAATACGCACTTTGGTGCAGGACTACGGTTGGATTCACACCGGCATTGGGCTTGCAGGAAATACGTTGTTCTTCCTCGGGAGTATTGCATTTCTCCCGACCTTTAAGAGATGGGAGGAAGTTGGGATGGAATGGCAGACAGTGGGGGTATGGATCTTCATTGTGGGGTCATTTCTCATGCTGATCGGCACGCTCGGCAATCTACTGGTCAAAATTTATGAGGCACGGGAGCAAGAGTAATACACCTTTGCCTGATGCGCGGTCTACGCCACTGGCGGCGGACCTTGCTTTGCCTTGCTTGGACACTTCACCGCTGGTCTGCGGCGGATCTTATAGCGAGGTGGATATCCTGCTCAGCCTCTGCGATATCATCTTTGCGCAGTTGGGGCGGTTCCATATCCGTGGCCGTGTTACACATTTCCACCTTGATCGGATAATGATCCGAACCCCATTCCGGCAACACTTCAAAGTTGGCGACAGCCAATTCCGGTTGATGCAGGATTTGATCGAGTGGCCACGACATCCACCAAGAATGCGCGTCATAAGTGGGCAGGTAGCCAAATTTCTCTCTCGGATCGATGAAGCCGCCAACGCGCTGGAGCCGCTCAATGGAGGTTTCCCATGGGACTGCGTTCAAGTCACCTGCAACGAGCACCGGAAGGTCGCTGCCGCGGGACTTCAGCGCCGCCCACATCAGCTGAGCGTCCCTCCCCGTAGAGGATTGCCCCGGGTGCGGCGGGCGGGGATGTAGCCCCATGAACTGAACGCTGTCTCCAGACGGCATCTCGACATTCGTAAGGATAGCAGGGGCGTCCTGTTCGACTGGAAAAATGACCTCAGTTTCGCTTATTGGCAGGCGTGAGAAGAGGTGCATGCCGAAGAACCCACCGGTGATGCGCTGAGCCTTATGCGGCATTTGGCTATCCAAAGCCGCGAGTTCCGCATCCCACCACTCATCGGTCTCTAAAGCGAGGAATAGATCGGGGCTGTGCTCTTCGACAAGCCGGATCAGCCCATCTGCGCTCCTATTACCTTTTTTTACGTTGGCGACCATTACTACGAACTTCTGGTCGGCTTCGCAGGCAAATTGAGGGGTGTTGCTCTGGGGCACGTAGGGGAAAAGCTTCAAGGTGTTGTAGCCGATCGCCAGCGCGACAAGCGCAACCAGAACCATCCGAAGCTTGCGGCTAACTGTTCGAGAAATCGCGATCAGGGCAAGAACTGCTATGAGCGCAATTAGATACTGTAGCCGGGGGAAATCCGTCATCCGCACCCACCAAAGGTTGGTTTCGATCAACGCGCCGAAGCTAAGCAGAAAAAGAGCCAGCGTGGCCAAAGTGAGCAGCGTTGATACGACGTATTTCATGTGTTCTCCCCCGTTAGTTACTCAAAGAACACCGCAGGGGCCGGCAGAGTTTCATCTTTCCTAAGTTGTTCGCAAGGCCACCTCTCGTCAGCGGGGGCTGCGTAATCCCGAAACCGCACAGAGCAATTGCCGGCGCACTGCGCGGCGAAGGTCCAAAAACAGCCTTTCGTAAAGTCGGACGCGAACTGATTCTACAGACGCTCGCGGCGGAGTCCTGTGGTCCACCGTATTGCAGGGACAACGTGTGCGGCGCACCCGCGCCCGTCAGTAAGAGGGTTTGGCGCCGCGCGGGCATAGGGATCGCGAATGAGGGCCGGTTTACTTTTGAAAGTTGGGTCACTGTTGGGTTCATCCTTTTGTAATGACGCGTTGGATTTGGGAAATGGCCGCCGAGCTGTCCCACGCGGCGGGGCCGACCTTACGGGCGACCTCGCGGCCTCGGGGGTTAACCAGCAGTGTCGTGGGCAGGCCGACAACGCCGAAGGCCATCATCCCCCGCAACTGGTCTGCCAGATAAAGGTCGAGATGCGTGATGCCGATCTCGGCATAAAAAGTGCGCACAGTGTCGAACCCGCCCCTATCGATTGAAAGCGCGAGAACATGAAACTCCGCCCCGCCCAGCCGCGCTTGCAACCTGTCGAGGGTTGGCATTTCATCGCGGCAAGGCGGGCACCATGTTGCCCAGATATTGAGCAATACCGTCCGGTCACGAAAGTCCGCCAAAGTTAGGCTCCGCCCTGCCCCATCCGTGATGGGCGGCGACAGCATTGGCAGGGGCTTTTGATGTTCCGCCATCACGGTGCGCGCCGCGACTGGCGAAGCCCCAAGCGCCAATGCGCCGCTCAGAAACCCACGCCGCTTCATGCGTTCTGCTCCTGTTGCAAACGCCGCACCACGGGAAGGATATCTTCCTCCAGCGAACGTCGATTGAACGGGCCAACATGTTTGTAAGCGATGCGCCCTTTGGCATCGATCACAAAGGTTTCCGGCACGCCGTAAACGCCCCAGTCAATCGCAGTCCGGCCAGAGCTGTCGGCACCGATCCGGTCATAAGGATCGCCGAGTTCCGCAAGGAACCTGCGGGCGGCGGCGGGCTTGTCTTTGAGGTTGATGCCGTGGATCGGCACGCTGTCGGTTTGGGCCAGTTCCATCAGTAGTGGCATCTCAACCCGACAAGGCACGCACCACGAAGCCCAGACATTCACGAGGGACACTTCGCCGCGCAGATCAGCCGCCGATAGCCCCTTCCCGCGCCCTTCGATGGGCGGCAGGTTAAACGCGGGAATGTCCCGGCCGATCATCGTGCTGGGCAGGCCATCGTCGTTGTTGAACAGACCCCAGAGGAACGCCGCCGCGATGGCCCCAAAGACCATCGCAGGCAGAGCTGCGATGAACAGCGACCACCGTGGTTTGCGGACAGGCTGTCTGTCCTTGCTCATGTTCCGCCCTCATCCTTAGCAGTGACTTCAGCCTGAAAGCCGCGTTCCCGCTCGGGCCAGGTGCTTTTGATATAGCCAAGGATGGCCGTGATCTCTGCATCGCGCAGGATGCCGTCGAACACCGGCATGTCGCTTTCATAACCCGGCACGACCGAAGCCAGCCCGTTCTTGGTAATGTCGAAAAGCTGCTGATCCGCATGGTGCCACGTATGGCCCGTTTCATCATGCGGCGGCGCGGGCATGCGGCCATTATCGAGCCGCCTGCGCCAGTCCGGCTGGCCTTCGAGATCGGCGCCGTGGCAAGAGGCGCAGCTTTCGGCATAAAGCCCCGCGCCAAGCTCGATCATCTGTGCGTCCACGGGCACGCCGAGCACGGCGAGCGCCGGGGAGCTGTCCTCCTTCCCCCCGGCCCAGACAGCGACCGCCGCGGCGCCCGCGATGCCGATAGCGGCGGTCAGACCCAACCGGTTCATGCGGGCCGCCGCAGATATTTGACCAAGGCCAGCACGCCCAGCACCAGCACCGCCAGCACCAAGAGGAAGAGCACGCCACAGGCGATCATCATTCCGACCGACATCGGCCCATTCATCATAGTTCCGTTCATCATGTCTATTATTCTATCCTCATTCATTTGAATACACGGCCACGCCGTCCTCACCGAAAGCGTAGGTTTTGAGCGTGCCGCTCTTGCCTGCCATGCCGGGCGCGTTCTGGGGCATACCGGGCAGCGTGATACCGGTGACCTCGGGGCGCTCGGATGTCAGACGCTGGATGATCTCAACAGGCACCAAACCGCTGACGTAGTAGCCGTCGACCTCGGCAAGGTGGCACCCCAACCCCTGTTCCGGCACGCCGACCTCGACCGAGCGTTTATCGAAATCGCGGTCGTCGATGAGGGTCACGTGAAAGCCGTTCTCTTCGGCATAGTCGGCATAGGCGTCGCAGCAGCCACAGGACGGGTCGCGCCAGATGGTCATTTGGCGATCTGCCGGGACGGTGCTTGCCACATTGTCGGTGGGCGCCGATTTGTCGTTTTCCGCCATGCCGAAGGTGGCAAAACCGATGATACCGGCGGCGGTCAGGGCCGCGGCCGCGCCGAGGGTGAATTTACTGTTCATGTCTGGTCTCCGTCAGGGGTATTGAGGGGGTCAAAGGTCAGCCCACCATCGCGGCTGACCGAAAGAATGCCGTCGCGAACGGCGGCAAGATGCTGAGGGTCGACAGGATCGACAGCCAGCGCGTCGATCTTTCCCGGCGCGGCACGCGTCCAATTCACGCCTGCGTCTGTCGAGGTCCAAAGGCCAGTCGCCAGGCCAGCGTAGAGCCGTTCAGGCGCTTTGGGGGAGAGTGCCAAATGGGTGATCGGCAGGCCTTCGGGCAGAGGTTTGGCAGGCGGCGGCGTTTTACCCGCGGCCAGCGCATCCATCGCGTCGCCCGCGGTCACTTCCTGCCAGCGGCAGAAGCAATCCGGCACGCGGGTCAGCCCGGCGTCGGTCCCTGCATAGAGCCAGATGCCGCCCATGCCAGTCGGATTGCCCACTGAGACGAGCGTCAACACCTCACGTTCGGCCTCTTCGAGATAGGGCCGGTCCATGACGAATTCCCAGCTTTCGCCCGCGTCTTTGCTGCGCCAAAGCCCGTCATCCGCGATGGCGGCATAAAGCATGTTTGGCTCAATAGCCGCTTGGGTCAGCGCTGTGACGCGGGTTGCCGGCAGGCCCGCGCTGGCGTCTGCCCAAGTGCGTCCGCCATCACGGCTGCGCATAAGGCCGACAGGATCAACTGCCGCGAACAAAGTGCCCGGAGTCTCTGGATGGCTGGTGATCGCGGTGATTGATCGCTCCAACGACACATGCTGGATGTCGCTTGGGGCGGGCACGCGCCAAAGCTTGCGCTTTGAAGCCACAACAAGTGCATCGCCGTCATACTGAAGGGCGCGGATCGACTCCCCCGTTGTCGTTGCGAGGGAGACATGAGGTAGGATCAGCGTCGCCCCAACTGTGGCAAGCCCGCCGGACAGCACACGCCTGCGCGACACATCGCGCGGTGGATGAATAGACATAGAGGTCGTTCCCGAAAGTGACAGATAAGGTCGAGCGTGTCGCTGCGCAGTGGCAGCAAACGTCGCGAAACCGGGCCGTCACCCTTCGATGCGGCCGGTCAACTTAGGGAGGTGGTTCGCGGTGGGAAAGGGTCAGACCCGAGATCAATCCCGGCGAGGCCAAGATCCCCGGGCACAGGCGCGAAGAAACGCTGCACGCTCTCGGGTTGGGACTGAAGCAACTGCGACATCACAAAGACAGATGCCGTGCAATCAATGTCGCACACCACCTCACCCTGATCTTCTTGCAAGCAAGCTGTGCAGCTATCGTCCTCCTCCATCGTCGCGGATGCGGTCAAACCTGACATCTGCAAGGACATGTTCGCCGCCGCCAAATCATGCGCCAATATGCCCGTCAAAAGAACGAGCGAGAGGCAGAATGTGGCAAGGCGAAGCAGCATGCGCATGGCACTGATATAGGAACCCGATGCGGTGCTGTCGATCCCCTCACCAGAAAGTGAGGCTGAGCAAGACGCCGCAGGCCCGCAGATCGGCAAGACACAGCGTATTGCGATGCGCCTCAGCGGTCGTCGTGCGACGTCCCATCGTTGTGCTCAGCATCTGTGCCAGCGCGCGTCGGGCCGCCCTCATGCCCAAACAACGCGGCATCCTGATGGGCATTTGCGGAGGTTTCAAACTCAAGGCTTGAATGGGTGATGCCAAAGTCATCCGCGAGCATTTTCTTGACCGCTTGCTTCACAGCATCAAGGTCCCTCCAATCTTGCCCCTCCAACACCACATGGCAATCAAGCGCCACCTCATGCTCTTGCATCTGCCAAAGATGAACATGGTGCACGTCCCTGACGCCAGCGACCTTGGTCATCGCCTCAACCACTGCCTCTGCATCCATGTCGGGCGGGCTGCCCAGCATCAACATACGGATCGGACCTCCGATCTCAGTGAGTGCCAGATAAAGGATATAAAGCGCGATACCGATGGTGATCGCCGGATCAACCCAACGCAGATCGTAAAGGATGATGAGTGTGCCGCCAATAATCACCGCGACCGAGGCCAGCGCGTCGGACAGGTTGTGCAAGAACAGCGCCCTGATGTTCACGCTACCCTTCTGCATCGAATAGGTCAGCAGCGCCGTCAGCGTATCGACTACCAGCGCGACAGCACCCAGAATGACCACCGTCCAACCTGCCACCTGAGGCGGATCAATCATGCGCATTCCGCCCTCGTAGATCAGATAGACCCCGACAAGAATGAGCGTGGTGTAGTTGATCAAAGCGGCAACGATTTCGATCCGGCCATAGCCAAAGGTCATCCGCGCATCTGCCGGACGCCGGGCGATTTTGCGGGCGACAAAAGCGATGACCAATGAGGCCATGTCCGAAAAATTGTGCAGCGCGTCCGCGATTAGGGCGAGCGACCCCGCAAAGATCCCGCCCACGATCTGCGCCACCGTGAGAAGCGCATTCGCCCAGATGGCCAGTGATACTCTGCGATCCCCGCTTTCGGGGTCAATATGGGCGTGATCATGTGCCATCTGTGCTTCCTACCGGTTTGGGGTCAGAACCGCTGCGTTTTAGGCAGCTTCGTAGTGTGTGAAGACTTCGCTGCTGCCGTCACGGCCAATCAGATAGACATCATAGGCATCGCGCTCGCTCTCCGGCCCCATCCCTGGTGAGCCATAGGGCATCCCCGGCACAGCGAGGCCAATGGCATCCGGGCGCTCGGCCAGCAGTTTGCGGATATCGGCGGGCGGGACGTGACCTTCGATCATATAGCCCTCGATCTTTCCGGTGTGGCAGGAGGCCATATTTTGCGGGATGCCGTTGTCTTGCTTGTATTTGATCAAGAGCGTCCCCAAGCTGCGTTCCGTCGTCACGGCAAAACCCTCGTTCTCCAGAATCTCGATCCACGCTGAACAGCAGCCGCAGTTGGGATCTTTCATCACATGGATGGCGGGCTTTGCTTCGGCCCATGCGGCGAAGGGTGCGGCGGCGGCAAAGCTGGCGGAACAGGCCAGCAGGCTGCGTCGTGTGAGGGTCATGTGAAGTCCTTCCCAAGGTTCAAACTGTCGTTTTATTGGTTGCATGGGTTGTAGATCGACAGCTGGGGTCGGCCAACCGCTCAGCGGTAGTTGGCCGGAAAAACAGCAGCCGCAGGCCGTTCAGCGCCCCCGATACGGTTGCCCTGGTATCCGCCAAGATCGCGTTCCAATACGCGGACTTATCAATATCTTTTCCCTGGCAATTCGATCAGGCTTGTATGAGGGCCATTTTTTCGGGCGGTTATGCGAAAGCTGGTGCTCATGCGGCGGCAGCCATATCCGAACCCTTCATAGCCACAGTTTGCAGGGCCTCTGCGGGCATCAATGCGTCATCCATCAAATCCTCAATGAACGTGCTCAGCAACTGCGTGCGTCCGGTGACCGAAGCCTTGCGATAGATCGCGTTTGTCTGCGCCTTGATTGTCCCTTCTGAGGTGCCGCGCAGTTCCGCAATGTCGCGGGTGCTTAGTCCTTTGACCAAAAAGACCGCGACGTCCCGCTCTGCGGGGGTCAGCCCCCAATCAGTGAAATGCTGCGTCATCACCAGCGAGAACTCCGAGGTGCATCTGCGCATCTTCTCTTCGGCCAGCCGCGCACGTTGCAGACTGGTCCTGAGGGCGATCCAGCCAAGGGCCACGCCGAGGTTCAGGCCGATGGCCAAGATCGTTTGCTGATATTCGTGGCTCTGCCAAATCAGAAAATCAGGCTCCAGTCCCATGGCGTCCAGCAGGAAGCAGATGGAGAAAAAGATCGCCACAAGGGCCTGTAATGCAGCGATGGCCCAGAGGGCGATGGTTCCACGCGTTTTCATGCTCGAAGTGCCTTTTTGTTTTTATGGAGAATGCGGGGCCGGCCCGGTTAACCGGCCCCGCAAAGGCGTTACTTCATTGCTACGACGGTCAACTTGCCTTTGACGCGGTCAGCTACGAACTCGATGTTCTGGCCTTCCTTCATCTTAGCAATCAGTGCCTCATCGGCTTTGAACACCATAGTCATCGACGGCATGTCGAGGTTTTCCAAGGGGCCGTGGATGATGGTGACCTTCTTGCCCTTGGGATCGACTTTTTTGACCTTACCAGTGGAGTAGACGGCCGGAGCTTCGACAGCCGGGGTTTCGGCAGAAGCTTCGGTGGACGTCTCGGCCACGGTGATCGGGCCGTGCATGCCGGATTCGTAGTGGCCGGGGATCAGGCAAGCGAACTCAAAGCTGCCGGCATTGGCGAAGGTCCAGATCACCTCTCCGCTGCCGCCCTCGTCCAGACGGATCGAGTTCGGGTCGTCGTGCTCCATGTCCATCTTGGCCATGGCTTCTTTGTGCTCGGCATTGCCTTCCATCGTGTCGATCACGAACTCTGTCCGTCGTCAGGGTTTTTGGGACCAATCGCGGCCTAAACTAAGAGAGTGTTTGGCTCATCTGATTGGTGTGATTATGCGGCGCGTTGTGTGTGATGCAAGCGCCGCCTTTCGAGCGTCTTTCGTTTAATCCTTTCCCTTTCTTGCAGAATGGCTTTGTCGCGTCCGAAGTAGACGTCGGCGGGTGTGACGTTGTTCAGGCTCTCGTGGTAACGCTGATGGTTGTAATGATCGACGAAGGCTTCGATCTGGGCTTCGAGATCACCCGGCAGGAAGTAGTTTTCCAACAGGATGCGGTTCTTTAGGGTCTGGTGCCACCTTTCGATCTTACCTTGGGTTTGCGGATGATACGGCGCTCCGCGAGAGTGTTTCATGCCTTTGTCCTGCAACCATTCAGCCAGTTCGCCAGAGACATAGCTGGATCCGTTGTCGCTGAGCAGTCGCGGTTTGTGGAGCACATGAACCTGATCGCAACCGGACGCCTGAAGGGCCAAATCAAGCGTGTCAGTGACATCTTGGGTCCTCATATTTGTGCAGAGCTTCCACGAGATAATGTAGCGGCTGTAGTCGTCGAGGATCGTGCTGAGATAGAACCACCCCCAGCCCAGAACCTTGAGATAGGTGAAGTCGGTTTGCCAAAGTTGATTGATGGCTGTGGTCTTGTCCCTGAACTCATTGGCCGCCTTGATGACGATGAAGGCTGGGCTGGTGATCAGATCATGTGCCTTCAGGATACGATATGTCGAAGCCTCTGATACAAAATAGCTTTCCTTGTTAGTGAAGGTCACCGCCAGTTCTCGCGGTGACAACTCTGTTTCTTGTAGCGCCAGTTTGACAACTTTGCGCCGCACCTCGTTAGGAATGCGGTTCCACACATGTTTGGGCTTGGGAGATTGATCCTGCAGCCCAGCCTCGCCGCGCTGGAGGTAGCGGTCAAACCAACGGTAGAACGTCGTGCGGGGGATGCCGAGCTTGGCCAGCGTTAGCCGAGCCGACAGGTGGCTTTCCTCAACCAAGCGGATTGGACCTGTCGCGTATTTGTGCCGCCCCGAGTGCTCGTTTAAGCCACCTTTCGCTCGAAAGCGACAGGGCTTTTCCAACCCAATGCTGAGTGGCGGCGGCGCGGATTGTAGAACCCGTTTATGTATTCAAAGATCGCCATCTCAGCCTTGCGCCTTGTCTCCCAAGGATGCCGCCAGATCAGCTCTGCTTTGATGGTCTTGCAGAACGTCTCGACCGCCGCGTTGTCATAGCAATTGCCCTTGCCGCTCATCGATACCTTGAACCCGTGCTGGCGCAGGAGTTTCTGGTAGTCGTGTGAACAATATTGCGACCCACGATCCGTGTGATGAATGCAGCCTTTGGGTGGTTGCCGGAACGCGATGGCCATCTTCAACGCCCGGATCGCGAGGTCACGCTTCATGCGGTTACTCACAGCCCAGCCGATGACGCGTCGGGAATGCAAATCCAAGATCACGGCCAGATACAACCAGCCCTCGCGCGTCCAGACATAGCTGATGTCACCGGCCCATTTCTGGTTTGGTTGATCCGCCGTGAAGTTCCGATCCAATAGGTTGGGCGCAATGTTGAACTTGTGATCGCTGTCGGTCGTCACCTTATGTTTGCGTGTTCTCACAACAGATATGCCGTTCTGACGCATCAATCTGCCAACACGGCGGTGCCCGACATCCAAGCCGATCTCCTTAAGCTCTTCCGTCATCCGCGGCCTGCCGTAGCTGCCCAGGCTGAGACGGGACTGTTCTTTGATATGTGCCAGCGTCACCAGATCAGACCGCTGTCTGCGGCTGGCTGGCCGACTGCGGAAAGCCCGCAAACCGCGCATGCTGACATCCATAACCTGACACAGGCGCGCTGCCGGAAACGCATCCCGGTGTTCTTCCACGAACCTAAACCTCACGGCTTTTGGCTCGCGAAGAACTGCGTTGCTTTTTTTAGGATGTCCCGCTCCTCCTTGAGAATGCGGTTCTCACGCCGAAGCCGGTCATTCTCTTGAGCAAGGCTCAAATCTTCTTTCGACACCACGTCTGTGTCTCTGTGCGCGGTGATCCATTTGTTAAGCGTCGACATACCGACGCCAAGATCATCCGCCACCTGCTTACGCGTTAGCCCGCTGGTCAGCGCGATCCGCACCGCATCTTGGCGAAATTCGTCCGTCCGTTTCAATCCCATAGTCAGTCTCCTTTGTTGCAGTAAATGCTATCAAAGGGGCGGCACAAATACGCGACAGGTCCAGATGATCTCCAACTTCTCAGATGCGGGGTATCTCATTCGTGCTCGCCCCCATCTCCCAGCATGCTTTTTTTAAGCAAGCGGAGTTCCAACGTCTGCTCCGCAACCATCTCCTTCAGATCACGAGCTTCGCGGCGCAGATCCCTCACCTCGTCAGTGTTTGCGGCACGTGCCGTGTCGCCAGCAAGGCGTCGCTTTCCTGCCTCCATGAAGTCCTTAGACCATTTGTAGTAAATGCCCTGAGAGATACCCTCACGGCGGCACAGCTCAGCGATGCTGTCTTCACCACGCAAGCCGTCCAGGACGATCCTGATCTTCTCTTCAGATGAATAGTGCTTGCGGGTCGCTCGCTTGATGTCTTTGACGATCTTCTCGCCAGGACTTTTGCGTGTTCCAGTTGTCTGTCTCATCTTCCACTCCTGAGGGGTTACGATGAGCCAAGAACTCTCTCTTATCAAATAACGCTATTTGGACCCATAAGCGCTGACGTCAGACACTCTCCAGCAAGTGTCGCGCCTGTGGTTCGGTCGGCCTCATCGCAGATAATTAGGTCAAATGCGGGCAAACCTGCCTTCTGTGAGGCATCAAGGACGCCGATCGATTGGTAGGTTGAGAAAACCACCGTCATCCGCTCAGGATCCTCCTGTGCAGCCTTTTCGACAAGCCGCTCGGGCTTGGTTGTTGCTGGAAAAGCAAGATCGTGGGCTTCAATTTCGGCCGCATCGTCATTCGAGACCCGGCGCTTGCCTACTTGCGCGTCAGAGCAAACTGCGAATGCTCGGAAGGGTGTGTCTGTGTCATTTGTCCACTCACGCACAGTCTGGGACATCAGTGCCAGCGACGGCACCATGAATAGAACGCGCCCACCTTTGCCGACCAAATCCTCCGCGATCTTGAGCGAAGTGAAAGTCTTGCCGGTTCCGCAGGCCATGATGAGTTTGCCGCGGTCGGCCTCAGAAAGCCCGGCCCGCACTGCTTCCAAAGCTTCAACCTGATGGGGCCGCAACGTCTTCTTGTCCGAGAGGACCGCCTCGCCTTTGATCCCAAAGAGCGTCCAATCGATAGGGCTCTCACGCAAGTGCGTAAGAGACAACCGGACGACAGGAATAGCCTGGTCAGCAATTGTAGCCTCCGCGTTTACACCCCATTCAACTTCGGTTGTGTCAATTACAATTCGGCGGACGAAAGGTGACTTTCCCGATGCCGCAATGAAACTATTGATGTCGGCCTTCTGGATTCGATGTGCTGCTGAGTAGAATTTGCATTGGATCGCCGCGAAACCGTCTTCGTTGCGCAGCTTAGCAACGAGGTCGATACCAATGTCCTTGGCGTTGCGCCCAGTTTCGATCGCCCAGTCAGACCACGTCCAAACCTGAGAGTATTCCTCAGCCTGCACTGGATCGACTGTCAGAAAGGCACACGCAAGCCTTTCGAAATATGTTCCCTTTTCGCGTTCGGTGACTGCGGCGTCTCTATACGATTGAAGAAGGGTATCAAGTGCGGACATAATCAGACTGCTTTTTCATCATGTTGAGGGTCGCTCCGGCGATTGCGCCCTCCGACCCTTACAAATTGCGTTTAATTAGGAAGCCAACGCCCACGGCAACGACCATTTTTCTACGGAGTTCGGGCTCAATCTTTGAAGTGGCACATCACTCGGCCGCAGTCGCATGAGTAGCGTTCTCAAGTCTTGCGACATATGCCTTCGTTGAGTCCACGGACGTGAAACAACGGAATCCCGCTTGATTTGCGATGGCGAGCAGTTCGGGGCCTTCAGCCAGCAGCACAGCGACGGGTTCAGAGAGCTCTGCTTGAAGACCATTTGGCCACACCAGATCGAGAACGGCCTCCTGCTCACCCGTTTCTTCATTCACAAATTCCCATGCGATTTCACCCTTTGAATAACCTTGGCTTTCCACCCAAGCATTCAACTCCTCCAACTCTCGCCCCTCTTCCTCGCTGGCGATACCTCCGAGAAGAACGCTATCACTCACTTTGGCCGGTGCAGAGCCTTCCAGCATGTTCGCATCGTCATGCAGTAATGACCTCAGGCAGGTGTTTGCGGCCTCAGCAAGCAACTCTTTTCTGGCTTCCAAGAAATCCCGAAAGTTGTTCAGCTTCCAAAGCTGCGGGTCTTCGGGCACCCATTGTGAGCGTAGTGCGCCAGGATGGGCCGCCTCGACTTCCTCGAAATATGCCTCCGGTCGCCTGTCGCTGATAACCAGGTTCGTGTCCTTGGTCAGAAAGCAGAAGTTTCCCAAAGCATTGACCTCAGATCGGCTGTAGCCCGCCTTATAAAGCTGAGCCCTTGGGAAGATGTGATGAACTTCTAAAGAGCTCATTTTGCCGAGTAGCTCTCTCTTGAGCGGGAGGCCCGTTCCCCAATCGCACGCCTCTGTCATCCTCGTCAACATATAGAGCACGGGGTAGAATCGAGACCCTACACTCCAGCTGTGGAAGTGACCCGGTTCCACGCGGAGACCACCTTGCGTTAAGCGCAGTTCATTGAGCAATTTGTCGAGATCGCCTCCGCTTTGTTCAAGAATTCCGAGATCTTTATCAATCACGCTCTCGGTGGAGGCTGAGAACCGCCCCCACATACCGCTTTGGACATACCAGAACAGCAACTTGTCACGAGTGCGTTCATCAAGCCGACCGCCGCGCATTTCGAGAAATCGAACCATGACAGGGACGGCAAACCGGGCAAACAGCACCCGATTGTGGTCGAGACCAAGTCTGCCTGCCATCATATTAAGAGCAGTATCAGTATGCCGAACAGCGCGCGCCAAGGCATCGGCAATTTCATCGGCGGAACGATCGTGGAGATAAAGAAATTTGGCCTCCCCGGTTAGCACCGTATTTACAGACCGGAGCAACCAATCGAGGGTAAAGTCGTAGCCTGCATCTTTCCAGCGAGCGAGGCTCGACTTCATGGTGTCGCGGGCCTCCGGCCAGTCGGCACAGATTTTTGCAAGCGCCAGATCGCCCTTGGAAAGCTTGGTGCCGCCGCTATTCACGCGATTAAATATGTCGACGACTACATCAAGGGTTTTGTCCGATCCTGTCACCTCCTCGATGTGGAAGTTCTTGTCTCGAATGCTGAGTAACTGGTTCAGGCGGCCAACATACTCGCCCAACCGAACCGTATGCTCTGGGTTGCTGTTAAGTTCGTTGATGAAGTTTCCAACGCCTGCGTTGCCACTTTTCATGAGCTCAGTGACGTCAATCCAAAGAGGATCGTCGCGCATTTTGATGGGTTGATAAAACTCAAATTCTTCGGTTGCGAGATTGAACCGAAGCTCCGTAAAGGACCTCTCATTTCCATCGAAGAACTTCGGAGGCGCGCCCCGTATCACGCCATACAGGGAGGTGATCCGCTGCTGACCATCAAGTAGCAACTTGACTACACCTGGCGCAAGTTCTCCATCGCCTCTGTGGGCCGCAGTTGAAGCACTGGTTGCCCAAACCAGAAGGCTTCCGACCGGATGCCCGCGATAGAGGGAGTGGAATAGGCCTCGGACCTGCTCTCGTCCCCAGACATATCCGCGCTGGAATTCGGGGAGTGCCATATGCCCATTGTCAATGTAATCGAGGATCGAAGTAATATTCATTGTAAAATACCGTAGAAAAATTCGGTTTGAACTACTCTGCCGTATGAAACCCATTGCATGCAACCTCTGATAGTCTCCGAGGCGAAGCGTGGAAGCCATGGCTCGGAGCATTTGTCCTCGCGATGAACGTCTCGCCGAGATATACTTATTCTAATCAGTTAGTTAGAAATTATTTCGATTTCTCCCTTCGGATTCAGCAAATTTGGCCAATGTCTATTTTGCCAACGCCGCCATGTAGGGATCAACAGGCCAGTTCTCCTGATGATCCAAGGAGCCGGTAGGCAGTCGAAACGCTTCTTGCTGTTACGGAAGCTGCGGCTCTTGTCACCCGAGGCAGTCTGCCGAGGGCACTGCCTGGGAGAACATCATGTTCGATATCCCCACCGCGCCCACGCGCGTTCACTACCTTTTTCAAGAAAACATGGAGGCGCTCCAGAATGCCGCGCTTCTTCTCGGCGGGCGGCCGTGGCTCAAACGCGTCCAAAGCTTATTCGAAACTCTCTGGACCGAGAATTCCCTTCACGGCCGTGTCGGCCGTGAAATCAATGCGCTTCATCGTCTGCTTACTCTTGCGGATGTGCACGATCCGTCCCGCCCCGAAGCTGCATACTTCGCAGCTCTCGATCCCTCATCGCCGCATGTCGAGGAAATCAGCCTGCTGGCTGACGAGCTTCGTCAGGCGTCCGAAGAGACCTACGCCGATCAACAGCCCTCCTCCAACGACGACAAGGAGAATATCAATGGATAAGTCCCAAATGCTGGATGATAAACTGACCTCTCGAATTGAAGCTGCTCTCGATGTCTCGAACAAGACGCTGGAAGCTATCGCCGGTGCCCAAGAGGCAGAGGCGCTTGATAGGGGGCTGCTCGAAGATGTGCTGGCACTGAAAGACAGGATTGAGGGCCTCACCATCTTCGCGACAAACGAACATTTCGCTGTGAAAGAGCTGGCTGACCGCCTCGAACCAGTCATTTTGGCGGCGACGACTGTTCATTACATCCCAGCCGAGCAGTGGACATCAACCCGCCGAGCGAAGAGAAAGTCGTGGATCGCTATGGTCTCGCGGCAATCGACCTTCGTAGCCGTCTCAGGGATCTCGCCTCACGGTTAGCCGCAATACAGAACATGCTGGAAGCGGAACGGATCGCGACGAACCTCCGCGGCGAATAGAACTGATCTGCGCACCTGCGTCGCCAAATCCGGCGACGCAGCCCTTCTTGCCACGTCCAGAAAGACGGCCGAGAACATACAACCCAAGCCTGTCACAAAACATTTGCTGAAGTTGTCACATGCGTGGCACACTCACTGTCACACGCGGAGTCATACTGCGTTCGAAGGCGTTTTTTTCGTTTGTATTCTGTAAGTTGAGGCCTATTTCCTGGGCCCCTACTGCCGGAGCTAAACCTCCAGCGTTTTCCAATTTGAAAATTGCCCTGAACTCCCAGCGAGGGTCATTGCAGGCGTATGCGCCTCCCCGCGGGAAAGCAACACAGCCCATACCTCAAGCAGAATGCATCAGTTTTACACTAAGGCTATCCTTATTTGCATCAGCCAACTAACTGATGCGTTGTCCAGTTCCGGGTATGTTCTGGACTGTTCCAGTCATGTTCCGGCGCGAGCGACAGCGCATAGTATTGAATATCTTATATACATATCAATGACTTACCCAATTCTATAATTGGGAGATTCCCGCGTGATCTGAACGTCGTGCACATGGCTTTCCTTCAGCCCCGCGCCGGTGATCTTCACAAAGCTACAGTTGCGGCGCATCTCACCGACCGTGGCGCATCCGGTATAGCCCATCGCCGCGCGCAAACCGCCCACAAGCTGGTGGAGCACATTGCCCGCGCTGCCCTTGTAGGGCACCTGACCTTCGATGCCCTCGGGCACCAGTTTGTCAGAGGCGGCATCTTTTTGGAAATACCGGTCCGCCGAGCCGCGCGCCATGGCGCCCATGCTGCCCATGCCACGGTAGCTTTTGAAGCTACGGCCTTGATAAAGAACGACTTCACCGGGGCTTTCGTCGGTGCCTGCGATCATGCTTCCGACCATGGCGCAAGAGGCACCAGCGGCAATCGCCTTGGCGAAATCGCCGGAGAACTTGATGCCACCGTCGGCGATGATCGGCACGTCACCGGCGGCGGCCACGCAATCCATAATGGCGGTTAATTGCGGCACGCCCACACCCGCGACCATCCGCGTGGTGCAGATGGAGCCGGGGCCGATGCCTACTTTCACAGCATCCGCGCCCGCGTCGATCAATGCGCGGGTGGCGGCACCGGTGGCGACGTTGCCCGCGACGACCTGCACATCGCCGAAGTGCTTTTTGGCACGGGTCACTGCATGGGCCACGCCTTCGGAATGGCCATGTGCCGTGTCGATCACGATCATATCGACGCCCGCATCGACCAGCGCCTCAGAACGCTCGAAACCCGCGTCGCCCACGGTGGTCGCCGCAGCCACGCGCAGCCGGCCCAGATCGTCTTTGCAGGCGGTCGGGTTCAGCACGGCCTGTTCGGTGTCGCGCAGGGTCAAAAGCCCGGTGAGCACGCCGCTGGCATCGGTGACCAACAGTTTCTCGATCCGGCGGGATTTCATCAGGCTGATCGCCTCGTCCCGGTCGGCAGGCTCTTGCAAGATCGCCAGCCGCTCGGAGGTCATCATCACCGACACCGGCGTGCGGTCGTCAGAGGCGAAGCGCATGTCACGGTTGGTCACGATGCCCAGCACGCGGCCATTTTCATCCACCACCGGGAAACCCGTCACGCGGTAGCGTTCTTGCAGCGCATTGGCATCCGCCAACGTCTGGTCGGGGCGCAGGGTGATCGGGTTGTAGACGATGCCGGATTCAAAGCGTTTGACCCGGCGCACTTCGCGGGCCTGCTCTTCGATCGTGAGGTTGCGGTGCACCACCCCCATGCCCCCGGCCTGCGCCAGCGCAATCGCCATACGGCTTTCGGTCACCGTATCCATGGCCGAGCTGAGCAGCGGGATATTGAGCGCGATGCTCTGCGTGACGCGGGTTCTTGTATCTGCGGTAGATGGCAACACAGAAGACGCCGCGGGAACCAGCAGTACGTCATCAAAGGTCAGGGCCTCACGAATCTCCATTTAACACCTCGGGTCTGGATGGGTTCATTTGGCGGTTTCCTATTTCACGGATGGCAGGGATTGGAAAGGCCTATTCCCCCGCGTAAGGCATGAACATGGAATGACGTAGGCGCGGCACGAATTGCCGCCCCGCATCTTTCCCCCGCCGCGCGGAACGCTATGGTGGCGCAAAGAAACAAAGGACGGCCCCGATGAGCAGTGATCCCCTCGTGATTTTCACGCCCTCTGGCAAGAGAGGGCGCTTTCCCAAAGGCACACCGGTGCTGACCGCTGCACGGCAGTTAGGCGTTGACTTGGACTCGGTCTGTGGTGGGCGCGGCATCTGTTCGAAATGTCAGGTCTCGCCCGGCTACGGGCAGTTTTCCAAACATGGCGTTACCGTCGCACCTGACGCGCTGAGCGACTGGAACGCGGTCGAGGAACGCTATGACGAAAAGCGCGGGCTGAAAGAGGGCCGCCGTCTGGGCTGTCAGGCCACGGTGCAGGGCGACGTGGTGATTGACGTGCCGCCAGAGAGCCAAGTGCACAAACAGGTCGTGCGCAAACGCGCCGAGGCGCGGGAGATCGTGCTGAACCCATCGGTAAAACTGTTCTACGTCGAGGTGACAGAGCCCGACATGCACGAACCCTCGGGCGATCTGGAGCGCCTGCGCACCGCGCTGGCCGAACAGTGGGAACTGGAGAAAGTCACCGCCGATTTGCACATACTGCAAATGATGCAGCCGGTCCTGCGCAAGGGCGCGTGGAAGGTGACCGTCGCCGTGCATCTGGGCGATCAAGAGAACGCGGCCCGGATCATGAACATTTGGCCGGGATATTATGAAGGAACGGTCTACGGGCTGGCGGTCGATCTTGGCTCCACCACCATCGCGGCGCATCTGTGTGATCTGCAAACCGGAGAGGTCATGGCCTCCTCCGGGGTCATGAACCCGCAGATCCGGTTTGGCGAAGACCTGATGAGCCGCGTCAGCTATTCGATGATGAACCCCGACGGCGCGCAGGAGATGACCCGCGCGGTGCGCGAGGGGATGAGCACGCTATTTACCCAGATCGCGACCGAAGGGAATGTCGCGCCGGACCTGATCGTCGATGCGGTCTTTGTCTGCAACCCGGTGATGCACCACCTGCTGCTCGGCATTGACCCCTTTGAGTTGGGCCAAGCGCCCTTCGCGCTGGCGACGTCCGGCGCGCTGCGCCTGCGGGCAGAAGACTTGGATCTGAACATCCACCCCTCCGCCCGCGTCTATCTGCTGCCTTGTATTGCGGGCCATGTGGGCGCAGATGCCGCCGCCGTTGCCCTGTCAGAGGCGCCGGAAAAATCGAATGATTTGATGCTGGTGGTCGATGTGGGCACCAATGCGGAAATCCTGCTGGGCAACAAGGAAAAGGTGTTGGCCTGTTCCTCTCCCACCGGGCCTGCTTTCGAGGGTGCGCAGATCAGCTCGGGCCAACGCGCGGCACCGGGGGCGATTGAGCGGGTCGAGATCGACCCCGAGAAAAAAGTGGCGCGGTTCAAGGTGATCGGCTGCGACCTTTGGTCCGATGAGGAAGGCTTTGAAGAGGCCGTCGCGAGCACTGGGATCACCGGCATCTGCGGCTCGGGCATCATCGAGATGGTCGCAGAGATGCGCATTCACGGCATCGTCGACGCGCCGGGGCTGATCGGCAGCGCCGAGCAGACAGGCTCGGCGTCGGTTTTCGCCGATGGGCGCACCAACAGCTATCTGGTCTACGACGGCACCGAAAAGGGCGGCCCAAAGATCACGGTGACCAACCGCGACATCCGCGAAATCCAAATGGCCAAGGCGGCGCTCTACTCCGGGGCCCGTCTGTTGATGGACAAATTCGGCGTCGACAAAGTCGACCGGGTGGTGCTGGCCGGGGCCTTTGGCGCCCATATCAGCCCCAAACACGCGATGGTGCTGGGCATGATCCCCGACGCCCCGCTCGAAAAGGTCACCAGCGCGGGCAATGCCGCAGGCACCGGTGCGCGGATTGCCCTGCTCAACACCGATGCGCGGGCTGAGATTGAGGCGACTGTGCGCGCCATCCACAAGATCGAGACCGCCGTCGAACCACGCTTTCAAGAGCATTTCGTCAATGCTTCTGCCATTCCCAATGCAGTGGAACCCTTCCCCATTCTCAACAGCCTCGTCGCCCTGCCGGACGTGACCTTTAATACCGGCGGCGGCGGCACAGGCGGCGCCGGGGGCGAGCGCGGCGGACGCCGTCGCAGAAGAAAGGCCACGTGATGAGCACGCCCGACAACAACGATCAGGTCGAATTCTGGAGCGCGGCGGCGGGCCGAAAATGGGCCGCGCGGCAGGCGGAGCTGGATATCCTCATGCAGCCGGTGCTTGACGGCGTGCTGGCCCGCGCCGAACTGACGCCGAAGCTGCGCGTGCTGGATATCGGCTGTGGGGCGGGTGCTGGCTGTCTTGCGGCGGCCAAGGCGGTGGGCGATGAGGGCGCGGTGCTGGGCGTCGATGTCTCTGCCCCGCTTCTGGACCTCGCGCGGCAGCGTGCCGCCGCCCTGCCCCAAGTGGCCTTTCACCATGGCGACGCGACCGAGCTTGAACTTGAGCCCGCCTACGACCGGCTGATCTCGCGCTTTGGGGTGATGTTCTTTGCGGATCCGGTGCTAAGCTTTACGCGGATGGCCGCGCAACTCAGCCCCGGTGCAAAGCTTAGCTTTGCCGCTTGGGGGCAGATCCCCGAAAATCCTTTCTTTACCCTGCCCGCCCGCGCGGCCCGTGCCACCATCGGTGCCATGCCCAAAAGCGACCCCGACGCGCCCGGCCCTTTTGCCTTTCGTGACCCCGAACGTGTTGTCTCGATCCTCGCGGCAGCGGGCTTTGCCGATATCGCATGCAAGGTGACCCAACTTGACCTCACCCCCGCAGGCACGGTCGATGACCTTGCCCAGCAGATGTGTGACATTGGCCCGGCCAGCGGCGCGATCACCCATTTTGACGCCAACCCCGACCAAGTCGCCGAGTTACGGCAGACCATTGCCGATGCCCTGCAGTCCTACGCGCAAAACGGCCCCCTGCGCCTGCCCGCCGAAATCAATTTCGTCACCGCGACGAAACCCTGACTTGACCTTCCCCGGCGCGCCGATTATCCCAACCTCAGCGCGCGGGTATGGTGAAAAGGTATCACGGCAGCTTCCCAAGCTTTAGTTACGAGTTCGATTCTCGTTACCCGCTCCACGCTAGTCTCCCTTTCCAAGCCGACCATGGATGATCGCGGCCAAGGCACGCGAACTTACCTAGGGTCACCCACGAAAAGCCCATTCTGGTCCGAATTTCGCCATGATTGCCCGCAAAAGTAGCAATCAGCAGGGAAGTAACTTACGCGCAAATGGCCCAACGAAGTCAGATGCGCTGGCAGGCAAAGGAAAAAAGCGTGGCAAACGCGTTCAGGGACTACGCAACGTCCAAGGCGTATATCATCGTCAATTTCATCGTGCTGTGCTGCGTCGCTGGCATCAGCTATTCGATCGTCAAATTGGATTACGAACAACATATCGCCAGCATCCGTCAGGATGCGCGGCAGACGCTCCATGAAGTCAGCAATCAGGTGCAGCACCAGTTCCAAGAAACCATTCTGGTGACAAAGAACATCGAGAATATTCTGCTCTCCGGCGAAGCCTTCAAAGACAAGAAAATCGAACTTCTGGTCAAAGAGCTGCGGGATCGGAACCCCGGCATTCAGGCTTTCGCCCTAGCCCCTGATCTCAAGATCACCCATAGCTATCCCAAAACCCCGAACGCCGGGGTTATCGGACTGGAATATAAGAACATTCCGACGCAGCTTTCAGGTGTGGCAAACGCCTACCGCCGCCAGAGCCCAACCATCGAAGGGCCGCTGAACCTCGTTCAAGGCGGCAAGGGCTATATCATGCACTACCCGGTGTTCGAGCGCCCCATCGGCCTTGGCGCGCCGCGCTTTTGGGGGGTGATGTCCATCGTGTTCCAGCCTGACCGGCTGTTTGAACTGCATCAAAACCCGCATCAAGCCGCTGACTATATCTATAGCCTGCGCGCCTTCCCGACAGGTGTCATGCCGGACGATATTGCGCCCGCGACCATCGACCCCGCAGCGCCCGTCCGCACCCGGTTCGAGCTTTTGGGCAAGACATGGGAGGCCACGGCAAGCCTTGCCAACGGCCTGCCTCCTTATGCTCCGCAAAGCCCCTACCTCGTGGCTTTCGCTCTGATCGCGACCATCGCACTGATGGCGGGGCTCTGGGCCTTCCGCCGGGTCACGCTGAAAAAGCAAGAGGCCCATGCGCTTTTGGCCGAGGGCATCGGTTCGATCCAAGAGGGTTTTATCGCCTTTGACGAGAAAGAACGCCTGGTCACCGTCAACAGCAAGTTTCTTGAGTATCACCCTGAAATCGCTGACCTTCTGATCCCCGGAAAAACCATCGAGGAGCTTTTGCGCAATTGGGTCGCGCGGCATCAGCACCCCGAAAATGTCGAAGACCGTGAGGCATGGATTGCCAAGCGCCTTGGGCGGTTCCGCAATCCCACCGGCGCCTTTATTCTTGAGGTGTCCGACAACTTCTGGCTCAAAGTCACGGAATCGCGCACGCCGCATGGCTATACCGTGGGCATCTGGACCGATGTGACGGCTGAGAAACGCGCGTTGGACGCGGCCAAGGCGGCAGATCGCGAGAAAACCGAATTCCTCAACAACGTCAGCCATGAGCTGCGCACCCCGCTTACCGTGATCTCGGGCCGGGCGACCTTCTTGCAACATGCCGAGAAACTGCCTCAGGCCCGGCGCTTGCAGACCGCTTTGAACAACAGCGCGAACGCCACGCCCGATATCCGCCACAGCGTGGACGAATTCCAGAACTTCGTCTCGGACCAAGCGGGCGGTATCGCGGGATCGTCCAAACATATGCTGCGTCTCGTCGAAGACCTGCTGGATTGGACCAAAGTCGCGCGCGGCAAGATGGAGCTTGATCTGCAAGAAATCGAAACCAGCGAGATCGCCCGCTCGGTCGCCGATGACCTGCGCCCGGATGCCGAGGCCAAGGGGCTGATGCTTACCTATGAGGATAACGGCACAGCCAGTGCCAACGCCGATCCGGTCCGCCTGCGGCAGATCCTCTACAATCTCATCTCAAACGCGATCAAATTCACCCGCACCGGCAACATCCACCTCAAGATGCATCAGACCGCAGAGGAGATCACCTTTGCCGTGACAGACACGGGCTGCGGCATTTCCGAGGACAATCTCGCACGCGTTTTCCTGCGGTTTCAGCAGGTTGACGGCTCCATGTCACGCGAGAACGGCGGCTTGGGTCTGGGGCTGGCGATTGCCGAGCAACTGGCCACTCTGCATGGCGGCAGCCTGTCATTGGAAAGCAAGATCGACGTGGGCAGCACCTTCCGGCTGACCCTGCCCCGGCCCGTGGCCGACAGCAAGATGCGCCGCTCAGCCTGACGCCAAACGCGGTTAAAAACGCCCCGGCCCAGATCAGACCGGGGCGGCCTACCTCAGCTTTCGCCCTGCATCAACACATCACCGAAACGGTCCCGTAGATCGCGTTTAAGCACTTTGCCGGTCGCATTGCGCGGCAGGGCCTCAGCAAAGACCACGCGATCCGGCACCTGCCATTTGGCGATCTGGTCTTCAAAGACCTTGAGGATATCCGCTTCTGACGGATCGGCCCCTTCGGCCTTTACCGCGACCAGAACCGGGCGCTCGTCCCATTTGGGATGCGTCGCGCCGATCACCGCGGCGTCGGCCAGATCGGGATGGGCGATGGCGATATTCTCCAACTCGACCGAGCTGATCCATTCGCCGCCCGACTTGATGATGTCCTTGGCCCGGTCACGGATGGTGATATATCCGTCCTTGTCCATCGTCGCGATATCGCCGGTGTCGAACCAGCCATCGCGCAGGGTGCTGTCGCGGTCGGATTGATAATAGGCGTCCAAAATCCAATGCCCGCGCGTGACCAGCGCACCTTGGGTTTCGCCGTCATGGGGCAGCGGCTTGCCTTCGTCGTCCCAAATCTCAAGCTCAACACCAAAGACCGGGCGGCCTTGGTTCTCGCGCAGTTTATGCTGTGCGTCTTCGGGCAATTCACCATGTTTTGCCAAGGGTTTGTTGACGCTGCCCACCGGCGACATCTCGGTCATGCCCCAAGCGTGGATCGTTTCAACGCCATAGTTTTCGCGGAAGGTCTTGATCATCGACGGTGGACAGGCCGAGCCTCCGACCACCGTGCGCTCAAGGCTGGTGAGTTCGCTGCCCGACTTCTTGGCCGCCGCCAACAGCCCCTGCCAGATCGTCGGCACGCCAAGCGCCAAGGAAACACGGTAGGTGTCGATCAACCCCACCAGCGACGCCCCATCAAGGTTCGGCCCCGGCAGTACCATCCGCGCGCCGGTCATGGCGCTGGCATAGGGGCAGCCCCAAGCGTTGACGTGGAACATGGGCACCACCGCCATGACGATATCCCGCGCAGAGATGGCAATGCTGTCGGCCATGTTGATGCCGAAGGAATGCAGCACGGTCGAGCGGTGAGAATAGAGCACGCCCTTGGGGTTGCCCGTGGTGCCGGAGGTGTAGCACAGGCTCGACGCGGTGTTCTCATCCAGATCGGGCCAGTCGAAATCCGCGTCCCCTGAGGCCACCAACTCGTCGTAGAAAATCAGCCCCGGCAGCGCCTCGGCGGCCTCGGCATCAGGGCCGGACATCAACACGAGATACTTGAGATGCTCCAGGTTGTCGCGGATCGCGGCGACCAGCGGCACGAAGGTCTTGTCGATGAACAGCACCTCATCCGCCGCGTGATTGAGGATGTAGATGAGTTGATCGGCGAAAAGACGGGGGTTGATCGTATGGCAGACAAAGCCCGCGCCGGAGGTGCCAAAGTAGATCTCCAAATGCCGGCGGTTGTTCCACGCGATGGTCCCGCAGCGCGCCTGCGGTGACAGCCCCAAATCGGTCAGGGCCGAGCCCAAGCGCCGCGCGTTCTCGGCCACCTTGCCCCAGTTGGTTTCATCAACCCCGCCCGTGGTCGAAACCGAGATAATCTCCCCCTCGGGGTGGTAGCGTTCGGCATGGGCAATCAAGCTTGAGATCAGCAGCGGCTGCGACATCATTTGGCCAAGCATAATGGGGATCCTCCAATCATTTGCTTTGAGACTGTCCAAAGGTCAGGGCAGTTGCAAGCCTTCCCCTCCGGCAAGTCGAAATCGGCAACGATAGGCAGCAAAATAGAGCGCGCCGGCTGGGTTCGCCTGCGCGCTCTTTCAATCAACTTTGGATGCAGCCCCTAGTCGCGATGCTGGTGGATATAGCCGATCAACGCGGCGGTAGAGCCATCCTTACCCTCGGCAGAAACCTCTCCTTCGACCAGCGGCTGGAGCGACTTGGCCAATTCCTTGCCCAGTTCCACGCCCCATTGGTCGAAAGAGTTGATGCCAAGGATCACCCCTTCGACAAAGACGCGATGCTCATAAAGCGCGATGATCTGGCCCAGGGTGAACGGATCGAGCGTTTCATAGGCCAGCGTGGTCGAAGGACGATTGCCGGGGAAAACACGGTGGCGCGCTTGCCGCTCAAGCTCATCGCCCGCAAGCCCCGCGTCGCGCATGATCGCCCGCGCTTCTTCCAATGACCGCCCGCGCATCAGCGCTTCGGATTGGGCGAGGCAATTGGCGATCAACAGGTCGTGGTGATGCTGCAAGTCAGGCTCATGCCCTTTGGCCGCGACCAGAAACTCGCACGGGATCACACGGGTACCTTGGTGGATCAACTGATAGAAAGCATGCTGCCCATTGGTACCTGCCGCCCCCCAGACCACCGGGCCGGTGTGGCGCGGGCTGTCAGAGCCGTCCATCTGCACGCCCTTGCCGTTCGATTCCATCTCAAGCTGTTGCAGGTAGTCGGGCAGCATCTCAAGCCGTTGGTCATAGGGCAGCACCGCACGGGTGGCATGGCCGCAGATTTGGTTGTGCCAGATGCCCACCAGCGCCAGAAGGATCGGCATATTCTCAGCCGGTTCGGCACCGCAGAAATGGCGGTCCATCTCCTGCGCGCCGCGCAGAAAGCTGTCAAAGGCCTTGGGGCCAATGGCGATCATCAGCGAAAGGCCAATGGGCCCCCAGACGGAATAGCGCCCGCCGACCCAATCCTCAAAGCCGAAGACCTGCGCGGGGTCGACCCCAAACTCGGCGGTCTTGTCATCAGCGGTGCTGAGGGCTGCGAATTGCGCCGCCGGGTCACCGCCATGGTCCTGCATCCACGCCTGCGCGGTGCGCGCGTTGGTCATGGTCTCAATGGTGGTAAAGGTCTTGGAAGCGACGATCACCAAGGTCGTCTTGGCATCCAGCCCCCGCAGCGTATCGGCGATATGCGCACCATCGACGTTGGAGACGAAATGGCAGCGCGGCCCATCGTGATAGGGCGTCAGTGCGCGGGTTGCCATGGCGGGGCCAAGGTCCGAGCCGCCGATGCCGATATTGACCACATCCGTGATGTCGCCGCCGCGCACCTGATCGGCAAAGCTGCGCATCCGCGCAAGCGTGTCGCGGACCTGCGGCATGACATCTTCGCCCGCCACCTCGACCGGCCCGCCATCAAGGTTGCGCAGAGCCGTGTGCAATACTGCGCGGCCTTCGGTTTCATTGATCGGCGCGCCCGCGAACATCGCATCGCGACGCTCAGTGACCTTGGCGTTTTCTACCAGCTGCAACAGCGCCGCGCGGGCACCAGCGTCAATATTGGTCTTTGCGTAGTCAAACAGCATGTGCTGCGTGCGGAGCGAGAAATCCTCGGCGCGGTTCGGGTCATCGAACAGCGCGGTTATCTTGCGGTCCGCCACGGCGTTTTGCCGCTCTTGAAGGTCTTGCCAAATGCTCATCATGCCGCCCAGTAAACTTCAGTTTCATCCAGCACCGCTGCGATCGGCGCCTCATCGGGGGAAAGCCCCTGCGCGCGCTCAAGGGCGGCGCGTTTCTCTTCCCCGAAAATCACGAGATGTTTGTTCAGCGCCCCATCCAAGACATGCGCAGGAAGCGTGACCCGCGCGGTGGGCTGCCCCTCGGGGTAGACCGGGCACAGCAGTGGCGCATCAGCGGCCAAGGCGTCAGGCAGACCGGGGTCGCCGGGGAAAAGCGATGCAGTATGCATGTCATCGCCCATGCCAAGCAGCAGCACAGAGATCGGCATATGGCTGGCCAGACTGGGGGCCACGGCCTCTGCCCCTTCGCCCGGCGACAGACCAGCACGGAAAAAGGGGATGAACCGTGCCGCGGCGGCGCGGTCGTTCAACAGATGCTCGCGGACCAGACGCGCGTTCGACAGCGGATCATGTTCATCGACCCAGCGTTCATCGGTCAGCATCACATCCACCCGGTCCCAATCCAGATCGGTGGCACTGAGCATTTCAAAGATCGGCCCGGGGGTAGAGCCGCCCGGCACCGCGAAAGACACGCGGTCATTGCCCGAAAGCGCCGATTTCAGCTTGCCCGCCAGTTTGTTGGCGACATTCATCACCAGCATTTCGCGGTCCGCATATTCGATGATGTTCATGGGGATACCTTTCGCCATTCACGGCCATCGCGCCGCATCATTTCTGTCGCATCCGTCGGCCCGGCAGAGCCGCTGTCGTAGGGTTTGGGCACGTCGTGACGCGCCTCCCAGCCTTGGATGATCGGATCGGTCCAGGCCCAGGCGGCCTCGACCTCGTCGTCGCGCATGAACAATGTCTGGTTGCCCCGGATCACGTCCATGATAAGCCGCTCATAGGCATCGACCTGATCGCCCCCATCGGGGCCGAGCGCCTCGGCAAAGGTCATGTCGAGCGGCACATCGACCAGACGCATGCCCCCCGGGCCCGGTTCCTTGATCGTCACGCCAAGGGTGATGCCTTCGTTCGGTTGCAGGCGGATCGACAGCACATTGCGGTGGCGGCCTGCGTCTTCGGCAAAGATCGAATGGGGCGTGTCCTTGAAAACCACAGTGATTTCGCTGGATCGCGCCACCATGCGTTTGCCGGTGCGCAGATAAAACGGCGTGCCATGCCAGCGCCAATTGCTGATATGGGCCTTGAGCGCCACAAAACTCTCGGTCCGCGAGCGCGGGTTGTCGACGGCGTCGCGGTAGCTTGGCGCCTCTTCTTCATTGCCCTCTTCGGCCTCATACTGACCGCGGACCAGATGATGCGGCAACACCGGATCGATCGCGCGGATCACTTTCAGCTTTTCGTCGCGCACCGCATCCGGATCAAACCGCGCGGGCGGCTCCATCGCGATCAGGCACAAAAGCTGCATCAGGTGGTTCTGCACCATGTCCCGCATGGCACCGGATTTGTCGTAGTATTCCCCACGCCCGCCGACGCCAACAGTCTCGGCCACGGTGATTTGGATGTGATCGACATATTGGCGGTTCCACAGAGGCTCGAACAGCATATTGCCGAAACGCACGGCCATGAGGTTTTGCACCGTCTCTTTGCCGAGATAGTGATCGATGCGGTAGATCTGCTGCTCTTTAAAATAGGTGGCCAATGTCGCGTTGAGCGCGCGCGCACTCTCCAGATCGCGGCCAAAGGGTTTTTCGACGACAATCCGACATTCCGCGCCCGCCATGCCCCATTGCTGCAAGCGTTCAGCCAAATCGCCAAAGAGCCCGGGCGCGACGGAGAAATAGTAGACCTCGATCCGGTCCTTCCCGGACATCAACTCCTGTAGCTCGCGCCAGCCGGTCTCTCCCCGTGCGTCGATGGCGACGTAATCGAGCTTGGCCAGAAAGGCATCAAGGTTACCGCAGGCGTCTTTGCCGCCAAATTCGCTGATCGCCTCTGACACCATCTCGCGGTAGCCTTCGGCGTCCATTTCGGTGCGCGCGGCGCCGATGATCCGCGCCTCTTCGGGCATTTGGCCCGCGCAATAGCGGCGGTAGAGACCGGGCAAAATCTTGCGCCGGGCCAGATCTCCGGTGCCGCCAAAGATGACCAGATCGAAAGGGTCGACAGGGATAACACGCGAAACCATTGATCAATCCTTGTCTGTGCGAGATAGCAGAGTTAGCGCAAACATACTTATTTTTACCCAGTTCACAAGACTGTGCGCCCCGCGGCTTGGACTTTTAGGCAGGGTCGCAATAGCTTACCACAACTGGATAGGAACACACGGGATCACGCAAGGACCAATCATGAAAGATATCGCGCAAGCAAACGAGGGCAAGTTCCAGAACCCGGCGGTGACCGCCAAGGGGGAACCACGCGCCACCGTCGCTCTGCGCGGCGCGGAGACGCTGTGGTTCAACACGGGCACCCTGTGCAATATCGAATGTGTGAACTGCTACATCGCCTCCAGCCCCAAGAATGACGCGCTGGTCTATATCACCGCCGAAGAGGTGCGCGACTACCTCGACCAGATCGTCGAGCGCGACTGGCCGGTGCGCGAAATCGCCTTTACCGGGGGCGAGCCCTTCATGAACCCGCAGATGATCGAGATCACCGAAACCTCACTGGCGCGCGGCTATGAGGTGTTGATCCTCACCAACGCTATGCGCCCGATGATGCGCAAATCGGTGCAAGACGGTCTGTTGCGGCTGCGCGATGCCTATCCCGGCAAGATGACCTTTCGTATCTCCGTCGATCACTACCGCCGCGATCTGCATGACGCGGAGCGCGGTGAAGGGGCTTTTGACAAGACGCTGCTGGGCATGGAATGGCTGCGCGACAATGGGTTCCGCATGGCCGTGGCCGGGCGCTCGATCTTTGCCGATAGCGATGCCGATAGCCGCGCGGGCTATGCCGCCTTTTACGCAGAGCACGGCTTTGACATCGACGCCCAAGACCCCGGCATGACCGTACTTTTCCCAGAGATGGACGAAACCGTTGAAGTTCCAGAGATTACCACCGCCTGCTGGGGCATCTTGGATATTTCGCCAAATGCGGTGATGTGCTCTTCCTCTCGTATGGTGGTCAAACGCAAAGGCGCTGAGAAGCCTGCCGTGCTGGCCTGCACCCTGCTGCCCTACGACCCGGAGTTCGAGCTTGGCACGACCTTGGCCGAGGCGGAGCGTGATGTGGCATTGAACCACCCGCACTGTGCAAAGTTCTGTGTCTTGGGCGGGGCGAGCTGTTCGGCCTGACGCCCCTGCCCTTTGGATGGCTGCCTTTTGGCTTAATGTAGCGTGAACTCGCCCACTTGGTTCTGCCACTCACCGGGACCGATCAGCTTGCGATGGGTGAAACGGACCGAATGCAGCGGCCCATCCAGTTCCGCGCGCCAGAATTCGACGAATTCGAACAGACGCGGATGGTCTGGCGCGATGTCGTAATCCTGCCAGATATAGCTGTTCAGCACATGACTATAGTCGGGCATATGATAAAAGAACTCTGCCGTGGTCAGCCCGTAACCTTTCAGCATCATTTCGGTTTCACTGCGGGGCATGTTGCGCCTCCTTTGCTGCCTCTGTATGACAAGTTTGCGCGGTGAGAATTACTTTTCAATGAAAACAGCATGTTGGCACTTGAGCTAGAGTGCTGCCAGTGCGTTTCGGCCACAGCCATTGCACCTGATATGCCCCGTCTGCTATAGAAAACCCCAAGATATAGAACCATAAAAATGGTGGGCAAGATACGTGACCGATACGCCGGATACCCCTGAAAACGCAGACAAAAAGCCCATCTTTCACGGGCCGTCGGTAACCATCGAACACGAAATGCGCACGTCCTATCTGGACTACGCGATGAGCGTGATCGTCAGCCGCGCGATTCCCGATCTGCGCGATGGCCTGAAACCGGTGCACCGCCGCATCCTTTATGCGATGCATGAGACCGGCAACACGCATGAAAAAGCCTACCGCAAATCTGCCCGCCCGGTGGGCGATGTCATGGGCCAGTACCACCCGCATGGCGATAGTGCGATTTATGATGCGCTGGTGCGGATGGCGCAGGATTTCTCCATGTCGCTGCCGCTCTTGGACGGTCAGGGCAACTTCGGCTCGATGGACGGGGATAACCCGGCGGCAATGCGCTACACCGAGGTGCGCATGGACAAGCCTGCCGCCTATCTTTTGGCGGACATAGACAAGGAAACCGTTGATTTCCAAGACAACTACGACGGCAAGCAGCAGGAACCGACTGTCCTGCCCGCGCGTTTTCCCAACATGCTGGTCAATGGCGCGGGCGGTATCGCCGTCGGTATGGCGACCAACATCCCGCCGCACAACCTTGGTGAGGTGATCGACGCTTGCCTCGCGCTGATTGACGATCCGGACCTCACCTCTGAACAGTTGATCGACTACGTCCCCGGCCCCGATTTCCCGACAGGCGGCATCATGCTGGGCCGTTCCGGCGCACGCAAAGCCTACCTTGAGGGGCGTGGCAGCGTGGTGATCCGCGCCAAGACGCGGGTCGAAGAAATCCGCAAAGACCGTTGGGCCATCGTCATCGACGAGATCCCCTATCAGGTCAACAAAGCCACGATGATCGAAAAGATCGCCGAACAGGTCCGCGATAAGAAGATTGACGGCATCGCCCACGTTCAAGACGAAAGCGACCGCAACGGCGTGCGCGTGGTGGTCGAGCTGAAACGCGACGCGACTGCCGAAGTCGTGATGAACCAGCTTTACCGATTCACGCCGATGCAAACCTATTTCGGCTGCAACATGCTGGCCCTGAACGGGGGCCGCCCCGAACAGCTGACGCTGCGCAAGTTCCTCAGCTACTTCATCGACTTCCGCGAGGAAGTTGTCGCCCGCCGCACCGCCTATCTGCTGCGCAAGGCACGTGAACGCAGCCACATCCTTTGTGGTTTGGCCGTGGCCGTCACCAACATCGACGAGGTTGTCGCCACCATCCGCGCCTCTGCCGACGCGGCCGAGGCACGCGAAAAGCTGATGACCCGTCGCTGGCCCGCCGAAGACATCTTGCCCTATATCGCGTTGATCGACGATCCGACCCATACCGCGAATGACGATGGCACCTATAACCTTTCCGAGGCGCAGGCCCGCGCAATTCTTGAACTGCGTCTGCAGCGCCTGACCCAGATCGGCGTCAAGGAAGTCACCGACGAGCTGGAAGAGTTGGCCGGTAAGATCAAGGAATACCTCGAAATTCTCGGCTCCCGTGAGCGCATCCTCGGCATCATCTCGGACGAGCTGCGCGAGGTGCGCGAGCAATTCGCCGTGCCGCGCCGGACAGAGATCGTCGACTGGTCGGGCGACATGGACGACGAAGACCTGATCGCGCGCGAGGATATGGTCGTGACCGTGACTTCCGGCGGCTACATCAAACGCACGCCGCTGGCCGACTTCCGCGCGCAGCGTCGGGGCGGCAAGGGTGTTTCGGGCATGCAGACCAAGGAAGAGGATGTTGTCACCAACCTATTCGTTGCCAATACCCATACGCAGCTTTTGTTCTTCACCACCGATGGCATGGTCTACAAGCTAAAGACATGGCGGCTGCCGCAGGGGGCCCGCACCGCCAAGGGCAAGGCCATCGTCAACATTCTGCCCATCCCCACCGGGGTCTCCATCGCCGCGATTATGCCCGTGGACCGGGATGAGAAGGATTGGGACGACCTACAGGTGATCTTTGCCACCTCCGCCGGGACCGTGCGGCGCAACAAGCTGTCGGATTTCACCAATGTGAAGTCCAACGGCAAGATCGCGATGAAGTTCGAAGGCGAACACGAGGGCACCACGCTGATCAACGCGCGCATCGCCTCGAACGACGATGACGTGATGCTGGTCACCGACGCAGGCCGGGCAATCCGCTTCCCGGCGACCGACGTGCGCGTCTTCAATTCGCGCAACTCCGTCGGCGTGCGCGGCATCCGTTTGGGCGAAGATGACAACCTCGTCTCCATGTCCGTGATCCGGCATTTCGAGGCTAGCTCGGAAGAACGTGTCGCCTATCTTAAACAGCGCCGCTTGATGGCCGGGCTGACCGATGACGACAGCAGCGACGACGAGGAAGAGCAGGTACAAGCCGGGCAGCTCAGCACCGAACGCTATGCCGAAATGTCGGCAGCCGAAGATCTGATCCTGACGATCACCGCAAAGGGCGCGGGCAAGGTTTCCTCGGCTCATGATTACCCGGTCCGCGGCCGCGGCGGCATGGGTGTGACTGCTTGGACCAAGGCCATGGCCCATGGCCCTATCGTCGCCTGTTTCCCGGTGGAAATGTCCGATCAGGTGATGCTTGCAACCTCCAAAGGCCAGTCGATCCGCGTCCCGGTTGAGGGGATTTCTTTCCGCTCGCGCAGTGCAGGCGGCGTGAAGGTGTTCAGCACTGGCAAAAACGAGGAAGTCGTCAGCGTCGCTTGGATCGCCGATCAGGGCAACGAAGAAGACGAAGCCGAAGAAGGAAGCAGCGCCGCCGAATAATCGGCGGCCGCTCCGCCCCCTGCGCAAAACGTGGGGGGCGTTTTTTTTCGACAGACTATCCAGCAATAAAAAAACCCCCGCGCTATCAGCGCGGGGGTTTTTCCATCTTAAGCTTTCGTTAAGACTTAGTTGGTAGTCGTTGTTGTAGTCGAAGAGGACGAGCCCGACGCAATCGCAATCAGGACCAGAGCCGCACCAGCTGCAGCAGCGCCGCCACCCAGGCCAGCGCCCGCTTCGAAGAGACCAGCGCCATCAGCACGAACGCAAACACGCGCGGTGTTGCCGTCAACTGTTACTGGGTTCGGCTTACAGTTGTAGATGATGCCGTTAGCGCCCTGAACCTGAAGCGAATAGACGCTATCGTCCGATGCGCCAAGAACAGCTGCCTGTGTTGTCGTCTGGGCGAAAGCAGCACCCGAAAGAGCGATAGTCGCCGCCACCGTTGCAAGAATTTTCACGTCTAGGTACTCCTGTATCTCGTCAAATTTTAAACTCACTGCACCATCGCATATAAACGTGGGCAGCGCAAAGGCGAAATGTTAAGGCATAGTTAAGAACCAAAGCAGTGCCCGCTGTTTAAGCAACCCCGTCAACGCTCAATTGTTCCCGGTCTTGCATGCTTAAATATTGTACAAATCTTTGAACTTATTCTCCAGATAAGTCAGCAAAGGCGCCTCCGTCGGCGACTTTCCGCAAGCCCGCGCGATCACCTCTCGCGGCCCGTAGAGCCCGCCGTGCTGCTGCACCTTCTCGCGAAGCCATGCAGTGGCCGCGCTTGTATCTCCTCTTGCCAAGGCGTCATCAAGGTCAGGTACCGATTTCCGCAGCGCCTCATGAAGGCATCCCGCATAGACATTGCCGAGGCTGTAGGTTGGGAAATACCCCAATAGTCCGACGGACCAATGGACATCCTGCAAGACCCCGTTTGAGGGACGGTCAACCGCGTAGCCGAAATCGGCCTCGAACCGATCGTTCCATGCGGCCTCCAACCCGTCGACCTGCAGATCGCCCGACATCAGCGCCCGTTCAAGGTCGAACCGCAGCAGGACGTGAAGGTTATATTGCAGCTCGTCAGCCTCGGTCCGGATGAAGCCATCCGACACGCGGTTGACGATTCTGTAAAATGTCTCGGCATCCGGCACGCCAAAGTCGCCGTAGACAGCCGTCATCTCGCCATAGAGCCATCCGGTTAAGGCGCGGCTGCGGCCAATTTGATTCTCATAGATTCGGCTTTGGCTTTCATGCACCCCCATCGACACGCCCCGCCCTAGTGGGGTCAGCAGGTAGGCGCTGTCGATTCCCTGTTCGTAGGCGGCGTGGCCAACCTCATGCACGGTGGAGTAAAAGCAGTTGAACGGGTCAAGCGCATTGGTCCTTGTGGTGATCCGGACGTCCAAACCCGAGCCCGATGAGAAAGGATGCACCGCCTTGTCGATCCGCCCGGTGGCCAGATCATAGCCAAAGCGCCGCGCCAGTTTGGCCGTCAGGGTCATCTGCGCCGCTTCGTCGAAAACCCCTTCAAGCACCGGCGGCGCTTCGGCCTCCCGCACGGCGGCGCGCAGTTCGGACAACTTTGGGCGCAGCGCGCCGAACATGGCTTCGAGGTCCGCCGCCGTGGTGCCGGGCTCATAGTCTTCTAGCATCGCGTCGTAGATACCGATATCGCGCCCCTCGGCCAGCGCGGCCCCCTCTTCCCGTTTGAGGGCGATCACTTCTTTCAAGGTCGGGGCGAAGGCCGCGAAATCGTCGGCGGCACGGGCCTCGGCCCATGTGCCTTGGGCGGCGGAGGTGACGCGGGCGATCCGCGCCGCCAGATCGGCGGGGACACGGGTCGCACGGTCAAAATCGCGTTTGATGTGGCGCAGATTGGCCTGACCCACCGCGTCCAGACCCGCCGTTTCGATACGGCCCAGCCAATCGGCGATACGCGGGTCGATCCGGCGGGCGTGCAGCACGCTTTCCATCGCCGCCATCTCCTCGCCCCGCTGGGGCGCGGCGCCGCGGGGCATGACCGTTTCTTGGTCCCAGCCGAGCCGCCCCGCGACCTGCGCCAGCGCTTCTGTCTCGCGCTGAAAGGCCATCAAATCGTCATATGCAGTCATGTCTCAGCCTCTCAGCGATGTGGCGACGGGATAGGCCGCAAGGAAACGCGCCCGCAGGATCAACACCCAGAGCAGAACGGCCAACGCCTGATGTGCTAGCGCCAGATGCACCGGCGCGGCATAGAGCACCGTGGTGATGCCCAGAACCACCTGCAAGGCCAGCGCCGCCATCACCGCATTAAACGCAAAGCGCGTGCGTGCATGGGCCGAACGGCGACCGCGCAGCCAGACGACCACACCGAATGCAAAGAGCAGATAGCCCGCCATCCGGTGCATGAATTGCACCAGCCCGGGATTTTCAAAGAAGTTGCGCCATGTGGGCGTGATATCGAAAGCCTCTGGCGGGAAGAACTGCCCCTGCATCAGCGGCCAATCGACGAAGTAGCGGCCTGCGTCAATCCCAGCCACCAGCGCGCCCAGCAGGATTTGCAGCGCTGCAAAATGCAACAAGCCGGTGGCCATGCCGAACTGCTTGGCCTCCTTGGCGCGGCGGGCCTGAATCAGGTCGCGTTCGCTGCGGCCCAGCAAGAGCACATACCATGTGATAAATCCAAGGATGACAAAGGCGAGGCCGAGATGGGTCGCCAAACGGTAAGAGGCCACATCCGTCACCCCCTGCCCGCTGGTCACGCCTGAGGCGACCATCCACCAGCCAATCGCCCCCTGCGCGCCGCCCAATGCACCGATGAAAAGCAGGCGCTTGTTCCAGCCCACAGGAATTTGGCGCCGAAGCAGGAAGTAGAGAAAGCCCAAAACCCAGACGAGGCCAATCACCCGGCCAAGTTGCCGATGCCCCCACTCCCACCAATAGATGCTTTTGAAATCAGAGAGTTCCATCCAAGAGTTCTGGACCTGAAACTCGTCGATCTGCTTGTATTTATTGAACTCAGACTGCCAGTCGGCCTCAGTCATCGGTGGCAGGGCACCGGTTACGGGGCGCCATTCGGTGATGCTGAGCCCAGAGTCGGTCAGCCGCGTCAGCCCGCCCACGGCGATCATGACAAAGACCAGCGCGAAGAGGATCATCAGCCAAATCCGGATCGGGCCGCGTGCGCCGCCACGGCCCTTGTCGATGCCGCCGGTTTGCACCGGGGCACGGCTGGGTTGGTCGGTGCCGACCTCTTCGAAAAGTTTGCGTTTTTCCGCCATGGCGCGCCTCATTTTCCGTTTGGATGCAGTGGTATGCCATGGGCGGGGAAAGGTCTAGCGGGGTGAGTTATGTTGCCGCATGTGCCGAGGGCCATCGCCTGCCCGAGGGGTGGCGAACCGACGGGTCCCGTCATGCCGCTTTATGGTTCAAGCTTGGTGCATCTAATCTAAGGCGCGGCACATTTTGGCAAAATCGCCTCCCCGTGGGGCGGGCAGGCGATGGCCCGGCGCCTGTGGCCTGATTCCGGGCCGGGGGCTTCGCTCAGCCCTTCTCTTTCCACCGGACCATTTGCCGCAGGATGCCATGCAACATCTGCACATCCGCTCGGGTCAGCGGCATCCGCGACCACATGTTGCGCAGGTTCAGCTTCATCGACGCCGTTTTGTGCTCGGGGTAGAAGAAACCTGCCTCTTCCAACCGTTCCTCGTAATGCCGCGCCAGATGGTCAACCTCGGCCCCTTTGGCCCAGTCGGTGCCCGCCATCTCGGTCACCTCATGCGTCACTTCGCCCTGTGCGCGCATCCATTCATAGGACATCAAAAGCACACATTGCGCGAGGTTGAGCGAGGCGAATTTCGGGTTCACCGGAACCGAGACGATGGCGTTTGCCTGCGCGATATCCTCATTCTCAAGCCCGGCCCGCTCTGGCCCAAAAAGCACCGCAACCCGTTGGCCCGCCGCGATCTTTTCCGCGGCCAGCCGCATCGCCGCTTCGGGGCTGTAGACCGGCTTGGTCAGGTCGCGGCCGCGCGCGGTGGTGGCAAAGGTAAAATCGCAATCGCTGAGCGCGCCCGGCAGATCGTCGCAATGCTGCGCCTCATCCAACAGCCGCCCTGCGCCCGAGGCCATGGCCACGGCAGATTGGCTAGGCCAGCCGTCGCGCGGGGCCACGACGCGCATGTGATCAAGGCCGAAATTCCACATCGCGCGCGCCGCGGCGCCGATGTTCTCGCCCATCTGTGGGCGGACAAGCACGATGGCCGGGATCGGCGCAGGCTGGACGGAGGAGGATGTTGTCTGGGTCATGCGCGCCTCATAGCTCCTGCGCCGCACCACCGCAAGAAAGCCCGCGCCACAGACGCATATCCGTTTTCATTTGCAGCGCCTTGCGCTAGTCAGACCTCCAGACCCGAGCAGGGCCCCAGACCCGATTAAGGACAATGACCATGGACGCGCCAGAACAGCCGCAGATTTACCTTATCACCCCACCCGAAGTTGAGCTGAGCCAATTCCCCGCGCAACTGGCCGCCGTGCTGGACGCGCATCCGGTCGCCTGTGTGCGGATGGCGCTATCAACCCGCGACGAAGACCGTCTGTCGCGCGCAGGTGACGCGCTGCGCGAAGTGACCCATGCGCGCGATGTGGCCTTGGTGATCTCGGATCACCTGCTGATGGTCGAAAAGCTCGGCCTTGACGGGGTACACCTGAGCGATGCCGCGCGCACCGTGCGCCATGCCCGCAAAGAACTGGGCGAAGATGCGATCGTCGGTTCTTTCTGCGGCACATCGCGGCACGAAGGGATGGCCGCTGGCGAAGCCGGGGCCGATTACGTCAGCTTTGGCCCCACCCAAGCCAGCACGCTTGGCGACGGAAGCTTTGCCGAAGCCGAATTGTTTCAATGGTGGTCCGAAGTGATCGAAGTGCCCGTCGTCGCCGAGGGCGCGCTGAACATCAACATGATCCGCGCCCTTGCCCCCCGGACCGACTTTTTCGGCATCGGGACCGAGATTTGGGACAAGGACGATCCGGTGGCCGAACTCGCCACCCTGATCGCCGCCATGCAGGGCTAAGCGGCCCTTGGGGCAGCCCGGTTAAGGGCTGCCCGCGTGCTTACAGAAATACCCGTTCGATGAACCAATAGGCCCCGACCGCCGCGATGACGCAGGAGGCGGGCACCGCGATGGCCCGGCGATACCAATTGCGCTTCATCGCCCAGCCGACCAGCACGAAGGCGATGGCGATCACCGCAAGCTGGCCCAGTTCCACCCCAATATTAAAGCCAATAAGCGCCGGGACGAATTGCCCCGCAGGCAGGCCAAAGTCCCCCAGCACCGAGGCAAAGCCGAGCCCGTGCAGCAGGCCGAAGCCAAAGATCACCAAGGGCCGCCAACGGTTCAGCGCGGAATGAAAGATATTTTCGACCGCGACATAGGTGATCGACGCGGCGATCAGCGGCTCGACGATGGCACCGGGCACGTTGACCCAGCCCAGAGCACCAAGCGCAAGCGTGACCGTATGGGCCAGCGTAAAGGCGGTAACCTGCCAGATCAAAGGGCGCAGACGGGTCGACAGGAAGAACAGGCCCAAAACGAAAAGGATATGATCCAACCCTTTGGGCAGGATGTGGTCGAAACCGACCGGGATATAGCTGACGAAGGCTTGCCAACCGCTTTGCGCATCGCCGCCCGAGAGCGCGATCTCGGGGCTCGTCTCGCCGCCCGCCAGATAGCCGGTATAGGGGTCTTCCACCCCCTGCTGGCGCAGGACCAATGCGCCCGCGCCATCGGGCCAGGTCACCTGCACCTGCTCGGCTCCTGCGGGCACTGCCGCCTCCAGCCGCCAAAGACTGTCGCGCGGCAGTTCGGCGTCGATCCCCTCGGGCACCTCGATCATCACACTTTCCAAAGGCACGGCCGCGCCATTCACGCTGAGCAATGGCAGGCTGTTCCAGTTCGGCAAAAGCTCGGGCGCACGGGCCGCGATACGCGCGGCGGGCAGGCTGCGCAGCGCATCGTAATCGCCTGCATTCTCGGCATTGTCGGTGTCTTCGACAGTGTCGAGGTCGATCCCCGCCAGCAGGGCTTCGAGGTTAATCTCAAGCGCCAGCACCGCGCGCCCTTCGGCGACGGTCAGGTCCGCGATTGTCGGTTTGACCTCATGCGCCTGTACCGCCGCACCCATGGAAAATACCAACGCGCTTGACATTAGCCCAAGCAATGCCAGCTTGGTTCTTAACAAAATGAAAGTTCGCTTCATGAAACTGTCCCAGTTGTCCGCTATTATTTTCAGTATCTTACCGGCATTACCTGCCGTTGCCCATGAATACTGGCTGTCGCCGCTGAACTATCAAGTGGAAAGCGGTGAAAAGATCGCAGCCCATTTTCGCAATGGCGAAGAGTTTGTCGGATCGACCTTTCCCTATCTCCCCAACCGGCTCAATCGTTTTGAGATCGTGGTAGAGGGACAGGCCTATAATCTCTCTCCCCGTGCGGGCGACAACCCGGCACTGCAGGTCCCCGCACCGGGCCGGGATGGTCTGGTCGTTGTACTGGCCGAAACCACCCCCTCAAAGGTGATCTATGAGGAATGGGAGAAGTTCCTCTCATTTGCGGAACACAAAGATTTCCCAAAAGCCGAAGCCGATCACAGCGCCAACGGCTGGTCGCAGGAAAAAGTCGTGGAGAGCTATACACGCCACGTCAAAACCCTGATCGCCACAGGTACGGGCGTTGGAGACGACGCCCCCACCGGCATGACCACCGAGTTTGTCGCCCTGACGAATCCCTATGACGCGGATTTTGACGGTCAGATGAAAGTCGCGCTTTTCTATCAGGATGAACCCCGCGCCGATGCCCAGATTGAGGTATTCGACCGCGCGCCGGATGACAGCGTGACCATCTCGCTCCACCGCACCGACGCGGCGGGCGAAGCGGTTATTCCAGTCACCGCAGGCCACGAATACCTCTTTGACGCCGTGGTGCTGCGCCCGGCAGCAGCGGCGCAAACGGGTGCCGGATACGATCCAGATCAGCCGGTCTGGGAAACGCTCTGGGCGGCGCTGACATTTGCGGTGCCACAATAACGCCGCTTGCGCGTGGGCAGATTTGGCGGCTAGAAGCGCCGCATGACAAAGACAGCTGACATCCTGTGCATTGGCTCCGTCCTTTGGGACGTGATCGGCCGCTCTGAAAACGCCATGCGCCAAGGCTCTGACATGCCGGGGCGCATCACCCGTTTGCCGGGCGGCGTGGCGCTGAACATCGGCATGGCCCTTGCGCGCTTTGGGCTGACGCCCGCGCTGCTGTCCGCCGTGGGCCGCGATGCGGAGGGGGATGAGCTGATCGCCGCCTGCGCCCTGCGCGGATTGATCACCGATCACGTCTACCGCTCAGACGACCTGCCGACCGACCGCTATATGGCCGTCGAAGGGTCCAACGGGTTGATTGCCGCGATTGCCGATGCCCATTCGCTGGAAGCTGCGGGGGATAAAATTCTGCGCCCGCTGGAGGATGGCAGCCTGCCCGCCCCTTACGAAGGCGCCGTGGCGCTGGATGGCAACCTCACCGTCGAATTGCTCGCCCGGATGGCGCAGAGCCCGCTGTTGGCAAAGGCCGATCTGCGCGTGGCCCCCGCCTCTCCCGGCAAGGCACTGCGGCTGACGCCTTTCCTCAAAGCGGGGCGCGGCACGCTTTATGTAAACCTCGAAGAAGCCGGGCTGCTGTGTCAGGCCAGCTTTGACGATTCCCCCTCCGCCGCCCGCGCTCTGCTGGCCCGCGGCGCGCGTCGTGCCGTGGTGACAGACGGCGGCAACCCCGCCACCGTGGGTCAAGGCGATGATATCATCACCCTCACCCCGCCCTCGGTCCATGTGGCCCGCGTGACGGGCGCAGGCGACACATTCATGGCCGCCCATGTGGCTGCCGAACTTGGCGGTGCCGTCGCGCAACCCGCCCTCAAGGCCGCACTTGACGCTGCTGCCCTTTACGTTTCCGGAGAGACCAAGATATGACCACCGCCCCTTCCGCCCTGCCCCTGACCTTCAGCGCCGAAGTGGCCAAGGCCCGCGAAAGCGGCGCACCGATCGTGGCGTTGGAAAGCACCATCATCACCCATGGCATGCCCTATCCGCAAAACCTCGAAGTGGCGCGGCAGGTTGAGCAGGACATCCGCGATGCCGAGGCCGTGCCTGCAACCATCGCCGTGATCCGTGGCGCGTTGCACATCGGTTTGGACGACGACCAGCTTAGCGATCTGGCGCAGGCCAAAGACGTGGCGAAACTTTCGCGCGCTGACATGGCCGTCTGCATCGCGTCGGGCGGCACAGGCGCCACCACTGTCGCCGCCACCATGATCGCCGCCAATCTTGCGGGCATCGAAGTCTTCGCCACCGGCGGCATCGGCGGCGTGCACAAAGGCGCGGAAGACAGCTTTGACATCTCCGCCGACCTGATGGAATTGGCGCAGACCCCCGTCACCGTGATCGCCGCGGGTGCCAAAGCCATTCTGGACGTCCCGAAAACGCTGGAAGTACTTGAGACCCAAGGCGTGCCGGTCATCACCGTGGGGCAAGACAGCTTCCCCGCCTTCTGGAGCGCAGGCTCCGATTTGCAATCGCCGTTGCGCCTTGACGATGCCGCAGCCCTTGCCAAAGCCCACCGCACCCGCGCCGCCATGGGGCTGCCCGGCGGGCAGCTTGTGGCCAATCCGATCCCCGCGGATGAGGAGATTCCTGCCGCCGAACTGGCCCCGATCATCGCGCAGGCCCAGTCCGAGGCCGATGCGCAGGGTGTCAGCGGCAAGGGCGTGACCCCCTTCCTGCTGCAGCGTATTTTCGAACTGACCGAAGGCCGTTCGCTCACCGCCAATATCGCATTGGTGCGCAACAATGCCCGGCTGGGGGCCAAGATCGCCGCAAACCTCGTCAACCTGCCGCGTTAAAGGCGAAAAACACCGTCGAGCCATTGCCGGGCCGGGGCATACGCCTTAGCTATGTTGCGATTAACTCTTCGGAAAACGGCGCAGATGAACACACCTTTTGATCCCGACCCAACACAGGTCCGGCGCAGCCTTGTCGCAAGGCTGCGCGCGTCTTTCCTGACCGGGTTGGTTGTGATTGCGCCCGTTGGGCTGACCATCTGGCTGATCTGGAGCGTGGTCGGCTGGATCGACGGTTTCGTGCTGCCATTGGTGCCCAAAGCCTACCATCCTGACCGCCTACTCCAAGATTTCCTTGGCCTTGACCCGTCGATGCAATTCAACGTGCGCGGCCTTGGGGTGGTGATCTTTTTGATCTTCACCGTCATGGTGGGCTGGGCTGCGAAAGGGCTGATCGGGCGTTCGATGATCCGTTTTGCCGAAAGTCTGGTGGAACGCACCCCCGTGGTGCGGACGATCTACTCCGGCATCAAACAGATCTCCGAGACGATCTTTGCCCAGTCCGAGCGGAGCTTTGAGACCGCCTGCCTGATCGAATACCCCCGGCGCGGCATCTGGGCGCTTGGCTTTATCTCGACCGAAGCCAAGGGAGAGGTCTTGGCCCGCACAAATGCAGGGGGCGAGATGCTCTCGGTCTTTCTACCGACCACACCAAACCCGACCTCAGGCTTTCTGCTCTTCCTGCCGCGCGAAGATGTGATCGAGCTCGACATGAGTGTCGAAGACGCGGCGAAGCTGGTGATCTCTGCCGGGCTGGTCTACCCGCCGCGCCCCGGTGCCGATCTGCCCGAGGCGCTGGCGCTGTCAGACCCCGAAAACTCAGCCGAACATCGCGGGTAGATCGACGCTGCTGCGTTGGTTCAGATCATCAAAGTGGTCCGTCAAGAACTGATCCGCCGCCGCCACACCCGCCTCATGCAGCGCCCTGATCACGGCTGGGTTCGGCATCAGCTTGGTGGCCACCGAAAGCTGCGCCATTAGCGCGTCATCGGCGATCATATGCATGTGGACCCGCTTCATCCGCCCCTCTGGCAGGGTGCCATCCGCGATCAGGCGCTGGACGAAATCAATCGCCCGCATCTCTCGCAAGAGGCTGGAATTAAAGCTGATCTCATTGATACGGTTCTGGATTTGCTGGGGCGTTGTCGGCAGGTCTTCACGCTCTAGCGGGTTGATGTTCACCACCACGATGTCTTCGGGCAGGTCATCGCGGAACAGCGGAAACAGCGCCGGATTGCCGGTATAGCCACCGTCCCAAAACGCTTCGCGTTGGCCGGTCTGGGCATCGTCAATCTCAACCGCCTTAAAGATCGTCGGCAGACAAGCCGAGGCCAGCAGCGCGGCAGGGCCGATCTCATCTCCCTCGAACACCCTGATCTTGCCGTTGCGCACCCGTGTGGCGCAGACAAAGAAAAACGGCGGCTTATGCGCGCCCACCTTGCCATAGTCGAACCGCGCCACGACATCTTCGAGCGGATTGCGATAGAACGGGCCGTAGGCATAGGGCGACACAACCCGCGTCAGCGAGTCTGAGATCGCCATAGGCAGGGAATATTCCATCGCCTGACTGAGCTTATCCAGCCCAAAAGGCGCCAGCCAATGCGACAGCCGCAGGTCGGAAATGCCCGACACCTGCGTCCAGAGCCAATCAAGGTTCTCACGCGCGCCCTCGCGCCCGCCCGAGATCATGCCCGATTTCAGCGCCGCGCCATTCAGCGCCCCGGCAGACGTGCCGGAGATGCCGCAGATCTCAAGATCGTCCTGTTGCAACAGCCGATCCAACACCCCCCAAGTGAAAGCGCCATGCGCGCCGCCCCCTTGGAGGGCGAGGTTAATGCGTTTTTTGACCGCCACGGCGCTTACAACGCTGTCCAGCCGCCATCGACGCTGATGGTCGTGCCGGTGATCTGGGCCGCCGCGTCAGAGCAGAGAAACGTCGCCGTGCCGCCCATCTGCTCGACAGTGGCAAATTCACGCGAAGGCTGGCGCGTGAGCATGACCTGCTCGATCACCTCCTCGCGGCTCATGTCGTATTCCTTCATCGTGTCGGGGATCTGCTTCTCGACGATCGGGGTCAGCACATAACCCGGGCAAATCGCGTTGCAGGTGATCGGCTCTTTCGCCGTCTCCAGCGCCGTGGTCTTGCTGAGGCCGACAATCCCATGTTTTGCGGCGATATAGGCCGATTTATAGGGCGAGGCCGTCAAGCCATGCGCCGAGGCGATGTTGATCACCCGGCCCCACCCCGCCTTGCGCATCATCGGCAGTGCTTCGGCGGTGGTGTGAAAGGCCGACGACAGGTTAATCGCGATAATCGCATCCCATTTCTCGGCCGGAAACTCAGGGATCGGAGCCACGTGTTGGATGCCCGCATTGTTCACCAGGATGTCACAGGTCCCGGCTTCGGCGATCAAACGCCGACACTCCGCCCCCTTGGACATATCCGCCTTGATGTACCGGGCCGTTACGTTGCATTCCTCGGCCATCTGCTGCGCCAAAGCATGATCCGCTTCGTCATCGGTAAAAGAGTTCAACACGATATCGGCCCCGGCCCGCGCCAATTCCCAGGCGATGCCCAGTCCGATTCCAGAATTCGATCCGGTGATGACGGCTGTTTTGCCGGACAGGTCGATGGTGAAAGCCATGGCGCGTCTCCTTGTTCATGCTGCGACTGCATCATGTACTGCGGAGAGGGCAAAGGGAAAGGGTTTGCGCGCGAAACCGCCAAGGAAGGGAGGCGGCACGCAATAGGCCAAAAAAAACGCCCGCACGAGGCGGGCGTAAGTTATTGAGGCAGGTTTCATACAGGCAAGAAACCTATCGAGCAGTGACCTCTGTATACGCAATCTACGGCCACAATCCAAGCTAAAAGTTTGATAAGGCGGGAATCCGCGGGTATGGATTAACTCCAACAAAATAAGGGCAGATCGTGATTGTTTCAAAAATGAGCTGGGATTTTTTCTCGACAGCACGGGGCGTTGCGGCGCTTTCTTCACTGATTCTGCTCTCTGGCGCGGCTGGGGCGGCCCCTCAGCATGGAATCGCCATGTACGGCGACCCGGCCCTGCCCGCCGATTTTGCCGCCCTGCCTTATGTAAACCCCGAGGCCCCCAAGGGGGGCGAGATCGTTTTGGGCAATACCGGGGGATTCGACAGCCTTAACCCCTTCGTGCGCAAAGGCACCGCGCCTTGGCAGCTGCCGCATTTCACCCATGAGACTTTGATGGGGCGTTCATGGGACGAACCCTTTGCGCTTTATGGGCTGCTGGCCGAGACGATCGAAGTGCCCGATGACCGTTCGTGGGTTGAGTTCACCCTGCGCGAAGAGGCGCGGTTTTCCGATGGCAGCCCGGTCACGGTCGAGGATGTGATCTTTTCTTTCGATCTGCTGGGCACTGAGGGCCACCCCCGCTACCACGGACTGCGCCAACAGATTGAAAGCATCGAACAGACCGGTCCGCGCAGCCTGCGGATGACCTTTGACAGCGACAACCGTGAGCTTGTCCTGCTCGCCGGGATGCGCCCCATCCTCAGCAAAGCGCAGTGGGAGGGGCAGGACTTTGCCAATGCCCCCTTGACCGAAATACCACTAGGAACGGGGCCTTACGTCATCAGCGACTATCAGGCGGGGCGCCATGTCACGCTGACGCGCAACCCTGACTACTGGGGCGCCGATGTCCCCTTTCGGCAAGGCACGCATAACTATGATGAAGTGAAAATCGACTTCTACGGCGATGCCAGCGTGTTGTTTGAGGCGTTCAAGGCGGGCCAAATTTCGGCCGTGCGCGAATTCAACGCCGAGACTTGGGCCACGCAATACGACTTCCCGGCGATCAGTCAGGGCGAGGTGGTGAAATCCAGCTTTCCGCACAGCAAACCCTCGGGCATGACGGGCTTTGTGATGAATTCCCGCCGCGCGCCCTTTGACGATTGGCGGGTGCGCGACGCGCTGATCTCGGCCTTTAACTTTGAGTATATCAACGAGACGCTGACTGGCGGTGCCCTGCCCCGGATCACCTCCTATTTCTCAAACTCCGACCTTGCCATGCGCGATGGCCCGGCGACGGGCCGGGTCTTTGACCTGCTGGCCGATTACGCCGACACGCTGCCGCCGGGCACGGTGGATGGCTATCGGCTGCCGGTGGCCGATGGCTCTGTCCGCAACCGCGCGGGCATCCGTGCCGCGATGCAGCAACTTAATGCCGCAGGCTATCAGGCCGAAGGCGGCGTCATGCGCCGGGCGGATGGCACGCCGCTTACATTCTCCATTCTTCTGTCGAAGGGCAGCCGTGAAAACCTAGCGATTGCAGAGCTTTACACGCAGGCGCTAAAGCGGCTCGGGATCACAGCGCAGATTGAAACGGTTGATGACGCGCAATTCGTGGCGCGTCAGAACGAATATGACTTCGACATGACCACCTTCCGCCGCGCCCTATCGCTCAGCCCCGGCACAGAGCAGCGTTTCTATTGGGGGTCAGAGGCCGCCGACCTGCCCGGCACACGCAACCTGATGGGCGTGCGCTCTCCGGCGGTGGACGCGATGATTAACCAGATGCTGCAGGCCCGCGAAACGGCGGATTTCGTCGCCGCCACCCGCGCGCTTGACCGTATCCTGACCGCCGGGCGCTATGTCATTCCGTTCTGGCAGTTCGACGAGGGGCTGATCGCCCATGACGCCCGCATGGCTTACCCTGACACGATCCCGCTATATGGCGACGGGCCGAACTTCATGCCCGAAGTCTGGTGGTGGAAACCGGCAGAGAATTCAGACCAGTGAGGTCACCCAGAGGATCGTCGCATCCTCATCGCTGAGCGAGACGACATTGTGCCCCATGGTGGCGTCGTAATAGGCGCTATCGCCCCGGCGCATGTCGACGGGTTCGTAGAACTCGGTAAAAAGCCGCACCATGCCGGTCAGCACATAGAGGAATTCCTCGCCGTCATGGCGCACCCAGCCGTCGAACTCCTCCATCCGGCGCGCGCGGATGCGGGCACGGTAGGGCAGCATCTGTTTCTTGCGCAGGGCGTCGGCCAGCAGAACATGCTCATAGGTGCCGGTGGCCTTGGCCGCGCCCTCTTCGGCGCGGGTCACGGCCATGCGGCCGGTGATCTTTTCCCCCGCAGGCGGGGTGAACAACTGCGGCACCGTGATCTCCAACCCCACGGCGAGCTTTTTCAGCGCGTCATAGGTGGGCGACATCAGCCCGTTTTCGATCTTGCTAAGGGTGGAGCGCGCCAGCCCGGCCTGCCGCGCGGCCTGCTCCAACGTCCAGTTGCGCGCCTTGCGCAGCTCGCGCACCCGCGCACCAAGGTCGACCGGCGGGGCGGTCTCGCTCGCGCCGCTTTCGCGGGCGATCTGGATCATGGAACGGGGCGGCGTGTCTGTCATGGACCTGCTATAGCCGCGCCCAAAGGCGCTTGCAACGCTGCCCGCTTGCGATACCCGCCCCGGCCCGCTATGCCCGTTGCGCAGCAATAGATGGGGTTTACCATGGCCGAAGCGATCAAACTCGATATCATGTCAGACCCGATCTGCCCATGGTGCTATATCGGCAAGGCGCATCTGGACCGCGCATTGCAGGATCACCCCAACCATCCCTTCGCCATCGAATGGCACCCTTTCCAACTGAACCCCGAGATGCCGCGCGAGGGCATGGACCGTCGCGCCTATCTAGAAGGCAAGTTCGGCGGCAAAGAGGGCGCCGTACGCGCCTATGCACCGGTCGTGGAACATGCCGAAAAGGCCGGTCTGAACATCAACTTCGAGGCCATGCAGCGCACGCCCAACACGCTGGACGCGCACCGTCTGATCCATTGGGCCGGGATCGAAGGCCGCCAAACCGCCGCCGTCTCCGCGCTTTTCAAAGCCTATTTCGTCGAGGCCCGCGACATCGGCGATGCCGAAGTGCTGGCCGATATCGCCGATAGCATTGAGATGGACGCCGCCGTGGTTACCCGCTTGCTGAAATCCGATGTCGACGCGCAGGACATTCGCGACCGCGATGCCCATAGCCGCAAGATGGGGGTGAACTCCGTGCCGACGTTCATCATCGCGAATGCCCATGCGGTGCCGGGTGCACAGCCGCCCGAGCTATGGGCGCAGGTCATTGCCGATCTGACCAAGCAGCAGAGCTAAACAGGGCGGCAATCATTGCCAAGTTAAGCGTTCTCAATTATCGAGAGCGCAACCACTAGTTATTCCCTGAAGCCTGCCCAGACGGATCCGCCGTTCGGGACAATCGCCGGAGCGCGCGTTCGTGACCACCGAAAATCCAAAATTCTCCATGGGGCGGATCGAATTCGTCGCCCTCATCGCGATGATGACCGCCACCATCGCCTTTTCCATTGATGCGATGCTGCCCGCCCTGCCCGAGATCGCGGCAGAACTCTCGCCCGAGATCGCCCACCGCGCCCCGCTGATCCTCACGTCCTTCGTGCTGGGCATGGGGTTGGGCACGTTCTTTAGCGGGCCGTTGTCGGATGCATTCGGGCGCCGCAACGTGGTCTTTGGCGGCGCGGCACTTTATTCGGTGTCGGCCTTCGTCGCATGGATGAGCAACTCACTGGAAGTCATGCTCGTGGCCCGTATCTTTCAGGGGCTCGGCGCTTCTGGCCCCCGCGTGGTGGCCGTGGCGATCATCCGTGACCTCTATGCCGGGCGCGAGATGGCGCGGATCATGTCGGTGGTGATGATGGTCTTCGCACTGGTGCCAGCAATGGCCCCGATGCTGGGCGCGGGGATCATTCACACAGCGGGCTGGCGCGCGATCTTCATCGCTTTCATGGCGTTTTCGATCATCTCGGTGGTCTGGATGGGCCTGCGCCTGCCCGAAACATTGCCGCGGGAAAACCGTCGGCCCCTGCGTGCGCGGCTGATCATCGGGGCAGTGCGCGAGTTGGTCGGACACCGCACGGTGCGCCTGTCGATCCTCGTGCAATCGCTGGCCTTGGCGATGCTATTTTCGATGATCATGCTGGTGCAGCCGATTTATGACACCGTCTATGGCCGGGGTGAAAGCTTCCCGCTCTGGTTCGGCGGCATCGCCGTTGTGGCGGCCAGCGCCAGCCTGATCAATGCGCTGCTGGTCGTGCGCTATGGCATGCGCCGATTGGTGAGCATCGCCTTTGGCTTTCAAATCCTGCTGTCGGGTGCCATGTATTTCCTGAACCTCGGCGCCCTGCCCGACCCTTACGGCTTTGCCGCCTTTGTGTTCTTCCAGACCTGCCTGTTCTTCCAAGCGGGGCTGACGCTGGGCAACCTTAATGCCATCGCGATGGAGCCGATGGGCCATATCGCGGGCATGGCCGCCTCGGTCGTGGGGGCGATTTCAACTGTGCTGGCCGCGCTCATCGCCTCGCCCGTGGGGTTGATGTTCGACGGCACGACCAAGCCATTGGCGCTGGCGATGCTGCTCATGGCCATCGGGGCTTACGCTCTGATGCTCTATATGGGGCGGATGGAAAACCGACAGCCGGCGGCGGCGGAATAACCGCCGCCCTTTCGGGGCTTAGCCCTTTGCCTTGGCCTTTTTCGCAGTCTTTTCTTTGGCGATCACATGTTCGGCCAAATCGCGTGCAATGGCAAAGGCGCCTTTGATCTTGTCGGCATCCGTCTTCCAATCCCGGCGCACGACGATCTTGTTGTCCTTAACCTTGGCCAGCCCACGCTGGTCTTGAATGAACTGCACCAGCCCCTCGGGCGAGGCGAATTTGTCATTGTGGAACTGGATCGTCGCGCCCTTCGGCCCACCATCGAGCTTGGCGATCCCGGCGCGTTTGCACATCGCCTTGATCCGCACCACCAGCATCAGGGTGTTCACCTCTTTCGGCAGCTTGCCAAAACGGTCGATCAATTCGGCGGCAAAGCCTTCGAGTTCCACTTTAGTTGAGAGCTCGCTGAGGCGGCGGTAGAGGCCAAGACGCACATCGAGGTCAGGCACGTAGTCCTCAGGAATGAGCACCGGCACGCCAAGGTTGATCTGCGGTGCCCATTGCTCGTCGGCCTCGCTGAGGCCCTCCATCTCGCCCGCCTTGATCTTGGCAATCGCCTCTTCCAGCATGGACTGGTAAAGCTCAAAGCCCACATCGCGCATCTGGCCGGATTGCTCTTCGCCGAGCAGGTTGCCCGCCCCGCGAATATCAAGGTCTTGGCTGGCCAAGGTGAAGCCCGCGCCAAGCGTATCAAGGCTGCCCAACACCCGCAGACGTTTCTGCGCCGTATCCGTCAGCTTCGCGCGCGGCTTGGTGGTCAGATAGGCATAAGCCCGGGTTTTCGAGCGGCCCACCCGGCCCCTGATTTGATACAGTTGCGCAAGACCGAACATATCGGCGCGGTGCACGACCATGGTGTTGGCCGTAGGAATGTCGAGGCCGGATTCAACGATCGTCGTTGCCAGCAGAATGTCGAATTTGCTATCATAAAAGGCGTTCATCCGGTCATCCAATTCCCCCGGTGCCATCTGACCGTGGGCGACGACGTAGGAGAGTTCCGGCAGCTGCGCCTGAAGGAAATCTTCGATCTCACGCAGATCGCTCAGGCGGGGCACCACATAGAAACTCTGCCCGCCCCGATAATGCTCACGCAGCAGCGCCTCGCGGATGGTAACCGCGTCGAACTCGCTCACATAGGTGCGGATCGAGAGGCGGTCGACGGGCGGCGTGCCGATGATCGACAGATCGCGCACGCCCGTCAGCGACAGTTGCAACGTGCGGGGAATCGGTGTGGCGGTCAGGGTCAGCACGTGGATATCGGTGCGCAGGGATTTGAGCCGTTCCTTGTGAGTCACGCCGAAATGCTGCTCTTCGTCGATCACCAGCAGGCCGAGGTCCTTGAACCGGATGCCTTTGGCCAGCAGCGCATGCGTGCCGATGACGATATCGACCGTTCCCTTAGCCATCCCATCGCGCGTCGCCGCTGCCTCTTTGGCCGAGACAAAGCGGCTGAGTTGGCGCACTTCGATCGGGAAGCCGCGAAAGCGTTCGGCAAAGCTTTTGTAGTGCTGCCGGGCGAGTAGTGTCGTAGGCGCGATCACCGCCACCTGAACACCCGACATCGCCGCAACAAAAGCCGCCCGCATCGCAACTTCGGTTTTACCAAAGCCCACATCGCCGCAAACCAGACGGTCCATCGGATTGCCGCTGGTCAGATCATCCACCACGTCGGCAATTGCGCGCAGCTGGTCGTCGGTCTCCGTATAGGGGAACCGGGCGGAGAAGGCATCCCACATGCCCGGCGGCGGGTCGAGCACCGGCGCTTTGCGCAGCGCGCGTTCGGCGGCAATGCGGATGAGCTTGTCCGCCATCTCGCGGATACGCTCTTTGAGTTTGGCCTTTTTCGACTGCCACGCGCCACCGCCGAGCTTGTCCAGCAGCCCTTCGTCATGCCCATAACGCGACAGCAGTTCAATGTTCTCAACGGGCAAGTAAAGCTTTGATTGCTCGGCATATTCCAGAACGAGGCATTCATGGGCAGCACCTGCGGCGGTGACCACCTCCATCCCGTGATAGCGGCCGATGCCGTGGTCGACGTGAACCACCAGATCGCCGGGGCTGAGGCTTTGGGCCTCGGTCAGGAAATTCTCGGCCCGGCGTTTGCGTTTCGGCGCACGGATCAATCGGTCGCCCAGCACGTCCTGCTCGGAAATCACCGTCATCCCCGGCGCTTCAAAGCCGTGCTCCAGCGCCCAAACGGCCAGATGCAGCCCGCGTTTGCCGATCCGCGAGGCATCCGCCACCGGGATCGCTTCGGCCAACCCTTCGTCTTCTATCAGCCCCGTCAGGCGTTCGCGTGCGCCTTCGGAATAGCTGGCGATCAGCACCGGCCCTACTTCAAGCTTTGCTTTAATATGCGCAGCCAAAGCACCGAAAAGACTGACCGATTCCTGCTGTCGTTCGGGCGAGAAGTTGCGCCCGATCCGCGCACCTGCGTCCAACACGCCCGGCCCAGTGGGCTGCGGCAATGGGTTGAACTGGATAACCCGTTTCCCAATCAACGCCTCGTTCCAAGCGTCGTCGGTCAGATATAGCCCTTCGGGCGGGGCGGGTTTATAGACGCTGTCCATTTTAGAGCGCGTCTTCATCGCCAGCTGCCGCGTCTCATATTGGTCGGCAATCGTGTCCCACCGCGCGAGGCGCATGGGCGTCAATTGATCGTCCAGCGTGATCGTGGCCTTCGGCAGATAGTCAAAGAGCGTTTCGAGATTGTCGTGGAAAAACGACAACCAATGTTCCGCGCCTTGATGTTTGCGGCCCGCGCTGATCGCCTCATAAAGTGGATCATCAGTGCCCGCCGCGCCGAATTCGATGCGGTAGTTCTGCCGGAAACGGGTGATCGCCGCGTCATCAAGGATGACCTCGCTGACCGGAGCAAGCTCTACCGGATCAAGTTTTTCCGTGGTGCGCTGCGTGGCCGGATCAAACCGCCGCGCCCCGTCCAGCACGTCCCCGAAAAGATCAAGCCGCACCGGGCCAAGGTCGCCGGGCGGGTAGATGTCGATGATCCCACCGCGCACGGCGTAGTCGCCCGGCTCCATCACCGTGGGGCTTTGCACAAAGCCCATGCGCACCAGAAAGGCGCGCAGGGCTTTTTCGTCGATCCGGCTGCCCACGCGCGCCGCAAAGGCCGCGTCGCGCAGGGTTTCGCGTGCGGGGATACGTTGGCTGGCCGCGTTCAGCGTCGTCAGCAGAACGAACTGCTGGGGCATCCCATGCACCAGCGCGGCCAGTGTCGCCATCCGCTGCGCCGAGATATCGGCGTTGGGCGACACCCGGTCATAGGGCAGGCAATCCCAGCTTGGGAAGGTGACGACCGGCATATCGGGCGCGTAAAACCGCAAAGCGGCCTGCATCGCCGCCATGCGTTTGTCATCGCGCGCCACATGGACCACCGGCTGGCCGCCCTTGGCGATTTCATCAAGAATGGCGCGGGCATCATAGCCTTCGGGAACGCCGGAGAGGGTGATATTACGCGGATCGTTCATCGGGTCTCAATTGGGCCTCACGGGGGGCCTGTCAACCCGCCAGCGGGCCAATGCTTAGATTTTGATACATTCCCCAAAGCGCGGTCACGAAGATCGAGAACATGCCGATGATCTGGGTATAAAGCCGGTGCCGCATCAGGCGCCGCTGCAACACGTCGCCGGTGGAGCCTTCGATGCGGATGAGCCGCGCGGTCGACAGGCTCAGCAGCCCGACCAGCGACATGGGGAACCCCAGCAGCAGCAGGGCTTGGGCGAATTCGATGGCATAGACGAACCCCAAAAGCACCAGAGAGGTCAGCGCGAAAAACCCCAGCCCCAAGAGCCAAAGGCCCGAGACCTGCGAGATATAGAGCAGCCGGTTCACGTTGATCCGCACGATGTCTTCGAGATCGGCCTGCGCCTCGCCCCCATAACGTCGGGCACGCAGCACCATGTCAAAGGGCACGCCCAATACCCAATGGCTTGCGGTCGACCACATCACAGCCAGCGCGATCCAGAACCACAGGTTCGAGAAAGAGCGCATGTCAATCATTTCGAAAAGGGTCTGGTACCAGTCCAAGGCGTGCTCGTCCGAAATTTAAGTTCGCATCTCTTAGCGGTCCGGCGCGACAATTCATAGGGTTGAGGCGTTCAAAAATACATGGCAAGCCCATGCCAAGCCATTCTGAGGTAATTTTGATGCAACCCGTCCACGCCCCCTTCCCCGCCACGCGCCTGCGCCGCACCCGTGCCAACGCCGGTATCCGCGCGCTGGTGCGCGAGAATGACCTGCGACTGGGCGATCTGATCTGGCCGGTTTTCGTGCGCGAAGGCGAAGGCGTGGAAGAACCGATCCCCTCCATGCCCGGGGTCATGCGCCGCTCGGTCGACACGCTGGTCGCGGCGGTGCGCGAGGCGGCCGATCTCGGCATCGGTACGGTCTGTGTCTTTCCCTATACCGGCCCCGAGGACCGGACCGAGGATTGCGCCCGCGCCTGGGATCCGCAAAACGCGACCAACCGCGCCATCGCGGCGATCAAAGAGGCCATGCCGCAGATGGTCGTGATGACAGATGTCGCGTTGGACACCTATAACATCAACGGCCACGATGGTTTTGTCGAAAACGGCATCATCGTGAACGACCGAACGGTTGAGGCGCTGGTCAAGATGGCCTTGGCGCAGGCCGAGGCGGGCGCGGATATCATTGGCCCGTCGGACATGATGGATGGCCGCATCGGCGCGATCCGCGCAGCGCTTGAGAACGCAGGGCACCATGACGTGATGATCCTCAGCTATGCCGCAAAATACGCCAGCGCCTTTTATGGCCCGTTCCGCGATGCGGTGGGTGCCTCTTCGGCCCTCACGGGTGACAAAAAGACCTACCAGATGGATCCAGCCAACAGCGACGAAGCCCTGCGGCTGGTGGCGCGCGACCTGTCGGAAGGTGCGGATATGGTCATGGTCAAACCCGGCATGCCTTACCTTGATATCTGCCGCCGCGTGAAAGACGCCTTTGGCGCGCCGACCTTTGCCTATCAGGTCTCGGGAGAATACAGCATGATCCGGGGCGCGGCGGACCAAGGGTGGATCGACGGCGAACGCGCAATGATGGAGAGCCTTTTGGCCTTTAAGCGCGCGGGTTGTGATGGGGTGCTAACCTACTTTGCCCCCGATGTTGCCCGGCTTTTGGCCAAAAGCGCGTGACCTAAGGGCGTAAATCTGCGCAAAGGGTCCAACCGACATGACAAAGCGCGTGATTATGCGTAATCTCGCGCATAAGTCGGGAAAACCGGCAGCAGGCAATCGATCTTGAACATACAGGCAGAATAGATGAGCAATCAGACATATAACCGGCGCTTTGTGACTTTGGGCGCCCTTACGGCCCTTGGCGCCACCGCGGCTTGCGGCAACGGCGTGGGCGGACGGGGCGGCGCCATGATCGACGCGCGCGTCGATGCGACCCTGGCCGAGATGTACCGCGGCTATCCCAACACCCGGCAGTTGGCCGAAAAAGCCAATGGCATGCTGGTCATGCCGCTGGTGACCGAAGCGGGCCTTGGCTTTGGCGGCGCTTACGGGCGCGGCGCGTTGCGCGTCAACGACGTGACGGTGGACTACTACTCGGTGACCAAAGCTTCGGGCGGCTTGCAGATTGGCGCGCAGCAATATGCGCATGTGCTGTTCTTCATGACCGAGCCCGCGCTGCGCGAATTCCGCAGCTCGCCGGGTTGGGCGGCTGGCGCCGGTCTGGAATACGTGATCTCCGACAAGGGCGACAGCGTGAGCGCCGACACGACCACTGTCATGGCTCCGGTTCTGGCAGCGGTCTTTGGCCGCGCGGGCCTGCGGATCGGCGCGACACTGGAAGGCACGAAATACACGCGGATCATCCCCTAATGCAGGGTCGACCGATGGTCTTTGAAGGGCAGCGCCAGTTTCATCCGGCGCTGCCCTTTTTCTTTTGCAAACAGCCTTAGCCCATGGCGCGCAGGCGTTTGATCAGGCTCGACGTATCCCAACGCCCGCCGCCCTGCTTTTGCACGTCTTTATAAAACTGATCGACCAGCGCCGTGACCGGCAGGCTCGCCCCTGTCTCATCCGCTGTGTCCAGACAGATACCCAGATCCTTGCGCATCCAATCCACCGCGAAACCGTGCTCGAACTTGTCGTCGAGCATGGTTTCATAGCGGTTTTCCATTTGCCACGAGCCTGCCGCGCCTTGGCTGATGACCTCAACCACCGCGCGGCCATCGAGGCCCGCCTTCTCGGCGAAATGCAGTGCCTCAGAGAGGCCCTGCACCAGCCCGGCGATGGCGATCTGGTTGCACATCTTGGTCATCTGGCCTGCGCCACTGTCGCCGATGCGGCGGCAAATCTTGGAGTAGACCTCCATGATCGGCAGCGCCCGGTCAAAGGCGCCCTCATCTCCGCCGCACATGATCGACAATTGGCCGTTTTCCGCTCCTGCCTGACCACCCGAAATCGGCGCGTCGACAAAGCTCACCTGCGCGTCATCGGCAGCGGCGTAAAGTTCGCGCGTGACGGCCGCTGAAACGGTCGTGTGATCGACAAAGATCGCCCCCGCCGTCATGCCGCCAAAGGCCCCGTCCTCTCCCAGACAGACCGAGCGCAGGTCATCGTCATTGCCCACGCAGGCAATCACGAAATCCGCATCCTTTGCCGCCGCGCGCGGGGTCTTGGCCATGGCGCCGCCATAGGTTTTCACCCAGTCTTCGGCCTTGGCTTCGGTGCGGTTATAGACGGTCACTTCGTGGCCGGCTTTTTGCAGATGCCCCGCCATCGGAGCCCCCATGACCCCCAGTCCCAAAAACGCGAGCTTTGCCATGTGCTTTTCCTTATCATTCAGTTGCGTTATTCCCTGTCACAACACCTACCACCCTGCGCGCTCCGGTCAATCTGCGCGCCAGCCGAGGATCCCCCGATGGCATTGATGTTTCGCTGGCTTATCCGATTGGCGGTGTTTCTCGTCACGTTAAGCGTCGTGGTTTTGCTGCTGGTCTACTGGTTCGCCGCGCGGTCGTTGCCCGACTATGACGATACGGTTGAGGTGCGCGGCGTCACCGCCCCTGTGGAGGTCGTGCGCGACAATGCGAATGTGCCGCATATTTTTGGTGAGACGGACGCGGATGTGTTTTTCGGCCTCGGTTTTGCCCACGCCCAAGACCGCCTCTGGCAGTTGATCACCCTGCGTCGCACCGCACAGGGGCGGCTGTCAGAGGTCTTTGGCCCCGCCACCGTGACCACCGACAAACTGATGCGGCGCTATGATATCTATCGGCTCGCCGTGGCCTCTGCGGATAAGCTTGATCCCGAAACTAAATCAGCGCTTGAAGCCTATTCCGCCGGGATTAACGCGCGGTTGGATCAGATCAACACCGAAGCCTTGGGCCGTGGCGCGCCCGAGATGTGGCTGTTCAATGCGCCCATGGCCCCGTGGCGGCCTGCGGATTCACTGGCGATCACCAAATTGATGGGCCTGCAAATGTCGGGCCATCTGGAGGCCGAAGTGCTGCGCGCACGGGTGTCATTGGAGTTAAGCGACCAAGATCGCCTGCGCGATATCCTGCCCGACGCGCCGGGCAGCGGGGTCGCCGCCCTGCCTGAATATGCCGCCCTCTTCCCCGAGGTAACGACGCGCCACGCCGCAGCGGCCCCGATGGACAGTCACCCGCTGTCGCCATTCAAGCGGCAGGCTTTCGCCGGGGCTTCCAACGCTTGGGCCGCCGCGCCCACGCGCTCTGCCGCGGGCGGCACGCTTTTGGCCAATGATCCGCACTTGGGGTTCACCGCCCCGGCGATCTGGTATCTGGCCCGGCTGGAGCTTGAGACCGGCGGCGTGATCGGCGGCACGATACCCGGCATGCCCGTGGTCCTGACAGGCCGCAGCGCCGATCTGGGCTGGGGGCTGACCACCGCCTATGTCGACGACCAAGACGTCTATATCGAAGAGCTGAACCCGGAAAACACCGAAGAATACCGCACCCCCGACGGGTTCAAGAAATTCCGCAAACGCTCGTCGATCATCAATATCGCGGATGCCGATCCGATCACCGTTACCCTACGTTGGACCGACAATGGCCCGGTGCTGCCGGGCAGCCATTACAACCTTGGCAGCATCACGCCGCCGGGGCATGTGGCCTCTGTCGCCTCGACCCTCTTTACCGAAGAAGACACCTCGCTTGCCGCCGCGATGAAGGTGATGCGCGCGAAATCGGTGCAGCAGGCGATCAATGCAGCGACCGACTATGTGGCCCCGGCACAGAACCTCACACTGGTGGACCGTGACACCATCGCCATGAAAACCATCGGCGCCATGCCGCGCCGCGATGCCAATCACCAAAGCAAAGGGCGCATGCCCAGCCCCGGCTGGATCGCCGCCAACCGCTGGGACGGAATGTTGCCCTATACCGCCAACCCTGAGTTCATCGCCCCCGCGGGCGGCATCCTTGGCAATACCAACAACAAGACCGTGGACCGCCCGTTCCCCAATCACGTCTCTTTCGTCTGGGGCGACACACAGCGGGTGCAACGCTGGCAGCGGCTGATGCAGAACCGCGAGGTTCATACACGCGACAGTTTCATCGAAGCGCAGCTTGATACGGTCAGCCCCACGGCCCGCGCGCTCTTGCCGCTGATCGGCGCCGAGCTGTGGTTCACCGGAGAGGCCGCGCCCGATGGCACGCCCGAACGCCAGCGCCAGCGCGCATTGGATCTGCTGGCAGGCTGGTCGGGTGAAATGAACGAACACCTGCCCGAGCCGCTGATCTATGCCGCATGGATCCGCGCCCTGCAGGACCGTCTGATCCGGGATGAACTGGGGCCACTGGCCGAAGAATTCACCCATATTCAACCGCTCTTCATCGAACGCGCCTTCCGCGATGTGCAAGGCGCTGCGAAATGGTGCGACGTGCGCCAATCCGCGCCGGTCGAAACCTGCCATGACATGGCGCGACTGGCATTGGACGACGCCCTGCTCTGGATCAAAGAGACTTGGGGCACGCAGTTGGAATCCCTCCGCTGGGGAGACGCGCATCAGGCGACCCATGATCACCCCGTTTTGGGCGACGTGCCGCTGCTGCGCTACTTCGTGAACATCCGCCAGTCGACCTCGGGCGGGGACAATACCCTGCAACGGGGGCTGACCCGCGGCACCGGCAAAGACCCGTTCTATAATGTGCATGGTGCAGGCTACCGCGGGGTCTATGACTTTGCCGATCCCGACAGTTCGGTCTTTGTCACTTCCACCGGGCAATCGGGGCATTTCCTGTCGCGGCATTACGACGACATGGCGCAACTCTGGCGGCGGGGCGAATATATCCCGATGTCACTCGACGCCGAACTGGCCCGCGCCGCCGCCGTGGGCGTGACCCGATTGGAGCCTGCCCAATGACCGCCCGCGTGATCCTGTTGAACAAACCCTACGGCGTGCTGTCGCAATTCACCGACAAAGGCACCGAGGGCAGCACGCGGCCCACACTCTCGGCCTATATCGACGAAAAGGGGTTTTATCCCGCAGGGCGGCTTGATCGCGACAGCGAAGGGCTCTTGGTGCTGACCGACCACGGCCCCCTGCAAGCCCGCATCGCGCATCCCAAGTACAAGCGGCCCAAAACCTATCTGGTACAGGTCGAAGGCACGCCCGATGCCGCGGCCCTTGAGGCACTGCGCAAGGGGGTGGAACTGAAAGACGGCGTTACGAAACCGGCCCAAGTGGATCTGATCGACGCGCCCGAGGCGCTCTGGCCGCGCGACCCGCCCGTGCGTTTTCGCAAGACGGTGCCCGACGCTTGGCTGCGCATCACCATCCGCGAGGGGCGCAACCGGCAAGTGCGGCGCATGACGGCGCATGTGGGGCTGCCCACCCTGCGGCTGATCCGCGCCAGCGTGGGCGATTGGGAACTGGCCGGACTGCAACCCGGCGCATGGCGCTGGTCGACCGAGAATGGCCGTTAGGTCAGCGCGCGGGTGACCGCTACGCCTGCGGTTGCCGCCGTGCCGGTCAGGACCGACCCCCAGGCGAAGTCTCGCGCCACCATGGCCCATGTCCAATCCTTGAGCGTCGCCAGATTGGTGAACTCATAGGTGCCATAGCCCATCGCGCCGATCAGCAGCGCATTGCCAAAGACCCAAAGCAAAGAATGATCCTGCATCATCGCGGGCCAAGACACGAACCACAGCACCACCGCCACGAAGAAGGCGTAAAAGATCAGCGCCGGGGCGACGCGGAATTCATCCAGCAGCCAGTCTCCGATATCACGCTCAAACACGGGTTTGATGAGATAGGTCAGTCCAAGGTAGTCCAGCCCGAGGAAGATCACGGCGGTTGAGATATAAAGGATGACGAGGGTCATGTGGCGCGCTCCGCAAAAGGTCGTTTCACCATATGCGACGCAGCGGGTCGATTTCGATGCTTGCCGGGGCAAAAATTGCCCCAGCCTGCGCCGTAGCTCTTAAATCTGCTGGAATTCAGCCTCTTGGCGCGCGGACCAACGCACGGTGATCTCAAACCCGTCTTCGGTCTGACGCTCACCTTCCACCACGTCCTGCGCAAACAGCCAGGCGCGTTTCTTGCCTTCGGCAAAGCCGAGGGTCAATTCGGCCTCGCGCACCGCCCCCTGCAGCGCTTCGGCGATGTTTTCCTGAAACGCCTCAAGCCCCTCGCCGGTAATGGCCGAGATTGCCAGCACGTCGTCGTTGCGCGCAGCCCGCGCGCGCATGGCGTCGGCGCGGTCTTCGGGGAGCAGGTCCAGCTTGTTCCAAACCTCGAAACTGCGGGTCTCTTTCGGGACGCCGAGTGAGGCGAGGATATCGCGCACGTTCTGCGCCTGCTCTTCAGTCTCGGTATGGGACACATCGCGCACATGGCAGATGATATCGGCGGCCAGCACCTCTTCCAGCGTGGCGCGGAAGGCTGCGACGAGTTCGGTGGGCAGATCGCTGATGAACCCCACCGTGTCACTGAGAATGATCTCTGGCCCGTCGGGCAGGACAAGGCTGCGCATGGTCGGGTCGAGCGTGGCAAAGAGCATGTCTTTGGCCATAACCTCGGCCCCGGTCAGGCGGTTGAAAAGCGTGGATTTTCCGGCGTTGGTATAGCCCACAAGCGCGACGATCGGGAACGGCACTTTGGCACGAGCGGCGCGGTGCAAGGCGCGGGTTTTCACGACCTTTTCCAACTGCCGGCGCAGACGCACCAACTGGTCGTCGATCGCGCGGCGGTCCGCCTCGATCTGCGTCTCACCCGGACCACCAACAAAGCCCAAACCGCCGCGCTGACGCTCAAGGTGGGTCCATGCGCGAACAAGGCGCGTGCGCTGATAGTTCAGCGCGGCCATCTCGACCTGAAGCACCCCTTCACGGGTCGCCGCGCGGTCGCTAAAGATCTCCAAAATCAAACCGGTGCGGTCGAGCAGCTTGACGCCCCAAGCCTTCTCAAGGTTGCGCTGCTGGACCGGGGTCACCGGACCGTCAACCAGCACAAGCTCAACCTCGGCTTCCTTCATGCGCTGATCGAGTTCCTCGATCTTACCTTTGCCAAACAGCATCCCGGCATGAACGGTACGCAGGGGCACGACTTCGGCCCCCACCACCTCAAGCTCTGGCAACGCTTCGGCCAATGCAACGGCTTCGGCCAGCGCGGGCTCAGGCGCGCGCCGGTCGTTGTCGGTCTTGATATCAGGATGCAGCACCCAAGCGCGCGTTACGCGGGGCCCATCGCTGTTGTCGATCTGAAATGCTGGACGGCTCAAGAAGCGTCTTCGCCCTCATAAAGGCTGATCGGCTGGCTTGGCATGATGGTCGAAATCGCGTGCTTGTAGACAAGTTGCGATTGACCGTCGCGGCGCAGCAGAACGCAGAAGTTGTCAAACCAGGTAATCACACCCTGCAATTTGACGCCATTGATCAGGAAAATTGTCACCGGGACCTTGGTCTTGCGGACGTGGTTTAGGAACGCATCCTGAAGGTTCTGTCTGTCTGACGCCATGGTAGTCTCGCCTTTTGTTCTTGCTGGCGTCCGCGTACCGGACCCCCCCATTGCCTCAAGTATGGAGTGCGAAAGCGTGAGTTTCCAGCCCCAATATCAGCGGACTAGGACGGTTCTACCGCTAAACGTGTCAGGCGCGCCACAAATTCGGGGTCATCAGCGCAATAATCGCCAAGGTTTCCAGCCGACCCAGCACCATTGCGCCGCTGAGGATGATTTTCGCGGCCACGCCCAGTTCGATCAAATGGATGGGTTTGTCGGCAGCATGTTCGATCAGCGGCCCGGTCGTGGAGAGCGTGGCCACCGACATGACCACCGCCGCATCAAAGGACGCGCCAGTCAGAGTCAGAAGAAGGGTCACTCCGGCGAGCGACATGGCAAAAAGCATGAAGAAAATCCACGCGATAAAGGCCCCGTTGCTTTGCAAGCGACGCCCGGCGGCCCCCGCGCCGCTGACGGAATTGGGATAGACCAGTCGGTCCATCTCGCGCACCCCGTTTTGATAGAGCGCGAAGACCCGCAAAAGCTTGACCCCGCCCGCTGTGGTGGCCACCCCGCCGCCGATCAGTGCAAGCCCCATGAGCACCAACCCCGGCGTGCGCAGCCCTGACCAATTCTGCGCCTCGGCCCAATGTTCAGAGACGAAACCAGTCGTCGACAGGAAGGACAGCACGGTAAACAGTCCGCCCCAAAGCGCGTGCAAAGCGCGGGTGCCGTCAACCTCGACCTCAACCTCGAAGGCGCCGATCCAGTGGCGTGCGAACAGCAGCAACGGCACGCCGATCACCACCAAAAGACCGATGCGGAACTCTGGGTCGGTCATCAGCCCGCCTTGGGTCGCGGTCACGGTATCTTTGGAAAAGGTCAGCCGCGACAGGGCGAAGAGCATAAACAGCATCATCACCGCCTCGCCGGTGACGCCGACCTGCGCTTCGGCCACGCCGCCGATGGGCGAAATGCCCGAGGTCGCCATGACCGACATGGCATGACAGAGCGCCACCAAGCCCGTCTCTCCGCCGATGACCAGCAAGAGCCAAAGCAGCAGCGTCAGGCCGAAATAAATCGGCAGCAAAGCCTGCGTGGTGCGCAGCAGACGTTGGCGCGGGGTGATCCGGCCCATGCGGGCGCCGATACGGTCATCTGGCCGCCCCGGTTCGGCCTGCGCCGTCACCTCAAAGCCGCCCAAATGCAGCGGGGCCAGAATGGCCGAGGCCGTGACCCACATCAGCAAGCCGCCCATCCAGCCCACCTGCGCGCGCCACAGATGCAGCGTGTTGCTTAGCCGTGCTGGGTTTTCGAACATTGTAGCGCCCGTGGTGGTCAGCGCGCTAACCATCTCGAAATAGACATTCACAAAGCGCGTCGTCGGCAAAGCTTCAAGGAATGGCACGGCAAAAAACACAGGCAGAAAAACAAAGGCCGAGAGCAGCGATAGCAGCGGCCCAAGTGCGCCGTCCAAGGGTTTGCGCCCGGCATGGGCAATGGCGATGAGGGTAAATGCCACAAGCCCCAAAACCCCAGCATAGAGGAAAGCGCGGCTGGCCTGATGGTCGTTCACCACCAGCCCGTGGATCGACGGCAGGATCATCGACACAGCAGAGACACCGAACAATTGCAAAAACAGCGGCAGTTGCACGATCTCGCGGCGAATGCCGGTTGGCCGGATGCTGGTCGGTTGCGTCACAAGGGCGCTCCTGCGCTTAGAAAAAGTCGATCGAGACCTGCAAAAGCTGCTCAACCCGGGGCACATCCTCGGCCAGAGCGAAGAGGGCAACAACATCCCCTTCGTCGATCCGTGTGCTGCCCATGGGGCGGATCACCTTGCCTTCTTTGCGCAGCATGCCGATCAACACGCCCTCGGGGAAGTCAATTTCCGACACTTTTTTGCCCGCGAGGGGCGATGTCGACAGCACTTCGGCCTCGATCACCTCGGCCTCGGCATCGCCGATGGAATAGACCGCCCGCACCCGCCCGTGGCGGATGTGACGCAGGATCGAACTGACCGTCGTGGCGCGCGGATTGATATAGGCGTCGATGCCAAGGTGGGTCATCAGCGGCACCAGCGTCGGATCGTTGATCAGCGCGATGACATAGGGGCAGCCCTCGGCCTTGGCGCGCACACAAGACAACATGTTGGTTTTGTCGTCATCCGTCACCGCCAGCATCGCATCGGCGCGGCTGATGCCCGCCTCGGCCAGCAGCGCGGCATCGAGCCCATCGCCGTTCAACACGATCGTCCGCTCAAGCCCTTCGGCGGCGCGTTCGGCGCATTTGCGGTTTTTCTCGATCATCTTGGTGCGCACGCGCAGCGGTCCGGCCTCAAGGTGCTGCGCCACGGTCAACCCGACATTGCCGCCCCCCACAAGAACAACACGCTCTTGCTTGGTGGTTTGTTTGCCGAAAATCTCCATCGTGCGGGCGATGTCGTCGTGATGCGAAAAGACATAGCAGTCATCGCCGACGAAAAGCTGATCCTTCGCCTCGGGCGCGAAAAGTGTGCCATCGCGGCGCACGCCCACGACGACCGCGCGCAGGGTCGAGAAGAGATCGGTCAACTGACGCAGCGGCGTGTTCACCACCGGGCAATCACTGTCGATGGTAATGCCCAGAAGCTGCGCCTGCCCGTCCATGAAAATCTCGGTGTCGAAAGCCGCTGGCGCACTGAGGCGCTGGAGCGCTGCGGTGGCGACCTCTTTCTCAGGGGAAATCACCACGTCGATCGGCATGTGATCGCGCCGGTAAAGGTCGGAATAAATCGCATCCAGATAGGACTGGCTGCGCAGACGGGCGATCTTGCGGTTGATGCCAAAGACCGAATGCGCCACCTGACAGGTCACCATATTGACCTCATCGGAGTGGGTCGCGGCGATGATCATCTCGGCGTCCCGCGCGCCCGCACGGTCCAGCACATCGGGGTAGCTGGCGAATCCGGCGATGCCCTGCACATCCAGCGTGTCGGTGGCGCGGCGGATCAATTCGGCATTGCTGTCGACCACGGTCACATCGTTGCGCTCTCCGCTGAGGTGACGGGCAATCTGCCAACCCACCTGCCCTGCACCGCAAATGATGATTTTCATGAAGGTTTCCTTACCCTGAGCAAAGATCGTGTGAGGGTTGTCTTAGGTCGGTTAGAGGGCATGACAGATGGGTTGGCAAGGGTCAAATCAATTGTCATTCCCCCGCATCAGCGGCATGATAGCACTATGAAACCGATATCGCTTCGCCCCTCGCGCGCCGCCTTTGCCCTGACGCTCATCGCCTTGGGGGCTGCCGCCTGCGCGCCGCTGAACACCTATTACAAACCGGGCGCGACCGTTGCGCAGGTCAACCGGGCCACCACCTCTTGCGAGGTGCAGGCCCTGCGCGATGTGCCGATCTCAACCCAAATCCGCCGCGAACCGCCGCGCTATGTGCCCGAGCGTCGCCATTGCGATGCCAATAACAACTGCACCACGCGGGGCGGCTTTTACGTGCCGGGTGAGTTGGTGACCTTCGACCCCAACCAAGACCTGCGCAACCGGGTTGAGGGGCAATGTATGGCCGACAAAGGCTTTGCGCCGGTGTCGATACCCGCCTGCCCCAGCAATGTGGCCCGCGCCGCACCTGCGCGCGCCACCACCACGCTGCCCGCACTCAACCCCAAGTCCTGCGTGATCCGCAACAGCGATGGGTCGTTCCAGATCGTCACCCAAGGGTGAGGCGCTGCGCGAGGGGGCACGCCCCCTCGCAGTTCTGCGGCGGGGGTCAGCCAGCCGCTTCGATTTCCTCGTCCACATGGGCCACGCGCACACCCGCCTTGGCCGAGGTCACAACGCCGAGGGATTTCAGTTTGCGGTGCAGGGCGCTGCGCTCCATCCCGACGAAATTTGCTGTCCGGCTGATGTTGCCGCCAAAGCGGTTGATCTGGGTCAGCAGATACTCCCGCTCGAAAGCCTCGCGCGCTTCGCGCAACGGCAGCGTTGCCAGCGCGCCGGAAAGCACCACGCGCCCCTCATCGCCGCCGTTTTCCTCTTCGCCCGGCAGTTCACGGGCCTCGATCGGGCCGGTGCCATCCCCGAGGATCAGCACCCGCTCAACAAGGTTCTTAAGCTGGCGCACATTGCCGGGCCAGACCATCGTCTGCATCAGAGCAACGGCATCTTCGGTCAACGCACGCTGCGGCAGACCTTGGGAGGTGTTGAACTCGGCGATGAAATGTTCGGCCAGCAGCGGAATATCCTCGCGCCGCTCCTCCAAGGACGGCACGGCAATCGGCACGACGTTCAGACGGTGATAGAGTTCCTGCCGGAAGGTATCTGCCTTGATCGCCTGATCCAGATCGCGGTTCGTCGAAGAGATCACCCGCAGATCGACGCGCACCTTGTCGGTCCCGCCCACGCGGGTGAACTGTTGGTCCACCAGCACCCGCAGGATTTTGGACTGGGTGCCAAGCGGCATGTCCGCGACCTCATCAAAGTAGATCACCCCGCCGTGGGCCTGCTCCAGCAGCCCCGGCTCGACCCCGCGGTCCGGCGTCTCCCGGCCAAAGAGCACCTCTTCCATCCGATCAGGCGCCACCCCGGCGCAGTTGACGGTGACAAAGGGCGCCGAGGCGCGGGCGGAATGGGCGTGGATATAGCGCGCCGCCACTTCCTTGCCCGACCCCGCGGGGCCAGTCAGCATCACGCGGCCATTGGATTTGGTCACCTTGTCAAGCTGGCCCAGCAAGGCGCGATAGGATGCGGAGGTGCCAATCATCTCCGAAGTCGCCACATCGCGGCGCTTGAGGTTCTGGTTCTCCCGGCGCAGGCGCGAGGTTTCCATTGCGCGGCGGATCACCACCAGCAATTGATCGATGTTAAAGGGCTTTTCGATGAAATCGTAAGCCCCTTGCTTGATCGCCGCCACGGCAATCTCGATATTGCCGTGGCCCGAGATAATCACCACCGGCACATCGGGATTGTCCCGTTTGACGGTCTTTAGAATATCGATCCCGTCCATCCGGCTGTCTTTCAACCAGATGTCGAGGATGATCAGCGCGGGCGCCTCGGTGTTGATCTCGGCCATCGTCTCATCAGAATTGCTGGCCAAGCGCGTGGCAAAGCCTTCATCCTCAAGGATGTCCGAGATCAACTCACGGATGTCGCGTTCGTCGTCTACAATCAGAATGTCACTCATCTGCCTTATCCCCTTGGTCTGTCGTTGCGTCGATGGCCAAGGGCAGTGAAATGACTGCCATGGCACCGTGATGGTCTTGCCCGTCGAATGCGGGCGCGGTTTCGAGCGTCAGGCTGCCGCCGTGTTCCTCGATAATCTTTTTGACGATGGGCAGGCCCAGTCCGGTGCCCTCGCTGCGCGTGGTCACATAGGGCTCGAACAGCCGCGCGCGGTCTTCGGGCAGGCCGATGCCGTTGTCGGCGATGGTCAGCCGCAAAAGCCGGTTTTCCGGTGTTAGCGTCACGCGAATTTGCGGCACATGCCCCTCGGGCGTGCCTTCTTTCTTCAGGCTTTCAATGGCTTCGCCCGCGTTCTTGATCAGGTTGGTCAGCGCCTGCGAGATCATCGTGCCGTCGATATTGGCCATGACCGGCTGCGCGGGCAGGTCAAGCTTGATCGCCACCTCTTCCTGCCTGCTTTGCTGAAGCAACACGGCATCGCGCAGCAATTGCCGGATGTCCTGACGGCTGGTTTCCGGCTCGGGCATCCGCGCGAATTTTGAGAATTCGTCGACGATGCGCCGCAGGTCGCCGGTTTGGCGGATGATCACCCCGGTCATTTGTTCCAGCGCGTCGTCATCGCCCTCGGCCATTTTGGGGCCGAACTTGCGGCGGATGCGTTCGGCACTCAACTGGATGGGCGTCAACGGGTTCTTGATCTCATGGGCAATCCGGCGCGCCACGTCGCCCCAAGCGGCCATGCGCTGCGCGCTGACCAGATCGGTCACATCGTCAAAGGCCACCACATAGCCTTCAAGATCGCCATCCTTGGACCGCCGGGTCGCCATGCGCACCAAGAGGTTCTCCATCGCCCCTTGGCGCGAGACTTTGATCTCCGCCTGCGCCACTTCGTCCGACGCGGCCTTCACCGTCTCGAACAGCGGGCCGAACTCCGGCACGGCAAGGGTCAGCGGCAAGCTTTGCTGATCTTCCGACCAGTCCAGCAGCCGCATGGCAGAGCGGTTCACGAAGGTGACGCGCCCCTCCGGGTCAAGCCCCACAACGCCCGAGGTCACCGAGCTTAGCACGGAATCGAACAACCGGCGACGGCGCTCGATCTGGTCGGTATTTTCCAACAGCGTCTCGCGCTGACCCTTCAGCTGCCGGGTCATCTGGTTGAAGTAACGCCCCAGCATGGCAATTTCGTCATCGCCCTCTTCTTCGCGGACCTGCACGTTCAGATCACCCGCGCCCACCTGTTGCGCGGCCCCGGTCAGGCGCCCAACCGGGCCGGAAAGCCGTTCGGCAAACCACAGGCCCAGCCAAACGGCGGCCAGAATGAGGATCACCGCAAAGCCCAGATAAACAAGGGCAAATTCGAACAGCAGCCGCCCGCGTTCGGATTCAAGCTGCTGGTACAGGCGCACCGTTTCTTTGGTCTCATCCAGCAGCGCCAGAATCTCACCATCCACCGCGCGGGAGACATAGAGAAAACGATCGACATAGGCGTCCATCGGCACCAGCGCGCGGAATTCATTGTTGGGCCAGTCCTCGATGACCAAAAGGCCCTCGTCACTGGCGGTCTCAAGCTGCGCCTCGGTGGGTGCTTCGAAATCAAAGAGATAGGACCGATCCCCCCGCGCCCGGATCTGCGCGGTGCTGTCGATCAGAAACGCCTCGCGCAGGCCGCGCTGAATTTGCCGCTGGCCCTCGCCCAAAAGCTCACTGTCGCTAAGGTTGATGCCCTGCGCGCGGGCGCTGTCGATGCTGCGGGCAAGGGTCTGCGCGTCCAATATCAGGGCCTCGCGCTGCTCGGCCTCATAGGCTTCGGCCGCCGCGAGCGATGAGCCGACCACGCCGCTGACCCGGTCAGAAAACCAGCCCTCAAGCCCCACGTTCACCGTAAGCCCTGCAAAAATCGCCACCGTGACGGTCGGGATCAGCGCCATCAGGGCAAAGACGCCCGTCAACCGCAGGTGCAACCGAGAGCCAGCCGATTTGGCGCGGCGCGCCGAGATCAGCCGCCCGACCTGAATGAGAACCAGCGCCGCCACCAGCAGCACATAGACCAGATCGGACAACAGAATGAGCCGCAGGTTGAGCGTATCCGCCCCCTGCCCCAAAGGCCCGAGTGCCAGATAGGTCGCAAGCGCCAAAACCGGCCCCAGCACCACCAGCCCAAAGGTGGACCAATTGCGCAGCCGCTTGACTCGCCTGAGACGCCCCAACCGCTCGAGCTTGAACCTGCGTGACCGGGTTGCCACCCGCATACCTCACCGATGTTGTGATGCATTGCTGCATCAACCGCCATATTATGTGGTCCTGAACGGGAGAGTACCCCGATGGCCACTGTTATGTGGCTCTTTTACATCATCTTGCGGCCCCGTGTCACCTCAATATCGAGGTCGGTGATCTTCTTACGCAAAGTATTTCGGTTAATTCCCAGCAAAGCGGCACATTTAGCTTGGTTCCCTGCCGTCGCGGCAAGCGCGATTTCGATCATCGGCAGTTCGACTTCGCGCAGGATCCGCGCGTAAAGCCCCGGAGGCGGCAGCATGGTGCCGTGCAGGTCGAAATAACGCTGCAAATGACGCTCGACCGAGGCACCCAGCCGTTCGGTATCGGCCTCGGTCTGCATCGGCGCCGGACCACTTTGTGCGCCCAGCAACTGCTCGGCCTCGCTCGCCGTGATCTCGGCCGCTTGGCTGGCCAGTGCCAGTTGCCGCATGGCATGTTCCAATTGGCGCACATTGCCCGGCCATGGAAACTTCAGCAAGATTTGCGCGGCCTTGTCCGACAGTTTGCGCGGTGACGCAGGCCCGGGGTTGGCACGTGCCAAGAAGTGATCGGCCAAAAGCGGGATGTCCTCCACCCGGTCCCGCAGTGCAGGCACTTCGAGGGTCGCCCCCGACAGGCGGTAATAGAGATCGCGGCGCAGCTTGCCTTCTTGCATCGCCGCATCCAGATCGCTTTGGCTGGTGGCCATGAATCGCGGCGCGTCTTCGCCCGGCGCATCCATCATCCGCACCAGACGGGCTTGAATATCTTGGGGGAAATCCGCGATTTCGTCGATCATCAAGGTGCCACCGCCAACCCGCGCCAACACCCGCGAAGGGCCTTCGATATCGGCAAGATCGGCATCCGTCACGGTCACGAACGGCAGGCTGCGCCGGTCTGAGAAGTCGTGAATGGCCCGCGCGATCAGCGATTTGCCCGAGCCGCTTTCGCCCCAGATAAGCACAGGCAGATCGGTGTTCATCACCCGTGCCACGGTGCGGTAGAGCGCCTGCATCACCGGGGTCCGGCCAATCATCGGCAGATCGTCACGCTCGGCGTCGATCTCGGCACCGTCGTCAGCGGCGGCTTTGCGGCTGAGCGTCGTGCGCTGCTCCAACGCCCGAGCGGTGCGTTTCATCAGATCCGGCAAGTCGAAAGGTTTGGGCAGATAGTCAAAGGCTTCGGCCTCTGCCGCCTTGATCGCGGTCATGATGGTGTTCTGCGCCGAGATCACGATCACCGGCAAGCCGGGTCGGTCCTGCGCGATTTTCGGGAGCATCTCCAACCCGTTGCCATCGGGCATGACCACGTCAGAGATCACCGCGTCGCCCTTGCCCTCGCTGACCCATCGCATCAGGGTGGTCAGGCTTGAAGTGGCATGAACCTTGCAGCCCGCGCGGGTCAGCGCTTGGGTCAGAACGGTGCGGATCGTGCGGTCGTCATCGGCGACGAGGATGGTGCCATCCATGTCAATTCTCCTTGAGGGCAGCGGCGCCTGCGCGCGGCAGCGAAATGCGGAATGCGGTTCGACCGGGGGCGGAACTGACTGAAATCCAGCCTCCGTGGTCTGAAATAATTTTACTCACCAAGGCGAGGCCCAGCCCGGTGCCATTCTCCCGGCCCGAGACGAAGGGATCGAAAACATCGGCGCGGATATGATCCGGCAGGCCGGGGCCATCGTCAATCACCTCGATCTGTAGGGGCAGCGGCTGGCCATCCCCATCGGCGCGGCGCAACTGGAACCCGTGTTCATAAAAGCTGCGCAGCCGGATGGTGCCCCCCGCCGCGCCCGCCGCCTCAGCCGCGTTGCGGATGAGGTTCAGCAAGACCTGCAATAGCTGGTCCTTATCACCAAGCGCGGGCGGCAGAGAGGGGTCGTAATCCTCAGTGATTTTCATCTTTGAGCCGAAGCCCAACAGCGCCGACCGCCGCGCGCGGTCCAGCACATCATGCAGGTTCACCGGCTTGCGCTCAGGCGCCATGAGGTTGCCAAATTGCTCGACCTGTTCCAGCAGTTTCACGATGCGCCGGCTTTCGGCAACGATGAGATCGGTCAGTTCCAGATCACTTTTGGACAGGTTCATCGATAAAAGCTGCGCCGCGCCGGTGATCCCGGCCAAAGGGTTCTTGATCTCATGGGCCAGCATCTCGGCCATGCCGATGGCGGATTTGGCGGCGGATTTTACACTGTGATCTTGGGTGATGCGCCCGGCCAATTCGCGCGGGGTGATCATCAGAACCATCTCCCCCGCCCCGCCCACCAGCGGCGCAATCTGCAAGCCGCATTGCAAAGGCGCGCGCTGCATCGCGCCGACATCCACGTCATTCACGAACAGCGGCGTGCCCTGCAGCCGCGCACGGGCAAACGCGGCCTCAAGCGGGTGATCCACCGCGATCAACTTCCAGATCGACTGGCCAATCGTGGCGCGGGCCGAGGCATTGAGGAAGCCTTCGGCGGAAGGGTTCAAATCCGCGACCCGGTCGTCGGCGCTGACGATAAAGGCAGGCACCGGCAAAGAGGTCCAAACCTGCCGCTCAGGTATCTCGGCCCTCATGCCGCGACCGGAGGTTGAGCCGCCGCGGCGTCGTACTGCATGGCCTCTGCGATCAGATCAAAGGTGGTTTTCACCTCCCCCGCCGTCAGCAGGGCGCGGCGCAGATCGGCGGGGGTGGCGCAATGGTCCATATACCAGCCCAAATGCTTGCGGGCGACTTTGGCCCCCAGATCGACCCCGTAAAAACGCAGCATCTCGTCGTAATGTTCGGCCACCATCTGGGCCATTGCGGCCCCTTTGGGGATCATCGGTTTGGCGCGTCCGTGCAGGTCATGCGCGATTTGCGCCAGCAGCCAAGGCCGCCCCTGCGCGCCGCGCCCGACCATCACACCATCTGCGCCCGACAGCCGCAGGGCTTGGCGTGCCTCATCGCTGCCAGTGATATCGCCATTGGCGATGACGGGGACGCGCACCGTTTCTTTCACCGTCCGTATCGCGGCCCAATCGGCGCGGCCCTTGTAGAACTGACAGCGCGTGCGCCCGTGAATTGTGATCATCTGCACGCCCGCATCCTCGGCCCGTTTGGCGATGGGTGCGGCGTTGAGCATATTGTCGTCCCAGCCGAGCCGGGTTTTGAGTGTCACAGGCACGTTGACCGCGCCCACAACCGCCTCAATTAGCCGCAGCGCGTGATCAGGCGTCTTCATCAGCGCCGAGCCCGAGGCGCCCTGCGTCACTTTCTTGGCCGGGCAGCCCATGTTGATGTCGATGATCCGCGCACCCATCGCCTCGACCATCCGTGCGGCTTCGGCCATCGGCTCGGCTTCGCGCCCCGCGAGCTGGACGGAGGTGCCGATGACATCCAACCCCAACTCTGCCTTCTCTCGGGTACCGGGGCGGCGGCTGAGCAGTTCTTGGCTGGCGACCATCTCCGACACGACCAAACCGGCCCCGAATCGCGCCACGAGGCTGCGATAGGGCAGATCGGTGATCCCCGCCATCGGGGCGAGGAATACCGGAGGGTCGAATGTCAGGGGGTCGGCGGTCACGTGCTTAATCCTTGTGCGGTCCCTTGCTGTGTAGCTCTGCCACGGGGTGACCTCAATGAAACTAGCCTGAAAAGCAGCTATGCGCCAAGCAACTGCTTATTTTTTAGGCAGCCACCCCAGATTGCACCCCGCCGCCGCATTGCCTAGACAGGGCCATGTTCACCACGTTTTCCAGATTGCCCGCATGAGTATCGCAGCTTTGATCGTCGCCGCAGGGCGCGGCAGCCGCGCGGGCGGTCCGCAGCCAAAACAATGGCAGGCGCTGGCGGGGGCGCGTGTGATCGATCACACCCTCGCCGTGTTTCGCACCCTACCCCAGATCACCGAAATCGTGCTGGTGCTGCACGAAGACGACATGGATCAAGCCGAGGCATTTGCGGCCCAAGGCGTTACCGTCACCACCGGCGGGGCGGAGCGTGCGGCCTCGGTCCAACGCGGGCTTGGGGCCATTCGGCACGCGGAGAAGGTGTTGATCCATGACGCCGCGCGGCCCTGCGTTTCGGCCCAGATCATTGCTGGCGTGATTGATGCGCTCGACCAGAACCAAGCAGCGGCCCCCGGCCTGCCGGTCACCGATGCGCTTTGGAAGGGCGCGGATGGCCGCGTCACCGGCACGCAAGACCGCAGCGCCCTGTTCGCCGCGCAGACACCGCAGGGCTTTGACCTTGCCGCGATCCGCGCGGCCCATGCCGCCTATGACGGCCAAGCGGCGGATGATGTCGAAGTCGCCCGCGCGGCGGGCCTGACCGTTGCCATCACCCAAGGCAGCGCCGATAACCTGAAAATCACCCGGCCCGAGGATTTCGCCCGCGCCGCCCGCATATTGGAGACCCGCATGGACATTCGCACCGGCAACGGATTTGACGTGCACGCCTTTGGCCCCGGAGATCACGTGACCCTCTGCGGCCTCGACATTCCGCACACCCACGGGCTGGTCGGCCATTCTGACGCCGATGTGGCGCTGCACACGGTCACTGACGCGATCTATGGCGCGCTGGCACGGGGCGACATCGGCCAGCACTTCCCGCCGAGCGATCCGCAGTGGAAAGGCGCGCGCAGTGATATCTTTCTGCGCCATGCCGCGCAGATGGCCCGCGATATGGGATTTACGCTGACCCACGTTGATTGCACGCTGATCTGCGAAACCCCTAAGATTGGCCCCCATGTGGAGCCGATGCGCGCCTCTATGGCCGAGATGCTAGGGCTTGAGGTCGACCGCGTATCCGTCAAAGCGACAACAAGCGAGCGCCTCGGCTTTACCGGACGTGGCGAAGGCATTGCCTGTATGGCCACAGCAACATTGGTGAAATCATGACCCCTGCTCATCTCATTGCGACACTTCTGGGCGTTGGCCATATCCGCCCCGCGCCGGGCACTTGGGGGTCGCTTGTTGCGCTGCCTTATGCGTGGCTTCTGCATGTGTTCGGCGGCTTTCCCCTGTTGGTGATTGGCATCCTTGTGGCCATCCCGTTGGGCTGGTGGGCCACAGCGCGCTATACGGCCGGCGGGCCGGATCATGATCCCGGCGAAGTGGTGATCGACGAATTGGTCGGCCAGTGGATCGCGCTTTTGCCCTTGTCTTATGCCGCTTGGTCCATGCAAATTCCGATCCTTGCCATGTGGCCCGGTTGGATCGCCGCCTTTGCCCTATTCCGGTTGTTTGACATCACCAAACCGCTGATCATTGGCTGGGCAGACCGTCAGGGTGGCCCCTTTGGTGTGATGCTTGACGATATCTTTGCCGGCATCTTCGCCGCGTTTGGCGTCATGGCCTTGGCGGCGCTTTACCACGGGGCCCTGTAAATGATCCTCGCGGCGCAACTCTTGGAAAAGGCACGCGAAACCGGCGCAATGGTCGCCTGTGCGGAGAGTTGCACGGGCGGAATAGTAGCTGCCGCACTGACTGACTTGCCGGGGTCTTCGGCGCTGCTCGACCGGGGCTTCGTGACCTATACCAATGCCGCGAAAATCGCGATGTTGGGCGTGTCAGAGGCGACGCTCGCGCAATGGGGTGCAGTGTCTGAACAGGTGGCCGCAGAGATGGCGGCGGGCGCATTGGCAAACTCTGAGGCGCAGATCGCCGTATCGATCACAGGCATCGCCGGGCCCGGCGGATCAGAGCATAAACCCGAAGGCCGCGTTTGTTTTGGCCTTGCCACAGCGGAGGGCGTTCAGACGGAAACGATCGAGTTCGGCGCCCAGGGCCGCGACACGGTACGGCTTGCGGCCCGTGACCACGCGCTTGGCCTGTTGCTGCGAGGCTTCGCGGCGCTTTAGCCTTTGGGCCCGTAAAGCTCTTTCGCACGGTTCTCAAAGGCCCGCACGATGCGCTGCATCGCTTCGTTGAAAACCACGCCGATGACCTTTTGCAGGATCATGTTCTTGAATTCGAAATCGACAAAGAAATGCACCTGACAGCCTTCGAGGTTATCCTCGAAATGCCAGTTTGATTTCATATACTTGAACGGCCCATCCAGATATTCGGTGTCGATCTTCTTGGCCTCGGGCCAGAGCACGACGCGGCTGGTGAACCGCTCCCGAAACACTTTGAAAGAGATCACAAGATCGGCTTCCATCACCCGGTGATCGCCCCGGTCTTCGTCACTGCGAATGCGCGCAGCAGCGGTCCAAGGCAGGAATTCGGGATAGCGAGCCACATCGGCGACAAGATCATACATCTGTTGCGCGCTATAGGGCAGTTGGCGGGTCTCTGAATGGGTGGGCATTGCGTTCCGTTGCGTTGCAGGTTACCCCCTATTTCACGTCTCAACCCCGCAGATTCAAGGGCAAAACCATGGCACACGGGCCTTATGTCATCGACGAAATGATCTCGGCCAAGGCCATCGCGGCGCGGATCGAGGATCTCTGCCGTGAGATCCATGACGAATTCAACGGCACCGATAAATTGGTCGTGGTCGGCCTGCTGCGCGGGTCTTTTGTGTTCATCGCCGATCTGGTGCGCGAATTGGACCTGCCGATCGAGGTCGATTTCCTCGAAGCGTCCAGCTATGGCGACGGCATGGAGAGCAGCCGGGAAGTGCGCATTCTCAAGGATTTGCGCGGCGCAATCGAAGGGCGCGACGTGCTGGTCGTCGAAGATATCGTCGACACCGGCCACACCCTGCACCATGTCACCAACCTGCTCCGCTCGCGCGAACCAGCGCGGCTGAAATCCATTGCCCTGCTCGACAAACCCACCCGGCGCGAAGTGGATTTGAAAGCGGATTGGACCGGCTTTGAAATCCCGGACGAATTCGTCGTGGGCTATGGCATCGACTTTGCCCAACGCAACCGCAACCTGCCTTTCATCGGGAAAGTTCGCTTTACGTGATGGACCCGCGGTGGCTGCTGCGGATGTCCCAATGGGCGCGCAATCCACCCTCGGGGAAACGGGTGATCGTGGCCTTTGCAATCATCGCGGCGGCCTTGGCCATCGGGTCGATCGAATGGCTGGGCTATTGGCCCGACTGGGCCACGGCAGAGCGTATCCCCCGCCGGTTCTAAGCCGAAGCGCGCCTGTATCCTGCTGATCACTTTTTTGTTTTTTGTGACCCGCCCCTCCCATGCTACGCTGCGGCAAGAAAAGGGAGATGACCATGTATTTGACCAAAAGCATTACTGCCATCGGCGTCAGCGCCGCATTGATCGCCACTGCCGGCTTCGCCGCTAACCACAGCGAAAAAGCCGCGAGTGACGCGGTGAACGCGCGCCATGCGCAGATGCAACTGATCGCCTACCACACCGGCATCTTGGGCGGGATGGCCAAGGGCGAGACGGACTATAACGCTGAAATGGCAACCGCCGCCGCCACCAATCTTCATGCCGCCGCGGGTTTTCAGCCCGGCACGCTTTGGCTTGAGGGCACTGAGCAAGGCGCCGTTGAAGGGTCCCGCGCCAAGGCCGAAATCTGGAGCAATTCTGAGGGGTTCAACGACGCCTTCATGGCGCTGGAGACCGCCAGCGCGGATATGATCGAGGCCGCAGGCACCGATCTTGACGCCCTGAAAGCGGGCATGGGTGCGGTGGGCAAGGCCTGCGGCGCCTGCCACGACGATTACCGCGGCCCCAAGAACTGATCCTTGCGCCCTATTGTCCCTGTACTGCTGGGCTGTGCCGTTCTCGGCGCGGCCCTTGGCTGGGTCGCAACCCGGCCCGATCCGCTTGAGCCGTCTTATGCCGCAGGTCTGACGCCTGACCCGGAAGCGGGGGCGCGGGTCTTTGCTGCCGGGGGCTGCGTTTCGTGCCATGCCGCCCCCGAGAGTGAGGGGGGGGAGATGCTGGTTCTGGCCGGTGGCCTGCCCTTCCCCAGCGATTTTGGCACCTTCCACGCGCCCAATATCTCGCCCGATGCATACCATGGCATCGGCGACTGGACCTTGCCAGAGTTTGCCCGCGCCGTGACGCGCGGCGTCTCGCCCGAAGGCCAGCACTACTACCCCGCCTTTCCCTATACGGCCTACCAACACCTCGCCCCGCAGGACGTGGTGAACCTCTTTGCCTATATGCAAACCCTGCCCGCTGCAGATGTCCCGAGCCTGCCGCATGAGGTGGGTTTTCCCTTCAACATCCGTCGGGGCCTCGGCGCGTGGAAGGTTATGTTCTTTGACGAAGATTTCGTGCTGGCCGATGCGTCAGACACACAGGTAGCGCGCGGGCGCTACCTTGTCGAAGGGCTGGCCCATTGCGGCGAATGCCACACGCCACGCAACGCCTTGGGCGGGTTAGAGCAGGACGCTTGGCTGACCGGCGCGCCGAACCCCTCGGGCAAGGGGCGCATTCCCGGCATCACGCCCGCACATCTTGAGTGGTCCAAGGCCGATCTGGTGGAATATTTCACCTCCGGCTTCACGCCGGAATGGGATAGCGCGGGCGGAGAGATGGCCGAGGTGGTCAGCAACCTTGCCCAACTCCCCGAAAGCGACCGCGAAGCGATTGCGGCCTACCTCAAAGCCCTGCCCGGCGGTTAACGCCGGGCGCGTCTTCCTGGGATTACGCGATACCCAGCTTGCGGTTCCGCGCCTCGCGCAGACGCGCGAAATCGTCGCCCGCGTGATAGCTCGACCGGGTCAGCGGCGTGGCGGAAACCATGAGGAAGCCCTTGCCGTAGGCCGCTTTTTCGTAGGAGGTGAATTCCTCCGGCGTGACAAAACGGTCCAGCGCGTGGTGCTTAGGCGTGGGCTGCAGATACTGGCCAATGGTCAGGAAATCGATGTCGGCGGCGCGCATGTCTTCCATCACCTGAATGACCGATTGCCGATCTTCGCCCAAGCCCACCATGATGCCCGATTTGGTGAACATCGACGGGTCCAGTTCCTTTACCCGCTGAAGCAGGCGGAGAGAGTGGAAGTAACGCGCGCCGGGGCGCACTTCGGGGTAGAGGCCCGGTACGGTTTCGAGGTTGTGGTTAAACACATCCGGCCGCGCTTCGACAACCTTTTCAAGGGCTTCGGGACCGCAACGGATGAAATCCGGTGTTAGAATTTCGATCGTCGTGTCGGGGCTGCGGTGGCGCACGGCGCGGATGGTCTGGGCGAAGTGCTCCGCCCCGCCATCTTCGATATCGTCGCGATCAACGCTCGTGATAACCACATGGTTCAACCCCAGCTTGGCGACAGCATCGGCCACGCGGCCCGGCTCGAACACATCCAGATCCTCTGGTGGCTTACCCGTGGCGATGTTGCAGAAGGTACAGGCGCGGGTGCAGACCTCGCCCATGATCATCATGGTGGCGTGCCCTTGAGACCAGCACTCGCCAACATTAGGGCAGCCCGCCTCTTCACAAACCGTGGTCAGCTTGTTGTCACGCATGATGCGCGCCGTCTCGGCATAGCCCTTGCCGCCGGGCGCTTTGACCCTGATCCAGCTCGGTTTTTTTGGCTGGGCGTTGTCGGGCTTGCGCGCCTTTTCGGGGTGGCGCTGTTCGGGTATCTTCAGATCGCGCATCGGGGGCCTCTGATCATTGTGTCGCACCCTGTTTATCACAGTCCTTGACCCGATGACCACCTACAGCATGCGCCCCCAAGACAAGGCTGCCATGCACCAGCGGCATCACCCCTTGCCAATGATTTAGTGCTTTGTTTTATAACCGGAAAATTACAATGCAGTTGCAGCATTGCGAGAGTTGCTCAGGCTGCCTATATGGGCTACCAACCGACAAAGATTCCAATCCGAGAAAGAGAGACGCGATGAAACCCGGTATTCAAGTTCCCAACGTCACCTTCAAAACGCGCGTGCGCGACGAAAGCATCGAAGGCAACAACCCCTTCCGCTGGGAAGACAAAACCAGCGAAGACTTCTTCAAAGGCAAGCGCGTTGTTCTGTTCTCGCTCCCCGGTGCCTTCACGCCGACATGCAGCACCTACCAGCTGCCCGGTTTTGAGAACAACTTCGCAGCGTTCCAAGAGCATGGCATCGACGCGATCTATTGCCTGTCGGTCAACGACAGCTTTGTCATGAACAAGTGGAAAGAGATGCAGGGCGTCCAGAACATCGACGTGATCCCTGATGGGTCCGGCGAGTTCACCCGCCGCATGGGCATGTTGGTGGCCAAAGACAACCTCGGCTTCGGCGCGCGCAGCTGGCGCTATGCGGCGATCGTTAACGACGGTCAGATCGAAGCATGGTTCGAAGAGCCCGGCATCAGCGACAACCACGGCGATGACCCCTACGGTGTTTCCAGCCCCGAGACCCTGCTGGAATACCTCGAAAACCAGAAGCAGACCGAAGCGGCCTAAGCGCCCTTTGAGTGACGGATCGGGCCATTTGGCCCGGTCCCTCTGACCCCGCTGCCCCGCCCGCGCCTAGTATGTCGCGCGTAGCTGCCCGGTCAGCCCTTCCCCCACATCTTTCAGCGTCTGGGCCAATTGCGCCGCCCAACCGCTGCCCGGCGTGCCCGCCCGGCGCACGAGCCCGATCTGCCGCGCTGGCTCCGGTGTGCCGAAACGGTGCAGCCGTAGGCCCGGCGCGGCATCAAGCTCGGTTTTGGCGGCGATCTCGGGCATCAAGGTCATGCCAAACCCCGCCTCCACCAGCCGCGATAGGGTCGCGAGAGACGAAGCGCCCGTGTGGATGCCCGCCTGCGTCCGGTCCCGCTGACAAACCTCTAGCGCTTGATCGGTCAGGCAGTGACCGTCTTCCAGCAGCATCAGCGGCGTGCGGGCCAGATCGGTCGGACGGACAACCGCCGCCCCCGCCATCCGCTCGGCGGAGCCCGCCAGCAGAAAGCGATCTTCGAACAGGGGCATTTCGGCCAGACCGGTTTCGCCTGTTGGCACCGCCATCACCGCCGCGTCCAGCGCCCCGGCCCGCAAATCGGCCAACAGCTGATCGGTCTGCGCCTCGCGCACCTCGACCCGCAGGGAAATATCCTGCGCGCGCAGGGCGGCCAGCACACCGGGCAAAAGATAGGGCGCCACCGTCGGGATCAGCCCAAGGTTCAAGGTGCCCGCCAGCCCCACCTGTTCGCGCGCCGTGGCTTCCAACAGTTTGGCGCGGCGCAAAATATCCTCGGCGCGGGTCAGCACCTCGCGGCCCAAGGGCGTCAGGACCGAGGCGCGGCTTTGCCGTTCGATCAACCGCCCCCCCAGCGACTCCTCCAAGGTGCGGATCTGCACGGAAAGCGCAGGCTGAGAGATATTGCTGGCCTCCGCCGCCCGCCCGAAGTTGCCCAAAGTCGCCAGTGCGCGGAAATATTCAAGTTGCTTTAGGGTGAAGTTCATAACTTTTACCTATCGCAATTTTACAAAACTGCAATTGGAAATTATGGGCGAAATGGATCATCTTCCCCTCAGACAATAACCGAGGGGAACCCAAGATGAGCAAGCGTCTCACCACCACCGCCGGCGCGCCGATGCCGACCAATGAAACCAGCAAAACCGCCGGAAGCCGTGGCCCGGTCTTGCTGGACGATTACCAATTGATCGAAAAACTGGCCCATCAGAACCGCGAGCGCATCCCCGAGCGGGCCGTTCACGCCAAGGGCTGGGGCGCCGAAGGCACCTTTACCGTGACCCATGACATCAGCGAATACAGCTGTGCGGCGATCTTCTCCGAAGTGGGCAAGACCTGCGAAGTCCTCTCGCGCTGGTCCACCGTGGCAGGCGAATTGGGTGCCGCCGACAGTGAGCGTGACGTGCGCGGATTCTCTGTGAAGTTCTACACCGAGGAAGGCAACTGGGACGTTGTGGGCAACAACACCCCGATCTTCTTTGTCCGCGATGCCTATAAATTCCCGGACTTCATCCGCACCCAGAAACGCCACCCGCGCACCAACCTGCGCTCGCCCGAGGCGATGTTCGACTTCTGGGCGGCTCAGCCCGAATGCGTGCACCAGGTGACCATCCTGATGTCGGACCGCGGCATTCCGGTGAACCCGATGCACATGCACGGCTACGGCAGCCACACCTATTCGATGTGGAACGCCAAGGGCGAGCGTCATTGGGTGAAGTTCCACTTCCGCTGCCAGCAGGAAATCCGCAACCGCACCAATGAAGACGCGGAAAAGCTGATCGGCTCGACCCGCGAGAACTTCCAAGAGGATCTCTTCAACGCGATCGAAGGCGGCGAATTCCCGAAATGGGAGCTGAATATCCAAGTCATGCCCGAGGCAGAGGCCGAGACCTGCGGCTTTAACCCCTTTGACCTGACCAAAGTCTGGCCGCATGCGGATTACCCGTTGATCCCGGTCGGTATGCTAGAGTTCAACCGCAACCCCGACAACTACTTCCAAAGCATCGAGAACGCCGCCTATTCGCCCTCGAACAAGGTGCCGGGGATTGGGTTTTCACCCGATAAGATGTTGCAAGCGCGGGTCTTTTCCTATGCGGACGCGCACCGCTACCGTCTTGGCACGCATTACGAGGCGCTGCCCGCCAACGCGCCCAAGGCCGCGCCGATGCACCACTACCACAAGGACGGCTCCATGCGGTTCTTCCCCCAGCAGACCGGCCACCCGGATGCCTATTACGAGCCGAACCAATATGAGGAATCGGCCCGCCCCGACCCGTCGGTGCAAGAGCCTCCGCTGCGCATCTCGGGCGATGCGGATCGCTATGTTCAAGAGGAGACGGATGCCGATTACGTCCAGCCGCGCAAGCTCTACACCGAGGTGTTCGATCAGGCGCAGCGTGACCGTCTGCATGAGAACATGGCCGGTGCCATGGCGCCCTGTTCGCAGCAGGTAAAAGAACGCTGGTATGCGGTGCTGGAAAAAGTGCACCCCGACTATGCCGCCGGCGTGCGTGACGCTTGTGAGAAAGACGAAGTGGCGATTTCGGTGACAGATGAGACGCCGACGAAGGTCGCAGACTGAAACAACCGGGGCGGCAGGATCATCACCCTGCCGCCCCTTCTTTATCCGATCATCGGGCCGCCCGGGCCTACGGTTTCGTCGTAGTGTCGTTTGAGCCGCATCAGCGCGATCCGCAGCACGATCTTGCCTGATCGCGCCGACCATCCCAGCCGCTTTTCAGTGGTCTCCAACCCTTCCAGATAGCAGCAACAGCGCAGCACCACGTCAGACAGACCGGGGCCGAGGTCGGCCATGGCATCTGCCACCCGCTTGCGCGCCTCTGCCGCGGCCATGCTGCCCGAGCCCTCACGCCGCCCGCTGGGTTTTGCGCCCGGCGTCAGGAAATGATCCCAATTTTGGGTCACCTCACCGCCCATCTGGGCCAGTTCGAAATCCTCACGCAGCCTTTCACCGGCATGGACCAGCCCCTCGTTCAGAAAGGGCGCACCGGATTTGTCGCGCCGCCGAGCAAGCGCAGACAGCGGGCTTTCCGACAGGCAATAGCGGCCTCGGCGCGGGGCCGCATCGGCATCCGCGCCCTCTTCCGCCTCGGGGCCGCTGGCCAAGCCCAGAAACGCGGTCTGATCTTCGGCAAAGCCATGTGCGCCCGCGCCTTGGTCTTCTACCATCCGCCGCAGCGCAGCCCGCCCTGCGCTGGTGATGCGGTAGCGCGTTACCCGGCCTGCGCTGCCGGGGGCGATCCAATCTTTAAGGGCCATCGCCTGCGCCACGGCGCTGTCCACCACCGCGGTGCGTGCGCCGGGGCCGGTGTCCGTCTCGCGCAAGACGACGGCCTTTTCCATGCCCTCGGCCACGGCGAGGATCGCGCCCGTCTCATGCAGGCGCCGAAGGACCCGCAGCGCCTCGGCGGCGAAAGTGTCTTCGTCAAGAAGGGGGATGGCGGGTTTGGTCATTGTCGCTGTCTTTCCTGCTGGGGGGCCAGCAGTACAATCCAAAGCGCGCCGCACCGCCCCGAGCCTGCGCAGGGCGGCATCCACCAGCGGATCGTCGCGCCTTGTCTCGATACGGCGGATTTGGCGCATGATGGTCGAGGCATGGCAGCCAGCTTGGCGTGCCAAAGCCCGGATCGGTGCGCCGGTCTCCGTATGTGCGAGGTAATGCAGGGCTCCGTGCGGCACCCATCCCGGCAGGACGGTCTGTTGGATTTGGTGATGCGCCTTCAATTGACTGCCACTTCCATTTTGGCGGGTCCCCAAGCCGGAGAGTTATCCCCAGAGTTATTCACAACCTATGGATGTTTTGGTTACCCGTTGGTTAAAATCGTCGCATTTGGCAATGATTGTTTCCAAAAGGTAAACAGCATCGGTATGCGCCGTGCGCCGCGAAGCCATGACGCGCAACACCCGGAAAGGTTGTGCCATGCTTCGATGATCCGGGGTGATTCACCCCCCCGTTCACCGGAGAGTTGTGATGCAAGATGTACTGACCATGCTGCAAAGACTTCACCGCCCGCGCCTGTTGATGCGCGCCGCCCGTATCGGAGCCGAGGATTACCGGCGCGGCACCCATCTGCCCCGCATATTGGGCTTTGGCATGTTGCCGCGCCACGGCACGGCGCTGATCAAACTGATCGAGATCGAGGCCGAGTTGGACACCCAGCGCAAGACGGCAGATGCAAGCTATAGCCTGATCCGGCATGTGGATGTGCTGATCGCCATGGTCGGCGAAGCGCGTTTTCTGAGAGCCGCGCAGAGCCCCAGCGCGTAGAGGCCGCGGCGGGGGAAAGCCCCCCGCAGTCCTATTTTAGGTAAAGCTATCCGGCTCCGCTGCCTTGCGGGTCGCGACATAGGCATCAAGCGCCTCGCGAATGGCCGGATCTAGCGCGGGTTGCTGATAATCGGCGAGCATCTTTTCGACCCGCGCGGTGGCAAGGGTCTGTGTATCGCGCGCCCCCTCATCCGACCATGTCTCGAAGGGTTTGTAATCCAGCAGGTCGGATTTCCAAAACGCCTCGCGGAAGTTGTTCTGTGTATGGGCGCAACCGAGGTAATGCCCCCCCGGCCCGACTTCGCGGATTGCGTCCATGGCCTGCGCGTTCTCGTCCATCTCCACCCCGCGGGCGAGGTGATGCAGCGTGCCCAGTTGATCGGCATCCATGACGAACTTCTCGAAAGAAGACACAAGCCCCCCTTCCAGCCAGCCACAGGCGTGCAGCATGAAGTTCACCCCAGCCAGAAGCCCCATGTTCAGACTGTTGGAGGTCTCATAGGCCGCCTGCGCATCGGGCAGTTTCGAGCCATTGAAAGACCCGGCGCTCCGGTAAGGCAGGTTCAGCCTGCGGGCCAGTTGCCCAGCGCCATAGGTGATATGCGCAGCCTCAGGCGTGCCGAATGTGGGCGCACCGCTGTTCATGTCGATGGAGGTCACGAAAGCCCCCATGATCACAGGCGCACCGGGGCGGACGAGCTGGCTATAGGCGATGCCTGCCAAAGTCTCGGCCAAGACCTGCGTCAATGTCCCTGCGACACTCACCGGGGCCATCGCACCCCCAACGATAAACGGCGAAATGATGCAGGCCTGATTGTTCTCGGCATACACCTTGAGCGCCCCCATCATCACATCGTCGAATGTCATCGGCGAGTTGATGTTGATGAGCGAGGTCATCACCGTGTTTTCCTGCACGAAGTCCTTACCAAAAAGGATGCCGCACATATCGACACTGTCCTGCGCGCGCGACGGCTCGGTCACCGACCCCATGAAGGGTTTGTCGCTGAGCGTCATATGAGCATGCAGCATATCGAGGTGGCGCTTGTTCACCGGGATGTCGGTCGGCTCACATACCGTCCCCCCCGAGTGATGCAGCCATTTCGACATATAGCCGAGCTTCACGAACTTCTGGAAATCCGCCAGCGTAGCATAGCGGCGCCCCCCTGCGGCATCGCGCACGAAGGGCGGGCCATAGACCGGGGCGAGGACAAGGCTCTTGCCTCCAATCACCACATCCCGCTCGCGGTTGCGCGCCACTTGGGTGATCGTCGAGGGGGCGGTAGAGCACAGCTTGCGCGCTAGCCCCCGTGGAATACGCACCCGTTCGCCCTGCACATCGGCCCCGGCGTCACGCCACAGTGCCAGCGCATCGGGGTTGTCGGGAAAGTTCACACCGATCTCTTCAAGCACTGTGTCGGCGTTATGCTCGATAATCTCCAGCGCTTCTTCGGTCAGCACTTCGAAGTTCGGGATGTTCCGCTCGATATAGCGCGCTGTCTCGAATGAGACGGCCGTGCGTGCCGCGCGCCGTGCCGCACCTCCGCCGCCGCGTGCCCGTCGTGCTGATTCCGCCATTGCTCTATCCTTCCCGCAACTCTTGGCCTGTGCCTACCCCATTCCCAAGTGCCCCTTCGCGCGGATAACGCCCTCTAGCGGCAAAAAGCGACATCGCGTGCCGTCCTCGCGCCACTTGCGCGAATTAAACGCGACAGGGCTACGTCTTCGGCCCGCTAGAGACTTGCCAGAGCGCGCCCACGGGCCTAATCACGGCCCCATGACAGATATCACCCATGACCGCCTTCTCATCATCGACTTCGGCAGCCAGGTCACGCAGCTTATCGCGCGTCGCCTGCGGGAGCTGAACGTCTTTTGCGAAATCCACCCGTTCAACACGGTGGACGAAGCCTTCCTCAAGGAATTCGCGCCTAAGGCGGTGATCCTGTCGGGCGGCCCGTCCTCTGTGTTTGCCGAAGGCGCACCACGTCCGCCGCAGGCTGTGTTTGAACTGGGCGTGCCGATCTTGGGCATCTGCTATGGCCAACAGGTCATGATGCATTGCCTTGGCGGCCATGTGGAGCGCGGTCACGGCACCGCCGAATTTGGACGGGCTTTCGTAACCCCCACAGGCCAACAGCTTGATCTGCTGGAGGGTTGGTTTGCCACCGACCGCGAACAGGTCTGGATGAGCCACGGCGACCACGTCAGCAAGATCGCTCCGGGGTTTGAGGTCTATGGCACCTCCCCCAACGCGCCTTTCGCCATTACCGCGGATGTTGAACGTCACTTCTACGCGGTGCAATTCCACCCCGAGGTGCACCACACGCCCAACGGCCCGCGCCTTTATGAGAACTTCGTGCGTCTGGCAGGGTTCAAAGGCGACTGGACGATGAGCGCCTACCGTGAGGAAGCCATTGCCGCGATCCGCGAGCAGGTTGGCGACCAGAAGGTGATCTGTGGCCTTTCCGGCGGCGTGGACTCCTCCGTCGCCGCCGTGCTGATCCACGAAGCCATTGGCGATCAGTTGACCTGCGTCTTCGTTGACCACGGTCTGCTGCGCAAGGGTGAGGCCGAAGAGGTCGTCACCATGTTCCGCGACCACTACAACATGCCGCTGATCCACGCTGACGAGCAAGAGTTGTTCTTGGGCGAGCTCGACGGTGTCTCGGACCCCGAGACCAAGCGCAAGATCATCGGCAAGCTCTTTATCGATGTGTTCCAGAAACACGCAAAAGACGTGGGCGATGCGACTTTCTTGGCCCAAGGCACGCTCTACCCCGATGTGATCGAAAGCGTCTCCTTCTCCGGCGGCCCTTCGGTCACCATCAAGAGCCACCACAATGTCGGTGGCCTGCCCGAAAAGATGGGCCTCAAACTGGTCGAGCCGCTGCGCGAGTTGTTCAAAGACGAAGTGCGCGAGCTGGGCCGTGAACTCGGGCTGCCGCCTTCGTTCATTGGCCGCCACCCCTTCCCCGGGCCGGGCCTTGCGATCCGCTGCCCCGGTGAGATCACCCGCGAGAAGCTGGCGATCCTGCGCGAGGCCGATGCGGTCTATATCGATCAGATCCGCCGCCATGGTCTCTATGACGATATCTGGCAAGCCTTCGTGGCGATCCTGCCTGTGCGTACCGTGGGCGTGATGGGCGATGGCCGGACCTATGACTTCGCCTGCGCCCTGCGTGCGGTGACGTCCGTCGACGGCATGACAGCGGACTACTACCCGTTCACCCATGACTTCCTTGGTGAAACCGCCACGCGGATCATCAACGAGGTGCCGGGCATCAACCGCGTCACCTATGACATCACCTCGAAACCTCCGGGCACCATCGAGTGGGAATAAACATGAGGGTGGCCCTAACCGGCCACCTTCGCTGCGCCACCCGGGCCGAGGCGGACCGGGTGCGCGCGGGGCTTGACGCGCATCTGCGCCTCACCCGTGCCGAGCCGGGGTGTTTGCGCTTCGACGTGACGCCCACCGACGATCCCCTCCTGTGGCAGGTATCGGAACTTTTCACCGACCGCGCAGCCTTTGCGGCGCATCAGAACCGCACGGCGGCTTCAGACTGGGCAAGGCTCACCGCCGGGATCACACGCGACTACAAGATCACCGACACCCCGATCACCGACCGCCAAATCATCGGCGACGAGGCCAAGGGCGATGACCAATTGACCAACCCCACATGACCCCCACCGTCCGCGCTGCACTCTGGATGATCGGCTCCATCGGCTCTTTCTCGACCATGGCTGTGGCGGGGCGTGAACTCTCGGCACGGTTCGATACCTTTGAGGTGATGCTCTACCGCAGTGTGATCGGTGTGATCATCGTCCTGTCGCTCGCTTGGGCCACCGGGGCGTGGCGGCAGATCAACACCCGCAACTTTGGCCTACAACTTATCCGCAACCTCGCGCATTTCACCGGGCAGAACCTATGGTTCCTCGCCGTGTCGCTGATCCCGCTGGCGCAGGTCTTCGCGCTAGAGTTCACTTCACCGCTTTGGGTCATCGTTCTGTCGATCTTTCTGCTGGGCGAACGGTTGACCGCCACGCGGGCGCTGGCCGCCGTCATGGGGTTCATCGGCATTCTGATCGTCGCACGGCCTGATATTGGCAACCTCAACACCGGCATTCTGGCGGCGGCGGGCTGTGCGGTCTTCTTTGCCCTGACCAATGTGCTGACCAAGCGGCTGACGCGCACCCAAGGGATCACCACGATCCTATTCTACCTCACAACGCTGCAATTGATCTTTGGCCTGATCTCGGCGGGCTACGACGGCGATATCGCCGGACCTACTGTTGAGACGATGCCCTTTCTGCTGCTCGTCGGCGCCTGTGGGTTGCTTGCGCATTACTGTCTAACCAACGCGCTGAGCCTCGCCCCCGCGACCGTGGTGGTGCCGATTGATTTCGTCCGCCTTCCGGCGATCGCGGTCGTCGGGATGCTCCTCTATGCCGAAGCGCTCGATGTCTGGGTCTTCGTCGGGGCCGCGATCATTTTTGCGGGCAATTACCTCAACATCTGGTTTGAGACCCGCAAAGCACACCCCAAGTAATGTTTGCCCAGATTTCAACCTGACCCAAGGTCAGTGATTGACGCAAACGGCAGCTATCCGCTTAGATCATTTCTAACCTGTGCCGGGGAGGAACCGCACAGAAGTCTTGGGAGGAAAGCAAATGAAAACCTATTTCTTGGCAATTCCGGCACTGTTGGCATCTACGGCACTCGTTCACGCTGGCGGTATCGATCGGTCGGGCCAATCCATCAACGCCCTGTTTGAAAACGGGCGCTATGCCGAGTTCAGCTTCGGGCATATCTCGCCCGACACGTCGGGCACCTCGGTTGCGGCGCTCGGCAGCCGCGATTCAGGCAATGCCACAGAAAGCTACATGCAGTTTGGCGCCGCCTATAAGGCAGACATCAACGACAAACTGTCCTATGCGATCATTTATGACCAGCCCTTTGGCGCTGACATCGATTACCCCACGGGCACCGGCTACTACGCCGCAGGCGCGCAGGCTGATCTTGATGCGCACGCTCTGACCGGCCTGCTGCGCTACCGCATGAACGACAACTTCAGCGTTCACGGCGGTCTGCGTGTGCAAACCATCGAAGCCACAGCGGCTGTCCCCTTCGTCGGCGGCTATACGGTTGATGGTGAGCGCGACACAGGCGTCGGTTATGTCGCTGGTGTCGCCTATGAGCGCCCCGACATCGCCATGCGCGTAGCGCTGACTTATAACTCTAAGATCGAACATGACGTAGACACCACCGAGTTCGGCGCAGTCATGAGCACGACCGAAATCGAAACACCGCAGTCGGTGAACCTCGACTTCCAGACCGGTATCGCGGCTGACACTCTGCTCTTTGGTGGCATCCGCTGGGTTGATTGGTCGTCCTTCGATATTTCTCCGGCTGCCTATGCTGGCGCCACGGGCGGGGCCTCCCTCGTGAGCTATGAGAACGATGTTTTCACCTACTCGCTGGGTGTGGGCCGTCGTCTGAATGACAACTGGTCGGTCTCTGCTTCCGTTGGCTATGAGAAGTCCGAAGGCGGCTTTGCCTCCAACCTCGGCCCGACCGATGGCAACAAGAGCCTCGCGCTGGCCGCCGTCTATACCCGCGACAATATGAGAATCACCACCGGCGTGCGCTACGTCAACATCGGTGACGCAGAGACGGCCATTCCGGGCTTTGCCCCGGCAGCGGAATTCGAAGACAACGATGCCGTGGCCTTTGGTGTCAAAGTGGGTTTCACCTTCTAATCCACACCAGAACCGTTGAGATCACGTCGCCCGAACCCCTCGGGCGGCGTTTTTTATGCATGCGCATCTTTCGGGTCGTGCCGATCAATGGAACGGCCTAAACCCGAGGTCATGATCACACAAAAAACCATTCCCCCGCGTGCTTGGATCGAAATGGGCTTTCTCGCTCTGCTTTGGGGCGCGTCCTTTGTCGCCGTGCGGGTGGCACTGGATGAGATCGGGCCGCTGACCTCGGTTGCGCATCGGGTGTTCTGGGCGATGCTGGTGCTTTGGGGCGCGGTCGCCGTTATGCGCCTGCCGCTGCCGCGCGACCCGCGCATCTGGGCGGCCTTCCTGCTGATGGGGTTGTTGAATAATGTGATCCCCTTCTCGCTGATGGCATGGGGGCAGCTGCATATCCCCTCTGGCCTGACCTCAATCCTCAATGCCGCCACGGCGATCTTTGGCGTGCTGGCCGCCGCGATCTTTCTCGCGGATGAGCGCATCACCCCGCGCAAGGCGATTGGCGTCTGCCTTGGCTTTGCCGGGGTCAGCACCGCCATCGGGCTGGAAAACCTCACGAATTTCGACCTCGGCAGCCTTGCGCAGCTTGCCGTGCTGGGTGGGGCGATGTCCTATGCCATGGCGGGTGTCTGCGCGCGCAAACTGCTGCCGGGCCAACCGCCGCAACTGGCCGCCGCCGGGATGCTGACAGGGGCCACGCTGATCATGCTGCCGCTGGCATGGGTGGTCGAAGGGCCGCTGACGCTCGACCTTGCCCCGGCGACGCTCATGGCCATTGCCTATTACGCGCTGGCTGCCACGGCGCTGGCCTATCTGCTTTATTACCGGGTGCTGGGCATGGCGGGCAGCAGCAACCTGATGCTGGTCACGCTGCTGGTCGCACCCGTCGCGATCCTGCTGGGCGCATGGCTGCGCGATGAAACCCTGCGCCCTGCCGCCTACAGCGGCTTTGCCCTTCTGGCGCTTGGGCTTTTGGTGCTGGATGGCCGCATCTGGCGTCTGGTCAAGCACTGGGGTACTCAGGGGAAACGAAGCACTTAACCTTGGTGATACATGCTCTACCCCACGGCTGACGACTGGCGCGCCGCGCCGCGCCGCAAAGTTCTGATCTTCGGCATGTCGGGCTTGGGCAAAACCCATCTGTCCAGCCTGCTGCGCGCCAGCGGGGATTGGTTTCACTACTCCATCGATTACCGTATCGGCACCCGCTATCTGGGCGAACTGATCGCCGACAACGCCAAAGCCGAGGCGATGAAGGTGCCGTTTCTACGTGATCTGCTGCTCAGCGACAGCATCTACATCGGGTCCAATATCACCTTCGACAATCTATCGCCCGTGGCCACGTGGCTCGGCAAGCCGGGCGATCCGTCGCGCGGCGGCCTGCCCATGGCGGAATACGCCAAACGCCAAGAGGCCTTCCGCCGGGCCGAGATCAGCGCGCTGGAAGACACTGATTATTTCGCCACTCGCGCCGAAGTGCTCTATGGCTATCCGCATTTCATCTGCGACACCGGTGGGTCGATCTGCGAATGGGTCGACCCCGAAGACCCCAACGACCCGCTTCTGCGCCAATTGGCCGACGAATGCCTGCTGGTCTGGATCAAAGGCGACGAGGCCCATACCGAAGAACTCATCCGCCGCTTCGACAAAGCCCCCAAGCCGATGGCCTACCAGCCTGAATTCCTCGCGCGTGCGTGGGCCGACTATCTTGCGGAAAAGAATATCCGCGAAGACGCCGTGAACCCCGATGATTTCATCCGCTGGACCTATGCCGCCGCGCTGTCGCACCGCCAGCCGCGCTATGCTGCGATGTCGAAATGGGGCGTCACGATCACCCCTGCCGACATCGACACACTAAAAGCTCCCGAAGACTTTACCGATCTTATCGCCCGCCACCTACCCTCGGGCGGTTGAACCCACCACGCCCAAGATTACCTGACTGCTCTGGCTACCCCTGAAAGACCTGTCTCATGCCCATCAAGATCCCCTCCCGCCTGCCCGCCTTCGACGTTCTGCGCAACGAAGGGGTCATGGTGCTGGACGAGGAACTGGCGTCCCGACAGGACATTCGCCCGCTTCGCATCGCCCTGCTGAACCTGATGCCCAAGAAAATCCAAACGGAGAACCAGTTCGCCCGTCTGATCGGCGCAACGCCTCTTCAGATTGAACTCAGCCTCATCCGCATGTCCGACCACCAAGCCCGCAATACGGCAGCAGAGCATATGGAAAGCTTCTACCGCCCCTTCGAGGAAATGAAGGCCGAGAAATTCGACGGGCTGATCATCACCGGCGCACCGATTGAGCATCTTGAGTTTAACGAGGTGACCTATTGGGACGAACTAGGCGAAGTGATGGAATGGACCCAGACCAACATCCACTCCACCTTTGGCGTCTGCTGGGGGGGCATGGCGATGATCAACCATTTCCATGGGGTTAAGAAACACATCCTGCCCGAGAAAGCCTTCGGCTGTTTCCGCCACCGCAACCTCGCGCCCGCCTCGCCGTATCTGCGCGGGTTCTCGGATGATTGCACCGTGCCCGTCTCTCGCTGGACCGAGATGCGCCAAGACGAAGTGAACACGCACGCGGGCCTCACCACGCTTTTGGGTAGCGATGAAGTCGGCCCCTGCCTGATCGAAGACCCCGCGCACCGCGCGCTCTATGTCTTTAACCATTTCGAATACGACCGCGACACGCTGAAACAAGAGTATGACCGCGACGTTGAGAATGGCGTGCCGATCAACGTGCCCTGCAACTACTACCCCGAGGATGACCCATCGCGCACCCCGGTGAACCGCTGGCGCAGCCACGCGCATTTGCTTTACGGCAATTGGATCAACGAGATATACCAAACCACCCCCTTCGATATGAATGAGATTGGCCATTAAACTGCTGCTCGCCCTTCTGCTCGGACTGGCGCTGCTGGTGGCGCTTGTCCAATGGCGCGCCGCACGACATGAGGCGCGGGCCGAGGCCAGCCACCCGCCCGAGGGCGAGATCATCACGGTGGATGGCCTGCCGGTCCATGCCAAGGTTATCGGCAGCGGGCCTGATCTGGTGCTGATCCATGGGGCCAGCGGCAACCTGCGTGATTTCACCATGGGGTTCGCGGAACGGCTGAGCGATCGCTACCGCGTCATTATGTTCGACCGCCCCGGCATGGGCTATACCGCCCGCCTCCCCGGCGCGCGTGGCGCGTGGAACCCGCTGGGGGAATCGCCCCAAGAACAAGCCGCGCTGCTGCAAAAGGCTGCCGACCAGCTTGGCGTCGAAAACCCCATCGTGTTGGGCCACTCCTTTGGCGGGGCTGTGGCGCTGGCCTGGGGGTTGCAGCGGCCCAAAGACACCGCCGCGCTGGTGCTTGTCTCTGCGGTGTCAGAGCCATGGCCCGGTGGGCTGGGCTGGATTTACAACCTCAGCGCCTCGCGGCTTGGCGGTGCGCTTTTTATCCCCGCCGTCACCGCTTTCGTCCCCGAAGGCGTGGTGCAAAGCAGTGTTGAGGCGATCTTTGCCCCGCAGCCCGCGCCCGAGGGCTATGCCGAACATATCGGCACCGGGTTGACCCTACGCCGCAGCGCCAGCCGCGCCAACGCCCAGCAGGTGCACCAGCTTCGCCCCCATGTGGTTGAAATGGCCGCACAATATGACCGTCTGACCATGCCGGTTGAGATCATTCATGGCGATGCCGATACCATTGTGCCAATGCATATCCACGCCGAGGAATTGATCAAAGACATCCCGAACGGCGCGCTCACCCGACTGCCCGGCATGGGCCATATGCCCCATCATGCCGACCCGCAGGCCGTGGTCGACACAATCGACCGCGCCGCCACCCGTGCGGGTTTGCGTTAAGCGCCTTAACATCCCATATTGAAACAAGAACAACCCGCAAGGAGCGCCCATGGACCTGCCCTTTGACGGCGCAATCAGCGCCTTTTACGAGAATGACGCCCCCGAGGACATTCGCCAAGCGATCCGCCGCTCCGACAAGGACGATATCCTTTCGCCCAGCTATCCGCATGACGAGCGTCTGTCGCGCAAAACCTATGAGCGCGACTATGAGCGGTTGCAGATCGAAATGGTCAAATTGCAATCTTGGGTGCGCGAAACGGGCCAGCGCGTCGTCATGGTGTTTGAGGGCCGCGACGCCGCCGGAAAAGGCGGCACGATCCGCCGTATGCGCGAGAACCTAAGCCCCCGTTCCGCCCGTATCGTCGCCCTGTCGAAACCCACTGAGACGGAACAGGGCGAATGGTATTTTCAACGCTACATCAAACACTTGCCCACGGCGGGCGAGATGGTGTTTTATGACCGCTCTTGGTACAATCGCGGCGTGGTGGAAAAGGTTTTCGACTTTTGCACCCCCGAACAGCGCGCGCATTTCTTTGAACAAGTCACCCCGTTTGAGCAGATGCTCGTCGAAGACGGCATTCACCTGATCAAGTTCTGGCTCAATGTTGGCCGGGCCGAGCAGTTGCGCCGCATGCTGTCGCGCGAATCCGACCCGTTGAAGCAATGGAAGCTCAGCCCCATCGACGTCAAAGGTCTCGCCAAATGGGAGGAATATTCGAGCGCCATCGCCGAGACCCTGCTGCGCAGCCATACGGATGAGACCCCTTGGACGGTGATCCGATCCGACGATAAGCGCCGCGCCCGACTGGCCGCGATGCGCCACCTGCTGAACCGCTTCGACTACCCCCAGAAAGACGCCAAAGCGATTGGCAAGATCGACGACGAGATTTGCGGCGGGCCGGACATCTGGGATGCCTAAGCGCGGCTATCATCACGGCAACCTGCGCCAAGCCTTGATCGACGCAGCACTTGAGTTGATCGAGCAGCGCGGCCCCACGGGCTTTACCCTCTCCGAGGCCGCTAAACGCGCGGGCGTCACCCCGGCTGCGGTCTATCGCCACTTCGAAGGCCGCGAAGACCTGATCGCCGAGGCCGCGCATCAAGGCTATGATATCTTTGCCGAATTGATGGAATTTGCTTACGAATCCGGCCAGCCCTCAGCCCTCAAAGCCTTCGAGGCCACGGGCCGCGCCTATCTGGCATTCGCGCGCAAATACCCCGGCCATTACATCGCCATGTTCGAATCCGGCATCTCGGTGAACCGCACCCCGGAACTGGCCCATGCCGCCAACCGCGCCAATGGCGTGCTGGAACGCGCAGCATCCGACCTCAGCCAGCATATCCCGGCAGACAAACGCCCGCCCGCTTCGATGTTCTCGGCCCATATCTGGGCGATGAGCCACGGCGTGGTCGAACTTTTCGCCCGCAACTCCCCCGGTCGGGCGTCGCCCTTCCCAGCAGATGACCTGCTGGAAACCGGGATCGGGATTTACCTGCGCGGGCTGGGATTGGTCAGCCCCGACGAGTAAGGTTTAGCGGCCCTTAGGCCGCCACCCTCATGTTTTGCAAGACATCCGCCGCAATCTCAAACGAGCGCAACCGCGCCGCGTGATCGTGGATTTGCCCGGTCAGGATCAACTCATCCGGGCGGTGCTGCGCGATCATCGCCTCTAGCTGACGTTTCACGGTTTCAGGACTGCCCACGGCGGACACCCGCAGCGCATGATCCACCCCCTGCCGCATCCCTGCGCCAATCTCGGCATCAATGTCGCGCACCGGCGCTGGCAGCTTGCCGGGGCGGCCTGTGCGCAGACGGGCGAATGCCTGCTGCATGGTGGTGCGCAGATAGGCCCCCTCTTCATCCGTGTCGGCAGCGAATACGTTGACCGCCAGCATGAAGCGCGGCGCGGGGCAGGCTTCGGACGGTTTGAAATCACGACGGTAGATGGCCGTGGCCTCCTCCAACGCATCGGGCGCAAAGTGAGAGGCAAAGGCATAAGGCAGCCCAAAATGCGCCGCCAGTTGCGCACCATAGAGCGAGGAGCCGAGGATCCAGATCGGCACATGCGTCCCCTCACCCGGATGCGCACGGACGGGCGAGCGCGGGTCGGCGTCACCCAGATAACCCATCAACTCGGCCACATCATCGGGGAAGTGATCGCCGCCACCCATGCCGCGGCGCATGGCACGCATCACCGCCTGATCGCCACCCGGCGCACGGCCCAGCCCCAGATCGATCCGGTCGCCATGGATCGCCGCCAAGGTCCCAAACTGCTCGGCAATCGCCAAAGGCGCGTGATTGGGCAGCATCACCCCGCCCGCCCCAACGCGAATATGCTGCGTGTGGTCCGCCACATGCCCCAGCAAAACCGATGTCGCCGCCGAGGCGATGCCCGGCATGTTATGATGCTCAGCCATCCAGAAGCGGTGATAGCCCTTGGCTTCGGCCAATTGGGCCAACGCGACGGAATTGGCGATGGCGGTGGCGGTGTCTGACCCTTCGGGCACCGGGGCAAGGTCTAGAACTGAATACTGCATGACTGTCTCCTGTGTTGCGCTTGATATAGGCAGGCGCCGCCCCGCCCGGAACCACGGGGGCCGAGAAAAACCAACGACTTGGGCGAATTTAGCGACATTCCCAATGTTATGTTCTAACGCATGCCAGCTATGCGCAGACGGTCCTTGCGGCTCCCCCATGTCGGGCATATCCGAAAGACCTTCACAACCAGACTTCGCCAGTCGCAGACAAGCCATGGTCCAACACTAGGCAAATGCCATGAATATCAAACACCTTATCGGGTTCGGCCTTACCGCCGGGCTGCTCTCTTCCGCCGCCTATGCGCAGGACAACATCACCACCGGTTTCGACCCGGTGATCGAAGACCGCGCCATGACCTCCATGATTGGCTGGACCGCAGGCGTCTCTGCCGCCACACGTTTCAACACGTCGGATGATTTCGATCACCTCGAAAACGAAGTCGAAGGCTTTGTCGAGCTGACCTACGGCGGCTTCCACACCGGCCTCAGCGCAACATCGCTCTACCAAGACCCGACAGATGACGTCGAGTTCGAAGCAAACCTCGGCTATGGCGCGGACTTCGGTCAGGGTCTCAGCTGGGATCTGACCTATGGCTATATCTGGCTGAACGATTCCGAAGACCACAGCGAAGAGTTTACCGCGACACTGGGCTTCCCCATCGGTCGTGACGCCTCCGGCGCATTCGCCGTGATCATCGACCCCGACAATGGCGAAAGCGATCAGGAAGTCGCGTTCGAAGCGCCCCTGTCCGAGCGTTGGACCGCCGTTGGCCTCATCGGCAACAGCGACCGTGACGACAACATCTATGCCGAAGCCGGCGCCGTTTACGACTTTGGCGATGGCATCAGCTTTGAAGCGCTCTACGAAGACACCAACGATGGCGACGGCGTGTTGGACTTCACCGTGAGCTACGAAATCGGCGGCTAAGCCGTCTCGGGATCACGGTTCCTGGATCAGAGGCCGTTGCGGGAAACCGCAGCGGCCTTTTTCATGACCAACAGCCACACATGCCATCCCACAAACGAAAAAGGGCCACCCCGGAGGGCAGCCCTTTCGCAAACTTGATCGGTAAGCTTAACGCTTGGAGAACTGGAAGCTCCGGCGCGCTTTGGCCTTACCGTATTTCTTCCGCTCGACGACGCGGCTGTCACGGGTCAGGAAGCCTGCCGCTTTCAGCGCACCGCGCAGGGAGGGATCATAAAGCTGCAGCGCCTTGGAGATGCCGTGCTTGACCGCGCCCGCTTGACCGGACAGACCGCCGCCTTTGACAGTTGCGAATACGTCGAACTGGCCTTCGGTGTTGGTGATGCCGAAAGGCTGCGCGAGGATCAGCTGCTGCACGGGGCGCGCAAAGTATTCGTTCTGCGGCTTGCCGTTGACGATGACCTTGCCGGAGCCGGGCTTGATCCAAACGCGGGCGACCGCGTCTTTACGTTTGCCGGTGGCATAGGCGCGGCCCAGTTCGTCACGAACCGGCTCGCGCGGGGTCATTTCGGTTTCGGTGCCCTGCACGCCGCCGATGTTCTCGGTCACGGCTGCTTCGAGACCGTCGAGGGATTTGATTTCGTCAGCCATGCTCATGCACTCCGCGTGTTTTTCTTGTTCAAGGATTTAACATCCAGAACTTCGGGGCTCTGCGCCTCATGGGGGTGATCGCTACCTGCATAGACGCGCAGGTTGGTCATGATCTGGCGGCTCAGGCGGTTGCCGGGCAGCATACGCTTGACGGCTTGTGTCACCACACGCTCAGGATGCGCGCCCTCAAGGATCTGTGCCTTGGTGCGCGACTTGATGCCACCGGGGTGGCCGGTGTGCCAGTAGAAGTGCTCTTCGCGCTTCTTGCCGGTCATCTGCACCTTGTCGGCGTTGATGACGATCACGTTGTCGCCGCAATCCATATGCGGTGTGAAGGACGGCTTGTGCTTGCCGCGCAGGCGCGTGGCGATGATCGAAGCGAGACGGCCCAGCACGACGCCTTCGGCGTCGATGATGATCCATTTCTTGTCGATATCTGCCGGTGTCGCAGAAAAGGTTTTCATGGATGAATTCCCGTTTAAGGTTGGTCGGAACGAGGAATCCCCGCCCGGTGTCTGATGGAGGGGTTATAACCACCTGCATCGCCGGGTCAAGCGCAGCAATCGCGGATTACGTAAGCAAAATCAGTTACTTATGATTTAGGTATAATAATACCCCAAATTTCTACACGCTGATCTGCTCTGGCGGATTGTCCAAGAGACAGCGCAGGCGCTGCATCGCCGCCTCAAAAGAGCGCAGAGAGACATGGGCGTTCACCGCGATGCGCACCGCATGGGGCGCGCGGCCATCGCGCAGGGCGAATTCATCGGCGGAACGGATCTGCACGCCCTGCGCCTCTGCCGCGCGGCAAAACCCCGCTGCGCGCCAACCCGGCGGCAAGTGCAGCCATAAGAAAGGCACGTCACGCGACCATTGCAATTCATGCCCGCCCAGATGGTTGACCGCGACCTCTACATATTCCGCCAGCCTCTCGCGGATATCTGTGCAAATGCCCTTCAGCCGCGGATCGGTGAGCAGAATCCGCGTCGCCTCGGCCAAGGGGCGGGCAAGGCCGAAGTACCCGTATTCCGCCACCCGCCGCAGGTCTGCCGAGCGCCCCGCCGGCGCCAGCGCAAAGCCGACACGCAGCGCGGGCGTCAACTCTTTCGAGATCGAAGAGACATGCCAGACATGTTCCGGCCAGAGCGAGCGATAGCTCGGCGCGCGGGCAGAGCCCATACGGTAGCAATCATCCTCCAGAATCTCTAACCCGTGCCGCTTGGCGACCTCCAGCAGCGCGCGCCGCCGTTCGAGGCTTGTGTGGCTGCCGGTTGGATTGTGCACTTCAGGTGTGGTGCAAAACACCTGCGCCCCACTGTCGCGCGCGGCCTTGTCCAACGCCTCGGGCAACACGCCGTCTTTGTCCATCGCCACGCCAACCACTTCGGCGCGCAGCACCTCCGCAGCCCGGCGGAACCCGGCGTAGGAGAGGTCTTCGACCAGCATCACCGGCTTTGGCCCCGACAGGATGGCCTGAAGTACCAATACAATCGCACTTTGCCCGCCGTGTGACAGCACAACGTCGCGCTCGCTCAGCGGCCCGAGGGCCAGATGCGACAGCCAGTCGACCACCGCTTGGCGCACCGGGGCATAGGCATCGCGGGTGGGATAATTCATCAGGTCTTCGCCCGGCACATCCGCCACCTGCCGCAGGGCGCTGCGGATCAGGGCCACCTGCCCCATGTCTGGTAAGCGCGGGCTAAAAAGGCTGACCGCATCGGTATCGGAGATCTCTAACTCTTTGATCCAGCTATCTTGTTCGCGATTCCAGACATCTTCGCGAATGGCGGCTTGCGGCGGGGCGACAAAGGTGCCCCGGCCGACCTCGGCCTCCAGCAAACCTTCGTCCGTAAGAATGGTATAGGCCCGCGCCACGGTGCCGGGGGTGATCCCCAACTGCCACGCCAGCTCGCGCACAGGCGGCAGCTTGTCCCCCACGGCCAGTGCACCGGATGTGACCCCCTCGCGGATCGTGAGGGCGACGAGTTTGTACTTCGGTCCCTGCCCGTCGGCGAGGGTTGGCTGCCAAATTGTACCCATTACAATATTCCTGTGGTCAAATTGTATCGCGCTTTGTACCCTTGTACCTGTAGGCTTTCTACACTTTGTGTCAATACAATTTCGCCAATACAAATTCAAGGAGTTCTCCCATGACACAGGCTCGCCCTATCAGCGCCGATGCAATGACATTGATGACATACCGCGCCCTGCCGGTCCCTGCGATGATCGCGCTGCGCTTTGCGGCGGTCGTGACCACATGGGCGGCCCGCCGACGCACCCGGATCGCGCTTGCTGCGCTTGAGCCGTGGGAGCTTGATGATGCGGGACTTACACCGGAACAAGCCTCAGCCGAGGCTTCCCGCGTGTTCTGGCAGGCGTAACTTCCCTGTGGCGTCCGCCAGACCTCTTCCTTGGGCCGGGTTTTCCCGGCCCTTTTTTCGTAGTCTCGCGCAGACGCCCAGCCCGGAATCAAGCCGCAGGCGCCGGGCCATCGCCTGCCCGTCCCGGTGGGCGGGCGATTTGGTGAAGCTGGGCGCATCTTCGAAGAAGCACATCACGACTGCCCCATAAAGTGGCACGGATCGCCGTCACAGTCGCCAGCCCACGGTCAGGCGCTGGCCCTTCCTCACCCCATCGACGCAGGCGGAATTGCATAGGTCAGGCTCGCCCGCGCCACCGGCTTATCCGACCCTTCGGAATAGATCAGTACATCCGTTACCGACAACTGCCGCCCCAGTTTGAGCAGCTTGGCATGGGCGACCAGCGGCACATCCGCCAGCGGCTTGCGCATGAAATCGATCGAGCAATTCGTCGTCACCGCCAGCGCCTTTGGCCCGATCATCGCAAGCGTCGCGAGATAGGCCGCCACATCCGCCAGCGCGAACATCGACGGGCCCGACACCGTCCCTCCGGGCCGCAGATGGCGGCGGCTGGTCAACAGACGCATGGTGATCTCATTCTCGGCCACGTGATCCACGGCGAAATCATCCGCCACCTGATCAAACACCTCCCGCATGAAGGCCTCCAACGCCTCTGCATCCATTACCACGGCCATACTTGTCCTCCCTGCTTTCCTCGGCGTAACGTTGGCGTGACCAGCTTGGGAGGGCAAGGTGACAATTCTTGACGTTACGGCACAGGGGCCGGTGACCCACCTGCGCATGAACGCGCCCGAGCGGCTGAACGCACTGTCGGACGAAATGCTGGCCGTCCTGCACAGCAAACTCGACGCCTTGGCCGAAGACCGCCAAACACGGGTGATTATCCTGTCGGGCGCAGGAAAAGCCTTCTGCGCGGGTCACGACCTGCGCCAGATGACCGCCCTGCGCCAAGCCGAAGACGGCGGAGCCGCCGCCTTCAAAGACCTCTTCGACCGCTGCGCCGCCCTCATGGCCCGCATCCAAAGCCTGCCGCAGCCCGTCATCGCCCAAGTCCACGGCATCGCCACCGCCGCTGGGTGCCAGCTTGTCGCCACCTGCGACATGGCCATCGCCGCCGAGGACACCCGCTTTGGCGTCAACGGCGTGAACATCGGCCTTTTCTGTTCAACCCCCATGGTCGCCCTGACCCGCAGCATCCCGCGCAAACAGGCGTTTGAGATGCTGACCACCGGGGAATTCATCTCAGCCCCCCGCGCTGCAGAACTGGGCCTGATCAACCGCGCCGTGCCGGACGACCAACTGGCTACTGAAACCAACGCCCTAGCCGAAAAGATCGCCGCCAAACTCGGCACCGCCGTTGCCCACGGCAAAGGCGCATTCTACCAACAGATGCACCTGCCCACCGACCAAGCCTACGACTTTACCGGCGACATCATGGTGCGCAATATGCTTGAGGCAGACACCCGCGAAGGCATCGACGCCTTCTTGGAAAAACGCGCGCCCGACTAGCAGCAGTGATTGTTTCCAAATTTGCGCAACAGTGTTGCCACGCAGGGGCTGGCAAATCTGGCAAAATCGGGGCACTGTTATATTAGGGTACAGAAACCCTAATGATTTTGGGTCGCCGACGGCGGAAGGTCCCTCCGGGTCAGCCTCTCACTGACCGACCATTCCCGCAGCGGCGACCCCAAAACCATGCCCGGCCAAGCGCGCGTACCGCGATATTTCAGCGCGCATCAGCCCGCCCCCGCTCTTGCCTGTTGCGCGCGAACCCGCCCTGCCCTACATCGCCCCCATGACAGATACATTGCACATCATCGGCGGCGGCATGGCCGGATCAGAGGCTGCTTGGCAAGCGGCGAACGCGGGCGTGGAAGTCGTGATCCACGAGATGCGCCCCAAGGTCGAAACCTTCGCCCACCAAACCGGGCTTCTGGGCGAGATGGTCTGCTCCAACTCCTTCCGCTCGGATGATGACGAGCAAAACGCCGTGGGCCTGCTGCATTGGGAAATGCGCGCCGCCGACGGCCTCATCATGGCCTGCGCCGACAAAAACCGCCTGCCCGCTGGCGGCGCACTGGCGGTAGACCGCGACCCCTTCGCGCAGACCGTCACCGACACGCTGCTCGCACACCCCAATATCACCGTCGAATACGGCGAGATTTCTGAGCTGCCAAAAGACGGCAAATGGATCATCGCTACTGGCCCGCTGACCTCCGGCGCATTGGCCGAAGCCATCGCCGCCGAAACCGGGGCCGAGGCGCTCGCCTTTTTCGACGCCATCGCGCCCATCGTCTATTTCGACAGTATCGACATGTCGAAAGCCTGGATGCAGTCGCGCTATGACAAGGGCGAAACCGAGGAAGAGCGTACCGCCTACCTCAACTGCCCCATGGACAAGCAGCAATACGACGATTTCATCGACGCGCTGCTAGAGGCCGACAAGACCGAGTTCCGCGAAGGCGAAACGGCGGGCTATTTCGATGGCTGCTTGCCCATTGAAGTGATGGCAGAACGGGGCCGCGAAACCCTCCGCCATGGCCCGATGAAACCGGTTGGCCTGACCAACCCGCACCAGCCCGAGATCAAGGCCCATGCCGTTGTCCAGCTGCGCCGCGACAACAAGCTTGGCACGCTTTACAATATCGTCGGCTTTCAAACCAAAATGAAGTACGGCGCGCAAACATATGTTTTCAAACGAATTCCGGGGCTTGAGAACGCGCGCTTTGCACGTCTCGGCGGCATTCACCGCAACTCGTTCATCAACTCGCCCACGTTGCTTGACGATCAAATGCGCCTGCGCAGCCGCGACAATATCCGCTTTGCCGGGCAGATCACTGGCGTCGAAGGCTATGTCGAAAGCGCCGCGATGGGCTTGCTCGCAGGTCGCATGGCCGCCGCTGAGATCAAGGGCGGCAGCCTGCCAACCCCGCCCGACAGCACCGCCATGGGCGCGCTGATCACCCACATCACCGGCGGGGCGGATGCGAAAACCTTTCAGCCGATGAACGTGAACTTCGGCCTGTTTCCGCCTGTCGAAGGGCTTAAATCGGGCCGTCGCGGCCGCAAGGATCGCTACAAAGCCTATACCGACCGTGCCAAGGCAGATTGGCAGGCATGGCTTGATCAAGGTTAACCCGCCCCGGGTTAACACTGGATCCTCCTGCCCATCCCCCATATCCTAGGGGAATGACAAAACATTATTTCGACAAAGCCTACGCGGCGCGGGACACGCAGGTGATCCGCAGCCTTTATGACGAATGGGCCGGCAGCTACGACGAGGATATCAAAGCGCAGGGCTATGCCACGCCCGACCGCGCCGCTGCCACGCTCGCTGAATTTCTGGACAACAAAGACGCACCGATCTTCGATATCGGCTGTGGCACAGGGCTGTCTGGCGCGGCCCTAAAACAAGCGGGCTTCACCACCATTGACGGCGGCGATGTCTCTGCCGCCATGCTGGCAGTGGCTCGAAAAAAAGATATATACCGCAATTTGTTAGAGCTCGAAGTTGATGCCCCTCTCCCCTTCGCGCCCGGCAGCTATGAAGCGATCAGCGCCATCGGCGTGATCGGCCCCGGAGCCGCGCCGATCAGATTGTTCGACACGTTGATGCACGCATTAGAAAAGGGCGGTAAACTTCTGTTTTCGCTCAACGAAAAGGCGCTCGAAGATCGCGGCGCCCTGGGCATGATTCATGAGTGGACCGACTGCGGCGCGGCGATCCTGCTTTTTGCAGAGGAAGGCCCGCACCTGCCCGGCATCGACTTGAAGTCTACCGTCTATCTGATTGAAAAGAATTGACGCTTACCACCAGATTTGCCCCATCCCCGACCGGTCCGCTGCACCTTGGCCACGCCTATTCGGCACTCTTGGCTCATGATCTGGCCAAAGCAGCGGGGGGAAGGTTCCTGCTGCGTATCGAAGATATCGACCAATCCCGCGCGCGACCCAAGTGGGAGGCGCAGATCTACGAAGACCTCGCATGGCTTGGTATTGACTGGCCGCAGCCTGTGATGCGCCAATCCGACAGAATGGCGGCCTACCGCAGTGCCCTTGATGACCTCTGGGCGCGCGGCTTGCTCTATGCCTGCACCTGCAACCGCCGCGACATCGCCGCGGCCACCAGCGCCCCGCAGGAGGGCGCAGAGCCCGTCTATGGCCCCGACGGCCTGATTTACCCCGGCACCTGCCGTGACGCAGGCCATCCAAAAGCCTCCGGCGCGCTGCGGCTTGATATGCGTAAAGCCTTGGCCTTTTTGGGCAATCGCGCGCTGAGCTTCACCGAAAACGGCTATGGCCCGAATGTTGAAACCGGCGCGATCACCTTCTCCCCGGATCAGCTTATCGCCACGGTCGGTGATGTGGTCTTGGCCCGGCGCGACATGGGCACGTCCTACCACCTTTCCGTCGTACTCGACGATGCCGCACAGGGGATCACGCTTGTCCCGCGCGGGGCCGACCTTTTTGCGGCGACCTATATCCATGTTGTGCTGCAGGCTTTGCTCGACCTGCCAACGCCGCATTATCACCATCACCGGCTGATCCGGGATGACGGCGGCAAACGGCTCGCCAAACGCGATGACGCCCGCGCCATCGCGCTCTACCGTGAGAATGGAATGACGCCCGAAGATATTCTTTCTATGGTCGGGCTTTAGCGCGCGGCCTTAATCCACCGGCTTCATCAGTTCGACTTCTTCATCATCCTGAATCCCGGTGTAAAAGCAACTGCGCCGCCCAGTGTGACAGGCGGGACCGGTCTGGTCCACAAGTACCAACAGGCAATCGCGGTCGCAATCGACCCGCATTTCAACTAGTTTTTGCACATGGCCACTGGTTTCGCCCTTTACCCAGAACGCCTGCCGCGAGCGGCTCCAATAGGTGACCTTGCCCGTCTCAAGGCTGCGCGCGATGCTCTCTGCGCTCATCCAGGCCAGCATCAGCACCTCATGTGTCTCCACGTCCTGCGCGATGGCGGGGATCAGGCCCGCCTCGTTGAACTGAAGGCTTGCAGGATCGAAAGTCATCGGGCACCTCGTGGAAATATTTGCATCTGTCTCTGCGGCGCTTATGTAGGGTTTCAGTACGAAAAGGAACAGCCCATGTCGGATGAGACGGACCTCATCAAGCTCTACTCCGCGCGTATCTTGGCGCTTACCGCAGAGATCCCGCATCTGGGCCGGATGGAGGCCCCGCAGGCCAGCGTGAAGCGCCGCTCGCCGCTCTGCGGCTCGACCGTGACGGTTGATGTGCGCGTTGAGGAAGGCCGTCTGGCCGAGATGAAACAGGACGTGAAAGCCTGCGCCTTGGGGCAAGCGGCTGCGGCCGTTGTGGGCGGTGCCGCGCCCGGTGCCTCGCTCACGCAGATCACCACCGCCCGCGATCAACTGCGCGCCATGCTCAAGGGCGAAGGGCCGGTGCCGGACGCCCCCTTTGACGGTTTCGAAGTGCTGACCCCTGCCGCGGCCTATAAAAACCGCCATGCCTCCATCATGCTGAGCATCGAGGCGCTGACAGAGGCGATCCAACAGGCCGAAGCCCCGGCGGAAGCTGGCGAGCGCTAAGCGCAGCCTGCCGCAGCCCACCTTCCCCAATATTCAACAAAAAAACGCCGCACATCCTGCGAAGGATGGCGGCGTCAGTCGGCGTTCCTCATGTTGGGACCCGCTTTGCCAGAGGCCGACGCGGACAGGCAAGTCGGTGCATCAAATTGGGACGGATGCAGCAGACAAAGCGGCATGAGAGCCTTTGGCAGAACTCAGATAAAGGCGGGCAGATGCAACCCGACGACCAGCATCACGATCAAAGCGGCGGCCCCTGCTGCATCTTGCAGCAATGTGGCCTGCGATCTGAGGGCGATAGATTTCAGGGCAGTGTAAGTCATCATCAGTACCTCCTTATCTTTGTTGCTTCTTTGTTCTCATTTTTACCCATCGATGTAAAGAACTTTTTGAGAACATTCGCGAACATAAAGAGATATTAGGCGCTAACCCACTGTTATCAAACGGATCGCCTCGTCCTGCCGCATGAGCCATAGCAACAGCCTTACCGCCCTGCCGCGCGGCCCTTCGAGGGTGGGATCATCAACCAAAAGCTTTCGGGCATCCGATTGCGCCACCGCCATCAAACCCGCCTGACGCTCCAGATCGGCCACGCGAAAGCGCGGCACGCCCGATTGCGCGGTGCCGATAAGATCGCCCGTGCCGCGCATTTTCAGATCGGTTTCGGCAATGACGAAACCGTCTTCGGATTCGCGCAGCACCTCAAGCCGTTGCCGGCCCGTATCGCTGAGGGGGGCTTGATACATCAAAAGACAAGTCGACGCCCCGGCGCCCCGCCCGACACGGCCGCGCAACTGGTGCAACTGCGCAAGGCCGAAAATCTCGGCCCGCTCCACCACCATGATCGTCGCATTGGGCACGTCCACGCCGACTTCGATCACCGTGGTGGCCACCAGCACCTTGGTTTCTCCCGCTTGGAAGGCACGCATCGCCGCGTCCTTTTCGGCGGGCGGCATCTGCCCATGGACCAAGCCCACAACCCCTTCGCCCAACGCCGCGCGGAGCCGTTTGAACCGGTCTTCCGCCGCCGTCAGATCGCTGACTTCGCTTTCTTCCACCAGTGGGCAAACCCAGTAGCATTGCCGCCCTTCGCTGATGGCGTGACGCATCCGGTCGATGACCTCATCCATCCTTGAAGTCGAGACCAGCGCCGTGCGAATGGGCTGCCGACCGGGGGGCTTTTCGTCGAGGATGGAGACATCCATATCACCGTATTGCGCCAGCGCCAGACTGCGCGGGATCGGTGTGGCGGTCATCACCAGCACATCCGCCAGCCGCCCTTTGCGGCCCAATTCCAACCGCTGCCGCACGCCAAAACGGTGCTGTTCGTCGACCACCGCAAGGCGCAGATCGGCAAAGCTCACATCCGCCTGAAACACCGCATGGGTGCCAACGAGGATCTGGATGTCGCCGAGTTCCAGTGCCGCAAGCTTGGCCCGCCGCTCTGCCCCTTTGTCGCGCCCGGTGAGGAGTTCCAGCACCACGCCCGCCTGTTCCGCCAACGGTTGCAGCCCCATAAGGTGCTGACGCGCAAGGATTTCCGTCGGCGCCATCAGCACCGCTTGCCCGCCCGCCTCAACGGCGCGCAAAAGCGCCATGAAGGCGACCAGCGTCTTGCCCGCCCCCACATCGCCCTGCAACAGCCGGTTCATGCGTGTCTCGCGGCCCATGTCGGCGGTGATCTCTTCGACGGCGCGCTGCTGTGCGTCGGTGGGCCGATAGGGCAAGGAAGACAACACCCGCTCTTGCAACCGCCTGTCGCCCCGGTTCGTCCGCCCCATCTTGCGCCGCTCATTCTGCCGCGCCAAGGCGAGGGTCACTTGATGGGCAAAAAGCTCATCATAGGCCAGCCGCTCCCGCGCCGGGGCCGTGGCGGTGAGGTCTTGCGCGGTTTGCGGGTCATGCGCGGCCTCTGCGGCGGCGGCGAAATCGGGCCAAGGGGCCTGCGCCACCTGCCCGGGATCGGCCCATTCGGCCACCTTCGGCAGCCGTTTCAAGGCGCCTCGGGTGGCCTTGTACATTACCTTTTGCGTCAGCCCAGAGGTGAGCGGATAGACCGGCTCAAAGTCAGGAATATCGCCCGCTTGATCTTCCGGCACGGCGAAATCCGGGTGGACCATCTGCGCCATCCCGTCAAAAAACTCCACCCGGCCCGAAACGATGCGGCGGCTGCCTTCGGGCAATTGCCGCTGCCAATAGTCGCCGCGCGCGTGGAAATAGACCAGTTGAAAACTGGTCTGCGCGTCCTCGACCGTGATGCGGTAAGCGCCGCCTTTATTGCGTGCCGGACGGTGTGCGCCGATGGTGACGGCCAGGGTGAGTGTCGCAGGCAGATGCGCGTCTTTCACACTGTCCCGCAGACGGCGGTCGATCCCGGAATGTGGCAGGGTAAAGATCAGATCGCGCGGCGCTTGGATGCCCAATTGGCCCAGCAATTGCGCTGTCTTTGGCCCCACCCCTTCGAGCGTTTCGAGCCCCGCGAATAGCGGGAAAAGCTGTTCCGGTCTGCCGCTCATGTGCCTTCGATCAAGGCGAGCCAGCCATCTTCATCCATCGTCTCGACCCCCAAATCGGCGGCCTTCTTGGCCTTGGACCCCGCCCCCGGCCCGGCGACCAGAATATCGGTTTTGCCGCTGACCGAGCCTGAGACCTTGGCCCCCAAACGCTCCGCCCGGGCCTTGGCCTCAGCCCGGCTCATCTTCTCCAAAGTGCCGGTAAAGACGACGGTCTTGCCTGCGACGGGGCTGCCTTCGGTGTCGGGGCGTTCCGCCGGGATCACGGTCAGATGCGCCACCAACCGGTCGATTGAGGCACGCTCTGCCTCTTGCGCAAAGGCCGAAACCAGCGAACCCGCCATGACGCTGCCGACGCCATCGACGCCAATCAGATCATCCCAAGCAGGGCCGTCGAGCCCGCGCGCCTCGGCCATGGCAGCCTCAAAACTGTCCCAATCGCCGTAGTGCAGCGCGATCAGGCTCGACGCCGCCTCGCCAACATGGCGAATACCAAGGGCAAAAATCAGACGCGCCATCGGTATTTCACGGCGATCTTCGATGGCCTGAAACAGGTTATCCGCCGATTTCGGCCCCCAGCCTTCGCGGTTTTTCAACTGCTGCACGCCGCTGCCGTAACGCTCTTTCAAGGTGAAAATATCCGCAGGCTCCGCGATCCAGCCGTCATGGTAAAACTGTTCGACCTGTTTGGCCCCCAGACCGTCGATATCAAATGCCTTGCGGCTGACGAAATGGATAAGCTTTTCAACGGCCTGCGCCGGGCAGATCAACCCACCGGTGCAGCGCCGCACCGCATCGCCCGGCTCCCGGATTGCATCCGACCCGCATTCCGGGCAGGTGGTGGGATAGACAAAGGCTTCGGCATCAGAGGGACGTTTCGACAGGTCCACGTCGGCCACTTTGGGGATCACATCGCCCGCGCGGTAAATCTGCACCCAATCGCCGACGCGCACGTCCTTGCCGCCGCGGATTTCGGCGCCCTTGCTGTCGAGACCTTTGATGTAATCTTCGTTGTGCAGCGTCGCGTTGGAGACGACGACCCCGCCCACCGTGACCGGCTGCAACCGCGCCACGGGCGACAAGGCACCGGTGCGCCCAACTTGAATGTCTATCCCCTCAAGCCGGGTCCACGCCAATTCGGCGGCGAATTTATGGGCGACGGCCCAACGCGGCGTGGTGGAGCGAAAGCCAAGCCGTTCCTGAAGCGCGAGATCGTCGACCTTATAGACCACGCCATCGATGTCATAGCCCAGCGTGGCGCGCTGCGCTTCGATCTTTTCGTAATGGGCGACCATATCACTTGGCCCGTCACAAAGCGCGGTCAGAGGGTTGGTCGAAAATCCCAGTTCCGTCAATCGGTCAATCGCGCCCTTCTGCGTCTCAGCCAAGGGTTCCGAGAGCGCACCCCAAGCATAGGCGAAAAACTGCAATGGCCGGGCGCGGGTAATCTCTGCGTCGAGCTGCCGCAGGGATCCGGCAGCGGCATTGCGCGGGTTGGCAAAGGTTTTGCCGCCCCTTTCTGCCTGCCGCGCGTTCAGTGCCGCGAAATCGGCGTGGCTCATATAGACTTCGCCGCGCACCTCCAGCAGGTCCGGCGCGTTCTTTAACTCTTGCGGGATGTTTTCAATGGTGCGGGCGTTGGCGGTGACATTTTCGCCCACCGCGCCATCGCCCCGCGTGGCGGCCTGCACCAGCACACCCTTTTCGTAGCGCAGGGACAGCGACAGCCCGTCGATCTTGGGCTCGGCCGTATAGGCCAGTGGCGCATCCGACCCCAGCCCAAGGTATTTGCGGATCCGGGCGTCGAACTCAGTGACTTCCTCGGCGTCGAAAGCATTGGCGAGCGAGAGCATCGGCACCGCATGTCGCACCTTGCCGAACCCTTCGGCGATCGGCGCGCCGACTTGCTCTGACGGGCTGTCAGCGCGCTTGATGTCGGGGAAGCGCGCTTCGATCGCGGCATTGCGCCGCTTCAGCGCGTCATATTCCGCGTCGGAAATTTCTGGTGCATCTTCCGTATGATAGGCGGTGTTCGCCGCGTTCAGCACCTCGGCCAGCCGGGCCAGCTCCGTCTCTGCCTGCGCTTTGGTCAGCGCTTCAACCTCGATCTGGGATGTCACGATCTGCCCCCGACATTGTCACCTGTGGCTTAGATAGGTGGCGATCAGGGGCAGGTCTAGCGATTTTAGGTCCGGTTGATGGCAGATCAGGCGCTGGCGGCCAGATCCATCTGCGCCGGTTCGGGATCGCGCAGCACATAGCCCCGGCCCCAGACGGTTTCGATATAGCTCTCTCCGCCTGTGGCTTGGCTGAGCTTTTTGCGCAGCTTGCAGATAAAGACATCGATGATCTTCAGTTCAGGCTCATCCATGCCGCAATAGAGGTGGTTGAGAAACATCTCTTTGGTCAGGGTCGTGCCCTTGCGCAGGCTCAGCAGTTCCAGCATCTGGTATTCTTTGCCGGTCAAATGCACGGGGCTGTCGTTGACACTGACGGTCTTGGCATCAAGGTTTACGGCGACTTGCCCCGTCTCAATCACCGATTGGGAATGGCCTTTGGAACGACGGATGATGGCGTGGATCCGGGCCACCAATTCTTCGCGGTGAAATGGTTTGGTCAAATAATCGTCGGCACCAAATCCAAATCCCCTGAGTTTGTTTTCCGTATCGTCGGACCCCGACAGGATCAGGATCGGCGTTTCAATCCGCGCCAGCCGCAATTGGCGCAGCACATCATGGCCGTTCATATCCGGCAGATCGAGGTCGAGCAGGATCAAATCATAGTCATAGAGCTTGGCCAGATCGATCCCCTCTTCGCCTAGGTCGGTGGCATAGACGTTAAGATTCGCATGGGTCAGCATGAGTTCAATACTGCGAGAGGTCGTCGGGTCATCTTCAACTAACAATACACGCATTCGGTTTCTCCGGCTCATCTAGGACGATTGGCTAATCTTGAGCAAAAAAGGTTAACTACCCGTTACCGATACTAGATAGGCTAGCTTAACAACTTAAAGTTGTCTATACTTTTTCAAGGCAGTGGCCTTCAGCGCGGCCTCTCCATGCTCTGTAACCGCATGCAACCATTCCATAAATTCGTCATCGCTAATGCCATAACGCTCCAGCGCTTCGGATTGGGTGATCAGCCCATAGACCACCCCCCGCACCACCGCTGCCTTGCGCGAGGCGACCCACCTTCGCGTATCTGCGCCGGGCAAATCGGCGCGTGACATCACGCTCCCGTCAGCGAGGGTAACAGACCGTGGCCCATCGACTTTTTTCAGGTACATCGCATCATCCGCCATTGTTCTGGCGGCCAATAACCCCCATCTGCCTTAACGCGGCGTGAAGCCTGCCCTTGTGACTAGGTAGGATTTTCCTATATTCGCGCACAAACTCCGGAGAGACCCATGGCCCTTGATCAGACCCCGCCGCTCAATTCGCTTGGCTTTGCCAAGGCACCTGCCGACACGCGGGTCGTCGTGGCGATGTCGGGTGGTGTGGACAGTTCCGTTGTGGCGGCCATGCTCGCCGACGAAGGTTATGACGTCGTGGGCGTGACCCTGCAGCTTTACGATCACGGCGCCGCGCTGGCCAAAAAAGGTGCCTGCTGCGCGGGCGTCGACATTCAGGACGCCCGCCGCGTGGCCGAAGAGATGGGCTTCCCGCATTACGTGCTGGACTATGAGAACGTCTTTAAGGACGCCGTGATCGATGAATTCGCCGACAGCTACCTCGGCGGAGCCACGCCCGTGCCCTGCATCCGCTGCAACGAGCGGGTCAAGTTCAAGGACTTGCTGGAAACCGCCAAGGATCTTGAGGCCGACTGTATGGCCACCGGTCACTATATCCAGCGCAAGATGGGCGAAAACGGCCCCGAGTTGCATGCTGCTGCCGATGGCAACCGCGACCAAAGCTATTTCCTATTCTCCACCACCGAAGAACAACTCGACTACCTGCGCTTCCCGCTGGGCCACCTGCCGAGCAAGGATGATACCCGTGCGCTGGCAGCAAAATATGGGCTGGTGGTGGCTGACAAACCCGACAGCCAAGACATCTGTTTCGTCCCCAACGGCGACTATGCTGCGGTGATCCGCAAACTGCGTCCTGAGGCTGCCGATCCGGGTAATATCGTTGATACCGAAGGCAATGTGCTGGCGAAACATGAGGGCGTGATCCACTACACCATTGGCCAGCGCCGGGGCTTGGGCATCGGCGGTCTGGCGGATCCGCTTTATGTGGTGAAGTTGGATGCTGAGCGCAAAGAGGTCGTTGTCGGCCCGAAATCCATGCTCGCGACCCGCAAAATCCCGGTGCGTGAGATCAACTGGCTGGGCGATGAACCCCTGACCTCGCGGTCAGAGTGGAACATCACCGTGCGCGTGCGCTCCACCCGTCCGCCGCGCGATGCGATCCTGCGTCCGATCAGCGCGACAGAGGCTGAGGTTGAACTGCTGACCGCCGAGGAAGGTGTGTCACCGGGTCAGGCTTGCGTGTTCTATGATCCTGAAAGCACCCGTATCTTCGGGGGTGGCTGGATCCACCGGGGCTAGGCGCGCCTACAGCCGCGCAAGCACGGCGCGCGCGGCCCGCAGGCCCGGCGCCTCGCCATCCTGCCCCAAGCGCTCCATCGTCAGCGCCATTGCGTCCTTCTGTGCGCCGGGTGCGCGCAGCACCTGCAAAACGCCTTCGGCAATGGGTCCGGGGCGGCAATTGGCGCCGATAAATTCCGGCACCACGCGGGTTTCTGAGACCAGATTAACCAGCGTCACCGTATCCACCCGCAGCATCCGCCCGATGATCTGGCGGCTGATCCAGTTCATGTCATAGGCGATGACCATTGGCGTGTTCACCGCAGCCAGTTCCAGAGACACGGTGCCCGAGGCCGCCAGCGCTACATCCGCCGCGCGGAAGGCGGCGCGTTTGGTGGCGGTGAACTCTTCGGACGCCATATCACGCGGGTCCAGCACCAGCGGGTTGCCGGCCCAATTGCGCGTCACCTGTTTGACCAATGCCGCCACCGGACTGGCCGCTGGCACCACGACGCGCAAGGCCGGCTCCGCCTCGACCAGCCGCGCGACGACCTGCTGGAACACTGGCGCCAGCCGCGTGACCTCGCCCCGGCGCGAGCCGGGCAACGCCAGCAACAGCGGTGCATCGGCAAGACGGTGCTCGGCGCGGAAGGCCGCAGCGGCGGCGTCATCGGCCACAGGCTCGGCCACCACCGGGTGACCCACGAAATCACAGGCCATACCCGCCGCTTCCATATAGGGCGGCTCAAAGGGGAAAAGCGCCAGCACATGATCGACAGAGCGGGCCATCTTCTCAGCCCGACCGGGGCGCCATGCCCAGACCGTCGGGGCAACGTAATGCACTGTTCGGATGTCGGATTTCTCTTTCACCTTACGCGCCACACGCAGAGAAAAATCGGGGCTGTCGATGGTGATGAGCACATCTGGTTTGGTCTCAACCACCGCCTGCGCCGTCTCATTGATCCGGTCCATCAGCGCGCGATATTTGGGCAGGATCTCCGCCAGCCCCATGACGCTGAGCTCGTCCATGTCGAACCGGCTTTCCAACCCCTGAGCCATCATCATCGGCCCGCCGATGCCGTCGAAGGTCACCTCGGGGCAAAGCTCTTTCAGCCCCGCCATCAGCGCGCCGCCCAACCGATCGCCCGAAGGCTCGCCTGCCAGAATGAACACCTTCACGCCGCGCCCCCCTCTCGGACCCAGAGCACCAGCCCCAGTTCATCGGCCAGCGCCGCGCAGGCGTCGCGCTCCAGCAGCATCACACCGTCTGCTTTGACCACCACGCCCGCCAGCCCCGCCGCATGGGTGGCGCGCAGCGTGTCGGGGCCGATGGTGGGCAGGTCAATCTCGCGGATTTGGCCCGTTTTCGGACCTTTGCAGAGCACCGCTCGCGCCCCGCGCACCATCTCTGGCAAGGTCGTCAGCAAGTGATCCGTGCCGCCGATGGTCTCAACCCCGTAGACCTGCTCACGCCCAATCACGCAGGCCTGCCCGATGTCGAGCGTGGCCAAGCCATCGAGCACGGCAGCACCACGCGCGGCATCCCGGCGCATCTGCTCATCTGGCAACTCCCGCGACAGCACACCGCTGTCGGCCAACAAGTCGGGCACCAGTTCATCGGCCCCGACCACCCGAAGGCCATGGTCTTCGAAAATCGTCTTGATCACCTCAAGCGCGCCATTGTCGCCCGCGGCCAGCGCCTGTTTGAACTGCGGCACCAAAGGTGCTGTGCGGATATCGAGCTTTGCGGGGTCCAGCGTGGGCCGGTCGATAGCCCCGCACAGACACACATCTCGAATACCCACGCCCAAAAGATGCGCCAGAAGGCTGCCCAAGGTCTCCAAACGAAAGGTCAGATCGGGCTTCAACCCATCGGGCGCGCAGCCCTCATAGGCGCAGACCAACGGCGGCTCGGCCTGCGCTGCCGCCACCCGTGCGGGCAAGCCGCCGCGCCCGGCGATCAGCGCAAGGCTCATTTCGGCGTCAGGAAATGACGGCCCGTGTCGGCCATGACAAAATCGACGATCTGGCGAACGTAATCGCTTTGGGTTTCGTCGCCCAAACGCCGCGCTCGGTCCGAGAATGTACCCTCGCCCTGCGCGAGCATCTGAAACGCTGCCCGCAGCGCCGTGATGTCGCTCCGTGCCACGCCCGCGCGTTTCAGCCCGACAAGGTTCAGCCCGTCCAGATCACCCCGCGGCGCTTGGACAAGCCCATAGGGGATCACGTCATTGGTCACCATGGTCACCGCGCCAATGATCGCGCCTTGACCGATGCGGACCCATTGATGGATGCCCGAAAGCCCGCCAATGATCACGTCATCTTCAAGCACGCAATGCCCCGCCACGGCGGCGTTGTTCACCACGATCACGCGGTTGCCGACGATGGCGTCATGGGCAATGTGACAGCCCGCCATGAACAGCCCGTCGTCGCCCACGCGCGTCACCCCGCCACCGCCTTCGGTGCCACAGTTCATGGTGACATGTTCGCGGATGCGGTTGCGTTCGCCAATCACCAGACGGCTGGCTTCGCCCTTGAACTTCAAATCCTGCGGAATCTCACCGATCACCGCGAAAGGAAAGATCACCGTGCCCGCGCCAACCTCGGTCTGGCCAGTGACGACGACATGGGATTTCAACTCCACATCCGCCTTCAGCACAACCTGTGGCCCTACCACGCAGAAAGGGCCGATCTTGACCGAAGGGTCGATCTGCGCGCCCTCTTCGATCACGGCACTGGGGTGGATATTGCTCATGCTGCGTCCTGTGGCAGGTCCAACATCGCCATGAATTCGGCCTCGGCGGCCATTTCGCCCTCGACCGTGGCAACACCGCCGAATTTCCAGATTTTCGCACCCGGCTTGCCGCGCAGAGTTTTCAGGTCCATCCGCAGCACATCGCCGGGGCCAACCTTGCGGCGGAACTTACATTTGTCGATCGACATGAAATAGATCAGCATGTCGCGGTCCTGCATGCCAAGGGCGGTGCCCACCATCACGCCTGCTGTCTGCGCCATCGCTTCGACAATGGTGACGCCCGGCATGATCGGCGTGCCGGGGAAATGGCCCTGAAAATGCGGCTCGTTCATGGTGACGTTTTTGTAGCCGACAGCACTCTCGGTGCCCTTGATCTCTTCGACCTTGTCGACCAGCAAAAAGGGATAGCGGTGCGGCAGGATGCGCTGGATCAACTGGATATCGGCGCGCAGCAGCTCTTCGGTCATGGACTGTCCTTTGTCTCAGAAGGTTGCTGAATGGCTACCAATTCAGGCGGCTGGGGGCAAGCATCCCCGCGGAACGCGCGGATCAGTCGGCGTCGGTCAGCCCGGTTCCGATCGCCTCATCCAGCAGGGCAATCGCCTCATCCGTGACCTCAATCACCGAGGAAGAAACAAAGACCCGCCGCCGCTCAAGAATGACCGCCGCATCGGAATTGCGCATCAACTGCTCAAGCACCGGGGCCGCGGCAGACAGGAACCGCTCCCGCTCAAGATCCAACGCCTCGCTCAGCGCCCGGTTTTTCGCCGCCTGCTCTGTCCTTGTGCGCTGGACCTTCTCGTCAAAGGCATCGGCCAGAAGCCGGAACTGAGCGGGCTTCATCTGCGACCGTTTTTCGGTGAGTTCGCGTTCTTCCGCCTCTAGTGCCGCTTCAATCTCGCGGTTTTCGGTGGCCAGTTGCTCACTCTCGGCTTCGATCTCGCGGGTGACGCGCTGGCCAAAGGCACTGTCGCGGAACAGGCGCTCGGAATCGATGGTCAGCACGGGGCTGATCACACCGCCCCGCGCGGGGGCTGGCGTGTTTGTTTGCGGCTCTGCCACAGGGGCCTGCTGCGCGAGGCCGGGGGTGGCCCCGGCCAGCATCATCACCAAGAGGATGAAAGCGCGGCGCATGGGCTTAGAACGTCGTCCGCAGCGTGACCTCAAAGCTTTGCTCTTTGTCAAAGCTCTCTTTCTTCAGCGCGTCGGAGACGTTGAACTGAAGCGGGCCAAGTGGCGTGTCCCAGAAGACCGAGAAGCCGATCACATGACGGAAAGAACCGCCTTCGCCGACGATGGTGCCGCCCGTGGTGTCAACATCGCTCAGATCCCACAGGTTGCCCACGTCATAGAAGACACCACCAGAGATGCCATATTCCTCGGGCAGCCCCAGCGGGAACTCCGCCTCGAAACGGGCCACGGCAAAGAGGTTGCCGCCAAGCGCGTCATCCACACCGTTGCTCTGATCGCGCGGACCGATGCCGCCCGGCTCAAAGCCGCGCATGATCGACGGGCCGAGGATGAAGCGGTCAACCGCACGGTTGGTGCCGCCGTTCCATGCCAGCGCACCGCCTTCAAGCGTGGCGCGAAGGGTCACTTCCTCGTTAAAGATGCGCTTTTCGCCCGCGATCTTGGCTGTCGTTTTGATAAACTCGTTATCCCCACCAAGCCCGGCAAAGTCCTGACCGAACTCGAACAGAATGCCCTGTGTCGGGTCCAGCCCGGTGCGGCGGGTATCATAGGTGTAGGTGTAGCCGAGGGAGGAAGAGAACAACGCGCCTTCCGCGATTTCATTCGCGGTGGTGGCGCTGTTATCCTCATCATCACGCTCCAGCATCTCGATCCCTTCGAGGGTATAGCGCGTCGACAGACGGCCATTCTCGCTGACCGGGAAAGTCAGGCTGGGCTGGAACACCAGACGTTCGGTGTCATAGCTGGTGTAAGACGAATTGGTTTCCGCATAATCAAGCTTGAGACCAAGCGCCACGTCACGCCCCAAAAAGCGCGGCTCGACAAAGGTCACGCCATAGCGCGTGGCATCTTCGGCGGTGGAGATCGACAGGTTCAGCCGCTGGCCGCGCCCGAGGAAGTTGTCCTCCTGAAAGCTGACCGCCACCCCGAAACCGTCGTTGTTCGAGAAGGAGCCGCCGAAGTTCAGCGAACCTGTGGGCTTCTCTTCCACATCGACGTCAATCACAACCTGCTCGGGGCCGGAGCCTTGGCGGGCGTTGACCTCTGCCGTCTCAAAGTATTGCAGCGCGCGGATACGTTCTGCCGCTTGGCGAATTTCGCGCGGGTTGAACGGGTCACCCTCGACGCTGTCAAACTCGCGGCGGATCACCCGGTCAAGCGTCGTGGTGTTGCCTTCGATGTCGATCCGCTCAACAAAGATACGCTCGCCACGGGACAGCTTGTAGGTCACGTTGAGCGACAGATCACGGTCGTTGCGGTCAATCACCGGCTCGACCCGCAGGAAATCGACACCATCGCGGATCGCTTGGCGCTCGATCCGGGCGATGTCATTCTCGATCAGAGTGGGCGAGTAGATCACGCCGGGGCGGATTTTGAGCAGGTCACGGTACACGGCGGCGTTCAGACCCGGCACTTCGGACTCGACCGACACGTTGCCGAAACGGAACTGCTGCCCCTCGGTGATGTTATAGGCCACGAAGACGCCATCGCGTTCTTCGGTCAGCTCGGCGTTGACCGCCTCGGTACGCATGTCGACATAGCCGCGCGAGAGGTAGAAATCCCGCAGCATCTGCTTATCGGCCTCGACCCGGCCTTCGACATAGGTGTCCCGTTTGACCAAACGGCGGAACAGACCCGCCTGTTTGGTGTCCAGCACGCGGCGCAGACGCCGGTCGGAATAGACCCGGTTGCCGACAAAGCTCAGACGCTCGATCTCGACGTTGTCGCCTTCGAAAATTTCGAACACCAGATCGACGCGATTTTGATCGCGGCGGATGATGCGGGGCTGCACGCGGGCCGACAGACGGCCTTCGTTGCTATAGGCCTCGGCGATGGCGGCGGCGTCTTGCTCGGCTTGGCTGGGATTGAACACCCGACGCTCGGTCGAGCCGATAAGTTCGGCCAGCATCTCATCTTTGATGCGGCGGTTGCCCTCAAAGCTGACGCGGTTCAGCGTCGGCAGTTCGACCACCGTGATGACCAGCGTGTTGCCCTGCGGCTCAAGAGCGACGGATTCGAACAGGCCCGAGTTTTGCAGGTTCTGATAGGCGTCGTTCAACTGACCGCCCGACACCGCCTGCCCGCGCCCGATACCGGCCCGGCGCAGAATCGCGCTGTCGCCGATCCGCTCGTTGCCGTCGATGACGACCGTGTTGAACTGATATTGCTGCGCCTGCGCTTGGCTGCCCGGCACGAGCCAGGCCACGGACAACATGACACAAAGCGATGCCCCCCGAAGGGTCTTGCCAACATTGCTGCGCTGCGCCCACTCGACGGGCATTCTGCCCTCGTTCCTCAGTCCCATTACACCGACCCGTTTTTTTACGACATTGTTGTCAACCTGACTACGCAGGTTAACGGGGTTTGTCAAAAGCAACGGCCGAGAAAATATACCATATCATGCGGCAAGTTGGGCCAGAATGACATCATGAGCCAAGATCGTGAAGAAGCACCCGATTAGGCACTCTATCACGCACTGGCAGCCATTCAGAGAGAGGCGACAAAGGCCCCGGCAGAGAGCGCCGCTGCAATGGCCGCGGCAAAGAACGCACGGTCCCAGTTAAGGTCCAAAAGCAGGCTGAGGCCGCGGTATGATCCTTGTAAAACGTGCATCATGGGTTCCTTCTTGATGAAAGATGACCATAGCCAAGGATTGCGGCACGATTTTGTTCAATTATGACCATTTCAAGGCATTACGCCCTGCCCGTAAGGGCAAGGCGCAGGTTGTCTTTCACTCTCAGGGGCGCCGCCCGGCCCTATGGGCAGAACAAGTCGTTCCCAAGCGCAAAGAGCATCAAGGTCAGCACCAAGGCGATGCCCATGGTCATCAAGATCCGCAGCGCGCCATCGCTGGGCGGTTTGCCGGTTACGGCCTCATAGGCGTAAAACACCAGATGCCCGCCATCCAAAGCCGGGATCGGGAAAAGGTTCAGCAGACCGACCGCCGTGCTCAGCACCGCGATGAAATAGATGAAGGACTGCGCCCCTTGGCTCGCCATCGCGCCCGAGGTCTGGGCGATGCCCACAGGGCCGCTCAGGTTGCAGGTGCTGATATTGCCGACGATCATCTCGCGCAGGCCCGAGATCGACCCCGTGATGATGCGCCAAGTGTTGTCTAGGCCCGAGCTAAGCGCCTCCCCCACGCCGGGCGTATCGGTTGCGGGCACAAAGGCCATGCCGCCGACGATGCCGATGCGCAGGTTTTGCTTGAAACTGCCATCGGGCTGCGGCTCATCCGTGGCTTTGGGAACGAGGGTGAAAGGCAGGCTCTCGCCGTCGCGCCAGACGGTCAGCTCCTGCGGCGCCCCTTCGGAAGCTTCGACCACCTCTTTCAACTCACCAAAGGCCACGATCTCTTGCCCGTTGACGGCGGTGATCACATCCCCGCTGCGCAGGCCCGCCTCTTGCGCTGCCGATTGCGGCGCGACGTTGCTGACCAGGGGCGGCATTAGATAGGGGCCGGGCACGGTCAGGTCGGCCCCATCGCGGGTGATGTCATAGCTTAAGACCGCTTCTTGCGGCAAATTCGTCAGGAAATCGCCATAGCCCCCACCGGCAGCGAGCGAGGGCACCGGCGCGCCTTCGACCGCGCGCAGAATGTCGCCCGGCTCCAACTCATAGGCAGCGTTGGGAAGCGCCCGCAGCTCTCCCACGGTGAGCGGATCGCGGGCGGTGCCAGCGGTCATCGCCACGGCGAAAAAGATGAGGATCGACAGGGCAAAGTTGAACACCGGTCCCGCCGCCACGGTCAGCGCGCGGGCATAAAGCGGCGCGCCGTGCATCGTGTGGCGCAGCGCTTCGGGGTCTTCGGCCAGCGCCTCCATCGCGGTTTCGTCCTTGCCGGAGGCCGCATTGGAATCGCCCGCGAATTTCACATAGCCGCCAAAGGGCAGCAGCGCGAACTGCCAGCGCGTGCCGCGCTTGTCGATGCGCGAAAACAGCACCGGGCCGAAGCCCAGACTGAAGACATCCGCTTTGATCCCGGTCCAACGGCCAACGATGTAATGGCCGTATTCGTGGATCGCCACGATCACCGACAGCGCCACGACAAAGGCCAAAATCGTCCAAATCAGCCCGCCGAACTCCGGCAAATATCCCATGATGTCCAACGTGCTATCCTGCTCTTTTATGAATTGCGGCTGTCGCGGCCCTACGGGCGAGATGATCGACCTCGGCCACCAGATCAAGTGTCATTTCGTCGCTGCCCCGGCCCAGCGATGCGTCAGCGGCGCGCGCCTCCAACACCTCTTCGACGATCTCGGCCATTTGGGTAAAGCGCAACTGCCCGGCGATAAAGCCATCCAGCGCAACCTCTTTGGCCGCATTAAACACCGCGCCCATGAGGCCGCCTGCTGCCATGACCTCCCGCGCGAGGCGCAGCGCGGGCCAGCGGGCGTCATCGGGCGCGGTAAAATCGAACCGTCCGATCTTGGTGAGATCCAGCCGCTCCACCGGCAAAGGTGCCCGCTGCGGGTGGTGCAGCGCATAGCCAATCGCGTGACGCATGTCAGGCGGTCCGACATGGGCCATCAGCCCACCATCGCAGAACCCCACCAACGCATGGATCATCGACTGCGGATGCACCAGCACTTCGATAGCCTCAGGCGAGACGCCGAAAAATTCCCGCGTTTCAATGACTTCCATCGCTTTGTTGAACATCGAGGCTGAGTCGATGGTGATCCGCTGACCCATGTCCCAATTGGGATGGTTTGACGCTTGATCGAGTGTCGCATTGCGCAAATCTTCAAGCGGCCAATCGCGAAACGCGCCGCCGCTGGCAGTGATGATGACGCGCTCAACGGCGGTCATATCCTCGCCCACGAGCGCTTGGAAAACGGCGGAATGTTCGCTGTCGACCGGCAGGATCGTGGCGCCATTGCGCTCGGCTTCGCCCATGATCAGCGCCCCGGCGCAGACCAGCAATTCCTTATTGGCCAATGCCAGCGTGCCGCCTTGGCGCAGGGCAGCCAGCCCCGGTGCCAGCCCCGCAGCACCGATGATCGCCGACATGGTCCAATCCGCCGGACGCGATGCCGCCTCGGCGATCGCGTCAGACCCTGCCGCTGCCTCAACCCCGCTGCCGCTAAGCGCGTCGCGCAGATCCTCCAGCAGGTCTTCGCGCGCGGTGACCGCGACCTCGGCGTTCAGCGCTTTCGCATCCGCCGCCAGTTGCGCGATATTGCCCGCCCCGGTCAGCGCCACGACATCATAGCCGTCAGGCGCGCGGCGGATCAGGTCAATCGTGTTTTGACCGATGGACCCGGTCGCCCCCAGTATCGAAATCTTGCGCGGCATAGCGGATCAGTTCACGCCCGGCGGGAAGCCGATCAGCGGCCCGACGATCAGCAAGAACACCGCAGCGCCCAGCATCCCGTCAAAGCGGTCCAGCAGACCGCCATGGCCGGGGATCAGCGCCGAGCTGTCTTTGACGCCCATCTTACGTTTCATCCCCGATTCCGCCATATCGCCCATCTGCGAAGCCATCGACAGCGCGACCGAGATGCCGACGAGCTGCAGCCCAAAGCCGGTGTTGAACGAAAAGATCAGCCCGACAACAGCCGCCCCAACCCAGCCCGACGCGGTGCCGGACCATGTTTTCTTGGGGCTGACCTTGGGCCAGAACTTCGGCCCGCCAATGGCGCGACCGGCGAAATAGCCCACCACATCGGTGACCACGACCACCAGCACCAGCCACATCAGCCAGCCAAAGCCCATGTCATCGCGCAACTGGATCAGGCCAAAGCCCGCCAGCAGGATCAGCGCGGTAAAACTCATGTAAAGCGTGCGGTTGGCGCTCAATAGCGCGAAGCCCAAAAGCGCGGGCGCCAGCAACAGCGGCAGGCCAAAGCCAACCGGCAGATAGACCGAGGCCAACACGGCCACGCCCGTCACCAGCCCAAGCTGCCAAGATTCCGCCTTCCCCGGCCCGCGCAGCATGCCGACCAGTTCCCAGACCATCATGCCGCAAATCAATGCCACCAGCAGATGAAACACCACACCGCCCAGCCAGATGCCCAGCAGGCCAATCAGGATCATGGCGCTGGCAGACAGCATCCGCGCCCGCAGGTCGGACCATTGTTCAGGTGATTTCATCGCACGTCTCCTCAGGTCTTGACCGCACCGAACCGCCTGTCACGCCCGCCATAGGCGGCGCAGAGCCGGGCGAATTCCTCGCGGGTGAAATCCGGCCACAGCGTGTCGATGAACTCATATTCCGCATAGGCCGACTGCCACAGCAGAAAGTTCGAAATCCGCGCCTCGCCGCTGGTGCGGATCACCAGATCGGGGTCGGGCAGCACATGGGTATCGAGGTAGCGCGGCAGGGTCTCTTCGTCCACGCTGTCGGGGTCGAGTTTGCCGCTGGCGACATCTTGGGCCAAACGATGCGTGGCGCGGGCGACCTCATCGCGGCCACCATAGTTCAGCGCAATCGTGAGGTTGATGCGGGTGTTTTGCACGGTATGGGCCTCAAGCTCGCCCATCAGCTTGATCAGCTTGTCATCCAGCCTGTCGCGATCCCCGATGAACCGAACCCGCGCGCCATATTCGCTAAGGCTGCGCATTTCCTTGGAGATATAGCGCCGAAACAGCGACATAAGCCCCGCCACCTCGACCTGCGTGCGCTTCCAATTCTCTGTCGAGAAGGCAAAAATCGTCAGGTATTCCACCCCCACATCGGGGCAGGCCTCAACGATTTCGCGCACCCGTTTGGCACCGGCGTGGTGACCAAACAGCCGGGGCCGCCCGCGTTGGGTGGCCCAGCGGCCATTGCCGTCCATGATGATCGCCACATGTCGCGGCCCACCGGGAGCAATCTTAGGTTGAATTTCGGCGGTGCTCATGTCTCGGCCTTTTCTTTCAAGTGCTGTGTCCCTGCCCTTGGGCCGGGTCAGACTTGCATGATTTCGGCCTGTTTCGTCTCAAGCTGGTCATCGATGAGGGTGATGAAGCGGTTGGTCAGGTCCTGCACTTCGCCTTCCCAAATCTTCTGGTCATCTTCGGACATCGCGCCGTCGTTTTTGGCTTTCTTGATCTGGTCCATCCCGTCGCGGCGGATGTTGCGGATCGAAACGCGGGCGTGCTCAGCATACTGGCCAGCAACCTTGGTCAGCTGGGTGCGGCGCTCTTCGTTCAGCTCGGGGATCGGCAGCATGATGATGGTGCCGTTCAGCTGCGGGTTGATGCCCAGACCGCTTTCGCGAATGGCCTTTTCAACCTTGCCGACCAGACCTTTGTCCCACACGTTGATCGTCACCATGCGCGGCTCTGGCACGTTGACGGTGCCGACTTGGTTCACCGGGGTCATTTGGCCATAAGCCTCAACCATCACCGGCTCCAGCATAGAGGCCGAGCCACGCCCTGTGCGCAGCGATGCGAACTCGGTCCGAAGCGACGCAATCGCGCCGTTCATCCGCCGTTCAAGATCATCGGTATCGAGCATAAATTCGTCTGACATGGCGAGGCCTGCTTGTTGTTTCCTTGCGTTACGGCTTTCTAACGGTGGCGCGGCGCTTTCACAACTGCCCATTACTTCGCCACCATGCGCCAACCGCGACCCCAAGAGAGCCGCGGCGGCCTTAAGCGGATCGTCCAGCCGTAGGACGATCACCTGCGGTGCATCTCGCGTTTAGCCGACGCGGGTATAGGTGCCCTGCCCGGCCAGAATGCCCTTGAACCCGCCCGGCTCATCCAGCGAGAAGACGATAATCGGCAGGTTGTTGTCGCGTGCCAATGCGATGGCAGAGGCATCCATAACGCCAAGCCGCTTTTGCAGCACGTCGTCATAGCTTACCGTGTCATAGCGTTTTGCATCATCGAATTTCGCCGGGTCTTTGTCGTAAACCCCATCGACCTTGGTGCCCTTAAAGATCGCCTCGCAAGACATCTCATTAGCGCGCAGGGTCGCAGCGGTGTCGGTGGTGAAATAGGGGTTGCCGGTGCCCGCGGCAAAGATGCAGACCCGCTTCTTCTCAAGGTGGCGCACAGCACGGCGGCGGATGTAAGGCTCGGCCACTTCGTTCATCGTAATGGCCGAAATCACCCGTGTGTGGATGCCCAGACCTTCGAGCGCAGATTGCATTGCCAGCGCGTTCATCACGGTGGCGAGCATGCCCATGTAATCCGCCGTGGTCCGCTCCATCCCCTGCGCAGAGCCTTGCAGCCCGCGAAAGATATTGCCGCCGCCGATGACCATGCAGATCTCGACGCCAAGCGAATGCACCGATTGCACCTCGCGGGCGATGCGTTCGACGGTTGGCGGGTGCAGACCATAGCCGAGGTCACCCATCAGCGCCTCCCCGGAAATCTTCAGCATCACGCGGTTAAAGGAGACTTGGGGGGTGTCTTGGGACATCGGGCACACCTTATTATTTCACCAACCGGGGGAGATTTGAGCCATACGGCGGTGAAGGGTTTTCATTTCGCGCCAAAATGTCGCAAATACGTCCAAGGTTCAATGCGGGACGTAAGGAAGACGCAAAGAAATGCCGGATATTCCGAAGGCCCAGTTTGATGCTCTGTTGCAAGGGCTACCGCCCGAGCGGCCTGTGCTGATCGCCGGGCCAACCGCCAGTGGCAAATCTGCCCTGGCACTCGCCATCGCAGAGGCGCAGGGCGGCGTGATCGTGAACGCCGATGCCAGTCAGGTCTATGCGCCCCTGCGCATCATCAGCGCCCGGCCCTCAGCCGAAGAAGAGGCCCGCGCGCCGCATCTGCTCTATGGTCATCTGGCCGAGGATGCGCCCTATTCCACCGGCCATTGGCTGCGCGAGGTGGCCCCGCTGCTGGGCGGCGATCAGCGGGTGATCATCACCGGCGGCACCGGGCTTTATTTCGCGGCTCTGACGCAGGGGTTGGCCGAAATTCCGGAAACCCCGCCAGAGGTCCGCGCCCAAGGCGATGACATGGCGCTCGAAGACCTGCTGGCGCAGCTTGATGCTGAGACCGCGGCGGGCATTGACCAGCGCAACCGCGCGCGGGTGCAGCGCGCTTGGGAAGTGTGGCAGGCCACCGGGCGCGGCCTGTCGGACTGGCAACGCGATACCGGCGCGCCGCTTTTGCCGCTCGCGGACTGCCTGCCGATCGTTTTCGATGTTGAGCGGGATTGGCTGAACGCCCGCATCGCCCAACGCTTTGACCTGATGTTAGAGCAAGGCGCCTTGGAAGAGGTCGCCGCCCTCCGTCCGCGATATGACCCCACGCTGCCCGCCCATCGCGCCATCGGCGTGCCGGAACTGATCCGCCACATTGACGGCGATTGGCCCCTGCACCGCGCCCGCGAAGCCGCCGTGGTTGCCACCCGCCGCTTCGCCAAACGGCAGCGCACTTGGATGCGTAGCAAAATGGCAGATTGGCATCGGGTGACGCCGCAATAACCGCAGGGCGCACACAGTTTCTTGCGTTATTCCAACCATCCGATAGCCTGACGTTGTAGATTGTCCCGACAGGGTTGCCATTTCTCGACGAAAGCGCCGCGTGCCCCAAACGCAGATACAAACCCACACCTTGGCCCAGCTTTCGGCGGGGCAAGATTGGCGGCTGACCCTCGCCCATGAGCGCGACCACCATCTGCTGATCTGGATCACCCGGGGCCAGGGTCGGTTGCTGCTGGATGGGCAACGCCGGGGCATCAGCCCCCATAACGCGCTCTGGATACCGGCGCGGTCGCTCTTTGCTCTGGAGCTGGGCTATCAATGTCTGGGCCATGCGGTGCTGATCCCCGAAGACAGCGATGTACATTTGCCCGAAATGCCGCGCCAGTTGCGCATCCGCGACGGTGTGGCCCAATCCGAAATCGCGGCCCTGATCGAACAGACCCAGCGGGAGGTTCAGCAAGGCCGCCCCCTGCAACAAGACGCGCTGAAGGCTCAGGTTGCGCTGATATCGGTATGGCTCCGCCGTCAGATCATGTCAGACGAACATGCCGCCCCCCGGCCCAAGGCCGGCGACAGGCTCAGCGCGCGGTTCTGCGCCCTGATCGCCCAGCGCGCGCCCAAGGGTGGCAGCATGGCCGATCACGCAGCGGAACTGGGCGTCACGCCGACCCATCTGACCCGCGCCGTCAAGGCGGCCACCGGCAAATCCGCCGCCGATCTCTTGACCGAACGCAGTTGCCACGCCGCCCGGCGTCTGTTGGCCGAAACCGATCAAACCGCCGCCGAAATCGCAGCCTCTCTGGGCTTTGGCTCCGCTGCCTATTTCACCCGTTTTATGCAGCAGCACAGCGGCCTCCCCCCCAGCAAGCTGCGCTGACCTTGCCCGAAATGTCGCTTTCAGACCCTCATAATGTCGCAAAAACTCCCTCAAACGGCTCAGCCGAATGTTGACGCGCGACCAATTTATGTGCCTGATGGCTGAACTGCTCTGAAAACAGTCAGATCAACGACCAAGCGCGTGACGCTGGGAAAGACCGCCAATGGGTCTTAGGCATCACAGTGCGCACAGGCAGCAACGTCTGCCGCGAACAGAACCGGCGCTGTCATGGCGCCGCACAAATCAAAAAGGCCACAAAGGCCGCATCGTCGGGCCAAGTCACCGCCCGACCCTGCCACAGGGGACCACATGGGACTATTCATTTTGCGCCGGCTGGGTGTGATGTTGCTGACGGCGCTCTGCCTGACGTTCATCGTATTCTGGCTGACCAATCTCTATCCGAACCTTGAAAAACTCGCCAAGACCCAAGGCAACTTCCGCATGTCCGACGAGGCCGTGGCCAGCTACCTTGAAAGCCGCGGCTATCTGCAACCCACCGTCGACAAGTTCGGCGAATGGCTGGGCGTGTTGCCCGGATGGGTCACCGAAGGCGACACGCCGGAAGAGACCTTTGGCCGCTGTTTCGCCCCCGGCACCCCGGTAGAGGCGCGTCCAACCCGCTGCGGCATCCTGCAAGGCGATTGGGGCTTTTCGACCGTCTTCAAAGAACCCGTGGGCGAAACCGTCCTGACGCGCCTCGCACTCACCGGCAAGTTGATGTTCTGGGTGCTGATGCTTATGGTCCCCTCGGCGCTGATCGTCGGTGTGCTGGCGGGCATGCGCGAAGGCTCCAAGCTTGACCGCTCGCTCTCGACCTTCTCCATCGCCACCACGGCGACGCCTGAATATGTCTCGGGCGTGATCTTCATCGCGGTGCTGGCCTCCTCGCGCTTTGGCCTCTCGCCGCTTCTGGCGGAATGGGGCTGGATCGACAGCAAGACCCTGTTTCTCGGCTCCGCTACGTCTGCCATGAAAGACGCCAACTTCTGGAACTTCTTCCTGCCGGTGCTGACCATCTCGCTTTATGGCATGGGCTATATCGCCCGGATGACGCGGGCGTCGATGACCGAGGTGATGACCGCGCAATATATCCGTACCGCGCGGCTAAAGGGCGTGAAATTCTCGGAAATCGTGCTGAAACACGCTCTGCGCAACGCGCTTATCGCGCCCTTCACGGTGATCATGCTGCAAATCCCATGGCTGCTGAACGGTGTGGTGATCGTGGAGACCCTGTTCAACTACAAGGGCTTCGGCTGGCTCCTCGTTCAAGCGGCGGCCAATAACGACATCGAACTGCTGCTCGCCGTTTCGGTCGTGTCGGTCATCGTCGTGCTTGTGACGCAGTTGATCTCTGATATCGGCTACGTCTTCCTCAACCCGCGCATTCGCATTTCATAAGGGAGCATGGACATGGAACAACTGACATGGACCGGGTCTCTTGCGGGGCTCAACATCATCTTCCTCGGCCTTTGCGTGATGCTGGCCTTGGCTGTCGCGGCACAGATTGTCGTCTCTTTCCTGCCCGCCAGTGAGGCACAAGAGATCAACCCCGACGGCACCGTCGCACGTCGCGGCGGTGTGGCGGGCGGACTGAACCGTGCGGTGATCCTGCTGTTTGCGCTGCTGATCCTTGTGGTGCTGATCTATATCGTAGCCGGTGCCTTCATGGGGCCGCAGGCAGGCATCTTCGGCGGCATGTCGCAGCAGATGCTGCCGGTCTGGATCGCGCTGATCCTGACCTTCGCCGTCTCCATCCACTTCAAACGCCGCCTTGGCCTCTACGGCAAGCTATTCGACAGCACCGTGGGGATGATCGGCTTTGCCATCGTCATGTTCTGGGTCTTCACCGGAGTCTTTGGCGGGTTGTTCGACCTGTTGGTGACGCACGACAGCCTTAGCCAAACTTCGGGCATGAAGAACAAGCTGCCCGGCACCCCGCTGCGCAGCGCCGATGAGGGCGAATACCCGTGGTTCCTGTTGGGCGGTGATAACCTTGCCCGCGATGTCTTCTCTCGGCTGATCAAGGGCTCTTGGGTCGTGGTGCAGATCGCGCCGCTGGCGACGCTCTTTGCCTTTATGGTGGGGATCACACTGGGCCTGCCTGCGGGCTATTACGGCGGGCGGCTGGATACGATCCTCAGCTTTCTGGCAAACCTGATCCTCGCCTTCCCGGTGATCTTGCTGTTCTACCTGCTGGTGACACCCGAAATCGTACTCACCGGCATCCCGAACTATATGGCCGTGTTCCTGTTCATCTTCCCGCTGATCTTCCTCGCGGTGCTGCTGAACTCACGCTACTACACGCAGCCTTCGTTCCGCACGCCGCTGCTGATCGTGGTGCTCGGTATTGTCGGCTGGCTGTACCTGTCGCTGGTCTCTACCGACGGTGCGATCGTGGCGACGGACACCTACCGCATCCCTGGCCTGCCGAGCATGATCGACCTCTTTGATATCGACGCCGGTGTGCTGGTGGTCTTTGTCTCGGTCGTCTTCGTGAACTCGCCCACGGTGTTCCGCATCGTGCGCGGCCTCGCGCTGGACATCAAAACGCGCGACTATGTCGCCGCCGCCCAGACCCGTGGCGAAGGCCCGTGGTACATCATGCTGTGGGAAATCTTGCCCAATGCCCGTGGCCCGCTGATCGTCGATTTCTGCCTGCGCATCGGCTATACCACGATCCTTCTCGGCACTTTGGGGTTCTTCGGCCTTGGGCTGGAAAGCGAGAGCCCGGATTGGGGCAGCACGATCAACGCAGGCCGCCGCCTGCTGTCGCTCTATCCGCACGCGGCCATCGCGCCCGCGCTTGCACTTCTGAGCCTCGTTCTGGGCCTGAACCTGCTGGCCGACGGCCTGCGCGAAGAATCCTTGCGCGACTAAGAAACATCCTCCGGGGGGCGCCCCCTCCCGGACCCTTTTGATCCCCCCGACTGGGAGAGACAAATGCCAAAGACTGATTACGACGGCCCCATTCTTGAGATCAACAACCTGTCGATCTCGTTCTTCACCCGCCTGCGCGAGATCCCCGCCGTGATGGATTTCTCTGTCAGCGTCCAACCGGGCGAAGCTGTGGGGCTGGTGGGCGAAAGCGGCTGCGGCAAGTCGACCGTGGCGCTGGGCGTGATGCAAGATCTGGGCCGCAATGGCCGGATCGTCGGCGGCTCCATCAAGTTCAAGGGCCGCGACCTCAGCGAGATGAGCCCCGAAGAGCTACGCGACATTCGCGGTAGCGAGATCGCGATGATCTATCAAGAGCCGATGGCCAGCCTCAACCCCGCCATGCGGATCGGCAAACAGCTGATGGAAGTGCCGATGATCCACGCGGGCATGTCCGAGAAAGAAGCCTATGCGCGGGCGCTTCAGGTGGTCACGGATGTGAAACTCCCCGACCCAGAGCGTATCTTGAAAGCCTACCCGCACCAACTCTCGGGCGGGCAGCAGCAGCGCATCGTCATCGCCATGGCGCTCATGTCCGAACCCTCGCTCCTGATCCTCGACGAGCCGACGACCGCTCTCGACGTGACCGTCGAAGCGGCGGTTGTGGAGCTGGTCAAGGACTTGGGCAAGAAATACGGCACCTCGATGCTGTTCATCTCTCACAACCTCGGGCTGGTGCTGGAAACCTGCGACCGCATCTGCGTGATGTACTCAGGCGAGGCGGTCGAGAAAGGCTCCATCCACGATGTCTTCGACGAGATGCAGCACCCCTATACGCAGGCGCTGTTCCGTTCGATCCCACTGCCCGGCGCCGACAAGAACGCGCGGCCTCTTGTGGCCATTCCCGGCAACTTCCCCCTGCCCCATGAACGCCCGCCCGGCTGTAACTTCGGCCCCCGCTGCGATTATTTCATGGCGGGCCGCTGCGATGCCGCGCCGATCCCGATGGAAAGCGTACCCGGCAACGACCGGCACGAAACCCGCTGTATTCGCTTTCAAGAAATCGACTGGCAAGCGCCACTGGAACTGGCCGAGGTCAAGGAAAAGGGCGAGGTTGGCGAGGTCGTCCTCAAGATGGACAAGCTCAAGAAATACTATCAGGTCGCGGCAAATGCCATGTTCGGCGGCGGCAATACCAAGGTGGTCAAAGCCAACGAATCCTTGAGTTTCGAGGCCCATGAGAGCGAAACCCTCGCCATTGTCGGGGAATCGGGCTGCGGCAAATCCACCTTCGCCAAGGTCCTCATGGGGCTAGAGACGGCGACCGAGGGGCACATCTACCTTGATGGCAAGGATATTGGCGGGGTGCCCATCGACGACCGCACGACCAAGAACGTCGCCGATGTTCAGATGGTCTTTCAAAACCCCTTCGACACGCTGAACCCTTCCATGACCGTCGGGCGGCAGATCATCCGCGCGTTGGAAATTTTCCGCATCGGCAAGAATGAGAAAGAGCGCAAGCAGCGCATGCTGGAACTGCTCGATCTGGTCAAACTGCCGCGTGAATTCGCAACCCGCATGCCGCGGCAACTGTCCGGCGGGCAAAAACAGCGGGTCGGCATCGCCCGCGCCTTTGCGGGTGACGCGCGGATCGTGGTGGCGGATGAGCCTGTCTCGGCGCTGGATGTAAGCGTACAAGCGGCGGTGACCGACCTGCTGATGGAGATTCAGCGCGAGCAAAAGACGACGCTCTTGTTCATCAGCCATGACCTCTCCATCGTGCGCTATCTCAGCGACCGGGTGATGGTGATGTATCTGGGCCATGTGGTCGAATTGGGCGACACCGATCAGGTCTTCTCACCCCCCTATCACCCCTATACCGAGGCGCTGCTGAGTGCCGTGCCGATTGCCGACACCAAGGTGAAGAAGAAACACATCGTCCTCGAAGGCGACGTGCCCTCGGCCATGAACCCGCCGCCGGGCTGCCCTTTCCAGACGCGCTGTCGCTGGAAATCACAGGTGCCGGGGGACCTCTGCGAACGGGAGGTGCCGCCGATGGTCACCATGGCGGACGGGCATCAGATCAAATGCCACCTCTCAGCCCAGCAATTCGCCGAGATGGAGCCGGTGATCGAAGTGGGCACGGCAGCAGAATGAAAAAGGCGCGGCTCCGAAGAGCCGCGCCTGCTCCCTCAGGCGGTTTAAGGGGGGAACGGCCTGAGGTAATCGTGATCCGGTTTTAGGGGCCGGATTTAGGGGTCGACGGACGAACCGGCTGTGTTCACATTGGCCAGACCTTCGGCCACAACATCGGCAAAGGTCGACACGAGCGCCACGTAGAATTCAGTCTCAGACGGCGGCACGTTGACATAGCCTTCGGGTGCGATGTCTTCGCCGCTATAGGCCGAGATCTTCACCGGGAAGCTCAGACCAGCGTTGTCACCGGTGGGGCTTGTGATATCAACAACGCCTTCCAACTCGTTGAATTCTTTACTGTCGGGCAACATGGTTGCGCCGTTGAGAGAGATCTTGCGGATATCGATCTTGATCTGCGGATCGGCACCATCGCTGCTCATCGGCACACGCTCTGCCACTTCGGCGCGCAGGTCTTCTTCCAGATCAGGATAGAAGTCCATGGCGTTGCTCTCTGCAGCCGCGCTGACAGAGGATTCAACGTCGATTTTCGAGACCATGATCTTATCTTGGGCAAAAGCAGAGCTGCTCAGCGCAATAACGCTTACACCGGCGGCAAGGGCGATATTTTTCATATTCGTCAGCATGTCGTTCTCCTTTGATCTTTTATCTCTGAGGCGAGAATTTCCCGCTGCAAAGTTTCTGATCAAAGAACCCCACGATCGCCCCAGCGGTTCCCTAGGGCGCCGGGCCAAGGGGGCATAGGCACGAGAAAATAGGCGGACAAACGCCCACCGCGCCATACAGACCTATAGATATCAATGGCTTAGCTGCCAGTGATCACTTTAACGTAATTCCGCGTTTCTTTATAGGGCGGGACGCCCCCGTATTTCTTAACCGCCCCCGGCCCCGCGTTATAAGCCGCCAGCGCCAGCTCCCAACTGCCGAAAGCGCGGTACTGTAGTTTGAGGTAGCGCGCGCCGCCTTCAAGGTTCTGCACCGGATCGGTCGGGTCGACACGCAGCGCCTGCGCGGTCTGGGGCATCAGTTGAGCCAATCCCATCGCCCCCTTGTGCGACAGCGCCTTGGGGTTCCAGCCGCTTTCCTGCTGAACCAGCCGCAGAAACAGATCAACCGGGATACCATGCCGGGTCGCCGCCGCGCGGGCATGGGTCAGAAAGGCCCCTTTGTAGGAACCGTTGTATTTCGGCGCATCCCATTTCGTCGGGGTGACAACCTTGGGCGGTTGCAGCCGAACGGAGGCGGAATATTGCTTGGATGCGCGGTTATCGAGGATGCTTTTCTGAGAAGAAAACAAACCCGCGCGGTTTTTGCTGGCAAACATATCGGCAGCCGCCGGCGCTGCCCCCATCGCGATCATCCCGGCTGCCGCCAAACCTACCGCGGCCAGACCGGCCAAACGTCCCGTCTTTCGCATCTCTGCCCCCTGCCGTTGCATTGCGCGCAGTATACCCAAAACCGCGCGGCCTACCAGCCCCCGGAAACCGGCCCGCCACGCGGCGTGCCTTGATGGGCGGCGAGGTGGGAAAGCCGGTGTCATCCGGCGGACAACCGCGATATAAACGGCCGAATTGGGCGCGCTCGGATTCGCGCCCGACGCAATGACACAGCAATGACAAACGAGGGGGCAAGATGGCCGGCTCAGTGAACAAAGTGATCCTTATCGGCAACCTCGGGCGCGACCCCGAGGTGCGGTCGTTCCAGAACGGCGGCAAAGTGTGCAACCTGCGCATCGCCACCTCGGAAACATGGAAAGACCGCAACACCGGTGAGCGCCGCGAGAGGACCGAATGGCATTCGGTGGCGATCTTCCAAGAGGGGCTCGTTCGCATCGCCGAGCAGTACCTCAAGAAGGGCTCCAAAGTGTATATCGAAGGCCAGTTGCAAACCCGCAAATGGCAAGACCAATCCGGCGCGGACCGCTATAGCACCGAAGTGGTGCTGCAGGGCTTTGGCGGCACGCTGACCATGCTCGACGGTCCCGGTGGCGCCGGGTCCGGCGGCGGTGGTGGTGGCGGCGGCTACGGTGGTGGCGGCAATGACTACGGCGGCGGCTATGACAGCGGCCCGTCCTCCTCGGGCGGCGGCAGCGGTGGTGGCGGCGGCGGCGGTGGCGGCAGCCGTGATCTCGATGACGAGATCCCGTTCTAAACCCTATGCGATTTCGGGCGGGGCGCCGTTGCGCCCTGCCCACCCTCTGCGACCGCGGCCGTGACAGGTCTTTAACCGCGCCGGATTAGACCTCTCCCCATCGCGATACCCGCCGGGCATTCATCAGTTCGGCAACCGGATCAGAGGCGCTCCACGCGGGCGCCATGTCAAGACGTTCAGACATGCAGGGTGACGCCTGTCTCAAACATCCGACTTGGCGGCGCCGCCCTTTTTATTCGGCACCACAACACCTTAAAGAACAGAGTTAAACCGCCGGGCCCAGCCCGCCGCGGGTCACTGGCGCGCGCTTAGCGCGTCGCGCAGCAGGGCCAGCACATCGGCATTGTCGACCTCGGCCCCCGCAAAGGCTTGGCCGATGCCGCGCGCCAGAACGAAACGCAACCGGCCATCGACAACCTTTTTGTCCTGCCCCATCAGGCGCAGCAACTCTTCGGCCTCTGGCAGGTCGCCGGGGATATCGCGCAGGTCGGTCTTCATGCCCATCTGCGCCAGATGGGCGCGCAGGCGGCTGGGGTCTTCCTGCGGGCATAGGCCCTGCCGCGCGGAAAGCTCAAAGGCCAGCGCACAGCCGATCGCCACCCCTTCGCCATGCAGCAGACGGTCGGAATAGCCGGTCGCCGCCTCAAGCGCATGGCCGAAAGTATGGCCGAGGTTGAGCAACGCGCGGTCGCCCTGCTCGGTCTCGTCGCGTTCCACGATATCGGCCTTCATCTGGACCGAACGGCGCACCGCCTCGATCCGAGCTTCCATATCGCCTGCCGCAAGGGCTGGCCCCTGCGCCTCTAGCCAATCAAAGAAATCCGCATCGCCCAGCAGGCCGTATTTTACGACCTCGCCATACCCGGCGAGGAAATCGCGGGGCGGCATGGTCCCCAGCACTTCGGTATCAGCGAGCACGAGGCTGGGTTGATGGAATGCCCCGATCAGGTTCTTGCCTTGGCTTGCGTTGATCCCGGTCTTGCCACCCACCGAACTGTCGACCTGCGCCAGAAGCGATGTGGGGATCTGCACAAAACGCACCCCGCGCCGCAGCACGGCGGCGGCAAAGCCCACTAGATCGCCGATCACCCCGCCGCCAAAGGCCACGACGATATCGCCGCGCTCCACCTGTTCGTCGAGCAGCCAGTCGACCGAGCGCTGCAGATTGGCCCAGTCCTTGGTCCCCTCTCCGGGCGCGAGTTCCAGCGCCGACATCGCGATGCCCTCGGCGGCCAACCCGTCCCGCAGCGTTTGCAAATGCAACGCGGCCACGCGGCTTTCGGTGATGACGGCGACGCGCTTGCGGCGCAGCAGCGGCGCGATCAGCGCGCCCGCATCGGCCAGCAACCCCGGCCCGATGATTACATCATATTCCCGCCCCGGCAGGGCCACGGATACCGTCTCACGCATCCAATTTCTCCAAAACATCCGGCCTTGTCAGCAGCTTATCGATCACCCGATTGGCCATGGCGTCAATCGACAGGCGCGGATCACAGCGCACCGACAGATCCGCCAGCCGGTAAAGCGGCACCCGGTCGCGGTAGAGCGCGGTCAGCGTGGCCTTGGGATCAGCCGTACGCAGCAGCGGACGGCTGTCCTTATAGCGCACCCGGTTCCACAGCAGATCAAGATCCGCATCCAGCCAGAGCGCCACACCGTAAGCCGCGATATTGTCGCGATTTACCTCGGCCAGAAACGCCCCGCCGCCGGTGGACAGGATGCAACGTTCCTCTGCCAGCAGCCGGGCGATGACCTCTGTCTCGCGTTTGCGAAAGAACGGCTCTCCGTCGCGGGTAAAGATCTCGGGCACGCTCAGATTGGCCGCCGCCTCAATCTCGGCATCGCTGTCCAGAAAGGGCGCGCCCAGCTTGGCCGAGACCGCACGCCCCACCGCCGTCTTGCCCGCCCCCATCATGCCAACCAGCGCCACCGTCTTGTTCAGACGGTAACGGGGCGGCATTTCTTCGCCATCGGTTATGCTGTGCTTAATTCCGCTCATTTTTCTCTGAATGACGTGATCTTGCCGGAAAGGCCATATATAGTTTGGCAAAATAGCAGAATTCCGGGCAGGCATTAATCATGGGTAAACTTTTTAAGCTTTTGATATTTCTATTGATTGTCGGCTTCATCGGGCTGGTGGGCTATGCCTACGTCGGGCCCTTCTTTGGCGTGGACTTTTCGCCCGAACAGATTGAGACACGCCAGCCCGTCACGCTGACAGCGGATTGAGCGGGGTGGCAAACGCGCTGTCAAAACGCGGTTTGGCCCTTTGCGCTGCGTTGATCTGCTCGGTCAGTGCCAGCGCCCTGCTGGCCGAATCCGACGAAGACCGCAATCTGGGCCGCGATTCGCGCAAAACCTTAGAGGCCGGGGAACAGGAAAAGCCCCCCGCCGCCAATGACCAACCGCTTTCCGTGATCGACTGGCTCGGGGCGCAATCGCCGCCCGAAAACAGCCCCAAGCGCCCGCCCAATCCGGGCCGGGTGGCGGAACCGCCTGTCGCCAACAACGCCTTGCCCCCCGAGGTGCAGGTCACCCCACTGGGCGATGGCGCGCCGCGCCGCATCGGGCTGGTGCCCGGCTCGGTCACTGGGCTGCGTGGGGACATCTGGATGGGCAGCGATACCACTGCCCTGATCGAGCGTATTCGCAACCTGCCCGACCTGCATTTGCCCGCCGCGCAGGCCCTGCTCTATACCGTGCTTCTGGCCGAGGCGCAGGCCCCGCAGGGCGAGGCGCGCAATGGCGATCTATTGGCGCTGGCACGGGGCGAAAAACTGATGGAGCTTGGCGCGCTCGATCCGGCGCTGTCACTGATCGAACAGGCCGGGGTGACCACCTCGACCGCGCATTTCAACCTTTGGATGCAGCTTTCCCTGCTCACTGGCACCGAACACCGCGTTTGCGAGCGGCTGATGAAATCACCGCATCTGACCCATGACTATGGCACCCGAATTTTTTGCAACGCCCGCGCGGGCAATTGGGAAAACGCGGCTCTGACCTTTGGCTCGGCGCAGGCGCTCGGCCTGTTGCCAGAGGCGCAGCTTGAACTCTTTGACCGTTTCCTCAACCCGGATTTCTACGAAGGGGCCGAACCGCTGCGCGTGCCGCGCCAGATGGACCCGATGACCTTTCGCCTGTTTGAAACCATTGGTGAGCCGCTGCCCTCCAACATCCTGCCGCGCGCCTATGCGGTAGCCGATCTGCGCGACATCGCCGGATGGAAAGCCCAGCTTGAGGCAGCCGAGCGTCTGACCCGCGCGGGTGCCCTGCCCGACAACCTGCTGCTGGGGCTGTATACAGACCGCCAGCCCGCTGCATCGGGGGGCGTCTGGGACCGTGTCGCGGCGCTGCAACGCTTTGAGACAGCCCTGCGCACCAGCAGCGCAGAGGCGGTGGCCAAGACCCTGCCGCCTGCATGGGAAGCGATGCGTGAGGCCTCTCTCGAAGTGGCCTTTGCCACGCTCTTTGCCGAACCGCTCTCGACCATGCCGCTTGCGGGCCATGCCGCGCGTCTGGCGCGGGATGTGGCGCTGCTGTCGCCCAATTACGAGGCTGCCTCGGCGCGGGTGATCGGCAAGTCTCCCGAAGACGAATTGCTGCGCGCCGTGGCGGTTGGCGATGCCCCCGAAGGCCCTGCCCCGGATGCGCCCTTGGCCGCTGCTGTTCACGATGCTTTCGCCAATCCCACCCCGCGCGCCGACCTGATGGCGCTGGCGCGGGACAAGGAATTGGGCATGGCGATTTTGCGCCTATTGTCGCTCTTGCATGACGGGGCGAGTGGTGACACATCGGCGCTCCGCGACGCCCTAGCCACCCTGCGCGCCCTCGGGTTGGAAGACACCGCCCGACGTGCCGCCTTGCAGATTGTATTGCTCCAGCAATGATGATGTCCCAGACCCCGACCTTTCATTGGATCTCCAGCTTTCTGGAGGCCGCCGCCGCCGAACAGGGTGCCGCCACCAATACGCAGCTGGCCTATGGCCGCGACCTCAAGGATTTCGATTCCTTTCTGGCGCAGCGCAATCACGATTTCCTCACCGCCAGCCGCGGCGAGGTTGAGGATTACCTTGTCTATTGCGATGCCCAAGGGCTGGCCAAATCCACCCGCGCGCGGCGGCTTTCGGCGATCAAACAGCTCTACCGCTTTGCCTTTGAGGAAGGGCTGCGCGAAGACAATCCCGCCGTGCAAATCGCCGGACCGGGGCAAGATAAACGTCTGCCCAAGATTCTCTCTGAAGAAGAGGTCGACCGGCTTCTGGATGCCGCGCGCAACTCAGGCCGGGCGCTGGCAGACCAACTGCGCAACACCTGCCTGATGGAACTGCTCTATGCCACTGGCATGCGGGTCAGCGAATTGGTCAGCCTGCCGGTCAGCGCCGCGCGCGGCGATCCGCGCCTGCTGCTGATTTCGGGCAAGGGGGGCCGCGAGCGGCTGGTGCCCCTGTCAGAGCCTGCGCGGGACGCGCTGGCGGCATGGCTGGTGGTGCGTGACAAGGCGGATGAAGCGGCCCAAGCCAAGGGCAAACCGCCCGCACGGCATCTCTTCCCGTCGCGCGGGGCAACGGGCCATCTGACGCGGCATCGGTTCTATCTGTTGATCAAGGAATTCGCCGTGACCGGGGGTGTGCCCCCTGAAAAGGTCACGCCGCACACCCTGCGCCATGCCTTTGCCACGCATCTGCTGGCCAATGGCGCGGACCTGCGCGCGATCCAGACCATGCTGGGCCACGCCGATGTCGCCACGACCGAGATCTATACCCATGTTCTGGAAGAGCGCCTGTCGGACCTCGTGCTAGAGCGTCACCCTCTGGCCAAGGACGGCACGCGCAACCCCGGTGGCAGCACGTCTTCCGACGGCCAGTAACCGCTTTGCAGCGCGTCAGCATAGGCGCGCGGCAGACCGGCCTTTGTCATGTCGGCCACGGCCCCTGCCACATCATAGCTAAGCCGGTGAAACCGCACTTCGCCCCCGTCCAACACGGCCACCCGCGTTTGCTGGCCACCGTCGTGAGGCGGCATGCCGATCACCCCTGCATTGATCCAGCGCCCACGCGCCGTCTTGCGGATAAAGGGCAGACCGGAATGCCCGGCGATGATGTGATCGACGGGGCCTGTGACCTCCTCCAAGGCGCGCCACTCCTCCTCAAACACCGCCCCTGCACTCTCTGACCAGATGAACCGCGCCACATCGCACACCCCGCCGTGGATCACCCCGTAGCGCTGCCCCTGATGCTGAAACACGGCCACATCCGGCAGTGATCCCATCCACGTCTTCGCCTCCGCGTCCAACTGGCTTGCGGCATGGGCGTACCACGCGCCCGAAAGCATGTCGCAACTGCTGCCCGGCGCGAAGCCGCAGCCGCAATCCTCGGCCCCGCTGGCCAGTTGCAACTCACAATTGCCCGCCACCACGGCAGAGCCAAGCGCCCGGATCGCCGCCACGCTTTCGCTTGGTGCCCCGCAGTAGGCGACGATATCCCCGGTGCAGATCATCTGATCCCCGCCGATGCCGTGCGCGGCGGCAAAATCCGCCAGCGCTGCTACCGCCTGAAGGTTGGAATAGGGCCCGCCGAACAACAGCAGCGGCCCGTCCAGAACCCCGAGCTCTGCACAGTTGATTTTCGCCTGCATCACACCACCCTCACCCGTTGCGACCCTTGAATGACGCAGCCCCTGCGCCCATAACATTCGCAACACATAATGGATGGATTTAGACCTCATGGAAACGGGCCCCGCCCTTTTTGACACCGCATTCTGGATCAGTACCGGAATTATCCTGTTTCTCCTCGTCCTGTCGGGCTTCTTTTCGGGGTCCGAAACAGCACTGACCGCGGCCTCGCGCGGGAAGCTGCGCGCGCAGGCCGACAAAGGGGCAAGCGGGGCGATACGGGCGCTCAAAATCACCGAGGATAACGAGCGGCTGATCGGCTCGGTCCTTCTGGGCAACAACTTGGTCAACATCCTCGCCGCCTCCATGGCGACGGCGCTGTTCACCCGGCTTTTCGGCGAAAGCGGCGTGGCGCTGGCGACGCTGGTGATGACACTTCTGGTGCTTGTCTTCTCAGAAGTGCTGCCCAAGACCTATGCCATCACCAATGCCGAAACGGCGGCGGCGCTGGTCTCGCGCCCAATCAGCATCGTGGTGCTTGTCTTCTCGCCGGTGGTGACGGCGGTGCGCTATTTCGTGCGCGGGGTGCTGCGGCTATTCGGCGTTCAGATTGACCCGGACAGCAACATTCTGGCCGTCCGCGAAGAGATCGCCGGCGCCTTGCAACTTGGCCATTCCGAAGGCGTAGTCGAAAAGGAAGACCGCGACCGTATCTTGGGCGCGCTCGACCTGCGCGAACGCGCGGTCGAAGAGGTCATGCTGCACCGTTCGGGGATCGAGATGATCGATGCGGCATCCGACCCGACCGACATCATGGAAAAATGCCTGCAATCCAACCACACCCGCCTGCCCGTCTTCCGCGATGATCCGGAAAACATCATCGGCGTGATCCACGCCAAGGACCTGCTGCGCGCCATGTACAAGCTGATCGGCGGCCCCAACGGCAATGCGGCGGCGCTCAAGGGGTTCAACGTGGCCGATGTGGTGATGAAACCCTATTTCGTGCCCGAAACCTCAACCCTCGATGAACAGATGCGCCAGTTCCTGCGCCGCCGCACGCATTTTGCGCTGGTGGTGGATGAATATGGCTCACTGCAAGGGCTGATCACGCTCGAAGACATCCTCGAAGAGATCGTGGGCGAGATTACAGACGAATTCGACCCCGACGCAGATCACCCGCTCAAACAATCCGAAGACGGGCATCTGATGGTCGAAGGGGCCATGACGATCCGCGATCTTAACCGGGCCACCGACTGGTCCCTCCCCGATGACGAGGCCAATACCGTGGCCGGGCTGGTGATCCACGAAGCGCAGATGATCCCCACCGTGGGGCAGGTGTTCTCTTTCCACAACTTCCGGTTCGAAGTGATGGAACGGGACGGCAACCGCATCACGCAGTTGAAAATCCGCCCTCTCTGAGCTCCGCTTAGTCCGGTGTCTCCACCGCCGCGCGCACCTCTTTGCATGCGGCGGCCCAGATCCGCGCCCGGTCGGGGCCAAAGGGCACCTCTTCGAAAGCGCGGCGCAGGTGGTTCTCTGCCGCGTCCCGGGCCGAGGCGGCAAGGCCGGGGTCAGGGTGCTGCATCAGCCCGGCCAGCACCTCTTGCAAGGCCATCTGCACCTCAACGACCGAGGCCCCATCCCGGGCCAGCGCGCCAAAGCCGTCTTCGATCAGGGCGTCCGACGGGATCGGCGCGATATGCAGGTTGGGCAGGTTGACCTTGCCGCCCGGCTTCGCCTCGTCCGAATAATATGACAGGATGCGCCCGATGCGGGTGATGACATCAATCGCCGTGCCACCATCGTTGATCCCCGGCGACAGCGCTTTGGAGGCGACCTCTCCCAGCACCCGCAGGCCAAAGCGCGGGTCTTGGTCAAAGGTGCGCAGATCGCCCAGTTGCACGGTGTCGAAAACCTTTTGCTCAAGGCTGTCCCAGTCGTGCTCGTCGTCCTGCGGGCTGCCCTGCTGGGTGACCATGACCAAAGGCTCTCCGACAAAAACGAAATCGCCGATGCGGCGGGTAAGATAGATCGCCACCCCATGATCGCGCGCCTGCTGGTCCAGCGCCTCGGGGTAGATATGTTTGATATACCCGCTTTCGGGGGCAAAGATCGGGCGGGCGATGTCAGGGGTGGGGCCGGTCAGAGGGTGGCCGCCCATGCAGGGGGTCTTTAGCCGCTCCTTGAACAGCGATGTGGTTACGGCTTCGATTTGGCGCGTGGTGTCGATCAGGCTACCGAAACTTTGCAGGTGAAGCACCCAACGGATCAGAAAGATCACGATGATCGCCAGCACCATCACTGTCGTCAGAAACAGCACGAATGAGCGTTCGTCGACATAGATGCCCAACTCGCGCATGATGATCGCCACCAAAGCATACACATAGGCGCCGATGAAAACGGCAAGGGTGTTCTGGGTGGTCCGGTCCTGAATGATCAGCCGATGCGCCCGCGGCGTGAATTGGGCCGAGGTAGAGCGGTAGACCGTGACCATGATGGTGATCGAAAAGATCGTAACCGCAAGCATCGCATCCGCGATGATCTGCAAAAGCCGATCCGCCGCCTCGCCCGTCAAACGTGTGGCGACCTCCTTGGGCACCAAGGGCTCAAACAGCTGCGTCATCCCGAGGGCGACAAAGGCCAACAGCCCCATGACGACCACCCGCACCCAAAGTTTACGAGAATATTCGCGGGCTTTGCGAAACAGTGTGTGCGGGATCAGGTCTTTAATGTTCATGGGGCAAGGGTAGCACGAAAAAGCGCCCTGCCAACGGTGGTTTAGCAGGAATTTGCAACCTTTGGCGGCGCTGATATCTGGCCCGTGGCAAGGTGCAAGAAAGCCCTTATCCCCGCGCGCTGCGCCCGGTAGTCTGGCGCCATGACAAAAGCCTCTCTGCCTGTGATCCTCCTCGCTGCCGGAGCCTCTTCCCGGATGCGGGGGCGCGACAAATTGATGGAAGACGTGGACGGCCAGCCCCTGTTGCGCCGTCAGACGCGGGTGGCGCAAAGCGTCGGCCCCGTGATGGTCGCCCTGCCGCCCGCGCCGCATCCGCGCTACACGGCCCTGACCGGGCTGGATATCACGCCGCTTCCCATTCCCGATGCGTCCGAGGGCATGGGCGCCAGCCTGCGCAGCGCCTTTGCGGCCCTGCCCCCGGACACGGCGGCGGCCATGGTGATGTTGGCCGACATGCCCGACCTTGAGCCCAGCGATCTGGCCTGCCTTGCGGCCTCGGTTGATCTAAGCAGTGAGACGTTGGTCTGGCGCGCCGCGACAGAGGATGGCAGGCCGGGGCATCCGATCATCTTTGCCGCCGCGCTGTTTGACCAACTCAAACAGCTGAGCGGCGATGATGGGGGCCGTGCGGTGGTGCGTGGCGCAGGCGCGCGGGTGCAGATGGTGCCCCTGCCCGGTCAACGCGCGCGGCTCGACCTCGACACGCCCGAAGATTGGGCCGCGTGGCGAAAGCCGCAGAGATAGCCCCAGAAAAGAAAACGGGGCGGTTACCCGCCCCGTTTCTAAGCTGCATCGCTTCCCGCCCCCGCGGGCTTATTTCACCAGCAAGCTGGCTTCGTGCTTTTTCAGCGACCGGCGGGCGGCGGTGTAGCCTTCGATGCCGTCCTGTGTCGCAAGCTCGGGGAAGAGCTCGAGAATCTCGTTGCGTTGCTCTTCGCCGATACCGGCCAGCGACATGTCACCAGGCTGGAAGCTCTCTGTCCATGTGCCATCCGACAGGATCACCTCATGGCGGTCGAACATCACGTGGATGTAGGTGGTGCCAGAGACCTCGACCACGTCGATGCCCTCCATGCCGGTCAGGTGTTTCGCCGCAACCAGCACTTCACGCTCTTCGAAGTAGAGCGCCGTTTTCTCGTTGGCGACCAACACGCGGTGGTTGGGGCTGACCATCATGTCACGCTCGGGCAGTGCATTGCCAAGCGCGCCCTTGCGGATCAGCACCGGCTTGAGATGGGCAGCCATTTCGAATTCGGCCCCCGTCATCTCACGTGCGCCGACCCAACGGATCGTTTGGATGCCGTTGTCGCGGGTGATGACCCGGTCACCGACCTCAAGCGCCTCCACACGGACCTCACCACGCGGTGTGGCGATCTTGGTGCCCGGTGTGAAACAGGGGATGATAACATTTTCGATCTCGACAAAGTTCAAACGCCCGGCATCGCTGCCGTCTTCGTTGAAGTAGTCAACAAAACCGTCTTCGCGATCATCAGAGGTATAGGTAACCTCTAGGCGGCCACCTTCAGGGGCCGAGCCGCGCAGATCAAGCGTGTCATAGTCCACGCCAGCGCTGCCACCGTCGACATCATCGCCCGCATTCACGTTGACGAAGCTGTCCTGATCGGCACCGCCGGTCATCACGTCGACACCCGCACCACCGTCGAGCAGATCGTCGCCCTGACCGCCTTGCAGCGTGTCGTCGCCCTCGCCGCCCATCAGCGTGTCATTCTCGCCGCCACCGTCGAGCAGGTCATCGCCTTCGCCGCCGACCAGCAGGTCATCGTCACGGTTGCCGCGTAGCGTGTCATCGCCGGTGCCGCCGTCAAGCTCATCATTGCCCTGACCGCCCGAGATACTGTCGTCGCCTTGACCGCCAAGCAGCGTGTCATTGCCGGTGTTGCCTTCGATGATGTCATCGTCGATCTGACCGTCGATATAGTCATCGCCAGAACCGCCGCGCAGCATGTCGGCGTCATCGGCGCCATAGATCACGTCATTGCCCGAACCACCGTCGACCGTATCCCTCCCGTTGTCCGTAACACGGTCGGGGGTGAAGGGGTTGGACGCATCATCTTCGTCGGGGATGTCGAGCACATCAAGGCCGAGGTCGGGATCATTGCCGGCAAAGATCGTGTCATTGCCAGCGCCACCAAGGATGCTGTCGTTGCCCTCGCCGCCGACGATACGGTCATCGCCGTCGCCGCCATCAACCCAATCGTCGTCGATGCCCGCGTCGATCACATCATCGCCCGTGCCGCCGGTGATGGTGTCACGGTCGTCGCCGGTCGAGATGGTGTCATTGCCCGCGCCGCCATCGACGGAGTCGCGGTCGTTCTCGGGATCGGCATCGGGGTCAAAGCTCAAGCTGTCGCTGTCGCTTTCCGGGTAGCCCAGATCAGGCGCGATATCGTCGTTGCCGGTGGTGATCATGTCGTCACCGTCACCGCCCTCGACCACGTCAGAGCCCGCACCGGCTTCGACGATGTCATCGCCGTCGCCTGCCAGAATGGTGTCGTCACCGTCGCCTGCGCGGACATAGTCGTCATCGCCTTCGGCACCGGGCAGGATCGCGTCGTCGTTGTCGATCATGTCGCCATCGGGGTCGCCGGTATAGGCGGTGTCGATCATGTCATCGCCTGCGGTGCCGTCAACATAGCCGTCGCGGGTCGGATCGCCGTCACCCACGGTGACAGTCACCGAGCCTTCGTCGGTCAAACCGTCGGGGTCGGACACGGTATAGGTGATCGTCGCGTCGCCGGAGAAATCGTCATTGGCAACAAAGGTGATGGTGCCATCGTCGTTGATGGTCACGGTGCCATCGTCGCTCGACGCATCTGCAACGCTCAAAGTGTCGCCGTCCACGTCGGTGTCATTGTCCAGAACCGGGATCACGACCGCTTCGGTGCCGGTGGTGCTGGCCGTGTCGTCGTTGGCGACGGGCGCGTCGTTCACCGGGTTTACGGTGACATTGACGGTGCCAGTGTCGGTGCCGCCATTGCCGTCATCCACAGTGTAGGTGATGGTGGTGTCACCGTTGAAATCGGCATTCGGCGTGAAGGTCAGCGTGCCGTCGTCGTTGATGATCACATCCCCGACGGGGCAGCTTGCCATGGTGATGGTCAGCGTGTCGCCATCGCTGTCGCTGTCATTGCCCAGCACGTCGACGTTGCCGGAGGTGTCTTCGTCGATCTCAAGCACATCGTCTTCGGCCACGGGCGCATCGTTGCCGCCGCCCTCTGGCTTGTCGTCGTCGAAGATCACGTTGTCGATCGCGCCGGAGCCTTCGAAACGCACTTCAAAGCGCGACACGCCGTCGATGTTGAACTGAACGAACCGTTCGCCGCCATCGCCGGTGGGCTGAACGTAGTGGTTCTGGATCACGTCGCCATTGTCATCGTAAAAGATGACACGGGTGCCCTCGCCGCTGGTCTCTTCGATGTCTTTGAAGGTGACGCCCTTCAGACGCACCATGTCATCGAAATCAAAGAACAGGCTGCCGCCGCCGGCGTTGTCGTCCGGGTCGCTCTGGTCGCCGTCTTCGGAGACGATCAGCAGACCTTCAAGCGTGTCGGAGGCCAGATCGTTGTCGCCACCCGTGGGGTTGGCGCTGTCAAAGATCATCGAATCGCCAGAGCCGCCGCTGGCCGAAACCGTAACGCCCAGAGCTGCATATTCATCGTCAATGATGGTGCCTGCGCTGAACGCGTTGAAATCAAGTGTTCTAATCATTGTGAAATCTCCTGAGCGGTGTTGCACGCGGCGCGCAACGCGGCCGTCTTGGAAGTAGATGCTGTTTCAATCTGATGTATGGAGCGCCGAACGGCAGAGCGATCGAACCGGGCAATTCTTGCCCCGCAGAAGGCCAGTGGCAGGACCTGTCGCTTATGTCTCATGTCGTCTCTCCCTCCATTCACACGCGCCCCGCTGGCTGAAATCCAGATCAGGCGGCCTGCATACTTGCAGCAACGAAGGGAAGAGCCTGTACGAGGCCCACAAACCGAGAAGAACACCTCCCCGGTATGTTGTGCTTACGGCGCTAACTTGCGGCGTACCCACATCTCCCGCATCCGTGATGCGCTTAATGCGGCCGCCCCCGTGACCTACAGACTTCTTTGCCCCCCAGTTGGGCACCTATAGGAATAGCCCTCCTATACGAATGGACAAAGGAAAAAATGTTTTAAAATTGCCGGAACCAAATGAAGTTTTGCCGCAATTCAGGTGGTTTAGCCGATCTCATGGCGGCGATTGTTTCCCTGGCATTCCTCGCCGAAATTGAGATTCGCCATAGGATTAAGGAAAATTAACGCCAAAACCCGACCGCGCCCTTTCACCCCCGGTCAAGACTGTTTCGCGGTGAGAGACAATGGCGCCGCAAATGCGCCGCATCTGTGCCGCCTTGTTTTCGTCATTCTTTTTGATTGCTTGTTCACAAGCTGGAACCAATGGCCCGAAAACCTGCGGAACTGGTGACAAAGCCACAGGTAGAGCGCCTTATTCCCGCCGAATCAATCGCGCACCTGCAGGGGGCGTCAGGGGCTCATGCAAGGCGTTTCGTCGAAAACACATCGAAGCCGCAACCGGCGCGGCGAGGTGGGCCTATAAGAAGCGGCCTATCGCCTCTTTGCGGCAGACTTCATCGCGCAAAGGCGACTGCTGGTCTCGAACGTATACCTCACTAGCCGCTTACCTCCCCCCGAACATCCGCGCCAAAATGCGCCAAATCCGACGCTCAAAACGACATTTCAAAGCCCACAAACGACACCGCGCCGACAAGGCGCAAACCCCAGCCATAGTGCACTCTGCGCCCCGCTCCTGCGGCAGGGTGTCGCACCCCCATTTCACCCTATTGCAATGGCCGCTCGGGTAGACCAAATGCGCCGCATGTTGATGTATGCCGTTCATAAGAGGCGCCCGCGCAAACCGGGCACGCTGCTGAACCGCCGGTAACCCCGGTCGGACAGGCCGATCCGCCTGTTCGGACCATCGGGGTTCCAACTGACTTTCCGGATCACACTCGGGATGAGACCCACACAACCGACCCGGCCCGGTCTTTTGGCACTGACCGTCGTCTTTTGCGGATCCTTCCTTTTACGACCTTTCTGATATGGAGCATGCCATGCATTTCCGCCTGCTGAAGAACACCAACCAGATCGCCGGGATGCCCGGAACCGCCTTTAACGGCACCATCGGTCAAGTCGCCAACGCCGAGGGTCTGGCCCTTGTCGCCATGCTGCGGCGTGCCCTGCGCGACACCGCGCGCCGTTGGGAGCGCAACCGCACGCTGTCGACGCTGAACGCGATGGATGACCGTTTGCTGCAGGATATTGGCCTGAACCGCAAAGACATCCCCCAGCATATCCGCGACATGGAAAGTTTTTCCCGCCGCTGAACAGCCCCACCCGCGCCCCGCTTGAAGGGTCGCGGCGGGCCTTAATTATATGGCGTCCTGCAGGGGGGCGCCGGTCAAAACCGCACCGCGCCACACCCGGCGCGGTGCCCGAACTTGCGTCATCCTCTTGGCAATCGTGTTGCACAGGGGCGCGCGATTTGTTTTCTTATCTCCAGCAAACCCGGCCATCGAAAGCTGCCGCGCCCTATCGCGCGACCGGCTTCTTCTTGATGCAAAGGGACAAAGATCAGCGGTGCGCGCCTGCGCGGAACTGCGGATACACTAGAGGAGATATCACTATGAAACGCTATTTGCTTGGCACGGCCTTTGCCGTTGCAACCCCGATGGCCGCCGCCGCTCAGGACTGCGGCGAAGTCTCGATCGCGGAAATGAACTGGGCGTCGGCACAGATCGTCACCGCCGTGACCGAATTCCTGCTGGTTCAGGGCTATTCCTGCGATGTGACCGTGGTACCGTCGGACACCACGCCCGCCGTGACATCGCTGTCGGAAAACAACGAGCCGGACATCGTGCCGGAGATGTGGCCCAACTCTGCCGGTGATGCTTACAAAAAGCTCAAAGAGAACGGCAAGATCGTTGAGCTGACTTCCGTGCTTGATCCCGGTGGTGTCGAAGGCTGGTGGGTGCCGACCTATCTTGTGGATGAGCATCCCGAGCTTGCCACCATCGAAGGCATTTTGGAAAACCCCGAACTGGTCGGCGGCATGTTCAACAACTGTCCCGATGGCTGGGGCTGCCGCATCGTGAGCGACAACCTCGCACGCGCCTATGACCTCGAAGGCAACGGCATCGAAGTCTTTGACCACGGCTCGGGTGAGACGATGGTGACCTCGATGGCGTCGGCCTATGAAAGCAAAGAGCCATGGTTCGGCTACTATTGGGCCCCAACCACGCCGCTGGGCAAATACGACATGACCAGCGTCGATCTGGGCGAATTTGACGAGGCCGCGCACAGCGCCAACCAGAACGCCGACAACCCAGAGCCCAAGCCTTCGGCCTTCCCGACGGCACCGGTTCTGACCGTGATGACCAAGGATTTCCACGACAACAATCCTGAGATCGCGGAATTCATCGGCAACGTCTCCTTCAAGACCGAAGAGATGAGCAAGCTGCTGGCATGGCAGGGCGAAAGCAACGCTTCGAATGAAGAAGCGGCTGTTTACTACCTGCAGAACAACAAGGACGTCTGGGCCGAATGGCTGAGCGACGACGCCCGTGGCAACCTGTCGAAGCTGCTTGACCAGTAAGACAGACTGACAAAACGGCGGGCGGGGAACTCATCTGGGTTTCCCGCCCGTTTGTTTCAGGATCGGCGGCAAGACTTACGTCTTTTCACACCGACTGCGCCGCGGCCCCCGCCGACTGCGCAGTTTCTTTGCAAGGACATAGGTTTGATTTGCCGCCTCTGCATGGGGCAGCCGACGCCGCGCAGACCGCGCGGCGCACCGGCCCCCTCCCCAAAAGTAAACGGTCTGATGCAGACCGGGAAAGCGACAGATGGCGACCTACGATAACTTCTTTGACTCGCTCGGCCTGCGCGGCTGGTGCGGCGATGACCAAGGCGGTAGGCTTAGCTCCATGGCCGATCTCATGGGCCAAGCGGGCGGCGATGCCGATACGACGCTTTGGGACGCCCCCTTCCCTTCGCTCGATGCGCTGCATGACAGTTGCAACGCGATCCCACAGTCGCGTGACCTGACCCAAGGGCTGGAAGAGGGCTTTCTCGCCATCAAGGACAGCCTCAAAGTCGTTGTCGATCCGCTGACCCAACCGCTGAGCTGGGCGCTGGAGAATGCGCTGTGGATCATGCAGGCAGTGCCGTGGTTCGTGATGATCCCGCTTTTGATGGCGATCACCTTTGCCGTGGGCCGCTCGCTGAAACTGGTGGGTCTGGTGGCGCTGGTCTTTGGCTTCCTCGCCTTTATCGACTTTTACGAACACACCATGCAGACGCTGGCGATCATCTTTGTCTGCGCCTTTATATGTGTGCTTTTGGGCGTGCCCATCGGCATCGCCATGTCGCGCAGTGACCGTGTGCAGCGCACGATGATCCCTGTGCTGGACATGCTGCAAACCCTGCCGCCCTTCGTCTACCTGATCCCGCTGATCTTCCTCTTTTCGGTGACCGAGCCCAAGCTCTACGGCATCGCGATCATCCTTTACGCCATCGTGCCGGTGGTGCGTCTGACCGACCTTGGCATCCGTCTGGTCGACAAAGACGTGATCGAGGCCGCCGACGCCTTTGGCATGACCAACCGTCAAAAGCTTTACAAGGTGCAGATCCCGCTGGCGCTGCCCAACATCATGGCCGGTGTGAACCAGACCATCATGATGAGCCTCGCCATGGTCGTTATCGCCTCGCTGGTTTCGGCCCCCGGTCTGGGCGTGCTGGTGCTGCGCGGCATTCGGAGCCTTGAATTGGGCGTGGGCCTCCTGTCGGGTCTGGGGATCGTGCTGCTTGCGATCATCCTCGACCGGGTCACCAAAGCCGCGCTTGCGCGGATCAACGCGGCGCAGAAGTGAGGCCAGACATGACAGACGATATCAAGATTTCCGTCCGCAACCTCTATAAGATCTTCGGCGATGACCCACAGGGCGCGCTGGAGAAGGTGCGCGGCGGCATGAGCAAGACCGACCTTCAGGCCGAAACAGGCCATGTGCTGGGTCTTAACAACATCAACGTGGACATGCCTGCGGGCAAGACCACGGTGATCATGGGGCTGTCGGGTTCGGGCAAATCAACGCTGATCCGGCACCTCAACCGCCTCATTGACCCCACCTCGGGCGAGGTGATCATGAACGGCGAGAACATCCTCGACTACAACGAGCGTCGCCTGCGCGAGATGCGCAAGCACAAGATGTCGATGGTGTTCCAAAAGTTCGCCCTGCTGCCGCATCGCACGGTGTTGGAAAACACCGGGCTCAGCTGGGAGATCGAAGGCAAGAACCGCAGCAAATACGCGGCTGAGGCCACCAAATGGCTGAACCGCGTCGGGCTGGAGGGGCAAGGAGAGCAGTACCCCGCGCAGCTATCTGGCGGGATGCAGCAGCGTGTGGGCATCGCCCGCGCGCTCACGTCGAACTCTGACGTGATGCTGATGGACGAGGCGTTCTCCGCGCTCGACCCGCTGATCCGGACCGACATGCAGGATCTGCTGATCGAGTTGCAAGAAGAGCTGCATAAGACCGTGATCTTCATCACCCACGATCTGGACGAGGCGCTAAAACTGGCGGACCATCTGGTGATCCTCAAAGACGGGTTCATCGTCCAGCAGGGCGAGCCACAGCATATCCTGCTGAACCCCAATGATCCCTACATCGAAGCCTTCGTCAGCGACATCAACCGCGCGCGGGTGCTGCGGGTACGGTCGGTCATGGAGAAGACCGAGGTGCCGCCTGCAGATGTGGCCGGTGAGGTTGATTTCGACGACACGCTGGAAAGCATCATCGCGGTTTCCGGAGGGGATACGACCAACAACTACCGCGTCATGCGCGAGGGCAAACAGGTCGGCGTGTTGCATATGCGTGATCTGGTCCGCGCGCTGGTCCCACGGCATCCCGGCGAGGCGGCATAAGCCGCCACCCGCGATTAAGAGACAGTCATTGCCTGCCTGCGGGTGGGCGATGCGACGGGGGCTACCCCTTTATGGTGGAGCCGTGGGCCCCTAGCGCTCCAATCACCTCCACCTCCAAACTCGTAAGCGAAGACCCAACGTCGATGGCCTGCCCCACCCCCGCCGCGGCACGCGAAAAGCGGTCATAGTCAATCACATGGCGCGCGCCCGATGGCGCTTTGCCGCCGATCAAAATCCCTGCGTCCTATTGACACTTGGCCCCACGATTGGCCTATGGGGGGTGAAATAAACACTGGGGTTCAAGATGCCGCAATCTGCTACGGCCAATATTCTGACTGTTCTCGACACCGATTTTAAAGGTATCATCGAGGAGTGGCTGGGAACGCAGGTCAAAGAGGGCGTGAAACGTTCTGACCTGTTCTCCGATGCGGAGAGCCGGAACCAGAACCGCGAATTGCTCAAAGCCTTTTCCAAAGGTGTGCGCGATGGCATCTCGGGCGAAGATTTCGATTTCGATGATACCCAATGGGACGATCTGCGCGCCGTTCTGGCCGATGTTAGCCGTGAACGTGTCAACCGCGGCGTGACCCCAACCGAGATGGCGACCTTTGTGTTGGCGTTGAAAGCGCCGCTGTTCAAACGGCTCGAAGCGATGCAAGACAGCGAACACGGCGTATTGATCCGCGACGTGATGCTGGTCACCCGTCTGGTCGATGCCTTTGCCATCTACACCAACGAGATTTTCATTCTTGAGCGTGAGCAGATCATCGATCGTCAACGCCAAGAGATGCTGGAACTGTCGACCCCCGTGGTCGAGCTTTGGGACCGTGTTTTGACCCTGCCGCTGATCGGCACGCTGGATTCCGCCCGCGCCCAAGAGGTGATGGAGAATCTGCTGCAAACCATTCTGGAACGGCAGGCCGAAGTGGTCATCATGGACATCACCGGCGTCGGCACCGTCGACACGCAGGTGGCACAACACCTGCTGCGCGCCGCCGCTGCCGTGCGTCTGATGGGTGCCGAGTGCATCATCAGCGGCATCAGCCCGATGATCGCTCAGACCATGGTGCAGCTTGGCATTGATGTCGGCACCGTTTCCACCCGGTCGAGCATCCGCACCGCCCTGTCGGACGCGCTGCTGACCGTGGGCTATGTGATCAAGAAGACCGAGGGCCAATAAGGTGGCCGGTGTCACGTCGATTAATCTGGTCGAACATGCGCTCCTCGTTTCGATACAGGATGACATCACGGACACCGAGATCTTGGAGCTTCAAGACCGGTTGTCGAACAAAATATCAGAGAACCGCATCGACGGGGTGATCCTCGATATCTCAGCGCTTGAGATCGTCGACACTTTCGTGGGCCGTGTGATCGCGCAGTTGGCGGGGATTTCCCGTCTGCTGGCGGCGGATACCTATGTGGTCGGCATGCGCCCCACGGTGGCGGTCACGTTGGTCGAGCTTGGCATGTACCTGCCGGAAATTCGCACCGCGTTAAGCCTGACCCATGCCCTTGCCCAGCTACGCCGCGTTTGACGAAAAGGACCTAGGGGCGCAGGTTCTTCTCTCTCAGTTCAAACTAAAGACCAGCGGTGACGCGGTGACGGTGCGCCAAGCCGTGGCGCGCTACATGAAAGAACACGGCGCCTCGGCGTTGAATGTCACACGTTTCGCCACCGCCGTCAGCGAAATCGCCCGCAATGCGATCGTTCACGCTGGCGGAGGTGAATTTTCCATCTATGTCGACCCAAGGGCCAAGCAGCTTAGCGTGGTTTGTTGGGACAAAGGACCGGGGATCGAGGACGTGGCACTGGCCCTGACGGACGGCTATACTTCGGGCGGCGGCCTTGGCCGTGGTTTGGGCGGCGCACAGCGGCTGGCCAAGAAATTTGAAATCCGCACCGCCGTCGGCGGGGGCACCAGCGTGATGATGAGTGTGAACCTATGAAACAGTGGGTCGAAGTTCAGGACCAAAGCGCCATCGCCGTGGTCCGCCGCGCCGCACGGCGTCTGGCCGCCCAGCACGATTGGCCGAAACACCGGACCGACGAGTTGGCCATCGTCGCCACCGAAGCCACCACCAACATCCTGCGCTACGCCGAGAAAGGCCGCGCCTTGATCAACGCGCCAGCCGAGGGCAAGGGCGACAAGATCGTGATGATCTTTACCGATCGGGGCCCCGGCATCAGCGATATGGATCACATGTTCCAAGACGGCATGAGCAGTGGCGATTCCGCCGGGCTGGGCCTTGGCGCGATCCGCCGTCTGTCGGATGAATTCGACATCTTCAGCGGGTCCGAGGTCGGCACCACCATCGTTTGCAGCTTTGCCAAAGACAGCCCCCTCTGCGCGACCCATGGGGTTGAGGCCGTGGGCCTGCGGGTCTGTCACCCGAACGAAGAGGAATGCGGCGACGACTATCTGCTGCGGCAAACGCCGAAAGCCACTGATATTCTGGTTTGCGATGGCTTGGGCCATGGCCCCGAGGCCGCAGCCGCGTCGCTGGAGGTGACAGAGGCCGTCACCGCCACCCGCAGCTTCAACAGCGAGCCGGGCGCCGTGATGCGTGAGGTGACCGAGAAATTGATCGGCAAGCGCGGCGCGGTGGCGGCCCTTGTGCATATCGCGCAGCCGCAGATGGTGCTGCGCTATGCCGCTTTGGGCAATATCGCCACCCTGCGGGTCCGCAATGGCGAGGTCAAACGCCTGCCGGTCCGCGACGGCCGGATCGGCGCACGCGCCACCCGGGGCTATGAAGAGACCTTTGACCTTGAACCGGGGGATCTGATGATCCTGCACAGCGACGGGTTGAAAACCCTGCGCGACAGCTATCTTCCACAGGGTCTATTGTGGAAATCCCCGCTCTTGATCGCTGGCTTCCTGCTCGACCGGGCATTTCGCGGGCGTGACGACGCCTCCATCGTGGTCATACGCATTGCACGGGACGCGGACTGATGAAAGCTACGAACCTCACGTCGGTTAACCTTGAAAAAGGCGGCGATATCGCGGCTCTGCGCCAGATTGCCCTGACCCTGACCGAAGCGATGCGCTTCACCTCTTTCGAGCGGACGCGCACCGTCACCGCCGCTGTGGAACTGGGCCGCAACGCCATTGAGCATGGGCAAAAGGGCCGCGCCCGGTTTTCGCTGACGGATGTCAACGGCAAGCCTGCCCTTGGCCTGACAGTGATTGATCAGGGCCGCGGCATTGAGGAAGACAAGCTTGACCCCACCCGCGACATCGTGTCGGAGACGGGCATGGGGCTGGGCCTGCGCGGGGTGCAGCGGATCGCGGCGCGGTTTGATGTGGACACCGGCCAAGAGGGAACGCGGGTCCATGCGGAGTTTCTGCTGCCCGAACCGCAATGCGCTGTTGAGCAGATCAAGGCCGACGCCCTCGCGGCGCTGGAGGCCTATAACGCCAAAGACCCGACCGCCGCGCTGACCGAACAGAACCGCGAGTTGAGCGAAGGCATTGCCGACCGTGACCTCTTGATGCAGGAATTGCACCACCGCACGGGCAACAACCTTGCCCTGATCGTGGCACTCATCCGGATGAGCAAGAGCCAAGCCAAAGAGGACGAGACCCGCCAAGTGCTGCGCGAGTTGGAAACCCGCGTCGGCTCGCTCTCCAAGGCGCATGAGTTGATGCAACGCTCAACCGACAGCACCGACCTTGATCTGTCTGATATGTTGGATGAGGTCACCAAGAACGCCGAACGCGCCTTTACCGGGGATCGCCAGAGCATCGGCATCAAGCTGATTTGCCCCAGCCTTAAGATGGACAACAAACTGGCCGTCGACATCGGGCTGATCGTGGGCGAGTTGATCACCAACGCCTATAAACACGCTTTCAAAGGGCGCGACAAAGGGGTGATCACCATTGAGGTCACGCAAGAGAGCGATGAAGGTCTGACGCTGAAAGTCTATGACGATGGTGTCGGCCTGCCCGAAGATGCCAAACGGCCCGAGCGGTCGGATTCGCTGGGCTGGCGGATGATCCGCACGCTCACCTTTCAGCATGAAGCGACGCTGAAGGTCGAGGGCCAAGACGGGCTTTGCGTCGAGATCCGCTTCCCCGCACAGGGCTAAGTGCCCCCCGTGGGCCCGCCGGTTTCGGGCCGCCGCGTCCGTATTTTTGATCAAAAATCACCTCTGAACTTTTCCACCCCGTAAAATTGTCCTAGGCATATCGGGAGCCGGCGATTCCCGGACACTTCTAAGCGGCAAAAAAGACGCCCGCTTGGCCAATAACGGAGACAGAGCATGATCGAAAAACGTGATTTCTATATCGACGGCAAATGGGTCGCCCCGCTTGAGGGCAGCGAACATAAGGTCATCAACCCATCGACCGAAGAGCCCTGCACCGTGATCTCGCTCGGCGGGGCCAAGGATGTGGACGCCGCCGTGGCAGCGGCCAAGGCCGCCCTGCCCGGTTGGATGGCCACCACCCCCGAAGAGCGTATCGCGCTGATGGAGAAACTGGCCGAGGTCTATAAATCCCGGACCGAAGACATGGCCCAAGCGATCAGCACCGAGATGGGCGCGCCCATCGAAATGGCGCGCAGCTCGCAATGGGGCGCAGGTTACAGCCACCTGAAGAACTTCATCAAAGCGGCGAAAGATTTCAAATTCGTAAAGCCCTTGGGCGATCACGCGCCGAACGACCGGATCATCCATGAGGCGGTTGGCGTCGTGGCGATGATCACGCCGTGGAACTGGCCAATGAACCAAGTGATGCTGAAAGTGGGCGCCGCTGTCGCCGCTGGCTGCACCATGGTGCTGAAACCTTCTGAGGAAAGCCCGCTGAGCGCCGTGGTCTTTGCCGAGATGATGGATGAGGCAGGCTTCCCCGCCGGTGTCTTCAACCTTGTGAACGGCGATGGCATGACCGTGGGCACCGCCCTGACCGGCCATGAGGACGTGGATATGGTGAGCTTCACCGGCTCCACCCGCGCGGGCATTGCGATTTCCAAGAACGCGGCGGATACGCTGAAAAAGGTTCATCTGGAGCTTGGTGGCAAAGGCGCGAACCTCGTTTTTGCCGATGCCGACGACAAGGCCGTGAAACGCGGCGTGCTGCATATGATGAACAACACCGGTCAAAGCTGTAACGCACCGAGCCGGATGATCGTCGAAGCCAGCGCCTATGACCAAGCGGTCGAGACCGCCGCCGAAGTCGCCAATAAGGTCGAAGTCGGCCCCGCCAGCGAAGAGGGTCGCCACATCGGCCCGGTCGTGAACGAAGCGCAATGGGGCAAGATCCAAGACCTGATCCAAAAGGGCATCGACGAAGGCGCGCGGCTGGTGGCCGGTGGCACCGGACGGCCTGAGCATCTGAACCGCGGTTTCTATGTCAAACCCACGGTTTTTGCCGATGTCACTTCCGACATGACGATCGCCCGCGAGGAAATCTTTGGCCCCGTATTGGCCATCATGAAGTTCGAGGACGAAGATCAAGCCGTCGAGATGGCCAATGACACGGTCTACGGCCTCACCAACTACGTCCAGTCCAGCGATGGCGCGCGGCGCAACCGTCTGGCGGCCAAGCTGCGGTCGGGCATGGTTGAGATGAATGGCGAAAGCCGTGGCGCGGGCGCGCCCTTTGGCGGCATGAAACGCTCGGGCAACGGGCGCGAAGGTGGCGTCTGGGGGATCGAGGACTTCTGCGAAGTCAAAGCCGTTTCGGGCTGGTCCAACGACTGATCGCTTTTTAGCGTAGCACGATGCGGCAGGGCCAAGATTTGGCCCTGCCGTTTGCGTTTTAGCGGTCAGATCGCTTTTTGGTTCACCCGTTTGGAAAGCTCCGCAGCGCTTTCTTTACGCTCGCTATAGCGGTCGAGCAGGTAGTCCTTGTTGTCGCGGGTCAGCAGGGTGAACTTCACCAGTTCCTCCATCACGTCGACCACCCGGTCATAGAAGGGCGAGGGTTTCATCCGATCATCCTCGTCAAACTCCAAAAAGGCTTTGGGGGTTGAGGATTGGTTGGGGATGGTCAGCAGCCGCATCCAACGGCCCAAGATGCGCAGCTGGTTCACGGCGTTGAAACTCTGCGAGCCGCCGCTGACCTGCATCACGGCCAAAGTCTTGCCTTGGGTCGGGCGCACCCCGCCGAGCGACAGGGGGATCCAGTCAACTTGGGTTTTCATGACGCCCGTCATCGCCCCGTGACGTTCGGGCGAACACCAGACCATGCCCTCGGACCATTGCACCAGATCGCGCAGTTCCTGCACTTTGGGATGTTCGGGTGCGGCATCGTCGGGCAGCGGCAGCCCCGAGGGGTTAAATGTCCGCGTCTCGGCTCCGAGGCGGGTGAGAATACGGGCGGCTTCTTCGGTCATCAGGCGGCTGAAGGAGCGCGGGCGGAGCGAGCCGTAGAGCAGAAGGATGCGCGGGCCGTGGGTGGCGCGCTCAGGCGACAGCAGGCGGGCGTCGTCGATGGGGTTGAAGTGGTCTTCTTCGATGTTCGGCGTATCGGTCACGGGAATTTCCTTAGGCGGCAGTGGGTTATCAGGTGAGGTTCACTTGGAGGCGGGAAACCAATGCTGCGTGCGGTTGGCAAAGGCCACGAGCGACAGCATGACCGGTACCTCGACCAAGACGCCCACAACGGTGGCCAAGGCAGCACCCGACCCCAGCCCAAAGAGGCTGATCGCCACAGCAACCGCCAGTTCAAAGAAATTCGAGGTGCCGATCAGCGCGCAGGGGGCGGCCACGTTGAAAGGAATGCCCCAAGCCCGCGCGGCGCCATAGGCGATGAAGAAGATGCCGTAGGATTGCAGCAGCAGCGGCACGGCGATCAGCGCGATGACGAGCGGACGGTTAAGGATCACCTCACCCTGAAAGCCAAAAAGCAGCACCACGGTCAACAAAAGCCCTATGATCGCAAAGGGCTGCACACGGGCTTTAAAGGCGTCGACAGCCGCTTCGCCGCCCTTGGCCACCAGCCGTTCGCGCGTGAGATACCCCGCCAGCAGCGGCAGCATGACGTAGAGCCCGACCGAGATCAGCAGCGTGTCCCAAGGCACGGTGATGTCGGTCACACCCAAAAGGAAGGCCACGATCGGCGCGAAGGCGAAGACCATGATCACATCATTCACGCTGACCTGCACCAGCGTGTAGGTCGCATCACCACGGGTGAGGTTGGACCAGACAAAGACCATCGCGGTGCAGGGCGCGGCCCCCAACAGGATCACCCCGGCCAGATAGGCCTGCGCGTCATCGGGCGGGATCAGCCCGGCGAAGACGTAGTTGAAGAACAGCACCCCAAGGGCAGCCATGGTGAAGGGTTTGATCAGCCAATTGACCACCAGCGTCACCACCAGCCCTTTCGGCTTCTCCCCCACCTGCCGCAGCGCGCCGAAATCAACACCGACCATCATCGGATAGACCATGGCCCAGATCAGCACCGCCACGGGCAGGTTGACCGAAGCGACCTCAAATGCGGCCAGCGCGCCGAAGATGCCGGGAAAGAGATTGCCCAGCAAAAGCCCCGCCCCGATGGCCAGCGCCACCCAGAGCGAGAGCCAGCGTTCAAAAGCCCCAAGGCCAGCGGGTGCGGGATGTGCGGTATCGGTCATGGCGGTCTTTCGTGCGTAATTTTTGAGGGTTAGCAGCAGGTCAATTCATCCAGCAGGGGTTGGCAAAGCTCTGGCTGCCCGCCGCAGCAGTCCTCTAAAAGGAACCCCAGCAGCGCGCGCAGCCCGTTCATATCTGCGAAATACCGGATGCTGCGGCCTTCGCGGTTGCTGCGGATTAGGCCCGCGCGGGCAAGCACCGACAGATTGGCGGACATGGTGTTTTGCCGCACGTCGAGCGCCACGCCGATCTCCCCCGCTGACATTCCCTTGCCCCCCGCTTTGATCAGCAGGCGAAAGACATCCAGACGGGTCGGTTGGCCCAAGGCGGCGAAGGCTAGGAGAGCGCTTTCATTATCCATATATCGTGAATTATTGATATAATAGCGGCAGGTCAAGCGTCGCGTCAATCCCTGTGCAACGAAGCGCCGCCCCGCGCGTTGGTCTGGCGACCCCAACAGCACTCGCAAGGAAGACAAAGGATGCTCGATTGGATCGCAGAGAATTCCGGTACGTTGCAGGTGGCGGTCAGCCTTTTAACGGCGGTGGTCTGGCTGGCTTACCTGCATATCCTATGGGTCAATTTCCGGCGGCAACGGCAGCCGGTGATCTTGATCAACCGCTCTATCGCGCGGGATGAGAATGCCCATTGTTTCGTAACCAATATGGGGGCCGAGCCGATTTACTTGCTCGAAGTCATGGCGCGGGTGGTGACGGAGGAAAAGACCTATCACGTCAAGGTCACCGAACGCGAAGAAGTGGCGCTGAACGATGTGGAAAACCCCCTGACCCGCACCAATCAAGGGCCGATCAAAAGCGGTGAATTCATCGATATCGGCAGTTTTCTCGATCTGTTGCGCCGCGCCGAAGCGCGCATCGGGACCGAGGGCCTGTTCGATAAGGTCCGCCAGATGGACCTCACCGTCGCGGCTGCGGATGGCCATACCACCAGATTGATCGCCGCGCGGCATGCGTTTCGGGCGGAATGGAAAGACGGCAAGCCCTATTTCGTGCCGGAACGGATCATGGCGCATCAGATCCGCAATACCTTTCAACGGCGCAAGATCACCGCCATGCTGGAAGAACAGATCGAATAGCGTCGTCTGAAATTACAATCGGTCAAGACCTTCCGCGATTTCGCGGGCGATGGCATGGGCGTCGATTCCCTCCCGCTCGGCCGAGACACGCAGGCCGAGCAGATCGCTTTGATAGCGCCGGGCCAGTGACTTTGGATCATGTTCCGGCGCGATCTCTCCGTCCTGCTGCATCTGGGCAAAAAGCGCCGCGAACTGTTCCTCCATCCCCATGAGATGCGCGCTGGCCCGTTGGGCAAGTGGATGCCCATGGGCCTGTAATTCCAACAGGGTTTTGGACAGCATACAGGCCTTGGCCGGGGCCTCCTCCCGGCAAATCGCCAATTCGGGATAGCGTTTCAGGGCTGCCATCGGGCCATGGGCTTCGACCAATTCGGCCAAGCGCCCGGCCCCATCCTCAGCGTATTTGTCCAAGGCGATTTCGAACAGCGCCTCTTTCGACCCGAAGGCCGCGTAGAAACTGCCGGGCTTCATTTTCAGCACCGCTTCGAGGTCTTTCAGCGATGTGCCCGCCCAGCCCTGACGCCAAAACAGATCGCGGGCGCGGTCGATCAGCTCGGCTCGGTCGTGGTTTGGTTTGCGGGGCATGATATCACCATGTGTTGAACGATCACTCAAATATATACTTGAGTGATCGCTCAAAAAACCCTAAATAGCAAATATCGACGACTAACAAAGGTAGAGATCATGACATTCCCGTCCCACGACCAAGACTCCGCACCCGAAGCCTCCAAGCCGCTGCTGGCGGAATCGCAAAAGGCCTTTGGCCGCCTGCCGGGTCTGCACAAGGTGCTGGCCGAAAGCCCGCAAGCCTATGAAGGCTATCAGGTGCTGCACAAGCTCTTCACCGAGACGGATTTCGACGCCGAAGAGCTGACCGTGGTTTGGCAGTCGATCAACGTCGAGAACGAGTGCCACTACTGCGTGCCCGCCCACACCGGCATTGCCAAGATGATGAAGGTCTCGGACGAGATCAGCGACGCGCTGCGCAATGAAACCGCCCTGCCGACACCCAAACTCGAAGCGCTGCGGACGTTCACCGTTCAGATGGTGCGCAACCGGGGCTTTGTCTCCGACGCGCAGATGCAGGCGTTTTTTGACGCAGGTTACAGCCACCGTGCGGTGCTGGACGTGATCCTTGGGATGGCGCAGAAGACCATTTCGAACTACGTCAACCACGTGGCCGAAACCCCGGTCGACGAAGTCTTCCAGCCGCTGGCATGGAAGCGCGGCGACAACAAGCTCGAGGTTTAAATTGAAAGGCGCGCCCATGGTGGCGCGCCTTTTTCTATCCGCTCGGGCCCATCGGTCCGGCGCTTTCCCCTACTTCCACTGACAAAGCATAGCGCCCGCGCCATCCGGCTGCGGCCGCGCCGATGTGCTATCCTTTTGCAAGAGACTTTGCTTATGCCCCTCAAACAAACCGTTCCCACGCTCCTGCTGGCCGGGCTCGCGGGCGAGATCGCCTTCGAGCTTTATGCTTGGCTGCTCTCCCCCCTCCTCTTTGGCGTCGCACTCGCCCCGGCGAACCTTGTGGTTGCGCTTGGCAAGATCGCCCTTGGGATCACCCTGCCCTATTGGCTTGGCTTCGCGCTGCATATCGCGCTTGGGATCGTCGGCTTCTCGGTCTTTGTTTGGCTGGTGCACCGCCTGACGCGGCTTGGGCTGGTCCTGTCGGGGGCGCTGTCGGGGCTTGTGCTATGGTTCGTCGCCCAAGGTCTGCTGGCCCCGGTGGTGGGGCGCAGCTTTATGATGGATTTCGGGGCCTACACGCAGTCATCTTTTGTGGGGCACGTCGGCATGGCCATGGTGATCGGCTATGCCATTGCCCTGCTGCAACGCCGCGCAGTCTGAAGAAGCGGCGGCAGCCGGGTTTGCCCCGCTGTCGCCTTTTATCCGGCGGTTTTCCATCGGTCGAGTGTGAGCGTCACCAGCGCCTCGTCAAGGTTCACCGTCACCTCACCGTCTTGGATCATCACCTGAAGCTTCATCGCGCGGCTGGCCATCTCCGCCAGCGCCTTGGTGTCACTCTCGGCCAGGTTCACCACCTCGAGGGTGTCAAAACGGGTGGTGCCGTTCTTGACCTTGTCCCACCAGATCTCAGCCGATTTGCCGCCATAGGGATAGACAACGACCTTGGCGGCCTTATTGCAGGACTGGCGCAGGACTTTCTCACTGGGCAGCCCCAGCGTGATCCAAACGTCCAACTCTCCGCTCAGGCTTATTTGCCAGATGTCCGGCTCATCATCCGTCGATAGACCCTTGGTCATTTCCAGATGCTCATGCGCGTTGAGGGCAAAGGCGACGAGCCGCACCATCAACCGCTCATCGGTTTCCGAAGGGTGTTTGGCGATGGTCAGCTTGTGGGTCTCATAATAGTGGCGGTCCATGTCGGAGACCGAAAGCTCGACTTTGTAGATGGTGGCATTCTGCGCCATGATATGTCTCGTTTTCCAAGGTAGGGGCTGCCTACGCGGTTGGGCCGACCGGGGAAAGGGAATAGTCCTTCGGCGTTGCGCGCGTTGGTATGCGCGACTGCGATCGTTCAGGGGTTTCGCGAGATTGCTTTTGGTCGGCACCTGCCACCATCCGAAATACAGGTCCCCAAATAAAGCGCCCGAAGGGCCCCGCTTGTCACCTACGATGCCGTTGTGCAGCGGGGCAAGTCATCCTACCTTGCCCCTATGATTAAACGTCGCACGTTTCTTTGGGCCCTCGGCTCTACCGCGCTCACCGCGACGGGAGCGTTTCCCCAAAGCAGCAGTGGCGAGGTTCTGCGCGGGTTCAACCTTATCGAGACAACGAGTGCGCCCTTCGGAAGCCAAGCCGCTGCGCTAAGCATCGCTCAATTGCGAAAGACGGGCGCGACGGCGGCAACGGTGATCCCGTTTCTATGGCAACCCGCGCCCACCTCCAGCGGCATCGTCATGGGGGACGCGCTGCCCCATGACAGGATCGCCGCCGGGATCGCGCAGTTGCACGCAGCCGGGCTGGCCGCCATCGTCAAACCGCATGTCTGGGTGCCCGAAAGCTGGGCGGGCGCCATCGTCCCCGCGGCGGGCACCGAAGGCGATTGGCACGCGGCCTATGAAAATTCCCTGCGCGCCATCGCGGTCACCGCAGAGCAAAGCCGCGCCGAGGTGCTGGTCCTCGGCACCGAATTGCGCGGCGTATCGGGGGCGGAGGCATGGGAGGGCACCATCGCCGGGCTGCGCGAAGTGTTCAGCGGTAAAATCACCTATGTCGCCCATGGCGCTGACGAGGCCGAGAAGGTTGCGTTCTGGCCGCTATTGGATGCCGTGGCGGTGTCGCTCTACCCCATCTTGGGCGCAGCCGGAGCGACCGCCGACTGGGATCGCGCCATCGCCAAAGAATTGGACCGGGTCGAGGCCGTCGCACGGAGACTTGCAAAGCCCATTTGGATCGCCGAAATCGGCATCCGCTCTGCCGAAGGGGCAACCGAGCGCCCGTGGGAAAGCGCCGAAGAACGCGCAGCCCCCGCCGATATGGCACTTCAGGCCGACGTCTTGCGCCGCTGGCTCCGCGCCCTTGAGGCCCGGGGCATCCCGGACCTATGGGTCTGGCGCTGGTTCACCGACCCTGAGAGCGGCGGCGCGGAAGACACTGATTTCACCGTGCAAAACAAGCTGGCGGAGGAGGTTATCGCAGATTTTTGGAGCAAGGGGTGAGCCAAAAATCCCGGCGATGTTCTCAGGCTTCACCGAGCAGCCTCGGCCCACCTAATTGCCGAACAAAAGCACAAAGGCGAGGGCTGCGCCGAGCAGGAATACCGTTTCAACCACCAGAATGATGCTGTAGCTGGGTTTGACCTTGACGACCTTCGCCAGACTGGTTTTCACCCCCAAGGCCGCGATGGCGATGACCAGACACCACCGGGATAGCTCGTTGAGGAACGCGAGCACTGCGCTCGGCAGCACTTCCAGATTTGCCAAAACCGCGCAGCCTGCAAACATCACCAGAAACCACGGCACGCCGACAGATTGCTGCTGCGCGCCTCTGAAGCTGAACATCACGAACAGCATCACGACGGGCAAAAGTGCGACGCGCAGTATCTTGACGTAGGTGGCAAAGACCCCGGCCTGGTCGCTGATGGAGTATCCCGCCCCCACCACCTGCGCGACATCGTGGATCGTGGCGCCAACCAAAAAACCACTTTCAATATCGCTCAGACCCAGCGATTGGAAAAGAATAGGATAGGCGATCATCGCGATGGTCGACAGCGCCGTGACACCGATCACAACGAACAGCGTGTCCTGCTCGCGGTCTTTATGCGGCGGCAGAACGGAGGTGATCGCCAAAGCCGCTGATGCCCCGCAGATGGCGACGGCCCCGCCCGCCAGCATACCAAAAGCGGTGCGGCGGCCAAAGATACGGGCCATCACCACGCCGCATCCAAAGGTCGCCAAAACCAAACCGACGATGGCAATGACAGGGGTAAAGCCAAGGCTCATAACCTCGGCCAGCCCCAACCGCAGCCCCAGCAGCCCGACCCCAAAGCGCAGCAGCGCCTTCGCGGCGAAATCGACCCCAATGGCGCAAGCGCTGTCTTCCGACAGGAAGTGAAACGCCATCCCAAGCAGCAGCGCAAAGAGCATCACCGGCGCGCCGTAGTGATCCGACAAGAACGTGGCGGCCACCGCGATGACAGTCGCGAGCAGCAGCCCCCCAGCATAGGGGGAGACGCGGGATTTGACGGTCAGTAGCATAGATTTTCCTCGGCGCGGCGTCAGGCTGTCTGCTGTTTCAGCCGAAGCTCGGCAGAACGGGCATGGCCTTCCATCCCCTCCATCCGGCTGATCCGCGCGGTGCGCAGGGCCAGCTCATGCGAGGCTTCGGCATCGCAGCGTTGCCATGTCACGGTCTTGGTAAACTTGTGTACGGAGAGCCCCCCGGTATAGCGTGCAGCCCCACTGGTGGGCAGCACATGGTTCGGCCCCGAGGTTTTGTCGCCGAAAGCGACCGTGGTCTCCTCCCCCAAAAACAGCGAGCCATAGGCAGAGAGGCGGTTGAGCCACCAGTCGAGGTCTTCGGCCTGCACCTGAAGATGCTCCGGCGCGTAGCGGTCGGCCACTTGGGCGGCCTCCTCGCGGGTCTCGCACAAGACCACCTCGGCGCGCTCTGCCCAAGCCACCCGCGCGGCACTGGCGTTCGGCTCCGGTAGGCTGTCGATCATTTCGGGCGCGCGCTGCAACACGGTTTCCGCCAGCCTGCGGTCGGTCGCGACCAGCCAAACCGGGCTGTCGGCCCCGTGCTCCGCCTGACTGACCAGATCCCATGCCACCGTTTCAGGGTCCGCGCTGTGATCGGCGACCACCAGTGAATCGGTTGGCCCGGCGAACATGTCGATCCCCACAGCGCCGAACAACATGCGCTTAGCCTCTGCCACATAGCTGTTGCCGGGACCGACGAGGATATCGGCAGGCACACCGCCAAACAGCCCCATCGACATGGCAGCGACCCCCTGCACCCCCCCGAGGTTCAGGATCAGGTCCGCGCCGCAAAGGTCCATCGCAAAGATGATCGGATCGGGAATGCCGATGCCGGGGCGCGTGGGCGAGCAAGCGGTGATATGCGGCACGCCCGCGACCTTGGCGGTGGTGATCGTCATCAAAGCGCTGGCGATATGGCTGTAGCGTCCGCCGGGCACATAGCAGCCCGCGCTTGAGACGGGGATTTGCTTCTGGCCCGCAATCAGCCCCGGCATGATCTCGATTTCGCAATCACCCATCGTCGCCTTTTGCGCTTCGGCAAAGCGGCGGATGTTGGCATGGGCAAAGCGGATATCATCCTTGAGCTCTTGCGGCACCCGCACAGAGGCGGCGGCCCGTTCCGCTGCAGTGACCACGATATCCCCGGTCCAGCCGTCAAGGTCGCGCGCATAGTCCCGCACGGCAGCCTCACCGTCCTCTTCGATTTTGGCGAGCATCTGTGCAACCACGCCGCGGATGTCTTTGCCCTCAACCGCCGGGCGGGTCTCGGCTTGCTTCAGATAGGTGATCGCCATGGGCTTACCTCGGTTAGAATTGGGAATGTCGATGGATCGCCTCGGCCAGCACGTCGATCGTGTCAAGGATCGGCACGGGGGCGGTCAAAGCGGGGGCGAGCAGCGAAAACTCTGAGCAGGCGATGAACAGAAGTTCGGCCCCCTGCACGGTCAATTCGGTCGCCGCTTCCGCAAGCGTCTGCTGCGCCTGCGGGGTGATCCCCTGCGCCTTGATCAGTCGGATCGCGGCCAGTATGCGCTCGGCATCGGTGGGCCAGAGCGCCGTCAGCCCGGCGCGGTCAAGGGCGGCGTCAAACACCCCGGCCATGCGCACGGCAGGAGAGGCAAGAATCCCGACAGAAGCGCCTGAGCGAAGTTTCCCCGCCGCGCGGTCGACCGACAGGGTCACCATATTCAGGAAGGGGATCGAAACCGCCGCCTCAATCGCCGGGGCATAGTGATGTGCCGTGTTGCAGGGCATGGCGAGGGCCGTGGCCCCTGCCCGTTCCAGCCGCTGTGCCATCGCAGCTAGCGTGGGGGTGGGGTCTTCCCCGGTCCCGTCGATCAGATGGGCGATGCGCGACGGCACCTGAGGGTTCATGTCGATCAAAAGCGGCAGGTGGTCGGCGTCGTCTTGGGCATCGACTGTCGCAAGCACACGCTGTTGCAGCAGGATCGTCGCTTCCGGTCCCATGCCCCCCAATACGCCGACGATTGGGCGGCTCATGATGCCACCTCGCCCACGGCTTCGCAGATCAACTCGGCGATCAGCGCGCAGTCGTCTTCCGAAAAACTCAGCGGCAGGCGCATGTCGAAAAGCGTCGCCATGATGCGGTCTGTCGCGGGCATATCTTGCGCTGGAACATAGCGCCAAGATGGATGCGCAGAGGTGAAGCCTGCAGGCTCTTTCGCGCCGAACCATTTAAGCTCCACGCCCCGCGCGGCAGCGGCCTCCAGCACGGCGCGGCACTGCGCGGCGGTGAAGTCTGGCAGGCGGAACTGGATGGAGGAACCCACATGCGTTTCGGCGGAGGGTAGCTTGATGGTTGTAACGCCGTCCTGTGCTTTCAGCCTCTCCTCAACCTGCGTGTAGCGGGCGTTCCAGCGGGCGATGTTGCTGTCGAGGTCGGCAAGCTGCGGACGCAGGATCGCGGCGCGCAGCGCATCCATCCGCGCCGAGCAATTGGGCATGTCATAGCGCGCATCGGTATAGGCCTCAGGCTGCGGCCCGGCCCCGTGGCGTTCATAAAGCATGTAGCTGCCCGACAAGATCGTCGCGCGGGCGGCGATTGCGGCGTCGTCGGTGGTCAGAAACCCGCCTTCGCCGGAGTTCATGTGTTTGTAAGTCTGGGTCGAGAAACAGGCCACTTTGCCGAAATTGCCCGACCGAATGCCGTTCCACCGCGCCCCCATCGTGTGGGCGCAATCCTCGATCACCGTTACCTCTGCCGCGTCACAGATCGCCATCAGCCGGTCCATGTCACACAGATGCCCGCGCATATGCGACAGCAACAGCACCCGCGCGCCGGAACTGGCAATTTTGGCGTCGAGGTCATCAAGGTCGAGCCGCAGATCCTCGTCGATCTCGACCAGCACGGTCTCAGCTCCCACCGCCCGGATCGCGCCGGGCACCGGGGCCAGCGTATAGGCATTGGTCAGCACCTTGTCGCCCGATGCCACGTCGCAGGCGCGCAGGGCGATTTGCAACGCCTGCCCGCCCGAGGTGACGGCAAGGCAGCAGCTGCTGCCCTGCCAATCACGGTATTCGGCCTCAAGCTGGGCCACTTCCCCAGCCTCCCCCGGCGCGAGGTTATACCGGTGCAAGCGGCCTGACTCTAGCACCGCGACCGCCGCCGCGATGGCGTCTTGGGAAAGCCCCTCTTGCTGGGTGAAACTGCCGGTAAACTTGCGCGCCACTTAAGCTGCCTTTCTTACAGGTTGACCCAGCGGTTGGCGGTGTCAAAGGCGAAGTCATAGCCGCCCAGAGCCGCCGCGCCGCCGGTGTGGAGGAAGACCACACGCTCGTCCTTAAACGTGCCTTTGCGGGCGAGATCAATGAGACCAGCGGCCCCTTTGGCAGAGTAGCATGGATCAAGCAGGATGCCTTCGAGCTCGGCAAACATCTGGATCGCCTCAATGCCGCTGTCGGTCGGGATGCCATAGCCTTCGCCGACGTAATCGGTGTTGGCCATCACATCCTCGCGCTTGACCACGCCCGCGCAGCCCAGCTTCTCGGCGGTTTTGCAGGCGAGGTCATAGACCATCTGCTCTTGCTTGGGCTGCGGCGCGCGGGTGCCGATGCCAAGCACAGGGATCTGGGCGTTCATCGCGCACATGCCGGTGACAAGCCCGGCTTGCGTGCCGGAAGAGCCCGTGCCGTGAACCAGCCGGTCAATCTTCATGCCCGAAGTGTTCACTTGGTTCAGCAGCTCAAACGCACAGTTCACATAGCCCAAAGCGCCCGTGGGGTTCGAGCCGCCGCCGGGGATGATATAGACTTTATGGCCCTCGGCGCGCTTCTTTTCGGCGGCCTTTTCCATCTCGCCGGGCATGTCGTGGCCCCCGGGGAATTTCTCGGTTGTGGCGCCGTGCAGATGGTCCAGCAGCACGTTGCCATTGGTGTTGTAGTTGGCATCGTCATAGCCGGTCCGGTCTTCCAGCAGGATGTGGCAGGCAAGGCCCAGCTTGGCGGCAGCCGCGGCGGTCTGGCGGCCATGGTTGGTCTGGGTCGCACCTTGGGTCATCACCATGTCCGCGCCCTGTTCGATGGCCTCGGCCATCAGGAATTCCAGCTTGCGGGTCTTGTTGCCGCCCGTGGAAAGCCCGGTGCAATCGTCACGTTTGATCCAGATTTCGGTGCCGAGCTCTTTTGACAGGCGTTTCATATGCTCAAGCGGGGTTGGCAGATGGGCAAGGTGGACGCGGGGAAAACGAGAGAGGTGCATGGATAATCCTTGTCGTAGCTATGGGTGTGCAGCGGGGCGCGTTGCCGCTGGTTGACCTTGGTGCGAGACGGGGGCCAGCGTTGCACCGGCCCCTGCCCATCATGTTATCCGCGCATTAGCGCATAGGAAGGATCATATGGCGAGGGATCGATCACTTCGGTGCCAACGATTTCCCCATAGAGATCAAGCGGGATTTGCGTGCCAGGCGTGGCCAGCGCCGGATCGACGAAGGCATAGGCGAGGTTCATGCCCACCCGGTGCCCCCAATCGCCTGAGGTTACGGTGCCGACAACCTTGCCGTCTTGCATGAGTGAGGCACCGCCATGGGCCGGGGCATGGGTCGCGTCGACCTTGAGCGTCACCAGTTTTTTTGCGCGGCCCTTCTTCCATGCGCTTGTGCAGGGCGGCCTTGCCAATGAAATCGGCGGGCTTTTCGGGTTTTACGAAACGGTCCAGCGCGGTCTCAAATGGGTCGAACTCGGTCAGCAGGTCAGCTTTCCAGTGCATAAAGCCTTTCTCCATCCGCATCGATTCCACCGCACGGGCGCCGAAGAGCTTCAGACCATGCGTCTTGCCAGCGTCGCGCAGGGCCAGATAGGCGGCATAAAGCGCGTTGTTGGGTACGTGGATTTCATAGGCCAACTCGCCCGAGAAACTGACGCCTAGCACCGTGGCAGGTGCAAATCCGATGAAACATTCGCGCAGGCTGAGCCATGGGAACGCCTCTTTCGACCAGTCGCCGCGCGCACAGGCGCTGAGCACGTCGCGCGCCTTTGGCCCGGCGAGCACGAGGATCGTTTGGTCATTGGTCAGGCTGCGGATCTGCACATCCTCGTCGTCGCGCAGATGGAGATTAAGCCAGTCCATGTCGTGGTATTCGCTGGCGGCTGCCGACCCGTACCAGACTCGCTGCGGGCCGCGGTCCGAGGCGGGCAAGTTGGCCACTGTGGCCTCGCCTTTGACCATGCCGTGGTGGTTCAACAGGTAGCCCAGGCCCACACGTCCGTCGCGCTTGGTGACCGCGCCGCAGAACATCCGGTCAAGGAAGCTGTGGCGATCGCTGCCGGTGATCTCGAACCGGTTGAAGCCGTTCACCTCGCAGAGGCCGACATTCTCTTGCACGTTCTTCACCTCCGCCGCGACCACGTCGAATGCCTCGTCGAAGTTAGAGCTGAGGGTCGGGTGGAAATCGGGCGACGGCTTGATGTAGTCGACCCGCTCCCAGCCGTTGACCACGGTAAATTCAGCACCCTCGGCGGCCATGACGGGCGTCAGGGGTGTGGTTTTGGCAGGGCGCGCTGCGGGGCGATGCTCATGCGGGAAGTGGAAGCGGAATTCGTTCTGGTAGTCTTCGATGGCCTTGAGCGCGGTGAGTTCGACATTGGCGTGCCCGGTGAAACGGCGCGGGTCGATGACCCAGGTGTCATACTGCGCCTCACCATGGACGACCTGCTGGGCCAGCAGCCAACCGTGGCCGCCGCCCTCGCCCAGACCTGCACGCAGGCCGATGATGCAAAAGGCATTGCGCTTGCCGGGGATTGGGCCAACGAGCGGCGCGCCGTCGATGGTATAGGTGATCGGACCGTTGACGATGGAGCGGATGCCGGTTTCAGCGAGCGCGGGCATGCGCTCAAAGGCGCCTTCGAGCACGTCCATGACCCGCTCAAGATCATCCGGGCACAGGGCGTTGACGAAATTGGGGTCGATCCCGTCCATTCCCCACGTCTTGCAGTCCTGCTCATAAAAGCCGACCAGCAAGCCGTTCTTTTCTTGTCGGCTGTAATAGTCCGAGATCGGACAACGCAACAGGGGCATGCGGTGACCGGCCTCGGCGATGGCTGGGATGTCTTCGGTCAGAAAATACTGGTGCTCCATCGAGGCGACGGGATGATGCACCCCCATCATGCTGCCGACCTCGTTCACACGGTAACCGCAGGCGTTGACCACGATATCGCAGTCGATGTCGCCATGTTTGGTGTGGACCGTCCAAGTGTCGTCTTTGTGCTGCGTCAGGGCGGTGACCGGCGTGTTGCGATAGACCTCAGCCCCGGCCTTGCGCGCGTGAAAAGCCAAAGCCTGACAGAGCTGGGCCGGGTCGATATCACCGTCAAGCGGATCCCAAAGCCCGCCCAACAGGTTCTCGGTTGAGATGAGCGGGTGGCGCCGGGCGCATTCTTCGGCGTCGATGACTTCCAAATCCACATCCATGCCGCGCGCCATCGATGAGAAGTGGCGATAGCCCTGCATCTGCGCTTCGGTATTGGCCAATCGGATGCCGCCGTCAGCGTGGTGGTAGTTGATCGGATACTCCGGGTCTTCGGACAAGCGTTTGTAAAGGTTGATGGAATGGGTTTTCAGCCCGACCATCGTTTGATTGGCCCCAAAATTCGTGACCTGCGCCGCCGAATGCCAAGTTGTGCCTGACGTAAGCTCATCACGCTCGACCAAGACGACATCTGTCCAGCCTTCTTGTGTGAGATGATAAAGCGTCGAGCAACCAGCGATACCGCCGCCGATGACAACCACCTTGGTCCGAGATTTCATGGGGTGCGCCTCCGATAGATACTGAGATCAGAGGGCCAGAAAGAGGGTTAAACAACAAACGCTAATGCGGGTGTTGGGAAAAAATCGCAAGATAGTTTCGATAGCTTGATTAGACCCCGAAGCGGCAATAGCCCTGCCCTCTACTCTATCAGTTGGAAACTCTCTGCCAACCAAGGCGTGCTGGCGTGCAGCGGCTCGATCACATGTTGTCGAATGAGGTCGCGCATCTCGGCATCAACCAATTCGACGACAGAGCGCGAACAATCCGGCGTGCTCATCAAGGCCAATGTCCGCGCAAAAGCCTTGCCCGGAAAGCGGTGCATGCGCAGATCGCCATGAAACCGCGCGGCGCGGGAAAACAACAGCGGGGTTGTGATCGTCCAGCCCGCATTCGCCGCCACCATCGCCATCAGGGTCTGGTTGTTGCTGCATTCGAACCGATGCGGCGACGTGACCCCCAAGCGCCGCAAGTGAGTGTCAATCTGCCGGGCGATCATCAGGTTGCCGGAAAACCGCAAAAAGGGCAGCTTTGCCCTGCCCTCCATGATCTGTGAGAGGGTTTCCGACGCGAGACGGGGCAGAACGATGATAAAAGGGTCACGCAGAAGCGGGCGCTCTTGCAGGTCGCTGATCGTTTCCCCGGGCGCGGTGCATATACCGAGATCGAGCTGGCGGTTGCGCAGCATGCCGATCAGGTCGTGGCTGACCCCGGTATGATAGCTGAAATCGCAGCTGGGCATCGTCTTGGTCAGGGAGACTGCCAAATACGGCACGATATCGCTCTCCAAATCTTCGATCGCACCGACTTTAAGGAAGCTCGCGTCGGCGACGCTGCCGGCGGAGACCTCGGCCTTGGCCTTGCGGATCGTGCGCAGCGCCTCGTCGATTTTGCGCGAAAAGACCTGCCCTTTGGGCGTCAAGACCATCGGACGCCGGGCATGGTTGAAGAGTTCAACACCCAAGTGGTCTTCCAAGCTGCGCAGATGATGCGACACGGTGCTTACCGTCAATCCCGCATCCCGCGCGGCGGCTTGCAGCGACCCTTCCTTGGCACAGACTTGAAACAGTTCGAGCGACTTCAGGCTGATATCTCTGGCGGCTTTGGTCCGAGCCATGGCGGCGTCCTATTCCTGCTGACCCTGCGCTAAGGTGTAGCATTGTTTGAGATGATAAATATCAAAACTTCACAGCAGGCAGATGGTATTCTGAAGTTGCCCAAGCTGTAGAAGTCTCAGGCTCTCGGAAAACTACGAACCAACGCGGCCCAGAAATGACCGACGTCTAGAACAAGAACGTGGAAGCAGATAGCATGACCAACGCGGAAAACGGCGATTTGATAGAGCTACGATTTTCACGGAAACCTTGCTGAAACAAGGTGGTACCCAAGGCCGGACTCGAACCAGAACGCCTCGCGGCGGGGGATTTTGAATTCTCACGAATTATCGCTAAATCAACAACTTGAGACCAGACGGCTCACAGCTCAATGCACTAATCTTAGCGCGTTGTGTGAGTAAAAGTGGGCGGAGATTACACTTGCGCCTTGATCACGGCTAACGCCAACTACGTCAATTGATCAAATACTTTCAGCGATGACAAACCAAAGAGAACACGTGCAATCTGGCGCTTCCATTAGGTCGACCTAATCCCTATTCAGCGGTCCAACCGCCGTCGACCAACAATGCCGTGCCTGTCACCATCGCCGATGCATCGCTGGCCAGATAAACCACCGCCCCCATGATATCTTCAATCTCGCCGACCCGGCCAAGTTTGATTTTATCTAATATCCACGCCCGGCGCGCCGGGTCTGACAGGGTTTGCTCACCTAGCGGTGTGCGGATGAAGGTGGGGCAAAGCGTGTTGATGCGCACAGATTTCGGGCCCCATTCGATTGCCATTGCCTTCACCATTCCTTCCAGAGCGTGTTTCGACGCGCAGTAGACGCCTCGGTCGATGCCTCCGACATGTCCCATCTGGCTGCCTACATGGATGATCGAGCCGGGACGGCCTGCCGCGATCATCTGCTCAGCGGCTGCGGATGATAGGAAGTAGGCAGCCCGGAGATTGACGTTCATTACAGCATCAAAATCCTCGGGCGTGGTTTCCAAGGCAGGACCGTGGCGTGCCATCCCAGCGGAGTTCACCACAATGTCAAAGGCTCCGAGCGAGGAGAGCGCCGTGCGGGTCGCCTCCACGTCCGCGATATCGAGCCTCTGAGTTTCACAGCTCAAACCCTCTGCCTCCATCGCCGCCTGCAAGTCCTTCAGAGGTGCAGCGCTGCGCGCCGCGCAGACCACATGTGCCCCTGCCCTTGCCAGAGCGGTTGCAGCCCCCAATCCGATACCGGACGTTGCACCTGTTACGATTGCGCGTTTGCCTGAAAGGTCGAAACCGGCGAAGGACGGAAGTTGCATTGTGGTCTCCTCAGACAGTTGCAGGCTATTCCGCCGCTTCGTGGTGGGCCGCGGCTTCACCGTATGGAACGTTTTCACCGCCGTAGCGGCGCACGCGTACATTGCATTGCTCCGCGTGTCCGACAAAGCCCTCCAACATGCACAGGCGCGAACCATAGGCACCTACAAGTGCGGCGGCCTCGTCTGTGGTGACCTTCTGATAGGAGTGGGTCTTGAGGAACTTGCCAACCCAGAGCCCGCCCGTATAGCGCCCCGCCTTATGTGTTGGCAGCGTGTGGTTTGTACCGATCACCTTATCGCCATTGGCTACATTCGTCCGCGGCCCGAGGAACAGCGCCCCGTAGCAGGTCATGTTTTCAAGGAACCAATCATCGCGGTCGGTCATCACCTGCACATGCTCCGAGGCGATATCATCGGCGACCTTTAGCATTTCCTCATAGGTATCGCAGACGATCACTTCGCCGTATTCATCCCAACTGATTTTTGCCGTGCCCGCAGTCGGCAGGATCTTTAGCAAGCGATCAATCTCGGCCAGCGTGTCCTCAGCCAATTTACGTGAATTGGTCAGCAACACGGCCGGAGAATTATAGCCGTGCTCGGCTTGGCCCAGCAGATCGGTCGCGCAAAGCTCGGCGTCGGCCGCCGTCTCATCCGCGATGACCATTGTTTCGGTCGGCCCAGCAAAGAGATCGATCCCCACACGCCCGTAAAGCTGGCGCTTGGCCTCAGCGACAAAGGCATTTCCGGGACCAACCAACATATGAACCGGCTCGATTGTTTCGGTCCCAAGCGCCATGGCACCAACGGCCTGAATGCCGCCCATCACATAGATCTCGTCAGCACCACCCAAGTGCATAGCTGCAATAACGGCGGGGTTCGGCTTGCCATTAAAGGGAGGTGTGCAAGCCACAATGCGCGGCACCTCGGCCACCTTAGCTGTCGCGACGGACATATGCGCGCTGGCCACCATCGGGAACTTGCCCCCGGGTACATAGCAGCCGACAGATTGAACGGGGATATTCTTGTGCCCCAGAATGACCCCCGGCAGCGTTTCGACCTCGATATCAGTCATGGAGGCGCGTTGGGCGCGGGCGAAGTTTACCACCTGCTCTTGCGCGAATTTAATGTCTTCCAACTCGCGGTCGCTCAACTGTGCGATCAGGTCGTCGATTTCCTGCTGGCTCAGCCGGAACGACGCGGGGCTGTAATTGTCGAACTTCTCGCTTAGCTCGCGCACAGCAGCATCGCCGCGGGCCTCAATAGATTGGAGTGTTGTTTCGACGACTGCGCGAGTTTTGGCGTCATCGTCAGCGCGGGCAGCATCGGACTTGCCCTTTTTTAGGAAGGTAATGGTCATGAGAGGGTCCTTTGATCAGGCTCAAGCGAGGTTGGCTCATGTCTAAGCCGCACACCACCCGTTGCAATATTTTCTACAAACATTGAAATTATTTCATACGCTCTTTTAGTCAGAGGGCCTTTGCCGAAACTTCTGCACAAGTGAGGCTCCGCCGAGTTGCATCAGCGTGTGTTCCGAGCCGACTACAAAGAATGACCCTCCAGCGGCGCGATGTCCCTCCAAAGGTTCCGTCGGCGCACAGTAAAGGCCAGTCGCCGCGCCCTTTGCCGAAAGAATATCGCGCGTCATCCCGGCCACTTCGGGCGCAAAGAAATCTGACAACCCGTGAGACACCGCCAAATCCGCCCGCCCGATGAAGAGCGCGTCGACCCCATCAACATCCGCAATTTCTGCGTGATTAATTACGCCGTCGGGGTCTTCGATCTGACAGATCAAGGCAACTTCATCGCGCGCCTTGGTAAGGTGCTCCTTAAGGCTGCGCCCCGCGTAATCCGCCGCCCGCGAAGTGCCTGCAAAACCGCGCCCGCCGGGGCCGTAGCTTACGGCACGCACGAGGTCTCTTGCCTGCGCAGCCGTCTCGACATGGGGTACCATCACACCGGCCGCGCCGCCGTCCAATACGTTGAGCACCCAATCCGGCGTGGCGACGGGCACCCGAACCACAATCGGACAACCCTCGGCCCGGCCCGCCATTGTCATGACATCGACACTGCCCCGATCAAACGGGGCGTGTTCGGCATCTACCACCAGAAAATCGAAACCCGCACGGGCCATAATCTCTATGACGATCGGATGGGGCGTTTTGATAAAGGCGCCCAACATAGGCTCGCGCGCTTCGAGTCGCGCTTTGAATTCAGCATTCGTCATCATTTTATCATTCCCTTTCAGCACTCAGGCCGTTTGCAACTCAACTGCGTCATGTGCGTCTGTCACCCTGCGGGAGAAGACAACTAACACGCCGAACACCACAACTGCGGCCAAGGTGGCGGGCCAAGGCGGCATCAGCGCGAGCCCTATCGGCACGGCCCAAAGCAGGCGCGAAATGCCGCCCCATGGCAGCCGTGCGCCACCCAACAGATGCGCCACGCCGAGAGCAAAGATTCCCCCTGACAGCACGGCGCGCAGAATGTCGCCCAACTCGCCGCCGCCTAACATGCCGGGATAGGCGATGAAGAGCATGGGCAGGGCATAGGCCGTGGCTCCAAGGCGCAACGTCTCGCCTGCCACCTTCATCCAAGGTGCTTGCGCAATTGTCGCTGCGACAAAGACACCGAGGCAGACCGGCGGCGTAATGACCGACAGCGCGGCGTAGTAGAGCACGAACATATGCACAACGAGCGGATCGATCCCTTGCTGGATCAGCGCCGGGGCGAAAACCGCAGCGACCATGACATAGGCGGCTGAGGTTGGCAGGCCCATGCCTGCAATCAAGCAGACAATCGCCATAAGCCCCGCAATGAGCCAGATCTGCCCCTGCCCGATTGCCAGCACGGCTGACGTAACTGCCACGCCGAAACCGGTGAGGTTGATCATGGCCACGAACACCTGCGCCCCGACCAGAAGAATACCGACGATGACCACGCCTTTGCCACCCGCTTCCAGTGCGCGAAGGATGATGCCAAACACTGCACGTGGGTCTTCTCCGCTGGAAATTCGTGCGACAAGGACAGCCACCAACATGGAGATCATCCCGTAGCAGGCCGTCAATTCGACCGAATTGCCATTGAAGACGCCAAACCCCAACCCCAACAGCGCTGCGGCGATTGGAGCGAGTCGCGCAAAGGTCATGGCTCCGCGCCAGTCTGGCAGGTCTTCGGCAGTCACCGGGCGAAAGCCCTGACGGCGGGCGATGACGTGAACAGTCGAATAGATGCCAAGGTAGAACAGCAGCGCAGGAACGACGCCAGCCAGCGCGATGGACCAGTAATTCACGCCCACAAGCTCTGCCATGACGAATGCGGCAGTACCCATGATCGGGGGCGCCAACTGTCCACCAGTTGAAGCGATAGCCTCTACCGCGCCAGCATAAGCAGGCGGATATTTTAAACGCTTCATCAGCGGGATCGTGAAGTTGCCCGTCGTTGCGACATTGGCCACCGTAGACCCGTTGATCGCGCCAAAGAACCCTGACGCGAATGTTGCGATTTTGGCGGCACCTCCGGGACGGGAGCCGCCCAAACGGGCCGAAAGGTCAAAGAAAGTCTCGCCCGCCCCGGTGTGCAACAGGATCGCACCGAACAGCACAAACGCCGCGAGCGTAGTTGATGCCACATTGACCAGCATCCCCCAAAGGCCACGGTCAGACAGGAAGATGATTTCTGTGAGATAGCCTGCGTCAAAGCCACGGTGCCCAAACTGGCCGGGGATCAGATAGCCGAAGAACGCATAGGTAACGGCGGCGATGACAATCAGGGGAAAGACCCAATTGGAACTGCGGCGTGCCAGCTCAAGCACGCAGGCCAGTGTGCCGAACCCCATGACCATGTCCCAACCATTGGCCCAAGGCAGATCGTTCATAATAGTTTCGTAGTTGGCGATGATATAAACGCCTGAAACCGTTACCATGCCTACAATTGCCGCATCGATTACGATACCAAGTGGGCGCAGGCGGCTGCCCTCGAAAAGCGGATGCATCAGCACGGCCAAAGCCGTGATCGTCATCACAAAGATCGCGCGCTGCACGAGCGATTCAAACGGCCCATTGAAAGAGGTGTAGAACACGAACACCCCCAGAAGCACGGCAAGTGCGGCAATGGCTGTCTGTCGGAAATTGGCGAACATCGGGGGAATGGGCATCACGGCACCTTGGCACAAACGGAAAATGAGGGGCGACACGCGCCGCCCCTGCTGAAAGATGGACTGTTACTTGAGGCGGTCCGGCACGGACAGGCCGATTTCCTCATAGTAACGGATTGCCCCCGGGTGCAGCGGGCTGGTCGCGTATTGCAGTGTCAGCTCCGGCAAATTGAGCCCCTTTACCGTCGGGAAGGCCGCGGATTGCTCTTCCATATTCTCCATCACAGCCTTGGTAAGGTCATAGGCCGTTTGGTCGTCCATATTGGGTCGTGCAGAGACACCGATCATGAAGCCCCAGACCTTGTAAGGGCCAGAGTTCTCCATATCGCCGCCCGGCATATCCACGATGGAGAGCTCCGGCAGCGCTTCGCGGATCTTGGCTTCCTGCTCGCCGTCGATGCCAAGCGCCGTCAGGGGCGTAAAGGCCGCGATGTCGGTTGTAAGTGCGTCAAAGGAGGTGCCGACGGCGCTTTTCACGAAGCCTTCGGAACGGTCGTCCTTGATTGCGTTGGCCTGCTCGCTGTTGGTGCCCCGCACCCAATCGGGAGATATTTCCAGCAGGTCAAACACAGCCAGCGCCGTGGCTTCGGTCGAAGACCCCCGCATGCCTGGCCCGAACTTCTTACCGTCGATGTCTGAAAGCTTTTCGATGCCGGAATCGCGGCGAACGACTGCGTTTTGCGGTGCAAGCGAATAGGCCCAGAGCAGTTTGGACTCGATCGGATTGCCATCGAAGCTCTTGATGCCATTGTAGGCGTGATAAAGCGTCGAGGTGGTGATCAGCCCGATATCAAGCTGGTCGCGCGCCATGCGCTTGAGGTTGTCGACCGTCGCACCGGTTTCCACAACCGAAGCCTGATAGGCATCTGGGTATGCGCCGTTCACAATCTTTGCGAGCGAGGCGAAATAGGCGTAATGCGCGCTCTGCGAGTTGGTGGCACCAAAAGCGAGCCGAGTTTCGGCTTGGGCGGGCAGTGCCAGTCCGGTGACGGACAGTGCAGCGGCGGCAGCGAAAGTGCGTAGTTTCATGGGTATCCTCCAAATATCATGAAACGATCCCGAAAGGGACGTTCGAGGTGGAGGTTAGCCACAGTGCATTGCGGCTATGCAATTGCAGTCTGTGTTAATGAAATATTTTCACTACCCACTTTGCCGTTCTTGCAGTTCAGCGGGCAGCACGCGGATGTCACCTGTCTCCAGATAACTACTCGCGTCCATAATGATATCGACTGCCTGATCCAGCATACGGCGCAGCGGTTGGCGCATCGTCGTCAGGCGGTAGGACTCCCACGCCGCCATCGGAATGTCATCAAACCCGATCACCGCGATATCGGCAGGAACGGAAACTCCATTCATCCGTGCGGCGTCAAGCGTGGCGATTGCCATAATGTCATTGGCGCAGAACACCGCGTCAGGCATGGGGCGCAGAGCCAGCAATTCCTGCGCAGCGGCATAGGCCTGCCGGTAACTGAACCCTCCGTCGAATTGCACAGCAATTTCCCGGCCTGCGTCCTCTAACTGGTCGCGAAATCCGCGCATGCGTTCAAGATGTGTCGAGGTATCGCGCCGGCCGCCAATAAAGGCGATGCGTTGCCGCCCCCCGTCGAGGAACCGTCGCGCAATGGTGCGCGCACCGCCGTAGTTGTCACAACAGACCGCCATCATAGTGCTATCTGTCTGAACCCGATTCAACAAAACAGCCGGGATCCCGTTTTCTCGACAGGCCCGCGCGAGCTTAGATGTAATTGTAGAACTGGCGAGGATCACACCCCTGGTCCGGAAATCGATAACCTGCCGGATCATAGAATCCACATCCTCAGCCGCAGGCACGACATGCATGATCGCCTTCAATCCACGGTCAGGCAACATGCGGGTCAATTCGTCGATCGCAATCGGGTAAAACGGGTTGCGCATTTCGCTGACGACCATGGAGATCGTGTTGCTGGAATGTTTGGCCAGCACCTGATCCACTTTACTGACATAACCAAGTGCGGTTGCAGCGGCGAAAATCGCCTTGCGTTTTTCCTCAGCAATCGGCGCGCTGCCACGGTAGGCCCGCGACACGGCAGAGACCGAAACGCCCGCACGGGCAGCGACATCCTTGGCAGTGACCTTTTTCATGACTCGGTCTTAACCGACTTTCATCAGCGGTTGAAATTATTTCACGCCATTTGTCGAAGAGATCATCGCTAGACGGCTTTGTACCATTGCTTCAGAGCACCGGTCGTCTCGCCTGGGCATTCCAAGGTCGGCAGATGCCCAGCACCTTCGACGATCCAAAGCGTCGCACGGGGGAGCAACTCTGCCATCAACTCATGTCGCGCAACGGGACACAAAGCGTCGTCACGGCCGCAGAGCACCAATGAAGGGCCGGCGTATGCGCGCAGGGTCTCCTGCTGGTCAGGTCGCTGTTGCAATGCGCGCGACTGCCGCACGAAAACCTCTGCGCCGAGACTGTGCGCCATGTCGCGGCAGAGCCCTTCGATGTCTGGCCGATGCGCTCTGGGTGCAAGGTACCTTGGGATCATTTGCTCGATCATAACCGCGCCAAGCCCGCCCGACATAACACGCTCTATCTGAGGCTCTCGTCCGGCTTTGACCGCTTCCACTTCGGCCAGCGGATTGGTGTCCAGCAGGGCAAGCGCGGCAACCCGCTCTGGTGCCTGCCGCACCACTTCCATTGCAACAATTCCCCCCATGCTGAGACCGGCGAGCGCAAAGCGCGCCGGTGCCCATGCGAGGATATCCGCAGCCAGTGCTTCCACCGTGTCATGGGCGACAATTGAAGCCAGCAATATCGGCACAGTCCCCGACAGCGCGGCAATCTGCGGCCCGAAAAGCCGCGCGTCGCACATCATGCCGGGGATCAGTACGAGCGGCAGTGTCTCAGCCATTGCGCCATGTCTGTCCAGCAGGATCATCAGTTGCGATCACGTGATAAAGCGCCGCTTCGCCGGACATCGAGGGCACCGCGCTGTGCCTGAGATTTTCCGGCACGCTCATCGTGTCACCGGGGGCAAGGGTGGCGCTGCCGCCTTCCCATTCGACGCGCCAGTGCCCTGCTACCGGCATCAAAACCGACGGTTTGTCATGGCTATGCATTTCGGTGCTGGCATTCGCGCGGGTCAGGAAATCGATCTCAAAACCGGGTTTGTCGCGGATGATACCGTTCTCCCCGATCACCTTAACCGGCCCTTCACCAGACAGCGCCACCATATCGAGGTAACGTCGCACGTAGCCGCCCAGCACTTGGGCGGCTGTGGGGCAATCGATCTTTGCAAGTTCGTCCTGCGTCAGCAGCGGCATGGGGTCAACGCCGTCAGGAAGCGTCTCGCCTTTCTTGCTGTCATAAAGCTTGCCGTTTGCGCCAAGGATCAGCCCGTGGTCCTTAGCATCCTCAATAACATGCGGCGCCCAGATCACACCGCCCCCAGCATCGTCGCCGCCGAGGATGGCCATGATCATCCCGTAGTCGGTGCCAATATTTTCGAAACCCCGAAAGATATTGGTGGGGATGTTGAAGATATCGCCCTTTTCAAGAATGACCTCGCCCGCGTCTCCCTTCTCGCCCCAAAAGAACCGCCAGCGGCCTGAGAGAATAAAGAACACCTCTGCTGTGCGGTGGTTGTGCAGCGAGTTGCGACACTTCGGCGGTTGCCCTGCCGCGCCGATATTGAACCCATGCGGTGTCGTGATGTGAACATGCTGGTCCGGGCTTTCCGAGACTCCACCGCCGATGATGGTGAAGTTTTCCTTTTGGTTGCTGCCCGGCGTGTGGGCGTCAATGAAAGCGGTCTTGCAGGGTTGCAGATCGCCGTAACGGACAATGCGGGCTTCCATGTCTGCGGGTGTCATTCTCTTCTCCGATGTATTGCCTCGACTGCCGTTTGGCGCGCGGGCATGAATATTGCGGCTTCCCAAAAACGGTGAATTGTCAGCCGGTTTGCAGGATGATCTGCTTCCACAAGGCGACTTCGTCGTAGAGCGTGTATTCGCGGCGCAGGCCCCAAGGGCCGAACTCAGCGTGGGTCATCCCCATGATATGCACGCGCTTGCCAGTGGGTTGCCCAAAGCTGCCCCAGCCATCATGTGCCCCGTCCAGAGACCAGCGCACGGCCGCACGGGGCGGCATCATCGGATCGTCGCGCCCGATGACGTGGTTTACCTTGAATTCAGCGTTCGGAAAGGACGCGCGCAGTCCCAGCCAATGCTGATCGACCCCGCCATGCGACAGCGCCGTGACGCCACCAGGATATTCGCCCGTTACCGCCCGGTCATACTCCTTGGGAATAACACCGAAGTCGGCCGCCATCATGCGCGTCAGAATATCCGCCAGCTTTGCGCCCCACTCGTTGTCATTGCCGCGCCCCGTATAGGGGCCTGCAATGTCATTTTCCGGCAAGTAAGGTTTTACGCAGGCTTCGGCACCCCCTTCGCGGGCGATCAGGTCACGCGCAAAATCCGCAGGCTCCCAGCCCAACTGCCGCACAATGGCGCCTTGGTCGCGAACCAGCCATTCATCGGTGATCGCATTTTCCCGGGCGTAGCAGTCAGCGATAATGCGGTATTTCAACTTCTTGCCAGTGGGCGCGCCATAGACCCCGGCGTTGGCGTGGGTCGCTGTCGACAACAGCCGGTGTGAGCTGAGGAAGCCATCGTCGTTGCCTCCGCACCAGATTACATCCTCGCCATAAAGCGTGCGATCAGGAAATTCTGCCAAGGTCGCCATGGTCGCGGCGACCACATTATCATTGCCCACGACGATGGACCCAGGAGAACGCACGGGCATTTCCTTGCCATAGTAGTGATCAAGCGTGGCGATACCGCGGTCTTCCCAAATCTCTTTGGTGATCCCAATGATATAATCGGGGAAGTCCTTCCACTTCTTATCGAAGCCTTTCATTAGCTTTTTCCTTTCTGATTGCGTGTCGAACAGCGCAGGATGAGAGGACCGTCAATGACCACCCGGCGCGGCGCGGTGTTCGGTTCCCGAATGCAGGTCATCAAAATATTGACCGTTTCATCCACCATTCGATTTACGGGTTGGCGCACAGTCGTGAGGTTGTAAGCAGGCCAAGCGGCGAGTTGAACGTCATCGTACCCCACGACAGAGACGTCTTCAGGCACGCGCAGCCCCAGCTCAAAACGCAACACATCCATGACCGCAAAGGCCATATGATCGTTGGTTACAAAGACCGCATCAGGGATTTCTGTGGCTGTAAACATCTGGCGCGCGGCCTCGCAGGCGGTCTCGTACTTAAACATGCCCTCGCCCCGCGCAAACAGCGTCTGCGCACCCTTTGCAAGCCCCATGAGCAGCCCGGTTTCCCGGTCCCGCGTGGTCGAAGCGCCGTCCCATCCCGCGATATGGGCAATCCGCTTGTGCCCGGTTTGCAAAAGATGCTCCGCAACCTTCAGTCCCCCCGCCACGTTGTCAGAGCGCACACAAGACAAGCGATCATCGTCTTGCTGGCGGTTAAACATGACGATCGGGATGCCCGCGGCGTCGCAGCGCGCGGTGAGGTTGGAGGACATCGACACCGACGCGGTGATGATCCCGTCGACCTGATAATCCAGCAATTCGTCGATCACCTTGTCAGTGGTTTCAGTGTCGTTTGACGCCATGAAGACCAGCACATGATAGCCTTGGGCCTGAAGCGCATGGGACAGTTTTTCGATAGCTTCGGGATAGAACTGGTTTTCCAGATAAGCCACGACCAACCCGATGATCCGGCTCTTGCCCGTGATGAGGGACCGCGCCAGCACGTTTGGGCGATAGCCAAGCTCTTGCGCCGCTGCGCGCACCTTTTTGGCGGTTTTTTCTGAGACCGACGCGCCCGGCGTGAACACACGGCTGACGGCGGATTGGCTAACGCCTGCCCGTTCTGCCACCTGCAAAGATGTTATCCTGTCAGCCATATGTGGTCCTGTCCTTCTTGCCTTATTTTCCGCCCCCGGTGCTAGAGGCGGCCGTTCTCAAATCAGTTTTCCGGAAGGCGAATTGGCCCTAGGTTGCGCGCCTTATTGAACTCATGCAGCCGCGCAAAAACATCCACGCCCAGTTGTCGATAGGCGTCGAGCAGATCGACCAGCACCCAGTTTTCACGGATCTTACCCGCCTCGATCCGCCAAAAGTCCAGCGACCGCATGGAGATTTTTTTCCCCGAAGGGGCGATACCCATCCACCCGTCGTCTGACACGGATTGAATCATGTTCGGCCAGCCCGTCACGGCTGCATAGTTGGCTTCGCCGAAGAGGTGGTAGTCGGTCCCGTCCACATGCTGGCCGCGGTCCGGCATCGCCCGCAAGAACGGAATCTGATGCCAGTTGCGAAAGCCATCCACGCCGCGCCCGGTGCCGATCCCCGCAGGGCCGTACCAGTTCATTTTCGGATGCCAGAATCTCTCCATCTGCATAACCTCAGGTCCGCCTTTTGCGGGATGCCTTGTGAGGTGATCGAGCATGTCGGCAATGTGCTGAGTGCTGGCCGCAGCCTGTTGCGCATCACGGGGGGCTTCGATCAGCCCATTTTGCGTTGCAGGGCCGGGCACGCAGAACTCGCGGCCCAAGGAGGGCGCCATGGGCCAAGCTCCCGCCTGCATCATTACCTCTGGAATATCCCAAATTGCCTGAGATTCGACGACCTTGCCTCTCTCAAATCGGTAGAACTCGTGAAAGCGCATATGAGTGAGATGGCCAGTTGGCGGAATGTCGAGCCAAGGCGAGAGGAAGGTACCGAAGTAGTGCCCCCCGCATCCAACCCATTCGGCCCCCTCAGGGGTTTGACCAGCCATAACGATCCAATCGCGCCGCTCCAGATCCGGCCATGCAGCCTGCAACGGGGCAAGGGCTGCATCGCAATATCCATCAGCCCCCGTCAGATCGCCGAAGGGATGACAGTGGTGAAACACCGCATCGGGCGCAACGATATCTGCCAGCGCCTGCTTGGCTACTGCGACATCGCCCTGATGCAGCGCCGCCCGCATTGGGGCGAGCGCGCGTTTGTTGGCAGCGTGCCTATCCACGAGCTGTCTCCGGGCGCGGCGCGACGCGGATGCCGTTGTCAAAGGCCTCCCAGCCTTCCCCGTCAAAAACATCATGTCCGAGCTGCGCCAGAACATCCGGGAAATCCACCATCACCCAATTGTCAGTGATGCGCCCCTCTTCCACCTTCCAGAAATCCATGTAGCGGATCGTCACGCGCTTGCCCGTCGGTTCGATCCCCATAAATATGCCCGAATGGGTCGCCTCCTGACGGCCAAAGGCCGCCGCCCATTCGCCCATGAATAGCCGCGCTTCATCCACGCAGGTCTTCTCGGAAAAGGCCGCCTGAAAGGGCCGCTGCCAGTTTTCCTGAAAGGCTTGCAGCCCCACTTTGGTGCCGCATCCGCGATTGCCCATCCAGCGAAAACTCTCGGCAAAGAACTGGCCGATGTCGTCAATGCGGTGGTCATTCAAGCCGTCCACCATGCCTTCGATCACGGCACGGGTTTCGCCTGTCTTACTCAGGTCGGTGTCGCGCGTCAGCACGGCTTGTTCTGGTCTGGAACCCTTCATCGGGTCATCCTTTCATCTTGTCTTAACATGCAGTTAGCGGGGGCAAACGCATATCGTGATGAAATCGCGGGGCAGTCGGTTGAGCGCCGGGTGGCGCATCATTCCGTGGGTGCGAGAATTGCAGGACATCAGCCTTTCACCGCGCCTTCTGTCAGACCGCTGACGATCTGGCGTTGGAACACCATCACCAGCAAAAATAGAGGCGCGGTGATCGACACGGCTGCGGCGACAGCTTCGACCTGATCGGTCGTCGTGGTCTCGCGGTTGAAGTAGCCCGCAATGGCCGGCACCATCGTTTGGTTCTGAGCATCGAGCAGCAGCGAGGTCACGAGGAAGTCGTTGTATCCCAGCAAAAAACTGAACAGCCCCGTGGTAATAACGCCCGGCCACATGACCGGCATAATCACCCGGCGAAACGCTTGGAAATGCGAGCATCCATCGACGCGGGCGGCTTCATCCAACTCGGACGGAATGTTCTGGAAAAAACTGCGCAGCATCCAGATGGTGAAGGGTTGGTTGATTGCCACCAGCACCGCGATCACGGCATAGGGCTGCCCGTAAAGGGTGGGTGCCGCATCGCCAAAGATCGGGCGCAGGATTTCCGATGAGTTGATAAAGACCGGCAAGTAGCCCGCGACCAGCACCGAATGCGGCAGGGCCCGAAAGATCAACGCCACGATCAGAAGCCAGAAGGCAAGGTTGGAACCAGAGCGCGCCAATCCATAGCCCGCCAATGTGCCGACGGTCAGAGAGATGGTCACGACACCGGCGGTGACGATGATTGAGTTGATGAAATTGCGGTAGAACTGGTTCTCGACCCAGACCGATTTGTAATGCTGTGTCGTAAGGCCGAGCACAGGCTCACCCAAAGGTCCCGAAATGGCATTCAACCCGCTAAGAAGCCAAGGCAGCAGCCCGAAGAACAGCACGATAAAGGCGACTGCAAAGCCGAGCACGGCGATCACCCAGCCCATCAACACGGTCCCCGGACGGGTGAACCGGGTTACCATCTGCGGCAACTCCCGGAAGGCGAAACGGTAAGCGAACCAGAGTACCACAGCACCTAGACTGAGATCGATCAGGCTCAATCCCTCCCCGGCGGCGCGGGTAGCGGGGCCAAAGATCACGTCTAGCGGCTGCGCGGAGAAGGCATCGACCGGGCTTTTGAAACTCATCACCAAGATCCAAAAGATCGGAAAGGCTGCGATGAGGCACCAGAAGATCAGAAAGCTTGCAGAGCTGACACGCAGCGCGAGGGATTGTTGCATTGCCTTGGGGGTGGACATCTCAGTGGCTCCCTTTGTGGTCGCGCCAAGTGCGCTTGAGCGGCAGGATCAGCAGGGCAATGATCCCCACCATGGTCAGCATCGCCGAGGCCGAGGCCCTCGAGATCGAGCGGTTGCCCGAGTTGTCAGGGGTCAGGAAATCGTAGGTCAGCCATTGCAGTGAAATGACATGGCTCTGGCTTGAGAAGGCGATGATCTCTTCAAAGACACGGTAGCAGTCCATCAGGTGGATCAGCGCGACAAAGACGATAAGCGGCATCAGATGCGGCACGATAACATAGCGCAGACGTTCCCAGCGGTTGGCACCGTCGATAATGGCGCTTTCCAGCGTGTCCTGATTGACGGTCTGCAGCCCGGCATAGAAGATCACAAAGGCAAATGGCGCTACGTGCCAGACCCTGTAGAACATCATCATCAGCTCAATGGTCCAGGCTTGGGCAAACATCGAGATATTGGTGCCAGTCCACCATTCAAGCGCGGCTGTCAGGATACCATCGCCGATAAACAGCCAGCGGATCGACAGCCCGCCGATCACCGGCGTGATGATAAACGGCAGCAATGAGATGAAGATCACGGGCCCGCGGATTTTGCGGACCGCGTTATTGACCGCCAAAGCAATTACCAGACCGACACCTAGCACCAGCGGCAGGGTGATTAAGGTGAAGGTCAGTGTGAAGCGCAGCGCTTTCCAGAAGTCGATGGTCATCAGCTCAGACCAGCTGCCCCGGGAAAGCGCGTCCTTGACCCGGCCCAGTTCCAGCACATTGCGGTAGCTTTCGAGCCCGGTAAAATGACTTTCTGTCGCGACCTTGCCGTCCTCGCCGATCACCGGGGTGGTCTTAACCTCTTTGACGCAGACCGGGTTCGGAAAACCCGGCGTGCAGGTCTCCACCTCGGCGCGCTCAAACACCGGCTGGGTGACATAAAAGCTCTGCGCAAAGACGCTGACCAGCGGCAGGGCGATGAACAAAAACATCATGAACAAAGACGGTCCGACAAACGCTGCAAAGGTCTTGAATTTCATTTGTCCGGCTTTCAGTCAGAGGGTGGCAAGAAGATCGGATCGGGCTTGGCGAGACTTCGTAGGGGCGATGTCCGGCAAAACGCGACGCGAAAGAGATGGAAGCGCCGGGCGGCGCAGAACTGCACCGCCCGGGCATGGGGCGTGATCAGTTGGTGATTAATCCGGCTTCACGGGCGGATACGAGATAGTCTTTCTCAATCTCGGCCAATGTGGTCTCGGCGTCGGTCGCGCCGGTCAGGTAATCCGACACGTTGTTGCCGACGGCCGTGTGCATCAGCCCCATGGCAGAGGTCGATGGGTAGGACTTGGGCGCGGGCGAGGTGTTCAGCGTGTCGATCGCACCTTTGGCAAGGCGGTCAGGCTCATAGCCCGGCACCAACCAGATGGCCGCACCATTGTTTGCTTTGACCATCTCTGGCGACAAACCCGCGACAATCAACTTGAAGGCTGCTTCGGCTTCTTCGTCGGAGATATTCTTGGCGATGACCATACCGTCCCACCAGATTGTTGTCGCAGGCGCGCCGCCCTCCATCGCCGTGGGGGCTGCGGCGGTATCTACCAGGCCAACGACCTGGCTTTCCCCCTCGTCTTCAGCGGCCCCTGCCCGGCTGGCCCAAAGATTCGCCATAGCGATTTTGCCCTGCTGGAACTGCTGCTGAACATAAGTCGGGTCAGAAACAAGATATTCGGGATCAAGGTAACCGGTGATCGCTTTGAGTGTTTCCAGCGTTTTTACACCCGCTTCGTTGTTGATGGTCGGCAGGTTCTCGGCATCAACAAACTCGCCGCCGTAGCCGTAGAACATGTTGTTGAAATCCTGCGCGAGGTTCCAGCCGGACATCATCGTCGCGCCTAGCGGGTGGTCCACCACGCCGGCTTCTTTGATTTTTTCAGCAGCGGCCAACACTTCGTCATAAGTCGTTGGCACTTCGATGCCGAGGTCTTCGAGCACGTCGCGGCGGTACACAAGGTGCTGCGTGTTGACCATCATGGCAATCGCCATGATCTTGCCGTCAACGCGGATCAACTGGTTGGGGGTCAGGTCTTGCCCGTATTTCTCGACCAGATCATCGAGCGGGCGGATCGTACCTTCGTTGAGCAAGGGCGTGACTGTGCCATTCGACACCCCACCAATGTGGTAAAGCGACGGAGAGGCCGCGAAGGCTGCGGGCTGTTTGGTGCGGAACTCTTGATCAAGCTCGGCTTCGAAATTGCCGCATTCAGACATCTGGTCCGTTACGGCCTTCCAAGCCTCAAAACCAGCAGACAACATGCTGATTTTGGTGCCGTTTTCAAAACTACATTCGGCTGTGGCAGCCGTGGCGGCGATGGTCAGCGCGCCGGCGGCGACTATTGATTTCAGATACATTGGTTTTCTCCCGTTGATGAAATGCACCTTTGCGGCGCTTGTCTTGTTCTTGGGCTATGGCCGGTTCAGGCGCCCGCCAGTTTCATGGTCAAACAAATGGCAAATCGCGGCAGGGACGTTAAAGGCCACCGGGTCGCCGATCTGGGCCCGCAATTCCTTGTGTGCCTTGATCGAAACCAATTGACCTCCGGCCCGCACCGTCAGCATTGTGGCGTCCCCAAGCAATTCTATCGTGTAGAGCGGTGCCGCGATTTCCCCAGCAGGCGTCTCGGACACTGTTGCATCCTCGGCCCGAAAACCTAGTATCACCGGCCCGTTCGGCGCGTTCAGCCCTGAAACGGTAACGTTCTTGCCGGTAAAGGTGCCGTTCAGGATTTCCCCATCGAGTAGGTTCATTGCTGGCGAGCCGATAAAGCTCGCGACAAAGGTATTGGCCGGGTTGTCGTATATTTCGGTCGGCGTGCCGACCTGCTGCACCACCCCAGCCTTCATCACCACCACACGGTCGGCCAAAGTCATGGCTTCGATCTGGTCGTGGGTCACATAGACCGTAGTAACTTGCAGCTCGTGGCTAAGATTTTTGATCTGAGCACGCGTCGACACGCGAAGTTTGGCGTCGAGGTTCGACAGGGGCTCATCCATCAAAAACACCGAGGGCTTGCGCACGATTGCCCGTGCCAGAGCAACCCGCTGACGCTGACCGCCTGACAATTCGGCGGGTTTGCGGTGAAGGAAGTCAGTCAGCTCGACCATCTCCGCCGCTTTGCGCACCCGCTCGTCATGTGTTGCCGGATCCGCTTTGCGCACCTTGAGCGGAAAGCGGATGTTCTCATAGACGTTGAGGTGCGGGTAAAGCCCGTAGGACTGGAACACCATCGCCACATCGCGGTCTTTCGGGTCCAGATCGTTGACCATGCGGTCTCCGATATGGATCTCTCCTTCCGTCGCCTCTTCGAGCCCTGCGATCATGCGCATGGTGGTGGTCTTGCCGCAGCCGGATGGCCCGAGAAGCACGAGAAACTCGCGATCCGCGATGGTCAGGTCAAAGTTGTCGACCCCGACAAAACTGCCCCATCGCTTTGAGATATTCTTCAGTTGGATCTCTGCCACGGTCCCTCCTCGGATGCCGCTGTGCGACAAATCTTGCATTGGTATGCAGTAGGGTAGACTTGCCGCATTTCGTTTGGCAACATATTTTTGCAAACGTATGCAAGAATTTCAGTGCGCAGTTTCGCGCCTCTGTGAGTGAGTAGAAGAAATGTCAGATATTACAGGGGCAAAGGGCATTGTCCGCGCCTTCCACACCGCATTAGACAGCGCGCCGCTCGATGGAATCACCCAAGCCCTGAGCGACCACTGCAGCAGCAACTATCGCTGGCGCGGTTATCACCCGTTCAACGAACTCACCGGCCCAGCACAGGTCGCTGACACTTTTTGGCGCCCCTTGCGGCGGTCACTCACGCATATGCAAAGGCGCGAAGACATCTTTTTTGCGGGGGTGAATAGCCTTGCCGAGGACAGCTCTGTTTGGGTGGTCTCAATGGGGCATCTGATGGGGCTCTTCGATGAGCCCTGGCTTGAAATCGTGCCAACTCGGAAGATTACCAGCCTACGATACTGCGAATTTTCGCGCGTAGATCAGGGCCAAATTATCGAAAGTGCTATGTATTTCGACATTCCCCATTTGATGATTTAAGCGGGGCTTGCGCCCTTCCCCGGTCAAACCGGTGCGCATCTTGTCCAACCAGGGCCACAGCCACATAACGGCTTGTTGCTCGACCCACAGAACCCGGATGAAGGCCGGCGAACATTGGACCTTATTAACAGAATGATCAGCGATCTGGGTCAGTGGAACTCAGGCCTCTCATTGCGGGATGAACTGGCGCAAACTTGGGCAGAAGATATGCTTTGGTGGGGCCCAGCGGGGATCGGCGCGACGTACACGATAGACCGTTATATGGAGCAGCACTCTGCGCCGTTCCGGGCAGGCTTTGCGGAACGGTCCAAAACGCAACACGTCTGCCGACTTGCCGAAGGCCACTTTGGCGGTTTCTTTGGGTGGCCCAACTTTACCGCCCGCCCCACGGGCGGGTTCATGGGGTATCCCGGCGGCAGTGAAGCAGGCGAGTTTCGCGTGATAGACATCTATCGTCGCGACCACGACAAACTCGCCGAGAATTGGGTCTTCATAGATCTGCCGCATTTCTGGAAAAGCCAAGGGTACGATATTCTTGGGTCGGCTTTGGGTATGGCACCATCGCGGCAGTAGAACAGTTGCAGTGAAAGGCTGCTCCCGTCCGCATCGCGCTAGCTAGTCACACTGAAGCAGGTGATGTTTCACCGCCATAACTTAGACGCGCAGCAATCGGACCAGCGTGGAGATCGCGAGAGGGCCTCACCTTACGTGCTCCATGGTCTACGCAAACTCGCTATTGTCGAGCTTGCCGAAGCCGGAGCGTGCGATGCTGAGATTCAGGCGGTCACAAGTCAAAGCGCTGAGATGGTCGCATACTATTGGAAGGGCGCCAGCAGGAAATAGCTAAGTCGCGCGGCCCAAGAGTGACGTGGATGACCAACTCCGGAACAGCCGAGTGTGAGTCACGCCATCGGAACCTAAAAACACACACCATAAAAAAACAAAACACCTGATTTTCCTTAAGAAAATCAGGTGTTTGTATATTGGTACCCAAGGCCGGACTCGAACCGGCACGCCTCGCGGCGGGGGATTTTGAATCCCCTGCGTCTACCATTCCGCCACTTGGGCACGTGGGGCGATGTAGCCTGCAAAAGCGCGTGGGGCAAGTGGATTTTCACCCTGTTTCTGCACAGCGTTGCGCTTGACCTTGGTCGCGCGACATGGTGAGGCATATAAAACAGCCGGAGCCCCCTAAATGATCCGCCGCCTTTATGACTGGACCCTGGGCTTGGCCCAACATCGCCATGCCCTCTGGGCGCTTGCCGTTGTCGCTTTTGTCGAAAGTTCTTTCTTTCCAATTCCGCCTGATATCCTGATGATTCCGATGATCATCGCGCGGCCCAACCGCGCGTGGCTGATCGCCGGGGTGGCGCTGCTGGCCTCCGTTCTGGGCGGGCTTTTGGGCTATGCCATTGGCGGGCTGGCCTTTGAGAGCCTTGGTCAGCCGATCCTTGCGAGTTTGGGCAAGTCCGACGCGATGGCAGAATTTTCCACCCGCTTCAACGACATGGGCTTTTGGGCGGTGCTGGTCGCCGGGGTAACCCCCTTCCCGTACAAAGTCATCACGATCATGTCGGGCTGGACCGGGATGCCGCTGGGCACTTTTATCATGACCTCGATCCTTGCCCGTGGGCTCCGGTTCTTCGTGGTGGCGGGGCTGCTGTGGCGCTTTGGCGCACCGATCCGAGATTTCATTGAACGGCGCTTGGGTTTGATGTTCACATTGGCCGTCGCCCTGCTGATTGGCGGGTTCATGGTGGTAAAGGTTCTATGACAGGTAAGACTTTGACTTCACTGGCAACACTCGGCTCAGCCGCGCTGTTGCTGGGTGCTTTTGGTTTCCAGCATCTGGGCGGCTACGCGCCTTGCCAGATGTGCCTTTGGCAGCGGTGGCCCCATGCGGCGGCAGTGCTGATTGGGGCGATCGTGCTCTTTGGCGGTCCGCGCGTGCTGGCGTGGCTGGGGGCCTTGGCGGCGGCGGTGACGGCGCTGATCGGCGTTTATCACGCAGGCGTCGAATGGGGCTGGTGGCCGGGGCCGAGCTCCTGCACCGGCGGTGGCATGGACTTGGGCAGCCTTGACGGCGGGTCGCTTCTCTCCACCGAAGGCCCGAGCGGTCTAGTCATGTGCGATGAGATCGTCTGGCAATTTCTGGGCCTGTCGATGGCGGGATGGAACGCGATTTTCTCCTTCGTCTTGGTCGGTCTTTGGGTCGCGGCGGCGCGCAAAGCGGCCTAGCCAGCAAAAAAATGACAAACTGGAAGCTCTTTCTTTCAGTTTGTTAAAAACGCCCCCGAAACGGTCAGTTTGACGGCTTGTCGTTAGACAGATGCGCGGATTATCTGAGTTCAAACAGCTCAGGAGTCCCCCATGTCGAACCCACAAAACTGTATCTTGCTGGGCGTCCCGCTGGATAGCGGCAAGCGCCGTCGCGGCTGCCTGATGGGGCCGGATGCCTATCGCACTGCGGGGCTCGAACGTGCCCTGCGCGATCTTGGCCACAGCGTCACCGATCGCGGCAATGTCGCCCCTGCGCCCTTCCAAGCGAAAGAGCACGAGAAACTGCACGCGCTGGAAGAGACCATCGCATGGACAGAGAGCCTCGCCGCTGCCGCCGATGCGGCGATGGACGACGGCTTGCCGATCTTCATGGGCGGCGACCACGCGCTGGCGCTTGGCACTGTTTTGGGCGCAATGCGCCATGCCGAAAAGGCAGGCCGCCCGCTTTTCGTGCTCTGGCTTGACGCGCATACGGATTTCCACACGCCGCAGACCAGCGACAGCGGCAACCTGCACGGCACGCCCTTGGGCTATGTCACCGGGCGCGAGGGGTTCGACGGCTTTCCAAAGATCGACACGCCCCTGCCCCATGACAATATCGCCATGATCGGGCTGCGCTCTGTCGACGCCCTCGAACGCGCGGCCTTGCAGGAGACTACCGTGACTTACGTCGACATGCGCGAGATCGACGAGAGCGGCATTGCCAAACCCTTACAGCGCTTCCTTGATAAGGTCGAAGCGGCGGGCGGCATGCTGCATGTTTCGCTGGATGTGGATTTCCTCGACCCGTCCGTGGCCCCTGCGGTGGGCACCACCGTGCCGGGCGGCGCCACGGTGCGCGAAGGCCATCTGGTGATGGAGATGCTTTCCGACAGCGGCTTGATGACCTCGCTCGATCTGGTTGAGCTGAACCCCTTCCTCGATGAGCGGGGCCGCACCGCGCAACTGATGGTGGACCTCACCGCCTCGGCCTTTGGCCGCCGCGTGTTCGACCGCCCCACCCGTGCCTATTGATAGAAAGACCTGAATATGACCAATCTGAACCCCTCCGACAAGGCACTGGTGCCCTTCGTTTCTGTCGATCAGATGATGAAACTGATCCACCATATCGGCGTCGAGGACATGCTGCGCGGGCTGGCCGACTATATCGAAGCCGACTTCAAACGCTGGGAGCTTTTCGACAAGACCCCCCGCGTGGCGAGCCATTCTGAGAAGGGCGTGATCGAACTGATGCCCACCTCGGACGGCGATGTTTACGGCTTCAAATACGTCAACGGTCACCCCGACAACACCAAGGACGGCTTTCAGACCGTGACCGCCTTTGGCCTGCTGGCCAATGTGGCCAACGGCTACCCGGTGTTGCTGACCGAGATGACGATCCTGACGGCCCTGCGCACGGCGGCGACTTCTGCCGTGGTGGCCCGGTTGCTGGCGCCCAAGGGGAGCCATGTCATGGCGATGATCGGCAATGGCGCGCAGTCCGAGTTTCAGAGCCTTGCGATGAAGGCGATCTGCGGCGTGGATGAGGTGCGGCTCTACGATATCGACCGCGCGGCGACCGCCAAATGCGCACGCAATCTGGCGGGCCATGGCATCAAGGTGGTGGAATGCGACACCGCCGAAGAGGCGATTATGGGCGCGCAGATCATCACCACCTGCACCGCGGACAAGCAATATGCCACAATCCTGACCGACAATATGGTCGGCTCTGGCGTGCACATCAACGCGATCGGCGGCGACTGTCCGGGTAAGACGGAACTCGCGCCCGCGATCCTGCACCGTTCGGGCATCTTCGTGGAATTCCCCGAGCAGACCCGCATCGAGGGTGAGATCCAGCAGCTTGAGGCCGACCACCCGGTGACCGAGATCTGGCAGGTGCTGACCGGTCAGGCCGAAGGCCGCCGCGATGCGCAGCAGATCACGCTGTTCGACTCCGTGGGCTTCGCGATCGAGGATTTCTCGGCCCTGCGCTATGTCCGTGATCAAATCGCCGAGACGGGGCTGTTCCAACCGCTTGATCTGCTGGCCGACCCGGACGACCCGCGCGACCTTTTCGGGATGCTGCAACGGGCAGGCTGACCAATTGGGCCACCGGCTAAGCTCGGTGGCCTTTACGCTTTGGTAACGTCATGGGCGTAGAGCCAATCAAACGCGCCCAGCATCGCGCCGGGCGCGATTTTGGAGGCGACGCGCAGCCCGGTATGGGCCGCAAACCGGATCGGGCCAGGCCGCAAGTGATAGCGTGCCGCGTTGCCTTCCGAGGTTTTGACAATGCGCCGCGCGCGGTCGATGCGGGCGGCTTGATAAGCGCCAAGCGCGGCCTCGCGGGGCTGGCGAGTCAGGCAGTCGGCCAAGACCCAAGCATCCTCTAGCGCCATATTTGCGCCCTGCGCCAGAAAGGGCAGCGTTGGATGGGCCGCATCGCCCAACAGCGCCACGCCTTCTGCCTGCCAATTGGCGGCGACGGGATGGTAATGCAGCCCCCAGAGGGTCACCTCCTGCAACGCGCCCAGCATCTGCCCCGCCTCTCCGCCGAAACCTGCGAAGGCTTGGCGTAGATTGGCGGGATCGTCATGGTGATGCCAGCCTTCGGCGGCCCAATCGGCGCGCTCTTCCACGGCGACGAGGTTGACCAATCGCCCCTCGCGCAGCGGATAGCTGACCAGATGCCGCCCCGGCCCCATGGTAACCCGCGCCTCTGGGCCGTGGCCTATGTCGTTGGGGATCAGCCCACGCCATGCCACCTGCCCCGAGAACCGCGCCTTATCCGCCCCGTTTAACTGCACCCGCCCGACCGAGTGGATGCCATCGGCGGCCACGACCAACTCCGCCCGCCGCCGTCCGCCACGGGCCATCTGCACCTGCGGCAAGGCACCGGGATGGATCGAGGCGACCTGCGCGTCGGTCTCGAAACTCACGTTGGCGCGCTGCGCGGCCTCCCGCAGCAGATCAATCAGGTCGGCACGGTGGAGGAAATAATAACGCTGATCATTGGCCAAGCGGGTCAGATCAAGCCGGGCCACCTGCGCGCCTTTCGCGTAGTCGCAAAGGCGCACCGCCTGCCCCCGCACGGCACCGCGGGCCTTCAGCCCATGTTCCAACCCAAGCGCGCGCAGCACGGCAAGGCCGTTGGGGCTGATCTGTAGCCCCGCGCCGATCTCGGAAAACCGCGCGGCCTGTTCAAGCAGGGTCACGGCCACGCCCTTGCGGGCCAGTGCCGTGGCCAAGGCCAGCCCGCCGATCCCGCCGCCCACGACAATTGCATTGGAAGGTTTCATTCACGCCCCAGATCGTAGGCAAGCTGGTAGACCCCAGCTCACAAGCTCCGGATCGTGCTGGCCCCGCGCCCAAATCACAAACGCCGAAGCATGAGCCTCGGCGTGTGATGTTTCAGGTGATGTCAGTCGTCGCGGTGGACTTTCTCGCGCCGCTCGTGACGCTCTTGCGCCTCCAGCGTCATCGTGGCGATGGGCCGTGCGTCCAGCCGCTTGAGCGAGATCGGATCGCCGGTGACCATGCAGTAACCGAACTCTCCCTCGTCGATCCGCCGCAGCGCCGCGTCGATCTTGCCGACCAATTTGCGGGCCCGGTCACGGGTCCGCAGTTCCAGCGCGCGGTCGGTCTCTTCCGAGGCGCGGTCGGTCACATCCGGAATGTTCCGGGTGCCGTCTTGCAGTGCTTCGATGGTGTCACGGCTGCCTGCCAACAGTTCCGATTTCCAGTGGATCAGCTTGCGACGAAAGTACTCAAGCTGACGGTCATTCATGAATGGTTCGTCCTCGGCCGGACGATAATCGTCCGGCAGGAAAACTTCCTGCTTCATTTGTTTTTCCCCGGCGGTTTTCAACTCAGACATTAAAAAGGCCTGTCTCCCGACATCTTCCCTGCCGCAGCGTCTATCTGAGCGGGTTACAATTGTCACTACACAATCCCTTTGATTTTTGGTTAAAGGCCAAGGATCAAGCGCCCGTCACACGAGGTTGAAAACAAGATGAAATTTCAAGGCACCAAAGACTACGTCGCCACCGATGACCTGAAAATTGCCGTCAATGCAGCGGTTACCTTGGAGCGGCCGCTTCTTGTAAAAGGCGAACCGGGCACCGGCAAAACCGAATTGGCGCGGCAGGTCAGCGATGCCTTGGGTTTGCGCATGATCGAATGGAACATCAAATCGACCACACGCGCGCAACAGGGGCTTTACGAATACGACGCCGTGAACCGCCTGCGCGACAGCCAATTGGGCGATGAGCGCGTGCATGACGTCAAGAACTACATCCGCAAGGGCAAGCTTTGGCAGGCGTTTGATGCCGATGAAAAGGTCGTGCTGCTGATCGACGAGATCGACAAAGCCGATATCGAATTCCCCAACGACCTGTTGCAGGAACTCGATAAGATGGAGTTCTTTGTCTATGAGACGGGCGAGACGATCCGGGCGCGCCAACGCCCCATCGTCATCATCACCTCCAACAATGAAAAAGAACTGCCCGACGCTTTCCTGCGCCGCTGTTTCTTTCACTACATCCGTTTTCCAGAGATGGAGACGCTCAAGCAAATCGTCGAAGTGCACCATCCGGGCATCAAACAGCAACTGCTGACCACGGCGCTAACGCAGTTCTACGAGATCCGCGAACAGCAGGGGCTAAAGAAAAAACCCTCGACCTCCGAAGTGCTGGACTGGCTGAAACTGCTGCTGGCCGAGGATATGGGCGCCGAGGATCTGGCCAAGGATGGCCCCAACGCCCTGCCGAAACTGCATGGCGCACTGCTGAAAAACGAGCAGGATGTGCATCTGTTCGAGCGGCTGGCCTTTATGGCGCGCCGCCAGCGGTAGAGCGGCAACACCCATGCGACTTTACGTCAAAAGCGGGTATTTTCCTCGCTTTTGAATTTTCGCCTGCCTAGGCTGAGGTCAATCACGGGCACCAAGACCCGGGTTTAAACGACCGATGGGGCAGGCAAATGCAAGGACAGACAGCGGCAGCGCCATGCGCAGTTTGCGATAGATCACAGCGGAATAGGCCGCGCAAAGGCCCAAGCGCATGAGGCGCGGGGTGAAGGCGCGGCTGATCCTGCCGCTGATGATGTTGCTGAACGCCTGCGTGCCGGCCTCCCATTCCGAGGTGGCAACCCGCGCGGTGATCGCCGACAGCACTCTGCCCCCGATGAAGCAGTTCGCCCAAGCCCGCCCCACGGCGCCGCATGTGTCAAATGCTGCCTTGGCCGAAGATTTCCTTGATCTGTCCTTCCGCATGGAAAGTGGCCGTGCCCTGCCCGTATTGACCCGTTTTGAGGGGCCGATCACCCTGCGCGTTCTAGGTCAGCCACCCGCGACCTTGGGGCCGGACCTTGCACGGCTGCTCGCCCGTTTGCGCAGCGAAGCCGGGATTGAACTGCGTGAGGTCACGGGCGGAGAGGCAAGCATCACCATTCAAGCGGTGAACCGCAGCCAGATCCGGCGGCTCTTGCCGCAGGCGGCCTGTTTCGTGGTGCCGAATGTCAGCACACTTGAAGAGTACCGCCGCACGAGGCGCTCCGCCGCCACCGATTGGACCCGCCTGACCGAGCGGCGCAAACTGGCGATTTTCCTGCCCAATGACGTAAGCCCGCAAGAAAGCCGCGACTGCCTGCATGAGGAACTGGCCCAAGCCCTTGGGCCCTTGAACGATCTCTACCGTTTGCCGGATTCGGTCTTTAACGACGACAACGTGCATACGGTGCTGACCGGTTTCGACATGTTGGTGCTGCGCATCTACTATGACCCGGCGCTGCGCTCTGGCATGCGCCGCGAAGAGGTGGCCGCACGTCTGCCAGGCATTTTGGCGCGGTTGAACCCCGGCGGTGGCACCGTTGTCCCCCGCCCTGCGCGCGCCACGCCGCAGGTCTGGAGCCACGCCATCCAGACGGCCCTTGGCCGCGAGGTCAGCCGCAACGCGCGCATGTCTGCGGCCCAAGACGCCCTGCGCATCGCCCAAGCGCAGGGTTGGCAGGACAACCGCCACGCCTTCTCGCATTACGCCATGGGACGCGTGACGCAGATGACCGATCCAGCCGCCGCGCAAGCGCATTACCAAACGGCCGACGCCCTCTATGCCCGCACCCCCGGCACCAGGCTGCACCGCGCCTATGTCGCCACGCAGCGGGCGGGCTATGCGGTGACCATTGGCGATGGCGCAGGCGCGCTCGCCCTAATTGAGCCGCATCTGCCCATTGCAGAAGCCAGCGAAAATGCCGCCCTTCTTGCCACGCTTTTGCTGCTCAAAGCCGAAGCGCTAGAGATCGAAGGCCGCGGCACCCAAGCGCGCCGCGTCAGGCTGGACAGCATCGGCTGGGCGCGATACGGCTTTGGCCCTGACTGGGCCGTGCGGGCCAAGCTGCGCGAGATCGCGTCCCTGAACCCGCGCAATGGATAGGCCCGCAAAATAGACGGGCAATAGGTTATGATAGCACTCGGATTGGCATTGATCGGCGCGGTAATCGGCGGGCTGACGGCCCGCAAACGTGGCGGCAACCGCAAAGACATCGCGCAATATGCAACGGGCTACGGCTTTGCCTTCCTGATCGTCGGCATGATCGCCACGGTTCTTTTGGACCGCGCGCTGAGCCTCTGATGTTTCTGCCGTTCTTCGATCAGCTCCGCCGCCACGGTGTTCCGGTCTCGCTGCGCGAGTTTCTGGCCTTTCTTGAAGGCATGAAGGCGGGGCTGGCCACCTATGACGTTGAGGCGTTTTACTACCTCGCCCGCGTGTCGATGGTCAAAGACGAGCGCAACATCGACAAGTTCGACCGCGCCTTTGCAGCGGCCTTTAAGGGGCTGGAGAACATCAGCCTTGATGACGTGCTCGACGCCGTGGACCTGCCCGAAGACTGGCTGCGCAAGATGGCCGAAAAGCATCTTACGCCCGAAGAAAAGGCCGAGATCGAAGCCGCGGGCGGTTTCGACAAGCTGATGGAGACCCTGAAAAAGCGGCTAGAAGAGCAAAAGGGCCGGCATCAGGGCGGATCGAAATGGGTCGGCACGGCGGGCACCTCGCCTTTTGGCGCATACGGCTACAACCCCGAAGGCGTGCGGATCGGCCAAAAGGAAAGCCGCCACCAACGCGCGGTCAAGGTCTGGGACAAGCGCGAGTTCCGCAACCTCGATGACAACGTCGAGATCGGCACCCGCAACATCAAACTGGCGCTAAAGCGTCTGCGTCGCTGGGCACGCGACGGGGCGGCGGAAGAGTTCGACCTGAACGGCACCATCCGCGCCACGGCAGAGCATGGCTATCTGGATGTGAAAACCCGGCCAGAGCGGCGCAATGCCGTGAAAGTGCTTCTGTTTCTCGACATCGGCGGCTCCATGGATCCGCATGTGAAGGTCGTCGAAGAACTGTTCAGCGCCGCACGGGGCGAGTTCAAACATCTTGAGCATTTCTACTTCCACAACTGCCTATACGAAGGCGTCTGGCGCGACAACCGCCGCCGCTGGGACGCGCAGATCCACACCCATGAGGTACTGCGCAGCTATGGGTCTGACTACAAGTGCATCTTCGTGGGCGACGCCTCCATGTCGCCCTATGAAATCGCCTATCCCGGCGGCGCGAATGAGCATTGGAACGCGGAGGCCGGTGCCACATGGCTCGCCCGTGCGCGGGATCAATGGCCCAACCACCTGTGGATCAACCCGGTGCCGGAACGTCAGTGGGGCTACACCCAGTCGATCGCGATGATCCAAGAGATTTTCGGCCCCGAGGCCATGGTGCCGATGACCCTCGAAGGGCTGAGCCGGGGCATCAAGACCATGACGCGATCTTGAACGCTCGGCCTTGAAACCTTTCCGCCCTGCGCCAGTTGAGGGGACGAACGCAAGCTCAGTGAAAGGATATTCCAATGGCTTCGATCGTGAAAACCGGCAGCGCAAAATGGGAAGGCTCGCTCAAAGAGGGCAAGGGCCATGTCTCAACCCAAAGCGGTGTGCTGTCTGAACAGCCCTATGGCTTCAACACCCGTTTCGAAGGCAAGGAAGGCACCAACCCAGAAGAGCTGATCGGTGCTGCCCACGCGTCTTGTTTCTCCATGGCGCTGTCGATGATCCTTGGGCAAAGCGACCTGACGCCCGACAGCATCGAGACAAAGGCAGAAGTGCATCTGGAAGAAAAAGACGGCGGCTTCCACGTGCCCAAAGTGCATCTGACGGTCGAGGCCAGCATCCCCGGCGCGAGCCAAGAGGACTTCGACAAAGCCGCGAAGACCGCCAAAGAGAACTGCCCGATCTCCAAGCTGCTGACCGCCGAGATCACGATGGACGCAAAACTCGTCTGATCGCATGACATGGAACCGGGGGCGCGGCCTTGTGCCGCTTGCCCCCGGCCCTCGGCGCGCCCATATTGCGGGCATGATCCGCTTTCTCCCCATCCTGCTGGCCATCCTTTACGCGCTGGCCATGTATCGTTTTTCCGCTTGGCGCACGGCGCGCGAGTTGGACGCGAAATCGACCCCCTTGGTGGACCCCAAACTCAACGACATGAGCGCAAAGATGGCCAAGGCGTTGGACCTGCCGCGCATCAAGGTGCATCTTTATGAGATCGAACCGGTCAACGGGCTGGCAGCCCCCGATGGGCGCATTTTCATCACCCGCGGGTTTTACAACAAGTTTCGCCAAGGTGCTGTAACGGCTGAGGAATTGGCGAGCGTCATCGCGCATGAGTTGGGCCATGTGGCGCTTGGCCATTCGCGGCGGCGGATGATTGATTTCTCGGGCCAAAACGCCCTGCGCACGGCGCTGGCGATGGTGCTTGGGCGGATCATTCCCGGGATCGGTGTGCTGATCGCAAACGGGCTGACCAGCCTGCTGGCTGCCCGCCTCTCACGCGGGGATGAGTATGAGGCAGACGCCTATGCAGCCGCCCTGCTGACCAAAGCGGGCATCGGCATCGGCCCACAGATTTCCCTGTTCGAGAAGTTGGACGCGCTGAGCCAAAACGGCGCTGGACGCCCGCCCGCGTGGCTGCTGAGCCACCCCAAGACCGAGGAACGTGTCGCCGAGCTGCGCAAGCTGCAACTGCGGTGGGAGGGCTAGGCCAGAGCCTTTGCCAGCCGCGGCAGCCGTGCCTTTTTCAGCAGAGCGCGCATCTCCCATTGCTCGCCCGACAGCCGCCGCGCCTCTTGCAAGACGGCGTCGGCCACGGGGGCGACCAATTCCGGTGTCGCTTGCCAAATCCCATGCAGGTAGCTGTCAGGATCGGCCCGGCTCAACCCCTCTTCGGCAAGGATTTGGCGCGGGAAATCCTTGGCGTTCAGCGTCAGAATCATGTCGGCGCTGCTGGCCACGGCGACGGCCAGAACGTGAATGTCATTCGCATCCGGCAACCAAAGCCGCGCCTGTAGGCTGGGGGAGGCCGCGCGTTCGGCCCCCGGCCAGTTGCCGCGCAGCAGTGCGATCTCGGCCCGCGCTTGTGCTTCGCCCGTGGGCCCAAGCTTGATCGCCGCGCGGGCCCATTCTTCTAAGATACGCGCCGACCAGACCGGCTCGAACGCGCCCCTTGCTGCCACACCCAACACCATTTCGCGCATCACCGTGGGGTAGAGCACGCAGGTGTCGATCAGCACGCGGGGGCGCGTTTCCATCACAGGCGGAAGAACAGCGACTTGAGGTAGCCGCTTTCCGCAAGCTGCGGCAGTTGCGGGTGGTCCGCCCCGGCAAAGCCGGTGTGCAGCAGCATGGCACGGCGTCCGGCCCGACCGATGCCGCGCACGGAAGCGGTGCGGAATTGGTTCAGATCAGCGGCGTGGGAACAGGAACAAAGACCCAGAATACCATTCTCTGCCACCAGCTGCGCCGAGAGCCGTGCGACACGCTCATAGGCACGCAGCCCCGCGTCGACCGCTTGGCGCGAGGGGGCAAAGGCGGGCGGGTCGCAGATCACCACGTCAAAGGTCTCGCCCTCATCGCGCAGGGCGGTGAGCACGTCGAAGGCATCGCCTTGGCGGGTGGCGAAACGGTCTTGCATGTTCATCGCGGCGGCTCCGGCCTCGGCCAGTTCCAGGGCGGGGGCGGAGCCGTCGACGGCCAATGCTGATGACGCGCCATTCGCCAGAGCGGCGAGGGAGAAGCCGCCGACATGGGCAAAGACATCGAGCACCCGTGCCCCATTGCGCGCGAGATTGGCGGCAAAGGCATGGTTGGGGCGTTGGTCGTAGAACAGACCGGTTTTCTGCCCGCCGGTAAGGTCGGCCATATAGGTCGCGCCATTCATCGGCACGGGCAGCGGGCCTTCGGGGGTCTCCCCCACCAACGTGGACGAAGCATCGTCGAGCCCTTCAAGCTTGCGCGTCCGGCCAGAGGCGTTTTTCAACACGTTGGTCACGCCGGTCACCGATTGCAAAGCGGCCACCAGCGGTGTCAGCAGCGCATCGGCCCAAGCGGCGTTGGGCTGGATCACGCAGGTATCGCCAAAGCGGTCAATGATGACGCCCGGCAGGCCATCGGCCTCGGCGTGGATCAGACGGTAATAGGGCTGATCGTAAAGCTGGCTGCGCAGGGCAAGGGCGCGATTGAGGCGTGCCTCGAACCATGCTTGATCCACCTGCGCCTCGGCGTCTTGGTCGATCATCCGGGCGATGATCTTGGAATTCGGATTGACCGCGACCAGCCCCATGGGCTTGCGGTCAGCATCTTCCAGCAGCGCCAGCGTGCCGGGGGCAAGCCCCCGCGTGCGGCGGTCGGTGACCAGTTCATTGGCATAGACCCAAGGAAAGCCGTGGCGGATGGCGCGGGCATTGGCCTTGGGCAAAAGGCGCACCACGGGAAGCGTGGCAGGCTGCGGGGCGGAGGGGGTTTGGGGCGTTGTCATAGCGCCCCTCGTACTGCGTTCGCGCGGCTGGGGAAAGAGGTTTCGCAGGCCCAGATCGGCGTTCAGTTGCGCGCCCTCCCCCGCCAACCGCCCCTGCGGCGCGGGGTGGTGAGCGTCGTCTGCCCCTCGCGCAGCACTTGGGTCATCGGGTGACCCGCGGCGGCCGCACCGTAGCGTTCCAGCAAACGGGTGATGGCGACCGCGTTGTCGTGGCCTTCCGGCAAGCTCAAAGCCCAGTCGAGAAAGATGCTGCGGCATTCGGCGGGGCCGATCCCCTCCATCCGGTAGGATTCGCGGATCAAACCCTTTGGGTCATCTGGATCGCTCATGCCCCCTCCTGCCCCGGCTCGGGCAGCGCCGCGTCGATGATCTGAGCCGCAGTGCCGTAATCGCCCTGCATCTTGGCCTCCAATGCTGCAAGATCGTCACAAGCTAACACACGACAGAGAAAGCTCGCCCCCGCCTGCCCCATTGTCCGCGCATCAATAGGATTGGCCGACAGCAGACGCGCGGCGCAATTCAGGGTCCATGCGTTGGTATAGGCCGAGGAAAGCGCGGCTTCCGCCTGCCCATCAATCACGTTTTCGCCGCGCGCGGCGGCAAGGCCCGCGTCGATCTCACGCGCCCCGGTGCCGCCGATAAGCGCGCCTGCCTGCGCGAACAGTTCGATATCCTGCAAGCGGCCCGCGCCCGTCTTGGCGTCGAGCGGCCCTGCAGGGCTGCGGGCGGCGGCGATGCGCTGGCGCATCTTCGCGACCTCGCCCAGAACCTTGTCGCGCGGGGCGGCGCGGCTGAGGATTTCAGCCCGAAGCGCTTCGACATCGCGGCCCAGATCCTCTGCCCCCGCGATCACCCGTGCGCGGGTAAGGGCCAGATGCTCCCAGACCCAAGCCTGCTCTTTCTGGTAGCTCTCAAAGCTGGCGAGGCTGGTGGCCACTGGCCCCTGATTGCCCGAGGGCCGCAGGCGCATGTCGATGTCGTAAAGCTTGCCTTGGGCCATCGGCGCGGTCATCGCGGTGATCATCGCTTGGGTCAGCCGGGCATAATAGCTGCGCGTGGCGAGGGGTTTGGGGCCGTCGGAACTGTCCACCCCATCGGCATCATAAATCACCAGCATATCGAGGTCGGAGGTCGGCGTTAGCCGCCCAGCCCCAAGCGAGCCCATGCCAAGGATCACCGCCCCGCGCCCCGGCGGCGGGCCATGCCGGGTGGCGAATTGATCGACGACCACGGGCCAGAGCGCCTGCAAGACCGCTTGGGCCAACTCGGCATATTGGCGCCCGGCGGTGGCCGCGTCGATCAGCCCGCGCAGCAGATGCACGCCGATCCGAAAATGCCATTCGCGCGCCCAACGGCGGGTGCCATCAAGGCGCAACTCGTAATCGGCCTCTGCCGCGAGATGCTGTTGCAACATCTCGGTCAGCTTGGTCTGCCCCGGCCAGTCCGAAAAGAAATCCCCCCCGATCACCGCATCGAAGACGCCAGAGTTGCGCGACAGATGCGCGGCCAGCGCAGGCGATGTGGCGACGATATCCACCAAAAGATCGCCCAGTTGCGGATTGGCCCGCAGGAGCGAGAAAAGCTGCACCCCGGCGGGCAGGCCAGCGAGGAAACCGTCAAAGGCCAAAAGCCCTTCGTCCGGTTTGGCAGATTGCGCCAAACGGTCCAGCAGCAGCGGCTGTAGCCGCCCGAAAATATCCGCCCCCCGTTCCGAGCGCAGCGCGGGATAGCTGGGCCAACGGTCAAGCACCGAGGTGTCGAATTGATGCGCCGGGCGGGCGGCTTCGGGCTCCTCCCGCGTGGCGGCGAAAAAGCTTTCGATCAGGTCGTGCACGGCTTGAAGTCGGTTGTGAAGATCGGCCTGCAAGTCATTGACATCCATATCCATCATGGCGGCCAGACGTTCAAAATCGGCATCATTGCGGGGCAGCGTGTGGGTCTGCGCGTCCTGCACCATTTGCAAGCGGTGCTCTACCGTGCGGTGTGCGCGGTAGTGATCGCCGAGCGTTTCGGCGACCTCTTTGGGCACCCAGTTCTTCTCGGCCAGCACCTGCAACCCTGCCAGCGTCCCACGGGGCCGCAACTCCGCATCGCGCCCCCCGGCGATGAGCTGTCGGGTCTGGGTGAAAAACTCGATCTCACGGATGCCGCCCCGGCCCAATTTCATATCATGCCCCGGCAGAGTGATCGGCCCGCCCAAGCCCTTGTGCTCGCGAATGGCAAGCCGCATGTCGTGCGCATCTTGGATGGCGGCGAAATCCAGATGGCGGCGCCAGACGAAGGGGCGCAATGATTGTAAGAACGCTTCCCCTGCGGCGATATCACCGACCGCCGGACGGGCCTTAATATAGGCCGCGCGCTCCCATGTGCGGCCTAGGCTTTCGTAGTAGCGCTCGGCTGCCTCCATCGCGATGCAAACGGGGGTGACCGCCGGGTCAGGACGCAGGCGCAGATCGGTGCGAAAGACGTAGCCCTGCGCGGTAATGTCGTTCAACGTGCCCGACATCGCCCGCGTCGCCTTGACGAAGGCGCTGCGGGCGGCGTGGAAATCATCAGGCGCGAAGCGGCTTTCGTCAAAGACGCAAATGAGGTCGATGTCTGAGGAATAATTCAGTTCCCGCGCGCCCATTTTACCCATGGCAAAGACAACCATGCCTGCGCAGTCGGCCAGATCGTCCATCGTCATGCCCGGCAGTTTGCCGCGTTTGATCTGTGCCGCCAGCCCCGCACGCAGGGCCGCCCCGCAAGCGGCATCGGCGTAATCGGTCAGCGCGCCGGTCACCTCTTCCAGCGACCATGCCCCGCCCAGATCGGCCAGCGCGGTCAGAAGCGCCATGCGCCGTTTGCCCTGCCGCAGCCCATCGGCCAGCCGGTCGGGCGCAAATGCTGCCGCCGCGGCGCAATTGGCGGCCAGAGCGGCCTCGGGGTTTTCCACGGCCTCGCCAAGCCAAGCCGCTTCCTTTTCCAACAGCGCCATTAGATAGGGCGCGGTAGAGGCGGCGGCCGAGATCATCTCGCGCAGGTCCGGCGCAAGATCGGGTAAGAGCGCCGCCGCATCCTGCGCGCGTTCGCGGTGATAGATGCGGGGAGAGCGGGTGATCCGGGCGGCAAGCGATGGGTCTGTCATGGGGCCAGCTTTGCGGGCTGATCCAAGCGGCGTCAATGGGGGTTGCGGCACGGCGCGGCCTTGCTACGACTTTGGCGCGCGCCCCAGGGTGGCGCCATGCAGCAAGGGGCAGAGAATGAGCAGGAGTTTGAAACGGGTGCGCGCCACGCTGGAGGCCGCCGGGGCGACGCCAGAGATACGCGAGACGGCCCTAGCACGCACGGCGGTCGATGCGGCCACCGCACTTGGCTGTGCGGTCGACCAGATTGCGAAATCCATCGTCCTTCGCGGCGAAAACAGCGGCGCGGCGCTGCTTTTCATCACTGCGGGCGCTCAGCAGGTCGATCTGGACCGCGCCGCAGCACTGGCCGGGGAACCATTGGGCAAGGCAGATGCCGCACTGATCCGGGCGCAGACCGGCTTTGCCATCGGCGGCGTGGCACCGCTGGGCCATATCACGCCACCCCGCGCTTGGTTTGACCGAAATCTGCTGCAATTCCCGCTGGTCTGGGCCGCTGCAGGCACGCCGCACCACGTTTTCTGCCTTGAGCCGCAGAAAATGGCGCAGCTTTCCGGCGCGCAGGTTACTGATTTTACTGTCGTTTCCCAAGCAATGTAAAAAACATTCACATAGCCCCTTGCGAAAGGGCCCCGGCGTGCCGATCTATTCAATGTGAAAGACATTCACATCATCCGAAACGCCCGGGCCGGCGACAGGCCCGTCACGACTGAAAGGCTCAACAATGACGACAGTGACCACCGACCCGACCTATGCCCCCCGCCTGAGCTGGCTGGCGCGGGCCGAAAGCTGGATGGACGCACGCGGCAAAGGCGCTTGGATCGCCGCCATGGTGCTCGGCTTCATCTTCTTCTGGCCCCTCGGCCTCGCCCTTCTTGCCTATATGACTTGGAGCAAACGCATGTTCTCTTCAAAATCCTGCAGCCGCAAATCCAGCCGTGCGATGATGTCGCGCTACACCGGCAACAGCGCCTTTGACGCCTATAAGGCAGACACGCTGCGCCGTTTGGAAGAGGAACAGGGCAATTTTGAGGCTTTCCTTGAGCGTCTGCGCGAAGCCAAGGACAAGGCCGAGTTCGACCAGTTCATGGACGAGCGCGCCAAGCGGGACGAGACGCCCACAAGCGCCTGATCCCACCCTGACCCCGCCTCCCGGCCCGCGCGCCGGGGGGCCTTTCGCAGGAAGCGACATGACCCAGACCCCCGACCCTGATCTACACCCGCAATTCTATGACGGCATCGCTGGCAAGCGGCTGATGGCTTGGATCGTCGATGTGACGCTTGTCATCGTCTTTTGCCTGCTGATCCTGCCCTTCACCGCCTTTACCGGGCTGTTCTTTTTCCCCTTTCTGACGCTTGTGGTGGGTTTTGCCTACCGCGTGGCGACGCTGACCAGCGGGTCGGCCACATGGGGCATGCGCCTGATGGCGATGGAGCTGCGCGACCACCGCGACCGGCCCTTTGATTTCATGACCGCGCTTTTGCATACCATCGGCTATTCGCTGTCGATGACGGTCACGATCATTCAGGTCGTCTCGGCCGTTCTTATCTGCACCACGGCCCGCCGCCAGAGCCTCACGGATATGGCGCTTGGCACGGTGCCGGTGAATTGCCGCCTCAGCCGCTAGGGTATCACGCAAATTTGCCCTTGGCGCAGCGGGGGTGGGTTGATAGCATCCCTCGATAAATGCTGGAAACCCATGCGACATACACTGCCTTTGACACCGCAATTTTATGTCACAGCGCCGCAGCCCTGCCCCTATCTGGAGGGCCGGATGGAGCGCAAGCTGTTCACCGCCCTTCAGGGCGACAATGCCGCACGCCTGAATGACAGCCTATCAAGCCAAGGGTTCCGCCGCTCTCAGAACGTCCTTTACCGCCCGTCTTGCGCCGATTGCGCCGCCTGCCTGTCGGCGCGGATCGACGTGGCGGCCTTTCACCCCAGCAAAAGCCAGCGCCGCATTCTGAACCGCAACGCGGGGCTTGAGCGGCGCGCCACCTCTCCTTGGGCCACGGAAGAGCAATATGACCTGTTCCGCAGCTACCTCGACAGCCGCCATGCGGATGGCGGCATGGCGGATATGGATGTCTTTGAATTCGCCGCAATGATCGAGGAAACGCCGATCCGCAGTCGGGTCATCGAATATACCGACCCCGAGGCCGATAACGCGCTGGTCGGCGTCTGCCTGACGGATGTCTTGGGCGACGGGGTGAGCATGGTCTATTCCTTCTACACGCCCGACCGGCCCCGCAACGGGTTGGGCAATTACATCATCCTCGACCACATCGAAATCGCCCGCGCGGCGGGTCTGCCCTATGTCTACCTTGGCTACTGGGTGCCGGGCAGTCAAAAGATGGGGTATAAGGCCAAGTTCTCGGGTCTTGAGGTTTATATGGGCGGGCAGTGGCAAAAGATGCGCGACCCTGAGGGTTTCGTACCCGACCAGCATCCGCTCAGCAATGATCCCATTGCCGAGCAGGTGGCCAATATCACCCTGCCGGATGTCAGCCCGCGCTAAGGCGCTGAGCAAGCCTATAGATTTTGCGCGTAACCGGGGCGGGCCGTTGGGCTGCCAGATTGAATCACGTGTATAAACACACCCCGTAATTCAATAAAATTCGCCTGAGGGCAGATTTCTTTTCGAAAAGAACCCAAAATGGCGCATCCGCGAAATAAAACAGCAATTAATCCCCACCCAAGCACAAGATTTTCGCCATTTCGCTGTTGACGCCCCCCTTTCCCCCTCATAATCTCACGCCACGCTAAGAGGACCCCTGAGATGATCGACCTAGTCATTATTGTAGGACACACGCGCATGGGCCGGTAACGGTTAACCATAATCCTTCCCATGCGCCCCCGTCAGACCGGGGGTTTTTTTATGCCAAACGCCAATAACCTGCCTTACGGAGCACCCAAGATGAAACGCCAGATGACCGGAGCGAAAATGATCGTCCAAGCCCTGATTGACCAGGGTGTGGACACCGTCTTTGGATATCCCGGTGGCGCGGTGCTACCGATTTACGACGAGGTCTTTCAGCAGAACTCGATCAAACACGTTCTGGTGCGCCACGAGCAAGGTGCGGTGCATGCCGCCGAAGGCTATGCCCGCTCGACCGGCAAACCCGGCGTTGTGCTGGTGACTTCCGGCCCCGGTGCCACCAACGCGGTCACCGGCCTGACGGATGCGCTGCTGGATTCCATTCCGCTGGTGGTGCTGACCGGTCAGGTGCCGACCTTTATGATCGGCTCTGATGCGTTTCAGGAGGCCGACACCGTGGGCATCACCCGCCCCTGCACCAAGCACAACTGGCTGGTGAAAGAAACCGACACCCTTGGTGCCACGCTGCACGAAGCCTTTCATGTCGCCACCCACGGCCGCCCCGGCCCGGTACTGATCGACATTCCCAAAGACGTGCAATTTGCCACGGGCCATTACGAGTCCCCCAAACCCTCCACCTCGCGCTATCAACCGCAGGTCAAGGGCGATATGGCCGAGATCACCGAACTGGTGGCGGCGATGGAGACGGCCAAGCGCCCGATCTTCTACACCGGCGGCGGCGTCATCAACTCCGGCCCGGCGGCCAGCCAGCTGCTGCGCGAGTTGGTCGATGCCACGGGTTTCCCGATCACATCGACGTTGATGGGTCTCGGCGCATACCCTGCGTCCGGTGACAAATGGCTGGGCATGTTGGGGATGCACGGGCTGTATGAAGCCAATATGGCGATGCATGACTGCGATCTGATGATCAACATCGGCGCGCGGTTCGACGACCGGATCACCGGCGTCATCGACAGTTTCAGCCCCAAATCCACCAAGGCGCATATCGACATCGACCCGTCGTCGATCAACAAGGTGATCCGCATCGACATTCCAATTGTCGGTGACGTGGGCCATGTGCTCGAAGACTTGCTGAAGGTTTGGAAATCCCGCGGCCGCAAGACCAACAGTGAGGGGCTCGCCAAATGGTGGTCCAAGATTGAGGAATGGCGCGCAAAGGATTGTCTGAAGTTCACCCAATCCGGCAAGGTCATCAAACCCCAGCACGCGCTGTCGCGGCTCGAAGCGCTGACCAAGGGTCATGACCGTTATATCACCACCGAAGTGGGCCAGCACCAGATGTGGGCCGCGCAATACCTCGGTTTTGAAGAGCCGAACCGCTGGATGACGAGCGGTGGCCTCGGGACCATGGGCTATGGTTTCCCGGCCTCCATCGGGGTGCAGATGGCGCATCCCGACGCCCTCGTGATCAATGTGGCGGGCGAAGCCTCGTGGTTGATGAACATGCAAGAGATGGGCACAGCGATGCAATTCGGCCTGCCGGTCAAACAGTTCATCCTCAACAACGAACGCCTTGGCATGGTCCGCCAGTGGCAGGAACTGCTGCACGGCGAGCGTTATTCGCAAAGCTGGTCCGAAGCCCTGCCCGATTTCGTCAAACTGGCCGAAGCCTTTGGCGCCAAGGGGATCATCTGCCACGACCCCGACGATCTGGATGACGCGATCATGGAGATGATCAACTACGACGGGCCTGTGATCTTTGACTGTCTGGTTGAGAAGCACGAAAACTGCTTCCCGATGATCCCAAGCGGCAAGGCGCATAACGAAATGCTGCTGCCGGGGGATCATGAGACCCAAGGTGTGATCGACGCAAAAGGCTCAGTGCTGGTGTGACCCGTTTTCTTTCAAAGAAAACGACCGGGAATTTTTAAAAAATTCCCGCGGCTAGATAAAAGGACAAAGACATGGCTGCCCTAAAAATCAAGAAAGGTGCGACCTCGCATTCCGCCTATAACCTACGGCCCAATTTCTCGGATGTGGTCGAAAAACACACGCTTGCAGTGCTGGTCGAGAACGAACCCGGCGCGCTGGCGCGGGTGATTGGCCTGTTCTCGGGGCGTGGCTATAACATCGACAGCCTGACCGTGGCCGAGGTGGACCACACTGGGCATCTGTCGCGCATCACCATCGTCACCAGCGGCACGCCACAGGTGATCGAGCAGATCAAGGCGCAGGTGGGTCGGATCGTGCCGGTGCACGAGGTGCATGACCTCACCGTCGAAGGCCCAAGCGTTGAGCGTGAACTGGCGATCTTCAAGGTTGTCGGCAAGGGCGACCACCGGGTCGAAGCGCTGCGGCTTGCGGATATCTTCCGCGCCAATGTGGTCGACAGCACGCTGGAAAGCTTTGTTTTCGAGATCACCGGCGCGCCGGATAAAATTGACGCTTTCGCCGAATTGATGCGCCCGCTGGGGCTGGCCGATGTTGCCCGCACGGGCGTTGCCGCCCTCGCCCGCGGGGTCTGATCGGGTTGGGAGTCAGGCTTTGAGCTGGGCCGCGCCGCATCGGCGCGGTCCCGGCTTGATCGTAAAGGGTATGATCTGAGCGCCCCCGCGCGGTTTTGCCGCCTGCGGCTCTTGCACCGCGGGCCTATCATGGCGCAGGGCGTCGGGCAGATATGACGCCGCATCCTCCAGAACCACCCTTGGGTTATCCGCGATGCGTAGTTTGCGATGCACTGTGATGCCGAACTGTACCATGTCGCCCGGGTCGAACCCCGAACCGTGCCCCATACAGATCGCAGGCTCTTCGTAATAGGCAAGATCGCCCTGATCTTCGCACCAAAACACTGCTTTGCCAGCGGTATTATCGCTCCACAGAACTACACCAATCATAGTACCCCCCGCTTCTGATAATTGACCTTCATTCTGCGACAATCGAAAAAGGTGTAACATAGGTTAAAATGCAACGCCCGCTTGCATTTTGTGTCGGTTCCAGTAGGGTCAACCACAAATCAGCGTCACCTCTGATGCGCCTTCGCGTCAGCAGGTCAATCCTCTGGCCATAACAGCCCGTATTCTTCGGCTGCGTCGCAAATCAGAACGAGGCCGCATGTCCGCTTCCAACCGCTCCCCTTCTGAACTTCGCAGCATGTTCGGCGCCAATCTGCGCCAGTTGGCGGCGGAATATACGTCGATCTCCGATCTTGCCCGGCAACTTGGGATCAACCGTACGCAGTTCAACCGCTACCTGTCGGGCGAAAGCTTCCCCCGGCCCGACGTGCTGGCCCGGATCTGCCGCTTTTTTGAAATCGATGCGCGGGTGTTGCTGGAGCCAGTCACCGAGATTTCGCTCAACCAAGATCCGATCAACAACAGTTTCCTGCGGGACTTCCTTGGGACCGGGGTTCAGAACGTGCCCGAGGCGGATTTTCCCAGCGGCTTTTACCGCTTCGCACGGCGGTCGTTTCTGGATCACGACAGGTTTGTGACCGGGGTCGTCTACATCAAGCGCGACGGCAGCAGCACCTTCCTGCGGGGTTATGAGAGCGCGCATTCCCTGCGCCAGCAAGGGCTGCCCACCAGCCCCACGGCGCGCGAATATCGCGGCATCGTTTCGCAGCAAGAGAATGGCGTTTCCATCGTCGTATCGCGGCGTCGCACGCTGACCGGGTCGTTCAACTACCTCAACCGTGTCGCTTCTTTCGAGAATAACTTTTGGGTGGGATATGTCACCCGCACCGCGCCCGAGAGTGCTGCGGGCGCGCGGGTGACGCGGCTGACCTACGAATACATTGGCAAAGATCCCAAAACGGTGCTGCCCGCGGCGCGGCAGGCGGGATTTATCGACATCGACGCCCTGATGCCCTATCACCGCCGCCTGCTTCAGCCCGACGCGCCGTTCAATTGAGGCCTGCTACAGCCGGGGTGGCTGCGCCTGCGGATAGCCTGTCGCCCGATGCCAGCCCTGCGCCAGTTGCAACAAGCGCGCGTCGCTGCCGCGTTTGCCGATCAGTTGCAGCCCCAAAGGCAGGCCGCGGCTGTCGAAACCTGCAGGAATATTCACCACCGGCAGACCGATCAGGCTTGCGGGCACCACCACCTGCATCCAGCGGTGATAGCTGTCCATCGGCTGGCCATTGATTTCGGTCGGGTGCACCATCCCAACATCGAACGGCCAGACCTGCGCGGAGGGCAGCACCAGAACGTCGACCTCTTCGAACAGAGCATGTGCGGCGCGGAACCAATCGGAGCGGATGCCGCTGGCGCGCTGGATATCAGAGGCAGAGAACCCCTGCCCGCGCGCGACCTCCCATTGCGCAGCGGGTTTCAACCCGTCCTGCCGCGCCGGATCGTCGTAGATCGCCCCCAATGAGGCCGCCACGGCAAAGGACCGCAACGTGATCCAGCTTTCCCACATCGCATCTGCATCAAAAGGCGCGGCGATGGGTGTGACCTCATGCCCCAGCCCGGCCAAACGGTTCAATGCGGCTTCGCTCAGGTCAATGATCCCCGGCTCGCAGGGGAAGGCACCGCCCCAATCGCCCAGCCACCCCACACGCTGCGCGGGCAGGGCCGCATCGATATCCGGGGCCGTATCCGGGCCGGAGCGGGTCAGGGGTTGGCGCGGGTCGGCGCCGCTCATCACATCAAGAAGGGCGGCGAGGTCACGGGGGCTGCGCGCCATCGGCCCCAAGGTCGAAAGCTGGTGCAGAAACAGATCGCCGCCATCATCCGACGGCACCCTGCCCCATGTCGGCCGCATCCCGTAGACGTTGTTCCAGCCCGCCGGATTGCGCAGGGATCCCATCATGTCGGACCCATCGGCAACGGCAACCATCCGCGCCGCCAGTGCCGCCGCCGCCCCGCCCGAGGAACCGCCAGCCGAGCGGCCTAGGTCATAAGGGTTGCACGTCGCGCCATGAACCGGATTGAACGTATGACTGCCGAGGCCAAACTCCGGCGTGTTGGTTTTGCCGATGACGATCGCCCCTGCCGCGCGAAGCCGCGCAACAGCGGGATGATCCCGCTCGGCCGGCTGGGCACCGAAAAGCGGTGACCCTTGAGACGTTGGCAGCCCCTCTGCGTCAGCCAAATCCTTGATCGCCATGGGGATACCGTGCAGCCAGCCCTTGCGCGGGCTGGCGTCGGACGCCTCTGCCTCGGCCAGCAATGTGTCACGGTCGCGGAGGGAGATGACGGCATTCACCTTGCCGTTCACCGCCTCGATCCGCGCAAGTGTCGCCTGCATCAGTTCAACCGCAGAAATCCTGCGCGCGGCCAGCGCCTCGGACAGGTCCGAAGCGTCCCAATCTAGCAAATCCATCATGTCCCCCTATTGCTACATATTATTCCATGAAGGGGGACGGCACCGGCTTAGTCGCCCTGCGCCTCGGCCCGGCTTTTGCCCGAGACCGCCAGCGCCAGCGTTGCCCCCATCAGCCCATCCAGATCACCGTCGAGAACACCCTTGGTGTCCGATGTCTCGTAATTGGTGCGAAGGTCTTTCACCATTTGATAAGGCTGCAAGACATAGGACCGGATTTGGTTGCCCCAGCCCGCGTCGCCCGCGTTCTCATGCGCCTCGTTCACGAGGGCTGAACGCTTGTCCAACTCCATCTGATAAAGCCGCGATTTCAGCGCTTTCATGGCGATGTCGCGGTTCTGGTGCTGCGACTTTTCCGAAGAGGTCACGACGATCCCGGTGGGATGGTGGGTGATCCGCACCGCCGAGTCGGTGGTGTTGACGTGCTGGCCGCCCGCGCCGGACGACCGGTAGGTGTCGATGCGGATGTCCGAAGGGTTCACTTCGATCTCGATGTTGTCGTCGACCACGGGGTAGACTTTTACGGAGGTGAAAGAGGTGTGCCGCTTGGCCGCAGAGTCGAAGGGCGAGATGCGCACCAAGCGGTGCACGCCGCTTTCGGACTTCAGCCAGCCGTAGGCGTTGTGCCCTTCAATCTTATAGGTCGCGGATTTGATGCCCGCCTCGTCGCCCGCGCTTTCGGCCTGAAGATCGACTTTATAGCCTTTCTTCTCGGCCCAACGAACATACATCCGCGCCAGCATGCTGGCCCAGTCGCAGCTTTCCGTACCGCCCGCGCCTGCGTTGATCTCTAGGAAGGTGTCGTTGCTGTCAGCCTCACCATTCAGCAGCGCTTCGAGTTCCTTTTGGGCGGCCTTTTCCGCCAGCGCCTTCAGCGCGGCCTCGGCGTCGGAGATGACCTCCTCGTCCTCTTCCATCTCGCCCAACTCGATCAGTTCGACGTTGTCGGCCAGTTCCTGTTTGATGCCCTCATAGGTGTCGATAGCATCCACCAGCGACTGGCGCTCACGCATCAGCTTTTGCGCGGCATCAGGGTTGTCCCAAAGGTTCGGATCTTCGACGCGGGCGTTGAATTCTTCCAGCCGGTAGGGCGCGGTCTCCACATCCAGTCGCTGGGCCAGCAATTCCAGCGATTTGCTGATCTGGTCCGCGGTATTCTGTGCCTCTGCGCGCATGTGTGCCTGCCTTTGATAAGTAATGCGGCCCCGAAAACCGGAGCCGCACGAGAGATAGACCAGCCCGCCAGCGGCGGCAAGTGGGGGGAGGCAAAGCGCGCCTTCGCCCCGCCGACCTGATTAGTAGAGACCGCCCGAGCTCAGCGTGCCAAAGCTTGCCTTGGGGCCGACGGTGGCCTTTTTGCCCGTCGATGTGGTGACCTGACGCGAAGACGATGCAGCCGAGCCGCCCAGTTCCTCGACCAATGGCAGGTCCGTCCCCATGGCAAAGCCGCCATCGAAGGAGATGCCAAACAGCGGCTCTTCGCCATCGCGGAAACATTCCGACACCACATTTCCACCCGAGGCGTTATCGCTCAGCCGCGCGCCGCTGAAACGGTCGATCTTGATAAAGCGGCACTGTTCGGGGACCGCAAAGTCACCGCCGCCGTATTTCTTGATCGCCTCAGACATGAAGCGCTGGAAGACCGGCGCGCAAAGCCGCCCGCCGCCCGCGCCCCGACCCATCGGGCGCGGCGTGTCGAAACCGATGTAGCAGCCTGCCACCACGTTGGACGAAAAGCCGACGAACCATGCGTCTTTCTCATCGTTGGTGGTGCCGGTCTTGCCCGCGATCGGCACCGGCAGGTTGACCGCATTGCGGGCCGTGCCGCGTTCGACCACGCCGCGCATCATCGAGGTCAGCTGATAGGCCGTCACCGGGTCCATCACCCGCTCGCGGTTGGAAATGATCCGCGGCGCTGCGCCGGGCGCGAGGTTGATCTGCTCACAGTCGTAGCACTTGCGTTCGTCATGTTTGTAGACGGTGCGGCCATAGCGGTCTTGCACCCGGTCAACCAACGTGGGCTGCACCCGTTCGCCGCCGTTGGCGAACATCGCATAGGCCGATACCATTTGATACAGCGTGGTTTCCTGACTGCCGAGTGCATTCGACAGCAGCGGCGCCAGATCGTCATAAACGCCGAAACGCTCGGCATAGCTGCCGACCACATCCATTCCGACTTCTTGCGCCAGACGGATGGTCATCAGGTTGCGCGACTGTTCGATCCCGGTGCGCAGGGGCGCGGGGCCATAGAATTTATGCGAGGCGTTCTGGGGCCGCCAGACACCCTGCGGTGTGTTGATCTCAATCGGGGCGTCGACCACGATGGTCGCCGGGCTATAGCCACTGTCGAGCGCGGAGGCATAGACGAAGGGCTTAAAGCTCGACCCCGGCTGCCGTTTGGCTTGGGTCGCGCGGTTAAACACGCTCGCCTGATAAGAGAACCCGCCCTGCATCGCAATCACCCGGCCCGTGTGCACGTCCATGGCGACGAAACCGCCCTGCACTTCGGGCACCTGCCGCAGCGTCCAGCGGATGAAGGAACCGTCGCTATCGGAGGTCATGCGGCGCACCAACACCACTTCGCCAACCTCAAGCAGATCACCTGCGACCTGAGCCTTGGAGGCCAGTTTGCCGTCGTCCAAGCGCTTGCGCGCCCATTGCACATCATCGGCAGGAATCCAGTGACCATCTTGATCTTCATCGACCCCTTCGATGCCGATCCGCGCATCGCTATTGCCGACCTCCAGCACCACGGCAGGATACCACTGGTTCTCCAGATCGATGTCGCGCGGCACCCGCAGGTCCGCGAGGGCGGCGCGCCATTTCTCTTCGCTGGTCAACTGATCGGCGGGGATTTCGAACCGTGTGCCGCGCCAGATGCCCTGCCCGCGGTCATATTGCTCCAACTGACGGCGCAGCGCATTGGCGGCAATGGGCTGCATTTCGTTGTCGATGGTCGCGCGCACGGTCAAACCGCCGGTAAAGAACTCACCCTCGCCGAAGTTCTCGCTGAGCTGACGGCGAATTTCATCGGTGAAGTAATCGCGCGGCGGCAGCTCGGCCTTGAAGCTTTCAAAATCACCGTTCTGGACCGAGCGCAGCGGCAGCGCCACTTCCGTCTCATAAGCCGCTTCCGAAATATAGCCGTTCTCCTTCATCTCGCGCAGCACGAAGTTCCGACGGGCCAACAAGCGGTCCTTGCGGCGCACCGGGTGGTAATCCGACGGCGCCTTGGGCAGCGACGCGAGGAAGGCGGCCTCATGCGGGGCCAACTCGCTCAACGTTTTGTTGAAATAGGTCTGGCTGGCCGCGGCCACGCCATAGGAGTTCTGCCCGAGGAAAATCTCATTCAGGTAAAGCTCAAGGATCTTCTCTTTGCTCAGCGTCTCTTCGATGCGGGTGGCGAGGATGATCTCTTTGATCTTGCGCTCGGCCCGGCGGTCACCCGACAGCAGGAAGTTCTTCATCACCTGCTGGGTGATGGTCGAGGCACCGCGCACATCGCGGCCACGGGATTTGACCGCATCCACCGCCGCCGCACCGATGCCGCGCAGGTCATAGCCTTCGTGGGTGTAAAAGTTCTTGTCTTCCGCCGAGATGAACGCCTGTTTCACCAGATCCGGGATGGTGTTGGCGGGCGCAAAAAGACGGCGCTCCTTGGCGAATTCATCGATCAAACGGCCTTGGCCCGAGTAAATCCGGCTGATCGTCGGCGGCGTATATTGCGCCAGCGACTCATGGCTGGGCAAATCCCGGCCATACATCCAGAACACCGCCCCGATGGTCAAAGCCACCATGCCGACGCTCAGGGTCAGGGTGGTAAAAATCCCCCCGAAAAAGGACAGAACAAATCGAAACACGCGCGCGGACCACCATTGGCTAGGGACAGTTCCGAGCCTATACAGGATGCACTGGCTCGGGTCAAAACACATGGCCGCCAGCGAGGGCGAATGTTCGCCCATCGCCAAACCGGCCATATCATTCTAATTTACTTTCTGATCAAGGGCTTGAGCGCCGCATCCTGATCACGCCAGGCAACGATCGCATCCGCCATAGCGCTCACCATCGACGCGCGCCACACCGGATCGCGCAGATTGGTCAGATCCCGTTTCGAACTGAGGAACCCCACTTCGACCAGAACCGATGGAATATCCGCAGATTTCAAGACTGAAAACCCGGCCCGCCGCAGCGGTCGGCTGTTCATCGGCCCGCCCGCCGCACGCATGCCTTCGACCAAAGTCGCGGCCAAAGCATCTGAACGCGGCTCGGTCTCTTGGCGGGCAAGATCAAGCAAGATACCCGCCACCTGATCATCCGAGCCGGTCAAATCTGCACCCGCGATGATGTCGGACCGGTCATGCCGCGCGGCAAGATGTTCGGTCGCCACGTCGCTGGCATCATCCGAAAGGGTATAGACTGTGGCCCCGCTCGCCCCGCCCTGCGACAGGCTGTCGGCGTGAAGGGAGATGAAAAGGTCCGCCTCGGCCTGATGGGCGATGGCCACCCGGTACTCCAGCGCCACAAAGATATCATCGTCACGAGTCAGCAACACATCCACGCCCTTGCGCCGCAGCGCATCGCGCAGATCGCGGGCGAAGTTCAGCATCAGATCTTTTTCGTCCAGCCCCTCGCGCTGCGCGCCGGGGTCGATGCCGCCGTGACCGGGGTCCAACACGATGGTAAAGCTGTCCTTATCCACCGCCGCGGGCTTTGGCGGGGCGGTGAGCGCGGTGGTCCAATCGGGATCCACGGGCACGCCCGCGGCCTTGGCAAAAACCTCCGCCGCGACGGTTTCCAACGTAATTTCAAGCCGCGCCTTACCGCTGCTTGCATCCACTGGCATGCCAATTTCCGCAGGTATCATCGGTTCGGCCAGATCCGCCACCAACCGCGACCACCCCGGCTGAAACGCGCCAAAGCGCAGGGCAGAGATACGGCCCGGTTTCTTCAGCAGGTCGCCGCGCGCCACCTCTGACCAATCGGCCTCACGGAAATCGACGATCAGACGGGCAGGATCATCCAACAGGAAAACCCGGAAAGGCACCCCTTGGCTAAGCGCCACGGTCAGGTCGGCTTTACCAAACCAACCGTCTTTCACCGCGCTCTCCACCGGATCGACCCGCGCCAGCGCGGTCAACTCCTGTGCGGCCCCGGCCACCGGCACAGCACAGACCAGCGCCACTGCCAGTCCCTTAAGAATTGCCCGCATGTTTGACCACCCTGCCCGTTTTCGCCCTTCTACCACCTGCCGCGCGTGCAAACCAGCGCTCAGCGTGCGGCCATGAAGGCTTTGAGCCGGGCAATCCCCTCTTCCATGTCTGCCGTGCTGCGCGCATAGGAAAAGCGCAGCGTCTTATGCCCCCGCGCCGGGTCGAAATCGAGACCGGGGGTCACGGCGACGCCTGCCTTTTCCAGAATCTCAGCAGCAAAGGCGCGGCTGTCCTCGGTAAAGCGAGAGACATCTGCATAGACATAAAACGCCCCATCGGGCGGCGCGATGTCGGTGAACCCAGCCTCTTTCAACCCGGTGATCATCAGGTCGCGGTTGCGGCGATAGACCGCCAGATTGGCCTGCAATTCATCATCGCAGTCCATCGCCGCCAGCGCCGCGATCTGGCTGGCATGGGGGGCGCAGATGAACATGTTTTGCGCGATCCGCTCAACCACGCGCACCTGATCTTCGGGGACCACCATCCAACCCACGCGCCAGCCGGTCATCGAGAAATATTTCGAGAAGGAGTTGATGACATAGCAGTCGTCGGTGACCTCCAGCGCGGTCACGGCCTTCTTGTCGTATTCGATGCCATGGTAAATCTCATCCGAGATGAAGGACATGTCATTGGCCACACAGGCATCCGTCAGCGCCGAAAGCGCAGGCCGGTCCAGCATCGTGCCCGAGGGGTTGGCAGGAGAGGCCACCAACAACCCGCACAGGTCTTCGCCCGCGAAATCAGAGGCCACAGGTTGGTAGCGGTTTTCCGGTGCGGCGGGCAGATCGACCGGCTGCATCCCCAAGGCGCGCAGGATCTGGCGGTAGCTGGGATAGCCCGGCGCGCCGATGCCCACCCTGTCTCCGGAATCAAACAGCGCGGTAAAGGCCAGCAGAAACCCGCCCGAGGATCCGGGCGTGATCACCACCCGCGCCGGGTCCAGATCCACGTTGTACCATTCCCCGTACATCCGCGCGATCCGTGCGCGCAGCGCGGGCAAGCCAAGCGCCACGGTATAGCCAAGCGCGCCTTCTCCCATGGCTTTTGTCAACGTCTCGGCCGCCCCATTGGGCGCGCCTGTGCCGGGCTGGCCGACCTCCATATGAATGATGTGACGGCCCGCCTCTTCGGCGGCGCTGGCGGCCTGCATCACGTCCATCACGATAAAGGGATCAACGGCGGACCTGGTTGAATTGCGCATGGGCTTGCTCCTACTCTCGGCATATGCTTTCACCGCGCCTGATGCCGGGCGTCAACCCTTGGCCCCTATTTCGCAGCTTTACCGAAAGGACCGCCCATGTTCACCCGCCTCATCGCCCCCGCCTTTGCCAGCGCGCTGGCCCTTGCCGCCCCCGCCGGGGCCATGGACTTGACCGAGCTAACCGACGCCGAGCGCGCGCAGTTCCGCGCCGAAGTCCGCGCCTATCTGATGGAAAACCCCGAGGTGATCCTGCAGGCCGTTGAGCAGATGCAAAACCGTCAGGCCGAAGCGCAGATGCAGGCCGATTTTGATCTGGTCACCGCCAACGCAGATGAAATTTTCGACGACGGTTATTCCTGGGTCGGTGGCAACCCGGATGGCGACATCACGCTGGTCGAATTCCTCGACTACCGCTGCGGCTATTGCAAACGCGCCCATGGCGAAGTGGCCAAGCTGCTGGAAACGGACGGTAATATCAAATTGATTGTCAAAGAATTCCCGATCCTTGGCGATCAATCCATGCTGGCGTCGCGCTTTGCCGTGGCGACCAAACAGGTCGCGGGCGGCGATGCCTACAAGCAGTTGAACGATGCCCTGATGGCCTTCAACGGTGAGGTCTCCCTGCCCGCGCTGCGCCGTTTAGGCGAAAGCTTTGATCTGGATGTCCCGGCGATCGAAGCCAAGATGGACAGCAATGAAGTCATACAGGAAATTACCCAGACCCGCGCGCTGGCGCAAAAGCTGCAGATCACCGGCACCCCTACCTTCGTCATGCAGGATGAGATGCTGCGCGGCTACCTGCCCTACGATCAGATGATGGCACTGGTGGACGAAAAACGCGGCTAAAAATGCGCGCCCCGGCAGCCATGGCAGCTCTCGCGCTGGCCCTGCCTGTCGGGGCCGGTGATCTTCGAACGCTTGACCCCACCGCGCGTGCCGCCTTTGACATTGAATTGCGCGCGGCGATTTTGGCGAATGGCGATGTCATCGCCAAAGCCTTGGCAGCGCCACAGCCCGCGCAATCCGAAATGCGGCAATATATCCAAGACGACCTAACCCTGCTCGAACGCCTCACCCCCGAGCTTCTGGCAGGCCACGCCGTGGCGCTCTTCACCGCGCAAGACTGCGATACCTGCAATACCGCCGTCAAAGAACTAACTGAAATTACAAAGCGCTACGGGCTGACATTCATCCAACACGAACTGCCCACGCCCCAAGCCGCCCGCTGGGCCGCCGCCCTAGGGCTCGACGCTGCCCCCTTCTACGTACTGCCTGAGATGGTGCTCAACGGCCACATGCCGCCCGTGGTCCTAGAGAAATACCTCACCCCCAACCACATTAACCTTCACCACCAACCCGCTGATTAAGAACAGCTTCCAAACAGCCAAAAAGCACGCGCCCCTCCCGGTTCACGCGCCCCCCATCATCTTCATCCTTTTAAAAATACCGCAGCGCACCCTGTCCGCCGCCACCCGGCCAGCGGCCCAGCCACTACCCTATTCCGCCGCTTTCACCGCTTCAGCCTCAATCTGCGCCGCGCGTTCTTCGACCTGCTCGACGATATGCTCGATCATGCCCTCATTCCCAAGCTTATGGCTCTGTTTCCCCGCGAGATAGACCATGCCAGACCCGGCCCCACCGCCGGTGAAACCCACATCGGTCATCAGCGCCTCACCGGGGCCGTTCACCACACAGCCAATGATGCTGAGGCTCATGGGCGTCTTGATATGCTCCAGCCGTTTTTCCAAGGCCTCGACAGTCTTGATTACGTCAAATCCTTGCCGCGCGCAGGAGGGGCAAGAGATGATGTTCACACCGCGATGCCGCAGGCCCAGAGATTTGAGGATCTCATAGCCAACTTTCACCTCTTCGACCGGATCGGCCGACAGAGAAACACGGATCGTGTCACCAATCCCGCTCCACAGCAGATTGCCCAAACCGATGGCCGACTTAATCGTGCCCGACATCAGTCCGCCTGCCTCGGTAATACCAAGGTGGATGGGCGCGTCAGTGGCATCGGCAAGCTGTTGGTAGGCGGCGGCGGCCATGAAGACGTCGGACGCTTTGCAGGAAATCTTGAACTCGTGGAAATCGTTATCTTGCAGGATCTTGATGTGATCCAGACCGCTTTCGACCATCGCATCGGGGCAAGGTTCGCCGTATTTCTCCAGCAAATGCCGCTCCAGCGAGCCTGCATTCACGCCGATCCGAATGGAGCAATTATGGTCCCGCGCGGCCTTGATGACTTCGCGCACGCGCTTTTCGTCGCCGATGTTGCCGGGGTTGATGCGCAGGCAGGCGGCACCGGCCTCGGCGGCCTCGATCCCGCGTTTGTAATGGAAATGAATGTCCGCCACGATGGGCACAGACACCTCGCGCACGATCTCACGCAGGGCTTTGGAAGACGCCTCATCCGGGACCGAAACCCGTACGATATCCGCGCCCGCATCGGCGGCGGTCTGCACCTGTTGGATGGTGGCGGCCACATCAGTGGTCAGCGTATTCGTCATGGTCTGCACGGTGATCGGCGCATCACCGCCCACTGGCACATTGCCCACCATGATCTGCCGGGACTTGCGACGCGGAATATCGCGCCAAGGGCGAATGGAATGAAGCGACATGAAGACACCTTTCGCGGGATCAGGGGCTATGGCCCCTACCTATTCAGCCGGGGCATCATGTGCAATGGGAAGCGACGGCCCGCGCGCTTAGCTGCCCTGACAGGGCATCGCCGCCAGCGCGGAAGGGTCAAGCGAGCCTTCCAGATCGGCGAACATCCGGCTCAGCGATTGCTCTGCCTTTGGGTCAACTGGCTGATAAAGTTCGGCCAGCGCCTGCGCGTGGAGCGGCACATTCGAAGTGACAGCACCACGCGGCCCGACAGGGCCGAAACATCCGTCTGCCATCGCGAAATAAAGCGCACCGGATTCGCCCGTCCGCAGGGAGGGCGGCTCTTCGGTGACGGGGACATCCCATGTGTCGCCCTTGTTCATCACGCCTTCGAAAATCACCGTGCCATCGGCGGCGCGCACCCGCACCCATGAGGGATAGGCCGCGACCATGCGCACCTTGTCTCCCAAAGGCTCAACCACCTGCGGTTTGGGCAGATCGGTCTCGGCATTGGCAAGCATCAGGGCTTCGTCGATGGCAGCGTCGATCGTGCCATTCTCGGCCACGGCGGTGCTTGGCTCTGCCGTGGCGGGGCGGTCGGGGGTCGGGAAATTGCTGACGGAGCGCGGATCGATGGAGGCAATGGGCGCATCACGCGCCACCAACACCGGCACATCCAAAGCCTGCGGGCGATAAAGCCGGTCGAGCGCATCAGCGCGCGGGCTTTCCACGCTTTGGGGCGCAGCGGAATCGTCTTCTGCGTCTGGTGCGCGGGCCAGTGCCCCGTCCAGCGGATCAAGGTCGGACAGCACAATCGGGGTCTGATCCACCGGCGCCACCTGCACGCGCTGCACCTCTTTCAGGACGGTCCAGCCGCCAAAGCCGATGGCAGAGATCAGCGCGATCAGCACCAGCGAAGAGCCGACAGCACCGGGCTCAATCCGACTGAGCAGCCCATCGCCCGTGGGCACGAAAGGCGTATTGGGGCGGGCGAAAAGATCGTCTTCTTTCGGGGTCTTACGGCGTTCTTCGAAACTGGGCTTTTTAACCACCGAGGCTTCGGCGGACATGCCATGGGCCACGGCGAAACCGGATTCCTTGCAGAATGCGGCAAAGGCCTGATCGGGGTCCATGTTGAGGTAGCGTGCGTAGGAGCGCACGTAGCCCGCGATGAAACCGGGCGTGTCGAATGCACCCGGATCGCAATTCTCAATCGCCGCGATATAGGAGGCTTTGATGCGCAATTCGCGCTGCACGTCGAGCAGGGATTTACCGAGCGTGGCGCGTTCACCGCGCATGACATCCCCCAACCGCAATTCGAATGCATCGAACCCTTTGGGTTCGACTGTTTCGTCCTCAGCGGTTCTGGAGGCCCATCGCCCGATCATCAATATGCCCTGTCCCTGTTAGCCTGTAGCTTTGATCCAAACACGCCCCAACGATTCGGATGTAGCCTTTTCTTGACAAAAGGCTACCACAAGACAACGCAAAACACGAATAGCGCTGCGTTAGCCCGCAGCTTCGGCACGATTCAGCGCACAATGAGACCAGAGCGTGTCCATCCCGCGAACAAGCGCATCCATTTCCTTGGGCCCATGCACCGGCGACGGCGTGAAGCGCAGCCGCTCTGTACCGCGTGGCACGGTGGGGAAGTTGATGGGCTGGACATAGATGCCGTGATCTTCGAGCAGCATGTCCGACAGCAGCTTGGTATGGACCGGGTTGCCCACCATGACGGGCACGATATGGCTGCCGTGGTCGATGATCGGCAGACCCAACCCCTTGAGCCGCAATTTCAGCGCCTTGGCCTGCTGCTGGTGCTTTTCGCGCAGTTCCGGCGCGCGTTTGAGATAGGCAACCGAAGCCGCCGCCCCCGCCGCCACGGCGGGCGGCAGCGAAGTGGTAAAGATGAAGCCCGGCGCATAGGAGCGGATCGCGTCGCACATCTTGGCCGAGGCCGCGATATAGCCGCCCATGACGCCGTAAGCCTTGGCCAGCGTGCCGTTGATGATGTCGAGCCGGTGCATCAGGCGGTCACGCTCTGCCACCCCTGCCCCGCGCGGGCCGTACATGCCCACGGCGTGCACTTCGTCGATATAGGTCAGCGCGCCGAATTCATCAGCCAGATCACAAATCTCTTCGATGGGGCCGAAATCACCGTCCATGGAATAGATCGATTCAAATGCAATAAGCTTGGGCGCGGCGGGGTCATCAGCCTCCATCAACTCGCGCAGATGGTCCAGATCGTTATGGCGGAAGATGCGCTTGGCCCCGCCATTGCGGCGCACCCCTTCGATCATGGAGGCATGGTTCAGCGCGTCGGAATAGATGATCAGCCCCGGAAACAGCTTGGGCAGCGTGGAAAGCGTGGCATCGTTGGCGATATAGGCCGAGGTGAACAGCAGCGCCGCTTCCTTGCCATGCAGATCGGCCAGTTCAGCCTCAAGCTGTTTGTGGTAAACCGTTGTGCCAGAGATATTGCGCGTGCCGCCAGAGCCTGCCCCGGTCGCGCGCAGGGCCTCTTCCATTGCTTCGATCACAACGGGGTTTTGCCCCATGCCAAGGTAGTCGTTGCCGCACCAAACGGTGATATCTTGCTGCGATCCGTCGGGCTTGGTCCAGACCGCATGGGGGAACTGGCCGTTGCGACGCTCGATGTCGATGAAGGTCCGGTAGCGGCCTTCGTCATGCAGGCGCGCAATCGCCGCGTCGAGCTTCTCGTTATAGTCCATTGCGCGTCTCCATCTTTTGGCGCGAACAGGAAGGGCCCCTTCCATATTCAGCTTTTAGAATGATTACAGATCCAAGGCCGAAGCTTCAATCTCTTATCCAGAACCCGTTGCGGGACGAACTGTCGCAGGTAGGAGCGCGGATTTAGGCACAGTTTCGATTGTCTGCTTGTGTTTTCGGGCGCTTTCCTGTCTTCAACAGGAAACCCAGAAAGGGGCCTTAATTTGCGCGCCGATCCTCACCCCCAGCAGGACCAACGCCTGCGGACACTCTATAATTATGAGATCCTCGACACCCCGCGCGAGGCGGAGTTCGACGAAATCGTCGAGCTGGCAGCCGAGATCTGTGAGGCGCCCATTTCGGTGATCAACCTGATCGACAAGGACCGCCAGTGGTTCAAAGCCGAGGTTGGGCTGAACGCGCGCGAGACGCCGCTTGAAACCTCGCTGTGCTCTCATGCGATTCTGGAAGACCCTTTCGTTGAGATTCCCGACACGCTCAAAGACCCGCGGATGGCGGACAACCCGCTGTGCACCGCGGGTGACGGGCTGCGCTTTTACGCGGGCGCCCTGCTGGTGGCGTCGGACGGGATGCCGCTTGGCACGCTGTGCATCCTTGATAACAAACCGCGACAGCTGACCGCGCTGCAACGCAAGGCCATGTCCGTGCTGTCCCGTCAGGTGATGAAACAGCTAGATCTTCGTATTGCCCTGCGCCAGCAAGAAGTGCTGATGAGCGAGGCTGACCACCGGGTGAAGAACTCGCTCCAAACTCTTTCGGCCATGGTCCGGCTGCACAGCCGCCACTTGGACGACGAGACCACGGTCGATGTGCTTGACGGCATCCAGCGCCGCGTCAACGCCATGGCAACGCTGCACGGTGAACTGCAATCCGTGCGCGGACGCGATGAGGTCGATGCACAGAAATACCTCGACAAGGTGGTTGGGCTTTTGCGCGAAACCGCACCGGGGCATGTGAAGATCAACTACAGATCAGACCCCGTCGTCCTGCGCTCGACTGCGGCGTCTTCCATGGCGCTAATCATAAGCGAGTTCGCGGCCAATTCGATCAAACACGCCTTCCCCGACGTCACGCCCGGCAACATCGAGATTGACCTGAGCCTGCGCGACGGGCGTTTTATTCTGTCTTGCAAAGATGACGGCATCGGCGCGGAAAACGAAGGCAAGCGGCGGGCCGACAGCATCGGGCAAACCTTGATGGCGGCGGCGGCCTCGCAGTTGAATGCGCAGGTGGATCACCGTCTCACGCCCGAGGGCAGCCGCCTCTCGCTCACGTTCTGAACACTGGCCCCGCGGCCACTGGACACGCCCTGCCCGCCTGATACCTTCGCGCCAAACTCACAAGCGCAAGGAATTTAAGCCATGTCCCTCGACGATGTTCTCGCCCGGATCGACGACGATCTGCCCGCCGCCACTGACCGTCTGCTAGAACTGCTGCGCATCCCGTCGATCTCAACCGATCCGGCCTATAAGGCCGATTGCGACCGCGCCGCCGATTGGCTGGTCGCGGACCTTAAATCAATGGGGGTAGAGGCCGAAAAACGCGCCACGCCGGGGCATCCGATGGTTGTGGGGCATGTGGGCGAAGGCAAGCCGCATCTGCTGTTCTACGGCCACTATGATGTGCAGCCGGTCGACCCGCTGAACCTTTGGGACCGCGACCCCTTCGATCCGGCGGTAGAGGACACCGACAAGGGTCGCGTGATCCGGGGCCGTGGGGCCGCTGACGACAAGGGCCAGTTGTTGACCATCATCGAGGCCTTGCGCGCATGGAAAGAAGTGAAAGGCGACTGGCCGTGTCGCATCACCTTCTTCCTCGAAGGCGAAGAGGAATCCGGCTCGCCGTCGCTTGTCCCCTTCATGGAGGAAAACGCCGAGGAGTTGAAAGCCGATGTGGCGATGATCTGCGACACCGGGCTGTTTGAGAGCAAGACCCCCGCCATCGTCACCATGCTGCGTGGGCTTCTGGGCGAAGAGCTGACCGTCACCGCCCCCTCCAAAGACCTGCATTCGGGCATGTACGGCGGCATTTCGATGAACCCGATCCGTGCGCTCAGCAAAGTGATCGCGTCGCTGCATGACGACGAAGGCCGCATCACCATCCCCGGCTTCTATGACGGCGTGCCGGACCTGCCCGAGGATCTGGAAGCGCAGTGGCAGGGGCTGGCCTTTGACCATGCCGCCTTCCTCGGCGACGTGGGTCTCAGCAAACCCGCAGGCGAACAGGACCGCACCCCGCTTGAGATGATCTGGTCGCGCCCGACTTGTGAGGTTAATGGCATCTGGGGCGGCTATACTGGCGATGGATTCAAAACGGTCCTACCGTCCGAGGCGCACGCCAAGATCAGCTTCCGTCTTGTCGGCACGCAAGACCCGCTCGCCATTCGCGAGAACTTCCGCAAGATGGTCACAGAGATGCTGCCCGAGGATTGCACCGTCGACTTCTCAGGCCACGGCGCTAGCCAAGCATCAGGTGTAGAAATTGGCCATCCGATGTTCGAACCCGCCCGCCAAGCGCTCAGCGATGAGTGGCAGGTGCCTGCGGCCTATATCGGCTGTGGCGGCTCGATCCCGATTGCGGGGCATTTTCAGAAGATTCTGGGCACTGAGCCGATGTTGATCGGTTTCGGCAAGGACGATGACCAGATCCACTCCCCGAACGAGAAATACGACATGGAGAGCTTTCACAAAGGCATCCGGTCTTGGGCCCGCATCCTTGATGCGCTGACGTGATCCCACCGGCGATCGGGCCTGCCCGGTCGCCAATTGCACCCCACTTGCGATCGGGCCTGTCCGGTCGCCAATATGCCGCCTTGGGCGATGCAAACCTACGGCGCGCGCCACCAGTGCGACCGCTTTGGTCGCAGTGTATGTCTACTATAACGAAGGGGAGAAAGTGGCGCGGTTGACGGGGCTCGAACCCGCGACCCCCGGCGTGACAGGCCGGTACTCTAACCAACTGAGCTACAACCGCGCGATGTGGGCGGAATAGGCCAAGGGGCGCGGGCCGTCAAGCGCATTCGCCCGAGAAAATGCGCTTTGGGAAAAGAAGTTTCGCGCGGTATTTTATGGAAGCTGGAAACGAAAAAAGGGACCTCGAAGAGGTCCCCTTTTCAGGCAGCGGTGGCGCGGTTGACGGGGCTCGAACCCGCGACCCCCGGCGTGACAGGCCGGTACTCTAACCAACTGAGCTACAACCGCCCGCTGCACTCTCCAGGTCGCCCCGGAGCGTTTGGGTGTTCTATGGTGAGGGCGCTCTGCCGTCAAGCGCGGTTTGTGCGAAAATATGAAATTTTCGCCAGGTTGTTCTTGGGGCGTTTGGGGGCCGGCTTCGCGGCTTCAGAATCCCGCGATGTTCGCCGAGGGTTCGGGGCGCTTTGATCGGATTGGTCGCTGCTGTTCAGAGGGTCGGGCAGCGGAATGGCATAGCTTTCTTAGCCAGCCACATTACACCCACAAGAATGGTGCATGGGGGCTGCACCAAGACGCTGCACAAGCTGCACAGGCAGTTCTTCTTAGTGGCCGATAGGACATCTCTTAACGGGAGGGGAGTGTTGGGCCGTAAAAGCCTCGAACTCCCGACCCAGACTGACCGCGGAGCGGACGGGCGTCGGTCGGGCCTACCACTGCGGCAGTCGATCACAACAAACAAATACGTGGGGGAGGTGGTGGGTCGTGAGAGGCTCGAACTCCCGACATCTTCGGTGTAAACGAAGCGCTCTACCAACTGAGCTAACGACCCGACTTGGACCTCATAGCGCAAGGTGGGGGCGGGCTTCAAGCCTATAATGTCAGCCTTTTTTGCTCACCTTTCTCAAGTCGGAACACCACCCCCTGCCCGCCTTGCATGTCCCGCAGCGCGCTTGGCGCGCGGTCCAGTAAAATAAGGCGTAGCATGCGCGATGTGATGCCATGTGTCACCAGCACATGAGGCCCGGTCAGACTGTCGAGAAAGCTGCGGCAGCGCTCATAAAGCGCCGCGAATCCCTCGCCATCGGGGGCATGTTCGTAAAGATCATAGGAATCACGCGCGTCTGGGGTTTGCCGCAACAATTTATCGCGCGACTTGCCTGCCCATGCGCCGATGCCGATCTCACCCAGTCGCGGGTCCGTCGCGACCTTCATTCCCAGCCCCGCCAGCGCAAGTTCCGCCGTGGCCACCGCCCGCCCCTGCGGACTGCTGAGCGCAGAAAATCCCGCCATATCGCAGCGCTTCAGAATCGCATTCTGTGCGGCGGCCTGCGCACGGCCCGTGTCGGTCAGCGGAGAATCGAAATGCCCTTGCAGTCGGTTGGCGAGGTTCCATTCCGTCTCACCATGACGCAGGATATAGAGCGTCGGGTGGCGGCTCATGCAGGGCATTCCAGAACGCTTTCTGTCCCGTTCTCCAGCAGATAGACGCAGCCCTGCCTGTTGCTCAGCCCCCCCGCTGCGGCCAGATCAAGGCCGCGCACCTCCGCCCGGAGCACCTGCCCCCAGAGCCCATGGGCAACCAGCACGGTGGGCGCGATCAGGCTATCAAGCAGCGCGCGGATCCGCCCGCGAAACGCCGGCAGCCCCTCCCCGCCCGGCGCGGCGGCGTAGATGTCCAGCGGCGCTGGATGGCGCGCGGCGAGATCGGGATTGGCGGCAAGAATCTCATCACGGGTGAGCCCCTGCCACGCGCCTGCATGGATCTCCACCAGACGCGCATCCGTTTGAAAAGACGCCCCATCCAGTGCAATCCGCGCAGTCTGCTGCGCACGGCCAAGCGGAGAGACGAGAATATCGGGCTTTTGCGCAAGGACCGCCGGCATCACCTGCGCCTGCTGCGCGGCCTCGGCGATGCCCTGATCGGTCAGCGGTGAATCGAGATGGCCCTGCAATCGGAACGCGCGGTTCCACTCGGTCTGCCCGTGTCGCAGGAACCAGATTTTGGGATGTGCCGACATGCTCTCTCCGCCGTGTTGTCCGTGGTATGGCCATTGATTGGATAAGGACCACCGCAGGACGGGGAAGGCAAGCCTGCCCGGTGGCTGGGATCATGCGCAGATGAGCCAGAGTGCCGTCACGCGGGACTGCCGATTGAATTTATTCAAAACGTAGGAAAATGGTGGGTGATAAGAGATTTGAACTCCTGACATCTTCGATGTGAACGAAGCGCTCTACCACTGAGCTAATCACCCTTGCGGGGCGAAGTAGCCAATTGCGGCGATGCTTGCAAGAGGGTTTGGCGCAAAAACTGTAGCGGAATGCGGTACGGCCTATGTCCTGCTAAAACGAAAAACGCGCGCCTCAAAAGGCGCGCGTTTGGGGGCGTTTTGATAGGCCAACCGGCTTAATGCGTGGTGGTCGCGTCCACGCCAGCGGCACGGGCTTTGATCGCGGCAGCCTCGGCGGCCTCTTGGGCGGCTTCGTCCCAGTCGATCGCCTTTGGCTTGCTCACCAGCGCATGTTCCAGCACCTCAGAGACGTGGTTTACCGGGATGATGGTCAGCCCTTCTTTGACGTTATCCGGGATGTCCGGCAGGTCTTTCTCATTCTCCTGCGGGATCAGCACCGTGGTGATACCGCCGCGCAGGGCCGCGAGAAGTTTCTCCTTCAAACCACCGATCGGCATGGCGTTACCGCGCAGCGAAACCTCGCCCGTCATGGCGATGTCGCGCCGCACGGGGATCTGCGTCAGCACCGACACGATCGAAGTCACCATCGCCAGACCGGCCGAGGGGCCGTCTTTGGGCGTGGCACCGTCGGGGACGTGCACGTGGATATCCAGCGTGTCGAACTTCGGCGGCTTGATCCCGATCTGCGGAGAGATCGAACGGACGTAAGAGCTTGCCGCGTCGATGCTTTCCTTCATCACATCGCCAAGCTTGCCGGTGGTCTTCATCCGGCCCTTGCCCGGCAAACGCAGAGCTTCGATCTGCAACAACTCACCGCCCACGGAAGTATAGGCCAGCCCGGTGACGACGCCGATCTGGTCTTTCTCTTCGGCCAGACCGAAGCGATGCTTGCGCACGCCAAGGAAGTCTTCGAGGTTGTCGCCGGTCACGGTGACGTTCTCAGCTTCCTTTTTCACGATCTTGGTCAATGACTTACGTGCCACCTTGGCGATCTCGCGCTCAAGGTTCCGCACGCCAGCCTCGCGGGTGTAGTAGCGGATCATGCCGGTCAGAGCGGAATCCTCAATTTCGAACTCCTTCTTCTTCAGACCGTGGTTCTTGACCTGTTTGGCCACCAGATGCTGCTTGGCGATCTCGCGCTTTTCGTCCTCGGTGTAGCCCGAGAGCGGGATGATCTCCATCCGGTCCAGAAGCGGCCCGGGCATGTTGTAGCTGTTCGATGTGGTCAGGAACATCACATTCGACAGATCGTATTCCACCTCCAAGTAGTGGTCTACGAAGGTGCCGTTCTGTTCCGGATCAAGCACTTCGAGCATCGCGGAAGCCGGATCGCCACGGAAGTCCTGCCCCATCTTGTCGATTTCATCGAGCAGGATGAGCGGGTTCGTGGTTTTCGCTTTTTTCAGCGCCTGAATGATCTTGCCGGGCATGGAGCCGATGTAGGTCCGACGGTGGCCGCGGATCTCGAACTCGTCACGCACACCACCCAGCGAGATGCGAATGAATTCGCGCCCCGTGGCCTTGGCGACCGACTTACCCAAAGATGTCTTGCCGACGCCCGGAGGGCCGACGAGGCACATGATCGGGCCTTTCATCTTGGACGAACGCTGCTGCACGGCAAGGTATTCAACGATGCGTTCCTTGACCTTATCCAGGCCATAGTGATCGTCATCCAGCACCTTTTGCGCACGGCTGAGGTCTTTCTTGACGCGCGATTTCACGCCCCATGGGATCGACAGCATCCAATCAAGGTAGTTGCGCACAACGGTGGCTTCGGCAGACATCGGGCTCATGTTCTTGAGCTTTTTGATCTCGGCATCGGCCTTTTCGCGGGCTTCCTTGCTCAGCTTGGTCTCGGCCACGCGGGCTTCGAGTTCGGCCACTTCGTTCTTGCCGTCTTCGCCATCGCCGAGTTCCTGCTGAATGGCCTTCATCTGCTCATTCAGATAGTACTCGCGCTGCGTGCGCTCCATCTGGGATTTGACGCGGGTCTTGATCTTTTTTTCGACCTGCAGCACGGACATTTCGCCCTGCATCAGCCCGTAAACTTTCTCAAGCCGCTCAGAAATGCTCAGCGTTTCCAGCAGGTCCTGCTTTTGCTCGACTTCGATACCGAGGTGACCGGCCACGAGGTCGGCCAGACGTGCAGGTTCGGCGCTTTCACCAACGGCGGCGAGCGCTTCTTCAGGCACGTTTTTCTTGACCTTGGCGTAACGCTCAAACTCATCCGCCACAGTGCGCAGCAGCGCCTGTGTGGTGGCCGCGTCGCCCGGCATCTCTGTGAGATACTCGGCGCGGGCCTCAAAGAAGTTATCGTTTTCAAGGTATTCGGTGATGCGCACCCGCGCCTGACCTTCGACCAGCACTTTGACGGTGCCATCGGGCAGTTTCAGCAATTGCAGCACATTGGCCAACACGCCGGCCTTGTAGATGCCAGCGGTGTCGGGATCATCCTCGGCGGGGTCGATCTGGCTCGACAGCAGGATTTGTTTGTCGTCTGCCATCACCTCTTCAAGGGCGCGGACGGATTTTTCGCGGCCAACGAAAAGCGGCACGATCATGTGGGGAAACACGACGATGTCGCGCAGCGGAAGCACCGGGTAGGATGCGTTCAGTGGCTCTAACATGCTCAATTCCTTATCTTAGCAAGACATCCGGGCCCCTGTCATAGGCGGCCTCTGACATCCCCTTTTCTGGACAGGATATGTGTGCATCCCATCCGCCTGTTTCAATCCCTTGCGGGGTATTAGGCCGCCATCATCGCGCTTCGGCGGGGTGGAGGCAAGCGCGCGTTGGGTTGATTTCGCCCCAATTCCGCGCGCCGTGGCACGGGGCGCCGCATGGGCGCCCCGTAATTGATCCCGTAATTGATCCCGTAATTGATCAGGCGTCGGCCTGTTCCAGTGTCGGATAATCGGTAAAGCCTTCGCGCCCGCCCCCGTAGTAGGTATCGGTATCGCCCTCGTTCAGCGGCCCGTTCATCTGCCAACGACGCGGCAGATCGGGATTGGCGATGAAGGGGCGGCCCACGGCGATCAGATCGGCCTTGTCATTGCCCACGGCCTCAATCGCCATCTCACGGTCATAGCCGTTATTGGCCATATAGGGCCCCTCAAAGAGCGCGCGCAGGGCGGCGATGCTTTCGCCTTCGTCCAGCTCACGCGAGCCGCCCGTCGCACCTTCGACGAGGTGCAGATAAGAGAGGTTGTAGCGGTTCAACCCTTTGACGACATACTCAAACGTCTCCTGCGGGTCGGTGTCTTCGATCCCATTGGCGGGCGAGAAGGGCGAGAGCCGCAGGCCGACACGTTCACCGCCCCAGACCTTTGTCACAGCATCCAGCACTTCAAACAGCAACCGCGCGCGGTTTTCCACACTGCCGCCATAGGCGTCATCGCGTTTGTTGCTGCCGGTTTTCAGGAATTGATCCAGCAGATAGCCATTGGCCCCATGCACTTCGACCCCGTCGAAACCGGCTTTTTTGGCCATTTCGGCGGCATGGGCGTAGTCCGCGACCAGACGCGGCATCTCATCCATATCCAGCGCGCGCGGCTCTGAAGTATCCTCAAACCCGTTGGCGGTAAAGGTTTTTACCCCCGCCGCGATGGCCGAGGGTGCGACAGGCTTGCCGCCCTCGGGCTGCAGGGAGGTATGGCTGATCCGGCCCACGTGCCACAGTTGGATCACGATGCGCCCACCTTCGGAATGCACCGCATCGGTCACTTTGCGCCATGCGGCGACTTGGCCTTCGGTATGGATGCCGGGGGTTTGGAAGTACCCTTTGCCCTCGGGGCTGATCTGGGTGGCTTCGGTGATGATGATGCCCGCTCCCGCGCGCTGGCGGTAATACTCGACATGCATGTCCGAGACTTCGCCAGTCTCGTTATCTGCACGGTTGCGGGTCAGCGGGGCCATCACCAGACGGTTGTCGGCCACAATCTCACCGGCGGTGAAGGGGGTAAATAGCTTCTCGGTCATATTCGGGCCTTTCCTTGCAATAGACTGTGCAAGGGCACCTAAGACCCTGCCGCAATGCAGCAAGGACCGTCAGCACAATTTCGCGTGAGAATACGCCGCCGCCCTGCCCTTAAAGCGGGTCGATATCGCCCTGCTCGCGCCCTGCGTGGAAGTCGGCCTGCCACTGGGTAAAGCGGCCCGCCGCGATGGCCTCGCGCATGCCCGCCATGATGTCTTGGTAGTATTGCAGGTTGTGCCATGTCAGCAGCATCGACGAGATGATCTCTTGGCTGCGGAAAACATGGTGCAGATAGGCGCGTGAGTAGTTTTGGCAGGCCGGACAGCTGCAATTTTCATCGAGAGGGCGCGGATCGTCCATGTGCCGCGCGTTCTTGATGTTGAGCACCCCCATCCGGGTAAAGACCTGCCCCGTCCGGCCAGAGCGTGAGGGCAACACGCAGTCCATCATATCAATGCCCCGCGCCACGGCGCCCACGATATCGTCAGGCTTGCCCACGCCCATCAGGTAACGCGGTTTGTCTTCGGGCAGCATGTCGGTGGCGAAATCAAGAGTAGAGAACATCGCCTGCTGCCCCTCGCCCACGGCCAGACCGCCGACGGCATAGCCGTCAAAACCAATCTCGCGCAGCGCCTCGGCGCTCTCTTGGCGAAAGTCTTGCTCAAGCCCGCCCTGCTGGATGCCGAAAAGCATGTGACCGGGACGATCTCCAAACGCCTCGCGGCTGCGCTTGGCCCAGCGCATCGACAGGCGCATGCTTTCGGCAATGCGGTCGCGGTCGGCGGGCAGCGCGGGGCATTCGTCGAAACACATGACGATGTCGGAGCCAAGCAGTTCCTGAATCTCCATCGAACGTTCCGGCGTGATTTCATGTTTTGAGCCGTCGATATGGCTTTTGAAGGTCACGCCACGCTCGGTCAGCTTGCGCAGCCCGGCAAGGCTCATCACTTGAAAGCCGCCACTGTCCGTCAGGATCGGCCTGTCCCAGTTCATGAATTTATGCAGCCCGCCCAAGGCGGCCACACGTTCCGCCGTGGGGCGCAGCATCAGATGGTAGGTGTTTCCCAGCAGGATATCAGCGCCCGTCGATGCCACGCTTTCGGGCATCATTGCCTTGACCGTCGCCGCCGTGCCCACGGGCATGAAGGCGGGCGTGCGGATGTCGCCGCGCGTGGTTTGGATCACGCCGCTGCGTGCCTTGCCGTCCTGCGCGTGTTTGGTGAATCCGGTGCTGGTCATACTCTGGCCCTCTCTGGCTGCGACTGGCGCGATAAACCAGTGGCGAGAAACATGCAATAAAGGTAAAATAGCGAGGATTGCGTAAAAATGATATCATTCAAAGGATTACGGCCTTGCCCCTCGAAGACATGCTGATCGGCCTTTTGGAGAATAACCTCGCTTGGCTTTTGCTGGCCCTGTTGGTCGTGATCCTGATCCTGAAATCGGTCAAGATCGTCCCGCAATCCGAACAGCATGTGATTGAACGCTTTGGCCGTCTGCGCGCGGTCTTGGGCCCGGGGATCAACATGATCGTGCCGTTTATCGATCATGTGGCGCATAAAATCTCGATCCTAGAGCGGCAGTTGCCTACCGCCAGCCAAGACGCCATCACCCGCGACAACGTGCTGGTGCAGGTCGATACCTCGGTGTTTTACCGCATCACCGAGCCGGAAAAGACCGTTTACCGCATCCGCAACGTGGACAGCGCAATCTCAACCACCGTGGCGGGGATCGTCCGCGCCGAGATCGGCAAGATGGACCTCGACGAGGTGCAAGCCAACCGCAGCCAGTTGATCACCACGATAAAAGCCAGCGTCGAAGATGCCGTGGACAGTTGGGGCATCGAAGTGACCCGAGCCGAAATACTGGACGTGAACCTAGATGCCGCCACCCGCGCCGCCATGATGCAACAGCTCAACGCCGAACGCGCCCGCCGCGCACAAGTGACAGAGGCCGAGGGCAAGAAACGCGCCGTGGAACTGGCCGCCGAGGCCGAGCTTTATGCTTCTGAGCAGACCGCCAAGGCGCGGCGCATTCTGGCCGATGCCGAAGCCTATGCCACCCAAGTCGTCGCCACGGCGATCAACGAAAACGGGCTCGACGCCGCGCACTACCAGATCGCGCTGAAACAAGTCGATGCGCTGAATGCCATGGGCAAGGGCGCGGGCAGTCAGACCATCCTTGTCCCCGCGCAGGCGTTAGAGGCCTTTGGCGATGCTTTCAAACTGCTCAGAGGGAAAGGCTGATGGCGGCTTGGCTGGCACTCTGGTGGGTCTGGGTCTGCGCGGCCTTGGCCCTTGGCGTGATTGAGCTTTTGCTGCCCGGTTCGATCTTCCTTGGCTTCGCGCTCGGCGCGCTTGGCATGGCAGTGGTGGTTGCGTTTTGGGCACCGGCCAATGTGGCCTTGATGCTGGCGATCTTTGCGGTTCTGTCGCTCATCGCTTGGCTGGTTCTGCGGGCGGTTTTCAAACGGCAGTCCAGCGGCGCGCGGATCGTCACCCGTGACATCAACGAAAACTAAACGCCCGCAAATGGCATGAACAAGCGTGGCGCAGCCTTGAATTGCCCGAACCCCCGCTACATTGCGCTATCCATGCAGCGGCTTGCCCTACTCTCACGCGCTTTCGCGTCTGTAATTCCTCGTTTTCTGGGGGCCTTTGTGCTGGCGCTGGCAATGCTCGCTGCCGCCGCCTCCGGACAGGCGCAAGAGGCATGGTTTGAAACGACCGAGCTGAACCCCGGCCTGCCGCCCCCGCCCGAGACACTGGACCGGGGCACGCCGATGGCCGCGCTGGAAAGCTTTATTTACCTAACGGACAATGGCCACTACTCCGACGCGGCGCATATCCTTGACTTGTCGGACCTGCCCCAAGCCGATCAGGCCGTCATCGGGACTGAACGCGCCTTTCAGCTTTCGGTCCTGATGGAGCGCAAGGTCGTCGTGCCATGGCGCAAACTGGCGGACCGGCCCGACGGTTGGCTCTCTGGCTCGGCCGAGGATAACGACACCGGGCGCGTGCGCCGCTCGCTGCTGATCGACCGGCTGGAACTGGGCGGCCATGATGTGCCCCTGCGGCTCAATCGGATCAAACCCGGAGAGGACGCCGAACCCGTCTGGGTCTTCTCGCGCCAGAGCACCGACAACATTCCCCACCTTCACGCGCAATACGGGCCAACGGAGCTTGAGACGATGCTGCCCGATTGGCTGCGGATCCGCGCCTTTTGGGGCATGTACCTTTGGGAGGTGCTGTTTCTGCCGCTGTTGTTGGTGGCGGCCCTGACGGCAGGCTGGTTCGCCTTTGGCTTTATGCGTCGTCTGGGCGAAGTGGCCAAGCGTCGCTGGATGCGCTTTGTACTACGGTCCTTCCGTTGGCCCGCCGCTATCGTGCTTTGCGCCGCGATTATCGGCACGGCCACCAGCCGGGTGTTGGTGGTGTCCGGTTTCATCGATGCAGTACTAAGCCCCATTCTGCTGATCGCCTATGTGACCGCCGCGACCCTCGCCATTGTCTTTACCTTTGACGAGATTTTCGACCGGATCAGCCCCAACAACGCCTATGAGTTGGCCGACCCGATGAACGCGCATATGCGGTCCATTGCCACCACAATCGCCGCTGCCCGCAAAGGGGTGATCGTGATCGCGGTGCTGGTGGCCTCTGGCGTGATCTTGGTCTCAAGCAATGCGGACAACACTCTGGGCCTGTCGCTGCTGGCCTCTGCCGGTGCGGTGACCATCGTACTGGGTTTCGCTGCGCGTGAAGTTCTGGGCAATATCCTTGCCTCCATCCAGATCGCGCTGAACCGTTCCGCCCGGATTGGCGACCAGCTGATCTTTGAGGGGCATTTTTGCACGGTAGAGCGGATCCACTTCACCTACGTGCAACTTTTGAACTGGAACGGTACCCGTCTGATCGTTCCGGTCAGCTATTTCGTCTCTGATGCGTTTGAGAATTGGTCGATCGAGGACCACGCCATGGTACGCCCCATCATCCTGACCCTGTCGCAGAATGCCGATGTGGCGGCGCTGCGCCGGGTGTTCTTTAATCTTTTGGCCCAAGAAGACCCCAATGACGTCAAACCGATGGACAAGGCCAAGGTCCATGTGCTTGAGCAAGACGCATTCGGCATCAAAGTTCGCTTTGAACTGCCCACCGACAATGCGGCGACCTTTTGGGACATCGAATGCCGGGTGCGCGAAGAACTCCTCGCCGCTGCGGCGCGGATGGAGAAAGAAGACGACGTCCGCATGTTGCCCCCCGCCCCCGCGGATATGGGCAAACCGTAACACAGCATCGCTTGAAGCGATCCCTGCCGCAGGTTAGGCAGGCAGACCAATCACCCAAGGAGCAGGCAATGGATAAACTGACATTCGGCTGGGAAGAATGGGTGGCCCTGCCCGATCTTGGCCTTCCCGCGATCAAGGCCAAGGTTGACACCGGCGCGCGCACCTCGGCGCTGCATGCCCACGATATTGAGGTTTTCGGCCCCGCCTCCAAGCCCAAGGTCCGTTTTAACGTGCATCCGATCTCGGGGCGCGATGATATTTCCATCACCTGCTCGGCGCCGCTCATCGACCGGCGCGAGGTCACCTCCTCCAACGGCGAATCCGAGCATCGTTTCGTGATCGCGACCACGATTGAAGTGAACGGCCAAAGCTGGCCCATCGACGTTACCCTGACCAACCGGGCAAGCATGACCAGCCGCATGTTGCTGGGCCGTCAGGCGCTGACCGAGCACATCAACATCTCGGCGACAGAGCGGCGTTTGCAGCCGGACCTGAACTATGACGTTTACCACACAGCCAGCCTGCGCCACACCGCACCACAGCGTGCCCTGCGCATCGCGGTGCTCAGCCGCGAAGACAATTACTCGACCCGCCGTCTGGTCGAGGTCGGAGAGGCCCGCGGCCATGTGGTTGAGGTCATCGACACCACGCGCTGCTATATGGCGATCAACCAGCTGGCCCCCGAGGTGCATTACGACGGCAAGCGCCTGCCCCGCTATGACGCCGTGATCCCGCGCATCGGCGCGTCAATCACCCCCTATGGCACCGCCGTGATCCGTCAGTTTGAGACGATTGGCACCTATTGCGTCAACGGCTCTGCTGGGATCACCGCCAGCCGCGACAAACTGCACGCGCATCAGGTTTTGGCGGCGAAAAAGATCGGCATGCCGACCACCGCTTTTGCTGCATCGCCCAAGGACACTTCAAACCTGATGGCTTTGGTGGGCACCGCACCGCTGATCGTAAAGCTGCTGGAATCGACCCAAGGCAAGGGCGTCGTACTGGCCGAAACCAAAAAGGCTGCCGAGAGTGTGATCGACGCCTTCCGGGGCCTGCGCGCCAACTTTCTCGTGCAGGATTTCGTCAAGGAAGCCGCCGGCGAGGATATCCGCTGCCTCGTGGTGGCGGGCAAGGTTGTCGCCTCCATGAAACGTACCGGGGCGGAGGGCGACTTCCGCTCGAACCTGCACCGGGGCGGTTCGGCCAAGGTGGTACGGATCTCGAAAGAGGAACGCGACACTGCCGTGCGCGCCGCGCGGGCCTTTGGCCTTGGCATCGCCGGGGTCGACCTGCTGCGTTCGGAAAGCGGCCCAAAGGTGCTTGAGGTCAACTCCTCCCCCGGGTTCGAAGGGATCGAAAACGCCACCAAGAAAGACATCGTCGGTAAGGTCTATGATGAGATCGAAGCCCGTGTGAAGCCGCAACCTGCGCGGCGTCGCAAAGGGGGCTGACCGGGGCGGCCCCTCGCCCTCCGGGCGTCGGGCCACTTTACGCCCCGCCCCGCAATCCCTATATAAAACGTCGAGAATGATGCGAGGCAAGAGATGACCGAACAGACCCAACCGCTCGAAGGGACACCGCTGATTGCGCCCTCTTCCACCGACCACCCGCTTTACGAGCAGGTCGTTGAGGCGTGTCGCACGGTCTATGACCCTGAGATCCCTGTGAATATCTATGAACTCGGGCTGATCTACACGATCGACATCAACGCCGAGAACGAAGTCGACATCAAGATGTCGCTGACCGCGCCCGGTTGCCCCGTCGCGGGAGAAATGCCCGGATGGGTCGCCGATGCGGTCGAACCGATTGCGGGGGTCAAGCAGGTCGATGTGGCGCTGGTTTGGGAACCGCCTTGGGGCATGGACATGATGTCTGATGAAGCCCGGCTTGAACTGGGCTTCATGTAAGCCCAGTTTCGCAGAGCGAACAATAAACGCCGTCGATGCAGGTCATCGGCGGCGTTTTTCTTTGGCCGCGTCGTGCCGAATGGGGGCGCGCCGGATTGTTCATTCGACTGACATGATCCGGTCGTGAAACCGTTACACAGCCCCCCCATAGAAGCGCTCAGAACTTCATTCACGAACGGATAACATTATGCGACCCCTTGTTTCTCTCGCCGCTCTGGCCCTCGCGCCCGGCATGGCGCTGGCCGAAGCTCATTCTGCAGCGACACCGGTCGAATACGGCCCCCGCCCCGCCTATCTGGTGGATAAGCTGCCCGAGGGCGACCTGAAGGACAAGCTGGCCTCTTGCATGGGTCAAGACGCCGCCAAGTCCGATTTCTCCATCGGGCACCGGGGCGCGCCGCTGATGTTTCCCGAACACACCGTGCAATCCAATGTCGCCGCCGCGCGGATGGGCGCGGGCATTCTGGAATGCGACGTGACCTTTACCGCCGACCATGAACTGGTCTGCCGCCACGCGCAGAACGATCTGCACACCACGACGAACATCCTCGTCTCTGATCTGGCCGAGAAATGCACCACCGGCTTCACCGCCGCGTCGGGCGACACGCCAGCCAGCGCCGAATGCCGCACCTCTGACATCACGCTGGCAGAGTTCCGCGCCCTGACGCCCAAGATGGACAGTGCCGACAAGACCGCCACCACCGCCGAAGACTATCAGGGCGGCGTCGCGAACTTCCGCACCGAACTTTACAGCGACAAAGCCGATCTGATGACCCATGCGGAATCGATCGACCTGTTCAAATCCTTGGGCGCCAAATTCACGCCCGAGCTGAAATCCCCCTCTGTCGAGATGCCCCATGACGGTTTCTCTCAGGAAGATTATGCGCAGAAACTGGTTGATGAATATGTCGCTGCGGGCATCCCGGCCTCTGACGTTTGGCCGCAGTCCTTCAACCTTGACGATGTGCTCTACTGGGTTGAGAACACGCCCGAATTCGGCAAACAGGCAGTTTATCTGGTACAATGGTCCGACGGTTTCGATGAGCAAAACGCCGAGACATGGGCCGAGGATTTCGCCGATCTGAAAGCCAAGGGCGTCAACTACCTCGCCCCATCGCTCAACATGATGCTGACCAACAAAGAGGGCGAAATTGCTGGCTCAGATTACGCCATGGCCGCGAAAGAAGCAGGCCTGACCCTGATCGCTTGGACGCTGGAGCGTTCCGGCCCGCTGGCCTCCGGTGGCGGTTGGTATTTCCAGTCGGTCAACGATGTTGTGAAAGACGACAGCGACTATCTGGTGGCGCTGGATGTGCTGGCCCAAGACGTGGGCGTGGCCGGTGTCTTCTCCGATTGGCCCGCAACCGTGACCTATTACGCGAACTGCATGGGCCTCTGATCCGCGCCGCGCGTTGGACCATCCTCAGGGCCGCCCCATCTCGGGCGGCCCTTTTCGTTGGCCGGGCTTGCATGGATTTCGCCTTCCTGCGACATTGCGGGAAACAAGGGGCAAGCCATGGAAACTTGGGCGATTTTTACCGGAGATATCGTGAAATCCTCCGCGATGAGCCGGGCGGAGTTGGATACTGTTTTCGCGCGTCTCGAAGACGCCGCCGAGGCCCTGACGACATGGCAAGGCCAGTCCAGCCGCATGACCCGCTTTCGCGGTGACGGCTGGCAAATGGCTGTAGCGCCAAAGTTCACCCTCCGCGCGGCCCTCGTTCTACGCGCCGCCGTGCGCCGCTGCGGCAAGACCGCAGACACCCGTTTTGGCATCGGAATAGGCGAGGCGCATTTCGCAGGCGACGACCTCGCTCGTGCCGATGGGGCGGCGCTGGTTCGTTCCGGTCACGCCCTCGACGCCATGCCCCGCGCGCGGCGCATGCATGCCCCGGATGCCACCCTCGCGTTGCGTGCAGCCCTCCCCCTCGCCGACCGGATCGCAACCGGTTGGACCAAGCGCCAAGCCGATGTCGCCTATTACATGCTGGCCCCTGAGCCGCCCGTGCAAGCGGAGCTCGCGCAGCGGTTTGGCCTGACGCAGCAGAGTGTTCAGGGCCACGTAGACGCGGCGGGGATAGATGAATTGCGAGAGGTTTGCGACGTGCTAGAGGAACAAAAAACAACCCAATAACGCTGTTATCAGGCATTACAGCCAAATATGCCTGTATTTATTCTTGGGAAAGACCCTTGCCACAGCCCGCTGCAGCTTTTCAAATAACAACCACCCCCAACAGCCGGACCCCTTATGACCGAACAGGCCATCGCCACCGCCCTCGCTTGCCTGCTCGCCCATTTGTTGGCGGATTTCGTATTTCAGACCAACGCGATGGTCGCCGCCAAACGCAAACCCCACATACTTCTGCTGCACGGTGTCATCGTCTTTGCCGCGACTGCGCTGGCCCTCGGGGGCAGCCTCCTCCCAGTTGGCCTTCTCGCCCTCGCCCATGTCGGGATTGATGCGATCAAAACCTACGCCGTTCCAGAGCAGCACCGCGAGCGGCTCTGGCCCTACCTCACCGATCAAGCGGCCCATCTTGCGACCATCGCGGTCTTCACCCTTTATACTCCAGAGGCTTTTGCCATTGGTCTCTGGGCTGCTCACAGCACAACGCTCATTCCGCCTGCCTTCTTCCTTGCGGGGCTGATCACCGCCACCCTTGCAGGCGGGCCTGCGGTGGGCGGCTTGATGTTGCCCCACAAAGCGCAGGCTCAGCCCGACGGCTTGGAGAACGCAGGCAGGGTCATTGGTCTGCTGGAACGCGCGCTTATCTTTCTGATGGTCATGATCGGCGAGCCTACGGGCATCGGATTTCTCATCGCGGCAAAGTCGATCCTGCGCTTTGACACGGTGAAAAAGAACCAGAAAATAAGCGAATACGTCATCATCGGGACGCTGGCCTCTTTCGGTTGGGCGCTCATCGTGGCCTTTGCTACGCTGGCGGCAATGAATTCCCTTTGACGGCTTGAGATCACCGCCCCGCATCCCTATCTTGGCCGCATAGGAGAATTTGACATGTTTGGCATTCCCGGCAAGCAAGCCGTCACCATGACCCCCAAAGCCGCTGGCCAGATTGCAAAACTGATGCAATCGGCGGGCCACGCAGGGCTGCGCATTGGCGTCAAGAAAGGCGGCTGTGCGGGCATGGAATACACCATGGATTACGTCGAAGCGACTGACCCCAACGATGAGGTCGTCGAACAGGACGGCGCGCGGGTGATGATCGCCCCGATGGCGCAGATGTTCCTCTTTGGCACCGAAATCGACTATGAGACAACGCTGCTCGAGTCCGGTTTCAAGTTCCGCAATCCCAATGTGACCGAAGCCTGCGGCTGCGGCGAATCCATCAAGTTCGACGAAAGCTTGGGCGCGAAGTAAGCGCGCCCGTCAGGCCCACGGCCTTGACGAAAGGCTGCGGGCCTGCGAACTGATCTAGCAATATCAACAGATCAGGACGGATCCGATGCGCCCCAAAATCGCCGCCGGCAACTGGAAGATGAACGGCACCGCCGCCTCTTTGGCAGAGCTTCACAGCCTTGCCACCGGCCTGCCCGAAAACCCGCCGCAGGTCGTGATCTGCCCACCCAGCACATTGTTGTTCCGCGCCACCGATGCGACCCACGGCAGCCCGATTCAAATCGGCGCGCAGGATTGCCATACCGAAGGTGCAGGTGCCTATACCGGTGACATCTCCGCCACGATGGTCGCCGACAGCGGCGCCACCCATGTGATCCTCGGCCATTCTGAGCGCCGCGACGCCCACCGGGAAACCGACGCCGACGTGCAGGCCAAGACCTGTGCCGCCTGGGCCGCGGGTCTCACCGCCATCGTCTGCATTGGCGAAAGCGAAGCCGAGCGGGACGCTGATCAAACGCTCGACGTCATCGGCGGGCAACTCGACGGCTCCCTCCCCGATGCGGTTGATGCGGAAAATACCGTGATCGCCTATGAGCCCATCTGGGCCATTGGCACCGGTAAAGTGCCCAGCATCGCACAGATCAAAGAAGTACATGACTTCATCCGCACGCGCTTGATCGATCGTTTCGGTGCAGAGATCGGCAATGCGCTTCCCCTGCTCTACGGCGGCTCGGTCAAGGCCGCGAATGCTGTCGAGATTTTCGCGGTGGAAAACGTCGACGGCGCGCTTGTGGGTGGGGCCAGCCTCAAGGCCGAAGACTTCGCGCCCATCGTGGCAGCGCTCGCGCAGTCCTAAAACAACCGGGGCGGGCAGTGGTGCCCCGCCCCGCGTTCTTAAAGCGGTAGCATCGTCGTCGACTTGATCTCTTCCATCGACAAAAGCGCCGTAACGTTGTGCACCTTCACCTCCGAAATCAGCGCCTGATAGAACACGTCATAGGCCCGCGCGTTCTTGACCCGCACCTTCAAAATATAGTCGATATCCCCTGCCAAACGGTGCGCTTCCTGGACCTCGGGCCGGTCTTTCAATGCCTGCAAAAACGCCGCCTGCCACGCCGCCTCATGCTCTGACGTGCGGATCAGAACGAAAAAACACGCCTCGAACCCAAGTGCCTCTGAATCAAGCACAACCGTCTGCTGGCCAATCACCCCGGCCTCGCGCAATTTGCGGATCCGATTCCACACCGGGGTCTTCGAAGAGCCCACTTCGCGGGCGATATCGTCCAGCGATTGGCTCGCATCCCGTTGCAGCTGCGCCAAAATCTTCCGGTCGGTCTCATCAATTCGGACAGTCATTCTCTTCTCTCTCGTCCCGGCAGGACGTTCATACTCAACCTACGGCCATAGCGAACACATGTTCTTATCTGCGCCAGCAACTAGCCAATTATCGGGAATATTTCCTATATAAGAGGTCACGTCAAACAGAATACAGGGCGCATCATGGATCACTTTCCCATCTTCCTCGCCACGAGCGAGCAAAAGATCCTCCTTTCCGGCGGCGGCGAAGCGGCGCTGGCCAAGTTGCGCCTGCTGATGAAGACCAAAGCCGCGCTGCATATCTTTGCGCCCGACCCCGCGCCAGAGCTTGTCGAATGGCAGGCGGCGGGCAAGCTGACCCTGCACCGCCGCGCCCTCACTGCCACCGACCTGCCCGGTGCACTATTGTTCTACGCAGCCGATGAAGATGACGCGCTGGATGCCGAGAATGCAGCCCTTGCCCGCGCGGCGGGCGTATTGATGAACATCGTCGACAACCTGCATGATAGCCAGTTCATCACCCCCGCCATCGTCGACCGTGACCCGGTGACCGTGGCCATCGGCACCGAAGGCGCCGCCCCGGTGCTGGCCCGCGCCATCAAAGCCGACTTGGAAGAGCGTCTGCCCGTCACCCTTGGCCCGCTCGCGCGGATCGGCAAAGGCTTTCGCAAGCTGGCCGACGCCCTGCCCATGGGCCGCGCGCGCCGCGATTTCTGGCGTGAGTATTACTTCGCCACTGGCCCCCGCGCCATGGCCGAAGGCAAGGACACCGTGCGCCCGGCGTTGAAAGACCTGCTGCAGACCCACCTCGCCCGCGAAGCCCGCGACGGCCATGTGGCTTTCGTTGGCGGCGGCCCCGGCGATCCGGAACTGCTGACCCTCAAAGCTCGCCGCGCGCTGGACGAAGCTGATGTGGTGATCTACGACCGTCTGATCAGCCCCGAAATCCTCGAACTCGCCCGCCGCGAAGCGCTGATGATCGACGTGGGCAAAGAGGGTTTTGGCCCCTCCACTGCCCAAGATCACATCAACGCCCTGCTGGTCGAACACGCCCAGAGCGGCGCACAGGTGGTACGGCTGAAATCCGGCGATGCCACCGTCTTTGGCCGCCTTGACGAAGAGATCGACGCGGTCGACGCCCATGACATCGGCTGGCACATCGTACCCGGCATCACCGCCGCCTCCGCCGCTGTGGCGGGCATCGGTCAAAGCCTGACCAAACGGGGCCGCAATGCCTCGGTCCGCTTCCTGACCGGGCACGACATGAAAGGCTTCGCCGATCACGATTGGGCCGCCCTTGCACGCCCGAATGAGGTCGCCGCAATCTACATGGGCAAGAAATCCGCCCGCTTTGTCCAAGGCCGCCTGCTGATGCACGGCGCCGACCGCGCCACGCCCGTGACTGTGATCGAAAACGCCTCGCGCGCCGATCAGCGGGTGCTGTCCACCACGCTCAACGATCTGCCGCGCGATCTGGCCGATGCCGAAATGACCGGCCCCGCGCTCACCTTCTACGGCCTCGCCCCGCGCGCCGCCGTCCAAGCTGCCACCCAAACCCCGCTAGAGGAGCTGGCCTGATATGCCCAAGCCTTTCACCCCCAAGGTCATCACCGCCAATGCGCTGCTCGAAGGCGACGTTGTCTACCAAACCGCCACCGGCTGGACCCGCAGCCTTTCCGAGGCCGAAGTGCTGACCGATGAGGCCGACGCCGATCTGCGCCTGATCGACGCGCTCAGTCAGCAGGATCTGGTCGTCGGCGTCTACCTCGCTGATGTGGCCCCCGAGGCCAGCGGCCCCAAGCCCACACACTTTCGCGAAGAGTTCCGCGCCAAAGGCCCGTCGAACTACGCCCACGGCAAACAGGAGACCCTGTGATGTATAGCTATACCGAATTCGACGACAAATTCCTCGCCGAGCGCAACGCCCAGTTCCGCGCCCAAGTCGAGCGCCGCATCGACGGCTCGCTCACTGAGGATGAGTTCAAACCCCTGCGCCTGATGAACGGGCTCTACCTGCAACTGCACGCCTATATGCTGCGTGTGGCGATCCCCTATGGCACGCTGAGCAGCGCGCAAATGGACAAGCTCGCCTTCATCGCCGAGAAATGGGACAAGGGCTACGGCCACTTCACCACGCGCCAGAACATCCAGTACAACTGGCCCGAGCTGCGCGACGTGCCCGACATGCTCGACGCGCTGGCCGAGGTGAACCTGCACGCCATCCAAACCTCCGGCAATACCATCCGCAACGTGACGGCGGACCATTTCGCCGGTGCCGCCGCCGATGAGGTGGCCGATCCCCGCCCCGTGGCCGAGTTGATCCGCCAATGGTCCACCGACCACCCCGAGTTCCAGTTCCTGCCGCGCAAGTTCAAGGTGGCCGTCACCGGTGCCGCCGCCGACCGTGCGGTGATCAAAGCCCATGACATCGGGCTGCGCATCGTCGAACGCGATGGCGAACAGGGCTTCGAAGTCATCGTCGGTGGCGGCCTTGGCCGCACCCCGATGATCGGCAAGGTGCTCTATGATTTCGTGAAGCATGACGACCTCCTACCCACGCTCGAAGCCATCGTCAGCGTCTACAACGTGCTGGGCCGCCGCGATAACAAATACAAAGCGCGGATCAAGATCACCGTGCACGAAAACGGCATCGAAGACATCCGCGCCCGCGTTGACGCGCAATACGCCCTGATCCGCAGCCAATTCACCGGCGTGGATCAACAAGTGCTGTCGCGCATTGAATCCGATTTCGCAGCACCCCAGTTCAAAACCGCCTCCCTCGCGGCCTACGAGTTTGCTTATACCAACGATCCCGTGTTCCGCGCTTGGGCCGATACCAACCTCGCCGAACACCGCGCGCCGGGCTATGCCATCGTGTCGATCAGCCTCAAGGCCCACGGCGCCACACCGGGCGATGCCACAGCCGACCAGATGCGCGTGATGGCCGATCTCGCGCGCCGCTTTGGCCATGACGAGCTGCGCATTAGCCACGAGCAGAACGTGATCCTGCCCCACGTGCACCGCAGCGACCTGCCCGAACTGCATGCCGCGCTGAAAGAGGCCAAGCTGGCTACTGCCAACATCGGCCTGATCTCGGACATCATCGCTTGCCCCGGCATGGACTATTGCGCGCTGGCCACCGCCCGCTCGATCCCCATCGCCCAAGAAATCGCCACCCGCTTTGACGAGCTGAAGCTGGAGCATGACGTGGGCCCGCTCAAGATCAAGATCTCGGGCTGCATCAACGCCTGCGGCCACCACCATGTGGGCCACATCGGGATCCTCGGCCTCGACCGCGCGGGCGTGGAGAACTACCAGATCACCCTTGGCGGCGATGGCACCGAGGATGCGAGTCTTGGCACCCGCACCGGCCCCGGCTTCTCGGCCGAGGAGATCATTCCGGCCATCGAACGCCTTGTTCTGGGCTACCTCGACCTGCGCAACGATCCTGCAGAGACCTTCTTGCAAGCCTACCGCCGCCTCGGGCTCGCGCCTTTCAAAGCGGTGCTCTACCCCGAGACGGCCAATAAGGACCGGGCCAATGCCGCTTGACACCCCTGAACTTCATCCTTTCTCAAATACCGATGCGCCGCCCCCCGAGGGGCTGCGCGCGGTCGAGGAAAAAGTCGCACGGCTCAACGCGGACCTGCGCCACCACGGGGCGACGGATGTCATCCGCCGCGCCTATGCCGAGATCGAGAACCTCACCCTCGTCTCAAGCTTTGGCGCGGAATTGGTGGCGCTCTTGCACCTTGCCTCAATGGTGTCGCGGGATATCCCGGTGCTCTTTATCGACACCGAGATGCTCTTTGCCGAAACGCTCGTCTACCAGCAGGAGCTGAGCGAGCGGCTGGGCCTGCGCAAGGTCACCACCCTGCGCAGCGCAGAGATCGCAGCACAGGATCCCGATGGCACGCTGCACCAGTATGACACCGACGCCTGCTGCGCATTGCGCAAAACGCGGCCCTTGCAGAACGCGCTGGCGGGCTATGACGGCTGGATCACCGGACGCAAACGCTTTCAATCCGGCAGCCGCGCGGCCTTGGAGTTCTTTGAAGTCGAGATCCCCGACGATGGCGCTGCCCCGCGCATCAAGGTGAACCCGCTGGCCTATTGGGCAACCTCGGATGTGGCCGATTACATCACCGAGAACCGCCTGCCCCGGCATCCGCTGGTGGCCAAGGGCTATCCCTCGATCGGCTGCGCACCCTGCACCTCGCCCGTGGCACCCGGCGAAGACCCGCGTGCCGGGCGCTGGCGCGATCAGAACAAAGAAGAATGCGGCATCCACTTTGAGAACGGCAAAGTGGTCCGAACAGGAGACAAATCATGAGCGTACTCGTAACCGACACAGGTTTCACCGCCGACGACTGGACCCATGGCTATTGCGAGGATGGTGCGGCGAATGATTGCCGCGCCGTCGATCTGGCCTCTGACGCCGATGCCCATGCCCTCTCCCTCGCCCCGGCGCTGGAGATGATCCGCGTCGATTTCCCCTCTTTCGCGGATGGGCGCGGCTTTACCATCGCACGTGTCCTACGCCTGCGGGGCTACACGGGCCGTTTGCGCGCCCGCGGGCACGTGCTGGCCGACCAATACGCCATGGCCCGCCGCGCGGGTTTTGATGAGGTTGAGATCGACGATGATCTCGCCGCGCGTCAACCTGAGGACCAATGGCTGGCCCGCGCCGATTGGCAGGCCCATGACTATCAGTCCCGCCTTCGCGGAGCCTCCCCACAGGCAGCGGCGGCCAAATAGGCCGCTTCATTGCCCTCCCCCCTTCCTTGCCATAAGTAGAGGCCGCAAACCGATTTGCGGAAACCATGATGACCGAGCAGAGCACAGTGAACCAAACCGCCGCCAAGCCCGTCCCGACGTTGCCCGACGCCCAGACCGTGACCTCTGTCACCCACTGGACGGATCAGCTTTTCTCGTTCCGGGTATCGCGGCCCGCGTCCTTGCGCTTCCGCTCGGGCGAGTTTGTCATGATCGGCCTGATGGGCGATCCGCACCCCGAGACGGGCAAACAAAAACCCCTGCTGCGCGCCTATTCCATCGCCTCCCCCGCGTGGGACGATGAGCTGGAGTTCTACTCGATCAAGGTGCAGGATGGCCCGCTGACCTCGAAACTGCAGCACATCCAGCCCGGCGACCAGATCATCCTGCGGCCCAAGCCCGTGGGCACGCTGGTGCATGACGCGCTGCTGCCGGGCGACCGGTTGTGGATGTTCGCCACCGGTACGGGCTTTGCCCCCTTTGCCAGCCTGCTGCGCGAGCCTGAGACCTATGAGAAATTCGATGAGGTCATCGTCACCCACACCTGCCGCGATGTGGCGGAACTGGAATATGGCCGCCAGTTGATCGAAGGGCTGAAGGCCGACGAACTGATGCAAGAGCTGATCGGCCCCGAAAACCTCGCCAAGATCCGCTATTACCCGACCACCACCCGCGAAGAGAGCCCCAAGATGGGCCGGATCACGAACCTTTTGCAGGATGGCACGGTGTTCAAAGATCTCGGCGTGCCCCAGATCAGTGCCGCCCACGACCGCGCCATGGTCTGCGGCAGCTTGGGCTTCAACAAGGATATCATGGAGATACTCGAAGGCTTTGGCCTCACCGAGGGCGCCAATTCCGACCCCCAGCATTTCGTCGTGGAAAAGGCCTTTGTGGGCTAACCCAGGTTAAGCCTTACGAAAGGTCGCAGCGTTACAAGTGAGTCGTCGGCGCTGCTTTGCCGACGCTCTGGCAGAACCCTGCGCATCCCAAAAACGCCCCCTTCCGCTGCACTGCGGCAGGGGTTAGCTGACGCCTTGCGAGCGCGGGGGACTGCCGCGCAAAACGCAACCACAGGCGAAAGGCACATCATGACGAGCACTGGGACCCCGACCCCAAAGAAAGTCTCCGATCTGGCAACTGAAAAGGCCGATCTGTCCAGCACAGCGCTGATTGGTATTTTCGGCAGCGACGCTACGCCCGGCGCGCTGATCCGCGAAGGCGGCGGCAAAATCTCCCGCGTTGAAGTGGGCGACCAAGTCGCTGGCGGCGTTGTTTCGGCCATTGGGCAAGGCACATTGGTGCTTTCCAGCCGCCGCGGCAACAAAGTGCTGCGCCTGCCGCAGGGCTGAGCGGCTCAAGGAGGCGCGACACCGCGCCTCTTGACCTGCCGCCCGGGGCAGTGCACATCGCGGGCATGAGCAAGACAGCATTGATCACCGGCGCGTCGCGCGGCCTTGGGGCCGCTCTGGCAGAGGCTTTGGCCCCCACCCACCACATCATCGCCGTCGGTCGCACGACCGGCGCGTTGGAAGAGCTGGATGACCGTATCCAAGCCGAGGGTGGCAGCGCCACACTGGCCCCGATGGACATCACCAACGCCGATGCGATGGCGGTGCTTTGCCGGGGCATCCACGACCGTTGGGGCGGGCTTGACCTCTGGCTGCACTGCGCCGTGCACGCAGCCCCACTAACGCCCACCGATCACATTGACGCCAAGGATATGGAGAAATCCATCGCGGGCAATGTCACCGCCACGGCGCGGCTGATCACCTTTGTCTCCCCGCTTTTGGGGGCAGAGGGCACGGCGGTCTTCTTTGATGATCCGCGTGCTGGCACGAAATTCTTCGGCAGCTACGGGTCGACCAAGGCCGCGCAGATCGCGCTGGCGACCTCTTGGCAGGTTGAAACCGCGCAGATCGGCCCGCGCGTGCATATCCTCACCCCCGACCCGATGCCCACTGCCACCCGCGCGCGTTTCTTTCCCGGTGAAGACCGCGCAGCGCTCAGTGACACCGCCACGCAGGCCGCTGCGGTATTGGCGCAACTGTCGGAAAACTCCGCCTTGTGAACCGCGCGGCACCGGCGCGCTGCGCTTGCCGCCGGTCCGCCCCTCGCCTATCAAGGCAAAAAGGGGCCTTTCATGCGTATTTTGATTACAAACGATGACGGCATCAACGCGCCCGGTCTGGCCGTGCTGCGCGCCATTGCCGAGGAATTGGCCGGGCCCAAGGGCGAGGTCTGGACCGTCGCACCCGCGTTTGAGCAATCCGGCGTCGGCCACTGCATCAGCTACACCAAACCGATGATGATTTCGCAATTGGACGACCGCGTCTTTGCCACCGAAGGCTCTCCCGCTGACTGCGTCCTTGCCGCGATCCACGACACGATGACCGCCGCGCCCCCCGATCTGGTGCTTTCGGGCGTGAACCGGGGCAACAACGCGGCTGAGAACGCGCTTTACTCCGGCACGCTCGGCGGCGCGATCGAGGCGGCCTTGCAGGGTCTGCCCGCCATCGCCCTGTCGCAATACTACGGCCCCGCCAACCGCGATCTGGCTGATCCGTATGAGGCCGCAGCCCAGCATGGCGTCGAGACCTGTCGCCGCATTCTGGAGCATAGCCCCAGCGAAGAAGCGGCCTATGGCCTTTTCTATAACGTGAACTTCCCCCCCGTCGCGGGCGCCGATGTGCGCGGCATCCGGCTCGCCCCTCAAGGCCGCCGCCCCGCCACCGGGTTCTCCACCGAGGCGCATCTGTCGCCCTCGGGCCGCCGCTTTTTGTGGATCAAAGGCGGCGACCAGCGCGTGCAGACAGCGCCCGGCAGTGACGCCTGTGTGAACCTTGATGGCTATGTCTCAGTCACGCCAATGCGCTGTGACCTGACGGACCACGCAGCGCTTGAAACACTCACAGGCATCAACGGATGAACGAAGAGCCGATCTCTGAAGCCGAACGCAAGATGCAGTTCCTCTATGCGCTGCGCTCCAAGGGCGTGACCGATGCGCGCGTGCTGACAGCGATGGAAGCGATCGACCGCGGCCCCTTTATCCGCGGCCTCTTCGCCAGCCGCGCCTATGAGGATATGCCCCTGCCCATCGCCTGCGGCCAGACCATCAGCCAGCCCTCTGTCGTGGGTTTGATGAGCCAAGCCTTGCAGGTGTCGTCGCGCGATAAGGTGCTCGAAATCGGCACCGGCTCGGGCTATCAGGCCGCGATCCTCAGCAAGCTTGCGCGGCGGGTCTATACGATCGACCGGCACCGGCGCTTGGTGCAAGAGGCGCGCGGCGTGTTCGAGGCGATGGATCTTAACAACATCACGGCGATCACCGCCGATGGCAGCTTTGGCCTAGCCGAACAGGCACCCTTTGACAGGATCATCGTGACCGCCGCCGCCGAAGACCCGCCCGGCCCCCTGCTGGCCCAGCTCAAAGAAGGCGGCATCATGGTGCTGCCCGTCGGCCAATCCGACACCGTCCAACACCTCATCCGCGTGCGAAAGACCGCTGATGGGCTGGAATACGACGAATTGCGCGCCGTGCGCTTTGTCCCCCTGCTGGAAGGCTTGGGCAAGGACGGCTAATAGGTTAGAGAGACACGGACAACGCCCCTTACCGTCTGGGGCGAAGATGAGGACTTGCAGATGCGCCAAACACGCTTGCGCCGCCCCATGCGGCTGACCCTAATGGCCGGGACCAGTGCGATACTGCTGGCAGGTTGCGAAAATCAGCCACTGGATTACGATATGCGCAGCACCTTTGGCGATGGGTTTTCCACCGCCGAAGCGGCACGCGGCCCCTTGGCGGACCGCCCCAAGCCCGACGCCCGGGGCGTGATCGCCTACCCCAATTATCAAGTCGCCGTCGCCCGCCGTGGCGATACGCTGAAAGACGTGGCCGCGCGTGTCGGGGCCGACAGCGGCGAACTCGCACGCTACAACGGCATTGATCCGGGCGTCCCGCTTCGCCAAGGAGAGATCATCGCCCTGCCCCGGCGGGTCGCCGAACCTGCCCCCGGCACCAATGGCGCCGTCGATATCACCACCCTTGCGGGCAGCGCCATCGACCGCGCCCCGGCGACGCCGAGCGTGCAAACGCAAAGCCTGCCCCCTGCAAGCACCGGCACCACCGCGCCGCAGCCCACAGCGCCTCAGCCTACCGCGCCGCAATCGGCGAAAGAGCCGGTGCGCCACCGGGTCGAGCGTGGCGAGACCGCCTATACCGTTGCGCGCCTCTATAACGTGCCGGTCAAAGCGCTGGCGGAGTGGAACGGCCTCGGCCCCGATTTCGCGATCCGCGAGGGGCAATTCCTGCTGATCCCGGTAGAGAAACAAGCGCCCCCGCGTCAGGCGACCAACACCGCATCCAGTGCCGCCGCCTCGCGCCCCGTGCAACCTGTCACCAGCGCACCCGGCGCGGGCAGCCCCACGCCGACGCCTCCTTCGGCGGCCAAACCGCTGCCGCAGGATGAGACGGCGAAACCATTGCCTCCCAAAGTCGAGCCGAAAGAGCCTGTGGCCGATGTCGGCAAACCCACCGCCCCTGCAAAAACGACGAAGATGACACCGCCGGTCCAAGGCTCCATCATCCGCGCCTATTCCAAGGGCAAGAACGAGGGCATCAACATCAAGGGCAACCCCGGCGGGCCGGTGAAGGCCGCCGAAGGGGGCACCGTGGCCGCGATCACCAAAAGCGCCGAGGGCATTCCGATTGTCGTGGTGCGCCACCCGGACAACCTGCTCACGGTCTATGCCAATGTGGACGGCGTGAATGTCGCCAAGGGCGATACCGTCAGCCGGGGCCAGCAGATCGCCAAACTGCGCGGCGGATCGGAATCGCATGTGCATTTTGAGGTCCGCAAGGGCTTTGAGAGCGTCGATCCGACGCCCTACATCCAGTAATCAAACAAAAAAAGGCCCGCAGAACTTGCGGGCCTCTTTGCTGAAGCACCAGACAGGCGCGGTTACCCTCCTGAGACGGGAACGCCCTTTCTGCCAGCCAAATCCACGAAATACTGCCATGCCACCCGGCCCGACCGCGCCCCGCGTGTGGCCTGCCATTCGACAGCCTCTGCGCGCAGGGTGTCGTCGTCGATTTCTACGCCGAAGGCATCGCAATAGCCGCGGATCATCGCCAAATACTGGTCTTGATCGCAGGGATGGAACCCAAGCCAAAGCCCGAAACGATCGGAGAGAGAGACCTTTTCCTCGACCGCCTCCGAAGGGTTGATCGCACTGCCCCGCTCATTTTCGATCATGTCGCGCGGCATCAGATGACGGCGGTTCGAGGTGGCGTAGAGCACCACATTCTCGGGCCGCCCTTCGATGCCGCCATCCAGCACCGCCTTCAGCGACTTGTAATGCGCGTCATCATGGCCAAAGCTAAGGTCATCGCAAAACAGGATAAACCGCTGCGACGCCCCGCGCAGCAGTGTCAGAAGCCGCCCGACCGAGGGCAGGTCTTCGCGCTGCAATTCGACGATGCGCAACGCTTCATGTGATGCCTGAACATCTGCGTGTATCGCTTTGACAAGACTGGATTTTCCCATGCCACGCGCACCCCAGAGCAGCGCGTTGTTCGCAGGCAGACCCGCCGCGAATTGGCGGGTGTTGGCCAGAAGGGTATCCCGCGCCCGGTCGACGCCAATCAACAGCGGCAGGTCGATTCGCGCGACCTGCGGCACCGGTACCAGACGGTCGGGGTCGGTGTGCCAGACGAATGCGGTCGCGGCGTCAAAGTCCGGGGCGGACAGCGGCGCCGGAGACATACGCTCCAGCGCCGCTGCGATACGGTCCATCGGATCGTCGATCACAGCAGGTCTTCCTCGTCTTCCTCGTCTTCGTCGTCAAAGTAGCCCTCTTCGCGCAGCCTCTCGTCGCGCTTTTTCTCGACCCGACGCACGAGGAAGATCGAGATTTCGTAAAGGCCGTAGACAACAACAAACAAGATCACCTGCGTGATCACATCTGGCGGCGTGACAAGGGCAGCCAACACAAGGATCGCCACCACGGCATATTTGCGCACGTTGCCCAGACCTTCGGAACTGACCAGCCCGGCCTTGCCCATCAGGGTCAGCAGCACGGGAAGCTGGAAGCACAGGCCAAAGGCCACGATGAACTTGATCGTAAGCGAGAGGTATTCCTGCGCCGAGCCTTGGAATGCGATGGCCGCGATGCCGTTCTCACCCTCTGGCCCCTCACCGACGAGCGTACCCGCCTGCTGGAACCCAAGGAAGAAATCGAAGGCCAGCGGCGTGACGACGTAAAAGGCAAAGGCCGCACCAAGGAAAAACATCACCGGCGAGGAGATCAAAAAGGGCAGAAAAGCGCCCTTTTCGTTCTTGTAGAGCCCCGGTGCCACGAAGCGCCAAAGCTGGTAGCTGATGAAGGGAAAGCCCAGCACCAAACCACCCAAAAGCGAGATCGAAATCGCAACGAAGAAACCTTCTTGCAGTTTGATCAGGATCAGCCCGCAATCCTCTTGGCCCCGTTCCGCCATGGCCGAACACAGCGGTTCGGTCAGGAAGTTGAAGATCGGGTTCCAGACGGTAAAGCAGATCACCATGCCGATGATAAAGGCGATGACCGAATGGATGAGCCGCGTGCGCAGTTCGGCCAGATGTTCGATCAACGGGGCCGAGCTGTCGTCGATCTCATAGTCGTCGGAGGCGCTCATTTAACTTACTCTTTTTTCGCAGCGGGTTTGGCTGCCGCTGGCTTTTTGGCAGCAGGCTTTTTCGCAGCGGGTTTCTTGGCAGCAGGCTTTTTCGGCGCTGCCTTGGCCGGCGCTGCTTTGGCCGCTGCTTTGACCGGCGCCGCTTTGGTTGAGGCCGCTTTAGCAGGCGCCGCCTTGGCTGGTGCCGCGTCTTTCTCGATCACGGGCCGTGCCGGTGCAGCTTTCGCAGCTTCGTCCCGGGCCGGGGTCGCGTCAGACAACTTTGCCTCTGCCGCCTCGGCCTGAGACATGGCTTCTGCCGCTTCGCGCTGCTTGCGCTCGGCTGCGGCGCGGGCGGTGCTGGCTTGGATCTTCCTCACATCCTCGGCCTTTTGCGCCGCCAATTTGCCGGTCTCGCTCTCGGGGTCGAAGTTGGTCAGCGAGCGGGTCGCGTCCTTCACCTCATCCATGGCGCTGCCCAGCGGGTTGGTCGCGGTTTTCAGCGACTTGTTCAGCGACGACGACATCTCGCGCATGCCGCTTTCGTCGGCGGCGTCGTTCATGGCCTGACTGAATTCACGCGCCATGCCCTTGGCCTTGCCCACGAATTGCCCAACGCGCCGAAACAGCACGGGCAGATCCTTGGGGCCGACCACGATCAGGGCCACCACGCCGATGACTAAAAGTTCTGTCCAACCCAGATCGAACATCGGGTTACACCCGGTCCTTGTCGGCCTTCAGGTCGGTCTTGGGATGCGTGCCCTGATCGGCATGCTCGGGCAGGTCGGCATGGTGCACTTCGTCGACATGTTTGATGTCGTCGCTGCGCTTGGTCTCTTCTTCGCCTTCGCTGATGCCCTTTTTGAAGCTGGTGATGCCTTTGCCGACTTCACCCATAAGCGAGGAAATCTTGCCGCGGCCGAAAAGCACCAGCACGACAACCGCGATCAGCAGCAGGCCCGGCAGTCCGATATTGTTCAACATGTCTGTTCTCCCATCATGTTTGGCGCAAGTCATGCAGCGCCGTCCTGCCTGTGATAGCGGGCGGCGGCAGGACCATGAAGGGGCAAAGCGGCGGTTGGGCGGTGCTGCGGGCGAAGGACTGCCGATTTTCGGGCGTGCAATTCCCTTTGTGACATGTTTTTGTCAGGAGCGTCAGGAGGCGTCATGGTGTCAGTGAAAACCGAAGATCGGCTCGTGCGGTTGATCGACAGGCTGCGGGATGGGCGGCTGCACCGGGCCGAGGATTTGGCCCGGCTGTTTGGCGTCTCCCCCCGCACGATCTACCGCGATATGGGCAAGCTCAGCGCGGCGGGCCTGTCCATCGTCGGGACGCGGGGCGAAGGCTATCGGATCACCCCGGCGATCACCCTGCCCCCGCTGACCCTAACCCCGTCTGAGTTGGAGGCGCTGAACCTCGGCCTTGCCGTCGCGGCAGAGGTTGGAGACCCCGCCTTGCAGGGCGCGGCAGAGACATTGGCCGCCAAGTTCGACGCGGTCTTGCCGACCGAGACCATCGCCGAGGGGGCCGCTTGGTCGCAGGCGCTGACGGCGCAGGGCAAGGCCACACGGGTTTTTGCCCATCTGCCGGTGCTGCGCGCCGCGGTGCTGGCGCGTCAGAAGCTGCGGATCGGGGTCGCGGGGGAAGAGGCCCGCGTGCTACGGCCTCTGAAGGTTGAGAATTGGGGGCGGTTTTGGATGCTGACCGCCTGGTGCGAAGATGAAAAGGAATTTGCTACCTACGCGATCAATCAGATCGAAAGCGCCGAGGCCTTGCCGGAGCTGTTCGTCGACGAGCCGGGCAAAACGCTGGCTGACTACCACCCCTAGCCCTGAATCACGGGCGCAGGTCCGCTTGGCTGGCCCAGACCGCCCGGACGGTCTGCCCCCCGGCTCAGCCCTTCAGTTGCCAACCGGTCTGCAGCGGCAAGAACGCCTCGACACTCGCCTGCGCGATCACGATGGTATCCTGCCCCGTCGGCACATTCAGCCCGCCCTTCACGGCACGTACCTCGGCCCGGCCACGCGGCAGATTGGCCACCAGCGCGTCGACATCTACCTTTTCAGGCTCTTGCACCGCCACGGTGACCTGCACACGCATCTGGTCCGGGGTCACGTCAAGCGCGCCGAAAAGCGGCAGAGAGGAATGGCGCAGGGCATCCTCGATCGCGCGGGCGGCGGCTTTGGTATAGTCCATCCCGTGCAGATCGTTGCCCATGCCCATTTCGATGATGATCCGCTGCTCAGTCATCGGCAGGCTCCATGTCGAAACCGACGGAAAGGGCCACATTCGCCATGACGGTCGGGTTCCCCTCTCCTTCGGGGCGCGGCGCATCCAACCCGCCGTGATGCAGGTTCACCGTCACCTCGCCATAGGGAAAGACCGCGCGCAGCGCTTCGGGGTCGACCAGATCGGGCCGTTGCACGCCCACGTCGAGGGTGATCCGCATGGCGGACCTATCGAAACCAAAAAGCTCTGCCAGATTGATCGAGTTATGCCACAGCGCATCCTGCACCGCGCGTGTCGCGGCCTGCGTATAATCGGCGCGGCGCAGGGACGACCCCATGCCGAATTCTACCATCAGGGGCTTCATGCCGTCACCGGAAAGACAAAGCAGCGGTCGCGGCGCACGGTCAGCCACATGACGGCGCCGGGTTGCGGCAAAAAGACATTCGGCACCGTGGCCTTGAGCCGCGATCCGTCCTCTTCCAACACAAATTCAACAAGGCTTTCGTTCCCCATAAAGCGCGCGCGTTCCACCACGGCGCGGGCCGGGGTGCCATCGGTCGCCGTGGGGCGTGGGCCTTTGCCTGCACGGTCAAAGTCGATGCGCAGGTGTTGCGGGCGAAAGACAATATTTACCGGCGTGCCATCGGGCACCCCCGGGGCAAGGAATTGGCCAAAGACGGTATCGGCCAGCGCCCCGGTCACCGTGGCCTCAAGCACATTGGCATCGCTGAAAAATGCGACAGAGGCGCGATCGACGGGCCGCGTATAGACGTTATAGGGCGCGCCCTGCTGGACGATCTTGCCGTCGCGCATCAGCGCAATCTCATCGGCCATGCGCATCGCCTCATCCGGCTCATGGGTGACGAGCAGAACGGCGGTATCCTCTTCTTTCAGGATGCTCAGGGTCTCATCGCGGATGCCGTCGCGCAGACGGTTGTCGAGGCCGGAAAAGGGCTCGTCCATCAGCATGATGCGCGGCTGCGGCGCCAGCGCACGGGCCAGCGCCACGCGCTGCTGCTCCCCGCCCGAAAGCTGGTGCGGATAGCCGTCGATATAGCGCAGCAGGTCCACCCGTTCGAGCAATTCCTCAATCCGCTTGCGCTTCTCGGCCTTGGTGCCTTTCTTGAGGCCAAAGCCCACGTTATCGGCGACGCTCAGATGCGGGAACAGGGCGAAATCCTGAAACATCAGCCCAATCTCGCGCCGCTCAGGCGGGACGCGGAACATGGTGTCGCAGATCAGCTTGCCATCGACGTGGATCGTGCCGCTGTCTTGCATCTCAACACCCGCGATCATGCGCAGGGTTGTGGATTTGCCGCAGCCCGAAGGGCCAAGCAGGCAGGTCACCTGCCCCGGCATGATTTTCAGCGAAACATCATCGACAACCTGCCGCCCGCCATAGGTGCGGCGCAGGTTGCGGATTTCCAGTCGGGGGGTGGGGTCACTCATGGAACTTGCGGTATCCGATCAAATCGCTCGGGAACCCAGCTATCAGCCTCGCCGCGCCCCCGCAAGCACCGCTGCAAAGCCAGCCAGCAGCACGCAGAGACAAATCACCAGCAATTGCTCGTATTTATGCCCCTCGGGCAGAAGGGCCGCCACCGGCGCCCAGCCCCGCGCGAAATAGGCCGCAGCCCCAAGCATCGCGGCGGCGAAGGCGGCAAGGTAGCTCCAAATCGCAATCCGCCGCCCTGCCACCAGCCCCACCAACAGCACCGGGGTAAGGAACATCGACGCCGTCCCGCTGACCGCCACCGCGTCAAACAGCGTGGCATTTCCCCAAAGCGTCAGCAGCGCGCCCGAGATCATGAACCCCGCCATTACCAGCCGCCCGCCCATCAGGCTGCGCGGTGCGATGCGCCATTCCTCAACCATCAGCCGCGCAGCGGAGGCCAGCGCCGAGTTGAGCGTCGAAAGCGCCGAGACCAGCAAAGACAGCATCAGCGCCACGAAGATCCAGCCCGGAAACATCTGCCCCCATGTGCCGATCAATTCGCCTTCATAGGCCGCACCGGTCAGGCTGGCTTGGATGCCGAAAAAGCCAAAGCCGATGATGCAGAGTGTCGAAATCCAAAAGGCGTGCAGGAAAGAGGCCCGCGTGGTTGCCTCATCCGCCAGAAAGCCGCGGTCCATCATCACCGGGTCATGGGCGGGGTAGGAAAAGACCTGCAACAGGGCGACCGCCAAAAGCACCCAACCGTTGTAGGGCCCCGAGACGCCCGGCGCACTCAGCACCGCGCCAAGCTCGAACCCCGGGCTTAGCAGCAGCGCGCCAAGCGCAAGGCCGAAAACAACAAGAAAGACCAGCATCTGCACCACATCCGTGCGCAGCGCGGCGGAAAGCCCGCCCCATGCCGAATAGCCAAAGCCCAAAGCCGCGACGATCAGCACCGCCAGCGTGCCGGACCCCGGCCAGACAGCCTCGAAAATCAGCGCAACGACCAGCAGATTGGCAAAGACCTCGGACAGCAGCCGCAGCCCGATCACGAGGTTATAGGCCGCCGTGCCCGAACGCCCGAAATGCCCACCCAGCCAGTCCTGCACCGACCGCGCGCCGCCCCGGCGCAACTGCCCCACGATAAAGCCGCCTGTCAGGAACGACCCGTAATAGGCCGCATAGGCCAGCGTGCCCGCGATGCCGTAGAAATAGCCCAAGATCGCGGCGTTCATCAGGCTACGGGCAAAGATCCATGTGGTGACTTGGCTTAGCACCAGCACCCAAAGCCCCGGCGCACGGCCCGCCGCATTGGCGCCGCCAAAGAACCCTTCGACCGTTGCGCGACGCGGGGCCACCAGCAGGCTGGCAAGGATTATGGCCGCGAAAAGAAGGACAAGAACGGTGGTTTGCATGCGGACGGACCTTTTGCGAAAAGCTGACCCTCAAGGGTTAGCCGCCGCCCTCAATCCCCGCCAGCGCTGAAACCGCTGCTGTCAGGAATGTGATCCGATGCGAAGCGCAATGGCCGGGACGCGCGCCCCGGCCAAGCTCTGCTTACATGGTGAGATTGGTGCCGCCGCCATCCAGCAGCAGGTTCTGGCCCACGATGAAGCCCGCGTGCTGCGAACAAAGGAACGCACAGGTCGCGCCGAATTCATCACGGGTGCCGTAGCGGCCTGCGGGAATGCCCGCCTGCCGCTCGGCGCGGGCCTCGTCCAGCGTGATGCCCTTGGCCTTGACCACACCCGCATCAAGCGAATCCGCGCGGTCGGTGGCATGGATGCCCGGCAGCAGGTTGTTGATCGTGACCCCCTTGCCCGCGACCTGACGCGCGGTGCCCGCGACATAGCCCGTAAGCCCGGTCCGTGCCGAGTTACTCAGCCCCAAGACAGCAATCGGCGCGCGCACCGACTGGCTGGTGATGTTCACGACCCGACCCCAGCCGCGCTCCATCATGCCGGGCACCAGCGCTTTGATCAACGCGATGGGGGCCAGCATATTGGCATCGAGCGCCTTGATGAAATCTTCGCGGTCCCAGTCATGCCACATCCCCGGAGGCGGGCCACCCGCGTTGTTGACGAGAATGTCACAGCCCTCGGCGGCCTTGATGACCAGCGCCTGCCCCTCTTCGGTGGCCACATCCGCCGCCACGGTGACGACTTCGACGCCATAGTCCTGACGGATACGTTCTGCCGACGCCTCAAGCGCCTCGGCGCCGCGTGCGTTCATCACAAGGTTGACCCCTGCCGCCGCAAGAGCTTCGGCGCAGCCAAGGCCAAGCCCTTTGGATGAGGCACAGACCAGCGCCTTCTTCCCCTTGATTCCCAAATCCATTATGCGATTCCTCCTGTGCATTTGCATATGCCTACCACGGCCTGCGGCCAATGCCAGCAAATCACCCGAGCCTTGACCCATGGGGGCCACAATTCTACCTTATCCCGCTGGCGAAAGCCCCAAAGCAAAGGCCCGTCATGTCCCGCACCCGCACCGCCCCTGCACAGAACATCGCCGTCTACCGCGCCGGGCAATTTTGCGCGAGCGACGGGGCGAATATGGGCGATACGCTGGGTTTTGCCGCCGAATTGGTGTTGGATGATGTCTATGAGTTGGACCGCGCAGCCGAGCCACAGCGCCTGTCGTTGCTGACCCAGCCGGGCGATCAATTGCGTCTTGCCGAGGATACCGGCGTGGGCAATCCCGGCGCGGACCTGCACCTTGATAGCCTGCTGACGCTGATGTCGCCCGACGGGCAAACCCAAGAGGCGCTGCTGCTGGTCGAGGTTGATGGCAAGGGCCACGCGGCTGAGGTGTACCTTTTGCCGCTAGGCCCGCTGACACCGCAAACGGGCTACCGTATTGTGGGCATCGACACCCAGACCGCACGTCAGAAATTCGGCCAACTCGCCTGCGTGTCCTTCACACGCGGCACCCATATCTCGCTCAGCACCGGAGAGTTGCGCCCCATCGAAGACCTTCGCGTCGGTGACCGTATCCTAACCCGCGACGACGGCGTTCAAACCCTACGCTGGATCGGTCAAAGCACCCTGCGCGCGGTGGGCGAATTCGCCCCGATCCGCATTCAGGCAGGCACGCTGAACAACGAACATGACCTGATCGTCAGCCCCGACCACCGGCTTTTCATCTATCAACGCAGCGATGAGATGGGTGCGGGCCGGTCCGAATTGCTGGTGAAGGCGCGGCATCTGGTGAACGGTGACAGCGTGACGGTGCAGGACGGCGGCTTTGTCGATTACTTCCAACTGCTCTTTGACAGTCATCAGATCATCTACGCCGAAGGGATTGCCGCCGAATCCATGCTGGTCGATAGCCGCACTCGCTCTGTCCTGCCGCCCAAAATGGCGGCGGCCTTGGGCGAGGTGATCCCCGGCCATTCCGACCTGCCCCATGCCGGGCTCGATCTGGCCGAGGCGTTGCTCAAGCGCCCCGATGCGGCGGCGCTGCTGCGCAAAGCCTCGACCCGTTAAGGTGCCTCAACGGCATAGTGAAACTCTTCCCGGACGATTTTGCCGTCTTTCACGTGGTAAACGCCGATCTCTTCCATCTGAAAGCGGTCGCCGCTTTGCTTGTCGGTGGCGTCGACCTTGAAGACCGCGCTGAACTGCTCATCGCCGAAATAAAACGGGCCAGAGATTTCGGTCGCGTGCTCTTCCATCGCGTTTTCCCACCAGTCGTGTTTGCCGTGGATGGCCTTGATCCCATGCGTCTCACGCCCCTGCCCGCCCATATCGGCGGCCTCTACCGAAACGGCATCCTCGGCATATAACTTATCAAGGTTCTCACGCACTTTGGCGGCACCGGCCCGGCAGCCGTTTACCAACTCTTGAGCAATCTCTTTCAGTTCCATCGCAAAACCCTCCATGTACCACTTATGTTCTCATCCTATGCCCAGAGCCGATTCGCAGCAATGGCCAGATTGCGCCCGGTCGCGGCGCAGCCTATATGGGGCGGATGTTGGACACGCCGCAAAACCGCCCCGCCCTGCCCGCCGAGATCGCGCGCCGTCGCACCTTTGCGATCATCAGCCACCCTGACGCGGGCAAGACCACGCTAACTGAAAAGTTCCTCCTGTTCGGCGGGGCCATTCAGATGGCTGGCCAAGTGCGCGCCAAGGGCGAAGCGCGGCGCACGCGGTCGGACTTCATGGCGATGGAAAAGGACCGGGGCATTTCGGTCTCGGCCTCGGCCATGTCGTTCGATTTCCACAGCGGTGACACCAACTACCGCTTCAACCTCGTCGACACGCCGGGCCACTCGGACTTTTCGGAGGATACCTACCGTACGCTGACGGCGGTGGATGCCGCCGTGATGGTGATCGATGGGGCCAAGGGTGTGGAAAGCCAGACGCAGAAGCTGTTCGAAGTCTGCCGGATGCGCGACCTGCCGATCCTGACCTTCTGTAACAAAATGGACCGCGAAAGCCGCGACACCTTTGAGATCATTGACGAAATCCAGGAAAACCTTGCCATCGACGTGACGCCCGCAAGCTGGCCCATCGGTGTGGGCCGCGATTTCGTGGGCTGCTATGACATGCTGCGCGACCGTCTGGAACTGATGGACCGCGCCGACCGGAACCGCGTGGCCGACAGCATCAAGATCGAAGGGTTGGACGACCCCAAGCTGGCCGAACACGTCCCCGCCGCCCTGCTGGAAAAGCTGCGCGAAGACCTTGAGATGGCGCGCGAATTGCTGCCGCCCTTGGACCTCAAAGCGATGCACGAAGGCACGCTGACGCCGATCTGGTTCGGCTCTGCGATCAACTCTTTCGGGGTGCGTGAACTCATGGAAGGCATCGCCAAATACGGGCCAGAGCCGCAAATCCAAGCCGCCACGCCACGTCAGATTTTGCCCGAAGAAACCAAGGTCGCGGGCTTTGTCTTTAAGGTGCAGGCCAACATGGACCCCAAACACCGCGACCGGGTCGCCTTTGTGCGCCTTGCCTCGGGGCATTTCGAGCGGGGCATGAAAATGACCCATGTCCGCACCAAGAAGCCGATGACGATTTCCAACCCGGTAATGTTTTTGGCCTCAGACCGCGAATTGGCCGAAGAGGCTTGGGCCGGTGACATCATCGGCATCCCCAACCACGGGCAGCTGCGCATCGGCGACACGCTGACCCAAGGCGAAGCGCTGCGCGTCAGCGGTATCCCCTCCTTCGCGCCCGAATTGCTGCAATCGGTCCGCGCGGGCGATCCGCTGAAAGCGAAACACCTTGAGAAAGCGCTGATGCAATTTGCCGAAGAAGGTGCCGCGAAAGTGTTCAAACCCTCCATCGGCTCGGGTTTTGTTGTGGGCGTTGTTGGACAATTGCAGTTCGAAGTGCTCGCCAGCCGGATCGAGTTGGAATACGGGCTGCCGGTGCGGTTCGAGCCGTCGCAATTCACCTCGGCTCGCTGGGTGAATGGCACGAAACAGGCCGTTGATAAGTTTACCGAAAGCAACAAACAGCACATCGCTCATGACCACGACGGCGACATCGTATACCTAACCCGCCTGCAATGGGACATCGACCGGGTTGAGCGCGATTACCCGGACGTGAAACTTACCGCGACCAAGGAAATGATGGTCTGAATTAGCCTCTCCGCTATGGGTCGTAAGCCTTGATTTCGCGCGCAATCATGGCATTCTGGACCCAACCGGGGAGACGCGATGACGACGACGACGAAATGGGGGCTGGTTGCCACAATTTTGGCCCCCGCTGACGAGATTAGACGCTTTGCCGCCTACCATCTTGAGGCAGGTGCGCATCGGCTCTATCTATTTCTCGACGCTGAGAACCCAGAGGCTTTCGACAGTTTGAAAGCCCACCCCAAGATCCGCGTCGTCACCTGCGATGATGCCTATTGGCAAAAGCTCTGTGGCAAACGCCCGCAAAAGCATCAGGTCCGCCAAAGCCAGAACGCCACCCGCGCCTATAACCGCGCGGATGATGTGGATTGGCTGATCCATATGGATGTGGACGAATTCCTTGTTGCCGAGCGCCCTGTGGGAGAGGTGCTCGCCGCCCTGCCCGCGGCGCAAAAGATCGCCCGCATCCGCCCGATGGAGGCTTTGGCAGGCGATGCGACAGCCTTCAAATCCTTCATTCCAAACGGCCCGCAGAGGGCGCAGATCGTGTCGGAGCTTTATCCAACCTATGGCGAATACGTCAAAGGGGGATTCTTGAGCCATTTGGCCGGAAAGGTCTTTGTCCGCACCGGGATGGCCGACGTTCGCCTTCAAATACACAACGCTTTTCAGAATGACGCGATGATTGAGGGGCCAGAGCAACAGCCCGGCATTGATCTGGCGCATCTGCACGCGAAAAGCTGGCCCGACTGGCTGGCCGCCTATCGCTACCGGCTGGAAAAAGGCTCTTACCGTTCCGATCTCGCCCCCAACCGGCCCCGTGATCGCGGTGGGCTGTCGATGCATGAGCTTTTTTCCATGATCGAAGCCGAAGGGGGCGAGGCGGGATTGCGCGCCTTTTTCAATGAGGTCTGCGCCGACACCCCCGAGTTGCGCGCGACCCTAAAGGCGAAGGGATTGCTGCGCCTTGCCGATCTCGACCTTGATGCAAAGGTGTCGCGCCAATTCGCAAGTTAAGCGCCTGAGAGGTCAAGTGTTTGACGGCTGGGCCGCAACTTGTTATGCGCTTTCGCAACATGCCGCGGCAAATGCCGCCCCTTGGGCCATTCGGGCCGGCTTGTATTGCTGCCGCGGGCCAAGTCAGTGTCCGCTCAACCCGGACGCACATGACAAAATTTACCGATCTAAACCTGAATGCCAAGGTCCTCAAAGCTGTTGTAGAGGCTGGCTACGAATTGCCCACACCTATTCAGGCGGGCGCCATTCCCCCCGCTCTCGAAGGCCGCGACGTCTTGGGCATCGCCCAGACCGGCACCGGCAAGACCGCCAGCTTCACGCTGCCGATGCTGTCGCTGCTCGCCCGGGGCCGCGCTCGTGCGCGGATGCCGCGCAGCCTCGTGCTTTGCCCCACGCGGGAATTGGCCGCACAGGTGGCCGAGAACTTTGACACCTATTCCAAGCACCTCAAGCTCACCAAAGCGCTGCTGATCGGCGGCGTGAGCTTTAAAGAGCAAGACAAGCTGATCGACAAAGGCGTCGACGTGCTGATCGCCACACCGGGCCGCCTGCTCGATCATTTCGAGCGGGGCAAGCTGATCCTCTCGGACGTGAAAGTCATGGTCGTGGACGAAGCCGACCGGATGCTCGACATGGGGTTCATCCCCGATATCGAACGGATCTTCGGCCTCACGCCCTTCACCCGTCAGACGCTGTTCTTCTCGGCCACCATGGCGCCAGAGATTGAGCGGATCACCAACACTTTCCTCAGCAATCCTGAGCGGATCGAAGTGGCGCGTCAGGCCACCACGAGCGAGACCATCGAACAGGGCGTTGTCATGTTCAAAGCCTCGCGCAAGGACCGTGAAGCCACCGAGAAGCGCAAGCTGCTGCGTCTGCTGATCGACGCCGAAGGCGAGAAATGCACCAATGCGATCATCTTCTGCAACCGCAAGATGGACGTGGATACCGTTGCTAAGTCATTGAAGAAATACGGCTATGACGCCGCCCCGATCCACGGCGATCTTGACCAAAGCCAGCGGACCAAGACGCTCGAAGGTTTCCGCAATGGCGAGCTGCGTTTCCTCGTGGCCTCAGACGTTGCCGCGCGTGGCCTTGATGTGCCGAGCGTGAGCCATGTCTTCAACTTCGATGTGCCCAGCCACGCCGAGGACTACGTTCACCGTATTGGCCGCACCGGCCGTGCGGGCCGCAACGGCAAGGCGATCATGATCTGCCAACCCCGCGACGACAAGAACTTTGAAGACGTCGAGCGTCTGGTGCAAAAGGAAATTCCGCGCATCGAGAACCCGCTTGGCAACGCCAAACCAGCAGAAGAAGCGTCTGACGCCCCGGCCAAGACCGATGACAAGCCCAAGCGCACCCGGTCGCGCAGCCGTAAGTCGGACAAACCACAGGCAGACAAGCCACAGGCTGAGCAACCGCAGGCCGACGAGCGCCAAACGGATAGGCGCCCAACGGATAAGCCCCAGACGGATAAGCCTCAGACGGACAAACCCGTTGAGACCTCCAATGAGGCCAAGCAACCGCAGGCCGAGGCACCGAAAGATGCCAAAGCCGATGTGACCCCAGAGCGCGAAGCCGAAAGCGCGCAGGGCGGGCGCAAATCGCAGCGCGGCGGCAACAATGACAAACCTTCGCGTGGTCGGGGCCGGAATGACAAACGCGGTGGGAACGACAACCGCGTCGTCGGGCTGGGCGATCACACGCCTGACTTTATCGGCCTAAGCTTCCGCGAGCGCATCTAAGACAGCCCCCGCGGGCATGAATTCGCCGCTGATCCCGGCCGGGATTGGCGGCTTTTTCGTCTGTGCTATGTGAGGGGAAACCTCTCAGATAGGACCATCATGCTGCGCCCTGCTCTCTTCGCCCTCACCCTTGCCCTGACCGCCCTTATCTCTGCCCCCGCCAGCGCCGAACGCTGCCGGGCCGAGGTCAACGGCGCCGAAGTTGTCGTAGAGGCCGAGAATTTCGCCAATTTCGCCGAGGAAGTCGGCGCCCGCGAACGGCTGATAAATTGGCCCGCGCGGAAATGGAGCAGCCTTTGGGGCGCCCCACCCGCCTGTGACAGCGGGGTGCTGTTCGACTACCTTGCCACCACTGTGCCGCTCGACCAGATCGACGGCTACTGCCTGACCGCCACGCCCGAGGATGGGCATTTCCTGATCCCCGGCTCGCGGAACTATCGCGGCTATTGCAAAAAGACCTTTTGCGAACGGGTGAACACCACCAAGGAAGAGACCGTCGAGATCAGCAAGAACATCGCACGATCCGCGGTCGACACCATCAGCCAGCCGGACAACCTACGCGCCGTGGCGCATAAATCCGGGGCCTTCATTTTGACGGGAGGGGCATCTGCACTGAGCGCCAATCTGGCGACTACAGGCACGACGCTGGCCACCGCGCTATCGACCCCCGCCGCCCTTGCGGCCACGGGGGTAAGCGTGGTCGCAGTGGGCGGCGCGGTCTATATGTGCAGCGGTGGGGAGGAGGTCAGCTCAGACGGCTGACCACCACGGTGACTTCGGGTTTCTTGCCGATTTCGTCGTAAGACGACTGACGTGCGACCTTTTTCAGACCGTCGTTCAGCTTGTCGTCATCCCGCAGGGTGGCGGCTTTCTGACGGTTCAGCCACTGGCTGAGGTCTTGTTCCAGCACATCCACAAGCGGTGCATTGGACCGCCCCGTTTCAGGCAGACCCATCAGATCAACCCAAGGCTCGCCCAAGGGCTCATCATCCGCATCCAAAATCATGGTCACGGTGGCATGGCCGTTCAGCGCCATGCGGATACGGTCGCGGATCACACCATCCAACGCGCCGACTTGAACCGACCCGTCCAGATACATGCGGCCCGTGTCGACATGTTCAACCACCTTGGGCTTGTTGCCCGACAGGTCGATCATCATACCGTTCACGGCCAACACGCCGGTGATGCCCTTGGCATTGGCAATCTTCACATGCTCGCGCAGGTGACGGTGCTCGCCGTGCATCGGGATCAGAACCTGCGGTTTGACGATCGCATGCAGCGTCTCAAGGTCAGGGCGGTTCGCGTGGCCCGACACGTGGTAGAGGCCCGAGGAATCATCCACCACATCCACACCCTTTTCAGAGAACTGGTTGATGATGCCGATCACGCCGCGCTCATTGCCCGGGATGGTCTTCGACGAAAAGAGGAACAGATCGCCCTCTTTCAACTCGATGCCCTGATACTTCCCCCGTGCCAGTTGCGCAGAGGCCGCGCGGCGTTCACCTTGGCTGCCGGTGACCAGCAGCATCAGGTTCTCGCGCGGAATTGCCCGGGCATTTTCGGGAGAGATGACAGGCGGAAAGTCTGTCATCACACCGGTCTGGATCGAGGCTTCGACCATGCGGTTCATCGCACGCCCCAGCAGAACGATCGACCGCCCTGCCCGTGCGCCCGCCTCTGCCAGCGTTTTGACCCGCGCCACGTTGGAGGCAAAGGTCGTGGCGACGACCATGCCCTCGGCACTGCTCACCAGCTTTTCGATCTCCGGCCCAACGGTCGCTTCCGAGCGGCCGGGATGAGCGGAGAAGACATTGGTGCTGTCGCAGATCAGCGCATTCACGCCGTCCTTGCAGACCTCTGCCCAGAGTGCGTCGTCGAAGGCCTCGCCGACGCCGGGCGTGCGGTCGATCTTGAAGTCGCCGGAGTGGATCGTGCGCCCCTCGGGCGTGTCGATGACCATGGCCGAGGATTTAGGAATCGAATGCGAGATCGGCAGGAAGCCCACTTTGAACGGGCCTGCGGTGATCTGCTCTGGCCATGCGCTTACCGTGGTGACCGCATCTTCGGGGTGGCCGTGTTCAGACATCTTCCGACGGGCGATATTGGCGGTAAAGGCGCGCGCATAGATCGGCGCTTTCAGCACCTCATAGGAATGCGCGATGGCGCCAATGTGGTCTTCGTGGGCGTGGGTGATAAAGATCGCTTCGATCTGATCGCGACGCTTCTTCAGCCAAGAGATGTCGGGCAGGATCAGGTCCACGCCCGGCGTGCTGTCCATGTCCGGAAAGGCCACGCCGATGTCGACGACGATCAGCCGTTCTTTACCGGGCTTGCCGTAACCGTAGACATAGGCGTTCATGCCAATTTCACCCGCCCCACCGAGGGGCAGATAGATAAATCGTTCGCTGCTCATATTATTCAGCTTTGTCCTTATTATAATCGTGGATCACGGTCAGGCCGTGCATCGTGAGTTCATCTTGATAATCATCGAACAGGTCGACTGCCTGCTGAAACAGCGGTGCCAGACCCCCCGTGGCGATAACGCGCATGGGTCTTGCACGTTCCGCCCTTATGCGCTCACATATCTCACGAACCAGTCCGACATAACCCCAAAAGACACCAGACTGCATACAGGCCACGGTATTGGTGCCGATGACATGCGGCGGTTTGGAAATATCGACATGCGGCAAGGCCGCGGCGGCGCTATGCAGCGCCTCTAGGCTGAGGTTCACCCCCGGCGCGATCACGCCGCCGATATAAGCCCCATCATCGGCCACCACGTCAAAGGTCGTGGCAGTGCCGAAGTCCACCACAATCAGGTCACCGCCATAAAGGTCATAGCCTGCCACTGTGTTCACCAAACGGTCTGGCCCGACCTGCGTGCCCGCATCCACGCGCACGTCGATGGGCAACTCGCAGCCCGGTTTGCCCACCACAAGAGGGCGCGTGTGAAAGTAGCGATCCGCCAGAACGCGCAGGTTGAACACCACCCGTGGCACGGTTGAGCTGATGATCATATCGGTGATGTCAGCGTCGATATTTTGCAGCCGCATCAGCGTGTTAAGCCAGACGTAATATTGATCCGCCGTGCGTTTCCATTCGGTCGAGGTGCGCCAAGTGGCGATAAACTCTTCCCCGTCCCAGATAGAGAACACGGTATTGGTATTGCCGCAGTCGATTGCCAGAAGCATGGTGCCTCCCCTCCCCCAGATTTTAGAAAAACACATCCGCTGCGGTGATGGGCACCGCGCCGTCGCGGGTGCGCAGGATCAGATTGCCTGCGCCGTCTACATCTTCGAAAACGCCGGTGATCTCATCGCGCATGGTGCGGGCGGTGATGACCTCTCCGAGCCGCGCGGCATGGGCGAGCCATGCGCTGCGGATTGTGCTGAAACCATAGGTCGTGAACTGCTCTTCGAGACCGGCATATTCCCGCGCAAGCACGTCGAGAAAATCCTCGGCGCTCACATTGCCCCCCGCCTCACGCAGTGTCACCGCCGGCAGGGCGCGGGCTTCCAGCGTGCTCGCCTCGGGCCCATGAGCAAGGTTCACGCCGATGCCGATGGCCAGATGGTCGCCCACACTTTCGAGCAGGATACCCGCAACCTTGCCGCCTCGCAGGAGCACATCGTTCGGCCATTTTAGGGCAAAGGCATCCTCGCGCCCGGTCACCCCGACGAAAGAGCGGTAAAGTGCCAGCGAGGTCACGAAGGACCGCAGCGCGGCGACGCCGGGCGGCTCTTTGCGCGGCATCATCAGTGTGGCCGCGAAATTGCCGCGCGGCGTGGTCCAACTGCGGCCCCGGCGGCCCCGGGCGGCGGTTTGCTCCAGTGCGAGAATCCAAGTCGGCGCGGTCAGCTCTTGCTGTAACCGCGCCGCCTCTGAGAGGGTGGAATTGAGCGAGTCATAGACGCGCCGGCCATAGCCTTCCGGCCAGTGGCTCATGCGCTGGTCCGGCCGATCGTCCGCCGCACCGCTCAGTTCACCAGCGACGCCGCAGCCGAGGCGGCCATGCCCTCGACACCGAACATATTCGCGATGCCGACGATCATGATCACAGCTGAGGCCATCAACACCACGGTCAGCACGCCGCCGTTCTGATGATCCAGCGTGTCAGAGCGCTCTTCGCCGAAGTACATGTAAAAGACGATCCGCAGGTAGTAGTACGCACCGATCACACTAGCGATCACGCCCGCCACGGCGAGCCATGCCATATTGGCCTCATACGCCGCGCGCAGCACATAGAACTTGCCGAAGAAACCCAGCATCGGCGGCACGCCCGCCAGGCTGAACAGCAGCACCAGCATCGCCAGCGCCCGGCCCGGATTGGTCTTAGCATACATATTGAGCAGGGTGATATCGGTCACCGGCGCGCCGTCTTTCTGCATCAGCAGGATGAAGGCAAAGGTGCCGAGGTTCATGGTGACATAGATCGCCATATAGACCAGCATCGCCTGCACGCCAAAGGCGGTGCCCGCAGCCAAGCCCATCAGCGCATAGCCCATGTGGGCAATCGACGAAAAGGCCATCAGACGCTTGATGTTGGTCTGACCAATCGCGGCGACAGAGCCGAAGAACATCGACAGCACCGACAGAAGCGCCACGATCTGGCTCCAATCGCTGACGATCTGGCCAAAGGCGTCATGCATGACCCGTGCGAACAGGCCCATGGCGGCGACTTTTGGCGCTGTGGCAAAGAAAGCCGCGATCGGGGTGGGCGCACCTTCGTATACGTCCGGTGTCCACATGTGGAACGGCACGGCGGAAACTTTGAAGGCAAGGCCCGAAATCAGGAAGACCAGACCAAAGAGCAGCCCGAGCGAGGTGCCGCCGGTTTGCGCCGTGGTGATGATGCCCGCGAAAAGCGTGGTCCCGGCGTAGCCATAAACGAGCGACGCACCATAGAGCAGCAGGCCCGAGCTAAGCGCGCCGAGCACGAAATACTTGAGGCCCGCCTCTGTGGATTTGACCGAGTCGCGGCGCAGCGAGGCCACGACATAGAGCGCTAGCGATTGCAGCTCCAACCCCATGTAGAGCGCCATCAGGTCGCCTGCGCTGACCATCATCATCATGCCGACAACAGCCAAGGCCACCAGCATCGGATATTCAAACCGCAGCAACCCGCGCAGTTTCATATAGCTTTCGGACATGACCAAGACAGCCGCCGCCGAGAGCAGGATCGCCACTTTGGCAAAGCGCGCAAAGCTGTCGTCGATGAACATGCCGTGGAAGGCGATGTTGGTGGTGCCGTCGCCGGACATGGCCACCCAAGCAGCCAGTAGCACCATCACCACCGCGGTCACCCAGACGAGCACCCCGGCGGCCTTGTCTTTCGACGTATAGACCGCGCCAAGAAGGCCAAGCAGGGCAAACCCCGCAAGGACGATCTCGGGCAGAATGATGTTCAGATCAGCGGATATCATGCGCCAAGTCCTTCTTAATGCGAGGCATCGGCGGTCTGCACAGCGGTGTCAGCCGCCTCCAGCGCCATGTCGTAATTGTCAACGAGAGCAGCCACCGACGGCCCGATCATATCCAGCACCAGCGCCGGATAGACGCCCAGGATCAGGGTCATCGCTACCAGCGGCGCAATGATCCATTTCTCACGTGCGGTCATGTCGGTGATCGCCTTGAGGCTTTCTTTGATCAGGTCGCCCATCACCACGCGGCGATAGAGCCACAGCGCGTAGGCCGCCGAAAAGATCACGCCCGTGGTCGCCACTGCCGCCACCCAAGTGTTCACTTGGAAGGTCGCCATCAGCGTCAGGAATTCCCCCACGAAACCGGATGTGCCCGGCAGGCCCACGTTCGCCATGGTGAAGAACATAAAGACCAGTGCATAGGCCGGCATCCGGTTCACCAGACCGCCATAGGCGTCAATGTCACGGGTGTGCATCCGGTCATAGATCACCCCAACGCTGAGGAAGAGCGCGCCAGAGATGAAGCCGTGGCTGATCATCTGGAAAATCGCGCCATCAATCCCCTGCTGGTTCGCCGCAAAGATGCCCATGGTCACGAAACCCATGTGTGCGACCGAGGAATAGGCGATCAGCTTTTTCATGTCCTGCTGCACCAGCGCCACTAGCGAGGTATAGACGATGGCAATGGCCGACATCCACAGGATCAGCGGCGTCATCACCTCGGACCCGACGGGGAACATCGGCAAGCTGAAGCGCAGGAAGCCGTAGCCGCCCATTTTCAGCAGGATCGCCGCCAGCACCACAGAACCCGCCGTCGGGGCCTGAACGTGTGCGTCGGGCAGCCATGTGTGCACTGGCCACATCGGCATCTTGACCGCGAAGCTGGCAAAGAAGGCGAGGAACATCAGTGTCTGCATGCCGCCGACGATCTGAATCCCCAGCAGCTCAAAGCTCTCGGAGCCGAAGTTGTGGGTCAGCAGGCTGATCTCGCAGCCGCCGATGCAGGTCGTGCCCGCCTCAGTGAACATCGCGACCATCGCCACCAGCATCAGCACCGAGCCGAGGAAGGTATAGAGGAAGAACTTGAAGCTCGCGTAGATACGCTCTTTCCCGCCCCAGATGCCGATGATCAGGAACATCGGGATCAGACCCGCCTCAAAGAAGAGGTAAAAGAGCACCAGATCCAGCGCCATGAACACGCCGAGCATCAGCGTTTCCAAGAGCAGGAAGGCGATCATGTATTCCTTGACGCGGTGCTCAACATTCCAGCTTGCCGCGATAACCAGCGGCATCATGAAGGTGGTCAGCATCACGAAGAGGATCGAAATCCCGTCAACGCCAAGGCGATACTTCAGCCCCAGCAGCCAATCGGCCTCATCCACGAATTGGAAGTCGGTGTTGGACGGGTCAAAGTCAAAGAGCACAAAAAGCGAGATCAGGAAGGTGACCGTCGTTGTGATGAAGGCCAGCCATTTCGCGTTGCGCCCGGCAGCGGCATCGTCGCCCCGCAAGAAGACCGCGAGGATCAGTGCAGCGAAGGCCGGAATGAATGTGATGATTGAAAGCAGATGCGTATCCATCAGTTCGCTCCTCCGCTCATCGTCATCCATGTCACCAGAACGGCGATGCCGATCACCATGGCGAAGGCATAGGTGAAGATATAGCCCGTCTGTGCCTTACCCGCGAGGCGGGTGAAGAAGGGGATGATCCCCATGGCGACGCCATTGAGCGTGCCGTCAATCACAGTGCCATCGCCGCGTTTCCACAGGAACCGGCCGATCGTTTTGGCGGGACGCACGAAAATCACGTCGTAAACCTCATCAAAGTACCATTTGTTTTTCAGGAACAGGTAAAGCGGGCGTTGGTTTGCCGCCAAACGTCCCGGGACGGTCGGGCTCCAGATATAGAACCACAGGGCCATGACCAGACCGGCCAGCATCGCGATAAAGGGCGAGACCTTAACCCAAGTCGGGGCGGCGTGCGCGTCATCCAGCACGTGGTTGTCGGGCGCAAAGTAAAGCGCCCCCTCACCCGGTGCACCGCCAAAGGCTTCGTGATGCGCGCCCGCGTCCTGCTGGCCTTCGACCAAAGCGTCGGCTCCATGATCACCGTCGACCGGGCCAGTGGCACCGTGGTCATCCTCGGCCCCCTCGACATGAGCGTCGCCGCCTTCGGCCATTTCAGCCATCGGGATGCCGTAGAATTTGCCAACCTGATCTGCATGGCCAAAGAAGCTGCCGTACCAAACCATCCCAGCAAAGACCGAGCCGAGCGCCAGAACGCCAAGCGGGATCAGCATGACCATCGGGCTCTCGTGGGCGTGCTCATGCGTGTGCTTGTTGCCACGCGGTTTGCCGAAAAACGTGAGGAAAATCAGTCGCCAGCTGTAGAAGCTCGTCATCGCCGCGGCGATCACCAGCATCCAGAAACCATACATCGACCCACCGCCCCAAGCGCTTTCGATGATCGCGTCTTTCGACAGGAAGCCCGCGAAACCGATATGCGTCAGCGGGATGCCAACACCGGTGATCGCCAATGTGCCGATCATCATCGCCCAGAAAGTATAGGGGATTTTCTTACGCAGACCGCCGTAATTGGTCATGTCCTGCTCATGGTGCATCGCGTGGATGACCGAGCCCGCGCCCAAGAACAGCATCGCCTTAAAGAAAGCGTGTGTGAACAAGTGGAACATCGCCGCCGAATACATGCCAACGCCAGCCGCTACGAACATATAGCCAAGCTGCGACATGGTCGAATAGGCAATCACACGTTTGATGTCGGTTTGCACAAGGCCGATGGTCGCCGCGACAAAGGCGGTCGTCGCGCCGATCACCGTGACAAAGGCCATCGCTTCGGGTGCGAATTCCATCACCGGCGACATGCGGCAGACAAGGAAAACACCCGCGGTCACCATGGTCGCCGCGTGGATCAGCGCCGACACCGGGGTCGGGCCTTCCATCGCGTCGGGAAGCCATGTGTGCAGGAACAGTTGCGCCGATTTACCCATCGCCCCGAGGAAGAGCAGGAAGGCGATCAGGTTTGCCGCATTCCAATCGTTCCACAGGAAAGTCACCGTCTGCTCGGCCAGATCGGGTGCCGCGGCAAAGATATCATCAAAGCGGATCGAGTCCGTCAGCATATAGAGGCCGAAGATGCCCAGCAGGAAAGCAAAGTCCCCCACCCGGTTGACGACAAAGGCTTTCATCGCGGCGGCATTGGCCGACGGCTTGCGGAAGTAGAAACCGATCAGCAGGTAGGAGGCGACACCGACGCCCTCCCAACCAAAGAACATCTGCACGAGGTTGTCGGCTGTGACCAGCATCAACATCGCGAAGGTAAAGAACGACAGATAGGCGAAGAACCGGGGGCGATAGCTCTCGTTATCGCGGAAGTTCTCATCGTGGGCCATGTAGCCGAAGGAGTAGAGGTGAACGAGGCTCGATACCGTGGTGATGACGATCAGCATCAGCGCGGTCAAACGGTCCATGCGGATCGCCCAATCGGTGCTCAGCGTGCCGCTCTCGATAAAGCGCAGGATCTGGATTTGCTCGGTCGGACCGTCCAGCGTCAGGAACACCACCCAAGAGAGGAAGGCGGCAAGGAACAGCAGCCCCGTGGCGGTCCACTGGGCGGCCTTCTCACCGATGATCTTCCAGCCGAAACCGCAGAGGATGGCACCCACAAGCGGGGCGAATAGGATCGTGGTTTCCATTGCCTCAGCCCTTCATCACGTTGACATCTTCCACCGCGATCGAGCCACGGTTGCGGAAGAAACAGACCAGAATGGCGAGGCCGATGGCAGCCTCCGCCGCAGCGACGGTGAGCACGAAGAGTGTGAACACCTGCCCCGTCAAATCACCAAGGAAACTGGAGAAGGCAACGAGGTTGATGTTCACCGCGAGCAGCATCAATTCGATACTCATCAGCAAGATGATCACGTTCTTGCGGTTCAGGAATAGCCCGAAGATGCCGATGACAAACAGCGTCGCCGCCACTGTCAGGTAATGCTCAAGTCCGATCATGTCGTCCCTTACGTTCCCGCCCTTTGATGGGCTTTGGTCGCGCCCCATTTGATGGGGCTTTTAGTCTCACTTTGCCCCGGCTGCCACCGGGATTGCCGAGGTTTTAGCCGATAAAGCTGCGGCCACCGAAAAACACGACGATCAACACCACGACCAGTACCACGATTGTTGTTCTCGACATTTCGACGTCCCTTTTCTCTTTGATTCAGTCGTTTTCATTCAAAGAAAACGGCTACGGAATTTTTAAAAAATTCCGGTGTTTACAGGCCCTGCCCAGACTTCACGTCGCGCAGTTCCATCGCCTTGGCCGGGTCGCGCATCATCTGCGCCACCACGTCTTGGCGTTTCACGTCCTTACGGTGACGCAGTGTCAGCACGATCGCCCCGATCATCGCGACCAGCAGGATCAGACCCGCCAGCTGGAAGAGCAGGAAGTAGCGATCGTAAAGCAGCAGACCAAGCGCTTCGGTATTGAAACGCGCCGGATCAATCGCATTGGCGCGCAGGCTCTCTGCCGCAGCGCTCTGCTCCCAAGCGCCAAAGGCCATGACAAACTGCATCAGGATCACCAAGGCAATCAGCAGCGCCAGCGGCATATAGCGCGCCATTTCGGCCTTAAGCTCAGCAAAATCCACGTCGAGCATCATCACGACGAAAAGGAAGAGCACCGCCACCGCGCCCACGTAGACGATGACCAGCAGCATCGCCACGAACTCCGCGCCGAGCAGGACGAAAAGCCCCGCCGCCGAGAGGAAGGACAGGATCAACCAAAGCACCGAATGCACCGGGTTGCGGCTGATCACGGTGAACAGCCCACCGGTGATGACGCTGATCGCGAAGAGGTAAAATGAAAAGACCGTCATGCGCCGTCTTCCTTCTTGGTATCTTTTTCTTCGTCTAAGACCGATTGCGCCAGTTCCAACGCCCGGGTCATCGCCGGCAGCCCGGCAAAGACAGACATCTGGCTGATCGTCTCGACGATATGTTGTTTGGTGGCCCCGGCCTCGCGCGCGTGGCGCACGGTTTGTCGGAGGGCCATATCATTCTGCGCGCCTTGCATGGTCAGCCCCGCAAGCGTCAGAAGCAGCCGCGTCCGCGCGTCCAGCCCGCCCTTATTCACCGTGTCGCCGAACCAGAAATCCATCATTTCCTTCGGCATGGTGCCCATCATCGCCTCGAACCCTTTGGGCGAAAAAGCATCCATCGCTGGAAAGGCTTTCGCCATTTCCTGCGCCTGCTTCATCATCGCATCAAAAGGGTTCTTGGGATCACTCATCGGTATGGTGCGTCCATTTCGAGGTTGCGGGCAATTTCGGCTTCCCAGCGTTCGCCGTTGTCCAGCAGTTTCGCCTTGTCGTAATACAGCTCTTCGCGGGTCTCGGTCGAGAATTCGAAGTTCGGCCCTTCGACAATCGCGTCCACCGGGCAGGCTTCTTGGCAGAAACCGCAGTAGATGCATTTGGTCATGTCGATGTCATAGCGCGTGGTGCGGCGGCTGCCGTCCTCGCGGGCTTCGGCGTCGATGGTGATCGCCTGTGCGGGGCAGATCGCCTCGCAGAGTTTGCACGCGATGCAACGCTCTTCGCCATTGGGATAACGGCGCAGCGCGTGTTCGCCGCGGAAACGGGGCGACAGAGGCCCCTTTTCATGCGGGTAGTTCAGCGTCGTTTTCGGCGCAAAGAAATAGCGCATCCCCAGCATGAACGCCTTGGCGTAGTCTGCCAGCAGGAAATACTTCGCGGCGCGGGTGTAGTCAGTCGTCGCCATATCAGCCCCCTACGGTCCAGCGGGCGTAGATGCCCCAGAACCAATCGAATTTTGCAGCGAATGCCACGAAGACCACCCAGAACAGCGAGAACGGCAGGAAGACTTTCCAACCCAGCCGCATCAGCTGGTCATAGCGGTACCGCGGCGTAATTGCCTTCACCATGGCGAACATGAAGAAGACCATCAGCATCTTGATGAACATCCAGAAGAAGCCATCGGGCAGGAACGGCACCGGAGACAACCAGCCACCGAAGAACATCAGCGATACCAGCGCGCACATCAGCACCACGGCCACCAATTCGCCGATCATAAAGAGCAGGAAGGGCGTGGAGGAATATTCCACCTGATAGCCCGCCACCAGTTCCGATTCCGCTTCCGGCAGATCGAACGGCGGGCGGTTGGTTTCCGCCAGCGCCGAGATGAAGAACAAGATCAACATCGGGAAGTGCGGCAGGAAGTACCAGTTGAACAGACCCCAGTCGCCGTCCTGCGCCGCCACGATGGACGTGAAGTTCATCGAACCGGTCGAGAGGATCACGCCGATGATGATCAGGCCGATCGACACTTCGTAAGAAATCATCTGCGCGGCAGAGCGCAGTGAACCAAGGAAGGGGTATTTCGAGTTCGACGCCCAACCGCCCATGATCACGCCGTAAACCTCAAGCGAGGAGACGGCGAAGACATAGAGGATGGCCACGTTGATGTCCGACAGGATCCAGCCTTCGTTAAAAGGGATCACCGCCCAAGCGATCATCGCCATGACAAAGGAAATCATCGGCGCAAGGAAGAAGACCCCCTTGTCAGCGCCCGCCGGGACCACCACTTCTTTAACGATATATTTAAGAAAGTCGGCAAAACTCTGCAGCAGGCCGAAGACGCCCACGACGTTGGGGCCGCGGCGCATCATCACGGCGGCCCAGATCTTGCGGTCGGCATACATGAGGAAGGCCAGCGCCAGCAAAAGCGGTACAACCAGCAGCAAAACCTGCCCAACCGTCAGCAGGGCAATGCCCAGCCCGGTGTTGTAAAAGAAATCAGCCATAAGTCCTCACACCGTCGGAATGCCGCGTTCCGCGCATTGAAACGCGGTCACTTCGGCATCAATTGTCTTCAAGCCTTTCGGCAGGCTCGGCGAGATTGTGTAAACAGCATCTGCCCGCCATATGCCACCCTCTTCGGTGACATTTGTCCGCACATGACGTGCAAAACCGTAGCCCCGGATCAACGTGTACTGCGCTGCAGCACATTCGGCGTAATCCGACACGTCTTGGTTCGATAACGCCTTGGTCATCGCCACGTTGAACTGCACCAAATCGCCATCCAAAAGCTGGGTCTCCACCCCCTTGTAGTCGGGGATGAAATCCTCGGCCACCGGCACCTGCGGTTCGCAGGCGGCCAGCAGCATCAAGGGGGCCAGCATCATGGCTCTCACTCCGCCGCCATCGGCTCGGCCCGGCGCGCGGCGGCCAGAGCCGAAAGTTCCGCCATCAACTGGCTGGCCCGCGCGATCGGGTTGGAGAGATAGAAGTCGCGCACCGTCGGCGCGAAAGAGGCATCGCCCAGCTTACCGGCAGGCAGCGCGGCCCACTCGTTTTCCGGCACCTCATCGACATTCGCCAGATGCGGTACGGCCTCGGTCAGCTTGCGGCGCAGCTGCGCGATGGAATCATAGCCCAACTGCGCGCCCAACTCAGCCGAGAGCGCCCGGAGAATCGCCCAGTTTTCTTTGGCCTGACCCGGCGCAAACCCGGCACGCTGCGCCAATTGCGGACGGCCTTCGGTGTTGACGAACAGACCCGGCTCTTCGGTATAGGCGGCACCCGGCAGGATGATGTCGGCACGGTGCGCGCCGCGATCGCCATGGCTGCCTTGATAGATCACGAAGGGCCCAGCACCGATTTCGACCTCATCCGCGCCGAGGTTATAGATCACCTCTGCCGCGTTCACGTCGTCCATGCCGTTTTCGGCTGTGGCACCAATATCCATCGCCCCCACACGCGCGGCGGCGGTGTGCAGGATCATCAGCTTGCTCTTGGTCTTTTCGGCCAGTTCCATCGCCTTCGCCAGCACGGCTTCGCCATCGGCTTCGCGCAGCGCGCCTTGGCCGACAACGATCACCGAAGGCTGCTCTAGCACTTCGTCGAAATCACTGCCCATCAGCTTGTCGAGGGTCGCGCGGTCATTGCCCAGATGGTGATGCGGGTAGGTCAGATCAGCAGCTTCTCCGATCAGGCCAACCTCTGCCCCATTGCTCCACGCTTTGCGGATGCGCGCGTTAAGCACCGGCGCTTCAACCGCTGGGTTACAGCCGATCAGTTGGATCATCTTGGCGCTATCAAGGTCTTCGATCCGCGCGTTGCCGACATAGCCGAAACGGTTGTCCGCAGGCAGCTTCGCCCCATCGGTGCGGCATTCGACGACACCGCCCTGCCCTTCGATCAGTTCTTTCAGCGCAAAGGCGGCTTCGACCGATGACAGATCACCGACGAGACCGGCAAGCTTCTTGCCTTTCATCGCAGCGGCTGCGGCATTCAGCGCCTCGGGCCAACTGGCTTTGCGCAGCTTGCCATTCTCGCGGATGTAAGGTGTGTCCAAACGCTGACGGCGCAGGCCGTCCCAAACAAAGCGCGTCTTGTCGGAAATCCACTCTTCGTTCACACCGTCATGGTTGCGCGGCAAAAAGCGCATGACTTCGCGGCCCTTGGTATCCACGCGGATGTTAGAGCCAAGCGCATCCATCACATCGATGCTCTCGGTCTTGCTCAATTCCCACGGGCGGGCAGTAAAGGCGTAGGGCTTGCTGACCAGCGCGCCGACGGGGCACAGGTCAATGATATTGCCCGACAGGTTGCTGTCGATCAACGAGCCGAGATAGGTCGTGATCTCTGCATCCTCGCCCCGGCCCGTCTGGCCCATGACGTGCTGGCCTGCGACTTCGGTGGTGAAGCGCACGCAGCGGGTGCAGGAGATGCAGCGGGTCATATGGGTCTCGACCAGCGGGCCGAGATCGAGGTCTTCGGTCGCCCGCTTCGGCTCGCGGTAGCGCGAGAAATCGACGCCGTAGGCCATCGCCTGATCCTGAAGATCGCATTCGCCGCCCTGATCGCAGATCGGGCAATCCAGCGGGTGGTTGATGAGAAGGAACTCCATCACCCCTTCGCGGGCCTTTTTGACCATGGGCGAGTTGGTTTTCACGACGGGCGGCTGGCCCTCGGGACCGGGGCGCAGGTCGCGCACCTGCATGGCGCAGGAGGCGGCGGGCTTGGGCGGCCCGCCGACGACTTCCACAAGACACATCCGGCAGTTACCGGCGATCGACAGACGCTCGTGGTAACAGAAGCGCGGCACCTCGATGCCAACCTGCTCGCAGGCCTGAATGAGCGTCATCGCCCCTTCGACTTCGACTTCCTTACCGTCAATGATGATCTTGCGGATATCGCTCATAAGCTCACTTTGCCTTCAGTAACGAACCGATCCGGCTCGATTTTTGAATCTCTTCGCGTCCAAGCGCACAATAGCTTTGCGGGTCCGAAGTATCGACCCCCTTGGCCTTGAAAAACGCGGCGCCCCGCGCTCTCATGCGCGCTTTTTCAGCGTCACTATCAATATAGGCGTCGATCTCGGCGTCGGAGTAGCCCAGATCGCCTGCCTTGCCCTTCAAGTCCCATGCCATCTTGACCGCGCGCAGCATCCGCGCGCTGATGTCGGGGCAGTTTTTCCGGATGATGTCGGCCACGCCCATGTCCAAAAGCGCGTCGTCAATCGCGGCCACTTCGCGCAGCGGCGGTTTGGCGGCTGCCGGTGTCACGGTGGCGGCGGTCAGGCTCAGGCCCATCACGGCGATCATCAGGGTGCGCATATCAATTCTCCTTCATGCAGCGGGCCGGAACGGCCCGTCTGACAGATGGAGATTGGGGGCTATGATATTCAATATCACCGCCCCTTTGGGCCGCAGCCCCGCGATATGTCGCCGATGCGATCACTGGGGGCAGCGCCCCTGAAACGTCAGCGCGCCGCCATCAAGCCGCAGCGTGCCCGTCGGCGCATCGGGGCCTATGGTCCAGTCGATGTCTGAACTGCCGTAGTTGCCGACGCAGTATTTCACCGCCTCATAGCGCGCCGCTGCGCGGGCGCCGTCGATGGATTTTCCTGCATCCTTGACCGTCACCTGAAATACGTCGCGCTGGCCATCCACCTTGCGCAGCTTAGTGCTGAAATACTGCCCGTCAAAGGCAACACGCTCGCCATCATTGGCACAGCCTGCCAGCAGGGCGCTGACCGTCAAAACCGTCAAAGCATATTTCATAGACCTACTCCGCTGCGCCATGGGCCCGGCTTTGCCGACCGCCCCCGCGCCTATTGTGGACGGGCGCGCCTGACACGCGCCCGCTATCGCCGCTCCTGCGCCAAGCGTCAAGCCATGGGGCCTGCCGCCGCGCAGGGTTTCACTCTGCCGCGACCGCGCTGACACGGCCCGTGCGCTTGTGTTTGATCCGATCTTCGATCTCATCCCGGAAGTGGCGGATCAGACCTTGGATCGGCCAAGCCGCCGCATCGCCAAGCGCGCAGATCGTGTGGCCTTCGACCTGTTTGGTCACGTCGAGCAGCATGTCGATCTCTTCGGGTTCCGCATCGCCGGAAACCAGACGGTCCATCACGCGCATCATCCAGCCGGTGCCTTCGCGGCAGGGCGTGCACTGGCCGCAGCTTTCGTGTTTGTAGAACTTCGACAAACGCCAGATCGCTTTGATCACGTCGGTCGAGTTGTCCATCACGATCACCGCCGCCGTGCCGAGGCCGGAGCGTTGTTCGCGCAGATAGTCAAAATCCATGATCGCGTCGCGCATGTCTTTGCCGGGGATCAGCGGCACCGAAGAGCCGCCGGGGATAACGGCCTTGAGGTTGTCCCAACCGCCGCGAATGCCACCGCAATGTTTTTCGATCAGCTCTTCAAAACCGATGCTCATCGCCTCTTCAACAACGCAAGGGTTATTGACGTGGCCCGAGATTGCAAAGAGCTTGGTGCCCGCGTTGTTGGCTCGGCCAAAGCCCGCGAACCACTCCGGCCCACGGCGCAGGATGGTCGGCACCACAGCGATGGATTCGACGTTGTTCACGGTGGTCGGGCAGCCGTAAAGCCCCGCGCCCGCCGGGAACGGCGGCTTCATGCGCGGCATGCCCTTCTTGCCTTCGAGGCTTTCCAGAAGAGCTGTTTCTTCGCCGCAGATATAGGCACCCGCACCGTGGTGCAGATAGATATCGAAGTCCCAGCCGGATTTGGAGGCGTTCTTGCCCACCAGACCAGCCTCATAGGCTTCATCAATCGCAGTCTGCAACGCTTCTCGCTCGCGGATATATTCGCCGCGCAGGTAGATATAGCAGGCGTGGGCATTCATCGCGAAAGAGGCGATCAGGCAGCCTTCGATCAGCGTATGCGGGTCGTGCCGCATGATCTCGCGGTCTTTGCAGGTGCCCGGCTCGGATTCGTCGGCATTGACCACCAGATAGGACGGGCGGCCATCGCTTTCCTTGGGCATGAAGGACCATTTCAGCCCCGTTGGGAAGCCCGCCCCGCCCCGGCCCCGCAGGCCAGAGGCTTTCATCTGGTCCACGATCCAATCGCGGCCTTTCTGGATGATTCCGGCAGTGCCATCCCAATGGCCGCGCGACTGCGCGCCTTTTAGGGTGCGGTCATGCATGCCGTAGATATTGGTAAAAATGCGGTCTTTGTCCTGAAGCATGATGCCTACCTTTGGTTCTCACGGCTGGCCCGGCGGGCCTGCCACATTTGATATATCACGACCATCGCCCAGAAAAGCGCGGCCAGTGCAGCAAAATCGAAGAGCAGCGCATAGCGCCCCGGCAGGCCAAGCGCCGGGCCCGCCCATTGTATGGCCAGCCACAAACACATGGTCACGGCAATGACCAGCCCTGCGGTGCGGCCCTTACGGGCAAGCGCTCTGTCTTCGGCTTCGCTCATGTCTCTCTCTTACCCCGTCAACCTTTCGCCTTGCCGTCATTGGCAAAGGCTTTGGCTTGACCGATCCAATCATCGCGTCGGATGCGGCCCTTGAACCGCAGGCGGGAGTCGACCCAGTCGATCTCATCCCCCTGAAGGGCTGCGATCTGATCGAAATGGAAGATGCCCAGTTCATTCAGGGTCTGTTCCAACTTCGGCCCGATGCCGCCAATCCGCTTAAGGTCATCTGCCCCGCCCGCACGCGGCGCGTCGAGCAGCGCGGGTTTGCCATCGGTAGAATGGCTATCGGTCGCGGGCACTGGTGCAGTCTCGGCCTTCGCAGGTTCGGCGGGCGCTTCGACGACCTCTTGCGGGGTCTTCACAACAGCGGGCGCTTCTTCGGCCTCGATGACCTGTTCTGGTGCGGCTTCAACGGCAGCGGTATCGGCCACGGGCGCTGTCGGCTCCTGAAGCGGTGTTTCCTTAGAAGGCGCGGAAGGGGTTTCGACGGCCTCCTTCGGGGGCGTCACTACAGCAACTGCTTCTTCCGCCTTGGCGACCTGTTCCGGTGCCGCCTCAACGGCAGCAGTATCGGCCACGGGCGCTGTCGGCTCCTGTGGCGGTGTTTCTTCAGCGCGTTCAACCGGCGCGCTTGCCTTGCGCGCCGCCCCGATCCCGGCGTCCCCCGCGGGGACTGAACCCACAGCAGAAGAAACGCTTCCCGATGCCTTTGAAGCCCCTGCGACCGATGCAGCCGCCGCGCTGCGCGTGCTGTCTTGGGGGGCAGCGGCGGGCACGTCTTTGCACAGCAGGGTCAGCGCCAGATAGCCCACGATCACCGCCACCAGCACACCGGCCACGATCGACATCAACAGCCCCCAGATGCCAAAGGCCAGCAATAGGAATGCCACCAGCAAACCGGCACCGGCACCCAGCCACCAACAGCGCTTGGTGCAGGCCTCTCGTTCCGAAATATCCGTCATGACTGTCCTTCTCTCCCTTAATGCGGGCGATGCGGCTTATGGCTTTGCGGGGTGGTAATGGTGCCGTCCTTGGCCCGTTGTGAAATCTCCGTCTTTAGTCTTTGGCGAGGCGCGCGGCCTGCTCTGCCCAATTGTCGCGGCTGACGCGACCTTTGAACCCTTCGAGGTTCTGATCAACCCAAGCGACCTCTTCTGGGCCCCACTGGGCGATCTGGTCAAAGTGGTAAAAGCCCATGCCGTTCAGCATCTGCTCCAGCTTCGGGCCGACGCCTTTGATCTTTTTCAGGTCGTCCGCACCGCCCTCACGCGGGGCGTCCAACTGGGCGGGCTTTTGGCCAGGCGTCGCGGGGGCGCTGGTCTCGGCCTTTGCCGCATCGGCACTCTCGCCCTTGGGGTCGCGTTTGGAGCGTGGTTTGCTCTTTGACGTGGCTTCGGCTTCTTGTTCGGTGACGCCGGTTTTGTCGGTGCTCTCGCCCTCGGCGGGACGCGGCTCTTCGGCTTCGACCTCTTCCACCGTTTCAGGCTGCGGCGCCTCGGGCTGGTTTTGCCACGGGGTCAGCAGCGGCACTTCGGTGCCGTCGATGCGTTTGACGGTATCACCGATGTCCACCGCAGCCTGCGCGCTGGCATTGTATTGCGTGCGCCCGCTTTCGTGGTCCGTGAGGCTGGTCAACCCGCCCAAAGGCTCTGACGCATAGCGCCCGTTCTGCGGGCCGGGTACCGGCACGCGCCCATCGCTCAACTCATCAAGGATTTCATTGAGCCGCGCGGTGGTCAGGTCTTCGTAATAGTCTTTGCCAATCTGGGCCATCGGCGCGTTGGAGCACGCGCCAAGGCATTCGACTTCTTCCCACGAAAAACGCCCATCCGCCGACAACTCATGCGGTTTGGCGGCAATGCGTTCTTTGCAGACTGCGACCAAATCCTCGGCCCCGCAGATCATGCAAGATGTGGTGCCGCAAACTTGGATATGTGCCACGGAACCAACAGGTTGCAGCTGAAACATGAAGTAGAATGTCGCCACTTCCAGCCCGCGGATATAGGCCATGCCCAGCATTTCCGAGACATGTTCAATCGCCGCACGGGTCAGCCAACCCTCTTGCTCCTGCGCGCGCCACAGCAGTGGAATGATCGCGCTGGCCTGACGGCCCTCGGGGTATTTGGTGATCTGCGCTTCGGCCCATTCTTGGTTGGCGGGCGTAAAGGCAAAACTGTCGGGCTGGTCAGGGTGTAGACGGCGGAGCATTAGTTCGAACCTATGGTCAGGCGGAGGCCAATCGTGCCCCCGGCGTAAATTTCTTCAAAACGGGGTGACGCAAGCAGCATCACCGGTCGATCTCTCCAAAGACGACGTCCATGGTGCCGATGATCGCGGCCACATCGGCAAGCTGGTGGCCGCTGGCCACATGGTCCATCGCCTGCAAGTGCAAGAAGCCCGGCGCGCGGATCTTAGAGCGGTAGGGTTTGTTGGAGCCATCGGCCACGAGATAGACACCAAACTCGCCTTTCGGCGCTTCGACCGCACAATACACTTCGCCCTCGGGCACGTGGAAACCTTCGGTGTAAAGCTTGAAGTGGTGGATCAGGCTTTCCATGTCGGTCTTCATCGCGGTGCGCGATGGCGGGGTGATCTTGCCACGGGCGAGGATATCGCCCTGCCCTTCGGGGGCGCGCAGTTTTTCGATCGCCTGCTGGATGATGTGGGTCGACTGGCGCATCTCTTCCATGCGGCAGAGATAACGGTCAAAGCAGTCGCCGTTCTTGCCCACGGGGATTTGGAAGTCGAATTCGTCATAGCATTCATAGGGTTGCGAACGCCGCAGATCCCACGCCAGCCCCGAGCCGCGCACCATGACGCCGCTGAAGCCGTAGTCGAGGATTTCTTGCTCGGAGACGATGCCGATGTCGACGTTCCGCTGTTTGAAGATCCGGTTTTCGGTCAGCAACTCGTCGATATCGACCATGAATTTGGTCAGGAATTGCGCGCACCATGTTTCGATATCGTCCAGCAGCGCTGGCGGCAGGTCTTGGTGGACACCACCCGGACGGAAGTAGGCCGCGTGCAAACGCGCGCCACAGGCCCGCTCGTAAAAGATCATCAGGCTTTCGCGCTCTTCAAAACCCCAGAGCGGCGGCGTCAGCGCGCCCACGTCGAGCGCCTGCGTCGTGATGTTCAAAAGGTGGTTCAGGATGCGGCCAATTTCGCAGAACAGCACCCGGATCAGCGAGGCACGGCGCGGCACCACGGTGCCGGTCAGCTTTTCAATCGCCAGACACCAAGCGTGCTCTTGGTTCATCGGTGCCACGTAATCAAGCCGGTCGAAATACGGCAGGTTTTGCAGATAGGTGCGGCTCTCCATCAGCTTTTCGGTGCCACGGTGCAGCAGGCCGATATGCGGATCGCACCGCTCTACCACCTCGCCGTCAAGCTCAAGCACCAGACGCAGAACACCGTGTGCGGCAGGGTGTTGCGGGCCGAAGTTGATGTTGAAGTTGCGGATCTTCTGCTCGCCGGACTCAAAGTCGGTCGACCCGTCGTCAAAGGCTTTTGTGCGAATGTCGCCGTCCATTACCGTTTCTCCAGTTCTTGCAGCTTCATGCCCATCCACCACAGCAAGGCGATCGTGCCCAGCGGGATCAGACAGGCCGCCGCCCAGTATTTATTAATGCCAAAGAACGGCAGCAGCTTGACCATTGGAATGGCCGTCAGCGCCGAGAGGATCAGCCAGCCCAGCCCGCCCATTACTTCGCGTCCTTGCTCACATTGCCATCGGGCGCGGATTTGTCATCGCCGGGCAGAATGTAATCGGCCCCTTCCCAAGGCGACATGAAATCGAACTGGCGGTATTCCTGCACAAGGCTCACCGGTTCATAGACCACGCGCTTGGCGGCTTCGTCATAGCGCACTTCGGTATAGCCCGTCGTCGGGAAATCCTTGCGCAGCGGGTGGCCGCGGAAACCATAGTCGGTCAGGATGCGGCGCAGGTCCGGGTGACCGGAAAACAGGATGCCGAACATGTCGAAGACTTCACGCTCAAACCAATCGGCACTGGGGTGTACGCCTGTGATTGACGGCACCATATCCTTTTCCCGCGCGGTAGCGCGCAGGCGGATGCGGTGGTTTTGGTACATCGACAGGAAGTGGTAGACCACGTCGAACCGTTTTGCACGGCCCGGATAATCCACCGCCGTGATGTCGACCAAGGTCGAGAAACGGCAGGTCGGGTCGCCCTTGAGGAACTCAACAAGGCCCGCGATATTCGCCAGCGCCACGTCCATGTTCAGCTCACCTCGGGTGACATCCCATCCCAGCACACAATCGGGCCGCTTGGCTTCGATATAGGCTCCAAGTTCCTGCAGTTGTTCGCTCATCGCAAATCTTCCTTCCACGCGCCGATCAACGCCATCTCACTGTCCCACGCCTTTGGCGCGTTGTCCTTCTGCCTGCCCCGATCCGGCGCAGGCCCTTGTCTTAGCGCACAATCGTCCCGGTGCGGCGAATTTTACGCTGCAACTGGAGGATACCATAAAGCAGTGCTTCCGCCGTCGGCGGGCAGCCGGGCACATAGACATCAACCGGTACGATCCGGTCACAGCCGCGCACGACCGAGTAGCTGTAGTGGTAGTACCCGCCGCCATTGGCGCAGGACCCCATTGAGATCACATAGCGCGGCTCTGGCATCTGGTCGTAGACCTTGCGCAGCGCCGGGGCCATCTTGTTGGTCAGCGTGCCCGCGACGATCATGAGGTCCGACTGGCGCGGAGAGGCACGCGGCGCGGTGCCGAAACGCTCAAGGTCATAGCGTGGCATTGAGCTGTGCATCATCTCAACCGCGCAGCAGGCCAGGCCAAAGGTCATCCAGTGCAGTGAACCGGTGCGCGCCCAGTTGATGATGTCTTCGGTAGAGGTCAGCAGGAAACCCTTGTCCTGCAACTCGGCATTCAGGCTCTGGGTCGCGAATTCAGGATCAGGCCCCGCACCGTATTGACCGTAGGCTGCTGGCGCAGAAGCACCGGATTTCACCCGCGGGCTTTGGTGGCCATCGCCCATCACCGGGGTGACCAGCGCGTCATCATTTACTGCCATTCCAGCGCTCCCTTCTTCCATTCATAGGCGAAGCCAGCCGTCAGCACGCCCAAGAACACCATCATCGACCAAAAGCCCACCATGCTCACCTCTTTGAAGGCCACGGCCCAAGGGAAGAGGAAGGCGATTTCGAGATCGAAGATGATGAAGAGGATCGACACCAGATAGAAACGCACGTCAAACTTCATCCGCGCGTCATCAAAAGCGTTGAACCCACATTCATAGGCCGAGACCTTTTCCGGGTCAGGATTGCGCACGGCCACGACCACAGCGGCGAGGATCAGCACAAGGCCAAGGCCAATCGCCACGGCCAGAAAAACGAGGATGGGCAGGTATTCCCGCAGCATGTCGTCCAAGGGGATGCTCCTTTCGCGGTGCGCGGCATGAGGCAAAGGCCAAAAGCCCGCGCAGACAAACTTGGAACGGGTTTAACTCTGCCCGTGGGTAGGGTCAACGGGCCAAGCCCGGTTAATGCCGCCCACGGGCCCCCAATAGAGCCATTTCGCCAAAGCCTTGAGCTAGACCACCCAAGGGGCTTTGCGCTTGTCGAAGAAGGCACCAATTCCTTCAGCGGCCTCATCGGTTTCCCAACGTGCCGCGAGCGCGTCGATGGACATTTTCACCGCCTCTGGTGTGGCGATTCCACCCAAGTCCTGCGCCAGCTTCTTTGCCGCCGCAACGGCACCCGGCGCGCAGGAGAGATAGGGCACGACTTCGGCCTCGACCGCCGCGTCGAGTTCGTCCGCCGAAACGGCACGGGCCAGCAGCCCCAGATCGACCGCTTCCGCCGCGCCAAAAAGCCGCGCCGACATGAAGACGCGGCGCGCGCGCCCCTCGCCCATCCGCGCCAGAACGTATGGCCCGATGGTCGCCGGGATGATGCCCAGCCGGGTTTCGGTGAACCCCATCTTGAGCGTATCGACCCCCACGGCCACGTCACAAACCGAAGCCATGCCGACCCCGCCGCCAAAGGCATTGCCCTGCACTTTGCCGATCACCGGCTTCGGCAGCGCATTGAGCGCGCCCAGCATCGTCGCCAACTTGCCCGCCTCGGCCGAGCGTGTCTCGGCATCCATATCCGCCTGATCGCGCATCCAGCCGAGATCGCCGCCCGCGCAAAAGGATTTGCCCGCCCCGGTCAGCACCACCACACGCACCGCATCGTCGGCGGCCAGTTTGCCCGCCGCATCCGTCAGGTCCGCCAGCATCTGCGCAGACATCGCATTGTGCTTTTCAGGACGGTTCAGGGTCAGCGTCGCCACCCCGCGCGCGTCGGTTTCGATCGTCAAAGTCTCGTACATGTCAGCCTCGCATTGCCCGCGCCATTTCGGCGGCTTCCAGCACCACCGCCTGATCGACGCCGGTGTCATAGCCAAGCGCCGTCAGATGTTCGTTCACCGCCTCGGTGGCGACATTGCCCGCTGCGCCGGGCGCATAGGGGCAACCGCCCAAGCCGCCCACCGCCGCGTCAAAGACCCGCAGCCCCATCGACAGCGAGGCGTCGATATTGGCCATCGCCCGCCCGTGCGTGTCATGGTAGTGCCCCGCCAGCCGCCCTGCCGGCACCACGTCCCGCACCGAAAGCAGCATCCGCGCGATGCTGTCGGGCGTGCCCGCGCCGATGGTGTCGCCCAAGGAAATCTCGTAACAGCCCATCGCAAAGAGCCTGTCGGCCACCCGCGCCACCGCGCCGGGGTCGACCTTACCGTCATAGGGGCATTCCACCACGCAGGAGACATAGCCCCGCACCGGCATGTCCACATGCCGCGCCTCTTCAAGGATCGGGGCAAACCGCTCAAACGCCTCTTCGATGCTGGCGTTGATGTTCTTCTGGCTGAAGCCTTCCGAGGCCGAGGCGAAGATGGCGATCTCATCCGCCTTTGCGGCCAGCGCATCCTCATAGCCGCGCATGTTCGGCGTCAGTGCGGCATAGCGCACGCCCTCGGCCCGTGTGATTCCCGCCAGTACCTCGCCCGACCCGGCCATTTGCGGCACCCATTTCGGGCTGACGAAACTGGCGCATTCGATGCGGGCAAAGCCTGCGGCGCTCAGCTTGTCCACCAGCGCGACCTTTTCGGCCACGGGAATCTCGCGTTTTTCGTTCTGCAGACCGTCCCGCGGGCCGACCTCGAAAATCTCACATGGTCCAAGGCTCATTGGCCGCTCTCCTTCCCTGAATGGGCCACGGTCACTCAACCGGCCATGGCGCGTAGAAATCCTCCTCGTAAAGCTTTGCCCCATCGGGCAAGGCCTGTGCGAAGCTGTCACGTTCCGTGATCCGTTCATACCACGCCGCGACCGAGGGGTGGTCATCCAATTTCACGAAATGCCGCGCCATATAGACCGCTTGGCCCACCGAGATATCGGCGGCCGAAAAGCCAGAGGTCAACAAGTAGTCGCGGTTCTCCAGCGGTGTCGAGAGCCGCGCCTCCAGCGCATCATAGCATTTGCCGATCCGCGCGGCTTCGAGCTTCATCACGATGGGGCTGCGCATGGAATCGTCGCGCAGGGCGATGTGCTGCTGGGTCAGCGCCGCGGTGTGCTGGCTGACGGTTTCCGCAAAATGCACCCAGACCAGCCAAGCCATCCGGTCGGGGCTACCCACAGAGCGGCCCATGCGGTCGGGGCTGTAGCGTTCGCAGAGGTACTGCGTGATCGCGCCAGTCTCGAACATGCGCTCGCCGTCGATTTCCAGCGCCGGAACCCGCCCCGCGGGCGAGAGGATTAGATATTCCGGGTCGCGCAAACTGCGGTCGAAGGCATGAACCTTGACCTGAAACTCCACGTCGTCGAGTTCGTGCAGCAGCCAGAGTGTGCGCATCGAGCGGGTCTGGGGGCAGTGGTGCAGCGTAATCATGCGTCTTCCTCGGCTTCCAGCCGCACCAACGCGGCACCGGCTTCGACCTGATCACCGGGCTGTGCCAGCACCTCGGCCACCACGCCGTCGCGTGCGGCGAGCAACGAATGCTCCATCTTCATCGCCTCTAGCACCGCCAGACGGTCGCCTTTGGCAACGCTTTGGCCAACCTCGGCGTCGATGGCACGGACCAGACCGGGCATCGGGGCCTCAACGATGTTGCCATCGCCGTGGGCTGCGGCGGCCCGCGCCAGCGGATCGATCACATCAAAGGCGATACCATAGGCGTCAAAAACCGTGACCACGTCGCCAGCAACCGAGACCGCCGGCGCGACATGGCCGTCGATCTTCCAGCGTCCGCCAATGCGCTCGGCGCGCAGCTCGTGATCGGCCACGGTCCAAAGCTGCATGTCCTCGGACAGCACCCGCACCTTCAGCAAATGCTCTTCGCCATCATGGCCCAGCATCACCTGCCGCCGCAGAGGTCGCCAGAGGTTGAACCCGGCCTCTGCCTGCGGCTGATCCAACCCAAGCGCCGCCATCCCCGCCAGCGCGAAATGCCGCCCCGGCACCTCTGGCTGCGCGGTCAGCGCGTCGATATCCCGCGCAATCAGCCCGGTATCGACATCGCCTTTGGCAAAGCCCTCATGCCCCGCCAGTGCGCCGAGGAAAGCAAGGTTGGTGACCGTGCCGCCCACCTCGCAGCCCTTGAGCGCCGCGCGCAGGCGCGACAGCGCCACGTCGCGTGTAGGCCCATGCACGATGACCTTGGCGATCATCGGATCGTAGAAGGGGCTGATCGTGTCGCCCGCCCGCACGCCGCTGTCCGCGCGGGTCTGGGGCGTGAAGGACAGATGCGTCAGCGTGCCGGTGGCGGGCAGAAACCCCTTCGGCACATCCTCGGCATAGAGCCGCGCCTCGAAGGCATGGCCGTCGATGTTGAGGTCTTCCTGCGCCTTCGGCAGCGCCTCTCCGGCCGCCACCCGCAGCTGCCATTCCACCAGATCGGCGCCGGTCACCAGTTCGGTAACGGGATGTTCCACCTGCAGGCGGGTGTTCATTTCCATAAAGAAGAACCCGTCGGTCGACAGGCCGTCTGACCCGTCGACGATGAATTCCACCGTCCCTGCCCCGGCATAGCCGATCGCTTCGGCTGCGCGCACCGCCGCTTGGCCCATGGCCGCGCGCATATCTTCTGTCATGCCCGGCGCGGGCGCCTCCTCGATCACCTTTTGGTGGCGGCGCTGCAGCGAACAGTCCCGTTCGAACAGATGCACCGCATGGGTGCCGTCGCCAAAGACCTGCACCTCGATATGGCGCGGCTTGGTGACGAACTTCTCGACCAACACATCTGGGTTGCCAAAGGCGGTCTTGGCCTCCGAGCGTGCCGAGTCGAGCGCCGCCTGAAAGCCCTTGGGCTCCTCGACCAGTCGCATGCCTTTGCCACCGCCGCCCGCGACGGCCTTGATCAACACCGGATAGCCGATCTTCTCGGCTTCCTCAGCCAAAAGCGCATCGTCCTGATCCGCCCCGTGGTAGCCCGGCACGACGGGCACGCCCGCCTCGACCATCAGCGCCTTGGCGGCGTCTTTGAGGCCCATGGCCCGGATCGCCTTGGCCGAGGGGCCGATGAAGGTGAGCCCCGCGGCCGCGACCGCCTCCACGAAATCGGGGTTCTCGCTCAGAAACCCGTAGCCCGGATGGATCGCCTGCGCGCCGGTATCCAGCGCGGCTTGGATGATCACATCGCCCTTCAGATAACTCTCAGCCGGGGCCGAGCCGCCGATATGCACGGCGGCATCCGCCATCGCCACGTGTTTCGCGCCCGCATCGGCATCCGAGTATACCGCCACGCAGCGCACCCCCATGGCTTGTGCGGTTTCCATTACCCGGCAAGCAATCTCACCCCGGTTCGCAATCAGGATCGTGTCAAACATGCCCTACCCTTTTCATCTCTTTCTGGCTCCGAATATGTTGTGGGATCGTGGAGGCTGCCCCCCGCTTCGCGCCACAATCACATCCGGAACAAACCAAATTTCGTCGGCTCAATCGGCGCATTTAGGCTGGCCGAAAGGCTTAGATAAAGCACATCGCGGCTCTTGCGCGGATCGATGATCCCGTCGTCCCACAGCCTTGCGGAGGCATAGAGTGGATGGCTCTGCTTCTCGAACATATCAATCGTTGGCTGTTTGAAGGCGGTCTCTTCTTCCTCGGTCCAGGTGTCGCCCGCCCGCTCAATCGCGTCGCGTTTAACGGTGGCCAACACGCCCGCCGCCTGAGCACCCCCCATGACCGAGATCCGGCTGTTGGGCCATGACCACAAGAACCGCGGACGGTACGCCCGGCCCGACATGCCGTAGTTGCCCGCCCCGAAGGAGCCGCCGACCAGCATAGTGATCTTTGGCACATTGGTGGTGGCCACCGCCGTCACCATCTTAGCGCCGTGGCGCGCGATGCCCTCGTTTTCGTATTTGCGGCCGACCATGAAGCCGGTGATGTTCTGTAGGAAGACCAGCGGGATGTTACGCTGGCTGCAAAGCTCCACGAAATGCGCGCCCTTCTGGGCGGCTTCGGAAAACAGCACGCCGTTGTTGGCGATGATGCCGATGGGGCAGCCTTTGACATGGGCAAAGCCGCAGACCAGCGTCTCGCCAAAGCGGGACTTGAACTCGTCAAAGCGGCTGCCGTCGACCAGCCGCATGATCACCTCGCGGATGTCATAGGGCGTGCGCAGGTCGGCTGGCACGACGCCCAGCATCTCGGCGGGGTCGTAGGCAGGCTCTTCGGGGCTGGCCCAGTCGACAGTGGTCGGCTTGGTCTTGTTGAGCTGGCCCACCGCGCGGCGGGCCAGCGCCAAAGCATGCGCGTCGTCTTCGGCCAGATAGTCTGCCACGCCCGACAACCGCGTGTGCACGTCGCCACCACCGAGGTCTTCGGCGCTGACCACCTCGCCCGTCGCCGCCTTCACCAGCGGCGGACCAGCGAGGAAGATCGTGCCCTGTTCCTTGACGATGATGGTCACATCCGACATCGCGGGCACGTAGGCGCCGCCCGCGGTGCAAGATCCCATTACCACGGCGATCTGGGCGATCCCCTTGGCGCTCATCCGCGCCTGATTGTAGAAAATCGCGCCGAAATGGTCGCGGTCGGGAAAGACTTCATCCTGGTTCGGCAGGTTGGCGCCGCCAGAGTCCACCAGATAGATGCAGGGCAGATGGTTCGCCTCGGCAATCTCCTGCGCGCGGAGGTGTTTTTTCACCGTCATTGGGTAATAGGTGCCGCCCTTCACGGTGGCATCGTTGCAGACCACCATGACCTCATGGCCCTGCACCCGACCGATGCCCGCGATCACACCGGCGGCAGGGGCCGCGCCATCGTAAAGCCCATGCGCTGCTGTGGCACCGATTTCCAGAAACGGGCTGCCGGGGTCGAGCAGGTTCGCCACCCGCTCTCTGGGGAGCATCTTGCCCCGGCTCTCGTGCCGTGCACGGGATTTCTCGCCACCGCCGAGGGCTGCAGCCTCCGCCGCGTCGCGCACTTCGCTCAGCGCCTTGAGATGCGCCATCTCATTGGCCTTATAGGCATCCGAGGATGGCAGGGCTTGGGATGTCAGTTTCATGTTACGTCCTCATTCTCTCGCGCCGCCAGACGCTTTAGTTCTTTGCGGATCACCTTGCCGGTGACGGTCATCGGCAGGTCCTCCACGAATGCGATCTCGCGCGGGTAGGAATAGCTTGCGAGCCGGTCCTTGACCCAATCTTGCAACTCTTTCGCGTCCACCTCAGCGCCGGGTTTCAGCACCACATAGGCCTTAACGATCTCGGTCCTGAGCGCATCGGGCTTGCCGACCACGCCGCAGGTCGCGACAGCGCTATGGGTGAGCAAGCAATCCTCAATCTCCGCCGGGCCGATGCGGTAACCGGCGGAGGTGATCACGTCATCCTCGCGGCCCACAAAGCGCAGGTATTCGCCCTCCCAGATGCCCCGGTCGCCGGTCAGCAGCCAATCGCCGTGGAACTTCGCCGCGGTTTCCTCGGGCCGGTTCCAGTAGCGCAGCATCATCGAAGGCGCGCCCTTGCGGACGGCCACGTCGCCCTCGGCATCGGTGGGGTGACCGCCCTCATCCAGCACGGCGATCTCGAACCCCGGCACCGGCTTGCCGATGCAACCGGGCTGCGCCGGGAAGTCACCCCCGCAGCTTGAGGCCACCATGTTGCATTCGGTCTGGCCGTAGAATTCGTTGATGTCCAACCCGAAGGCTTTGCGGCCCCATGCCAGCATCTCGGCGCCCAGAGGCTCGCCGCCACTGGCGACTGAACGCAGGCCGGGCAAGGATACATCCGCGGCTTTCAGCATGCGAAGCGCCGTGGGCGGGAAAAAGACATTCTTCACCTCACCGCGTGAAATCACATCGGCGCAGCCTTCAACGGTGAACTTGGGCATCCGTGCGGCCACCACCGGCACGCCAAGTGCCAGCGCAGGCATCGCTACGTCGAAGAGCCCACCGATCCATGCCCAATCCGCGGGCGTCCAAAGGCAATCGCCGTCTTTCCCCAGATGATCATGACTGACCGAAACGCCCGGCAGATGGCCCGAGAGCACCCGGTGGCCATGCAGCGCGCCTTTCGGCGTGCCGGTGGTACCGGAGGTGTAAATCAGCACGGCGGGGTCTTCGGGGCCGACATCGGCGAAGTCGACCGGGCCGCCTGCCGTGCCCACATCAGCCGCCATCCACGGGGTCGCCAGATCGCCCAGCAGGTCCGCGCCTTCGGCATCTGTTAGCACAATCGCACAGCCCGCATCGCCGATCCGGCTGGCCAGCGCGTCACGTTTAAAAAGCTTGAACAGCGGCACAGAGATCGCGCCGATTTTCCAGATCGCCAGATGCGCCGCCGCGCACCATGGCGATTGACTAAGCAAGACACCCACGCGGTCACCGGGGGCCACTTCGGCCTTCAGCGCGCGGGCCAGCCCATCGACCATCTCATGCAGCGCGCCATAGCTCACGTCGCGGCGGGCCGCGCCGGTCAGATCAATGATCGCCAAGGCGTCATCGGGCTGCGCCAAACATTGCGCCGCCATATTGCCCTGCCAGATCGGCCAATCGTCCTGTGTCATATCAGCTTCGATACTCCGGGTTTTCGAAATCAAACCGCGCGCCCGCGTCCCAAGCGTTGCGGTCATTGCCTTTTTGTGGATAGCCGCCGGCCGCTTTCAGCATGCGCGCCAAATGCATTGTGTTCCAAGTCATGATCGTGGTGTTGCGCTGCGTGAATTCGTTGTCGAACCCTGCGCGCTTGCCATCCACATCATCGCCATAAGACGGCCCCGGCCCCGCTTCGCCAATCCAGCCGCAATCGGCCTGTGGCGGAATGCTATAGCCAAGGTGGTTCATCGCAAATCCGGTGGTCATGGCGACATGTTTGATGCCGTCTTCGTTGCCCGTAACCACCGTGCCGCCGACCTTACCGTAAAAGACCGATTGGCCCTTGTCGTTCAACTTGCCGCTCATGGCGTAGAGCCGTTCAATCAGCACCCGGCAGGTGCTGCTTTCCTCACCCAGCCAAAGCGGCGTGCCGATGATCAGGATGTCGGCGGCCAGCACCTTCTCCCAGAGCGCGGGCCAATCATCCCGGTCCCAGCCGTGCTCGGTCATGTCCGGGTAGACGCCCGGCGGCACTTGGTGGTCGAGCAGATAGAGGTGTTCGACGCTCACCCCCTGCGCCTCCATGATGCCCGCGCTGGCGTTCATCAGAAGTTGGGTATGGCTGTCGCCCGGTGTCTTTTTGAGCGAGCAGTTCACATAGAGCGCTTTGAGGTCGGAAAAGTCAGTCATCGCCAAGTTCCTTTTTCAGTTGCTCCAACTCCCGGTCGAGGAAGAAAGAGGTGATGGAGCGGATGATGACCAGCATCAGCAGGAAGAGCAGGTCCGCAAACCGCAGGCTGATCGCGGTGTGGATCACGTCCGACACGATAAAAAGCTCCAACCCCGCAAGGATGTAGCGCCCCAGTTCGATGCGCTCGCGGTTGGTGCGGCGCACCCGCTCCGCGCCCTTTTTGGCGATCTCGGCAATCGTCACCCCGGTCAGGAAACGCGCCGCGCCGATCAGCAGCAGAATGATGGCCGCGATGTCGATGACCGCCGCGAGGATCTCGAACCCCTCAATCAGCCACGGCAGAAAATGGTGCATCACACCGCCTTCTGTCTCCAGTTTTATCAGGTTCTCCATCCTGATCCCTCCGTCCTGTCAGGCCGACACTTCGTGACGCGGTTAATAGGCCGCCCCCAGACGCAGAGCCTGTTCGGCCGTCATCTGCATCAGGCAGGCCAAGGTTGCAGGCCCGCCGCCCGTGCCACCGCCCCATTGGCTGCGTTCATAATCGCAGGCGGCATCGCGAAAGGTAATCCACGCGCGCTGCATGTCACGCAGGGCCTCGGCCTGAGAGGGCAATTCCGGCTGGTAGAGCGCGGCATCCTCATCGGCAGATTTGGACTGCACCATCCGCGCGCGGTAGTTCTCGTTCAGCAAGCCGTCCCAGAAGGTCAGCTCCGCGTCCAGACAGCCGCCCATGCCATAGGTCGAATAACCGCCCGGCGCTTCCATGCAGAGGTTTGATGACAGCCCGATACAGGCGCGCTGGTCGGTGAACTCTTGCGCCCCGGCCAGACATTCTGCGGTGGCGGCGTCGGAATAGGTGATCTCTTGCGCGGCCACTGGCCCCGCAAGAAGCGCACAGGCCAGCAGCGCGGCGCGCATCACATGGCCCCCATCATCTCACGGCCCACCAACATGCGGCGGATTTCCGAGGTGCCCGCGCCGATCTCCATCAACTTGGCATCGCGGAAGATACGGCCCACGGGGTTGTCGCTGAGATAGCCCGCGCCGCCCATCGCCTGCACCGCCTGATGCGCCTGCACCATGGCCTGCTCCGAGGCATAGAGGCAGCAAGCCGCCGCGTCCTGACGGGTCACGTCGCCCCGGTCACAGGCCTGCGCGACACTATAGACATAGGCACGGGCCGAGTTCATCGCGGTATACATATCCGCCATCTTGCCCTGCATCAGTTGGAAATCCCCGATCCGCTGACCGAATTGCTTGCGCTCGGCCATATAGGGCATGATCTCATCCAGACAGGCGGCCATGATGCCAAGGCCGATGCCGGCCAGCACGACGCGCTCGTAATCAAGGCCCGACATCAAAACGCGCACGCCCTTGCCCTCTTCGCCGAGGATATTTTCAAAGGGCACTTCGCAGTCTTCAAAGATCAACTCGGCGGTGTTCGAGCCGCGCATGCCAAGCTTGTCGAAATGGTTCGAGGTGGTGAAGCCCTTCATCGACTTTTCAATCAGGAAGGCGGTGATGCCCTTCGAGCCCGCCTCGGGGTCAGTCTTGGCATAAACCACCAGCGTCTCGGCGTCGGGGCCATTGGTGATCCAGTATTTGTTGCCATTCAGGCGGAAGTGATCGTTCCGCTTTTCGGCATTCAGCTTCATGCTCACCACGTCACTGCCCGCGCCCACTTCGGACATGGCCAACGCACCGACATGCTCGCCCGAGCAGAGTTTCGGCAAGAATTGCGCCTTTTGCTCTGGCGTGCCGTTCAGCTTGATCTGGTTCACGCAGAGGTTGGAATGCGCCCCGTAGGAAAGCGAGACCGAGGCCGAGGCGCGGGCGATCTCTTCGACCGCGACGGTGTGGGCGACGTAGCCAAGACCAGAGCCGCCGAACTCTTCTTCGACGGTCATGCCCAAGAGGCCCAGTTCGCCCATCTCGGTCCAAAGTTCGGGCGGGAATTCGTTCTTCGTGTCGATCTCGGCCGCCATCGGCTTCACGCGCTCTTGCGCCCAGCGGTGCACCATCTCACGCATGGCCGCGACGTCTTCTCCCAGATCAAACTGCATACTTGCGTTGAACACGGCTTCTCCCCCCGATTTATTGAACGCTTGTTCATTACCTACCGCCCCGCCCGCTTTGCGTCAAGCGGCGCGATGTGGAACCGCGCTGCGCCGCGGCGGGTTGGCCCTGCGACCAAGCGAACACTACAACAAAGCGAGATGCAAATGAGCGATGATCTGAAAAAAGAGTTCTGGGACCGTCTGGACGACACCCGCGCCGGGATGCTGGCAACCAAGACCGCCCGTGCGATCCCGATGACCCACTACATCGACGAAGACGACCGTTCCGCCGTGCTCTGGTTTATCACCGCCAAAGGCACCGATTTGGCAAAATCTGCCGAAGGCCGTGCCGCTGCGGAATATCTGATTGCCAGCAAGGACGAATCCCTTTGGGCACGGATCGACGGCCATGTCTCTGCCGTGACCAACCCGACTGAGTTGGACAAGATCTGGAACGCCATCGCGGGCGCTTGGTTCGAGGACGGCAAGCAAGACCCCGATGTGCAACTGATCCGCTTCGACCTGACCGAGGCCGAGGTCTGGGCCACCGATGGCGGGTTCAAATTTCTCTATGAGATCGGCAAAGCCCAACTGACCGGCGAGAAACCCGATATGGGCAAACACGGCATGATCCGCTTCTAAACCTAGCCGCCCGAGGCCACGGTGAGGCAGGAATTCGCTCCCATTGACGTAGCGAATTCCTTTTCCAGTAAGGGGATCTCGGCGGGGGTCGTCCTGTACCGGTGCAACCGCCCGTGTCGGATCACCGCCGCCTCAATCGCCCCGTCAGGGATCGGCTCCCGCTGCGTGAAGCTGCCGAAACGCTCTGCCGTCAGGCGGCTTTACCGATCAAACGCTCAATGACCTCCGGCAGGTCGGCAAAATCGTCCAACAGGGCTTCGGGCTCCAGCGCTGCCATGTCTTCGCCCGAGGGGCCAAAAGTTACCAGCACACAGGGCACCCCGGCGGCTTTGGCGGTTTTGCGGTCGGTGTCGCTGTCACCGATCAACACGCATTGCGCCGGATCGCCGCCGGCACGCCGCGCGGTTTCGAACAAATGCTCGGGGTCGGGTTTGCGCACGTCCAGACTATCGGCCCCCAGCATCGCGCCGAATGCATCCCGCACGCCAAGACGGGTCAGCAGCAACTCTGCCAAAGCCTCGGGCTTGTTGGTGCAGATCGCCACGCGGTAACCAGCGGCCTTGAGCGCGGCCACCGCCTCCATCGCGCCGGGGTACATGATGGTATGGGTGTCGATGTCGCGGCCATAGGCTTCGAGCAGCATGGGATAGTAGCAGTCGATCATCGCGGCATCATCGGCACGGCCCAGCTTTTGCATTCCCAGCGTCAGCATGGCCCGCCCGCCGCGCAGCGCGGTGCCCGCATCCTCGGCATGAACCAGCACATCGCCCTCGCCCATATCACGGAAACAGGCGTTGGCGGCCGCGATCAAATCGCCCGAAGTATCGGCCAAAGTGCCGTCAAGATCGAAAACCACTGTCTTCACTGGGTACTCCTTGGGCGGAACCCCGCCTTGCAAAATGGCATCGTGTTGCAGACCGCAATCTAGTTTGATGGGCCACAACCTTGCGCCTTTGTGCGAAGCGCGTAAAGAGAATGCAAGCTGAAGGACAAAGAGATTTACATGGAAACTGCACTGATCATCCTTGCCGCGGGCAAGGGGACACGGATGAACTCGGACCTGCCAAAGGTGCTGCACCGGGTCGCCTCTGCCCCGATGCTGGAACACGCCATGGCGGCTGGTGCCATGCTGGCGCCGCGCCATACGGTTGTCGTCGCGGGCCACGGGGCGGATCAAGTGCGTGCTGCGGCCACCCTCTTTGACGAGGACGCGCAGGTGGTCGAACAGACCGAACAGCTTGGCACGGCCCACGCTGTGGCACAGGCCCGCCCGGCGCTGGAAGGTTTTGACGGTATGGCGCTAGTGCTCTACGGCGACACGCCCTTCGTGCAGCCCGAGACACTGGAAAAGATGCAGGAGGCGCTGGCGACACATGATGTGGTGGTGCTGGGGTTCGAAGCCGCCGACCCCGCCCGTTATGGCCGTCTGGTGATGCAGGGCGACACCTTGGAGCGTATCGTTGAGTTCAAGGACGCCTCGCCCGAGGAACGCGCCATTACCCTGTGCAATTCCGGCGTGGTGGCTTGCAAATCTGAGCTCCTGTTCGATCTGATCGACAAAGTGGGCAACGACAACGCCTCGGAAGAATACTACCTTACCGACATCATCGGCCTTGCCCGCACCGACGGGCGCAGCGCCACCGTGGTCACCTGCACCGAGGCCGAGACGATGGGCGTGAACTCCCGCGGCGACCTCGCCCGGGCCGAGGCTGCGTTCCAATCCCGCGCCCGCGCGCTGCTGATGGAAGACGGCGTAACCTTGGTCGCCCCCGAAACGGTCTTTCTATCCCGCGACACCTATATTGGCCGCGACACGGTGGTGGAACCCAACGTCGTCTTCGGCCCGAATGTGACCGTGGAATCCGGCAGCACCATCCGCGCCTTCTCGCATCTTGAAGGGTGCCATGTCTCTCGCGGCGGCGTGGTCGGCCCCTATGCCCGCCTGCGTCCCGGCGCGGAATTGGCCGAAGATGTGCGCATCGGCAATTTTGTTGAGGTGAAGAATGCGCAGATCGCCGAAGGGGCCAAGGTCAACCACCTGAGCTATATCGGCGATGCCACCGTGGGCGCCCGGAGCAACATCGGGGCGGGCACGATCACCTGCAATTATGACGGTGTGATGAAACATCACACCACCATCGGCGCGGGCGCTTTCATCGGGTCGAACACCATGCTGGTGGCCCCGGTGACAATCGGCGAAGGCGCGATGACCGGCTCGGGTTCGGTCATCACTTCAGATGTGGAGCCAGAGGCGCTGGCCCTGTCGCGCGCGCCGCAGATCGAAAAACCGGGCATGGCCCGCAAAATGTTCGAAATTCTAAAGGCCAAGAAGGCGAAAATGCAGAGGGGCAGCTAAACATGTGTGGAATTGTAGGGGTGCTTGGCACCCATGAAGTCGCTCCCATTCTGGTAGAGTCGTTGAAACGGCTGGAATATCGCGGCTATGACAGTGCTGGCATTGCCACGCTGAACAACGGCAAACTCGACCGCCGTCGCGCCTTGGGCAAACTGGTCAACCTCTCCGACGCGCTGGTGCATGAGCCGCTGGCGGGCAAGTCCGGCATCGGCCACACCCGCTGGGCCACCCATGGCGCGCCGAGCGTGACCAACGCCCACCCGCATCAGGCCGGGCCGGTGGCCGTGGTGCACAACGGGATCATCGAAAACTTCCGCGAACTGCGGGCAGAGCTGGCCGAACATGGCGCGCATTTCGTCACCGAGACCGATACCGAAACCGTCGCCCTGCTGACCCAGCATCATATGGCGCAGGGCGCAGGCCCGGTGGAGGCCGCCAAACAGACCCTCGCCCGCCTCGAAGGCGCCTTTGCCCTGGCATTCCTGTTCGACGGGCACGAAGACCTGATGATTGCTGCACGCAAGGGTTCGCCCTTGGCCATCGGCTATGGTGAGGGTGAGATGTATGTGGGCAGCGATGCCATCGCGCTGGCCCCGCTGACCAACCGGATTGCCTATCTCGAAGAGGGGGATTGCGCCGTCCTCACCCGCACGTCGGTAGAGATCACCGACCGCAACGGGGCGCTGGCCAATCGTGCGATCAAATCCGTGCAGATTGACAATACCCGCATCGACAAGGCGGGGCACAAACACTTCATGGCCAAGGAAATCGCCGAGCAACCCGGCGTGATCGGTGCGGCCATCGGCCACTACCTGAACTCCGAAGGTGAGATCAACATCAGCGCGCAGGATATTGATTTCACGCAGTTTGACCGGATCGTCATGGTGGCCTGCGGCACTGCGTCCTATGCCTGTTTCACCGCGAAATACTGGTTTGAACAGATCGCCCGGCTGCCGGTCGAGATCGATGTCGCCTCGGAATTCCGCTACCGTGAGCCGCCGATCCCGCCGCGCACGCTGGCGGTTTTCGTCAGCCAATCAGGGGAAACCGCAGATACGCTGGCCGCCCTGCGCTATTGCGAGGGCAAGGCCGCGCGCATCCTTTCGGTCGTCAACGTGCCCGAAAGCTCCATCGCCCGCGAAAGCGATCTGGCCTTGCCGATCCATGCCGGTGTCGAGGTTGGCGTCGCCTCAACCAAAGCCTTCACCTGCCAATTGGTCGTGCTCTTTGCGCTGGTTCTCAAGGCCGCACGGGACCGCGACGCGATCAGCGCCGAGACATTCGCCGATCACATCTCAAGCCTGCGGGGGCTGCCCGCGATCATCAGCACGGCGCTTGAACAGAACGACACAATGCAAGAGGCCGCGCTGAAGCTCTCACATGCCCGTGACGTGCTGTTCCTTGGCCGAGGTCAGATGTATCCCCTCGCTCTCGAAGGCGCCTTGAAACTCAAGGAAATCAGCTACATACACGCCGAAGCTTATGCATCAGGTGAACTGAAGCACGGCCCCATCGCACTGGTGGATGAGCATGTGCCGGTGGTCGTTATGGCGCCGCGCGACGCGCTGTTCGACAAGACCGTCAGCAACATGCAAGAGGTCATGGCGCGCAAGGGCAAGGTGATCCTGATCTCCGACTCCAAAGGGCAGGCCGAAGCCAATGAAGGCGTCTGGTTCAGCATCGAAATGCCCCCCGTCCCGGATGCACTGGCCCCGATCCTCTATGCGGTTCCGGCGCAGTTGCTGGCCTATCACACCGCCGTGGCGAAAGGCACGGATGTGGACCAGCCGCGCAATCTGGCGAAATCGGTGACGGTGGAATGAATTTGGAAACCGCCCTTGAGGACCTCGAAGCGCAGGCCAACCCGGCCCGCGCCGAAGAGATGCGCGCCTATCACAAAGCCGACCGGCGCTATCTCGGCTTGACCAACCCACAGATTGCGGAGTTTGCCCAGACTTGGCGCGATGCGCTCGATGTCGAGGGCCGTGTCGCCCTTGCCGACGCCCTATGGCAGTCGGATATTTTCGAGGCCCGCGTCGCAGCAGCAAAGCTGCTGACCCAAGCGCGACTGCGCCCCGACGATCAAACCGCATGGGCGTTGATCGCAAGCTGGACCGCGGATTTCGACAGTTGGGCGATTGCCGACCATGCCAGCATGGCCGCGCAGAAACGTCTGGTGGCCGATCCGACACGTCTGGACGAAGTGGAAGGCTGGGTCGCCTCCGATCATCTCTGGACGCGACGGGCGGCTTTGGTCTCGACCCTGCCGTGGACCAAGCAGAACAACCCCAAACCAGAAGAGCTTGCCGCGCGGGACCGCATCCTTGGCTGGGCCGCGACGATGGTGCCGGATCACCGTTGGTTCATCCAAAAGGCGATCGGTTGGTGGTTGCGCGACCTGTCGAAACACGATCCCGAACGCACCCGCGCCTTTGTCGCCACCCATGGGGAGGCGATGAAACCTTTCGCGGTGAAAGAAGCGCTGCGCCTGCTGAAAAAGTCAGACGGCGTAGGCTGACCCCCGCCCTACCCCGCGGTCGAGACTTCGACCGTGGTAAGGTCGGTCAAGGATGCGCCGATCAAACGCAAGGCGGGCAGCGACATGCGGCTGCCTGCTGTTGCGGGACCATCAAGCGGGATCAGGGTCACGGCGGCGGATTTGCCGGTGGCAGGATTGGTAACCCGACCCGGCTGTTCGGCGTCGACCAGAGGTGTTTTCAACCACAGGCCCGGCTCTGTCGCGCTGCCCAGACTGACCACTGTCGTCCCCAAGGCGGCACCGGTGCTGGCGGGCGCGCGGCTGGCTGCTTCGCGCTCTGCGGCGGTGGTTGTATCAAGCGCCTCGGCACTGCTGCCCCCGGTCGCGATCGGAGAGGCGGCAGGCGGCGTCGCAGCGGCCGGCGCGGTCGCGGCCTCTGCCGGGGCTTCGGTCGGGGCAGATGCGGCCGCAGGCTCGGACTGGGAGGCATCCATGCCGAGACGGTCCGACAGGGTGCTGCAGCCTGCCGTGGCGGCGACGATGAAAAGCGGTAAGATAATACGTGTCATCCGCGCAGCCTATCCGCGCCCTGCCCCCTTATCAATCGTCCAAATGCCGCTTGCCCCGCAGTGGGCGGGGCATTACCTATGAGACATGACAGCACCCCTTATCGACCCTTTCATGCGCGCAATCACCTACCTGCGCGTCTCCGTCACTGACCGCTGCGATTTTCGCTGCGTCTATTGCATGTCGGAAAACATGACCTTCCTGCCCAAGAAGGAATTGCTGACGCTGGAGGAGTTGGACCGCCTGTGCAGCAACTTCATCAACCTCGGCGTCGAAAAGCTGCGCATCACCGGTGGCGAGCCGTTGGTCCGGCGCGGCATCATGACATTCTTCGACGGCATGAAGCGCCATCTCGACAGTGGCAAGCTGAAGGAGCTGACGCTGACCACCAATGGCAGCCAGCTTGAACGCTTTGCCGATGATCTCTATGCTGCGGGCGTGCGGCGGGTGAACGTCTCTCTCGACACGCTGGACGAGCAGAAATTCGCGGACATCACCCGCTGGGGCCGCCTGCCGCAGGTGCTACGCGGGATCGACGCGGCGCAGCGCGCGGGCCTGAAGATCAAGATCAACGCCGTGGCGCTCAAAGGTTTTAACGAACCCGAACTGCCGCGCATCACCGAATGGTGCGCCGAGCGTGGGATTGACCTGACATGGATCGAAGTCATGCCGATGGGCGATCTGGGCAACGAAGACCGATTTGGTCAGTTCTGGTCCCTGAAAGACGTGCGCGCGCGCTATGCCGAACATTATACCGTTACCGATCTGGCCGAGCGGACCGGCGGCCCCGCCCGCTATGTGCGGCTCGAAGAGACGGGTCAGAAGATCGGCTTCATCACCCCGCTGAGCCATAATTTCTGCGAAAGCTGCAACCGCGTGCGGGTCACCTGCACCGGTGAGATTTTCATGTGTCTGGGCCAAGAAGACGTGGCCGATCTGCGCGCCCCACTGCGCGATCACCCCGATACGGATGTCCCGCTGCAAGAGGCGATCCGCGCGGCGATCGACCGCAAGCCCAAGGGGCATGATTTCGACTATTCACGCCAGCGTGTCGACGGGCAGATGCCGCGCCACATGAGCCACACGGGCGGCTGAGCCCGATGACCACGCCGTTCCTCTACCGGGCATGGGTCGCGGCAAGCACTGTGATGCTGCCCATCGCAGGACGGCAGTCCATGGCCAAGCTGCGCCGGGCCGAAGTTGAGCCGAAACGCGCGCGCGAAAAGCTTGGCCACGCCAGCCAGCCGCGCCCCGAGGGGCCGCTGATCTGGTTTCACGCCGCCTCTGTCGGGGAAAGCCTGTCGGTTTTGGCGCTGATTGATCGGATGGGCCGCGCGCTGCCGCAGGCGCATTTCCTCATCACCTCCGGCACCGCGACCTCGGCCCGGCTGGTGGACCGACGCCTGCCGCCGCGCAGCCGGCACCAATTCGCCCCGCTCGACGCCCCCGGCCCGCTAAAGCGGTTCCTCAACCATTGGCGGCCCGACGCGGCGCTTTTCGTCGAGAGCGAGCTTTGGCCGCAGATGCTGCGGCGGACCCATGCGCGTGGCACGCCAATGGCGCTGATCAACGCGCGCCTCTCGCAACGCTCTATCGAACGCTGGCAGAAACAGCCCGCGCTGGCGGGGTTTCTCTTTAGTGTGTTTGACCTGATCCTGACGCAGAATGACGCGATGGCGCGGGCCATGACCACCATCAACGCCCCCGCCGATCGGGTCGCTCCGGGGATCAACCTCAAGTCTATGGCAGGCCCTCTGCCGCAGGACGATGACACCATCGCGCAGGCCCGTGCGGCCTTGGGCGACCGCCCCGTCTGGATCGCCTCCTCCACCCATCCGGGCGAGGAGAAAGCGGTATTAGAGGCGCATCGACAACTGCTTGAACAGGTCCCCGACCTATGTCTGATCCTTGTTCCCCGCCACCCGGAACGCGGGGACGAGGTGGCCGGCCTCATCGCCAGCGTCGGACTGACCCATGGCCGCCGGACGCGGGGCGACATGCCGCGCGAGCAGGTCTATCTGGCCGACACATTGGGCGAGCTGGGCACCTGGTACGCGCTGTCCGACATCGTCTTTCTGGGCGGATCGCTACACCCAATCGGGGGGCATAACCCCTATGAGGTTGCGCAGGCCGGGGCGATGGTGCTTTCGGGCACCCATGTCGCCAATTTCGCCGAGACCTTTGCCGAGATGGAGGCCGCAGGTGCCGCGCGTCTGGTGGCGGGCACGCAGGATTTGGCGGACCGTGTGGCGGATCTTTTGCGCAACGATATTGCCCGCGCCAGCGGTGTGGCCGCGTCGAAAACTTATGCCGCGGGGCAAATCGACAAACTCGACAGTATTGCCGTGCGGCTGATCACGGCCCTGCGCCTGCGAGAGGACAGCGCCGATGCCTGAGCTTTTCGTCACCAACTACAACCGCAATTTCACCGGCGTCTCGGCCACGGCGGCCAATGTGGTGCGCCAACAGGTCAATCGGCACGAGTTGGTGTTAGTGGGCCAACCCCTGCCCGGCTGCCCGGTGCCGCTGACCCGTGCCGCCGCGGGGCGGATCACCCGAAAACACCCCCCCCAAGACCGCCCCTTCGCCATCTGGCACGTCCGCCGCAACCCCGAGATGCGCAGCGCGCTTTGGCTGCGCGATGTACGCGGGGCGAATATCCGGATCGTCTTCACCTCTGCCGCGCAGCGCCTGCATTCAGCCTATCCACGCTGGCTGATCCGGCAAATGGACGCGGTCATCGCCACGACCGAACGCGCGGCGGAGTTCGTGCCCCATGTCCGCGCCGTGGTGCCGCATGGGGTGGATACCGATGTCTTCTCTCCCGCCACCAACCGGGGCGCCGCTTGGGAGCAATTGGGCTTTGGTGGCACTCATGGCATCGCCACCGTGGGGCGCATTCGGCCCGAGAAAGGCACCGACCTTTTCGTGGAGGCGATGCTGCGCTTGCTGCCCGAACGCCCCGGCGCGGTGGCGCTGGTGATTGGCCGCGCGGGCGGCAAACATGAGGCGTTTCTGACCAAGCTCAAGGCGCAGGTCGAGGCGGCGGGCCTCGCGGAGCGGCTGCTTTTCGTGGGCGAATACCCGGCCGCCGACCTGCCCAAACTGATGCGCGCGCTGTCGCTGGTGGTGCAGCTGCCGCGCTACGAGGGCTATGGTATGGTCCCGCTCGAAGCGCTGGCCTCGGGCGTGCCCTTCGTGGGCAGCGATGCGGGATATTACGGCGCCTTTTCGAATGGTGGCCGTGTGGGCAAGGTGGTCCCGCTTGGCGCGGCGGAGGCTGCGGCCCAAGCCGCGCTGTCCCTGCTTGAGCGAGAGGACCAAGCCGCTCTGTCAGAAGCTGCGCGCCACTGGGCCGAACACCGCTTTAGCGCGCGGACCGAGGCCGATGGGATCGAAGCCGTCTATAACGCGCTGTGGGAACGCGGCTAGGCCCGCCAAAGAAAAACGCGCCCCCGAAGGAGGCGCGCTTCCAACGTGTCCGATTGCGGGATCAGGCCGCTGGCATCCGCTGCTCGACGATACCCGCCCACCAGCTACAGCCTGCCGGGATCGCCTCATCGTTAAAGTTATACTCCGGATGGTGCACCGCCGCCGTGTCGCCGTTGCCGACGAGGATATAGGCACCGGGGCGTTCTTCGAGCATGAAAGCGAAGTCTTCCCCCCCATGACCAGCGGCGCCTCGACGCAATCGCCCGAGATTGAGCGTGCCACATCGGCGGCAAACTCGGTCTGCTCTTCGTGGTTCACCATGACCGGATAGCCGCGGTGGTAGGTCACATCCGCTGTGCCGCCAAAGGTGCCCGCGATGCCGTTGCAAATCTCGTTGATCCGCTTTTCGGCAAGGCTGCGTATATCCGCCGACATCGTGCGCACGGTGCCTTTCATCTGCACCCGCTGCGGGATCACATTGAAGGCTTTGGAAGATGTCTCAAAGGCGGTGACCGAGACGACGATCTGCTCCACCGGGTCGGCATTGCGCGATGTAATGGTTTGCAGCGCCAGCACGGCCTGCGCGGCCATCACGGTTGTGTCGACGGTCTCATGCGGCTTGGCGGCATGGCCGCCGCGGCCCTCAAAGGTGATGTCGAACTGATCCGTCGCAGCAAAGAAAGACCCCGGGCGGATGCCGAAAGAGCCCGTGGGCATGCCCGGCCAGTTGTGCATCCCATAGACTTCTTGGATGCCAAAACGGTCCATCATACCGTCTTCGCACATCTCACGGCCACCGCCGCCGCCCTCTTCGGCGGGCTGGAAGATCACCACGACGGTACCGTCGAAATTGCGGGTCTCGGCCAGATATTGCGCTGCCCCCAGCAGCATCGCGGTGTGGCCGTCATGACCGCAGGCATGCATCGCGCCGTCGGTCTTAGAGGCATACTCAAGCCCGGTCTGTTCGTGGATCGGCAGCGCGTCCATGTCGGCGCGCAGCCCGATGACCTTGCCCGATCCGGTTTCCTTGCCCTTGATCACGCCGACGACGCCGGTGCGGCCAATGCCCTCGACGACCTCGTCGCAGCCGAAGCTGCGCAGCTTCTCGGCCACGGTGGCCGAGGTGCGGTGCGTCTCAAAGAGGATTTCGGGGTTTTCATGCAGATCGCGGCGCCATGCGGTGATGTCGTCATGCAGCTCGGCAAATCGGTTCTTAACGGCCATTTGGGAAGTATCCTCCGGAGTTGGGTTGGCGCTGATTTTCATGCAGTCGCATTTATCTGCCACATGCTTACGCCCTTGCCAGCCGGTCCTCAACCACCTGCGCGAACCATGAGCAACCCGCCGGGATTGCGGCATCGTCAAAGTCATATGCCGGGTGGTGCACCGTCACCCCGTCGCCGTTGCCGATCATAATATAGGCACCCGGTCGCGCGTTGAGCATATAGGAAAAATCTTCGCCTGCCATGATGGGCGGGGTGTCGCGGTCGGTGCCGGGGGTGATCTTGTCGGCTGCCTCGGCGGCATAGAGGGTGTGGTCGCTGTGGTTGCGCGTGACGGGATAGCCGCGCTGATAGTCGATCTCTGCCTTGCACTGATGCGCTTCGGCAGTCAGGCGGGTGAGGTCGTGCAAGCGCTGCTCGGCCAAATCCTGCACCACGGGGTCCAAAGTGCGCACCGTGCCGCGCAGAAGCACCTGATGCGGCAGGACGTTGTGGCTGTCGGTATCGCTGCGCAGGGTGCAGACCGAGACGACGACCTGTTTCAGCGGATCGGTGTTGCGGCTGGCGATGGATTGCAGCGCGATCAACACATGGGCGGCAGCGAGGTTGGTGTCGATGGCCTCATGCGGGGCCGCGGCATGGCCGCCCTGCCCGGTCAGCGTGATGTTGAACTCATCCGCCGCAGCCAGCAGCGCGCCCTCGCGGATTGCGAAATGCCCGGTGGGGTGGCCGGGCATATTGTGCATGCCGTAAACCTCATCGATATCCCAACGGTCCATCAGCCCCTCTTGCACCATGACATTGCCACCGCCGCCGCCTTCCTCGGCGGGTTGGAAGATCAGCACGACGCGGCCATCGAAATTGCGCGTCTCCGCAAGGTATTGTGCAGCACCCAAGAGCATCGCCGTATGCCCATCATGGCCGCAGGCATGCATTTTGCCGGGGGTCTTGGAGGCATAGGGCAGCCCCGTCGCTTCCATGATCGGCAGCGCATCCATATCGGCGCGCAGCCCGATGGTGCGGTTTGAGCGATTGCTCTGCCCCTCGATCACCGCGACCACGCCGGTCTGCGCGATGCCGGTGGTGATGTCGGTGATGCCAAAGCTGCGCAGCTTGTCTTCGACGAATTTCGAGGTTTCGGGCAGGTCGAACATCAGTTCAGGGTGCTGATGCAGGTGGCGGCGCCATGCGGTGATCTCGGCGTGGGTCTCGGCGAAACGGTTCTTGATCGGCATGGGCTTTGTCCTTTGAAACAATGAGGTTAAAGCGCCGGACCGGGGCGGATGGGCGTGCCATCACTGAACCGGTCGGCGCGAAATCTGCTCAGATCATGCCCCGGCGCATCGCCCATGACCAGAGCGGCCAGCACCCGCCCCATCCCCGGCCCGATGCCAAAGCCGTGGCCCGACATGCCAGTGCCAATGACGAGGCCCGGAATTTGGGCGCAACTGTCCACCACGGGTACGATATCGGGCATTGTGTCGATCATGCCCGCCCATGAATTGCGCGCCGTGATGGGTGGCAGTTCGGGATAAAGCGCTGCGAACTGCTTGACCGTGCGGCGCAACCGGCGGTGATCGGGGGCAGGATCAAGGATGCGCATCGCTTCAAAGGGGCTGACGCTGTCCGCGGCCCATTGGCGCGGGGTGCGCCATGCATCAGGAAAGCCCTTAGGTGCAGACATCCGCAGCCGCTGGCCAAAGGGGGTGGCTCGCAACTGTGGGAGGTAGTGACGCAGGGCGCGGAAGGCATCTGGCCCGACATAGAGGTCGGGCGCCGCCCCCGGAGCCAGCGTATACCCCCCATCGGCGCGGCGGCGAAAGGCCAGCCCGGCTTCGGCCACGGCACCGGCGTGCACCTCGGGCAGCACATTGGTCGCCACCACGCTTTCGCGTACGGATAGCTGCGGCAGGGTGACGCCATGCGCGCGCAGGAAAAGCGCCGACCATGCCCCGCCCGCCAGCACCACCGATGTCGTGCGGATCGCCCCCGCTTCGGTGCTCACCCCCGCCACGCGGCCCGCGGCGAGGTCAAGCTTGCGCACCGCGCAGTTCTCGATGATGCGCACGCCCTCTTTGACGGCCAAGGCGGCCAGCGCTGGCACCGCGACCCAAGGTTCGGCCCGCATGTCGGAGGGGGTGATCAACGCCCCGGAGTAGCCTTTGCTCAGCCCCGGAAAAGCCGCCGCCACCTCGCCTGCGTCCATCAACCGGCTGTCGATCCCATTCGCCTTGGCGTGGGGCAGCCAGTCTGCGTAGCTCTGCATCTTGGCGTCAGAGTTTGCCAGATAGGTCACGCCGGTCTGTTTCAGCCCGATGTCGCGGTCGAGATCTGGGGCCAGTTCGCGCCAAAAACGCGCGGCTTCGACCATGATTGGCAACTCATCCGGGTCGCGCCCTTGTTGGCGGATCCAGCCCCAGTTGCGGCTGGATTGTTCGGCGGCAATGCGGCCCTTTTCCAGCAGCGTCACCTGTTTGCCCGCCCGCGCCAGAAACAGGGCGGTGCAGACACCGATCACGCCACCGCCGATGACCACCACCTCGCTGTCACGCGGCGGGGTGCGGGGGTAGCTGGCAGGGGTGGCAAGGGTGATAGGAAAAACGGACATGCGAACCCCGGAGGCTGGGACCGCGCGGCTGCACCGGGCGGCCGTGGAAAGGACAGGCCCCTGCGGGGGGCCTGCCCTAGGTCTGTCAGGGATGGCTCAGCCCTGCAAGCGGGTCAGCAGCCGGCGCATGAAGTCGTGACCGGCCTCGAATTGCGCCACGTCGATGAATTCATTGGGCTGGTGCGCCTGCGCGATGTCGCCCGGCCCACAGATCACGGCGGAATACCCTGCCTCTTGGAACTGCCCGGCTTCGGTGCCGTAGCTCACCTTGTGGCTGGCGTTGTCGCCGGTGATCTGGCGCACGATCTGCTCGGCCTCGCCGTCTTTCTCGGGCTGCAGTGCGGGCACGTCAAAACGGGTGGAGGTTTCGATGTAGGTCTCTGGCACCACGCCCTGCATCTGCTTTTCGACCTCGCGCACCTTCTTGAGGTAGGCGGTGCCCCATTTGTCTTTGTCTTCGCCCGGCACCACACGGAAATCCATCGCGAACTTGCAGTCTTTCGCGGTGATATTATGCGCGGTGCCGCCTTCAATTACGCCGACATGGGCGGTGGTGAAGGGCGGGTCGAACATCGCAGCCGTATCCGTCGGTTTGGCGGCCATGTTGTCGCTGTTCACGTCATTGGCCCATTCGATGAGCTTCGCGCCCGCCATGATCGCGTTGACCCCGGTGTGCAGCAGCGAGGAATGCACCTCGAAACCCACGAGATGTGTATTGAAGCCAATACCGCCCTTGTGCCCGGTCACCGCCTGCATGGTCGAAGGCTCGCCCACGATCACCGCCGAGCCCTTGGGCACCACGCCCTGCATCGCTTGGATCATCGGCGGGGCACCGGTGCAGCCGATCTCTTCGTCAAAGCTGAGCGCGATCTGTAGGGGGCGTTTGACGTCTGCATAATGCGCCTCGACCAAAGCCCAGAGCGCCAGCGCGTCAAAGCCCTTCATGTCGCAGGTGCCGCGTCCGTAATAGCGGCCGTCTTTCTCGGTCACGGTGAAAGGGTCGGTGTCCCATGCCTGCCCGTCGACCGGCACCACATCGGTATGGCCCGAAAGCACCACGGCCCCCTCCTCCCACGGGCCCGCATGGGCGAAAAGCGCATGTTTGGGCTGATCAGGATCGACGTAGCGGTGGCTCTCGATCCCGTGGGAGGCGAGGTACTCGGCCACCCAGTCGATCAGCGGGATGTTGGTGTCCCGCGACACGGTGGGAAAGCTAATGAGTTTGGTCATCAACTCGAGCGGGGTCAGGCGTTCGTTCATTGGTATTCTTTCAATAGCCACTGTCGGTGGTCAGCACATGGTGCCCCGGCTCCACCTCGCGGTAGACCGAAGGCTCGGCCCGATAGCTGACAGGGTGGATCGGCGAGGGAATTGGTTTGAAGTTCAGGTCTTTCTCGGACTTGCGCCGGCGCGGATCGGCGATTGGCACGGCCTTCATCAGCGCTTGGGTATATGGGTGCTGCGGGTTCTCAAACACCCGCTGGCGCGAGCCCATCTCGACGATGCGCCCCAGATACATGACGCCGACGTAGTGGCTTACCCGCTCCACCACCGCCATGTCGTGGCTGATGAAGAGGAACGACAGCTCCATCTCGGCCTGAAGCTCCATCATCAGGTTGAGCACCTGCGCCTGCACAGACACATCAAGGGCCGAGACCGCTTCATCCGCGATGATCAGCTTGGGGTTCAGCGCAAGCGCGCGGGCGATGGCGACCCGTTGGCGCTGGCCGCCTGACAGCTCATGCGGGAAGCGGCGCATGAAGCTGCGCGGCAGTTCCACCCGGTCGAAGAGCATCTCGATCCGCTTGGTAATTTCGGCCCCCTTGAGGGTCGCAAAATTGTGGATCGGCTCGGCCACCTGATCCGCGAGTTGCATCTGCGGGTTGAGCGAGGCGAAGGGATCCTGAAAGATCATCTGCATGTCGAGCCGCGCGGTGCGCAAAGCTGATTGGTCGAGCGACATGATATCGACACCGTCAAGGTTCACCTCTCCCGACATCGGCTCCACCAGCCGCAGGATCGACCGTCCGGCGGTGGATTTGCCACAGCCCGATTCGCCAACGAGGCTCAGCGTCTGACCTTTGTTGAGCGTAAAGGACAGGTCTTCGACCGCATGCACATTGGCCACAGTGCGGCGCAGGAAACCGCCCTGCACTGGGAAGCGCGTGGTCAGGTTCCTGACCGACAAGAGCACCTCTTCGCGGCCCTTGATCGGAACGATTTCCTTGTCCTCACTGCCCAAAAGCTTCATCGGCTCGGGGTATGGCTTGCCCGTCATCTCGCCCAGTTTCGGCACGGCGGCCAAGAGCGCTTTGGTATAGGGGTGCTGCGGGTTCTCAAAGATTTCCTCGACGGTGCCTTCCTCGACCTTCTTGCCGCGGAACATGACGACGACCCGGTCAGCCATCTGCGCCACCACGGCCATGTCATGGGTGATGAACATCACCGCCGTGCCCGTTTCGCGCTTGAGCCGGTCCATCAGGGCGAGGATTTCGGCCTGAATCGTCACGTCGAGCGCGGTGGTGGGCTCATCCGCGATCAGCAGGCGCGGCTCGCAGGCCAGTGCCATGGCGATCACCACGCGCTGGCGCATACCGCCCGAAAGCTCATGCGGGTACTGCTTCAACCGGCGCTCAGGCTCAGGGATGCGGACCTGCTGCATCAATTCCAACGCACGTTCCTCGGCCTCTTGCCGGGACATGTTCAGATGCAGGCGCAGGCCCTCGGTCATCTGCTTGCCGATGGTAAAAACGGGGTTCAGCGCGGTCATCGGCTCTTGGAAGATCATGCCGATTTCATTGCCGCGAATCTTGCGCATGAGGCTGCCGCTGCTGGCCGCCAGATCGACCTGCCCCTTTTCACCACGCTCAAAAAGAAGGCGCCCGCCTGCAATTTCACCGCCGCCGTATTCGACCAGCCGCATCAGCGACAGCGAAGACACCGATTTGCCCGATCCCGATTCCCCGACAACGCAAACCGTCTCACCGGGGTTGATGTCGAAACTGACATCTTCGACGCCGACAACTGGGCCATCTTTGGTTTGAAATTCGACGCGCAGGCCCTGAATTTGGGCGATTGGCGCCCCGTTTGCGTGATCCAGCATCTGTTTCCCTGTTGTTTTTATTGGCGCAGATTTTGCCCGACGCTACGGCGAATGTCATGAGACTGTCAAACCTGACGCGGGCAGTTCGCGCTTTGTCATATTTGCGCCATGTCCGCCCTTGCAATTTTTGGGAAACCTGTTTCGATATGGCCCATGCGGTTTGGAAAGAACGCTTCGATCACAGGTTGAATATTGCTTTTTTTGTTATGTTTAGCTGGTGAAGCTCATGTTCTTTCTGGGGCGACAACAACAAGGCGGGGGCAATCCCGTCGACAAAAAGCGGCACGCCCACGTGTCCAACATGGAGTAAGATATGAAATTGAAGACCCTATTGATGGGGGCTGTCGCATCGACTGCGTTTGCCCCTATGGCCTTTGCAGAAGCCCATGAGGGCGAGCGTGGCCGCGACGGCGAAGTCAAAATCATTTATTGGCAGGCGCCTTCGATCCTGAACCCCTATCTGTCGAGCGGCACGAAGGACGTCGAAGCGTCCTCGCTGATCCTCGAACCCCTTGGTCGCTATGACGAAACCGGCGCGCTGGTCCCCTATCTGGCGAACGAAATTCCGACGCTTGAAAACGGCGGCGTGAGCGAAGACCTCAAGACCATCACATGGAAGCTGAAAGATGGGCTGATGTGGTCCGACGGCACCCCCGTCACCGCCAATGACGTCAAATTCACCGCCGATTACTGCATGAACCCCGAAGGCGGCTGCGCACAGTTGGCCAAATTCGAAGGTGTCTCTTCGGTCGATGTGGTCGACGACCAGACGGTCAAGGTTACCTTCTCCGAGCCGATGCCGAACCCCTACGGCCCCTTCATGGGCGGCCAGTCCCCGATCATTCAGGCAGCGCAGTTTGCCGATTGTACTGGCGCCAAGGCGCCCGAGTGTACCGAAGCGAACTTTAACCCCATCGGCACCGGCCCCTTCACCGTCACTGAGTTCCGCCCGAACGACGTGATCACCATGGCCGCGAACGAAAACTACCGCGACCCGAGCAAGCCCGCCTTTGCCTCGCTGACCTTCAAAGGTGGCGGCGACGCGACAGCTGCGGGCCGTGCCGTGATGGAAACCGGCGAATTCGACTACGCTTGGAACCTGCAATTGGCCCCCGATGTCATCGCCAAGATGGCCGAAGGCGGCAAGGGCAAGCCGATGTCGGCTTTCGGCACGCTGGTTGAGCGTCTGGAACTGAACATGACAGACCCCTCCCCGGACCTGCCGGAAGGTGAGCGGGCCACAGCCAAGCACCCGCATCCGTTCCTCACCGATGAGAGCGTCCGCCGGGCACTGTCGATGGCGATTGACCGCGAACTGCTGGTCGAAGTCGGCTACGGCCAAGCGGGCCGCGCCACCTGTAACATGGTGCCCGCGCCAGAGCTTTACGCCTCCGACAACACCGACTGCCTGACCCAAGACATCGAAGGCGCCAAGGCGCTCTTGGACGAAGCGGGCTGGGTTGACAGCGATGGCGACGGCATCCGCGAAAAAGACGGCGTGAAATTGGAAATCCTTTACCAGACCTCGACCAACGCCGTGCGTCAGGATTTCCAAGCGCTGATCAAAGATTGGTGGAGCCAGATCGGTGTTGAAACCGAACTGCGCAACATCGACGCTTCGGTCTTCTTTGGGGGTGATCCCGGTTCGACCGACACGTTCCAGCGTTTCTATGCAGACGTTGAAATGTACGCCAACAACTTCGACGGCACCGACCCGCAAAGCTATCTGGCTCAGCGGACCTGCGCCAAATTCCCAAGCCCGGAATTGCAGTGGCAGGGTGAGAACATCAACCGCTTCTGCGAAGAAGAGTATGACGCGATGGTGGCCGAACTGGGCCGTACCGGCGAAATGGAAAAGCGTGGCGAACTGGCCAAAAAGCTGAACGACATGCTAACCAAAGACAGCTACTCGATCCTGCCGCTGGTTGACCGTGGTCGCGTTTCTGCTGCAGCCAACACCCTTGGTGGCGTTGTTCTGAACACATGGGACTCCGAGCTGTGGAATGCCGCCGATTGGTACCGCATGGAAGAGTGATCTAGGACGGAGGCGCGGCATGCTGCGCCTCCCTTCACCGACCTTTGGGGGGTGTGCGCCATCCGCACGCCCCCCTCTCGCCCCCACCCCCTCACAGACTGACCTACAAAGGCGACGCCCATGTTGACCTTCACCATCCGACGACTTCTTTTGTCGATCCCGACGCTTTTGTTTATCAGCCTGGTGATTTTCCTGCTGCTGCAACTCGCCCCCGGCGACCCGATGGCCCAAGTGCCGCTGACGGTCCCGCCCGAGGTGAAAGAGAAAATGCGCGAGGCGCTCGGCCTCGGCCAGCCGATCTATATCCAATATTGGAAGTGGCTCGTGCAGGTCTTTTGGATCGAGCCGCAGGTTTTCATCGACTATCTCACCAACCGTTCTGCCCTGTTTAGCTGGCTGCCCGACACCAATCTTTCGGACGGCAAGCTGCGCGTGATCTCTTGGCAGACCCGTTCGCCTGTGATGGACATCGTGATCCAGCGCATGCCGCAGACCCTCTGGGTTGTCGGTCTGGCCTATATCGTGGGCATCGTCATCGCCATTCCCATCGGCATCTATTCGGCCTACCGTCACTATTCGGTCTTCGATCAGGCCGGGACGTTCATCACCATGATCGGCTTCTCGATCCCGCCCTTCTTTACCGGGCCTCTGCTGATCGTGATCTTCTTGGTCTCGCTGGGGTGGCTGCCGTCGATCTATGACACGACCCATGTCGTGAACGACTGGGCCAGCTTCAAAGTGCAGTTCTTTCAGATGATCATGCCGGTGATGGTGCTGGCGCTGCAAACCACGGCGCAGATCAGCCGCTACATGCGCGGTGCCATGCTCGACAACCTGAACCAAGACTACGTGCGCACCGCCCGCGCCAAGGGGCTGAAGGAAAGCGTCGTCGTCATGGTCCATGTGCTGCGCAACTCGATGATCCCGGTGGTCACCATCATCGCGCTTGGCATGCCCGCCATCTTTGGCGGCGCCATCATCACCGAGAACGTATTTAAGGTGAATGGCATCGGCCAGCTGCTGCTGACCGCGCTGCGCGCCAATGACCTGCCGATGGTCATGACCCTGACCTTCATCTTTGCGGTGTTGATCGTTCTATTCAACCTGATCGCAGATATCCTCTACGGCCTGCTTGACCCAAGGATCCGTTATGACTGAGCAACCCATTCCCGCCAGCCCGGTCGAAGCCGACCTCGAATTCATGAAAGCCCTGCAAGACAAGGGCCCGCAGAAGCCCCCGCGCAGCCAATGGCGCGATGTCTGGGACCAGTTCCGCAAGCACAAGGGCGCGCTTTTCGGCGGCGGTTTCCTGATCTTTATCACGCTCGCGGTGATCTTTGGCCCCTATCTGTGGGACATCGACGCCAAGAAGCTCGACATTCGCAACAAGAATTGGCGGCCGATCTATACGCTGCTGTGGGACGGCGATGCCAAGGCGGGGTGGAGCCATCCCTTCGGCACCGATCAATTGGGCCGCGACATCCTTGCGCAGATGCTTTTTGGCGGGCGCGTGTCGATGGCCGTGGGCTGGATGGCCATGGCGCTGGCGCTGATCATCGGCACGGCCGTCGGCGTGCTTTCGGGCTTTTTCAAGCGGATGGACTTCTGGCTCATGCGTTTCACCGATCTCATTCTCAGCCTGCCGATCCTGCCGCTGGTGCTTTTGGCGGTAACACTCTTCGGGCAACCGCTGCGCTCGCAATTTGGGCCTGAGGGGGGCATGTTCATCCTCATCGTCTTGGTCATCAGCCTGACCTCTTGGATGCAGACGGCGCGGATCGTGCGGGGCGATATTCTGGCGCTGAAGGAACGTGAGTTCATCCTTGCCGCCCGCTCTATCGGCACCACGCCGGGCAAGATCATCCGCCGTCACCTGCTGCCTAACGTGATCTCGCCCATCATGGTCTCGGCCACCCTTGGCCTTGCCACGGCGATCATCACCGAAAGCGCGCTGAGCTTTCTGGGCGTCGGCTTTCCGTCGGACTTCCCCACATGGGGCAAACAACTGGCCGACGCAGTGGACCGCATGCAGGAGTTTCCCGAGCGCGTGATGCTGCCCGGCATCGCCATCTCGCTGACCGTGCTGGCGGTGAACTACCTTGGCGATGGTCTGCGCGACGCGCTTGATCCGCGCATTCGCGGACGCTGAGCCAAATAAGGACCGACCGGCCCCCGCCCATCGCGACGGGGGCCGGTTGTTTCGCGGCCCCTGACGCAGGGTGAACAGCGTCGCCCATTTCTCCATCAAAACAGAAATAATTTCGCTGACGCCGGAGGCCCCCACGTCAGCTTTCACTTGATTGTGACCCCCAGCCCCTCCAAATGGGAAATAATTCCGTTTTCGAGGGTTTTCGCGATGTTTGAGTTTTTCGGCTTTGAAGAGACGACAGCAAAAGAGGCGTCCGTTCTGCTGGCGGCGCTCATCGGGCTGGCGTTTGGCGTCTTGGCACAGCGCACGCGCTTTTGCTTTCGCCGCAGCCTCGTGGGCGAAGACCGGCGTCAAGCGCTCGGGGTGTGGCTCACCGCGCTGGCGCTGGCGGTGATCGGCACGCAGGCCGCCGTGGCCGCGGGTTGGATCAGTTTCGACGCGCATCGCTTTATGACCAGTGACGTGCCGTTTCTGGCGATTGGCATCGGGGGGCTGCTGTTCGGCGCGGGCATGGTGCTCACACGCGGCTGCATCTCGCGCCTCACGGTGCTGACAGGCGGCGGCAACCTGCGCGGGGCGCTGGTCGTGCTGGTCTTTGCCGTGGTGGCCCATGCCACGCTCAAAGGGGTTCTGGCCCCGCTGCGCGTGGCGCTTGGGTCCGTGACCGTCGACATGGGCGACAGCGTGAGCCTTGCTGCCCTGCCCGGCGGTGCGCTGGTTTGGGGCGGTCTGATCGCCGTGGCGGCGCTGGCCTATGCGCTGCGCTCGGGCAACCGTCCGGGGCAACTGGTAATGGCCGGTTTGATCGGGCTTTTGGTGCCTGCCGCATGGGTCGGCACCGGGTATATCCTGCTGGATGAATTCGACCCGATCGCGATGGAGAGCCTTAGCTTCACCTCCCCCTCTGCCGATACTCTGTTCTGGACCATCGCCAGCAGTTCGATCCCCGCGGGCTTTGGCACCGGGCTTTTGGGCGGCGTGTTTGTCGGCGCGCTGGTCGCCAGCCTGATCGCGCGAGAGTTTCAGTGGCAGAGCTTTGACGCCCCGCGCCAAACCGGACGCTACCTGACCGGGGCGGCCATGATGGGCGTGGGCGGTGTGCTGGCCGGAGGCTGCACCTTGGGCGCGGGCCTTTCGGGTGTCCCCACGCTTTCCGTCGCGGCCATCGAGGCCATCGTGATGATCGCACTGGGCGCGCTTGCCATGCAGGCGTTGCTCAGCCGATCTTCCGCCGCAGGTGGCGCAGCGTCCACCACACGCCAAGCACAACCGGCACGGTGACCACGGCGGTCAGCAGCCCCTTGCTGACCGCCAGCGGCTCTGCCAGCGGGTAGAGCAGATAGCTGACCAGTGAAACCGCGTAGTAGCTGATCGCCACCACAGACAGCCCCTCGACCGTATGCTGTAGCCGCAATTGCAGGTCGGCGCGGCGGTCCATGCTGGCAAGGATCGCTTGGTTCTGGGCCGAGCGTTCCACATCCACCCGCGTGCGCAGAAGGTCCGCGGCCCTCAGCGCGCGGGCTGCGATGGTCTGCAGCCGCGTCTTGGTAGATTTGACCGTGCGCATGGCGGGCGCATAGCGGCGCATCATGAATTCCCCAAACCCCTGCCGCCCCATGAAACGCGCCTCGCGCAGGGCCGAGATACGTTCATAGACGATGGCCTCATAAGCGCCCGTGGCGGCGAAGCGATAGGCGGTCTCCGCCGTCAGCGCCTCTAGCGCGACCGAGACATCCAGCAGCGCATGCAGCGTCTCTTCTGCCGCCGTGCCCGCCCCGCTCCGCATCGCCCCCATGAGGGTCGACAACTGACCATCCAGATCATTCAAGGCCGCCGCCATGTCGCGCGCCTGCATGAAGCCCAGCATCGACATCGCCTTATAGGTCTCAATCTCGCACAGCCGCTGCACGATCCGCCCAATCCGCCGCTGCCCGGTCGCCGCGTCGGTAAAGAGTGCCAGCCGCAGATGGCCAGCGGGATCAATCCGAAAATCGCTGGCAACCACCGCTGCCCCGTCGAGCACCTCTGCCACGGCGAGGCTCTCGGGCACGAACCAGTCTTGCAGGTGACCCGCGATCTCTTCGTCCTCCTCTGGCTTCGGCAGGACCGCAAGCAAGGCCGAGGTGATCCGCTCCCCTTCTATGTCGGCCAGCCAATCATCGGGAAAGGCGGCGAAATCCGCAGCGGCGAAAGGCAGGCTTCGGCCAGTGGGGGCGATCACCGTATAGGTAACGAATTCGGTATGCTGCTCCCATTTCAGCGTGAAGCGGCCCATTTCCCCATAGTAGTGCGTGGCCGAAGCATCGGCGCGCGGCGCGCCGTAATGGGCCAGCAGCGCGTTCAACTCAGCCTGCGGTGCGGCATCCGGCGACGGTTTCACCGCAAGAAAGGCGACCCGCGAGGGCGCGGCGAGCTGCGGAAACGGGCGTGCGTGCATTTCGCCGGTGAGGGCAAGGCGCTGCGGGTGGTCTTTGATCGGGGCCATGAGGGGTTCCGCTGCTGGAGAGAGTATCTTTCTCCAAGAATAGCGCTATCGCCGCCGATGAACAGAAGAAAAATACGCCTTTTCAGATACTTACTGCATACCGACGTATACCGCCCCTAGAAACGGCAAACGCCCCACCGTTTCCGGCGGGGCGTTTAAGATGTATAGGTCGGGAATTTTTTAAAAATTCCCGGTCGTTTTCTTTTAAAGAAAACGATTAGTCGATCAGCGGCAGCAGCTTGTCGAGGCTGGCCTTCGCGTCACCGTAGAACATGCGCGTGTTCTCTTTGAAGAACAGCGGGTTCTCGATGCCCGAATACCCGGTGCCCTGCCCGCGCTTGGAGACGAAGACGGTTTTCGCCTTCCAGCATTCCAGCACCGGCATGCCAGCGATGGGGCTGTTGGGGTCGTCTTGCGCCGCGGGGTTTACGATGTCGTTGGAGCCAATGACGATCGCGACGTCGGTCTCGGGGAAATCGTCGTTGATCTCATCCATCTCCATCACAATGTCATAGGGCACTTTGGCCTCGGCCAGCAGCACGTTCATGTGACCGGGCAGACGGCCCGCCACCGGGTGGATGGCAAAGCGGACGTTCTTGCCACGGGCGCGCAGCTTCTTGACCAGATCGCTGACCGCGCCTTGAGCTTGAGCCACCGCCATGCCGTAGCCGGGGATGATGATGACGCTGTCGGCCTCGTTGAGCGCCTGTGCGACACCGTCGGCCTCGATCGCCACCTGCTCGCCTTCGACCTCCATCGCCGGCCCAGATGTCCCGCCAAAGCCGCCCAATATCACGCTGACGAACGAACGGTTCATCGCTTTACACATGATGTAGCTCAGGATCGCACCCGAAGAACCGACCAAGGCGCCAACCACGATCAACAGATCGTTGCCAAGCGAGAAGCCAATCGCCGCCGCGGCCCAGCCGGAGTAGCTGTTCAGCATCGACACAACCACCGGCATGTCAGCACCACCGATGCCCATGATCAGGTGATACCCGATAAAGAGCGCCGCCAGCGTCATGATGAACAGCGGCAAGAAGCCCCCCGTGTTGAAGTACCAGATCAGGCAGATCAGCGAGAGCGCTGCCGCACCGGCGTTGAGCATGTGACCACCCGGCAGTTTCGTCGCTGCCGAGCTGACGCGGCCCGCCAGTTTGCCATAGGCGATGACAGAGCCGGTAAAGGTCACGGCACCAATGAAGATGCCGAGCACCAGTTCGACCCGCAGGATCGCGATCTCGACACTGTCCTTCTTGGCCAGCAGCGCCGCGAAACCTTCGGTGGAGGCGCGCGCCACCTCGTCCATCGCCATTACGTTGCCCAGTTCGATATGGGCGTTATAGCCCACGAAGACCGCCGCGAGGCCCACAAGGCTGTGCATCGCCGCGACCAGTTCCGGCATCTGCGTCATCTGCACGCGGGTGGCCAATTGGTAGCCGATCGCGCCACCGGCGGCGATCAGGATCAGCGAGAGGAGCCAGAACCCCGCCCCCGGCCCGATCAGCGTGGCGACAACCGCCAGCGCCATGCCGGCGATACCGTACCATACCGCGCGTTTCGCGCTTTCCTGCCCCGACAGACCGCCGAGCGACAGGATGAAGAGAACCGCTGCGACCACATAGGCCGCTGTCGTAAATCCGTATTCCATGATGCTCGCTCCTTCAGGATTTCTGGAACATGGCGAGCATGCGCCGTGTCACGAGGAAGCCGCCGAAAATGTTGATCCCACACATGAAGACCGACAGGGCAGCAAGAAGGATCACCAGCCACGAGCCAGAGCCGATCTGCATCAGCGCGCCCAGAATGATGATCGAGGAGATCGCGTTGGTCACCGCCATCAGTGGCGTGTGCAGGCTGTGCGCCACGCCCCAGATGACTTGGAAACCGACAAAGACCGCCAGAACGAAGACGATGAAGTGCTGCATGAAGCTGGCGGGTGCGACGAGGCCGACACCGAGCAGCAGCGCCGCGCCTACGGCCAAGAGCGTGACTTGGTTCTTGGTCTGCGCTTTGAAAGCAGCCAATTCGTCAGCCCGTTTCTCTTCCGGGGTCTTTTCTTTAACCTTTTCCTTCTTCGGTGCGGCCGCGATGGCTGCGACCTTGGGCGGTGGCGGTGGGAAGGTCACTTCTTTTTCGTGGGTGATGGTCGCGCCCCGGATCACGTCATCTTCCATATCGTGGTTGATGACACCGTCTTTCTCGGGCGTCAGATCCGTCATCAGGTGGCGGATGTTGGTGGCGTAAAGTGTCGAAGCCTGCGTCGCCATGCGCGAGGGGAAATCGGTATAACCGATGATCGTGACACCGTTGTCGGTGACGATCTTCTCGTCCATCTTGGTGAGCTTGCAGTTGCCGCCCTTCTCTGCCGCGAGATCGACGATCACGGAGCCGGGCTTCATCGCCTGCACCATGTCCTTGGTCCAAAGCTCGGGTGCTTCGCGGTTGGGGATCAGCGCCGTGGTGATGACGATGTCCACATCAGGCGCCAATTCGCGGAACTTGGCCAATTGCGCTTCGCGGAATTCGGGCGAGGAAACAGAGGCATAACCGCCCGAAGCCGACCCATCGGCCTGTTCTTCTTCAAAGTCGAGATAGACAAACTCAGCGCCCATCGATTCGACCTGTTCGGCCACTTCGGGGCGCACGTCGAACGCGAGGGTGATGGCACCCAGCGAGGTCGATGTGCCGATGGCGGCAAGACCCGCAACACCCGCGCCGACGACCAGCACCTTGGCCGGGGGCACCTTGCCCGCCGCCGTGATCTGCCCGGTGAAGAAACGGCCAAAGTTGTTGCCCGCCTCAATGACCGCACGGTAGCCCGCGATATTGGCCATGGAGGACAGCGCGTCCATCTTCTGGGCGCGGCTGATGCGCGGCACCATGTCCATCGCCATGACGGTCGCGCCTTTGGCGGCGGCGGCCTCCATCAGCTCTTTGTTGCCCGCAGGGTTGAACATGGAAATGAGCGTCTGGCCCGCGCGCAGGCGCTTGACCTCGGCGTCAGACGGTGGGCGCACCTTGGCAACCACATCGGCGGCCTTGTAGAGAGCAGCGGCGGTGTTCACCACCTCGACGCCTGCGCCCTCATATGCGGCATCGTCAAAGCCCGCAGCCGCACCGGCGCCGGTTTCGATGACGCATGTATGCCCAAGCTTTTGCAGTTGCAGCGCGCTGTCCGGCGTCATTGCGACCCGGTTCTCGCCCTCAAATATTTCCTTTGGTGTCCCGATCTTCAAACCAAGAGTCCCCCTTTGCTGGCCCGTCACGCCGCTTTGGCGCAACTTTGTTAGTCAGAGCGATAGCGCGCGCGCAGCAATAGTACAAGCAAACCGCTACGTGAAACGGAGCAAAATTGCTGCGCTGCGACACCGAGAGAACGGTTTGCTGTTTTCGGAGCGGAGATAGAACAGCCGTTCTACACCGCGCCAATGGCATGGCCCGAAGGCCATACCAAATCGCCGACCCAATGCGTGGGTATCAGAGACCGGGGATCAGCCGGGCCAACCCGCGCTGGTCAAAGGTGGTCCCACGATCTGCACCAAAGGCGATCTCGCCGCCCAAACCGACGAAGGGTTCAGAGACGTTCACGCCGCCCGCTTCGGCCTTGGCCGAGCCGACCTCAAGGAACAGGTTGGTGTTAACCGATACGTCGCGGTCAAGACGGATTGCGAACCGGGACAGATCGCCGGTGTCATCGTCGGCCATGTCATAAGAGCCTGTCAGGCCAAAGCCCTCCTGCATCTCATAGCGGGCTTTGATACCGCCAAGCGTGGCATCGCCCAGATCCGCGTCGACATTGGCGATATAGCCCTCGAACTCCCATTCGCGGACTTCATAGCCAGCCTCGATCCCAAAGATATCGGCCTCATCGCCTTCGACGTCTTCAAAGGTGTAGAAAGCGCCGAAAGAGGTCGCGTCGTTCAGGTGATAGATGCCGTGCAGACCCAGCAGCGTGCTGTCGATATCGGTAAAGCCAAAATCATGATAGGCGGCATCGATTTGCAGGCTGAAATCGCGGCTGAACCCCAGTTCCATCGCGCCTTCGAGACCCCAGTGGTTAAAATCGGTGTCTTCGGCGAAGGCCGAATAAGACAGCCCGACCGACCCGCCGGTGACTTCCACGGCCCCTGCCGTTGTCGCGCCCAATGCAAAGGACGCGGCCAGCGCCAGTGAGGAAATTTGCGAAAAATTCATGATACTGCTCCAATACAAAACAAGGCCCTGTGATCAGGTTACCTGCTGCAACCTGTGAGGGTATGTTCGCGCGGCTGCAAGGGTGGCTGTGCCCGCCCCAGATAATTGTGTCTGCGCCGCCACTACCCTGCGCCCCTCGCCTGTGCTGCCCCTCAAATAACGCCCCGTCATCCGAAGCTGCCTCTTGTCCTGCCGCCGCCAGCGCGCCACCCTGCCCGCAAAGGGGAGGCATTATGACATTGCAAGACAAACACGCATTCATCACCGGCGGTGGCACCGGCATCGGGCTCGCCATCGCGCAGGATCTGGCGGCCAAGGGGGCGCGGGTCACCATCACCGGGCGGCGGCAGGAGGTGCTTGACGCAGTGTCGGGCAATGGCATCACCGGCATGGCGATGGATGTCCGCGACGGGGCGCAGGTCATCGACACGATCGCCCGCGCGGTAGAGGCCAACGGGCCGGTGCAAATCTGCGTGGCAAACGCAGGCGTGGCCGAGGGGCGATCGCTGCATAAAACCGACCTCGATTTCTGGCGCGACATGATGGCGACCAATCTCGATGGCGCCTTTCTCACCATCCGCGAGAGCCTGAAATCCATGCGCCAGACCGATTGGGGCCGGGTGATCGCGGTGTCCTCCATGGCGGGGCTGCGCGGGCTGCCGGGGGCGGCCTGCTACTCGGCCTCGAAACATGGGATGATCGGGCTGATCCGCTCGCTTAGTGAGGATTACATGGGCCAGCCCTTTACCTTCAACGCCCTCTGCCCCGGCTATGTCGATACCGAGATCATCGCGCGCAATACTCAAGCGATCTCCAACCGCGCCGGGCTGTCCGAGGAAAAGGCCCGTGATGTCATGGTCAACGCCAACCGCCACAAACGCCTGATCGCCCCGTCTGAAGTGGCGGCGGCAGCGGCTTGGCTGGTTGCCGAAGGCTCGGAAAGCGTCAACGGCCAGTCGATCGAGATTGCAGGCGGGCAGATGTAGTAGGGTTAAGGGGAGTTTAACCAAGCTGCGCCAAACATGGGGCCATGAGAGACCGCATTTCATCCCAGGGCCCTAATTGCTATTTCTTTACCCTGCGCCTGGCGAAGCGGGACGATGATGCGCTGTTGCGGCATATCACGGCCCTGCGCCAAGCGATGCGCGAGACTTTGGCGCGCAGGCCGTTCCGGATTGATGCCATCGCGGTCCTACCGGATGTGATCCACACGGTTTGGACCCTGCCCCCGAATGATAATGACTACGGCAACCGCATCGGCATGTGGAAGGGGCGCTTTTCCAGACACCTCCCCCCAGCCCCACATCGCAGCCTGCAGCAGATCAAACGGAGGGAGAAGGGGATATGGCAGCGGCGTTTTTGGGAGCATCGGATACGCGATCATGCGGATTTCGAGCGGCACTGCGATCTGGTGCACCTCAGCCCGGTGCATGCAGGATATTGTCAGCGACCAGAGGGGTGGCCCTACAGTTCCTATTCCCGCGCCTTTTCTCGTGAGGTCCCGCCGCAGGATCGGAGGGCGGACCATCCGGCGGAGGAGGCAGTCTTGGACGATGATGTAACGCCGCTCAGTCACATGATGACACCCGCGCCCCCGAACCGCCTGCACAGTTGACTTGCTTGGCGGCAGATCACAGTGGCAGCCGGTATCGTGGCCCCATCTTTCATGGCCCGTTTTCGACAGGGGGTTGCGGTCGTCTCGTCATGCGGCACTGCGCGCGGCATCCCCGCAAGAGAGGTATCAACCCGACAGCGCCCGCAATATGCGCGGCCCGCGCTCATTCAGTGAGGGCCGCGCGCGCCCCGTGAGACCCGCGCGGTCAGCCGCCCAGTTCTATTGCGCGGCAGTCATCACCGGCAGGGCCGAGCCATCCGCGGCCCAAGCCCGCACCGCGGCACCGAAATGTTCAAACAACGGGCGCGAGACCGGGTCACTGGCCGCGTTCCACTCAGGATGCCATTGCACCGCGAGGGTAAAGCCCGGCGCGTCTTTGATGTAGATCGCCTCGGGCGTGCCGTCGTCCGCGTGGCCGTCGATCACCACGCGCGGGCCGGGTTCCTTGATCCCCTGCCCGTGCAGCGTGTTGGTCAGCACCTTCGATGCCCCCATCACGTGATGGAAAACACCGCCTTCGGTAAAGCTCACATCATGGCGCAGCTCGAATTTCTCTTCCATGGTGCCATCGGGGGGCATCCGGTGGTTCATCCGCCCGGGCAGCTCGCGAATCTCAGGGTAGAGCGACCCGCCCATCGCCACGTTCACCTCTTGAAAGCCGCGGCACAGCCCGAGGAACGGTTGGCCGCGCGCCACACAGGCGCGCACCAGCGCCAGCGCCACGGCATCGCGGGCGCGGTCAAAAGCACCATGGGCCTCTGTTTCGGGTTCACCGTATTCTTCGGGATGCACATTGGGGCGCCCGCCGGTCAGCAAAAAGCCGTCGCAGACCTCCAGCAATTCCTCGACCGAGACAAAGCGCGGATCGCTCGGCACGATCAGCGGCAGGCAGCCCGACACCTCGGCAATCGCTTCGGTGTTCATCTGCCCGCCCGCGTGGACGGGGTATTGATCGTTCAGCAGGTAGGAATTGCCAATGATACCAACGACGGGTCGGGCCATGAGTTACCTCTTTTTCACCATGGCCCGAACATAGGCGCTTCGCGCCGCGGCCTCAACCTCGGCTCTGCGCCTTCAACTCCAAACGCCGCGCGTGCAGCACCGGTTCGGTATAGCCCGAGGGCTGTTCGCGCCCCTTCAGCACCAGATCGCAAGCGGCCTGAAAGGCCACCCCGTCAAAGCCGGGCGCCATGGGACGATAGCTGGGATCGCCCTCGTTTTGACGGTCCACCACGGCTGCCATTTTTTTAAGCGCAGCCTCGGCTTCTTCGCGGCTGATGACGCCGTGATGCAGCCAATTCGCCAGCGCTTGGGCCGAGATGCGGCAGGTGGCGCGGTCTTCCATCAGGCCCACGTCGTTGATGTCGGGCACTTTGGAGCAGCCGACCCCTTGATCAATCCAGCGGACGACATACCCCAAAATACCCTGCGCATTGTTCTCAATCTCGCGGGTGATTTCTTCGGTGCTGAGGTTGCGGCCTTCCAGCACCGGGATGGTCAACAGCGCGTCGAGCGTGCCGCGCGCGCCGCCCGCTTTGATCTCTTCTTGCCGCGCCAACACGTTAACCTTGTGGTAATGTGTGGCATGTAGCGTGGCCGCCGTGGGCGATGGCACCCATGCGCAATTCGCACCGGATTGGGGGTGGCCGATCTTGGTCTCCAGCATCTCGGCCATGCGGTCGGGCATGGCCCACATGCCCTTGCCGATCTGCGCCCGCCCCTGCAATCCGCAGGCAAGGCCTATGTCGACGTTGCGGTCTTCGTAGGCAGCGATCCAAGCGCTGTTCTTCATCTCGCCCTTGGGCACCATCGGCCCGGCTTCCATGCTGGTGTGGATTTCGTCCCCTGTGCGGTCAAGAAAACCGGTGTTGATAAAGGCCACACGATGTTTCGCGGCCCGGATACATTCCGCGAGGTTCGCGCTAGTGCGGCGCTCTTCGTCCATGATGCCCAGCTTCACGGTATATTGCGGCAGGCCGAGCGTCTTTTCCACATGGGTGAAAATCTCATCGGCAAAGGCCACTTCCTCGGGTCCATGCATCTTGGGTTTCACCACATAGACGCTGCCGGTGACCGAATTGCCGCCTTCGCGCTTAAGGTCGTGGATCGCGATCAATGTGGTGATCATGGCATCCATCAGCCCTTCGCCGATCTCATGCCCCGCGCGGTCGAGCACGGCGGGATTGGTCATCAGATGTCCGACATTGCGAACCAGCATCAAAGAGCGGCCCTTCAGCGTCACTTCACCGCCATCCGGCGCGGTATAGCTCCGATCATCGGCCATGCGGCGGGTGACGGCCTGGCCACCCTTTTCAAAGGTTTCTGCAAGATCGCCCTTCATCAGCCCCAGCCAGTTGCCATAGGCCAGCACCTTGTCCTCGGCGTCCACCGCCGCGACGCTGTCTTCGCAGTCCATGATGGTCGACAGCGCGGATTCGATGACCACATCGGCGACGCTGGCGGGATCGTCTTTGCCAATCGCATGGTCCGGGTCGATCTTGATCTCAATATGCAGCCCGTTGTTGCGCAAGAGGATCGCATCTGGCGCTTCTGCCGCGCCCCGGTAGCCTGCAAACTGCGCCGGATCGGCCAAACCGCAGGGGGCCGCATCCTGAGACAACACACCTTCGAGATGCCCGTCCACAACGCGGTAGCCCGCCAAATCTGCGTGGCTGCCCGCAGAGAGCGGCACCGCGTCATCCAAGAAAGCTTTTGCCTGCGACACCACCCGCGCACCACGGTCGGCGTCATACCCCTTGCCCATCGGCAAATCACCCAGCGCATCGGTGCCGTAGAACGCATCATAAAGGCTCCCCCAGCGCGCATTGGCGGCGTTGAGCGCGAAACGAGCATTGGTGATTGGCACCACAAGCTGCGGCCCGGGCACCTGCGCGATCTCGGGGTCGACGTTCTGCGTTTCAATCTGAAAATCTGGCCCTTCGGGCAAGAGGTAACCAATCTCGCGCAGGAATGCGGTATAGCTTTCCGCGTCGTGCGGCTGACCCGCGCGGGTGCGGTGCCAGTCGTCGATTTTGGCCTGAAGCTCGGCACGTTTCTCGAGCAGCGCGCGGTTCTTCGGCCCCAGATCATGCACGAGGTCCGACAGGCCCGCCCAAAAAACATCCGCTTCTACATCGGTGCCCGGCAGGGCCGATCCCTCAATGAACTCAACCAGTTCGGGGTCTACCTGCAAACCGTTTTTGTCAATTCTACCCGTCATTCTCTGCCCTCTCCCGCGCTGAATACCTTTGCGAAATGTCTAGCAGAAAGGCAAAGCGGCGCAAGCGCGTGAAGGACGGCGAGGCACGGCGTTATTTTACCGTCGGTTCTGGGGTGGCGATCACAGGCTCGGCGTCCGCCGGGCCGTCCACGGGCTGCACCTCTCCTTCTGGCGAAGGGTCCGTGGCCTGCAACACCGCGTAAACGATGCCAGCAATCATCAATAGCGCGCCCGCGATGATAGCGGTTTTGATACCGATCAAAGCGGGGCGATGACGTTTCTTCTGCGTTTCGGTATCGTTGTCGGGGGCGGACATGGATACACCTCATTGCTCGAAGTTGGGGCGGCTCGGCTTGCAGGCCGCCTTCTAGAGACATAACCTTTCCCAGACCAATTACGTTCCCCCGACTGGAGGCCCAATGCGCGACGCCACCCCCCAAACGATCTATCTCAGCGACTATCAGCCGTTCGGCTTCCTTGTGGATGAGGTGGCACTGACCTTTGAGCTTGATCCCCACAAGACGCGGGTCAAAAGCCGCATCGCCTTTCGCCCAAATCCTGCGGCGCAGACGGCGGAATTCTTCCTTCACGGAGAAGAACTCTCGCTGATTTCCGCGCAGATTGACGGTAACCCCGTCTCCCCGAAGGTGACGGAGTGGGGTTTGACCTGCGATGTGCCAGACGGCCCCTTTATCTGGGAAGCCGAGGTTGAGATTGATCCCAAGGGCAACACCGCCCTTGAAGGGCTTTATATGTCGGGCGGCATGTATTGCACCCAATGCGAGGCCGAAGGCTTTCGCAAGATCACCTATTATCCAGACCGCCCCGATGTGATGAGTGTCTTTACCGTCACCATCAACGGGCCGCATCCTGTCTTGCTGTCCAACGGCAACCCGGTGGCGCAGGGGCAGAACCACGCCGAATGGCACGACCCATGGCCCAAACCTGCGTATCTTTTCGCGCTGGTGGCGGGCGATTTGGTCGCCCATTCCGATCGCTTCACCACCATGTCGGGCCGCGAAGTCGATCTGAATCTTTATGTCCGTCCCGGTGATGAGGGCAAATGCGCCTTTGGGATGGAGGCGCTGAAGGCGTCGATGAAATGGGACGAAGATGTCTATGGCCGCGAATATGACCTCGATATTTTCAACATCGTCGCGGTGGATGACTTCAACATGGGCGCGATGGAGAACAAGGGGCTGAATATTTTCAACTCCGCCGCCGTGCTCGCCTCGCCCGAGACCTCTACGGATGACAATTTCGAGCGGATCGAAGCGATCATCGCCCATGAGTATTTCCACAATTGGACCGGCAACCGCATCACCTGCCGCGATTGGTTCCAGCTTTGTCTGAAGGAAGGGCTGACCGTCTACCGTGACAGCCAGTTCACCTCCGACATGCGGTCCCCAGCGGTGAAACGCATCAGCGATGTGATCGACCTGCGCGGGCGCCAGTTCGCCGAAGATCAAGGCCCGCTGGCCCATCCGGTACGGCCCGAAAGCTTTCAGGAAATTAACAACTTCTACACCGCCACCGTTTATGAGAAAGGCGCCGAGGTGATCGGCATGCTCAAGACATTGGTGGGCGATGACGCCTATGCCAAAGCGCTGAACCTCTATTTCGAGCGTCACGACGGCGATGCGGCAACGATCGAAGATTGGCTAAAGGTGTTCGAAGACACCACGGGCCGTGACCTTACCCAGTTCAAACGCTGGTATGCGCAGGCGGGCACGCCGCATCTGTCGGTGACAGAGGCATGGGACGCGGGCAAAGGCATCTTCACGCTGACCTTCAATCAGCACACCCCGCCCAGCGCCGCCACGCCTGAGCCCAAGCCGCAGGTTCTGCCCATCACCGTGGGTTTGATCGGCGCGGACGGGGCCGAAGTGGCCCCCTCTCGCGTGCTGGAAATGACCGAAGCGGAGCAGAGCTTTGCCTTCGACGGGCTGGATGCGCGCCCGGTGGCCTCGGTGCTGCGGGGCTTCTCCGCTCCGGTGGTGCTGGATCAAGACCTCTCGAAAGAAGAGCGCCTGCTGCTGCTTGCCCATGACAGCGATCCGTTCAACCGGTGGGAGGCCGGGCGCACCTTGGCGCGGCAATCCTTGCTGGCCACGATCACCGAAGACAGCGCGCCGGATGACGAATGGCTCGCAGCATTGCGGGCGGTGCTGGAGGATGAGGCGCTGGAGCCTGCCTACCGCGCGCTGATGCTGGGCCTGCCCAGCCATGCCGATTTGGCCAGCACCCTTCATGACGCGGGCAAGACCCCGGATCCGGCGGCGATCCATCAGGCGGTGGAAGCCACGCGCGATGCCATGGCCGAGCGTTTTGCCCCGCTGCTGAGCGAGCTTTACGATCGGCATAAGGTCGACGCCCCCTACCAACCCAATGCCGCGCAATCGGGCAAACGTGCTCTGACAAATACCGCCCTTGCCTTGCTGACCCGCGTGCAGGGGCCAGAGCGCGCGCAGGCGCAGTACGATCAGGCCAACAACATGACCCAGCAACTCAGCGCACTGGCCGCATTGCTGCGCGCAGGCCATGGCGACAAGGCGTTGGAGGATTTCGAAGTCCAATGGCGCGATGACCGTTTGGTGATGGACAAATGGTTCGGGCTGCAAGTCAGCCAAGCCGCGCCGGAAGAGGCCGCCGAGGTGGCGCGCAAACTCACCCAGCACGCGGATTTCAATTGGAAGAACCCCAACCGCTTCCGCGCGGTCTTTGGCAGCCTTGCGATGCATCATGCCGGGTTCCACCACGAAAGCGGCAAAGGCTACGCGCTGCTGGCCGACTGGTTGATCAAACTCGACCCGGTGAACCCGCAGACCACGGCGCGGATGTGTTCGGCCTTTCAGACATGGCGGCGCTACGACGCGACGCGGCAAGGGATGATCGAGACGCAACTGGACCGCATCCTCGCCAGCCCCGACCTCAGCCGGGACACGTCAGAGATGCTTAGCCGCATTCGCGGTGCCTGACGCGGCACCCCAGACAGAAAGCATGGCGGCCTATACCTACCGCCGCCATGCCCGCAGCCGGACGGCCCTGCTGGTGTTGCCCGCGATCTGGGCGGCCCTCGGCGCGGGGTGGCTCTGGCTTGATGCTTCGGGCTGGCTTGTGGGGCTGCTGGGGCTCTTCACCCTGCCTGCGCTTTGGGAGCTTTTTACCAATCCGAGCAGCGGCTTGACGCTAGACACCGACAATCTGTCATGGGTCACCGGCAAGCGTGACGCGAAAATAGCACTGGCGCAGATCGACCGCGTGCGGCTTGATACTCGGCTTGATATGTCGGTCCGCGCCACAGTCATTCTAAAGACGGGCCGCAAGATCAAACTGCCCTTCGAGGCCACCCCACCGCACCGCGCACTGGAAACCGCGCTACATGCGCGCGGCATCACCACAGAGCGGCACCACTTCACGCTGATCCAATGATTTACGGACGGCTGCGGGGCCGTGTCGCGTTCAACGGTTTGCAATAGGACTGCTGCCGAAGCCAGCGAGACATATCCGCCCGTTTGGACGCACTGCGCATCGGCCCCCAATCGGCCCCGACACCGCGCTTGCCGTTTCCGGCAATCACCCCGTCCCGCGGCACCGTCGTCGCCATGATCCGCACGGCACAGCTGAGATTCGCCGCCCCGTTCTTGAGCGCATCACCGCTGCCGACGTTACACTTATAGCCGCGCGCCGTGCCCGGCAGGATTTGCAACAGCCCATACCACCGACCGCCCCCACCCACGGCCCAAGACCGATAGGTGCTTTCATGTTTCGCCAGCGTCGACATAAAGCCGACCCAAAAGGCGCGCCGCTGGCTCTCGGATGCGTTCGGATAGGCCGGGCACCAGCTTTCGATATCGGCAGGCACCATATCGACCAAGGGCTTGCCATGCGACTTGAGCGCCGAAATAGCGGCCCGCGTCCAAAGCGAATGCCCCCGCATATGTTGCCAGCGCGTGCGCGGCAGATTGCCCGGGCGCGCAGGCGGGCGCAGCGTTGTGGTGAACGGCGCGGTTTCAAGCGCGGGCGGTTCCTCGTCAGCCTCCACCGCATCGGGGAAAGACAAAGAGGTCGCGGCGGTCTGCACCACGTTATCCACCTCCACCACAGGGGCGGGCTGTTTGGGAAGCTCGGCCCAAAGCAATGTGGGGCTTGTGCAGAGCAGCAGGGCAATCATGGCAGGTCTCATGGCGCGCATAAGACCGCCCCAAAGCGCGGTTGGCAAGCATGACGGCCCCGCAGGATCGGCAGATTTCCTCTGATCGGGAAACAGCGCGCCGCCCAGATGCCAGATTGTGGCCTGTGGTTACGCTTTCATGCCCGCCCCCGCTGCAGAATTTTCCCGAAAGCTCCGCACCCCGGACACGGTTCCGCCCCATTGCCCGGTCAAACCTAAATCATCGATAAATAGCAGGCAGGACCGGCCCCAGATGAAGAAAATCTCGCATATGATCCCGTCCGCCTTGCAGGGGTTCTTTGGCAAACCCGCGCCCCAAGCGCCCGAGCTTGAACCGCTGGAAATGCCGCTGCTGCGCCGCCGTGCGCCGCGCGACGCCTTGCTGCGCATTTCCTGCCCCGACCCCACCGCCGAAGAGATGCAGCGCGACCGCCACCAATACCGCGCGCAATGGCTGGTGCGCCAAGAACGCTGGGATGAGATGGCAACCCTGCTGCATGACGCCGATATGCGCCGCGAAATGACACCGGGTGCCATGCCGGTGGCCGAACTGATGGCCTTTGGCGCGCGGGCGGATGTGATTCTTGCTGCCGAACATGCGCTCTATGACGGCAAACCGGCCAGCGACGCGCCGCTGATGGCCGGGATCGAAGCCTTGGAACATGTGCTCGCCGACCATGCCGAAAGCCCCGTGATTGCGGCCATCGTGGCCCAAGCGCATATGGACATCGGCTGGGCTTGGCGCGGGACGGGCTGGGACAGCGACGTGCCCGCCCGCAACCACGCGGCCTTTGCGGCGCATTTTGAACGCGCGGAGCAAATCCTCGCGCCATTCGACAAGGACACAGCCGCCTCGCCCCTGCTCGCGGCGACGCACTGTGCCCTACTGGGGGGAACCGGCGGTGACGCCCGCGCCGTGGCCGACCGCTACGCCCGGCTCATCGACCTGAACCCCGAAAACCCGCGCCCCATGCGGGCCATGGGCAACCACCTTCTGCCGCGGTGGCATGGCTCATATGACCAATTGGAACTCGAGGCCCGTCGCACTGCCGCGCGGACCGAAGAGACATGGGGCGCGGGCGGCTATACATGGGTGCAATTCGACGCGATCAGCTGCGATGCGCGGGCCTGTGCCAATCTTGATGTACCGTTTTTCATCGAAGGGCTGCGCGATATCCTCGCGCGTCGCCCCGATCCGCATACCGCCAACTTGTTGGCCGCCTATTGTGCCAGCGCCATCGGTCAGGCCACCCCGTCCGAAGATGCCGCAGGGGCCGTGCGCGCCGAGATCGCCGATTGCGCGCGTTGGATCGTGCGGGACCATATGACGGAACTGCACCCGCTGCTATGGGCCCATGCTGCACGCGGCTTCGACAACAACCTGCGCGTCCGCTCCGCCCGGCGCTTTGCCGCCTCGGGCCGGGATGAGGCGATGCGCATCATCACCGGCCTGTTCCAAGGCGAGATCGAAGCGGGCAAACGGGTCATTTTCACCGAAGGCCGCCGCCAGATTGCCATGCCGGGCTAGCCTGCCTCTTGAAGCGCGTGGTGCGCTCCAGTATGACCGGCCAAGTTCCAATTGACCGAAGGCGGCCGCGATGCTTGATCTGAGTTACGACACCCCGAAACCGCGCGTGATTGCCGGTGCCAAACATGACTGGGAACTGGTCATCGGGATGGAGGTGCACGCGCAGGTCGCGTCGAACGCGAAACTCTTCTCCGGCGCCTCGACCAAATTCGGCGCGGAGCCCAACAGCAATGTGGCCTTCGTCGATGCCGCGATGCCCGGCATGCTGCCGGTGATCAACGAATATTGCGTCGAACAGGCCGTGCGCACCGGGCTGGGCCTCAAGGCCGAGATCAACCTGAAGTCCGCCTTCGACCGCAAGAACTACTTCTACCCCGACTTGCCGCAGGGCTATCAGATCAGCCAGCTTTATGAACCCATCGTGGGCGAAGGCGAAGTGCTGGTCGAGATTGGCGACGGCACCGCGCGGCTCGTGCGGATCGAGCGCATCCACATGGAACAGGACGCGGGCAAATCGATACACGACATGGACCCGAATATGTCTTTCGTGGACCTGAACCGTACCGGCGTCTGTCTGATGGAAATCGTCTCGCGCCCCGACATTCGCGGCCCCGAAGAGGCCGCCGCCTACCTTGGCAAACTGCGCCAAATCCTGCGCTATCTGGGCACCTGCAACGGCGACATGCAGTCCGGCGCGATGCGTGCTGACGTGAACGTGTCGATCTGCCGCGTGGGCCAGTACGAGAAGTACCAAGAGACACAGGATTTCAGCCATCTGGGCACCCGCTGCGAGATCAAGAACATGAACTCCATGCGCTTTATCCAGCAGGCCATCGAAGTCGAAGCCAAACGCCAGATCGCGATTGTCGAAGCCGGTGGCGAAGTGGTGCAGGAAACGCGCCTTTTCGACCCAGACAAGCAAGAAACCCGCTCCATGCGCTCCAAAGAAGAGGCGCATGACTACCGCTATTTCCCCGACCCCGATCTGCTGCCGCTTGAGATCGAGCAGGCATGGGTGGACGAGATTGCCGCAAACCTGCCGGAACTGCCGGACCAGAAGAAAGCGCGTTTCATCGGTGACTTTGGCCTGAGCGACTATGACGCTTCCGTGCTGACCGCCGATCTCGACAGCGCGGGCTACTTTGAGGCCGTGGCGCAGGGGCGCGATGGCAAGATGGCGGCGAACTGGGTGATCAACGAACTCTTCGGGCGTCTCAAGAAAGACGACAAGGGCATCACCGAAAGCCCGGTCACCCCGGCGCAGCTTGGCAGCATCGTCGATCTAATCGCGTCAGATGCGATTTCCGGCAAGATCGCCAAGGAAGTCTTTGAAATCACCTACACAACTGGCCGCGACCCGGCAGAGATCGTGGAGACTGAGGGCCTCAAGCAGGTCACAGACACCGGGGCGATTGAAACCGCTGTAGATGAAATCATCGCCGCCAACCCCGATCAAGTCGCCAAGGCGCAGCAGAACCCGAAACTTGCGGGTTGGTTCGTCGGTCAGGTGATGAAAGCCACGGGCGGCAAGGCCAACCCCAAGGCCGTCAACGAAATCGTGTCGCGCAAGCTCGCCCAGTAATGAGCGAGACCCCGGCCCCCTTCCGTTCGAGCGAGATGAAGGTTCTCCCCGAATGGATTGATTTCAATGGTCATTTGAACATGGCCTATTACAACGTCCTGTTCGATCAGGGCGTTGACCAAGCCTATGGCGACATTGGGCTGGGGCCGGAGTATCAACGCACGGGCTGCACCACCTATGTGGCCGAATTCCACGTCTGCTACCTGCGCGAATTGCATGAGGGTGACCGCGTCTACACCACCTTTCAACTGCTCGACCATGACGAAAAGCGGTTTCACAGCTTTCAAGAGTTGTGGCACGTCGACGGTTGGCTTGCTGCCACAGCCGAGGGGCTGACCCTGCATGTGGACCAATCCGGCCCGCGCGTGGCCCCCATGCCGGAACATATTCTGACACGTCTTGACGCGATGCGCCGCATCCATGCTCAATTGCCCAAACCGGCGCAGGCCGGTCGCAGCATCGGCATCCGCCGCAAATCCGTCTGAAACTCACCTGACGCGGCTCATGTCGCCAACCCAGCCGAGGCCCCTATGCGCTACGAATACAAGATCCTTCCCGCCCCCACCAAAGGGCAGAAAGCCAAAGGTCTGAAAGCCCCCGAAGCGCGCTTTGCCAATACGTTGGAAGAGTGCCTGAACGAACAGGCCGCCGAGGGCTGGGAGTACCAGCGGGCCGAGACATTGCCCTCGCAAGAACGCTCTGGCCTGACCTCGACCACCACCGAGTGGCGCAATGTGCTGGTGTTCCGCCGCTTGGCCAGCGCGAGCAGCCAGCCAGAGGACGGCGATCTGCTGCCCCCCGCCGCTGCAACGCCTGCATTGTCCGCCACGATTGAGGGCGACGAGACGGCGCTTCAGGCCGATGCGCCCGCCTCTATCACGCCCGACGACGACGCCCCTACAAAGGTGGAGCCCGCCAAAGAGGAACCCGCCAAGCTGGCAACGCCACCTGCGTTCCTCTCCGGCACCGCGACAGAGCAAGCGCCGGACGTTTCTTCGCCGGATAAATCCGACGAAGACGACGATAAAACAAAGCCCTAAACGCGGGCCTTATTCGTCCAGATCAAGCGCCAGCGCATGAATGCGCCCCATCAGATCCGGCCCCAAGGCACTGTGCACCGCGCGGTGCCGCGCCAGCCGGTTCTGACCCTTGAAACGCTCTGAGCGGATGCGCACGTTGAAGTGGCTTTCGCCCCCTTCTTGAAACCCGGCGTGACCGCGATGGCTTTCGCTGTCATCTACCACATCCAATTCTCGCGGCGCAAAAGCGGCTTCCAGCCGGTCTGAAATCTCTTGTGTTGTCGACATATTTTTTACCTCGGCCCCCTTCAATCCTGCGACGCAGGGTATATGGTGACCGGCCTGAGTCGGAAAGGTCTATCCACATGCCAAAAGCTGATCCCTTCGGATTCGACATGTCCGTGTCGTCCTCCAAAAAGAAAAACCCCCGCGGCCGCCGCGGCATGTCCGGCGCGTCGGAAACCTCGACCCGGATTTGCGACCATGAGGGCTGCGACGAGCCGGGCAAGTTCCGCGCGCCCAAGGCCCCCGATGTGCTGGATGATTACTTCTGGTTCTGCCAGCAACACGTCCGCGAATACAACGCGAAGTGGAGCTTCTTTGACGGCACCACCGAGGCGGAGTTGAACGCTCAGATGTCCAAGGACAAGGTCTGGGAACGCGCCACCAAGCCGCTCGGCGACCCCGAGCAGCGTGCATGGGCCCGCCTCGGCATCGAAGACCCGCATCAGGTTTTGGGCAAGAACGCGACCCAGAACCCCGGCAAGGGCCAGCAAGCGGGCCGCCGCCTGCCCCCGACCGAGCGCCGCGCGATCGAGATTCTCGAAGCCAAGGACACATGGACCAAACCCGAGGTCCGCAAAGCCTACAAAGCGCTGATCAAAGTACTGCACCCCGATATGAACGGCGGCGACCGCAGTCAGGAAGAGCAGTTGCAGCTAGTCGTCTGGGCATGGGATCAAATCAAGGGCAGCCGCAACTTCAAGGACTGATCCCACAACCGGACCAGCGGCCGGTTGCGGATAATGCCAGTTGCCCCTTCCCCTTGCGGATATGCACGATATGTTGCACCAGATACGCGCGCGGCCCCGACCGCGCGCCTAACGAAAAGGATGACGAGCGATGGCCGACGGTGCACTGGAACATGACATGAAACCCACCGAAGAACTTTCGGTGCGCGATGTCTTTGGCATCGACACCGATATGGTCGTCAAAGGGTTCCCGCAGCGCACCAGCCGCGTGCCTGACATCGACAGCACCTATAAGTTCGATCCTGACACCACATTGGCGATCCTTGCGGGTTTCACCCACAACCGCCGCGTTATGATCCAAGGCTACCACGGCACCGGCAAATCGACCCATATCGAACAGGTCGCCGCGCTGCTGAACTGGCCCACCGTGCGCGTCAACCTCGACAGCCACATCAGCCGGATCGACCTGATTGGCAAGGACGCGATCAAACTGCGCGACGGCAAGCAGGTCACCGAATTCCACGAAGGCATCCTGCCTTGGGCGCTGCGCAACCCGACCGCCATCGTCTTTGATGAATATGACGCAGGCCGCGCCGATGTGATGTTCGTGATCCAGCGCGTGCTTGAGCATGACGGCAAGCTGACGCTGATGGACCAGAACGAGATCATCACTCCGCACCCCTATTTCCGCCTCTTTGCCACGGCCAACACCGTGGGATTGGGCGATACCACCGGGCTTTACCACGGCACCCAGCAGATCAACCAAGCGCAGATGGACCGTTGGTCCCTCGTTGCCACGTTGAACTACCTCAGCATCGACGCCGAGACCGCCATCGTGCTGGCCAAAAACCCGCATTACAACACCGAGAAGGGCCGCAAGACGCTCAAGCAGATGGTGACTGTGGCGGACCTCACGCGGACCGCCTTCATGAACGGCGAACTGTCCACCGTGATGTCGCCCCGTACCGTGATCGCATGGGCCCAGAACGCTGAAATTTTCCGCAATGTCGGCTATGCTTTCCGGCTGTCATTCCTCAACAAATGCGATGAGTTGGAGCGCCAGACCGTGGCCGAGTTCTACCAGCGTCTGTTTGACGAGGAACTGCCCGAAAGCGCGGCCAGCCTCAGCTTGGGCTAAGCCGTTTACACCACCAACCAAGAATAAAGGGGCGCTGATATCAGCGCCCCTTTGTCGTTCAGGCTGTGGCCCCGTACTTAGTTGACAGGTGCGGGCTCAGTGGTGACCGCGTTGGGGTCTTGCGGGGCAGCGTTTTCAAGCGCTTGCTGCTCGGCTTCCATATCCTGCGCGGTTTTAAAGGCCTCTGCGGCTTCAAGGTCGGTCTTCGTGGCCGAGGATACCAGACGCAGCGTGCCGCTTTCGTCAGTCATGGTCGACAGGCTGTCCATTTTCACGGCAACCCATTTTTCACCCATGCCGAGGAAACCACCGACACCGATAACGACACCTTCGACGGTGCCATCAAGATTGACGATCAGGTCATCTACATCGCCGATCTTTTCACCTGCGTCGGAATAGACATTGCTGCCAATCAGATCGTCGGCGAGGATCGTGTTCTCGCTTTGCATGGTGATCTGACCTTCAACCGGCTTTGCAGGCTCTTCTGCCGGCGCCTCGGCGGTTGTGTCAGCGGGGGCAACGGTGTCGCCCAACGGCTCCGTTGCCGGGGCCTCTGCCGTGTCTTCGGTCATCGGCTCAGTCGTGGCCGGTGCTTCGGCACTGTCAGTCGCGGCGTCCGTGTCAGGTGCCTCTGCGGTATCGGCCTCCATATCGGCGTCAGCTTCAGGTGCTTCAGCCGTGTCGGCCTCCAATTCCGCTTCGCCTTCGGGCGCTTCGGCAGTGTCGGTTTCGGTTTCGGACTCTACCGCATCATCGCTGGCCGTGGCCTCGCTGCTCTGTGTCGCCTCATCGGTCTGAGGCGCTTCGGCAGTGGCTTCGTCTGATGCGGGTTTTGTCGCATCCTGTGCGGTGGCGGCCAAAGGCGCGGCCCCCAAAACCGCGATCATGGCCAGACGGCTCGCATGTTGCATAAAATTGGTCATTTCCTTACTCCTACTTGCTGAGACGCGTTGCTGCCAGGGTTCAGAGAGGCACTGGTGCGTCGACTGCTGGGGAAATGCCGATCTGCGGGTGGGGGTTCCCGCTCAGCGGGTGCTATGGGCGGAAACTGGCGTATTGATCCGCGCGCCCCTGCCCCTTTGACCCTTCCGCGAAAACCTGCCAAACCTCATGTCGAAGCTGACAGAGGCATGGGCTCATGAAGAAATCCGACAACCCCGCTGACGCATTCAAAAAGGCCCTCGCAGAGGCCACCAAAGTGATGGCCGATGACGCCGAGCTGAACGTCAGCTACTCCGTTGATCCGTCAGGGCTTTCCGGTGACGCGATGCGCCTGCCTCAGGTCAGCCGCCGGATGACCCGAGAGGAGGTTCTGCTGGCCCGTGGCACCGCCGATGCGCTGGCGTTGAACCGCCGCTATCATGATGCAGCCACCCACGCCCGCTATGCCCCGCAAGGCGACATGGCGCGCGAACTCTATGAGGCGATGGAAACCGCCCGTTGCGAGGCCATGGGCGCGCGCGACATGCCCGGCACCGCGGGCAATATCGACGTCAAGATCAAGCACGAGGCCCTGCGCCGCGGCTACGATCAGGCGAAACAGGCCAGCGACGTGCCGCTCTCTGTCGCGGCGGGCTATATGGTGCGTCATATGGCGACGGGTCGCCCCCTGCCCGCAGGGGCCGAGAACGCCATGGAACTCTGGCGCGGCTTTATCGAAGATCAGGCGGGCGGCACCCTAGAGGGGATCGACGGCAGCCTTGCCGATCAAGCCGATTTCGCGCGGTTGGCGCGCAAGATGATCTCGGATCTTGGCTATGGTGACCAATTGGGTGACGACCCCGACAGCCAAGACGACGAGCAAGAGGATCAGGCCGAAGAGGGCTCCGAAGAGGAGCAAGACCCCGACAGCACCGGTCAAGACGATCAGGACGAGGAAGAGGCCGAAGGCACGCCCGAAAGCTCTCAAGAGCAGCAGCAGGACGAAAGTCAGGCGCAGGTCTCGATGGATGACGAAGCAGATCAAGAGTTGGGCGATGAGGCGGATATGCCCGAGGGCGACGCGCCCATGGACCCGCCGCCCCCGCCCCCTGTCTCTGATGCCGATCCTGAGTACCGCGTCTATCTCGGCGAGCATGACGAGGTGATCGGGGCCGAGGAATTGGCCGAACCGATCGAACTGGAACGTCTGCGCGCCTATTTGGATCAGCAGCTTGAGCCGCTGAAAGGCGCTGTGGGCCGTTTGGCCAACAAGTTACAACGCCGACTGCAAGCGCAGCAGAACCGTTCGTGGGAGTTCGACCTAGAAGAAGGCACGCTGGACGCGGGCCGTCTGGCGCGGGTCGTGGCCAACCCCACCACGCCGCTCAGCTTCAAGGTTGAGAAGGACACCGAGTTCCGCGACACTGTGGTGACGCTGCTGCTGGACAACTCCGGCTCTATGCGCGGGCGGCCCATCTCCATCGCCGCGATCTGCGCCGATGTTCTGGCCCGCACGCTGGAGCGCTGCAACGTCAAGGTCGAGATCCTCGGCTTTACCACCCGCGCATGGAAGGGCGGTCAGGCGCGCGAAGCATGGCTGAATGACGGGCGCCCTGCCCAGCCGGGACGCCTGAATGACCTGCGCCACATCATCTACAAATCCGCTGATGCCCCATGGCGGCGGACCCGCGACCACTTGGGTTTGATGATGAAAGAAGGCCTGTTGAAAGAGAACATCGACGGGGAAGCGCTAGAATGGGCGCACCGGCGCATGTTGGCACGGCATGAGGCGCGCAAGATCCTTATGGTGATTTCCGATGGGGCACCGGTGGATGACAGCACGCTTTCGGTGAACCCGGCCAATTACCTTGAGAAACATCTGCGCGACGTGATTGCGATGGTTGAAAAGCGCCGCGCGGTGGAGCTTTTGGCGATCGGCATCGGCCATGATGTGACGCGCTATTACGACCGCGCCGTGACGATTACGGATGTGGATCAGTTGGCCGGGGCGATGACCGAACAGCTTGCCGCGCTCTTTGACAGCGACCCGCGGAAACGGGCGCGTGTCATGGGCATGCGTCGCGTGGGCTGAAGCTGCGGGATCGGTATTTGAAAAAGGATGAAGGAGGGGCGTGTGTTCCAGAGTTTCGAGGTCACCGCGCGTCCTGAGCAGGGGCCGCCACGGCTGGAAGCGCTGCGCAGGGAGTTGGCGCGGGCAGGCTTCGATGGGTTCTTGGTGCCGCGCGCCGATGCGCATCAGGGGGAATATGTCGCCCCGCGCGATGATCGTTTGGCGTGGCTGACGGGATTTACCGGTTCGGCAGGCTTTTGTGCGGCACTGCGGGATGTGGCGGGGGTCTTTATCGACGGGCGTTACCGCACGCAGGTCAAGGCGCAGGTGGCGGAGGTTTTTACGCCTGTGCCTTGGCCCGAGCTGTCTTTGGCCGATTGGTTGAAGGACCAATTGCCTGAGGGCGGTGTGGTTGGTTTTGACCCGATGTTGCATACGCCGGGACAGATGGACCTTTTGGTGGAAGCGCTGGCGGGCTCTGGCATTGAGCTGCGACGCAGCGAGAATATGGTGGACCGGGTTTGGGAGAACCAACCTGCGGCACCGATGGGCAAAGTGGCGGCCCACCCTGAGCGCTTTGCCGGGGAAAGGCATGCCGCCAAACGGCAACGTTTGGCGGCATGCCTGCGCGCGGCGGGGCAGAAGGCGGCGTTGATCACCCTTCCCGACAGCCACAACTGGTTGTTGAACATTCGCGGGCAGGACATTCCGCGCAATCCCGTGGCTCATGGCTTTGCCGTTTTGCATGACGACGCGCGGGTTGATCTGTTTATGGCGGCCGAGAAATTGGCGGATGTGGCGGACCATTTGGGGCCGGAGGTGGTGCAGCATGACCCCGCTGGCCTGCCTGATACCCTGCGCGCGTTGGAAGGGCCGGTGCGGCTTGATCGGCAGTCGGCGCCGGTGTTGTTCGCGGACCTCCTGGGGGACCGCGCGCAGGCGGGGGAAGACCCCTGCGCCCTGCCCAAGGCCTGCAAGAATGACGCTGAGATTGCAGGCGCGGCGGAGGCGCACCTGCGCGATGGCGCGGCGATGGCGGAGCTGCTCGCCTGGCTGGATGCGCAGCCTCCCGGCACGATCACAGAAACACAGGTGGTGGGGCAGTTGGAAGGTCTGCGGCGCCGGGATCCGTCCTTGCGCGACATCAGTTTCGAGACGATCTCGGGCAGCGGGGCGAATGGGGCGATCATTCATTACCGGGTGAATGAGGAAACCGACAGCCTGCTGCAGGAGGGACATCTCTTGGTGCTCGACAGTGGCGGTCAGTACCTTGACGGTACCACGGATATCACCCGCACCATTGCCATCGGCAGCCCCGATCAGGATGCCCGCAGCGCCTTTACGCGGGTGTTGTCGGGCATGATCGCCATGAGCCGTCTGCGGTGGCCGCGCGGGCTGGCCGGGCGGGATATCGAGATGCTCGGGCGTCTGCCGCTTTGGATGGCGGGGCAGGATTTCGATCATGGTCTGGGGCATGGCGTTGGCGCTTACTTGTCGGTGCATGAGGGGCCGCAGCGGCTGAGCCGGATGAGCCATGTGCCGTTGCAACCGGGTATGATCCTGAGCAATGAGCCGGGTTATTACCGCGAAGGGGCGTTTGGCATTCGGATCGAGAACCTTTTGGTGGTGCAGGAGGCCCCCGCCTTGCCCGGCGGTGACGTGCATCGCAAGATGCTGGATTGGCGCACCCTGACGCTCGTGCCGATTGACCGGCGGTTGATTGATGTGGAGGCGCTTGGCCCCGAGGCGCGCGATTGGCTGAACGCCTATCACCGCGACGTTGCGGAAAAGATCGGGCCGCGGGTATCACCTGTTACAAAACTGTGGTTGGATGCGGCAACGGCGCCCCTATGAGCGTCCGATTTCAGTAAACTAGGGGGGTACGGCATGTCCGACCATATTACGATTACTCCGGCCCAAGGCACATGGGTTGTTCGCGCTGGCGGGGCCGTGCTGGGCGAGACCACAGACGCGCTGGAGCTGCGCGAAGGGGACCACGCGCCGGTCATCTATTTCCCGCGCGGCGACATCGCGATGGCCTTCCTTGATGGCTCAGACAAGACCAGCCATTGCCCCTACAAGGGCGACGCCAGCTATTTCTCGGTCGTGACCAAGAGCCGTACCTTGCAAGATGCCGTCTGGTCCTATGAAGACCCGAAAGCGGATGTGGCCGAGATCAAAGGGTATCTGGCTTTCACGCCGATGGACGAAATCGCCATCGAACGTATCTGAGCGCGGCTCAGGAATGCTCCTCTGCCGCGGTGGCGGCGAGGGCGCGATTATAGGCCTTCAGCGCATCGACGTGGAACAGCGCGCCCAGCAGTTCGGGCGGCGCATCGGCGCTGAGGGTGACCACCGGGATGAAGTTGGAATGGGTCTGGTCGAACAACGGCAAGGCGGCCTCTAGCGTGGCGCTGCCGTCGATATAGGTGCCCTTGTCGATCAAATCCCAACAGGCCTCCTCCGAGGCCGCGTCTTCGTCATCGGGGCGGCGCATGATCCGGCCCACCATGAACATCGATAGCAGATAGGCCTGCGGGCCTGCGGCCAGATGAATGCCGCGCCGCTCCATCTGGGTGAGGAAGAACGACCGGTCGACCAAACGGGAGGCCAGCGCCGTCGACATGCTGACGGCAACCATCACCGCCAGACCGGTTTGCCAGTCGCCCGTCATCTCGAAAACGATCAGCGTGGTGGAGATCGGCGCGCCCAGCACGGCGGCGGCCACCGCGCCCATCCCCGCCAGCGCATAGAGCGAGGAAGAGCCGGAGATCTCTGGGAAAACGCCGGTGGCGATCAAACCAAAGGCCAGCCCTGTGAGCGCGCCCACCATCAGCGAGGGCGAAAAGACACCGCCGCCCATCCGCCCCCCCAGAGTGATCGCGACGGCGGCGACTTTGAGAACCGCGAAGATGATCACCTCATGCAGTACCAGCTCGCCCACCAGCGCGCGGGAGGTCGTCTCATAGCCGACACCGATGATATGCGGGAACCAGAGAGCGATGATGCCAAGGATCGCCCCCGCCACCGCCGGGCGCAGCCAACGCGCCAGCCCGGTCCGGGCTTGCAGGTAGTTGCCAAAATCCTCGGCCCAAAAGATTGACCGCATCAGCACGACAGAGACCAGACCGCAGGTCAGCCCCAGCAACAGGAAGGCGGGCAGTTCGACGTAAAATTGCACATCCCCAAGGCTGGGCAAGACGAATTCGGTCAAGCCGCCGAACTCCAGCCGGTTGATCACCGTGCCCGCAGCCGAAGCGATGACGATGGGGGCGAAAGCATGGACCGCGAAATGCCGCAGCACGACTTCGAGCGCGAAAAGCGCGCCCGCGATGGGGGCGTTGAAGCTCGCGGAAACCGCCGCCGCCACCGCGCAGCCCAGAAGGTCACGCCCGGTGATCCCATCGGCCTTGATAAAGCGGCTGACCTTGGTCGAGATCACGGCGGCCAGATGCACCACCGGCCCTTCGCGGCCCGATGAGCCGCCTGTCGAGAGGGTGATGAGCGAAGCCAGTGCCGAGGCCACCCCGGCGCGCGTTTCGACCCGACCGTCGTGCAAGGCGGCCCCGAGGATCACATCGCCGACGCTGCGGGCACGCCCGTCGCGGGTAAAGCGGTGCAGGATCAGCCCAACAAGCAGCCCGCCCAACGTCGGGATCAGCACCACCCAATACCACGGCAACCCGGCGAGAAAGCTATGCAAGAATTGCACGTCGTCCGTACCGTAAAGCGTGGCCTGTAACCAGTTGATCCCTTTGCGAAAGAACAAGGCCGCGAAGCCCGCCGCAATGCCCACCAGCAGGGCGATGAACCAAAAGGTGATCTTGCCCGGCCCCCGGGTGCGCAGCACCGTCCAGCCCTGCTTGCAGCCGCAGAGCGCCTGATGCAATTGTTGGGAAAAGAATGCGTTATCTTGCGGAGGCATGGGACTTGGACCAGTTGGACCCTTTCTGTCTAGGGCAAGCTGACCTTGGGTAAAACCGCCATTTAAGAAGTCGTCGCGCCCTGTTGCCCGTTAAGCAATGCCTCGGCTGCCGCGCGGGCGGCATCGGTGATGGTATCGCCCGCGAGCATCCGCGCGACTTCGTCCACCCGTTCTTCGGGGGCGAGTGCCGTGACCGTTGAGGTGGTCATGCCCTTGGCAACCGATTTGGCCACGCGCCAGTGATGCGCGCCCAATGCCGCGACCTGCGGCGAGTGGGTGACGACCAGCACCTGCCCCTCAGCCGCCAGCGCCTTCAGGCGGCGGCCGACGGCGTCTGCGGTGGCGCCCCCTACCCCGCGGTCGATCTCATCAAAGATCAGGGTCAGGCCCGATTGGCTTTGTGTCAGGCAGACTTTCAGCGCCAAGAGGAACCGGCTGAGTTCCCCGCCCGAGGCGATCTTGCCCAAAGGCCCGGCAGGCGCGCCGGGGTTGGTCGCCACAGTGAAGGACACTGCATCGCGCCCCTCGGGGCCTGCGGGCTCGTCGGTCAATTGGGTCTGGAACACCGCGCGCTCCATCTTGAGCGGGGCAAGCTCCGCCGCCACCGCCTTGTCGAGTTTGACCGCCGCCTTACGGCGTTTCGTCGTCAGTGCTTCGGCGCGCTCATCGTAAAGCGCCTGTGCGTCGCGAACGGCTTTCTCCAACCTTTCCTGCGCGGCCTCACCCGCATCAAGCGCATCGAGTTTGGCGCGCAGCGTGTCGGCGAAACCGGCCAATTCATCGGGCTGCACGTCATGTTTGCGCGCCAAGCCGCGGATCGCAAAGAGCCGCTCTTCGCAGGCTTCCAACTCATAGGGGTCGAACGACATGCCGTCGATCGCATCGGCCACGCCGGACATTGCTTCGTCCAGTTCGACCATGGCGCGGTTCAGCGCGGCAAGCGGACCTTCCAACGCGCCTTCGGCCTTGTCGGCGACGCCATCAAGCCAACGCAGCGCGTCGCCCATGGCGGTTTCTGCCCCGCCTTGGCCCAACAACTCATAAGCGTTGACCACATCGCGGCGGATTTTTTCGGCGCCCTGCATCTGGCGGCGGCGGGTGTCGAGGGTGGCTTCCTCGCCCGCTTCGGGGGCGAGCTTGTCCAGTTCCGCCACCGCATGGCGCAGGAACTCTTCTTCGGCGGCGATGGCCTCGCGTTCGGCGGCAGCAGCGGCGGCCGCTTTGCGCGCCGCACCAAGGGCCGTCCAAGCCTCCCGCACCGCTGCAATCGCGCGGTCATTCCCGGCGTAATCGTCAAGGATGGCGCGGTGGCCGCGCGGGTTCAGCAAGCCGCGATCGTCGTGCTGGCCGTGCAGTTCCACCAATGTTTCAGACAGGCGCCGCAGTACCTCGCCCGAGCAGCGGCGGTCATTTACCCAAGCGGTCTTGCGCCCTTCGGAGGTGTTGATGCGGCGCAGGATCAATTCGTCCCCGGCAGGCAGACCCGCGTCTTCGAGCACCGCATGGGCCGGGTGGCCGGGCGGCAGGTCGAACCAAGCGGTCACTTCCCCCTGTGCTGCCCCTTGGCGCACCAGATCGGCGCGACCGCGCCAGCCCAAAACAAACCCAAGTGAATCCAACAAGATAGACTTGCCCGCGCCGGTCTCACCGGTGAGCACGTTCAGACCCGGCTGGAAGCCAAGCTCCAGCCGGTCGATGATCAGCATGTCTGAAATATCAAGTCCGCGCAGCATCTAGAACCGTCGGATGGGCAACCCCACCCCCCTTAAAGCCACTCGCCCTTGATGGTCTGGCGATAGGCTGCACCCAGCCAGTTGTCCTTGTAGAAGGCCGGCGCAAGGCCACGCCCGGTCAGCAGTTTGTAGCTGTCCTCATACCACTCAGAGCCACGGTAGTTGTGGCCAAGGATGGCCCCCGCCGTCTGCGCCTCATGGTTCAGACCCAGCGACAGATAGGCTTCGACCAAACGGTGGAGGGCTTCGGCGGTATGGGTCGTGGTTTGGAAATCCTCGACCACCACGCGGAAGCGATTGATCGCGGCGGTATAGTGATCGCGGCGCAGATAGTAGCGGCCAATCTCCATTTCCTTGCCCGCCAGATGGTCAAAGGCGAGGTCGAATTTCAGGATCGCAGAGCGGGCATATTCGCTGTCGGGGTAGCCTTCGATCACGGCGCGCAGGGATTGCAGCGCTTGGAAGGTCAGTCCTTGATCGCGGCCCACTTCATCGATCTGGTCATAATAGCTCAGCGCCAAGAGATACTGCGCATAGGCGGCATCATCTTCGGCCGGATAGAAATCAATGAACCGCTGCGCGGCGGAGCGGCTGTTGGGGTAGTCCTGATCCTTGTGATAGGCGAAAGCCTGCATGATCAGGGCGCGTTTGGCCCATTCGGAATAGGGATAAAGGCGCTCGATCTCGGCGAAATAAAACGCCGCCTCACCCGGATTGTTGTTGGTCAACTCATATTCGCCGCGCTCAAAGATTTGCTCGGCTGAATAGGTCTCAAGCGGGATTTCCTGCGGGTTGAAAAAGCTGCCGTCCGATCGTCCGTCACCACCGCCGCAGGCTGCCAATGTCGCGACCAGAAGCACCGCACTGATCGTCCGCTTGCGCGATCCTGCTACCGTCATGCCCGCACCCCTTGCATCGTCCAACCCATGGTCTTTGACCCTCTTGCGCATGTGACTAGCACAATAATCTGCGTTGCAAAACGCCCATTCCACCCCCGCCCGCAGCCGGGTACGCGGTGGCGCATCGCTGGGTCAGGCATGTCACTTCGGCTTAGTGAATACAAGGCATTGGCAGGGCGTTCAATGGCACTTCGCCGCCTAAGCGCCCTGCGGTTTACGGTGTTTCTGACCTGCTGCCAGATCAAGCAACCTGCGGGATTTCGCCCCAGATCAACCCGGAGCCCGGCAACCGTGCGGTTTGCGCCGCGTCACAGGCCACCAGACGCACGGCATCCGGTGTGGCGAAGAGCGCGCGTAGCAGTGTGTTGGTCAGCGAATGGCCCGCGCGTTTGCCTTCGTAATGGCCCAACAGCGGTGCACCCGCCAGCGCCAGATCACCAAGCGCGTCGAGCATTTTGTGGCGCACAGGCTCATCCGCGTGGCGCAGACCACCGGGGCTGACGACCGCATCGCCGTCGAAAACCACTGCGTTCTCGCCCGCTTCACCGCCGAGCGCCAGACCATTGGCCTGCATCGCTTCGACATCGGCCTGACGGCAGAAGGTGCGGCTGTCGCAAAGTTCGCGTGCAAAAGAGCCGTTGTTCATGATCAGCGACTTGTGCTGTTGACCGATGGCCGCATCGGCAAAATCAATCTCAAAGTCGATCTGCAGCGTGTCCGCCGGAGAGATCGTAGCCGTCGCATCACCGTCTTGCACGCTCACGGTTTTGAGCACTTCAAATGCCATCACAGGGGCCGCAAGCTGACGCAAACCGCGCTGCATGATGCCGCGCACGAAAGGCAGGGAGGAGCCATCGAGGATCGGCACTTCGGGGCCGTCGATCTCAATCAACAGGTTATGGATGCCACAGCCAGCAATGGCCGCCATCAGATGCTCAACGGTAGAGATCGACAGGCCAGTGGGGTTTTCCAACTTGGTGCAGAGCGGCGAGCGGTTCACCGCGTCCCAGCGGGCAGGGACCAGTCGGTCGCCCACGGCCACATCGCTGCGCGAGAACCAGATGCCATGGTGGGCGGAGGCCGGGCGCAGAGTCACCGTCGCAGGCTGACCGGAGTGCAGGCCTGTGCCAGAAAAACTTACTGCTGATTTGATCGTTGTCTGCACCGGGTCATCCTCAAGCTTCGAACATCTTCTTGTGTGTTGAACTCTGAATTAAGGCGCTGGTTCGTTTTGCTCAACTCAATCTTTGCAACGGTCTGAAACATGCCCGTAACATTTGGGCGCTAGCGTGCCGACCTTATTACAAAACCTTGTTATAAAACGAAAAAGGGCCGCCCTAAGGCGACCCTTTCGTCATCTATCGTGATCGGATCAGTTGGCCTGACGGCGCAGGAACGCGGGGATTTCAATGCGCTCCTGATCGGGATCGTTGTTTTCTTGCGGCTGCGGAGCAGCTGCAGAAGCGCGAGTTTGAACCGGAGGTTGCTGGCGCGCAGGGCGGGCCTGTGCTTCGCCTTCGGCGTGGCCGGTCATCCGGTTGATTAGAGAGTTGATGCCAAAGCGACCTTTGTCGCCCTGCTCACCCTGCTGCTGCTGGGCCTGACGGTGCTGTTCGGGCGCTGCTTTTTGGGCGGCGGCGCGCAGGCGGGCCAGTGCTTCGGGGGACGGCGTGCCGGGTGTCGGGGCGCGCGGTGCAACGAAGGCTTCGGGCTCGGCCTCAATGGCTTCTTCCTGACGCGGCTCGAATGCGGCCACCTCGGGCTGATAGGCCGGAGCGGGCAGACCGTCGTCATCTTCGACAACGTTCTCTTCTTCATACTGATCCTGGACCGGCTGAAGGTCTTGGAACAGGGCGGCTTGCTCAACTTCCTGCTTCATTTCGGCAGCAACCGGCGCGGCGGCAGGCGCTTGCGCGGCAGAGACCGGCGCCACATCGTCAACCGACACGTTCTGGCGCAGCGGCTGGCTCATGGAGCGGCGCGGGACCGGCATTTCGGTGTTCACATCGGTGGCGTCGATGCCGGTGGCGACAACGCTGACGCGCATCAGGCCACCAAGGCTTTCGTCCAGCGTGGAGCCGACGATGATGTTTGCTTCGGGGTCAACTTCTTCGCGGATGCGGTTCGCCGCTTCGTCGAGTTCGAACAGCGTGAGGTCGTGACCGCCGGTGATGTTGATGAGAACGCCCTTGGCACCGCGCAGGCTGATTTCGTCCAGCAGCGGGTTGGCGATGGCTTTCTCGGCGGCTTGGATGGCGCGATCTTCGCCCTCGGCCTCGCCTGTGCCCATCATCGCTTTGCCCATCTCGTCCATCACGGCGCGCACGTCGGCAAAGTCGAGGTTGATCAGGCCCGGACGAACCATCAGGTCAGTCACGCCCTTCACACCTTGGTACAGCACGTCATCGGCAAGCGAGAAGGCTTCGGTGAAGGTGGTCTTTTCGTTAGCCAGACGGAACAGGTTCTGGTTGGGAATGATGATCAGCGTGTCGACGACCTTTTGCAGCGTCTCAACGCCGTCTTCGGCCTGACGCATGCGCTTGGCACCCTCAAACTGGAAGGGCTTGGTCACGACGCCAACGGTCAGCACGCCCAGCTCACGCGCGGCCTGCGCGATGATCGGTGCCGCACCCGTACCGGTGCCGCCGCCCATGCCTGCGGTGATGAAACACATATGCGCGCCAGCAAGGTGGTCGACGATCTGCTCAATGCTTTCTTCGGCAGCGGCGGCGCCAACGCTGGCACGGGCGCCCGCGCCCAGACCTTCGGTAACCTTGATGCCCAGCTGGACGCGGTTTTCGGCCTGTGCCTGCTGCAGCGCCTGAGCGTCGGTGTTCGCCACGACGAAATCAACACCATCAAGCTGCTTCTCGATCATGTTGTTGACCGCGTTGCCGCCTGCCCCACCAACACCAAAGACGGTGATACGGGGTTTCAGATCATCTTGTCCTGGCATTGAAAGGTTGAGTGTCATGTGCTGTCCGCCTGTCCAGTTATCCGCGTTCTGCGGGAGTTTTTCGACCAAATTTACCCGACCCTACCGGGCTAGGGCCGGATCGTCACCTAAAAAACATCGATTTGACGCTAAATATGGGCAGAAACTTGCCAGTTTCCGCCTTATCTCGGGTGTCTCACCCGATATTGCGGTCACCAGTTGTCTCTAAACCATTTGACGGCGCGTTTGAGAGAGCGGGACGGATAGCGGTCGGCGGGGATGTCGAAATCCCACCATTCGTCTTGCGGATGCGCCGCAAAGAGCGCGAGGCCCACCGAGCTGGCAAAGCCCGGCCCTGTTGCGGCCTGCGGCAGCCCATGCACGCGCAGCGGACGGCCCAGACGGACCTGCTGGCCAAGGATCTTGCTGGCCAGCCCATCAAGCCCCGGTATCTGGCTGCCTGCGCCGGTAAGTACAATCTGTTGGCTTGGCAGATGGTCAAAACCGGCAGCATCCAGCCGAACGCGAACTTCTTCGAGGATCTCTTCGACGCGCGGACGCATGATGCCGATCAATTCGGCCCGGCTCGCGGTGCGGCGGTCGTGCTCATAATCGCCCGTCTCGCCACCGATCTCGATCATGTCGCGGTCGTCCATGCCGGTAGCATGCACGCCGCCGTAGAAGGTCTTGATCCGCTCGGCGTTGGCCATCGGCACTTGTAGGCCCATGGAGATGTCCGAGGTGACGTGATCGCCGCCCATACGCACGGTATCGGCATAGATCATGTGTTTCTTGATGAAGATCGACACGCCAGTGGTACCACCGCCAAAGTCGATACAGGCCGCGCCGAGTTCCTGCTCGTCCTCAACCAGTGCCGAGATACCCGAGGCATAGGAGGACGAGGCGATGCCCGCCAGTTCAAGATCGCAGCGTTTGATGCAATGCGCGAGGTGTTGGACCGTGTCAGCATCGACCGTCAGCATATGCATGTCGACCGAAAGACTGTTGCCCAACTGCCCGCGCGGATCGGCCAGACCGCTGCGGTGATCCAGCGCAAAGTTCACCGGCTGGGCATGCAGCACTTCGCGGCCCTCGCCGTATTCCGGCACGTCACAGCCCGCCAGCACGCGCGCCACGTCTTGCTCCGAGACCGACTGCCCCTCGAGCTCCACCGAAGCGTCGAGCCCATAGCTGCGCGGCTCCCCGCCCGAGAAACAGGCGATAACGTGGTCAACCCGGATGCCCGCCATCTTTTGCGCGGCCTGAAGTGCGGTGCGGATCGCGCGCTCGGTCTCGCCCATGGCGCAGATCTCACCAAAGCGGACCCCGCGCGAGCGGGTGGTCGCCGCCCCGATGACCCGGAACCCCGATTGCCCGGCCAAAGAGCCGATGTCGCCATTCTCTCCGTCATGGGTAATGCCGTCAAACCGCAGCACCAGACAGGCGATCTTGGAACTGCCCACATCCAAAATGGCCACCACCCCGCGTTGGATCGCCAATTTGCGCATGTGCCGCATCGAACGCTGACTGTCGTATAGGTCCATCATCTCGTTACTGTCCCGATTCCAATGGCCATCTTACTGGCCGGAAAGCTGCCTGATGTGCCACCATTCGCGGGTGGCATCTTCGTTCATTCTTAGGGTTGGTCTTGCCGCCAACCGCATATCCACACGCGCCACATCCCGCGTGAGGACTTCTTGTGCGCCTTCCAGCGCGATCACCCGTTCCAGCGCTTGCAGCGCATTTTCTTCGGGCAACATGATCGTCTGTTCGCGGTCCAGCACCACGTCCCAGCGGCGCCCACCGACGCGGACCAAGCCGCGCAGACGGTCACCCAAAACATTGGCGGCCCCAATCAGTTTGAGCGCTTCTGGCACCGCTTTGGCGGCCCCTACCCCGGCGATCAGGGGAAGATCCGCATGATCGCGCCGTGCCCCGATCCGTGCCACATGCGCGCCAGTGTTGTCCACCAGCGCCAGCCCGGCCTCACTGCGCCAGACGGCCACAGGCACGCGCGGGGTGACGTCGATTTGCAGCACGCCACCAGGGCGGATGCGGACATTGGCCTGTCTGACCCCATCGATATCGGTGATCTTTTCGCGGATCTGCGGCAGGTCGAGGTCGAAGGAGGACAGCGGGAATTCCAGCGGCAGCGCGGTGCGAATTTCAGACGACAGCAGGTCGCTTGCGCCGTCGATGGCCATGAGCTTGACCATGAACTCCGGCCGCTCTTCAATGCTGGCGCGGACATCGGCGATTGCCTGCACCACGGTGCCGCGGCGCTCTTCGTCGGCCATATAGATCGTGCCTGCCAGCAGGCTTAACGTAAAAGGCAACCCGACGCGCAGGGCAAAGCGAAAGCCGGGCGTCAGCATCAGCCGCTGCATGCGCCACGACCACCGCGAGGGGGCGGGATCGGCTTTGCCGGTCTCAGGGCGGCGGCGGATCAACGATCGCATGATGCGTCCTCCACCATCCAAGCGCAAAGCTCAGGGAATGAAATGCCGCAGGCGGCGGCCTGTTCGGGCGACAGCGAGGTGGCGGTCATGCCGGGCTGGGTGTTGGTCTCAAGCAGGATCAGCCCCGCAGGCCCCCGCGCCTCGTCCCAGCGGAAATCGGTGCGGCTGATGCCTTTGCAGCCAAGCGCCACATGGGCGCGGCGGGCATAGTCGAAACACAGATCGGTAATCTCTTGCGGCAGATCGGCGGGCACCACGTGGCGCGAGCCGCCGGGCTTGTATTTCGCGTCGTAATCATACCAGCCGGTGGTGATGATATCCGTCACGGCCAACGCCCGGTCGCCCATCACGGTGGTGGTCAGCTCACGCCCCGGGGCAAAGGTCTCGACCATCACCTCGGCGGGCATGTCTTCGGACAGCTGCGGCGGGCCGTTATTTTCCTCGGCCACGAGGTAGACCCCAACCGAGGAGCCTTCGTTGTTGGGTTTGACCACATAGGGCGGCGCCATCACATGGGCTGCCATCACATCGGCCTTGGGGGCGATAACGCTTTCGACGACCGGCAGCCCCGCATGGCGGAACACATCCTTGGAGCGCTGCTTGTCCATCGCGAGGGCCGAGGCGAGCACGCCGGAATGCGTATAAGGCAGTTTGAGCCACTCAAGCAGACCCTGCACACAGCCATCTTCGCCCCAACGGCCATGCAGGCAATTCAATACGGCATGGGGCTGAAGATCAGTCAGGACAGCTGCAAGATCGCGGTCGGCTTCGACCTCGATCACGTTATATCCGCCATGTTCCCGCAAGGCAGCGGCGCATGCACGCCCACTGGACAGGGACACCTCACGCTCGGCCGAGGGGCCACCCATCAATACCGCCACTGTCGGGGTTTGTCCGCTCGACTTACCCACCAAAGTGCCTCTTCGCCTCGGACCGTTTGCGGCCCCTATCATTGTTTTCTTTGCTTTGCCGTGACTTAGCTGATGCCCGACGGCTTAGCTTTGCGACACCGGATCACCCAATTTTTCACCGACGCGCTTAATTTCCCATTCTAGCCTTATACCGCTTGAAGCGTAAACCTTTTTTCGCACCTCTTCGCCCAATGACTCTAGATCATGGGCCGTCGCACCGCCGGTGTTGATGAGGAAATTGGAGTGTTTCGGGCTCATCTGTGCGCCCCCCACGGTGGCCCCACGCATCCCGGCGTCGTCGATCACCTTCCACGCCTTCAGGTCGTGCACATCGTCCGCCTTCCCGGTAGAGGAAAACCCCGCCGGATTGCGAAAGGTCGACCCGGCGCTGCGGTCCTTAGTGGGCTGGCTCTCGTCGCGTTTGGCTAGCTGCTGTTCCATCCGGGCATGAAGCTCCTCAGCCGCGCCTTTGGGCGGCGCAAAGGTTGCCCCGATCAGCACCGCACCGGGCGACAGATCGCTCTGCCGGTAGCGGAAGTTGAGATCATCGGCGGTCAGGGTCACCACCTCGCCCGCGCGGGTCACGGCCTTGGCCGAAACGAAATGATCCGCCGTGTAGCTGCCATAACAGCCCGCGTTCATGCGCAAAGCCCCGCCGATGCTGCCGGGGATGGTCCGTAGAAAGGTTAGATCCAGCCCCGCATCCGCCGCCTTGCGCGCCACATGAGCATCCAGCGCCGCCGCGCCCGCGGTCACGTGATCCCCGTCGATCTCAATCCCGTTAAAGCCACGGCCCAACCGGATCACCACGGCCCGCAGTCCGCCGTCGCGCACAATCAGATTGCTGCCCACGCCCATGGGGAAAACCGTGATGCCCTGCGGCAAGCGGCGCATGAAAAGGCACAGGTCCTCCACATCGGCGGGTTGGAACAGATAATCCGCAGGGCCGCCAACGCGGAGCCATGTCAGGTCGCTCAAGGCGCGATTTGGGGTCAGCCTGCCGCGCAGGTCGGGGATATTCAGCGTCATCATGGCGCCGGACTTAGCGCATTTAACAGGCGGGGCAAACCATCAAGAAGACGGCGGATCGACGCGGCTCTCACGCCAGCGTTTCGCCACCCGCCCGGCCAGCCAGCCCAGACCGAAACCGCCCACCGCATAGAACAGCACCGAAAGCTGCGCCAACAGCGCATGGGGTTCAAACACCCGTGCATCCAGCCCGAACACCATCCATGTGGCATTGAGCGCAAGACCAGTCGCCAGCACGATGAAGAACCACAGCACACGCGCACGAAAGCCGGTCCAGATACAGGCGATCAGCCAAATCACAAAGACGGTGAGCAGCGCGGCAAGGGTCGGCGTCAGGGTCATTCCGCCGGGCCTTTGATCCGCCCGGCCCCTCGGCGCAGCCAGCGGACGAAATAGACCACCGGCCAGCGCAGCACCGAACAGCCCCCCGCCAGCACCAGCATGCCCAGCCATGGGCCGTGCTGCGCGGTGACGAAACCAACGATGGGGATGCCCACGGCGATCAGCAGATAGGCGCTGCGCCAGTGGAAATCTTTGCTGGGGGTCATGGCGAGGATATTGGCGATCACAAACCAGAAACAGGCGAGGATGAGAGACAGGCTCATTTCGGCAGCTCCGGTTTTTGGCCCCGCAGCCGCGCCCAGAGATAACGCAGCGGATTGCGGAACATCGACAGGAAAGCCAGCAGGGCCAAGAGCGCAAAGGCCCATGAATGCGTCACACCGATGGCGACGATCAGCACCGGTGCGGCGATCAGCAAGATCACCCCCGGCAGGTATTGAGAGCGCAGCGGCAGCATGGCCACTGTCACGGCGGCGAAGACCCAAAGGATCGACAGCCACACGAGGGTCACGCGGCGGCCTCCTTGGCCGCGCGCAGCGCCTCGGGCAGGTCATTGGCCCAGCCGCTGATCGTACCCGCCCCAAGGCAGACCACCATATCGCCCGGTCGCGCCTCGCGACGGACCAATTGCGTCAGCGCCTCGGCATCCTCGACCGCATAGGCGTGGCGATGCCCGTGCTGGATCAGCCCGGCGACCAGCCCGTCGCGGTCGGCACCGGGGATCGGCTCTTCGCCCGCGGCATAGACATCGGCGATGCCCACCACATCGGCATCGTTGAAACAGGCGCAGAATTCGTCGAAGTGATGCGACAGGCGCGAGTAGCGGTGCGGCTGGTGCACGGCAATCACCCGCCCCTTGCTGGCCTGCCGCGCGGCTTTAAGGACGGCGGTAATCTCAACCGGGTGGTGGCCATAGTCGTCGATGATGGTGACCCCGTCCACTTCGCCCACGCGGGTAAAGCGGCGATTCACCCCGCCAAAACTGCCCAAAGCTGCGCGGATCTCTTCCAGCTTCATCCCAAGGTGCCGCGCCACGGTCACCGCCGCCAGCGCGTTCGAGACGTTGTGATCGCCCGGCATTGGCAGGGCGCAGTCTTCGATGACCATGCCTTCGGATTGTAGATGCACATCGAAATGCGCCACGCCGTCTTTGTAATGCAGCCCCACCGCGCGCACATCGGCCTGCGCGTTGAACCCATAGGTCATGACGCGGCGGTCGGTCAGCTTGCCCACCAGCGACTGCACTTCAGGGTGATCGGTGCAACAGACCGCCAGCCCATAGAAGGGGATGTTGGAGACGAAGTTCAAAAACCCCTGCCGCAGCGTGTCGAAGTCGCCCCAATGCTCCATATGCTCGGGGTCGATGTTGGTGACGATGGCGATGGTTGCGGGCAGCCGGTTGAAGGTGCCGTCGCTCTCATCGGCCTCGACCACCATCCATTCGCCCTGCCCCATCCGCGCGTTGGAGCCATAGGCGTGGATGATGCCGCCGTTCACGACGGTAGGGTCGATGCCGCCCGCGACCAGCAGTTCGGCCACCAGCGTTGTGGTGGTGGTTTTGCCATGCGTTCCCGCCACGGCGATGTTGGACTTAAGCCGCATAAGCTCGGCCAGCATCTCGGCTCGGCGCACGACGGGCAGGCCACGGCGACGGGCCTCGTCCAATTCTGCATTGCCCGGTTTGATCGCCGAAGAGATCACGACCACGGCCGCCCCTTCGACATTCTCAGCCGCTTGCCCCTCGAAGATGCGCCCGCCTAGCTCGGCCAGCCGCACGGTGATCTTAGTGGTCTTCAGGTCCGATCCCTGCACCTTGTAGCCGTGGTTCAGCAGAACTTCGGCGATGCCCGACATGCCGATGCCGCCGATGCCGACGAAATGGATCGGGCCGACATCGGTCGGCAGTTTGGTGGCGGCGGCGTTCATTGGGGGTTTTCCTCTTCTGCGGGGGTCAGCGTGCCATGGGATGCAAGCTGTTCGACCATATCTGCCAATGTCTCGGCCGCGTCGGGTTTGCCGACCGACAGCGCGGCCCGCGCCATCTGCAACGCCCCATCGGGCATCTCGAGCACCGCGAGGATTTGGTCGGTCATGATTTCGGGGTTTGCCTTGCGTTCGGGCACCATGATCGCGGCCCCGGCATCAACCAGACCGCGGGCATTGGCGCTTTGGTGGTCACCTGCCGCAGCGGCAAAGGGGATCAGGATCGACGGACGCCCGATCACCGACAGATCTGCCACGCTGGAGGCACCCGAGCGGCTGATCACCAGTTGCGCTTCGGACATGCGGCGGGGCACATCGTCAAAGAAGGGGCGCACATCGGCGCTGATGCCAAACTCGGCATAGTAGTCTGCCACCCGCTGGCCGTCTTCGTCGCGGGCCTGATGGCTGACGCGGATGTTGCGGATCATGTTCATCGGCAGCGCGGCCAGCGCGGGCGGCACCACGTCGGACAGGATGCGCGCGCCTTGGCTGCCGCCCATCACCAAGACTTCCATCGGATAATCCCCCGGCGGGATATAGGCGGCCCCGGCACGGTCCAACACGGCGGCGCGCACAGGGTTGCCCACATGCCAGCCCTGCACGCCCTCGGGCAATTTCGTGGGCCAGATGCCGCAGGCCACGGCGTGCACCCGCTTGGCAAAGATTTCGTTCACCCGGCCCAGAATGCCATTTTGCTCATGGATCATTCGCGGCATCCGCAGCGCCCATGCAGCGCCAAGTGCAGGGATCGAAGGATAGCCGCCAAAGCCCACCACGACCGAAGGCCGGTCGCGCAGCATATTCAACCCCGAGCGGACCACACCAGCCGCGATGCGGAACGGCACCAGCGCCTTGGCCACCACGCCGCCCCGGGCGAAAGTGGCGCTGCTGATCTGGCTGATCTCAACCGCTTCGGGAAAGCCGCCGGTATAGCGCGCGCCGCGCGCATCGGTGCTGAGCTTCACCCGCCAGCCGCGTTTCAGCATTACCTCGGCCAAAGCCTGCGCGGGAAACATATGCCCACCGGTCCCCCCGGCGGCGATGATCAGCAATGGCGCGGCCATCAGCGGCGGCCCCGGCCCAGAATGTCGCTGATCTCACCCTGCGGGCGCGAGCGGGTAAAGGCGAGCAGCATGCCCACGGCAATGCCGCTGGCGATCACCGAAGAGCCACCATAGCTCACGAAGGGCAGGGTCATGCCCTTGGCGGGCAAAAGCCGCACTGCCACACCCATGTTGATCATCGCCTGTACTCCGAATGTGCAGGCCAGCCCGGTTCCGGCCAGCCGGATGAAGGGGTCACGCTCGCGCACCAACCGCAGCAGCGAACGGACGACCACAACAGTATATAGGGCGATAATGCAGACGACCATGATAAGGCCGTATTCCTCGGCGGCGACGGCGATGATAAAATCGGTATGCGCGTCGGGCAGCGACCATTTCACCTCGCCCTCGCCGACGCCCACACCAAACAGCCCGCCCTCGCGGATGGCGTTGGTGGCATAGCCAAGCTGGGTTGTCGGATCGACATCAACGCTGAGAAAGCCGTCGATACGCCGCGCGAAGTGTTCGGAGTTGGAGTAGGCAAAGGTGCCCGCCAGAACGACGAGCCCCGCCATGCCGACCAGCAGCACCATAGGCGCGCCGGCGACGAAATACATCACGCCCCAGCCAAAGAGCACAAGACAGGCCTGCCCAAAGTCGGGCTGCATCGCCAGCATGAGCACGATGGAGATACACAGCGCAAAAGACCAAGACTTACCCGGAGGGCCGTTGATCTCGGTGGCGGCGGCCATCATCCATGCGGCGGCCACCATGAAACCGGGTTTCAGAAATTCAGACGGCTGGAACGAGGCGAACCCCAGCGAATACCAGCGAGTCGCCCCCTTGCCAAAGTCGGTGCCGAAAAAGGGCAGCAGCGCCAGCGCCACGAATGAAAGAACAAACCCCAGCACCGCCAAGCGCCGCACCAGCGTCGGCGACATCATCGAGGTCAGCAGCATCGCCACCAGCGCCAATCCGCCAAAGAACGCCTGCCGCTGCACATAGTGGAAGGCATCAAAGCCGTTTTTCGCCGCCAAGGGCGGTGAGGCGGCCAGCCCCAACAGCATGCCGACAGCAAACAGGATCAACACGCAGGACAACGCCCAGCGGTCGACCGTACGCCACCATTTTGGAAGGATCGGTTCACCATCCCGTACCGGGACCGCGCCATAGACCATCTCTGTCATGGGTATCTGCCTTAACTGCCTCAACGGCCCCTTTGCGGGGTCTCATCCGGGAAGAATAGCCCGAATTGTTATATGAAGCTAGTGCATTTCACCCCGCAAAGGCAGGCGGGGCAAGCGGGGCCGTGCAAGGCCCCGCCGCCGGGCAGTCTGGCCGCCCTTTCAGGTCGTCGCCTGTGGTCGCCCTATCAGGCGGCCTTGTGGGTGCCGCGCACCGGGTAGCCTTTGTCGCGAACGAACTTGAGGCCGTTCAACAGCCCCTCCAACTCGGGCCGCGCGAAGGGCGCGTTAGAGATGTCGACGATCTGCAGCTTGCCTTCGTCGTTGATGACAAAGGTGGCTGGTTCGGCGAAGGGCCGGTCGGTCTCCTGCGGGCTGCGCGGGTCAGAGATGTAGAGGCCAAGATCGGCCATCTGTTCGAGGCTCAGATCATAGCCGATGGGCAGGGTCAGGCTGTCTTCTTCGGCCATGGATTTGGCCTTTTCCTCGGGGTCGCCCGAAACGGCGATCACATCCACACCGATCTCATGAAACTGGCTTTGCAGCTTTTCCAACTGGGCGAGGTACTTTTTGCAGATCGGGCAGTGCAGCCCGCGGTAGACCACCACCAACTGCCAGTCGCGCCCCTCTTGCGGTTGGCCCAAGGTCAGCGTGCCGCCGCCGAGTTTGGCCACATCGATCTTCGGGAAATCCTGTTCTGCGGTCAATTTGGTCATTCTCTGCTCCTGTTCAAATTGCGTCTTGCCTCCAGCTATGCCGTCAGCGTGAACGGACAACCACTCTCACGTCTTCTTGACCGGGCCTTCGCATTCGGGCAGAGCGCGCCCATGCAAGTTGATACAGCCATCATTGGAGCCGGAGCCGCTGGCATGATGTGCGCGGCCCACACGGGCGGGCGCGTGTTGGTGGTGGACCATGCCAAAGCGCCGGGCGAGAAAATTCGCATCTCGGGCGGCGGGCGGTGCAATTTCACCAATATGTATTGCGAGCCGCAGGCGTTTCTCAGCCAGAACCCGCATTTCGCCAAATCCGCACTGGCGCGCTATACCCAGTGGGATTTCATCGAACTGGTCGATCGCCACGGCATCGCGTGGCATGAGAAAACGCTGGGCCAACTCTTCTGCGATACCAGCGCGAAAGAGATCATCGCCATGCTGCGCGGGTTGATGCAAAAGGCCGGGGTCGATCTGCAATTGCAGAGCAGCGCCAGCAATTTTGCAAAGGCCGATGGCCACTTTACCTTTGATTTGCAAACACCTGATAAGACAGTGAAAGTTACCGCGCGCAGCCTTGTAATCGCCACCGGCGGCAAGTCGATCCCCAAGATGGGCGCGACCGGCATCGCCTATGACATCGCGCGTCAGTTCGGCCTGAAGGTGACCGATACACGCGCCGGTCTGGTGCCTTTCACCTTTGCCGAAGGCCGCTTTGCGCCGCTGGCCGGTGTGGCGACCCCTGCGCGCATCACTGCCGGGGCCACTGGCTTTGACGAGGCGCTGCTGTTCACCCACCGTGGCCTCTCTGGCCCCGCGGTTTTGCAGGCGTCGTCTTACTGGCAAGAGGGCGCGCCGATCACGGTGAACCTTGCCCCCGAGGGCACTCTGTTGGACGCCCTGCGCGATCAAAGGCAGCTTGCGGGGCGGCGGAACTTTACCACCATCCTCGCGCAGCACCTGCCCGCGCGGTTGGTGGACTATTTAGGCCAAGAGTTTGACCTCTCAGGCAACTTGGCGGATTGGTCCGACGCACGGCTCATCGCCTTTGTGGAGGCGTTGCAGAACTGGCAATTGCACCCCGGCGGCACCGAAGGCTATCGCACGGCTGAGGTCACTTTGGGCGGTGTGGATACCGATGCGCTCTCGTCCAAAACCATGGCGGCGAAGGACGTGCCCGGTCTCTATTTCATCGGCGAAGCGGTGGACGTGACCGGCTGGCTCGGCGGGTATAACTTCCAGTGGGCCTGGTCCTCGGGCATGGCCGCGGCGCGGGCGATTAGCGGCTAGGCGCGCGGATTACTCCGAGAGTGCCTTTTGCACCTGCGCCACGAAATCCTCACCACGCCGTTCGAAATTGTCATATTGATCGAAACTTGCCGCAGCCGGGGCGAGCAGGACAACATCGCCTTCCTCCGCCTCTGCCGCAGCCCGCGCCACGGCTTTCTCCATCGTGCCGCAGACTTCGGCTTCGGTCGTCAACTGCATGGCGAAATGCGCGGCCTCGCGGCCAATGACATAGGCCTTGCGTACCGCGCCTTGGGCCTCTGCCAACCCTTTCAGCCCGCCCTCTTTCTCCAACCCGCCGCAGATCCAGCGGATGTTGCGGAAAGCGGCCAGCGCCTTGGCCGCGCTGTCGACATTGGTGGCTTTGCTGTCGTTGACAAAGCGCACGCCATTCGCCTCGGCCACGGTCTGGCTGCGATGGGGCAAGCCGCCGAAACTGTGGAACGCCGCCTCAATCACGCGCGGGGCGAGGCCAAGCGCGCGACAGGCGGCATAGGCTGCACAGGCGTTTTGATGGTTATGCGAACCCGGCAGCCCCTGAATGCTGCGCAGATCGATCGAGCCGACCTGTTTGCCACGGCGGTATTCGCTCAAGAACCCCTTTTTGGCAAAGACCTGCCAGCCGGGGCCAGAGAGTTTGGTCTCCGCACTGATGCGGATCACCCGGTCATCGCTTGGTCCCTCGCTCATTTGCCCGGCGAGGAAACGGCCCTCGGCCTCGTCCACACCGATCACCGCGCGGTCTGGCCCGCCTTCGGAGAACAGCCGACGTTTCGCGGCGTAGTAGCCGCCCATGCCCGCGTGACGGTCCAAATGGTCTGGGCTGAGATTGGTAAAGACCGCCACATCAGGCGTTAGCGCGCGGGCAAGTTCGGTCTGATAGCTGCTGAGTTCCAACACCACGACCTCGCCATCCACGGCAGGGTCGAGGTCCAAGACCCCGCGCCCGATATTTCCCGCCAATTGGCAGGGCCGCCCGACATGCTCAAGAATATGATGGATCAACGCCGAAGTGGTGGATTTGCCGTTCGAGCCGGTCACCGCCACGACGCGCGGTGCGACATCGTAGTGATCCCATGCCAGTGTCGCAAAACTTTGGAAAAACAGGCCGATGTCATTGTCCACCGGCACGCCTGCGTCGAGGGCAGCGGCGACCACCGGGTTCGGCGCGGGGTAGAGGTGCGGAATGCCGGGGCTGACGATCAGCCGGGTGATTTTATCAAGCGCGCCGGGGGTGTTGAGATCGACACAGGCGAACCCCTCCCGCTCGGCCCGTGCGCGTGCTGCCGGGTCATCGTCCCAACAGCTGACCTTGGCCCCGCCCGCCTGCAACGCGCGTGCCGCACTCAGGCCCGAGCGGCCCAATCCCAGCACCGCCACGCGTGCGCCTTCCAAGCCCTGTACTGGAATCATCTGCAATCCCCTGATACCCGTTGACCCCAGAATGGGGGCATGATGCGCTCATCACAAGCCAGAGGTCGCCAAAGATGTCCAGCCCCGCGAAACCCGACCTTAACGATGTGTTGCCGCGCCTCAATGACATGATGCGCGAAGACGACCATTGGGGCGACGTGGCGGCCTATATTCCGCAACTGGCTACGGTGGACCCGGCACAGTTCGGCATCGCGGTGGTGACGGCGGATGGCCAGTGCCATGTGGCGGGCGATACGCAGGTGCCCTTTTCGGTGCAGTCGATCACCAAGGTCTTCACGCTCGCCATCGCCCTTGGCCGGTCGGGCGACCAACTGTGGCACCGTGTGGGGCGCGAGCCTTCGGGGCGGGCGTTCAACTCCATCGTACAGCTTGAGCAGGAACAGGGCCGCCCGCGCAATCCGTTCATCAACGCTGGCGCGATTGTTACCACTGACGAGGTTCTGGGCAACCGCGAGCCGCGCGAAGCACTGGCCGAGATCATGCGCTTCGTGCGGGAAGCTGCGGGCACAGATGACATCCACATCAACGACACCGTCGCCGCATCAGAGACCGATTTCGGCCACCGCAATTTCGCGCTGGCGCATTTTCTAAAATCCTACGGCAACCTCATCAACGCGCCGGAGCGGACGCTTGGCACCTATTTCCACCACTGCGCGATGGAGATGACGGTACAGCAGCTTGCCATGGCGGGGCGCTTCCTGATCGAAGCGCCGGACGTGCCGCGCTTGGTCGCGCCAAGCCGCATCCGGCGGCTGAACGCGCTGATGCTGACCTGTGGACATTACGATGGGTCGGGCGATTTTGCCTACCGCGTGGGTCTGCCGGGCAAATCCGGCGTGGGCGGCGGCATTCTGGCCATCGTCCCGGGGCGGGCCAGCATCGCGGTCTGGTCACCGGGGTTGAACCGTTATGGCAACAGCCAAAAGGGCACCGAAGCACTGGCCCTTTTGGCGCGTCACATGGATTGGTCGATCTTCTAAGCGCTTAGCGCACCTTGAGCGTCGCCAGCCCCAGCAGGGCGAGGATCAGCGAGATGATCCAGAAGCGGATCACGATCTGCGGCTCGGCCCAGCCCTTTTTCTCATAGTGGTGGTGGATCGGTGCCATCAGGAAAACCCGTTTGCCGGTGCGTTTGAAGTAAAGCACCTGCACGATGACCGACAGCGCCTCGACCACGAAAAGCCCGCCGACAATCGCCAGCACCAGCTCGTGTTTCGTGGCCACGGCAATCGCGCCCAAAGCGCCGCCGAGTGCCAAGGAGCCGGTGTCGCCCATGAAGACGGCGGCGGGCGGCGCGTTGTACCACAGGAACCCGAGGCCACCCCCAAAGAGACCGGCGGTGAAGATCAGGATTTCCCCCGTGCCCGGTACATAGTGCACATCGAGATAATCGGTGAAGTCCACCCGGCCCACGGCATAGGCAATGACGCCAAGCGCGCCTGCGGCAATCATCACCGGCATGATGGCCAAGCCATCCAGCCCGTCGGTAAGGTTCACCGCATTGGCCGAGCCGACGATGACGATGATCGCGAAGGGCACAAACAGCACGCCGAGGTTGATCAGCGTGTCTTTGAAGACCGGCAGGGCAAGTTGGTACTGCAACTCTGTCGGATGGTATTGCGCGGCCCAGTAGCCGGCGATGCCCGCAATAAGAAAGCCCAGCAAAAGCCGCACCTTACCCGGTACCCCATCGGTGTTTTGCTTGCTGACCTTGGCGTGGTCGTCGGCATAGCCGATGGCGGCAAAGCTCATCGTGACGAAAAGCACGAGCCAGACGAAAGGATTGTCGAGCCGCGCCCAAAGCAGGGTCGAGGTCAACAAGGCCCCCACGATCAGCAGCCCGCCCATGGTGGGAGTGCCCGCCTTGGCGAAGTGCCCCTCGGGGCCGTCATCGCGGATCGGTTGGCCCTTGCCCTGCCGTTTGCGCAGCACTTCGATCAGCGGTTTGCCAAAGATAAAGCCAAATACCAATGCCGTTAGAAACGCCCCGCCCGCGCGGAAAGTGATATAGCGAAACAGGTTAAAAAAATCGCCGCCATCCGACAGCAGCGTCAACCAATAGAGCATATATCGCGTCCTAACTCATCATGTTGGGGTTATTCGCCGATCAGGCGGTCGGAACCGGATGGCCCATTTTGCGGATGGCGTCAACAATACTGCCCAGCTTCATCGAAAGCGACCCTTTGATCAGCACGACATCGCCGGAATCGAGACGTGCGCGGAGTCCTTGCAACATCTCTTCGGCGGTCTCGGTCCAGTCGCCGCGCTGGTGTTCGGGCAGGTTGTCGTAGAAGGCTTTCATCAACGGGCCGACGCAATGCACCACGTCAAGCGCGCGGGTGGCCTCCAGATCGGCCAGCCCCGCATGCAGCGCCAACGCCTCGGGGCCGAGTTCTTTCATATCGCCGACAAAAGCGATCCGCCGCCCCTTGCTGACGCGCCCGATGTCATGGGTCACTTCCGAGGCCGCCAGCACCTCTAGCGCCGCGGCCATGGAGGTCGGGTTAGCGTTATAGCTGTCGTCGATCAACTCCAGCGCCAGATAGGTATCCACGGGGTCCAGTTGGATGCGCTCGCGCACCCCGCGTCCGGCATAGGGCGACCAGCGGCCCAACGATTGCACCGCCAGCGCCCGATCCGCGCCAAGCGCCTCGGCCAGTGCCAGTGCGCCGAGCGCGTTCATGGCAAAGTGCCGTCCCGGCGTGGCGATTTTATATAGCAGCGGTGCGCCTTCGACCTCGGCTTGGGCCACGGTGGCATCGCCCTGCACCTTGACCTCGCCCAGCTTGTAATGATGCCCCTTCTGGCCGAAGGTCGTCTCTCGCAGGCCCCGGTCCACGGCTTTGGACAATACGATATCGCTGTGCGCGTGGTCGGCGTTGATCACCGCCACGCCGCCCGGCTCCATGCCGTCAAATATGCTGGCCTTTTCCACCGCGATGGCAGCGACATCCTTAAAGGCTTCGAGGTGCACGGCGGCAACATTGGTCACCATCGCCCCGTCGGGCCGCGCCTGTTTGGCGAGCGGTGCAATCTCTCCGGGGTGGTTCATGCCGATCTCAATCACCGCATAATCGGTATCGCGTGGCATCCGCGCGAGTGTTAGCGGTACGCCCCAATGGTTGTTGTAGCTGTCGACGCTGGCATGGGCGCGACCCTGATCGCCAAAGATCGCCAGCAGCATTTCCTTGGTCGAGGTTTTGCCAACGCTGCCGGTCACCGCCGCCACCTTGGCCTGCGGACCAAGCCGAGCGCGCCCTGCCCGGCCAAGCGCTTCGAGCGCTGTTTGCACATCATCGACGATCAAAAGCGGCGCATCTTGCGCCACGCCTTCGGGAATATGGGTCACCAAAGCCGCTGCCGCGCCATTATCAAGCGCTTGCGCCACGAACTCATGCCCGTCCCGCGCGGCCTTGAGGGCCACGAAGAGATCGCCGGGCTGCAAGGTCCGCGTGTCAATCGACACACCGTTGCAGGCCCAATCGCCCTGCGCGTGCCCCCCCGTGGCTTCCGCCGCTTCTGTCGCTGTCCAAAGGCTCATGCCAATCTCCCGTCCAGTGCCGCCACGGCCACGCTGGCCTGTTCCACATCGTCAAAAGGCAGCACGTCATCGCCAACGGTCTGCCCGGTTTCATGGCCCTTTCCCGCGATCAGCAGCGCGTCGCCCGGCTCCAAAGCATCGACGCCGCGCAGGATGGCTTCTGCCCGGTCGCCAACCTCCATCGCGTCGGGTGCGCCGCCCAGCACGGCGGCACGGATGCTTGCCGGGTCTTCGCTGCGCGGGTTGTCGTCGGTGACAATCACCATATCCGCATTCTCGGCCGCTGCCTGCCCCATCAAGGGGCGCTTGGCCCGGTCTCGGTCCCCGCCCGCGCCCACGATGGCAAGGAGCCGTCCCATGACATGCGGGCGCATGGCGGCGAGTGCGGTGGCCACGGCATCGGGCGTATGGGCGTAGTCCACAAACACCGCCGCGCCATTGTCGCGGGTGGCGGCAAGCTGCATCCGGCCCCGCACGGTGGTGAGATGCGGCAGTGTGTCAAAAACCTCTTGCGGGTCGGCCCCGCAGGCGATGACCAGCCCGGCGGCCAGCAACACGTTATCGCCCTGAAAACCGCCGATCAGATTAAGCCGCTTTTGATAGGTCTTGCCGCGCCAGCTAAAGCGCAAGTCTTGCCCGGTTGCGTCGAAACGCTGGCCCTGCAAATGCAGATCGCCCCCGTCCCGGCCCACGGTGATGACCTCACAGCCGCGCGCGCGGGCGATGGCGGCGGTGTCGACGCCTTTTTCGTCGTCAATATTGACCACTGCGGTGCCGTCTTCGGGCAAGACGCGGGCGAAAAGCGCGGCCTTTGCGGCGAAATAGGCCTCGAATGTTTCGTGATAATCAAGGTGGTCTTGGGTGAAGTTAGTGAACCCCGCCGCCTTGAGCGTCACCCCGTCCAAACGGCGCTGGTCAAGCCCGTGGCTTGATGCCTCCATCGCCGCATGGGTGATGCCGTTCTGTGCGGCCTCGGCCAGCGTGCGGTGCAGGGTGATCGGCTCGGGCGTGGTATGCGCCAGCGGTGCGGCCCATGCGCCCTCGACCCCGGTGGTGCCAAGGTTCACGGCAGGCAATCCCATCTCAACCCAAATCTGGCGCACAAAGGTCGAGACCGAGGTTTTTCCGTTGGTGCCAGTCACGGCAATCATCGTGGCGGGCTGGCCGCCGAACCACAGAGCCGCCGTCCGCGCCAGCGCTTCGCGCGGGGAGTCGGAGACCACCAGCGCCGCGTCAGAGCCCGCCAGTTCCTCGGCGGCGAGTTTCGCCCCTGCCGCGTCGGTCAGCACCGCCGCCGCGCCCATCCGCAGGGCGTATTGAATGAACTCTGCCCCATGCACGCGGCTGCCCGGCATGGCGGCGAAGAGCGTGCCTTCGCGGACCTCACGGCTGTCCACGGCGATCCCGGTGATCATGGGGTTGGCCCCCGCCCGCGCGGTCAGCCCGAGGGAGGAAAGGGGTACGGCCCGGTCGGTCATAGAGATGTCTTTTCAGTTGCTGCTGGTCAGCGTTAGCACAGCGTCGTTCACCGGTTCAACAGCCGGGCGTAGCCCCAGCAAAGGCGCGATGCGGCGGACCATCTCAGCGGCCACGGGCACGGCTGTCCAACCCGCCGTGCGGCGCGGTTTCGGCCCAGAGGTTTCCACCGGTTCGTCCAAGGTGACGATCAGCACATATTTGGGGTTATCGATGGGAAAGATGCTGGCGAAAGTGTTGATCACCTTGTCCTCATAATAGCCACCAGTTGGCTTGGGCTTGTCCGCCGTGCCAGTCTTGCCCGCGATCTGATAGCCGGGCACCTCGGCAAAGCTCGCCGTGCCATCGGTGACGACCTTGCGCAGCATATTGCGGGCCTGTGCTGCAGTCTCTTCCGACATGACGCGGGGGCCGAGCTGGGGGGCGGATTGTTTCAGCAGCGTGGGCTTCACCACGCGCCCGCCATTGGCGATGGCTGCATAGCCCGCGGCAAGGTGCATCGGCGTGCTCGACAGGCCGTGACCATAGGAGATCGTGACGCTCGACAATTCGGTCCAGCGGCTCGGCAACAGCGGCTTCCCGCCCGAGGCTTCGACGATCTCAAAGGGGGTAGGTTCAAAGAAACCAAGGCTTTTGAGGAACTCTTGCTGCCGCTCGATGCCGATTTCCAGTGCCATCCGGCCTGTGCCCCGGTTCGAGGAATGCACGATGATGTCGGCGACGCTCAGCTTGCCGTAGTTCTTGTTGCGGAATTCACCGATGCGGAAACCGCCAACCTTCATCGGGCCAGAGGTGTCGATGATCGTGTCGGCGTTGAACAGGCCCAACTCCACCGCCTGAGCTGCCGCAAAGATTTTGAAGGTCGAGCCGAGCTCGTAAACCCCCTGCACCGACCGGTTGAACAGCGGGCTGTCAGACGCATCCCCTTGGGTCAGCGGACGCGGGCGGTTGTTGGGGTCGAAATCAGGCAGCGACGCGACCGAGATCACTTCGCCAGTGTGCACATCCATCAGAATGCTGGTTGCACCCTTGGCGTTCATCAGCTTCATGCCGCCATAGAGCACCCGCTCAGATGCCGCTTGCACGGTCAGGTCGAGCGACAGCTCCAACGGTTTCGCGCCATTGGCCGGGTCGCGCAGGTAGTCGTCGAAATATTTCTCGGCCCCCGCGACGCCGATCACCTCGGCGGCGTGGACGCCTTCTTTGCCGTAACTCGCCCCGCCGAGCACATGTGCGGCCAGCGAACCGTTTGGATAAAGGCGCATGTCGCGCGGTGCGAACAGCAGCCCCGGATCGCCGATATCATGCACGGCCTGCATCTGCTCTGGGCTGATTTTCTTCTTTATCCACAGGAACTTACGCTTGCCTGTGAAGTCCTTGATCAGACGCTCTTCCTTGAGGTCGGGAAAGATTTTGACCAGCTTCTTCGCGGCCATCTCAGGGTCGATCATGTGACGCGGCTGCGCATAGAGCGCATGGGTCTCGAAATTGGTGGCCAGCAGGTTGCCGTTACGGTCGGTGATATCCGCGCGCGAGGCCGAGATCACGGCCCCCGGCGCATGGCCGCGTGGCTCGGAAGGCTCTGACATCGCCAGCAGACCCATGCGCCCGCCGATCACGGTGAAGGCACAGAGGAAACAGACGCCAAGGACCAACAGCCGCCCTTCGGCACGCATCCGGGCCTTGTCGCGCATTTGCTCATGGCGGATGCGCTTGTTCTCACGCTCGATCGCGTCGGGGTTTTCGCCCTTTTCGCGGGCGTCGAGGATGCGGGCCAATGGGCGAAGCGGGGTGCGGATCATTCGAAGTCCTCCTCGGACTCATCCGCGCCGGTGAGCGCGTCGTAATTCATGGTCGAGACATCCACAGGATCGGTGATCGGCAGCAGTTCGGACGGCGGCTGCGGATAGGCCACCTGATCGACCTGACCGAATTGGCCGGGATGCAGTGGCAACAGGCCGAGGCGGTCAAAGTTCAGATCGGCCAGATCGCGCAGCCGGTCAGGGCGGTTTTGGAACGCCCATTCGGCGCGCAGCACCGCCAGACGGGCATGGGCGGCGCGGATATTGGCATGTAGCCTGTCGGCATCGCTCAGGGCCTGCTGGGTCGCGTAATTCTCGCGGTAAGCCCAGAAGGCCAGCCCAACCACGGCAATGGTGGTGAGGATATACATCACCGTGCGCATCTCTCAGATCCCCCTGACCATCGGCATGCCGATGGATTTCGCATCAATCTCACCACTGGGCGCATCGGTGCGCGTGGCAACCCGCAGTTTGGCCGAACGGCTGCGCGGGTTTTCGTCCAATTCCTGCGCATCAGGCCCGATTGCCTTGCGGGATTTGAGTGTAAACTGCGGCGGCGCCTGTTCAAGCGCCGGGGCAAAACGGTTAGCATTGCCCCCGGCCCCTGCCCGCGCGGTGAGGAAGCGTTTGACCATGCGGTCCTCGACCGAATGAAAGGTCACCACAGCCAGTTTCCCGCCCGGCTTTAGCGCGCGCTCTGCGGCCATAAGCCCTTGGAACAGCTCGCCATATTCATTGTTCACCGCGATGCGCAGCGCTTGGAAGCTGCGCGTGGCGGGATGGCTCTGGCCGGGCTTGGAACGTGGCAGGCAGCCTTCGACCAGTTTGGCCAATTCCAATGTGGTGGTGATCGGCGCGTCTTCTCGGGCGCGGACAATCGCCTTGGCGATCCGGCGGGAGGCGCGTTCTTCACCATATTGAAACAGGATGTTGGCGATGATCTCTTCTTCGGCCTCATTCACCAGATCAGCCGCCGAGGGGCCGTCTTGGCTCATCCGCATGTCGAGCGGGCCATCCTTCATAAAGGAGAACCCACGCTCGGCCTGATCAAGCTGCATCGAAGAAACGCCGAGATCCAGCACCACCCCATCAAGATCTTGGGCATATTCATCCATGCGCGAGAAGACGCCCTGCTGCATGGTGATGCGGTCACTGTAGTCGCCCGCCCATTCCGCTGCCATCTCGAACGCCAGAGGGTCACGGTCCACCGCGATCACACGCGCGGCCCCGGCCTCTAGAAAGCCACGGGTGTAGCCGCCCGCGCCAAAGGTACCGTCAAGCCAGACCCCTTCCACGGGCGCCACGGCGTTTAGAATAGGACGCAGCAGAACGGGGGTGTGAGGGGCGGAAGGGTCAGAGGCAGCAACCATTCCGTCAGACCTCCATGTCACCATCAAGGAACGAGAGCGGGTCGACATCGTCGGGCAGTTCTTGCTGCCAGGATTCTTCCTCGGTCTCGTAGGTTTCGGGCTTCCAAATCTGGAAGGTGTCACCGGCAGCGATAAAGAACGCCTCGCCGTTGAGATCAATTTTGTTGCGCAGCTTGGCGGGCAGCACCAAACGGCCTGTCTCATCTACCGTGGTCGGGAAAGACTGGCCGTGGAACAGACGCTGAAGCGCCTTACGCTGCATGGAGCCGCGCGGCATGCGGTCGATCTTGGCGTCGACCTCTTCGATGGCTTCCATCGTGTAGCATTCAAGGTAGTCGCGGCGCTGATCGCCATAGACAATGACCAGCTCAGGGTTGTCGCCGTTTTTCCAGTTCGGATCGCCAGCCTCCAATACACGCCGAAAAGAGGCTGGGATAGACACCCGCCCCTTCGTATCGACTTTGTGTTGGCTTTCGCCTCTGAACCTGCGGCTCACGTTCTGTCCCTGCCTCTTGCGCGTTCGCGCTTAATTCGTTTTTTCGTCTTTCTGCCCTGCCCCGGAAATGGAAACGGCGGGTTGATCTGCTGCCACTGATCAACCCGCCGCCCACGTCCCGCAGCTTGGCGGGGGAAGTCCGACTGCGCGCGCCACCTGGGGGGATGTCTGCTCGCTCACGCGCCGGATCTCTTTGGTCTGATGAAAGCGAGGTGCCTGTATGAAACCTGCTAGGTTTTGATTATTTTTGGGGTCGTTTGCTGCCCCGTGTCCCGTTCTCATCCGATGCACTAGGGATGCCATGGGAATTGATGGGCGTCTACATATTTTTTGGAAATATGCCCAATATTTTGTTTTGCACAGGCTGTGTGAACAACATCTGGTATAACTTTTTGAGCGGAAAATGGCTTAACTTGAGCTTCCTTAGGCCTCAAACACAATATCTTGTTAACGAATTGCGGGCTGCACAAATTCCCACAGTTTCCCACTAAAATTTGCTCACATAGTTATCCACAGGGCGTGTTCGTTGCCTGTTCTGCGGAAACTGTATGGAGGCTTCGGAATGCAGGTCAACTCCCCTGCCCGCGAATCGGCAGAACCCGCCAATAGCGCAAGGCGTGCCCATAATTTCCCAGACTTCCCATGCATTCCCGCGACTTTTCCCATGACGTCCCAGCCGCCCATGCTTTCCCAGCCCTACGCCTCCCTTAACTGACTGCATCTTGCCCTTTCGGCCCACCCACGCCATGTAATGCCGCAAAATGAGGGAGTTCATCATGATCCAAGCCACGGCTCTATTCACCCACGCCCTGAACATGCTGTTTCACGCGCCGTCCACCACGCTGCGGGTGATCCTGCCCGCGGTGCTTTGGGTGATGGGCGCTGCCGCCGTGGCGGGTGTGCTGGCCGGAGATGCGCTTGGGGCGATGGATCAGGTGATCGACAACGCCACACCGCCGCCCACGGATCAACTCTTGATCCTGATCGCCTGCGGTGTGGCCGGCATCCTTGGCTATGCGCTGATGGCCATCCTCTGGCACCGCTACGTATTGCTTGGCCATGATGGGGCCGACCTGCGCCCCGGCGCGCGTCTGTTCGGGGCCTATGTCTGGCGCGCCATCGTTCTGGGCTTCGTCCAGTTTCTTGCGGCACTTCCCATTGGCCTCGCCATGTTGCTCTTGGGCGGGCTGACCGGGTCGAGCCCCGCGGCGCTGCTCTTGATCGGACTGGTGGCGGGCGTGGCCTTCCTATGGCTGGCGCTGCGGCTCAGCCTGGTATTGCCAGCCGCCGCCTTGGGGCACGTTATGTCAGTGCGCGAAAGCTGGCGCGCGACGGAACCGCTGGCAGGCACGCTCTGGGCGCTGGCCGTATTGCTGGCGGTGGTGAACACGTTGTTAGGCGTGATCGCAAGCATGTTGCCGCCCGCCGACCCCGGCCTGCGGCTGATGCTGGATTCAGCGATCTACCTTATAGAGGGGCTGGTTTTCGTCTCGATGCTGACGACACTCTATGGTCATCTGGTCGAAGGGCGCGAACTGGGGTAACCGCCCGCGCCCCAAGTTTCAGGCCATACCGCCGCCGATCAGACCCCGCGCAAGACGCGCATAGGCGTCGGCCATCGGCCCTTCGCCTGCAGCGATCGGCGTGCCGATATCCCCCGCCAGACGGGTGTCGAGATCAATCGGCAGGCTGCCCAGCAGCGGCACCCCCATCTTGTCGGCCTCTGCCGCCACACCGCCATGGCCAAAGATCTCATGCTGAGAACCGCAATCGGGGCAGACGAATGTCGACATATTCTCGATCAGGCCCAGCACGGGGGTCTTCAGCGTCGCGAACATGTCCAGCGCCTTGCGCGCGTCGATCAGGGCCACATCCTGCGGTGTGCTGACCACGATCGCGCCCGACAACTCGGACTTGGTGCAGAGCGTCAGCTGCACGTCACCCGTACCGGGCGGCAGATCGACAAGCAGCACGTCAAGCTCGCCCCATTCCACCTGCCCCAGCATCTGCTGCAACGCGCCCATCAGCATCGGCCCGCGCCAGACCACGGCCTTGCCCTCTTCCAACATGAAACCAATCGACATCATGGTCACGCCATGGGCCTGCAGCGGAATGATCGTTTTGCCGTCGGGGCTGGCAGGGCGTTTATTCACCCCCATCATGCGCGGCTGGCTGGGACCGTATATATCTGCGTCAAGCAGACCCACCTTGCGCCCCGCCCGCGCCAGCGCCACCGCGAGGTTGGAACTGACGGTTGATTTCCCGACCCCACCCTTGCCCGAGCCGATGGCAAGGATGCGCTTCACGCCACTGGGCTTCATCGGCCCCTCTTGCGGTTTGGGGTGCCCACCAATCTTGAGACTGGGCGCTTTCGGGGCGGGGCCATGGGCGGTCAGGGCAACCGATACATCACCTACCCCGGGCAAATCGCGCACCACCTGCTCTGCGGCGTCACGCAGGGGGGCCATCTGCCGAGCGACATCGGCGTTGGGCGCTTCGATGACGAATCGCACTTTATCGCCTTCGACGACCAGCGCGCGGACCAGATCATGGGACAACAGGCTTTTCCCGTCGGGCAGTTGCACCCGCGCCAGCGCCGCTTCGACTTCTGCTTTGGTCACAGACATGCGCAAATTCTCCTCTATTACGGCTTCTGAAATGGCAGGTTCTGCGCCAAGCGCAAGGGGACGGCTATTTTTGCATAGGGATGAGGCGGAATGCCCAAGGATTACGCAGGGGTACCATGTTTTCGCCGCATAGCAGCATTGCAAAAAGAAATATTGTGCACTCGCAGCAATTAGCGCTAACTTAGGTTCATAGGCAGGGCAAAGCGCCCCGCTTTCGGAAAGACCAGACACATTCATCCTCCTCCCGAATGTGTCTGATTTGACCAAGACTTGGATGCATCCCTCCTCCTCCCGGATGCAGCTGAGTTTGGAAAGACCAGACGCTTCCATCCTCCTCCCGGATGTGTCTGTAATTGGCGGCGACATCTACCTCCTCCCAGATGTCGTCGCCCCCTTTCCCCACTCCACCCCCATATGACAGTTTTATGACGTTGCGCCGTTTCGCCGCAGGATCAAAACCGTTTTTAATCAATAAGTTGCGCAGATCCAAACCTATGCGATTTCTGCATAGCGGCATTGACTTTATGCCCGTTGTGCAAATGCAGAAAGAGCGTAAATAGCACGCAACGAGATGATTAACCGATGAAAAAAGAGGCGCCGAAATGGCTTACATGAACACAACAACCGCAAACACAACTTCCGTCTTCGCCCGTATCGGCGGCGCATTCGAAGCACTGGCAACCCGCTACAAACAGAACCGTCTGTACCGTGAAACTTTCGACGGTCTGAGCGCGTTGAGCAACCGCGAACTGGCCGACCTTGGCCTGAGCCGTTCCGAACTGCGCCGCGTCGCATGGGAATCTTCCCGCGGCTAAGCAGAGATAGAGATCGGACGTCAGAACCCCTCCCTGTTCTGCCGTCTGAAAGTCGGGGTGCGCGTCACCTTCCTCCTCCCTGAATGAGGCGGACCCCGCAAGGAGACCCGAAGCCGACCCTCCCTCGACGCTTCGGGCCGACATAGAAACGGCGGCACCTTCCTCCCAAGGTGTCGTCGTTTTTGTTTTTAAGGCCTTGTTTAGGCGGGCTTTTGACTGCCTCGCCTTAGCGGTACGATGGCGCGTCAGAACGGCACGTCGTTACCACCGGTCAGGAAACGCGACACGACCTTCTTGGTCCCGGCCTTTTCAAAAGCGACTTCCATCTTGTCGCCCTCCATACCGATTACCTCGCCATAGCCGAATTTATCGTGGAAAACCCGCTCGCCCATTTCAAAGGCAGCGACCGCCTGCATGTCGATCGTGACATTGCGGCTTTCGCGCGGCTGACTGGTGCCCCGCGCCCCGCTACGCGATTGCAGGCGTTTCCACCCCGGGGAGTTATAGACATTGGCGCTTGCCGCGCGGTCATGCAGGTCGGATTGCGGCATCGCGGCGCCGAAACCACCGCCGTAAAGCCCCGGCGGGGTCAGCACATCCACATGCTCTTCGGGCAGCTCATCAATAAAACGGGACGGCATCGCGTTTTGCCACTGACCAAAGACCCGGCGATTGGCAGCGAAAGAGATCGTGCAAATCTGCTCGGCGCGGGTGATGCCAACATAGGCCAGCCGTCGCTCTTCTTCGAGCCCCTTTAACCCGCTTTCATCCATCGAGCGCTGCGAGGGGAACAATCCGTCCTCCCAACCCGGCAGGAAAACCATAGGGAATTCCAACCCCTTGGCCGCATGAAGCGTCATGATCGAGACCTTCTCGCCGTCGCCTTCCTGTTCATTGTCCATGATCAGGCTGACATGTTCGAGGAAGCCTTGCAGGTTTTCGAACCCTTCCAGCGCTTTCACAAGCTCTTTGAGGTTCTCCAACCGCCCCGGCGCTTCGGGCGTTTTGTCATTCTGCCACATGCCGGTATAGCCGCTTTCGTCGAGAATCATTTCGGCCAGTTCAACATGAGAGACCTCGGGCGGGCCGTAATCGACCCGCAGCGGCGCCGCGCCATCATCAAGCACCGCGTCGTCTTCGCTGATCTCGATCCGGGGGCCTTGCAGCATTGCTGCCCAACGGTCGATCCCGTCGATCAACAGCCGCAGTTGTGCTGCCCCTTTGCCGCTGATCCCCCCGTGTGCCAAGAGGATTCGCGCCCCTTCGACAAGGTTCACCCCATGTTCGCGCGCGGTGCGCTGGATTTTCTGCTGCGCCTTTTCACCCAAACCGCGTTTTGGCGTGTTCACGATTCGCTCAAAGGCCAGATCATCGTCGGGGCTGGTGACCACGCGGAAATAGGCCATGGCATCGCGGATTTCCAAACGCTCATAGAATTGGGGGCCACCGATCACCTTGTAAGGCAGGCCGATGGTCAGAAATCGGTCTTCAAAGGCGCGCATCTGGTGGCTTGCCCGAACCAGAATCGCCATGTCATCCAGCGAGAATGGGTCGAGCCCTCGTGAGCCACGCTGCGCGGATTCGATCTCATCCCCGATCCAGCGCGCCTCTTCCTCACCATCCCAATGGCCGATCAGGCGCACTTTCTCGCCCTCGGTCTCCTCGGTCCACAGGGTCTTGCCCAACCGCCCCTCATTACCCGCGATCACGCCAGACGCGGCGGCCAAAATATGCGGGGTCGAGCGGTAATTCTGCTCGAGCTTCACCACATGGGCGCCGGGGAAATCCGTCTCGAACCGCAGAATGTTGCCCACCTCGGCCCCGCGCCAGCCATAGATCGACTGGTCGTCGTCACCGACGCAACAAATATTCTTGTGCCCCTGCGCCAGCAGCCGCAGCCAGAGGTATTGGGCCACGTTGGTATCCTGATATTCGTCGACGAGGATGTATTTGAACCAGCGCTGATACTGGGCCAGCACATCCGGGTGTGCCTGAAAAATCGTCACCATATGCAACAGCAGATCACCGAAGTCGGTGGCGTTCAGCTCAACCAGACGGCGTTGATATTGCGCGTATATCTCCGGCCCACGGTGGTTATAGGCCCCGGCATCCGCGCTTGGAATCTTATCGGGGGTCAAGGCGCGGTTCTTCCAGCCGTCGATGATCCCCGCCAGCATCCGCGCGGGCCAGCGTTTGTCGTCGATCCCCTCTGCGGCGACCAGTTGTTTGAGCAGGCGCAGCTGGTCATCCGTATCGAGGATCGTGAAATTGCTTTTCAGCCCCACCAATTCCGCATGGCGCCGCAGCAGCTTGACGCAGATCGCGTGGAACGTGCCCAGCCACGGCATCCCCTCCACTTGCTGGCCTAGCATCTGACCCACGCGGTTCTTCATCTCCCGCGCGGCTTTGTTGGTGAAGGTGACCGCCAACACCTCATGCGGCCGCGCGCGCCCGGTGTTGAGCAGATGCACGATTCGCGCCGTCAGCGCCCGCGTCTTACCGGTGCCCGCCCCGGCAAGCATCAACACAGGGCCATCCAATGTCTCCACCGCAGCACGCTGGGCGGGGTTCAACCCCTCCAGATAAGGCTGCGGGCGCGCAGCCATGGCGCGGGCGGACAGGGAAGCGCCCTCAAAGGCGTCCATTTCGTCAAAATCACTCATGCCCACAATCTAGCGCGTCCGCGATACGAGATAAAGAGACGTTCCACAAATGTTCTTTCGAAAGACTACTAGGCGCCATGGGGCGGGGGCGCAATGACAGGGAATTTCAAATGCAGGGCAAATCTTTACCCGTTGATAATGCTTTGGCGGCAATGTGATGGCACAACGACAAACGAGAGGAACCGCTCATGTTCAGAAACGATGATACTTCGGTACTGCGCCGAGAGATTGACCGGTTCAAGCTGCCGATGTTCATTGCGGAATTGAACGCCGACAGCGGGCACTTCGAACTTCTTGCCCTCAACACCGCCCATGAGGCGCACAGCGGCATGGTGATGGATGAGGTGATAAACCGCCCCCTGCACAGTTTAATGCCCTATGAAGAGGCTGAGGCGGTGAATGAACGCTATGCGCGCTGCGTCTCAAACGCGGGTCAAATCCGCTACCGTGAGATGCTGCATATGCCGCGTGGGCCGCTGATCTGGGACACCACGCTGCATCATGTCCAGTCCTACCGCGGTCTTGATCGGGTTGTGGGCAGCGCTATTGTGGTGGAACGGGTGCAACGGGATAACCGCGACACCCTCGCTTTTGAAGATGTGCGCTATTTCGCGGCGACCTCTTCGTTCAAACTCGAACAAATTTCCACGGTGCTGGATGCCGCTGAAAAAGGGCTGATCGACCCGGCGAAACTCACCGGATCGGCGGGGATGCTGGCCGGGCTTTGCCGCGCCATCGACAGCACAATGCAAGAGCTCCGCTCGATCGCGCAGGAACGTCTGGATGCCGAGGCGACCCCGACCGTGCATTTGATCGATATGGATGGGGGGACCAACGGCGACAGCGACGAAATCGAAGCGGCCATCGCAGCACTTGTGGATATGGCCGACAACCTACCCACCGCGCCGAACCGTAAGATCAGCGAAGCAGCACCGCTTGCCCGGTCAACTTTCCGCCAGTAACCCGGCGGGCGGAAAACAGCGCTGCACGCGCAGCGCCCTTACGCCGACGGCGGAGCGCCGGCTCGATCTCCGCGCTTCCTCTCTATCTGGACAATCCGTAACCCTTTGGCGCAAATGCCGCCATGGACCTACATGCAACCTATCCCGCCCTTTCGGACCTTCGCAGTCGCGCGCAATCGCGCCTGCCTAAATTCGTTTGGGAATACCTTGATTCCGCAACCGGGACGGAGGCCACCAAACACCGCAACCGCGCGGCCTTGGACCGTGTCGGGCTTATGCCATCGGTGTTGCACGGTGAATTCACACCTGATCTCAGCGTTGAGCTGATGGGCCAAAAGCTGCCCCTGCCCTTCGGCATGTCCCCCTTGGGCATGTCCGGCCTGATCTGGCCCGATGCCGAAGCTCACCTTGCCCGCGCGGCGGATCGGGCGGGCATTCCCTTTGGCCTTTCCACCGTTGCCGCCACAAGCCCCGAAGATATTGCACCCCATCTGGGCGCGCATGGTTGGTTCCAACTCTACCCCCCGCGGGACCCCGAGATTCGCACCGACATGCTGGCCCGCGCCAAGGCCGCGGATTTTACCACACTCGTCCTTACCGTCGATGTTCCGGTTGCCTCGCGCCGTGAGCGGCAGACCCGATCTGGCTTGACCAGCCCGCCCAAGCTTACCCCCCGCCTGATGGCACAGGTGGCGATGCGGCCCGCTTGGGCCATGGGCATGGCGCGGCGTGGTCTGCCCCATATGAAGATGCTCGACAAATATACCGAAGGCACGGCCAGCGCGAACCTACCGCCAACCGCCCATGTCGGCTATCTGCTGCGCACCGCGCCCGATTGGGACTATCTGCACTGGCTGCGCGCCCATTGGGATGGCCCGCTGGTGATCAAAGGTGTCTTGCGCCCAGAAGATGCGACCGCCCTAGAGAAAGCCGGCGCGGATGCGATCTGGGTCTCGAACCACGCGGGCCGTCAGTTCGACGCAGCCCCGGCCAGCGCCGAGGCGCTGCCCGCCATTCGCGCGGCCACGAAATTGCCGGTGATCTTCGACAGCGGCGTGGAATCGGGTCTCGACATTCTGCGCGCCTTCGCGCTCGGCGCGGATTTCGTCATGCTTGGCCGGGCTTTCCACTTTGCCCTCGCGGCGCTTGGACCGCGCGGGGTTGATCACCTGATCGATCTGCTCGCGCGCGATCTTACTGCCAATATGGGGCAGTTGGGCGCAGGCACCCTGCGCGACCTGCCCGCCCCCTTCGATCTCTCGCCGCTCTGATCGGAAAGCTTGCAGAAATGTGACAAAGAGTGCCACAGCCCTCTTGCGCTGCACCGCAGCATCCCTAAGCTGCCTTCAAAACCAGCAGGGGAGACCAGCCAGTGACCGATTTCAAAAAGATCCTGATCGCCAACCGCGGTGAAATCGCAATCCGCATCATGCGCGCCGCCAATGAGATGGGCAAGAAAACGGTCGCGGTCTACGCCGAAGAAGACAAACTTGGGCTGCATCGGTTCAAAGCGGATGAGGCCTACCGCATTGGCGAGGGCCTCGGCCCCGTCGCCGCCTACCTTAGCATCGACGAGATGATCCGCGTGGCCAAGGCCGCCGGCGCTGACGCGATCCACCCCGGCTACGGTCTGCTTTCAGAGAACCCCGAGTTCGTCGATGCCTGCGAGCAGAACGGCATCACCTTCATCGGCCCCCGCGCCGAAACCATGCGCGCTTTGGGCGACAAAGCCTCCGCCCGCCGCGTTGCCATGGAAGCCGGCGTGCCGGTCATTCCTGCGACCGAAGTGCTGGGTGACGACATGGACGCAATCCGCGCCGAGGCGAAGGAAGTCGGCTATCCGCTGATGCTCAAAGCCTCATGGGGCGGCGGTGGTCGTGGCATGCGCCCGATCATGTCGGAAAAGGAACTCGAGGAAAAAGTCCGCGAGGGCCGTCGCGAGGCCGAAGCCGCCTTTGGCAATGGCGAGGGCTATCTGGAGAAGATGATCCTGCGCGCGCGCCATGTCGAAGTGCAAATTCTCGGTGACAAACAGGGGGATATCTACCACCTCTATGAGCGCGACTGCTCTGTCCAGCGCCGCAACCAAAAGGTCGTTGAGCGCGCCCCCGCGCCATACCTTTCCGAGGACCAACGCGCCGAGATCTGCGAGCTTGGCCGCAAAATCTGTGCCCATGTGAACTATGAATGCGCCGGCACTGTCGAATTCCTGATGGATATGGACGACGGTAAATTCTACTTCATCGAAGTGAACCCGCGCGTGCAGGTCGAACATACCGTCACCGAAGAGGTCACCGGCATCGACATCGTCCGCGCGCAAATCCTCATCGCCGAGGGCAAACCACTGGCCGAAGCCACCGGCAAGGCGCGTCAGGAAGACATCACCCTCACCGGTCACGCGCTGCAGACCCGCGTCACGACTGAGGACCCGCAGAACAACTTCATCCCCGACTATGGCCGCATCACCGCCTACCGTTCGGCCACCGGCATGGGCATCCGTCTGGATGGCGGCACCGCCTATGCGGGCGGGGTGATCACGCGCTACTACGACAGTCTGCTGACCAAGGTCACGGCCAAGGCGCCCACGCCAGAGATGGCGATTGCGCGGATGGACCGCGCCTTGCGCGAATTCCGCGTGCGCGGCGTGTCGACCAACATCGCCTTCGTAGAAAACCTGCTGAAGCACCCGACGTTTTTGAACAACGAATACACCACCAAGTTCATCGACGAGACGCCGGAGCTTTTCAACTTCAAGCAGCGCCGCGACCGCGCCACCAAGGTGCTGACCTATATCGCCGACATCACCGTCAACGGCCATCCCGAGACCAAGGGCCACGCCCTGCCTGCTGCCCATGTTCGCGATCCCAAACCGCCCGTGTTGCATGGCGAGCCGCAGATGGGCACGCGCAACCTGTTGGAGCAAAAGGGCCCACAGGCTGTGGCCGATTGGATGGGGCAACAACGTCAGTTGCTGATCACCGATACCACCATGCGCGACGCGCATCAGTCGCTTCTGGCGACCCGGATGCGCAGCCTCGACATGATCAAGGTGGCCCCCGCCTATGCCGCCAATCTGCCCCAGCTTTTCTCTGTCGAATGCTGGGGCGGCGCGACCTTTGATGTGGCCTACCGCTTTTTGCAGGAATGCCCGTGGCAGCGCCTGCGGGATCTGCGCGCGGCCCTGCCCAATGTGATGACCCAAATGCTGCTGCGCGCCTCCAACGGCGTGGGCTATACCAACTACCCCGACAACGTTGTGCAGAAATTCGTCGCGACAGCGGCGAATACCGGCGTCGATGTCTTCCGCGTTTTCGACAGTCTGAACTGGGTTGAGAACATGCGCGTGGCGATGGATGCGGTGGTCTCCTCCGGCAAGGTCTGCGAAGGCACGATCTGCTACACCGGCGACATTTTCGATCCGGATCGCGCGAAATACGACCTTCAGTATTACGTCAACATGGGCAAGGATTTGAAAGCCGCCGGCGCGCATGTGCTGGGGCTGAAAGACATGGCCGGTCTGCTGAAACCCGCCCAAGCCCGCGCGTTGGTCAAAGCGCTGAAATCCGAGGTTGGTCTGCCGATCCACTTCCACACCCATGACACCGCAGGCAGCGCCACCGCCACGATCCTCGCGGCCTCTGAGGCGGGGGTAGACGCTGTCGATTGCGCGATGGATGCGCTTTCTGGCAACACCTCGCAGGCGACGCTCGGCACCGTGGTTTCGGCTCTTCAACACACAGACCGCGACACCGGAATCGACATGAAGGCCGTGCGCGAAATCTCTGATTACTGGGAAGAAGTCCGCGGTCATTACGCGGCATTCGAAACCGGCATGCAGGCGCCCTCCTCCGAGGTCTATTTGCATGAGATGCCCGGCGGTCAGTTCACCAACCTCAAGGCGCAGGCCGCCTCCATGGGGTTGGAGGACCGCTGGCCCGAGGTGGCGCGGACCTATGCGGATGTGAACCAGATGTTCGGCGATATCGTCAAAGTCACGCCCTCGTCCAAGGTTGTGGGCGACATGGCGTTGATGATGGTTTCCCAAGGGCTGACCCGCGCGCAGGTCGAAGATCCGAACGTCGATGTGTCCTTCCCCGACAGCGTGATCGACATGATGCGCGGCAATCTGGGCCAGCCGCCCAACGGTTTTCCGGCAGGCATCGTCAAGAAAGTGCTGAAAGGTGAGACGCCGAACACCGAACGCCCCGGCAAACATCTGGAGCCCGTCGATCTTGAGGCCCTGCGCAAAGAACTGTCCGAGCAATTGGACGGCATGCAGATCGATGATGAAGACCTCTGCGGCTACCTTATGTATCCTAAGGTTTTCCTCGACTACATGGGCCGCCACCGCGTCTATGGTCCGGTCCGCACCCTGCCCACGCATACGTTCTTCTATGGCATGGAGCCGGGCGCTGAGATCTCGGCCGAGATCGACCCCGGCAAGACGTTGGAGATCCGCCTGCAGGCCGAATCCGAGGCCGGTGAAGATGGCGAAGTGAAGGTCTTCTTTGAGTTGAACGGCCAGCCGCGGGTGATCCGTGTGGCGAACCGTCTGGTCAAGGACGCCACCGTGCAGCGGCCCAAGGCCGAGGCCGGCAACGCCAATCACATCGGTGCGCCGATGCCAGGGGTCGTGGCCTCGGTCGGGGTCAAGGAGGGGCAGCAGGTCAAGGCGGGCGACCTGATTTTGACCATCGAGGCGATGAAGATGGAAACGGGCCTGCATGCAGAGCGTGATGCGGTGGTAAAGGCCGTGCATGTTCAAGCAGGCGGCCAGATCGACGCCAAGGACCTGCTTGTCGAACTAGAGTAAACCACCTGCGGGCGCGGCCTTCTCCGCGCCCGCCACTTGGAGCGAAACGATGCATCTTTCTGCGATAACCTTGATCGTTCCTGACTATGACGCGGGAATCGATTTTTACTGTAGCGTCATGGGGTTCGACCTGACCGAAGACGTTGATCAGGGCCGCAAACGCTGGGTTCGGGTCACCCCGCCCGGCGCGCAGACGGGGTTCATTCTGGCCCGAGCCGATGACGACCAGCAAAAGGCCGCGATTGGCAAACAGGGCGCGGGGCGCGTTTGGCTGTTCTTGAAAGTAGATGATTTCACGGCGGAATTCGACCGTCTGACCGCTGCTGGCGTCATATTTGAAGAATTACCGCGGCACGAGCCCTATGGCAAAGTTGCCGTCTTCCGCGATCCTTTCGGCAACCGCTGGGATCTGCTGGGCGACTGACCGCGTCCCCGCGCCGCATTGCCATCGCCCGCCGCGCCGCTATCTTGGCGGTTGAGTGAGCCTGAGCGATCCCATGCCCTACGAATGGACAACCCCGCCCCGCGCAAATCCGCAGCAGATGCGCCTTTGGCCGCATCAATCCCTGCCCGCGCGCGGCTTTGCGGCTTTCATGCTGGCGACTTTCACGCTGGCGATGATCCCGCTTTTCGCCATGCTCGGCACCGCCCTGCTCTGGGGCCTGCTGCCCTTCGTACTCTTGGCCTTGGGCGCGGTTTACTGGGCCTTGCAGCACAATCACCGCGCCCGGCAAATCGAAGAGGTACTGACCCTCGACGACACCACGGCGCGGCTGATGCATACCACAGCCAAGGGCGAGGTGAAGGATTGGAACTGCAACCGTTATTGGACCCGGGTGAAGAAATACGACGATGACGGCCCGGTGCCACATTACGTCACCCTGCGCGGCGAGGGCCGCGAGGTAGAGATCGGGGCCTTTCTCAGCGAAGAGGAGCGCATCGCGCTGTACGATGATCTGTCACGTCACCTGCACACCTAAAAAGGGCCGGACCCGACGGCCCAGCCCTTCATCTCAAACCCTAACCGCGGCTCAGCTCAGGCGGTCTTTGATGACCGGCCCCACCGCGCCAAAATCCATCTGGCCAGTATAGCGCTCTTTCAGCAGCCCCATGACCTTGCCCATGTCGCGGATTGAGGTCGCGCCCACGTCGGCCACGGCCTTATCCACCGCGGCAGAGGTTTCGGTGACGCTCAGCTGCCGTGGCAGGAACTCTTCGATCACCTCGACTTCTTCGCGCTCCCGCTCCGCAAGGTCCAGACGCCCGCCCTCTTCATAGGCGCGCGCCGATTCCTGACGCTGCTTGGCCATCTTGCTGAGAATGCCCAGCACCTCGGCATCCGACACGCCCTCATCCGTGCCGTTGGCCCGGGCGGCGATGTCCTTGTCCTTGATCGCGGCATTGATAAGCCGCAGCGTCGAAAGCCGGTCCGCCGCCTTGTCTTTCATGGCCTGTTTCAAAGCATCCGAGATGCGCATCCGCAATGACATGGTGGTTTCCTGTGTTTCGCTAAATCCAAGTGTCGCAGCTTACCTGCTCTCTCCGCGCGGAGCAATGGGGGGCGACGGAAGGTAACCCACTGTTATAAAACGATATCTCATTTATCTCCGGCTATTGACCCCGCGCCCGCGCGGGATTAGGTTGCCACCCGTTTACCCGCCCATTTCTGCCCGGAGACTGCCCCATGTCCGCGCCCGCTCGCCCACGCCCAACCGCCTGCCTTGCCCTCGCGGATGGATCGATTTTCTACGGCATGGGGTTTGGCGCCACGGGCCAAACCGTGGCGGAGTTGTGCTTCAACACCGCGATGACCGGTTACCAAGAGATCATGACCGACCCCTCCTATGCGGGTCAGATCGTGACCTTTACCTTCCCGCATATCGGCAATGTCGGCACCAACCCCGAAGATGACGAGACCGGCGATCCGGTCGCCGCCGGGATGGTCGTAAAATGGATGCCCACCACGCCCAGCAGCTGGCGCAACATCCAGCCGCTGTCGGATTGGCTAGCCGCGCGCGGTCGCATCGCCATCGGTGGTATCGACACCCGCCGCCTGACCCGCGCGATCCGCCAGCAGGGCGCGCCGCACGCCGCCCTCGCCCATGACCCGGACGGCAACTTTGACATCGAAGCGCTGGTCGCCACCGCCCGCAGTTTTGCCGGTCTCGAAGGCATGGATCTGGCCAAGGACGTCACCTGCGCCCAGACTTACCGTTGGAACGAGATGCGGTGGGCATGGCCCGACGGCTACGCGCCCCAGACCGAGGCCAAACACAAGGTCGTGGCCGTGGACTATGGCGCAAAACGCAACATCCTGCGCTGCCTCGCCTCTGCGGGCTGCGACGTGACCGTGTTGCCCGCCACCGCGACCTATGACGATATCATGGCGCATAAACCGGACGGCGTGTTCCTCTCGAACGGTCCGGGCGATCCGGCAGCGACCGGCGCCTATGCCGTGCCGATGATCCGCGACGTGCTGGATAAAACCGATCTGCCCGTCTTTGGCATCTGCCTTGGCCACCAGATGCTAGCGTTGGCGCTTGGTGCGACCACGGTCAAGATGAGCCACGGCCACCACGGGGCGAACCACCCGGTCAAAGACTATGACACCGGCAAGGTCGAGATCACCTCAATGAACCACGGTTTCGCGGTCGATGGCCAATCCCTGCCCGAAGGCGTGCGCGAGACGCATGTGTCGCTCTTTGACGGGTCGAACTGCGGCATCCGCGTCGATGGCCGCCCGGTCTGGTCGGTGCAGCACCATCCTGAAGCCAGCCCCGGCCCGCAGGACAGCTACTACCTATTTGAGCGTTTCAGCGAAGCCATGGCCGCGCGTAACGCCTAAAATTTGCCACATGCATTGATTGCATAGGCGGCTGTTAATTCTCAATTAACGGTCGCCTGCCAGTCTCATTCCGGAACCTCGACGGGGCACGGAATGAGCAACCTTCGCCTTAAACTCTCAGCGCCGCGTATGGCCGCCGCGCCCGCCCGCCGGATGCGGTTGGGTCAGCATCTGATTGCGGCGGGGGTCATCGGGCCAAGCGATCTTCTCCACGGGCTCGACCTACAACGCCGGATCGACGCCCCCTTGGGCGAGGTCCTTGCGACCGAAGGGCTGGTCGCGCCTGATGACATCGTCAGGGCGCTCGCCCGGCAGTACGGTGCGCAGCCTGTCGATCTTACGCGCAGCCCCTCCGATCCGCGCCTCTCTGCTCGGATACCCGCGCGCCTCTGTCTGAAATTTGGCGCGGTGCCTTGGCTTGAACTGGGGGACCGGCTTTTCGTGGCCAGCAGCCGTCCCGCCGAATTTTCCCAGCTTTGCAGTGCCTTGGGCGAAAGGGGGGAGTCCTTGGTGCTGGTCATCGCCGACCCCCAGCAGGTGCAGACCCAGATCGGCCGTCTTTACGCGACAGAGCTCGCGCATCATGCCGTCACCCGTGTGGCGGACGCCGAAAGCTGTCGAAACTGGGCGGTGCGCAACCGAAAACGGCGGTTTGCGTTGCAGGGCATTCTGCTGTCCCTCGTTGCCCTGCTGGTATTCTTTCCCTCGGCAGTCCTCGCCGTGGCGCTTCTCTGGGGGGCCTTTACGCTGCTTTTGACCAGTGGCCTCAAGGCGGCGGCGCTATGGGCGTGTCTCATCCGGACCGCCCCACCGCGGGCACCGCCGGAGGCCAGTGATATGAAGGGCTTCCGCCTGCCCCGCGTCTCGGTCCTCGTGCCGTTGCTGCATGAGGAAGAGATCGCGCAGGCGCTTATCGCGCGGCTGTCTTGGCTGACCTACCCCAAATCACTGCTGGAGGTGGTCTTGGTCCTCGAAGCAAGCGACAGCCTCACCCGAAAGACCATCGCCCGCACGCCTTTACCGCCGTGGATCAGCGTGATCGAAGTACCCGACGCCGGGGCGCTCAAGACCAAGCCCCGCGCGCTGAACTACGCGCTCGACTTCTGCCGGGGCAGTATCATCGGCGTGTGGGACGCCGAGGATGCGCCAGAGCCGGACCAAATCGAACAGATCGTAACCCGCTTTCAAAACGCGCCTGAGAATGTCGCCTGTTTGCAGGGGATTCTGGATTTTTACAACAGCCGCAGCAATTGGATGGCCCGCTGTTTCGCCATCGAATATGCGACGTGGTGGCGGGTGATCCTACCCGGTGTGGCCCGACTGGGGCTGGTTGTCCCTTTGGGTGGGACAACCCTGTTTTTTCGGCGCGATATCCTTGAACGGCTCGGCGCTTGGGACGCTCATAACGTGACAGAGGATGCCGATCTGGGTCTTCGACTGGCGCGGCGCGGTTATGTGACCGAACTAATACCCACCACCACTTTTGAGGAGGCCAACTGCCGCCCTTGGCCTTGGGTGCGGCAACGATCGCGGTGGCTGAAGGGCTATCTTATCACATGGGCCGTCCATATGCAGAGGCCGCGCGCACTGCTGCAAGACCTCGGGCTGCGGCGGTTCATCGGCGTACAGGCGATCTTTCTCGCGACGGTCTCGCAATTCGCCCTCGCCCCGCTGCTCTGGTCGCTCTGGCTAAGCGTCTTTGGGCTGTACCACCCGGTCACTGATTGGCTTGCCCCACCGCTCATGACGGCGATCTTTGCGCTGTTCATCCTGTCCGAACTGCTGAACCTCTGCGCCTCTGTAATCGCGGTCTCAAACCGCGGGCAGCGCCACCTGCTGCCTTGGGTTATTACATTCCCGCTCTATTTTGCCCTGGGGGCCGTAGCCGCTGCCAAGGCACTTTGTGAGCTCTATCGCAGCCCCCACTTTTGGGACAAAACCGCCCATGGGCATACATTGCCCCACTACGTAAGGCCGCAGAAGAAGACGCCTAAAAATCTTCCTCGCGCCGGGCCGCTTCCTGCTTCAATCGGGTCATGAAGGCGACAGAAATATGCGTGCGCAGCGCCTCATCCGCGCCATCCTCATCGCGCGCTTCGATCATTTCCACGATGCGGTTATGTTCGGCCTGCGCGATCTCACCACGCCCCTCCACCGCAAGCGAAGAGGTCGCCATCAAGGCCATGGAGCGGTGCACAAGGTCAAGCTGTTGCACCAGATAGCGGTTGTGCGACGCCAGATGGATCTGCTTGTGAAACCGCTTATTCGCCCGCGCCAGCGCATTGGGATTGCCCGCCAGCGCGTTGTCGGCATCCACCATCTCGCGCAGCACGCGCACTTCCTCAGCCGTGGCATGGCGCGCGGCCAGACGCGCGGCCAGCCCTTCCAACTCCCCCCGCACGACGTAAAGCTCGGCCATCTGGTTGTGATCCAGCGAGGCCACGATCAGGCTGCGCCCGTCGCGCATCAAAAGCGATTGGGTCTCAAGCCGTTGTAAAGCTTCACGGATCGGGGTGCGCGACACGCCGAAACGCTCGGCCAACTCGCTTTCTACCAGCCGGTCACCGGGGCGATAGGTGCCGATGTCGATGGCCTCTAGAATCATCGAATAAGCGTCGGTCGGGCCGGTTTTGGCGTCGGGCATGAGCTATCTGTCCTTGAAAGTTGCGCCACCTTACTCACCGCGACCATATGCGCAACCCGGGAGGGCTTGCGCGGCTGCCCATCTCGGCCTACCTCTGCGCCATGCCGCGCGATGCTTTCTCTCATGTCACCACTTGGGTCTTCGACCTTGATCAGACGCTCTACCCCCCCGAGGCGCGGCTTTTCGATTTGATCGAAGCGCGTATGGTCGATTGGGTGATGCGCGCCATCAATGTCGACCGGGCCGAGGCCAACCACCTGCGCCAGCACTATTGGCAGACCTATGGCACCACGCTGGCGGGGCTGATGCGCGAACACGGCGTCGATCCCGGCCCCTACCTCACGGATGTGCATGACATCCCGATGGACCGGCTGACCCCCGACCCGCTGCTGGCCCAAGCGATCCGCGTTCTGCCGGGGCGGCGCATCGTCTACACCAATGGCTGCGCGCCCTACGCCGAACGGGTGCTTGAGGCACGCGGCCTTTCGGGGCTTTTCGATGCGGTCTACGGCGTCGAACATGCGGATTTCCTGCCCAAACCCGAAGCCGCCGCCTACGATAAAGTCTTTGCCATCGACGGTTTCCAAACCGCAGCCGCCGCGATGTTTGAGGATGATCCACGCAACCTTGCCGCCCCCCATGCCTTGGGGATGCGCACGGTGCATGTGGCGCCCACACGTGGCGAAGGCGATCACATCCACTACCATACGCAAGACCTCTGCGATTTTCTGACACGGGTGGCGGGCCGATGACCTTTGATTGCGATATTCTGATTTCCGGTGGCGGCATCGCCGGACTGACCGCCGCCGCCGCTTTTGGCGCGGCGGGTTTCGACGTGATCTGCGTCGATCCCACACCGCCCGTCACCGACGGCGCAGCCGAGGGCGCCGACATGCGCTCCACCGCGCTGCTGCAACCATCCCGTCTGCTCTTGGAAGATGCCGGACTATGGGACCGCCTCGCCCCACATGCCGCCCCTTTGCAGATCATGCGGATCGTCGATGCGGGGGGCGATGACCCGAGCCCCCGCGTCACCCGCGAGTTCGATGCCGCCGATATCTCAGATGCCCCCTTCGGCTGGAACTTCCCAAATTGGCTGCTGCGCCGCGAGATTTTGGCCCGCCTGAACGCGCTGCCCAATGTCGATTTTCGCCCCGGCACCGGCACCACCACGCTCTTCACCCGCAGCTCCGAGGCCCGTGTCGGTCTCAGCGATGGCAGCCGCATCAAAACGCGACTGGTGATCGCCGCCGATGGGCGAAAAAGCCCAATGCGCGATGCCGCCGGGATCGAAGTCACCACCCGCCGCTACGGCCAAAAGGCGCTGGCCTTTTGCGTGACACACCCCATCCCGCATGAGAATGTTTCGACCGAAGTACACCGCTCCGGCGGCCCCTTCACCCTCGTCCCCCTGCCCGACCGCGACGGCATGCCCTGCTCCGCCGTGGTTTGGATGGACGACGGTCCCGCGACCCAAGCCCGCGCCACGCTGGATACCGCTGCCTTTGAGGCCGAAGCGACGGCGCGCTCAGCCAATCTTTTCGGGCCGCTGACCCTCGCCAGCCCCCGCGCGCTTTGGCCGATCATCAGCCAAGAGGCCAAGCGCCTCTCCGCCGAACGGGTGGCATTGGTGGCTGAGGCCGCCCATGTGCTGCCCCCCATCGGCGCGCAGGGGCTGAACATGTCGCTAACCGATCTGGCGACGTTGTTGGATCTGGCCCGCAAATCGCCTGAAAAGCTCGGCGATGCCGAGATGCTAGAAGCCTACCACAAGGCCCGCCACACAGACATCAGCCTGCGCGTCCGGGGCATTGACCTGCTCAACCGGGCCAGCCAAGCCAGCAGCCCACTGGCCCGCGATGCGCGGGCGGCAGCGCTTAATGCGCTCTACGCCCTGCCCCATGTGCGCAAGATGCTGATGCAAATGGGGCTGGGCCTGCGCCGCTAACGCGCGGCGCAGCCTGTTTTACAAAACCTCGTCGAGCACAGCCGTCAACCGTGCCACGGTGGCGTCAACGTCATAAAGCTTATCCAGCCCGAACAGCCCCAGACGGAAGGTGCGGAAATCATCCGGCTCTCCCACCTGCAACGGCACGCCCGCTGCAATCTGCATGCCATGAGCGGCAAAGGCCTTGCCGTTCTGCACATCCGGATCGGCGGTGTAGCCGACCACCACGCCCGGCGCGGCAAACCCGTCAGCAGCAACCGAAGTCACCCCCCGTGCGGCCAGCGCCTGCCGCACCGCTTCCCCCAAACGCCACTGCGCTTCTTTCAACCGGTCGAACCCATAATCGCGGGTCTCTTTCACTGTATCACGGAACAGCCGCAGCGCATCCGTCGGCATGGTCGCATGATAGGCATGCCCCCCCGCCTCATAGGCTTTCATGATGTCGCGCCACTTGCGCAGATCGATCGCGAAACTGTCCGATGTGGTCTCATTCAACCGCGCTTCTGCCCGCGCGGACATCATCACCAGCCCAGCGGAAGGCGACGCGCTCCACCCTTTTTGCGGGGCCGAGATCAACACATCGACCCCAAGCGCCTTCATATCCACCCAGACACAGCCCGAGGCGATGCAATCAAGCACCATCAGCGCACCCACTTCATGCGCCGCCGCAGCCATTTCTTTGATGTAGTCATCCGGCAGGATCATGCCCGAGCTAGTCTCCACATGCGGTGCAAACACGACCTGCGGTTTCCCGTCGCGAATAGCTGCGGTGACCTCTTCAATCGGCGCGGGCGCAAAGGGCGCGGGGCTGGCGTTGCCCTGCATCCGCGCCTTCATCACCTCGGCACTCTTGGTAAGATCGGCGCTTTCAATGATCTGGCTCCAACGGTAGGAAAACCACCCGTTGCGTACCACCAACACGTCTTGGCCGCGCGCGAATTGTCGGGCCACGGCCTCCATCGCATAGGTACCGCCGCCGGGCACCAGCGCCACAGCGTCGGCGTTGTACACTTCGCCCAGCCAGCCCGAGAGGTCGCGCATGACCTGCTGAAATTCCGCTGACATGTGGTTGAGCGAACGGTCGGTAAAGACCACGCTGAATTCATCAAGCCCCGTGGGGTCTACCGTGTCGAGCAATGCCATCGTTCTTCCTCCATCTTTCGATCAAAGGCATATGTCCCGCCGCCACAAAAGGCAATTCACGGCTAAAGCGGCCCCGGCAGGCGCTCTTCGCTCAAAAGCACATTGGCCTCCACCTCCCCCGCGCCGGGCAATGTCATGATCCGCCGCCTCAGCACGCGTTCGAAATCGGGCAAATCCCGCGCCACGACCCGCAGCCGGTAGTCGAAAAGCCCCAAGACGTGCTCCACCGTCTGCACTTCGGGAATGGCACTCACCGCCCGCTCGAAATCCTCCAAACTCACCCGCCCCCGCGTGGCCAGTTTGATGCCCAGAAAAACGGTCACACCAAAACCCAAAGCCTCGGCATTCAACCGCAGCCGCCGCCCGGCAATCGCGCCGCCCTCTTCCAACCGCCTGATCCGCCGCCACGTCGCAGGCTGCGACAGGCCCAACCGCCGTCCCAATGCGCTCGCACTCTGTGTGGCATCCCGCGCCAAAGCGCGCAGCAAGGCGCGGTCAATCTCATCAAGCTCAATCACAGCGGCAGCCCCTCCTGCGTTTTGATCCGCGCCACATGCATCAGCGCCTCAATCTCGGCGATATGCGGTAGCGTGAGGATACGACTGCGATAGATCTGCTGGTAATGCCCCATATCCCGCGCGATGATCGACAGCCGCAGATCGACTCGGCCCAAAAACGTCTGAAGCTCGATCACCTCAGGCACCTGCCGCGCCTCTGCCAGAAAGATGTCGAAAGCATTGGCCTGCGTTTTGTCCAGTGTCACCCGCAAGGACACCTCCAACGCATAGCCCAGTGCGGCCCAATCGATCACCACACCGCTGCCCTGCACGATCCCCTGATCCTGCAGCCGGGCAATCCGCCGCGCGGCCTTGCCAGAGGTGATATTGCACCGCTCCGCCAACTCGCCGGGGCTGAGGCTCGGCTCCGCTTGCCAATAGCGCAGAATACGGCGATCCAGATCATCAAGCATGAATTTTCCGTTTTCTAGTGAAACCACGAATAACTATCTTCATTCTTTCACAAATACCTCTGCGATGACAATGGCCACTAGACGCAACATCGCTATGGTGAACCGCAGATAGAGATCAACCAAAGGACAAGATCATGCGCGTTTACTACGACCGCGATTGCGACGTGAACCTCATCAAGGACAAAAAAGTAGCCATCCTCGGCTACGGTTCCCAAGGCCACGCCCACGCCCTGAACCTGCGCGACTCCGGTGCCAAGAACCTCGTCGTCGCCCTGCGCGAAGGCTCTGCCTCCGCCGCCAAGGCCGAAGGCGAAGGTCTCAAGGTCATGGGCATCGCCGAAGCGGCCGCTTGGGCCGACCTGATCATGTTCACCATGCCCGATGAGCTTCAGGCCGAGACCTACAAGAAATACGTGCATGACAACATCCGCGAAGGTGCCGCCATCGCATTCGCCCACGGCCTGAACGTCCACTTCGGCCTGATCGAGCCCAAAGAAGGCGTCGACGTGATCATGATGGCGCCCAAGGGCCCCGGCCACACCGTGCGCGGCGAATACACCAAGGGCGGCGGCGTGCCCTGCCTTGTGGCCGTCGACAAAGACGCATCCGGCAAGGCGCTGGAAATCGGTCTGTCCTATTGCTCTGCCATCGGTGGTGGTCGCTCGGGGATCATTGAGACCAACTTCCGTGAAGAATGCGAAACCGACCTCTTTGGCGAACAGGCCGTGCTCTGCGGTGGTCTGGTCGAACTGATCCGCATGGGCTTTGAGACGCTGGTCGAGGCGGGCTACGCCCCCGAGATGGCCTATTTCGAATGCCTGCACGAAGTGAAGCTGATCGTCGACCTGATCTATGAAGGCGGCATCGCCAACATGAACTACTCGATCTCGAACACGGCGGAATACGGCGAATATGTCTCCGGCCCGCGCATCCTGCCCTACGACGAGACTAAGAAGCGCATGAAAGACGTGCTGACGGACATCCAGAACGGCAAGTTCGTGCGTGACTTCATGCAGGAAAACGCAGTCGGCCAGCCTTCGTTCAAAGCCACACGTCGCATCAACGACGAGCACCGCATCGAACAGGTCGGCGCGAAACTGCGTGAGATGATGCCGTGGATTTCCGCAGGCAAGATGGTGGACAAGGCCAAGAACTGAGCCATCTCCCCCTCAAGATAAGACGACATCGACCCCGGCCTTGCGCCGGGGTCTTTGCCTTTACGCCGGAGCCCCGATGAACACCACGCCTCAGATCACCCGCACCAGCTGGCTGCTGATCGCCATTCTGGGCTTTGTCTGGGGCGGCACCTTTCTGGCCATCGAAATTGCGCTGACGGGCATTACGCCCTTTTGGCTCGCCGCCTCTCGGATCGGGTTTGCGTCGGTGGTGATGCTGGCGCTATGGGCCTGGCGCGGTTTCGCGCTATTCGCCGACCGCCCGACGCGGGGCGTGATCGCGACACTGACCACCATCGGCATTATCAGCTCGGCCCTGCCGTTTTCACTGCTGGCATGGGGGCAGCAATATGTGACCTCTGGCTTTGCCGGGGTGACCATGGCCTCGGTCGCGCTGATCGTCCTGCCCTTGGCGCATTTCCTACTGCCGGGAGAGCGTATGACCCCGCGCAAGGTTGGCGGTTTTGTCATTGGCTTTATCGGCGTGGTGGTATTGATCGGCGGGCAGGCATTTGAAAGCACGGGTGCCGCGATGGAGACTGCGGGCCGTATCGCCTGCGTCGGCGCGGCATCGTGCTATGCCATCAGCTCGATCCTCATGCGCCGCTTGCCGTCGGTAGACCCGATCGGCCTGGCCACGATCCTTATGCTGATCGGTGCAGGCATCATGTTGCCTGCCGCTCTTATCAGCGAAGGCCCGCCGCCCCTGCCCGGCCCCAAGATCGTGGCCGTCTTGGCCTTTCTGGGTCTGGTTCCCACCGCAGGCGCGGCCTTTTTGCGGGTCTATGTGGTGCGCACTGCCGGGCCGGTCTTTATGTCCTTGGTCAATTACCAAGTGCCGGTCTGGTCGGTCCTCTTGGGGGCGCTGGTCTTGTCAGAGCCGCTGCCGATGTCGCTGCTCTATGCAATGGCGCTGATCCTTGCGGGGGTCGGGCTCAGCCAATACGGCGCGCTGAAACGGCTGTTCCAGCGCGGATAGGACAGCCTAGCCGCCCACCGCCGCATTCACCGCGTCAACCACGCTGTCCACGGCACGTTCCATCAGTGCCGCGTCTTCATGTTCGGCCATCACACGGACCAGCGGCTCGGTGCCCGATTTGCGGATCAACAACCGCCCGCCTTGCGCCAGATCGGCCTCGGCCTGCGCGATGGCGGCTTTTACCTGCGCCTCTTCCAACGGGGTTTGCCCGGCAGAGAACCGGACGTTTTTCAGCAGTTGCGGCACCGGGTCGAATTGGTACAGCAACTCCGAGGCAGGTTTGCCCGAGCGGACCATCTCAGCCAGAAACTGCATCCCGGCCATAAGTCCGTCGCCCGTGGTCGCGTGGTCGGTCATCACGATATGACCCGACTGCTCCCCGCCGAGGTTGAACCCCCCTTCGCGCATCCGTTCCACCACATAGCGGTCGCCCACGCTCGTGCGCTCCAACCGCAGACCGCGGTCGTCGAGGAAACGCTCCAGCCCAAGGTTGCTCATCACCGTGGCCACAAGCGCCTTGCCCGCAAGCCGCTCTTCTTCGGCCCAACGGGCGGCCATCAGCGCCATGAACTGGTCGCCGTCCCCGATACGGCCATTCTGATCGATCAAGATCACCCGGTCTGCATCGCCATCAAGGCAGATGCCCACATCGGCGCCATTCGCCACCACGGCCTCTGCCGCGGATTGCGGCTGGGTCGAACCACAGCCATCGTTGATGTTGAACCCATTGGGGGCCACGCCCACGGGGATCACCGTCGCACCCAATTCCCACAGCGCCATGGGCGCCACGTGGTAGGCCGCGCCATGGGCGCAATCGATCACCACTTTCAGCCCATCAAGACGCATCTGCCGCGGGAAAGAGGATTTGACCCGTTCGATATAGCGATAGCGGCTGTCGTCGATCCGCTTGGCCCGGCCGATCTGATCCGGCTCCGAAGGCGCGACCCCTTCCGCGACCAGCGCTTCGATTTCCTGTTCGACCTGATCGGAGAGTTTGAAGCCATCCGGGCCAAAGAATTTGATACCATTGTCGCTGGCCGGATTGTGACTGGCCGAGATCATGACCCCCAGATCGGCGCGCATCGACCGTGTCAGAAGCCCGACCGCAGGCGTTGGCACCGGCCCGAGCAACAGGACGTTCATTCCCGTGCTGGTGAGGCCCGCCGTCAGCGCGTTTTCGAACATATAGCCCGACAGCCGCGTGTCCTTGCCGATGACCACGCGGTGCACGGTGTCTTTCTCACGCCGGAAATAGCGCCCCACGGCGGCACCGATGCGCAGCGCCATTTCGGCGGTCATGGGGTGAATATTGGCGGTGCCGCGCACGCCATCAGTACCAAAGAGTTTTGTCATAGCTGTTTTCCTGTCAGTGCCGCGCGGTAAAGTGAAATGGATTGGATGGTTTGCGCCACGTCGTGGACGCGCAAGACTTGGACACCGTGGCTCAGCGCCGCCAGGGCGACCGCGATGGACCCCGGTGCGCGATCTTCCCCAGCCGCGCCGCCGCCTATGGTGCCGATGAAGCGCTTGCGCGATGCGCCCAGCAAGATCGGCACGCCGAGGCTGTGGAACAGGCTGAGATTTGCAAGCAGCGTGAGGTTGTGCTCAAGCGTCTTGCCAAAGCCGATGCCCGGATCGGCGATAATGTTGTGCCGCCCGATGCCCTCGGCCTCCAACGCGGTGATCCGCCCGGCCAGATAGTCATAGACGTCGAGCAGGACGTTTTCATACTGCGGGTCACGTTGCATCGTGGCCGGGTCGCCTTGGGCATGCATCACGCAGACCGGCAGGTTCCGCGCCGCACAAAAGGGCGCGAGCGCCGGGTCAAAGGTCAGCCCGGCCACGTCATTGACCAAATCCGCCCCCGCCGCGACCGCGGCTTCGGCCACGGCGGCCTTGCGGGTGTCGATGCTGATCGCTCCGGTCCCAGCAGCGCGCAGCCCTTCGATTACGGGACGAACGCGCGCGATCTCCTCGTCCTCAGGCACCGTTTCGGCCCCCGGACGGGTCAATTCGCCGCCGATATCCAGCATGTCGACCCCCGCCGCCCGCATTGCCGCCCCCGCAGCGACCGCGATCTGCGGATCGGCATGACGACCGCCATCTGAGAAACTGTCCGGCGTGGCATTGAGAATCCCCATCACGCGGGGGCGGTCGAAGGTCAGTCCGGCGATGGCCGGGCGCGGCGCGGTCAACGCCGCCCGCGCCGTAGGGGGGAGCGCGTCTGCCGTGATCACATGCGGCGCCTGCCCCCGCGCCAATACCTCAACATGGGTAAACCAGCCCCAGCCGCCCGCAAGGGTCAGCGCGCCTTCGGGCCGCGCGGGACCAATCTGAACCAAGGGGCGGTGATAATCTGTCATCAGGCAATCTCCGCACTGTCGACATCGAGCACCCGCACCGGCAGCGCCGCGCCCTCGGGCCGGTCTGCGCCGATCAGCACCAACTCGCTGGCGGCAGAGGTCTCTGCGAACCACGCGGCCAAGGCCGGTGCCGCGCTTGGCGGGGCGGCGGGGCCGTCCACCGCATCGAGCACGATCCGCGCAGGGGCCCAGATGCTGATCTGGCCGTTTTTCATCGCCCAGTCCAACTCTGTCCGGCTGCCAACGACCCCGCAGCGGGGATCGCGCGCCCAGAGCACCCAAGCGTTCTGTTCGATCGCCAACAGGTCGATGTGGCGTTGTGCTTTTTCATCTCCGGCCCGTGGGGCCGCGATGTCAGCTGGGCCAACGCAAAGGATCACGGGCTGGGCGGAGGCTTCCAAGTGGTCGAGCCATCCGGTCAAGCGGTCAGAGGCAATGGCGGCATTTGACAGGTAAATCACGCGCGGCTGCGGTGCCTCTTGGGCGGCGTCCTGCGCTATGGCAGCGCCCTCCCGCGCCCGCACGATCTCAACCCCAAGCGCACCGGGGCCACGGTCAAGCTTTTCGATCCGCACGAAAACCCGCATCGCCTGCGGTTCGATCAAGATACGGTCCGCCACCCGTTCGGCCAGCGTTTCCAAGAGGTTGAGCCGCTCGGCGGCAAGCTCGGCGGCGATGGCCTCGGTCACGCGGTCATAGGACAGGATGCGGTCCACATCGTCATCCACCACGCCCGTCAGGGGCGCCACCTCGACCACCACGTTGAAACAGACCCGTTGCGTGACATCCCGCTCGGCCTGAAAGGCGCCGATCTCTACCTCAACGATATGATCGCGCAGGGAAATACGGTCGCGCGGCTCAGGGCCGGCCATCGTCTCTGCCCGCTCAGAAGGGTGGGCAAAGGCAAGTCGAATTTCGTCGTCGGACATCGGCAGCGCCTATCGGATCAGGGTATCGGGCCCCGTCGGGGGCGCTTCGATGCACATTTAGCAGGCCCACCGACGGCAGGCCAGCACCCGAAGGCACATCCGAACCCGAACTCTTAGTTCGAGGCGGTTTTCCACGTGTGGCGGTAGAAGAGATGCTGACCGATCCGCGCAGTCTTGGTATAGACCCGCGCCCAGTTGGGGTTCACGGCGGTGGTGTGGTAGTGGGTCGCGCCATTGGTCAGCTTGGGCGCGGAGCCGTCGATGATCGCACGCGCCACTTTAGAGACCCGGGCAAAGGCGCGCGGCTCATTGATGACTTCTTTGTAGCCGTCGCAGGTATAGGTAAACTGGCACTGATACTTGCGCCCCGTCCCCTGATTGATCACGCCGCAAAGCGTGCCGGGAAAGCGGGCCGATTTCACACGGTTCATGATCACTTCGGCCACGGCAAACTGGCCTTTGACCGTCTCACCGCGCGCCTCGAAATAAAGCGCTTCGGCAAGGCACTGCAACTCGGCGTTGCCCTCGGCTTTGGGCTGGCTGTCGACCCAAGCGGTCGAGAATTTCACATCTGTCTCGCTGGCCGACACGGGCTGCGCGACCATCTCCTGAAGCCGCGCCGCACCGGCGGATTTCAGACCTTGAATTTCAATCTGCGCAAGATCGCTCGCGCTTTCGGAGCTTGCTTGAACAGCCAGCGGGCTGCTGCACAGAGCCATGGAAAGAGCAAAAGAGATCGACCGGATAAAACGCATCATGCGCCTCGCATCATTGTTAGGGCTGCGGGGCGGATAGCCAAAAGGTTCCGGGCGGTAAACCCAACCGGGCATTATGTGCAGAAACTTGCCGAATTATGGTATAAGTTGGGCTGGAGCCCGCTGCCCCTACCCGATCTTGTGGGCAATGGCGAGCTGGGCCGCAGCCAAACGTGCAACCGGTACGCGAAACGGCGAACAGGAAACATAATCAAAGCCCGATTCGCGGCAAAAAGCGATGGATTCGGGGTTCCCGCCATGCTCCCCACAGATGGAAAGGGTGATTCCGGGCTGGGCTTTGCGCCCCCTTTCCGCCCCAAGTTGCAGCAATTCGCCGACCCCATCGGTGTCGAGCACATGGAAGGGATCCTCTGGGTAGACCCCTTGTTGGACGTAATTCGACATGAAGCGCCCCGCGTCGTCGCGCGAGAGGCCATAGGTCATCTGCGTCAGATCGTTGGTCCCGAAACTGAGAAAGGCACAATGCGGCGCGATATCATCAGCACGCAGACAGGCGCGTGGGGTCTCTACCATCACGCCGAGACGGTAGGTGAAGCTCGCGTCGCGCTCGCTGCGCACGGCGGCGGCCACGGCATCGACGCTGGCTTTGACCAATTCCACTTCGCGCCGGGCGCTGACCAGTGGGATCATGATCTCGGGCACCACCGGCTCGCCATCGCGGCTGGCTTCGATTGTGGCCTCAAAGATCGCGCGGGCCTGCATTTCGTAGATTTCGGGCACCGTCACCCCGAGCCGCACGCCGCGCAGGCCCAGCATCGGGTTATACTCCGTCATCGCCGCCACGCGCCGCGTCACGTCAGACATCTGAAGGCCAAGCGCCTCGGCCAATTCGCGCTGCCCGGCTTTGTCTGAGGGCAAGAATTCATGCAGCGGCGGATCAAACAAGCGGATGCACACTGGCTGCCCCTGCATGATGCGGAATAACTGGGTAAAATCCTCGCGCTGCATGGGCAGCAGACGTTCCAGCACGGCACGGCGGTCTTCGCCGCTTTCGGCAAAGATCATTTCGCGCATCACGGTGAGGCGACCGGGCTCGAAAAACATATGTTCGGTGCGGCAGAGCCCGATGCCATGGGCGTTGAAATTGCGCGCGGTCTGCGCATCGGCGGGGGTGTCGGCATTGGCGCGAATGCCAATGTCGGCCACATCCTCGGCCCAGCCCATCAGCCGGGTGAACGTATCATCCAGCGCGGCCTCTTGCATCTTGGCCGCCCCGGCCAAGACCTGCCCGGTTGAGCCATCAACGGTGACTTGATCCCCTTCGACAAAAACCCGCCCATCGGGGGCGATGATCTGCCGCTGGGTCACGATAAAGCGCATGTTCGACGCACCGACAACGCAAGGCAACCCCATGCCGCGCCCGATCACCGCCGCGTGGCTGGTGATGCCGCCGCGCTCTGTCAAAACGGCGGCGGCGGCATGCATGCCGCGAATATCCTCTGGTGACGTCTCGCGCCGGACGAGGATGCAAGGCTCCCCCCGCGCGGCGCTGGCCTGCGCGTCGCTGGCCGAAAAGACGATCCGCCCGGTGGCCGCTCCGGGGCTGGCGGCGATGCCGCGCCCGATCACGTCGCGTTTGGCGCTTGGGTCAACCTGACGGTGAAGCAGTTCCGACAGCGTGCGCGGCTGCACCCGCATGAGCGCTTCCTCGCGGCTGATGATCCCTTCGTCAGCCAGCGCCACGGCGATCCGCACCGCCGCACGGGAGGACCGTGCGACCTTCACACCATCCAGAATATGCAGCTTGCCTTGATCGATCACGAACTCGACCTGCATCTCGGCCCGGAGCCGTTTGCGCATCAGCGCCGCGTGGTCTTTCAACTCGGCAAAGGCATCGGGCACCAGCTCTTCCAACGACGGCCCGCGCGGATCGCGGGTGAGATACATCGCCGCCGCATCGCCTTCGAGCGCATCACGACCCTGGCTTTGGCTCAAATAGCGCCCGGTGATCTGCGGCAGGCCGGTATCACTATCGACCAGCTGCAACACGCCCGAACCGCATTGCCCCTGCCCGACGCCAAAGGCCATTTCCTGCACGATCAACCCCAGCCCCGCATCCGCAGGCGCCCCCTTGGCTTGCCGGAGCAACCGCGCCGAAGTGCCGTTCCACGCCCGCGCCATTGACCGCAACACGGCAGCCAGTTGCGTTGCCGGGTCTTGGGGAAAACGCTCTTCGGTCTCGGCCTCGTAGGCGCGTAGTGATTCCATCAGCGCCGCGCGGCCATCGCCGTTCACATCGTCGAACATATCCGGATCCAGCCGGGCAACATTGACCGCATAGGACTGCACGAACCGCGAATAAAGCGCCGCTGCCGGGCCTTCGCCGATGGTCGTGGCGTAATGTTCAAACAGCGCGTCGTTGATGCCGATGTTCAGCACCGCCCCCGGCCCGCCCCAATCAGGGTCTTGGCTAGAGGGGCGCACACAAAGCAGCGCGCCTTTGGGAAATTGATCGACCACCGCTTGGATATCAGGCAACTGCCCGCGCGCGATCTGTTGCACTGCGTTAAAGGAAACCGCCACGGTAGAGGGCACCGGCAACTCAAGCCGCACAAGGCGCTGCAAGCATTTCGCCCGCCCGCCGTGGGTGTCATTGGCAATTGGCGCGGTGGGGGTCACCAGCGTGGTATGGGGATCGTTCTGCACTGCGGCACCTTAATCGTTCAGATGCAGCATAGGGGTTGAGGCAGAAGGGGCAAGGGATCTTGCCCCCTCAGCGGTCAGCCATCCAGTTTGGTCAAATCCGCCACGGCGCTACAGATCGTGCGAATACGGCTGAGCAGATTGAGCCGGTTGCGCCGTACGGTGGGGTTGTCGGCATTGACCTGAACCGCCTCGAAAAACGCATCAATCGGCCCGCGCAGTTCCGCCATGGCGGCCATCGCGGTCGAAAAGTCCTGCGCCGCCATCGCCGGGGTGATCTTGGCCTCGGCTTTGTCGAGTGCGGCGAAAAGGTCTTTCTCGGCTTCTGTCTCGGCAAACTTCGGATCGGCGCCGAAGGAGTATTCCACGCCATCGGCCTCTTCAGCTTGGCTGAGGATGTTGTTGGCGCGTTTGAAGCCTTGGATCAGGTTCTCGCCGTCGTCGGTTTTGAGCGTCTCCGACAGGGCGCGGGCGCGTTTGACCAATAGGGTCAGATCGTCGCTGCCGTCCATTGCGATGCAGGCGTCGATGATGTCGTGGCGGATACCTTGGTCGCGGAGGTAGACTTTGAGGCGGTCGTGGATGAAGGAGAGAATATCACCGGTATCGGCCCGACCTGCATCGCGGTCACCGACGATCTCGGCGCTTTTGTTCAGCACGTCGTTCAGCGTCAACGAGACATCATTCTCAACCAAAATCCGAATAACGCCCAACGCCGCACGGCGCAGCGCAAAAGGATCCTTGCTCCCGGTCGGCTTCTCATCAATCGCCCAGAAGCCGGTCAGCTTGTCGATCTTCTCGGCCAGCGCCACGGCAATCGAAACAGGCTCAGTCGGCACGTCATCGGACGGCCCCAGCGGCGCATAGTGATCCTTGGCCGCATCGGCCACGGCATCCGACAGCCCAGCCTTGCGCGCGTAGTAGCTGCCCATCAGGCCCTGCAATTCGGGGAACTCATAGACCATTTCGGAGCTGAGATCGGCCTTGGCGACGCGGGCGGCCTTTTCGGCCTCATCGGCGTCGGCGCCGACCAGCGGGGCAAGCTCACGCGAGAGGGTCGCCATGCGGTCGATCAACTCGGCCTGTGTGCCGAGTTTGTTATGGAAAGTCACGTTTTCCAGCGCCTTGACCCAAGTCTCCATCCCCGCGCCCGAGGTCACGGTGCGCAGGTCATTGTCCCAGAAGAATTTCGCATCCGACAGCCGTGCGCCGAGCACTTTTTCGTTGCCTGCAAGGATCGTCGCGCCATCGTCGGCGGTGGTGCGGTTGGCCACGGTGACAAAGCGTTCAATCTGACCCGACTTTGGATTGCGGACGGAAAAGAACTTTTGATGTTCTTTCATTGATGTCTGCAACACCTCGGGCGGCAGACCTAGGAAATCGTCGCCAATGCGGCCCATCAGCACCACGGGATATTCAACCAGCCCGGCGACCTCGGCCAAAAGCCCTGCGTCTTCGACAACCTCAAGCCCAGCGGCGAAGGCCATGTTGGTGGCGTCATGCCAGATCGTATCGGCCCGCGCGGCGGGGTCGAGCACGACATGGGCGCGGGCGAGTTTGGTCTGGTAGTCTTCGAAGCCCGCGACTTCGATCTGATCGGGCGCAAGGAACCGGTGTCCGCGCGTGCTGTTGCCAGCGGTGATGCCATCGACGGTCAACGGCACAACCTCGGCCCCGGCTTCATCGCTGATGACGCAAAGGATCGAATGAAGCGGGCGGACCCATTTCAAGCTGCCCGTGCCCCACCGCATCGACTTCGGCCATGGGAAATTGCGGATGGTCTGTTCCAGCACCTCGGCCACGATCTCAGCCGCAGGGCGGCCCGGTTTTTCGATCTTGGCAAAGAACACTTTGCCCTTGGGCGTGTCGCGTTCTTCCAATTGATCACGGGTCAACCCAGCACCGCGCAAAAACCCTTCGATGGCTTTCTCAGGCGCGTCGGCTTTCGGGCCTTTGCGCTCTTCCACCTGTCGCGGGCTGGCGGCAAGCATATCGCCAAGCGCCAGCGTCAGACGGCGCGGGGTGGTGAAAACGGCGGCGAAGCCATAGGTCAGACCAGCTTCGACCAGACCGTTGGTCACCAGCTTTTGCAGGTCTTCGCCCGCGCGTTTCTGCATCCGCGCAGGGATTTCTTCGGAGAAAAGTTCAATCAGCAGATCTGGCACGGGCGGCCCCCAATTCTTGCCGCGATGGCGGCGTCTCATCGGGGGCTTGGATAACGAGTGCTAGGCGGAGGGTCTAGCCCCCCGCCCTGCGTTTAATCCAACAAGGTGCGGATATCGGGGTCGGAGAATTTCGGCACCACCCGGTAGCCCGCTTCGACAAAGTTATAGACCGCAAAGCCAATCAGCCCCAGCCCGGCACCGCCCAAAAGGAAACGCCCAAAGGCCATGCCGCGCAGGCTTTGCAGCGCCTCGCCCAGACCGCCCGCCTGTGCGGGGTTCGCGGTCAGCGCCGCATAGCCCAGTGAAAAGGCAACCAACCCCAGAATGCCGCCATAGATAATCAGGCCAACCTTCACGATAGGGTCGATGCTTTCGGTGAACTGGGTGCGCGCCAGATGGCCCTTATATTTCCCGCTCCAACCTTTGTAGGCATAGTAGATGCCTGCGCCCAATAGGATCAGCGCGCCAGCGGCTACGATATAGCGCCCGGCGGGCATCGACATCAGCTTTTGCGTCCAGTCCTGCGCGGAACTGCCGCCGGAATTCTTGCCGCTCATTGCCAAGGCCAGAACGGAAACGCCGATACCGCCGTGGATCAGCCCGGTCGTGACTTGCCCCAACCGCGCGATCAGCCCCTTGGCGTCGGTCCCGTGATCTTCGACATCCTTCACGCCCGCAGCCACGCGCCAGACCAGATAGGCAAGCAACCCGATGCCAATCGCGATGAGTGCCGGAATACCGTATGGCTCATCCCGCAGCGCCGCGAGGGCGTCTTTCGTGCCCGAGGCTTGGGTGCTTTTGACGGCGGCCAATAGGGCCAGCCCCCCGATGATCGTATAGATCACCCCGCGCGCGCCGTAGCCCGCGCGCATCACCCATTTCAGCCCCTCATGTGTTTTTTCCGACATTTTCGCCCCCGTTCTATGTGGGGACAAGCGTTCGGCAGCGCCAAAAGGTTCCGCGCAAACAGGCGGCGCCTGCGTTTAAGATCAGTCGGCGGGACGCTCGGGGCAAGCCTCTCCTACCACGGTGCCGTCATAGGACTTCTCGCCGCAGTCGTTCAGCTCATGCCAGATGTAGCCACGCCCGTCATCGGTCAGCGCCACGATCCGGTCGACGCCGTAGTGCACGTTCTTGCCGCCAAGGAAGGTCAGCGCGGTGCCGGCCTCAATCTCGGCCCCGATGGCGGGGGCGTCGAAACAATCGAACCAGCCCGGCGCGTTGCGCGGATCGGTGGGGTCGGTCATCTCATAGGTCTCGGTCGCCATGGCGAGGCTGATGTCATGCTCAAAGCAGGCACGGAACCGGATCGGAGAACTGTCGGCGTCGATGGCCTGAAGGTTCTCTGCCGCGATCTCTTCCGGCTCTTGCGAGGTAAGCGATACCAGTTCGACCTTGGCCTCAGGCACCTCGTGATAAAACCCATAGATCTGCAAATAGTAGAGTGCAGCCCCGGCGATCAGTGCGGATACTAGGATCACGATACCGACAATCTTGCCGCTCATGCCGCGCTATCCGCCTCAGGCGTCCAGCCGCCCGCGCGGGTCTGCACGAAGGCATCGGCACATTGTTTTGCCAAGGCCCGCACCCGCCCGATATAGGCCTGCCGTTCGGTCACCGAGATCACGCCGCGCGCGTCGAGCAGGTTGAAGATGTGGCTCGCCTTGATGCATTGGTCATAGGCCGGATGCGCCATGACGATGCGTTTCCCGGTCTTGGGGTCCTCGGCAGGCTGTTCGAGGATGAATTGGCAATGCGCTTCGGCCTCGTTGAACTGGTCCAGCAGCACCTCTGTATTGGCGGTGTCAAAGTTCCAGCGCGCGAATTCTTCTTCGGTCTGCTTGAAAACATCGCCATAGGTCAGCGGAATTGGTGCCTCGGGGCTGTTAAAGGGCATGTCCATTACGTGATCGACACCTAGCACATACATCGCCAAACGCTCCAACCCATAGGTCAGCTCTCCCGAGACGGGGTGGCAGTCATGGCCGCCAACCTGTTGGAAGTAGGTGAACTGGGACACTTCCATTCCGTCGCACCAGACCTCCCAGCCCAGACCCCAAGCGCCCAGCGTCGGGCTTTCCCAGTCGTCTTCGACAAAACGGATGTCATGCAGCGCCATGTCGATGCCAATGGCTTCGAGCGAACCGAGGTACAGATCTTGCAGATTGGGCGGGCTGGGTTTGATCAGCACCTGATACTGGTAATAATGCTGCAAGCGGTTGGGGTTCTCACCATAGCGCCCATCGGTGGGGCGGCGCGAGGGCTGAACATAGGCCGCGGCCCAAGGCTGCGTGCCGAGGCTGCGCAGCGTGGTGGCCGGGTGAAAGGTGCCCGCGCCCACTTCCATGTCATAGGGTTGCAAGATTGCGCAGCCCTGCCGCGCCCAATAGCTCTGCAATGCAAGGATGATCTCTTGAAAAGAGCGTGGTTTCTGCGCCGCGTCAGACATGGTGATTGCCCCTTTATGATGCGCGCCTTTCCTACGTCTGCAATCCATGGGGGTCAATCGCAGCTTTGTGAGAAATTCGCCCCCTTTGCCATGGCATTTGCGCTGCTTTCCGGCGTAATCTGGCTCGGATTTGGTTTTGCGAGAGTTGAGTGACGATGAAGCGAATTCTACGTGCCCCGGTGGCGTTCTTTTTGGCCCTGAGCCTGACTTGGGCCAGCCTCGCGCGGGCGCAATCGGCAGAGGATATCGTTTGGGTCCAGATCGAGGCGCAGCCCTCATTGGCCGAAGCCACCGATCGCGCGCGCGCCTATGAGACCCTGTTGGATGACGTGAATGGCTTTTCCCTTGGCGGCGGTTGGTACGGCATCGCCGTGGGCCCCTACCGGCGCGAAGATGCGGAACTGGTGCTGCGCAGCTATGTGCGCGACGGTCTGGTGCCGCGTGACAGCTTCATCCAGCAGTCCAGCCGCTTCCAGCAGCAGTTCTGGCCCGTGGGCGACAATGTTCTGGAAACCGGCGTGATCGATGCCCCCGTGAGTGTGGATGGCGGTGAGCCAGAGGAAGCCGCAGCGGGCAGCACCACCCCCGATGTCACCACAACCCCGCTCGACGCGACAACGACCGAAGGCGAGATTGAAGGCGAGACTGAGGGCGAGATTGAAGTCGCTGAGGCAGAGGCCGAAACCGCTCCGGCCCCCACCCCGCCAGAGCCGGATGAAACCCCGGCAGAGGCGCGCCGTTCGGAACGCGCCCTCTCGGCGCAAGAGCGCAAAGACCTGCAAATCGCGCTGCAATGGGCCGGTTTTTACGACGCCGCGATTGATGGTGCCTTTGGCCGGGGCACCCGCGCCTCTATGGGGGCGTGGCAGGCGGCGAACGGATATGAGCAGACTGGCGTGCTGACCACCCGACAGCGTGCCGCGCTGATCGCACAGTATAATGCCGTCCTTGATGGTTTGGGCCTGCAAATGGTGCGCGATGAGAAAGCCGGGATCGAGGTTATGATGCCCACGGCTGAGGTCGAATTTGCCCGCTACGAGCCGCCCTTCGCCCATTACGACACCAGCGGCAACATCGGCGCACGGGTGCTGTTGATCAGCCAGCCCGGCAACCAAGATACGCTCTACGGTCTCTATGACATCATGCAAACGCTTGAGATCGTCCCCTTGGATGGCCCCCGCGAACGCAAGCGCAACTCCTTTGAGTTGATCGGGGAGAACGGCAGCATCATCAGCCAGACGCAGGTCTCGCTGGAGAACGGTCAGATCAAAGGGTTCACCCTGATCTGGCCCGCCGGGGACGAAGACCGCCGCCGCCGCGTGGTCGCAGAGATGTCCAAAAGCCTGACCCGCCTGCCCGGCGCGTTGGACGCGGCCGCGGGCAACAGCGACGCGCAGGCGATTGATCTGGTCGCGGGTCTGCAAATCCGCCAGCCCAAGATCGCCCGCAGCGGCTTTTTCATCGACGGCAATGGTGCGGTTGTCACCACAAGCGAGGTTGTCGCCTCCTGCTCCCGGGTAACGCTGGACGCGGATACCGATGCTACTGTTATCGCCACCGATGAGGCACGCGGGCTTGCGCTGCTCAAACCCGAAAGCCGCCTCGCCCCGCTGGCCGTGGCCGAGTTCAGCAGCGGTGCGCCACGTCTGCAATCGGAAATCTCTGTCGCGGGCTACTCCTACGAAGGGGTGCTGAGTGCTGCGACCCTGACCTTTGGCGCGCTGTCGGACCTTAAAGGGCTGAACGGGGATGAAAACCTCAAACGCCTGTCGGTCAACGCCCAGCCCGGTGATGCCGGGGGGCCGGTCTTTGACGAGAATGGTCATGTGGTGGGCATGTTGCTCCCCCAGACGGAGGCGGACCGCAAACTGCCCAAAGACGTGAGCTTTGCCCTTGATGGTAGTGTGATCCTCAAAGCGGCACAGGACGCAGGGCTCGACAGCAAGCAGGCGCAGGGGGCCACTGGCCCGATCGCGCCGCGCGATCTGACCCTGCGTGCGCAGGGCATGACGGTCTTGGTCAGCTGCTGGGAATAACGCGGGGGCCCAGCCCCAAGCGAAAAAGACAAAGGGCGGTGCCATCGGCGCCGCCCTTTCGCGTTTCAGGCGCGCCAGAATTTCGCGGTGAACATGACGTAGACCGCCAGCAATTCCAGCCGCCCGATCCACATGGCGATGATCAAAATCCATTTCGCCGTGTCGTTGAGGCTGCTGAAATTCCCCGCAGGGCCGATGATCTCTCCCAGTCCCGGCCCGATGTTTGCCAGCGCCGCCGCTGCGCCCGAGACGGAGGTGACGAAATCCAACCCCGTCAGGCTCAGCGCGACCGAGATCAGCCCCAGCGACACCACGAAGAACATGAAGAACGACATCACCGAGCTCAGCACGTCCGCCCCCACCGGGCGGCCATCATAGCGCGGGGTAAAGACGCCATGGGGCGAGCGGATCCGCCGCAACTGCGCGCGGATCGAGGCAAAGAGCAATTGATAGCGGAAGATCTTGATCGAACAGGTGGTCGAGCCCGCGCAGCCGCCGATCAAGCCGATGAAAAAGAACAGCGCCACGGCGAAGCTGCCCCATTTCATATAATCCGCCGACGCATAGCCGGTGCCCGAGATGATGGAGGTGATATTAAAGATCGCTTCCCGCAAGATCCGCTCGGACTCGTAGGTCGTGCCGCTGCGCAGGACGAAAAAGACAATCACCACCAGAAAGGTCAAGGTCATGAAAAAGCCGCGCACCTGCGGGTCGCGGTGCAGGGCCACGGGGTTGCCGTTGATAAGCTGCACATAGCGCACGAAAGGCAGGGCCGCGAGGATCATAAAGATCGCCGCTACATACTCGGCGGGGCCAGAGAAGGTGCTGAACGAGGCATCGTAGTTGGAAAATCCCCCAGTCGATACCGTGGTCAGTGCATGAACCGTCGCGTCAAATGTGCTCATCCCGAGCGCAAGATAGCTCAGCATACAGGCCAGCGTCAGCCAAAGGTAGATCACCGAAATCTGAGTCGCGATTTGCCCCGCGCGGGGCAGGATTTTTCCAAAGGTGTCAAAGGATTCAGATTTGAAAATCTGCATACCACCGACCCGCAACTCGGGCAGGAACACCATGGCGACCACGACGATACCGATGCCGCCCAGCCATTGCAGAATACCGCGCCAGATCAGCAGGCCCTTGGGCAGGTCTTCTAACCCGGTCAGCACCGTGGCCCCGGTGGTCGTCAGCCCCGACATCGCCTCGAACATCGCGTCGGTGACGCTGGCATCGGTCGCGCCCAGCACGAAGGGCAAGGCCCCGAACAGCGGCAGCATCAGCCAGACGCCGGTGGTGAGCATAAATGTCTGTTGGATGGTAAGCCCTTCGCGGACCCCATTGGCGCTGGCAAGGGCGATCATACCGCCACCCAACGTCGTGATCAGTGCGCTTTCGACGAAGACCCACCATTGGCCCCGGCCCTCGGCCAGATCGACCAAGATCGGGATGATCATGGCAAGGCCAAGCACGGCCACCAAAAGGCCCACGACATATCCGACAGGTCGTATATCCAACATGGGCGCAGCGTTGGCTTGGCCGCTCGTCGCTGTCAAGCCGAGACGGGACCGGGGCGCGATTTGGCCCCGGTCCGTGTCGTCTTAGATGTAGTAGAGGTCTTTGAAAACGTGGTGAACGATGTCGTCACGCTTGATGCCCATGGCGGACAGTTCTTCGTCGCTTTTCGCTTGCAGGCCTTGGACCTGCTCAAAACGGCGGTGGGCGGTGGAGCCCACCATGATGCCATGGCCGATCCCCGCAAAAAAGCGACGCAGACCGGCGCCGGCGCGCCGCAGCCCTTCAAAGGGAGAGACGGAGTGGGCGGGATGAGCAGTGCTCTGGTAGGTCATCTGATTGCCTTTGCAATTTCCAGTATTTCGATGACCGCTAGATAGGCAATGCTGCGCCGCAGCAGAACCGACGTTTTCGCATAGCCGCTGGTCGGGACTTGCAGGGCTGACGGGGCGACATTCGCTATTTCTGCGCTAAGACACCCGGAATGCCCCGCAAAGGGGCGCTGCGCGGGACGCGGACAACCATCGCGCGATTGCCGCGCAGCGCCGGGTCAGCCCACGTGAAAGAGCGTGTTGAAAAGCTTGGGGTCGATGCTCTGCGCCGCGAAGGTCTCGCCTTGGGTCAGCACGCTGATCGCATCATGGCTGTGCAAGCTTTCTTGATGGCTGGCGACGATGCGGAAATCCCCCACCCGTCCATCGGCCAAAAGCTGTTCACAAAACAGCCGCGCGGCATCCTCAACAAAGATCGGATTCGCGGCGTTGAGTTCGGCGAACGCCTGTTCGTCCTCGCGCTTGACCATGACCTGCGTCTCGGTCGGCACGGCGCGGCGGCAAATCTCGATGAGGTCTTCGAACCACAGGCAATCGCCCTCGTCCTGCGTCTCGACCGAAATGCGCGCCACGGAGCGCTGCGAATGCGGCGTGGCCAATTGCCCCCGCGTTTCCCGCGCATGTTCGCTGAGTTCCAGCGAACAGGGGCAGGTGCTGGAATAGACGTAATCGAGATGCACGATCTTTTTGCGCTCTCCGTCCTGCTCAACCAACTCCAGCGCGATGTCGTAATACTGATAGCCCGTCAGCCCCGAGCGCAGGCTGGCGATCTTCATCGGAAAAGAGAATCGCATCTGAATCCGTGCGTCCAAGCTTTCGAGATCGGTCTTATAATCATCCAGCGCCGCTTCGATCACCTCAAAGCTAAAGGTCGCCTCTGCATGGCGGTAAAAGCTGCGCATGATGCGGGACATGTTGATGCCCTTCTTTTCCGCATCAAGCGACACCGAACCGGTCACAGAGGTTTCCAGCCGCATATCCCCGCCCTCACGGCTGCGATAGCGGATCGGCAGGCGAAAGTTCGAGATGCCGACATGCTGGATCAACTGCTGCGCGCCCCGGATCAGGCTGGAGGGGCCGTTTTGCAAATCAGGCAGGCTCGCGCGGTAGTTGTCACCCGCGGTGAAGTCTTCGGGGTAGGCACGGCTCAGCGCCGGGTAGTCGGCGGGCGCGAGCATCCGCGCCATCGCCGGGTCAAGGGCTGCAATCTCTGCCGGGGTGGCCGTTTCGGCCCAAGCGCGCAGGGTGGCGAGCGCAGCCTCCGCAGCGCTTCGATCCGGTGTTTCGGACATCTCAGTCACGATGTTCATTGCGCGGCCCTCCGGTCTGTCATCCTCAATGTATGATGCGCGGGGCCAAAATGCCACCGCGCCTGCGACACATCAGGTCAGGCTTGCGCCGCCGCGTCCAAGGCTTGCAACAGATCGGCCTTGAGATCGCCGGTATATTCCAGCCCCACGCTGACCCGCACGAGGCCCGGCGTAATGCCCAAAAGGTCTTTGGTTTCCTGCGGCAAACGCTGGTGCGTCGTGGTGGCCGGGTGGGTCACGATGGTCTTCGCATCGCCGAGGTTGTTAGAGATCACCCCCACCTGCAGCGCATTCAGGAACGCGAAAGCAGCCGCCTTGCCGCCCTTCAGGTCGATCGACAGCACGGTGCCCCCTGCCCCCATCTGCTTCATCGCAAGCGCGTTTTGCGGATGCGCGGAGAGGCCGGGGTAAAGCACCCGCGCCAGTTCGGCGTGGCCCTCCAGCGCTTCTGCCAATTCCTGTGCGCTGGCCGCCTGTGCCCGCACCCGCAGGTCGATGGTTTCCAACCCCTTGAGCATGATCCACGCGGTGAAGGGGCTCATCGAGCCGCCGGTGTGTTTCATATAAGGCTCAAGCGTGCCACGGATGAAATCGCGGCTGCCCAGCACCACACCGCCAAGCGCGCGGCCCTGCCCGTCGATATGTTTGGTCGCCGAATAGACCACCACATCCGCCCCCTGCGAAATCGCGCGGGAGAATACCGGCGTGGCAAACACGTTATCGACCACCACCAGCGCGCCCTTGGCATGGGCCAGCTTGGCGACGGATTCGATGTCGATCACCTCAAGCGTGGGGTTGGCAACGGATTCAAAGAACACCGCGCGGGTGTCATCCCGGATCGCCGCCTCCCATGCGCCCAGATCGCTGCCGTCGACGAAGGTGACCTCAACGCCATAGCGGCCAAGGACTTCTTCGAGCACATAGATACAGGAGCCGAAAAGCGCCCGGGCCGACACCACATGATCGCCCGCCTTCAGCATTGAGATCAGCGCGCCCGACACCGCCGCCATGCCGCTGGCGGTGGCGAATGCGTCTTCGGCCCCTTCCAGCGTGGCGATACGGTCTTCGAACATCGCGACCGTCGGGTTGCCGTAGCGGGCATAGATGAACTCATCCGGGCCAGTTTCCTCGAACCGGGCCTCGGCCTGTTCGGCGCTGTCATAGACGAACCCTTGGGTGAGGTAGATCGCCTCGCTCACCTCGCCATATTGGCTGCGGCGGGTGCCTGCGTGGATCGCTTGGGTGCGCGCGTGACGGTCGTTGCTCATGTATCTCATCCTTCCGGCCCGACCTTGCGGGCATAAAAAAAACCCCAGACGCGGCCAAGCGAAAGGGGGTCTTTCATCCTGACCTTTTAGCGGCATGTTTAACGTGGCCCACAATCCGGTAACAAATCGCCACGCGGGGTGGATTACGCCGCGCGACGCTGCAGGTCAACAGTTTCGCGCGGGCATGGTTTAAATTCGGGTCAGCTTTGATCTTTCTTCTCGCCGTAGGCTTCGAACAGCTTGCCCTGCGCCATGAAGAAAACGAAAATCGCCGCCGTCAGGCCGAAGGTTTTGAAATAGACCCATGTGTCGGTCGAAAAGAACCGCCAGATCAGTTCATTGGCCAACGCGAGGCCAAAGAAGAAAAACATCAGCCGCTTGGTGAGCAGCATCCAGCCCTCATCGCGCAGGGGCATCATCTCTTCCATGACGTATTTCAGATAGGACTGCCCGCGCAGCAGGCCAACCGCCAAAAGGCCGCCAAAGAGCACATAGATCAACGTCGGTTTCATCTTGAAAAAGCGGTCGTCGTTCAGCCAGACCGACAGCCCGCCAAAGATCACCACCAGCACCACGGTGGCGACCTGCATCCGGCTCAGCTTGCCCGTCAGCGCCCAGAGCGCGCCGGTCGACAGCACCAGCAAAGGCACGAACATCGCGGTGACGACGATGAAGCCATCGTACTCCGTGCCGCCGAAGGTATAGGTATTATCCTTCAGCCACAGATAGGCGACGAGGAAGGCCAACACCGGCCCATATTCCAAGCCTGCGCGCAGCATTGGGTTGATCTCTCTTGGTTCTGACATGCCTGTTCCTTCAGCCGCCCATTTCAACAATCACCGCCCCGGCCGCGATCAGCGCCATCAGCGCGATGCGGCGCGGGCCGACGGTTTCTTTCAGCACCAGCACACCGATCAGCGCGGCGAAGACGGTAGATGTCTCGCGCAGCACCGCCGCCTCGCCCACCTTATCGAGCCGCGTGGCCAGCATGACCGACCCAAAGCTCGCGAATGCGATGAACCCGCCGATCACGCCGCGCAGCATCAGCGGAGCAACGTCGGGCGGGTTCTCCATTCTATGCCAGCGCCGCCATGCAATCACCGGCATCACCAGCCCGTCGATCATAAAAAACCACGCGAGAAAGGTGAACGGATCAGCCGTGGCGCGAATGCCATATGCGTCATATGTGGTGTAAAGCGCCACGAACAAGCCCGTCAGCACCGCAAGCCCCAAGGCCGCGTGCAGCGTATCGCGCGCCGCGACCAGATTGCGCAGATTATAAACCGCCAGCCCGAAGATACCGCTCAGCAGCACGGCCACACCCAGCCACTGCACCGCGTTGAAGCGCTCGCCAAAGATCAGATAGGCGCCGACCACGGCAAACAGCGGCCCCGTGCCGCGCACCACCGGGTAGACCACCGTATAAGCACCCTTGGTATAGGCCCAAGCCTGTAACAGTTTATAGATCACATGGATCACGAAGGCGCCGAGGAAGATCAGCCACATATGCGGCTCGGGCCATGGCACGACGAACAGCGCAAAGGGCGCGGCCATCACACCATAGGAGACATCAATCGCCCCGCGCGTGAGCCACGGATCATGCCGCCCCTTTTGCAGCGCGCCAAAGACCGCATGCAAAAAGGCCGCCGAAAGCGCCAACCAAAGCGCCGCGGTATGGCCCGCGGGCGTGCCTTCGATCGACAGGATCCATTCGGTCATCGCGGAACCACCACAGCGGCGAGAGGTTTATTCCTCAAAACCTTTATCACCAACGGAAATTCCATGTTTGAAAGCCTGCTCGCCGACCTGACCAACAGTTTTTCCAAAGTGCCCGTCACTGTCGCTGCCGCGCGGCTGCTAATGGCAGCGTTTCTGGCGGGTGTTGTGGGGTTTGAGCGCGAGCGGCGAGACAAGCCTGCGGGGCTGCGCACCCATATCATGGTGGCCATCGCGGCCTGCCTGTTCATCATCATCGGGCAAGAGCTGGGCAGTCTGGAGTTCGGAGAGGGCGACCAGATGCGCTTTGATCCGCTGCGTTTGATCGAAGCGGTCACGGCGGGCGTCGCCTTCCTTGCCGCGGGGATCATTTTCACCTCCAACGGCGAAGTGCGCAACATCACCACCGGCGCGTCGATGTGGTTGGCCGGTGCCATTGGTCTTGCTTGCGGCGCGGGGCAGATTTTGCTCGCCTGTCTTACGGCAGGGATTGTGGTCAGCGTTCTGACGGTATTGCGCTGGATCGAGCGAAAGCTCGGCACCCACGAGTAATCAGAGCCGCCGCGCAGGGCGACCAAGGCGTCGCTAGGCATCCGTACCAACCAATGCGGCGGCAAATTCATCGGGATCAAACGGGGACAGATCGTCAATCTGCTCGCCCACACCCACCGCATGGATCGGCAGACCGAAACGATCCGCCAGCGCCACCAGAACGCCCCCCTTTGCGGTGCCGTCGAGTTTGGTCATAACCAGACCGCTGACGTCGGAAATCTCTTGAAAAACCTTCACTTGGTTCAGTGCGTTCTGCCCGGTCGTCGCGTCCAGCACCAATAGGGTGTTATGCGGCGCGGTCTCATCCTTCTTGCGGATGACGCGGACGATCTTGGCCAATTCCTCCATCAGGTCGCCCCGGTTTTGCAAACGGCCTGCGGTGTCGATCAGCAGCAAATCGGCGCCTTCCTCCTGCGCGCGGCCCATGGCGTCGAAGGCAAGGCTGGCGGGGTCGCTGCCCTGCGCTGCGGTCAGCACAGGCACCCCTGCGCGTTCACCCCAGACCTGCAATTGCTCCACCGCGGCGGCGCGGAAAGTGTCACCGGCGGCGATCACGACCTTCTTGCCCGCCGCACGAAATTGCGAGGCCAACTTGCCGATGGTCGTCGTTTTGCCCGAGCCGTTCACGCCGACCACCAGCACCACCTGCGGGGTCTTGGAGTAGATCGGCAGGGGCCGCGCCACAGGCTCCATGATGCGGCTGACTTCGCTGGCGAGCAGTTGTTTGATCTCTGCCACTGACAGTTTCTTGCCAAAGCGCCCTTCGGCCATGTTGGCGGTGACCCGCAAGGCCGTATCGACGCCCATATCGGCGCTGATCAACAACTCTTCGAGCTGTTCGAGCATCTCGTCATCCAGCGCGCGGCGCACAACTGGCTGCGCTGCGCTGCGGCCCATCAGACGACCCAGAAGGCCCGGCTTCGCAGGGGCGGCCTCTGCTTCGTCGAGCGCAGGCGCGACCGGGGTCATGGCTTGGCGCAGGTCCACGGCGGGCGGCACTTCGTCGGGGGCCGGAGCGGGGTCGGGGGCCGGAGCGGGGACTGGATCGACCGCTGGCGGCACCTGCTCGGGTTCGGGCGTGGGCTCCGGGTCTGCGGGCTCAGATGGCACCGCTGGCGCGGGCTGAGGGGTGGGCTCGGGAATGGTGACGGGCTCGGGCGTCGGCTCGGGCGTTGGTTCTGGCATTGAAGCGGGTTCGGGGGTTTCCTCCTCCTGCTCAGCTGCCAACATCGGGCCGCTGTCGTCCTGCCCATCGGGCATCACATCCGACGCCGCGCCGGGCTGGTCCATCACCGCGTCAACCGGGGCCGCTTCGGCCTCCGTTTCGCCGCCATCGCTGACTATCGCCTCTAGCCCCTCGTCGATCTTGGACGAGGATTTGAACAAGCGGTCCTTGAGCTTCGTGAAGAAGGCCATCGGCGTCTCCCATGCAGTTTCTTCTTGATCTATAGGCTTGCCCGCGCAGATGGAAGAGCGCCTAGGGCAGATCAAGGCAACCGGGAGGGGCCGCAGTTAGATTTCGTCAGAAAAATGCTTCATCACCAGCCGGATCGGGTTCGGCGCAGCCTGCCCCAGCCCGCAGATTGAGGCATCGACCATCGCGGTCGACAACTCCTCCAACAACCTTTGATCCCAGCGGTCCTCTTGCATCAGCTTGACCGCCTTTTCGCAGCCCACCCGGCAGGGCGTGCATTGACCACAGCTTTCATCTTCAAAGAACCGCAGCATGTTCAGCGCCGCCGCGCGGGCGCTGTCGTGCTCTGACAGGACAATTACCGCCGCCGACCCAATAAACGACCCATGCGGTTGCAGCGTATCAAAATCGAGCGGCACGTCATCCATCGAAGCAGGCAACAGGCCAGAGGACGGCCCGCCCGGCTGGTACGCCTTCAGCACATGCCCCTCGGCCATGCCCCCCGCCGCCGCGATGATATCGGTGATGGTCGACCCCGCAGGCAGCACATACATCCCCGGCTCCGCCACCCGCCCCGAGACCGAGTAGCTGCGCAGCCCCTTTCGACCATTCTTTTCGGTCGCGTTCAGCACCTGCGGCCCTTCGCGGCAGATGCGGGCGATCCAATGCAGGGTTTCCACGTTATGCACCAGTGTCGGGCGGCCAAAGACACCGACCTGCGCCACATAGGGCGGGCGGTGACGCGGCAGGCCGCGCTTGCCTTCGATGCTTTCGATCATCGCGCTTTCTTCGCCGCAGATATAGGCGCCCGCCCCGCGGCGCAGATCGACATAACCGGGGGTGATGACGCCTGCATTCTCCAGCGCCGCAATCTCGCGCCGCAGAATTTCCAGCACCGCCGGGTATTCGTCGCGCATGTAGAGGAAGACTTGTTCCGCCTCGACCGCCCATGCGGCGATCAACATACCTTCGAGGAAAAGATGTGGTGTACGCTCAAGATACCAGCGGTCCTTAAAGGTGCCCGGCTCGCCCTCGTCACCATTCACCGCCAGATATCGCGGACCCGGATTGGCCCGCACGAATCCCCATTTCTTGCCCGAAGGGAAACCAGCCCCGCCAAGCCCGCGCAGTCCGGCTTCTAGCAGTTGTTCTTGAACCGCTTCCCAATCACCGCCCGCGCGCAGGTTCAACAGCGCCTCGTAACCACCTGTATTCTGGTAGCTTTGATAAGGCTCATAGTCCGGCAATTGGGCATGCGTGTTTTGTGCTGCAATCGCCGCCTGAACCTTTTCGGGCGTTGCGTGGTCGATATGATTGTGGCCCAGTTCCAGCACCGGCGCGGTGTCGCAGCGCCCCATGCAGGGCGCGCGCAGCACGCGGACCTGCGCAGGGTCCAGCCCCTCTTCCAGCGCCGATTTCAACGCCTGCGCCCCGGCGAGTTCGCAAGACAGCGAGTCGCAGACACGGATGGTCAACGCGGGCGGTGGGGTTTCGCCCTCTTTCACCACGTCGAAATGCGCGTAGAAACTGGCGACCTCATAGACTTCGGCCATCGACAGGCGCATCTCTTCGGCCAAGGCCCGCAGATGCGCGGCAGAGAGATGTCCATAGCGGTCTTGGATCAGATGCAAGAACTCGATCAGCAGATCGCGGCGGCGCGGGCGGTCTCCCAAAAGCACGCGAACTTGCTCCCAAGCCGCGTCCTGCACCTGCCGACCCTTGGGGTGATGCCGCCCCTTGCCCTTGCCGGATTTCCAGACGCCCTTTTGCGGTTCCTGCCCCGCCGCTTTGCCGTGATCATCCAGCGCCATGTCGCTTCCCCCCGCCTTGCTTTCAGCAGTCGTAGCAAATCAAGGCGCAGCCCGGCGATCAAAAAGCGACAATCGCGCGGGTGTTTGCGTTGTGCGCGGGCCGTGCGGCGGGCAGAATGGGCGGATGCGCCGCAAGGCGGGTCATGAGTAAGGGAAAACACGTGCTGTGGTATGTGATCGCCAGTTTTACGCCAGCGGTGCTGATCGCCGCCGCCGCCCTCTGGGGCGGGGTCTGGCCTGTGCTGGCACTTTTGTCGATCACGGTCCATGTCTCCTTTATGGACCGATTGGGCCGTGCGCTGACCCTTTCCGACAGGTCCGGTCGGGGGCTGACGCTGACATTGGCTGCCGTGCATTTCATGCTGCTCCCGCTCGGGGTCTGGGCGATTGGCGGCGCGCCGCATCTTGAGGGGCTGGACCGTGCGCTGATCTTTGCCGCCCTCGGTCTGTTTCTGGGTCAGATCAGCAATTCCAACGCACATGAGTTGATCCACGCATCCCGCCGCCTGCCCCGACGGATCGGCACGGCGGTCTATATCTCTTTGCTGCACGGGCATCACGTCTCGGCCCATCTGCGGGTGCATCATCCCGCCGCCGCCACCCCCGCCGATCCCAATTCCGCGCCCAAGGGCATGGGATTCTGGCGGTTTCTTCTCAGCGCAAGCTGGGGGGAGTTTCGCGCCGGGTGGCAGGCCGAAAACGCGCAGCGGGCGCGCAAGACGGGGGCGAAGGGGCTGCACTCCTATGCAATCTACCTCGGCGGTGCAGCACTGGCCCTGCTCACCGCGCTACTTTTGAGCGACATTTCCGGGCTGTTGGCCTATCTTGGCCTTGCCGCCTATGCACAGATGCAACTGCTGCTGTCGGACTATGTGCAGCACTATGGCTTGCGGCGGCAGCAACGCCCCGATGGCCGGTTCGAGCCGATCGGCCCGCAACACAGCTGGAACGCCCCGAAATGGTATTCCGCGGCCATGATGCTGAACGCGCCGCGCCATTCGGACCACCACATGCGCCCCGCCCGCGCCTTTCCGGCGCTGGAAGTGACCGAAGAGATGCCGAAACTGCCCTATTCCCTGCCCATCATGGCGGTGATTGCCCTTGTGCCACCGCTCTGGCGTCGGGTGATGGACCGCCGCGTGGCGCGGTGGCGCCGCGGCTGATCCCACTGGCGCGGGGCGCAGGCTTCTGGCAGGCTGTTGGGATGAGACATACCCTCGCCCTGATCTGCGCCCTCCTGCCCCTGCCCGCCTTGGCCGAGATGTCAGCGGCGGAGTTCGAGGCTTATACGCAGGGCAAAACGCTCTACTACGGCCAGTCCGGCGCGCCCTATGGGGCCGAGGTCTATCACAAGGATCGCCGCGTGCAGTGGTCCTTTCTTGATGGCCGCTGCAAGGAGGGGCGCTGGTATGAGGCCGGGGGGCTGATCTGTTTCGTCTACGAAGACAACCCCACCCCGCAATGCTGGAGCTTCACCGAAAGCCCATCCGGGCTGGTCGCCCGGTTCGAGAATGACCCAACCCAGACCGAGCTTTACGAGGCGCAGGAGCAGAATGACCCTCTACTCTGTCTCGGGCCCGAAGTCGGGGTCTGACCGGCCTTAGCTTTCGCCTTTGACAGCCAGCCGACCATCCGCAAATTCGATCTCCAACCGGGCGGCGTTCTTTGCGGCCTCGGCGCTGGTCACCACATCGCCATCGCCACGCACCACGGCGAAACCGCGGGCGAGCGTTTCGCGGTAGCCAAGCGTGCCAAGGGTGCGGCCCAAAGCGTCGATCTGGCGGCGACGGCGGTCTTGATCCGCGCGGCCTGCGCGCGCCAACCGGGCGAGCACCTCATTCAATCGCTGGTCTTGGCGGGAAAGGTCGCGGAGCAGCACCTCTGGGCGGAAAGTCTGCGTACGGTCGAGCAGCCGTTCACGACGACGCAGGATCTGCCGCTGCAACACCTCGGGGTGAAACCGGTCGATCCTTGTCCCGAGCCGTTCACGCTGCCCTGCCAAGTTGCGTTGCCATGCGGGGTCGAGCCTTGCCGATAGCTGGGCCAGCCGCTGACGATCAGCCTCCAACTGGCGGCGCAGGGTGCCGGGACGCAGGGCACCGGACATATCGGCCAGTTTCACGCGGCGGCCTTGGACGCCTGCGATTAGCGCGGGTCCTAGTTTTTCGCTTGCGCGGTCGAACCGCTGCCACGCACCTTCAGTCAAAGTCTCGGCACGCGGCAAGGCCCGCGCCAGATCCCGCATCCGCTGGCCGCGCCGGGTCAGCCCTTGGCTCAGCGCCTGACGCATCCTTGCGCCCTGCCCTTCGAGCCATGCTGCCAGTTCATGCCGCACGGGCACCGCCAATTCCGCCGCTGCGGTCGGCGTCGGCGCGCGTTTGTCAGAAACGAAGTCGATCAGCGTCGTGTCTGTCTCATGCCCCACGGCAGAGATCAGCGGGATCTCCGAGGCTGCCGCCGCACGCGCGACGCTTTCCTCGTTAAAGCCCCAAAGGTCTTCGACCGAGCCACCGCCCCGCGCGACAATCAGCAGCTCAGGCCGGGGCAATGCGCCACCTGGGGTCAGCCGGTTAAACCCTTCAATGGCGCGCACGACTTCGGGCGCGCATTTCGCGCCCTGTACGGCGACGGGCCAGACCAGCACTTTGCGCGGGAAACGGTCGCGCAGCCGGTGTAGGATATCACGGATCACAGCCCCCGAGGGCGAGGTCACGACGCCGATGATCTCAGGCAGGTAGGGCAGCGGGCGTTTGCGTTCGGGCGCAAAAAGCCCCTCCGCCGCCAACGCCGCTTTGCGTTTCTCCAAGAGCGCCATCAGCGCGCCCATGCCCGCCGGTTTGATATCCTCGATGACGATCTGGTATTTCGATTGGCCGCCAAAGGTGGTGATCCGTCCGGTGGCGATCACCTCCATCCCCTCTTCGGGCTGGGTCTCGAGCCGCGCCGTGACGCCTTTCCAGATCACACCGGAGATCACCGAACGGTCGTCCTTGAGGTCAAGATAGACATGCCCCGAACGCGGGCGGCTCACGCGGCCCACCTCACCCCGAATCCGTACATGGGCAAACTCACCCTCAATCACCCTTTTGATCGCGCCGGAAAGCTCGGTCACCGTAAATTCGGGGCTGTTTGCACCGGGGGCGGGGTCGTCGAACAGATCCATCTGGGCACCTTGTGTCTGTGGGCACCCCAGCTTAGAACGCGGAGCAACGAAGTCCAAGGGAGTGCGCGGCATGAATATCCTGATCCTCGGCAGCGGAGGCCGCGAACATTCACTCGCTTGGGCGGTGATGCAGAACCCCAAATGCGACAAGCTGATCGTGGCACCGGGCAATGCGGGCATCGCGGCCATTGCGCAATGCGCTAAGCTCGACATCATGGATGGCGCGGCGGTGGTGGCTTTCTGCGAAGGCAACAACATCGACTTCGTCATCATCGGCCCCGAAGCGCCCTTGGCAGCGGGCGTGGGCGATGACCTGCGCGCAGCGGGTTTCGACGTGTTCGGCCCCTCCAAAGCGGCGGCTGCGCTGGAAGCTTCCAAAGCCTTTACCAAGGAAATCTGCGACGCCTGCAATGCCCCAACGGCGGCCTATGGCCATTTCACCGACGCCGCCAGCGCCCGCGCCTATGTGGAAAAGCAAGGCGCGCCGATCGTCATCAAGGCCGACGGTCTGGCGGCGGGCAAAGGTGTCATCATCGCCATGACAGATGCCGAAGCCTTGTCCGCCGTGGATGAGATGTTTGACGGTGCCTTTGGCGATGCGGGCGCGGAAGTCGTGATCGAAGAGTTCATGGAAGGCGAAGAGGCGTCCTTCTTCGTGCTTTGTGATGGGGAGACCGTGCTGCCCATCGGAACGGCCCAAGACCACAAGCGCGTCGGCGACGGCGACAGCGGGCCCAACACCGGCGGCATGGGCGCCTATTCCCCTGCCCCGGTGCTGAGCGACGAGATCGCCGAACGCGCGCTGGAAGAGATCATCCGCCCCTGCATGGCCGAGATGGCGAAACGCGGGATGCCCTATCAAGGCGTGCTTTATGCCGGGTTGATGATCAAAGACGGCCAGCCGCGTCTGGTGGAATACAACGTGCGCTTTGGCGATCCTGAATGCCAAGTGCTGATGATGCGCCTTGGGGCGCAGGCCTTTGATCTGATGCAGGCCACGGCCAAGGGGTCTTTGGCCGAGATGCAGGTCAACTGGGCCGAAGACCACGCGCTGACCGTGGTGATGGCGGCGAATGGCTATCCCGGCGCCTATGCCAAGGGCAGTGAGATCAAGGGGCTGAAAGACCTGCCCGAAGACAGCGCCAATATAGTGTTCCACGCGGGCACCGTGGCGCAAGACGGGGCGATCTTGGCAAACGGCGGCCGCGTGCTGAACGTCACCGCGCGGGGCACCACGCTGGCCGAGGCGCAAGAGCGTGCCTATGCGATGGTCGACGGGATCAATTGGCCAGAAGGCTTCTGCCGCCGCGACATCGGCTGGCGCGCGCTGAGCTAACAGGCGGCGGCTTAGGCCGCCCCAGCACCCTCACTCACAGGCAAGTGCCGCGGCAAAGCTGTCGGCCCCCGCGAAGGGGCCGATGTCGCGACGCGCAAGCTGCCCGTCCTTCAGGGTCACCCCGACCACGCGCTGCCAATCGGCATCCGCCAGCACCATCTCTGGCCCGGCACCGCAATCGCGCAGCCCGCCCGAGATGAAGGACTTTCCGATTCGATGGTTGGTCAGCCCCGGCATCTGAGCCACCTCGCTCAGGTCCCCATCCGCAAAACGCCAGACCCGCAGCACCCGCGCCAGATGCGGGCGGTCGACATAGGCGATCTCAACCGCGCCGTCACCGTCGAGATCAGCGGCGCCTATGGGGGCAAGCCAGCGGTTGCTTTGGCCGATATGCGGGGTCTCAGCAATCTTGCCCTCGGGGCCGTAGATTGCCAGCGCCGCGCCGCGGTTCACGTCGGTCTCAATCACCAGCACTTCGGGCGCGCCATCACCGGTCACATCGACCAGCCGCGGGGTGATATCTTCGAAAACATGGTCACGGGGCAGAACGAAACGCCGCGCGCTCCCGTCTGCCAAAGAGACCTGTAGCCCGCCCCATTCCAGCGCGTCGCCGAGAATGCCATGGGCGTAGCGCCCGGTGGGCGAGATATAGCGCGCGGCGGTGATCGTCTCCGCCGCGGCGCTGGTTGCGATCAGCGCGAGCAAGGCTGCGCCGACCGCCCGCATCAGATTTGCTTTTCGGGCATCTGCACACGCAGACCGTCCAGCGCATCGGTGACCTTGATCTGGCAGGTCAGACGCGACCGCGCAGGGTCAGGCTCGAAGGCGAAGTCGAGCATGTCTTCTTCCATGTCGTCCATCGGGGTCAGTTTCTCTGTCCAGGCCGGATCGACATAGACGTGGCAGGTGGAACAAGCGCAGGCCCCGCCACAGTCGGCTTCGATGCCGGGAATGTTATTGTCCCGCGCGCCTTCCATGACCGTGAGACCATTGGCCACCTCGACCACATGTTCGGTGCCGGAATGTTCGACATAGGTGATTTTGGCCATGATGATGCCCTTTCGTCCTAAAAGTTCGGCCTTGTTTAGCGGGCTATGGCAGCCGGTTCCAGCCCCCTTTTCATGAGTTCGCCCACGCATGCCCCCGCCGATGACATTGCGGTGGGCAAGGTCCGCGCATCCCGCTAGTCTGCGCGCAAACAACAGGCGAGCCCCGCGATTCCGGCATGACACAGCCCCCTCCCCTCCGGTCCAAATTGCAGCGCGCGGCCTTGCTGCTGCTCGTCGCCGGTATCGCGGGCTGCGAGACGGCGACACCGGCCACGCCGCGCCCTGAGCCGGGGGTGCTGGAAGCCACCCGCAACGGCCCCGCAGGCGCGCCGGAGGGAAGTTGCTGGGGCCGCACGGTCAGCCCCGCGGTAATCGAGACGGTGACCGAACAGGTCGAAGTCACCCCGGCCAAAATGAACGCCGATGGCAGCATCGCCAAACCGCCCGTCTACAAGACAGAGACCCGCCAAGAGATCGTGCGCGCACGGGTCGACAACTGGTTCGAGACCCCCTGCCCGGATGTGCTAACGCCAGAGTTCAACAGCACCCTACAACGGGCGCTGCAGGCACGCGGGCTGTATGCTGGGCCGATCACCGGTGAGATGGACAGGGCGACACGGCTCGCCGTGCGACGCTATCAGGCCAAACAGGGCCCGAACAGCGAGGTGCTGTCACTCACCACCGCCCGTGCGCTTGGGCTTGTAGCGGTGCCCCGGCAGGGCGGCTGATCCCCCAACGAAAAAGGGCGCCCGGAGGCGCCCTTTCCAAACCACGGTAGCGGATCACTCCGCCAGCGACAGCGCGACAAATCGCGGGTCGCCGCCACGGCGCACCAGCAGCAGCAGAGACTTGCGGCCAGCCTCTTTCGCGGCGGCGATCCGCGCTTCCAGATCAGCGATGCTCGTCACCTGTTCCTGCCCCGCTTCGGTGATGATGTCACCCATGCGCAGGCCCTTCTCAAAGGCCTCCGACGTTTGATCCACATCCGTCACGGCAAGACCGCTCATATCGTCATCGGCCCCCAGTTCGGCGCGCAGATCGTCGGTCAACGGCATCAGGGTCAGGCCCATCAGCATGGTCGACTGCGGCTCTGCCTCGGTGCCGTCATCGGCGTTTTCGTCCACTGCCGCAGGAACCGCGCCATCCGCATCTTCGCGGCGGCCCAGCACAACTTTGATGGTCTGGGTCTTGCCATCGCGCAGCACGGTCACGCGGACCGTCGCGCCCACGGGGCTGTTGCCCACCTGACGCACCAGACCGCGGGTATCGACGACTTCGACGCCATCGAACGATTTGATCACGTCACCGGTCTTGAGCCCTGCTTCCCTCGCCGGGCCTTCCGGCACGTCTGTGATCAAGGCCCCAACGGCTTTCTTGAGGCCCATGGCGTCGGCTACATCGTCGGTCACGTCCTGAATGCGCACACCCAGCCAACCGCGGCGGGTCTCACCGAATTCCTGCAACTGGTCGATCACGCGGGTGACCACATTCGAGGCCATCGAAAAGCCGATCCCGATGGAGCCGCCATTGGGCGACAGGATCGCGGTGTTCACGCCGATCACCTCGCCATCCATATTGAACAGCGGCCCGCCCGAGTTGCCCCGGTTGATCGCAGCATCAGTCTGAATGTAGTCGTCATAGGTGCCCGAGAGCGCCCGGTTGCGGGCCGAGACGATACCCGCAGAGACCGAAAAGCCCTGCCCCAGCGGGTTGCCCATGGCGATCACCCAGTCCCCGACACGCGCGGCATTGCTGTCGCCGAAAGAGACGAAGGGCAACGGCTGGCTGGCTTCGACCTTCAGCAGCGCAATGTCGGTCTTGGGGTCGGTGCCGATCACCTTGGCGACCAGTTCCTCGCCCGAGAAAAATTCGATCGTGATCTCATCGGCACTTTCGATCACGTGGTTGTTGGTCACCACATAGCCATCTTCGGAAATCACAAAGCCCGAGCCAAGCGCCGAGGAACGGCGCGGGCGGTTGCCCTCGCCGTCGTTGTTGCGGTCCTGGAACTCGCGAAAGAAGTCTTCGAAAGGCGAGCCTTCGGGAACGATGCCCTGCGGCCCGGTGCGGCCCTCAACCGTGGTCGATGTGGTGATATTCACCACCGAGGGGCTGATCTTTTCCGCGAGCGGGGCGAGGCTTTCAGGTTTGGCCAGCGCCATGCTGGCTTGCAGGATCAAGAGGGTCAGCGCCATCACCCCCATTGCCATCGCTCGCATCCATTGGGTGTGTTGTGCTGTTTTGGACAGGGAAACCGCCTTGGCCTGCATTCATCGTCTCCTGATTGTTCCTGTTGTTGCCAACGTGGGCAGAGTGCATTCCGAAAGGACGCGCTGCAACAGCAAAGATGGGGCCGATCACGGGCATTTCAACGGGCACGCGGCTGATGATTTATGGCTCGGGCCTCTGTGCCTTGGCAGAATGCGCGGCGAAACCGAACGTCCTTCAGCCCCTGATCCGGCCTTTAGACGCCCAATTGAAACGCCAGCCAGACAAGTATCAATCCGGCGACCACCACCAGTGCGCCGAGTTGGCGCAGCGCCGCCTCAGGGATCCGGCGGAGCATTTCCAGCATCTGCTCCAAAAACGAAGGGGCCAGTGCGTACACCAGCCCCTCGAATATCAGCACCGACCCTAGAGCCAGTAGAACAAGGCTCATTCGTCGAGCGCGGCTGGCTGGTCGGCCTCCGCGTCCGGCGCGACAGGTGCAGGCGCTACTGGCTCAGGCGTGGCGGGGGCCGCAGGGGCGGCCTCCTCCTGCGTGTCGTCGGCAGCAGCGCTATCGTCCGCTGGCGCAGGTTCCGCCGCCGGCGCATCGGTTTGCGGTGCCTCGGCTGGCGTCTGGACCTGTGCCTCGGCCGCTGTCTGCGGCGGTGCGTTCGCATCGACAGTGGTCGAAGGATTGCGGTCCGAGCGCAGGTAGTTGAAGAACTCGCTGTCCGGCGACATCACCATGGTCGAGTTCTCGCCCCGCAGGGCCTGCTCATAGGCGGTCAACGACCGGTAGAATTCAAAGAACTCCTGATCCTGACCATAAGACTGCGCGAAGATTTTGTTTCGCTGAGCGTCCGCCTCACCTTCGATAATCCGTGCGTCCCGACGCGCCTCCGACAAGATCTCTTCATAGGTCCGGTCAGCAAGGGCGATCACACGCTGCGCGGCCTCGCGGCCACGGGCGCGTTCATCGGTGGCTTCACGCTCACGTTCGGCGATCATCCGCTGCAGGGTTGCATCAAAGTTCTGCTCTGGCAGGTTGGTCTGACGCAGACGCACATCAACGACCTTGAGGCCAAGCGCCTGTGCACGGGCATCTGCGCGGACACGAATTTGCTCCATCAGGTCCGACCGCTCGGGCGACAGGATCGTGTTGGAGGTCACGCCCTGCGAACCCAAAACGGCACGGATCTGGCTTTCCATGATGCCGCCCATTTCGCTTTCGGCCTGACGTTCACCGCCCGCACCCAAAGCTTGGCGGTACTGGACCATGTCGTCGATCCGGTAGAGCACGAAGGCATCGATTTCCAGACGACGGTCATCGGCGGGGGTAACTTCGATCACCGGGGTTTCCAGCGACAGAATGCGGTCTTCGTAGCGCACGACCTCATCCAAGAAGGGCACTTTGAAGCCGATGCCCGGCTCATTGCGAACCTGTTTGATCTGGCCAAAACGCAGCACCAGCGCTTTTTCGCGCTCGTCCACGACGAAGACAGCCGAAAGGACACCCACGATGGCGATCACCAAGATGGGAATGATAAGACTTGTTTTCCGCATCAGTTCGACCCTCCGCCGCGCCGCAATTCATTGAGTGGCAGATAGGGAACGACGCCCTGCCCGCCTTGGCCGCTGCCGTTTTCGAGGATGATTTTATCCACGTCGCCCAGCACCTTTTCCATGGTCTCAAGGTACAGACGCTTGCGCGTCACGTCGGGCGCGTTGCGGTATTCTTCCAAGACGGCCTCAAAACGGCTGGCTTCACCCACAGCGTCGTTCACCACACGGGCGCGATACCCTTCGGAAGCTTCCAAAAGCTGCGCGGATTCACCGCGGGCTTCGGCGGTGCGGCGGTTGGCATAGGCATCGGCCTGACGCTCTACCCGGTCACGCTCCTGCTCGGCCGCTTGCACGTCGCGGAAAGCGTCGACGACCGATTGTGTGGTCGTGTTGCCATTGGCATCGGTGACCTGCACGGTCTGGCTGGGCGGGTCGACCTTGTTCACGTTGACACGCAGCACGTTGATGCCGGTCTTGCGGTTATCAAGCGTGGTTTGGATCAACTCTTTCACCCGATCTGCAACGGCACCACGGTCCCGGTTGAGGATCGGCGCGAGTTCGGACTGGGCGATGACTTCGCGCATCGCGGATTCGGAAATCGCACGCACGGAGGCTTCAGGATCGCGCAGCGAGAATTTGAAATCGCGCGCGTTCTTGATGTTCCAGACCACCTGAAAGTCGATGTCGACGATGTTTTCATCGGTGGTCAGCATCAGGCCTTCGTTGCCGCCCGTGCCGCGCCGCACACCAAGTTCTTCGGTGCGGTTGGTGGTGACGTCAAAAACCTCTGCCGTGACCAGCGGCCATGGGGCAAAGTTCAGACCCTCGGTGCCAATGCCGGAAAATTCGCCCAAGAACAGTTCGATCGACTGCTGTTCGGGCCGCACGGTATAAAAGCTGGCAAAACCCCAAAGCGCCACGCCGGCCAAAAGGGCAATACCAATTGTCGAGCGGGTCACACCCGGCCCGCCAGAGCCGCGGCCACCGCCGCCGGTGCCATTGCCCCGGTCGCCACCACGGCCGCCCATCAGGACACGCAGCTGCTCTTGGCCCTTGCGCACCAGATCGTCGATCTCGGGCATCTGGGGGCGGTCACCGCCCTGCCCGCGTGGACCCTGCGGCCCGTCGTTGCGTCCCTCGTTGCCGCGGTCACCATTGGTGCCCCGGTCTCCGCCGTTGCCCCGGTTGCCGCCTCCGCCGCCCCCCCAGGGGCCTTGCGAATTTCCTGCCATTGATATGTTCCCCTCTCGGCCGCCCATGCGGCCTATCGTTCCAAAAATTGTACGCTTTCGCGCGATATTCAAGCCGTGCGGGTCGGATTACGCATCGTCACCAGCTCTTCGGACATGGTTGGGTGTACCGCGCAGGTGGCGTCAAACTGCTCTTTCGTGGCCCCCATCTTGACCGCGATGCCGACCATCTGGATCAACTCGCCCGCATTTGGTGCGACGATATGACAGCCCAGCACGACCCGCGTATCGGCGCAGACGATGAGCTTCATCAGCACCCGGTCGGCCTTGCCCGCAAAGGCCCCCTGCATCGGTTTGAAAGAGGTTGCATAGACCTCAATCGGTCCTTTGTCGCGGGCGTCTTCCTCGCTTAGCCCCACGGTGCCCATTTCGGGCTGCGTGAAGATCGCCGAGGGCACCAGATCGTGATCGACCTGCGTCGGGTTGCCGCCAAAGACGGTTTCGACAAAGGCCATGCCTTCGCGGATCGCCACCGGCGTAAGGTTGATCCGGTTGGTCACGTCGCCGATGGCATAGACCGAGGGCACGGCGGTCTGGCTGTACTGATCCACTTCGATCGCACCGCTGCGGCCCAGTTTCACGCCCAGTTCTTCCAGCCCCATGTCGTCGCTGTTGGGGCGGCGGCCAGTGGCAAAGAGCACTTGGTCGAACATCTTTTCGGTGCCGTTGGTCGGCTTGACCTTCATCGGGCCGCTGCCGTCTTCGTGGCTGGGCGACATTTCCAGAATGTTGGTGCCAAGATGCAGGTCGATCCCCTTTTCCTGCATCATCTCGGCCACCATGCCGCGGGCTTCGTCGTCAAAGCCGCGCAGGATCTGCGCACCGCGGTAGTATTGCGTCACCTCGACGCCCAATCCGTTGAGGATACAGGCGAATTCACAGGCGATATAGCCGCCGCCGATAATCAGGATCGACTTGGGCAGCTTCTCAAGGTGGAACAGATCGTCGGAGACCAGACCCAGTTCCGCATTCTCGATCTCGGGGCGCACGGGGCGACCGCCGCTGGCGATGAGGATATGTTTGGCGGTCTTCTCGGTCCCGTCGGAAAGGGCGACGGTATGGGCGTCTTTGATCCGCGCGCGGGCGTCGAAAGTATCGACGCCAGAGTTCTTCAAGAGCTTGCGATAAACGCCTTCAAGGCGGTCCAACTCTGTGTTCAGGCGGCTTTTGAAGTCATGCCAATCGAAGGGCCCGGCCTTGAGATCCCAGCCAAAGCATTTCGCCTCCTCCACCACATCGGCATAGCCCGAGGCAAAGACCATCAGCTTTTTGGGCACACAGCCCCGGATCACACAGGTGCCGCCATAGCGGTCTTCTTCGGCCAGTCCGACCTTGGCGTCATGCTCGCCCGCCGCGACACGCGCCGCGCGCACACCGCCCGAGCCGCCACCGATGACAAACAGGTCGTAGTCGAATTCATTCTTGGCCATTTGGCGCCTCTCTTAGTCGTTTTTGGTATTGCGCGGGATCGCGCATATTTCGGTCTTGCGCGGGATCGCGCATATTTCGGTCTTGCGCGGGATCGCGCATATTTCGGTCTTGCGCGGGATCGCGCATATTTCGGTCTTGCGCGGGATCGCGCATATTTCGGTCTTGCGCGGGATCGCGCATATTTCGGTCTTGCGCGGGATCGCGCGTGGATCGCTCTTGGGCGTTAATCGCTGAGGTCGGAAAACAGGTTGTCGGTCTCGACGAATTCCAGCCGGTCGGTCGCCACGGTGCCTTCATTTATGTCGCGCACCTCAACCCTGCCATCCCCGTAGCCGATCACAACCGCGTCACAGATATCTATGAACAGGCCGTTTTCCACCACGCCGGGCATCTGGTTCAGCACCAGCGCTAGTTGCCGCGCGTTGCCGATGCGCCCCAGCCGCAGGTCTAGAATATAGTTCCCCTCGTCGGTGATGAAAGGCACCTCGCCGTTCATCCGCAGGGTCGAGTTGCGGCCAAGCACATCCATCGAGATCAGCGTCTCTTCGACCAGCGCCTGCGTGGTTTGCCAGCCAAAGGGAATCACCTCGATCGGCAGAGGGAATGCCCCCAGATGATGCACCTCTTTGCCGATATCGGCGATCACCACCATCTGGTCACTGGCCGTCGCTACGATCTTTTCTTGCAGCAACGCGCCGCCGCCGCCTTTGATGAGGTTCAGTTCTGCGTCGAACTCATCCGCGCCGTCAATCGTCAGGTCGAGCCATTTCGCCTCATCGAGCGAGATCACCTCGATCCCCACCTCCCGCGCCAGTTGCGCCGTGCGCGAGGAGGTCGGCACGCCTTTGATCCGCAGCCCATCTTCGCGCACCAGCTCGCCCAGACAGCGCACCAGCCACGCCGCCGTCGATCCGGTGCCAAGGCCCACGCGCATCCCATCTTCCACGAACTCGCAGGCCCGTTTCGCGGCCACGAATTTGGCCTTGTCGATCGGTGATAGGTCTCCGGACATCGGGTGCTCCCTCTCAGGCGTTTGCCGCGTTATAGGGCGAATTGGCATAGGGTGCGAGGGGCAAGTCGGCGGTTTTTGGACGCACGGCAATGCGACAGGACGGCCAGAGCGCGCGCCCTGTCGCTTTCAGCGCGCCAAGCGGCGGCAGGAAATGGTTGGATCGGCCCACACCGCTTGCAATGCGCCAAAGGTCTGGGCGATACCCGTTCCACCGCGCCCCGACACCCGCAACCATAAAAGGGTCCGCCACCTGATGTTTCTTTCCGTCTTCGACATGTTCAAAGTGGGCATTGGCCCTTCGTCTTCGCATACCATGGGGCCGATGGTGGCGGCGGGGCGTTTCCTTGACCTGATGCGCGCCTCGCCTTTCCAATTCGCCGGGCTGCGCGCGTCGCTCCACGGCAGTCTGGCCTTTACCGGGGTGGGCCATGCCACCGACCGCGCCACGATCCTCGGCCTCGCCGGATTCACGCCCGAAGACTATGACGCCGAAGCCGCCGAGAAGACGCTGGACAAGGTCAAGCAGACCCGGCGCATCAGCGTCGAGGGGCTGCCCGAACTGCGCTTCGACCCCGAGCACGACATGATCTTCGACTACGACACCAAGCTTGCAGGCCACGCCAATGGCATGATGCTGATGGCCACCGACGCCCAAGGCGACGTTGCCTTGCGCGAAACCTATTATTCCATCGGCGGCGGCTTCGTGATGACCGAAAAGGAACTGGCCGCAGGCAAGGACACGGATGAGGGCGCGCCGGTGCCCTTCCCCTTTAAGTCCGCCGCCGAAATGCTTGAGATGTCGACGAAATCCGGCAAGACCATCGCGGGCATGAAACGCGCCAACGAAGAGGCGCGTGGCGGGGCCGAAAACCTGCGCGCGGGCAGCAAACGGCTTTGGCAGGTGATGCGCGATTGTATCGACCGGGGGCTGACGACCGATGGCACCCTGCCCGGCGGCCTTCAGGTGAAACGCCGCGCCAAGGGCATCCATGACGCGCTGATCGCCGAGCGTGGGCAGAACCAATCCGCGCCGCATACGATCAACGACTGGATGAGCGTCTATGCCATGGCGGTGAACGAGGAAAACGCGGCGGGCGGTCAGGTCGTCACCGCGCCCACGAACGGCGCGGCAGGCGTGATGCCCGCGACATTACGCTATTATCTCGACCATGTGCCCGGCGCGTCTGAGGCGCATATCGAAGACTTCCTGCTCACCGCCGCCGCGATTGGCGGGCTGGTGAAATACAACGCCTCGATTTCGGGGGCGGAAGCAGGCTGTCAGGCCGAAGTCGGCAGTGCCGCCGCCATGTCCGCCGCCGGGCTTTGCGCCGTGATGGGCGGCACGCCGCAGCAGATTGAAAACGCCGCCGAAATCGCGCTGGAGCATCACCTTGGCATGACCTGCGACCCCGTCAAAGGGCTGGTTCAGGTACCTTGTATTGAGCGTAACGGGCTGGGCGCGATCAAGGCGGTATCGGCGGCCTCATTGGCGCTGCGCGGCGACGGCACGCATCTGGTGCCGCTGGACGCCTGTATCGAAACCATGCGCCAAACCGGCGCGGACATGAGCGAGAAATACAAGGAAACCTCGCTCGGCGGATTGGCTGTCAATGTGCCAAATTGTTGAAGCTGCGCAAATTTGCACAGGGCCCGTTCGCCGGGGCCAATTGTTGAGGGCACTGCCACCGCCTATCTTCTAAGCAACCGCAAAGGAGAGCATCATGTCCCTCAGACCCACATTGGAAACCCGCCGCGCCACGCCCACAATGGAAGGCGCAGGCGTCAAATTGCACCGCGCCTTCGGCTTCCACGACCCGTCGGAGCTGGACCCCTTTCTGCTGTTCGACGACTTCCGCAACGACCGGCCCGAAGACTTTGAAAAGGGCTTCCCTTGGCACCCTCACCGCGGGATCGAGACGATCACCTATGTGCTCGAAGGCACCGTGGAACACGCGGATTCGCTGGGTAACACCGGCGATCTGAACGCGGGCGACGTGCAATGGATGACCGCAGGCTCGGGCATCTTGCACCAAGAAATGCCGCGCGGGAATGCCGCCGGGCAGATGCATGGCTTCCAGCTTTGGGGGAACCTGCCGTCAGCCCAGAAGATGACCGCGCCGCGTTATCAGGATATGAAGTCCAGCGATATCCCAGTGGTGACCGACGACGACGGCACGCGGGTGAAAGTCATCACCGGCGAGTTCTGGGGCAAACGCGGCCCCGTCGATGGCATCGCGGCTGACCCGCAGTATTTGGATGTGTTCGTGCCCGCAGGGGTCAAGAAGACCTTTAAGATCGACACCTACCGCCGGGCCTTCGCCTATGTCTTTCAAGGCGCGGGGGCGTTCGCGGATGCCTCTGCCCCCTCGGGCGTGTTGCTTGAGAAAGAGGTCGCCGGTGAGGAGGTCAACATCCGCGACATGTCGGGCGACCGGACGCTGATCCGTTTCGGCTCCGGGGATGAGGTGACGGTTCAGGCTGGCGAGGAAGGTGTGCGCTTCCTGCTGATCTCAGGCGCGCCTATTGAAGAGCCGGTGGCGTGGCATGGGCCAATCGTGATGAACACCCGCGCCGAATTGCAGCAGGCGATGCGCGATTTGAACAATGGGACTTTCATCCGCCCGGCGCATTGAACCGAAGGGCCGTGGCCGCTTAGGCGGTCACGGCCTTGCGCACCATATCCCAATATTGCGCGACAACCTCGTCCAGCGACAGCCGCCCGCCCGCGCGGTACCAAGTATTCACGCCCGTCAGCATCGCGATGATCGCCAGCGTCACGATCTTGGTGTCGGCGACGGCGAAATCGCCGTTGGCAACTCCGGCTCGCAGGATCGCTTCGAGGCGGTCTTCGTAGTCGCGGCGCAAACGCTCGATCACGGCGAAATTCTCCTCCGTCAGATTGCGCAGTTCCATATAAGCGATGAAAACCTCATCAGGCCGATCCGCGTGAAAGCGGATGTGGAAGGCCACGAAGTCCTGCAACTGCTGCAGTGCAGAGCGGTCTGCATTGTTGGGCGTTTCAGCCAGCAGGTCGGTCATATGCGCCCGCATCAGGTCGAACAGAAGGCTCTGCTTATCAGGCGTATAGTTATAGAGCGCCCCGGCCTGAACGCCGACCTCAGCAGCAATCGCGCGCATCGACACGGCGGCATAGCCGCCCCGTGCAAAAAGCCGCAGCGCAGCCGCGCGCACGCGCGGGCCGGTGATATCTGAATGAGAGCCTGTGGTTCTTGCCATGGCGGCAATTTAATGAACAAGCGTTCAAAAGCAAACCCCGCTTGCGCGAAGATCACGGCTGGGGCAGAACGAGGCATGACCCTCATGCGCACGCCCCGCCCCCATTCGATCACCGCCCTGTTTCTGGGCGTCTCGCTGATTGCGGGCTGCACGCAGTTTCCCGAACTCGACCGCACGATTACCCCAGAGCTTGAGGCAGCGCCCTACCCCGATCTGGTGCCGATTGACCCGCTTTTGGCCAAGGCCACCGCCGGGCGCATCGACCCCGTTCGGACCGAAGCCGAACTTTCGGGGCGTGCCGCACAGCTTGAAGCCCGCGCCAGACGGATCGGGACGACAAGCACCAATGCCACGACCGCGACGCGGGTGGCGCGTCTGCGGGCAAAGGCCGCTGAGTTGCGGCGCGCACGTCAGGCCGCCGAAACCAGTGCAGAAGCTGAATAAACAGGCATGTCCGAGATGCGTATGCGCGTTGCACGCAGGCGCTGAACCCGCTACATCGCGGCTATGCCCGGCCCCATCCGCCGGGCCTTTCGGATCAGACCAGAAGGACCACCGCCATGTCTAAGCCGCTTCGCCTCGGGATTGCCGGATTGGGAACCGTGGGCGTAGGTGTGCTGCGCATTCTGCGCCAGCAGGCCGCCCTGCTAGAGGCCCGCACCGGCTGCGCGATGACGGTTTCTGCGGTCTCGGCCCGCACCCGCAACAAGGATCGCGGGCTGTCGCTTGCGTCTTATGACTGGGAAGACGATCCCGTCAAACTGGCGACCCGCGATGATGTCGATGTTTTCGTCGAACTGATGGGCGGCGCAGACGGCCCTGCCAAGGCCGCGACCGAAGCCGCACTGGCGGCGGGCAAACATGTGGTCACCGCGAACAAGGCCATGCTGGCGATGCACGGCCAAGCGCTAGCCGAACAGGCCGAAGGCGCAGGCGTGGCGCTGCGCTATGAGGCCGCCGTGGCGGGCGGCATCCCGGTCATCAAGACGCTGATGGAAGGGCTTGCTGGCAATGAGATCACCCGGATCATGGGGGTGATGAACGGCTCGTGCAATTACATCCTCACCCGGATGGAAAACTCGGGCAAAACCTATCAAGAGATTTTCGCCGAGGCCGATGGGCTGGGCTATCTCGAAGCCGATCCGCAGCTGGACGTGGGCGGCATTGACGCGGCGCATAAGCTAGCGATTCTGTCATCGATCGCATTTGGCACCAAAATCGACTTTGACGGCATACAGCTTGAGGGGATCGAGCGGGTCGCCATCGAAGACATCCGCGCCGCCGCCGACATGGGCTACAAGATCAAACTGCTGGGCGTGACCCAGAAAACCGGACGCGGACTGGAGCAGCGGATGATGCCCTGCCTCGTGCCGCAGACCTCGCCTTTGGGACAGCTGGACGGCGGCACCAACATGGTGGTGATCGAAGGCGACGCGGTGGGGCAGATCGTGCTGCGCGGCGCAGGCGCAGGCGAAGGTCCAACGGCGAGCGCGGTGATGGCCGATGTCTGTGATATTGCGCGCGGGTTGCGCGGGCCCGTCTTTGGCCAGCCAGCCGAGACGTTAGAGCAAACCACCCCCGCCAGCAGCCAGCGCCCGGCCCCTTACTATCTGCGCATGGCGCTGGTCGACAAACCCGGTGCACTGGCGAAAATCGCCACGGTGTTGGGTGAAGCGGGCGTGAGCATCTACCGGATGCGCCAGTATGAACATTCCGACACTTCTGCCCCGGTTCTGATTGTGACCCATAAGACCAGCCGCAATGCGCTGGTTGAGGCGCTGGCGAATATGGACAAGACCGGCGTGCTGGCGGGTGAGCCGGTCGCGTTGCGGATCGAAGAGGTCTGAAGGTTTGCGTTGAGGGCCATCGCCTGCCCGCGGGTCGGCGATCTGACCGCGAATATTGCCACTTTATGGTGCAGCCAAGATGTACCTTCGCAAAGCAGCACCCAGCCCCACCAAATCGCCTACCCGTCTGGGCGGGCAGGCGATGGCCCGGCGCCTGCGGCTTGATTCCGGGCTTAGGTGGCATTTGTAGCCAAGCTCCGGCGTTTGCCAGCGGATCGGCAAACTGAAGGCAGCGACATGCCACTTTATGGCGCAGCCGTGATGTGCGCTCCGCGAGGGTGCACCCAACCTCATCAAATCGCCCACCCGGTCGCACCAAAGGTGCGCCCTTATAATACGGCACGCCTTTGGCGTGACGGCCCGGCGCCTGCGGCTTGATTCCCGGCCAAGTGCTACCTGCGCCCAACCCAAAACTTGCCCCGAGGCCCGCGCGAGGGTACAGGACAGAAAACACATTGCACCCAAGGACACTCCATGACCGCTTCTGCCGAATTCCAAGACCGCATGCTCTCTCTGGGCCTCGCCCGCGTTTCCGAAGCCGCCGCGCTGGCCTCGGCCAAGCTGATCGGCAAGGGTGACGAGAAGGCCGCCGACCAAGCCGCCGTCAACGCCATGCGCGAACAGCTCAACATGCTCGATATCGCGGGCGTCGTGGTCATCGGCGAAGGCGAACGTGACGAAGCCCCGATGCTTTACATCGGCGAAGAGGTCGGCACCGGCAATGGCCCCGGCGTGGACATCGCGCTTGACCCCCTTGAAGGCACCACGCTGACCGCCAAGGACATGCCCAACGCGCTGACCGTGATCGCCATGGGGCCGCGCGGCTCCATGTTGCACGCGCCCGATACCTATATGGACAAACTCGCCATCGGTCCGGGCTTCGAGACCGATGTCGTCACCCTCGACATGACCCCGGGTGAGCGGGTCGAAGCACTGGCCCGTGCCAAGGGCTGCGCGGCGTCCGACATCACCGTTTGCATCCTCGAACGTCCCCGCCATGCGGATATGATCGCCGAGGTTCGCGCAACCGGTGCCGCCATCCGTCTGATCACCGACGGCGACGTGGCTGGCGTGATGCACTGCGCCGACCCCGAGACCGGCATCGACATGTATATGGGCCAAGGTGGCGCGCCCGAAGGCGTGCTGGCCGCTGCCGCCCTGAAATGCATGGGCGGGCAGATGTATGGCCGCCTGTTGTTCCGCAACGACGACGAAAAAGGCCGTGCCACCAAGGCCGGGATCACCGAATTTGACCGCATCTATTCGCGCGACGAGATGGTCACCCAAGACGTGATCTTTGCCGCCACCGGCGTCACCGGCGGCAACATCCTTCCGGGCGTGAAACGCGAGCCGGGCTGGCTGACCACCGAGACGCTGATCATGCGCTCGCGCACCGGGTCGGTCCGCCGGATCAACTACCGCACCCCGGCAGAGTGAGGGCCAGATCGGCCCTTACTCCACTCCTTTTCCATAACGGCCAGATGAGGTCCGCATGAGCTTTCTCGGTGTCGAAACATCCTTGACCGGGCGGCGCTGGATCGGCCCTGACGTGGAACTGACCCGCGCGGCGGAACTGCTGGTGCAGCGCGCGGGCCTGCCCGACCCGGTGTGCCAAGTGCTGGCCCGGCGCGGCGTGGTCGACACCGAGGCGGCGGGCTTTCTGGCCCCCGCCCTGCGCGACCTGCTGCCCGACCCACGCAGCTTGCGCGATATGGAGGCAGCGGCAACGCGGTTTCTCTCGGCCCTCCAAAAACGTGAACGCATCGCGATTTTCGCTGACTACGACGTGGATGGCGGCTCTTCCGCTGCGTTGTTGCTCGTCTGGCTGCGCGACATGGGCCACCGCGCGACGCTCTATATCCCTGACCGTATCGACGAAGGCTATGGCCCCAATGACGAGGCCATGTCGGCACTGGCCGCCGACCATGACCTGATCATCTGCGTCGACTGCGGTACGCTGTCTCATGGCCCCATCGCCGCTGCCAAGGGCGCGGATGTCATCGTGCTCGATCACCACTTGGGCGGAGAGACGCTGCCGGATGCGCTCGCTGTGGTGAACCCCAACAGACAGGACGAAGACGGCACGCTGGCGCATCTCTGCGCCGCTGCGGTGGTGTTCCTGATGCTCGTCGAAGCAGGCCGCCAGCTGCGTGAGGCGGGCCAGAAGGGGCCGGACCTCATGGGGATGCTAGACCTCGTGGGGTTGGCCACCGTGGCCGATGTGGCCCCGCTGATCGGCGTCAACCGCGCCTTTGTGCGTCAGGGTCTGAAAGTCATGGCCCGCCGCGCGCGCCCCGGTCTGGCCGCCCTTGCCGATGTGGCGCGGATGGACACGGCCCCCACGGCCTATCACCTCGGTTTTCTGCTTGGCCCCCGCATTAACGCGGGCGGGCGCATCGGGCAGGCCGACCTTGGCGCGCGGCTTTTGGCCACCGCCGACCCGCATGAGGCCGCGGCCTTGGCCGAGCGACTGGACCAGCTCAACACCGACCGCCGCGAGGTCGAAGCCGCCGTGCGCGCCAGCGCCATGGCACAGGCCGAAGAGCGCGGCTTTGACGGGCCGCTGGCATGGGCCGCTGGCCCCGGCTGGCACCCCGGCGTGGTGGGGATCGTCGCCTCGCGCCTCAAAGAAGCCGCCAACCGCCCCTCCATCGTCATCGGCGTCGAAGACGGCATCGGCAAAGGCTCAGGCCGCTCGATCAGTGGCATCGACCTTGGCGCGCCGATCCAGCGCCTTGCTGCCGAAGGGCTGCTGATCAAGGGCGGCGGCCACAAGATGGCGGCGGGTCTGACGGTGGCCGAAGACAAGATCGACGCGGCAATGGAACGGCTTGGCGAATTGCTCACCAAACAGGGCGCGCATCTGGCTGGCCCCGCTGATCTGAACCTCTGCGGCATGATGATGCCCGGCGCGGCCACGGTAGAACTGGCCGAGATGGTCGACCAGGCCGGCCCCTTCGGCGCGGGCGCCCCTGCCCCGCGCTATGCCTTCGCCGATATGCAAATCCGCTTTGCCAAACGCGTAGGCGAGAACCACCTCAAGGTTAGCTTTGGCGACGGTCTGGGCGCGAACCTCGAAGCGATTGCGTTCGGCGCCTACGACGGCCCCCTCGGCCCCGCGCTTGAAAACCACGGCGGCGCGCGCTTCCACCTTGCCGGGCGTCTCGACATCAATAATTTCCGCGGTCGGCGCACAGTTCAACTGCGTTTGGAGGACGCCGCGCGGGCCTGAAAACTTTTTCTAGAAAAAGTTCATTTTTCTGCTTGCAGCCCCCCGCCGGATTACTTAAACGTCCGCTCACAGACAGAGCTGCAACACACGAAACGCTGCACTGACCTGACAAAGAGTGGCCCGTTCGTCTATCGGTTAGGACGCCAGGTTTTCAACCTGGAAAGAGGGGTTCGATTCCCCTACGGGCTGCCACTTTTCTTCTCAAAATTAATACTACGACGACCACTCTGACCATGAGGTTCTGGTTGCGGGTCACTCTGCGATAAACGGGCCTTCTCGAGCCAGTCGAAGCATGACCCGGCAAGCCCCTCACGATCAGGCTCCTGAACATATTGAGCAAACTCCTTATAGTCGGAGTGAATAAGGTGGGCAGCGATCTCGCACAGGTTGGCACCAGACCGGGTGGGGCGCGCTTTGCGAACGCCATGTTGCAACAGAAAGCTCAGTTCGATTTGCGCTTCCCGGCTTTCCCCAATAACTTTCAAAGCACATGTCAAACCGCGCTGCACGCCCCATAGATGGGCTACAGAGCTTACTGACGGCAAGAGTAGCATCATGCTAATCCCCCACGCCAGTTCTTCGGGGAGAGGCGGCTATGCAGCACGTATCGGCTCTAAGCGCCAATCCTACGGATCAATCAACGCAACGTCATCGTTCCATAACCCGACCGTAGACGTCACCCGCGTGACCCCACCTCAATACAGCCCCTGAATTTCCAGTGGCAGTTGCTTCACCTGCTGCTGTTTCAGCACGGTCTTCGGCTGGGGCGTCGAGTCTGCTGATCTCAGCTTGTTGTAGCGGTTGGCCGAGGCGGCCGAGATATCTTCGCGGCTGCGCAGGATGGTGGGGCGCAGGAAGACGAAAAGCGTGCGTTGTGTGTTGCGGCCGTTGCGGGTCTTGAACAGCTCGCCGACCACCGGCAGATCACCCAGTCCCGGCACCTTGCTGCTGCCGTTGATCCGGTCGTCGGTGATCAGCCCGCCCAGCACCACTGTGCCGCGGTTGTCGGCCATGACAGTGGTGTTGATAGCCCGTCGGTTGGTCACGAGATCGGCTGCGCCCTCGACATTGGCGTTGGTGAGGCTCGAAACCTCTTGTTCGATCACCAGTTGCACCACCCCGCCCGCGGTGATCCGCGGCACCACGTTCATGGTGATGCCGACGTCACGCCGCTCAATCGTGGTGAAAGGCGTGGCGGTATTACCGTCTGTTGCAAAGCTGCCGGTGCGGAATGGCACGTTCTGGGCGACTACGATGGTCGCAGGCTCGTTGTCGAGCGTGGTGACCGAAGGCGTGGACAAGAGCCGCGCGCTGGTCGATTGCGACAGCGCCTGCACGAGGATGCCAAAATCGTTGCCCCCTGCGCCCAGCGTCAGCCCGGTCGAGAGCGCGGACCCCGCAGGCACGCCGACAGCCGACAAAACGGAGCCGAGCGAGACCCCGCCGCCATTGGAAAAATTGGTCGCGGCGATGGCACCCGTGGGAATGTTCGGACCCAAACCCAGCTGCGCGCCAAGCCGTTCGGCAACCTCGCCCGAGACCTCGACGATAGCCGCTTCGATCATCACCTGCGGGCGGCGCACGTCGAGCGCATGAACCAGTTGGCCGATCTCTTGAACCTGCGCGGCGGTGCCACGCACAATGATGGAATTGGTTGCGACTGAGGCCGTGATATTGACGGCATCCGGCGCCACAACGCGGCTCAGGGGGACAAAGGCACCCTCCGCGCCCTCCTCGGCCTCAGCCGCAGCACCGACATCGGCGGCCACGACATTGGTGATGTCGGTGGCTTCGCCCACGGTGCCCTTGATGATGTCGGCAATCACCTGAGCATCGCCGTACTGCAGGTTGAAGACCGTGGTGGCCACGGCCTCGCGTGGATCACGGCGTGGGGCCACGTCCATCGCGATGGCAAGGTTGCGGATCTCGGTGATGTCTTCGGGCGTGCCCCGCACGAGCAAAAGGTTCGATCCGGGATCGACAGAGAGCCGTGCGCCGGTGCCTGCCGGGCCCAGCACCTCAAGAATGGCATTGCCCACGGTCGCCGCATCGGCGCTGCGAAAACGCAGCACTTCGGAGCGCACCAGCGCGTCGCCGTCAAAGCTGCGCGCGATGGCCATGATCCGGTCCACATTGGCACGGGTGTCGGTGATGACCACGCCGTTGGGGTCTTCGACCGCTTCGATATAGCCCAATTCAGCCACCAGCGGGCGCAGCACTCGGACAGCCTCTGCCGAGGGTAAGCGATTGAGACGCAGCATCTCGGTCACGAAGTCCTGACTGCCTGCGTCGTCGGCCTCGCCCAGATTCGGGCCGCTCGCGGTGCGGGCCTCGGCCTCAGGCACCACCTGCCAGATTGATCCGGCCTGAACGGCGACGAAGCCGCGCACCCGCAGAATAGACTGGAACAGCGACCAGACGCCTTCGGCATCCAGCGCCTCGGCAGAGACCACCGTGACCTCACCCACAAGGCCCGGGTCCAGCACCAAGGTCCGGCCAGTGATCTCGGATATCTGTTCGACCAAGAGCGAGATATCCGCATCGCGCAGATTGATGACAAAGGTCTCTTGTGCCCGCGACGGGGCGGGCAAGAGGGTCAGCAGCCCCAGCATCAGGGCGGCAAGGAGAGTGAGCGGACGGGTCACTGCAGCGGGAATGACATCACGATCGTGCGGCCATCCCTTTCCACTTCGATGCGGGCAAGGCCGGATTCGGCGATCACGTCATAAAGCGCGCGATCCTTATCCACGTTGCCGACACTCTGCCCGTTCACACTTGTCACGATGTCTCCTGCCCTCAAACCAGCGCGGTTTACACCCACGTCGTGCTTTTCTGCGATGGTATAGCCTTTTTCCCCCGGCACCAAACCAATCGTGTCGAGCACCTGAGCCGGATTGGCGATGATGCGCTTACGCCACATGTCGATATAGTCCTGCGTGGTGACAGGCTCTGCCCGGGACGCGGCATCCACCTGTTCGCTGATCGACCCGCCCTTCCCCGAAGTGATCAGCGCCATCAGCCGCTCTGCGCCGGTCGGCACGGCCTCGGCATCCGGAGTGGCCTCGGCACCTGCAAAATAGAGCACAATTTCAGCGCCATCCTTGCTGAGGGTCACGCGGTCCTGCGCGATGGCGGTGAGCGTGGTGCCCGGTGCCACCTCCTCGTCAATGCGGTAGTTGCCCTCCGATTGGTCCGAGCGCAGCAGGGCCAGCGAACGGCTGGGATCATCGCGCACGATCACGCCCAGAAGGACCAGATTGAGCGGCGCCTCGACGGCTTCGACCTCGGCCACCGCCACCTCGGCGGCACCGAAAGGCGCCAGCGCCAAGGCGGGGCCGAGATCGGTGGGGGCGGTTTGCGCTTCGACCGGCGCGCGCAGCACGGCGACGGACGGCATCACCCGGTCATGGCCCATCACCCGCCATGTCACATCCGCCCCGGCCACCGCCACGCTGCCCAGAGCGCCAAGGATCACGGCAAGCCGCAGCCATCTGCCAAGGGGTGCTATCGGGATCATGACGGCGCTCCAATATCGAGATACCCATCCAACACGTAAAGCGGCTGGTCGCTGCCCGCGATCGCGCTGCGCAGGGTCACGGCCTCGACCGCCGGGTCTTCGGTGGGACGGCGGGTTACGGTGATGTCAAAGTCGATGCCATAGATTTCCAATGCTGAGGTCGCCGCTGGCAGCCCGGCGCGCAGTTCCGACAGGCGGTATTCGGCGGCCCAGCGGGCGGCGACGCGGTCCGACAGGTCAGTGATGCGGCGGGTATGACCCTCGCTGGCCGAGAGCAAAGACACCGCTCCAAGCGCCAGCACCGCCATCGCCACCAAGGCTTCGATCAAGGTAAACCCTGCATCCGCCTGCCGCCTCATTGCGCCCCCTCCAACCGGGCGGCGTTGAGACCGTCAAAACGGATCACTTCCGCGGCGCCCGCGCCCGACAACAGTTCCAGCGTCAATGGCCCGGACACACCGAGGTCCATGTCGCGCGACAGCACCAAGCTGCCCGCCGCATCGGCGATCCGGGTGCCGCCGTCAAATAGATGCGGCGCGGCGAGGATCGGCAGGTCATGCGCCTGCCATCTGTCGCCATCATATAAATCAAAACGATAGCCTTCGGCCGCCCAGACAAACCCCAAGGGCACCCCGGTCAAGATCACCTCATCCGCCGCTCGGTTCAGCCGCGCCACCAGCAGGTCCGCCTCCTGCCCTGCCACATCGCCGCGCGGACCAGAGCCAAAACTCAGCCCCACCACTCCGGCCAGAATGCCGATCAGAGCGAGAACGACAAGCACCTCCACCAGTGTCACGCCAGCATCGGGCAGCCGGTGTCGGCCCGGCGATGTGGATGTGGATGTGGCGGAGATTTGGGTCACCTGTTAGCCTGCAACTGCCCATGTGCGATGTCTGCATTGGCGCCCTCGCCCCCCGGCGCGCCATCCGCGCCCAACGACATCAAGTCAAAGCCACCATTCTGCCCCGGCGAGGCATAGAGGTAATCATTGCCCCAAGGGTCAATCGGCACGGCGGTCAGATAGCCTCCCGCCACCCAGTTGCGCGGCTCGGGCGGGGAGGTCGGGCGCACGGCCAGCGCCTCCAACCCCTGTGTGGTCGTGGGATAGGTGCGGTTATCAAGGCGGTAAAGTTCCAGCGCCGAACTGACCGCGCGGATGTCCGATTGCGCTACCGTGGCCCGCGCCTCATCGGGGCGGCCAATGACGTTGGGCACGATGATCGCGGCCACCAGCGCGATGATCACCAGCACCACCATCATCTCGATCAGGGTCACCCCGGCCTCGGGGTTACGCGCGCCTTTGAGCGCTGGATGAGTGCGCGGGCACGCTTGGCGCAAGTTTTTCCGATGGCCCATGAAACTGTTCCCCTATCTGTCGCGTGGCTTTGGCTATACTATGGTAAAAACAGGATGATTGAAAAGGCAATTTTACGTGAGTAATCAAAGTATTACGTCAGAAATGGACGCCTCTGAGCGCCCCATAGACCTGCGCGATGAAAATACTTTGAAACCTTTGCTGTCTCCTGCCACGGCCGGTCTACTGGCCCGCGCCGATGCCTATTGCCCGAAAGAAAATGGCCTGTCCGCAAGGCTTGTGGCCGCCGAGCAAGTCGGCAGCTTTCTGGTCGATGTGCCCCGCGCCACTGCCCGCCAACGGCGCGCTTTGCTGACCTTTGCCGTCGAAGACCGTATCGCCGCTCCGATCCAGTCGGTGCAGGTGATCCAAGGCCCACTTGAGAACGCCGATCCGGGTCAACTGCTGGCCTTTGTCCTGTCGCAAGAGATCATGGCAGAGATCGCCGCCGCCGAGGCCCCCTATCTGCCGGAGTTTCTGATGATCCCGCGCCCCGATGCCGGGGGCGGCCCGGCATGGTCGGTCTGGCGCGATGGCGACAGGGCGGTGGTACGCTGCTCGGATGGCACCGGATTTGCCCTGCGGACCGAGATGCTGCCGCTGTTCTGGAGCCGCTCGGGAAACCCCAAGCTCTACGCGCTCGCCGAACCGCTGGGTGACGCTTTGCCAGCCCAAGACCTCTCTGCCGCGCCGCCGCCACCGGACCCGCGCGACCTTGCTTTCAGCTTTGCACGCCAGCGCACGACAGGGGCCGAAGGGGTTGCGGCATGGCGATGGGCCGCGGTGGCCGCCGGTGCGGCGCTGATGATCCATCTTGGCCTGACGGCCTTTGACACTGCCGCCCTCAAACGCATTGCGCAGCAGGAACGCCTCGCAGCCGAAGCCGCCATTGCAAACATACTGCCCGGCGTCCCGCTGACCGGCGATGTCGGGCCGATCCTCGCACGGCTCACCCCGGCCCCCAGCGAGGAGGGGCGCGGCCCCTTTTTGCCGCTGCTGAACGAGGTCGCGGGCACATTGGCCTCAGACCCTGCCAGCGTGGGGTTCCGCCGCCTGTCTTGGGGGCGGCGCGATAATACACTGGTGGTGCTGATGCAAAGCCCCGGATTGGAAGACCTGCAACGCATTGAGCAGGAACTTGAAACCGCAGGCTTTGCCGTGCGCAGCGGGGCGGCCACCGCTGGAAATGGCGGCGCGGAAGTTGAAATGCGCATCACCAAAGGGGCGGGCGGATGACAGGTTTTGATCGGCTCAGCAGACGCGAAAAACTGCTCATCGCTCTTGTGATCCCGCTGGCCCTTTTGGTGGCGCTTTACCGTTTTGCATGGATGCCGCTGCAAGCGGGTGAAGCGCAGGCGCGGTCCGATATCGCGGCGTACCGCCTTGTGCAGGACACCGCAGCACTGGCCGCCCAGACCGAGATCGCGCCGACTGCGCCAATCAATGACACCCCGCTTGCCACCCGGATCACCAGTTCCGCCAGCGCGGCGCAGCTGACCCTGCGCCGGATCGAGCCCGAAAACGACGGCATTCGCGTGACCTTGGACGACACGCCCTTTGCCACCCTGCTGCTTTGGCTTGCCGATCTCGAAGAACAGCATGACGTGACCCTTGAGGCGCTCGAAGTCGACCGCCGCCCGGCGCCCGGTGTGATTTCGGCCCGTCTGCTGCTGGGAGCCCTGTGATGCCTGAACCAAGCCTCCTGACCCGCCTCGCCTACGGCTTTGCCCAAAGCCATGGCGTCATCGTGACGCCCGGCGCCGAGGGTCCGCTATGCCAGTATCGCAGCGATGCGCCGCTTGAGGCGCTGATCGAAGCGCAGCGGGTCTGCGGCACGACATTGACCTTCGAAGAAGTCGGCACCACGGAATTCGAGGCCGCGCTTGGCACGCTGTATCGCGATTCCGCGTCCGAGGCCGCGCAAGTGGCCGCCGATGCCGATGACGATCTGGTCACGCTTGCCGATACGGCGGCCTCTATCGACGATCTTCTGGCGCAGAACGACGATGCCCCGGTGGTGCGGCTGATCAACGCGCTGCTGCTCGAAGCAGTCAAGGAAGGCGCCTCGGACGTGCATATCGAGACCGAAGAGCGCCGCCTGCTGGTGCGTTTCCGCGTCGACGGTATCCTGCGCGAAGTGATCAGCCCGAAACGCGCGCTGGCGCCCTTGCTGGTGAGCCGGATCAAGGTCATGGGCAAGCTCGACATCGCCGAAAAACGCCTGCCGCAGGACGGTCGGGTGTCGCTACGGGTCGGGGGCTATGACCTCGACGTGCGGATCTCGACCATTCCGTCGCAATTCGGCGAACGGGTAGTGCTGCGTCTCTTGGACCGTGGCCAGACCCTGCGCGGCATCGACCATCTAGGTCTGTCGCCTCGCGATAACACTGTGCTGAAACGCATCCTCGCCCTGCCCGACGGCATGGTGCTGGTGACCGGCCCCACTGGCTCGGGCAAGACCACAACGCTCTATGCCGGGCTCGACATGCTCAACGACCGGCAGCGCAATATCATGACGGTCGAGGACCCGATCGAATACACGATGGACGGGGTTGGCCAGATGCAGGTCAATGCCAAGACCGACCTCAGCTTTGCCCGCGGGCTGCGCGCGATCCTGCGGCAAGACCCCGATGTCATCATGGTGGGCGAAATCCGCGACCGCGAAACCGCGCAGATTGCGGTGGAATCGGCGATGACCGGGCATTTGGTGATCTCGACCCTGCACACCAATACGGCCATCGGCGCGGTCTCGCGCTTGGTGGAAATGGGGGTTGAGCGGTTCCTGCTGGCACCAATGCTGCGCGGGCTGATCGCCCAGCGTCTGGTGCGGCGCAACTGCCCGGACTGTCTGGCCGATCACACCGTCACCCAGACCGAAAGCGATCTTCTGGCGGGCAAGGTCAAACCCGGAGAGATCGTTCAGAAAGGCATGGGCTGCGACAACTGCCAAAACAGCGGGCATCGCGGGCGCCTGCCGCTGTACGAGATCATCGAGGTCGATGGCGATCTTGAGCGGATGATGCACGAAGGCCAATCTGAAGCCAGCCTGATCGCCGCGGCGCGGGCGCGGGGTCCGGGCATTCTGGAAGACGGCATCGCCAAGATGCGCGCAGGCATGACCACGGCGCAAGAGGTCGCCCGCGCGATCCATGAGGGCGCGGTTCTCCCCCCGCCTGCCCAAGACGCCTCGCCCGCACCGGAGGCTGACTGATGCCCGCCTTTGCCTATGAAGCCCTGACCCCCGCGGGCAAATCAACCAAGGGCATCATTGAGGCCGCTAGCGCCGCCGCCGCCCGCAGCAATCTGCGCCAGCGCAACCTCGCGCCGCTCTCTGTCGAGCCGACAAAACAGAGCAAGACCGCCAAGCAATCGGGTTTTGGCAAGCCTCGCATCCCGCGCCGGGCGCTGACGCTGCTGACACGGCAATTGGCCACGCTTGTCGGGTCGGGCATTGGGGTCGAACAGGCGCTGAAAACTGTGGCGGATCAAAGCGGAAAACCGGCGGTGACCTCGCTGCTGCTCAACCTGCGCGCCTCGGTCCTAGAGGGTCGCAGCTTTGCTCAGGCGCTTGGCGATTACCCGAATGTCTTTGGCGATTTCTACCGCGCCTCGGTGGCGGCGGGAGAGACCTCGGGCCAATTGGGTCAGGTGATGGAGCATCTCTCAGGCTTTGTGGAAACCCGCGCCAAGAACCGCCAGACGGTGCAACTGGCGCTGCTGTATCCGGCGATCCTTGCCGTGGTGTCGCTGGCGGTGATCGTGGCGCTGCTGACATTCGTTGTGCCCGACATCGTGCGCGTCTTTACCTCACGCGGGGCGGAACTGCCGTTTCTGACCCGGGCGCTGATCTCGGTGAGCGACTTTATCAACGCTTGGGGGCTCGTGGCCCTTGGGGGGGTGGCCGCGACGGGACTGGCGGCGGTGAGCCTGTTGCGGCAGCCCGCGGTCCGGCTGCGCTGGCACCGTTTCCTGTCGCGCTCGGTGCTGACGCGGGGGTTCTCGCTCAAGACCAATGCGGTGCAGTTCGCGGGCACCCTCGCGACCCTGACGGTCAGCCGCGTGCCTTTGGTCGATGCGTTGGCTGCGGCGGCGCAGACGGTGCCGAACCTGCATATCCGCGCGAAGGTCACTCAGGCCACGGCGCGGGTGCGCGAAGGGGTGGCCCTGTCGCAGGCGCTAGAGGAGGCCAAGGTGTTTCCGCCGATGCTGATCGCCATGGTGGCCAGCGGTGAAGCAGGCGGCGTGCTGGGCGCGACCCTGACCCGCGCCGCCGATGATCAGGAACGCGACCTGAATGCGCTGGTCGCAGCACTGGTAGCCCTGGTCGAGCCGGCCGTTCTGCTGATCATGGGCGGAATCGTGATGCTTTTGGTGCTGTCGATCCTGCTGCCGATCGTCAACCTGAACAATCTGGTGACTTAGAAAGGGTATTCGATGATGATCGGGCCGCCGGTCGGCATGCCGGGCACCAAGACCGCCCCTTCGGGTTCGACCCGCCCAATCACCCGGCGGTCGCCGGTCACGGTGAGTTCCGCGAGCACGCTGTCGCGGTCGCGCAGCAGGCCGCGGGCATCATTGCCCTGCGTGGTCAGATCAAGCGTCATCTGCGGCACCGACGCGGCGCGCCCCAGCAAATCTTCGCAGTTGCCCGCCTCGACCGAAACAACCCCCGCCGCCGCGGCACGGCCCTCTCGCCAGCTCAGGCTCTGCAGATCGACCACCGCGCGTGAGGTGCAGTTTTTCAACGCCAGCCCCGGGATAAGCCCCATAAGCCCCGGCCCGGCGCGGCCCACGACCGTTTCAGCCTCAAGCGCCCAAGGCGTGGCACGGGCGACCCCGGTCAGCTGGGTGTCGCGGCCCTGCAGCGTCCAATCGACCACGCCGCGCGCCAGCAGCAAGGGCTGGCCCCGAACCTCCCAGTCCAGCGAATATCCACCGCTAAGCACCGCGCGGCCTTTCCACAGGCTGCCATACAGGTCAGTAATCTGTGCAGGGACAACCGCCACACGGTGCAGCGCGGTGGCCGGGAGGGTCACGATCAATGCAGCCAGGTAAAAAAGGAGCGCGAAAGATGCCAAAAGCACGAGCGAAACAAACCCCCGAAGCCGCGATTTGCGGGGCTGGGGCGGCGCTGACACGGCGGCGTCTGTTGCTGGGTCTTGGTGGATCATCTGCGCTCTTTGGTCTGTCGGGCTGTGGCGGGCTGTCTCTGACGGGGGGCGACAAGCTGCCGCCAGCGAATGCGGTGGGTCAGGCGGTTCTGCTGGCCCCTCTCAGCGGGCCGCGAGCGTCATTAGGTCAGATCATGCTGGCCGCTGCAAGCCTTGGCGGCAATTCCACAGCACCGGGCGCAGAGGTGGCGGTGGTCGACGCGGGCGATAGCGACGCCTCGGCGGTTGCGGCGGCCAAAGCCGCGCAGGCGGGCGGCGCGCGGATGATCTTGGGGCCAATGTTCTCGGGGCAAAGCCGCGCCGTGGCAGCGGCGGTGGATGTGCCGGTGGTGTCGCTGTCCAACGACAGCTCGATCGCTGGGGGGAACCTGTTTGTCTTTGGCATCACCCCGCAGCAATCGGCCAAATCGATCCTTGGGTTTGCGGCCTCACGTGGTAAGCGCAGCGTGGCCACCGTCGTCCCGCCCGGTGCCTTCGGGGCCCTGTCGGCGACAGCCGCGCAGGCGGTGGCGGCCAGCGTTGGGATCAAGATGCCCGCCCCAGTGGTCGCGGCCTCGGCCGCAGGGCTGGTGGACAAAATCCGCGCGGCCAACGGCGGCGCGCTGCCCGACGCGGTCTATCTGCCCGTGGTCGGCGGACCCTTCGAGGAACAGGCCGCCGCCCTCAAATCCAGCGGGGTGCAACTGCTGGGCTCCGAGCAATGGGCCTCGATCACCCCCTACCGGATCGCGGCGCTGCAAGACGGGTGGTTCGCCGCCCCCGACCCGGTGGGTTTCGAAGCCTTCGCCACCGCCTTTGCCGAGGTCAGCGAGGCCGACCCCGGCGTGCTGGCAGGGCTGGCATTCGACGCCGTGGAGATGGCCCGCATCCTTGGCCGGATTGCCCAGCAAGACCGCAAGGGACTGCTGCGTGAGGCGGGCTTTGACGGTGTTGTCGGCCCCTACCGGTTTCAGAAAGACGGGCAATGCAGCCGCGGCCTGGCGATCCTTAGTGTGACCAATGGCGCCAACAACCTGATCGGCTCGACCGGCGCATGACCCCTCGGCGCGACGGCATGGCCGGGGTGACATTGGTCGAAATGCTGGTGGCGCTGAGCCTTTTTGCCATGGTCGGTCTTGCCGCCTTTACCACCTTGGACACGATCCTGCGGGTGCGCGCGCAGACCGATGGGCGGCTGGAGCATCTGGCCCGGCTTGACCGCGCGCTCATGATCTTTGGCCGCGATCTGATCGAAGCCGATCCGCAGGCGGTCACGTTGGAGGCGGGCGTACTCTCGGCTCCGCTGCAAGACGGGCGCACCCTGCGCCGCTACCTGCGTGCCGAGGGGGAATTGCACCGCCAGTCGGGCACGCAAAACGCTGACCCCGATCTGACGCAGACCCTTGTGCCAGAGGTCGAGAGCCTGACCTTTCGGGTGCTCGACGACGGGGGCATTTGGCATGACACCTGGCCTGACCCCGCCAGCGACACTCCGGCGTCTGCCGTGGACCTGCGCCTTGAGATCACCGGAGCAGGCACGCTGCGGCGGCTGGTGCCATTAAGCCAAGTGGTGCCGAAATGAGGGCGCGTGAGGCTGGGGTGATCCTGATCAACGTGCTGGTGGCACTGGCGCTTGGCGCGGCCATTGTCGTGTTGATGTTCACCTCGCAGGAAAACCTGATGGACCGCACCCGCCGGGCTGCGGCGGCCACGCAGGCCGAAGCGCTGGCGCTTGGCGCGGAGGCATCGCTGGTCGCAGCCCTGCGCCGAGACATGAAAGAAGCCCCCGAGACCGACCATATGGCCGAGCCTTGGGCGCTGGCCGCGCAGGAGGAAGTTGAACTGGAAACCGGCAGCTTCTCGATCACCGTGAATGACGCGCAGGCGCGGTTTGACCTCAATGCCTTGGCGGCGGGCCGGCTTGCGCAGCAGCAGACATTGGCGCAACTGATCACTGCGCTGGAACTGCCGGACCGTGTGGCGCTCGATATAAATGACCACCTGATCCGGCGCGGCCCGGTGCGGGACTTGGCGGAAATCCAAGCGTTGGACGCCCAGACCCGCGCCGCGCTGGCACCCCATGTCAGCCTGCTGCCGCAGTCCGGGAATGTGAATTTGAACACGGCCAATGAGACGGTGATGGCCGTGATGCTGGGCTCGCCCAGTGCGGCGCGACAGCTTGTCAAACGGCGCGCGGCGGCGGGCTTTCTTACCAAGGGCGACCTCACCGACGCGGGGATTGTGACGCTGGACGGGATTGGCTTCACCTCGGCGGTCTTTGACGTCGAAAGCCGGGCCGAGGTTGACGGTCTCACGGTCACGCTGAGTTCGCGGCTGCTGCGCCGCACGGTGCTAGGTCAAAAGGAAGTGCGCGTCATTGCGCGCAGTTTCTCGCCCCAAGGGGCAGATACAGCCCCCCTGCCCGACCCGCCGCCCTTTCGCCCCTAAAAACCACAGACGCCAAGAAAAACGCGGCCTCCCGGGGGGGAAGGCCGCGTTTCAGGTCATTCACGCCAATCAGGCGCTTGCCGTCCCCTTACGGGTTAAACGGCTCCCGTGTGGGGAACTGGGGCAACGACACCCCGGCGAGGGAAATCGGCTCATCGTTGCGATCCTGCGCGAAGGCACGGGCAAAGTCCGACCCCAGCGAGGCGATCCCATTCAGCCCGCTCCCGCCGCCGCAGGCGACCAGAACACCGCCCAGAAGCACAAGAATCGAGATATTCTTTAACATTGGAATTCTCCTATTCCTTTGGGTTTAGTTGTTCGGCGAACCGGCGATCGGCGTATTCAGATAGGGGAAGGACGCCCGCAGTTCGGTGGCCCGCAACGGCGCACCATCGGTGAAGGGAACTTCGCCCGCTGGTGCTGTGTCATCAGGGTCACCATCGCCACAAAGGCCAAGGTTGATGCTGTCTTCGGCGCTTGGATCACCGCTGACTTCCTGACCAAGCGGCACGTTGTGGCACAGACGGCCCATCATCACACGCAGGGCAAGGTCGACCGTGTCATCGCCGGGGCGACGGCCGTTCGGGAAACCACCCAGATCTTCGGCCAGCAGGCCAAAGGTGTGCTGATCATCACGTGGTGTCGCCGGGAAAGTGGTGTTCAGACGCAGCATTTCCGACAGGTCGGTGGACGCATCGAAGTTAGCTGGCTGGTTCACACCCGGAAAGCCCGACAAGAACGCCGTCACAAGGTCATTGCGCGGGAAGTTCGACGGTGCGATGTCGCCCGAGGCACCAAGCGCATCGCGGAACAGGATGTCCAGCAAGGCCGGCAGGGTCGGGTTGGTAACATAGACCGCGAGGGCTTCGTCGATGGTCGGCTCGGCTGCGTTGAAGAGGTCCTTGTCGGCCAGACCGATGACGACTTCGTTCACCAGCGGGTTCGACAGACGCGACTGCTGCACCCAAGCACCGCCAAAGAGCGAAGTCTGCTCATAGGTCGGCGACGGATCTTCAAGCTCACCCTGCGGCAGGCTTGCGGTGGTCCAAGCGCCGATCACAGCTTCATCGCCTTGGGTCAGGCAGTCAATCGGGACTTCAAGTGCCAGCGTGGTGACATTGGCCTTGCCGATCAGATCGTCATTGGCGCGGTCCTGCACGATGCCGTTCGCAATGAAATCCGGGTCATTGTACTGCGGCCACATCGGGTTATCAGGGCCTTGCACGGGCACAAGGTTCACCAAGTCGAAGATCTCGCCGAGGTTCACGGCAAAGGCTTCTTCGCGCTGACCGGCAAAGACACGGCCGGTGCCACAGCCCGGAATCTCGACATTGTCGTAGATATAGGCGTCGGCATAGGCCTCGTAGTCGGGCAGTGTCTTGTTGCCGACGTTGTCGAGGGGCTTGGTGAAGGTTGCACCGCCCGAGTGGGTCAGTTCGGCGCGATCGCCGCTACGGCGGTCGCCGGTGATCATGGTGACACCGTAGCTTTCGGTCTCGCCCAAGGCGGCTGTGGGGTTGCTGGCGGTGATCTGGCCAGCCGCGCGCAGCGGGATGCCCACGGTCTCGCCGCCGATATCAAGCTGGATACCGGTGCCGCCCGTCAGGTTGTTGTCGAATTTGAACTGGAAGGTGATCTCTTCCTCGGCGTCGGCATCGTTGCTGACGTGGATCTCATAGATCGCATCGGGATCCATGGTGAAATAATTCGGGCCGCCATAAGGGGCCTGCAAAGGCTGGTAGTTGGCAATCAGGGTCACATAGTCGCCGCGCCCTGCCTCATAGCTTTTGAACATGTAGAAATCGGTGGCGTCGATCTTTGGCTGCTCGGTGATACCGGGCGCTTCGCGGTGTGACGACGCTGATGCAAGGGTCGTCGTCAGGCACAATGCGCTGGCGCAGCTCCCTCGTAGCAGGGTACGAACAGAAATAGTCATTTGTCTCTCCCAAGTTGGCATTTTTCTGATGTAATTGTTGGTTCTACTCTCCCTGCGAACGCTGAAAAAAATGCAACTCAGTACCCGCATTAACGCAGTCACGTGGTTCGTTAAGAAAAGGTTTCAACCTTTCTGAAAAAAGTTTTGTTGCCGAAGGACGGGATGATTTGTAGGCCAACGGAATGCCTTTGAACGCGGATATGTCGCCTGCCCTATTCCTTGCGAGCACGGCCATTTTGGCCGTGTTTCTGGGTCTGCTGGTACGGATCGACCTGCGCGAGAAGCGCCTGCCGGATCGGTATACCTTGCCGCTCATCGTTCTGGGGCTTTCGCTAATTGCCTATGCTAGGGGCACATTACCGGGGGGCGAGATCTGGGGGGCGATTGTCGGCTATGTGACCTTCTGGGCGCTCGGTAGTTTGTTTTTCAGACTGCGAGGGCAAGAAGGGCTTGGGCTCGGCGATGCGAAGCTTCTGGCCGCCGCTGGCGCGTGGCTGGGTATTAGCGCCTTGCCGATGGTCGTGCTGTGGGCGGCGCTCGGCGCCTTGGGCTTTGCGGTTATCACCCAGCGTGGACGAACGGACCAACTGGCCTTTGGCCCTTGGCTTGCGGCAGCGTTCTTTGTCTTGTGGGTATTGAGGATTGATACCGTCTGGTAGTGATCGGCAGGCCACTGTTGGAGCGTTGAACCATTGGTGTCCCTGCAAACTAACTGCACATTTTGGTGGTAGACCTAACATATGAACCCAATCCGGAAGTCATTGTTCGCCAAGATTTTCACAGCCGTCGCAGCGATTTCCATTCTTATCGTATTGGTGATGGCGCTGATGGTCGCCCTGTGGATGCGCGAGGGTTTTGCGCGCTACCTGCTCAGGGGGGAACTGGCACGGTTCGACGAGCTCGCAACATCCTTGGCTGAGCGTGGACAGAACGGTTGGGCCGAGTTTGATGAAGACCCGCAACTGTGGGCTGCATTTGTACATGCGCATGCCCCTCTCCCAAGCCGGTCCCCGAGATTTCCACCTGAAGCCCCACCCCCACCAAGGCCAGACAACCCACCGCCGTTTATATTAGGCGATGACAATATGAGGCTGGAGAAACGTATCGTGCTGCTTGACCGCGATGGCAATCAGATCGCGGGCCATATTGAACGCTCGGCGCTATTTGAGCGGCGCCCCGTATGCGCGAACAACACCTGCGCGGGCGCGAACCTTCTTGGCTATATCGGATTGAACGCGCCGATGGAGCAACGAGATGCGAGCGACACATTCTTTTTGCGCGGGCAGTATGCCTCTCTTGCTCTTGCAGCGCTGATCGCCATCGCCCTCTCGGCTGCGGCTGCGTTTATCATCGCGCGCCAGTTGCTTGAGCCCGTTCGGCGGTTGGAGGCCGGCGCGAAAACGATGGCGGCGGGCAATTACACGGCCCGGATCAAACAAGACAGAAGTGACGAATTGGGGCAGTTGATCGGCCACTACAACACTTTGGCGGCGACACTTGAACAAACCGCCAAGGCCGAGCGTGAATGGATTTCCAACACCAGTCACGAACTGCAAACGCCGCTTGCAGTGCTACGCGCCCAGATTGAGGCGCTACAGGACGGGATCCGCCAGCCCGACGACAAAACGCTGACCGAAATGCATGCAGCGCTCATGCGACTGTCGCGTCTCGTACAGGACCTCAAAACACTGTCCTATGGCCGCGAAGCCGAGCTGACATCGTCAATTGAACAAGAAGACCTCCCGTCCCTTGTGAAGCAGGCGGCTGAAACGATGCGTTCAAAGCTCAGCGCTAAAGGGATAGAGTTGGAGCTTAATCTGCCGATGCAGATGTGGGTTCCCTGTGACCGAGGGCAGATTGGCCAAGTCATGGATAACCTGCTTGAGAACGCTTTTCGATATACCGATGGGCCCGGCCAGATACGCGTTAATCTGCAAGACGGCGAGGGTTTCGCGCAGCTGACTGTAGAGGACACGCCGCCAGCCGCGCCCGAAGACGATGGGGACAAGCTGTTTGACCGTTTCTACCGCGTGGAGGCATCGCGGTCTCGCGCGCATGGGGGGTCCGGGCTGGGGCTCTCCGTCTGTAGGGCCATCGTAGAGGCGCATGGCGGCACCATCTCTGCTGGCCGATCCGAGTTGGGCGGGGTACAAATTTTCATACGATTGCCGAAACAAGCAGTGTGACCATGGCGCGCATCCTGATCGTAGAAGACGAAATAGCACTTGCAGAAGTCGTGCGGGATTACCTGCTTGCTGACGGTATGAGCGTAGAAATGTTGGGTACGGGCGCGGGTGCCATCGCGCTTGCCCAGACAAATCAGCATGATCTGGTCATTCTGGATCTGATGCTGCCCGAGGTGGATGGCCTGACGATCTGTCGAGAATTGCGCAAAACATCCGATGTACCGATCATCATGACCACCGCGAAAGTAGAAGAAATCGACCGTCTTCTGGGTCTTGAACTGGGGGCAGATGATTACCTGTGCAAACCCTTCTCTCCGCGTGAGCTTGTCGCGCGGGTCAGGGCGGTTTTACGCAGACGCCCTATGGGTCAGCCCGCACAAATCCCTGCCACGAACGACCGCCTCATCATCGACGGCGACCGGTGGCAGGCAACACTGGATGGCAGCCTCCTTGACCTCACACGCCGGGAATTCTCGGTGCTGCAGGCGCTTGCTTCCCGGCCAGGCCGCGTTTTTTCGCGCGACCAACTGCTTGCACTGGCCTTTCCCGACGACACAGAGGTTTTTGACCGAACCGTCGATAGCCACATTCGAAACATCCGGCGCAAGATCGCATCGGTCAGCACTTGGGACCCGATCCGCTCTGTCTATGGGGTGGGATACGCCTACGATGGCTAAAGGGGCCGCCCCTACCCCAACCTTTCGAGAATTGAGCCAGAAAAGCTACAGAGTGCATTTTTTTACGATCTGCATTCTCGCTGCATAATTGCTGCAAACTCACTGCTCAAAGAACATGGAAAAAGGCCCTGTGAATGGCGACTTAACGCCACAACAGGAGAACCTACGATGTTCATGGATAAACTTAGAGCACAACGCGAACAGGCTGCGGCCCAACGTAAGATCCCACTTTACCGGCCAACAGTACCCCGCATCAAAGGCAACCAAAGCATCATCCTCGCGATCACCTTCGCCGCTGTGGTTCTGGGCGCGCTTAACATTTCCGCCGTGCGCGCTGAAAGTGCTTCGGCAACGGATCAAGGTACCGTTTATGCGCAATCTGCGCCTTCCGGTCAGGGCGAACGCGCAGGCCGCCCGCCGCGCGAGGCTATTGAAGCTTGCGAGAATGTTGAGCCACAGTCTGTCTGCGAGTTCTCGGGCCGCGATGGCGGCACCGTTCGGGGCACCTGTATGTCCCCCAAAGCAGATGTGCCACTGGCGTGCGCCCCGGCCAATATGCCGAAGAAGGGTTAGTTCGCGCTTCGCCACGAGATTGCGATGCGGCAACCCTCAGGGGGTTGCCGTATTCTCCGTGTCTTGCCGAGAAACGGATAGGCTGAATTGAACCTCCCCCCCACCTTTGCCCGGGCTTACTTATGCGCGCCTCACTTAGTCTCGCTCGGGCGGTTTTGGTGCATTCCGACATAGACGAACCGATCACGACGGCGAGCGCTGAGCGTCCCTTGACCGTAGATTTTACACTTGAGGATGGCACTGCATCCGCCCGCTACCAGATCACGGCGCCCGACCACGAAAACCATCGGGCTGAATCACAGCTTACCGAGCAAGGCCCATCGCTCGGTGCCCCTGAGGGAATTAAGATGATTTGCACGAAACCAAACAAGGGCATTGTGGGCCGCCGTTCGTTTCTCATGGGCCTTGGGGCCACCGCTCTTTCAGCCTGCACAAGCCCCGTTCAGACGCCTTTGGCGACGCGCGTCGAAACGGACAATGACCCGCTGTCGCGGTTTCGTCTCTTTGCGGATGATGGGCCGGACGAATGGCGCAAACACCTGCATCCCCCGTCGTCTTTACCGGACCCCTCTGCCGGGCCGAACGTGCTGGCCCTATCCGGCGGCGGTGAGGACGGTGCTTTTGGGGCGGGCGCGCTTGTGGGCTGGTCAAAGCGCGGCGACAGGCCCAATTTCGACTTGGTGACCGGCATTTCGACCGGCGCCCTCATCGCTCCGTTTGCGTTTATGGGACCGAATTACGATAATGTTCTAACCCGCGTTTTCACCGAAAGTGACGCAGGTGACATCATGCAGATGCGGCCATTTCAAGCGGTCTTCAGCGACGCGCTATATGACACCGCGCCGCTGGCTGCGTTGATCACCCAGCACACCCCACCCTCGTTCCTTCGTGCCATCGCGCAAAAGCACAGAACGGGAAAAAGCCTGCTCGTTGTCACCTCGGAACTTGATAGTGCGCGGGCCTCGATCTGGGACATGGGCGCCATCGCCGCCGCAGGGCAATACGAGCTGTTTCGCAGCATCTTGCGCGCCTCTGCCGCACTGCCGGGGCTCTTTCCGCCGGTAAATCTGCGATACACTGCGGGGGGTAAAACCTATGCGGAAACGCATGTCGACGGGGGCGTACACATGCAGTTTCTGGCGGTCCCCAACTTCGCGTTCACGACACCTGATCACAGGCTGCAAGGCGGGCATATTTACGTCCTGATCAACAACACGCTTAATCCGGCCCCTGAAACAGTAGGAAGATCCGCGCTAAGCATTTCGCAACAGGCACTCACGACAACAGGCCGAGCCAACGCATTGCTGCAGGTCAACGCGACCCAGCTTTACGCACGCGAACGGGGGCTACGCTTTTCGGTAACTTCAATCGATCCGAAATCTGGGATCGTCTATGATCCGTCGGATCGGTTTTCATCAACCTATATGAACGCTCTTTATCAACACGGCGTAGAGCGGGCGCAGAGCGGTACACTTTGGACGAACGCAAAGGAGGAGTGGCCGCCACGACAGTAGCACCGAGAAAATCGAGTGCGCCCCGAAATTAACGGATTGAACATGCAGGCCCAATCAGAAAGATGCTTGCACCCTCCTCGGTTCGTCAATTTCTGCGTTCGCTAATGGGTGGTTTTATTCAAAATGGGCAGATTTCAGTTGTTCCCTGCAGTGCCGAAGATCGGGTCAGATAGGAGCGAGGGACGTAAAATCACCCCTGCCGTTGGGCAATGTGAACTGCGGGGTTTCAGTCACCTATCAAGCATCTAACTGCCCAAACCCGGTGCAATTTCTATGTTTCCCAACCATGGCTCACATTTTGCCCAATTTTCGTCCCGATTTCTTAACATGGTTGTGTGAAACCTAGATACTGGCGCAAGCAGTGAAAGAGGCCGCAACAATGACCCATGTACCCACACCAGGAACCGTGTCACGCCCGCAGAGCGGAAATCTTTCGATGTTAGCGCGCCACATTGCTTTCGGCTTGTTTGCGGTATTGATCTATCTGGGCCCGGCTCCTGGACAGATCTTCGGCTCCCATTTGCCATGGCTGCGCGAGTGGGTCATGTTCTCTGGGGTGGGTGTGGGCATTCCCAATGGCCGCTTTGTCGTGCGACATGAGGATGGTGCCGAGACAATGCACACCCCATTGGAAGCGGCAGATATCGAGCAATATCCGTTGATTTTGCACTACCTTTTCGAGAATCGCATTTTCGCGACAGAGCATTTCGCCCATTTTGCCGCGCCCCTATGCGCAACGGTACCTGAAACAAGTTCGGTTCGTTTCGAAGGGGCGGTTGGAACCCGTCAGGGCTGGCAAGCCTTGAAGATCGAAAATATCTGCGCCTCCAGCGAAGGGAAGAAGCCATGAACGCTGGGGTGATGTTGCGCGACTTCGTCGCTTGGGGCCCAGACGCCACTGGTCCAACGCGGGCAGTTGCGCTTATGCGAATTGGGCTGGCAACCATGGCAATTGTCCGCTTCGGTGCCGAAGTCGCACCCTTCGCGGCGGAGACATTCAGCGAACTGCTGCTGGGATTGGTCTTCTTTATCTTTGCAATCGCAGCCCTGCTGGGCGTCCGCGCCAGACTGTCAATCGGTCTGCTTGGGCTGACAATATTTCTTCTATACGGGATGAGACAAGCGGGCCTTGGTACCGCGGGTTGGAATCATCACCATGTCTATCTTCTTGGCATCTCTTGTATTTTCCTCATGTTTACGGATTGCGGCCGGTCTTATTCCTTTGACCGATGGACGGCCATCCAGAGCGGAAACCGGGTTCTACCTGAACACGGCATCTTGTGGGGGCAGCGCCTGATCGCCCTGCAAATGTCGGCACTCTATTTCTGGACTGCGGTGGACAAGTCAGACCAAGCCTTCATTTCAGGACAAAGGCTCGAACAGATTTTCGTTTGGAGCTATTCGGGTCGCACGCTTGAGATACTTCTCGCTTCTCCCATGCTCCTTGCGTTGATGTCCTGCGCCGTCTTGGTCGTCGAATATTTTCTCGCCTATGCGATCCTTACCCGTCGCCATCGCGCAACGGCCATATTCATCGGGTTAAGCATGCATTCGACGTTCTACCTGTTGCTCCCCGTCAGCACCTATTCTGCGACGATGATGCTCCTATACCTTGCGTTGCTGGACCCGCAATCCGTCCAAAAGTTCATCAAGAGGATGCAAGAGCCATGACGCCGCTGCGGATCGTCTACGATGGTGAATGTCCTTTTTGCGCAAACTATGTCGCGCTCTTTCGACTTCGGGAAGGCCATGCCGTTGAACTGATCAATGCGCGCACCGATCGAACCAGGGCCAATAGTTATGGTCTGGATCTGAACGATGGGATGATCGTCGATCTTGACGGTGAGGTTTTCCATGGCGCGAAAGCTGTCGCCCTGCTCTCGCGTCTGTCGCGGCGGCGAGGGGCGTTAAGTTCCGACCGCGTTGCGAAGGCGGTCTACCCGGTGATGCGTTTTGGTCGGGCGGTAACACTTAAGGTTTTGGGCCGAAAACCTCTCTGACCCGCGCCGAGCTAGAACGGTGACACTGCTTTGCCCATAGGCGACGCCGTTAACGCCCACGCGCAACCCTAAGCCAAAAATTGACGCCGACAGTGCAGGTCTACAGTTCACGTGCATTCAGCAACAGGTCAACGCAGCGGCAAAGATCGCGGAGGCTACTAGGCCATCGACCAGCACAGTATCCGTCAGATCCGCCAGCCTATGGCGAAGCCCGACATACCGGCGCGGCAGAAACACTCGACGCGCTCGGCCGGATGGGCGGGAACGGCTATGCAGGCACCTTCGACGACTTCGACCTGCCGACGCCCTTGGCCGAGGACGCGCAGCGTTCCGGCAAAAAACATGTCGTGAACGGCAATAGCTGAAACGGAGAATAGACCTCGGCTGGGTTGTGTGACGCAACCAGCGACAAATCGTCGGTGGTAATGAGGGGCTGCTGTACTGGTGGGTGGCGGGGCACGCTCATCTTGACCCAGGGTGTCCTTTCCTCTCGTTTGAACACAGTAATTTTTGGGTCTTCAGTATTTGCCTTGGTCCGCACCAAGCCAAGCCTCACAACCAACCGAAGAATCCTCTGAAATCTTGCTGCCATGCAGGACGAATTTGCTTTCACACATCCACTACCTGCGCCCAACTGTCGCCCATTTATCGCCCTGACATTTTTGTGAGAGCTCCGCGAGAGGTGACCGCAGGCGTGCCGATATCTCATCCCTCCACAAGTGCCTTAGTGTAGGAGAGGCAAGCAGCCGATACACGGAGCGCATCGCGGCACAGCCCTGAAATAAAAGATATTCCTCAACAATATCAAGCTCTTGATACACACTTTCGCGCCCATCCGCACCCCTCTTTTCGCGGCATGCCAGCAGGGTCCACGCCCGAGCACCCCCTGCCTAACCCCTACAGTTCCCTCGCTAATTTCTGCCACCCCCCTCTCCTGCGAAACAGTCTGTTTCTGAGAAAATGGATCGAATAAGGCGAAAAGGTGGTAACAAATGATACATATCCTACCTGAACGTATAGGCCGCCTAGGCCGTTGAGACAAAGCGGGGCGAAGGCGCCGTGGGCCGGACAGGTCCGATTGAATGCGAATGAACCCTGGGGGGTTTGGAATGAAGTACTTTGACGCCCACAGCCATACCTATGGCTCAATGGAAGCCCTCGCCGGCCCGATGTTGGGCCGCACGCAGCCTGCTGCTGCGGGTGCCGCCGCGCTGCCCGCGCCGCGCGCTTTGGCGGCCTTTCGTCTGCGTCCTACCGGCCTTTATGGGCGCTATGCGAAACCGATTATCGACCGGCTGCTGATCCTTGCCTCCCTGCCCATCGCGCTGCCGATCATCGCCCTTTGCGCGCTGGCGCTTTGGATTGAAAGCGGGCAGCCCTTCTATACCCAGCAGCGTCTTGGGCGGGGGGGCAAACGCTTCTCTATCCTGAAACTGCGCACCATGGTCCGCGATGCCGATGCCGTGTTGGAAAGCTACCTTGCCGCGAACCCGGCGATGCGGGCCGAATGGGACGAGATGCAAAAACTGAAGGACGATCCGCGCATCACACGGGTTGGCGCCTTCCTGCGGGCAACCTCGTTGGATGAGCTGCCGCAGCTTTGGAACGTGCTTAAAGGCGACATGAGCCTGATTGGCCCGCGTCCGATGATGCCCGACCAGCTTGAGATGTACGGCGAAGCGAAAGCTTATTTCGCCCTGCGCCCCGGCATCACCGGGTTGTGGCAGGTCTCGGCGCGCAACAACAGCCGCTTTACATACCGCAATGAGGTCGACGCCGCCTATCGCCGCAATCTGTCGCTGCCGATGGACCTGACGATTCTGCTCAAAACCGTTGGCGTCGTCTTGCGCCGGACCGGGTGCTGAGCGATGCTTGCCGCGCCCGGCAACAACGAGAAAATTAGCGCCTCATGTTCAGAAAATCGAAAGGGAAGACGATGAAAGATCTCTATGCATCCGACGCCCTTGGCGCGGACAACAGCGATGTGTCGGCGCAGTTTGGCGGCCCGGGGATGCGGCACAGCATCCGCCCGCGCCGCACCGTGATCGACCATGAGGATGAGTTCGACGGCGATCTTGCGTCTGAAGAGGCGCTGCCCACCGCCGCTCCGGCCGTGTCGCGCTATATCGGCGACGACCGCGCGCCGCGTTGGCAAGACCTGCCCATCGCCACCCCCGGCCCCGGGGGGGACATGCCGTTGGTCGACGATCACCGCAACAGCGCCGCCGCGCGGGCTTTTGACCTGCTGCGCACGCGCCTGCGTCAAACCACTCTAGAGCACCGCTGGGTCAATATCGCTGTCACCGCCCCCACCTCGGGCTGCGGCAACAGCTTTTCAGCGACCAATCTGGCGCTGAGCCTGTCGCGTGTGCCGGGATCGCGCACCGTGTTGATGGACATGAACATGCGCAACCCCGGTCTGGCCCGCGCTTTTGACCTGCAAGCCCCCGGCGCAATGAGCGACCTGCTCAGCGGACGGGTCGATCTTGGCAAAGGGATGCTGCGGGTCAGTGACACGCTGGCCCTCGGCCTGAATGACCAGCCCGAGGTGAACGCCGCCGAAATCCTCCAAGACAGCGCCACCGCCGAAACACTGCTGCGCCTGCGCGCCTCACTGCAGCCAGAAATCGTTCTCTACGATATGCCACCCATGTTGGAGCATGACGATCTGTCGGCATTCCTGCCGCAACTTGATGGTGTGTTGCTGATCTCGGACGGGACGCAAACAATGGCGCGCCATCTGCGCGAATGCGAACGCATGCTCGAAGGTCAGGTGCCGCTCTTGGGCATCGTACTGAACCGGACGCGCGCGTCCAGCCTGCCGAAATATGCCTGACACCCCCTGTCGCTGCCCCCTCTAGCGCCCTATTATCGCCCAAGTCTTCTGGTCTAGGCAGGGAAACTCCGCCGGGCAACGGTCGGGGGCTTTAGGCAGGTTGGAAAGAGGCACATGGGACCGATCTATACATTCGATGACATCATCGACATGCTCCGCCGTCGGGCGGGCGTGATCATTTTGATCACGCTACTGGGCTGCATCGCCTCGGTCTACTGAGCGCTTTCGACGCCGCATGTTTACCAATCTTCCGAAGTCATTCAGATCGAGCAGCCCAAGATCGCCAATGATCTGGCCCCCTCCACCGTAGAGGGGTCATCGGCGCGTCGTCTGCAGTTGATCGAGCAGCAGTTGATGGCCCGCGGCACCCTCGTGGACATCATCCAACACTTTGATCTTTATGATGATCTTACCGCGCTGCGGATGTCGGAAAAGGTTGATCTGCTGCGCCGTTCGGTTACCATCACCGGTGTGGCCGCCGCGCGCGAGGGCTTTGCCGATGACGGCACCATCTCTGTCATGACCTTCACCGCCGAGATGGACAACCCCGCCGATGCGCAGGCCGTGGCGCGCGAATTTGCCGACCGCACCCGCCAGATGTCGGCGGCCCAACGCCAAAGCCAGACCCAAGAGACCTTGGAGTTCTTTCAGCGCCAAGAGCAGAACCTGATCCGCGACATCTCTGAGCTTGAGGCGGAACTGGCCGATTACCGGGCCGAGAATGATCTGTCTCTCGAAGGCAGTCTTGAGTTTCGCCGCGGCGAAATCAGCAGCCTGAACGACGCCCTCCTTGAGCTTGACCGCGAGATCATCGCCTCCCGGCTGGCCCGCGACCGGGTCAACCCCGACGCCCGCGCCGCCACCATCGCCCGCGAACAGGCCGAACTGGACGCCACGTTGGAAAGCCTCACCACGCAGCGCGATTTGCTGCAAGAGCAGCGCGAAACGCTGACCGCCAGCCTGCAAACCTCACCTGAGGTTGAGCGTGAACTGGCCCGGTTTGATCGTCGCCTAACCCAGCTGCAGGACCAGTTGGAGGTGATCACAGCCCGCCGCAACGAGGCGGAGGTGGGGTTCTCACTCGAATCCGATCAACGGGGTGAGAAACTGATCACGCTGGAGCAGGCCGAACTGCCGGATTACCCCGTCTCTCTCAGCCGCAAAAAGCGGGCGGCGATAGGTGGCATGGGCAGCTTCGCGCTTGCCCTGATCGTGGCCTTTTTGCTGGAACTGCGCCGCCCGGTGATCCGCTCTTCCCGGCAGATGACGCGCGAGACGGGGCTCATCCCCGTCGTGTCGATCCCCGACCTCAGCCCCCGCGAAAAGCGCCGCACCTTGGGCAAAGTATGGCAAGAACGCTTAAAGGCAGGTAAAGAGGGCCGCGCCGCACGTATGGCACGCAGGCAAAAGAGCTGATCCGCTCAGACCGTAGCGCTGAGCCCCAGTACCCGGTCCCAATGCAACCAAAGCGCCAGTGCGCCAAGCACGATCCCCAGCAGGGCGAAGATCAGATCGTGGCGCGCGTCCCAGACGCCATGCGCCCGCGCAAGCCAGATCAGCACCAGATGCGACAGGGCCATCGCCGCGCCCAGGCCAATCAACGCACCGGGCAGCCCGGCGGCGATCACCCCCGCCAACAGAAACCCAATCTGCAAGCTGGCCCGCGAGGCCGAGGAGATGAAAAAACGCCGCGAATCCCCCGCCGCGCGTATGGCACGCAAGCAAAAGAGCTGATCCGCTCAGACCGTAGCGCTGAGCCCCTGTACCCGGCCCCAATGCAGCCAAAGCGCCAGTGCGCCAAGCACGATCCCCAGCAGGGCAAAGATCAAATCGTGGCGCGCGTCCCAGACGCCATGCGCCCGGCCGAGCCAGATCAGCACCAGATGCGACAGGGCCATCGCCGCGCCTAGGCCAATCAACGCACCGGGCAGCCCGGCGGCGATCACCCCCGCCAACAGCAACCCAATCTGCAAGCTGGCCCGCGAGGCCGAGGAGATAAAAAACCGCCGCGAATCCCCCGCCGCAAGCGCCGCTTGGTCATAGGTCATCCCGATCACCTGCGGCATCAGCGCCAGCGCCAGCATCACCAGAATCGCGCCGCTTTGCAGATAGCGCGGGTCATAGAGTACTGAGACCAGCCACGGCCCTGCCAGCGCCATTGCGGCCAAAAGCATCAGCAGCCCCCCGCTCAGCCCATAGCGCATCCGCCGCAGCTTGGGATGATCGCCGCCCCCGGCCTCGCGGTAGATCGGGATCATCACCCGCCCGGTGACGTTCTGCCCCAAAAGCAGCGGAAAACTGGCGAGGAAATAACCGATATTGTAGATCCCCAAGCCTTCGAGTGAGAGGAACTTGCCCAAGATCGCCTTGTCCCCTTGGCTGGCAAAGAACCAAAACATGGTCGACAGGAAAATCCATTTCCCGAAATGCACCAACTCCTGCACCGCAGGCCGTTCCCAGCGAAAGCGGTTGCCCGGCCCCGGCAGGAACGCATGGGTCAGCGCCAGTTTTGCCAGCGCCCCCACCACGCCACCGACCACCAGCGCCGCCACGGATTGATAAAGCACCGCGCCCACGATCATCACCACGATGCCAATCACCTGTGACGCCAGATCCAGCAGTGTCAGCCGCCCCATTTGCAGATGCCGGTGCGCCGTCTCGATCCGCGTGGGATTGAACCCGGCGACCACAAGGCTCAGCGCTGCGATGGGCAGATAGGTCAGCAGCGAAGGCTCATCGTAAAACGCCGCCACTGGCCACGTCAGCGCACAGGCCGCCAGCCAGAGGCACAGCCCCCGGATCGCTTGAATCGTCCACGCGGTGTCCAGAAAGTCGCGATCGTCTCCGCGTTTGCTCTGTGCGATGGAGGGCGCGATGCCTACGTCCGAAAACAGCGTCAGCCCGACGATCACCACCTGTATCAGCGCCATCAGGCCAAAGGCTTCGGGGAAAAGCAGCCGCGTCAGGATCAGGTTCGAGGCCAGCCGGATCGCCTGCGACCCGCCATAGCCCAAGACGATCCATGAGGTTGAGCGCAGCGCCCGTGCCATCAGGCGATTGCCCGTCACCGCTTGGGAAACCTGTGAAAACACCCGTTGCTGCGCCTTTGCCAATTCTTTGCGAGAGACTAAAGGCTTGCCCGCCCTTGTGCCAGTGGCAAGCGGGCGGGTAACAAGGTTTATCAGCCATAAGCCAAGGCCGCGCCCCCCGTGAAGATCGCCTATATCCTCAACACCTACCCGCAGCCCTCGCATTCCTTCATCCGCCGCGAGATCGCGGCGCTAGAGGCGGCTGGCCATGAGGTGCTGCGCTTTGCCATGCGCGGCCCCGATGTGCCGCTGGTCGATGGGCAGGACAAGGCCGAAGAGGCGCGCAGCCACTATGTTCTGGCCGCTGGCGGGGCCGCCCTCGCCCGTGCAAGCCTGCGCAGTGTCCTGCGTTCGCCCCGCCGGTTCGGCAAAGCGCTGCGCGAAGTCTGGCACGCCGCACGTCGGGCCGAGACGGGGATGGCCCGCCATCTGATCTATCTGGCCGAGGCGTGCTATCTGCAGGCGCAGCTGGACGGCAGCGGCACAGAGCACCTGCACGCTCATTTCGGCACCAACGCCACGATGGTCGCGATGCTTTGCCACCTGCTTGGCGGGCCGTGCTATAGTTTCACCACCCATGGGCCCGAGGAATTCGACAGCCCCCACGCGCTGTCACTCGGCGCGAAAATCCATCATTCGGCATTTGCCGTGGCGATCAGCCAGTTCGGGCGCAGTCAACTGTGCCGATGGGCTGACCCAGCCGATTGGCCGCGCATCAAAGTTGTGCATTGCGGCATTAAGCCCGCTAAATTCCCTGCCCCCGCCGCCCTGCCGGATGGCCCGCGGCGCCTCGTCTCCATCGGGCGTTTTGTGGAGCAGAAGGGCCAGCTTGCCCTGATCGACGCCATGGCCCAGCTGCGCGACAGCCAACCCGATCTGCATCTGACGCTGATTGGCGACGGCCCTTTGCGCCGCGCGATTGAAACGGAAATCGCCCGCCATACCCTGCAAAATCGCATCACCCTGACCGGCTGGGTCGACGAGGCGCGAGTTACCTCCGAACTCAGCGCTGCCCATGCGCTCGTCATGCCCAGTTTCGCCGAAGGTCTGCCCATGGTGGTGATGGAGGCCATGGCCGCCGCCCGCCCGGTGATCGCCACCTATATCGCAGGCACGCCGGAACTGGTGCAGCCCGGCCAAACCGGCTGGCTGGTGCCCGCAGGCGATGTGGCGGCCTTGGCCGAGGCGATGACCGCCCTGCATGACGCGCCGCTCTCGACGCTGGAAGAGATGGGAGCGAACGCCCGCGCGCGGGTCTTCGCGCGCCATGATGTGTCCCGCGAGGCGGCAAAGCTCGCCGACCACATGCAAGACGCCGCCCGCTAGCGCCCCCGCACCCAGCGGTTTGCACTGCGAAAGACCGGTGCGTAAATCGTCAGCCGCACGGCGACAAAGACCAGCGCCCCCAAAGGGTCCGCCAGCGCGCGCCGCCAAAAGGGGCGCATCTGATCATGCGCGTCATCATTGCGCATCAGGTCGGGGAAAAGCTGCTCGACCTCGGCCACGCCAATGTCTTGCCGCCGCCGCACCCGCACCAGCGGCGCAAAGCCTTCGATCATGGGCCAAGCATAGGGGGCAGGCACCGCGATGCGTTCCTCGGGGCGGAAATTCAGCCGCGCGAAAGTGTCGTCCGAGATGATGTCCGGCCAATCCCCCCAACGCGCCCGCCCGGTGCGGTTCATGGCAAAGACACCAAACCCCGGCACGCCATGGGTCATGAAGCCGGTGGTCTGCCAAAACCGCGTGTAATGGCGCGTCACCCAATCGCCTGAGGTCGTCACCTGCGGCATCCCGCTGGCATAGCGCGGCGCGTCCTCGGCCAGTGCCCCGGCCAGTTGCGCCAGCAGGGGCGGTGAGACCAGCACATCGGCGTCGAGATAGACCAAGACCGCACCCCGCGCCGCAGCCTCGCCCGCATTCAACGCACCGAGTTTGCTGCCTTGAGCCAGTTCCAGCACCCGCAGCGCCCAGCCTCGCGCCTCGAACGCGGGGGCCTTTCTGCGGGCCAGTTCTGCGGTGTCGTCCGTGCAGCCATTGGCCACGACGATCACCTCCACCGGCCCCGCCACCGGGTCAGCGGCGCAGAGCGCGTCGAGGCAGGCGGGCAGCCAGTCGGCCTCATTATGGGCGGGGATCAACACGCTCACCCCTTGGAACGCGCCTGTTGCTACTTCCATGCGTTCAAAGCGTCCCAACGTGGATTTTCATCCGCCAGATAGCGCAGCGCGCCCCAAGACCCCCATTTCGTCGGGGCATAGACATCTGAATAATGGGTGAACAATTGCCCGCCGACAGCCAGCCACCCTGCCATCAAATCGGTATAGAGCGCGCCCATTTGAGGCGCGTAATTGAGATGGTGAAAGAAGGCGGTCAGACTTTCGTCATTCACCTGTGCCCCAAGGCCAACCACATGGCTGCCGCCTTCGTACATCACCAGATCTAGGTCATGCGCCCGCGCCACGGCGGCATGATAGGGCCAGACACGGCCAATAAGGTCGGCAAGCGTATCGTTTTGAAGCCCGCTGATGCCACCGTTGCGCAGATCTTTCGCCGCACGGGCGGTGGCCGCGTCAAAGCGGTGGGTCTTGATATAATCGTCGAGAGCGCTGCCGCTCACCCCTTCCGCTTCCCCCTCGGCGCGGGCCAATTCGAGGCTTTCCGACAGCCAATCCTTGACCAACTCGGCGTTGTCTTCCAGCCCCAGCACCCCACCAAAATAGCCGGTGATCGCATAGGCATCAAAGGCGGTGGCGGGCGCGCGGTTTCCTGCTTTTTCAGCTTGGTAAAGCGGGGCTTCCAAAGCCTCACGCTCAAGCCCCAGCCAGCCGGTCTGGCTCGCGATCACATTGCGCAACCGCGCTTCAGCCTCACCGCCGAAGACATCCGTCCAGATGCGCGCCACTTCGGCGGCGCGCAGGCCATAGAACTGCATCCCCTTCTCGGCCTCATTCCAGCGGGCCTGCGCCATCTCATCCGCCCATTGGGTCTGGGCGAATTGCCAATTCCACACCTCGTTGGAGAATTCCACATAGGCTTTGCGGTCCTCGCTCAACGTCTCCTCGACGTAGGTCGCGAACGCGGTCACATAGCCATCATCCGCCAGATGTGGCATGTTGAACCACGGGTCGATCCCCAGCTCATTGGCCAAGGCGACCATGACTTCTACCGGGACACCGCGCAGGGCATAGGTCACATCCTCGGGGCGCGGGCGGTCCTCCCATGCGGCGATGAGGCTGTCGTTGGTGCCCATCCAATCCATGAAGCGCAGCACCTTCATCCCGGTCAGATGCTGCGTCCAATCGGGGTTGAACCGCGCGCCAGCGTCGAAATCGGCAGCGCGGTCTTCGCGCACGACGGTGATATCGCGCGGCGGATCGCTGCGGTGCATGCGCTGAATGCGAATGTCGACACTGCCCGGCCCCGGCGCATAGTCGAACCGCACCTCGTTCTTGCCATAGCGGACATTCTCGGCCCGGCCCGTGACCTCGATCACGCCCTGCCCCTCAAAGCGAAGCAGATAGCGGCCCTTGAGCGTGGTCGCCTGCGGCGGCATGTCGGTCAGGATCAATGTGCCGATGCTGCCCAAGGCGCGGGGCATCTTCACCGGCCAGCCTTCGGAATCGAGGTAGCCACCCTCAACCAATTGCGCATATTCCATCCCGCCAAAGCGCCCGGCCAGATGGCCAAGCCACGGGCGCGCGGTTTTCATCAGGTCGAGGAAGGGAGCCTGCACGCTCCAATCGGCGATGGCGGCAAGGCCGATGCCCATGTCGCGGGTGCCTGCGACGGCGTCCTGCGGCGGTGTGATCTTGAACGGGGCATTCGCAATCGGCGTGACAGGTACTTCGGGCTCATCTGGGGCCGGCGCTGGCTCATCAGGAGCGGACGCAGGTTCATCTGGGGCGGGCGCTGGCACATCGCGTGCAGGCGTAGGCTCATCACGGGCAAGTGTAGACTCAGGCACCGCGGGCGGGCCAGTGGGCGAAATCGGGGCGGTCTGTGCATTGTTTGCGGCGGCAGGGCGCGTGGCAGGCGGCACCGGCACCACAGCACTGCCCTGATACTCTCGCACCGCATCCCACGCCACACGCTGAAGCTCCCGCGCGAGGTCGGGGGTGGGCGTGTCAAACGCTTTGCCCCAACGGTCATTGAAATCCGTCGGCAGGCCCAAGGGATCTTTGCCCGTTAGCGTGGCATATTGCACCATGGCGACAAAGTAGTGGCCCAGATCGTTCAGGTGGATGTCATCGGCAAAAAGCGCGTCGATCTCATTCAGCCCCGGCACACGTTCGGCGGCGATTTCATCGTAAAGCCGCGCCATCGCTTGCCCGGCGGGGATCACCTCAATCGTCGCAGTGTCAGAGCTGCGCCCATCGCTCACCGCCGCCGCGATCCCCTCCCATGCGGGCAGATCATTCTGCAACCGTTCGCGCCAAGGGATATGGGCGTGGTCGTCATAGGCCACTGCCTCTCCGCTGCCGCTTTTCAGCGAATGCCATGTCTCTTGCAGATAGACCTTCACCGTCGCATTGGCCGCCGCAGCAAGGCCAAAGAAAGCCTGCGCATAGACTTCGGTATCCGACCAACGGGTGTGATTGGCCAGCGGGATCGCCTCGGTCAGGATCAGATGGGTGGTCTGCCCTTCGGGCAAGACCGTGCGGGCATCCACGCCCTCGGCCCGGTCAGATTCGTCCCAATTATAACGCAGGGGCGCGCCGTTGATGATCTGCGCGCGCACCTCGCCCTGCCCCACCCCGGCGCGCAGCGCCTCTTGCAACATATCCGGCCCGTCCGCCCCAAAAAGGCTGTGGCCCACCATCAAGACCGAGAACAGCCCGCCCAGACCGCTCATGCCGCGACCCCGCTGTCGGGATGGGCGCGGACCACGTCCCAGACCACGCGCTGCATCAGTGCTGCGGCCTCTGCACTTGGTGTGTCAGCCGGGGTGCCATCCGCACGGGTCAACTGATGCGACAGCCCCGCCGGGTCGCGGTGATAGAGCGTTGCGTAATGGGTCAGCGCCACAAGATAGGCCCCCTGATCGTTGAAGTGAATCGTATCGCGGCGGCCCTGCTCATCGCGCGAAAAGAGGTTCTGCAGGCTGATGATGCCGCCCACCCCTCCGGCCGCATCGACTGCGCGGGCAAAGGCCGCCATGACCTGCCCGGCGGGGATCAGATAAATGGGCACCTCCGATTGCTGCAACGCGGGGTAGATCACCTGCTGCCGCCAGTATTGATCGAGGTCACGGTCGATCCGGTTCAGCCACCCCTTGCCATCGTCGGTGTGATGCCATGTCTCATAAAGATAGACGCGCGTGTCGGGCCGGGCCGCCTGCGCCAGATCGGCCCAGCGGGCAAGGTAGTCGGGGCTGTCGTGGTAGCGGATGGCGTCGGCAATCTCGACCATCTCGGTCAATACCAGGGCGTCGTAATCGCCCGAACCGATCGCCGCCCGGGCGGGCCGGTGCTGCGCATGGTCATTAGAGCGCTCAAACCCATTCACCGGCACATTCGGCTCCCAATGGTCGCGCAGCGAACTGCCCCAGCCGGTTTGACTGTGATAGCTGTGCCCGGCCCCCGCCATCTGCGCCAGCATCGCGGGCATGTCTCGGCCCACCAGTGAATGCCCCAGATGGTAGACCTGCATCGGCCCCGCCGGCGGGGTCAGCGGCGTGGCATAGAGTTGTTCCGCGCGGTCCTGCACCTGCGCCCGGCGAAAGACCCAAGTCCCGCCGCCAAGGCTGGCAAGAGCGGCGCCCCCCAGAAAGGCACGGCGAGAGAGTGCGACCATGAGATCAAGCTCCTTTGCGATCAATCTGCCCAATCGCCACCCCGCTGACAAGGTGGCCCGCCACCGAAACGATCCGCCCCGGCAGCTTCTCGCCGCGCTTAAAGCGTTCAGTGTCTTGGGTAAATTGCGCGTCAAAAGCGGGGTTTTCGGCGGATAGGGTTACGTCCAACCGATCAAAGCCAAAGAGCGTTTTGGTGAGCGGATATTGCGCCTTATAGGCCGCCTCCTTGGCGCAGAAGATGCGTTTGGCGGCGGCGAGATCAGCCCCCCCGAGGCGGGTAATCTCGGACGGAAGACAGATTTCTGCAATCAGGTCGTCGGGCAGCGGGCTGTCTTCTTCGATGTCGACGCCCAGTGCCACCACATCAGAGCACCGCGCCAGCACGGCGATGCACCACACATCGGAATGGCTGATCGAACCGGTCAGGCCCTGCGGCCAAATCGGCGCGCGGTCGGTGCTGGCCAGCACCGGCGCAGGCGGGTGGCCAAGGGCCTGCATCGCTTGGCGTGCGGCGTGGCGTCCGGCGGTGAATTCGGCGACCCGCTTGGGCCGTGCACGTGCGATGACGGCGGCTTCGTCCCCCAGCAATGGCGGATGGGGCCTGTCGATCTGGGTTACAGCAACGGCGACTGGCAGATCGAACAGACTGCGGACTGCGGTCTTGATCTCGGCCTCTGCCGTCACCTCAACCCCGCCCGCGGGCGCGCTCGGCACGCATGAGGCGACGTTTCGACATGGTTTCGGTCCGGGCAGGCGTTTCGGCGGCTGGGGGCGCCTTGGGCGGTTCGGCTTTCTGGCCGTCCAATCCATCAATATGCGCCGCCAATCCCGCAAGGGTCGGGAAACGGAAGATATCGGTGATCGACAGCGCGCTGGCGCCCAAGGCCGCCTTGATATCGCGATGCGCCTGCACCGCCAGCAGCGAATGCCCCCCAAGAGCAAAGAAGTTATCGCCGCCGCGAATGTCCCCGATGCCCAAAAGCGCGCCCCAGACCTGCGCGATGGCGGCTTGGCTGTTGCCGTCTTGCGTGGCCGTCTGTGGCGCGGCGGCAGGTGCAGCACTGCGTTTGACCGGGGCGGGCAAGGCCTTGCGGTCAATTTTCTTGTTGGGCGTCAAGGGCATGGCGGGCAACGTTACGATGGCCTGCGGCACCATGATATCGGGCAGATGGGCGGCCAGTTGCCGCCGCGCCGCGTCGCTGTCGATCGCCGCATCGGCGACCACATAGCCGACCAGTTGCGCGCCACCCGGCCCCGCATCATCGCGCAGCAGGGCCACGGCCTGACGCACCCCCGGCAGATCGGCCAGCCGCGCTTCGACTTCCCCAAGCTCAATCCGGTGGCCGCGTATCTTGACCTGCGCATCGGCGCGGCCTTCGAAATGCAGCACGCCTTCGGCGTCCATGCGCACCAGATCGCCCGTGCCATAGAGACGACCGTGGCCCGCGAAGGGATCGTCGATGAAACGCGCGGCGGTCATCTCGGCCCGTTGCCAATAGCCCTGTGTCACGCCAGCGCCCCCGATCCAAAGTTCACCCGCCGCACCGATCGGCAGCACCTGCCGCGCGGCGTCAAGGACATGAACCTGCGTGTTGGCAATCGGTGTGCCGATGGGGGCCGTGGTGCTGTGGGTGTCTTGTAGCACATGGGTGGTTGACCAGATCGTCGTCTCGGTCGGGCCGTACATGTTCTGGATCTGCGCCAGCGTCGCCGCACGCAAAGCGCGTGACAACGTGCCGGGCAACGCCTCCCCCCCGACCATCAGCGCCTTTACCCGCGCCAAAGCGCCACGTGCCTCATCGTTCATCACCATCATCTGCGCCATCGAGGGCGTGCATTGCAGATGGGTCACGCCATGGCGCACGATCTGCGCGGCGATTGAGTGGTCGTCCTCTGCCGGTTGCCCACCCGCATTGGCGCGGCGCAGCACATCGGCCAGCGGCTTCAGCCCCGCCATCACCTTGTCGGTGGGAATGCCATAGTCGATCAGGCAGGCGATCTCATCCACACCGATCCGCTTGAGTTGCTCGGCCCGCGCCAGCCCATCTGCCACGGTGCCAAACATGCCACTGTCGTTGAAATAGCGTTGAAAGGCGAACTCTAGGATCGCATCCATTTCTTCGGCCGAGAGCCCTTCGAGGTCGATCTCAAACGGGTTCGTCGTGCCGGCCGGTTTCTTGAAGGCCGGAAAGGCCCAAGCGTATTGTTTGATCAGCCCCGCCGCCGAGCGCAGGTAGTCCTTCATTGGCGCGCGGGCGATTTCCTCGGCCTCGGCGCGGGTCTCGGCAAGATAGCTGTGCAACATGACGGTGACCCGGTGATCCGCCGGGTCATGGCCCGCACCGCGCAGGGCGTCGTGGTAGATCTTGATCTTGTCCGCCACCTCTTCCACCGATTGGCCGAGCAGGTGGGTCAGCACATTGGCCCCGATCTCTCCTGCTTCTTTCCACGTTTGTGGATTGCCCGCCGTGGTGACCCAGATCGGCAGCCTGTTCGAGACGGGGCGCGGCTGCGTTACCACCGCGTGGGGCGTGCCATCGGCACGGGGGAATTCCACCGGCTCCCCGGCCCAGAGTTTGCGCAACTGGTCGATGGCGTCATACATCGCGGGCTTGTTCTGCGGCGGCGTGTTCTCCGGGCGCAGCACGAAGTCATCGGGCTGCCACCCGCTGGCGATGGCCAGTCCCACGCGCCCGTTTGTCAGGTTGTCGATCACCGCCCATTCCTCGGCGATCCGCGCGGGGTGATGCAGCGGGGCGACGCAGAATCCGGCCCGCACGTCAAGGTTCTGCGTCACCGCGGCCACGGCAGCGCCTGTGACAGAGGGGTTCGGATAGGGGCCGCCGAAGGCATGGAAATGCCGCTCGGGCGTCCAGACCGCGTTGAAGCCATTGGCATCGGCGAATCGCGCACCTTCCAGCAGCAGCTCGTATTTCTTGGGGCCGACCCCGTCGTCATTGCCCCAGTAAAACAGGTTAAAGTCGATCTTGCGGTCGCTAGTGGCAATCGGCCCGTTCGACATCAGCGCCCGGCTATCGTCGCCTGCCAGCACCAGTTTGATCCCCCGTGCGAGGGTCCAGAACAGTTCCAGCACCGAGATATCGAAACTGAGGCTGGTGACAGCGAGCCAGACAGCGCCCGCCTCATGATCGATCCGGTCGTCCATCCCGGCAAAGAAATTCGCCACATTGCCGTGGCTGACCATCACGCCCTTGGGGGTCCCGGTCGAGCCGGAGGTATAGATCAGATAGGCAAGGTCATCCGGCCCCGCGCTGGCGGCAGGGTTCACGTCCGAAGCCGTGGCGAGGCGTGTGTCACGGTCCAGCTCCAACACCTGCGCGCCTTGCGCGGGCAGGCTGGCGGAAAGGGCCGATTGCGTGACCACGACCGCAGCGCCACTGTCTGAAAGGTAATGTGCCAGACGGTCCGCCGGATAGGCCGGATCAAGCGGCACATAGGCGGCGCCAGCTTTCAGGATGCCAAGCGTGCCCACCAGCAGGTCCACCCCCCGTGCAACGCAAAGCGCCACCGGCATCCCCGGCCCGGCCCCCATGTCACCCAGCACATGCGCCAATTGATTGGCGCAGGCGTTCAGCGCGGCATAGCTAAGCGTCTCCCCCTCGAACACCAGCGCGGGGGCCTCGGGTGTGCGCGCCACCTGCGCCTCAAAAGCGGCATGGATGGTGAGGTGTTCATAGTCGCGCGTCGTCGCGTTAACGCGGGTCAGGAGCTGCATCTCGGTCTCTGGAAGGGCCCAGAGGGTGCCGCAATCTGCAGCCTCGGAGATGTTGGCGAAAGCCGCCTCAAACCGCGCGGCGAGGAGGTTGATCGCGGCATCGGTCAGTCGCGTGCTATCCGCAAAGAGGCGCGCGCCCCCCGCCCCGAGGCAGAGGGTCAACGCCGCGCCCGCGAGCGGTTCACTGTCAAAGGACAACGCAAAATCCGGAGTGCCAAGCGCTTCAATCGCTGGGTCGCGCAGCGGCAGATCACGCGCGAAACCTGCCGCATCCTTCGCGCGGGCAAGTTGTGGTTCCACCTGTGCGATCAGTTCCGCCACGGGCAAGCCCGCCTCTGCCGCGATGGTGACCGGCAACCAATCGGCGATCAGCGGCGCGGATTCCCCTTTGCGGCTGAGGGCGATGCCGCCTTCTGTTGCCCCGGCGCTGCGCAGCGCGACGAGGGCTGCGGCTGCGGCCTGCTGCGAAAGGTCACTCCTCTGCGGCAGCGCGATCTCTCGCTCTGCCCATGTCGCTGCCGTCGTTTCAGCTGCGGTGGCCAAGGGGACCGGCAGCGCCTCAAACCCGGTCAAAGCGCGCCGCCAATGTGCCTCCTCAGCCGAAGCCGGAGCGCTGCCCGCCGTGTGGGGCACTTTATCACCGGGGGCAAAAAACTGGGCCGGAGCAATACTCTCACCCGCCATATCGCGCAGATCATAGAGGGCGATATGGGCATCGCGCGCCGCCACGACCACCCGCGTGCTGTCGACATCGACAACCTCGCCGGGGGTGCCGCCTTGGCCCGCCAGCACCTCGACGCGGGAAACGGCCAGCACCGCGCCTGCCGCGCCTGCGAGTTTTGCCGTGGTCAAAGGGTTCCAATAGGCCCCGAAATCCAAGCCACGGACCAGCGCGCTGATCTCTCCTGCGGTCTTGGTAAAGTCGATCAGCCCGCAGTTCTCGGGCCGTTTGTCCTTCGCGAAATAGCTGCGCTGACGCAGGTCTTGGGCGGTGCCTTGCAGCTTGCCGCTTTCCAACTGGGCCAGCACTGCGCCAAAGCTTTCCATCCCGGCGGCGTAGCATTTAGAGTTGAGGCTAAAGGCCGTCTCATCGGGCGCGATCTCTACCTCCCGCTGCGCCAGCAGGTCACCGGTGTCAACGCCCGCTTCAATCAGATGCCAACTGACCCCATGCTGCGCCTCGCCGTTGATGATTGCCCAAGCGGGCGTGTTCAGCCCAGCATAGCGCGGCAGGGGCCCATCGTGGAAATTGACCGCGCCACGTGTGGGCAGGGCCAAAACCGTCTGAGGGATCAGCCGCAGGTTGGCGATGCTCAAAAGCCAGTCGGCGGCCAGACCCATGGGCAGCAGATCTTCCGCATCGCTGCGAAGGACCAGCCCCTGCCCTTCGGCCCAAGCGCGCACCGCGTCATCTCGGGTGATTACGGCGGCGATCCGATGGCCGCCCGCCAGCAGCATGTCGCCGCAGGCAATGGTCAGAGATTCGTCGCCCATCAAGAGCGCGGAAAACGGTTCTGTCTTGAAGCTGGCGGTCATCAACGGTCCTCCGTGGCGGGGCTACGGCTCGGGTCTTGGACGGCGGGGGCCGCGCGCCTCGCGGTGAGCGCATGGGCCGCGAGGTCACGGTAAAAACCGGGGGCGTCTTCTGGCTGGCGTCCGGTCAGCAGGCAGCGCAGGCGGTGCAATCCGCCCCCGGCAAGCCGAGCACAGGTGGCCAAAGCGGCATAGGCGCGGCCATGGTTCTTGGCGAAATAGCGGTGGCGACTGTCGAACCAATAGCGCGGCATTCGGCGCCATTCCTTCATCCCGGTCGAGACCGAGCCAACGTGAACGCAGCGCGCCTGAGGCACATACCAGCAGTCCCACCCAGCCCGCGCGGCACGCAGGCAAAGATCAGTTTCCTCATAATAAAGGAAATACGCTTCGTCGAAGAGACCGACATCAGCCAGCATATCCCACCGCATCATGACACTGGCACCGGCCACCCAATCGACCTCTGCGGCCTCTTCCGGCAAGGGCGGGGCCACCACGGCAGAGGACAGCAGTCGCGTCAGTGGGCCCAACCGCGCGGCAGCTTCCAACTCGCCCGCGGCAGAGGGGAACCGGAAGGCCGTGGCATGGGGCAGATCATCCTCGCCGCGCACATGGCTTCCGGCCAACCCGGCGCGGGGGTGGTTCTGTAGATGGTCCAACAGCGTCCCGATACAGCCCCGATCAAGGAAGGCATCCGAGTTCACCACATGCACGAAATCCGGCGCTGCCCCGTCGGACATCCCCGCCCGCATGGCAATGTTGTTGCCCGCCCCGAAGCCACCGTTGCGGGGCGATGTGATCAGCCGCACCCGATTGCCCGCACCCCAGCCCCGCGCGGCAATCTCCTGCGCCAAGAGCGCGGCAGAACCGTCGCCGCTGTCGTTGTCAACGATCACCAGTTCGGCATGGGTCTGGGGCATATCGGCCAAAGCGGCCTCAGCCGCGCGCAGGGTCATCTCTGCGGTGCGGTAGTTGAGAATAATGACCAAAAGGCGGGGTGATTGTTGCATCATTCCGCCGCCGTGGCCTGAGGCTGATCAGCGGGCTGGTCGTGGCTGGCGTCTATTGGCAGGGCCGCCGCGATCACCTCGGCCAGCTCTTGCGCCAAGACAGTCACATTGGGCGCCAGCACCATGCTCACATGGTCGCCCGGCACTTCGATCACCTGCAAGCGCGGCGCATATTGCCGCCACTGGTTGTCCTCATAGACATATTCTTTTTCCGCGGTGACATATTGCCCGGCAGAAACAGCCCAATGCCGATCCAGCGGTGGTCGGAAGAGTGTCATCGGCCCGTCCCACTGGGGCGTTTCATAGCGCTCCATCGCGCGCAGGAAGGCCGCCTGAATGCGCAGACTGTTGAAGGAAGCCCCCCCCTCACCATCGCCGACCGCCTCCTGAGGCCCCCGGCGGCGCGCGCGCTCCCACGCCCAGCGGTTGCGCGCCCATTCAAGCAGATAGGCCGGACCCTTACGCCGCAGCTCTGCCAATTTGATATGCGCCTTGTCGATCTTGCTGAGCGTCGGGCGGACGGGCAGCGGCGTGTCGAGCATCGCTAGAACGGCCACCTCTTGCCCTGCCGCCTGCAACTGCTGCGCCATCTCATAGGCCGTGATCCCGCCGCCGGAGTATCCGGCCAACAGATAGGGCCCTTGGGGCTGCAGCGCACGGATCTCTGCGATGTAGTCAGCCGCAGCGGCCTGCACCTCTTCGTGGGGGGCAGCGTCACCGATCAACCCACGGGCCTGCACACCATAGACCGCGCGTTCGCCGCTAAAGGGCAAGGCAAGGTGGCGCAGGTTCAGCACATTGCCGAACATCCCCGCCACCACGAAAAGCGGCGTCGCATCCTGCGGCGATTGATTGAGCGGTACAAGGTGGTCAAAGCGCTGCTGCGGGGCCGCCGCTGCCGTATCAGCCACTTCCGTCTGCGCCAAATCTCCGCGCTCCGCCGCGATGAGCGCTGCGCATTTGGCGATCGTGGGAGCCTCGAACAGAACGGAGATCGGGAATTCCACCTTGAACTCGCGCTTGACCGCCGCAAACAGGCGGACAGCGATCAGGGAATGCCCGCCGAGGTCAAAGAAACTATCCTCGACCCCCACCGGGCTAACGCCCAAAAGGTTCGACCAAATCTCGGCCAGTTTCTCTTCGATCCCGTTGCGTGGGGCGACGAAAGAACCGTCCAGATCGGGCCGCTCAAAGCTTTGCCCTTGGGCGGAGGCATCGGTCAGCGGCGCGTCGGCTTGGGCAATCAATGTCTGCAAGGGCAGTGAGGACACCATGACCTGTGGCGCATCCAGCGCCAGCGCACGGCGCAGGGCCTCTGGCCCTTCCTGCGCGCGGATACCTTGGCGCACCAGACGGGCCAAACGCTCTTCGGCGGGGCTGAGACTGTCGGCGCTTTGGGCATCCTCAAAGACCACTTCGCGGGCGTCGGGCGGCGGCACCTCGGCAAAGGCCCCTTCGAGCCGTTTCATCGCGAAATCGCGCACATCGACAAGGACCGCTCCCTGCGCATCGGTGATCGTCACATTGAACCGGGCCAAGCCCTCCGCCGCCGATCCTTCGGCAAGCCGGACGTGCGAGCGGACCTCGGCAGGCAGCGCCGCGTGAAGCGTGATCTCACCATGAGACAGCGGCACCCAAAGGTGACGCGCGGCATAGCCCGGGATCAGCGCCATGGCCCAACCGGTGGCGATGTCCATCAGACCGGGGTGCAGCACATAGCCATCGGCCAGATCACCCTGCGCGGCCTCGGGCAGCCGTAGCGCGGCGAGCCCCTCTCCCTGTCCCATGGCGGTGCGTTGCAGCACATGCCAGCGCGGGCCGAATTTCAGATGCGCCTCTTGAACGGCGGGCAGACGGCCCCCGGGCGCGGCTTCGGCCACGTCCTCGCAACGGGCCGCGAGGGCAGCAAGATCGAGAGGGGTGGCTGTGCGCCCCGTGGGGGTCAAACGCGCTTGAACATGCAACTGCCACGCGGGCCTGCCATTGACCACACAGGCGCTGCGCAACTCGGCGGCGAAACCTGCGCCCTCGGGGGTCAGGGTGATCTTGATCTTGCGCCGCGCCCCATCGGCCAGCGGCAGGGGACGCAGAAAATAGAGGTCTTGCAGCGTGAACCCCTGCAGCCCTTGAGCCTGCGCGGCCTCGGCCAAAAGCTCAATATAGCCTGTCCCCGGCATGATGGCGCGGCCATCCAAGGTGCGGTGCTGGTCGAGCAGCCAATGTGAGGTGGCGATCTCGGTGGTGAATTCCGGTACGCCGCTGTCGCCTGACCCTGCGGTTTCAAGCAGCGCCGCATTGATCGCGCGGGCAGGCAGCGCCACGGCACCGCCCCCCGCAAGCGTGTCAGCGGCCATGCCCACATCGGCCCAAACGCCCCAGTTCACCGCGACCACGCGGGTCTTCGCGCCGCGCCGCGATTGCGCAAAGGCATTGAGCCAGGCGTTCGCCGCCACATAGTCCACCTGCCCCGCCGCGCGACTGGCGGTAGAGGTCGAGGAAAAGAGCACCATCAGGTCAAGCGCGCCATCGGGCAACAGTTGGTCCAAGACCCGCAGCCCCTGCACTTTGGGGGCCAGCACCGCGTCAATGCCCGCGTCGGATTTGGCCAAGAGCGGCGCATCGTCCAGCACCCCGGCGGCATGGATCACCCCTGTCAGCCCCCCATGGCGGGCGGTCAGATCGTCGATCACCCGGCGCATCTGCGCAAGGTTGGTGACATCCGCGCGGGCCACTTCGACCGCCCCGCCCGACTGCGCCGCCTGCGCCTCAAGTCGCAGAACGGCACGCAGGCGGCGGGCCGTGGCATCGGCGGGGCCGTGACTGGCAAGGTAGCTGTCCCATTCGTGGCGCATCGGAAGCGCAGCGCGGCTCAGCAGGATGACACGGGTGCCCGGCGTCTCAAGAATGTCTGCCGCAAGGGTCAGCCCGATGCCCCCGAAACCGCCGGTGATGAGGTAATGTCCCTCCGGCTTCCACCCCGGCAAATCGCTTGGCGGTAGGCTGGCTGCGCGGTAGCCCAATTCATAGCGGCGGCCAGCACGATGGGCGACCTGAAGGTTGGCCGGGCTGGCCAAAAGCTCTTCGATCAGGTCACCGGGATCAATCACCGGCGCGGGGTCAGCTGGCTTCGCAAACCATCTTGCCGGTGCCACGGGTGCTGCGACGGGCAGGTCAATCTGGCTCGCCGTCAGCCCCGGCACCTCTCGTGCCATGACGCCGACGGGGCCAGAGATCAGCGCCTTTTCGGGATAGGCCAGCCCCTCTTCCGCGATCTGCGCCCCACCGGTGGTGAAGACGTTAAGGTGCAGCGGCGCGTCAATCTCGGCCTCGGCCAAGGACTGCGCGAGCCACGTCAGGCTCCAGAACCCCTGTTCAATATTGCGGTCAAATCTGCTGGAACCGGGGCGCGGGGCGACCTGATCATCGGTCAGCCAGAAATGCGCGATCCGGTCGGGCATTTGCCTTTCGGCCTGAAGCGTCGCGATCAACTGGTCATAGCCCGACCGTCCCTGTTCGGGGGCCAGCGTGAAGTGATCCGTGGTGACGCGGGCAAAGGCATCCCCCGCCGTGACCTGCACCACGCGATGCCCCTTGGCCCGCAACTGCGCGGCGGCCTCGGCCCCCGGCCCCGCCGTATCGGCGAAGATAAGCCAGTTCACCCGGCCGGAGAGCGCCATATCCCCTTCGGCGTAGCGCGGTTGCCAATGCGGCAGCGCGCCCCAATCGCTGATGTCATCCAGCCGTTGCAGCGGTTGCTCTGCGGGGCGGGTCGCGGCCTCTTCCGGTTCGATGAAATAACGCGCACGTTGGAATTGATAGGTCGGCAGCACCACGCGGTTGCGCCGTGCCTCGCCCCAGATCTGCGCCCAGTCAGCTTCGACCCCCGAGGCCCAAAGCCGCCCGATCACGCTGAGGAAATAGGCATCATCCGCGATTTCTTGCTCGGGGTGGCGCAGCGAAGACATCACCTGCCCCGGTGCCACATCCGCGTTCATCTGCGCCAAGGCGGAAAGCGCCTTGCCCGGTCCGACCTCTAGGAAGACCCGCCGCGCGTCAGCGCTCAACGTGCTGATACAATCGGCGAAATTCACCGTGTTGCGCAGCTGTTCGACCCAATAGTCGGGGTCCGCCGCCATCTGCGCCGTGATCATCTTGCCTGTTCGGTTGGACAAAAAGGGCATCTGCGGCGCGCGCAGGTCAAGCGTGGCAAGGAAAGCGCGGTATCGGTCAAGGATCGGGTCCAGCATCCGCGAGTGGGCGGCGATGTCGATGGCGATGCGCTGGTGGTCGAGACCGGCTGCATCCAACCGTGATTGCAGCGCCTTTAGCGCGTCGTCCGGGCCAGAGACCGCGATCAGTTCCGGGCCGTTGACGCTGGCGATATCAAGCCCTTCGCCCAGAAGTGGCGTGATCTGATCCAGCGGAGCGGAGATGCTGATCATCCCGCCTGCTGGCACCTCATCAAAGAGCCGCCCGCGCAGCAGGACAAGGTCGATGCATTCCTCAAAGCGCATCACCCCGGCAAGGCAGGCGGCGACATTTTCCCCCATGGAATGCCCCACCATCGCCGCGGGTTTCACCCCCCAAGAGAGCCAAAGCTGCGCCAGCGCGTATTCGACGATCATGATCAGCGGCAATTGCACCGAAGGCCGTTTCAGCTTGGCTTCTGCCGCTGCGCGGTCTTCGGGTTCCGGCAGCCAGATCGCGCGGATGTCATACTCAAGCTGCGGCGCGAGATGGTCGAGCCCCCGGTCCATCCATTCGGCAAAGACCGGCTCGGTTTCATAAAGGTCGCGGGCCATATCGGCATATTGCGCGCCGCCGCCGGGGAACATGAAAACGACCTCAGCCTCGGGGCCAAGGTGGTCATGGGTGAAGACACGGCGGCTGTCGCCGCCTTCCAAAAGGGCTGCGGCTTCTTCATGGGTTTCGGCGACCAAGATGCGGCGTTTGTCGAAACCCCGACGGCCCTCTTTCAGGGTGAAGGACACATCGGCCAAGGGCTGTTCGGGATGCGCGCGCAGATGCGCCGCGAGGGCGGCGCTGTTGGCGTCCAACGCCGCTTTGTTCCGGCCCGAGAGGCAGAGCACATGGAAAGGGAAATCGCTTTCTTCCGACGCAGCGCGGGCGGGCGCCTCTTCCAAGATCATATGCGCGTTGGTCCCGCCAACGCCAAGCGCATTGACCGCGGCACGCCGGGGCGCGGCTTGGGCGGGCCAGTCATAAAGCCGGTCGTTCACGCGGAAAGGCGAGCCTTCGAAGGGGATCGCCGGGTTCGGCGCTTCATAGCCCAGCGAGGGGGGGATTTGCTGGTGGTGCAACGCCAGCGCCGCCTTGGCCAGCCCCGCCACACCCGCCGCAGTATCGAGATGGCCGATGTTGGTTTTGACCGACCCGATGCGGCAGAAATCTTCGGCCTGCGTCTCGGCCCGGTAGGCTTGGGTCAGGGCGGCGACCTCAATCGGATCGCCTAAATAGGTGCCGGTGCCGTGGCATTCGACCATGCCGATGCTCTGCGCCGCCACGCCTGCATTGTCGAGCGCGCGGGCAATGGCCGCCGTCTGCCCATCAACCGAAGGGGCCAGATAGCCCGCCTTGGCCGCGCCGTCGTTGTTGACCGCCGAGCCTTTGATGACCGCCCAAATAGGATCGCCATCCGCAATGGCATCTTCCAACCGCCGCAGCGCCACCGCCCCTGCGCCAGAGCCAAAGACGGTGCCCTGCGCGCGGTGGTCGAAGGCGTGGCATTCACCATCGGGGGAGAGAATTTCGTTCTCTTTGAACTCATAGCCCCTGCCCTGCGGCAGTTCGATCGTCACCCCGCCCGCCAACGCCATGTTGATCTCACCCGCGCGCAGCGCCTGCGCCGCATAGTGGATCGCCACCAGCGAGGTCGAACAGGCGGTTTGCAGATTGATCGACGGGCCTTTGAGGTCAAACACATGGCTGACCCGGGTCGACAGGAAATCCTTGTCATTGCCGGTATGCCGGAGCAGGAACATGCCGACATCATCGACCAGATCGGGGTTCGAGCAGATGTTGAAATAGAAATAGCTGCCCATGCCACAGCCCGCATAGACGCCGACGGGGCCAGAGAGGCTTTCGGGCATATGCCCCGCCTGCTCCATCGCCTCCCAAGCGACCTCAAGAAATTTGCGGTGCTGCGGGTCGAGGATGGCGGCGTCTTTTGGGGAAAAGCCGAAGAACTCGGCGTCGAACATGTCGTAACCGGGCATCTCGGCGGTGACGGGCACGTAGTTTGGCCGGGCCATACGTTCGGCGCTCTCTCCGGCGGCGCGCAGCTCGGCCGCGTCGCGCCGCTTGAGCGCGCTCACGCCATCGCGGAGGTTCGCCCAATAGGCGTCGACTCCTTCGGCCCCCGGCACATTCACCGACATGCCGACAATCGCGATATCATCGCGTGCAAGAGTTTTGTCTGTGCTATTCATTGCGACACATGTCCCATCGCCCGTTCGACTACAGTGATGAGCCTTCAAGGTTCAATTTAAGCTTCGGGTGCAGCATACAACAGGCAAATCTGTCAAAAATGAGCCAAGAGCGTGCCCTTGGGTCTATTCTGGACAAAATCGCTTCACGGAACGGTGAGCAGATGCCAGTTCAGAAAACCGTCCGCTTTGCCTGCAGCGCAGGATTTGCGCTGGCATCAAGTGCGGTCTGCCCCCTGCGCGCCGCCGCCAGACCCTCGGCATGACCGAGGATCGCCCCGGCCGTAAGCCAAGTAAGCGGCGTCAGCGTGGCATTAAGCAACATGTCCATCATGGTAATGCCAAGGATCAAAAGCAGCGGCGCGACCCAAGGGGATAGGCCCGCATCCCCCTGCCGGTAGAGGTGTAGCCCCATAAGAAAGATCGGCAGCGCCAAAAGACCCATCTCACAAAGATACCCGACCCAGCCGAAAGTGCCGAAAACGATGATCCAGCGGCCGTCCGGAATCGATAGGATATTGCCGTTGGTCGCATCCCGGATCAGGTTGCGCCCCCATCCACCCCAGCCGAACCACGGCTTTTCGGCTGCCCGCGCCAGCAGCCGTTCTTCGTTCATGAAACGATAGCCAAGCGATTGCGCCCGGTCCGCGCTGATCGCCTCGGCCTGCGCGAGGATGGCATCAAGCGGGATCAACCCCGCGTTGCGCAGCATCGGATAGATCACTGCCACCGCCGCAAAGACCACCGCCAGACGGATCTGCCAGCGCGCCGGGACCAGCAGCACCATCGGCACCAAAAGCAGCGCATAGGCGATGGAGGCAAGGCTTTTGCACAGCAGCAGAACCACGCCCAAATAGGCCGCCAACAGCAGCATTTTCCAACGGTCGATCACCGGGGTCTGCCGCGCCAGCGCAACCGCCGACAACAACGCGATACACATGAAAATTGCCAGCCACAGCGCATGCGGTAAAAACACGATGGGCCGGAAGCCACCATTGCGCATCATCTGCTCAAAGGAGTGCTGAAAGAACCCGTAAATCCAGGTGTTTAGCTGCGGTGAAAAACGGATCTCGAACAATGAGGGCACGGAATAGATAAGCCCGCCGATCATGAAGGCCAGCAACAGCTCGCGCAGGCCCTCTTCGTCTGCAAGGAACTGCCGCGCCAACAAGAAGGGCACCAGCATCAGCATCTGGCCGATCAAGACCGACCCGATGTCGCGGATCGACAGCCCCGGGAGGGCATCCACCGGAAAGAGGATCGGCTCGAACCCTCGGATTGCCTGAAACAGGATCGGATCGCCATTGGTCAGCACCGTGGGCACAGCGGAAAAGACCAGCCCCACCACCAAGAACCCTGCCAAACGAGAGGCGGGCCAAAGCTGCAGTTTCTCCTGCGTGCCCAGCCAGATGATCAACAAAACGCTCAGGTTCGGGATCGACACTTTGTCGAGGCCCGGCACCAGCGGCAAGTTAAATTCGGCCAGCGGCGGCAGGAAAAGATAGCCCCCCAAGATCGACCAGATCAGCGCCCGCTGCAGCGGCAGGTTGCGAAACAGCCACAGACAGACGAAGGGCCAGATCAGCAGCATCAGATAGGCGACGGGATTTGGCATGATGTCCTTCACGAAAGCCGGACGAATGCGCGGCAGGATGGGGGGGGGCGAAAATACCATCTGGCCCCAGCCCTGTCATCCCGCTAGTTTTGCGGCAGGTTCAATCTGGCACGGGCGTGGTTGATAGATGGCATGTGAAATCAATTACATAAAGCGTGCATCCTCCCCCCTTGCGCCTGCCTGTGGCAGCCCAAAGGCGGGGCGCGCGGTATGAAGTATGGCAAGGGCGATGCCGCGGTGGTGGTTAATGTGGCGACAAGGGCCGCATTGTTTCAGGCCCTGCGCGCGCGCTTTGCCAAGGGCCAAGGATTCGCGCTTGCCACGCTCAACCTCGACCATCTGACCAAACTGCCCCGCGATCCGCGTTTTACCGCCGCTTATCACGCGCAGGATCTGATCGTGGCCGATGGCCGCCCCGTTGTCTGGCTATCGCAACTGGCCAAGCAGCCGGTTGCCTTGATGCCCGGCTCTGATCTGATCATCCCGCTTTGCGAATTGGCCGCCGAGCAATCGTTGCCCATCGCCTTCTTCGGCAGTGATGAGGAAGCCCTTCACGGGGCGGCAGCAGCCCTGCGGGCCCGTGTGCCGGGGCTGGAGATTTGCCACATCGCCGCCCCGCCGATGGGCTTTGACCCCGAAAGCGCCGAAGCGGATACCGCCCTGCGCAACATCGCCAACAGCGGGGCGCGTCTGTGTTTTCTGGCACTAGGTGCGCCCAAACAAGAGATGCTCGCCGCGCGCGGGCGTGAGGTTGCGCCGGGGGTGGGGTTCGCCTCTGTCGGGGCGGGATTGGATTTTTTGGCCGGGCGGCAGCGCCGTGCGCCGAAATGGATGCGGATGCTGGCTCTGGAATGGTTTTGGCGTGCCCTGCAGAGCCCGGCGCGGATGGTGCCGCGCTATGCGCGCTGTTTCGCGATCCTGCCGCGCTTGACGCTTGAGGCTTGGCGGGCGCGCTAGGCGTCAGCGGTATTCGATGATCCGCCCATCGCGGCGCATGTGATACTTGAGCACGCCCAAGGCTTCGGGGAACTTGCCCAACAGGGTGAAAAAGCCCCAAGCCGCCCCCCCGCGCCAGATCAACCGCAAGAGTTGCAGTGGGTAGAGCAGCATCAGCCCGACTGCGGCCCACGGCAGCAACAGCGCCAGCAGCAAAAACACCGCAGGCAAAAGCGCGCCCCAAAGCACGGCGCGCCGCGTCTCGGCCACCCAATGGCGATCGGGACCAGCGCCATGCAGCGCCGCCCCTTCGGCAAAGGCGTGACCAGCACGCAGGCTGCGCCGCCACCACTGGCTGAACCGGGTGATCTGCGCGTCATGCCATGTCATCTCGGCGTCGAGCCGCCATATCTGCCAACCCGCCCGGCGCAGCCGCTGGCACAGTTCTGGTTCTTCTCCGGCGATCATCTCTGCCCGGTAGCCACCCACGGCGCGGAGCGCCTCAAGCCGCATCAGCGCATCGCCACCACAGGCGCGCGCCTCGCCCGGCGGCGTGTCCCATTCAGCGTCGATCAGACTGTTGTAAATCGAGGTTTGGGGATGTTCCTCGCGCCGTCTGCCGCAGACCACGGCGAGTTGAGGATGCGCGTTCAGATGGGCCTCAGCCGCCGCCAGCCAACCGTCCCGCAGGATGCAATCGCCATCAAGGAATTGCACCAGCGTGATCCCTTCGCCCAATGCCGCCACGCCCGCATTGCGGGCCCGCGCGGCGGTGAAGGGCTGCTGCATGTCCAGTTCGACCACTTCCGCGCCCAGCCCCCGCGCCGCAGCGACGGACCCATCGGTTGAGCCGCTGTCGACATAGACAATCTGCGCCACCTGCCCCGCCAAAGCCTGCAAGGACCGCTCCAGCCGGGCGCCTTCATTGCGTCCGATGACAACGGCGCCGATGCTCATGCGGCATGCTCATCACGCCAAGCGGCGACATGGGCGCTGTAGCTGTCGGAGGGTACCAGAAAGCCCGCGCGGTACAGAAGTTCGACCCGGTTCCAACGCCGCGCGTCCAGCGAGAAGAGCGAGACATCGGGGTTTTGCCCGATCACCGCCATGCGGCGTGCGTCTTCGCCATGCGCCAAATTGCCTGCGCCCAGCGTCTCGGCATCCCGCGCGGCGGCGTCATTGGCGAACTTGTAGTGTTTGATCACTGCCGTCATATCCGCCACGCGCAGCCCGCAGGACAGATGCGGATGCGGCGCCGGTGTGACCTCTGGCCCGTTGAAGATCAGCGGATGTTTCGTCAGGCAACAGTTCTCTCCAAAGACCTTGCCGCGCACGCCGCCAAAGGCGAACTTCACCGCATCGTTGGAAAGATCATTATCGGCCAGCAGCGCGGAGAACGGAATCTCCGGACTGTGGTAGTCGGTTTTGCGCACCGCGCTGATGTCATAATAGAGAAAGGATTGCAGCGCTTGTTTATAGGGCACCCCCGCCGCGGCAGCGAGGCTGGTTTTAGGGAACATCTCAAGCATCTGCGCCAATAAGGCGGTATAGCCCTGCTGTTCGAGATAGGCGGTCAGCCCCTTGATGCCAATCTGACCCCGCCCTTCGAAATCAAAGATTTCATCCATATCGACATAAAGACACCAGCGATTTCTACCATAGGTCTGCGCGGGATACTGGCGGATCAGGTCTTCGTATTCGGCCAGCGGCAGGGTGCAGCGGTCGATCACAGTGCCTTTCTGCGCTTTGATCCGGGCGATGGTGTCATCGCGCGAGCCGTTGTCGATGAAAACGAAATGTTGCACGCCCATCGCGCGGTAATGGCGAAAAAAGGCGTCGAGGTAATAGCTGCCGTCGCGCACCAAGGCGATCAGCACCACCTCACCGGGGGCCACGTCCAGTTTGTTTGGCCCGTGCAGATGCTGCAAGGAGGCGGCAAAGCGCGCCCGGCGGCGGGCGTCGTGCAGGCGTTGGCGCAGGCGGCGAAGCAGATGCAGGGGCGATTTCATGCCGTTGTGATACGACAGGCAATCTGCGCGGTCCACTGCCGCCATGGCTTTCTGATCCGCGTGACTGTGCCCCGAGCGATTAGCTGCCACCGTTTTGACCGGGCGCGGCAACAGGCCCGGCCACGGCCCGCAGGGCGGGGTCAAAGAATGTGTGGCGCCCACGGCCAGCGTGTTTCGAGGCATAGAGCGCGGCATCTGCATTGGCCAGAACCACCTCACGCGGTTGCCGATCGCCGCGCTGGATCCAGACCGTGCCGATGCTGGCGGAAACCTTGCAAACTTCCCCCTTGTAGCGGATTGGCTCTTCCAACCGGTCGATGATCCGCTGGCCGATCCGCCGGAGTATGCCCTCGCCGCGCACATCGGGCAGAACCACGGTGAACTCATCCCCGCCCAACCGCACCACCATGTCAGAGCTTCGGGTTTCTTGTTGCATGATCCGGGCGACGACTTGCAGCACATGATCGCCCGCGGCATGGCCCAGACTGTCATTCACCGCCTTGAAGTAGTCGAGATCGACATGCATCACCGCGAACCCCTCTCCGGCGGTGATCAACCGCTCTAGCACCGCGTTCAGCGCGCGGCGGTTTTTCAGCCCCGTCAGCGTATCGGTAAAGGCCTGTTCCTCTGCAGTGATTCGCGCCTCTTGCAGGCGCAGGTTCAGGCGACGGGAGGCCTCCATCGCGGCTGATTTCGCCTCCATCAGATAGAGCATCTCGATCGCCAGATCGGTGGCGGCGAAATCCGCATTGGTCAATGCATAGTCCTGCACCCCGTCGAAAATCGAAATCCCGAAAGAGAGGTTCACGATCAGCCGCCGATCCCCCAAGGGCACCAGCAGCCCCTTCAGCTCGGTCCGGGGGGAATCGCGAAAAGCGAGGTGCAGCTTTACCCCCGTGGCCCGGTGCAGGTCTTTCATCCCGTCAATCCCGCGGGGCCGCTTAACGGTGACGGTTTCCAGAAAATGCCGCCCCGCCAACGGGGACTGCGGGCGCAGCTTTTGGATCGTCGGCCCGGCGTGGCGGATCTCGCCATTGGCAGACAACAGCAGATGCATCGGACATAGTTTGTCCAGAACCGCCGGATCATGGCAGCCTACGCTCATGCCCGCGCCCCAAGCTCAAACCGGCGCCCTTCCGAGAATTCGGCCTCGACCAAAATGATCTTCAGCACCTCGATGCCATCCGATCGCCCACAGTGTTCCAACAGCACCAGCGCGCCATAGTCATCGGCCATGGCCCGCAAGACCCCCATCATAAGGTAGCCATAGCCAACGAGCGGGGCTTCGCAGATCAAGGAATACTGGCCATCGGGGTCTTCGCGCAGTTCGACCCAAGGCAAATGCAGTTCGGATAGGGCAAGGCGCGTCCGGTCCGGCAAATCGTCGAGCGATTGCAAAAAGTCACTGAAGCTCACCCCGCCAAAGCGCAGCAAACGCCGCACAGCCTCATAGCCCGGTTGCGCCACAAGAAAGGTGCCGACGTCTTCCATCACCTCGGCCCGGGGTCGGTCCAGCACGTCGCAGACCGCCTCAAGGACAGCCGGGGTGACGTGATCCGAATAGGTCAGCATCGCCTCGAATTCGGTAAAGTCCAACCCGGCCCGAGAGGCCACCTCGACCCAAAGTCTCTGCCCGTAGTTGGCACAAAAGTAGTTCTGAATGCTGCGGTTGATAAGCCCGTGCATGACTGCCTCATTCCCATTTTTCCCGAGAGCAGATTGCCGTTGCAGTGGTTAAGATTGGCCTGATGAATACAGTTGTCAGGAAATTGCGTCGCCCACCCGGCCACGCCAAGCCCGGAATCGCACCCGGAACCGCCGCCACATTCCGCGCGTTCGGTAATGGAGAGAAGAGGCGACGCCCCGCCTTTCCCCCAGCCAGTGAGGAGCATATCCATGAGCGATGATCCCAAACACCCGAAAGACGAAGACAAGACACCGCCCAAGAAACCTCAAAAAGACCTGCACCGCCCCGAGGCCACATTGGACGAAGCCCCCGCCGGAAGCCCCAACGCCGAAGAACGCTCGCGGCTATCGGACTGAGGGTCTGGGTCTGACCTCAAGTAAAAAAGGGTGTCGAAATATGAGCAATGACGTCACAGCCCCCCGGCAGCACAGCGCGCCGGGGTTTATGATTTGTCTGGGCTGGGTCGCCATCCTTGGCTGTGTGATATTCGCCGTCTCGATCCTGATCGCGGATTTTGTGGTGCCGAACCATGACTGGATTGCCGACACGATCAGCGATTTGGGTGCGGGGCGGTATGAATTTATCGTCGACATCGGCATCTATGCCTTCTCCGCCGCGCTAATTGCCTGTGCCCTGCTTTGTGCCCATGTGCATTTCGGCGATCGGTGGTGGAGCATCGCCACCATTGGCCTTGCCCTTCTGGGGCTCATCGTTTTTCTGGTCGGCGCAAGAAACGAATACGGGGACCGCGATTCCGATGGCGTGGTGATCCATGTCTATCTGGTCTACGCGCTTGGGCTGATTATGCTCACCGTGCCTTGGCTGCTGTCGAAAGGTTTCGCTGATATCTCTGCGTTCCTTGCCAAGGCGCTCAAGGTGATCTCGCTTCTGTGGCTGGTCTCCGCCCCGCCGTTCTTCTTCCTGCCCACCGGGATCGACGGCATCTATGAGCGCTATCTGGGGCTGATTGCCATGGCGATGGTGGTGCTTTTGGGGCGGTTCTTTATCCAGCGGGGCAAGGCATTGAACGGGGGGCACGGGTGATGTTTTTCGACCACGTTCCGCTCGATATCCTCGCCCGGGCGCTCTTGCTTTCCGCCATTGCGCTGACTTGGGTGATCTTTGTGGTCCGCGTGATCGGGCTGCGCACTTTTTCAAAGATGACCGCCTTTGACTTCGTCGCCACGGTCGCCACAGGCTCGCTGCTTGCCGGGGCCTGTCAGGCCACCACTTGGCCAGAGTTTGCGCAGCCGACCTTAGCCATTTCCGCCCTGCTTGGTGCGCAATTCGTCATCGCGCGGATACGGCAAGCCTCTGACCAATTCGAAAAAGTCGTGCAGAACGAGCCTGTGATCCTGATGCGGGAGGGTGAAATTTTCGACGCCGCCCTAAGCGAAACTCGCGTCGCGCGCGCCGATCTGATTGCCAAGCTGCGGGAGGCCAATGCGCTGCGCTTTTCGGAGGTGCGTGCCGTTGTGTTGGAGACGACGGGCGATATCTCGGTCCTGCATGGGGATACCCTCGAAGAGGGAATTCTTGAAGGCGCGCGGGTGATCAAGGATTAAGCCGGCCTTAAATCAACCGCCCCAGCAAATGGCCGATATCCGGCAAGACCAGATCGGCGTGCGGGGCGAGATCTTCCGCTGTGGCCGGTCCGGTCAACACCGCGATCCGCCCCATGCCCGCCACGCGCGCGGCTGCTAGATCATGAATGCTGTCGCCGACCATCGCGATGGAGGAGGCCGGCAGGCCCACATGCGTCGCAAAGGCGTGCAACTGCCCCGGAGATGGCTTGCCCCCATGCCCACTGTCGAACCCTGCGAAAAAGTCGAACATATCAACCACCCCCGCCGCCAGCAGGTGCGCGCGCGCGGGGTGTTCCGCATCATTGGTCGCCACGCCGAGGCGCAGCCCCCGATCGCGCAGTCCCTGCAAAAACGGTCTGAGCGGCACCGCCTCGCGCTGCGGCGCACGGGCCGCCTCGGCATTGATTAATTCTAGAAGGTCCGAAGGCGGCCGTTCAGGGAAATGCGGGGCCAAGGCATCGACCACCTGCTGCGGTGTGCCAGCGATGGCGATACTGTCTGGGGCAAAGCGGCGGGTGGCAAGGTCAAAGCCAATGTCTGCGCCGACCCGCGCGGCCATTTCACGCTCCCCATCACAGACCCGCAGCAAGAAGGCTTCGGCCCAAGGTTCCCAAGTCGCGGCAAAGTCAAAAAGGGTGCCGTCCTTGTCAAAGAGCAGACCCTTAACGTTTCTTAAGTCCAATGCACCTGCTCCCCACCGGGCAGCGCCGCGCGGGCTTGCATGATCCGTTCATAGGGTATCGCCAGATGGTCGCAAAACCCGATGACCCAGGCGTCGTCCATCATCAGAAAATCCAGCACAGCGCCCAGAAAAATAGGGTCGCTGGCCTGTTTCGTTAGGTCCGCTTCGGACGCGCCCGTACTGCCCAGAAACACCGGCAATAGATCATCATTCGCCGCGAGCCAGCCCAGCGCCTGAAGTGCCAAAGTTTCGGCGGAATCTTGGGTATAGGACATTGAAAACCGTCTTTTGCTGAAGGTTGGAAACCCTTTGTTAACCATTAAGGGGCAAAGACAGTCTCATCAAACTGATTTGTACGGTGAAGGAGCTGTCGTGCAAGGGACCATCCTTATTGCAGATGCGATTGCAACCAATCGGATCGCCCTCAAGGTCAAGCTCTGTGCGGCATACTATCACGTCGTGCAGGCAGAGAATATGGAAGAGGCTTTGACCTGCGTGCGGGACAACTCGCCGGATCTGGTGATCTGCGCCCTGACCCTGCCGGGTGGCGGGGCGGCGGACCTATGCCGCGCGCTCAAAGCCTCTGGCGATAGCGCGCAGCTTCCGGTGCTGGCCATCGGCAACGGCGATCAGGCGGTGGATAGGTTTGCCGCGCTCGAAGCAGGGGCAAACGACGTGTTGCTCAAACCGCTTGATTGCACGCTATTGCTGGGCCGGGCGCGCAGTCTCATCCGTGCCCGCAATGCGGCTGACGAATGGGAAATGCGCGATGACACGTCACGCGCGCTTGGGTTGGCGGAACCCGCGGCTGAATTTACGGCGGAATTCACAGCCCGCAGCCACTGTGTGATCATCCATTCCGACAGCGCGATGAGCGTGAATTGGGCCAAACACCTCCGCCCCCAACTGCGCGCGCGCCTCACCCTCGCCAACCCGGAGGAGGCCATTCGCGCCGCCGCCGCAAACGGGCCGCCAGACGCCTTTGTATTGGTCCTGCCTCAAGATCCCGTGCCTGCCACGGCGGCTCTGCGCCTAATCTCGACCCTACGCGCCAATGCGCAAACCCGCCATACCGGGCTGCTGGTGGTGCAACTGGCCCCGGATGCGGCGCTTGCTGCCACTGCCCTAGATCTGGGGGCAGACGATCTGATGACCGAAGGCTTCAACCCCGCGGAAATGGCCCTGCGTCTTCATGCGATCTTGCGGCGCAAACGGATGACGGACCAACTTCGCGATACGGTACGCACAGGGCTGAAGGCTGCCGTTTTCGACCCTCTGACGGGGCTGCACAATCGCCGCTATGCCCTGCCCCATCTGGATCACATCGCGGAACATGCCCTTGAAACCGCCCGCCCTTTTTCGGTGATGGTCGCCGATCTGGATCATTTCAAAGGCATCAATGACCGCTATGGCCATGCCGCGGGGGATTCGGTGCTGGTGCAAACGGCGGAACGGCTGCGCAACAATCTGCGCGGCATGGACCTTGTCGCGCGGATTGGCGGGGAGGAATTCCTTATCGTCATGCCGGGGACCAACCTTGCGGATGCCGAAAAAACGGCGGCGGCGGTCTGTGCCGATATCGGCAATCGCGGCTTCGTCGTTCCCGGCACTCCCCTACCGATACATGTGACCATCAGCATCGGTCTCTCCGTCGGCCCGATGGAGGAAGAGGGCCGCCCGCTATCCTCGGAAGCGTTGATGGCTCAGGCGGATCAGGCCCTCTACGCTGCGAAAACCCACGGTCGAAACCGGGTGAACCTGAGCCGCCCCGCGGCTTGAACCTGAGGCCCAGAACGAAACCGGGACCAAAGGCGCCGGACGCCCTTCTGTCGGGCAAGTGTCAGTCGCATTCGCGGCGCCGGTTGCGTTTAGGACAAGACGAAAGTCCTTTTGGGGGTGTTAGGTTCGCATAGACCACTGTCCACCGCCGGGTCTTCGTAAGCAGGCAATCGCAATCAACGTCCCCTGCGATGCCGGTCCTTTGCCAACCTTCCACCCGCATCCTGCCTCTGCCTCTGCCTCTGCCTCTGCCTCTGCCTCTGCCTCTGCCTCTGCCTCTGCCTCTGCCTCTGCCTCTGCCTCTGCCTCTGCCTCTGCCTCTGCCTCTGCCTCTGCGAAAAGGACGCGATACAAATGAGCCAGCCTCAACCAAAGATTGCATTAAACACAAACCTTCCTTAGCGTAACGCAATGCAACAGGATCGGCCCCTTATCGGAATAGCCCTGATGATGGGCTTCTGCATCGTAGCGCCCGTGGGCGATGCGGTGGCCAAGCTACTGGGCGCTTCGGTCCCCTTGGGACAGGTGGTGCTGCTCCGCTTCGCCCTTCAGGCGCTGATCCTGTTTCCAATCGTGTGGTACTCTGGCCGCGTCTGGCACATGCGCGGGCGGGTGTTTCGGCTGACCCTTCTGCGCACCCTGCTGCATATGGCGGGCATTGCCGCCATGTTCACCGCGTTGAAATACCTGCCCCTCGCCGATGCCGTTGCCATTGCTTTCGTCATGCCATTTTTCATGTTGCTGCTCGGCAAACTCATCTTAAAGGAAGAGGTCGGCCCAAGACGTTTGGGCGCGAGCATCGTTGGGTTTCTCGGTACGCTTCTCATCGTGCAGCCGAGTTTCGTGGACGTCGGCTGGCCCGCACTGCTGCCGATCGTCGTGGCGGTCGTCTTTTCATTCTTCATGCTGGTCACCCGCCAGATCGCCAAGGAGACGGACCCGATCAGCCTGCAGGCCGTGAGCGGGGTGATGGCTGTCGTGATGATCCTGCCGTTGCTGGCGCTCGGCGCCATCACGGAGTTCGCGCCTTTGCAGATCATACAACCCGATGCCTTCGACTGGACCCTGCTGCTCGGCATCGGGGTTCTCGGTACGATCGCGCATCTGCTGATGACATGGTCCTTGCGCTTTGCCCCATCGGCCACATTGGCGCCGATGCAATACCTTGAAATCCCCTTCGCCACGCTGCTTGGTTTGCTCATCTTCTCCGACCTGCCCAATCCACTCGCAGGTTTGGGCATTCTGATCAGCGTCAGCGCGGGTCTCTACGTGATCATGCGCGAGCGGGCCACTGCGCGTGATCTGGCCGCAGCAGTTGCGCCGCCAGTGGCGCCATAAGACGACGCGGCAGGATCAGCAGCATATCGGGGCCGTCCATCTCAAGCGCGACGGGCCCCAAAGCGCGGTTCGACGTGCCAACTCGGCCACCAGGCGCAAAATCCAGCCCGTCAATCGGCCATTCCAATCTACGACTGCGCCCCGTCACCGGTGCCAATGGCATGAGAGAGACCACATCCCCCGCCTCCGTCGGTAGGGTGATGCGCGGCGGCGCGAGCAGCACGATCTCATGCGCGCCCAACAAGATGCAGGGCCGATCCGGATAGGTGGCGAGCGTATTAAAGGCCGCAAGCTGATGGTCCAGCCGCGCCCCGGTAAAACCAACCCCCAGCACCAGCGGCGCGTCGATCCGGGTCAGCGCCTTGTCGAAATCCGTGCTCTCTTGCTCGGCGACCCGGTGACACCGCTCTGATGGGATCCGTGCCAACACCTCTGCCGGGGCGGAATCGAAATCGCCGATGACCGCCGCCAATTCCACCCCTGCCGCCAGAGCCAGCGCGGCGCCACTGTCGGCCGCAACGCAGGTGGGTGCCAGCGCCAGTGCCGCGCCGATGTCTCCCTCAAAGACCTCTCCGCCGCCGAGCAGCGTGACTGGTTTGTGGTCCCGCACGATATGGTCTGAAGTGGTCAATTAGTGCCCCTTTCGGAAATCTGCCTTAATCTTGCCTTGAAATCATACGTTGAATGGCACAGATTCGAGCCGCTTTGGTCTTGGACATCGTGGTAAACGATACCTGCAACACCGCAGAGGACGAGCATCCGATGATGAACAGCAACAAAATCTTGACGGTCTCCTATGGCACTTTTTCGTGTACGCTGGAAGGCTTCGACGATTCCTTCGGCACCATGAAGGCCATTGCCGAGTATTTCCGCGATCTGGCCTCGGATGACCGTTACTTCGGTGCCGAGCCGCCACAACCGGATGCTGAGATGCTCACCCGGATCGCGCAGCGCGAAGTCTCCCGCCGGGTGCAAGCCCGTGAGCAGGAAGGCAAGATCGTGCTGAGCGCGCTGGAGAACCAAAGCGCCGAGGCTCCGGCCCAAGCGCCCCCGGCAGCAGCACCTGCCGCAGCCGCTCCGGCTCAGGCCGAAACCGCAGCGCCGCAAGCACCCGCCGCGGCAGAGCCTGCGCCCGTCCAAGAAGAAGCGCCAGCCCCCCTTAAGGCTGAGATCGCCGACACCGCCGCCGTGGAAGCCCCTGCAGCAGCCGAACCTCAGATCGCTGAAGCCGTCGAAAAGGCGGAGCCCGCCCCTGCCGCCGAGCCTGCACCGGCAGCCGAAGCAGAGGAAGAAGACACCAGCGACGCCGAGGCGTTCTTTGCCGCCAGCCCGCAGCCGCAGTCCCACTACGAGGATGAAGCGCAGGCCGCCAGCGTCGAAGAGACGCCCGCCGCAAGCGCCGCCCCCGCCGACAGCATCGCCGCCAAACTGCAGCGCATCCGCGCCGTGGTCGCCCAGCAGGACGAGGATGAGGCCGCAAGCTACGACGAGGAAGAAGCAGCCGCGCCCCAAGTGGCCCGTGCCACCGCCGAAACGCAGGTCGAATCCGAAGAGAGCCAAGCCGCCATCGACGCCGCACGTCGCGACATCGAAGATGCGCTGGACGCCGATGAAGCCACAGAGATGGCGCAAGACGAAGCGGAAGAGGACGACGACGATCTCGCTGACATCCTCAACCGTCTTGAGGCCGAAGAAGAAGACGAAGCAGAAGTCGCCGAGACGGATGAGAGCCTGTTCGACGCAGAGGACGAAGAGGAACCTAAAGCCGAAGCCGCACCGGAGATCGACGCCGCCGACCTGCCCCGCAAAGGGCGCGTGATCAAGGTCAAACGCGCAGATCTCGAAGCCGCCGTGGCCCGGGGCGATCTGGAAGAAGTCTCTGACCCGGCACCGCAAGAGGCACCCGCCGCAAAAGCCGAGGAAGCGCGCAGCTCTTCGCTGTCGCCCGAGGATGAAGACGAACTGGCCCGCGAATTGGCCGCGTTGGAGGCCGAACTTGGCGCGTCCACCCCGGCAGAGGCCGAGGAAACGCCCGCCCCCGCGGTCGAGATGACCGAGCCGGAAGCCGCGCCTGTTGAAGACGAACCCGCAGGCGAAGAGCCCGAAGAGGTTAAAGCCGCAGAGCAGGAACCAGCAGAGGTTGAAGCCGCAGCGGAACAGATCGAAGAGCAAGCCGAGCCTGCGCAAGCGGCCCGTCACAGCCTGCCCACCATCGACGATGAGACCGGCCCCGACATGTCGCGTCTGATGGCGGAAACCGATAGCAAGATGGATGAGGCCGAAAGCACCACGCGCCGGGATGCCTTTGCCCATCTGCGGGCCGCCGTCGCCGCGAAGAAAGCCGATGAAGCGATGGGTGGCCGCGCCACCACCGCGACCTCGGATGACGCCTACCGTGAAGACTTGGCCGATGTGGTCCGGCCGCGCCGCCCGGTGAGCCGTTCGGCCCGGACCGAGCGACCCAAGGCCGACGCCCGTTCTGCTCCGCTGAAACTGGTAGCCGAGCAGCGCATCGACGTCGACAAGCTGCGCAGCGCTGGCCCCGTGCGTCCGCGCCGTGTGGCGGCCGTGGTCGAGCCGGTCAAAACCAACCCCGATGCCGAAAGCTTTGCCGATTTCGCCGCCGACATGGGCGCCACCAAACTGCCCGAACTTCTTGAAGCGGCGGCGTCTTACATGTCCTTTGTCGAGGGGCGCGACCAGTTCTCTCGCCCGCAGTTGATGGGCAAGGTCCGCTCGATCGGGCTGCCGGACTTCACCCGCGAAGACGGGCTGCGCTCCTTCGGTCAACTGCTGCGCGCAGGCAAGATCGAGAAAATCAAAGGCGGGCGGTTCACCGTCTCCGATGAGATTGGCTACCGCCCCGACCACCGCGCCGTGGGTTAAGCCCCCGACCAAAGTGCGGATACGAAAAAGCGCCCCGCGGGGCGCTTTTTTATTGCGTGTTACTGGTCGTCGTCCGCGTCCGGGTCCGCCTGTCCGATGCCTTTAAAGACAAATTTGAACGGCAGCGCCCAGACGATGCCAAGGGCAACATAAATGCCAAGCTCAAGCAGCACCGGCGGGCGGTCGAATTGGGCCACCGTCCAGACCGCCACCGCGATATAGCTTGGCAGCCCGATCAGCAGGATCACCAGCGCCCAACGGCGACGTGCTTTGTAGCTCAGCGCCATCAGATCAGTCCGCGAAAGGGTCGGTCACCAGAATGGTGTCCTCCCGCTCTGGCGAGGTGGAGACGAGTGCGACCGGGCATTGGATCAACTCTTCGACCCGGCGCACATATTTGATCGCATTGGCGGGCAGATCGGCCCAACTGCGCGCGCCTTCGGTCGATTCGGACCAGCCCGGCAGTTCTTCGTAGATCGGCACGCAACGGGCCTGCTGTTCGGCGGCGGTCGGCAGATAGTCGAGCCGCTCACCGTCCAGATCGTAGCCGACGCAGACCTTCAGCGTCTCGAACCCATCAAGCACGTCAAGCTTGGTCAGGCAGATGCCGGTGATACCGGAAGTCGCGCAGGTCTGGCGCAGCAGGGCCGCGTCGAACCAGCCGCAGCGGCGCTTGCGCCCGGTGGTGGTGCCAAACTCATGGCCCCGCTCACCCAAACGCTGGCCGTCGGCGTCTTCCAACTCGGTCGGGAACGGGCCTTCGCCGACGCGGGTGGTATAGGCTTTGACGATGCCCAGCACATAGTCGATGGCGGTGGGGCCAAGGCCCACGCCGGTCGCCGCCTGCCCCGCGATCACGTTCGACGACGTGACAAAGGGATAGGTGCCAAAGTCGATGTCGAGCAGCGCGCCCTGCGCCCCTTCGAAGAGGATGCGCTTGCCCGCTTTGCGCTTTTCGGCCAGCACTTTCCAAACGGGTGCGGCGAAAGGCAGAATTTTCGGAGCGATTTCTTGCAGTTGTGCAATCAGCGCGTCGCGGTCGATGGCTTCAACGCCCAAGCCCTTGCGCAGCGGATCGTGGTGCTGCAGCGCACGGTCAACCCGGGCTTCCAATGTCGCGGGGTCCGCCAGATCGGCCACGCGGATGGCGCGGCGGCCCACTTTGTCCTCGTAGCACGGCCCGATGCCGCGGCCAGTGGTGCCAATCTTGGTGCCCTTGCTGGCCGCTTCTTCGCGGGCGCGGTCAAGTTCGCCGTGGAACGGCAGGATCAGCGGCGTGTTTTCCGCGATCATCAGGTTCTCGGGGTTGATCTCAACACCCTGCCCTTCGATCGTTTCGATCTCTTTCAGCAGGTGCCACGGGTCCAGCACCACGCCGTTGCCGATGACAGACAGCTTGCCACCGCGCACCACGCCCGAAGGCAGCGCGTGCAGCTTATAAACCTTGCCGTCGATGACCAGAGTGTGGCCCGCGTTATGCCCGCCTTGAAAGCGCGCGATCACATCGGCGCGTTCGCTGAGCCAGTCAACGATCTTGCCTTTTCCCTCGTCACCCCATTGGGCGCCGACAACGACGACATTGGCCATGATATATTCCTTTGCGATGTCCCGCGCCCGTATAGCGACAGTGGCAGGCGTGTGAAACTCGAAAAACGCGCTGAGCGCCAGCGAGGGGGTTTAGACGTTTCCTGCCGCGCTCAAACGCACCGGATCGCCATGTGGCGTGCTGAGATAGGCGGCCTCCCACCCGTCGCGCAGGCTGCGCAGATCACCGGGGCGGGCATGGCCTGCGTCGATCAGCAGGGTTTCGAGGGTTTCCAGCCAAGCGTTGAAGTAGTCCTCTCCGCCGTTCAACTCTCGCCTCAGCCCATGCCGTGCCAAAGTCGCGCCAAAGCGGTCGGCCCAAAAGGGCCAATCGAAAAGACCACTCTCGTTCAGATGCACCGTCAGCGCGAAGAGATGCGCGTGCCATGGCGCCTCAAAGACGGGTTCCGGGGCGCTCATGGGGCCTCCAGATAGCTTTGCCACAGGTCGAGCACGACCTCATCGCGGGGGTGTTCGGGATGCGCCCAAAGCTCAGAGGCCGGAAAGGCTACGGCATAAAGCGGCTCAGGGGCTTCGCCCAGATCATGGGCGTTGCTGTCGGGCAAGACATGCGTGCCATGCAGCCGCAGCACCCGGCCCTTCGCGCCCGCGGCATAGGCGGGCAGCCGGGTGTGGCCGCCCGGAACAATTGTGTTTTCAGGCTGCTTGCGGGTGACGACCGCATCGCCGGGCGCAAAGATCGCTGCGATGTCCGAAGGGCGATCCGCCGGGCCGCCACGGGCCAGCACCCCAGCCACCTGCGGCGCTTTCATCGCCTTTTCCGCCAGCGGGCTGGGCGCAGGATCGGCCTTGCCTGCCAGTTCCTCACGGCTGACCACCCCGCGGGCGACCAACATATCAGCCACCCCGGCGAGCCACTTTTCGTAATAGCTGAACCGCATGTAATCAGTGGGGGCGAGACATTCGCGGGCATGGCGCGACACGTCGATGTTCCATTTGCCTAAGGTGCCGGTGGCCAAGGTCAGCGCCAGCGCGCGGCGGTGCCACTCGGCGTGAAAGATCACGTCTTCGGCCTCGGGCGTGACCGGGCCATCGCCGAAACGCCCGCCCATATCATGCACGCGGGTCATGGCGCTTTGGCCAATCCGGTGCCGATCATACTGTCGCGGGTGACAAGGTCGGCCAGCGCCGCGACATCCAAGCCCTCGCTTCCCGCCGGGCGCTGCGGGATCACCAGATAGCGCACCTCGGCTGTTGAATCCCAGACCCGTACGGCGGTGTCTGCGGGCAGGTCCACCCCGAATTCCGCCAGCACCTTGCGCGGTTCGCGCACCACGCGGGCGCGGTAGGCGTCGGATTTATACCATCCCGGCGGAATGCCCAGAAGCGGCCAAGGGTAGCAGGAGCACAGCGAGCAGACGACGATGTTATGCACCTTATCCGTATTTTCGACCGCGACCATATGCTCGCCTTGCCGCCCGAAGAAACCCATCTCGGCCACCACGGCGGTCGCATCCTTGAGCAGCGCCGCGCGAAAATCAGGATCGCTCCACGCGCGGGCGACGACCTCGGCCCCGTTGCGCGGGCCGATGCGGTTCTCATAGGTGTCGATGATCTCATCCAATGCGGCGGGGTCAATCAGCCCCTTGGCCGTCAACAGCGTTTCCAGCGCCTTGACCCTGAGCGCAGGCTCGGGCGGCAGCAGGGCATGGGGGTGGTCGTGGTCTGGATGATCATGAGGCATGGCGGCAGACTGCCCCAGAGGGGATCGGCTGTCCATCGCCGATCAGAGCCAATTCCTTCATTTCTCTGCAAAGAAAATGGGCGAATTTGCCCGCATTTCATGCTATAGTATTCCTACGAAGCAAGTCTGCACCACCTTAATTCCAGGATAACCCTCTTACATATTGTGGTTGAGTACTGCTTCAAAAGACCGTCGCCCCCATGCGGCGGTCTTTGCTCGTGCCTTTCATCCGTCTGGTGCCCCCTCCCCGCTTTTCACCCCGGTCCGATCGCTGCTCGGCGGCAATCCACCCTTGCCCCCATGGGCAAAGACGAATAGATACCCGCCAACCAAAACCGAAAGCTGTCGTACCCATGGAAAATGTCGTTCTGATCATTCACCTGATTCTGGCCCTCGGCCTGATCGCCGTGGTACTGCTGCAACGGTCTGAGGGCGGTGGCCTTGGCATGGGTGGTGGCGGCGGCGGTGCCGTTTCGGGCCGCTCTGCCGCGACGGCACTGGGCAAGGTGACATGGATCCTTGCCGCTGGTTTCATCGCCACCTCGATCACGCTGACCATCATCGCGGCGGAAAAATCCGCAGGCTCGTCGGTCATCGACCGGCTGAGCGCGACACCGCCCGCCCAGAACCAAGATGGCAGCCCTGCCCTGCCTGCGGGCGACGATCTGCTGCCGCCTTCCGCGGATGGCAACTCACCGCTGGTCCCTGCGGCCGATTAAGCTAACGAACACAAAACCTTGAGGCACGGCCTTGTTCCGCAACTGCATGTTGCGGCAGGCCTTGCCTCACACGCACGAATCCTGTAAGGCTTAAATCCCGTGGTGCTGCGGTTTTCCGCAGCGCGTTTGGCTGGTTTTTGCCTGCAACAAACTTTGATTTCACGGGGGTCTCCGATCACATGGCACGCTATATCTTCATCACAGGCGGTGTGGTCTCGTCGCTGGGCAAGGGTCTGGCCTCGGCGGCCTTGGGCGCCTTGCTTCAGGCACGCGGTTTTTCGGTTCGTCTGCGCAAGCTGGACCCCTACCTGAACGTCGACCCCGGCACGATGTCGCCATTTGAGCATGGCGAAGTCTTCGTCACCGATGATGGCGCGGAAACCGATCTTGATCTTGGGCACTATGAGCGCTTCACCGGCGTGGCCGCGCGCAAGACCGACAGCATCAGTTCGGGCCGGGTCTATTCCACCGTGCTGGAGAAAGAACGCCGCGGCGACTATCTGGGAAAGACCATTCAGGTTATCCCCCACGTCACCAATGAAATCAAAGACTTCATCGATATCGGCGATGATGAGGTCGATTTCATGCTCTGCGAAATCGGCGGCACCGTGGGCGATATCGAAGGTCTGCCCTTCTTTGAAGCGATCCGCCAGTTCAGCCAAGACAAGCCGCGCGGGCAGTGTATTTTCATGCACCTCACGCTGCTGCCCTACGTCAAAGCCAGCGGCGAATTGAAGACCAAGCCGACGCAGCACTCGGTCAAAGAACTGCGCTCCATCGGCATCGCGCCTGACATTCTGGTCTGCCGGTCCGAGGGCCCGATCCCCGCAAAAGAACGCGAGAAGCTGGCGCTCTTTTGCAACGTGCGCCCGGATTCGGTGATCGCCGCGCAAGACCTTAAATCGATCTACGAAGCGCCCTTGGCCTACCACCGCGAGGGGCTGGATCAGGCGGTTCTGGATGCCTTCCAGATCACCCCTGCCCCCAAGCCGAACCTGCGCCGTTGGGAAGATGTGGCCGACCGCATTTACAACCCCGAAGGCGAAGTCAAAGTCGCCATTGTCGGCAAATACACCCAGCTTGAAGACGCCTATAAATCCATCGCCGAGGCGCTGACCCATGGCGGCATGGCCAACCGGGTCAAGGTCAACGTGGAATGGGTCGACGCGGAGATTTTCGACAGCGAAGACCCCGCGCCGCATCTTGAAGGTTTCCACGCGATCCTCGTCCCCGGCGGCTTTGGCGAGCGTGGCACCGAAGGCAAGATCAAGGCCGCGCAATATGCCCGCGAGCACAAGGTCCCCTACCTCGGTATCTGCCTTGGCATGCAGATGGCGGTGATCGAAGCCGCGCGAAACGTGGCCGGGCTGAAATCTGCGGGGTCAGAAGAGTTTGACCATGAGGCAGGCAAAAAGCGTTTCGAGCCGGTGGTTTACCACCTGAAAGAATGGGTGCAGGGCAACCACAAGGTGGCGCGGAAGGTCGATGACGACAAAGGCGGCACCATGCGTTTGGGTGCCTATGACGCGACGCTGGCCGAAGGCTCGCGCGTGGCCGAAGCCTATGGCACCACTACGATCGATGAACGTCACCGTCACCGTTATGAGGTCGACATCGCCTATAAGGAACAGCTTGAGAAGGCTGGGCTGAAATTCTCGGGCATGTCGCCGGATGGCAAGCTGCCAGAGATCGTGGAATGGTCGGATCACCCGTGGTTCATCGGCGTGCAGTTCCACCCTGAGCTGAAGTCAAAGCCGTTTGATCCGCATCCCCTTTTCAAGGATTTCGTGCGCGCCGCGAAGGATGTGTCGCGGTTGGTATAAGATCGAAGGCCCGAGCGTTAAACGCCGGGCCTTTTTTCTGTCTGGCAGCCATCAACAGGCCCGGAATCAAGCCGCAGGCGCCGGGCCATCGCCTGCCCGCCCGCCACGCCGCAGGCGTGCCATCATTCATTCGCCGCACCTGCGGTGCGACGGGTAGGCTATGGCCCTCTCCGCTCTTTCGCGTTGCACCCGCCAACCACTCCGCTACAGCTAGGCCATGCTGAGCTATCAACACATCTACCACGCCGGAAACCTTGCAGACGTGCAGAAACACGCGCTTTTGGCGTGGATGCTGTCGTATCTCACCCGCAAGGACAAACCGCTCACCTATCTGGAAACCCACGCAGGCCGGGCGCTATATGACCTGTCGGACGCGGCGGCGGAAAAGACCGGCGAAGCGCGGCAGGGCATCGACAAGGTGGCCGATTGGTTCGCCCCCGATCACCCCTATTCCCAAGTTTTGCAAGCGTTGCGCGAGACCCACGGCCCCCGCGCCTACCCCGGCTCTCCTCTGCTGGCTGCGAAACTGCTGCGCCCCGATGACCGCATCCATCTGGCCGAGTTGCACCCCCAAGAGCACAGCGCCCTTGATCTGGCAATGTCGCCCTACCCGGCGAAATGCCACCTCAGCGATGGGTTCGAGATGGCCTTTGCCCTCACTCCGCCTACGCCGCGCCGGGGGATGCTGCTGATTGATCCCTCCTATGAGATCAAGACAGATTACGAGACCATCCCGCGCCAGATCGCCAAGCTTAGCCGCGCGTGGAACGTCGGGATCATAGCCCTGTGGTATCCGATCCTGACCAACCGCGCGCATGTACCCATGCTCGACACGCTCACCGCCAACCACCCCGAAGCGCTGCGCCACGAAGTGCGCTTCCCGCCAGCGCGCCCCGGTCATGGCATGGTCGGCTCAGGCATGTTCGTGATCAATCCCCCCTACGGGCTGGCAACTGAGGCGCAGAACCTCACCGCCCGTTTCGCCACTTTGACCCAACAGGAGAGATAACAGATGCCAAAGGGCTATTGGATCGCCACCATGGATATCCACGACACCGCGATTTATGATAAATACCGCGCCGCCAATGCCAAACCATTCGCGGATTACGGCGCGCGTTTCCTCGTGCGCGGCGGCACCCAACAAGTCCGCGAAGGCCAGATGCGCGCCCGCACTGTTGTCTTGGAATTCGACAGTTATGCCGACGCGGTCGCCTGCTACGAAAGCCCCGGCTACCAGCGTGCCAAAGACATCCGCCTGAACGTGGCCGATGGGTCTTTGGTGATCGTAGAAGGCTATGACAGCTAAATCCATGCGGACCATTGCAGGAACCAGCGCGCCCCACGCGCAGTTTCCTCTATGGCGACCCTGTTTCCTGCGATAAGTGAGCCCCATGCTGAACCGACTGTTCCCCCGCCGTAAGGCACAGCCGAAACCTTTGCCGCAGCCCAATGCCCAACTGGCACTGGGCGCGCTTTTGGTCCGTGTGGCCTTTGCGGATCGTACCTACCGCGCCTCCGAGATCGGCCAGATCGACCAGATTCTGGCGCGGACCTTTGGATTGAAACCGATCGAGGCCGCCAAGCTGCGCGCCACGTGCGAGGCGCTGGAACGTGACGCCCCCGGCACGCCTGAGTTCACCCGCATCCTGCGCGAAGAGGTCGACTATGCCGACCGCAAAGCACTGGGCGAGGCGATGTGGCAGGTGGCCCTCTCGGACGGGGCGCGCAATGATGACGAGGAAATCCAGCTTGTCGCCATCGAAACCGCGCTTGGCCTATCGGATGAGGATATGGCCGCAGCCCGCGCCAACGCTCTAAATACGCTCTGACATTCCCTTTCCCCGCAGCAGGATGATAACGCACTTATGTTTGGTGACTTTCTCAAACGGCTGACCCAGCCCGAACCCGACCCATTGGCCGACAACGATGCCCGCCTCGCGCTGACCGCGCTCTTGGTCCGCATCGCCAGGTCCGACAATGACTACGCGATGAGCGAACGGCGCTTGATCGACCGGATCGCGGCTGAACGCTACGGGCTGAATGAGGCTGACGCCACCGCCCTGCGCGAAGAAGCCGAGGCGCTTGAGGCGCAAGCCCCCGACACTGTGCGCTTTACCCGCGCGATCAAAGACGCGGTGCCCTATGAGCGTCGGCTAGAGGTGATCGAAGCGCTTTGGCAGGTGGTTTTGGCCGACGGCAGCCGCTCTGACGAAGAAGACGCGCTGCTGCGGTTGGTGTCGAACCTATTGGGCGTCACCGATACCGACAGCGCCATGGCGCGCCAGCGTGTCGCCAAGGAAAGCTGACCTAGCGTCAGCACCGGTACTGCGATGCAACGCGGGCCAAACTCTGCGTTGCAATTTCCGTCGATTCGTCGCTTTATAGCGCACTGAAATGACAGATTGGCGACAGTTTCCGTGACGACAGATACCCCGGTTATCCAGATCAAGAACCTTCACAAAGCCTATGGCTCACTGGAGGTTCTCAAAGGGGTCGATCTGACCGCCCCGCGTGGCCATGTGATCTCGCTGATCGGCTCATCGGGTTCTGGAAAATCCACCCTTTTGCGCTGCTGTAACCTGCTGGAAGACAGCCAGCAGGGCGAAGTGATTTTCAAAGGCGAACCGGTGCGCTGGAAAGGCAACGGCCACCACCGCTGCCCGGCGGACGCCAAGCAGGTGCTGCGCATCCGCACCAACCTGTCGATGGTCTTCCAGCAGTTCAACCTCTGGGCGCATATGTCGATCCTGCAAAACGTCATGGAAGCGCCGCTGACCGTGCTGGGCCGCGACCGGGCAAAGGTAGAGCGCGCCGCGCGCGGCTATCTTGAAAAGGTCGGGATCGGTGACAAATGCGATGTCTACCCCGCCCAACTGTCCGGCGGCCAGCAACAGCGCGCCGCCATTGCCCGTGCACTCTGCATGGAGCCCGAGGCGCTGCTGTTTGATGAGCCGACCAGCGCGCTCGACCCCGAGCTGGAGCAGGAAGTCGTCAAAGTTATCAAGGATCTGGCCGCAGAGGGGCGCACGATGGTGATCGTGACCCACGACATGAAACTGGCGGCTGACGTCAGCGATCATGTCGTCTTTTTGCACAAAGGTCTGATCGAAGAACAAGGGACGCCCGAAGAAGTCTTCGGCGCGCCCAAATCGGAACGTCTGCGTGGGTTCCTTTCGGCAACCCAGCCTGCGTAAACAAAAACCAAAGGGAGTTACCAAATGAAAAAGATCCTACTGGCAAGCGCCGCGCTCAGCATGACTGCTGGTTTCGCGATGGCCGAAGCTCATGGCAAAACCATCCGCATGGGCACCGAGGGCGCCTACCCCCCCTACAACTTCATCAACGACGCCGGCGAGGTCGACGGTTTCGAGCGTGAACTGGGCGACGAGCTGTGCAAACGCGCCGAGTTGACCTGCGAATGGGTGAAAAACGACTGGGACAGCATCATCCCCAACCTCGTGTCGGGCAACTACGACAACATCATGGCCGGGATGAGCATCACCGACGAGCGGAAGGAAGTCATCTCCTTCACGCAGAACTACTATCCGCCGACCGCTTCCGCTTATGTTGCGGCCTCTGAGGATGCGGACATCGAAGGCGGTGTTGTTGCAGGTCAGACAGCGACCATCCAAGCTGGTCACGTTGCCGAAAGCGGTGCCACGCTGATCGAATTCGCGACCCCCGAAGAAACCGTCGCGGCCGTGCGCAACGGCGAAGCCGACGCGGTATTCGCTGACAAAGATTACCTCGTTCCGATCGTCGAGGAATCCGGCGGTGAGTTGATGTTCGTGGGCGACGATGTCCCGCTTGGCGACGGCATCGGCATGGGTCTGCGCCAGTCCGACACCGAACTGCGTGACACATTCGACGCCGTCATCACTGAGATGAAAGAAGACGGCTCGCTGAACGAAATGCTCAAAAAGTGGTTCGGCGACGACACCAACACCTACGAGTGATCCAACCTCAGGTGCGCCCTTCGCGGCGCGCCTGACCTTCCCTGCGCGGCACCCTCGCGCGGATCAGCCCTCGCGCGGCACCCTCGCGCGGACCAGCCCATGGGGGCCCATGTTTTCTTTCTGCTCTGACCCATCGATCCTGAACGACTGGTTCTGGACCGCCTGTTACCTGACAACCGGCGTTCATATGTCGTTCTACATGTCCTTCCTTAAGGTCTTGATGCTGCTTGCCGTGACCGCGCCTGTGGCGCTGGCCTTCGGCTTTGGCGGGGCCATGATGGCGCGTGCGCGTTTCGCGCCGCTGAGTTGGGTCGGCAAAGGTTATATCGCGCTGGTGCGCGGTGTGCCGGATATCGCCTTCTTTCTGTTTTTCGTCATCGCCTTGGATCAGGGCATCGAATACCTGCGTCACAAGGCGCTCTGTTCCGATTGGGACATGCCGGTCCGCCAAGGCAGTGATTTCGTGGTCTGTCAGGCCGCCAAGATGCCTTTGGGCAATGCCGCGCAATGGGTGCATGAGGCCTATGGTTTCGGCCTTGCGGTCTTTACCTTTGCCATCGTCTTCGGCGCTTTTGCGGCCAACGTCCTGTTCGGTGCCATGCGCGCCGTGCCCCGGGCGCAGCTTGAAACCGCCGAGGCTTACGGCATGAACCACCGCCAGACCTTCTGGCGGGTGCTGGTGCCGCAGATGTGGGTCTATGCCCTGCCCGGTCTCAGCAACCTGTGGATGGTGCTGATCAAGGCCACGCCGCTGCTGTTTCTCCTGGGCGTCGAGGATATCGTCTATTGGGCGCGCGAACTGGGCGGCACCAAGACGCCGCGCTTCACCGACTATCCGCACCCCGACTGGCGCATGTGGTACTTCCTCGGGCTGCTGGTGTTCTACCTGCTCTTTACCCGGATTTCCGAGATTTCGTTGGACCGCCTGATGAAACGACTGACACGCGGCCAAGCCACCACCGGCGGCGAAGCCCAGCGGAGGGCCGGCGCATGAGCTGTCTGCAAACGATTCAGGACTACGGTCTGCGCTCTCTTGGCTATGGTGAACGCCTGCTGCCGCGCGAGGGTTTCACGCTCTGCGAACAGTTCACGCTGATCGGCTCAGGGATGCTGTGGAACATCTATTTCGGCGTCATCGCCCTGCTGACAGGGTTCTTCTTTGCCACGGCGCTTGGCGTTGGAAAGGCCAGTCCGAACCCTTGGTTCCGCAAACCGGCGGAATGGTTCATCTTCATCTTCCGTGGCTCGCCGCTCTTCATCCAATTCTTCTTTGGCTACTTCCTGTTTCTGTCGCTAAAGTCCGAATACGCCTTCTTCGCGCCCTTCACCGCGGCATGGTTGGGGGCGCTGATCGTGCTCTTTCTCAACACTGCCGCATATTCGGGCGAAATTTTTTACGGCGCGCTGCAGTCCATCCCCAAGGGCGATGTCGAGGCCGCAGATGCCTATGGTCTGTCGGGCTGGTCACGCTTTCGCCGGGTGATCTGGCCCACCTCGCTGCGCCTTGCCTGGCCCGCCTATACGAACGAGGCGATTTTTCTGTTTCACGCCACGACACTGGTGTTTTTCAGCGGTTTCCCGGCCTGGCAACAGCGCGGAGATGCGCTCTATTACGCCAGCTATTTTGCCGACAAAACCTTCAATCCCTTCGTGCCCTATCCCATTCTTGCCGGTTATTTCATCCTTCTGACGCTCTGCATCATTGGCGTCTTCGGTTTGATCAATTCCCGCCTAAACCGGCACCTGCCACAGGCCCAACGCCGTAAAATTCGCTTGCGTCCCAATTTGATCCGGTAGTATCCATTATTTGATCAAATTACGCGGCGCGTGGGCGCCAACTGCTTTTGCCCCCTGGGTGAACCGCTCTGTGACATGCCCACCGCCTTTGCAGGTGACGTATGAACAACTGGCTTCGCAAAAACCCTCAGGTCCGCACCATTCGTGTGGCCGCCGCCGACCTCAATGGCCAAGCCCGCGGCAAGCGCATTCCGTCGCGTTTTGCCGATAAGGTAACCACCGAAGGCACCCGCTTTCCGGTCTCGGTGCTGAACCTCGACATCTGGGGCGAGGATATCGACGACAGCCCGCTGGTGTTTGAGAGCGGCGATGCGGACGGCGTGCTGAAACCGACCGAGCGGGGCTTCATGCCGATGCCATGGCTCGACGCGCCCTCGGCCCTGCTGCCGATTTGGATGTTCCGCGAAGATGGCCGCCCCTACCCCGGCGATCCGCGCCACGCGCTGCGTGCCGTGCTTGACCGCTACAAAGCGCGCGGCCTCACGCCCGTCTGCGCGGTGGAACTGGAATTCTTCCTGATCGACGATTCGGGCCGCAACCTTCAGGTGCCGATCTCGCCCCGCTCGGGCAAACGACGCAAGGCGGCCGAGACCATGTCGATCCGCGCGCTCGACCAGTTCGATCTCTTTTTCACCGATCTCTATGACGCCTGCGAAGAGATGGACATCCCCGCCGATACCGCCATTTCCGAGGCGGGTCTGGGCCAGTTCGAAATCAACTTGATGCATTGCGACGATGCGCTGCGCGCCGCCGACGACGCATGGCTGTTCAAGATGCTGGTCAAAGGGCTGGCGCGGCGGCACGGCTTTGCCGCAAGCTTTATGGCGAAACCCTATGAGGATTACTCCGGCTCTGGCCTGCACACGCATTTTTCGGTGCTGGATGAAAATGGCGACAACATCTTTGACGATGGCGGGCCCAAGGGGACCGCCACGCTGCGCCACGCAGTGGCGGGCTGCATGAACGCGATGCGGGGCTCGGCGCTGGTGTTCTGTCCGCACGCCAACAGCTTTGACCGGATGGTGCCGGAATCCCATGCGCCCACCGGGGTATGCTGGGCCTATGAAAACCGCACCGCCGCGATCCGCATCCCTTCGGGCAGCCACAAGGCGCGGCGGATCGAACATCGGGTCTCTGGCGGCGACGTGAACCCCTATCTGATGCTGGCCGCCGTTCTGGGCGCGGCGCTTAACGGGATCGAAGATGGAGCAGAGCCGCCCGCCCCGATCACCGGCAACGCCTATGCCGCCGATCTGCCGCGCATGCCCAGCGATTGGAAAACCGCTATCGACTTGTTTGAAAGCTGCCCCCATGTCGCACGGATCTTTGCCCCCGAGATGGTCCGCAACTTCGTGCTGACGAAACGCCAAGAATTGCATTACATGCAGGAATTGACCCCAGAGGAACAGGTCGAGATCTATCTCGACACTGTGTAACAGGTGACACATGAAAATCGGCATTCTTCAAACCGGCCATTCTCCCGACGACTTCCGCGAACAGCTGGGCGACTATGGCGAAATGTTCACCAAGCTGCTGGACGGTCATGACTTTGACTTTCAAATCTGGTCGGTCGTCGATGGGATCTTGCCCGAAGGGGTGGATGAAGCCGATGGCTGGCTCATCACCGGGTCCAAACACGGCGCTTACGAGGATCACGACTGGATCCCGCCGCTGGAAGACTTCATCCGCGAAACCTATGCCGATGGCCGCCCGATGATTGGCGTCTGTTTTGGCCATCAGGTCATCGCCCAAGCGCTTGGCGGCAAGGTCGAAAAGTTCACCGGCGGCTGGTCGATCGGCCGCACTGAATACGACATGGACGGAGACAAGCTGGCGCTCAACGCATGGCATCAGGATCAGGTTGTCGAACTGCCCGAAGGTGCCAAGGTCGTCGCCTCATCTGATTTCTGCCCCTATGCGGCGCTGGCCTATGACAACCGCATCTGGACGGTTCAGCCACACCCCGAGTTCGGCCATGATTTCATCGACGGCTTGATCAAAACCCGTGGCAAAGGCGTGGTGCCGGACCACCAGCTTGAACAGGCGACCGCCGCGCTTGGTGGCCCCATCGATAACCAAAAAATCGCGGACCAAATGGCCGCATTCTTTAAAGACAACAGGAAAGAGAGGGCCTGATGGCCGAGGATTGGACAGAAGCACTACCCGAAGCGGCGCGCGCCTATCTTGAGGGCCGGCGTCTGGACGAAGTGGAATGTATCATCCCCGACCTGCCCGGCATCGCCCGCGGCAAGGCTGTCCCGGCGTCGAAGTTCGCGCGGCAGGATTACTTTCACCTGCCCGACAGCATCTTTTACCAGACCATCACCGGTGAATGGGGCGAAGCGGCAGGCGACGATGGGTTCATTGAAAAAGACATGATCCTGCGCCCGGATATGGACACGGCCACCGCCGCCCCATGGACCGGCGACTGGACACTTCAGGTGATCCACGACGCTTTCGACCGCAACAATGAGCCAGTGCCCTATTCGCCGCGCAATGTGCTTAAACGGGTGGTGCAACTGTACCGCGACAAGGGATGGGAGCCTGTGGTGGCCCCTGAGATGGAATTTTTCCTTGTGGCCCGCAACATCGACCCGGCCAAGGAAATTCAGCCGATGATGGGCCGCTCGGGCCGCCCCGCAGCGGCGCGGCAGGCCTATTCGATGACCGCCGTGGATGAGTTCGGCCCCGTCATCGACGACATCTATGACTTTGCCGAGGCACAGGGTTTTGAGATTGACGGCATCACCCAAGAAGGCGGTGCTGGCCAGCTTGAGATCAACCTGCAGCACGGCGATCCGGTGCGTCTGGCCGATGAGGTCTTCTACTTCAAACGGCTGATCCGCGAAGCGGCGATGCGGCATGAGTGCTATGCCACCTTCATGGCCAAACCCATCGCCGATGAGCCGGGCAGCGCGATGCACATCCACCACTCGGTGCTGGACGTGAAAACCGGCGAAAACATCTTTGTCGATGCGGATGGGGAAGAGACTGCGCCCTTCAAGCACTTCATCGCCGGGCTGCAAAACCACATGCCCTCGGCGCTGGCCGTGATCGCGCCCTACGTCAACTCCTACCGCCGCTACGTCAAGGATCACGCCGCGCCGATCAACCTTGAGTGGGGCCGCGACAACCGGACCACAGGCATCCGCGTGCCGCTCTCGGGGCCAAAATCGCGCCGGGTTGAGAACCGCCTTGCGGGGATGGATTGCAACCCCTACCTCGGCATCGCCGCCAGCCTCGCCTGCGGCTATCTGGGATTGATCCAGCAAAAAGACCCGCTGCCCGAATTCAAGGGCGACGCCTATGTCGGCGAAGGGGACATCCCCCAAGTTCTGGGCCAAGCGCTTGATCTGTTTGAAGAAGCCACGGAGCTGCATGAGGCTTTGGGGCCCGATTTCGCCCGCGTTTACTCCATCGTCAAGCGGGCCGAATACGAAGAGTTCCTTCAGGTCATCTCGCCCTGGGAACGTGAACATCTGCTGATGAACGTCTAACGCCCGGAGGCCCGATGAACCTGCTTTACGCCAACGACACGCCCGGCCAGTACCCCACCAGCTGGTATGCCGCCACCGCCACGAAGCACACGGCCCACCCGCCGCTTCAGGGGGACGCAAAAGCCGACGTATGTGTGGTTGGCGGGGGCTATACCGGCCTTTCGGCAGCACTGCATCTGGCCGAGGCGGGCTATGACGTGGTGCTGTTAGATGCGCAGCGCGTGGGCTTCGGTGCGTCGGGCCGCAACGGCGGGCAGTTGGGGTCGGGCCAGCGGGTTGAGCAGGACGGTCTGGAGAAGATGCTGGGCCAAGAGCATGCCACCAAGCTTTGGGAGATGGGGCAAGAGGCCAAGGCGCTGGTCAAATCGTTGATCGAAAAGCATGAGATTGACTGCCATCTGAAACCCGGCGTGGCATGGACAGGATCGACCGCCTCGGACGTGCGGCACTTGCACGATTATGCAGAGCATCTGCAAAAGCACTACGGCTATGATGAGATCGAGGTGCTGGATCACGCCGCGCTGCAATCGGTTTGCCCCTCGCCCGACTACAAAGGCGGTGTGCTGGATATGGGTGCGGCGCATCTGCATCCGCTGAACTATGCGCTCGGCCTTGCCCGCGCCGCCGCCGCCGCGGGGGTGCGCATTCATGAGACAAGCCCCGCCGAGAATATCGTCGAAGGCAGCAAGGCACTGGTGCAGACCGCCACCGGCAGCGTTTCTGCCGACCATGTGGTGCTGGCCTGCAACGGCTATCTGGGCAAGTTGAACGGCGACGTGGCCGCGCGGGTCATGCCGATCAACAACTTCATTGCCGCCACCGAACCCTTGGGCGACCGCGTAAACGATGTGCTGCCCCGCGACGTGGCGGTGGCTGACAGCCGGTTCGTGGTGAATTACTTCCGGCTGTCGCACGACGGGCGCCTGCTTTTCGGGGGGGGCGAAAGCTATGGCTACCGGTTCCCGCAGGACATCGCCGCTAAGGTGCGCAAACCGATGTCGCAGGTCTTTCCGCAGTTGAAGGATGTGAACATCGACTATGCTTGGGGCGGCACCTTGGGCATCACGATGAAGCGCCTGCCCTATGTCGCGCGGCTGGCGCCGAACATCTTATCGGCTTCCGGCTATTCTGGCCACGGGGTCGGCACCGCGACCCATGCGGGCTATCTGATGGCCAAGGCGATCGAGGGCGATGCTGCTGGGTTCGACACGATGGCCGCGATCCCGACGCAGGCATTTCCGGGTGGCGCCTCTCTGCGCAGCCCGCTGCTGGTGCTTGCCATGCTTTGGTATGCGACGCGGGATCGGCTGGGTCTTTGACTTCTCCAGCGTGAGCGGCAATGGCGGGGGGCTCGTTTTGGGCGGGCCTTTGAAAAGCGGGGGCGCTGCCCCCATCGCGCCGGGGGCGCGATTCCCCCGCGGGTATTTGAGAAAGAATGAAGGAAGAACTGGGGTGCGGGTTGAGCTGGTCTTCTCTTGGCCTGAGCGGCGCGTTGTTTTACAATTCTGGAAATCATTATTCAGGATTTTGAAATATGGCTTTGCCCGACATGCACCGCGCCGAACCTATCCCCGCTGAAGCCGAGGCTGCCATTGCGGCGCTTTTGCAAAGCGGCGATCTTTTTCGCTACACTGCGGCAAAGGACGCGCCCGTTTCCTTGCTGGAGGTCGAATTTGCGCAGATGATGGGCAGCGAATATGCGCTGGCCGTTTCTTCATGCTCTGCCGCGCTGTTTCTGTCCTTGCTCGCCTTGGACCTGCCGAAAGAGGCGACGGTGCTGATCCCCGGGTTTACTTTCGCCGCCGTGCCCTCTGCGGTGATCCACGCAGGCTGCAAGCCGGTGCTTTGCGAGGTGGGCGAGAATTACCGCGTCGATCTTGAGGATTTCGCCGCCAAATTGCCCGGTGTTCAGGCTGTGATCATCAGCCATATGCGCGGGCACACTTCGGAAATGGATGCGATCATGGCGCTTTGCGAAGCCGCCGATGTGCCGGTGATCGAAGACGCCGCCCATTCGCTGGGTACGCTTTGGCAGGGGCGAAAGATTGGCACGATTGGCAAAATCGGCTGTTTCTCTTTTCAGTCCTACAAGATGATCAACGCCGGCGAAGGGGGCATCCTGATCACCGATGATGCCGATTTGGTGGCCCGTGCCATCATCATGTCGGGCGCCTATGAGCATAATTGGAAGAAACACGCAGCCCTGCAAGACAGCTTTGCCACATGGCAGAACCGGCTGCCGCTTTACAATCTGCGCATGTCGAACCTGTCGGCGGCGATCATCCGCCCGCAACTGTCGCATCTGCCGCGCCGGGTGGCGGATGGGCTGCGCAATCATGATCACATGGCCGCGCGGCTGGCGGCCTCACCGTTGATCGATGTGCCAAGCCCCCTGCCCGGAGAGACCCGCGCGCCGGATTCGATCCAGTTCAATCTGGTGGGCCTGCCCGATGCCACGATCCGCGCCTTCGCCGCGGCGGCTGAAGCGACGGGTGTGAAGGTGCAGGTCTTTGGCCAGAGCACCGATAACGCCCGGGCTTTTTGGAACTGGCAATTCATCGAAGACCTGCCTGACCTGCCGCGTACCCGCGCCATGTTGATGCGGGCCTGTGACGTGCGCCTGCCGGTTCAGTTGACGCTGGATGAGATCGACGCTGTGGCGGATGTGATTTTGGCCGCGCTGGCCGATGTGGTTGATGCGCAGGCTGCATAGGGTGCACCGAAAGGAGGGAGCGCAGGGCTCCCTCACCGGTGGTGGGTCAGTTCAGCTTTGACAGTTTGTCTTGCAATTCGGCCAACTGCTTTTTGATCGCATCCAGATCATCGCCCTGTTCGGCCTGCTGCTTGGGTGGTTCCGGCGCGGTCGATTTGGCCCAGCCCCCTGTCATCGCTTTCATGAAGGCTTCTTGCTGCGCCTGCATCGCTTCCATACCGGGCATTTTGGCCATCGGGTTCATCGCGCTCATGTTTTCGACCACTTTGCTCTGCCCATCGCGGAGCATGTCGAAAGAGGCCTGCAAGAACTGCGGCACCACCGAAACATTGCCCGACATATAGCTGCGGACCAGATCGGTCAGCACATCGACCGGCAAGACGGCTTCGCCCCGACTTTCGTGTTCGGCGATGATTTGCAACAGATATTGCCGTGTCAGGTCATCGCCAGACTTCAGGTCGACGATCTGAACCTCACGGCCATCGCGGATGAAACCGGCGATATCCTCCAAGGTGACGTAATCGCTTGTCTCGGTATTGTAGAGCCTGCGGCTGGCATAGCGTTTTATCAGCAAGGGCTTCGGTTTGTCCGCCATGATGTTACTCCCGACCAGTGGTGCTGCATCGCAGCTTAGGACAGGGATCGGCAAATAGAAAGAGCGCATGACAAAAGGGCAGGCCCGATTGGACCTGCCCTTTTTCTAGGCATCATGCCGAGAAGATAAAACCGACGGGCGGTTTACTTCACGGTGGATTTCTTAGCAGCAGCCTGAGCGTTCTCGGCTGTCTTGGTCGCTGCGGCAGTCGCGTCGCTCTGGAACTCTTTGCCAGCCGACATCATCAGCTCAACAGTGTCCATCTGCACCTTTTTCGCGATCTCGGCGAAGGCGGCCATATGCTCGGCCGCGGATTCAGCGGAGGCGGAAGCGAAATCGGTCATCGCTTTGGCGTAGTCTGTAGGCTCGGCTTTGACTTTGGTCATCTCAGTCAGGCGGGACAGAGTTTCTTTGGTCCAGGCGGTGGAGATGTCAGCCGATTTTTCAGCCGCGTCAAAAGCAACGCCCGAAAGTTTCTCGTTCAGGGAGGCGGTGTTTTTGAATGCGTCTTGCATGGCGGCGTTATCCACGGGGAAAGCGCCCATAATGTCTTTGAACATCGCGGTCATGTCAGGTGTCTTGGTCATGTCTCAATCCTTTTACTGCTACTGTGGCAAGGGAGCGGGAAGACCCGTCCGTTTCGCGTCTGACCACAATATAGATGCCGCAGTGCAGCATTTCAAGGTTTTTTCTGCATTGCAGCATAAGCTGCTTAGCGCGCTAAGATTACGTAAGGTAATCAGTCATTTGCCTTGCGGGCCACATAGGCGCCCGGCGCGTCGCCGAGAACCTCGCGGCCATCATCGCCGGGAAAGCGCGCGGGAATCATAGTGCCTGCACGTTTGACCAGCCACTTGCCCCACCGCGGCCACCATGACCCTTCGTGATAAGTTGCGGCCTCGCGCCAAGCTGCGTAATCTTGGCTAAGATCACCGTTCACATAGTGGCCGTATTTATTGCGGCTGGGCGGGTTCACGATGCCCGCGATATGGCCCGATTGCGCCATGATGAAGGTCTTGTCCTTTGAACCCATCTGCTGCACGCCACGGTAGCAGTCTTTCCACGGCGCGATATGGTCGGTCTCGCAGGCCACAGCGCAGAGCGGCACCTCGATAGCGTCGAGGGTCAGCCGCTCGCCCAGCAGTTTATACCCGCCCTCGGCCAATTCATTCCGCTGGCACAGGCTGCGCAGATATTGCATCGCCATTTGCCCCGGCAGATTGGCCCCGTCCCCGTTCCAATAGAGCAGATCAAAGGCCGGTGGGGTCTCTCCCATCATATAGCTGCGCACGGCGGGGCCATAGACCAGATCGTTGGAGCGCAGAAAAGAGAATGTCCGCGCCATGACCACGGAGGGCAGGATGCCCTTGTCCGCCGTCTCGGCCTCGATCCCGTCGATGAAGTCATTGGTGAGGAAGGGCTGGAATTCGCCCTGATCCGAGAAATCGGTGAGCGCGGTGAAGAAGGTCGCGGATTTGATCGACGTGTCGCTGCGTTTTTTCAACAGCGAGAGCGTCAGCGCCAGCGTGGTGCCTGCAATACAATAGCCGACGACATTCACGCGCTTTTCATCCGTGATCGCCTTCACCTCTTCAATCGCTGCGAGGTAGCCTTCTTCGACGTAATCCTCCATGCCGATCTGGGCATAGCTGACATCGGGGTTCACCCATGAGACGACGAACAGCGTGTGCCCCTGATCGACAAGCCATTTGACAAGGCTGTTCTGCGCCTTGAGGTCGAGGATGTAGAACTTGTTGATCCATGGGGGGAAGATCAGCAACGGGGTCTTGTGCACCTCTTCGGTGCTGGGCGTGTATTGGATCAGCTCGAACATGCGGTTGCGAAACACCACCTTGCCGGGCGTGGTGGCGATGTTACGGCCCAACTCAAAGGCGCTGTCATCCGCCAGTTTGACGACCAACTCGCCGTTGTTGGCCTCCAAATCAGCGATCAGGTTTTCCAGCCCCTTCACAAGACTCTCGCCTTCTGTCTCTACCGCGCGCTCCAAAACATCGGGGTTGGTGGCAAGGAAATTGGTCGGCGACATCATCGCGATGATCTGCTGGCTGAAATAGACCAGCCGCTTCTTCTCGGCCGGGTCCATGTCTTGGGCGTCTTCGACCGCTTGGCGCAGCGCTTCGGCGTTGATCAGATACTGCTGTTTGATGAAGTTGAAATAGGGATGGGTTTGCCACAGCGGATTTGCAAAACGTTTGTCGGTGGGCGCTTCCCCCTCTACCGGGGCCAGCCCGCCCTTGGCCAGCGCCTGCTGCGCCTCGACGAAATGGGCGACCGATTTGGTCCAATAGCCCATCTGATGCTCCATCAAACGGGCCGGATTTGTCATCGCCTCGGCCCAGTAAGACTGTGCTGCTTTCGCGAAAAGTTGTTGGTTCGGCCCGTCCAACGCGGGCTGATGGCCCTCGCGCTGCGACATCACGCGGGTCAGGCGCTTACTTAATTCTTCAACCTTTTTCAGGTTTTGCGCCATTCGAGACAGGGCTTGAGGCTCAGTGATCTCGGGATTTTCGGATTCTGTTGTCATCTTAACCCTTACCTCCTATCTTTGCAGGTGCAGCATAAAGGAGCCCCCACATGCGCTATATGGCCACCTACGACATGATGGAGTCCATCCGGAATACCAATCAATGGCTCGGCGCTTCGGCGCTTGCTATGGCATCCTACCCGGCTTTCTCTCTGTTTCCAAACCCTGCGATGGAATGGCTCGCCGCATGGGGCGAAGTGACGGAGCGTAGTTTCGCCCGCATGGTCGTGAAACCCGACTGGGACATTCCCCCAGTGGTCGGCCCCACGGGCCAAGATTGTCTGGTCAGCATCGAGCCGGTGATGGAACGCCCCTTTGGCGATCTGCTGAAATTCTCGGTCCAAGGCCGCAAAGAGACGGGCCGCAAGGTTCTGCTGGTTGCGCCAATGTCCGGTCATTATGCCACGCTCCTTCGGTCCACCGTGATCTCCCTGCTGCCTGATTGCGACGTCTATGTGACAGACTGGCACAATGCGCGTGATATTCCAGTTAGTGCAGGCAAATTCGACATCGAGGATTATACGCTCTACCTCGTTGATTTCATGCACCACCTTGGCCCCGACACCCATGTGATCGCGGTCTGTCAGCCTGCGCCTCTGACGCTTGCCGCGACCGCCTATCTGGCCGAGGAAGCGCCCGAAGCGCAGCCGCGCACACTGACGCTGATCGGCGGGCCGATCGATCCTGATGCCACGCCGACGGATGTGACTGACTTTGGCCATAGCGTGACCATGGGCCAGCTTGAGCAGATGATGATCCAGCGGGTCGGCTTTAAATACGCGGGCGTGGGCCGCAAGGTGTACCCCGGTCTGCTGCAACTGGCGTCTTTCATCTCAATGAACAACGACACCCACCGCGATGCCTTTACCAATCAGATCACCCGCGTAGCGCAAAAAGCGGCGCATGAGCACGACAAGCACAACAAGTTCTACGACGAATACCTCGCCGTGATGGACATGCCGGCAGAGTTCTATCTCTCGACCGTGCAGCGCGTGTTTAAAGAGCGCGAGATCGCGCGGAACGTCTTCACCGTGGCGGGCCGTCAGGTCGATATCGGCAAGATTACCACGGTGGCGGTTAAAACGGTTGAGGGCAGCAAGGATGACATCTCTGCTCCCGGCCAATGCATCGCGGCGCTTGATCTGCTGACCGGTCTGCCTGATTCCAAAAAGGCCAGCCATCTTGAAGATGGGGCGGGCCACTACGGGATTTTTGCAGGCAAAAGCTGGCGCAACAATATTCGGCCCTTGGTGCTGGACTTTATCGATGCCAACAATGGCCAGCCCGAGCCGAAAACGCCCGAGCCTCAGAAATCCGAGTCTCAGAAACCCGTGTCTCAGAAATCTGCGCCCAAGAAGACCGACAAACCGGCAGCGGCCTGAGCCGCCGCCCTATTGCAGCACCAGAGGTTGATGCAGCCAGTCGCGCAGCGCGGCGGTTGTGGCCTCTGGTGCCTCTAGGCTGGGCCAATGGCCTGCATTCTCCAGCACCGTCAGCTTGGCGTAGGGGATCATCTCGGCCATGAAGGCGTGGCGTTTGACGGGGCAGAGCATGTCATGCTCCCCACAAAGCACCAGTGCCGGCACCTTGCATTTGCGCAGCACCGCTTGCTGGTCCCGCCGCCGTTGCAGGGCACGGGACTGGCGCACAAAGGTATCGCCGCCCAGTGTCTCGGCCATTTCCATCGCGCGGGTCAGCACCTCGCCCCGTCCCTTGCCGGGGGCGAGAAAGCCCGAGGCCATCCGCGCCTGCATCGCCTCCCCCAGCTTGCCGGATTGCGCCATGATGATCTGCGGCTCCCGGTCCGCGGCGATGGCGGGCAGTTCGGCCAGCACCTGCGTCGCCAGCAAGGCAATGCGGCTGATCCGGTCGGGGGCGCGACGCAAAAGCTCCAGCGCCACCACACCGCCCATGCCCTGCCCCACCAACGCGAAACGCGGTGGCAGTTGATCCAAAAGGCCCGAGGCGATCTCTTCGATCCGTTCCCCTTGGGTGATCGGAGCCAGCACCACCGTGCTGCGCGGGGAAAGTGCTCGGACCTGTGGCGTAAAGACACGGGCATCGCACATCATGCCGGGCAGCAGAACAAGCGGCTCAGCCATTGCGCAGGATCCGCTGCGGTATGCGGTTGAAATGACGTGGTTTCATGCCGTCCCCCTTGGGTTTGGCGGTCTCTTAGCATGGGTGGTTTGGGGTGGCATCGGGGGCGCGACCTTATCGGCGGTTCCATGCCCGCGCCTTGGGTCAGCCCTCTTTGCCGGAAACCTCGTTGATCGCCGCGACGATCATCGCCAGACAGCGCGCATCTGAGAAGCGGTGATCGGCGTCTTTGACCAGCGTCAGTTGCATATCAGGGCTCTGCGCGTGCTCCAGTAGCCGCACCGCCGTGGCCGTGCTGACGGCCGTATCGGCTGTGCCCTGCAGCAAGCGCACGGAGAACGGCAAGTCGAGCGCCTCCCGCAGCACCAGCCGCTTGCGCCCATCCTCGATCATGCGGCGGGTGATGACATAGGGCTCCATATAGTCCGACGGCAGTTCGACCTGCCCGACCTCTGCCAGCGTCTGTTTCTGCGCCTCGGTGAAATTCGCCCAGTATCCGTCTTCGGTAAAATCAGGTGCGGCGGCGATGCCGACCAGCCCGGCAATGCGCTCTGGCAGGTGCCGGGCCAAAAGCAGCGCCTGCCAGCCGCCCATAGACGACCCTACGACGATCAGCGGTCCCTCGGTCAGTGCTGCGACTGCGGCCAGCGTATCTTCGTGCCAATCGCCGATGCAGCCTTCGGTGAAGCTGCCCGAGGATTCCCCGTGACCGGAGTAGTCGAACCGCAGAAACGCCCGCCCCTCGGCCCGCGCCCAGTCTTCGAGATAGACCGCCTTGGTCCCCATCATGTCGGACTTCAGCCCGCCGAGGAAAACCACGCAGGGCCCCGCCCCGTCGATCTTGTGATAGGCGATGCGCCGCCCCTCTGGGGTGTCGATGAATTTGCTGTCTGACATGCTGCCTCCGTCTTTGGCCCAATCATGGGCATCGCCGCGGATGAGGGCAAGTCAGTCCTCGGAAAGATGCTCAACCTCGGGCAACCAATGGGCCAGAACCGCGGCGGCGACCGCCATCACGGCAAAGAGCATCAGCGTCGCCTGCGCCCCGATCAGCGCAGCACCACCGCCCAGCACCCCGGCCAGCAGCAAAAGCAGCCCGATCACCGTATTGCTCACGGCGGCATAGGCGGCGCGGTGGTCTTTCGGGGCCATGTCGACCAGATAGGTCGAGCGCCCCTGCCGCACGCCGTGATAGGCGATCATCAGGATGAACAGCACGCCGGGCATGGCCCAGACCGCCTGCGCCAAACCAAGGAACCACAGCCCCACCGCCAACGCCATCGCCAGTGCGCCGACGATGCCCGTCAGCATCAGCACTCGGCGGCTCGACATATCCGACAGCCGCCCCCAGACGTAGGAACTGACCAAGGACGCCAATGCCGAGGCCAGCACCAAGGCGCCCAACTGCCCCAACTGCCCGCCCTCCGACGACCCGGCCAGCACCACCAGATAGGGCGGCGCAAGGGCGGTCGATACCAACAGGCCGCGCACCAGAATGAACAGCCACAGGTCGCGATTGCCGCGCAGCAGTTTGAAATCCACGCCATCGGCCTTTTCGGTCTCGCTCGGCGTTTCTTTGATCGTTGAGAAGAGCAGCGCCGCCGCGACCCAAAGCCCCGCCGCCAGCGCAATCGCCACCACGACGACACCGCGGCTTTGAAACAGGCCCGACATCAAGAGCCCGGCAAAGATCACCACCCCGACCGAGGACACGGACCCCGCCAAACCGGTCACCGATCCACGCCGGGTTTTGCCCACGGTCTTGCCCAGAATTTCCTTGAACGACACCGAACAGGCGGCGCGGCAAACGGCCAACAGCGCGAGGGCCGCGCAGATGGCATAGCCCGCCGTGGCCCCCTCAAGGCTCAGCGCGGCGAGGGCGATCAGCGCCGCCGCCACGCCCTGCCCGACCGAGCCCCACACCCAAGCCCATTTGCGCCGCGCCATGCGCTGCACCACGCCCGCCAGCGCGATCTGCGGCAAAAGCGATCCGGCCTCGCGGATCGGCACTAAGGCCCCCGCAAAGACCGCAGGCGCGCCGAGGGCACTCAGCAGCCACGCCAACACCAGCTTGGGATCAATCAGCCCATCGGCCACTTTGGTCATCGACAACGACAGGATATGGCGCAGCCCATTGCGTGCCTCGGCCCGCTGCGCCTTGTCGTCCAACCCCGGTGCCGGGTCATCCGCCCCCGAAATCGTCTCGAAAGCGCGCTGCGCCGTGTCGTCTTGCATGTGACCCATCCTCGTTGTTGCCCGCCTGACATAGCGCGCCGCCGCAGGGCCGCAACTTGCCTGCCCAAGGTCCCGCTCGCATTGACAAAACGCCCCCGTCCCGCCACATAGGCGCAACACATAACCCGCAACCGGGCGTCTCGTAGGCGCCAAACCGACGAGGAGCGCCCAAGATGGCCCAAATCTCCCTCACCCTTCCCGATGGCAATAGCCGCCAATATGACGCCGGTATCACCGCTGGCGAAGTGGCTGCCGACATCTCAAAATCCTTGGGCAAAAAGGCCATCAGCGCCACCGTCAATGGTGCGCATTTCGATCTGGCGTGGCCGATCGAAGCAGATGCCGACATCGCGATCCACACCATGGCCGACGAAGCGCAGGCAAATGAACTGGTCCGCCACGACCTCGCGCACATCATGGCCCGCGCCGTGCAGGAAATCTGGCCCGACACCAAGGTCACCATCGGCCCGGTGATCAAGGACGGCTGGTATTACGACTTTGACCGCAAAGAGCCCTTCACCCCAGAAGACCTCGGCGCAATCGAAAAGAAGATGAAAGAGATCATCAACAAACGCGACGCCGTCCGGACCGAGGTTTGGGACCGCGCCCGCGCGATCAAACATTACGAGGACTTGAACGAGCCCTATAAAGTCGAGCTGATCAACGCGATCCCCGGCGATGAGCCTTTGCGGATGTATTGGCACGGCGATTGGCAAGACCTCTGCCGTGGCCCGCACCTGCAACACACCGGCCAAGTGCCGGGCGATGCGTTCAAGCTGATGTCCATCGCCGGTGCCTATTGGCGCGGCGACAGTGACCGCGCGATGCTGCAACGCATCTACGGCGTGGCCTTCACCGGCAAGGAAAAGCTGCGCGCGCATCTCAACATGCTCGAAGAAGCCGCCAAGCGTGACCACCGCAAGCTTGGCAAAGAGATGGGCCTGTTCCACATGCAGGAAGAGGCACCGGGCCAAGTCTTCTGGCACCCCAACGGCTGGCGCATCTACACCACCTTGCAGGACTACATGCGCCGCATGCAGGACCGCGACGGCTATGTCGAGGTGAACACCCCGCAGGTCGTCGACCGCAAACTGTGGGAGAAATCCGGCCACTGGGACAAATACCAAGAGAACATGTTCATCGTTGAGGTCGACGAGGAGCATGCCCGCGAAAAGGCGGTGAACGCGCTCAAGCCGATGAACTGCCCCTGCCACGTGCAGGTGTTTAACCAGGGCCTGAAATCCTACCGCGACCTGCCGCTCAGGATGGCCGAGTTCGGATCCTGCGCGCGCTATGAGCCTTCCGGGGCGCTGCACGGCATCATGCGGGTGCGCGGCTTTACCCAAGACGATGGGCATATCTTCTGCGCCGAGGATCAGATCACCTCGGAAACCGCCAAGTTCATCGCCTTTCTGTCGAAGGTCTATGCCGACCTCGGGTTTGAGAACTGGACCATCAAGCTCTCCACCCGCCCCGAAAAGCGGATCGGTTCCGATGAGACGTGGGACAACATGGAGAAGGCGCTTGGCGATGCCTGCAAGGCCGCGGGCTATGACTTTGAGGTGCTGGAGGGCGAAGGCGCTTTCTACGGGCCGAAGCTTGAATTCACCCTCACCGATGCCATCGGGCGCAGCTGGCAGTGCGGCACCCTACAGGTCGATGCCAACCTACCCGAGCGGCTGGAGGCCAGCTACATCGGGCAGGACGGCAACAGGCACCGCCCTGTGATGCTGCACCGCGCCACCTTGGGCAGCTTCGAGCGTTTCATCGGCATTCTGATCGAAGAGCACGCGGGCAAGCTGCCCTTCTGGCTGGCCCCGCGTCAGGTGGTCGTGGCCTCCATCACATCTGAAGCGGATGACTATGTGGCCGAGGTCGTCGAGACCCTGAAAGCCGCTGGTGTGCGTGCGGAAGCCGACATGCGTAATGAGAAGATCAACTACAAAGTCCGTGAGCATTCGGTCGGCAAAGTGCCGGTGATCCTCGCCGTCGGGGCGCGTGAGGTTGAAGAGCGTACCGTTTCCGTGCGCCGTCTGGGGCAAAAGCAGACTTCGGTGCAGCCGCTGGATGCACTCACCGCCGAACTGGCGCAGGACGCGACCCCGCCTGACCTGCGTTAACGGCTTGTAACAAATCTGCGCTCCGGCGGTCTTGCGGGCAGCTTGCCCCCTGCCCGCCGGAGCGTTTTTGTAACAATCATGCCCTTCCTGCGCGGGAAGGTTACAATTTTCGCTAGTTTTCCGCGTGATTTCTGACGGGACCGTGACGCACTCCCTCGTGACTGGCTTGTGAGGAAGCAGGCTGCTCTAGTAAACCTGTTCAAACCATCAGGAAGGAAACGACAATGTCCACCACACTCAAAACCGCCGCCATCGCAGGGGCCGTCGCCGCCGCGCTGAGCAGCCACGCCACCACCGCTACCGCCGCTTCGCAAGAGAAATGCTTTGGCGTTTCGCTGGCCGGTGAGAACGACTGCGCAGCGGGCCCCGGCACCACCTGCGCGGGCACCTCTGTGACCGATTACCAAGGCAACGCATGGACCCTCGTTGACGAAGGCACCTGCGCCGAGATCGACCTGCCCGAGATGGCAGACGGGACCGAGCGGACCGGCTCTTTGGAAGCGCTCGACCGCGACCTGCCCGCTTAATCTATAGCGTTCCGGGCGGCATCCCCGCCCGGAACCCCGCCCCGCAACATGCCGGAGGCCGTTATGCGCGACGATACCCCCCCTGTTACAACACTGCCCAATGCCCCCGGCGTCGGATTTAAATCTCGACATTTCGATGGCTTGATGGCCGATCCTGGCCCGGTCCGCTGGATCGAAGTGCATGCTGAAAACTACATGGGCGACGGTGGCCGCCCCCATGCGCAACTACGCGCCTTGCAAGACCGTTTCGCCCTGTCGGTCCATGGTGTCGGCCTGTCGATCGGTGGCGAAGGGCCGCTGGACGCGGCCCATCTGGCACGGCTCAAAACCCTCTGTGACCGAACGCAGCCCGCGTCCTTCTCCGAACATTTGGCGTGGTCGACCCATGGGATGGAGTATCTCAACGATCTCCTTCCGCTGCCCTACACCGAGGAAACGCTGACCCGTGTGGCGTCACATATCAACCAAGTCCAAGATGTCTTGGGTCGGCAAATGCTGCTGGAAAACCCCTCCAGCTACCTTGCATTCGCGGAATCCGACTTGTCTGAAACGGACTTTTTGGCAGAGATTATAGCACGTACCTCCTGCGGTCTCTTGCTGGATGTCAACAATGTCTTCATTTCAGCCACCAATCTCGGGCTGTCGCCACAGGGTTACATCGACGCCTTCCCGACAGACCATGTGGGCGAGGTTCATGTGGGCGGCCATGATGACGACACCGACGATCACGGCGCGCCGCTTTTGATCGACAGCCATGGCAAACCGGTCGTCGATCCTGTTTGGGACCTGTTAAGCTACACGCTGGCCCAAACCGGGCCAAAGCCGGTGCTGGTCGAGTGGGACAATGACGTGCCCGACTGGTCCGTCCTACGGGCCGAAGCCACCCGCGCCGCTGAGGTGCTGGTGTGACCGACCAACACAGCTTTCGCGCGGCCCTGCTTGATCCGTCACGGTCTGCACCCGATGGGCTGCGCGATGGCCGGGGGCAACCGGCGGGCGCGCGCTATGGCGTCTATCGCAACAACGTCACGCATTCCCTGATCGCCGCGCTCGAAGTGGCCTTTCCCCTTGTGCGCAAGCTGATCGGCGCCCGCAACTTTGCCGAACTGGCCCCCCTCTACGTCCGGGCGCATCCGCCGACATCTCCGATGATGATGCATTACGGCACGGATTTCCCCGCCTTTATCGCGGCTTTCGCCCCTTTGGCCAAGATTGGCTACCTCGCCGATGCGGCACGGCTCGACATCGCGCTGCGTGCCTCCTATCACGCGGCTGACGCGGCTCCGCTTGATCCGAAGGTCTTCGAAACGCTTGGCCCCGATGCATTGATGGGGGCAAAGCTCTCCCTCGCGCCCGCAACCCGCCTCTTGCGGTCAGACTGGCCGCTTTTCGACATCTGGCGCTATAATTTCACCGAGGACGCGCCCAAGCCCCGCAGCGCAGCGCAGGATGTGATAATCACCCGCCCCGCCTTTGATCCCGCGCCGGATCTGCTGCCGCCCGGTGCGGCGCTATGGCTATCCCACCTTGCCGACGGCTTGCCCTTCGGGGCGGCCCATGACGCCACGGCGGGCGCCCAGCCCGCGTTTGACCTCGCCGCCGCCTTGACCCTCGCCCTGAGCCACGGTGTCTTCAGCGCAATTTCCTTGGAGGGCAGTAAATGACCCAGCTTCCGACCCTATACCGCAACGCCGCCGACCGTCTGGAGCGGGCCGACTGGCTGCTTCCGACCCTCGCCCGGTTCCTCTTTGCCGCAGTGTTGCTGGTCTATTTCCTGAATGCCGGGCTGACCAAACTCGGGCCCGGCCCCTTGGGCATCTTTACCCCATCCACCGGAGCCTATGCGCAAATCTTCCCCCGCGTGTTTGAGGCCGTGGGCTATGACAGTGACGCGCTTGGGGTGTTCCATTGGCTCGTCGTCGTCGCCGGAACGGTGGCGGAATTTATCTTGCCGCTGCTCATCGTTATTGGCCTGCTGACCCGACTGGCGGCACTGGCGATGGTGGGCTTTGTCGTGGTGCAATCCCTCACCGATCTTTACGGCCATGGCAGCGCGCTTGGCGCGTGGTTCGACCGCTTTCCTGATGCCCATATTCTTGACCAGCGGGCGCTCTGGGTGTTCTTGCTTTTGGTACTCGTCATCAAAGGTGCCGGCCCATTGTCACTGGACCGGCTAATTGCAGGCCGAAGTTAAAGCATCGCGTGAACGTCGGCTTCTATCTCTTTGTTCCAGCCGAGAAATAGCTTGTCACCCACCGCGATCAGAGGGCGTTTCATTAGCGCTGGATGAGCTTCTATCAGGGCGAGCGGGGCCTGCTTGCGCGTCTCTTTATCCAGCCCCCGCCAGGTGGTGGAGCGGGTGTTGAGCAAGGCCGCACCAAATTGCTCATGGGCCTGCGTCAAAACCGCCCTTGGCACGCCCGCCTCCCGAACATCGACCAACTGCGCCTCTGGCAGCGCCTTTTTCGCCTTGCGACAGCTGTCACAGTTTTTCAGCCCATAAATTAGCACATCCGTCTCCCTCAGCCACGCGATCGCGCCCCCAATTGCGGGTTTCGCACCTGATCGCTTGATTTTTTCCAAGTCCGCGCGATCTTTCTATTATGGCGGGTCGCAATTCAATCGCTTTCGCCATTCTGCTCGACGCAGAGACGCAAAGACAAAGGAGGCGCGGAGATTATGCCGACTGGCACCGTGAAATGGTTTAACACCACCAAAGGCTACGGGTTCATCGCCCCCGAGAGCGGCGGTAACGATGTATTTGTTCATATTTCAGCGGTCGAACGCTCTGGCCTGACCGGCTTGGCGGATGATCAAAAGGTCAGCTACGAGCTGACCGAAGGCCGCGACGGTCGGCAGATGGCCACCGATCTCGCCCTGCTCTAGCCACGATATCGCAAAAGAACACCCGGCGTCCCGCGCCGGGCGTTGCTTGAGAGTTCACTGATACGAACAGCCCTTTGCCCCGACCGGGCAAGGCACGCGGGCTGAACGGCGCAGTGTCACTGCGCGGTGCGGGTGGCGATGGCGGTGGACAACCGGATGCGCTTTGACCTCTGCATAGGTCATGGGCTGGTTCGGTGTCCCGCAGCCAATCGCGCCGCCAAGCGTCACCGGCTGCAATCCAGCCGGGCAATAATTCGCGCTGCTAGGATAGGCATAGAGCTTTGGCTCGGCCGAGACCTGACCGGCCAAGCCCGCAGAAAGCAGCCCTATCGCCGCTGCAATAGCTGTCGTTAGACGCATGATAATCCTCGTAATTATATACAATATGAACGAAGATTGCCGGGGCGCATACATCAAGTCCAGTCTTTTATGGCAGCGCGTCTTTAACTCAACCGCGCCGGAAGCGTCGCATAGCCGTGAAAACGGATACGCCCACCGCCCTGACGCGCCGCGCTGATTTCATAGTCCGGGTAACGGTTCAGAAAGCGTTGGAGGGCGATTTTCCCCTCCATCCGTGCCAAGGTCAGCCCTACGCAGACATGCGGACCACCGGCAAAGGCCAGATGCCGATTGGGTTTGCGCCCGATATCGAATTTCGTCGGATCCTCAAAGACTTCCGGGTCGCGGTTGGCCGCTCCGATGCAAAGATGCAGGTTGGTCCCTGCGGCAATCTCCACCCCGCCGATCGTGACGGGGGCCGTGGTCTCGCGGTTGCCGAACTGGTTGGGCGAGCGGAAGCGCAGCACCTCTTCGATACAGGGGCCGATCAACGCGGGTTCCGCCAGCAATCGCGCCTTTTGATCCGGGTGGTCATGGAGCAGCGCGAGGGCACTGCCGATCAGGTTGGTGGTCGTCTCATGGCCAGCGTTGAGAATAAAAATGCAGTTTTGAATCAACTCGATCTCGGTCAACTGGCCGCCGTCATCTCCGGCAATGAGCCGCGTCAGCACGTCGGTTTCAGGATCCCCCGGCTCAGCCCGGCGCCGCGCGATGAGGTCTTGCAGATAGGCTTTGAACGCGCGCACCGCAGTATGGCCCGCCTCCAACTCCGCTTCGCTCAAGGTAGGCTCCAGCGCGCCGAGAATTGCCAGCGACCAGTCCCGAAGGGGGCCGCGTTCTTCCATCGGCACGTCCAGCAGGTTGCCGATGATCTGCACCGGAATGCAACTGGCATAGTCCTCAATCAGGTCCGGCGTGGGGCCCAGCCCTTCCAGCAGACGGTCAACCGTGTCGATCAGCCCCGGCTCCATCCGTGCCAGCGCCTTGGGCGTCAGGGCCGATGTCATGATCCGCCGCACGCGGGTGTGCAACGGTGGGTCATTGAACACGAGGCTTGTGGTGTGATGCTCAAACAGAGGGCTGCCAGGGCCGAATTTCGGCGCGAAGGCCAGCTTTTTGTCCGAGATATAAAGCGTGGTGTCGCGGTAAATCGCGTTCAGGTCCGCGTGGCGGCAGATCAGCACAGAGCCATCGGGCTGGCGCAGCACCGGGGTCTCGCGCAGCAGGCGGTCGTAATGGGGGAATGGGTTTTCGACAAACCCCTCAGGCGGTGCGGACAGATCAAACATAGGCCGCAGTGATGCGCGGCGCGCGGCCTATGTCAATGGCTGTCAGCGGCGGCGCAGCCATTCACGTGCGATGGCGCGGGGGCCCGTCGCGCGCAGGCAAAGATTGCCAAGCTCAATCCATTCTTCGGGGTCAAACTCGGGGAAAAATGCGTCTGCCGCGTCGATTTCCACGTCGACTTCGGTCACCAAGAGCCGATCCGCCAAGGGCAGAAGTGCGCGGTAGATACCTTCGCCGCCAATGCCGTAGACCCGGCGATACCCCTCAGCCGCGCAATGGCCCAAGGCCGCCTGCGGGTCGCGCGCCGCATGGACGCCCTCAATATCAGTACTGGAGACCACGCAATTCAGACGGTTCTTCAAAGGCTTGAACGGCAGGCTTTCCCATGTGCGGCGCCCCATGATGATGGCACCGCCGGTGGTTTCGCGCTGGAAGAATTTCAGGTCTTCGGGCAGCGACCAAGGGATATCCCCGTCTTTGCCAATGGCACCATTGCGGGCGCGGGCGACGATCAGGCTCAGCATCAGACGGCCACCGGCGCTTTGATAGCTGGGTCGGGGTCATAGCCTTCGAAGGTGAAATCCTCATAACGGAAATCAAAGATCGAGCTCACCTCGCGGTTGATCCGCAGCTTTGGCAGCGGCTTGGGGGTGCGCGCAAGTTGGGTCTGCACCTGTTCCAGATGGTTGGAATAGATATGCGCATCGCCCATCGAATGCACGAAATCGCCCGGTGCGTAGCCAGTGACATGGGCCAACATCTCCAGCAGCAGCGCGTAGGAGGCGATGTTGAACGGCACGCCAAGGAACATATCCGCCGAGCGCTGATAAAGCTGCAAATGCAGCTTGCCGCCCGCGATGCGCACCTGCCACAGCGTATGGCAGGGCGGCAGCGCCATCTGGTCCACCTCGCCCGGATTCCACGCCGAAACGATCAGCCGGCGGCTATCGGGGGTCTTGCGGATCGCCTCGACCAGCTTGGCGATTTGATCCACTTGACCGGCCTGATGCAGCACCGTCCCATCGGGCTGCGGCATCGGCTCACCCACCATCGGAAAACGCCGCCATTGATGGCCATAAACCGGGCCGAGGTCACCGTTCTCATCGGCCCATTCGTCCCAGATGCGGACGCCATTTTCCTTGAGGTAGCCGATGTTCGTGTCGCCCGAGAGGAACCACAAAAGCTCATGCACGATGGATTTCAGATGCAGCTTCTTCGTCGTCACCAGCGGGAAGCCATCGGCCATCCGGTAGCGCTGTTGCATCCCGAAATGAGAGATCGTCCCCGTTCCCGTGCGGTCGGTCGAGGTCACCCCCTGCTCCAGCACTTCGCGCAGCGCATCATGGTACTGTTTCACGCAGCCCCCCCGTTATCCGTGGCATTTGTCATTGCATACCCTTCCGCGCCGCGCGCCTCAAGGCGGCTGTGTGGGGGCAATCGCCTGACAATGCCGTTGCCGCCTTTGACACCGGTGGTTTCGCGCCTAAACTCTCTATCAAAGCGCGGCGGGCATATTTTGCCGCTTCCCGTTTTGTGACGACTTTTTGACGACGAATTTTCGGCCCGAACAGGGTGTTTCATCCCTCCCCAAGCGGCCCAACTGAAGGAAAACCGATGCCCATCAAATACTTGCATACAATGGTGCGCGTGAAGGATCTGGACGCCTCTATCGCATTTTACAGACTTCTGGGCCTTGTGGAACGGCGCCGGATCGACAACGAGGGGGGCCGTTTCACGCTGGTTTTCCTCTGCCCGCCGGGCATGGACGATGGCCACGCGGATGTGGAGCTGACCTATAACTGGGATGGCGATGACGCGCTGCCCAGTGACAGCCGCCATTTCGGCCACCTCGCCTATACGGTTGAGAATATCTATGAGACCTGCCAGCACCTGCAAGACAACGGCGTGACCATCAACCGCCCACCTCGCGACGGGCGCATGGCTTTTGTCCGCTCGCCGGACAATATCTCGGTCGAATTGCTACAAGAGGGTGACGCCCTGCCCGCGCAGGAACCTTGGGCCAGCATGGAAAACACCGGTCATTGGTAAGGCTCTGCATCAATGTCCTGCTGGCGCTGATGCTTGCGCCCATGGGCGCAGCGCGGGCGGCCCTTTGTCGTCTCGCGCGGCGTCCGGCGGGTGATGTGCCCTCTTCGGTCGCCCCCAAGGGGGCGCCGCCGGGGCTGAACGGATCGCTGGGATGATCCGCGCGGCCCTCGCCCTCTTTCTCACCTTCACTTCTATCCCATCGGCCGAGGCCGCTTGTCGGCAGGCGCTTGCCTTGGGGCTGGATGTCTCTGGTTCGGTTGATGCGCGAGAGTATCGGTTACAGATCGGTGGTTTGGCCGACGCGCTGAACGATCCGCGTGTACGGGACGCCCTGCTGGCGATGCCGGAGCATGGCGTCGACCTGATGATCTATGAATGGAGCGGGTCCAGTGACCAGACGGTGATCTTGCCTTGGACCACGTTGAGCGACGCGGCGGCGCTTGGTGGGGCCATCGCACTTTTGCGCAGCACCGAGCGGCGTGAGGCTTCTCCCGGCACGGCATTGGGGGATGCGATGCAGTTTGGCGCGGGCCAGTTGGCGACGCGCGCCGCCTGCCAGAAACACACGCTGGATATCTCGGGCGACGGCATCTCGAACTTCGGGCCGCGGCCCCGGGATATACGCGACAGGTTGCACGCCCAGCCCCTCAAGCCGCAGGAACTGACCATCAACGGTTTGGTGATCGGCGCGGAAGACCCAGCCCTTGGCGACAGTCGGCAGGCCGAGATCGGCGCGCTGGCGTCATACTACCGGGCCGAAGTCATGCTCGGCCCCGGCGCATTCGTTGAGACGGCAGAGGGGTTTGAGGACTACGCCCGCGCCATGACCCAGAAGCTCTTGCGGGAAGTGGAGGGGAGGGTCTACTCCCACCTCACCCCCCCTGCCCGTGATCAGTAGATATAGCGGATCTGATCCGTCCAATACCGCTCCATCCGTTTGAGAGAGCGGGTGATATCTTCGATCCCTGCATCGCCCAGCACGCCCTTGTTTTCCATCCCATCGGCATGGCGCGAGAAAAGCTCGGCCACCACATCGCGGATATAACGCCCCTTTTCGGTCAGCCGAACGCGGACGGACCGGCGGTCAATCTCGCAGCGCTGGTGGTGCATATAGCCCATTTCGACCAGCTTCTTAAGGTTATAGCTGACGTTGCTGCCCTGATAGTAGCCGCGGCTTTTCAGCTCGCCCGCGGTCACCTCGTTATCGCCGATATTGAACAAAAGCAGCGCCTGCACGGCGTTGATCTCTAACACGCCGACACGTTCGAATTCGTCCTTGATCACGTCCAGCAGCAAGCGGTGCAACCGCTCGACCAAGGACAGGGACTCAAGATAGCCTGCCATAAAACCCTTTATGGCCATCGGCTGCGCAGCGGGGTCTTGAATGCTCATGCGAAATCTCCGGTTCACCTTGTTCGAACCGGAAACTCGCTGAAAAATCAGAATAATTCGTTAAACCCTTTCGGGTTTTTTGAATCAGCCGCGCGCCTCGGCCAATTGCCCGCGGATATCTGTGACCAATGCCGCATATTCGGCGGGGGCGTCGGCCTGTCCGCTGACCCAAAGATAAAGGTCGTGGTCATTCTCATTGAGCATCTGGTCATAGAGCGTGAGCCCCGCGTCATCCATCTGCGGCAGCCGCGCCTCGGCATAGGCCGATAGGATCAGGTCCATCTCTTTGATGCCCCGGCGCATGGAGCGCATTTGCAGGCGTTTCAACCGGTGTTCATGGACCTCAGGCATCTGCGGGCTCCGTCATAAGGCGCCGAATGCGCTTTTCCATTTTGCCGACAGTCTCGGCCTTTTTCAGCAGGTCGGTGCGCAGGGCGCGCATGTCGGCCAACACTTCTTCCAGATCGACGCGGCGCGCGGTTTCGCCCGCTTCGGGGGCATCGACCCCCTCGCCTTCGCCATTGATCAACCACATCATCGAGACATTCAAAAGCCCCGCCAGCATCGAAAGCCGGTTGGCGCGCGGCTCAGACAGATCGTCCTCCCAGCCGCGCAGGGTGGACAGACGCACGCCCAGCCGTTTGGCCAGCATCGCCTGTGTCATGCCGGTCTGTTCGCGGGCCGCCGCGACCCGGTCGCCAAAGGTGGCGGCCTCGGGGCCGTACCAGTCAATCTCGTCGGTCATGCTTTATCTCCTGCCAGACACCCTTGCCGGGTGCGGGGCCGCCCCCTATGAACGTGGGGATATTCATAAGCAACCCGAGGCTGAAATGGAACTGCTGTCCGCGACCCTTGATCGGGTCAAACCGTCGCCCACCATCGCCGTCACCACCAAGGCGGCAGAACTCAAGGCCGCGGGGCGCGATATTATCGCACTTGGCGCGGGCGAGCCGGACTTTGACACGCCGCAGAATATCAAGGACGCCGCCGTCGCCGCGATCAACGCAGGCAAGACGAAATACACCCCCGTGGATGGCATCCCTGAGTTGAAACAGGCGATCTGCGCCAAGTTCAAGCGCGACAACGGGCTGGACTATACCCCCGCGCAGGTCAGCGTCGGGACGGGCGGCAAACAGATCCTTTATAACGCGCTGATGGCAACGATGAACCCCGGCGAAGAAGTCGTGATCCCCGCGCCCTATTGGGTCAGCTACCCCGATATGGTACTGCTCGCAGGCGGAACCCCGGTGGTCGCGCCCGCCACGCTTGAGAATAACTTCAAGCTGACGCCGGAAGCGCTGGAAGAGGCGATCACGCCCAAAACCAAATGGTTCATCTTCAACTCGCCCTCGAACCCTACCGGGGCGGGCTATAGCCGCGACGAGTTGAAGGCGCTGACCGATGTGCTGATGCGCCACCCGCATGTCTGGGTGATGAGCGACGATATGTACGAGCACCTCGCCTATGACGGCTTCGCGTTCTGCACTCCGGCCGAGGTGGAACCCGCGCTTTACGACCGCACGCTAACGGTCAACGGCGTCTCGAAAGCCTACGCTATGACCGGCTGGCGCATCGGCTATGCCGCAGGCCCGGAAAAGCTGATCGGCGCGATGCGCAAAATCCAGTCGCAAAGCACGTCGAACCCTTGCTCGGTCAGCCAGTGGGCCGCGGTTGAGGCGCTGAATGGCACGCAGGATTACATCGCTGAGAACAACGAGATGTTCGTGCGTCGCCGCAATTTGGTGGTGGAGATGCTTTCGGCCATTGAGGGCATCACCTGCCCGACGCCCGAGGGGGCGTTCTACGTCTACCCTTCCATCGCGGGGCTGATCGGTAAGACCTCGGCGGCGGGCACCAAGATCTCGGATGATGAGACCTTTGCCACCGCGCTGCTTGAGGAAACCGGCGTGGCGGTCGTCTTTGGCGCGGCCTTCGGTCTTTCGCCGAATTTCCGCGTCAGCTACGCTACGTCTGACGAGGCGTTGAAAGAGGCATGCACCCGCATCCAGACTTTCTGCGCCGGGCTGACGTAAAGGCGAATCATGGCAGGCGATCTTCCCGACTATTACTTCAGGGTCCGCGAGAATGGCGCGGCGGTGTTTCGGCTGGATGCCGCGAACCGCCAGCGCCGGATCGAGATGGAGCAGATCGCCGTCGTCAACATCCGCAACGGTGAGGTAAAGCCTCACGGGCAGCACCGTTTGACCGAAGCCGATAAGTCCGAGATCGCCCGCTGGACAAAGGCGCGCCGCGAAACCCTTGCCGCGCGGGAGATTGACGACATCCGCCGCGCGGTGGATCATCTGAACCTCACCACCCAATGGGCGCAATCGCGCGCCACGGACGCCGAGCTTGAGGCGGTGACGGATGACTTGTTGTTGGCAATGCATGATCTGCGCAGCACGCTCGTGCGCAAAAAAGCGGATCGGATGGATCGGAGCTGAGGGTTACCCGGCCAGTGACTTGACCGTGACGCCCCAGAACCGCGCGTTGAGCAGCAGCCCCGCGACGCCCAGCCCGGCCACCAGACCGGCCCAAATCCCCATGGCCCCAAACCCCAGCGTAAAGCCAAGGAAATAGGAGCAGGGCATCCCGACCACCCAATAGCTGATCGCGGCCATCACCATCGGGATTTTGGTATCCTGCACCCCGCGCAGCAGACCAAGCGCCACCACCTGCGCCCCGTCGACCAGTTGAAACAGCGCGGCCATGACCAGAAGGCCGGTGCCAATGGCAAGGATTTCGACCCGCGCAGGCTCGTCCTCTTGCATGAAAACCGAGATCAACGGCTCGGGCCAGCCCACAAAACCGACCATGGTGATCAGGGCAAAGACCAGCGACAGGACCGTGACAATCACCGCGCCGCGCTTCATATGCGGCACGTCGCGGCGGCCATAGGCATTGCCCGCACGGATCGTGGCGACGTTGCTCAGCCCCAGATGCACCATGAAGGTCAGAGAGGCGAGCTGGATCGCAATCCCATGCGCCGCCAGCGGGATCGTCCCCAGCCAGCCCATCATCAACGAAGAGGCCGCAAACAGGCCAACTTCGCTCAGCGTGGTCAGGCCAATCGGTAGCCCCAACGTAAAGACCCGCACCAGCATCTGGGTATCGACCCGCCAGAGCCGCACGAACAGACTGTGTTGCGGCAGGGCGATCAGCACATAGATCACCACCCCGATAAGCGAGACGCATTGCGTCGTGACCGAGGCCACCGCCGCGCCCATCACGCCAAGCTCCGGCGCGCCCCAATTGCCAAAGATCAGCGCGTAGTTCGCCATCGCATTGATCACGGCAGCCAGCAGGGTGATCCACAGCACAACCTGCGTCCGCTCCAAAGCGGCAAGGTAGGATTTCAGCACCATTACCAGCAGCGCGGGCACAATACCCCAGCCCGCGACTTTGAGGTAATCACCCGCCGTATCGGCAAGGTTGGGCCCCTGTCCCAGCAGGTCCAGCACCGCAGGCGACCATATCATCGCGGGCAGCGCGATCATCGCAAAACCCACCGACAGCCACAGCCCCATGCGCGTGGCGCGGCGCAGGCCAATCTCGTCACCCTCGGCGTCATAGGCGGCCACCAGCGGCATCACCGCCATGGCAAAGCCCGAGCCAAAGATGAACAGCACGAAGAAATAGGTACTGCCCAGAACAACCGCTGCCAGCGCCTCGACCGAATACCAGCCCAGCATGACCGTATCGGTCACCCCGATGGCCATCTGTGCCAGATGTCCGCCGATCAGCGGCAGGCCAAGCGTCAGGATCGCCCGGACGTGATTGCGGTTGGTCATTACTTTGGTCATGGGCCAGCCTTACGCCGGGCCGCTGCAAAGGGAAAGTCCGGTTTTTGCGCTCTGTCATAGGGTTGCGGGGGCTTTGTTGCCCTGATTTTGCCATGAATTCCTTGCGTCTGCGGCCCTGAGCGGCAAAGCTGATGGCAGGAGGGCTCGCGATGGAAGCAACACGGACCGAAACCCGCCGCGTGAACGGTCAGGAGATTTTCATACGCCATTGGGGCGATGAGAACCTGCCGCCGCTTCTCATGCTCCATGGCTTTCCCGAATATGGCGGCGCATGGCGCGATCTGGCCCCGCTGCTTTGCCAGCACTTCCATTGCATCGCCCCCGACCAGCGCGGCTATGGCCAAAGCAGCGCGCCCGAAGGGATCGAACCCTACGCGATGGCGCATCTTATGGCCGATATGGCCGCGTTGATCGGGGACAGGCCGGTGACGGTTTTGGCGCATGATTGGGGCGCTTCGGTGGGCTACGCATTGGCGATGTTCCGACCCGAGTTAATGGCCCGGCTGATCATTCTCAACGGCGTGCATCCCGTGCCTTTTCAGCGCGCCATGGCCGCAGGCGGTGCACAGTCGCGCGCTTCGCAATATATCAACGCGCTGCGCGCCGAAGGCAGCGCGGTGAGGCTAGCCAAAGATGACTTCGCCGGGCTGCTAAAGCTCTTTTCGGCGCATATGGACCTGAGTTGGCTGACGGCAGAGCGGCTTGAGGATTACCGCGCGGAATGGGGGCGTCCGGGGCGGCTGAGGGCGATGATCAACTGGTATCGCGCCTCCCCCCTGCAGGTTGCGGCCCCCGGCAAGCCCCTGCGCGACCTGCCAGAATTCCCGGTTGAACGTTTGCGCGTGAACTGCCCGCATCTGCTGATCTGGGGCGCCGAGGATACCGCCCTTTTGCCCGAAGCCACCGCGGGGCTGGAAACCTTCGCGCCAGACCTTACCCGGATTGAGATAGAAGGCGCGGACCACTGGTTGCACCACCAAAAGCCATCAGTTGTGGCAAAGGCGATCCTTGATTGGTGCGGGGCGCGGCCCTTGTAAAATGCGCAATAAAATGTATATTGAGATGTGTATTCAGGAGCCACGCCATGACCCGCATCCATACCAACCACATCGCCACCATGACCGAAATGCGCGAACCGCATAAGGTATTGGAACGCTCAGGCGGCAAACCCGTGGCGGTGATGAAGAACTCACGCTGTGTGGGGTATTTCGTACCCGCCGAGGCGACCCTGCAGGAGGAGCCGCGCGTGGCCACGCTGGATGAGGTGATGGAGAGCATTGCCCGCAGAAAGCACATCAACCAGCCGGTTCTGGACTATCTCAAAGATAAATGACCTATGTGCTGCTTTCACCTGACCTCGTCGTCAGGATCCACGATTCCGCGTTAAACCCCGGTGAGCTAGCCGGCATGGCCTTGGACAAATCACTCGAAGGAGCGCTGGCACGGGTCGACAACCGACTGGTCTACGGCATGATCGAAGATGTCTTTGACCTCGCTGCGGCTTATTGCGTGGCGGTTGCCACTGGGCATGCCTTCAACGACGCGAACAAGCGAACCGCGCATCTCGTTCTCGATATCTGTCTTGATCTCAATGGGGTGCAACTTGACCACGACACCGTCGAGGCAGGCGACCTGATCCGCGAAGTGGCCCAAGGCCGCATCGACGAAGAGACCCTTGCTGATTGGCTGCGCGCCAAAGCCAGCTGACCCGGTTAAATCCACCCGACAAGACAAACCCGCGATTGCCCCCGGCGCGCGGGGCTGTCAAAATGGCCCCCACCCACAAACAAAGAGCAGGCCCGCATGACCGATCTTCTTTCCGGCCAGGAACCCACCGAATACGATGCCTCCTCCATCGAAGTGCTGGAGGGGCTGGAGCCTGTCCGCAAGCGCCCCGGCATGTATATCGGCGGCACAGATGAACGCGCCCTGCACCACCTTGTGGCCGAAGTGCTCGACAACTCGATGGACGAAGCGGTGGCGGGCCATGCCAACCGGATCGAGGTGGAGCTGAACGCCGATTATTCGGTCACCATTCGCGACAACGGCCGCGGCATCCCGATCGACCCGCACCCGAAGTTTCCCGACAAATCCGCGCTTGAAGTAATCCTCTGCACGCTGCACGCGGGCGGCAAGTTCTCGGGCAAAGCCTATCAGACCTCGGGCGGTCTGCACGGGGTTGGTGCATCCGTAGTCAACGCGCTGTCGGATTCGATGGTGGTGCAGGTCGCGCGGAACCGCGAACTGTTCGAACAACGCTTCTCCCGCGGGATCCCGCAAGGCCCGGTGGAGAAGATCGGCGCGGCGCCCAACCGGCGCGGCACCACGGTGACTTTCCACGCGGATGAGCAGATTTTCGGCGCCCACCGTTTCAAGCCTTCCCGCCTGCTCAAGATGGTCCGGTCCAAAGCCTATCTGTTCTCCGGCGTCGAAATCCGCTGGAAATCTGAGATTGAAGACGGCGACACGCCGATGGAGGCGACTTTTCACTTCCCCGGCGGTCTGGCTGATTACCTGCGCGAAACACTCGGCAAATCAACTACCTATGCCGAAAACCCCTTTGCCGGAACGGTCGAGTTCCAAGAACGCTTTGGCGTGCCGGGCAAGGTCGAATGGGCGATCAACTGGACGCCCGCGCGTGACGGCTTCATCCAGTCCTACTGTAACACCGTGCCCACGCCCGAGGGCGGCACTCACGAAGGCGGCTTCTGGGCTGCGATCCTCAAAGGCATCCGCGCTTATGGCGAATTGGCGAACAACCGCAAGGCCAAGGACATCACCCGCGACGACCTGATCACCGGAGGCTGCGCGCTGGTATCTTGCTTTATCCGCGAGCCGGAATTCGTGGGCCAGACCAAGGACCGTCTGGCCACAACCGAAGCCGCGCGTCTGGTTGAGAACGCCGTGCGCGACCACTTTGATAACTGGCTGGCGGCGGACACGAAATCCGCCGGTGCCATCCTCGATTTCCTCGTCCTGCGCGCCGAGGAACGGATGCGCCGCAAGCAAGAGAAGGAAACCGCCCGTAAATCCGCCACCAAAAAGTTGCGCCTGCCCGGCAAGCTCACCGATTGCACCAGCAAGACCCGCGAAGGCACCGAGTTGTTCATCGTCGAGGGCGACTCGGCGGGTGGCTCTGGCAAGGGCGCGCGCAACCGCAATACGCAGGCGCTGCTGCCGCTCAAGGGTAAGATCCTGAACGTGCTGGGCGCGGCCTCAAGCAAGCTCACGACCAACGCCGAGATCAACGACCTTTGCGAGGCGCTTGGCGTTGGCATGGGCACGAAATTCAACCTCGACGATCTGCGCTATGACAAGATCATCATCATGACCGACGCCGACGTCGATGGCGCGCATATCGCGTCATTGTTGATGACGTTTTTCTTCACCCAGATGCGCCCGCTGATCGACGCGGGGCATCTGTACCTCGCCTGCCCGCCGCTGTTCCGCCTGACGCAGGGGGCGAAACGGGTCTATTGCCTTGATGAGGCAGAGAAAAACATGTGGTTGGAGAAGGGTCTTGGCGGCAAAGGCAAGATCGATGTGAGCCGCTTCAAGGGTCTGGGCGAGATGGACGCGAAGGACCTGAAAGAGACCACCATGGACCCCGCCACCCGCAAGCTGATCCGCGTGACCGTGGATGAGGACGTGCCCGGTGAGACCGGGGATCTGGTGGAGCGGCTGATGGGGAAGAAGCCGGAGATGCGATTTGCGTATATTCAGCAGAACGCGCAGTTTGTGGAGGAGTTGGATGTTTGAGGGAAAACGGGCTACACCCAATAGCGCAGTCGGTCGTCAACGCCTACTTTCTCGATAGCGCCGAAGAAGATTATCTTGTCGCAAGATGGGCCGCACAAAACGCTAGACTTCATCAATTTTGCTGGAGTGCGGCGCAAACCATAGAGAAGTCGTTGAAAGCGATCACGCTGAATTGTCGTATCCCTTTAAGTCGTAAGGGAGACGGGCACCAGTTTACCGTCTTACTGAGCAAACTGATCGAAGATGGTAGGCTACCTTCAGAATCGCTAAAGGTGCAAACCTCCTTGCCTTCGGAAAAAATCTATTCGTCGAAATTTACTGACGGTCTACGTCCTACTCCCATTGAAGAAGTCGTGTACCGTTTTCAGGAGAACGGCACCGCACACATCCGGTATAGAAACGCTCAAGTTACCAAAGCATTTTTCAATGAAGTGCATATGCTAGATGCGTTGTTCATTCTCCTAAGAGAGCTTGCAGGTCGCCCCGCCAGAAAAAACCTCCTCGAAAGCCAAGAACCAGATGAGGCGGGAACCTTAGAAGAGACCTTTGCGGCGGAGTTTCCGAGCTTGGATGGCCCCAGCAATAGAAACAGACTTCAGCTAGCAACCACTATTTCTTTCCAGAATATCGAATTTTTTCCTAAGTATTTCTCCCATGATCACCCTTTGATTGGTGGTTTTTCTGTCAGAAAAAATCCCTGGCCAATCCGTAGGTCAAACGCAGCACTTTTTGGAGACGACGAAGCCAAAACTGACTTGGATTGGCTTTTATCGAACGCGAAAGTTCATGTTAAGGAAGAAGCCGCGCTGAGGGAACTAGCCGACCATTTTCTAACTCGCGCAAAAAAGAGTAGATACGGGGTGGGGATTCTAGAGCACGCCCCCCAGCCACATCTGTTCCGTATCCCATGCGCCTTTGGCGCATAGCCCCTTCCCTTCCCCCCATGGGGAAGGGGCTTCCACACAACGACAGGTCGGGACCGCGACAGCAGTTACCTGCACCGTTCGCCTTTGCACCCCCAACTTCCCCCTTGATCCGCCGCCCACACCGGTCCTAACTCCCCCCATGATCCGCGCCCTCCTCCTTCTCCTACTCCTCACCGCCTGCGGCCGTCCGCTGACGGAGAACGAACGCGCCTATCTCTCCACCATTCACGGCACATCCGTCGACTACGACCGCGTGCGTCTGCACGACGGGGCCCCGACCCGCGCCGTCACCTTCACCCGCAAGCCGCGCCCGCGCACCACCTGCCGCGAGCGCATCCTGCCGCCGCAGGAAGGTGACACCGTGACCTCCAAACCCGCCGCCGTGGCCCTGTGGAACAACCTGCTATTCGACAAGGATTGGTACCTCGAAGACTACCTCCCCGATCACCCCGACCGCATTGGGTTGATCGCGGCGATGCTGCTGGCGCATGAGATCACCCATGTCTGGCAATGGCAGAACCGCAAGCTCACCGGCTATTCGCCCCTGCGCGCGGCCTCGGAGCAGTTTACCAGCCCCGATCCCTACCTCTTCGAAGTCGACACCCAGCCGCGCTTCCTCGACTTCGGCTATGAGCAGCAAGGTTCGATCGTCGAGGAATTCGTCTGCTGCCGCGCGCTCGACCCGCAAGCGCCACGCACCAAGCGGTTGCATGCGATGTTGTCCGAGGTCATGCCCGTGGCCCCCCTGCCCCAAAGCCGCCCCTATGACGTGAGCCTGCCGTGGGATGGGGTTAAGTTGGACAATATCTGCGGCTGATTTAGACCGGCACTAGCTGCCCTGCCTCAAGCCGGATCTGTCGGTCCATCCGCGCGGCCAGTTCGAGGTTATGCGTGGCGATCACCGCCGAAAGCCCGGTGCCGCGCACCAGTGCCATCAGCGCCGCAAACACCTGATCCGAGGTGGAGGGATCGAGGTTGCCCGTGGGCTCGTCCGCCAGCAGCAGACGCGGCGCATTGGCCAGCGCCCGGCAAAAGGCCACCCGCTGCTGCTCACCGCCCGACATGGCAGCGGGGCGGTGGTCGGCCCGCTCGGCGATGCCGACCTGCGCCAAAAGATCACGCGCCCGCGCCTCGGCCACCTTGCGGGCCACGCCATTGGCAAGCTGCGGCAGCACGATGTTTTCCAGCGCGGTGAATTCGGGCAGTAGGTGGTGGAATTGATAGATAAATCCCACATCCGCCCGGCGCACCCCGGTGCGCTTGCGGTCGCTCTGCCCCGTGAGGTCATCGCCCGCGATCTCAACCGTGCCGCTGTCAGCCGCGTCCAGCAGCCCCGCGATGTGCAGCAGCGTCGACTTGCCCGCACCCGAAGGGGCGACCAGTGCCACGACTTCACCGGGGGCGACCGTCAGGTCTATGCCGCGTAGCACCTGCACCTCGTTGGGCTTGCCGGGGTTGTAGGCCTTTGAAATGCCGCTCAGGCGCAGGACGGGATCATTCATAGCGCAGGGCCTCCACAGGGTTCATCCGCGCCGCACGGCGGGCGGGGAAAATCGTCACGACAAAGCTAAGGCCAAGCGACAGCCCCACGGCGGAGAGCACATCGCCCAGTTGCAGTTTCGCGGGCAGGAAATAGATGCCGCGGATCGACGCATCCCAAGCATTGCCGCCGCTGAGGTAGTTCACGAAGGCGAAAATCTGGTCGACGTAGATCGCAAAGAGCACGCCCAGCACCACGCCCGCGGCGGTGCCGATGATCCCCGTGAACGCGCCGCAGATAAAGAACACCCGCAGCACCGAGCCCTCAGACAGCCCCATGGTGCGCAGAATGCCAATGTCGCGGCCCTTGTTCTTGACCAGCATGATCAGCCCCGAGACGATGTTCATCGCGGCGATCAACACCAGCACCGAGAGGATTACGAACATCACCCGGTCCTCGATATCCAGCGCCGAAAGGAACGAGCCGGACGCATCGCGCCATGTCCAGACCTGCGCCCGGTCGCCCGCCGCCTGCATCAGCGCCGGCGCCATGGCGTCAACGCTCTCGGGGTCTTCGACCATAACCTCCAACTCATCCGCGACGCCCTCGCGGTTGAAAAAGCTCTGCGCCTCGGCGATCGGCAGATAGACACGTGTCTTATCAATATCATAGCGCCCGGCAGAGAAGATATAGACGACTTCATAGCCGTTCACCCGCGGGCTGGTGCCAAAGGCGGTTTTCACCCCATTGGGCGAGATTAGCTTGATCGTATCGCCCACCTGCACGCCCAAAGACTGCGCCACGCCACTGCCGATGGCGATGCCCTCTTCAAACCGACCGATGTCACCGAAAGAGCGCTCGGAAGGCTGGATGCCGGGGATGGTCATCAGATCATCAGACGCGATGCCAAAGACCTCAACGCCTGCGTTGGATTGCCGCCGGTTCGCCATGACCTGCTGGCGCACCAAGGGGGCCACGCGGGTCACGCCGGGCACTTTTGCGACCTCGGCAGCCATCTCGGTGTAGTTGGCGATGGTGCGGTCGATCTGGCCGGTCTCTTGCACCTCGCCCATCGTGTAGACCGTGACATGCGCGTTGGCGCCAAGGATCGTGTCGACGAATTCTGCCCGAAAACCCGAGCGGACCGACAGCGTGGCGATCAGCGCGAAGACCGCGAGCGTGATGCCGATCAGGCTGATCCACGTCATCACGCTCACCCCGCCCTCGGCGCGGCGGGCGCGGAGGTAGCGCCAAGCGATCATCCATTCAAAGGCCGCGAATGGGGCGGTTCGGGTGGGCTTACTGGCCATCGGGGAGGGCTCCGGTCTGAGGTGCGCGCAACGTGAGCCTTTGCCTCAGAAGGGTCAAGAACGCAATGCCCGGCGGCGGCGGAAGCGCGCGGGCCATGTGGGCAGCCACAAAAGGAACCGGCTAAAAACGGCCCCTCCGATGAACCCCAAAACGGCAAAGATAAATTCCGCACGGCTGCGCGGGGCGGAGGGCGAAAAGGCACGCACGGTTTCGCGCAGGGCGTCAGCATCCGGCGCATGCAGCAGATAATAGCTGCGCAAGAACGGGCCTGCTGCGCTAAGGGGCGGCAATTCCGCCTCCAGTGTCGCGTGACGCTCAATATTGCGGATCAGGTCAATGCGGCGACGCTCCAAAAGGGCCGAGCCACGCAGCCGCGCCAGAGCGGCCTTTCTGTCTAGCCCGACAATTTCGGCCGCACGGTCGAAATCCGCCACCACTTGCGAAAGCCTGCGTTCTGCGGCTTCTAGCTCAAACACATAGGCCCGGGAAAACCCCGGGCCTTGCGCCGCAATTCCTGCCCCTATGATCCCACCGGCCAATGTCAGCGCCCGCAGGATCATCGGCGACCTCAGGCAATACCGGCGTAGATTTTCGCCAGCTTTTCGACCGCCTGCTCTGGCGGCAGCTCTTCGCTTTCACCCGTACGGCGGCTGGTCAACTCAACCACACCATTCTTCAGCCCGCGTGGCCCAACGGTGATGCGCCACGGCAGACCGATCAGATCCATCGTCGCAAATTTCATACCCGCCCCGCCCTTGCGGTCGTCGTAAAGCGGATCGAGACCCAGCGCTTTGAGGCTCTTATAAAGCGCGTCGCAGGCTGCATCGGCCTCATCATCGCCTTGCTTGAGGTTCACGATCCCGGCGTGGAAGGGCGTCACGCCCTCAGGCCAGATGATGCCCTTGTCGTCGTGGCTGGCCTCAATGATCGCGCCTAGCAGGCGGCTGACGCCGATGCCGTGGCTGCCCATATGCACCGGCACTTGCTTGCCGTCCGGGCCTTGGACCTTGGCGTTCATCGCGTCGGAGTATTTCGTGCCGAAGTAGAAAATCTGCCCCACTTCAATGCCGCGCGCGGTGCGCTGGCGTTCTTCGGGCACCTTGGCGAAAAGCTCGGGGTCGTGGGTCTCATCGGTGCGGGCGTAGCGCGAGGTGAACTCATCCAGCACAGCGCGGCAGGCGTCGTGATCGCTGGGGTCAATCTCGCGGTCGCCAAAGGTCAGATCGGTGATCTCGCTGTCATAGAAGACCTCCGACTCGCCCGTTTCGGCCAGCACGAGGAATTCATGCGTATCATCGCCGCCGATGGGGCCGGAATCAGCACGCATCGGGATCGCTTGCAAGCCCATCCGCTCATAGGTGCGCAGATAGCTGACCAGATGGCGGTTGTAAGCGTGCAGCGCATCCTCTTTGGTGAGGTCGAAGTTATAGCCATCTTTCATCAGGAACTCGCGGCCCCGCATCACGCCGAAACGCGGGCGGATCTCGTCGCGGAACTTCCATTGAATGTGATAGAGCGTCAGCGGCAGGTCTTTGTAAGAGCCGACATGGCTGCGGAAGATGTCGGTGATCATCTCCTCATTGGTGGGACCATAGAGCATGTCGCGGTCTTGGCGGTCGCGGATGCGCAGCATCTCGGGGCCGTAGGCGTCATAGCGGCCCGATTCCTTCCACAGATCCGCCGATTGCAGCGTCGGCATCAGCATCGGGATATGGCCCACGCGCTGCTGCTCTTGGTGCACGATCTCTTCGACCTTGCGCAGCACCTTGTAGCCCAACGGCAGCCAAGAATAGATCCCCGCGCTGGATTGCTTGATCATCCCCGCCCGCAGCATCAACCGGTGGCTGACGATCTGCGCCTCGGCAGGGTTTTCCTTCAGCACGGGCAGAAAATATTGGGACAGACGCATGGTGTTTCCTCATTGAGCGAATTGCCCCCTGACTAGTGCATGTCAGGAGGCGAGACAATCACATCGCACGGCAGCGCGAGAGCTTGGCCGCCCGCGGCGCACCGCGCCCATCTCCTAAGCGGCCTGTGCACAACGGACAGCGTGCTGCTGCGATGGTCGCCCGATCTCCCCCAAGTTAAGCAGCCAAGACTTGAAACGAAACGCCACATGGGCGATGTGAGAACATTCCCTGCCGGAGAGCATCATGGCCCTGCCAATCCGAGACCAATTGAAATACTGGGGCATCGCTGCGGCGGTGTTCATGGTGGCATTGTGGTTCATGGGCGACGTGCTGCTGCCCTTCCTGCTCGGCGGGGCGATTGCCTATTTCCTTGATCCGGTGGCCGACCGGCTGGAGCGTCTGGGGCTGAGCCGTGTAATGGCCACCGCGCTGATCACCGTGGCGGCTCTTTTGATCTTCGTGCTGATGGCGCTTTTGGTCATCCCGACGCTAGTGAACCAAACCGTCAACCTGATCGAGACCGCGCCCAAGGTTACTCGCAATTTTACCGATTTCATCACCGACCGTTTCCCCTCGCTGTTGGACGACGATTCGACGCTGCGCACCTCGCTGACCACCTTGGGCACGACGATCCAAGAACGCGGTGGTGAGCTGTTCCAAACCGCACTGGCCTCCTTTGCCTCGCTGATCAACATCCTGCTCTTGTTCGTCATCGTGCCCGTGGTCGCCGTCTACCTGCTGCTCGACTGGGACCGCATGGTTGCCGCCATTGACCGGCTGCTGCCGCGCGACCATGCGCCGACGATCCGGCAATTGGCGCGGGAGATCGACGCGACGCTCGCCTCTTTCGTGCGTGGCATGGGCACGGTCTGCCTGATCCTTGGCACCTATTACGCCGTGGCGCTGATGCTGGTGGGGCTACAGTTCGGCCTCGTCGTCGGTTTCGTGGCCGGTTTGGTCACTTTCATCCCTTACCTTGGCGCATTGATCGGTGGGGCGCTGGCGATCGGGCTGGCGCTGTTCCAATTCTGGGGCGATTGGGTGTCGATCGGGCTGGTGGCGGGCATCTTTGTGCTGGGCCAGATCGTCGAGGGCAATCTGCTGACACCAAAACTCGTCGGCAACTCAGTCGGGCTGCACCCTGTCTGGCTGCTGCTGGCGCTGTCGGTCTTCGGCACGCTTTTCGGCTTCGTCGGCCTGCTGGTCGCGGTGCCCGTGGCCGCCGCCATCGGGGTGATCGCGCGTTTCGCCACGGCGCGCTACCGTGAAAGCGTGCTCTACAAAGGCCGCGAGCCTGAAACGACCGTCGACGAGGACATTCGCTGACATGGCCCACCAACTCGGGTTGAACCTGCCCAGCCGGACGGCTCTGGGCCGCGACGCATTCTTTGTCGCCCCCTCCAACGCCATGGCGATGGCGATGATCGACGGCTGGCGCGGTTGGGCGGGCGGCAAGCTGGCGCTGACCGGGCCACAAGGCTCGGGCAAGACGCATCTGACGCATGTTTGGGCGGACCTGTCGGGCGCCCGCATCATCAGTGCTGCCGACCTGCTGGAGGCCGACATTCCCGCCCTCGCCCGCGGCCCCCTCGCCGTCGAAGATGTCCATCTGATCGCCGGGAACGCGGCGGCGCAAACGGCGCTCTTTCACTTGCACAACCTCGTGCTGGCCGAGGGGCAGGCGCTTTTGCTCACCGGCACGGGGCCGGTGGCCCATTGGGGGCTGACGCTGCCCGATCTGGTCAGCCGGATGCGCGGCGCCACGATGGTCGAAATGGAAGCACCCGATGACGCGCTGCTCTCGGCCCTGCTGGTCAAGCTGCTGGCCGACCGGCAGTTGACGCCGAAACCGGAACTGATCAACTACCTGATGACCCGGATGGATCGTTCCTTTGCCGCTGCCATCGCGCTGGTCGACCGGCTGGATGCCGCCAGCCTTGCGCAGAAGCGCCCGTTGACCCGCGCACTGGCCGCGCAGGTGCTGGACATCGCCCCGCCCCGCGCGTGATACTGGAATAATTAACGCAAGCCTTCGCAAACCCGTTACATTCCAATGTCATGAGGCCCGCATGACCCAAGCTGATTTCCTGCAAGCGCCCTTTCCGCCCGCCACCGATCTGCCCGAGCTTGATACCGCCGGGCCGGGCCGTTTCTTTAACCGTGAGCTAAGCTGGCTCGACTTCAACTGGCGGGTGCTGGAAGAGGCCGAGAACCCGCGCGTGCCGCTGCTGGAACGGCTGCGCTTTCTGTCGATTTCAGCCACCAATCTGGATGAGTTCTATACCGTGCGGGTCGCGGGGCTGCGCGAACTGGCCCAAGCGGGCAATACCACCGCCGCCGCCGATGGGCTGAGCCCCGGTGAGCAATTGGTGCTGATCAACGAAGACGCGCGCAACCTGATGATGTCCCAACAGCGTGTGCTGGTTGACCTCATGACCGAGATGGACGCGCAGAACATCATGCTGGAACGCGCCGCCGACCTGACCGAGGCGGACCACAAACATCTCGAAGGGGTCTTTCTCAACCAAGTCTTCGCCGTGCTGTCGCCGCTGGCGATTGACCCGGCACATCCCTTCCCCTTCATCCCCAACACCGGCTATGCGCTGGCGCTGCAACTGGAACGCAGCCGCGACAAACGCCCCCTGCAAGCGCTGCTGCCGATCCCCGGCCAGATCGACCGCTTCGTGCCCCTGCCCGCGCCCGACGGCTGCCTGCGCTACCTGCCGCTCGAAGACCTGTTGATCATCAACATCCCCAACCTCTTTCCGGGCTACAAACTCAAGGCGCATTTCGAATTCCGCGTACTGCGCGATAGCGATCTTGAGGTCGAAGACGAGGCCGAAGACCTCGTGCGCGAGTTCGAAGTCGCCCTGAAACGCCGCCGCCGCGGTGAAGTCGTGCGGCTGACCCATTCCGCAGGCGCCCCGGAAAAGCTGAAATCCGTCGTCATGCGCGAACTTTGCGTGCGGCCCCAAGACGTGATCGAAATCGAAGGCATGCTCGGCATCGCCGATCTGTCGAAACTGGTAACCGACGCCCGGCCCGACCTTCTGTGGCCGCAGTTCACCCCGCGCGTGCCCGAGCGCGTCAGCGACCACGATGGCGATATGTTCGCCGCGATCCGGCAAAAGGACATGCTGCTGCACCACCCCTATGAGACCTTTGATATGGTGGTGCGCTTCCTTGCCCAAGCGGCGCGGGATCCCGACGTGGTGGCGATCAAACAGACGCTCTACCGCACCTCGCGCGACAGCCCGATTGTCAGCGCGCTCTGCGAGGCTGCCGAGGATGGTAAATCTGTCACCGCCTTGGTTGAACTGAAAGCCCGCTTTGATGAGGCCGCCAATATCCGCCAGTCACGCCGCTTGGAACGCGCGGGCGCGCATGTGGTCTATGGCTTTCTCGACCTCAAGACCCACGCCAAGATCTCGACCGTGGTACGCCGCGAAGGCGATCAACTGGTGACCTATACCCACTACGGCACCGGCAACTACCACCCGATCACCGCGCGGATCTATACGGATCTGTCGCTTTTCACCTGCGACTCGAGCCTTGGGCGCGATGCCACGAAAGTCTTCAACTTCCTCTCAGGCTATGCCCCGCCAGAGCAGTTGGAAAACCTCGCCATTTCCCCCACCACGCTCAAGCCGCGCCTGCTTGAGATGATCGCCACCGAGGCTGACCATGCTCGCGCCGGGCGGCCTGCCGTGATCTGGGCCAAGATGAACGCCCTGATCGACGCCGAGGTGATCGACGCGCTTTATGATGCCAGCCAAGCGGGGGTGGAGATCAGCCTTGTCATTCGCGGCATCTGCGGGCTGCGGCCCGGCGTTAAGGGGCTGTCGGACAACATTCGCGTCAAATCCATCATTGGCCGTTTTCTGGAACACAGCCGCATTGTCTGTGTCGGCAACGGCCACGGGCTGCCGCATAAAAAAGCGCGGGTTTTCATGTCTTCCGCTGACTGGATGGGCCGCAACCTCAACCGCCGGGTCGAGACTTTGGTTGAGATCGAGAACCCGACCGTCAAGGCACAGATCACCAGCCAGATCATGGCCGCCAATCTGGCTGACGTGGCGCAAAGCTGGGTCATGGGGCCGGATGGCAAATTCACCCGGCCCGCCGTGCCGGAGGGGACGTTCGCGTTTAACTGCCACCGCTTCTTTATGGAAAACCCCTCGCTCTCGGGGCGCGGCAGCGCGGGGGCGTCGGATGTGCCCAAGCTGACCCATACCGAGGATTGACCTATGGAGAGGTCCGTTAGCAATTGACCTCACCGCGCCCCTGCGCCAATTATCCCTTCAAACGGATGGCCCGCAGGAGCATTGATGGCAGACCAGACCGACCCTTCCCGAGCCGCCCCCGTCCCTGAGACCGGCGTGGCGGAACTGGGCCTTTTCGCGAAACCGTTGTTTCAGGATCCGGGTGCGCGCGCGCTGGCGCGGGTGGGCGTGGTGGATGTGGGCTCGAACTCTGTCCGCCTTGTGGTGTTCGACGGCGCGGCGCGCTCTCCGGCCTACTTCTACAACGAAAAGATCATGTGTGCCCTTGGCGCTGGCATGTCTGAGACGGGCCACTTGTCGCCCGAAGGCCGCGCCCGTGCCCTCTCGGCGCTGCGCCGGTTCAGCAAGCTGGCCGATGGCATGGGCCTGTCGGAACTCACGGTCGTTGCCACCGCAGCGGTGCGCGATGCCAGCGATGGGCGCGAGTTCTGCGCCGATGTGCTGCGCGAAACCGGCCTGCGCATCTGGGTGATCGACGGCGAGGAAGAGGCCCGGCTTTCGGCCCAAGGGGTGCTGCTGGGCTGGCCCGGCGCTTACGGCCTTGTCTGCGACATCGGCGGCTCTTCGATGGAACTGGCGGAAATCTCTGGTGGGCGCGTCGGGCGGCGGGTGACCTCGCAACTCGGGCCGCTGAAATTGCGCGATCTCAAGGGCGGTGCCAAGGGGCGGCACGCCCATATCAAAGAGGTCATCACCGGCCTTCAGGAAAAGATGGGCAACCAGCGCGACCGGCTGTTCCTTGTGGGCGGCTCATGGCGCGCCATCGCGCGGATCGACATGTACCGCCGCGGCTATCCGCTGCATGTTCTGCATGAATACCGCATGACCGTGACCTCGGTCCGGGAGACAGTGAAGTTCATCCAAGCCTCTGATTTGGAAGAGTTGCGCAGCGCCTGCGGCGTGTCGTCGAGCCGGATGTCACTGGTGCCCTACGCCGCTGAGGTGCTGAGCCGTCTGGTCAAAACCTTCCGCCCCAAAGACATCGCCATTTCCAGCTACGGCATCCGCGAAGGCATGCTCTATGAGCAAATGCCGCAACGCCTGCGCGACCGTGATCCGCTGATTGAGGCCTGCTATTTCGCCGAAGCCAAAGACGCGCGGATGCCCGGCTTTGGTAAGGTGCTCTATAACTTCATCCTGCCGCTCTACCGCTCTGCCCCGCATGCGCGCAGGCGGTTGGTCAAAGCGGCCTGCCTCCTGCATGATGTCAGCTGGCGCGCGCATCCCGACTACCGGGCCGAGACCTGTTTTGACAACGCCACCCGCGCCAACCTTGGCGGGCTCAAACACGCGGAGCGGATTTATCTGGGGCTGGCGCTGCTGCACCGTTATTCCAACAAACGCGAAAATACCCGGTTCGAAGACCTTTATGAGATGGTCGACGAAAAGACCCGGTTGGAGGCCGAGATCCTTGGCAAGGCCATGCGCTTTGGTGCGATGCTCTGGATGGACAAGGGCGAACAGCGCGGCGAATTGCGCTGGTTCCCCAAGAAAAAGCAGTTGGAACTGTGGCTCACCCCCGACATGGTGCCGCTCTTCGGTGAGGTCGCAGAGGCCCGACTGAACTCGCTCGCCAAATCGCTTGACGCCGAAGTCCATGTGCGCACCGGCAAACGCCCTCCGAAATAGGCCGGGTTACAGGTCGATCTGGGGGGCAGGCTCGGTCGGCGTGTCTGGTGGCACCATCGGATGATCCGGCTTGCGGCGAATGATGATATCGCCGTTGGGCTGCATCTCGGGCGCTTGGTATGCGCTCCAGTCCTCGACCTCATCCAGCAGTTCCGTCAGCTTCGGCCCCATCTCGCGCGCAAAATCGCGCAGGGCGGGGCGCATGGCTTCGCTAAAGCCTTCGAAACCCTCCATGACCGGGCCCATTTCATCCATGATCCCGTCCATGAACATCTGCGCGCCGCGCTCCATCAAGCCGAGGCCGCGTTCTTCGGTGTCCTCTTGCGCGTGGGCCGCAAGCGGCAGCATCGTGCAAAGGGCGATAAGGGGCATGAAACGTGTCATGGAATTGATGTAGGCGGCGCGTTCGGGATTTCTAGTCTTCTGCCGATGCACGGGCACAAGCCCGCCTAAAGGTCGACATCCAGCGTGACCGGAAAGTGATCCGACGCCGCAAGAAGCGCATCGCGCAGGGCCACATTTTGCCAGCAAGCGGGGTCATCCATCGGGTGCCAAATCCGCCAGCGGGCATCGCGGGCACAGATTTGCGGGCTGACCATGATGTAATCCAACAGCGCCTGAAGGTAACGTTCCTCTGGTGCGATCCAAAACCGCGCGCTGGTAGGCGCGGCCCCCAACCGTCGGCTAAGCGCCTGTTTGGCATGCGGGTCAAAGAGCGCTGCCGCCCCCTCCCCCAGCACAATCTCGACCGAAGACCGCCCAAACAGGCTCTCGAACTCATCCAGCCCCGGCCCGTCGTTCAAATCACCCATCACCATCACGGGCCGATCTGCCGCCAGATGCGCATCAATCCGCCGCCTGAGCCAGATCGCCTGAGCCAATTGCTTGCGCCTATTGGCGATGGCGATGCGCAGCACATCGGCCTCCGACTTGGCCCCATGGGGCGCTTTGGATTTGAGATGCGCGCCGATCACCTGAAAGGCAAAGCCGGTCTTCGTGGTCACCTCCAACTCAAGCGGCGGTTTGGAGAAGACCACGGCATCCTCAGTCGCGTCTACGTCAAGATCAATCCGCAACGTCTGGTCAAAGCGCGGAGCGTCAACAGCCGACTGCGGCGCGTGGCGGGCGGTGAGCTTATCGGGGTCATAAAGCAGTGCAATCTCTTGCTCTGTATCGTTGGAAAACCCCATGACGGCCTCCCGCGCGCGGAGGGAAAACCGCGCGGCGAAATGCTTTAACGCTGCCACGGTGGACTGCCGCCGCCCCTGGTTCGGCGCCTCAATCACCATCACCGCATCGGCATCCAGCGCGCCGAAAACCAGCCCCAAAGCAGCCGTCTGCTGCGCACGGGTCACCTGATAGCGCGAAGACCATTCACCGTCGTCGTAGAGCTGATTGTCATCGTCAAAAAGGCTCGCGAACCACTCAACATTGTAGGTCGCGATGCGCATCAAGCGTGTTTGCCCGAGATCGTTTCCCACGCGCGGTTGATGTCGATCATGCGTTTCTCGGCCATCTTGATGGCCTCCTGTGGCAAGCCGCGCGCCACCAAGGCATCAGGATGGTTTTCGCGTACCAGCCGCCGCCACGCCTTGCGGGCTTCTTCGAGCGTGGCATGGGGGCCGATGCCCAGAACCGTGCGCGGCAGGGGCGAGCTGTCGGGCACGAACCGCGCTTTGAGCGAGGCAAAAGCCTCCTCTCCCATGCCAAAGATCGCAGCCACATCTTCGAGAAAGGCGTTTTCATTCGGGTGATAGACGCCATCCGCCATGGCAATGTGAAACAGCCCCTCCATCAGATCATGCAGCATCTCGGGCTGGTCGTTGAACATGCTGGCGATGCGTTTGGCGTATTCCTCAAACCCGGTGACATCCTGCCGCGCAAGGTTAAAGACCCGCGCCGCTCCGTCCTGATCCCCTTCGGCAATTTGGAAGACCTCGCGAAAGGCCGTCACCTCGTCGCGGGTCACCAGCCCATCGGCCTTGGCCATCTTCGCGCCCAAGGCGATGACTGCGATGGTAAAGGCGACCGAGCGTTCAGGCGGGCTGCGCAGACGGTCAAAGACAGCCGACAGCCCCTCGCCCGCGGTGAGGGCTGACAAAGCTTCGGAGATGCGCGTCCAGATCGACATGGGCTGACCCTTTGGTATTCGGCCCCAGCTTAACCGCTGGCACCGGGGAAGTCAGGATGCTGACAGGGTTTTTTGCATCAAGATCAGATCAAGCCATTGCCCGTGTTTGCGCCCGACTTCGGGCATCCGGCCAACCTGCGCAAAGCCCAGTTTTTCATGGAAAGTCACAGCCCCCGGATTGGCGCTGCTGATCGCGGCAACCATGACGTGATGGCCCTGCGCCGCTGCCGCCTCGACCGCCCGCGTCATCAGGCCGCGGCCCAGCCCCTGCCCCTGTGCCGCGTCCGCCAGCACGATGCTATGTTCGACCGTCGCGCCGTAGCCCGGACCGCCGCGAAAGCTGCCGTAGGTGACAAAACCCATGACTTGCCCTGAGTCTTCGGCCACCCAAAACGCGTCGGCGCGGGTGGCGATCAGCGCGGTGATATCCTCTGGCGTCTTTTCGTCGGTGGTAAAGGTCGAGAGGCTGTCGCGGATCATGCCGTTCCATAGGCCCGCCACGGCAGCGGCATCGCGCCGCTCTGCGAGGCGGATCGCGCGGCCCGTTTGGACCGCGCCCGTTTCAGCCTGCATCACTTCCGGGTCTCGCGGATCAGCTTGAGGATATCCTGCGCAGCCGTCGGGATATTCGTCCCCGGGCCAAAGATCGCCTTGACGCCCGCGTCCTCCAAAAACTTGTAATCCTGCTGCGGAATGACCCCGCCACAGATCACCAGAATATCCTCGGCCCCCGCATCTTTAAGCGCCTGAATAAGCTGCGGTGCCAATGTCTTGTGCCCCGCCGCTTGGCTAGAGATGCCGACAACATGAACGTCGTTGTCCACCGCATCCTGCGCCGCTTCGGCAGGGGTCTGGAAAAGCGGGCCGACATCCACGTCAAAGCCGATATCGGCGAAGGCGGTGGCGATCACCTTGGCCCCACGGTCGTGCCCGTCTTGGCCCATCTTAACCACCAGCATGCGCGGGCGGCGGCCTTCGGCCTCGGCAAACTCATTGACCGATTTCTGGATGTCGGCAAAGCCCGCGTCTCCCTCATAGGCCGCGCCATAGACGCCTGAGAGGGTTTTGACCTCGGCCCGGTGCCGCCCGAATTCCTTCTCCATCGCCATGCTGATCTCTCCCACTGTGGCGCGCGCGCGGGCGGCTTCGACCGCCGCGTCGAGCAGGTTGCCGCCCTCGGCGGACCGCCGTGTCAGTTCCGCCAAGGCGGCGGTGCAGGCGTCCTCGTCCCGCTCGGCCCGGATACGCTCCAGCCGCGCCACCTGACCAGCGCGGACCTTGACGTTGTCGACATCCAAGATGTCGATCGGCTCTTCCTTGTCGCGGCGGTATTTGTTCACGCCGACGATCACCTCGGTGCCGCGGTCGATGCCCGCCTGACGCTGCGCCGCGGCTTCCTCGATCCTGAGCTTCGGCATGCCAGAGGCCACGGCCTTGGTCATGCCGCCCATCTCCTCGACTTCTTCGATCAGCTTCCACGCGGCCTCGGCCAGATCGGCGGTCAGTTTCTCGACGTAGTAGCTGCCTGCCAGCGGGTCGACGACATTGGTGATGCCGGTCTCTTCCTGCAGGATCAGCTGGGTGTTGCGGGCGATACGGGCGGAGTGTTCCGTGGGCAGGCCAATGGCCTCGTCCAGTGAGTTGGTGTGCAGCGACTGGGTGCCGCCCAGCACCGCCGAAAGCGCCTCGTAAGCCGTGCGCACGACGTTGTTGTAGGGGTCCTGCTCGGCCAGGCTCACGCCGGAGGTTTGGCAATGAGTTCGCAACATCGACGACTTGGGGTTTTTCGGCTCGAACTCCTCCATCACCCGCGACCAAAGCAGACGCGCGGCGCGCAGTTTGGCGGCCTCCATGAAGAAGTTCATGCCGATGGCGAAGAAGAAGCTCAGGCGCGGTGCAAAACGGTCCACATCCATGCCCGCCGCAATCGCCGTGCGCACATATTCGCGCCCGTCCGCGATGGTGAAGGCCAGCTCTTGCACGAGGTTCGCGCCCGCCTCTTGCATGTGGTAGCCCGAGATTGAGATCGAGTTGAACTTCGGCATATGATCCGAGGTATATTCGATGATGTCCCCGATGATCCGCATCGACGGTTCCGGCGGGTAGACATAGGTGTTGCGCACCATGAATTCCTTGAGGATGTCATTCTGGATCGTCCCCGAGAGCTTGGCGCGGTCATGGCCCTGCTCTTCGCCCGCGACGATGAAATTGGCGAGGATCGGGATCACTGCGCCGTTCATCGTCATGGAGACCGAGACCTGATCCAGCGGAATGCCGTCGAAGAGGATTTTCATATCCTCAACCGAATCGATGGCCACACCGGCCTTGCCGACATCGCCCTCAACGCGCGGGTGATCGCTGTCATAGCCCCGGTGCGTTGCCAGATCAAAGGCCACCGAAACACCCTGCTGCCCGGCGGCCAGCGCGCGGCGGTAAAAGGCGTTGGATTCCTCAGCCGTCGAAAAACCTGCATATTGCCGGATCGTCCAAGGACGGCCCGCGTACATCGTCGCCTTCACGCCGCGCGTAAATGGCGCTTCGCCGGGAATGCTGCCGAGATGCTCCAGCCCGTTCACGTCGTCGGCGGTATAGAGCGGTTGTACGTCGATCCCCTCCAACGTCTTCCACGTCAGATCATCAAGGCTGCGTCCGCGCAATTCGCCCGTGGCCAGTTCCTGCCAGCGTGTCTTGGCGTCCTTTTGGTTGGATGTCATATGCTTGTCCTTCTCCCTTAACGCCGGGCGGCAGGCATGGGCCTGCGCATCACCGGCGGCTGAATTGTCACGGGGCGCGCCCTCACGGGGATAAATGCCCCCTGCGGCGCTTTGCCCTTCGCAAAATGGTACAGGCCCCCTATATCTGAAGGGACAGGAGCCTTGATGAAACGTTTGATCTCACTAGTTTTTGCAGGATTGATCGCCAGCACAGCGATTGCCCAAGGGGCCGATACCCCGATGGAGGATCCGCTGTTCCTGCCCGCCGATATGGCCGATCTCAGCGCCTTCCAATGGAAAAAGCGGCCCGTTCTGGTCTTTGCCAATTCCGAGAACGATCCGGCATATGTCGCGCAGATGGAATACCTCCGCGACCGCGAGGAAGAGTTGCGGTTGCGTGATGTCATCGTGCTGACCGATACCGACCCTGCCGCGCGCAGTGCGCTGAGGCTGCGGATGCGCCCGCGGGGCTTCATGCTGGTGCTGGTCGACAAGGAAGGCCAAATCGAGCTGCGCAAACCCTTTCCATGGGACGTGCGCGAGATCACCCGCAGCATCGACAAGATGCCGCTGCGCCAGCGTGAAATCAGAGAGGCAAAGGAGCGCGACGTCATCCGTTGATGCCCCGCGCCCTGCCCGCCCTGATCGCCAGCGCATCGCACCCTATTCGAACTCCATGATGACATCGTCCACCGCAAGGCTGTCGCCCGCGCCAGCGTTGACCTTGCTCACCACGCCCTTCTTCTCGGCGCGCAGGATGTTCTCCATTTTCATCGCCTCGATGGTGCAGAGCGCTTGGCCCTCTTGGACCTCATCGCCCACTTCCACGTCGAGTTTCACCACCAGACCCGGCATCGGGCAGAGCAGCATCTTGGAGGTGTCGGGCGGCAGCTTCTCGGGCATGAGGGCCGCCAGTTCCGCCTGACGCGGGGTGCGGACATGGACTTTCAGATCCGCGCCGCGGGTGCGGATGCGAAAACCGCCAGAGATTTTGCCAACCTTCAGCACCAAAGGCGCGCCATCGACGGTCATTTCGGCCAGTTGGTCGCCCGGTGTCCAATCGCCGCTGACGCGCATTTCGCCGCCGTCGCCAAAGGCCACCGTCGCCCCTTCGGGATCGGCCTTGGTGACCACGTCGAAACTCTCGCCCTGCAGCTTTACGTTCCAATCGCTGCCGACCTTGCGCTCGTGGTTGTCCATCCGGCCCGAGACACGCGCGCGGCGAATTTCGCCTACGCGGTGCATCGCAGCGCAGGCCGCAGCGATGCGGCGCAGCTCGCCCTCAGGCAGGGTCACACCCTCGAAACCTTCGGGATATTCCTCGGCGATGAAGGCGGTGGTCATCTCGCCCGAGACGAATTTCGGGTGATCCATCACGGCAGAGAGAAACGGCAGGTTATGCCCGATGCCCTCAACCTCGAAACTGTCGAGCGCCACGCGCATCTTCTCAATCGCCTCTTCGCGGGTCGGGGCCCATGTGCAAAGCTTGGCGATCATCGGGTCGTAATACATCGAGATTTCGCCGCCCTCAAAGACGCCGGTATCGTTGCGCACGGCCATCTCGCCGCTCGGTGCATCGCCCTGCCAAGTGCCTTGCTCCAGCAGCGGCCCGGCGGCCACTTCCTGCGGCGGGCGGTAGCGGGTCAGACGACCGATGGACGGCAGGAAACCACGGTAAGGGTCTTCGGCGTAGAGCCGGTTTTCGATGGCCCAACCGGTCAGGGTCACGTCATCTTGGGTGATCGACAGTTTCTCGCCATTGGCGACGCGGATCATCTGCTCGACCAGATCAACACCGGTGATCAGTTCGGTGACCGGGTGCTCCACCTGAAGGCGGGTGTTCATCTCAAGGAAGTAGAAATTCTTGTCGCCATCGACGATGAATTCCACCGTGCCCGCGCTGGTGTAGCCCACGGCCTGCGCCAGTGCGACGGCCTGCTCGCCCATGGCTTTGCGGGTCTCTTCATCAAGGAAGGGGCTCGGTGCCTCTTCGACGACCTTTTGGTTGCGGCGCTGGATCGAACACTCCCGCTCGCCCAGATAGATACCATTGCCATGCGCGTCGCAGAGCACCTGAATTTCAATGTGGCGGGGCTGGGTGACGAATTTCTCGATGAAAATCCGATCATCCCCAAAGGAGTTTGCCGCTTCGTTCTTGGACGATTGGAAACCTTCGCGGGCCTCTTCATCATTCCAAGCGATCCGCATGCCCTTGCCGCCGCCGCCAGCCGAGGCTTTGAGCATCACCGGGTAGCCGATCTCGTTCGAAATTTTCACGGCCTCGTCGGCGTCTTCGATCAGACCCATATAGCCCGGCACGGTCGAGACACCCGCCTCCTGAGCAATCTTTTTGGAGGTGATCTTATCGCCCATCTTTTCAATGGCGCCAACGGGCGGGCCGACGAAAGCCACGCCAACAGCGTCAAGCGCCTCGGCAAACTTGCTGTTTTCGCTGAGAAAACCATAGCCCGGATGGACCGCCTGCGCGCCGGATTGTTTCACGGCCTCCATCACCTTGTCGATGACGATATAGGACTGGTTCGCGGGGGGCGGGCCGATGTGAATGGCCTCATCCGCCATTTCCACATGCAGCGCCTGCGCATCCGCATCGGAATAGATCGCTACGGTGGTCAGACCCATCTTCTTAGCGGTCTTGATCACGCGGCAGGCGATTTCGCCCCGGTTGGCAATGAGGATCTTGTCAAACATCAGCAGTTCCTTTGACGGTAACAGGCCACGCAAAATGCCGCGTCAGCCATAGCTGCGCGGGTGCCTGTAGAGATAAAGATGGAGGGGGAAACCGCCCTGCCCGCGCCGATGGCAGGCAGAGCGGTTAATGGGGCGAGATCAGTTACATTTGCCGGGGTTAAGCTGGCAATAACCGACGTTGGCTGCAGCGCCGATGGCTGCGCCCTGCGCCAGCGACCCACCTGTGACGGCTGCCGCACCTGCGCCCACGGCTGCGCCGCCCAAACCCTGTTCGCCGATGGTGTTGCCACATGCGGCAAGACCGGCTGTCGCGCCAAGCGCGAGAATGATGTTACGAATTGACATGTGCCTGTTCCTTCACTGCTATCTACTGTCCGACCAACGCCCTGCCGTTTGACAAGTTCCCGGTCAATTTTCCGGCCCGTTGCCCTGTGGCGCGAAAACCACCCCGCCGAAAAGTCGGGCAGCGCGGCGCGGTTGCGCAGCGGCTGCCCGTTAGGGGAAGGGGTATGGTCTTCATGTCCGACGGCACGAAGAGCAAAAGACGCGCCGCCAGCCACGCAAAACCTGCCCCAAGCCTGCGCCAGCGCCAAGCACGCCCTTTGAGGCGGCCGGACTTCGGCAAGGCTGTGCTGATCTGCGTAGAGGCGGGGCGACATCATGCCGATCAACCCTCGAAAGCTTCGGGGAAGGCGGCACGGGCTGCGGCCACGTCGAGCACGAGCAAAGCTTCGTAATCGGCGGGATCAAAGGGATCGGTAGCCGGCAGCACCTCGCGGCCAAAGAGCCACGACAGACGGCCCGCATCCAGATTGCCACGCTCGAAAGGATGCTCGCCAAAGGCTTCCCACAGGGCTTTGACAAAGGCGGCATCGGCGCGGCGGTCAGGCGCGCGGCGGTCAGGGCGACGCTCACGCCGGGTGATGGGCGTGACCCCCTTGGGGTTCGGACGGCGAATTGTGAATTGGAAATCGGTGCCGGGCAGTCGCCCGGGGAACCCGCGGTGTTTTAGCATATAGGCGGGCATCAGACACCCCTCCCGGTTGCAGGGGTGGCTGGGATCAGGGCAGGCGCAAACGCCTGCCCTGCAACGGCATTATTTGTACTTGCCGGTGTAGACGGGCTCGACCGAGATGGGCTCGGGCTCAACCACGACGAACTCTTCTTCTTGCTGTGCGCAGGCCGAAACAGCTGCGACGAAACCGATAGCTGCCAGCAACTTGATGCTCTTGGACATGTATATCTCCTATTAATGTTAAATGAACCTGACGCGACAACATGCCGGCCAAGCCCGGGTTCTGAGGTAAGGGATACGTGGGTATTCCTTGACCGCATCATATGCGATTCACATAGCAATGGATATGGTTGCAAGCGCAATCGGTCGCGTTGTGACTCCAAAGCATCATTCCAATTGGAGGATCGGCGGATTCTTGCAAGATCTTGCCTGCGCATCACAAACCCTCCCAGATGCAAGCGTCATCTTGGGCACGGAAAGCTTCGAAATATTGGGTCGCTTCGGGGTCGGCCGCGCCGAATTCCACCGGGCGGTCAGCAAGGGAGACAACGATCACCTGCCCCGCAAGCGCATGTTCGGTCATATAAGGGAGGGCGACCACCGCGCAGAGATGCTCCATGTCTGGAGCGGCGAGGTCATAGGCGATGGCCTCCGGCCCTTTGGCGATCTGCGGCGCAATGAACCGAAAGCGAAGCCAAATCTCACCGCCCAATTCCTCGACAAGAACCTCTTGCAAGTCAATAACTTGCCCCGAGGGAACGTCAATCGCCCGTGCCGGAGACGCGAGCCCCCCCGCCAGCAAAGCTGGCAGGCAAGCTCGGCGCAGCAGAGCGCCTAGTGATTGCGCAAAGCGTCGATCAGCGCGCCCTTGTCCATATCCGAACGCCCCTCGATCCCGAGTTCCTGCGCCCGGTCGTAGAGGTCGTCCTTGGTCCAATCCTCGTAGGGTGGCTGTTTGCCCCCCTTCTTGCCGGGATGCTGGCTGTCGTTGGCCTGCGCATTGGCGATGCGGGCGGCTTTCTCCTTGCTCGCCCCATCCTCGCGCAGGGACTTGTAGGTCTCTTCGTCCTTGATTGATGAATTCGGCATGATCCGGCCCTCCTTTGCAAGGAAAACCACCCAGCCCGCCGAGGGTTCCGCGCGCGGCCTCGGTGGGATCGGTATTTAAGAAAGGATGAAGCTGCATGATGGTGCTCAGAGCGGGATGTTGTCGTGTTTCTTCCACGGGGTCTGCACTTTTTTGTTGCGCAATGACGCGAAGGCACGGGCGACCCGTTTGCGGGTGCTGCGGGGCTGGATCACCTCGTCGATGAAACCGCGTTCGGCGGCGACGAAGGGGTTGGCGAAACGGTCTTCGTAATCCTTCGTGTGTTTGGCGATCTTTTCGGGATCCTTCAGATCCTTGCGGTGGATGATCTCTGTAGCGCCTTTGGCCCCCATTACGGCGACTTCGGCGGTGGGCCATGCGTAGTTGAAATCCGAACGCAGGTGTTTGGAAGCCATCACGTCATAGGCGCCGCCATAGGCTTTGCGCGTGATGACGGTGACCATCGGCACGGTCGCCTCGCCATAGGCGAAGAGCAGTTTCGCGCCGTGTTTGATGACGCCGCCGAATTCCTGACCGGTGCCGGGCAGGAAGCCGGGCACGTCCACGAGGGTCAGAATCGGGATTTCGAAAGCATCGCAGAACCGCACGAAACGGGCCGCTTTGCGCGAGCTATCAATGTCGAGGCAGCCCGCCAGCACCATCGGCTGGTTGGCGACCACGCCGACGGTACGGCCTTCGAGACGGATGAAACCGGTGATGATGTTCTTGGCGAATTCCTCTTGGATTTCGTAAAAGTCGCCCTCATCCGCCAGTTTGAGGATCAGTTCCTTCATGTCATAGGGGGTGTTGGCATTCGACGGCACCAGCGTGTCGAGCGAGGGTTCGATCCGGTTGGGATCGTCGAAGAAGGGGCGGACCGGGGGTTTCTCGCGGTTGTTGGCGGGCAGCAGATCGACGAGGCGGCGTACTTCGGCCAGCGCCTCTACGTCATTTTCGAACGCCGCATCGGCGACAGAGGATTTGCGCGTGTGGGTCGAGGCGCCGCCCAATTCCTCGGCGGTGACGACTTCGTTGGTGACGGTTTTCACCACATCGGGGCCGGTGACGAACATGTAAGAACTGTCTTTGACCATAAAGATGAAGTCGGTCATCGCGGGCGAATAGACCGCGCCGCCCGCGCAGGGGCCCATGATGACGCTGATCTGCGGGATCACGCCGGAGGCTTCGATGTTGCGCTGGAAAACCTCGGCATAGCCCGCGAGGCTTGCCACGCCTTCTTGGATACGTGCGCCGCCGGAATCGTTAATGCCGATCACGGGCGCGCCGTTCTGCACCGCCATGTCCATGATCTTGCAGATTTTCTGAGCGTGGGTTTCCGAAAGGGAGCCGCCGAAGACGGTGAAATCCTGACTGAAGACATAGACGAGGCGGCCGTTGATCGTGCCCCAACCGGTGACCACGCCATCGCCTGCGGGCTTTTGATCCTGCATGCCAAAATCGGTGCAGCGGTGGGTGACGAACATGTCGAATTCTTCGAACGAGCCTTCGTCGAGCAGCAGATCGACACGCTCCCGTGCGGTGAGCTTGCCGCGACCGTGCTGCGCATCGATCCGCGCCTGTCCGCCGCCCAAACGCGCATCTTCGCGGCGCCGCTCCAGTTGTTCGAGAATGTCTTTCATGACGCACCCCTATTGTGATTTCGGCCAGTCTATCGGAGGAGCGCAACTGACCAAAGAGCAATTTTGCAAATTTGCAAAATCAATACAGGCGCACCCAAGCAAAATGAAAAGTTGCAAAACAATCTAGTTAACATGGACATTTCCCATGCCCGCGACTACTTGCATTTGCATGAGCGATATCCCCAAAGTCCGGTATCTAGACCGGACGACCCCGCCCCATATTTCAACGCTGATACTGCTGGCCGGGCTTTCGGCCATGGTGATGAACATCTTTCTGCCCAGCCTGCCGAAGATGGCAGAGCATTTTGGCACGGATTACGCGGTGATTCAGCTTTCGGTGCCGCTTTACCTGTTCTTCAGTGGCATACTGCAAATCTTCATTGGGCCGATATCCGACAACCTCGGGCGGCGGCGCGTGATGCTTTGGGGGCTGGGCATCTTTTCCCTGGCCACGGTTGGTTGCTTGCTCGCTCCGAACATCGCCGTGTTCCTCGTCTTTCGTATGGCGCAGGCCGTCATCGCCACGGGCATGGTGCTGAGCCGTGCGGTGATCCGCGACCTTTATACCCAAGACGAATCGGCCTCCATGATCGGCTATGTCACCATGGGCATGGCGCTGGTGCCGATGATCAGCCCGGCCTTGGGCGGCTTGTTGGAGCAGGGGTTTGGCTGGCAGGCCTCCTTTTGGGCGATGCTGATCCTCGGCGGGCTGGTGTTCTGGGTGGCTTGGGCGGATTTGGGCGAAACCGCCCGCGCCAGTGGCAAATCGCTGGGCCAGCAGTTCGGCGAATACCCCGAACTGCTCCGCTCGCCACGGTTTTGGGGCTATGCGCTTGCGACGGGCTTCTGCTCGGGCGCTTTCTTTGCCTATCTTGGCGGCGCGCCTTTCGTGGGCACCGTGGTTTTCGGGATGGAGCCTGCGGTGCTGGGCCTTTATTTCGGCGCGCCCGCGATCGGTTATTTCATCGGCAACTTCATCACCGCGCGCACCGCGACCCGTTTCGGCGTCAATACGCTGGTGCTCTGGGGCTGCATCTCAAATGCTGTGGGCGGCACGGTGTCGCTGCTGATATTCCTTGCGGGATACGGCTCCCCGCTCAGCTTTTTCGGGCTGATGACGCTGGTGGGGCTGGGCAATGGGCTGTGCATCCCCAATGCCACAGCCGGGATGCTGTCGGTGCGCCCGCATCTGGCGGGCACGGCCTCCGGGCTTGGCGGGGCGATTATGATCGTCGGTGGCGCGGCGCTGAGCGCGCTGGCCGGGGCCCTGCTCACCCCAGAAACCGGGGCCTATCCGCTATTGTGGTTGATGCTGCTGACCGCCATCGCCTCGGTCGCCTCCATCTGGGTGGTGATCCGGCGCGAGAAAGCCTTGGGGCTTTAACCTAGCAGTACCCCCGCCTCGGGCTTGCGAGCGGGGGTTTGCAAAGCTACGCTGCCGCGAAATGCAGATTTGCAAAGGTGCGCGGATGGCGATCCAGAAACTCTATGCCGGTGTAAAACTGCGAGAGACCCGCACCCGTGCGGGGCTGACGCAGAAAGACTTCGCCGCCCGGCTTGGCGTCTCCTTGCCCTATCTCAACCAAATGGAAAACAACAACCGGCCCGTCAGTACCAATGTGGTACTGGCACTGGCGTCGGAGTTCAGGCTCGACGTGACCGAGCTTTCCAGCGGAGATGGAGAGCGATTGGTGAGCGATCTGCGCGAGGCGCTGGCCGATCCGATCTTCGCCGGAAAGACACCCCCGGTGGCCGATCTGCGCCTCACCGCCTCCAACGCGCCGGGTCTGGCCCATGCGTTTCTCGCCCTGCACCAAAGCTACCGGCAGGTGCATGAACGACTGGCCTCACTGGACGAAGCCTTGGGCCGCGAGGACGCTCGGGCGATGCCCTCCCCTTGGGAGGAGGTGCGGGATTTCTTTCACTATTGCGACAATTACATTGATGCCGTCGACCGCGCGGCAGAGCATTTCGCCACCCGCGCGGGCAGCGGTAACGATACGCGGGCGACCGCGGCAACCGCGCTTGAACGCGCTGGCGTGACCGTGATCTTTGAGGATGACGACCGCCTGCGCGCCTATGATCCCGCGCGCAAAACGCTGCATCTGTCGGCCCGTGCAGCCCCTGAGACGCAGACCTTTCAAATGTTGCTCCAAGTGGCGCTGACCCAGCAGGACGCGCTGCTGGAGGCAACGCTTGATCTTGCCCGGTTCCACAGCGCCGCCGCCCGGGATATCGCCAAGATCGGGTTGGCCAATTACTTTGCTGGGGCGGCGCTACTGCCTTATGGGCGATTCCTGCAAAAGGCGCAGGACTGCCGCCATGATCTGGAGGTGCTGGCCGGGCATTTCGGCGCCTCGATTGAGCAGGTGGCGCACAGGCTTTCGACACTCCAGCGGCCCGGCGCAAAGGGGGTGCCCTTTTTCTTTGTGCGGGTCGATCAGGCGGGCACGATCACGAAGCGCCATTCTGCCACCCGGTTGCAATTCGCGCGTTTTGGCGGCGCTTGCCCGCTTTGGAATGTCCACCGCGCGTTTGAAACGCCGGGAAGGTTCTTGCGCCAATTGGCCGAAACGCCGGACGGGGTGCGCTATATCAGTCTGGCGCGGGACATCTCGAAGCCGGCGGGGCGGTTTGGCGCGCCGGTGCGGCGTTATGCGATCTCACTGGGGTGCGAGGTGCGCCATGCGGCGGCACTCGTCTATGCCGATGGGATGGATGTCACCCGCAGCGATGCCTTTGAACCGATTGGCATTTCCTGCCGCATTTGTGAGCGCCGGGATTGCCACCAGCGCTCCGTCCCGCCGCTGGAACGGCAGTTGGTCGTCGACCCGCATCTGCGCGATACCCTGCCCTACCGGGTGGAGTGATCAGCGCCGCGCCCGCCGCCAGCCAGCACCGCGGGCTTCTGCTTCGGAACAGAACCAACGCTCTCCCTTGCGGGTACTAATGCGGGTGCGGCTATAGAAATTCTGCCCCGGCATATGGTAAATCTTGGTCCCTTTGGCGCTGATATTGCCCTTGATCTGGCAGCTCCCCTCAGGCCGGGCCGGTTCTGAACTGCTGCGGCGGGTCACGCGGTAGCGGGCCGGAGAGATGGTCTTGAACCCATGAATGCCACGCCCTGCAACAAAGGCTGCCTTTTCCTCCAGATCATAGTCCATCGAATATTTGCGATAGGCAAAGGCCAGCCCCTCTTGCACAAGCGCCTGCCCTACGTCGACACCGCCGACATGGCAGCGGGCGACGATGCGATCATATCGGTCACGGTCCAGCGCTTCACAGCGCGCTTCGGCCCCTTGGTATCTGTCGCGCACCTCTCTCGTTGTCCAATCACCGCAGGCCCAAGCCTGCCCGCCATCGGTTTCGCAAGTCTGGCTTGCCTCAAGCGCGTCGATTCCGTGCAAGCGGATGCGCGTGCCGCCAAGATCGAAGGTATCCCCATCGATCACGCGCACCACACCCGACACGGTCTGCGCCCCAGCCGATACTGCTGCGAAACTCAGCGTGAGACTGAGGGCGAAAAGTGAACAAATCTTTAACATGGGGCAGGTATGACGCCCTGCCCCGCCAGCTTCAAGGGAGGAGATTAAGACAGGTTAATGATCAGCGCTGCGCAACCTGCCAATTGGGATGCAGCCAAGGTTCGTCATTCGCCCGAGGCAGCGGATCGCGGCCCAAAAGCAGGTCCGAGACCTTTTCCCCCACCATGATCGAGGGCGCGTTGAGGTTGCCATTGGTGATGCGTGGAAAGATCGAACTGTCGGCCACCCGCAGCCCTTCAACCCCAATCACCCGCGCCTGCGGGTCGACCACGGCGTTCGGATCGTCCGCCGCGCCCATGCGGCAGGTGCCACAGGGATGATAGGCGCTTTCCGCATGTTCGGCGATGAAACTGTCAAGCTCCGCATCCGATTGCAGCGCGTCGCCGGGTTGGATCTCATGTTTGACGAACGGCTTGAAAGCCTCCTGCGCGAAAATCTCACGTGTGAGGCGGATGCAGGTGCGGAACTCCTCCCAATCGTCGGGATGCGACATGTAGTTAAAGCGGATTTTCGGCGCATCTGCCGGGTCGGCCGAGCGCAGGGTGATGTCGCCCCGCGACTTAGAGCGCATTGGCCCTGTATGGGCCTGAAACCCGTGCCCCTCCGCTGCTGCCTGCCCGTCGTAACGCACGGCGATGGGCAGGAAATGGTATTGAATATCAGGGTATTCCACGCCGGGCTTCGAGCGGATGAAGGCCGCGGATTCGAACTGATTAGAGGCGCCCATACCGGTCTTGGTAAAGAGCCACTGCGCGCCGATGACAGCCTTCGACAGCAAGTTCCAATGCTTATAAAGGGTGATCGGCTGGCTGGAGGCCATCTGGATGTAGAGCTCCAAATGGTCTTGTAGGTTCTGCCCCACGCCGGGACGGTCTGCGACAACATTGATGCCGTGCTGCGCCAGATGACCCGCCGGACCGATCCCCGACAGCATCAGCAGTTTCGGCGAGTTGATCGATGACGCGGCCAGCACCACCTCGCGCTGCGCACGGATGACCTCTGTGCGGTTGCCGCGCTTGACCTCGACCCCCACGGCGCGGCCCTCTTCGATCACCACGCGCTGCGCCAGCGCGCGGATCAGCGTCACATTCCCGGTTTTCTGTGCAGGCCGCAGGTAGGCATTGGCCGCCGACCAGCGCCGCCCGTTCCAGACCGTCTGCTCCATCGGGCCAAAGCCCTCTTGCTTCTCGCCGTTGTAATCTTCGGTCATCTGATAACCGGCCTGCGAGCCCGCCTGTACGAAAGCGTCAAACAGCGGGTTCTCGCGCGGGCCGCGGCTGACGTGCAGCGGGCCGTCTGTGCCGCGCCACGCCGCATCGCCGCCATGGCCGTTTTCGTGCCAGGTCTCCATGCGTTTGTAATAGGGCAGCACGTCGGCATAGCCCCAGCCCTGCGCGCCGCTTTCTTCCCAATGGTCGAAATCCTTGGCATGGCCGCGCACATAGACCATTCCATTGATCGAGGATGACCCGCCGATCACCTTGCCGCGCGGGCAGACCAACTCGCGCCCGTTCAGATGCGGCTCGGGTTCGGATTTATAGCCCCAGTCATAGCGCGGCATGTTCATCGGATAGCTGAGTGCCGCGGGCATCTGAATAAACGGCCCCGCGTCGCTGCCGCCATGTTCAATGACGATCACCTTCCGCCCCGCCTCGGCCAGACGGTAGGCCATGGCGCAGCCCGCAGACCCCGCCCCGACGATTACAAATTCAGCTTCCATTCCACTTACCTTCCGCAAATCCGCACGGGTGCGGGGCAGCGCCCGACGGTGTCGGCTTTATGCGCTGCGGCCTAATTTTCCGTTGCTTAGAACGGCGCTTCGACATCGCCCATGCGGACGTAGACCGACTTCAACTGGCTATAATGGTTGATCGCGGCCTTAGAGTTTTCGCGGCCCACGCCGGAGTTCTTCATGCCCCCAAAGGGCGCTTCGACCGGCGCGTCATTATAGGTATTGATGTAGCAGGTCCCCGCCTCGAACCCGGCGGCCACGCGATGTGCGCGGGTCAGGTTTTGGGTAAAGACACCAGCGGCGAGGCCGAATTCCGTGGCATTGGCACGGGCCATGACCTCGGCCTCATCCTCAAAATCGAGCACGGCCATGACCGGGCCGAAAATCTCTTCGCGGGCGATGACCATGTCGTCTTTAACATCGGCAAAGACGGTCGGCTGCATGTAGAAACCGTCGCGCTCAATCCGTTTGCCGCCATAGACCAGCCGCGCGCCCTCGGCCTCACCCTTCGCCACATAGTCCAGCGCGATCTGCATCTGGCGGTCGCTTACCATGGGGCCAAAGCTGGTGTCGGGGTCCATCGGGTCACCGATCACGGCGTTTTCCAACCGCTCAGACAGCCGCGCAAGAAACGCCTCCTTGATGTCGCGGTGCACAAAGACCCGCGTGCCGTTCGAACAAATCTGGCCGGAGCTATAGAAGTTGCCCAAGATCGCGCCGCTCACGGCATTGTCGATATCGGCATCTTCAAAGACGATCATGGGGGATTTGCCGCCCAACTCCATCGTGACATGTTTGATGCCCTCGGCGGCGGCGGCATAGACCTTGCGGCCCGTTGGGACGGATCCGGTCAGCGACACCTTGTCGACGCGGCTGTCGGTGACCAGCGATTGCCCCACCTCGCCCATGCCCTGCACCACGTTGAACAGGCCCGCAGGCAGCCCGGCCTCAACGAGTATCTCAGCCACTTTCAGCGCACAGAGCGGCGTTGTCTCGGACGGTTTGAAGATCATCGCATTACCGCAGGCCAGCGCCGGCGCGGCTTTCCAGCAGGCGATCTGCGTGGGGTAGTTCCACGCGCCGATGCCCACGCACAGGCCAAGCGCCTCGCGGCGGGTATAGACCCAATCCTCGCCCAGTTGGATATGCTCGCCCGTCAGGCTGCCCGCCAGACCGCCGAAATACTCCAGCGCGTCGGCCCCGCTGGTGGCATCGGCGACAGAGGTTTCCTGATAGGGTTTGCCGGTGTCATAGGTCTCCAGCACCGACAGGTCGTGGTTGCGCTCGCGGATCATGTCGGCGGCGCGGCGCAGGATGCGGCCCCGCTCGGTGCCTGTCATCGCGGCCCATGCGGCCTGCGCCTTGCGGGCCGAGGTGATGGCTTGTTCAACGATCGCAGGCGTGGCGGCATAAAGCGTGGCGATCGTCTCGCCCGTGGCGGGATAGATCACCGGGATCGGCGTGCCCTCCGTGTCTTCGACATAGGCGCCGTCGATGAAATGGCTGGCTGTGGGCTGGGGATCATAGGACATCAAAGATACTTTCTTGCCTGAGGGGCGGAGTGTTCGAGGAGGCGGAGCGCGGCAATGCCGCCCTTCTCCGCAGTGTTCAGCGGCCCGCTTTCAGCAGCAGGTCGAGGGTATAGAGCGCGCGGGTCATGGCTTCGGCAGCGCTGACATCGTCCGACAGCGCGGCGCGCAGATAGAGCCCATCAATCAGCGCCGCTAATGTGTCGGCGTCGCCTTCGGGTTGGGGGCTGATCGGGCGCAGCGCATGGGTGAGGTTCGAGCGCAGACGGCTTTGATAAGCTGTCAGCAGCCGCCGCGTTTCGGGATTGGTGCGGGCATGGGCGTAAAGCGTCATCCACGCGCTAATCGTGCCAGGATGAAAGCCGGTGTCGTCGAAACTGGCGACAATGATCGCCGCCGCCCGGTCATGCGGCGTGCGGGCCGTGGCCAGCCGTTCGCGCACCCCGGCGGCATATTCCGACAGGATATGACGCATCGCGGCGAGGAAGATCTGATTCTTGCCGCCGAAATAGTGATGCGCCAACGCGCTCGACATGCCTGCCCGCTTGGCGATCTGACTCACCGTCACATCCAGCGACTGAGCTTCGCCAATCTCGGCGATGGTGGCTTTGACCAGCGCAGAGCGGCGAATGGGTTCCATTCCGACTTTGGGCATTGGATTCGGGTCCTTGGGGCAGTGTTGACCGCCTCAGGATAGGGGAATCTTTATTGACTCGTCAATCAAGTACCGCCCGGCGGGGTGGTACGTCAGAATTTCGTGGCGTGGGAGGGCGGCGTGACCTGCCGTTTCAGCATTGCTTCGCGCCATGTGATAAAGGTGACCGAGCCCAAAATCACGGCTCCGCCCAGCACCACCCAGATGTCCACCGGTTCGGCAAAGACCACCACACCAAGGATCGTGGCCCAGACCAGTTGCAGGAATGTCACCGGCTGCGTCACCGTCACGGGGGCGGCGGCGAATGCCAGCGTCATGGTGAAATGCCCCGCCGTGGCGAAAAAGGCGACGCCGGCGAGGATCAGCAACTCCTGCGCGGTGGGCGTGATCCAAACGGTGAAGGCGAAGGGCGCAAGGCCGATGGTCACGAAGATCGACAGCATGGTGACGATCATCACAGGCCGCGCTTCATCCGCCAGCACCTTGGCCAAGAGGTAAGACCCCGCAAACACCACCGCCGCCAGCAGCATCGCCAGATGCCCGGTCGAAACTTCGCGGAAACCCGGTCGCAGGATGATCGCCGCGCCCGCCAGCCCCAGACAGACCGCCACGATGCGCCGTGCCGCGAGCTTTTCGCCCAGAAAAATCGCAGCGCCGACAGTGACATAGATCGGCGCGAGGTAGTTCATCGCCGTGACCTCGGCAATCGGCAGGCGGGTCATGGCGTAGAACCACAAGATCACCCCGCCCGCATGAAAGAACCCGCGCAGACCGAAAAGCCCCCACTGGCGCTTGCTAACGGGGGTCGACAAAAGCGACCGCAGGATCGGCAGAACAAAGACCAGCCCCATGGCGTAGCGCAGGAATGCAGCCTCTGCCGAGGGCAGGCGCGGCCCCATGTATTTGACCAGCGCGGTCACGCCGATGAAACATGCCCCGGTCACCAGCATCCAAAAGACCCCGACAAGCGGGCGATTGGCGGGAACGGGGATGTCGGGGGTGGTCGCGGGGTTTTGTGTCATGTCGCGACCCTTTCCCAAAGTGCTGCCAAGGGCAAGATGGGCGCGGCACTTTTATTCACATCGCAAGCAATTTGATCGCAATCCCCCACATGGTCACGGCGATGACGGCGTCCAAAATCTGCCAACTGCGCGGCTTGGCGAAAAGCGGCGCAAGCAGCCGCGCGCCATAGCCGAGGGCAAAGAAGAACACGAAACTCGCCAACGCTGCGCCGATCCCAAAGCTCAGGCGGTCGGGATACTGCGCCGAGATTGAACCAAGCAGCACCAATGTGTCGAGATAAACATGCGGGTTCAGCCAGGTCAGGGCCAGCAGGGTTAGGACCGCCTTGCCCAAGCTGCGGGTGGCCTGCCCTTCGGCCTCCAACCCCTCACCGCCGCGCCATGCCGACACGGCGTTGCGCCAACCGTACCACAGCAGGAAGGCCGCGCCGCCGTAGCGCATCAGTGGCCCGAACCACGGTGCCGCTTCGGCCAGCGCGCCAAAACCGGCCACACCGGCAGTGATCAAGATCGCATCCGAAGTGGCGCAGACCAACACCACCACCAGCACATGCTCACGCCGCAGCCCTTGGCGCAGGACAAAGGCGTTCTGCGCGCCGATGGCCATGATGAGAGTGAGGCTGAGAGCGAAGCCGGGGAGGAATGAGGTCAGCATTGGGGCGTCCTGTCTTGGGTTGCTTTTGCCTACCGCGGCGGTACAGATTACTCAAATTCAATAGTCTTCGCTTGGATTAGAAAAACTTATGAAGTTAGACAGCGCCCAACTGACCGCTTTGGCGAGCATCCTGCGACTTGGCAGCTTTGATGCGGCGGCGGCGGCGCTCGGGGTCACCCCCTCCGCCATCTCGCAGCGGGTGAAGGCGCTTGAGGATCGGGTCGGCACCACGCTGGTCTTGCGCGGCCAACCCTGTACCGGCACGCCGACGGGCCAGCGGCTGGCGAAACACGCCGAAGACGTGGCCCTGCTCGAAGCGCAGGCATTGGGCGTCAGCGGCAACACGTCCCCGCCCCGGCTACGGCTGGCGGTGCCTGCGGATGTACTGGCGACATGGCTCATCCCGGCCTTGGCGCAGATACCGGAGATGCTGTTTGATCTGGTGATCGACGATCAAGACACCTCCGCCGATTGGCTGCGGCGTGGAGAGGTCAGCGCGGCTGTGACCGGACAAGCCCGCGCCGCACCGGGCTGTGATCTGCGGCCCTTGGGCGCGCTGCGTTATCACCCCACAGCCAGCCCCGCCTATATGAAGAAATGGTTCGCCCAAGGCGTCACCACCGAGACACTGGGCCAAGCGCCGATGCTGACCTTTAACCGCAAGGATCAACTGCAGGGGCGCTGGCTGATGCAAAAAACCGGGCAGCGATTGACCCCGCCCAGCCACCACCTGCCCTCAAGTCACGGCTTCGTGGCGGCGGCGCGCGAAGGCTTGGGCTGGGGCATGAACCCTGCCCCTCTGGTGGCTGAGGATATGGAGAAAGGCCGCCTCGTCTCGCTCGACGACGCATTGCCATTGGATGTGCCGCTTTACTGGCAGGTCGCGCGGATCATGGCCCCCGCGCTTGCCCCGCTCACCGCCGCCATAAGGGCTGCGGCGCGCGAGGCGCTGGTGCAAGGGGCGCGTTAAAGCTGCGCCATAACCTCATCAGAGGCTTCGAAATTGGTGGTGACGCGCTGTACGTCGTCGTCTTCCTCAAGCGCATCGACCAGCTTCATTAGCTTTTCCATGGCCTCAAGGTCCATCTCGGTGGTGGTGGTCGGACGCCAGATCAGTTTAGTCGATTCCGACTCGCCCAGTTCCGCCTCGAGCGCTGTCGACACATCATTGAGATCGGTGTCGGCGCAATAGATGACGTGACCGTCTTCGGAGCTTTCGACATCTTCGGCTCCGGCCTCAATCGCCGCCATCATCACAGTGTCCGCGTCGCCCACGGACGCGGGATAGATCACCTCGCCCTTGCGCTCGAACATAAAACCGACCGAGCCTGTCTCGCCCAGATTGCCACCGTTCTTGGTGAAGGTCGAGCGCACGGTCGAAGCGGTGCGGTTCCGGTTGTCGGTCATCGCCTCGACGATCACCGCCACGCCGTTCGGGCCATAGCCCTCATAGCGGATTTCTTCGTAATCCTCGCCCTCACCGCCCACGGCCTTCTTGATGGCGCGTTCGATGTTGTCCTTGGGCATGGACTGGCCTTTGGCCTCTTTCACGGCCATGCGCAGACGCGGGTTCTTTTCCGGGTCGGGGTCGCCCATCTTGGCCGCGATGGTGATTTCCTTGGAAAGTTTGGAAAACACCTTGGCGCGCAGCTTGTCCTGACGGCCCTTGCGATGCTGGATGTTTGCCCATTTGGAGTGACCGGCCATGAATACCTCGTTCTGGCAATGCGTTTGCGCCACTCTATATGCCAGCATCACCGCTGGAACAAGCCACCCGGCCTGTGCTTAGCTTTCCTCCTTTGGGGCAACCACGTTAGACCGGATATATGACCACAGATCAGATCATTCTCTTTACCCTCTTTGGCGCGGTCTTTGGCCTGCTGCTGTGGGGCCGCTTTCGCTATGACATCGTGGCATTTGGCGCACTGATGGCCGGGGTGGTGCTGGGGGTGGTGCCCACGGAAAACGCCTTTGACGGCTTTGGCCATCCGGCGACGCTGATCGTGGCGCTGGTGCTGGTGGTTTCCGCCGGGCTGGTGCGTTCGGGCGCGGTGATGTTGATCACCCGCACGCTGGTGGACAGTTCGCGCAGCTTGGGCGCGCATATCTCGATCATGGGGGCCGTCGGCGGGGTGCTCTCGGCCTTTATGAACAACGTGGCGGCCTTGGCGCTTTTGATGCCGGTCGACATTCAGACCGCGCGCAAAGCGGGCCGCGCGCCGGGGCTAAGCCTGATGCCGCTGAGTTTTGCCACCATCCTTGGCGGCATGGCCACGCTGATTGGCACGCCGCCCAATATTATCATCGCGTCGATCCGGCAGGAATCGCTGGGGGCGCCTTTCAAGATGTTCGACTTTGCCCCGGTGGGCGGTTTGGCCGCCATTGCCGGGCTGATCTTCGTGGCCTTGATCGGCTGGCGTTTGATCCCCGCCCGCGAAGACGCGATGATCGAAGCTGATGATATCGCGGAATATATCGCCGAGTTGACCGTGCCCGAGGGCAATAAGCAGATCGGCAAGCGTCTAGCAGAGCTACAGGAAGAAGCACATAAGGCCGATGTGGCGATCCTTGGGCTGATGCGGGACGGCAAGAGGCGCTATGGCACCGCGCGCAATGTGGTGCTGCAGGCCGGAGACGCGATCGTGCTGGAAGCCACGCCCGACGCGCTGGACGAATTTCGCAGCACCCTGAACCTCGCGCTGGCGGACAGTGACCGCGAAGACCTGCTGCTGGCCGATGGCGACGGGGTCGAGATTGTCGAGGTCGTGGTGACCGAAGGGTCCCGCCTCAATGGTCGCACGGCGCAGGCGGTGGGCCTTTCGTGGCGCCAGCGCACGGTGCTTCTGGGTCTGTCTCGGCAAGGCCGCAAGATCACCTCGCAGCTGCGCACAACCGAGCTGAAACCCGGTGACATCCTCTTGCTGCTGGTGCCGCGTGACACGGTGGCCCATGTCACCGACTGGCTGGGCGTACTGCCCTTGGCCGACCGTGGCCTTGCCGTGACCCAAGACAGCAAGACGTGGCTTGCCATCGGCATGTTCGCAGGTGCGGTGGCGGCGGCCTCCTTTGGGTTGATCTATCTGCCCATCGCGCTTGGGCTGGTGGTCGTGGGCTATGTGCTGGCCAAGATCGTGCCGCTGTCGGAGCTCTATACTCATATCGAATGGCCGGTGATCGTGCTTTTGGGCTCCATGATCCCGCTGGGCGCGGCGCTGGAAACCTCGGGCGGGACCGAGTTGATCGCGGGCGCGCTGGTGGGGCTGACCGAGGGGCTGCCCGCATGGGTCGTGCTGACGGTGCTCATGGTGGTGACCATGTCGCTGTCGGATGTGCTGAACAACACGGCGACGACAATCGTCGCCGCCCCGGTGGGCATCCAGATGGCGCAGACGCTCGGGGTGTCGCCCGACCCCTTCCTGATGGCGGTGGCGGTGGCGGCCTCTTCGGCGTTCCTCACGCCGATTGGACATAAGAACAACACCCTGATCCTTGGCCCCGGCGGCTATTCCTTTGGCGACTATTGGCGCATGGGGCTGCCGCTAGAGATCATCGTCGTCGCGGTGTCGATCCCCGCGATCCTCGTCTTTTGGCCACTTTGACGTCGCGCCCCCGGCGCGCGTCAGGCTTGCCAGATCGCATTTGTCGCCCCTAGGCTGATTTCAGCTTTAGGGGGGACAAATGGATATTCTAATCAACGTCGTACTGCCGCTGTCTTTGGCGATCATCATGCTGTCGCTGGGGGTCGGCCTTACGGTCCAAGACTTCACCCGCGTTGCAAAATACCCGCGCGCTTTCGGGTTGGGCGCGCTGTGCCAAGTGGTGCTGGTGCCCGCCGCCGCTTGGGCCGTCGCCACGGCCTTTGGCCTCAGCGGAGAGCTGGCGGTGGGGCTGATGATCCTGTCCTTCTGCCCCGGCGGGGTGACCTCGAACATGGTCAGCAAATTCGCGCGGGGCGATGTGGCGCTGTCGGTGACTTTGACGGCGGTCGTCTCGCTCCTGAGCATTCTGACCGTGCCGATCTTCACCGCCATCGCCGTGCGACATTTCATGGGCGATGCGGCCCCGGATGTGTCGGTCGCAACACTTGCCATGGCGATGTTTCTGATCACCACCCTGCCCGTCGCGCTTGGGCTGCTGCTGCGCCACGGCGCGCCTGCCTTGGCCCTGCGGATCGAGCCGGGTCTCTCGGCCCTCGCCGCGCTGCTTTTTGTGCTGATCGTGCTGGCCGCTTTGGCCGGGAACTGGAGCCTTTTTGCTGAGAACCTCGCCAGCCTCGGGCCTGCGCTCATCAGCTTTAACGTCGTTTTAATGCTGCTGGGGCTGGGCATCGCCGGGGCCGCGGGGCTGGCGTGGCGGACGCGCAAGACGATTTCGATTGAGGTCGGCATTCAGAACGCCACGCTGGGCATCACCCTCGCCGCTTTGATATCGGGCCAAGCCTCGGGGTTCAGCGCCTACGCCCTGCCCTCGGCGGTCTATGGGATTACCATGTATCTGGTGGCCCTGCCCTTTGTGCTTTGGTTTCGCAAGCGCTGAGAGTGGGGGGCCGCACAAACAAAAGGCGCGCCCCGAGGGACGCGCCTTTCTTGTTTAAGGGACGGGCCATCAGGCCATGTCGAAAGCGTCGTCCTCACAGAGGTCGGGCTCTTCGTCTTCCTCCGAAGGCATGGAGGCAAGGCTGAGCGCGTCCAAAAGAGCGGTCGCGCCGTCGGATGTGTCGGCGGCGTCGGGGTCGGCCATGTCGGGATCGACCATACCCGTCACCTCAAGAACTTCCCCGCCAGTCTCGTCCGAGTCGACGACGAGGCGCATCCCGCTCAGATCGATATCCTCGAACGACAGTGAGCCGGGAAAGGTCCACAGGGTAAAGTTGGTACTGCTGACCTCCCCTTCCGAACTATCAGCGGTCGTGCCGAACTGCAGACCGACATCAAAATTGCCCCCCGCTTGGGGACCGTCGGTGAAACCGTCAACTCCGTCATCAACAGCCTTCACGTCCGTGAGGTGATACCCCTCGGCGTTCACATCAGGGAAGAAGTTCAGTTCTTCGATCGCACTCCCGTCAGTCACATTGAAGAAAAGTCCGTTGATATCTGCGTGGGACTCAGCTTCAGGGTCTGTGGGTGATAGGTTGAAGTGCAACTCGCCATTAGGCATCTCAGTGACGGCGACTGTGGTCTCTCCATTCTCCCCCATCAGGAATTTCAGAACGGTTTTATCGTCGCCACCGGTATCACTACCTTGCGTACCGCCAGAGCCGGAGCCCTTCGTTCCGCAAGTGCCGGAGCCCTTGGTGCCGCCAGAGCCGGAACCCTTCGTACCACCAGAACCGGAGCCCTTCGTGCCGCCCGAGCCGGAACCCTTCGTACCGCCAGAACCGGAACCCTTCGTACCGCCAGAGCCGGAGCCCTTCGTACCGCCCGAACCAGAACCTTTCGTGCCACCAGAACCGGAACCCTTCGTGCCGCCAGAGCCGGAGCCCTTCGTACCGCCAGAACCGGAGCCCTTCGTGCCACCCGAGCCGGAACCCTTCGTACCGCCAGAACCGGAGCCCTTCGTGCCACCCGAGCCGGAACCCTTCGTACCGCCAGAGCCGGAGCCCTTCGTACCGCCAGAACCGGAGCCCTTCGTGCCACCCGAGCCGGAACCCTTCGTACCGCCAGAGCCGGAGCCCTTCGTACCGCCAGAACCAGAACCCTTCGTGCCACCAGAACCGGAACCCTTCGTGCCGCCAGAGCCGGAACCCTTCGTACCACCAGAACCGGAGCCCTTCGTGCCGCCCGAGCCGGAACCCTTCGTACCGCCAGAACCGGAACCCTTCGTGCCGCCAGAGCCGGAGCCCTTCGTACCGCCAGAACCGGAGCCCTTCGTGCCACCCGAGCCGGTGCCCTTGGTGCCACCCGAACCAGAACCCTTGGTGCCGCCAGAACCGGTGCCCTTCGTGCCGCCAGAGCCGGTGCCTTTGGTACCACCAGAGCCGGAACCCTTGGTGTCACCCGAACCAGAACCCTTGGTGCCGCCAGAACCAGAACCCTTGCCGTCATCGCTCCCGTCGAACTTCCCGGCCAGGTTTTCGTCATACCATTTCGCGAAGGAGGATCCCTCTACCCCGCCGTTGTGATAGGACTTCGTTCCGCTGGCGTCGCAACCGCTGCCCGCCGCACCATCGGTGGACCAGCTATCGTCTTTAGGGCACCTCTAAAAATTGCGCTGACCTTGGCGCTGCTTTATGATTGAGGCGACGGATCGGCACAGGGGATGCAGCCATGGCGCAGATGGGTTTTTTCGATCTTTCCGACCGCTATGCGAGCTTGGATGTCAAGAGGGACCCGCTGGTCGCGATCGACGCCGTGGTGCCATGGGAGGAATTCCGGCCAACGCTTGAGGGGGTTTGGCGCAAACCGGATTCAGAGCGTAAATCGCGCGCGGGGCGCAAGCCGATCGACGCGATCGTGATGTTCAAGGCGCTGGTTCTGAGCGCGCTCTACAACCTGTCGGACGATCAGATTGAATATCAGGTGCGCGACCGGCTGTCGTTCATGAGGTTCCTGGGCCTCGGACTGGAGGACCGTGTGCCGGACGCCAAGACGGTCTGGCTCTACCGCGAGGCGCTGGCTCAGGCGGGCATGGTGGAGGCGCTGTTCAAGCAATTCGACGGCCATCTGGCGCGGCAGGGCTACATCGCGCGGGGCGGACAGATCCTGGATGCGTCCATCGTGCCGGTGCCGAAGAACCGCAACACCCGCGAGGAAAACAAGACCATCAAGAGCGGCGAGGTGCCCGAGGACTGGGAAAACAAGCCCGCGATGCGCTCACAGAAAGACTTGGACGCGCGCTGGACGAAAAAGCACGGCAAGAGCCATTACGGTTACAAGAACCATGTGAATGTGGACCGCAAGCACAAGCTGGTGCGGCGCTATGACGTCACTGACGCAGCCGTGCATGACTGTCAGGCGGTGGATCACCTGCTGATGCGGGGCAACACCGGCGCGGGCGTCTGGGCGGATTCTGCCTATAGGTCCGAGGAGATGGAGGCGAAGCTGCGAGCGCGCAAGCTGACCAGCCACATTCACCGCAAGGGCAAGCGGGGCAAGCCGCTGACCGAACAGGCCAAGGGCAGCAACCGAACCAAATCCACGGTGCGGGTCCGGGTCGAACATGTCTTCGGCGCGCAGACCAACGACATGGGCGGCACGCTGGTGCGCACGATCGGCATGGTGCGGGCCAAGGCGAAGATCGGAATGAAAAATCTTGCCTATAACATGCGCCGCCTCGTCCAGTTGCGCCGCATCAACCCGTGCCCGGCATGAAGACCGGGCAAACCAGCGACCAGATCAGGCCGCAAGGCCGTAAAAGCCAGGCGTGAAAGGCGCCGCGCCGTGACCGTCCCGGGGCGCCAGGCACCAACCGACTGCCTACCTCCCGCTTCTAGCCACACGCACTGCTGTGCGGCTACGAAAATGGTTAAAAATCGAGGTGCCCTTTACTGTTCCAACCTTTAGAGAATCTGTAACCCATGACACCAATCCCTCATATACTTTTGCAGTCGCGACCGCTTTGCAGCGCCACGTCCCCCACAGACTTGCGAAACTAACAGGCGCAATTCTCTTTCGGCAAATTCTTTCCATTTTTTCGATGAATGAGGCCAGATGTCGACATAATCGCGAAACAGTAACGCGCCGCGCAGACGCATTGTCCTTTGGTATAGGCCAAACATACCGAATGGCGGCGAATCACTCCGGCCGGATAGGCTGAAATTGCCTTTGTTTTGCCCAAAACCCGCCGTACCCTCGACCGTCAAAACGCCTAGACAGACGGAAACACCAGCGGAGGCCCCATGGCACGACCCAAGGAACAAAGCGCTCAGGCGCAGATCGTCGCAGCGGCGCGCAAGCATTTTGGCCAAGACGTGGCACGGGTATCGGCCCCCGGTGGTGAGAACCGGTCAAGTTTCCGGCTGCACCTGACCGATCGCACCGTCATCGCAACCCTGCGCCCGAACTTTCGCCGCACCCATTTAGAAGCCCATGTGCTGACCGAACTTGGCCGCCATTGCAGCGACCTGCCCGAATGTCTGGGCGTGGTTGGCGATATCATGTTCCAATCCGATGTCGGCAAACGCCGCCTCAATGTTGAGGTCGCGCAGGTCGCGCCAGCGGTACAGCTTGATCTTGCGGGAGAGGCCGTATCGGCCATTTTTCGCATCCATGGCGCCGCGCGCCAGACCGAGTTGAACGCCATCATGCCGCATCTGGGCAACAACCGCGATTGGGTGCTGAACTTCGTTGATGCGGTGGACTTTCTAAAGGACCTCGGGGGCGGCATTTCAGACCAGTTCGACCGCACCGCCGCCTATGAACGTATCAACGCCCCGGCGCGGCAATTCGTGAAATGGGACTGCCGGTCGGGCAATGCCGCGATTGGCCGGGATGACAAATTGCGTTGGTTCGATTTTGAATATGCCGGGCTGCGCCATGGCGCCGAAGACATCGCTTGGCTGATCGGGGATGAGGCGTGGCCCGTCGCCCCGCAGGACATGGTCGACGTGGTAATCGACGCCTTCGATCCCACCTGCGGCATCCCCCTGCCCGACTACCTTGACTACCTTTCGGTTTACCTAACCTTCCATGCTGTGCAGCGGCTTAAGCTAATCAGCAAGGAAGCCAAGAAACGTGGCTGGCTGAGCAAAGACCGCATCCGGCGCTATGACGATGCAGGCGTGCACCCCGAATTCGCGGCGCATATCTGCCGGGTTGGGGCCTATTTCTCGGACCAATCCGAACTCACCGCGCCGCTGACACGCAACTTCCTTGAGGCGCAGGCGGGATTTGAAGCGATCGTCGCCCAGACCGAAAAGCAGCGCAGCGCCTGAGTTACCAAAACAGCGGGATCACCGCGCTTACCAACAGCGACATGCTCAGGTTCAGCGGGATCCCGATGCGCATGAAATCGGTGAATTTATACCCCCCCGGCCCGTAAACCAGCGTGTTGGTCTGATAGCCGATGGGCGTGGCAAAGGCGCAGGAGGCCGCGATCATCACCGCCACAACCAGCGGGCGCGGGTCCATGCCAAGCGCAGTGCTGAGGCTGATGGCGATCGGCGTCATGATGACTGCCACAGCATTGTTGCTGACGATCTCGGTAAGGGTCGTGGTCAGCAGGAACACCGCCCAGATGATGAAAAACGGCGGCAACTGTGCCAATCCCGGCGCGATATTGTCGACGATCAGCGCAATCGCCCCTGAGTTCTGCAGGGCAGCGCCAACGGCCAGCATGGCAAAGATCAGCGCCAACAAGCGCCCTTCGACGAAAGAGAATGCCTCCTCTGCGTCGATACAGCCGGTCACCAGCACCACGGCCACGGCGATCACGGCCAAGGCCAAGATCGGCGCGACGTTGAAGGCGGCCAGTGTGACGATGCCCACCAGCGCCGCGATGGCAATCGGCGCATGGCCCCGCCGAAACGCACGGGCCGAGGGTTGGGTCACGTCAACGAGGTTCATCTCGCTGGCCAGACGCTGAATATCCTCCGCCGCGCCTTCCAGCAGCAGCGTGTCCCCCACTTTGACGATCAACTGGTCAAGCTGTTGGCCGATATTCTGGTTCCGCCGATGCACCGCCAGCGGATAGACGCCATAGCGCCGCCGCAGCCGCATGGAGCCCAAACTACGCCCCACCATCCGGCAACCGGGGGTGATCAGCACTTCGACGGTCGTGGTCTCCACCGCCGAAAGCTGGTCAACCCGGCGCAGTTCTTTGTTGTTTTGCAGGCTCAACAGCTCGGTCATCTGGGTCCGCAGCACCACGCGGTCCCCGACCTGAAGCTCAACGCCTTTGAGGTTGCGGCGCAATGAATCGTCGCCTCGCACCACGTCGATCAACCGCACGCCCTCGCGTTTGAACAGCTGCACGTCCAGCACTTCGCGGCCAATCAAGTTGCTTTCAGGGGGGATCACCGCCTCGGTAAAGAACTTCATCTTGGAGCGATCCGAGAGCATATTCGCCATGCTGTCGCGCGCGGGCAGCAGTTTGTCGGCGAAAAACAGCATGTAAATCAAACCCCATGTGCAGACGACAAGACCCACGGGAAGGATCTCGAAGATCCCGAAAGGCGCCATCCCCTGCGACCGCGCCACACCATCGACCAACAGGTTGGTCGAGGTGCCGATCAGCGTGAGTGAACCGCCCATAATCGCGGCATAGCTGAGCGGAATCAGCAGCTTAGAGGCTTTGGTATTGAGCGTACGGGTGAGTTGCACCACCACCGGGATCATCACCACGACGACGGGCGTGTTGTTCATGATCGCACTCGCCGCCATGACCGACAGGATCACCCCCGCCACCGCCGTCTTGGGGTGGGTCTTGGCCGAGCGTTCGGCCAGCCGGGTTAGCACATCCAACGCCCCGGTCCGCACCAAGGCCCCCATGATGATGAACATGGCCGCAATGGTCCAAGGCGCGGGGTTCGACAGCACCGCCAGCGCATCGTCATAGGGCAAGACGCCGATGGCCAGCAAAAGCGCGGCACCGGCGATGGCGACCACTTCGGTGGGGAAAGCTTCGCGCAGGAAAAGCACGAACATCATGCCGACGACCACGAGGGTGAGCACCGCCGTCTCCATCGGAGAGAAGCTGAAAAATTCCATCAAGAACCTGTCATTCGGGCAAAAGGCCGTTGTCCAGTTACGCCGATTGCGGCCTTCGGTGCAAGCGCGACGCGTCGCCGCGCCGTGCTGAACTTAAGGTGCGCTGGCCTGCAAGGCACCGCCCTCGCGCACCGGCACGATCCGTGTGGCGCGGCCCGTGCGGTCATCGGTCTCAATATAGACACCCGACAGCGTTGCCTCGCCATTGGCAGGGGTGAAACGTTCGCGCGGCATGCCGGTGATGAAACGGCGCAGCGGCTCGGCCTTATCCATGCCGATCACCGAATGATAATCGCCGCACATGCCCGCATCGCTGAGGTAGGCCGTCCCGCCCGGCAGGATCATCGCATCGGCCGTGGGCACATGGGTATGGGTGCCGACAACAAGGCTCGCGCGCCCATCGCACCAATGGCCCATGGCCATCTTCTCGCTCGTGGCTTCGCAGTGCATATCGACGATGATCGCCTGCGCCATTCCGCCCAGAGGGTGCGTTTTCAGCACCGGCTCCAGCGCCGAAAAGGGATCATCAAAGGGGCGTTTCATAAAGACTTGGCCGAGCGCTTGGGTCACCAGAACCTTCTTGCCGTTCTGCGCCGTGAACAGCTTGGCCCCCTTGCCCGGTGCATTCTTAGAAAAGTTCAGCGGGCGGATCACGCGCGGCTCCTGCTCTATAAAGCTGAGCATGTCTTTCTGGTCAAAAGCATGATCGCCAAGGGTCAGGCAATCGGCCCCGGCCTCTAGCAACGTCTTGGCATGTGCGCCCGAAAGCCCCATGCCGCCGGTCGCATTCTCGCCATTGACCACAATGAAATCGAGCTTCCAGTCGCGCCGCAGCCGCGCCAGATTTTCGGTGATCGCCCGCCGTCCGGCCCGGCCCATCACATCGCCAAGAAACAAAATCTTCATAACTTATGGACTAGGACGCGCGCGGCTTGGCGGCAACCCTTATTCCGCTTGGGGCCTTATCCCGCGTGGGCCGGTTAACGTCACGCCACCTCAATCACCCCGGCCTCTGTCACGATCAGATCCAGCGGCTCATCGGTGTCTTCCAACGGAACGTCGTCGCTCTCCTGCCCGGCAAAGGCGAAACCGATTGCCATCGTGGCCCTGCGCGTGCGCAGCATTGCCAGTGTCCGATCATAAAATCCGCCGCCATAGCCCAGCCGCGCGCCTGCGCGGTTAAAGGCCAGCAGCGGAACGATCACGATCTCGGGTTCGAAAAAATCGTTATGTTCGGGGATCATCGCGCCGAAAGTGCCCGCCACCATCGGCGTCTCGGGTGTCCAGCGCGAAAAGGACAGCGGGTGGTCGGGCCACATGATCACCGGCACGCCGACCGGGCCGTGGGCGCAGGCCTCGGCCATGGCCGGGCGGGGGTCGATTTCGGTGCGAATGGGCATGAAGCCCGAAAGCGGCACGCCGCGATAGCCTGCCAAAACTTCAGACAGATACCCAGCCTGCGCGGCATTCGCCTGTTCAAACAACGGCTTGCGGCGGGCAAAGGCGGCCTTGCGCGCCGCGGCCTTACGCGCTGCAGCCTCGCTCACAAAAGCACCAGCGCCGCGAGACCGAGGAAGGCAAAGAAGCCGACAACATCCGTCACCGTGGTCACAAAGGCCCCCGAGGCGAGCGCCGGGTCAATCCCGAACCGCTCCAGCAAAATCGGGATACCGGTGCCCGCAAGCCCCGCCACCACAAGGTTAATAACCATCGCGGTCGCGATCACATAGCCAAGCGCCGGAGAGCCGAACCAGATCACCCCGACAATCCCCATGATCACCGCAAAGATCAGACCGTTCACCAGCCCCACCAGAACCTCCCGCCGGATCACCCGCCAGACGTTCGAGCCGGTAAGGTCTTTCGTCGCAATCGCACGCACCGCGACGGTCAGGCTCTGCGTACCCGCGTTGCCGCCCATGGAGGCGACGATCGGCATCAGCACCGCCAGCGCCACGATCTGCGCGATGGCGGCTTCGAACTGAGAAATCACCATCGAGGCGGCAATCGCCGTCACGAGGTTCACCGCGAGCCACGGCAGACGCTGTTTGGTCGTTTCCGCCACACGGTCGGAAAGTGAGCCCTCGCCCACACCCGCCAGTCGCAGGATGTCTTCTTCGTGTTCTTCGTCGAGCACCGCCATGGCGTCGTCGATGGTGATGACACCGATCAACCGCCCCTCTTCATCAACCACAGGGGCCGAGATCAGGTGGTACTGGTTAAACGCATAGGCCACGTCGCCCTCGTCCCGCATGGCGGGGATGATCTGGAAGGTTTCCTCCAGGATATCCGCCAGCCGCGTCTCGCGGCGCGAGCGCATCAGCTTGCCCAGCGTCACGTTACCCACCGGGTGCAGGCGCGGGTCGACCATGACGATGTGATAAAACTGGTCTGGCAGGTCTTCTTCCTTGGTGGCGCGCAGATGGTCGATGGTCTGGCCCACCGTCCAATGCTCGGGCGCCATCACAACCTCGCGCTGCATCAGACGACCGGCGGAGTATTCCGGCCAGTTCAGCGCCTGCTCAACGGCGACCCGGTCAGTCTCTTCCAGCGCGTCGAGGATGGTTTCCTGCTGCGCGTCTTCCAGATCTTCGATCAGGTCAACCACATCATCGCTGTCAAGCTCGCGCACCGCTTGGGTCAACACCTGCGGCGTCAGGATCGAGATGACTTCTTCGCGGATCGACTCGTCGAGTTCCGACAGAATCTCGCCGTCGAACTCCTGGCCATAAAGCCGGATCAACGCGGCGCGGTCATCCTCGTCGATCTGCTCCAAAAGGTCAGCGATGTCCGCCGCGTGCAGCGGTTCCATCAACTGGGTCAGATGGGCTTGATCGTTGGCCTCTACGGTTTCAAGGATCGCGGCAACGGCCTTGCGGTCCAGCATATAAGCTTCGGCATTCTCCTCAGAGGGTACCGCCGGATCCAGCTCTTCGATCTGCTCTGCCATCCGCGTTCTCCGTGCCTGTGCTGCGCTTTGGGCCGACAATATGCAAGCGCCCGCACGGGCACAATGCCGCCCGCGACGCTTCGGTATTGTTCCCCGTCTCGCCCTCACCTAAACCACTGGCATGACAAATCAACGACTCCTTTTGGGCGCGACGCTCAGCTATTCCGGCAACCCGATGCAAAGCGCGTGGGAGGATGCCGTGAAGATCGACACCGAAGGCGGTGTCTTGATCGAAGACAGTCGCATTGTCGCCGTGGGCAATGGCGAACGCCTGCGTGCCGACCATCCGCAGGCCGAGGTGACGCGCTATGGCGATGCGTTGATTTGTCCGGGCTTTGTCGATGCCCACGTGCATTATCCGCAGACCGCGATCATCGCGTCATGGGGCAAGCGGCTGATCGACTGGCTGAACACCTACACCTTCCCCGAAGAGATGCGCCTTTCGGATCCGGCCTATGCGGGCGACATCGCCGCGCGCTATTTGGACCTGACGCTGGCCCATGGGACCACCACTGTTGCGTCTTACTGCACGATCCACCCCCACAGCGCCGACGCGCTGTTTCAGGCGGCAGAGGATCGCGGCCAACGGATCGTAGCGGGCAAGACCTGCATGGACCGCAACGCCCCCGAGGGGCTGCGCGACACGGTGCAATCGGCCTATGACGACAGCAAAGCGCTGATCGAGCGTTGGCACGGCAAGGGCCGCGCGAGCTATGCGATCACGCCGCGTTTCTCTCCGACCTCAACGCCCGAACAACTCTCGGCCCTCGGTGCGCTTTGGGCAGAGCATCCGACCTGCCTGATGCAGACCCACCTCAGCGAGCAGACGGATGAGATCGAATGGGTGCGCGGCCTGTTCCCAGAGGCGCGCGATTACCTTGATACCTATGAGGCCCATGGGCTGCTGGGCGAACGCGGGCTCTACGGCCATGCGATCCACCTAGAGCCGCGTGAGATTGACCGGCTGGCAGAGACAGGCGGGGCGCTGGTGCATTGCCCCACCTCCAATACGTTTATCGGTTCGGGGCTGTTTGACATGACCGGGCTTGCCGCGCGGGGCATTCCGCTGGCGCTGGCAACGGATACCGGGGGCGGCTCTTCCTTCTCGATGCTGCGAACGATGGCCGCAGCCTATGAGGTCGGCCAGTTGCGCGGCACCCCGCTGCACGCGGCGCAGCTGATCTGGCTCGCCACCGCAGGCTCGGCCCGCAGCCTGCATCTGCAGGATCACGTCGGCAGTCTGGCCGAAGGGATGGAGGCGGATATCACCGTGCTATCGCTCAACTCCACCCCCGCCATCGCTCAGCGTCACGCGGCAGCCAAGGATATCTGGGAAAGCCTCTTCGCCACCATCATGATGGGCGATGACCGCGCGATTGCAGATGTTTGGGTTGCGGGTGCGCGTCGGGGTGGCACGGCGTAACGCACCACCCGCGATTGGGTTGCCTCAGCAGGGCGCGCCCAGCACCATCACCCAAACCTCACTATCGGCCTGCACCAACCCCATCTCTTCGGCGCGGCTGTCGACCATATTGCGGTAATGCCCCGGTGAGTTGGTCCAGCCGGTCATGACCTCATCCAATGACTGCTGCCCCTTGGCGATATTCTCGGCCACAAAGCACCATTGATAGCCCGCCATCGCGGCACGACGGCCCACATCCGTGCCATCGCGGCCCTTATGGCTGAAATAGTCGTGCTCTGCCATATCGCTGGCATGGGTTTGCGCCGCTTGCGCCAAACGGCCATCATAGACGAGAGGTTTGAGCCCCTGCACATCCCGCAACGCATTTACGCGCTCCAACCCCATGGGGTCGGCCAATGCCGGCATGCCCGCCAGCATCAGGATCGATAGAAAAAATGGCCTCATTCAGCCAAGCCTTTCGCCAATTCGTTTTGCCGCGCCACCTGTGCGGCCAAGTCAATCGTGGTGACGCGACCATCGCGCACCACCTGACGGCCTTCAACGAAAAGGTCGCGCACCGCCGTCGGACCGGCAAGAAGCAGCGCAGCCGGATCCCAACTGCCCGCACTATGCACGCCGGAAACATCCCAGATTGCCACATCGGCGCGTTTGCCGGGCATCAGCCGCCCGCAATCAGGGCGCCCCAGCACATCCGCCCCGCCGCGTGTGGCCAGTTCCAAGGCGGCGCGGGGGCTCATCGCATCAGCGCCACGGGACACACGCTGCAACAGCATCGCCTGCCGCGCCTCAGCGGCGAGATTGCCGCTGTCGTTGCTGGCCGATCCATCGACCCCCAGCCCCAGCGGCACGCCTGCATCCAGCATCGCCCGTACCGGCGCGATGCCTGACCCAAGGCGGCAATTGGAACAGGGGCAATGCGCGACCCCGGTGCGGGTCCGGGCAAAGAGGTCAATCTCAGACGCGTCCAACTGCACACAATGGGCATGCCAAACGTCATCGCCCAGCCAACCAAGGCTTTCGGCATATTCTCCGGGGCGGCAGCCGAATTTCTCCAGCGAATAGGCCACATCCTCGGCGTTTTCGGCCAGATGGGTGTGCAGCATCACGCCCTTGTCCCGTGCCAGAAGCGCCGTGTCGCGCATCAACTCGCGACTGACCGAGAAAGGTGAACAAGGTGCCAATCCGACACGACACATCGACCCTTCGGCAGGATCATGGAAGGCGTCGACCACGCGGATGCAATCTTCCAAGATCGCCGCTTCCCGCTCCACCAGCGCATCGGGTGGCAGGCCACCATCGCTTTCACCGATGCTCATCGACCCGCGCGTGGGGTGAAACCGCAGGCCCAGTTCGGCGGCGGCGTGGATCGTATCCTCCAGCCGCACGCCGTTTGGGTAGAGATAAAGGTGGTCCGAACTCAGGCTACAGCCCGACAGCGCCAGTTCCGCCAACCCAATCTGGGCCGAGACGAACATATGCTCCGGTCCCATGCGCGCCCAGATCGGATAGAGCCGCTGCAACCAGCCAAAGAGCAGCGCATCCTGTGCGCCCGGCACGGCGCGGGTCATGCTTTGGTAAAGATGGTGATGCGTGTTCACGAGACCCGGCGTGACGACACAGCCTTTGGCCTCGACAATCTCGCCCTCCGTCCGAAGGCCCTGCCCGATCTCGGCAATCACCCCGTCGCGCAGCAACAGGTCTGCACCGGCAAGCTCGCGCCGGGTATCGTCCATCGTGATAAGGTAATCCGCGCCGCGGATGAGGGTCTCTGCCATAGGTCACACTTTTCGCTATGCCCGTCTCATGCAAAGTGTGTGTGGCCGATGGAAAACGGGCGAGAGAACCGGCCTTTACGGCATTTATCGCATCCCGCCGGGGCCGGTCAATCCGCGGGTTTCGACAATTGGATCAATATGCGGAAAGGACCGCAAGCGCCTGCGCGTGGATTTCGCGGTTGGCCGCCGCAAGCGCCCTGCCCCCCTCATGCACCGGGTTGCCCTGCCAATCGGTGACGATCCCCCCTGCCGCTTGGATCACTGCGATGGGCGCTTGAATGTCATAGGCGTTCAACCCTGCCTCGATCACCAGATCGACCTGCCCGGCCGCGACCAGCGCATAGGCGTAGCAATCCATGCCATAGCGGGTCAGCAGCGCCTGCGAGGCCACGGCCCGAAAGGCGTTGGCCTCATCGGGGCTGCCGACCTCGGGGAATGTGGTGAAAACGATGGCCTGTCGCAGGTCCCGCGCCGCGCGGGCCTGCAGGGGGCGGCTTCCATGCGGCCCGGTCATCAGCGCGCCATCCGGTGCGCCCTCGAACCGCTCGCCGATATAGGGCTGGTCAATGATGCCGTAGAACGGCCCCGACGCATCGCTGACCGCGATCAGCACGCCCCAAGTCGGCGTGCCGCTGAGAAACCCGCGTGTGCCGTCAATCGGGTCAAGCACCCACGTCAGCCCCGACGTGCCGGGCTGCGCGCCATATTCCTCGCCCAAGATGCCATCGGCGGGCCGTTCCGCCGCCAAGATATCGCGCATCGCCCGTTCGGCGGCGCGATCCGCCTCGGTCACGGGGTCAAAGCCGGTACCGAGCTTGTTGTCGGCCTGCAAATCAAGGCTGCGGAAATAGGGCAGGATCACCTGACGCGCCGCATCCGCCATCAGATGGGCGACGCGGCGAATATCAGGATCAAAATCAGTGGCGTTCATCATGACGAAGACCTGACAGTTTGCGCGGGTTTGCGCAAGCCTGCCAATGCTTTAGAAAGTCGGGCCCTAGAATGTTGGCCCTTCAAAAGCTAGGCCAAGAAAGACGACCCGGATGGGATCAGGCCACATCGCTCAGCACGCGGGCCAGTTCGAACAACCGGCGGCGCTGGTTCTCGGGGATGGCATAGTAAGAACGGACCAGCTCCATCGCCTCTTTGTCGGCCATCAGATCGGCTGGCAGCCCGTCCACCGCTGGGCCATCTGCGACCTCTTCGTCTTTCAATCCTTCAAAGAAGAAAGACACAGGCACGCCAAGCGCATCCGCGATATCCCAAAGCCGCGAAGCGCTGACGCGGTTGGCGCCGGTTTCGTATTTTTGTATCTGTTGGAATTTGATTCCGACGAGTTCCGCCAGTTTCTGTTGGGTCATCCCCGTCAGCCAGCGCCGCTGCCTGATACGTTTACCCACATGTACATCTACCACATGCACCATATTCTTTAATCCTTATAGGGCACATGCGACCGTGCCAATCTCTGTTCCAAACAAGGACGAAGTGTGCCGTTGCTTCACGCAATACCGCAGGGGTTGCGTGAAAGTCCTACCTCCTATCATAGCGGTTGCGTTGAATTCGGCAAAGAAATTTCACGTGATGGTAAAAATCTGTTCCGTTTCGACCGCAACCTCAGGCGGTGCACTGCCCCTCTCTCTCTTTGACCGGCGGGCGTTGAATCTCCAAGTTTCCTTGGCTGTAGTGGTTTCCCGCTCGGCAACCAGTGGATGAACGCGAAGAATATCAATCGGTTCCCCCCGGAATAGTTCAAATGCCGTTTTTCTGGCTCTCGGGTGGTTCACGTCACCGTTACCGGCACCCCGCCGCGCCGCCAAAGCGTCGGTGCTTTTCCGCCGATCACCGCACCTTGGGCGCCCCGCCCGCCCGAAACAGAGGTCTTACCGACCCTCAGCGCGCGCCCCTGACAAATCCAGGGCGAAACCCGCGATTATTGCCGTGATATCAGGCTGCAAGACACTTGAAATTCGCCCCTTCAGGCCCGATATTCAAAGCCAAGAACGTGTCGGCCGGGTTTCGACACGCAACTTTGCCAATGGGAGTCACTAAATGGCTGACGTCAATTCAATTCGCTCTGCTGCCGGGTCGCGCGTCGCCGCGATCGACGAGGGTCTGCGCGCTCATATGAACAAGGTGTATGGCACCATGTCGATCGGCATGCTCATCACCTTCGCCGCGGCTTGGGCCATCTCTGGGCTGTCGGTTACCTCCGACCCCTCCGCCGCCGTGGCGCAGCTTAGCCAAGATAAGTACCTGACGCAGTTGGGCTATGCGCTCTATGCTTCGCCGCTGAAATGGGTCGTGATGTTCGCGCCGCTCGCTTTTGTCTTTGGCTTTAGCGCGATGATCAACAAAATGTCCGCCGCCACGGCGCAAACGGTCTTCTATGCTTTTGCCGCCGTCATGGGCATCTCGATCAGCTCGATCTTTCTGGTCTTCACCGGCTATTCCATCGCGCAGGTCTTTTTGATCACGTCGATCGCCTTCGCCGGTCTGTCGCTCTGGGGCTACACCACCAAGAAGGACATCTCCGGCTGGGGCAGCTTCCTGATCATGGGCGTGATCGGTCTGGTTGTCGCGTCGATCGTTAACATCTTCCTCGCCTCTTCGGCGCTGATGTTCGCGATTTCGGCCATCGGTGTTCTGATCTTCGCGGGTCTGACCGCCTATGACACCCAGAAGATCAAGACCGAGTATCTGGCCCACGCGCATCACGGCGACACTGAGTGGTTGGGCAAGGCCGCGATCATGGGCGCGCTGAGCCTCTATCTGGACTTCATCAACATGTTCATGATGTTGCTGTCGCTCTTCGGCAACCGCGAGTAATCGCTGGACCATCTGATGCGAAAGGCCGGCCCTGAAAGGGGTCGGCCTTTTTCTTTGGCGGCATTTAAAGTCAAAGCGGTCAGCCAATCGCTCCGAAAAGATGGCCGACCCCCGCGGTCACGGCCATGGCCAAACCACCCCAGAAAACGACACGCCTGATGGCGGGCCGTTTCGGCGCACCGCCCAATTGTGCCCCGCCCGCGCCAAGCAGCACCAGCGCCAGCAACGCAACCAAAGCGATCGTCAGGCCACGCGCCCCCGCAGGGGCCAGAACAGCCGCCAACAAGGGCAGCCCGCCGCCCAAGGCAAAGGCCAGCGCCGAGGCGCCCGCCGCCTGCAGCGGATCGGCCTGACCGGCAAGGCCGAACATGCCCAACTCTTCGCGCGCGTGGGCGCCCAAGGCGTCATGGTCGGTCATCTGTGCTGCGACTTCCAACGCGAGGTCACTTTCCACGCCCCGGTTCTCCAGCCCTTCGGCAAGTTCGCTCAGCTCGTAATCCGGGTCTTCGATCAGGGCCACGCGCTCGCGCTCCAAATCGGCCTTCTCAACATCCGCCTGTGCCGAGACCGAGACATACTCCCCTGCCGCCATTGACAGCGCCCCGGCGGTGAGCCCCGCAAGCCCGGTCAGCAAGACATTGCCCTGCGCCATGCCAGCCGCGCTCACCCCCACCAGCAGACTGGCAGAGGAGACGATACCATCGTTGGCCCCCAAAACGGCAGCGCGCAGCCAATTGCTGCGGTTGATGAAGTGACCTTCTTTGGGCATCTCAGCCGCCTTACGTCTATTGCGGCTGGTACACCAAAAGATGCGCCGGGAAGATGACTGGCCGGTCACCACCCACGCCGGTAAAGCCGACACTGCCGGTAGGCTCGGCCCGGTCCAGCGGGGCGCAGGCCCCCAGCGTCAGCAACAAGATCACGGCAGTCGTTTTGGCAAACATGGCATTTCCCCGGTGGTTCATTCAGGTATCCCCCGTTCCGCCTTGGCGCGCAAGGCGGTCGGGGCAGTTGGTCAGACGGTGATCGGCTGCATCACCTGCGGCTCCACCACATCGACGCCGGGCAGGCCATCGGTCAACGCCTGCGCCGATTGCTCCAGCGCGTCGAAGGTGCGGTAGTGGCAGGGGATAACCGTCTTGAAATTAAAATAGCGTTTCGCGGCATAGGCGGCCTGCGCCATGTCCATCGTGAAATGCCCGCCCGCGGATAGAATGCCAATGTCGGGTTTGTGATAGTCGCCCATCCAATCCATATCCGCCATGATCGCTGTGTCGCCGGAATGATAGATCGTATGCCCCTCGCCCGAGATCATGAACCCCGTCTCCATCCCGGTGTAGATCGGCCCGTTGTCGCCTTCCACGGATGAGGAATGCGAGGCCGGAACCATGGTGATCGCCACTTCGCCCGTGCGGATCGTGCCGCCTTTGTTAAAGCCCGTGGTTTGTGCGACGCCTTTGCTTTCGAGCCAGCCCATCAGTTCGACCATCCCCGCCACCGGCGCATTGGTCCGGCTTGCGATATCGGCGATGTCAGCCGTGTGGTCGAAATGGCCGTGGGTGACGAGGATTTGAGTCGCGCCTTTGATCGCCTCGGCATGGTGTTCCTCAGGCAGCATCGGGTTGTCTTTGAGCCAAGGGTCGATCAGCAGCACTTGATCTTCGATCTCGATGCGGAATGAGCCGTGGCCGAGCCAGATGATGTTCATGAGGGTCTCCTGAGTGATGTGGGTTTTACGTCAGATTTGACCCTCCGAAGCGCGGAATCAAGTAAACGCCTCCGCATGCCACCAGCCCGGAATCAAGGGCGCATGCCCGCCGGGCAGCGCCAGACCGGCCCAACGGGCTGGCGCTTCTGCAAGCCGGACGCCATCCCGCCATCGCGCAATACCCCAGCAAACATAAATTGCCCAACTGCTTCGAAGCAGGCGCCATCCCCCGGTCTGGCGCTGCCCGGCTCCGCTTCGCCCCTCTCAAACCCTTGCGAGGCCCGCCCCCAAACGGTAGAGGAGCCTCAAAGAGATGGAGATGTTCATGTCGATCGACGAAAACACCGCCGCACGGGTGGCGAAACTGGCCCGGATCAAGGTTGAACCCGAGGCGCTTCCGGCGCTGGCGGAAGAGTTCAACAACATCCTCGGCTTTATCGAGCAGCTGTCCGAGGTGGATGTCGACGGCGTCGAGCCGATGACCTCCGTGACCCCGCAACGCCTGAAGCGGCGCGAGGATGTGGTCACCGATGGCGACCAGCAGGACCGCGTGCTGGCCAATGCCCCCGATGCCCGTGAAGGGTTCTTTGCCGTGCCGAAGGTGGTGGAATAATGACCGATCTGAACAAACTGAGCCTTGCCGAAGCCCGCGATGCCCTGCGCAAGGGTGAGACCACCTCCCGCGATCTGACCGAAGCCTGCCTCAAAGCCATCGACGGCGCAGGCGCGCTGAACGCCTTTGTGCACCGCACCCCCGAGATCGCGATGGAACAAGCCGCCGAGGCTGACGCCCGCATCAAACAGGGCGACGCGCCTGCCATGTGCGGCCTGCCCATCGGCATCAAAGACCTCTTCTGCACCAAAGGCGTGCCAAGCCAAGCGGGCAGCCGCATCCTCGAAGGGTTCCTGCCCGAATATGAAAGCACCGTCAGCCAAAAGCTGAAAGACAGCGGCGCGGTCATGCTAGGCAAGCTCAACATGGACGAATTCGCCATGGGCTCGTCGAACGAGACTTCCGTCTATGGCAACGCGGTGAATCCGTGGCGCCGCGCGGGTGACACGGCGGACCTGACACCGGGCGGCTCCTCGGGCGGTTCCGCCGCCGCCGTGGCGGCTGATCTGTGCCTCGCCGCGACCGGCACCGACACCGGCGGCTCGATCCGCCAGCCTGCGGCCTTTACCGGCACCGTGGGCATCAAGCCGACCTATGGCCGCTGCTCGCGTTGGGGCATCGTCGCATTCGCCTCAAGCCTCGACCAAGCCGGGCCGATGACCAAGACCGTGCGCGACGCCGCGATCATGCTGGAAGCCATGTGCGGCCATGACGCCAAGGACAGCACCAGCGCCGATCTGGCCGTGCCGGACTTTGAGGCGGCCCTCACTGGCGACATCCGTGGCAAGAAAATCGGCATCCCGCGCGAATACCGCATGGATGGCATGCCCGAAGAGATCGACAAGCTCTGGCAAGACGGCATCGCCATGATGAAGGACGCAGGCGCCGAGATCGTCGACATTTCGCTGCCGCACACGAAATACGCCCTGCCCGCTTATTATGTCATCGCGCCTGCCGAAGCCTCCTCGAACCTCGCGCGCTATGACGGGGTGCGCTTTGGCCACCGCGCCAAGCTCGACCACGGCGACGGCATCACCGAGATGTACGAGAAAACCCGCGCCGAGGGCTTCGGCCACGAGGTGCAGCGCCGCGTCATGGTTGGCACCTATGTGCTCTCCGCAGGCTTCTACGACGCCTATTACAACCGCGCCCGCAAGGTCCGCACCCTGATCAAGAAAGACTTCGAAGACGTCTTTGCCCAAGGCATCGACAGCATCCTGACCCCAGCCACGCCTTCGGCCGCCTTTGGTCTGGGCGAGATGAAGGATGCCGATCCGGTGGCGATGTATCTCAACGACGTGTTCACCGTAACGGTGAACCTTGCCGGTCTGCCCGGTGTCGCGCTGCCGACGGGGCAAAGCGCCACAGGCTTGCCGTTGGGTCTGCAACTGATCGGGCGCCCGTGGGAAGAGGCCGAGTTGCTGTCCTCCGCCTATGCGCTGGAGAAGGCGGCCGGTTTTGTGGCCAAGCCCGAGAAATGGTGGTAAGCCGCAGGGCGGTGAATAAGAGGCGAGAGCGGGTCAGATGATCACACGGACACTTCTAGCGATGACAGCAGGCGGTCTTTTGGCAGCCTGCCAACCGGCTATCCCCGATTCCGGGAACATCAACAGCGGGCGCGGCGTCGGCTTTGGCGACAGCAATTTCGAAGCCGAGCAGCGCGCACGCGATGCGGCGCTGGCGGGCGACGGCAGCTTCACCTCTGACGTGACCGCCCAGCCGTTAGATGACGGCTCCCCCGAAGCGACGGCGGCGGAAACTGCCCGCGTTCTGGCGGCGACCCGTCCGGGCGGGGCAAGCAACGGTCTGGGCAATGACGCCACGACCAACTCGGGCGTTTCCCCGGTGAACGCCAGCCCGTCGAACCCGCCCCCCGCCGCGGTCAACGCCGTTGGCATCTCGAACGAGAACAACTTTGACGCGGTATCGGGCCAGCGCAGCATTCAAGACGACGCGGCCCGTGTGGCCGCCAACCGCGCCCAATATCAGGTGGTTCAGCCCGAAGCACTGCCAGAGCGTCGGAACGTCGGCCCGAACATCGTCGCCTATGCGCTGCAATCCAACCAATCGGTCGGTCAGCAGGTCTATAGCCGTATCGGCTTTAACAAGGCCCGCAAGTTTGAACGTGCCTGCGCGCAGTACAGCCACGCCGACCAAGCGCAGATTGCTTTCCTTGAGGCCGGTGGCCCCGAAAAGGACCGCGAGGGCATGGACCCCGATGGCGATGGCTTCGCCTGCAACTGGGATCCCACTCCCTTCCGCCGGGCTGCGCAGGGCTGATAGATGCCTGTCGCGCCTGACGTGACGGCGCATCCCTCGCCGAATTGCGGCCCGCGACGCGGCGGGCTGCGGCCCCGGCTTATCGTCCTCCACCACACGGCCATGACCAGCGCCCAATCGGCGCTGGATCGCCTCTGCGACCCCTCTGCGGCTGTCTCTGCGCATTATCTGATCTGTGGCAACGGGCGCATCCTGCAATTGGTTAAAGAAGACCAGCGCGCTTGGCACGCGGGCGTCGGCGAATGGGCGGGTCAGGACGACATCAACTCCCGCTCCATCGGGATCGAGTTGGACAACCGCGGCGATCACCCCTTCTCAGAACCACAGATGCGCGCGCTCGAAACCCTCCTGCCCGGCATCATGGAGCGTCACGGCATCCCGCCCGAAGGGATAATCGGCCACTCCTGCATGGCACCGGGCCGAAAGGTCGACCCCGGCCCCCGATTCGATTGGGCACGGCTGGCGCGGCGGGGGCTGGCCTTGTCTGCGGGCGACGGCGTTGCGCCAAAGACCTCCACAGCCGACACCTTCCGCGACGCCGCGCAAGCTGCAGGCTTCACCGCGCCCTGTGACGATGCCACGCTGCTAGAGACCGTGCGGATGCGTTTCAGGCCCCACGGGCGCGGCCCTCTCACCCCCGCAGACCTTGCCGCCCTGCCCGCCCCCATTGACGCGCCACGCGGCGGCGTCTAGGGCGGGGATGCGCGGAAGGCTGGATGGCCGCTGCGTCGACTCGCGTCGCATGACCGACGACCACTCCCGTCACACGCATGTGTGACATCCGTGGCGTCGCTTTTGCGGGGCAAAAGCGACGTAGAGGAAAGTCCGGACTCCAAGAAGAAACGGTGCCGGGTAACGCCCGGGCGGGGCAACCCGACGGAAAGCGCCACAGAAATGAAACCGCCCCTTGGTCCGGCTTGCCGGAACCCCCAAGGGGTAAGGGTGAAACGGTGGGGTAAGAGCCCACCGCGGGGCTGGCAACAGCTCTGGCACGGCAAGCCCCACCGGGAGCAATGCCAAATAGGGACCGCGCGCCGTTGATCTTCGGGTCAAAGGCGGGGCACTTCTGCCCCAGCAGGTCCGGGTTGGCAGCTATAGCTGCATCGGCAACGGTGCAGTCAGAGGAATGGTCATCGCCTGTTTTCGGACAGGTACAAAATCCGGCTTATAGGCCTTCCGCGCATATTCCTGCCCTTTCAGGTCCGAAAGGCAGGTTTTTCGACGAAACCGGCGTCTTTCGGCATCGGACGGGCAAATAGCGGTTGACTCGGGCGCGGGTCTGACTAGAACCCGAAATTCAGAATTCACGCACGCCTGCGCGGCCGTGCAGCAGGAGAAGACACATGGCGAAGCCAACCACGATCAAGATCCGCCTGAACTCGTCCGCGGGCACAGGCCATTTCTACGTGACCAAGAAGAACGCACGCACCATGACCGAGAAGATGGTCATCAAAAAGTACGACCCCGTTGCGCGCAAGCACGTCGAATACAAAGAAGGCAAGATCAAGTAAGATCGCCTGCTTTGAACGGTTTCAAAAGGCCACGCGGTTTGCGCGTGGCCTTTTGCGTTGTGGAGCCGGGTAAGGCGAGCTTAGCGCAGCTTTAACCGACCTAAGCCGCCGGGCAGCGGCAGGCCGTCAATCGCACCCCTCTCCCGCTCAGGGCGCCTGCACCACCCATTGTCGCGAAGATGGGACGCGCCGATAGCGCAGGCACCCCACCGCCCCGTCGAAATGCAGCCGCTCCCGCCCAGAGGCGACCGTTTTCTCTTGAGGCACCTCAAAAGTCGCGCAGACAGCGAGGCTCTCAGCCCCTCGCGCCACCTCATAGCCGGCGCCGGTCAGCGGATCGTGGAGGCTCTGCTCTGTGCTGCGACAGGCGCGAGAGAACGCCGCCTGCTCTGCAGTCTCGCAAATAAGCGCATCGGCGAGGTGCCGCAGGTCTGCCAGACGGGTCTGGTCACGGCTTTCGGCCCGCGCATGACCCGGCCCGCCGACCACGGCGAAACCGGCAAGGAGCGCGGCCAAGACCACAGCCACGGCACCGCCAAAGAACAGCCGGTTCACCCGGTCGCCCCCTGCCGCCCATCGCGGCGGTAATAGCCAAAGATGCCCCCGGCGATTCCCGCCACCACCAGCGCCTTCAACGCGAATTGCACTGTCAGGTCGCCACTGAGGAAGGCATAGATCACCGCTACCAGATCGCCCAACAGGACCGCAGCGGCGAAAAGCAGGGTCACGTAGGTCATCCAACTGCGAATGGCCGAGCGCGCCAGCGCCGGATCAGCGGCCAACCGCCTGTTTTCGCGGGTGGCCAGCCACAGGTACAGCGGCAACGTCACGATCAGCACCGCCATGGCCCAGCGGATGCGATAGGTCGCCCCGCCGCCCTCTGAGGAGATGAAGTGGTCGATCAAAGCATGCAGCAGCCCCACCAGATACCCCGCGCCAAAAAGCAGCGCCCCGAACATCAGCGCATAGACAAAAAAATCCCGCGCCGTGACCACGGGTCGCGGACGTGGCACCGGCGGGGCAAAAGGCACATCCGCCCAGCCTTCCAATGCGTCGCTGACCTCTTGCGCTGACCAGCCCGCTTGGCCCAACACTGCGGCGATCTCAACGCGGCTTTTGCCTGCGCTGAGCGCATCCCGCACGAATTGCGCCAAATCCCTATTGCCTGCCATGGGTTACCCCCCTCTTTTGGCTTGGAAAAATGCAGTTAAAAGCTGCTCTGAGTCCCGCGCGGCGATGCCGTCAAAGACCTGCGGTGCGTGATGGCACTGGGGATGCGAGAACACCCGCGCGCCCTGCGCTACGCCGCCTGATTTGGGGTCTGCCGCACCATAAAACAAGCGCTCCAGCCGCGCGGCGGCGATGGCCCCGGCGCACATTGCGCAGGGCTCCAACGTGACGTAGAGCGCGTGACCGATCAGCCGTTCTGAGCCAACAGCCGCACAGGCCGCACGCAGGGCCAGCATCTCGGCATGGGCGGTGGGATCGTTGCGCGCGCGGGTTTCGTTGCCTGCCGTCGCGACGATCTGCCCTTCGGGTGAGACGACAACCGCCCCCACCGGCACCTCGCCACGCGCGGCAGCGGCGCGGGCCTCGGCCAGCGCCTGACCCATATATGAGCGAAACTCCATTCCGTCACATGGCCGCAAACGCCACCCTTTCGCAAGCCCGTGAAACAGGGTAAGCGCAGTGTATGAACGCAAAAACGCCCCCCTCCGGCTCCGGCCAGCAAAACACCGACACCGATGCTGACGCCAGCACATCCAAGGGCGACCGCATCGCCAAGGTGCTGTCGCGCGCCGGTATTGCCTCGCGCCGCGAGGCCGAGCGCATGATCGAAGCGGGCCGCGTGCGCGTGAACGGAGAGCAGATCACCTCGCCCGCGCTGAACGTCACACCTGAGGATAAGATCACCGTCGACAACACCCCCGTCGGCGCGCCCGAGCCGCCGCGCATCTGGCTTTATCACAAGCCCACCGGGCTGGTGACGACAAACTCTGACGAGAAGGGCCGCGAAACGATCTTTGATGCCCTGCCCGAGGACATGCCCCGCGTGATGACCGTAGGCCGGCTTGACCTCAATTCCGAAGGGCTTTTGCTGCTGACCAACGATGGCGGCGTGAAACGCAAACTGGAACTGCCCAGCACCGGCTGGCTGCGCCGCTACCGCGCGCGGGTGAATGGCCGCCCCACGGATGAAATGCTGGAGCCTCTGCGCCGCGGCATCACCGTGGAGGGCGAAAATTTTCAGCCGATGGATGTGACGCTGGACCGCCAGCAAGGCGCGAACGCTTGGCTGACCATCGGCCTGCGCGAAGGCCGCAACCGCGAGATTCGCCGCGCGATGGAGGCCGTGGGCCTGACTGTGAACCGACTGATCCGCATCTCTTACGGCCCGTTCCAATTGGGCGAGCTGAAGATCGGCGAGGTGGAAGAACTGCGTCGCAAGGTCGTGCGCGATCAATTGGGCCTTGAGTTGGAAGACCCCAGCGGCACCGCTGTCAAAAAGCCCACGGGTCTGCGCCGCCCGCCACGCCGCAAACCCGGCGGCTTCGGGGGCGCGGGCCAGCCCGGTCTGCCCGTACAACCCGGCGAAGATGACGAACCGCCGCCCCGCCGTGGTGGCGGCAAGGCGAAGAATGCACCGCGTGGCAAGGCAACCCAAGGCAGGCCCAGTGGTAAACCGGGGGCGCGTCCCGCAGGGCGCCCCAATGCGAAGCCGGGCGGTAAACCGGGGCCAAAGCCCGGTGGCCGGGGGCCAAAACCCCGCCGCTGACCGGCGCTGCCCCAAGTTGCCCTGCGCGTTTCCGGAACGCTGCCGACCTGCGTGCGTTGAATAGAGAACGGCAGGGCAAGATCAGCGCGAAACCGCTGGCAGAAAAGGGCAATATGTTGCGAATAGTGATGTTTTTGGTGGCCTTGGCCGCGCTCGTGGTTATCATCCTCGGCGCGGCCTCGCTCTTGGGGCGCGCGGCTGACAGTGCCGGCACGGCGCTGCGCCCGATCTGGGGCGGCGAGAGGGGAAACATGATGGCGCCAACGACCTTTCAGAAAATCGCCTTTGGGGCGTTGCTGGTTTTGCTGCTTGGACTGACCAGCGGTTTTCTCGGGGGGCTTTGATCCATGGCGCAGCGCTTTGGCGGCAAATATAGCCCCGACACGGACGCCACCCCCGGCAGCACACCGCGCAAGACCCGCCGCCTGCGGGTCGATCCTGTGGGCGGGCGGGTGAACCTGATGTTCTTGCCCCCGGTCCTGCTGGCTGGAACCTCGCTTATCGGTGGCGCGGGCACGCTGGTCCTTGGCCTTGGCGGGGCGTTTTTGTTGGCTTCGGGCGTCTGGCTACTGCGCGACGGACTGCTGGCCGAGGCGGAATACCACGAACGCAAAGTTGCCCGCCGCCCGGTCCTGCCGCGCAAAATTTTGGCTGCAGTATTGGCGGGCGCTGGCGCGGCCCTTGCTGCATACAGCAATGACCCGAGCCTGATCGCAGCCCTGCTCTACGGCCTCGCGGCCACGGCCTTGCACCTTGCGGCATTTGGCATTGATCCCCTGCAGAACAAAGGCATGGAGGGGATCGACACCTTCCAGCAAGACCGCGTCGCCCGCGTGGTAGATGAGGCCGAAAAGCTGCTCTCGGGCATGAGCCAAGCGATCTTGCGTGCAGGCGACCGGCGCGCCGAAGCCCGGCTGGCCGAGTTCCAAGAAACCGCCCGCCATTTGATCCGCACCGTCGAAGAAGACCCCCGCGACCTGACCGCCGCCCGCAAATACCTTGTCGTCTATCTGCGCGGCGCGCATGATGCGACGGTGAAATTCGCCGACCTCTATGCCCGCAACCAAGACGCGCAAGCCCGCGACGACTACCTCGCTTTGCTCGACGATCTGGATCAGAACTTTGCCGCCCGCACAGCGAAGTCCCTGCTGGACGACCGCAGCGATCTGAACGTGGAAATCGACGTGCTGCGTGAACGCCTCTCCCGCGAGGGGGTCCGACTGGAACAGCCCGCCCCTGCAAATACCAAGGAAGATCAGTGATGACCGATGCCCTCCGTGAAAAAGCTGCCCAATCGCAAGGGTTGGTGGAAGAAGTGAACGCAACCGTTTTGCCCGAACCGGCGGATGCCAATGCCATCGTGCCATTGGCCAAAGCCGATGCAGCACAGAGCACGGAAATCCAAAAGCGTATGGCCGAGATTGACGTGACCGATACGCAGTCCATCGTCAGTTTCGGCTCTGCCGCGCAGGCCGAGTTGCAAGAAATCAGCCAATCCATGCTGGCCGATGTGCGCAACAAGGATGTCGGCCCCGCGGGCGATAGCCTGCGCACCATGGTCAGCGCGATCCGCGGCTTCTCGGTCTCTGAGCTGGACGTGCGGCGCAAACAAAGCTGGTGGGAAAAACTGCTGGGCCGCGCCACCCCATTCGCCAAATTCACCGCGCGCTTCGAAGAGGTGCAAGGCCAGATCGACCGGATCACCGACAACCTGCTGGCGCATGAGCATACGCTGTTGAAAGACATCAAATCGCTCGACCTGCTTTATGAAAAGACGCTGCAATTCTACGACGAACTGGCGCTTTATATCTCGGCCGGTGAGGCCAAGATCGAAGAGTTGGATCACAAGACCATCCCCGCCAAACAGACCGCGCTGGATAAGGCGAACGAAGACGATCAGGTGATGCGGGCGCAGGAACTCCGTGATCTGCGTGCCGCCCGCGATGATCTGGAGCGTCGGGTGCATGATCTGAAACTGACACGTCAGGTCACCATGCAATCCCTGCCTTCGATCCGTCTGGTGCAGGAGAACGACAAAAGCCTCGTGACCAAGATCAACTCGACCTTGGTGAACACCGTACCGCTGTGGGAAACGCAACTGGCCCAAGCCGTCACCATCCAGCGCAGCGGTGACGCGGCCAATGCGGTGCGCGAGGCGAATGACCTGACCAACGAATTGCTCACCTCCAACGCCAAGAACCTGCGTGACAGCAACAAGGTGATCCGTCAGGAAATGGAGCGCGGCGTCTTCGACATCGAAGCGGTGAAACAGGCCAACGAAGACCTGATCGGCACCATCGAAGAATCCCTGCAAATCGCCGATGAAGGCAAGGCAAAACGCGCCAATGCCGAGAAGGAGTTGCAGGAAATGGAAGGCCGTCTGCGCGACACACTGGCCGCCGCCAAGGCCCGCGAAACGGGCTTGGGCGACACCACAGGCAACGCGGTGCCAAGCTAAGACCGACGTGAGGGAACAGGTAATGCAAGAACGTCTGCGCAGAAAACTGCGCGCCGGGGGGGCGCTGGCGCTGGGCATGCTATTGCTGGCCTGCGCCGAACCCGCGCCCGTCTTGCAACAGGTCGCCAAGCCGCAGGCCCGCCCTGCGGCAAAGCCCCCCTCTCCGGCTGTGGTGGCCAAACCCACTTCACAAAAAAGCGCCATGCTGCGCAGCTATTTGCATCAGGTCGAGAAGGCGCAGTTGAGCCAGGATTTGCTGCGCCAAGACGGCGGCGGTGATGACACGCCCTTTACCAGCGAAATGCTGGTCCGCAACTTTGAGCAGATCGCCCTTTATAACGAATATGACGGCAATTTTTCCGGCCACGGTGGGGCCAGCCCGCTGCGCCGCTGGGAAGGGCCTGTTCACATGCAGATCATCTTTGGTGATAGCATCCCCCCGTCGCAACGCCGCTCTGACACCACCAACATCAAGGCTTTCGCGCGACGCCTTGCCCGGGTTACGGGGCATCCGATCTCAACGACAGGCACGCCTAATTTCATAGTGGTTGTGGCTTCTGAAGATGACCGGGTCGATGCTTTGACCCATGCTGCGGAAAAGGTCGCGGGCGTAAGCCCATCGTCGCTCCGTGCGATGCGCAACATGCGCCGCGACACCTATTGCGCCGTGGCCGCCTATGCCGCAGGCGACAACCCGAATGTCTATACCGCCGCCGTGGCGGTGATCCGCTCGGAAAACCCCGGGTTGCTGCGGCTGTCGTGCATCCACGAAGAACTGGCCCAAGGCTTGGGTCTGGCCAATGACAGCCCCGCCGCGCGCCCGTCGATCTTTAACGATGACGACGAATTCGCCTTGCTGACCAAACACGACGAACTCCTGCTCAAGATGCTCTATGACAAGCGTCTGCGCCCCGGCATGACAGCGGAGCAGGTCAACCCGATCACCCGGATCATCGCACGCGAGTTGACGGACGGGCCGGTGTAACGCAGCTTTACGACGAAAGAATAAGGACCATCCCCATGGGCATTTTCGATTTCCTCTCCGGCCAGTTCATCGACGTCATTCACTGGACCGACGACACCCGCGACACCATGGTTTGGCGGTTCGAGCGTGAGGGCCATGAGATCAAATACGGCGCCAAGCTGACGGTGCGCGAGGGGCAAGCGGCGGTCTTTGTGCATGAGGGGCAGTTGGCGGATGTCTTCACCCCCGGTCTCTATATGCTTGAGACCAACAACATGCCGATCATGACCTCGCTTCAGCATTGGGACCATGGCTTCAAAAGCCCGTTCAAGTCCGAGATCTATTTCGTCAACACCATCCGGTTCAATGATCTGAAATGGGGCACCAAGAACCCGATCATCGCCCGCGATCCTGAGTTCGGCCCCGTGCGCCTGCGCGCCTATGGCACCTACTCGGTCCGCGTGAGCGACCCAGCGAAGTTCCTGACCGAGATTGTCGGCACCGATGGTGAATTCACCATGGATGAAATCTCTTACCAAATCCGCAACATCATCGTGCAGGCCTTTTCCCGCACGCTGGCCTCCTCTGGTATCCCGGTGCTCGACATGGCCGCCAACACGCGCGAACTGGGCCAATTGGTCGGCAAGGATATCGCCGCCCAGATCGCCGAATACGGGCTGGCGATGCCCGAGCTCTACATCGAGAACATTTCCCTCCCGCCCGCGGTAGAGGCGGTGATGGACAAACGCACCTCCATGGGCGTGGTCGGAAATCTAAACGAATACATGCAGTTCCAAGCGGCTGAGGCGCTTGGCCGCGATGGCGCGGGCGGGGCGGCGATGCAAACCGGCCTTGGCGCGGGTCTGGGCATGAGCATGGCGCAGGCGGCCAGCGCACAGGCCGGCCCTTGGGGCGCGCGCCCTGCCCCCACCGCCGCGCCGGTTCCGCCGCCCCCGCCGCCGGTCGAAAAGGTCTGGCATATCGCCAAAGATGGCGCGACCTCCGGGCCCTTTTCCAAGGCCGCGATGGGCCGCAAAGTGACCGAAGGCAGCCTCGGGCGCGATGCTCTGGTCTGGACGCCGGGCCAAGATGGTTGGCAGCGGGCCGAGGATGTGGCCGAGCTGGCGCAGCTCTTTACGGTGATGCCACCGCCGCCGCCTCCGGCCTGATCCGCTGGCGCGAGGGATAACACCTTTGCGCGCAGACGGCCTGCCCCCCGTGGCCCCCTCTAGGGCTGCGGCCCCCCCATCCGCACCGCCGCGATTGACCTTGCAAAGCACCCCTGATGTCCGCCACCGATCTGCCCCCCGCCGCCCCGCTAGAAGAGCACCGTTTCCCCTGTGACACCTGCGGCTCTGACATGCGCTTTGATCCGGCGCAGTCGCTGCTGATCTGCGATCACTGCGGCAATGTGGAGCCTATCGACGGCACGGGCCGCCACGCCCATGCCATCGCCGAGCAAGATTTCCGCGCAGGCTTGCAATCCGCCCTGCCCGCTGCCGAAATGGAAGAGACCCGCGTCACCACCTGCCCCAATTGCGCGGCGCAGGTGGAATTCGAGCCCGGCAAACACGCCGCCGAATGCCCCTTCTGCGCCACGCCCGTGGTGATCGACACCGGCACCAACCGACATATCAAACCCCGCGCCGTGCTGCCCTTTGCCCTGCCCGAAGAAAGCGCCCGCGATGCCATGAAAGACTGGCTCGGCGGTCTTTGGTTCGCGCCCAATGGCCTGCAGCAATATGCCCGCAAGGGCCGCCGGATGCAGGGTATTTACGTGCCGTTCTGGACCTATGACGCGCAGACCGCCTCCAGCTATCGCGGGGAGCGGGGCACGGTCTATTACGTCACGCGCACCGTTATGCGCGATGGAAAACGGGTGCAGCAACAGGTGCCGAAAATCCGCTGGCGGGCGGCGTCGGGCCGGGTTGCGCGGTTCTTTGACGATGTGTTGGTGCTTGCCTCGCGTTCTTTGCCCAAGAAACACACCGATGCGCTGCACCCTTGGGACCTCTCGGCGCTGGAGCCCTATGCGCCGGAATACCTCGCCGGTTTCCGGGCCGAGGCTTACGGCGTCACGCTGGAGGAAGGCTTTGTTCAGGCCCGCGCCCATATGGACCGGGTGATTGAACGGGACGTGAAATTCGACATCGGCGGGGACCGCCAGCGGGTGCATGACATCAACACGCAGATCAGCGATGTGACCTTCAAACATATCCTGCTGCCGGTCTGGCTGGCCGCGTATAAATACCGCGGCAAGACCTATCGCTTTGTGGTGAATGGCCACTCCGGCAAGGTGCAGGGCGAACGGCCCTATTCCGCGATCAAAATCACTTTCGCCGTGGTGCTGGGGCTGATCGCCGCCGCCATCGTCGGCTATTTCATGGCCCAGCAATGACCCAGACCTATGACCAATTCACCGACCTCTTGCAGGCCCGCTACTCCTGTCGCGCCTTTCTCTCTGACCCACTGCCCGAGGAGACCATCACCCAGATTGTCAGCGCCGCGCGTCACGTGCCCTCATGGTGCAATGCGCAGCCATGGCAGGTGACCGTAACGCGCGGCGCGGGCACCGACGCCTTTCGCGCCGCACTGCTTGAGGCCGCAAGCGCAAATACCCCGGTGGAGCCGGACCTGCCGTGGCCCACAGGCTATTCAGGCGCCTATGCCGAGCGTCGCCGCACCTGTGGCTTCCAACTCTACGACGCGGTGGGCATCGCGAAATCCGACCGCGACGCGCGCAAGGCACAGATGCTGCGCAACTACGCGCTTTTTGACGCGCCGCATGTGGCCATCGTGACCGCCCCGAGCGAGCTTGGCCCCTATGGTGCGATGGACTGCGGCGGCTTCGTCACGGCCTTCACCCTCGCCGCGACGGCGCTTGGCGTGGCCAGCATCCCGCAGGCCGCCATCGCCGCCTATGCGCCTTTGGTGCGTGAGGTGCTTGATCTGCCCGAGGATCGGCTGGTGCTCTGCGCGATCTCATTCGGCTATGCCGATGCCAAGCATCCGGCCAATGGCTTTCGCACCGAACGGGCGGCCCCCTCAGAGATTATCGATTGGAAAGACTGACATGCGCGCATTGCTGCAACGGGTGACCGAGGCGTCGGTCACGGTCGAGGGTGACATCATCGGAGAGATCGGCCCCGGCCTGCTGATCCTTGTTTGTGCCATGCCCGAAGACACCGAAGAAACCGCCGAGAAACTCGCCCTGAAAATCTCTAAACTCCGGCTTTTCAAGGATGAAGGCGGCAAGATGAACCTGAGCCTTGCGCAAACCGGCGGCGCGGCCTTGGTGGTGAGCCAATTCACCCTCGCCGCCGATACCTCGCGCGGTAATCGCCCCGGCTTTTCCGGCGCGGCAAAGCCGGACATGGCAGAGGCGCTTTACGCGCATTTCGCCCGCAGCCTCGCCGCTCTGGACATTCCAGTTCAGATGGGACGGTTCGGCGCCGACATGTCGGTGGCGCTGGTCAATGACGGGCCGGTGACCCTCTGGCTCGACAGCGCAGCGCCTTGATATTGGGGTAGAAAGCATGGACCGGCAAGCTTGGGAGGAGGTAAGCTTGCCGGTCGGTATAACGGGTCCGGGAGGAGGAGGACCGTTAATATGCGGTGTCAGATCAACCCGGGAAGGAGGAGCGGGGTCCGGCACCTGACAATGCAGCGCGCAGGGCGCGACATTGATTGCTGAAGGTCATAAGCGCTGCGGCTTACAGACCGTCGTATTCTTCTGTCACCAGCGCTTGGGCGTGCTGCGGGATCTGGTTGCGGTCGATGCCCGCGCGCTCAAGCTGTGCGTCGCTCATGCTGTTGAGGACGGACTGCATACGCGAAATCTGCATTTGGGTGACGCCACGCGCCAGCAGGGTGCCGACTTTGCCAGCAGCGGTGCCAAGCGCACCGAATACCGGAGCGGTCGCGTCACGCAGGGAGAAACCGTGAGGGGCGGATAGGGTGTTGTCATACTTCATAGGTCTGTTCCTTCGAAAGTTCTTCCGACGCAACACGCCGGATGTCGTACCGCGCGATGCCGATGTCCGACAGTTCGCGATCACTCAGTACGTTAAGTTCTGTGAAAGTTCGGTTGTAAGCTGCGCGCCGGGCCTTGATCTGGGCCACACGACGGCGCATGCCGTCAAAGGTGTGATGAAGCCCATCGAGCGCGGAGCTCAGGGTGGTGCCACGTGAGATTGCCATCGTCATAAGCGCAACTCCTTTCAGAATGCTGCAAGTGCATTATCAATGCTGCAATGCAGAAGTAGTACGCTCTGACCCTATTTTGAACCCGCAGAATTTGCATAGGCGCTATGCCTGTCGCGAAAGGCCGGGGGCTAACTAAAAGTAAACAGCCTAAAATTTTTGCGCCGATACACAGGAAATGTGCATCGGCGCAACGCAGCGGGGCTGCAATCGGGGAATTTGGGGAATGGGGGCGATCTAGGCCGCCCTACCCGTTTGAGTCGTTTAGCTCACAGGTTCCCAAGGGCGCGTATAGACGCTGAGCACTTTCGACACGTCGTCATGCGTGGCGTCATGCATGGTGACCTGAGCCACCAACCCGCGCTTTTTGTCGTCTATCACGTCGGTCACCCGCGCAGCACAGCCCGCCTTCTCAAGGCTGCCATTATAGACCCGCGTGATCGCATCCTTGCGCAGGTCGGGCTTGAAGATCTTGCCCACGGCGGTCTTGGGCAACTCATCCATGATCTTGAGGTGCTTTGGCTGGGCAGCACGTTCGGCGACATGCTCGCGCGCAAAGGCGAGCAGTTCCTCTTCGGTGACCTTGGCGCCCTCCACCAGTTCGACGAAGGCACAGGGCACCTCGCCCGCATGGGGGTCGGGCTGGCCGATGGCGCCCGCAAAGGCGACGGCCTCATGGCCCAGCAGCGCCTCTTCGATCTCGGCGGGGTCGATGTTGTGACCGCCGCGAATGATCAGGTCTTTGGCGCGGCCCGTGATCCAGATGTAGCCATCTGCGTCAATCCGGCCCAGATCGCCAGTGCGCAGGTATTTGCCGTGGTAGAAGAGGTCTTTGTTCTTGTCTTCCTCGACATAGGTATGGCCCGCAAAGACACCGGGGTTCGACACGCAGATCTCGCCGATCTCATCCGTTTCCGCGTCAATCGGCCCGTCTGCCGTGCCCTTGATGATGCGCACATCCGAATAGGGGAATGCGATGCCGATGGAGCCGACCTTTTTGGGGCCATCCGTCGGGTTACAGGACACAAGGCAGGTCGCCTCGGTCAGGCCGTAGCCTTCGACCAGCGTGACGCCTGTGGCCTTTTCAAAGCGGCGGAAGAGTTCCAGCGGCAGCGGGGCCGAGCCGGAGAAGGCGGTCTTTACGGTGCTGACATCCGCATCGATTGGGCGCTGCATCTTGGCCGAAATCGCCGTGGGCACGGTGATGATAAAGGTGATCTTCCACCGCTCGACCAGCTTCCAGAAGTTGTCAAAGACCCCGTCCCCGCGATAGCCCTGCGGCGTCGGAAAGACCACATGCGCGCCCGAAGACACGGCGGCCATCAGGATGACGTGGCAGGCAAAGACGTGGAACAGCGGCAGCGGACACATGATATTGTCCTGCTCGCTGAACAGCAGGCGATGGCCCAGCCAACCGTTGTAGATCAGCCCGGAATACTTGTGCTGCGCGACTTTGGGCATGCCGGTGGTGCCGCCGGTGTGGAAATAGCAGGCAACGCGGTCTTCTTGCACATCCTCAAAGTTGAGCGAAGTGTTCTGTTTGGCGATTTCGGCGTTGAAGTTAAGGTATTTCGCCTGATTGTTCACCATCCCCTTGGGCCGCACCAGCGGGACGATCCAGCTTTTCGGTGGGGTCAGATAGCGGACCAGATCAACTTCGAGCACCGTATGCACCTTGGGCGCAAGACGCACCGCCTCGGCGGTCTTTTGGGCCACATCCGTTTTGGGGAAAGGCCGCAGGGTAACGACGACCGATGCGCCGACCTCGCGCAGGATCGCGCCGATTTGTTCGGCATCCAGCAGCGGATTGATCGGGCTGACGATCCCGGCCACGGCGCCGCCCAGCAGGGTAATCGTCGTCTCGTTACAGTTCGGCAGCACATAGGCCACCACGTCTTTCTCGCCCACGCCGAGGCTGCGGAACAGGTTCGCGGCCTGCGTCACACGGCCATGCAACTCTTTCCAGCTCAGCGTTTCGGCCTTGTCTTTGGGGCCTGAGAATATCTGATAGCTGACGGCGTTGTGGTTGGGGAATTTCGCGGTCGTATTGCTCAGCATTCCGTAGAGCGTCTTGGCCACGTCGCGGTCTTCCCACGGCATTTCCGCCGCGATGGCATTGCGGTCTTCGATCCCGGCGAATGTCATGGTGTCTCCTCCCCTATGCCGGTGTTCCGGCTTATTCTCCTCGCGCCAGATTGCGGTGAAACGCGCCGTTTCGCAAGCAATCGGCGGCAACAAACGCAACGTCACACTAGGGTGACGTAACGCCGGGGTTGCGTGGTTCAAGCTTGCCTTAGGCTGCGGCGACGGCCCCATCGGTGAATTGCAGCCGCGCCAGACGCGCATATAGCCCGTCGCTGGCCACCAGTTCGTCATGGGTGCCGATGGCGGCGATGCGCCCCGACTCCATCACCACGATGCGGTCTGCCTTTTTCACAGTGGCCAGACGGTGCGCCACGATCAACGTGGTGCGGTCGGCACTCAGACGGTCCACAGCAGCCTGCACAAGCCCTTCGCTTTCTGAATCCAGCGCAGAGGTCGCCTCATCCAGCAACAGAACCGGCGCGTCGCGCAGGATGGCGCGGGCGATGGCGATGCGCTGTTTCTGCCCGCCAGACAGCATCACGCCACGCTCGCCCAGATAGCTGTCATAGCCCTCGGGCAATGCGGTGATGAAATCATGCGCCGCCGCGGCGCGGGCGGCCTCCTCAACCTCTGCGTCACTGGCATCGGGCCGTCCAAAGCGGATATTCTCGGCCGCCGTGGCGGCAAAGATCACCGGGTCTTGCGGCACCAGCGCAATAGCACGGCGGAAGTGATCCCGCGCCACATCGCGCAGGTCCACACCATCCAGCGTGATCCGCCCCGACTGCGGGTCATAAAAGCGCAAGATCATCTGAATGATTGTCGTCTTCCCCGCGCCCGAGGGGCCGACAAAGGCCACCGTCTCACCCGGATTGATCTCGAGATCGATGCCATCCAACGCCGCCACATCGGGCCGGGCGGGATAGGTGAATTGCACGTTCTCAAAGGCGATTTTGCCCGCCACGGGCTGCGGCAGGGTGGTCTGCCCCTCGGGCGACGGGTCTTGCACCGTGTCCTCGGTCTGGAGCAGATCAACCAGCCGTTCCGTGGCACCCGCTGCGCGCTGCAACTCGCCCCAGATCTCGGACAGGGCGGCGACCGCGCCCGCGACCATGACCGCATAGATCACGAATTGCACCAGCGCGCCCGCGCTCATCACATCGGCGCGCACATCCCGCGCGCCGATCCACAGCACGCCCACCACGCCCGCGAAGACCAGAAAAATCACGATCATCGTCATCGCGGCGCGGGTCTTGATCCGGCGCTGCGCGGCATCGAAAGAGGCTTCGGTCATCTGCGCGAATTGGCCCCGGCTTGCGGCCTCATGGGTGAAAGCCTGCACCGTTTGCACCGCGCCCAGCGTTTCAGAGGCATTGCCCGAACTCGCCGCGATCCAGTCTTGGTTCTCTCGGCTCAGCACCCGCAGGCGGCGGCCCAGCGTCAGGATCGGGATCACCACCGCAGGCACGATCAGCAGCACAAGCCCAGTGAGCTTGGCCGAAGTCAGCAGCATCAGCCCCAAGCCCCCGACAAAGATCAACAGGTTCCGCAGTGCGATTGAGACCGAAGAGCCGATCACCGACAAGATCAGCGTGGTGTCGGTCGTGATCCGGCTCAGCACTTCGCCGGTCATGATGCGCTCATAAAACGAAGGGCTCATGCCCACCACGCGGTCAAAAACCGCGCGCCGGATATCGGCCACCACCCGTTCGCCCAACCGGGTAACCAGCGCATAGCGCAGCCCGGTGCCCACGGCGAGCAGCGCCGCGATCAGCAGGGCGGCAACGAAATAAAGGTCGAGCAATTCGCTCTCCCCGGTGCCGAAATTGTCGATCACCCGGCGCACGGCCAAGGGCAGCGTCAGTGAGATCATCGCGGTCAGCACCAGCGCTGCCCCGGCGGCGGCCATGAGCACGCGGTAAGGGGCCATGAAAGGCATCAACGCCGCCAGAGCGCCGATCCGCCGCGACTTTTCGCGTTCATCTTTGGCGGACTGTGCGGGGGCTGGGGTGCGGGCCATGGGCTTTCCTTTGTCTTTCCACATCGGTCATGGCGCGGGGGCTGGGCAGGGTCAAGCAGGACCGCCGTCATAAGGACAATCTGCCGCCCCTGATGAGCGCAGCAGGCGCAACTATCCCGCGCGGTGGCGGCGGTCAAAACAGGTCTGGGGAAAGAGTGGAGCGGGCGGCGGGAATCGAACCCGCATCATCAGCTTGGAAGGCTGAGGTCTTACCATTACACAACGCCCGCGCTACGGCCTCTCTCCTATTTTATCGCTCTGCGAGCGTCAAGTGGAGCGATCACCCTTTGGCAAGATCAATCGCATGAGCCTGCTCTTGCCAGTGGCCCGTCATCAAGGTGGCAGCCCGGGCCATCGGGCACTAGCTTAGCCTCATGGGATGAAAACGAGGCATTGGCATGGACGCCAGATCGGCTCAGGACCAAAAGCGCGAAGTCGTGTTGACCCACGGTGTTCTCAGCGAGAACCCCGAGGACCTGTTTCACGGCACCGGGCTGCGGGTCGCGCGCGCAGTTCTGTACGAAGCGGTGCTGCGCCTGTGGAGCGATGACGCCTTTGGTATGGCCGGAAACGTGGCCTTTCGCGCGTTGCTGGCGATTTTTCCGTTCCTGATCTTCACCAGTTCGCTCACCGCCTTTGTCGGCGATCGGTCGATGGCCGATGACTTGATCCACTTCCTGATCGCCATTGTCCCCCCTGCCCTGATCGAACCCATCGTGTCAGAGGTGGAAAAGGTCATGACCGTGCCGCGCGGCGATCTGCTGAGCGTGGGTATCTTGCTGACCGTCTGGTTTGCTGTGGGCGGGGTCGATGGGGTCCGCATCGGCCTGAACCGCGCCTATGGGCTGCGCGAGACGCGCTCGGTCTTCACGATCTATGCGGTGCAGGTGGCCATGGTGCTGCTGGCAAGCCTGATCCTTGTGATCGTGGGATACCTTTTGGTGCTGGCCCCGCGTGCCGGGTCTTGGCTACATATGCTGATGCCGGGGTTTGATCCGGGGTCGGTGACTGTCGGCCTTGTCCGCTTTCCGGCCTCGGCCACGATCCTGTTGGTCGCGCTTTTTGCCGCCCATGTGATCCTGCCCGCCCGGCGCACCAAGTTTAACAACATCTGGCCCGGGGTGGTGGCAACCGCCGTTGCATGGACCCTGCTGGCGATGCTCTTTTCGTCCTACCTGCGCAGCTTTGGCACCTATGCCAGCTATTACGCGGGCATGGCGGGGATCATCGCGGCGCTCTATTTCATGTATCTCGCCGCACTGGTGCTGATCTTTGGCGGTGAGTTAAACCGCGCGCTGCGCATTCGCAGACTGGCCCGCGCGATGAGCGATTAACCCTCAATCCCCTTCGCAGGGCGTGCCCGCAGCGCCCCAGACCGTCACATCATGCACCAGCGCATCAAGCGACCCTTTGGGCACCGACCGTCCCGCACCGGGGGCGAAACCCCAGTTCACGAAAGCCGAGTTTTGCAGGTGATCGACCAATGAGGCGATGTCATGCCCGTCGTTGGTTTCAGGGTCGCGCAACTGGGTGCAGACCTCTGCCGAGGTCTTGCCGAGCCACGCCAATTCCACCGGAGGCAGCCGCCATGCATCGTCGATATGCGGCGGGGCGTGGGGCACGGTATTGGCGGCGGCAGAGGTGACGTGGCAGGCGTCGCAAGGAATGCTCTCGGCCCCGATCCGGCTCTCGCCCGCGCGCACGTTCATGCCATGCACCGCCTCTGGCCCATAGCCCAATGCCTGCCACATCGGCTTCCCCTCTTCGCCCACATGGCAGTTGGTGCAGCGCGGATGCGCGGTAACGGTAAAAATCCGGTCCCACGCGGCCAGCCCCTCCGCCCGGTCTGGCGCATCCTGCGCTACTGCGGGGGCGGCCAGCATCAGCGCGGCACAGGTCAGGAGGTACTTCATGCGAAATCCACGGATTTGGAGAGGGGGAGTTCACGAATACGCTGACCCGTGGCGGCAAAGATCGCATTGGCCAGCGCAGGCGCGGCAGGTGGCACACCCGGCTCACCGATGCCGCGCAGTTTGCCGCCATTCTCTAGCCCGCGCACCTCGATCTTGGGCGTCTGGTACAGCCGCAGCCCTTCGTAGAGGTGATAGTTATCCTGCTGCGGCACCCCGTCGCGATAGGTAAGCTCGCAGTTCATCGCATGGCCCAAGCCCCAAATCACCGCCCCGGAAAGCTGCGCCTCAAAGTTCACCGGGTCCAACACGCGGCCCACTTCCGCGGCCACGAAAACGCGGTCGATCTTGAGACCCGCATCGGTCTGGCTGACCTCAACCACCTCGGCCACCGGCACGCCGAAGGACAGGCAAAACGCCAGCCCCCGGCCCCGCCCCGGCCCAAGGTCCGCGCCCCAATCCGACATCTCGCCCACGGCCTCCAACACCCCGCGGGAGGGCGCATGGGTGCAAAGCCGCAACCGTTCCTCCAACGGATCGACGCCTGCGACATGGCACATCTCATCCATGAAGCTTTCGTGCAGAAACCCATTGCTCGACGCCCCGACCGACCGCCACGAACTGACCGGCACCATCGCCGGCACCCGGTGGCCGGTGACGCGGTAATCGGGGATCGCGAAGGGCTGATCCCACGCGCCCGCCACGATGGCGATGTCGGGGCCAAAAACCGGCTGGTTCAACCGCGCCATTTGCGATTCCGCCGTCGAAGGTGCCGCGATGGCCAGATCATAGGCCGCGATCTGCCCATCCGAGACCTTGCCACGCGCCCGAGCCATAGCCAGCGGGCGGGGGAAGTCATGGGTGAAATCCTCTTCGCGCGACCAGACCATCTTGATCGGCGTGCCGGGCATTTGCATCGCCACTTCGGCGGCGCGCAGGGTATAGTCATCCTCCAACCGCCGCCCGAAACTGCCGCCTGACATCAGCACATGGATATGCACGTTCTCGGCGTCGATCCCGGTTAGCGCGGCGACATTGGCCTGCATGAAACGCGGAATCTGCGTGCCGGTCCAAATGTCGACGCGGCTTTTCTCAAGCTTCACCACGACGCTCATCGGCTCTAGCGGGGCGTGGGCGAGGTAGGGAATGCGGTACTCGGCCTCCAGCACATCGCCGTCGGCAAGGGCGGCGGGCACGTCGCCGTCATCGCGGAACCGGCTGTCTTGGCGGTCTTCGGTAAAGGAGGCCGCGACCGCTTTGAACTGCTCTGCCGTATCGCCGGTATAGGGCGACGGCCCCCAATCGCATTCCACCGCCTGCGCGGCTTGAAAGGCCCGCCAAGTATTGTCGGCAACCACCGCGACGCCGCCGGTGATCGGCAACACCGCCTTCACACCGCGCATCTTTTCGGCGTGGCCCGCATCAAACCCCATGATCTTTCCGCCCTGCGCCGGGTTGGTGCGGGTCGTAGCATGGAGCATCCCTTCCATCGCCATGTCGATGCCATAGGTCTGGGTGCCGGTGGATTTCGGCACGATATCGGTGCGCATTTGCGCCTTGCCCAAATGCCGCCAGTCGCCGGGATCGCGCAGCGCGACCTCGGTCACCGGATCAATTTCTGCTGCTGCGGCGGCAAGGTCCTGATAGGCCAAGCGCATCCCATCGGGCAGCACCACGGCGCCCGCTTCGGTCTTAAGCTGGCTCCGCTCTAGACCTGTCTGCGCCACGGCGGCGGCCAAGAGCGTTTCACGTGCCACAGCCCCGGCCATGCGCAAGCGGTCATACATATCCGGCACGGTAGAGCTGCCGCCGGTCAGTTGCAGGCCCAGCAGTTTCCCCGCCACATCCGACGCCCCGCGCCCGGTCCGCGCGAGCAGCGTCTCTGAGGTCGCGGCAATCGGCATCGCCTCAACCCCTACGACACCATTGTAATAAACCGGCGAAGGTGGCCCGGGCGTGATCTGCACCGCGTCAAGATCGACATCCAATTCTTCAGCGATCATATGCGCTTGGACGGAGTAAGCCCCCTGCCCCACATCGGCGCGCGGGGTGATCAAGGTGACACCGCCCGCATCGATCTTAACATACGGCGTGATTGCCGCCGCGCCGGGGGCAAGCCCCTCAAGCAGCGGGTTCTTCAGGTCACGTTTATAAAGATAGGTGCCAAAGGCGACGCCCCCGACGATAGCCGCAGAACCGACGATGAAACTGCGGCGGGTGATGGTGCGCAAACGCGACATGCTCAGGCCCCCCGCAAACGCGCGGCGGCGCTGTGGACCGCGGCGCGGATGCGCGGGTAGGTGCCACACCGGCAGAGGTTCCCGCTCATCGCGGCGTCGATCTGATCGTCCGTCGGCTCGGGATTCAACTCAAGAAACGAGGCTGCTTGCATGATCTGTCCGGATTGGCAGTAGCCACATTGCGCGACCTGATGCTCCACCCATGCCGCCTGCACCACATGCAGCGCTTCCGGCGTGCCCAAGCCTTCGATGGTGGTGACATTGCCGTTCACATCCGCCGCCCGCAATTGGCAAGACCGCACGGCCAGCCCATCGACGTGCACGGTGCAAGCACCGCATTGCGCGATGCCGCAGCCGTATTTCGGCCCGGTGATTCCCAACTCGTCGCGCAAGACCCACAGGAGCGGCATGTCGTCTTCCACGTCCACTTCGTGGACCGTGCCGTTAACCGTCAATTCCATCGGTGATCCTTCCGCCCTGTTGGCCTTAATGTAAACGGCGGCGCATATCGCGCAAGGCCGCGCGCGGCGGGTCGCGCAGCGTCATCTTGTCAGGGGATGGCCAGCAGGTGCCGCCCCTTGGCCTATTCGAGGTCTTGTGCCGTGAGGGCGCGGTGGATCTCGCGGCGCACCAGTTTGCGCACATTGCGGGTGATCCGTTCGCCCAAAGCGCCTTGCAACTCGGCGCGGACGATCTCTGTCACCAGATCGCGCAGCGCCTCTTCGTCAAGGAACTGGTCATCGCCCGCCACGGCTTCATCTTGCGCAGAGACGGTATAGCCGAATTCCGGTGCGGTCGCCGCCGGATCGGCGACACGCGGGCCGCTGTCGGCAAAACGGCGCACCTGTTCTTCGACCTGCGGTGTCGAGGGCTGCGGGCGGCGCGGGGCCGGTTTTTCGGCCTCTACCGTTGCCGTGTCGGCGATCGGTGCCTCTGGCGCCTCTAGCTCCGCATCGTCTTTCCACTCCATCGCCGGGGGCTCTGTACCGGAATAGTCGTTGTCGCCGGGGGCGTCGGGGTCCCAATCGTCAGAGATCTTGCCGATGGCTGTCTCCAACGCGGCCAGCTTGTCGCTGCGGCTGGCGCCCGTGGCCTTGGCCACCGCCTCGGAGACGGTCCGCGCCTTGGCCTCAACCTCCGCCGCGGCGTCTGACACGGGTTCAGAAGCGGGGGTGCCGTAGTCTTCGGCATGCAGATCACTGGGATCGTCATGCAGCATGTCATAGTCCAAAGGCGAGACCTTGGCGGGATCAACGGCGGCGGGCTGCGGGCGGTCTTTGCCATCCGAGGTGGCCACCCTGAGCGCCGGGGTCAGCACCAAACGGTCGCTCGACGCGCTTAGCGTTTTGTCGGCTGGGGGGGTGGCAGGATGGCGGGCGGAAACGAAGGGACGCTCTGTCTCGTCGGCACTGTCATCCTCTTCGGTCTGCATGGCTTGGGTAAGGCTCAGCGGCTGCGGCGTGGTCTTGGGCAGCTCGCTGGTCTCATCATCGGAATCAGGGCGTGCTGGGCTGGCAGTGGTGGCACGCAGCGACAGATGCGGGGTGAAGTCCTCCGACGTGATCTTATCCGCCGCGGTCGAGCGCATGCTTTTGAACTCTGCCCCCTCGTCCTGCTGCTGGGGGGCAGCAGCCTGAGCCTCGGCGTCAGTTACAGGACCGGGCGCCTCAACGGGGCTGGGCACCGGCGTAGGGTTGGACGTTTGCAGGGGACGTTTGTCTTCAGACACCAATCGGCGAATCGACGACAGCACGTCTTCCACCTCCGCGTTTGTGACGGGTTCGGACATATTTCTCTACCACTCTTGCCTCGCGGATAGCTTAACCGCGCGGGAGGATTCTCACAATGGGGCGGTGCAAAATGCCAAACGACCGTGCGGAATGTCAGTCTTTTTGCAACGCGCGCAGCACGCGATCCAGCGCTTGGCCCTCTTTGGAGTATTTAGCAGGGGCGTCCTTAACAAGGTTGTAATAGGCCCCCGCGTCATAGATCTGCACCGGCAGCTTTAAGTCCTGCGCGGTCAGACGCCCCGTGGCCGCCAGCACGGAATAGGCCGCCACATAAAGGTTGGCGCGGGCCGACACGCGGGTCGATTCCGCATCCAGCAGCGATTGTTCGGCATCCAGCACATCCAATGTGGTGCGCGCGCCGAGGGTGGCTTCTTCGCGGATGCCGCGGAAAGCGATACGCGCCGCACGAATCTGCCTGTCAGAGGCCTCCAACTGCGCACGCGCCGAGGCCAGCGTGGCATAGGCGTTGCCCACTTCCTGCTCTACATCATGGCGGACGACATGCAGGTTCGCGCGCTGTGCGTCACGCTGCGCCATCGAACTGCGCACGGCCGAGGACAACGCCCCGCCCTGATAGATGGTCTGCCCAACCTGCACCCCGACGCTGCCGCTGCGGGTATAGGCCTCACTGTCGAAGGTCTCGTTCAGGCCATATTGACCGTTCAACGTGATCCGAGGGGCCATGGCCGCCTCATTGGCTTCGACGCCAAGATCGGCAGCCGCCACCTGATGCTGTGCGGCGATGATCGACGGATGGGTGCGCACGGCCAAGGCCTTGGCCGAAGCGAGATCACCCCCGATATTCGGCAGGCTCGGCGGTTGGCTGAGGTTGCCGGGCGCATGGCCCACCGCGTTGCGATATTCCTCGACCGCGCGCAGCAGGGTGCCTTCGGCCCCGGCCAGCCCGCTGCGGGCATCGGCAAGCTGCGCTTCGGCCAAGGCCACATCGGTGCGGGTAACCTCGCCCACGTCGAAACGATCCCGCGCGGCGCGCAGTTCTTGGGTCAGCAGCCGCAAGTTGTTGTTGCGCAGCTCAACCGTTTCCGAGGCTTCGATCACGCCCATATAGGCCGCTACCGCGCGCAAAAGCACCTGCTGCTCTAGGTTCACCAAGGCCTGACGGGTGGCCAGCACGGTCTCTTTCGCGCCTTCGATCCGATAGGCACTTGCGCCGAAATCATAGAGCAACAGCTCACCAATCAGGCTGATCGACGCCTGGAGGCTTTCCGTCGACTGGGCCGGCAGCAGCGAAGAGCTGCGCGCGGTGCCGAAGCTTTGTGTAAGCCCCGCCGCCCACTGTAGCACAGGTTTCAGCGCCGACTTCGCCGTGGCCACATCCTCATCGGCGGCGCGCAGCAGCGCGCGGTTCTGGTTAAGCAGACCTGAATGCTCATAGGCCCCCACCAGCGCGTCGGCCAATGTTTCCGCCGAGGCCAGCCGCGGCAGGGCAGCGCCGCTCGCCAAAACAAGGCTCACCGGCACTGCGATGGCAAAACGTTTAAGGGATTTCGTGAAACTACTTGCGCTCATGGCTCAATGCCCCTGAATGGCTTTTTTAGACCTTTTAGACCGGCCCATGGGCCGATCGGGACGGGTGCCCCTACCCTGAAAGCGATGCGGCGCGCGATCCGGATCAGCGCGCCATCATCCCGCTTACAGCTGGAATTCTGCCTGACGTTCAAAGCCACGCAGCACCGGCGCACCGGCGTTAAATTCGGGCCGCCAGGACACCTGACCACCGCGTTTATAGCCCACGCGTACTTCGCCCAGACCCCGATCCATAAAGAGACAAGCAATACGCCCGCCCTCTTTCACCTGCTCCAACAAGGCTTCGGGCACGTCGCCCACCGCCCCTTGAATGATCACAACGTCATAGGGACCATGCTGCGGCGCGCCTTCGGTCAGCGGGGCGACATGCACGATCACATTGTCCGCTCCGGCCTGCGCAAGCGCCTCCTGCGCCTCGGCGGCCATCGCCTCATCTTCTTCGACGGCGACGACGGCCTCGGCCATATGGGCGATCACGGCGCTGGAGTAGCCCATGGCGCAGCCGATATCGAGCACCAGTTCGTCGTTCGTGATGTCGAGGTGATCGAGCATCTTGGCCAATGTTCGCGGATCAAGCAGCACCCGGTCCTGACCGAGATCGAGGTTCTCACCCAGATAGGCGGCCTCGCGCTGCGCGGCTGGCACGAAGTCTTCGCGCTGCACGGTCAACATCGCGTCGATGATTGGAAACTTGGTCACATCCGAAGGGCGGACCTGCGTATCTACCATGGTTACGCGGCGGGCGGCGAAATCACTCATCAGCTAAACTCATTCGTTCAGGGTGTCTGAAGAGTGATGTGCCACATTGCCGGGCCAGCGGCAACGCCCTGACCGCATTTTCACACGCATATGGGTCTTGCGGCCTTCCTCGTGATCCGTTAGCAGTGCGCCAACCACCGGTCGGCGAGTTGGCGGAGTGGTTACGCAGCGGATTGCAAATCCGTCCACACCGGTTCGATTCCGGTACTCGCCTCCACCTTATTTTTCTCGAGTTTAAGGCCTTTTAACTCCATTCGGATGAGTAAAAATCGCTCGGTTTACACCTCAGTTTACAAACCGCCACCGAAGGTAGCGTTCGTACGTGCCCGAAAAAGGTCTTCAGGGTGAACGTTAACCATGTCCCAAATCTCATCACTGCTTACTAAACCGGCGAATGGCGTGCGCTGCTGGCAAACCCAGCCAAGCAGTGGTTTCAAGGAGTTTCGGCCATGGCGGGCGTGCGATTTTTGGAAGCGGCGAACGGTTTACCCGACTGATATCTTATCACAGTTCAGGCAGGGTGCAGAGTAGCTGCTGGCGTTATCTGAGCATCAAGTGCCCCTGCCCCGCCATGGAGCCGCGGGTCAGTGAGACCTCTTTGCACTGACCTAAGGGGCGACGCATCGGGATCTCCATGGTGTTGGGGCCCAAGGTCGCCGAAACTTTTGTCCCGACCTTGGATAAATGGCTACGCAAAGCCTTCGAAGAGAAACTACAGCTGCTGGGCGCGCATTGCGACCTCCTGGGCTGTGCCGTGCCCCACCGGGGCACCTGCCGACCAGCCGCACGGGCGCAGCTTTGATTGAAGCACACTGCTTCCGAACTGACGCTATGGCGATAATCGTCCAGTCGGTCCTGCGGGAACTCCGCTGGTTCGAAGACTTCGCAAACTTCTTTGAAGCCATTCCAGAACGCAATACGGCCAGACAGATCATGGCTCCCGCGGAAGAAGTCGTTGATACTTGCCTGGGCGACAGATGATGAACGGTATTTTTCGCAACGTCGCGTGAGATCAACGGCGCTTATTCGGAGCGATTTTTGCGGAACTCGTCGAGCTTTTTGAGAACCTCGTCTGCGACCTCTGGGACCACCGCTGCGTATTTCTCGATGATGTTGGCCGCGTGTCGCAGCCCCCAACCCATCGTGACAGCGATCTCGTTTAGGCTGCAGCCTGCCCGAAGCAGTTCCGTCGCCGCTGTGCCGCGCATATCATAGAGGCGAAGTTCATCGCGAATATGCATAAGGCTGGAATCCTTGGCAGCCGCTGCATTCGCGCGCTTCTTGAGATCCCGAATAATGCCTGAGGCTCGCTCGGGTGTCAGCATGTGGCCTTCCAGCGAAACGACGAGATATTCCTGCCCGGCAGGCGTCGTTTCGATTAGAGTCGACAAAGCCGGGGTCACCGGAATACTGACAGGCTTGCCGCTTTTGGTCCTGCGGAAGAAGAGGCGCCTTCCATTAGGGGTCTTTTGCACGTGCTCATTCCTCAAAATACCGATGTCCTGAGGGGTTAGACCGCCTTCGGAAGCGGCGATAAGCACACGCTTCTCTCGGTCATTCGCAACTGCTCGTAAGGCTCGGAGTTCCTCTGGAAGCCACACGATGTCAGACCGATCCGATCGATATAGGCGCGCGATGTTCGCGTGATGGTGCACGAGTATCGAAGCGTCATCATTCATTGCCCAATTCAAAAAGCGGGTGACGACGCTTGTCGCGTAATCGTACTGTTTTGGCGAGTGGGCCCAGCGGTCCTTCCATTCGCGAATTTCCGCGACGGCCTCCTTTTCCTCGAACATCTTGATCGGATCATCGCCGAACGCCTCGTCAAACGATGTCAGGTATTTGCCGTAGTCGCTCCGTGTTCGCTCGCTTAGATTGACGAAGTGCGCGGACCGCCGGTAACGATCGATAACTGACCGGGTGATTTTCCTGCCCGCGGTTGACACAGACGGCTTATGCTGGCGCAGGATCGCCGCGTAGGCCAAGGCATATTCCGTGGATCCCTCTTCGAAACTACAGTCCGAAGACCAGAACTTTGGGCCGCCGCGAAAAGCGTAGTGGTACTTTTTTATGACACCGCCCGAAAGGCGCTTTTTTACGCGATGCACACCTTGCAGGGGCTTTGATTTACTTTTGGCCACGACGCGCCCTCCGTTGCTCGACCAAGCTGACCGGCTGGGTCTCTACCGCGGCGACGCCGGCGTCGGACAGACCTTGGACGCTGTTTAGACGAGCGCGCACATGCTGCGGGTCGAAATACCCACGACGGTGCGGAACGGGCGAAATGCCGACGTTCTTCAAATACGCTCGGAAGGATTCGTTCACGCCCGCGAAGCCCTGGGCTAAAGCGAGTTCTTCCGCGCTCAAAAGAGTAATCTCAGCAAGAAGAGATTGCACAGCAATGTCACGCCTTTGGCGACCGCTGGATGCAAGTGATGCATTCGTCGTCATAGTCAGTCCGTTATTTGGGAGCGTGGTTCGGGGAAGGCTTTGAACCAAACTGGTTATAACCAGAAAGGCGGTTCGATTTCCTCACGGCGGAAGCAATCTCTGGAAAAAAACCACAAACCGCGGAATTTTAATGATATTTTACACAAAACGGTCTGGTGTACCGCCGGGCATATATTCAGGTTGATCCGAGAGAATTGCAGTCCACCCCCACGAGAAGCGCGGCATGCCAGCGCAGAGCGCTGCGAATTCCGTTGGTAGCCCTCTGCAACGAGTTCCCGACACCGTTCAGAAACTCATAGACAGGCCTCTCAAAATGCGTGTGTGGTTTGTTTAATGCGGTGGCTCTGAGCGCAAATGCCGGCGATGCTTGCCTGCCTGTGTCTACGCGAAGATAGCTAAAGGCTTGATCCGAGGGTTCACTGCTCTTCTCGCTATGCTCGCGCACGCACTTGACAAGTGCCTGAGCGTCAATGCGAACATCCGCGTCGAATACGGAGGCGCTTCGTCTTTTTGAAAGTGCGCCTCCGCAAAGCGTCAGAAAAAGAGCGGTTTTATTCCATCTCGATGGGACGGCGAAAAACGGACAAGACCCCCTCGAGACTGTCCCGGAGGCGCTGCGCTCTTGCCCCCAGACTATTATGACCTTCCGCCTCCTTTGAGCAAGGCGAGGCGCCGTACCCGTCGGGCAAGTCATCGAGGATCAGCATTTTTAGCATTTTCTCACCCAGCGAAATGGTTGCAGATGGTGGCTGCGGAAACCGAGCCAAAGAGATTTCCATTGCCCACGCGACGGAACTGCCGAGCTCCCCGTGCAGTAGCACGAGCACTCGGGTCAGTTCTTCTCGGTAAGCAAACCAGTAGCGGTGCAACTCTGTATTGAAGTCCGGACCTGGACGTCGTTCGGCAGGCGCCAAATGGCTCTCACTCGATGGGAAAATTCGGTCGGCCGAAACGCCAAATGTAGCATTTGTAGCAAAGGGCGCTACTGATGCACTCGTAGCAGGTGTAGCATTACTTGCTACCTTGTTGGCAGTAGTACGGTGATTTGACGACATATCAGATATTCCTGGCTTCAGCGCCGGGCATTCGTGCCCGGTCAAGTCTTTCAAGCGCGCGGGCCACCCGTCTCATTCCGTGTCTCACGAGGAGGGCACGGAATGAGACGGGTGGTCCAGCACCAGCGAACCCGCATGGGTCGAACTTCATGACTGGGGCACGGCTCAGTCACAAAAGAGTGTTTGGCCAGCGTCCTTGCCATCGTCCTCTCGATGCCAAGGGTCCAAGGGGAATGTAGCAAACCCATTGGCTGGCGGCGGAAAAGCGAGCAGGTGGGGGGCCTTGGGGGGAGGAGTGCGGAACGACGCTCCCCCCAAGCCGTCGGAGACGCCACGCGGCGAGCGAGCCCCCGGCAAGGCGAACGGGGGGGTGAAGGGGCGGAGCCCCGGGGAAAGGCCTGGCCATTTCGCACCCCCCGTAGTGAGTTACCATTCCCGCGAAATCCTTTCGTGGGCTCCATCTCCCCTCCGTCACCAAAACGGAGAACGATAATGACACAATCCGCGAATAGACTGATCACCCGCGTCATGCGGCGGACGCTTGAAGAGTTGGAGAAGCTTACGCATCATCTGCTGCGAACGGGCGGCGAGCTCAGCCACATCGATCCCAATCGGACACAGCTCAACCGCGCCATCGTGGGGACAGGCAACTTTTCCCAAGACGTCCACGCCGCATACGCCAAGATCGCCGCGAAAAACCTGGCGAATGAATTGCCTGCCCTGAGGAAATCGCGTGGTAAGAAAGCAGCCGAGAAACGCGCAGGTGTAGGCCCCAAAGTCCCCTATCATCATCTCAATCAGAAGCCATGGACCGAAATACTGATAACCGCTTCACCGGATTATTTCCGGCCCAACGGCGAAGGGCCAGGCCAGTGGGACCGAGAGCGCGTAGAGGCCTTCGCCAAGCGTACACACAAGGTACTAAAGGAGAAATTTGGACGTGGCCTCGTGAGCCTGCTGCTCGAACTCGACGAAGAGACCCCGCACTTGACGGCCGCGGTACTACCGCTTGTTGCAAAACGCTCGAAAAGACGCGGCCGCCAAGAAGAAGTGAACCACCGCGCTCATCGGGAATTCTTTATCCCAGACGTGCCGGATGAAGATCTTCTTGATGCTTCCGGAGCCCCTCTGAAAGGCCAGGATCGACGAACCAAGCGCCTCGAGCTTCAAGAAGACCTTGTCAAAGGATATGAGACCTTCCAAGACAGCATGGCTCGGCGTTTCAAGGGCCTGGGTTTGGTTCGCGGCGAAAGACACGCAGAGCGACAACGTTTGGACCGTTTCCTTGGCGAACGCCCTGAACCCACGCCTGTACACCGCGGCACCCAGGAATGGCGTCAGGAACAAGGGGCGGAACTGGACCAGCAAAAAGCCGCAACCCAACAACTGCGGACCGAGCTTCGCGCAGCAAAGGCTGCAACCCGGCGCGCGGAGCAAAGCCAGGCGGCAGCGGCAAAAGCCGAGGCCAAGGCAGTGCAGCACGCCGAGGCTGCCAAGACAAGACTGGCCGAAGCCGCGGCATTGAAGACCGGGTTCGAGGCCGTGATGGCCGAGGAACTCCTATACGCCCCTGGCCAAACTGAAGACATGGACGGCGTCAAGGCAGCTAAAGTGCTGCCGCATGAGAAGGGGCAGGATCTTCTTAAAGCCATTCGGCCTGCTGTCGCGGGGGTCACCATCTTTGCGAAGCGGGTTGCTGAACTTACGGGTGGGTTGCAAAGCAGAATTTTGGCGACCTTTGCAGCCCGTGATGCGGCGGCCACGCGACGTGATGAAGATATTCTGCTCCGAGAGGCTGCCGTGCGCGACGCTGAGACGCGGGTGCTCACTGCCGCTGCCGGTGTCGAGCACGAGCGAGCCGAACTGGAGCAACGTGAACCCAAGGAACTCACCATGTCGGACATTGCACGCCAGGTTGCCTCAGGCCTCTGGCGTGCCCCGAGCGAAGCGGAGCAATCTGAGCGGTTGCGCGAATTACCCGACGTGTTTGTCGCAACAGCCCTGCGCTCAAAAGAGGAATGCGCCGCCCAAGACGACCGCCTCGCGAAGCTCACGAACCGTAAGCGTCCGGTGTCGCCGCGGTTTTAGGCTTTTTCGGGCTGCCAATTCCAGGGCATGAGTTCGTCGATGCGATTGATCTTGTGATCTGGTAAACGTTGGAGGACCCATGTGAGCCATGCCTCGGGATCGACGCTGTTCAGCTTACAGGTTTCCATGAGCGTATAGGCGATTGCGGCGGCGCTTCCGCCCCCAATAGACCCCATGAACAAGTAGTTTTTTCTTCCCAATGCAACGGGTCGCATTGTCCTCTCGCAAGTGTTGTTGTCCAGCTCGAGGTGCCCGTCGGTCAGGTAGCTGCGGGCTTTGGGCATGCGGTTCAGGGCATACCGAATGGCTTCGGCCAGCTTGGTTTTGCCAGAGATCTTGCGCAGCTGAGCCTGCAGCCAAAGCTCCAGGTTGTCGAAGACAGGCTTGGCCTTGGCCTGCCGCAGGGCGACGCGCTCTTCCGGCGTTTTCCTTCGGGCCTCCTTCTCGACAGCGTAAAGCTGTGCAATCTGCTTGATTGCCTGTTGGGCAATGGGAGAGCCAGTGCGCTCGGCCTCGTCGACGAACTTGCGGCGCACATGGACCATGCAAGCCTGTTCGTCAGCTTTGTCCTTGCCAAACAGACCATTGAAGCCGGCGAAGCCATCAGCATGTACCGTGCCGGTATACCCGGTAAGGTGATTGACGGGGTGCTCGCCCTTCCGATCGACGCTGAACTGATACCAAGCGCAGGGCGGCGCTACTCCGCACCACGGTCGTTCATCCCGAACATAACTCCAGAGCCGGGCGGTTTTGGTCTTTGTCGTGTTTGCGCGCACCTGCAGTTTAACGGGGGTATCGTCCGCAAACAGGGCTGGCCCAGCCCGGACCAACTTGCCAATGTGTTCCGCCAAGGGTTCCAGCAGAGCTGTGGTACGCCCGACCCAGTCGCTTAGTGTGGAGCGATGTAGATCGACCCCTTCGCGAGCGTATATCTTGGACTGCCGCTCAAGCGGCAGATGATTGCAAAATTTGCCGACCAGCATGTGCGACACAAGGCCGGGTCCGGGTCGCCCACGTTCGATCAGGCGGGACGGCAACGGGGCCTGGGCGAAGGCTTCACAGCAGGTGCAGGCCATACGCGGACGGATAAATCGGCGCACCATGAAGCGGCCGGGGATATAATCCAGCTCTTCGGTCACGTCCTCGCCCACTTGGCGCAGGGCACCGCCGCAGTCGTGGCATGCCTCGCCCGGCGACAGAACCTCATCTTCCCGATCCAGGTGGTTGGGTAGTGGCTTGCGGCTGTGCTGGCGCTTGTTGGTTGGGGTCTCTTCATCAATGGGCGGCTGCTCGGTGTGGTGATCCTCTGCGGCCTGCGCGATCTCTTCGTCTTCCAGCAAATCGAGAGCCAGTTGATCCATACCCTCTGACTTCGAACCGAAGCGCGCCTTGCGGTGACCATGAAGCTCTGCCTTCAGCTTCTCGATCTGGTAGGCCTGAGACTGGATATGCTGGAGCATTTGCGCGCTGACAGAGCGCAGCTCGTCAGGATCTTTTGGCAAGGATTTGAAGGCGTCCAGCATGGTGTAATCCATACCAGACCGCCCTATGGGAGGGAATGCAAAACAGCGCCAAACCCTATGTTTTGCTGAGTTTTACCCTATCCAGCAACCAGCGGTCGCCAAGTCTTCTGCGGCGTCCGCCAGTCGATCCCTTCGAGCAGCATCGACAGCTGTGAGGGGCTCAGGCTGACCTTGCCCTCTTTGGCTGCGGGCCAGACAAAACGACCCCGTTCCAAGCGTTTGGTAAACAGGCAGGCTCCCTGGCTATCCCACCAGATGATCTTCAAAAGGTCACCCCGGCGACCCCGGAAGACGAACATGTGACCGGAATACGGATCTGCGGCCAAAACCTGTTCGGCCTGTGCCGCCAGCGTGTTGAAGCCACGCCGCATGTCCGTCACGCCGGCAGCCAGCCATACCCGCGTGTTGCTCGGCACCGGGATCATTGCGTCAGTCCCTCGACCATCGCCACAATCGCCGACAGCGCGGTTGGTCCCTCCACCAGAATGCGCCGACCATTTGACAACGTGATATCCACGCGCTGCGCGGTGGCGGGACCTGTTGGGGAAGAGCGCGGAATGTGTGGCGCTGGCGCTGACGTCACGCCCGAGACCTCAATTGGGAGAAACACTGCCTCCTCGGGCTCGGGCAACTCCGCGGTTTGACCTTCCGATGTAAACCGTGGATCGCGAAGCCACGTATGGATCAGGTTGGTGTTCATTGCGTAGCGACGCGCAACCTGCGCAACAGAAACCCCGGTCACCCGCGCCTGCGCGCAGATCGACCGCTTTTCATCATCCGACCAGACCCGCTTCTTCTGACCCTTCTTACCCGCCATCGCTCACCTCAAGATGTACACCATCGATAGTGGACATCTACCAGACACTTTATCGCGCGGTCAGAGCAGGGACACCGGACGGATACCACGAACCGGAGCCTGCGGCAGCACTATTGCGCAACCGAGAGCGCATCATCACTGCTTGACGACGCGCCCGCGGACTTCGTTCGGGGCATCCGCCTTCTGGAGAAAGAGGCAGCGCGGCGTGGTGTAGACCTCGCGACCGGACGCCATGATCCATCAGCGGGCACGGATCCAGCAAGGGCAGCCTTGCACATTGATCAGGACGATCGTCCGTTTCAAGTGCTCAGGCGTGCAACGCGTGAGCGCCAGCTCGTTCGCGCTTAATCCGAAAGCAATCGGAGAAATGACAATCGGGCCAGGGTGCATACCACCCCGACCCTATCATAACTGCCCGCCGGTCCCCTGATTACATGGACTGCGCTTGAGCGCCGTCATCCATAGCTGCGTTGAACGGCAACTCCAAAGTAGTATCACCATCACCCTCATCCTCCTGCCCCGATGGAGCCTTCGCCTTGGCTCCTTTCGGCCGGGACGCCTTTCCGGTGACCCCCAGTTGATCAATTACCCTCTGACTTTCTTCAAGGCGAGCTTCAGTCCGAAGCAGCGTCCGTTCATGAGCGGCCGCATTAGCACGCTCCGTTGCAAGCTCCTGGACCACACGATCGAGTTCAAACGTAAGCGAAGCAACATCACTCGCCGTCTTCGACAACTCCTCCACCTGCTGTTGGGCTTCGTCCAATTTCGCCCGCGAAATGGACAGCTCCGCCTTCACTGTGTCCAAACCGGCGGCGACTTTCTTACGGTCATTTTCCGCAGTCTTGACAGCCGTCTCGAGGTCAGCATTCCGCTCAGCCGACGTCTTCACTTCCCACTTAGCGTCTCGAAGCTGTTTATGAAGCATACTCTCCCGCTCTTCGAGCCGGGCCTGCGCAGTCGACAGCTTGACCTCCGTTTCGGCCAGTTTTGCTTTGACCTCATCGAATTCGGCCTGCGTTGCCCCGTTTATATCAGCGACCGCCTTAAGCTCCGACAGCGCATGGTCCCGTTCCCCTTCCATTTGACAAAGCGCATCGAAGTTACCTTCGGCTTCGGCTTTAGCTTCCATCAACTTCCTTGAAAGGTCCTCTCGATGCGCATCAAACGAAGCGTCGGCCGCTTGAAAGGCAGCATGCCAAAGGCGCGCGAACCCCTCCGAGACTGCTGCAGGTGCATCAGGTATCGCAGCACGGGCCCTATGCTCCTCGCGTACGGCCTCGACGATCCTTGGCAATTTACCCTTAAGGCCACTGTTCGATACACCAGCCAGCGTTGTCACCTGCCTTGTTGTCGGCGGCTTTCCCTGTTTCAAGAAATAATCGACTACTGCCGCAATTCTCTCCTCGGGCAAGGCGCTCATATCCACTGTAAGGTCTTGGATTGCGGCGTTCGGGTGTTGGTCAGTCATTCTTGCAAATTCTCCATTTGAGTAAGAGCCGGACGAATATCGTCGTGCTTGTAGCGGCGAGGGCTACTCGTTAGCGGGTAGCATTAAGGAGATGGGGTCATTTCCAGTCAGGGAAAAACGAGCAATCAATAAATCTGCACCTGAGCGTGTTTTCTTTTCCATTTATTGCGAAGGAGAGAGGCTCGGCCTCTCGGAGTGATTTCGTAGACCTTCCGAACACCCGGACGCGCACAATATAGCGCCCCTGCAGACCACTGTGTATCCGCATGCTGAAGCTTGACTGAAACTGACGCCACATGATCGAATATTGGATGATATCTCGGCATCACCAACATCGACACGTCCCAGCTTCTTGAGATTTCTTCAAGCACCTTCAACCAAGCGTTCCTGGACTTGGACCATTCAACAATTCGAAGCCTGTCGCGGCGACCCTCCTCTTGTTCAATCGCCTCTTCTATGGGTTGTAGTTTTTCCGAGCATTTCAGCATGTCCCGAAATTCACGTACTGCAGCCTCAGCAGTGTTTTCCGCAATATAAGGCAATCGAAACATAGGGTACTTCTTATTCACATGAAGGCGCATCAGTAGATTTGCCTGCACCCGATAGCCTGAAGAAAACTGAAAATCCGCCGGTGCCACCCTCGCAAACTGCGGTTTTTCTTTTTCGGCCTTTGACATAGCGATAGCGTCAGAGAAGCTCCGAGCAGTTCGGAAGACCAGAGTGGTCGAGTTTTCAATTCGGATCTCTTGGAAAAGACCCTCGCATTGCGTTAGTTCTTCTACGGCCTTTGCGAGCCAGCGATTGTCACGCACACCGTCAGTACCAATAAACTCTGTCAGAAAAGCGCACCGAATTTTAACTGACTTGTTCTTGGCAGCATCCTGCACGAACTTTTCCGCATCGCTATAGCCCGCACTGATTGCGTACAGTATCAGGCCATAGAGAAGGCGCATGGTTCGCGGGGACAGCGGGCAGTGCAACGCAACGTAGTTCAACAGTTTTTCGGGCAGGTTCGCAGCATTGGGCAAGGTATTAGAGAACGCGTATGGCTTTGTATTTTTGGCGGTCAAGACTATCTCCTAATTGAAAGTTGGGCTTAGAACAGAGAAATGGTTCCGTTCTTACTGCGCTCAAAACTCTTTTCCCCCCGTCTGCGCAGATAAGCCTCCCGTCCCTGCAGATAAGCCTCCCGTTTCCGCACACATGCCTCCCGCTTTTTCCACCAACAAGTCCGCTTAAACGGCGCGGACGTAAGCTATTTAAGGCCTATGATCCGCCAAAACCTGCTGCAAAATCCGCCGCACCACTACGGCTGGAGCGACAAGCCACTGAAAAGTTTTGCTAAATACAGTACTGAATATGAAGAATAGTTAGAAGATTATAGAACCCAATAGAAAGTCAAACTCTGCAGGTTAAAAGTCAGCACTGTTGTCGCTCGAATATGATGTAGACCGTGCTCTTGACGAGAACGACATCCTTGTCGCTTTTCTGTTTCATGGCGTGGCAGTGACCTTCTTTTGCCTCAATGCACGGTAACAACACATGATTTCCCCCTCAGTGTCCGAGCGGTCCCATAGGACGGCTCGTCTCACGTCACCGAACATTGTTCACAGGGAACAAACATCGTTCCGATTCTTGTGCACATTGCAACCTGCTTCAGGGATACCCTGCAGGAAACGGCTCTGGCAGAGAAACGACGCACCCATCCCTTCATGCCCAAGGCCGCAAACGGCCCCAAACCGGACGTTTGGTACACCGACAGATGCCGCACCGCAGTTCACCGAAGCAGACTTTCGTCGCAACTCACAGTATTGACTGGCAGGTCGAGGTCTGTGGTGTGGACGAAGCTGCACCTTAGGTAGCATGGTCTTTGGGACAAAAATTGAGGCTGCCCGACGCACGACATTGATGTCTCCATATTCTCGGGCGATGATAATGGCGTTCTAAATTCAAAAGGCCTGAAAAATGTCCACGAAAATTCACCCCGAATTGCTCCGCATGGTGGAGAGCGAGATGGCATTGTGGGTGCGGGCCAGAATTGGCGATTTGCCAGATGAAGCTAAGTTCCGTGCAAACAATGCTTTGAGTGCGTTGTATTGGGCGGGCGGCATTTCAACGCTCCACTCATCGTTGGATAGACGATACAGATTCAGCGTTCCGGCCACGTTCTGCCTGACACATGCTCTCGAAGAGGCGGTGGTGGCATTCGTCGGCTGCGCATCCGTCGGCCAATACGCAGACCTTACAGATCAATTCAACATCGGTAATCACAGTTACAAGTCGGCGCTAAGCTGGGTCTTAACGGAGGTGACTAATCGAGTTAGTAAGGACTACAAGCTCGCACTGGCATATTCTAAAGACAAAGACCGGATCATTGTCCGATTTAACGATGAAGGCAAAGCCAGTTATGCACCTGCTTCCTTGAAAATTCTTAATATGAACGATGCTGATGGCGAACTGGTTTATTCATTCGCGCAAGAAATCTATGCAATGTATTCTGAAGAAGCCGCCGCTCTAAGGTATCTTCACGATATGGCAAACGGGCGGAATGTACTGATGTATGCGACCGATAATAGCTACATGGCCGGTCCCGATGACATGAAGTATAATTTACGCGAGCTGTCCAAGACAACGCTCGGGGTGCTTTGGGCCACCATTGATCTCTGGGAAAACAAAGAAGACCGGCTTCAGCTGGTTGAGATCTTTCTTCAAACAGCTGTGGAGTTGGCAAAGAACGCCAGTCGCTTGCGGAACAAAGAAGCGCAAGAACACAGGAAAGCGAAGGTTGCGGCTGCCAGTCAGGGAAGCTGAAAACTTGGACTCCTCGTGAGGGCCGCTTCCTGCGGGTCGCTGCCGCTCACGATCGAAGCGAACGGCCCATTCTGGACATTAGCACCGTAAGCGCCCGATTGTTACCGCCTGCCGCGTGAACTCATACTCTCTTAAGTACTGTCGTTATTGTCGTCGTTACTGACGTCGTATGAGATGGGACGAGCTATGCGTCATGAAGTGATTGTGGGCGTTGAGCGAAGGCGCCGTTGGCGCGAAGAGGAGAAGTTATCGATCCTCGGAAAAGTTGGCTTAAATGGCGCGACGGTCAGTGATGTTGCGCGATGTCATGACATTACACGCCAGCATATCTACCAGTGGCGCCAGGAACTTCGGCGTAAAGGGGTTTTGCCGCGGACTTCGGAGACGGTTTTTCTGCCGCTGCCTTCGCCTTCTTGCGAGGAGCCCGGGCAGTCAAGAGATCGGCAAGACTTGGAGATCGAAGTCGTGCTTGGAAATGGTCGCAAGCTGCGCTGTGCCAGTGATCTCCCATTAGAGCGCGTCCAGCAGCTCATTCGGGCGGTAGAAGCAGCATGATCGGGCCCGGCACCGGCGTTCGTGTGTATCTGGCATGCGGCGTGACGGACATGCGCAAAGGGATCGCAGGTTTGTCCGCTATGGCTCAAGATGTATTGCGCCAGAAGCCCACAGGCGGTGCTGTGTTTGCCTTCCGGGGTCGGCGCGGGGACCGGGTGAAGCTTCTGTACTGGGACGGTCAGGGGTTTTGTCTCTATTATAAAGTTCTCGAACGCGGCCGATTTCCTTGGCCGAGCGCGGAAGACGGTGCCTTGCGTTTGACCTCTGCGCAGCTTGCAATGCTCTGGGAAGGCATTGATTGGCGGCGTCCGGCTTGGGGCGCTCCGCCTGCGCGCGTGGGGTGATTATAGCTTCTGATCTGCTATATTTATATGGTGTTTGCGCCTGAATTTTGGTAATCAGCCGCATGTCCAACCCAGCCAAAAGCTTGCCTAATGATCCTGCCGAATTGAAGGCGATGATCGCGGTATTGCAGGCTGAAAATGCTCAGATCGCGGCGGAAAACGCCAAGATGTCAGCCACGCTGCGGGCCCATGATCAATTGGTGCAGGCGCTGCGCCTGCGGATCGCCAAGTTGCAAAAGCTGGCGTTTGGTAAGTCGTCGGAGAAGGTCGAGCGCGAGATTGAGCAACTGGAACTGGCGCTGGAAGACCTGCTGGTTGCAGTGGCTGAGAAGGACGACACCCCTATCGACGAAGGACTGAACGAGCCAGTTCCAGAGGGGGCGTCAGCCCCTGTTTTGCGCCGCCGCCCGCGTGTGTCTGATGCGACCCTGCGGGAACGCCGTGAGCTTGACCCAGGTGCATGCTGTCCAGACTGTGGGGGCGATCTGCGCGTGGTGGGTGAGGATGTCAGCGAACTGCTCGATATGATCGCAGCCCAGATGAAGGTGATCCAAATCGCTCGGATCAAGAAATCCTGTCGGCGCTGCGAGCGGATGGTGCAAGAACCTGCGCCCAGCCGTCCGATCCCAGGCAGCATGGCCGGGCCGAACCTCCTGGCGCATGTGCTGGTCTCGAAGTTCGACGACCATCTGCCTCTTTACCGCCAGCATGAAATCTTCGAGCGGATGGGGGCCGACATTCCCGAAAGCACCCTCGTAGGTTGGTGCGGCCGCGCCATGAAGACACTATCGCCGCTGATCGAGCGGATCGATGCGGACATCCTGAGCAGCGACCTTCTACACGCGGACGATACCCCAATCCGGGTATTGGACCGTTCCCGAAGAGACAAAGGATTGGGGAAAGGCGTGAAGCAAGGCCGGATCTGGGCCTATGTGCGTGACCAGCGCCCGTGGGCGGGAGCCGCGCCACCTGGCGCTGTCTATCGGTTCGCACCCAACTGGAAAGAAGAGCACGTTCTAAGCCATCTGGCCGATGCCCGCGGCATTCTGCAAGCGGACGGCTACAAAGGCTATGCCAAGCTCTACGAGCCCAAATCCGATGGCCCGCCGCGTTTGCGCGAAGCGGCCTGTTGGGCGCACCTACGACGAGACTTCCACGACTTTTGGACCTCAACCAAGTCCGAGATTGCGCGTGAGGCGCTCGACCAGATCGGTAAGTTCTACGATATTGAGCGCGACATCAACGGCCAGGCCGCAGAGGCCCGCCTTGCGGCCCGTCAAAGGCTGAGCCAACCAAGGGTGGAGGCCTTTTTTGATTGGTCCGAACAGCAACTCCTGCGCATTCCCGGCAAGAGCGATCTGGCCAAGGCCTTCCGCTATGGCCTCAGTCGAAGGGATGCCTTCAGCCTGTTCCTGTCCGATGGTCGGGTAGCCATCGACAACAACCCAGCAGAGCGGGCTCTGCGCCCTATTGGTATTGGGCGAAAGAACTGGCTCTTCGCGGGGGCCGACACAGGTGCGGAAACTTTGGCTCGCGCCATGACCATCATCGAAACAGCCAAGCTAAACGGCCTCGATCCACAGGCCTATCTCGCGGACGTTCTCGACCGCATCCACGACCACAAAATCAACAAGCTGGATGAGCTGCTGCCGTGGAACTGGAAGACGTTGCCACGAGAAGCCAACAGTCAAGCCGCGTAAACTGCGGTACCAATGGCGCGGTTACTTAGCACCCGTTGCAGCAAACGTCCGAACCCGATGCCTCTTTCCCTTATCATCTGGCGAACGACGTCATGCGGGTGTCAGCCAAACTTCAGAGGTTGGATGCCTTTCTCCCGCGCACAAATTTCCCCGAGAGAGCTGCTTTCGCCCGCCTGACGACCCAATCCACTATTATGATGCCGGTGATCAGGGCGAATACCACAACCATCCCAACAAAGAACAAATGTTGGCTCATAGCGCCGGCTTCAAAACCAACGCGTGCTATTGGGTGCTCAAAAGCTGCGAGACAGTCGGCGACTTCCTCGACTTCGCATGGTAGCTCTCGCTCGAGGTAAACCTTGCCTTTGATATCGACGACGCACATCGCACACGACCGAAGCGACACATCTAATCCAACAAAATATTCCATCTTCTGTCTCCCTTGTTCACAGCTATGCTGTGATCCTATCGGGAGCTCGACCAAAGTGCAGGGTCAGCCCAATTACGCATGCTCTCCGCCCATCTCTGACATCAAAAATAGTTTAGTCTGAGTTTGGTGGCGAAAAAATTGAACCCGCATAGCCAGTCGTCATCGACACGCAGAATTACGAATACCGCTACCTGTGTGCGGAGCTGACCAACAAACGTATGGTTCCGATCCACGCGCGCATCAAAGCCTCTAACCTCAAGCAATTTGGCCCTCTGGAACGCCACGGCGGAGAGGAGTTCTTGATTGTTTTAGATGGTGCCGTCGAAGTTCATACCGAATTTTATGCCCCGATTACCCTGCAACGCGGCGAAAGCATTTACCTTGATAGCACGATGGGCCATGCCTACATTAGTGCGGGCACTAAGGACGCCGAGGTTTGTTGTGTGTGTACGGACCCAATGCGCTTGGACGAAGACGATGAGCGAGACCGAAAGAGTATTTAACGGCACATGGGTGCATCTGGTTAAGCTATATAACCGTCCAGAGCATGAAACTACGAGCGAAAGCCGAAGGATCAAGTAATCTTGACAATACGCAAAAAGCGCGCCTTAACCTTAATTTCTGCACGGCAACGGTTCTCATCAAAATGAGTCAAACTCGGATGTTGCCACCGGAGAAGTAAACGACTGCAGGGGCCGCATAGCTTGCCAGTAGTTAAGCGAGCACTGATGGGATCTGTATCAAATCCAACTTTAAGAACGGTACAAGCTATGTGCATGATGCCAGTTCACGAATCCCAAACGACTCGGAAACCTTGATGCGTGGTTGCGGTGTCCGGTGAGTTGCCACTACGGGCAGCGATCCGATACCGGAAGCAATAGCTCTTATGGCAGAGGTGCGACCCCCCCTTGAGCAGGCGATAGCCGCGACGCAACCCTTGATGCGCACGTGCCTCCCGTCGAAGGGAGCGTACGGTAAAAGGCTCGGCAGTCCATTCCCAGACATTGCCTACCATGTTGTATAGCCCGTAGCCGTTTGGCGCGTAGGATCGCGCAGGCGCGGTGAACAGGTGTTCGTCAAGTCCGAGATTTTCGAAGGGGAACCGGCCCTGCCAGATATTGCAGGGAAAATGTGTGGCATCGTTAGGCTCAGCGTCGCCCCAGGGGAACAACACGTCCCCAAGACCTCCGCGAGCTGCATGTTCCCATTCGGCTTCAGTTGGAAGCCGGCCGCCGGCCCATTTTGCATAGGCCTGCGCGTCGTTCCACGAAACATGAACCACAGGGTGGTCAGCAAGGTCGTGCAAGACATCCCGACCGCCGCCATCTATGTAGCGCCAATTGGCATCATCCACGCGACGCCACCATTCCAGCGCAGGTACGCCGTTGGTCCCCCCGACCTTGCCCGCGACTTGGGTGTGGAATACAAAGCTCCAGCCTATGCGCTCGGCTTCGGTCATGAAGCCTGAATCCGTGACAAAAGCGGCGAACTCCGCGTTTGTGACCGCTGTTGATGCCATTCGGAACGGCGCAACCCGCTTGGTCCTTAAAGGGCCTTCGCCGTCATCGGGAATGTGCGGTTTGCGCGTCCCCACCAGCGCCCTGCGCCCAGGAATTTTAACTGCACCCGCATCAGCGCGCGGGGCGCGCGCCTGCGCGATCACCATGGCGGGCGGCACCGGCCCGGTATCGGCTAACGGGCAACAGCAGTTTGCGAGAGTGGTTTTAGGTGACTGGCTCATGCGATGGTAATCAGGGTTCGTTTGTCGCGTCGCGCGGCGCGTTCTATCGCATAGGTCCAAACAGCGATGATGCTCCACGTGCCATAAAACATCACACCGCAAATCAGAACAAGATGTCCTGGCACAGGCCCGATCGAGGCCCGCTCGAACAATTGATCCGCACTTACCAGCGGTGTTGGATGGATTGATAGCTTGCCACAATAGGCCAGTACTTGAATTGCGAAGACCCAAGCGTAATTCTTGCGCAACCGACGACCAATTGCACGGATAAAACTAATATGGAATTGCGGTCGCTCGTAGTCATCGGCCAGAAGTTGCTCCCAGTCCCCGTTTCGGCAACCCCCGGGGCCGCGTAGCAGCGGCGCGTAGAAATCTGTTTCCATCAACCGCGCCCGCGCCCGCCAGACATTGAAATAGCGATAACGGCGCGCTTCCTGCATCAGAAACACGCCGACCAGCAAACCCACCAAGATCAGAGGCAGTACAGTCGCATTTAGGCTGCCGAAGGTGACCGTGAGGGAAACGCCCGTCACAACGACAGCCCAGTTGGTGGTGGTGTCCAAGCGGGTTCTCCAGACCGTGCTGCGATAGACTTCGCCCCGGTAGAGGTGTGCGAGCGCGCCCATTTCTGCCGGTGTGAAATCAGCGTGGCTTGATTTGGCGACGGGTAAGACCGGTGTGGTGGAGTGCGGAATGAATTCCGACGTGTTAATATTCATGAAGAATTCCTCCTTTGCCTTGCGAAAAGTGATCGGCATAGGTGGCGACCAATCAGCCCCCGTCTCAGCCAGAGTTCAATCCGGGGAGCGTGCCGCGATTAGGGAGACCAGCTTTTGCCGGTCCCTGTCAAATTTGCGGATACCTTCCGCCAGTTTCTCTGTCGCCATGGCGTCTTCATTCATCTCCCAACGGAAACGGGCCTCGGACATTGCGATGAGTCCGACGCCGCTGGCCCTTTCTGGCGCCAACACCCGAGGCAAATCTTCCATGTCGCTGCCAAGTTCACTAAGCAAGTCCGGCGCGATCGTCAGGTTGTCGCATCCTGCCAGCGCTTTGATTTGTCCGGTGTTACGGAAGGACGCACCCATGACGGCTGTCTTGATGCCATTTGACTTGTAGTAATCATAGATCCTACGCACCGATTGCACACCAGGATCCTCGTCCGGCGGATACCCTGTCACACCGGCCTCATTCTTGTGCCAATCGGTGATCCGCCCGACGAAAGGCGAAATCAGAAAGACGTTCGCCTCGGCGCAAGCCACTGCTTGAGCCAGGCAAAAAAGAAGCGTCAAATTACAGTCAATTCCCTCGTCATGAAGTATTTTCGCCGCGCGAATTCCCTCCCATGTCGCGGCGAGCTTGATAAGGATACGATCCTTGCTAATGCCACGGGCCCCATAGTCGGCTGTAATCGCCCGCGCCCGCGTCACAGAGGCCTCTGTATCAAAAGATAGATGTGCGTCCACTTCGGTCGAGACGCGGCCGGGCACCAAGCTGCAAAGCTGAGAGCCAACAGCAACGGTCAGCGCATCGGCCAGTTGTAATGCATCCTTGCCCGCCTTGCGCCCGGCTTCAATTTCGGTCGTGATCAGCGCTTCCGAAGCCGGGTCTTCCAATGCCATTAACACCAGGGACGGGTTTGTGGTGCAGTCCACTGGTTGGTATTTGCGAACCGCCCCAACATCCCCAGTGTCTGCCACAACGTCAGTCATTTTTCGTAACTGGTCCAGCACGCTTGCCATCATCGCTCTCCGGTCGGAGGCAGGTCCTCCGCATTGCGTTATTGTTGAAACTCTTGATGCCAGCTGTGCGCCCATCGAGTGCCCGCACACTGCCCGGAGAGCCCCAGCCTGTGAGGTGGCCGGCTTCGCCATCAATCTGGCGTTGCCCCCTCAGATCGGCGTAGGTTTGGGCTTTTCATGCGCGGGAACCGCGTGCGGATCTTTCAAGAATCCGCTCAACCGCTTTCGATAATCGGCGGCCAGTTCGGAGCGCCCCGAGCTTTCAAGCCGATCAAGATATAGTTCGGGATCAGAATACAAGACTGGCCCGCGCGAAAGGTTTTGTTGCATCTTGTCGGGTTCGGACGTAGGGCGGCCGGCGTACTCGAACCACCAATCGGCCAGGTTCGCCTTGAGGGGTGCCGCAAGTTCGGGCCGATCCGGCATCAGGTCCCTGGTCATGTTCGGATCATTGCGCAGGTCATAAAGCGCCTCGGGGTCTGCCTTGTAGGTGCCTGGATGCAGCGTGCGTATATAAAGCAAATCGCCCCTGCGCACGGCACGCTGAAAGGTGTGAACCCCTTGGCTGAGGATTAGGTGATCGCGCCCGTCGAAATCCTCGCCACGCAAGACCGGCGCAAAGGATTTGCCGTGCCAACCCTCGGGGGTGGGCAGGCCCAACATATCGCAAAGCGTCGGACCCAAATCGAGATGATAGAACAGACCGTCGTGGAAACGTTTTTCCTCTGGCAAACGATCTGTAACCCCGGGCCAATGTACGATCAGCGGCACTCGTGTGGTCGCCGGATGAGCATATGCGTGTTCGCCGTAAATGCCATGTTCGCCAAAGGCTTCGCCATGGTCTGCGGTGAACACGATCGCTGTATCCTGATCGATCTCCAACTCCCTGAGCTTATGAAGGATCCGACCGATGTGATGGTCGATATAGGAAATTGCCCCATCATAGCCGTTGATCAGTTGCTCAAAATCGGCACGGTTGGTGATCGCATGGGGCGTAATTTCAGGGTTCGGCGAAGGGTCGCCGTACGCCCCGTGAAGGTCCCTGGCCGTCGCCGCGCCGTACAAATCCTGATGTTGCGCAATCGTGCCTTCGTCAGGCCATTCAGGCGCAGGACCACTTGCGGACGCGCGGTCAAGCGTTTCCTTATCGATCTGATAGTCCCGATGCGCATCCCAGAAGTTCAGCATCAAAAACCACTTGTCATCCTTGCCACGCCGGTCCAGCCACTCAAGCGCTGTGTTGGTCACGTCGGCGGCATCCTCATCGATGCCCAAAGACAGGCTCGGCCGCAAGAATTCCATGAAATTTCCGTGGAACCAGTAGGCTTGGTGCCGCTCTGCAAAACAGGTCATTCCCACCGTGTGGTAGCCACCTGTATTGGCAAGGTGGAATCCGAAAAAAGGCGCGTTGCTACGTTGACTGCGTGACTCAGTTAGATACATATCACCATCGTTAGCTTGATGCCCAACCACACCCGTTGAGACGCCGAACCGCTGTGTGGTGAATGCACCCCGAGATGGCATGCAGGGCGTGTCAGAACTGTGGTATTCGTCAAATCGCACCCCCCTGTCAGCAATAGACTGAATATTCGGGGTCAATTTCCGAGCATATCCATAAGGTGAGGTATGGTCTGGCCGCAGAGAATCTACGTCTATGTAAATGATGCGCATGAGGCCCCTCGTTTTAGTAGATGCGAAAAATTTCCTCGAACAAATACCACCAAAATCACCCACAATCAAACATAAAAGATCATCTTTTGAGGAATCTAATCGACAAAAGAGATCGAGCTTGGGGAGGTGCAATGTGTCAAAATGGCTGGTTTAGGGCGCAAGCACGACATCCACATTAAGATCAGCGAGAACAGCAGCCATTTCTGGAGGAAGGGGGGCGTCAGTGATTAGGACGTCGATACTGTCAAACCCCATTACCCGCACCGCAGAAGATTTCCCAACCTTAGAACTGTCGAGCATTAGCACGCGAGAATGCGCCTGCATTGCAAGGGTTTTCTTGATTTCCGCATCTTCAAAAGAGTAATCGAACAAGCCGTCCTCGGTAATCCCCGCCACCGCCAGGAAAGCGATCTCGAACCTGAAATCCCGAAGATAGGCAACGGTCTGAGCACCGACAGTCGACGGATCGGCCCCGGCGATCCTCCCACAAGGTGCGTAAATCTGCATCTGGTTCTTTGCGAGCACTCTTTGGATCGGAAGCGACGCACATACAATGTGGACCGTGCTATCAGAGATTAGCGACGCCAGTTCAAAACAGGTTGTGCCAACGTCGATTGCAACGGTCGACCGCGGTTCGATAAGCCGGACAGCGCTGGCTGCAATGCGCTTTTTTTCCGACCGATTTCGGGTCGCGCGATTTTCGACACTGGGCTCGATCATCTCGGACGCCTTGCTGCGCAGATCGTCGTTGGAGTGCGCCCCGCCATGCGTCCGCACGACGTGCCCTTCAGCCCCCAACTTATCCATGTCCCGACGGATCGTCATTTCGGATACACCCAGCCGCTCGGCAATATCGCTTACGGACGCGTGACCATTGTTCTCGACTTCCGCCAGAATGGCTTCAAGCCGCACAGTGGCAGGGATGCGTTTGGCGGTCATTTGGGCAACTCAGTTTGATTTTCGGTCAGCATACATGGTTCTATCAAAAACGAACAAAAAATGTCAACGAGATTGATACGTGTCCCCCTACGCAAGCTCACTCTGGCGGTCGCATATGAACCCATGGTGCCACGAGCTCGTAAGCCCTCGACGCCCGCAACACCAGCCCATCGGCATGACGCGCACCGACGATTTGGAGCCCGATAGGCAAACCGCCCTTAGACAGCCCCGCCGGAACGCTCGCCGCCGGATTGTGAAACAAGTTGAACGGAGAACTGAACGGCGCCCATTCCATCCAATCCCATTCGTGTTCGGGGTAATTTTCGGGCAGAAGCCGTCCGTTGGTGACTGGCAAACAAGCGACAGTAGGGGTCAGCAACAGGTCATGTTGGCCGAACCATGCGACCAGACGCTGGTAAATCGGAAACGCCTTTACCTTATCGAACAGGAACTCACCCGAGGTCTGCTCCAGCGCGCCGCGTGCGCATGCGACAAGGGCGGGATCAAGTACGTCCAGATGATCGCCAAGTCGATGGTTCACGATGGCGGACATGATTGCCTGCCAATTGCGCTTGGCGATTTCCATGGAACCGGATAAATTGAGGTTTGCAGACACCACTTCGGCACCGAGATCGCTAAAGCGCTGCGCGGCAGCTTCGCAAGCGGCCAGAACCTCTGCGTCGACGTTCTCCACGAAACCAAGGTCCGCGCTCCAACCAACCCGCAGTCCTGTTAGCGGCTTATCGAGGTCTTCCAGATATTTGGGTGACGGGCATTCCAGCGAATATAGGTCCCGATTATCAGGGCCCGAACAGACTTCCATCATGAGCGCAGCATCGGTCACTGTCCGGGACAGGGGGCCGTAGTGGGTGTGCTGGTTGGTATTGGGGAGCATGAGCGGGATGCGGCCGTGCGAGGGCTTCAACCCGTATATCCCACAAAAAGATGCGGGTATCCGGATCGACCCGGCCCCGTCGGTTCCCGTCGCCAACGGGGCCATTCCCGCCGCGACCGCAACTGCAGAACCACCGGAACTACCCCCGGGATTGCGGGATTTATCCCACGGATTATGTGTCATGCCGTGCAAGTCAGAATAGGTTAGACCGATCCACGCCATGTCAGGCGTTGTGGTCTTGCCCAGCGGGATCGCACCTGCAGCTTCCATCCGCTCAATGATCGGTGAAAACCCAGTGGCCACGTGGTCTTTGTTTGGAAGCGACCCGACGGTGGTCACCTGACCCTTGTAGTCGTCTGAATCCTTGATCGCATAGGGCACCCCGTGCAGCGGCCCCCAGAACTCGCCTCGCATCTGCGCCTCTTCGGCCTTCCGGGCCTTGGCGCGGGCAACATCGAACATCGGCAGGCAAAAGGCATTCAGCTCGCTATCCAGCAGTTCGATGCGCGCAATGCAGGCTTCTGTCACTTCTACCGGCGATAGCGTCTTGTCCCGCACCCGCAATCCGATTTCCGAGGCGTCCAACCAATGCAGTTCTGTTGCTGTCATCGGCTCAGATCCTTTGGCCAGTCAACGCGTCGAACAGATGCACCGCGTCCAGACGCAAGGAGACCGGGATTTCCTGTCCGGGGCGCAGGTTCAGTCGCTCTTGCTGGGTGATTTGGACAACCTGTCCACCGATTGTGCCGGTCAGGATGGTTTCATTGCCAGTCGGCTCGACAACGTCAACTTTCATGACCGTCATTCCAGCGCCCTGGACGAGGTCGAAATGCTCTGGCCGGATGCCGTATTTCGCAGCACGCCCATCAGAATTGTAGGCCCAGTCAGGCAGGGGCAAGGCGCTGCCATCGCTGAGTTTGAAGACCGACCCATCAATTGTGCCTTCCAGAAGATTGATTGATGGGGAGCCGATAAATGTCGCGACGAATTCATTAACCGGGGCATCGTACAATTCCAACGGAGACCCAATCTGCTCGATATGACCGCCGCGCATGACCACGATACGATCGGCCATTGTCATCGCCTCGATTTGATCATGCGTAACATACACAGAGGTCGCCCCAAGCCGTTGGTGCAAAGATTTGATTTCGGTCCGCATTCGCACACGCAGCTTGGCGTCAAGATTCGAGAGCGGCTCGTCAAAAAGGAACACTTTGGGGCTGCGAACAATCGCCCGACCCATGGCGACCCGCTGACGTTGTCCACCGGACAGTTCACGCGGGAACCGGTCCAGATAGTCAGTCAGGTTCAACGTCGCGGCCGCTTCGCGAATACGAGCGTCCATTTCGGCTGCTGGCACCTTTGCCAGCTTGAGAGCAAAACCCATATTCTGCGCGACGGTCATATGCGGGTAAAGCGCATAGCTTTGGAACACCATAGCGATATCCCGGTCGCGGGGGGCAATATCATTGATCACGTTGCTGTCAATGCGAACAGTCCCGCCGGAGACATCCTCCAGCCCTGCTATCATCCGAAGCAAGGTAGATTTTCCACAGCCCGAGGGGCCGACAAGCGCCACGAATTCGCCGTCTTGAATATTGATATCGATACCATGGATCACCTCGACAGAACCATAGTTCTTCTTGAGGTTTTCTACTGAAACATTGGCCATTGAGTTATCCTTTTACTGCGCCGGCCGTCAGGCCTTTGACAAGGTATTTTTGCAGAAGGAGCACCAACGCGAGGGTCGGAGCGAGACCGATTAGGCAAATAGCCATCATGACGGTAAAGAAGACGAATTGGTCGGATACCAATCCAGCCAGGACCACTGGCAAGGTCATGAATTCGGGCTTCGAAGCTATGATCAGTGGGATCAACAGTTCGTGCCAGGAGATGATAAATATGATCACGCCACACGCCGCCAACGCCGGAGTTGAAAGCGGCACTACTATGCGGACGTATGCCCCGAAGCGGGAGCAGCCATCAAGCCGCGCAGATTCCTCAAGCTCTTTAGGAAAAGCTTGGAAATATGGTACCAAAATGATGATGGCGTAGGGCAGCAAAAGCCCCACTTCTGCAATGATGATCCCGGGCAGGGTATTGAGCAACCCGATGTTTCGCATCACAACGAACAGCGGCAGCATCAAGACGATCAAAGGCACCATGCGGCTAATCACCGTCAAATTCATCAGATAGGTAGTCCAGCTGAGTCTGAGCCGCGTAACTGTCAGCGCTGTCAGCGTCGCCAGCGAAAGCGTAAGTACCGTTACGCTTGTGGCGACCACCATCGAGTTGAGAAAGGCGTTGCGGAACCATGTGACCGAGTTCGGCAGATAGTCGATCCCCTGAAAGGACTTGCCCTTGTTTTCCCCGCCCGACAGGATTAGCCGGAAATTATCCAACGTATATTCCGAAGGCAACAGCGCCCAGACATCAGCATGAAGTGTTCGTTCGGATTGCAATGCGCCAAGGACCACAGGCACCAGCGGGAGGATCAAAAAGCAGATCACCAGCACGTTAGCGAGGTACATGAAGATGCGGTAACGCCACGTCATTCTCTTCATAATCAGTACTCCACTTTCTTGTAGACGTAGCGGACATAGGCGATGGCCACGACACCGACGATCAGCGCCAGAACATAAGCCGATGCGGCGCCCACCCCGATGTCAAAGGGCGGATTGAACGAGGTCTTGTAGGTATACCAGGCGGCAACCCAGGTATCGTTGCCGGGCCCCCCCTGTGTGATCGCGAAAATTTCGTCGAAGATCATGAAGGCAAAGGTAGTCCGCAGGATCAAAGTCACAGCAATGATCGGGCGCAGCAGCGGTAGGGTGATATAGCGAAATTTTTCCCATACTGTCGCGCGGTCAAGCTCGGCAGCCTCATAAAGATGATCAGGAATACCCTGGAGCGCCGCATGATAAAGCAGGATATTGAAAGGAACGGTGCGCCAGACATAGGCAATGATGATCGCCATAAAGGCGGTTGAAGGATTGCCAAGCCAGATCACCTGCTCCTCAATAAAGCCAAGCTGATAGAGCAGGCGGTTCAGATAGCCGAACTGGGTGTTGAAGATGAATGCCCACAGGAAACCGTTAACGATTGGCGGAACCGCCCAAGGCACAAGGATCAGAAACTTGGTGACCTTGGACAATTTTACCCGGTGCTCGTTGATCACAAGCGCGATGGCGAGGCCGATCACCACCTCAAGGACAACCGAGATAACGACAAACAGCACAGTGTTCTTTAGTGACTTCCAGAACACCGGATCACTGAAAAGCTCGGCGTAGTTTGCCCAACCGGTAAAGGAATATTCACCTGTCCGCAGCTCGCGCACGCCAACTTCGTGGAAGGAAAGGTATCCCGCGAAAAAGATCGGGTAAGCAAGAATGAGAACGAAACATATCAGCGTCGGAACATTCATTCCCAATGCCAACCAGGAGGGGGCTAACTCCCCCCAGCGACGCTTCGTTACGGTAGCCGTACCGGTTGCAGTTTCTGCCTGTCCTATCATAAGAAATGTCCAATATTTCTTCAATTTTCTGGGGTGGCTGAGCGCATTATCCGCTGGCCTCTGAATTGATACCGGCATCAAGCCGGTATCAATTTTCGCACGCCACATTTAACGTTTTGCAGCGATCGCGGCGGCAGAGATGTTGTCACAGGCGACATCGACCGAGATCTCGCCCTTCAGACAGGCTGTCAGCTCGAGGTTCAGTTGTTCGTTCCACTTGCTATACCAAGGCTCAGCCACAGCAGGCACAACTTTTTCGTAATTTACGCCATTTGCAAAAATCCCGTTCAGCACATCTACATCAACTCTGTCTGACCAAGCTTCTCGCACTTCATCACTCTGGGCGACTGAGGTGAAGCCGGGATAAAGCATGGAGCTTTTGGCCAGGCTCAACGCTTGTTTATAGGTGCCGTCCTTAGTTCTGCCGCCAAGGTATTGCAGCATCTTCCACGCCCATTCTCGGTCGCGTGTTGCATCGGACATCATATAATACCAAGTGGCCACGAGGGTCGCCCCATCCCCTGGCAGCCCATGGATCTTGCCCTTGCCTGCAATCGGCGACTGGGCGGGATCGTTCATCTGGTTCATAAAGTAGTTGTGGAACGTGCCGAGATAGAGATGCTTGCCAGTGTTGAAGACCTTTACGGCAGGCAGGAACTTCAGATTCAGCGAATCCGGATCAGCGATCTCGTGCTTGATGAACGTGTCCTGGAAGTATTGGAGCGCTTCACGGGCGATTGAGCCAGGACCCAGTTCAGGATTCATATCTTCGTCAAAAATCCGGCCGCCGCGGTTGCAGACTTGACTGAACCAAGTGCCCGGCAGCGTTTCCAGCGCCGGACCACCCACCCAAAGCAAGGGGTAGTTTGCGACACCATCGGCCTTCGCTTTCAAACATTGCTCGGTTAATTCGTCCCACGTCTGGAACGGCTTCCTTTCAAAACCGGCCTTGGTCAAAAGCTCGTCGTTATAGGCAAAAGCCCAAGCGATTGAGAGATATGGCAAGCCCCAGAGCTTACCATCGACCGTGGCGGTCGAGCGAGCGAGCGGGGTCATATCAGCGATATAGTCTTCGACGCCTGGCAGACCGTCCAGTGGAGCCGCAATCCCCTGATCGATATAGCTCGCCATAGTTGAGAGTATTGAGACGAATACATCTATGTCTTCTCCCGCAGCAAACATAGTGGTCAACTTGGCAATCTGCGGCTCGATATTGGGCTCAATGATCTTCTCTACCGAAACCCCCCAATCCTCTTCGAACTTAGCAGCGATCTCTTCGTAAATGTTGCCGTACTGCCAGACCACCAGATTAACCTGATCGACATCCGATTCGGGTCGTGCGGCAAAGGCGTCCTGAGCAAAAGTCATTTTCGGCAGCATGCCTGCCCCCGAAGCGCCGAAGGCGGCCAGCGCCTTCAAGAAATTACGCCGCGCCATAAGCACGTCGTTAAGCGATGTTTTCACTTTCGTCATTTCTTTACTCCCTGTGAACGCCGCCCATGACGACGGAAACTTGATTGGTGTATGTACCGAGTAGCACAAAATAATACAAATTAAAACATAAATGTTGCATAACTGTGTTTTTATGTTAGTTATTGTTCTGTAGAAATTTTACCCAAGGAGCCTCAACCCATGATTTTCGATTTTTTGGGGGATAAAAAGCGCGCTGTTGTCTCTATGTGTCATATGGGGGCCCTGCCCGGGTCGCCGCTTTATGATTCAGACGGCGGCATCAATAAGTTGATCGACGACGCACTGTCCGACATCCACAAGCTGCAGGAGGGTGGCGTCGACGCGATCATGTTTGGTAACGAGAATGACCGCCCCTACCTGTTGGAGGCGACGCCCGAATCCATTGCTGCCTACTCTGCTGTCGTTCAAGCCTGCAAACCGGAACTGAAGGTCCCGTTCGGGGTGAACTACCTCTGGGACCCGACCGCCTCAATCGCGATTGCAGTTGCCACCCAGGCCAAATGGGTACGCGAAATCTTTACCGGAGTCTTCGCATCTGACATGGGCGTCTGGGCACCCAATGCAGCTCGCCCAGCGCGCATGAAGCGCAACCTCGACCGTCGCGACGTTAAACTATTCTTTAATATCAATGCCGAGTTTGCCCACTCGCTGGATCAACGCCCCATCGAGCTTCGCGCGAAATCCGCCATCTTCTCCTCCATGGCTGACGCCATCCTTGTGTCTGGTCCGATCACTGGTCAACCCGCCGATGCATCAGACCTACGCAAGGTGGCAGAAGCTGTGGGCGAAATGGTGCCCGTTTTTGCCAATACTGGCGTGAATGTCGACAATGTAACTGACGTGATGTCTGTCGCGTCAGGCTGCATTATCGGTTCACATTTCAAGATTGATGGTGACACCTGGAATGCGGTGGACGGAGACCGGGTCAAACGGTTCATGGATAAGGTCAACACTTTGCGCTAAACTTTCCATCCGCTCAAGGGCAAGCAAGCCACGAACGGCCCAACTGCCGTTCGTGCGAATGCTTTTTTTGGAATTATCGAAGCCCATCTGACGGATAACCAGCAATCGGAAGTTTCGAACAATACTTAACAGAAAGCAACAAGCCACCTGGAAACTCGGCATGTGCTTTCATGATCATAAGGGCGGTTCATGAGCTGCGTCATCGGTCTGGACATTGGGACAACCTCAACCATTGGCATCGTTCTTGATGTCTCGACGTCAAGGATCATCGCCTCCGCGACTCGGCCTGTAACACTCTTGTCACCTAAACAAGGCTGGGCTGAGGAAGAACCGAATGAATGGTGGGCAAATGTCTGCTCTATTGTTCCAGAGCTTTTGCATCAGTCCGGTCTGGATCGCACTGCCATTACGGCGATCGGCACAACCGGCATGCTGCCCGCAACGATCGTGCTGGACAGCGACGGGACAGTGCTACGCCCCTCCATTCAGCAAAGCGATGGGCGTACCGGGCAAGAGGTTAAGGAAATTGCTGGCGAGGTTTCAGAGGACGCATTCGTCATGCGCGCCGGCAATGGCATCAATCAACAGTTGGTAGCAAGCCGCATTCGCTGGATCGAAAAGCATGAGCCCGAAGTGTTTAACCAGATCGCAACGGTTTTCGGATCCTACGACTATATTAACTGGCGTCTGACTGGTGAGCGCGCGGTAGAGCAGAACTGGGCGCTGGAGGCTGGGTTTATTGATCTTGAAACGAACGAACTGTCGGATGACTTAATTTCCCTCGCCCACCTGACGCCCGGTACGGTCCCTAAAAAGGCATTTTCCTCCGAGATCATAGGACATGTGTCAGCCGAAGCGGCTGCGCAGTCAGGCTTGGCAGAGGGCACACCGGTCGTTGGCGGTGCGGCGGACCACATTGCCTCCGCCTATGCAGCAGGGGTGTTGGCCTCTGGTGATGTACTCCTCAAATTCGGCGGTGCGGCCGATATCATGATCGCCACCGACAAAGCCCGCCCCGATCCGCGCATGTTCCTCGATTATCACATCATTCCAGGCTTATTCATGCCTAATGGGTGCATGTCGACCGGGGGGTCGGCTCTGAACTGGTTCATTGCGCAATTCGCCAAGGCAGAGACCGCCGAAGCTAAGAAACGCGATATCAGCCCACATCAATATTTAGATGGATTGGCAGCAGAGATCCCGCCGGGCTCCGATGGCGTGACCTTTATCCCCTACCTTTTAGGTGAAAAAACACCCATTCACGATCCAGATGCGCGGGGCACCATTCTGGGCCTCAGCCTCAACCACGACATCCGACACCTCTGGCGCGCACTGCTGGAAGGCTACGCCTACGCCTTCCGCCACCACGTCGAGGTTTTTAACGATATGGGCTTTCCAACCACGCGCTTTCTCGCATCCGATGGTGGTTCTAAGTCGGCGCTTTGGATGCAGATCTGTGCCGACGTCCTCCAGACACCAGTGCAACTTCTGACCGGACATCCCGGTTCGTGCCTTGGTGCAGCTTGGCTGGCAGGGATGGGCACGGGGGCCACCAATGACTGGAGCGGCGTCGCTAAGTGCGTCAGCTACGGGGCCGAAGTCCAACCTAATACCGGGATGCGAGCTCGCTACGACGCCGGATATGCACTCTTCCGCGAAACCTATGAGATGCAAAAGGAACTGCGAAAATGATCAGAGCGATTGCATGGGATATCGATGGCACACTGGTCGACAGTGAGCCTCTTCATCTGTTCGCCCTCAAAGAGGTCTGCCGGGTCAACGACGTGGATATCTCTGATCTGGATGATATGCATTTCGTCGGCGTCCATATCGGCAACGTTTGGAAGGAACTGCAATCGCGCTTTCCCGCCAAGCTCTCCTTTGCGGGCTGGTCAACGCAGTTAAACCGCGTGTTCGCAGAGAACGCGGGTCGACTCGTGGAAATTGAAGGTGCCGTTTCGGCGATTGAAGCTATCGCTGCAATGGACTTGCGGCAGGCCGCGGTCTCTAACTCCAACCGCACAGTGGTAGACACCAACCTTAGCGCCATAGGTGTCACTGACTTCATGAATTTCAGCCTCAGTCTCGATGACGTCTGCGAAGGCAAGCCCGATCCCTTTCCCTTTCGATACGCCTGTTACCGGTTCGGGCTGAATGCGAGCGAGGTTCTGGCCGTAGAAGACAGTGCGACAGGTGTTGCGAGCGCACTTGCGGCTGGCCTGCCCGTCGCATGCATTGGGGGTAACACGGGCGTAACAAAGGGACCGGTTTTCCCGATCTCCACCCTCGCAGATCTTCCGCATGTGATCGCGGAATTGAATGGCGCATCCGATAACGTCCGGAAAATCCGGGAGCATCCTCACGCTCGGCACCAGCTGCGAGAAGCCTGAATGGCAGGAAATAGCATGACATACAAACCGAACATTTTATGGATCACGACCGATCAGCAGCGTTTTGATACAATCAACGCTCATGGAAATGCTGCAATAAATACACCGAACCTCGACAAGTTGGCCGCGGAGGGCATGTCGTTCATGCAAGCGTACTGCCAAGCGCCGATTTGCACACCGAGCCGCGCGTCCTTCATGACAGGCCGCTACCCTGCATCGCATCATGTACATCGCAACGGAAATGATCACTGGCCCACAGCCGAAAAAATCTTGCCAGCAATGCTGAAAGACACGACGAACTATACCACTGGCCTGATCGGAAAACATCACTTGTCGCGTTCTGAGGACCGGATCGAACTGATTCCTGAAGACGGCTATGACGTGGCTGAATTGTCTGATTGCTGGCCGATCGGACGCGATTACGACAAGTGGCTTAAAGAAAAGCATGATGTCGAAGATCCGCTGAAACTCTACCCTGATCTGCTGGCAAACGCCCCGCGCGACTACGGCCCTGGCCTGCCAATGGAGTTGCAGCAGTCGACATGGTGGGCCGAAAGGGCGACAGCCTTTATCAAATGTCACAAAGACGTCCCATGGTTTCTAAACCTCAACGCAGTCGATCCACACCCGCCTTTTTTCCCGCCACAAGAGTTTCTCGACAGATACAAGTGCGAAGACATGCCCCTTCCCCTATTCTGCGAGAGCGACATCGCGCGACAGGAAGAATTCTGGGATGTCGACCAGCAATGGAAGAAGATTCAGGACGTCAGACACTATGACCCGACTAAAGATGTCAACCAATCCCAAACACCACTACAAGACCGCAACCTGTTCGACTTCCCGCCCGATACGTACGACGCGCGTATGGTCAAAGCGTGCTATTACGCGATGATCGAGATGGTCGATGATCGGATCGGCGCGGTGCTGAAGGCACTGGAAGACAGCGGGCAGTCCGAAAGTACGATCATCATCTTCACCTCGGACCACGGTGAGATGATGGGCGATCACGGCATGCTTTACAAAGGTTGCCGGTTCTTTGAAGGGCTGGTTCACGTGCCGCTCATTATCCGCTGGCCCGGCGTAACCGAGCCGGGCGCGCGGACGGATGCACTTGTTGAGCTCGTCGATCTCGCGCCGACGGTGCTTGACATCGCAGGCGTTGACATTCCCTACAATATGCAGGGCATCCCACTGACCGATCTACTTACAGGCAAAGTCACATCACATAAGCCCCATGTGGTCTGCGAGTTTAACGAGGCGCTTGCGGGGATGCCCTATCAGAGTCACGGCACTATGGTATTCGATGGTCGCTACAAGACTTGCATGTATCACGACGCGGGCAAGGCCGAGATTTTCGATCTGCAACAAGACCCCGGTGAGTTCACCTCACTATGGGATAAACCGGGTTTCGAGCGTCAACAGATCCAGCTTTTGAAGCAGCACCTTGATGCGGTCATGGCCACGTCCGACGCCGGCATTGAGCGAACTGGAAATTATTGAAACAGATCGGCGGCGCGGGACACTTTACTATGCCCCGCACCGCTGGCGTTAGGTCATATAGACCCCGCCAGTGACATTTACGCCCTGCCCGGTCATGAAACGCGCGCCATCCGAAGCCAAAAACACCACGACGTCGGCAACGTCCTCTGGGGTTTCGATACGACCAAGCGGGGTCTGGCTTACGTAGTCGGCCAACACCTCCTCAGGTGTCATGCCACGCAATTCCGCTTCCCAAGCGACTTCACGCTCTTGCATCGGCGTGCGTACAAAGCCAGGGCACACCGCGTTAATCCGAATTCCGTCCTTGGCATGCTCTCGCGCGAGCGCTTGGGTCCAGCCGAGCACTGCAAATTTCGACGCTGAATAATGCGCCAAGAGCGGAGCACCGACCTTAGAGGCGAGTGAAGCGGTGTTGACGATCACCCCTTTGGTGTTACGGCCAAGAAAATGCGCCACTGCGACCTGATTGGTGAAAAAAACGCCCTTCGCATTGACGTCAAAGTTAAAGTTCCAATCTTTTTCGGTCAACTCAAGCGCAGGCTTCATATTCGACACGCCCGCATTCGCATGACAATGGGTAATCGTTCCGAATGTCCCTGCCCCTTCCTCAAACGCCGCCTCGATTGACGCCTTGTCTCTCACATCAATCTTAAGACAGATTTTGGGGGCATCGATCCCTTTTGCAGCGGTTTTGCAGCCGTCAAGGTTAATGTCGGTCAAGACCAGATTGAACCCGGCTGCTGCGAACGCGCGCGCCGACGCCAAACCAATTCCGTTGGCCGCGCCAGTGATGAAAACTGTATTTGCCATAGTTATAAGCACCTCTTTTTACTTCGAACATAATATAACTTTTTATAACACAAACGAACCAAAATACCCACTGCTAACAGGATGCGTAAGTGCTTCCCGAGTGATATTCTCCCCGATAATATCGCCGGTAAGCCATGCTTTGCAGGGGTTGGCGCAGAGAGTTCGAAACGTCATCTCTCCCTAATATTGAAGGCATCCAATCCGCGATGCCATCGTCGCACGCCCTGTCCGCATTGGAAGGGCGGCACTTTAGGATAGCGATGCCGCCCAGCTGTGCCTGCCTGATCGCCGACAACAATCCTTGGATTCGAGCAACCATTCCCCCGCTGCGTGCCACCCAATATCCGCAGGCGCCATGTCAGCTTACGGCCCATAGCGGACTTTCTGAGATTTCCCAACACATGACCGTTTCACTTCAAAAGCTACCCTTCGGGTTGCGCCGGCGTAAGGTTGGCTGCACGGGATTGGTAAATACCTTCCTGGCGCACTAAGTTGAGTGGACACCTGAACCGATGTGTTAGGGGCCTCGGACCTCTGAATTATTGCTTAAGGCAACCCACTGGCCTTGAATGGAATCAGAGGAAATCCCAATAATGCATTGTGAAATTTGGGGGCATATCTTAGTGCATCACTACACATTGTTCGTGGACGAAGCCGGGGACGATAAAGTTGACCAGCTCAAGCCATGCCATAAAGACGGAAATTCAGAATGGCTATGTATTGGCGGATATCTCGTTCGCGCGGATCAAGAGAACGATCTTGAGCGCCGTAGAGACGAGATTTTGACTTCATTTGGCGGACAAGCCGGAGGAACTCTCCACTACAAGAAACTCAAGGCTAAAAATAGGATATCTACAGCAAAGCGTTTGGCAAAGAGAGACTTCTCTGCGCGTGGCTTCGTTGTTTGCTCCTATAAACAGACAATGATTGGATACGAAAATCCCCGTGCCGCAGCAGCAGCGACTGGGAACCCGAGAGACGTTCTATACAATTTCGTAAGCAGACTATTGTTGGAGCGTGTCACAACATACGTAACCAAATCCGCAATGCGGCACGCAATTAGAGAACCTGTTTTGCGCGTTGTGATGGCCAGCCGCCGCGGGCACCATTTTGGAAGGTTCAAGGCATATGTGATCCAGCTAAAAAATCAGGCCGTCGCTGGAACAACCTATTTGGACGCAAGGGAAATTGATCCCAGCGTCCTTTGCACCAATCAAATCCTTCGGCTACCCGCTTCAGAGTCACCTGGACTTCAATTGGCCGACACTTTGGTCAGCGCTTTCTTCCAGTCCATAGAACAGGCTTCTCCCAACTACACTGATCAGCCCGCGCTCCATCTGAAGCCTCTGATGGCGGAGAGAGAAAAGAGATTTAGAGGTCAACTTAGGTATAATAACGAAGGGGTGACACTTTATCCGGCCAAAGACGCCATACACTCGTTGACGGCTCAACAATGCGGATTCTTCGAGGCATTCGGGTATGATCCAGAATGGCTGAAATCACGTCCAAGAGAGAGACATAGCCAGCAGTTCTCACAGTCGCAAAGGATGTGGTCTAAGGAGCATCGTGAAGAATAAGATGGGCTACGGACCTACAGAAGATAGCATACAGTAACTCACGCCAAAGGCGCACATTCATCTATGTCCGGTTCCGCGGCATAGCTGTCGGTCGTTCATGGCGCAGCGAGTGGCGGTTCTCCGCCCATTTTGATCAGCGCCGGTGACAGCTTTGAAGGCTTCTTGGAAGAGGATGGGGCCGATGCTACGCGCAACGAGGGGAAAGAAGGACTGCGGCCTCGAGGGCATTAATAGCCAAACCCACGGTGCCAAGGCCTGCTGTCAAGCAAGCTTAAATCAAGGTCGGCTACGTCGGCGCAAAGATCGCATCCGGGTGCAGCACGGACGATGCGAATTTAAGCGAGGAGCCCACCCGGGATGAAGAGGAACAGTTTCTGTCTAATTGACGGGCGCTCTGTACTATCCTTATTGAAGGCGAAAGGGCTAAGAGAAAGTGCGGTTTACAAGGGGCTTGTAAGCCTCTGATCCCAAAGAGGTCAATTTGGGTTCGGTTTACAGAAAAATTCAATCTTTTCAGCGCATGTCGACGGATTGCAAATCCGTGTACACCGGTTCGATTCCGGTACTCGCCTCCATTAAAAATCAACAGTTTAGCTGATTTTTTAGAAACTCGCTCTCGCGCGTCTAAACAAATGTCTAAACATTCTGTTTTTGTTCCGTTCCGTTTTGAATGGCACCTAACAACAGTGCTTGAAGCTCAAACCGGAGGAACTTCCCACTGTTTTTTTGGGTTGGGCTAGGAGCTTGCTGCCGACCGCCCCAGATCAAGCGAATTACCAAACTGAGGATACCAATGTTTTTCACATGGCTTGGAAGGATTTTGGCCTTTGGCCTTTTACTTCGGGGGCTGCTACTTGCAGCGCTCGGTCTCTACGTAGCATATAATTTCGTCGACCAAGCGGCATATGAGGCAGCATCCGCGCGCTATCTTGGAACTAAGAGTTCGGGCCAATCCATCGATCAGGGATTGGAGTACATTGGTTGGGGCATTGTGGTTGGGCTGTTAACGACCATTTCCGGCGCATTGGCAAAGAAGAGTACCTGAAACTATTGGTCGCGCTGCATGGCGCGTCGTTGCTGGGCTTCGACAGCTCTGATCCGCTGGCGTACCTTCTTCGTATAGTGTAGCACCATGGCCGGGCTTTGGCCCGTTACTGCAGCTACAAGATCATCGCTACAGCCTGACTCGACCAGCTCACAGGCGGCATTGTAGCGCCAGCTATGAATATCATAACGTAGGGCACCGATCCGGTCCCGGACCTTTCTGACCGCAGCAGAGGCACCCCTGTAGGACCATCGGTTAGTCCCACGCTCATTTGTTAGAATGAAGACTGAGTGACGACTTGCCGCGTCAAGAGCGGCTTGTAGCTCGTCGAGTATTGGAACCCATAGCTCTTTTTTCGTCTTGCTCTGCCGTACGAAGAACGCGCCCTCCTGAATATCGGACCACCGCATTTCCAATACGTCCCCAATTCGCTGCCCCGTACCGACGCACAGCTCCATGACCAGCCGCTCACGTGTCCCGATGGGACAAACATCCCGATAGGCCTCCAGAAGCTCCTGAGGCCATGGCTCACGCTCCTGCTTAACAGTCTTAAGCTCGGGGACACCACGTGCCGGATTGGTGTCACGCCAGCCAAGGTCTACACAGTGCTCCATGAGCACCCTGAGGACCCGGAGCGAGTAGTTAGCGAAATAAGCCTTTTCGGCGTTTGCATCGCGCAAGCGGATCACATCCTTGCGCTGCATCTTAGCCGGGTTCCGGTCCCCCATGATGGTGGCGAAGAAGTCGAGATGCTTGTCGTAGTCAAGCGCCGTACGGGTCTTCAAATTCGCATACCGGGGCGACTTGTGATAGCTTTTAATGAGCGCATGGAAGGTTCGTGATGTAACGACGCGCGGCTTGTCCTTATGACTGAGTATGTCCGCGTATTCTTTCCAGAACGCGGGTGTTCCAAACTCATGCTCGAACTTCTGGGACGACCATCCGCGCCGCTGAAAATACAGCCCGTTGCGCTGCTTGTAGACGTGCTTTGGTAGCTCACGTTTGGTCATGACGCATGTCTATCCCCGCGTACTCGTCATCCTCACGTTCTTTGGATAGCACGAGTTCAATCCGTTTGCCTTCAATTGTGACACGGCTCACCGTTTTGCCTGCACTTTCGAACGCTCTGAGCATAGAGAGAGCGCGTTGCTCAATGCTAGCGGTGGACATCAGGTCCACCTTGAAAGGGATACTAGTGACACCCCCCCGAAGTCGTCTGCTGAAGCGCTACAGAAAGGAGATATGCGCCGCAGACGCGGCTTAGCTTCGCCGCCCGTTTGACGGTTCGGCTTCGCGACTGCTCGATAGGTTTCTGCCGAAATGAACCTGTTCAATAACTTGAAGATTAAACCAAGGGGGTTTCCTCTGCCGACCCCAAGATTGCCTAATTTTCTCATAGCTAACGTCTTTCACTGATCGGGTCCGCGCGCCTTTTAGGACGAATGGGATAAACCCATGCAAACCACTCTGAGGATCAGTTAGGACATGAAAATAAGACAATACAAACCGGGCATTCGCCTCAGGGTCACTAGATGCATATACTGATCTGTAACAATTCGTGAACTCAGTACTCCAAAAGGAGTGCTGTCTCATGGCGACGATTTTGGAGGCTGCGTCACTAGATGCAGTATTGGATCGAGGGATATACGCATGAGCGCGTGTTACTGATGTGATTCAGAACACGCGCTGTGTCAAGCCTGGTCTGTCGACGGCGGCGCAAGTGCCCAAGGCCCGCATCGCGCCCTTTAAATCTCTACGTCTATAAGGTCGAGAGGCTATCACATTGCTAGCATGCTTTTTAGCTAGCAAGGCAAGAAGGGCGTTGAGCAGAAGTTCCCTGCTAGCGGAACAGACGTCAAATTCGCGTGCTCATAAATTTTCCGCAATTAGATCTATTAACCTTTCTTGCCTTTGCGCCGTTGTCAAACTATCCCAAACAGAGGGACCATTTCTTGAGGTCAATATTGATGAGGCACTTGAGCATGAGCGATCACACGGACCTAGAAATCGAAGACATCACTAGCGAAGAAACGGAGACGTCGACCGTTGAATTCAATATAGTAGTGACATCAAGTGATTGGACGTTGGAATTGCTAGCCAGCAAATTTCAAAGTGGCGACATCATTATCCCAGACTATCAACGGAAATTTGTCTGGGATATCCGAAGGGCATCTACACTTATTGAGTCATTTGCTATTGGACTTCCCGTACCTCAAGTTTTTTTCTATGAGAATGAGGAAGGACAACTTGAGGTAATTGACGGTCAGCAACGAATAACGGCAGTAACATACTTCTTTGAAGGGTACTTCGGAAAAGCAGATGCGGCAGGAAACCGTAAAGTTTTTTCCCTCAAAGGATTAGAACAAAGAAAAGATCTAGAGGGTAAAACCTTTGAACAGCTTGATGAGCGCACAAAGCGAAAAATTAAGAATGCGAGCCTGCGAGGGGTAACAGTCAAGCAGTTGACTCCGGAGCAAGAACAGCCAGAAAGCGTCTACCATATTTTTGAACGACTAAATACAGGTGGACAGCCACTAAATGCCCAAGAAATTAGAAACGCTGTTTATCGCGGGCCTATTCTAGAAAACTTGAACCGTCTAAATATGGACCCAAACTGGAGGACGATTTATGGAAAATCGACTCCGGACCCTAAGCAACGTGATATCGAACTAATTCTCAGACTTTTCGCATTTTTCGAGAATATAGAATCTTACGCGCCTCCAATGAAAGACTTTTTGTCTCGGCAGATGGCAGCAAATCGCGAATTCCACTCAGAAAGAGCGAGGAAATTCAACGCTTCTTTCCTACGTGCCACTCAGACAGTTGTTGATTCTATTCAGCGCCCATTTAGGCCCAGAGGGTTGCTGAATGCTGCCACCTTGGAAGCAGTATTAGTTTCTTTAATGGAGCAAAATGCAGAGGTCGAATTTAACAAGGCCTCATACGACGTGCTTTTGAAGGATGATGATTTTCTTGAAAAAATATCCTCAAACACGTCGAGCCTCGACAATGTGAAGTCTCGAAAAGAAATTGCAACCAAAGTACTCTTTGGTAATGAGTGAACTTGTAGATGAAAATTTTAACCACCTCCGGAACTTGGCCTCAGACATAGAGCTCAGGCTAAGCGGCACATCCACCGCGGAGCAAAGGCTAAAGAATGAGTTGGCGGGAATGTTCGCAGTTACAGTAGCTGCAACTTATGAGGGGATAATCAAAGATTCTTTGATAAATTATGCGACGGAAATTCATCCGACTTACGGCCAACATATTGAGAAAGATTTCGAAAAATTGAACGCTAGAGTTTCTCTAGAGCATCTAAAGGGATACTCAATTCTCTTTGGCATTCCAGAGTGGACTCGCCCCGGTTCAGTGAAAAAGTTGACTACTTTTCACCGGCTTTTAGAGCAAAGAATGAAGGTAGTGGAACGGCGGTTTCGAAAAAACCCATATGATAGTTATAGGAATATATTCATATGGCGAAATGCGTATGCTCATGAGCGTACGACTTCTGCGACATTTAAGGATGTTTACGAGTCCCATAGAGTTGCTCAATATGTGGTACGGACGTTTGTAACATCATTCGATATAGGAGGCTAACCCTTCAGAATAGAAATCAGGTAACGTCAGCTTAAAAAATATACTGCCTTGGTTAATATACCCTTAATGATTAATCTTCGACCTTAGTGAAGCCTGGTATGATAATGTCTTGCCTTGAGTGTTCCAATTAAATGTCCAAGCCCCACGTAGTCGGGCTCGGCCTGCCGAATGCTACTAAACAGCACTACGAAAGGCCGCTTTGGAAGCTGCGCCGCAGTAATTGCCGTCTTTGCGAAGGTCCAGTTCTTACCGTTGTAACCAAAGCAATAATTTGCTGCATTCCTTAGCAGAGCGTCGTCCGCAGCTTCTGCAACGTCCACCATGGCCTCGATGCGTGAACCATTCGGTGACAGTTCGCACAAAGCAGCACGAGGTCGCTCAGCTTGGTCGTCTCGCCCACGGTAAGTTCCGACACAGGCTTGGTATGATGGCATTCAATGAAGCCCTCTCCTCGATCGCCATACGTGGCCTGGAAGTCGAAACCACAAGCTTCACAGCATAGATGCCCATGCTGCTTAAAATGGGATGCTTTCTTACGCTTCACGATAGCCGCATTGCGCTCTCGGTAGCGGTGAATTCGGGATAGCAATTTTCCTTCTCGCGCTTCGGTCACATCATCCACGGCAAGCACAGGCGCGTTAACCTCAATAGCGGCTTGAGTAACGTCAAGGATTGTGGTGACAATTCTGCTTAAAGCTGCGGGATCGTTCGAAAACTCAATCCAAACGACTTTTTCTAGTCTATTTCCTCTGCTCAAGCCTTTGGTATCGTGGTTCGGGTCATGTGACCGGAAGTTCAGAAGCTTCATTGAAACGCCGTTGGCGTTGCGTAGCGTGTCAGAGCCTGACAAGCCAAGAACCTTTGCAATCTGACTGATCGTGGCAGTCAGTGCGAGCACACCTTCACCTGACGGAGAGAAGTAGTCGTCCGGATTGCGAAGGTAGTAGTCAAGCGCGACAAGTAATTCGTCACGGGTCCAAGGCGGGTTTCGATCCGTAACCATAAGCGGACGCTAACTCTTCTGCTCGTCCACCACAAGATTGCGTTGCAACTTAGAAGCTGATGAGCGCCGGATGGTGACGCCAATGCAAGGCTCACGAAATCGGTCTAAACATTCACGCTATGTTCCGCCGGCTTTCGCTAGCCGTCTAAACATATTTCTTAATATTCCCATATACAATCAGTGTCTTGCAAATCCGTGTACACCGGTTCGATTCCGGTACTCGCCTCCAATTTATCTTTATGCAAATCCGGTTGTTTTTGCCCCTTTGGGGACGCTGAGTTAGCCGAAAGCGGCCCTTAACGTCTGCAGGCGAGCCCCCCAAAAAAATGGCGTCTTTCCCCTAATATGTGATGCCGGCCGCGACACAGTCCCTCGCAGCTACGTGAGAGAGGTCCGGCAGTTCGCCCGTCCCGTTACCTGAAGCAAGGCGGTCTACTGCAATGCCAGGGGAGCTGGCGAAAGGCTTTGGCTGTCCTGCACCAGCTTCCTTATTGCCCTCCTCATCATCTCTTGAAAGCCCGGCGATTTTTGCTGCCTCAACCTCTGCCTGCAGGCCAGCACAATGCTCCACGATCGCAACCATGACAGCGCGGTCATCGGTATTGTATTCCACTTCGCCAAGATAGAGCGGTTCCGCCATCGCCGCGCGCGAGAAGCACAGCGCAAGGCTCAATGTCGCGACAAGCGACGGCTCGGCATTTGTCATCGGGTCACCCTCAATATTCCTCAGCTAGATATTCGCGCATCTCGGCCACGGCCTCAGCAGAGACCGCGCCGCTCTGGCGGTCCCCGGTATTGCGCAGGTAGGTCAGCAAGTCGGCGATCTGCGCGTCGGTGAGTTTCCACGCGAAGGGTGGCATGGCCAGCATGCTTGGGATCGTTTCGGTCGGCTGGGCGCGGGCGCCGCCGAGGATGACACGGATCGCTGTCGAAGGATCCTTGGCGTGTAATTTGTTCGACGTGCTGAGCGGGGCGAAGAAATAGGGCACGCCCGAGGCATCGGCCACGTGGCAGGCGGCGCAATTGTCGAAGTAAAGCCCTTCCCCGGCCTCCATTCGCGCCGTCTCGGGGGCCTCTTCCGACGCGCGCGCCGTGTCGTCGAGGGTTTTGAGATAGGTGGCGACGGACCGCAGGTCTTTCTCTTCCAGAAACTGGGTCGAGATCGAAACAACCTCCCCCATGCGCTGCATCGGGGCGGTGTGTTTGGCGCGTCCGTATTTCAGGAACTCGAAGATGTCGTCCTCGCTCCAATGCGCAATGCCGCCATTCTCACCGCCGCGGATGTTCGGGGCGAACCAATTCTCCAGCGTACCGCCGCGCAGGTATTCATCGTCCTTGCTTGCACCGAGGATGTTCTTGCCGGTGTGACAGCCGCCACAGTGCAGCGGCCCGTCAACGAGGAAACGGCCACGGTTCCATGCCTCGGAGCGGTCCGGGTCGGTCACAAATTCCTCGTCCTCGAAGAACAACAGCTTCCAGCCGCTCACCGACATGCGGATGTTAAGCGGAAACGGCAGATCGTTTTCCTCTTCCTCCACATGCACCGGTTCGAGCGATTGCAGATAGGCAAAGATCGCATCGGTCTGCTGCCGGGTCATCAGGGTGAAATAGGGATAGGGCATCGCGGGGTAGAGGTGCCGCCCCTCGTCGTCGATCCCCTCGTTCAACGCATTGTAGAAATCCTCGCGCGACCAGCGGCCCAGCCCGGTCTCGTCATCCGGGGTGAGGTTGGCGGAATAGATCGTGCCGAAGGGCGTCTTCAGCGCCCTGCCCCCGGCAAAGGGAATGCCGTCGTTGTCGATATCCGTGTGGCAGGCTTTGCAGTCGCCCGCCTGCGTCAGGTAGCGGCCCCGCTCCACTTCGGAGGAGGCAAGCTCCTGCGCCTCAGCCGGGACAAGGCTCGCGCCGCAGAGGGCGGTGATCAGGGCCAGCCGCTTCATGCCTGCACCAGCGGGCCGGGATCGGCCATATATTGATCGATGATCGCCGCGACCGACCAATAGGCCAGCGCCGCCACGGTGCCGGTCGGGTTGTAGCCCGCGTTTTGGGGAAACAGCCCTGCCCCGGCGACGAAGAGGTTGTGCAGGTCCCAACTCTGGCAATAGCGGTTGCAGACGCTGGTCTGCGGGTCGGTCCCCATGATCGTGCCGCCGGTGTTATGCGTGGTTTGATAGGGCATCGAGTCGTAGGATCCCTTGCGCTCGGCCACGTTGACTTCACGGCCGCCCATGCCTCGGGCAATCTCTTCGGCCACCGGGGTGAGATGGGCAGTCAGCCGGCGGTCGTTCAGCGTGAAATCATAGGTCATGCGCAAGAGCGGCCTGCCATGTCGGTCGGTATAGGTGGGATCAAGATCGAGGTAATTGCTGCGATGCGCCATCGAGGCGCCGTGCACGCCCACGTTGGTGGTCTTGAGGAAATTGGCCCGGACCGACTGTTTCCATTCGCTGCCCCAGCCCGGCACGCCCTCAGGCACCGGATGGCTTTCGATGGGCCGGGCGTTGGTGGTATAGCAGGCGATATAGCCGCCCCCGATAAAGCCCAGCCCGGAATGGTCGAAATTGTCGCCGTTGTATTCATCCACCGCCATGCCGAGCGCGCCCGCGCCGACAAAGCCGTTGGTATATTCCTCATCGTAAAAGACCGTCGCGCCGGACATCACCTGATAGCAGTAGTTCTTGCCCACCACGCCTTCACCGGTCTGCGGATCATAGGGCGTGCCGATATCGGACAAGAGCATCAGCCGGGCGTTCTCAAGCGGGTAAGCACAGAGCACCACGACCTCGGCGGGCTGGAAGAATTCCTCGCCGCTGGTGTCGACGTATGTGACGCCAGTGGTGCGGGTGTCATCGGGGGATTTCTCGACCGAGAGCACTTCGGAATCCGTGCGTAGGGTGAAATTCTCCCGCTTCATCAAAACCGGGATAATCGTGGTCTGCGGCGAGGATTTGGAATAGTTGCCGCAGCCGTGTTTCTCGCAAAAGCCACAATAGGTGCAGGGGGCCAGCTGCATCCCCAGCGGATTGACATAGGCGCGCGACATATTGGCCGAGGGCACGGGGAAAGGGTTCAACCCCATATCCCGCGCCGAAGCGTCGAACCGGTCCTGCGAAAAGGTCATCTGCATCGGCGGATTGGGGTAGTCATCGCTGCGCGGCCCCTCGAAAGGGTTGCCGCCCTCACGGATGTCACCCCGCAGGTTGCCCGCCGTGCCGGAGATGCCGCAGATCTTCTCGAAATAGTCGAAATGCGGCTCCAACTCGTCATAGGTGACGCCGTAGTCCTGCACCGTCATCCCCTCGGGCAGCGGGCCATAGCGTTCCTCGTTATGGCTTTTCGCGACGAAATCCGATGGCAGGAAACGGTAAGTCTGGCCGTTCCAATGCACGCCCGAGCCGCCCACTCCGTTGCCCGGCAGGAAGGACCCCCAGTGCCGCATCGGCAGCGCCGTCTGTGCGCCGTTGTTGCGGAAAGTGACGGTGGATTGCGAGGCTTCCTGGAACATGCCGTGGCGCCAGTAATAGCGCAGTTCGTCCTGCGCGAAGGTGGTGGCGAAATCCGTGGGCGTGTCGCGCCACGGGCCGCGTTCCAGCGCCAGCACCTCCATCCCGGCGGCGGTCAGCTTCTCGGCGTAGATCGCCCCGGTCCAGCCGAAACCGACCAGAACCACGTCGACCTTTGGAAGCTGCTTCGTCATCGTGTCACCTCGTGTCTTATTCAGAGCTGTTCCAGCCGGGACGGCCCATTAGGCTGACCGGCGGCAGATCAATGCGCGCGCCGTTGTGGCCCACGAAATCGCGGTAATCATAGCGGGTGCCGGGGAAGCCGACGTAGTGCCACGCCACCATGTCCCGGTTGCCGCCGTAGATCGGATCGGCGAAATAGCCTTCGATGGTGTTTTTCAGGATCAGGTCAAAGAACGCCTTGGCCGAGACCGGGTCGAAGGTGATTTCCTCGTCGTCCATACCTTTGAGGATCTCGTCCTGTTGCGCCGCGCTCAGCGCGGCAAAACCGGCGTCCTGCTGTGCGCGGCAATAGGCGTCAAGTTCGGCAAGCGCGTGGCGGTAGAGCTCTGCCGGGGGGTGCTCGCTTTGATAGCCTTGGGTCGCCGTGCCTTCGAGGAAGGGGCCCTTCATGTACCAATGCTGCCCACGGCCATAGAACCCCGCCATCTGCCGGTCGAGGAAGGTGATCACATCAGCCTCAACCGCCCCCGGCCCGTCCCCATCCGAGGGGATCAGCCGCGCGCAGATCGCGGCGACGGCCTCGCGTTCATCGGGGGTAAAGAACCGATCCTCTTGGGTGCCGTAATACGGCGGCTGGCCCTTCAGGGGCTCCCAAGGCATCCCCTCGCCCCGGCCATAGATCGCGCCGAAGACAGCCGAAGGGGCGGCGATGGCGGTGCCGCAGAACAGCAGGGATTTCAGAATTTTGCGGCGCGTCGGAAAAGACAAGTGACCCCTCCAAGTGATGCATGTAGCCTCGGGGCGTAATGCGCCCTGTGGTAGAAGCTGGATCGCTTTTACCGCGGGTCAAGGAAAATTGATCGGGCTGAGGGGAAACCCAACCGCGACTCAATTCGTTTGGAACGATGTGCCCGCGCGCAGCGTTCCTCTTAAGGAACGACCGAAGGGAAAATAGACCTTGCTCAGCGATGCTTGGATCCGAACCTATTGTGGACCGGCACCGGGGCCGGAGGATTTTTGGTTTCGCTGGAACTTCGATCCGCTCCTTCTCGCCGCTCTGTCCCTGCTCTTCTTCGTTGTCCTGCGCGCGCGCAGCTGCCACGGATTGGCTGCCGCGGGCGTTCTGGTGCTGGCCTTCGTCTCGCCCCTCTGTGCGCTTTCCTCGGCTCTGTTTTCGGCGCGGGTGGTGCATCACGTGCTGCTCGTCGCCGTGGCTGCGCCGCTGCTGGCCCGCGCATGGCCCTCGCGGCGGGCGGGTGGTGCGATGGCGGCCTTCGCGGTCTCGACCGTGGTGCTTTGGGGCTGGCATCTGCCGGTGGCCTATGACCTCGCGCTCTCGCATGTCGGGGTGTACTGGCTGATGCAGATTAGCCTGCTCGGCGCTGCCTTATGGTTCTGGCGCGCTGTCTTTTCCCCCGGCCGCACACCTGTCGAAGCGCTGACCCTGCTCATCGCCGGTTTTGCCCAGATGGGTCTTTTGGGGGCGATCCTGACCTTCGCGCCCGAAGCGCTTTATGCCGCCCATGCCGTTGCCCCCATGGACTGGGGCTTCTCGCCGCTGGCCGACCAGCAGCTTGGCGGCATCCTGATGTGGGTGCCCGCGGGACTGCCCTATGCGGTCGTCGCCGGGGCCGTGGCACGGCGCGGATGGGCGACCCTGCGGGCGGGCAGCGCGTGAGCGGCTGGTTCCCGGTTCTCATCACGCTCTTCAAGGGCGTGCATATCGCCGCGCTTATCCTGTGGTGCGCGGGGCTGCTCGCCCTGCCCTTGATGCTGTCGCGCCATGATCCCGCTGGCACGGCGGCAGAATACAGTCGCATCCGCCGCGCCACTCATACGACCTATGCCATCCTCGTCACCCCCGCTGCCGTCGTGGCGGTGGTGGCAGGCACATGGCTGATCTTCTTTCGCGAGGCATTCGTCCCCTGGCTCTATGCCAAGCTGCTGTTTGTCGCGGCGCTTGCCGCCGCCCATGCTTGGATTGGGCATCTGGTGGTGCAGGTGGCCGAGAAGCCAGAGAAACACCGCCTGCCCCGATCCTATCTGCCGATCACTGCCGTCGGCATCCCCGTCATCGCGATCCTCATGCTGGTTTTAGGCAAGCCCGACCTCTGGGACTTCCCCCTGCCCGGCTGGCTGCTTGAACCGCAGGGCGGTCAATTGCCCTTTGACGTGCCCAAACGATAATCAAAGACCAATTTGCCCCCATGCCAACCCGTGAACCCCACCATCACCGCGCCCAGCCCCGACAGGAGGATGCCGTAAGGCAGCACCGCCGCCTCATAGCCATAGAGCCGGTGGCCCCAATTCGCGCCCAAGACCGCCAGCAAGGTCACGGCGATGATCGCATGGGTCCAAGCGGCAGCGCGGGAGCGGATGCCGCTCACGAGCAAAAGCTCGGCGGTGCCGGAAAACCCCGCCAGCACGCCAAAGAAGAACGCCGTCCCCGCCGCCCAGAGGGCCGCCCGCGCCCAAAAGGCATCGCCGGTCCACCAATAGAGCAGATCGGCCCCCAGCAAGCAGAAGGGCAGCGCGATGGGAAAGGCCACGCTCATGGCGTGGATCGGGTGGCCCTCAAGCGCGATGCGGGTCTCGGTCTCTTCATAGCCGGGCTGAGAGGCGATCGGGTCGATCAACCGGTCCTCGCCCGTCTCATTGCTTTGCTCGCTCATCGGGGCAGGCTCCTTCGGGGGGTGATTGCAGGGACAACGTGCGGTGTGCTGATTGGTTGCAGCGGCGATCTGTCGGTGGTCGATCCGGCGGGCCCGGCGGCGCGCGCCATCGCGACGCTCTGGTGGGTGATGTTCATCGGCGCGGGGCTGATCCTCGCGCTGGTGGCGGCGCTGGTGATCGGCGCCTTCAGGACACCCCGGCAGGCAGAAAATGTCACGCGGGATGAAAAGGTCTGGATCATCGGTCTGGGCCTGTGTTTTTCCATCGCGGTCCTTGCGGCCTTGCTGGCCTATGGTCTGGTCACCGGCGAGCGGCTGATGCCCCGCGCCGCGGCGGATGTGGTGCGGGTCGAGGCCGAGGCCCGGCAATGGGCCTGGCGCTTTTCCTATGACGACCGCCCCGGCCATGTCACCGAGAACCTGCTGCACATCCCCGCCGGGCGGCCCGTCGATGTGGCGATCACCAGCCGGGATGTGGTGCACAGCTTTTGGGTGCCGCGTCTGGCTGGAAAGCTGGACGCCATTCCCGGCCATGTCAACGTGCTGCGGATCGAGGCCGATGCCCCCGGCACCTACCGGGGCCTGACCGCCGAGTACAACGGCGAGGGCTACAGCCGCCATACCTTCTCGGTTGAGGCCCATGACCCGGCGGGCTGGGCCGCCTTTACCGCGAAGGAGACGCCATGAACGCGCTGCGCCGTCACCGCAAGCTGGATACGATCTGGGCCTCAGAGCCGGGCTGGAAGGGCTGGACCAGCAGCGTAAACCATTCCGACCTCGGGCGGATGTTTCTTGTCACTGCCTTCTTCTTCTTCCTCGTCGGTGGTGTGTTGGCGATGTTGATCCGCGCGCAACTGGCGACACCCGATTCCGCTTTCGTGGATGCCGGTGCCTTTGCGCAGTTCTTTACCATGCATGGCACGATCATGATGTTCCTATTCGCCATTCCCGCCTTCGAGGGGCTGGCGATCTATCTGCTGCCCAAGATGCTGGGCACCCGCGACCTCGCCTTCCCGCGGCTCACCGCTTACGGCTACTGGTGCTATGCCTTCGGCGGCGCGATGCTGCTGGTGGCGCTGTTCTTCGGCATCGCGCCTGATGGCGGCTGGTTCATGTATCCGCCGCTGACCGGTCCGCTGCATTCGCCCGGCATCAACACCGATTTCTGGCTGATCGGCATCACTTTTGTCGAGATTTCCGCGATCTGCGCCGCCGTCGAATTCACAGTCTCGATCCTGAAATACCGCGCGCCCGGCATGTCGCTCGACAAGATGCCGATATTTGCTTGGTACGCGCTGGTCACTTCGCTGATGATCCTCACCGGATTTCCGCCGCTGATCCTCGGCTCGGTGCTGCTTGAGGTTGAGCGCGCCTTCGGCCTGCCGTTCTTCCAAGCCGATCTGGGCGGCGACAGCCTGCTTTGGCAGCACCTGTTCTGGCTGTTCGGCCACCCGGAGGTCTATATCATTTTCTTGCCCGCCGCCGGGGTGATCTCGACCGTGATCCCCGTGATGGCGCGCACGACGCTGCTGGGCTACGGCTGGATCGTCGTGAGCGCTTTGGCGCTGGCTTTCCTCAGCTTCGGGCTTTGGGTGCACCATATGTTCACCACCGGCATTCCGCATATGGGACTGGCGTTCTTCTCGGCCGCCTCGACGCTGGTGGCGGTGCCGACGGGGGTGCAGGTCTTTGCCTGGATCGGCACCATGTGGAAGGGGCGGCCCGAGTTGCACATGCCGATGCTGCACATCCTCGGGTTCTTTGTCACCTTCATCATCGGCGGGCTGACCGGCGTGATGGTGGCCGTGGTGCCTTTTGACTGGCAGGCCCATGACACGGCCTTCATCACCGCGCACCTGCACTATGTGCTGTTCGGCGGTTTCGTCTTTCCGATGCTGGCGGGGATCTACTACTGGCTGCCGCTGGTGAGCGGACGCAAGCGGCTGTTCCGGCTTGGCGAACTGGCGTTCGCGCTGATCTTCCTAGGCTTTCACGGCACCTTTCTGGCGATGCATTGGGTCGGCCTGCTGGGCCAGCGCCGCCGGATCGAGACCTATGACGCCGAGACTGGCTGGGGGGTCATTAACTTCATCTCTTCGGTCAGCAGTTTCGTCATGGCGATCGGCCTTGCGATGGTGCTGGTCGACATCATCATCCACAGCTTCGTCGCGGTGCGCGGCCCGCGCAACCCGTGGCGGGCCGGTACCTTGGAATGGGCCGGCATGTCGCCACCCGCCTCCTATAACTTCGCCAGCCTGCCGATGGTGGGCGCGCGTGCCCCGCTTTACGACACGCCAGATCTGGCCAACCGGTTGGCCAAGGGCGAAGGTTACCTCGGCGCGCCCGAGGTGGCCCGACGCGAGACCTTGATGGTCGATGCCGCCAGCGGTCGCCCCGAAGCGCTGGTCATCTATCCCGGCAACACACGGCTGCCGATCCTGATGGCGGCGGTGACGGGCGGGTTCTTCCTGTCGATCCTGCTCAAGCTCTTTTGGCTCACCCCGCTGGCACTGGCCGGCGTGGCGGCCTTGGCGCTGGTCTGGGTCTGGCAATTGAGCGCGCGCGGCGATCAAGGTCCGCAAAAGGTTGGACGCGGCACGACATTGCCGTTGGCAAGTGAGGGTGACAGATCGCCGGGCTGGTGGGGCTCGACCTTCCTGCTGGTGGCCAATGCGACCTTCTTCGGCTCCCTCCTTTTCGGCTATGCCTTCCTCTGGACCGTCGCGCCCGGCTGGCCCCCAGCCCAATGGCTCGCCCCCTCTTGGGTCGAGCTTGCCTTCGGCATCGGTGCAGCGCTCGCCGCCGCCTTGGCCCAGCACCTGAGCGCCCGCCGCAACCGCGCGGGCACCGCCCCTATGGTCGCCCTTGCTCCGGCGTTGCTGGCGACGGTTGCCACGGCGGTGGTGTTCGGGGCCCTGCTGCTGCGCCTGCCGCCCCCGGACGGCCATGCCTATGCCGCAACGCTCCTGATCCTCGGCGCCTATGGGCTGGCCCATGCAATGCTCGTCGGGCTGATGCAGGGCTTTCTGATCCTGCAGGTCCGGCGTGGTTTCACGTCGCCTCAGCGTCGGGCGGGTTTCGCCATTGTGGCGCTCTGGTCCGACTATCTGGCAGCGATCACGGTGCTGATCCTGCTTGCGGCGCATCTGCCGGGGCTGATCGCGTGAGAGAGTTGTTGCGCATTCTCCTGCCGCTGCTGGTCTGGCTGGCCAGTTTCAGCGCGATCTACGGGCTGCACGGCCTCGGCTGCGCCCTTGGCTGGCCGGAGGTCGCCTGGCTCGGCTTGTCACTTTTTCGCTGGGCGCTGCTGATAGCCTGGCTTGCCGCGATTGTGTTGCAACTGGTTCTATTGCTGACAGTGGGGAAATGGTCTTTTGGTCCGACCTCGGATTTCTACCGCAAGGTAAATCTTGCAACCGCCTTGTCCGGCTTGACCGCGACGGTCTGGACTTCTTTCCCCATAGTCGTGTCATCCACCTGCGGTTAGAGAGGGCCAACCAGCACGGGCCAACCCCGGCTCCGTTGGGCAAATCAGATAATGACCGAAGTGCCCCTTTTCCCGGACGAACTTAATGGGCTTCAGTGGGGCCATCCAGACGAAACACAATGTAGCCGTGCTGCCAACCATGCCGGACCGTTCGAACGTAGCGCTCGCTACAGGCGCTCCCCTAAGGCTTTCCGGGCCAAAAGCCCATTGAGAACAGGTGACTTTACCGCCAGCTTAACCTACCCTCGTTCTTCGCGACCGAAACATAAGAATAGAGGTTCTTGGTGAACACGCGCTTTTTAGAAACCTTCGTCACGGTCGCCAACTTGGGAAGCTTCCGGGCGGCAGCCGAGCAGTTGAATGTCAGCCAAGCGACGGTGTCCAGTCGGATTTCCTCACTTGAGACGGACCTTCAGGTGGACCTGTTTGACCGTGAATTCCACGCCACCCGGATCACGGTGGCCGGGGCGATGATCCTCGACAAGGCGCAAGAGATGCTCGCGACGGAGCGCAATTTGCGCAACACGCTCTCCGATCCCACCACCGCCGCGGGGCGGGTGCGTTTGGGGTTGGTGTCTTCGGTCGTTCATACTTGGCTTTGTGATCTGATCGAAGAGGTGGCGCGATGCTATCCCCGGCTGGAGCTTGAACTGACGGTCGAGCCCACGCCGAACATCGCCGCGGCCTTTGAACGCGGCGCGCTGGATATGTTGCTGACGACAGATGACCGCCACGACCAAACCTGCGTTTGCGCGGACTTGCCGCCGCTGGCCATGGGATGGTTCGGCCCGGAGGGGATGCGCGACGAGAAACTGTCCCTCGCCGATGTCGTTACCAGTCCGCTGATCACCTTTACCCGCAATTCACGCCCGCACGCCAATGTTCTTGCGCTTTTCAGCGATCGCGGCCTGCGGCCTTCGATCGTGCATTGCATCACCTCGATGGCTGCGATTGCGCGGTTGACGCAGCGCGGGCTGGGCATCGCGACCCTGCCGCTGGCCTGCGATTTGGCCGGGCCGGGAATCTATGAGCTTGATGTCGATGCGCAGCTGCCGCCGCTCCCCCTCTATTGCATCTGGCGGCGCAGTTCCGACGTAGCAACCTACAAGGCAATTGCCGATCTTGCGCGGGCCTGTGCGGAGCGTCATCAGCGGCAGACCTGACATGGCCTGAATTGGCCTGATCGGAAAACCCTATCACCCCCCCCTGAATAATCCCGTTTGTCGTTGGACCCCATCTCGGCAAGTGTGCCCCAACAACAATCGACAGAGCTTGACCGCACCTCGATGGAGACGGGCCGTGCCCCGCCACGTGACGGGAAAGCTTTGTCCAAGGATCAGGATGCAGAATGAGCAATATCCGTACAACCGATCAGGCACAGCTTTTCGTCTGGAGCGATATCGACCCCGATCATGAGGCTGACTTTAACCAGTGGTATGACCGGGAACATATGGAAGAGCGCGTTCGCATTCCGGGCTTCACCGGCGCGCGGCGCTATCGTGCGGTATCGGGCTCGGCACGGCGCTACCTCGCGCTTTACCGCGCCAGCAACCTTGCCGATTTCACCTCCGAAGCCTACCGCAAAGCCTTTACCAAGCAGACCCAATGGTCGATCACCAACTTCGGGCGCATGTCCAACACCCGCCGTCGGGTGATGCAGGTCGCGCAAGAGGGCGGCTTTGGCTGGGGCGGCGCGCTGGTGCTGATCGAACTGGTGCCAGATGCCATGGATCGCGACGCCGTCGCCGACGTGCTTGGTAAATTGATGGCCGAAGAGGGTGTGCTGCGGGTGCATCACATGATCCCCGACGAAACCCTTTCGACCCCGCTGCCGTCTGAAAACACCGAAGGGCGCGTTCTGGCGCCTTGCATCGCGGTGGATGTGACGTCAGAGCCGATCGCCGAAGCGACCCTGCGCCAGCTGACCGAAAAGCTGGGCGGCGCGGTGCGCGAGGCCGAAACCTTCCGCCTGATGTGGTCGCTGGACGCGCAAGACCTGCCCGCATTGGAAGACTGAGTGAACCACCCTGCCCTGCCAATACGGCAGGGCAAGAACAACAAACCACCCCAACAGGAGATACCACACATGAAACACCTTCTCATCGGAACCGCGATCGCGGCCCTGACAGCCGGTCTTGCCCATGCCGAAACGTGGAAAATGTCGGCCGATGCGCCCGACGGCAACTATCTGACCCAGAACATCCGCGCCTTCGCTGATGACGTGGCCCGCCTGTCGGATGGCGCGCTGGAAATCGACGTTGTGTCGAACTCGGTCCTGCTCAAGCGCCCCGAACTGAAGCGCGGCGTGCAGCGCGGCATCGTTCCCATCGGCGAAGTTCTGATCTCAGCGCTTGGCAACGAAGACGCGGTTTACTCTGCCGATGCCGTGCCGCTTTTGGCGACGACATTTGACGAGGCCCGCGCTCTTTGGGAAGCTTCCCGCCCGATCTACGAAGAAAAGCTGGCCGAAGATGGTCTGGTGCTGTTGTTTGCCGCCCCCTGGCCGCCGCAGGGCGTTTACATGAACCAGGAAGTCACCGACGCCGCCTCCTTCGAGGGTGTCAAGTTCCGCGCCTACAACCCCTCGACCGCGCGTCTGGCCGAGCTTTTGGGCGCCGTTCCCGCCACCATCGCCACTTCCGAGATCAGCCAAGCCTTCTCGACCGGGGTCATCAACGGCATGATCACCTCGCCCTCGACAGGTGTCGACAGCCAAGCATGGGACTTCGTGTCGCATTACTATGACGTTCAGGCCTTCCTGCCCAAGAACATGGTGATCGTGAACAAAGGCGCCTACGACGGCCTCTCTGACGAGGTGAAAACCGCGCTGCAAGAAGCGGCTGAACTGGCGGAAACCCGTGGCTTTGAAATGGCCGAGGAAGCCACTGGCGAAGCAACCAACACGATGGCCGACAATGGCATGAACGTCCTGCCGACCCCCGAAGGGCTGGCCAGCGACTTTGAAACCATCGCCGCGACGATGCGCGCGGAATGGCTGGAACAGGCTGGCGAAGAAGGTCAGAAAATCGTCGACGCGATGAACTGATCTCAGCAGGCCCGGGCAGTCGTTTGCCCGGGCCTTTTCTACTAGACCGGGGTATTCGCCCCCTCCCCGCCCCCTTATTCGGAGCCCGCCGCCATGATGCTGACCCGCCATCTCTTCAACTTTTGCGGAGCCTTGGCCGCGCTGTCCTTGCTGGGGATCGCGGTCTTGATCCTGTCGCAGATTGGCCTGCGCCTGATGGGAAGCCAAATCCCGTCAGCCGATGATTTCGCGGCATGGGGGCTGAGTGCGTCGATCTTCCTCGCCCTGCCGGCCACGCTGATACGGGGTGATCATATTCGCGTCACATCGTTGCGGCAGTTGATGCCGAAACGTCTGGGTCATATCGCCGATATTCTGGCGGCGGCCTTTGCCGCCGTGATGATGGGCTGGGTCGCTTGGGCGATCTTTGGCTATGTCCACGAAAGCTGGACCTACAATGAAGTCAGCCAAGGCGTGGTGGCCGTCCCGCTGTGGTGGCCGCAATCCGCGATGGTGCTGGGGTCGGTGCTGTTTGCACTGGCCTTTGCCGAGCGCACCCTGCGCCTGATCCTCGGGCTGCCAGTCGAGAGCGACGATACAAACGAACAAGGTCGGGGCGAATAATCATGGATATTTTTCTGCAATCGGCCGTTCTGGTCGTGACCTTGCTTGTGCTTTTGGGCTTGGGCATCTGGGTTGGCGTGGCGCTGATGGCCTCGGGCGTCGTGATCTTCTTGATGTTCACCTCTACGCCGGTCGATGCGATCCTCGGCACCACCATGTGGGCCCATTCCGCCAGCTGGACCTTGACGGCGCTGCCACTGTTCATCTGGATGGGCGAAATTCTTTACCGCACACGTCTGGCCGAAGACCTGTTTTCTGGTCTGGCCCCATGGGTCGGGCGGCTGCCCGGCGGCTTGGCGCATGTCAACGTCGTGGGCTGCGGTATCTTTGCGGCGGTCTCGGGGTCTTCGGCTGCCACCACCGCAACCGTTGGCCGCATTTCCCTGCCAGAGCTGAAATCGCGCGGCTATGCCGACCGGCTTGCCATCGGTTCCTTGGCTGGATCGGGCACGCTTGGCCTGTTGATCCCGCCGTCGATCGTGATGATCGTCTATGGCGTCGCGGCCCAAGTGTCCGTGAACCGCTTGTTCATAGCGGGCGTGGTGCCGGGGCTGATGCTCATGGCGCTGTTTTCGGGCTATATCGCGATCTGGGCTAAGATGAACCCCGATGGCGTGCCAGACCCCGAACCCCGCATGCCCTTGGGTGAGCGCCTGCGCCGCCTGCGCATGTTGCTGCCGGTGGTGGGCTTGATCATCGGGGTCATCGGCTCGATCTATGCCGGTGTGGCCACCGCAACCGAGGCCGCCGCCATCGGTGTGGCCGGGGCGCTGATCATCGCGGCTTTTGGCCGGTCGCTGAACGCCGAGACCTTCGTCGCCTCGCTTCTGGGGGCCACCCGCACCTCTGCGATGATCGGGCTGATCCTGCTTGGCGCGGCCTTTCTCACCTCCGCGATGAGCTTTTCGGGCTTGCCCGGGCAACTGGCCGAACTCATTTCCGCCAGCGGGCTGAGCGCTGCGGGTTTGATCGCCGTGCTGACCGTGTTCTTCGTGCTCCTTGGTTGTTTCCTCGACGGGATCTCCATCGTTGTGCTGACGACTTCGGTTGTGATGCCCGCCGTGGCTGCCGTGGGGATCGATCCGGTGTGGTTTGGGATTTATCTAATCATCGTCGTCGAAATGGCGCAGATCACGCCGCCGCTGGGGTTCAATCTGTTTGTGATCCAGAGCCTGACTGGTAAATCGATCTTTGAGATTACCCGCATGATCATCCCCTATTTCATGATCTTGGTGCTGGCCGTGATCCTGCTGACGGCATTCCCCGGCATCGCGACGTGGCTTGTGGAACAAACGATTTAAAGGCTGATTTGATGACACACACCCCTCAATCCCTCCTCGACGCGGCCCGCGCCCGCGCTGCCGCGCCCGATTTCACCCAGACCTTCGATGATCCGGTCGAAGGCGAAGGGCCACTGTCGGGGCTGAACGTGGCGGTCAAAGACCTGTTCGACGTGCGGGGCCAAGTCACCCAGGCGGGGTCGCTGGTCCGCAAAGGCACGTCGCCCGCCACCAAGGATGCCGCGGCGGTCGCGCGGCTGCGCAGCGCAGGCGCGGGGCTGATCGGCCACGCCAATATGACCGAATTTGCCTATTCCGGCCTCGGCCTGAACCCACATTACGGCACCCCCCTCACCCCCTTGAGAGAAGGCTGTATCGCGGGCGGCTCGACCTCGGGCGGTGCCTCTGCCGTGGCGCGCGGCGTGGCAGACATCGCGCTTGGGACAGACACTGGCGGCTCTGCGCGTATCCCGGCGGCCTTTTGCGGGCTCTTCGGGTTCAAGGCCACGGCACAGACGATCTCCCGCGCGGGGGCGGTGCCGCTTTCCCATTCGCTTGATAGTGTCGGCGTGCTGACCCGAGAAGTCGGCCTGCTGCGCCCGGTTTTGAACGTGCTACGCGACCAACCGCTCGCCGCGTCTGCCGCGCCGCGTGCCGTCATCGTGCCGGAAAATTTCGGCATGGACGAATTGGACCCCGAGGTTGCCCAAGCCTTCGAAGCCGCCCTCGAAGCGCTTCAGGCATCTGGCGTGAGCCTACGTCGACAAACGCTCGACTTCTTCGATGACTACCGCGCCCTGCCCGTCTGGCAGTTCTCGGCAGTGGAATCCCGCGCCCATCACGGGGCGCATTTCGACGACGCCCGCGCAGAGCTTGATCCGCGTGTGGCATCACGTATGGCGCGGGCGGATGGTGTCACCGGGATCGAGTTTGCCCGCACGATAGCCGCGCGGGAAGCTTTGATCGCACGGGCGGCGCATCTGTTTGGCGACACGCCGGTCGCCCTGCCGAGCGTGGCCATCATGCCGCCAAAGCTGGATGATCTGCGCGAGGATGCCACCTATGACCGCATCAATCTGCTGGCGCTGCGCAACACCAGCTTTGCGAATGTAATAGACGGCTGTTCGGTCAGCATGCCGAACACCAGCCACCCCGGCGCGGGGCTGATGCTGACCGCGTCTGCGGGACGGGATGCGATGTTGATCAATATGGCCGAAACATTGCAGGGCGCGCTTTGAGCGAAACGGCCAAGCGCCCCTCTGCCTATGTGGCCTTGGGCGCCCAGCGCTACCGTGTGACCCATGTCAGCGATCCCATGCTATCGGGTATTTCCGATGTCGCGGTCATAGGCGACAGGATCGTGGTCCTCAGACGGCAAGCGCCTGAATTGGTCATGCTCGGGCTGGACGGCACAATGTTGGACGAAACCGCTAATCTGCCGCAGTTCGTTTGCGGCCATGGCCTGCGCGCGACCTCCGCCAGCCAAGTCGCCGCCACGGACATGGATGGCCACAAGGTCGTGCTGCTTGATGACACCTTACAAGAAACCGCCCGTATGGACTGCGCAGAGCATCCCGGCTTGGGGCGGCCCTTCAATCATCCCTGCGATTGCACCCAAGGTCCGGACGGACGCTATTATGTCGCTGACGGATATGGCAACAGCGCCGTTCATATCTTTGCCCCGGCGCTGCGCCACCTCAAAACCTTTGGACATCCCGGGACCGAAGCGGGCGCGTTTTCGACCCCGCACTGCCTGTTGTTCGACAGCCAAGGCAGGCTCTGCGTGGCGGACCGCGAAAACAACCGCGTTCAGTTATTTGACCCCGAAGGCATCTGGCTGGGTCAGATCAAAGGCCTGCACAAACCAATGGCGCTGGCGTTGACATCCCAAGGCGTCTTACTGGTCACTGACCAAACCCCGCGCCTGTCGGCATTTGCCCCGAATGGTGAGCTGATTGGCCGCTGCCGTACTTTTTCAACCTATGGTCACGGATTGGCTGTGCAGGACGATGGCACCATCGTGATCGCCGAAATGAACCCAGATCGACTGACCCTGCTGATCCCCGTGCCCGATGCGAGGGTAGGTTGATATACCACACTAGGTTTTGCGCGGTAGGGTCTAGCGGCGGCTCTTCGGCGCTGCCCGCCGTATTGGCCATGACTTGGATGCCAGCGCTCTAGTAGAGCTGTTTCTGCGCAGGGAATAACTTCACCTTGCGGCTGAGAAAGGCGAGCGACCTTGTGCCTCTCGCCTCCCTCTTTTCTCAAGCGTCCTTATTCAGGATCGCGGATCGTGATCGCCGGGTTCATCGGGAAGAAGTTATGCGGCATGATATGCACGGTCTTCCATTCGGTCGACATCACAGGCCAATCCTCGGTGCGGGGCACATGGTGGAAGCCTGCCGTGAACCACGTCACGATGTCCTGATCCTGTAATGGCGCGTCTTCTTTGACCCATTGCGCCAGCGTGTCTGAGCCGTCGCTTTGCAAAGCAAACTTACCGCCCGCATATCGTTCCTCAGGATCATGCACCGTGTTCCAAACCGAATTCTCGATATAGGCGTTGCGGATCATCGGGGGGTCGTTCTCAAAGTCGAAAGGCCCATAGGCGACGCTGCCGTGGTGGATCATGTAGCCCGGCTTGTGCCCCAACGGGCCTTTGCGGTCGGGGTTTTGCAGCATGAAGTAGCGCGGTTTGAACGAAGACACCTGATAGGTCGCCTCGGCCTCGGATCTGGGCATGTTGTGCTCAACCTTCCACAAGGACCTGCGCGGGCTGTCCTCGGCCACTTCGGCGGGGACGATGTCCATCGTCATGAAGCGGTTGCTGGGCTGGTCGATGTCGAAGTCGAGCCGGAAGTTAAAGTAGTGGTCATGGTTCGCCGCTACCAGATTGGGCGCGATCAGCGTGCCATACTCCGTTTCTCGCGCTGCCGAAGGATCATCCATCGACGTCGCATCGGCACCTTTCACACCATCGAGACCCGTGGCACCGATCTTGATCTCCATCTGGCCGTTCTGCTTGAAACGGTAGTCGATCAGATAGTCGTAATTGCCAACCTCTGACGCCGTACGCACGACCAGTTCCGTCTCGGGCCGACCTTCGGCGGGGGTGTATTGGTCGGGGCCTTGGGCAAATACCTCAAAGTGTCGCCAAGCCGGATCACCGATGTTGCGCTCAAAGATGCAGACCGCGTCGGGGATCTCCAGCGGCTGGCCATCGTCACCCGCGATCATTGCTGGCAGGAAGGTCGCGTAAGAGGGGCAGTCGATCCCGGCCACCAGCGGGGTCAGGAACAGGCCAAAGCCGTACTCCCCACTGTCCATATAGGTCCGCCAATAGAGCCCAGCGCTTGGGTCCATATAGGGCACAAAAACTTCGGACAGATGCGCTTGATAGAGCAGCGTGCGCCACTCCTCGCCATCCTTCACGTCGATGTTCGACAGCACCGGACCGGGGCGTTTGTCGACCCGCAGGCGCATGCGCCACATATCCCATTCCAGCGCGCCATTGGCATAGGTGAAGTTCGGCCCGCCCTCTTGGGTCAGCACGGCGGGATTGGTCGCGGCGCGTTGTGGGGTCCGGGCCTCAATCTCCTCGCCGGTGTAGCCCCAGCCGTCCTCGGGGATCGCTACGTTGCCTTCGTCGATCACACGCAGCGCCTTGCCGCTTTGCAGATCGACCACAGCATAGATGTTCTCAATCGGCTTGGCATAGAAATTCGACCCTTCGGGCGAAACATAGCAAGGCACTTTCATCAAGCGCGTGCCGTCGTCTTCGTCAGAGAAGAAGTTGCCCGCAGTGAGCGGCAGGCAGAACACCTGATCCGGCGTCAGCCCGCGTTTCTCCAGCCCCGCGATCATGTCGGGATGCTCTAGTGCGGCGGTCATAGCATTGGCGAACTCGTTGAAAAGGATCATCGGCTGGCCTTCGGTGGGGGCGCTGCTTTCGATCTCTCCAGTGGTCAGGTTTACGATGGTTTCAACAAAACCGCTGTTGTCGGCGTTGGACATATGCACCATCGCGCGGCGGTCGAGCGTGTCGCCCTCGCTCCATGCCAGCACATCAGCCTTGGGCGGCTCGATCAACTCGATCAGCGGATAGAGCGTGTCATCCCCGGCCAGATCGCCTGCGCGCAGGATTTCATTGATCTTTTGGTATTCCTCACCGGAAAAACCATCAAGCGGGTGCGCAAATGACGCCCCGCTGGTCAGGGCAAAGGCCGCGGCCCCGCCAAGTAGAATTTTACGTAACATGCTGTCTCCCTTCATGTTTTTCTTGAAGGTGCCCGCCATAGCGGACACCGAATGATCGCCCTCGCCTCCCAGCGTCAGGCGAAAATTACCTGAATGTCGGTGTATTCTTTCAGCCCTTCTTCGCCGAACTCGACGCCGAAGCCTGACTTCTTGACGCCCCCGAAGGGCGCGTTGGGTTGGATCATGCCATGGCTGTTGATCCAGACCGAGCCGCATTCCATCCGTTTCCCCACCTCCTTGGCCGCCGATTTATCCGACGACCAGACAGACCCACCAAGGCCCACGTCCAGCGCATTGGCCTGCGCCAGCGCATCGTCCAGATCACTATAGCGAATGATCGGCAGCGCGGGGCCGAATTGCTCTTCGTAGACCAGCGGATCGTCGGCGCTCATCCCGGCTATGATCGTCGGCGGATAGAACAGCCCCTCGCCCGGCTCTCCGCCAAGCAGCACCTGCCCGCGCTCTTTGGCCTGCGCCACCAAACGCGAGAGTTTGTCGAATTGCATTTGGTTCTGCACGGGGCCAAGAACGCTGTCCTCCTGCGTGCCTTCGCCCACTTTGATGTTACGTGCATAGGCGACCAACGCGTCGCAGACTGCGTCGTGGATATCGTCGTGGACATAAAGCCGCTTCATCGCGGCGCAGGTCTGACCGTTGTTGATGAACGCCCCCCAGAAAAGCCCTTCGGCAATCGCCTGTGGATCGGCATCGGGCAGGACGATGCCCGCGTCATTGCCGCCCATCTCAAGGGTCAGACGCTTCATCGTCTCGGCGCTGGATTGCATGACCTTCTGGCCGGTGCCGCAAGAGCCGGTGAAGACGATCTTGGCGATATCCTCATGCGCGGACATGGCCGCGCCCATGTTAAATGCACCATCGGCGGCGCTCACTGAATTAACCACGCCTGCTGGCAGTATTTCGTTCATCAACTCAATCATGCGCAGTGACGCGAGCGGTGTCATCGGGGACGGTTTGCTGACCACCGTATTGCCACTGCGCAGCGCGGGCAGGATGTGCCAGACCGCGATCAGCACGGGGAAGTTCCAAGGGGTGATCGACCCCACCACGCCCAGCGGCTTGCGGTACATCTCGACCCGGCCTTCGGGTGTGTCTTGCAGCACTTCCATCGGCAGCGACAGGCTCGCGGTATAGCGCGCCCAAGCGACCGCGCCGCCCAACTCCCATTGCGAACCGATGCCACCCAAGGGTTTGCCCTGTTCTGCAGTAATCAACTGCGCCAATTCCTCAGCATGCTCCTCGAGCGTGTCAGCCACGGCATTGCAGGCGGCGGCGCGCTCTTCGTCAGAGGTAGCGGACCAGCTTGGGAATGCCGCCTTCGCCGCAGCAACCGCCCGGTCTAATTCTGCCTGACCGGCATCCGGCGCCGTGCCTGCTTGGCCGCCCGTGCCGGGATTGGCCACGGGGAAACGCGCGCCCGTTTCAACCCGCGTACCGCCCGCGATCAGGCCGATGCTATCGATGGTGTCTTTCATGATGTCCTCCGTCATCCCGTTCCGGCACCGTGCCGAAACGCCTCCTCGGGTAAGAGGTTAGGCGCGGATCGGATGGGCATCTTGGGATAACGCGACAGCGCTATTGGACGATCGCGCCACCGTTGCGGACTTCTGCGACAACGGCACCGGGGGTCATGCCGTAACGCTGCCGGAACGCACGGTAGAAATGCGACAGATCGTTAAAGCCGCAGCCATAGGCGCAGTCGGTGACAGAGACCTCTTTGCCCCCGCGGCGAGAGAGTTCGGCGTGCGCTTGGGTCAAACGCAGGTGCAGCAGACGTTGACCCGGCGTTTCGCCCAAGGGTTCGAAATAGCGTTGCAGGCTGCGCAGCGATACGCCCAAATGCAGCGCCAAAGCGCTCGGCCCGAACTGAGGGTCGCGGTAGTGGCGGGTCATGAGTTGCAAAGCGCGCTCCATGACCTGCCCGCGTGCATCCAAGGTCTGGCTGCGCCGCTCGTGGAAATAGGCCCCCATCAGCCCATAGAACGCCTCGCTTAACTGTAACCCTGCCTCGGGCGGGCAGTGCAACATCTTGTAGAGCACTGCCCGCAGCGCCAGCCACAGCGGATCATTGCGGTCAATCGCCACACCGCCATCACAGATAGCGCCGAACCTGCCGATCATCTCATCCCGCGGAAGATGCACTGAAATTTGATGCGCCAACTGCCCGTCATAAACAAATTTCGATGGGCGCGTCGCGTCGACGATGAACATGTCACCGGGCCGCAAGAGGGTGGATGCGCCGCTTTGATGCACCACGCATTCGCCGACATCCTGTACCAGCATAAAGAAATATTCGCCCGGATCGCGCCGAATGCAGGTCTGGGTCCGGGCTGCTTCCTGAGCGTCGAGCGAGACCAGTGCGGCCTCAAAGCCGCCCATCCCCCGCTTGCGCGCCCGACCATGAGATGGCCCATCGCGGCGCGCGGGTTCCACCTCGAACGCACCGCAGATTTGCAGAATATCGTCGCGTAGCACTTCGATGGGCGTGGACCTTGTCGAGATTCGGCTCAGTGCTTTCACGATCCCATGCCCCCTAGAAACCGGCGTGTTGGTGCCTCTCGAAAAACGCTAACCCATCCGTTTGCATGCATCAAGCGCGGCAAAGCTCAGGTCCGTCGACGGTGGGCGGGACCTGAGCAACCGTTCTGGTGCCATCCTTCCGGCGGTTCTTGCAGGCCGCCGCGCCGGGAAATGTTTGACCCGCGTTCCGGCCTAACACCGGCCCTCAATCGCGGATCAACCCCTGCCCGGAGGGCGCATCTCAGTTTACGAGGGCCTTGACCAACAACGTCGCTGCGGCCGCAAGGTAAATATCATTGCCATCGACGACATAGACTTCATTCCGGCCCGGGCGCGAAAGGCCGCGGGCGCGCCAGTTCTTGACGACGACGACATCCTGCTTGCGGAGACGCTGGCCAACCGCATGCCGATGGCGCTGCTGTTTCACCACCTTCACCTTGGCGCCGCGATCAACACGGCTGTGTTGAGCCTCCGCTCTGTCGGCCATTGCCGTCATCGGCACGAAAGCCACTGTGGTGGCTGCCAATAGCACGACAGTCGCGCATTTTTTCACCCGGTTTTGCATTGGGTCTCTCCTCTTTGCTTACGTCATATTTAACGTCTGCCAGAGAGATTCCCGTCGCTGGCGTGGGGCAGTTTTTCGCCGTCAGCTATGCAAGAGCCGTGGACCTTGTAGCCGCTCCCAGCCTTTGCGCAGGGGAGAGCATCCGATACGCAAAGGCCGTCGCGCTACACGCTTGCGGTCGCCTCCACCTCGGCTTTCAATCTATGCGCAGACCCTCCGGGGGTTGCGCCCCAGACCGTGATCCAGCGGTAGAAAATCGGCGTGAGAAACAAGGTGAACACGGTGGCAAAGCCCAAACCGCCGACGATCACCCAGCCCACGGCGATCCGGGCCTCCGCGCCCGCGCCAGAGGTCACGATCAGCGGCAGGCCCCCGAAAACAGTCGACACCATCGTCATCATCACGGGCCGGATGCGCAGGCGCAGCGCGCTTCGGATGGCGCTGTCGATGTCTTCGCCTGCTTCGCGCAGCTGATTGGCAAATTCGACGATCAGAATACCGTTCTTGGCCATGACCCCGATCAGCATCACAAGGCCGATCTGGCTGTAGTAGTTCAGCGATCCGCCCGTCATCGATATCGCCAGCAATGCGGCAGCCATCCCGAAGGGCACTGTCATCATGATCACCACCGCACTGGCAAAGCTCTCGAACTGGGCGGCCAGCACCAGAAGCACCACGATCAGCGCGACGCCGAAAACCATGTAGATACCGCTTTGGGAGCCGTCGAGCGTCGCGGCCTCTCCGGTGAAGGTGATGCCCATCCCATCGGGCAAAACCTCTTCGGAAAGTGTCAGCACCCGGTCCATCGCGGTGGACAGATCGACACCTTCGCCAAGGTTCGCCTGCATTGCGACGGACAGCGCTCCGCCCAAACGCTCGATCTGCGCGTCGCTTACCACCGTCTCGAGCGAGGCAACCGCGGACAGCGGTACATAGGCGCCACTGTCGAGGCGGATGGACATGGAGGCGATGTCAGACGGATCGTCAATCGGCGGGCCACCGGGGACGACGTTCACATCCACTTCGACATCATCCGAAAAGACGCTGACTGCCACATCGCCCTGAACCATGGCGCGCACGAGGGAGGAGACATCGGAACTGTTGAGCCCCATATCGCCAGCGGCGCTGTCGTCTACCGTGACTTCCAATTGCGCGGTCACGCTGTTGTTGGACAGTTGCGGGTTCAGAAAAGTCGCGTCCTGGGCCATCGCCGCCGTGAGCCTGTCGGCGGCTTCGGTCATTTCAGCCAGATTGGTGCCGGTCACCGCGAAACTCAGCCCGCCACCCGCGCCACGAATGTTAAGGCTGTTGGTCGACCGTGCGCTCACCTGCACGCCGGGGACCGCAGACAACTGGCCACTGATCTGCGCGATCAACTCCTGCTGGGCAAAGTCACGCTCGACCCAATCCGGCAGGCGGACGACGATGAACGCACTGGTGCCGCCGCCGACGCCAATAATGCTTTGCACGGTCTCGATCTGCCCGCTCTCTCGATACGGGGCGAGGATGTCCTCGACCATCGAGACCTGCGTATCGAGGTAATCAATCGTCGTGTCCGATGCACCGCGCGCCTGTACGAGAAAGAAGCCACGATCCTCCTCCGGCGTGACGGTGGAAGGCAAGGTCATCGCGGCCCCCATGGCGATCATGGCAAAGCCTATGGCGATCGACAGAACCAGCAGCGGCGTGCGGATGGCGAAATCCATCACCCGGTCAAAGCCGCGCGCCAATGCGCCCGGCGTGGCGGCTTCTGCGTCGCCCAAGGTTTTGCCCGGGTCCAAGAGAGCCGACAGGACGGGCGCAAGGGTGAGCGCCGTGATCGACGACAGGGTAACGGCAAAGGCCAGCACGAAGCCGAATTCAGAAAAGACGCCCCCCGCCTGCCCCGGCAGGAAGGAAATCGGAATGAAAACGGCGGCAAGCGTGGCGGTGGTGGAGATCACGGCGAAGAATACCTCGTTCGTGCCCGAGGCCGCGGCGGCAAAAGCCCCCATGCCGGACTTGCGCTTGCGCACGATATTCTCGACCACGACGATGGCATCATCGACAACCATCCCCGTCGCCAATACCAGCGCCAGAAGGCTGATCGTGTTGACCGAAAACCCCGTAAGCCAGATCGCGGCAAGCGTCCCGATCAAAGCCACGGGGATCGTAACCGCGGGGATCAGCGTGGCCCGTGGGGAGCGCAGGAACAGAAAGATCACGACCACCACGATGCCGGTCGCCATGAGGATGGATTTGACGACCTCGTTGATCGACCCTTCGATGAAGATACCGTCGTTCGAGGTGACCAACAGTTGCACGCCTTCGGGAAGTTGCGCCTGCAATTCCTCGACTGCGGTGCCCACATCGCGCGAAATTTCCAGCGTGTTGCCAACCGATTGCCGGGTGATATCAAGGCCGATGGCCGTCTCACCATTCACGCGGGTATAGACGTTCGCGTCTTCGGGCGCCAGTTGCACAAAGGCGATATCCGCGACTTGGGTCGTGTCATTGATCGGCAATTGGTTGATGGTCTCGACGGTGACATCCTTGCTGCCCACCCTGAGCGAGAGGGTCTGCGTTTCGCTGGAAAGCGAGCCCAGTGCGGTGTCGTCGCGCAGCTGCGCGAGTGCTGTGGAGACATCAAAGATGGTCAACCCCCGGCTCAGCAAAGACGGCATGCTCACCGCCACGCGGAACTCATTGGCACGGTCACCGCGCAGGGTCACCTCGGCAATGCCATCGATCAGGGAAAGCCGTTCATAGACAGCCCCTTCCGCCAGTTGGGTCAGCGTGTCGAGGCTGGCATCGCCAAGCAGCGCAAGGCGAATGATCGCATCCGCATTGCTGTCGCTTTTGCTGACGCTGGGGTCTTCGATATCGTCGGGCAAGGACCGCAAGGCGCCCGATACGATCTCGCGCGCCTCATTGGCAGCAACGTTGACATCGGTGCCATCCGAGAGATCAATGGTGATCCGGCTCGACCCCATGCTTGACGTGGATTCGATATAGGACATGCCATCAAGCGCGCTGAGCGCGTCTTCGAGGACTTGTGTCACTTCGGTGTCTACCATGCTTGGCACCGCACCTTCGTAGTCGGTTCTGACAGAAAGCACGGGCTGGTCCACATCTGGCATCTCGCGGATGTCGACACTGGTATAGGCCGCCAGCCCGGCGATGATGATCAGCAGGTTCAGCACGATCCCGAAGATGGGCCGCGCCACGAAAATATCCGCGAGACCAGCTTTATGCGCTCTCTTCTCGAAACTCATGCGTCTGGCCCCCCGCGCGCGCCAGCGGCGGTAACCTGCGCGCCTTCACGCAGCTTCGCCGCGCCCTCGGCCACGATCTGCGCGCCCAAGGGGGCTTCGGTTTCGACCCAGACCTGGTCGCCCTCGCGGTAGCGGATGGTGACAGGGACACGGGCGGTGCTGCCCTCATCGGCGACCCAGATGCCCGCGCCGCTTCGATCCCATGTGATGGCGGTGGCAGGCACCACGGGCAGCGGGTCGGTCTCTTCGGTCATGCGGATGGCAAAGGTCATGCCGGCAAGCAGCAGCCCCTCGGGGTTCTCGATCTCGGCCTCTACCGTCGCACTGCGGGTCACGCTGTCGAGACGGCTGTCAAAAGCGGTGATCGTCCCCTCGAAAATGCGCCCCGCATAGGTGGGCGTGGAGACGAGAACCGGTTTGCCCTCGGCCAAAAGACCGATGGAGCGTTCTGGCACTTCGAATGTGGCAAGCAGGCGGGTGGTGTCGTCGATGGTCACGATGGCCTCCCCGCTCGACAAGCGATCGCCCAGACTAATATCGCTCAGCCCCAAACGGCCAGAGATCGGCGCTTTGATCGTGCGGTCATCCAACGCCACTTGGGCCAGCCCCACATTGGCTTCGGCCAAGCGCAAGGCGACCCGCGCTTCGGAAAGGCTTACGTCGGTGACCACGGAACTGCCGTTGCTGCGCAGCCCCTCATAGCGGGTAACGGTGTCCTGCGCCTGATCGCGGTTGGCCTCGGCGATTTCTAGCGCCAGCCGTTCGGTGCGGTCGTCCAGTTTCAGCAAGACATCGCCCTTTTCCACCATCGTATTGGCGGCAAGCGCGGTTTCGACCACCTCGCCCGCATCGGTTGCGGTCACTTCCGTCTGGCGAAGGGACACCGCGCTGCCCACCGTGCGCAGGACGAGCGTATATGCGCGCGCCTCCAGCGGCGTCAGCACAACGGTTGTCGCCCGTCCTTGCCCGCCGCGCCGCCCGGGCCGCGCGTTCTGAGGCGCATCATCCGTCTGGGTGACACTGCCGCCCCAAAGCTGCGCAACCTCATCGGGCACGCCGAATGCGATGCCATATGCGCCTGCAATGATGACGATGGAGACGACGGCGTAGATTAATCTTTTCAAAGTCTTCAGGCTCCTGAAAGGCGCTGTGGGGGAAAGTTTCATGGCCTTGCCAAACCGCCCCCCATGTCAGAACAACCCGGCCTCGAACGAAGGCGTGGCTGAGCGATTTAAACAGTGGCGAGCGGTGCGAAATTGGGTGTTGGAAAGGTCCCTGCGATACATGTGCTTCTTCTCAAACGGCGGACGAAGAATATTCCGTCGCAAAAATATTGCCGTTCCGATGAAAAATGTCGGTTCCCCTCGACCCGTGGGCCAAACTCCCCATGCGCGGCATTCACGTCAGCTGCTCCTATCTTCGACTCGGCCATGCCCGATCTTGCCTTTCGCCGTTAATTAGCCTACTAACTGTTAGTATGCAGTTCGACCCCGTCAAATTACACTATCTGCTTCATGCAGCCACTCTGGTGGAGGAAAAGCTGCGCCACCGGCTTTCCGAAATCGGCATATCGCCCCGTCAGGCCCGCGTGATCGACGCACTTGCCCGAATGGGCGCCGTTTCGCAAATCACCCTCGCCCGTGAGTTCGCCATCACCCCCGCCAGCATGAGCACCATGACCGGGCGGCTGATCGCGGCAGACATCATCACCCGCAAAGTCGATCCGACCGAAGTGCGCAGCAATATCGTGGAACTGACACCGCGCGGGCGCGCGTTGCTGGCAGATGTCCATGCCGCATGGCGCGATATCGACACGCTGATCGCTGAGACACTGGGCGCGGAGGATGCCGCCGCGCACGCCACGCTCAATCGCCGCCTCCGAGACCGCCTCGGCGGCAAGGTGCCCGGCTTGGCGTCCGACAACACTCACAAGTAACGAGACAGGAGACCCTGCGATGAGATTTCTACGTTCCTGCGCAATCTGCGCAGTTTTCACACCGGCAGCCGCGTTTGCGCACCCCGACGCGCATTCGGTGGCGGATGCCGCGCTGGTCAGCCCCGCCGAGATCGTGGATTGCACGCTCGAGACCGGAGAGACTGCACAATGCGCGCGCTATGTGGTGAAATATCTGCCCGACGACCTTGAGATCGGTCCGTTCTGTCCGGCGACCTTGGAGGACAAGGGCGGCATTTGGCACTGGGACGGCGATGAGGCGGGGCTCTACCGGATTGACGGCGATTTCCTGCGGATGCTGGACGCGCAGGGCTACACCTTCTTCAACGCAGACGGAGAGGTCTATTCTTTCGACATTCGCATCGAAGGGCCGACCGAGGCGCATGAGTGCATCCAAGGTTCGGTCGATCCCGATGTCGAGATGACGGTCCTCATTCCGACGAACCCGGTGATGGCGGATGAGCCGACCAGCCTTGGCACTGTTGCAAAGGTCGGCATCGGGTTGGACGGCGTCCCGATCTTCGCCGACGCCCCTTCGGTGCTGGAAACCGGGCATATGCCCGCGCTCGATACCTGCGGCGGCCATGTCGACCCGGGCGGCTGGTACCACTGGCATGCGACCGCTACGGATGTGAACGCGATCTATGACTCCGAAGGTGTCGATGCGGAATGTGTGAACGTCGCTCAGGATCAGACGGCACAGTTTGGCTATGGCTTTGACGGGTTCGCGATGTTTGGCCCGCTGAACCACGACGGTTCCCTTCCCGATGATCTGGATGACTGCGGCGGCCATGTCGGCCTGACCGAAACGGACGGAGAGGCCGAGTATCACTATCACGCGGGCAGCACCTTTCCGAACCTGCCTGCCTGTCTGGCAGGCGTGGTCGCGCAGGACAACTTCGCGACCAATGCGGCAAACGGCATCGGGTCTGCGAATGCTGGCGGTGGTCCCGGCGGGCCGGGCGGAGGCCCAGACTTTGACGCGGTTGCCGAGACCCTCAACGTGGATGCCGAAACCCTGCGACAGGCCATGGAAGACGCAGGCGGGCGTGGCGCCGATCTGGCCAAGGTCGCAGAGGCTTTGGGGGTCGATGAAGACGCCCTGCGCGCAGCCATGCCCGCGCCTCCGCAACGGTGATGGAAGGCAGGGTCTGAGCTATCAACCCAGACCTTGCGTGTCTCGCCCTTCCCCCGCTCGGGGCGGTGGCGGACAGGTGAGGGCTGGTCAGTCGGCCTAGCAGATGTGGAACGCCCGCCCTCCGGGGTCACTGGTTGCGCATCCGCGCTTTGAATTCTGATACGTCAAAGTATCACCATCGCCGCTCAACCCACGCATTTCGAATGCCCCGCCCAGAGCCATCGGCTCGAAGACCAACTACAACAGATGCTTGAACACGCCGAAGAGTTCGCGCTGTGTTGAGATGACGAGCTTGCGGTAAAGGTTCCGACGATGGACCTTGCAGGTTTCCGTCGCGATATCGAGCAGTTTCGCGGCGGAGGCATTCGAATGGCCCTGCAGCACCAACCCCGCGATCTGCGCCTCCCGCAGGGTTAGACCGATGCTCAGGCGATCCGCAGCATGGCTTCTGATGGCATCGGACAGCGGGGGGCGGGCCGTTCCGGGCTGGTCGACGGGGGCCGGGGCCACGGCATTGCAATGCTGCGCCAGAAGCTCCAGCAACAAGGGCGCATAGCTTTCCACGCTGCGAAGCTCACTGCGCCGAAATGGCCCCTGCCCATCCCGCCTGCTCAGCGACAGATGCGCAACGCCGCCATCCTGTAGTGGGATGAGCAGACCAACCTCGTCACAAAGCCCGGTGCCCCGGTAATATTGCAGATAATATTCGCTGGAAAAGAAACGGTCCGGCGCGATGTCGGCCAAACGAAACAGCCCGCCCTCCTTCGGCAGGCTGCGATACAGATAGAAGGGGTCAAAGGCATAGCTGCTCTCCATATAGTCTTCGAGAGGTCGCCCGATCAATTTGCCCGGCTCGATCCAGTGATCCAGCAGTAAGGGCGGTTGGTCCGCATCAAAGCGCAACATCAAGAAGGTGCCGAAGGCGATGCGGGTGCTGAAAAAGGTCTTATAGGCCTCGAAAAAAGCCGGGCTGCCGACGGCCCGAAGCGCATCGCGCAATTGCTCAATCGCCAAATTTGTCAGCCTATCGCCCAAAGATACTCCAAAATCTGATCAAAATTTCAAGAACACTACCCCACAAGGGGTATATTCACCAATTACTATTGGCGCAATCATGCAGGGCAAGCTTTGCTCAAAACCAAGAACCGAATTGGGCGATCAGGGGGAAAGATGACCAAGGCAATCACCGCACAGGCGCTGCGCAAAGTGTATCCCGGCAACCCGCCGGTCGAAGCGCTCGCGAGTATCGACCTCGAAATTCAGGACAACGAATTCTTCACGCTGCTGGGCCCTTCGGGCTGTGGCAAGACGACCTTGCTGCGACTGATCGCGGGGTTTGAGCATCCCACATCCGGCAGGCTGGACATGTTCGGCGAAAGCCTGCTCGCGCTGCCCCCCTACAAACGCCCCATCAATACCGTCTTTCAAAACTACGCCCTGTTTCCTCATATGACCGTGGCCGAGAACATCGGCTTTGGCTTGCAAATGCTCGGCACGCCCAAATCTGCGATCAACTCGACCGTCGAAGAGATGATGGAACTTGTGCAGATGACCCAGATGGCGGATCGGCAGACCAGCCAGATCTCCGGCGGGCAACAGCAGCGCGTCGCCCTCGCCCGCGCTCTGGCGCCACGGCCCAAAATCCTGCTGCTGGACGAACCGCTGAGCGCCTTGGACTTCAAACTGCGCAAGAAAATGCAACTGGAGCTAAAACGGCTTCAGACCGAAACCGGCATCACCTTTATCTTCGTGACCCACGACCAGGAAGAGGCGCTGACCATGTCGGATCGCATCGCGGTCATGTCCAACGGCGCGGTGCGTCAGGTCGGACGCCCACGCGAGATTTACGACCGTCCTGCAGACCGGTTCGTGGCGGATTTCATTGGCGATACCAACTTCTTACCGGCTGAAATCATTGGCCGCGAGGGGGAGAGCGCTCAGTTGCGTCTGCCTTCAGGCAAGCTTGTGCAGGCCCATGCGAATGAAGCCCCCACGGGCCGGGTCACGCTGGCCCTGCGACCGGAACATGCGGAATTGACCTCCGAAGCCGATGGCCTCTTGGCCGGGAGCCTGCGCGAGGTGGTCTATTTCGGGACCGATACGCATTTTCACGTCGGCCTCGACGATGGCAGCGAATTTGTACTGCGCCAGCAAAATGGCCCCACGGTCACGCATTCCTATGTGACGGGCGATCGGGTTGGGGTGTCCTTCCCCGCCGGTGCCGCTCAGGTTCTGAGGGACTGACCCATGGCAGAGCTTTCAAACACCGTTGCAAAACGCGCCGCCCGAAACCGCTGGCTGCTGCTGACGCCCGCGCTGATCATCCTGATCTTTGCCGCCAGCGGGCCGCTGCTGATCACGTTGTTCTATTCCTTCCTCACCCCCGGCGACTATGGCGGGGTAGTCTGGGATTTCTCGACCGATGCGTGGTTTGGCGTGCTGATGCAGCGCGATATCTTCGACGACACATTGGGCTGGTCGGATGCCCATCTCAGCATCTTCTGGCGGTCGCTCAAATTGTCGATCCTGACAACGCTCGCCTGTTTGTTCTTTGGTTTCCCCACGGCTTACTTCATCGCCACACGGCCGAAAAAGCAGCGCGAATTCTGGATGTTGCTGATCATCATCCCCTTTTGGACGAACCTGCTGATCCGCACCTTCGCCATTCTGGAATTGATCCGCAACGAGGGCACCGTGAACTCAATCCTCATCGCGCTTGGTATCATTGATGAGCCGATCCAGATGCTTTTCACCGAGTTTTCGATCATTCTGGGCATGGTCTATGTCTATCTGCCGCTGATGGTTCTGCCGATCTATGCCTCGCTTGAGCGGTTGGATTTCCGGCTCGTCGAAGCAGGCTATGACCTTTACGCCACCCGCTTTCACGTGCTGCGCCGGGTGATCTTGCCGCTGGTGAAACCGGGGGTGATCGCGGGGTCTATCCTTGTGCTGGTGCCCTCGCTTGGGGCTTATGTCACGCCGCGCGTCATGGGCGGTGGCAATCAATTGATGATCGGCAATCTGATCGAATTGCAATTCGGACAGGGGCGCAACTGGCCCTTGGGCGCGGCGCTGTCGATCACCCTGCTGGCTATCGTGATGGTGGCACTGCTGGCCTATGTCCGCGCGGCGGGGAATGAGGAGGTGCAGCATGGCTAATCGCGGGTTCGACATTCGCAAGCTTACGGGCTTTTCCAGCATCGCGATGGCGTGTTTTTTCATGCTCTACATGCCGATCATCCTGCTGGTGGTCTATTCCTTCAACGCAGGCACCTCCATCGCGATCTGGGAGGGGTTTTCGTGGCGCTGGTACGCCTCGGCTTGGGACAACGAAATGGTCCAAGAGGCCACGGTGCGCAGCCTTATCATCGCGGTCTCTGCCGCAGCCATCTCAACCAGTGTCGCTGTGCTTGCAGCCCTCGGCACCACCCGCACAGGCAAGTTTCGGGGGCAGACCACGGTCTTTGCGCTGATCCACCAGCCGCTCATGGTGCCCGAGATTGTCACGGCAGTGGCGCTGCTGATCTTCTTTGCCTCGATCAAGGTCGTGACGGGCTATACTGGGCTGATGTATCTGATCATCGCGCATTCCGCATTCTGCATCCCTTTCGCCTATTTGCCGATCCGAGCGCGGCTGCAGGGCATGGACCTGACCCTCGAACAGGCGGGGGCGGATCTCTATGGCACGCCGTTTCAGGTTTTCCGCCATGTGACCCTGCCCCAGCTTTGGCCGGGCATCCTCGCCGGGGCGATGCTGGCCTTTGTCATCAGCCTTGATGACGTGGTCATTACCGAATTTGTGAAATCCGCCGGGCAGGACACTCTGCCGACCTATATGCTGGGCCAACTACGGCGGGTGGTGACACCTGAGATCAATGCGATTTCAACTGTTCTGTTGATGATCTCGGTGACGATGGTGATCGCCTATACCCTGCTCAGCAAAGTCAAAAAATAATTAACCAACGGGAGCTAGACATGAAAAAGACACTGACGGCACTCACGCTCATCCTCGCGGGGCCTGCCATGGCCGAAGGCGAGTTGAACATCTACAACTGGGGCAACTACACCAGCCCCGACATGATCGAAAAGTTCGAGAAAGAGACCGGCATCAAGGTCACCATCACGGACTATGACAGCAACGATACGGCACTGGCCAAGATCAAAGCGGGCGGTCACGGCTTTGACATCGTCGTGCCCTCGGGCACCTATGTCCCGATTTTCGTGGGCGAAGGGCTGCTGATGGAAAGCAAGCCCAACGAGATGGAGAACTTCAAGAACATGGACCCGCAGTGGGTCGATGTGGAATTCGATCCGGGCCGCAATTACACCGTGCCATGGCAGTGGGGGACCGTCGGGGTGACGGTGAACACCGCGGTCTATGATGGCGACATCAATACCGCCGCCGTGATCTTTGACCCGCCAGAAGAGCTGAAGGGCAAGATCAATGTGGTGCCCGAGATGAATGACGTGATGGGCATGGCGATCCACTTTGCGGGCGGTGAGCAATGCACTGCCGACAAGGAAGTGCTGAAAAAAGTCCGCGACATCCTGCGCGAGGCCAAGCCCAATTGGTTGTCGATGGACTACGGCAATATCGAGAAATACGCCAAGGGTGACCTCGCCGCCGGGGTGAACTGGAACGGCGCATCCTTCCGAGCCCGCAACCAAAACCCCGACATCGCCTTCGGCTACCCGCAAGAGGGCTATCCAGTCTGGATGGACAATGCCGCGATTTTGGCGGACGCGCAGAACGTCGAAGAAGCCAAGACCTTCCTCAACTTCATCATGGACCCGGAGAACGCCGCGATGCTGTCCGAGTTCGCCCGCTACGCCAACGGCATCAAAGGCTCCGATGCGTTCATGCCAGAAGACATGAAGTCCGCCCCCGAAGTGGTTGTGCCCGAAGACCTGAAAAGCGCCGCATATGTCGCCAAGGTCTGCCCGCCCGAGGCGCAAAAGCTCTACACCGCGATCTGGACCGACCTTCAGAAATAACGCGCGCTTTGTTCGATAAACACATTGCGTCCCGGCCATCGGTCGGGGCGCGCATCGCAATAAGGACCCTAAGACCATGCCGGCAGATATTGTCATTCACAACGGCGCGCTGATCACCTTTGACCCGGATCAGCCCCAAGCCAGCGCTTTGGCCATCACCGGTAATAAGATCTCGGCGGTCGGATCGGATGCTCAGATCACGGTGCTGATCGGCCCAGACACCAAGGTGATCGATGCGCAGGGCGGCACGGTGCTGCCGGGCTTTATCGACAGCCACGTGCATCTCTTTGGCGGGTCCGTCGAACTGGAATATCTCAACCTCTATGGCCTCACCGGGCTGGAGGAGATGCGCCGCGCGATCCTGCCCTATGCCGAGGCAAACCCAGACGATAAAATGCTGTTCTGCGTCATGGCAGACTACGGCATTTTGGGCACCGGCAAGACCCTCACCCGGCATGACCTTGATGCCATCCTGCCCGACCGCCCGCTCGCCATGTTCGCCCCCGACCATCACACGGTCTGGGCCAACACCGCCGCGCTGAAGGCGGCAGGGCTCTTGCAAGGCGGCAAGGTCGACGCAGGCTCTGAAATCGTGATGGGGGAAGATGGGCTCGCCAATGGGGAGTTGCTTGAGCCCGGCGCCTATAGCCCGATCCTATCGCTCACCCGCTATGGCGGCCGCGATATGTTGGGCCTTACCGCCGGACGCGACCCCGAGCCGCCCGCCACACCCGCGCAGCGCCTGATGGACAAGGACGTTATCGCACGCGGGCTGGCCCATTGCGCCGCGCAGGGCATCACCGGTCTGCATCTGATGGATGGCAACCGGTATCAGCTTGAGCTTCTGTCTGAGTTGGAGGCCGAGGGCCGCCTGCTCTGCCGCTGTCATGTGCCCTTTCACCTCAAAGGCACGGACACTGTCGCGCGTCTGACCCGCGAAGCCCCTGCCCTGCGCGATGACTTTCAAGGGGATAAGGTCCGCTGTAGCCACGTCAAAATGTTCATCGACGGGGTGATCGAAAGCGGGACCGCACTGATGCTGCAGCCCTATCCGGGGGAGATGGGCAGAAATGGCAATTGCGGCGATGAGGTTTTCACCCAAGAGCATTTCGTCGCCGCCTGTGTCGAAGCGGATCGTCTGGGGTTTCAGATCGCCGTTCATGCCATCGGAGACGCCGCCGTGCGCCGAACGATCGACGCCTATGAGGCCGCCCAAAAGGCGAATGGAAAACGCGACAGCCGCCACCGGATCGAGCATATCGAAGTGATCCACCCCGATGACATTCCCCGGCTCGCCGATCTGGGCATCGTCGCCTCCCTCCAGCCCGGCCACGCGCCTCGGGGCCATGTCTTTCCGCCCTCTGGCGTCGGGGACTATATCCGCCCCGAGCAGATCGAAGGGGCCTATGCGTGGCAAACCATTCGTGACACCGGGGCCCGGGTGATCTTCTCAACCGATTGGCCGGTCATCCCGGTGGATGTGATGTCCACGCTCAAGGCGGCCATCGCGCCGCTGGACCTCGGCGGCGATTGGCCGGATCAGACCCAGACCCTCCAAGATACCCTCGCAAGCTATACCCTCGACAACGCTTGGGCGGAGTTTGCCGAGAATACACGCGGACGGCTGAAAGAAGGCATGGACGCCGACATTGCCGTTCTGAGCCATGATCTGACCCGATGGCCCGCCGAGACGATTACCGACGTAGATGCGATCACCGCCATTATGGACGGTCAGATCACGTTTCAGCGCGGGCATTGATGTAAATCTTCGCGCGACCCCTCGCCCTCTGATCGCGCAGCCCGCGAACCGTTTTGCCTTGCCGGGGCTTGATTGACGCCCCGCCAGCAAGTGCTTTGCCGTTTCTATGCCAAATTTAACCAAATTTTCAGCATTCACATCCCAACCTTGATCAGGACATGGAAAAGGCAACTCAAGCCGCAGGCTCAATGGGCGCGGCATGCCGCATGCGCGAGGATGCCAGAATGGACAGCACGCAGAGGATACTGGTCACCGGCACGGGCGGCTTCATCGGCTTTCACCTTGCCCGCCTGCTGCTGGCCGAGGGCGCGCGGGTGCAGGGCTATGACGGGATGACCGATTACTACGACGTCGCCTTGAAACAACGCCGCCACGCGATGCTGCTTCAGCATGAGCATTTCACGACCAAAGAGGCGCTGCTGGAAGACCGCGAGACCTTCGATGCGCTGGCCGATGACTTTCAGCCAGACATGATCGTCCACCTCGCGGCGCAAGCGGGCGTGCGCCACAGCATCGACCATCCCCGCGCCTTTCTCGAAGCCAATATCACCGGCACTTTCAACGTAATGGAAGCCGCGCGGCGGCTGGAGGTCAAACATCTGCTCATGGCCTCATCCTCTTCGATCTACGGGGCCAATACCGATATGCCCTTTGGCGAAACCGGGGCCACCGACCGGCCCCTGTCGATCTACGCCGCCACGAAAAAGGCGAATGAGGGGATGGCCCATGCCTATGCCCATCTGTGGAACCTGCCGACGACGATGTTTCGCTTTTTCACCGTTTACGGGCCTTGGGGGCGCCCCGACCTAGCCTTGAGCAAATTCGTCGATGCGATCCTCGACGGGCGCCCGATCGATATCTACAATCACGGAGAGATGTACCGCGATTTCACCTGTGTCGATGATCTGGTGCGCGGCATCTGTCTGCTGATGGACTGCGTTCCGCCCAAACCGGGCAGCGCGCCACCGCCGCCGGAATGGGATTCGCTCTCTCCTGCAGCGCCCTACCGGGTGGTGAATATCGGCAATTCCGAAAAGGTCCGCTTGCTTGATTTCGTCGAAGCGATCGAAGCCGCGCTCGGCAAGCGGGCGGTGCGCAACTATATGGGCATGCAGATGGGCGACGCCCCCGCCACATGGGCCGATGCAACGCTGCTACACCGGCTTACCGGCTATCGCCCGCAAACCGATATTCACGAAGGCATCGCGCGTTTCGTCGCTTGGTTTCGCGACTATCACGGCAAATAGCTGCAGGCCTCAATGCTGGTGCTGCTGACGCACGTAGTCCATCACCGCGCCTCTTACCGACATCTCACCCCGCTCGCGCGCCGCGTGGATAACCTCGCGCACGTCATCAAGGTTGCAGCGCCGCAGCAGGCTCTTGACCGGCCCGATTGAGGCCGGGCGCATCGACAGGGTCTTGAGCCCGATGGCCGCGAAACACAACGCCTCGACCGGGCGGCCCGCATCCTCACCGCAGAAAGACAGTGCCGTATCGGTTTGCGCACAGCGCTCCACAATGCCCTCAAGGAAGGTCAGGAAAGAGACGTTCAGCGTGTCATACCGCCGCCGCACCCGCTCGTTCTCACGGTCAGCGGCGAAAAAGAACTGTTTCAGATCGTTGCCCCCGATCGACAGGAACTCAACCTCTTCAAAGAACTTCTTTGGCGCAAAGGCGAGGCTGGGCGTCTCAAGCATGGCGCCGACTTCCAGCTTTTCGGGCAACACATGGCCCAAGATACGCTCGCGCTCCATTGCCTTGTCGACCTCGGCGCGGGCGGCGCGGAATTCCTCAAACTGGGCGATAAAGGGGAACATCACCGCCAGCGGGCGGCCCGCAGCGGCGCGGATCAAGGCTTGCAACTGCATGCGCATGACACCGGGTTTGTCCAGGCCCACCCGGATCGCGCGCCAGCCCAAAGCCGGGTTCGGCTCATCATGAGGCTTCATATAGGGCAGTACCTTGTCCGAGCCGATGTCGAGCGTGCGAAACACCACCCGGCGGCCATGCGCGGCATCAAGCACGCGCGCGTAAAGCGCCGCAAGCTCGGTCCGGCGGGGCATCTGGTTGCGCACCAGAAACTGCAATTCGGTGCGGAACAGCCCCACGCCCTCGGCCCCCGACCCTTCGAGCGAGGGCAGATCGGCCATCAACCCCGCGTTCATCTGCAGGCTGATGATCCGCCCGCATTTCGTCTCAGCCGGTTTATCGCGGATCGAGGCATAGCGCTCCTGCGCCGCCGCTTGCATCGCGATCTTGTCACGAAAGGCCGTGGCCACGGTATCATCGGGCCGCAGATGCACCACACCTTGCTCCCCATCCACCATGATGTGATCGCCATTCAGCGCATCATTGGTGATGCGGCTCGCGTGGACGATCAGCGGAATCGCCAGTGCCCGCGCCACAATAGCCGCGTGCGACCCGACAGAGCCGCCCTCCAACACGATGCCGCGCAGCGTCCGGCCATAGTCCAGCAATTCTGCCGGGCCGATGTTGCGCGCCACAAGGATCGGATCGACCGGCATCTCGGCTCCGGTATCACTGCCCTGCCCCGTCAGATTGCGCAGCAGACGGTTCGACAGATCATCCAAATCCGACAGACGTTCCCGCAGATAAAGGTCGTTGACCTGCCCCAGACGGGCGCGGGCCATGGATTGCTCTTTCTCGACCGCAGCCTCGGCGCTCAGCCCGCTTTGAATATCCTCCACCATGCGCCGCATCCAGCCTTTGGAATTGGCGAACATGCGGTAGGCTTCGAGCACCTGTTGCTGCTCTTTGTCGGCGGTAAGGCTTAACAATTGGTCAACGCTGACGCGCAATTGCTCGACCGCTTCGGTCAAACGCTCCGTCTCGCGCTCCGGGTCATCGGCGATGGGGTTGGATACCACCACCCGCGGCTCATGCAGCCAGACATGGCCCTCGGCCACGCCCTCTTGCCCCACGGTGCCGCGCAGCAGAACCGGCTGGCTGTGGCGCGCCGACATCGCCGCGCCCTCGCCGACAAAGGCACCAAGCTCGGCCATTTCGGCCAGCACCATGGCCACGACCTCAAGCGCGTAGACCTCATCTGCCGAGAATTCGCGTGCCTGTTTCGACTGCACCACCAAGACGCCCAGCGTCTCGCCCAGGCGTTGAATCGGCACGCCAAGGAACGAAGAATAAATCTCCTCCCCCGTCTCTGGCATGAAACGGAAACCGGCAGCCTGCGGCGCATCGGGCGTATTGATCACCGTGCGGCGCTTAGCCACGCGCCCCACCAGACCTTCACCCAGTTTCATACGGGTTTCATGCACCGCCGCCTCGTTCAGACCTTCGGTGGCACAAAGCTCAAGCGTGTCTTCGTCGCGAAACAGATAGATCGAGCAGACTTCGCAGCCCATGGAGTTGGCGATCAACTGGGTGATCTTATCGAGCCGCGCTTGCCCCGCCACATCACTGGCCATCGCATCACGCAGCCGCCCCAGCAGCTTGCGGCTTTCTGTTTCAACCCGTTCGGCCATATGATCTGGTCCCTGTCCCTCTGGAGCAGGGTTTAGCGCACTCGCGCAAGGATAGAAATGCTATTCGCGACATACCCTGCATCCTCTGCCAGCATATCGGCGGGATGCTGCAGTTTTACGCGAGGCGCGACCTCGCGTAAAACCCATTTGATCGCAGATGCTTAAGCGGCTTTATCAAGCTCGAAAGCATCATGAAGCGCCTGCACGGCCAGCTCCATATACTTGCGGTCAATCAACACGCTGATCTTGATCTCAGAGGTGGTGATAACCTTGATGTTGATCCCCTCATCCGAGAGGACTTTGAACATCTTAGCGGCCACGCCGGTGTGGCTGCGCATGCCGATGCCCACCACGGAAACCTTGGCCACACCCTTGTCGGCGATCAACTCTTGATAGTTGATGATGCCCTCTTCATGGGCTTTCTCCATCGCCTTTTCGGCGCGGATCACCTGATCGACGGGGCAAGACCACGTCATATCGGTGCGGCCTTCTTCGGCGATGTTTTGGACGATCATGTCGACGTTGACGCCACCTTCGCTGAGCGCGGTAAAGATCGTCGCCGCGATGCCGGGGCGGTCCGCCACGGACACCAAGGTCATCTTTGCCTCATCACGGGAAAACGCGACCCCGGCCACCACATTGCTTTCCATGATTTCCTCCTCATCGCAGACGAGCGTCCCGGCATCGTCAGATTGTTCTTCGAAACTGCTCAGCACGCGCAGTTTAACCTTGTAGCGCATCGCCAGCTCGACCGACCGGGTTTGCAAAACCTTCGCCCCGAGAGAGGCCAGTTCCAGCATCTCTTCAAAGGAAATCTTGTCAAGTTTGCGTGCCTTGGATTCGACCCGCGGGTCGGTCGTGTAAACGCCGTCCACGTCGGTATAGATATCGCAGCGCTCAGCATCAAAAGCAGCGGCAAAGGCCACGGCGGTCGTGTCAGACCCACCCCGGCCCAGCGTGGTGATCCGGCCCTGCGGGCTGATGCCCTGAAAGCCTGCGACCACGGCAACCTTCATGCCTTCGCCGAATTTGGCGGTGATGTTGTCTGTTGGAATTTCCTCAATCCGCGCGGCGGAATGGGCATCGGTGGTACGCACCGGCACCTGCCAACCCTGCCAAGACCGCGCGGGCACGTCCATTTCCTGCAAGGTCAGCGCCATCAGCCCGGCGGTGACATTCTCGCCACTCGACACGATCGCATCATATTCGCGCGCGTCATAAAGCGGCGAAGTCTCGTTGACAAAGCCCACCAGCTTGTTCGTCTCGCCCGACATGGCCGAAACGATGACGATCACGTCATAGCCTTTGGCCACCTCAACGCCGACGCGCTTTGCCGCGCGGCGGATACGGTCCAAAGTGGCGACCGAAGTCCCACCGAATTTCATAACCAGAACAGGCATATTGTCCCCCGCGCAACAGTCCAGCGCGGTCTAAGCCCACGGCACGGCAAGGGCAAGCCTATTTAACATGACGTTATGTCGAGTGCCCTAGAACGGATGCGCCCGGCCATCCCATGTCTCAAACGCGCCCGTCCGCGCCAGATCAAGCGCAGCGATCCGCTGGGCAAGACCTTGGGCAAACTCCGCCACGCTGATTTCGCCCTGATCACCACCCATATCAGTGCGCACCCAGCCGGGGTGGTAAATCCCCACCGCGATGCCCTCTGGCTTCAGGTCCACCGCCAAATTGCGCCCCAGATTGATCGCCGCCGCCTTGGAGGCGCGGTAGATATAGCTGCCCCCCGGTGCCCGCGTCTGCGACCCCATCTGCGAGGCGATAATCGCAATTTTCGCGCTCTTTGCCGCACGCAGGTTCGGCAGGAGCGATTGCACCGTCAGAAAAACCCCGGTCACATTGGTCGCGAAACTCTGCGCCCAGAGATCAGGCCCGAAGCCCGCATCCAGATCATCGCCCTTATCCAGATAGACGCCTGCATTGCAGATCAGCAAGTCCAGCGGACGGTCCGCGAGGCTTGCGGCAAAAGCGGCGTGGCTTGTCGGGTCGGTCACATCCAACACGGCCTCCGCCCCCGCGCCGCGGGCGGTGCCGATCACCTCTTCGCCTGCATCTTTATACTGTGCGGCCAGCGTCGCGCCGATGCCGCGGCTCGCGCCTGTGATCACAATGGTCATGGAGGGTCCTTTATCAGAATCGGCCTTTACCAGAATGCGCCTTTGCGAGAATGCGCCTTCAGGAAAGTTGGCGTTTGGGTTTGAACGGCAGGGGCATCAGCGGGACGCCTTCTTCGATCAAGGCGCGGGCTTGATCCAGCCGCGCTTCGCCATAGATCGCGCGTTCGGGCGTGCGCCCCGCGTGCATGTCGCGCGCTTCCCGAACGAAATTCTTGCCGACATAGTCCGAGGTCGCCTCGACCTTGTTGCGCAGCGCGGTCAGCGCTTTTTCCACATCGCTCGCCGGATTGGACAGGACCGGCGCGGGTTTCTCGGCGGGCTGCGGTTTCTCGACCGCTTCGGGGGCGCACTCGCCCGAGGTGACCCGCGGGGCCATCAGCGATTTACGCACCTCGGCCGACCCACAGACGGCACAGCTCAGATGGCCGCCGCGGGCGAGGCTGTCAAAGGCTGCCGCCGATTGGAACCAACTGTCGAAGCCATGTCCGGCCTCGCATTTCAACGCATAACGGATCATTCACCCGGTCCTTGAACTCTCTGCTCTAAATGGGCTGCCGCAGGAACGAGGTCAAGACAGGCGGGATCGGCCCGCACGTGCCATTGTCGCGCAATCAGCCCGCCAGACCGCCGTTGCGCGGATCGAAATCGCGGATCAACCGCGCCAGATCGGGCGCATCCACCAGCCGCGCAGCTTTCCGGCGCGAGCACCACAGCCGCTTGCGCTGTCCCTTCTCGGGGAACTGTTTCGCCAATGTCTTGACCTTCACCGGGTAAAGCATCGCCAAACAGGGCACTGCCCCATCCTCCCCGGTTTTGGCATAGCTATAAACGCCCAGACATTGCCCGCGCACCTGCCCCACGACGCCGCCTTCCTCCCATGCCTCGACCAGAGCCGAAGCGGCGGGGGTTTTACCGTCCATCGGCCAGCCCTTGGGAATGATCCAACGCTTGCTGCCGCGCGAGGTAATCAGCAAGATCTGCAACTTGCCACGTTTACGACGCCAGCAAAGTGCTGAAAATTGAATGCGCAGATCGTCCTTTTGTCCGCCGTTCAGCGATATCGGTGCCTGTGTCGTCATCCGTCGCAGCCGCGCCCTCTGGCTGGTTGTTTTCGCCTTCACCCTAGCGCGGCAATCCTTGTCTGGCCATATGCACTTGCCCCCCTTCAATGCATCAAAGATACTACCAAAATGATAAGATTTTGCGCCCTTCTGACCCTGTTCTGCGGCCTTGCCCTCCCCCTTCGGGCCGAGGCACCGCTGACCGTCTTCGCCGCCGCCAGCCTACGCGGCGCGCTGGAGGAGATCGCAGAAGCGTTCCCCGCGCCATTGGCCTTGGCCTACGGCGGGTCGGGCACGATGGCGCGGCAGGTCGCTGCCGGAGCGCCTGCCGATGTCGTCCTTCTCGCGAACACCGATTGGATGGATTGGCTGTCAGATCAAGGGGTTAGCACCGCCGAGAAGGCCCAGATCGTCGCCCGCAACCACTTGGTGCTGATCGCCCCCCGTGGCACCGCCGCGCTGTCCCAGCCTGCCGACCTGCCCGCCCGGCTGGGCCGCATGGGGCGGCTCGCCATGGGCCAACGCGATGCGGTGCCCGCAGGCAGCTATGCCCGCGAATGGCTGACCCATGAGGGTCTATGGGAGAGCCTGCAAAGCCAATTGGCCGAGACCGACAATGTCCGCGCCGCACTGGCTTTGGTCGCGCGCGGTGATACGCCTTTTGGCGTGGTCTATGCCAGTGACGCCCATGCCGAGGAGGACGTGCAGATCGTCTATGAGGTGCCTGCCGATACCCATGCCCCCATCACCTATCCCGCCGCTGCCCTGACGCCGGAAGGCACCGCGCTGGTCGATTTCCTGATCACGCAAAAGGCGCAGACGATCCTTGAGGATCATGGTTTCCTTCGGGCCGATCATGGATCTTGACGCTGCCGCTTGGGCCGCGCTCTTGTTGTCGCTGCGGGTGGCGACTGTGGCGATGCTCTGCTCTCTGCCGCTGGCGCTTTGGGTTGCGTGGATCCTCGCCCGGAAGGAGTTTCGCGGCAAGGGCGTGTTGAGCGCGTTGGTCCATCTGCCACTGGTTCTGCCGCCGGTGGTGACGGGCTATCTGCTGCTGTTGAGCTTTGGCCGCAACGCCCCCATGGGTCGTCTGTTGGAGAGTTTCGGCATCGGCCTTGCCTTCCATTGGACCGGCGCAGTGCTGGCTGCTCTGATCATGAGCTTTCCGCTGATGGTCCGCGCCATGCGGCTGGCGATCGAAGCCGTTGACCCACGGATCGAGGCCGCCGCCGCCACGCTTGGCGCGCCGCGCATCAGCGTGTTCTGCCGCGTCACCCTTCCACTGATCTTTCCCGGCATCCTTGCCGGGGCGGTGATGGGCTTTGCCAAGGCGATGGGCGAATTCGGTGCCACGATCACCTTCGTTGCCAATATCCCCGGCCAGACCCAAACCCTGCCGAGCGCGATTTGGACGGCATTGCAGGTGCCGGGCGGTGAGAGCCGCGCGCTGACCATGGCGGCGTTGGCCGGGCTGGTGGCGCTGGCCGCCGTGCTGCTTTCCGAAGCATTGGCCCGGCGGGTCGCCAGACGCATCGCCGGGGCGCGCTGATGCTGGAGGTCACGCTGCGCCATCGGTTCGACGGCTTCGATCTAGACCTGTCATTCACCACCGAAGGGGGCATCACCGCGCTTTTTGGCCGCTCGGGTGCGGGCAAGACGACCGTGATCAACGCGCTTGCCGGATTGCTGCGCCCTGATGTCGGCCGCGTGGTGTTGGAGGGTGAGGTGCTCTTGGATACGCAGCGCGGCATCTGGGTGCCGCCACATCGCCGCAGGCTGGGCTATGTCTTTCAGGATGCGCGGCTTTTTCCGCATCTTGATGTGCGCAAGAACCTGACCTTCGGCGCGCGCTATGCCCCGCGCGGCAGCCAAGGCGCGGACTTTGAGGATGTCGTGGCGCTTCTGGGGCTTGAACCCTTGCTCGACCGTGCCCCGGCGACCCTGTCGGGCGGAGAAAAGCAGCGTGTTGCCCTTGGTCGCGCCCTGCTTTGCCATCCGCGCCTGCTGCTGATGGACGAACCATTGGCGAGCCTCGATGGCCCGCGCAAGCAAGAGATTTTGCCCTATCTCGAACGCCTGCGCGACGGGGGATTGGGCCTGCCGATCCTCTACGTCAGCCACGCGGTGGATGAGATTGCCCGGCTCGCCGATCGGCTGATCTTGTTGCAAAACGGGCGGCTAAAGGCGCAGGGCGCGCTGTTTGATGTCATGGCCGACCCCGCCGCCGTGCCCCTGCTGGGCGTGCGCGAAGCGGGTGCGGTGCTGGAGGCTGACGTCATCGCCCATGCAGAAGACGGGCTTTCGACCCTCGCCGTGCGAGCGGGGCAGCTGGAATTGCCGGGGGTGCAAGCGCCGATAGGCACGCGGGTGCGGCTGCGGGTCTTGGCGCAGGATGTGATCTTGTCGCGCCAGCGGCCCGAGGGGCTGTCTTCGGTTAACATTCTGCCCGTGCGGGTGGATGCCGTGCACCCCGGTGACGGGCCGGGCGCTGCCATTGCGCTGGACGCGGGCGGTGACCGCCTGCTTGCCCGCGTCACGGCGCGGGCAGTGCGCGATCTTGATCTGCGCGAGGGGATGGGGTGCTACGCCATCATCAAGGCCACCACCGTAGCGCCGGGCAGTATCGGGCGCTGATCAGATCTTGGGCGGCGTCCGACCCATTTTCTGTCGCAGTCGGGCAACCAGATCCTCTTGCGGGATATCCGCCTCTATCGCCAGTCTGCGCAGGCCGAAATGCACATGGGCCATGTCTTGGTAATAGCTGGTATAGGCATAGTTTGTCGCCGCCCCGGCCACAGCGCCCAGCACCGGCACCGCCTGCGCGGCCAGCTTTTGCCCCATCACCAATGCCAGCCGTGGGGCCACGCGGGCGATCACCGCGTTCATCGCGCGGCCCGTCAGCGCCATGCGGACCGTCAGAAACCCCAGATCGGCACTATCGTCATCGGCCAATGGCCCTGCAGCGGTGAAGACATGGACGCAGTCGAACTGCACATTCTCAGCCGCCGGATCAAACCCATGTTCTGCCGCCACGCCTTGGATGACACGCAAAAGCAGCGTTGTGGTCACGGGCAGTTCGGCCAATGCAGTGGGCAGCCCCCCGGCCCCGCCAGCGGCCCCCATGGCGGTTGAGACCGCTTGGTTCAGCCAGCCCTGCTGGTCCTTCACATAGCTGCGGCTGGAATGGGCGGCCTGCATGGCATGGCCGAGCGCCTTCATCGTCGCCCCTTCGAGATTGCGGCGCACTGCACCCGGCAATCGGTCGATCAACCCATCCGCGCTGCCGCCGATGAGGTTCAGCACATGAATGCCCACGCCGCCCGCCTGTTTATAGCGGCGGGCGATTTCATCCAGCCGGGCGTCGACATCAATAGTGCTGGGCAGGTTGCTTTCGATCTGCATGGGCGTCCCTCTTTGAGCTTAGGCTCAATGTGGGTCGGGTCTGGGGTAAAATCAATCGTGCCAGCGGCGAACCTTGCCGGTGACCCCGGCCCAAGCCCCCTCGGCCAAGGCGCGGCCCAAGATGCGCGCGGGGTTCGTGGGCGGGGGCATCTCGACAGCTTGTAGAAGGGTAAAGCCAAAGCGGTTGTAGTAAGGCGCGTCGCCCACCAGCATCACACGTTCCCACCCCAGCGGGGCCGCTTGCTCTAGTGAGGTTTCGATCAGCCCCGCGCCCAGCCCTTCGCCTTGCCTTGTCGGGTGCACAGCCACCGGGCCAAGCAACAGTGCGTTCGCCGCGCCGATGCGCACGGGCCAATAGCGGATCGCGCCCGCCAGAATGCCTGCACTGTCGCGCGCCACATGGCTCAGCCCCGCCACAGGCGGCACGCCGTCGCGTAGCCGGTAAGACGACAGCGCCTCGCGCCCCGGCGCGAAACAGGTGTCGTAAAGCGCTTCGACCTCCCAATGGTCGGCGGGCCCCTCCGGGGTCATCTTGTAGGGCGTCTGATGCAAGGCCGGAGGCTTTCAGGAGCAATTGCGGGTGGCGCTGGACGTAGCATGAGGCTAGCCATGGGTGCAAACCATCAAGGAGTGTTCATGTTCTATCGTCCCGAAGACGGCCATGGTCTGCCGCATAATCCGTTCAACGCCATCGTCAGCCCCCGCCCCATCGGCTGGATCTCCAGCCGTGACGGTCAGGGCCGCGACAACCTCGCACCCTATTCTTTCTTCAACGCCGTGGCCTATGTGCCGCCGCAGGTGATGTTCGCCTCGACCAGCGCCAAGGAAGACGTGGACGGCACCAAGGATTCCGTGGCCAACATCCGCGAGACCGGGGTGTTTTGCGTAAACGTGGTGGAATATGCGGCGCGCGACGTGATGAACGTGACCTCGGCCACCCTGCCCCATGGCGAGGACGAATTCGCCCGCGCCGGGATCGACAAAGCCCAATGCGAACAGATCGCCTGCGCGCGGGTGGCCAATGCGCCAGCCAGCCTCGAATGCAAGCTGACGCAGATCGTGCAACTGCCGGGCGAGGCGAACTTCGCGGTCTTCGGCGAGGTCGTGGGCGTGCATATGCGCGACGATTGCGTGGTTGACGGGCGGTTTGACGTGACGCAGTTCCAACCGCTGTCGCGTCTGGGCTATCGCGATTACACGGTGGTGCGGGATGTGTTTGAGTTGAAGCGGCCGGATGATTGAAGGCTGAGGGCTGCCGTCGAGATGCAAGGGTCATCGCCTGCCCGCGGGTCGGCGATGAGACAAGGCCAACTGCCACTTTATGGTTCAGTCGTGATGTGCGTTCTCTATGTCGCGCCAAACCTCACCAAATCGCCCACCCGGTCGCACCGGAGGTGCGCTCAGAATGATACGGCACGCCTTTGGCGTGAAGGGCGGGCAGGCGATGGCCCGGCGCCTTCGGCTTGATTCCGGGCCGGTGGTAACCTCGAACAAAAAACAAAACCCGGCACCTCTTGGCGCCGGGTTTTCTATTCAGTGCCCGCCCAGAACCCCGGTGCGCACGTCGTAATCAACCGCCAGTTCATAATCAGGGTCGTCATCGCTATCGACCATCAGATGCCCCGCCTTGGTCAGCAACCGGTGACAATCGCGGCTCAGGTGACGCAACTGCAGACGCTTGCCCGCCGCCTCGTATTTCGCGGCCATCGCCTCGATCGCCTGTAGCGCGGATTGATCCACCACCCGGCTGTCGGCGAAATCGACGATCACCACCTCGGGGTCGTTCTCCACGTCGAACAGCTCGGCAAAGCCATCGGACGAGCCGAAGAACAGCGGGCCGTGGATCTCATAGACCTTGGCGCCCTCTTCGGTCACCGACCCCCGCGTGGTCGCATGGATACGGCGCGCGTTGTTCCACGCATAGGCCAGCGCCGAGACGATCACGCCGACGACCACCGCCACGGCGAGGTCTTCCATCACGGTCACCACCGTCACCAGAATGATGACGAAGGCGTCGATCAGCGGCACTTTCCGCAGGATGGTGAGCGAGTTCCAAGCGAAGGTGCCGATCACCACCATGAACATCACGCCAACGAGGGCGGCAAGCGGGATAAGTTCAATCACCGAGGAACCAACGAGGATGAAAAGCAGCAAGAACACTGCCGCCGCGATCCCGGCAACACGGGTGCGACCACCGGATTTCACGTTGATCATCGACTGACCGATCATCGCGCAGCCGCCCATGCCACCGAAGAAACCGGTGACCGTGTTGGCCACACCTTGGGCGATGCACTCTTGGCTGGCGCCGCCGCGCTTGCCGGTAAGATCACCCACAAGGTTCAGTGTCAGCAAGCTTTCGATCAGGCCAATGGCGGCGAGGATCACGGCATAGGGCAAGATGATCTCAAACGTCTCCCACGTCAGCGGCACCATGGGGATATGCAGGCTCGGCAGGCCGCCTTGGATCGACGCCAGATCGCCCACCCGCGGCACGTCGAGGCCGAAACCGATCACCAGAGCGGCAATAACCCCGATGCCCGCAAGCGGCGCGGGGATCAGTTTGGTGATGCGCGGGGTGATCCAGATGATCGCCATGGTTGCCGCCACCAGCGCCAGCATCAGGTAGAGCGGCTGGCCCGAAAGCCATTCGCCACCGCCCATGCCGTGGCCGGTATCGACCATGGTGCCGGGCACTTTGAACTGGCTCATCTGGGCAAGGAAAATCACGATGGCAAGGCCGTTGACGAAGCCCAACATCACCGGATGCGGCACCAGCCGGATGAACTTGCCCCACTGCATGACCCCTGCGAAGATCTGCAAAAGCCCCATCAGCACCACGGTGGCAAAGAGGTATTCAACCCCATGCTGCGCCACCAAGGCCACCATGACCACCGCCAGCGCGCCTGTGGCGCCCGAGATCATACCCGGCCGACCACCGATCAGCGCGGTGATGAGACCAACGAGGAAGGCGGCATAAAGCCCGACCAGAGGGTGTACCCCGGCGACAAAAGCAAAAGCCACCGCTTCGGGCACCAAGGCCAGCGCCACGGTCAGCCCCGACAGCAATTCGATGCGCAGCCGCCCGATGGAGAAACCGTCATCCGGCATCCAACGCAGATCGGTCACATCAAGGTTCTTGGCAAAATTGTGCAGCGTGGCGCGCATGGGGGCGTCCTTTGACTTTCGGAAAACGGATATAGCGCCCTGACCGCGGATGCGGGGCGCTTTTGGCTGCATCTAGAGGAATTTCGCCGCGAAGAAAAGCGTATTGCCTCCCTTCGGGCAGAGTTTGCTGCAATGCAGAAACGCTTTTGCGGGCCGAGTGAGCGGCGCAGGACCGGTACCTCCTGACGCAGACGTGTCGCGTCTCTTGGCAAAAACACTTGATCCCCGTGGCATTCTATGAGGTTCTTTGGGCCTTACCGGCAACCATCCAAGGCACAGGCTCCCTCCATGACAGATACGAAAATCGCCGTGATCGGCGGCTCCGGCATTTACGACATCGACGGGCTTCAGGATGCCGATTGGGTCACGGTTGAGACTCCTTGGGGCGCGCCGTCGGATCAGGTGCTGACCGGAACGCTGAACGGGGTCGCCATGGTCTTTCTGCCGCGCCATGGCCGGGGGCATGTGCATACGCCGACCTCTGTCCCCTACCGCGCGAATATCGACGCGCTTAAGCGATTGGGCTGTACGGATGTGATAAGCGTTTCCGCCTGCGGGTCGTTCCGCGAGGAGATGGCACCGGGGGATTTCGTGGTCGTCGATCAGTTCATCGACCGCACCATGGCCCGCGAGAAAAGCTTTTTCGGCCCCGGCTGCGTGGCCCATGTCTCTGTCGCCCATCCCACCTGCCCGCGGTTAAGCGACGCCTGCGAGACCGCCGCGCGGGACGCGGGCATTAACGTGCACCGTGGCGGCACCTATCTGGCAATGGAGGGGCCGCAGTTCTCGACATTGGCGGAATCGAAAATGTACCGCGAAAGCTGGGGCGCGGATGTGATCGGCATGACCAATATGCCCGAGGCAAAGCTCGCCCGCGAGGCCGAGCTTTGCTATGCGAGCGTGGCGATGATCACTGATTACGACAGTTGGCACCCCGACCATGGCGAGGTGGATGTGACGCAGATCATCGCCACGCTGATGGACAATGCCGACAAGGGCCGCGCCATGGTTTCGCGGCTGCCCGCGCTTTTGGGTGCCGACCGCGCGCCCTGCCCGCATGGCTGTGACCGGGCGCTGGATTTTGCGATCCTTACCCAGCCGGATGCGCGCGATCCGGAGTTGCTGGCCAAGCTGGATGCGGTGGCGGGGCGGATGCTTTGACCGCGGGCAGCGGCCCTGCTTGGCTGAGTGCGGACGGTATTTAAGAAAGGATGAAGGGAGGGGGGTTGGCGCCCCTTTCTGGATGTTGTGCGGCGGGCGCAGATGGGGGGTTCGCCCGGGCGGCGCGTTGCGCTAAGACGGGTCCGGTCAAACACGCGGAAGGGCGGCATGAAACAGGTTCAGGATTATATTCGCACGATCGTAGATTTCCCCCATGAGGGAATCATGTTTCGTGACGTGACAACGCTTTTTGCCGATCCGCGCGGGTTTCGCATGGCGATCGACCAGATGCTGCATCCCTATGCGGGGATCAACATCGACAAGGTGGTCGGGTTGGAAGCGCGCGGTTTCATCCTTGGCGGGGCGATTGCGCATCAATTGAGCGTGGGTTTTGTGCCGATCCGCAAGAAGGGCAAGCTGCCCGGCACGGTGATCAGTCAAGAATATAAGCTTGAATATGGCGAGGCCATTGTTGAGCTGCATGACGATGCGATCAAGCCGGGCGAGAAGGTTTTGGTTGTGGACGATCTGCTGGCCACGGGTGGCACGGCGGAGGCCGGGATCAAACTGATAGAGCGTTTGGGGGGCGAGATCGTCTCTTGCGCCTTTATCATTGATCTGCCCGAATTGGGCGGGCGCAAGCGTTTGGAAGCGCTTGGCAAAGAGGTCCATGCGCTTTGCGCTTTCGACGGGCTTTAACCGCGTAGGACGGCACCGGGGTTCATGATGCCCTTGGGGTCGAGGGCCGTTTTGATCGCCCGCATGGCGGCGAGCTTGGCGGGGTCGCCGTAGCGTTCGAGGTCATCGACCTTGACGCGGCCCACGCCATGTTCCGCGCTGAATGACCCGCCGAGTTCATGGACGAGATCGTGGACCAGACCTTTCACATCATCGCGTTGATCTTCGTAATCGGCGCGGGTTTTGCCCTTTGCGGGGAAGACGTTGTAATGCAGGTTGCCGTCTCCGACATGGCCGAAGCAGTTGATGCGGAAATCGCCGAGGGCGTTCAGTGCTTTGGTGGCGCGGGTGATGAATTCGGGGATTGCGCCGAGGGGCACCGAGATGTCGTGGCTGGAGACCGAGCCGACCAAGCGGTTGGCCTCTGGGATGGTTTCGCGGATCGTCCAGAAATCTTGGGCCTGCTGGGCGTTTTGGGCGATGAGACCGTCCGAGACGAGACCTGCGTCGAGGGCGGCGGCGAAGAGTGTCACTAGCGCGGCGTGGGTATCGATCTCTCCGGGGGTGCCGATGTCGATCAAGACGCTCCATTGCGGGGTTTCGGCGAAGGGTTGGCGGATGTTGGGCAGGGTTTCGTTAAGGAAATCGAAACCTCTGCGGTGCATCAGTTCGAAAGCGCTGATCATTTCGCCCAAGTGGTCCCGCGCGAGGGAGAGAAGCGTCAGCGCCGCCGCTGGGCTTTCGACGACCATCAACGCGGTGCCACTGCGGGCCGGGCGCGCATAGAGTTTGAGGGCGGCGGCGGTGATCACGCCGAGCGTGCCTTCGGCGCCGATCAGCAGGTTGCGCAGGTCGTAGCCGGTGTTGTTTTTGCGTAGGCGCGTGAGGCCGTGCCAAATCTGGCCGTCGGGCAGGACGGCTTCGAGACCGAGGCAAAGGTCGCGGGCATTGCCGTAGCGCAGCACGCCGGTGCCGCCTGCGTTGGTCGAGAGTGTGCCGCCGATGCGCGCCGTCCCTTCGGCGGCGAGGGACAGGGGGAAGAGGCGGTTTGCCTCTTCGGCGGCGGCTTGGACATCGGCGAGGATGACGCCCGCTTCGGCGACCAGTACGTTCTCTTCGGGCAGCACGGCACGGATGCGGTTCATGCGCTCAAGAGAGAGGATCAGCGGTGCCGGGCCATCGCTGCTGATCTGCCCGCCGACAAGGCCGGTACCGCCGCCATAGGGCACCACCGGCACGCGGGCGGCATGGGCGGCGCGGATCAGGGTGGCGACCTCTTCGGTGCTGCGCGGCAGGGCCAGCACACCGCCCTGCCCGGCGTAGCGGCCTCGGGGTTCTTCGAGGTAGCGCTGTTCGGGCTTGCGCAGCACGTCGTCGGGCAGTTGTGCGCGCAGGGTATCGGTAAAGGCTGTGTCGGCGGGGTTCAGTGTCATGGTCCTTTGATCCTGCGCAGCGCAGGAGGATGCAAGGGCAAAGCGTATGAACAGTCGGTGCGGATGCTTGATGGGGATGGGGGAGTGTTCCCCCTGTGTGAACCCTGCGGGACCCGGGGGACGTTTCGGACAGCGCCCGGAGACCTAGCCGACATCCGTGCGGCCGCGCCGATCTTTACGGAGGGAGGCATAGAGCACATGGGTCCGCCAGCGGCCATCGATTTGCAAATAGCTTTGCGCGACGCCCTCATATTTGAAGCCAGCCTTCTCTAGCAACCCGCGGGAGGCTTGGTTTTCCGGCAGGCAGGCGGCTTCGATGCGAGACAAGTCAAGCCGGGTGAAAGCCTGATGCACCGTCGCCTCTATCGCCTCGCGCATGTAGCCTTGGCGGGCGAAGGGTTCGCCCGTCCAATAGCCGAGCGTGCCGGATTGCGCGGGGCCACGGCGGATGTTGTCGAGCGTGATGGCACCGACGAGGTTTTGATCGCTGCGGCGGATCAGGAAGAGCGGCATGGCGTTGCCCGAGGACACCGAGCGCTGCGCCCAGTAGACGCGGTTGGTGAAAGCCTTGCGGGTGAGGTGATCCTCGGCCCATGTCGGCTCCCACGGGCGCAGGTAGTCGTTGCTGGCGCGGCGCAGGGCGGACCAGGCGCGGAAATCGGCATGGATCGGCGGACGCAGGGTCAGCCGTTCCGTTTCGATCCGCAGTTTGCGTCGCCCCAGCAGCATCAGGCGGCGCGTCTGCTGTGAAGCTCGTCGAGCGTTGGTGCGCTGTCGACCGGGCCGTAGAGGGCCAACGCCGCCGGAGCTTGGGTCGCCATGCGCTCGGCGAAATCGCGCACATCGCCGGTGGTGACGGCGTCGATCTGGGCCACGGTCTCTTCGAGGGGCGGAACGCGGTCCCAGATTTGGATGAGGCGGGCCAGACGTTCGGCGCGGTTCGAGGGGCTTTCCAGCCCCATCAGCAGCCCGGCTTTCATCTGGGCGCGGGCGCGGGCGACTTCGGCGGGGGACATGTCAGAGGCCGCGCGCTTCATCTCGTCAATGGTGATGTTTGCCAGTTCGGGCAATTGCTCGGCGCTGGTGCCGGCGTAAATCGTGGTCATCCCGGTGTCGGCATAGGCGCCTGCTTGGGCAAAGATCGTGTAGCAGAGGCCGCGGTTTTCGCGGATCTCTTGAAACAGGCGCGAAGACATGCCGCCGCCCAAGGCAGAGGCGTAGATTTGGGCGATGTAGATGTCATCCGAGCGGTAGCCGGGGCTTTCAAAGCCGAGGGCGAAATGGGCCTGCTCAAGCTGTTTGACCTGCCGGAACTCGCCGCCGCCGAAGCGGGCGCTGTCAATTTGGTAGAGCTTTTTCGAGGGCATGTCGCCAAAGAGGCTTTCGGCCAGTTTTACGATCTTGTCGTGGTCCACGGCACCGGCAGCCGAGAGGATCATCTGCTCGGGGCCGTAGTGGTCCGCGATGAAGCGTTGCAGATCGTCGCGCGAGAAGGCCGAGACACGTTCGGACGGGCCGAGGATGGTGCGGCCGATGGGTTGATCTGGATAGGCCTGCTCTTGGAGCCAGTCGAAGATCACATCGTCGGGCGTGTCGAGGGCTTGGCCGATCTCTTGCAGGATCACGCCGCGTTCGACTTCAACCTCAGAAGGGTCCAGCACCGGGTTGCGCAGGATATCGGCGATCACGTCGAGGCCGAGCGCCACGTCGTTTTCCAGCACGCGGGCGTAATAGGCGGTGACTTCGCGCGAGGTATAGGCGTTGATATAGCCGCCCACGTCTTCGATCGCTTCGGCGATTTGCAGCGACGAACGGGTGGCGGTGCCCTTGAAGGCCATGTGCTCAAGGAAATGCGCGATGCCGTTTTGTTGAGGCGTTTCGTGCCGTGCGCCTGCGTTCACCCAGACGCCGATGGCGGAGGAGGCGAGCCCCTCCATATGTTCGGTGACGATCCGGAAGCCGTTGGGCAATGTGGTCTGTTGGAGGCTCACGCGGGGAGGTTTCCTTTGATATGCGCTTTCAGCGCGTCGAGGTCATTGGGCAGCCGGGTGAAACGTTCTTCCCGGTCGAAAAGGTCCGCCATGCGCGGCGGCAGGGGCGGGCGAATGCCGGTGGCGGCTTCCACCGCGTCGGGGAATTTGGCCGGATGCGCGGTGGCCAGCGTGACCATCGGGGTGGCCGGATCGCGCAGCTCATCTGCGACTTTCACGCCAACGGCGGAATGTGGGCAGAGCAGCTCGCCCGTGGTGCGGCGGCGGTCGGTGATGGTGGCACTGGTTTCTTCTTCCGAGGCGCGGCCCGAGCGGTAGGTGTCTTGCAGCGCCTGCATGGCGCCTTGGGAGACATCGAAACCGCCCTGCCCCAATTCGTCCATCAGTTGCGCCACGGCCCCGGCGTCGCGGTCGTATGCATCAAAAAGGGCGCGTTCGAAATTGGACGAGACTTGGATGTCCATCGAGGGGCTGATTGACGGGGTTACGCCGCCTTTGTGGTAGCCTTGGCCTGAGAGACAGCGGTGCAGGATGTCGTTTTGGTTGGTGGCGACGACCAGATCGGCAATGGGCAGGCCCATGCGTTTGGCGATGTAGCCAGCAAAGATGTCACCGAAGTTGCCGGTGGGCACGGTGAAGCTGATTTCGCGGCCCGGTGCGCCGAGGCTGGTAGCGGCTGTGAAGTAGTAAACCACCTGCGCCAGCACCCTGCCCCAGTTGATCGAGTTCACCCCTGCCAGCCGCACGGAATCGCGGAAGTCGAAATCGTTGAACATGTCTTTCAGGCGCGCTTGGCAGTCGTCGAAATCGCCATCGATGGCCAGCGCGTGGACGTTGGACTCCGCTGGCGTGGTCATCTGGCGGCGCTGCACGTCAGACACCCGACCATGCGGGTAGAGGATGAAAACATCGACGTTATCAAGCCCCTTGAAGGCTTCGATCGCGGCCGAGCCGGTGTCGCCCGAGGTCGCGCCGACGATGGTCACCCGCTCGCCCTTGCGACCCAGAGCGGCCTGAAACATCTGGCCGATCAACTGCATGGCGAAGTCTTTGAACGCCAATGTCGGGCCGTGGAAGAGTTCCAGCAGGAAGTGGTTCGGAGCCAGTTGCACCAGGGGTGCGCGGGCGGTGTGGCCGAAACCCTCGTGGGCGCGGGCGATGATGGCGCGGAATTCGTCGTCGGTAAACGTGTCGCCGATGAAGGGGCGCATAACCGTAAAGGCGACCTCTTCGTAGCTTTGGCCCTGCATGGCGTTGATTTGCTCAGGCGTAAGCGTCGGGATGGTTTCGGGCACATAGAGCCCGCCGTCACGGGCAAGGCCGGTCAGCATCGCCTCTTCGAAGGACAGGACAGGGGCGGTGCCACGGGTAGAGATATAGCGCATAGGGTCAGTCGACTTTCGGCGTTGCAGGGGCGCGGCGGCGGCGCAGGAAAAGAACGGTCATCGCCAGCCAGATGGCGGCGAGGGAAAACCAGGTGATCGCATATTGCAAGTGATCGTTGGGGATACGGGCGGTATCCACGGGCAGCGGCGTGATCTTGGGGTCCGGCCCGCTGCCGTCGCGGACCACGACGAGGAGCGGCTCGGTGTTGAGCGTGTCAGCCATGACCTCCACATCCCGGGCGAACCAGATGTTGCTTTCGGTGTCGGCTTCGGGCGTGAAACTGTCGACCTCTTGGGGCCATTGCAAGTTGCCGGTCAGGGTGGCGCTGCCCGCGGGGGCGATGGCGTCTTTGTTCGCTGTGGCGGTAAAGCCGAGGTCGACGAGGATGCGGCGGCTATCCTCCAAGGTCATGGGCGCGATGACACGGTAGCCTGCGCCTTTCTGCTTCTGGCTGACCAGCACATGCAGCGCCTCGGCCCCGATCTCTCCGCTGACCGTGACGGGCAGATAGGCGTCGGCTTGTGGGTCAGGATCGCGGGGCAAGGCCACCGGAGCGGCGGTGATCCGGGCGTTGATATCGGCGATGATCGCCTCTTTCCATGCCAGCCGCTGCACCTGCCAGACCCCGAGTGCGACGAGGATGGCTGCCCCGCCAAGGCCGACGATGATGAAGAACAGGCTGCGCCGCATTCGAATCTCTCTGGCTGAAACGACAAACGCGCGAAGAGGGCTTCGCGCGTTTGGGTTTTACGGGTGTGGGGCGCGGATGCAACCCCGCCTTATGTTTAGGGCTGGCCCCACATGTAGACGGCAAAGAAGAGGAACAGCCAGACCACGTCAACGAAGTGCCAGTACCACGCCGCCGCCTCGAAGCCGACGTGGCGTTCGGGGGTGAAGTGGCCGCGCATGGCGCGCAGCAGGCAGACGAAGAGGAAGATCGTGCCGATCACAACGTGGAAGCCGTGGAAGCCGGTCGCCATGAAGAAGCTGGAGAAATACATATCGCCGCCGAAGGTCCAATCGTCATGGACCAGCAGTTCGTAGTATTCGTAAGCCTGCAACGCGGTGAAGAGCACGCCGAGGATCACGGCGATGGTCAGGCCCGAGATCAGGTCCTTGCGGTTGTTCTCATGCGCCAGCGCGTGGTGGGCCCATGTCACGGCACAGCCCGACAGCAGCAGCACCAGCGTGTTGATTAGCGGCAGGTGAAAGGCGTCAACCGCGTGGATTTCGGGCTGGACGTACTCTGAGCCGACATACTCATACATCGGGTAAAGGGCCTGTTTGAAGAAGGACCAGAACCACGCGACGAAGAACATGACTTCGGACATGATGAACAGGATGAAGCCATAGCGCAGGCCGATCCGCACCACACCGGTGTGATCGCCCACTTCGCTTTCAGAGACCACTTCGGACCACCATGCGAACATGACGTAAAGTGTGGCGACCAGCCCGCCCAAGAAGACGAAGGGCGTCATTCCGTGCATCCACAGGACGGCGCCCGCCAGCATGGCAAATCCGCCTACCGACCCCAAAAGCGGCCAGGTCGAGGGGGGGAGAATATGGTAGTCGTGGTTTTTTGCATGGGCCATGGTTGCGGGTCCCTCACCTTTGTTTAATCAGGTCGTTAATTCGTTGTTGTGGCGCTGTCCTGATCGAGGGCGGCATAGCCCTCGGGCAGGTCAATTTCGTAGAATGTATAGGACAGAGTGATGGTATGTACAAACTTCCCATCGCGGTCTTCGACCATTTCCGGATCGACGAAGAAGCTTACCGGCATCTGCACGCGCTCGCCCGGTGCCAGCACCTGTTCGGTAAAGCAAAAGCAGTCGATCTTTTCGAAAAACGGCCCGGCGGTATAGGGGGTCACGTTGTAGCTGGCCTGCCCCGCGACGGCGTGGTCGGTGGGGTTATAGGCTTCGTAGAAGGCCAGTCCGGTCTCGCCGATCCGCACTTCCATTTCACGCACCACGGGTTTGAACTCCCACGGCATGCCATCGTTGAGCGAGCCGTCAAAGCGGACCTTGACGGTCTGGTCGAGCACATCCGCGCTGCCTTCCGATACCTGCCCCGGCGTCCCGCCGAAGCCTGTCACGCGGCAGAACCAATCGTAGAAAGGGACAGATGCCCAAGCCAAACCGCCCATCAGCACCACGACACTCACGGTTTGCATCACTGTTTTCTGAGGACCGGAAAGCGCCATTACTGGGTCACCTCACGCTGATTGGCCGGCAGTTCAAAATCCGTTTGCGTGATCTTGACGTAGGTCAGCGCCATGATCAGCACCACGAAGGCACCCAGCATCAGGCCCACGCCGATGTTGCGGCCCCGGCGGCGTTCGTGAAGCTCGTGTTCTGGTCGGATGCCCATTACCAGCCCCCCAATCCAAAGGTGCGCAGGGCCGCTTCGCCCAGAATCGCCCCGAAGTGCAAAAAGAGATAGCCCAGCGACAGGCGGAAGAACTTACGCTCTTCGGCATAATCGTCACCCTCAGCCATGACCTCGTCCCGCTTCCAGATGCGGTAAGCGCCCAGCAGGAAGGCGGCGTTCAAGACCAGCGCCACGGCGAAGTAGAAGATGCCACCGATGGCGGTGAAGGCTGTGCCAATGGCCAACGCGGCCAGCAGAACCGTGTAGACGAAGATGTGCAGCCGCGTCGCCGGACGGCCGTGGGTCACGGTCAGCATGGGCACTTTGGCATCGTCGTAGTCAGAGCGCATGAAGAGCGCCAGCGCCCAGAAATGCGGCGGGGTCCACATGAAGATCAGTGCGAACATCAACCATGCCTCGACCGAGAAGCTGCCCGTGGCGGCGACCCAGCCGATCACCGGCGGGAAGGCCCCGGCGGCACCGCCGATGACAATGTTCTGCGGCGTCAAACGCTTGAGCCACATGGTGTAGAACACGGCGTAGAACAGGATGGTAAAGAGCAGCATCCCCCCCGCCAGAAGGTTGGTCGCCAGACCCAGCATCATCACCGACAGACCCGACAGCGCCACACCGAGGGTCAGCGCCTCTCCGGGTTGGACCCGGCCCGAGGGGATCGGACGCCCGCGCGTGCGGCGCATCACCGCGTCGATATCGGCATCCCACCACATGTTGAGCGCGCCCGAGGCGCCGCCGCCGATGGCAATGAACAAGATCGCGCAAAAGCCGATGACGGGATTGACCGAGACCGGTGCGGCCAACAGCCCCACGAAGGCCGTGAAGACGACAAGCGACATGACGCGCGGTTTCAGCAGGGCGAAGTAATCCCCCAGCTGCGCGTCGTATTCACGTGTTGGCGTATTGGTGATGTCAGTCATCCCGAACCTTCCAAGGGTAAACACGGGGCACGGGCCTGCGCCCTGCCCCGTGGCACTGGCTTACTTAGAGGCGACGGTCAGCGGCTGCTCGATGCCAGCATATTCCGCCTTGGCGTTGCCAAGCCATTCCGCATAGGCCTCTTCCGAGACGACTTTGACGGTGATCGGCATATAGGCGTGGGCCTGACCGCAAAGCTCGGAACACTGACCGAAGTAGACGCCTTCCTGTTCGGCGGTGAACCACAGTTCCGCCAAACGGCCCGGCACGCCGTCCTGTTTCACGCCGAAAGCGGGAATGGTCCAAGAGTGGATCACGTCGCTTGCCGTGACCTGCACGACGATGGTCTTGCCCACGGGGATCACCACCGATGTGTCGGTGGCCAGCAGGAAGTCTTCGCGGGCATAGCCTTCGTCTTCGAGCTTGGCGACCATCGCGTCGTTCAACACGAAGGGGGTCACATCTTCGTCGCCGTCACCCAGCGTGGCCGGAGCACCGATCATGTAGCTGTCAAAGGCAATCTCTTCGTCGACATATTCATAGGTCCAGTACCACTGGTTGCCGATGGCCTTGATGGTGATGTCAGCTTCGGGGATTTCCTGCTGGCGGAACAGGATCGGCAGCGAATAGGCACCGATCAGCACAAGGACCAGAATCGGCAGGATCGTCCAAGCGATCTCGATCGGGGTGTGGTGCGTGAAGGACGAGGGGTTCGGGTTCCGCTTTTTGTTGTAACGGATCATGACCCAGATGATCAGACCGGTCACGAAAATGGTGATCAGCGTGATGATCACGAGAATCAGGTAATCCAGATCGTGAATATCCTGCGCCACCCGCGTCACAGCGGGTTGAAAGCCTGTCTCGCCGTCAACAGGTCTGCCGATGACATCAAGCCCGTCAATGCGCAGGCTGTCCTGTGCCAATGCAGGCAGGGCGGCAAGGCTGGTCAAAAGACCGGAAAGGGGGAGTAGATGTTTCATATGTCGTCCTGATCTTGTGACCATTAAGAAGCCGATAAGGCACCCCAAACCGCTGCTGCGACCCGGTGCCGTTGTAATCCTGGATGCTTACAATCATATTCTGCCTACAAGATAAAGTCACATGCTTGCGTCATAGAGCCGCGCGAGACAGTTTTGTGACAGCAAGCAAGGATACCCCCAATGAGCCGCGCGCATTTCACCCCCTTCGAGGCCGATCTGGACCGAGAAACCGCTCTGAGCGTGCTGCGCGAGGCCGTGGCCGGTGCCGATGACGGGGAATTGTTCCTCGAACGCCGCCGCTCAGAGGCGCTGGTGTTCGACGACGGACGCCTCAAAACCGCCAGCTACGATGCCGCCGAGGGCTTTGGCCTGCGCGCCGTGCGCGGTGAGGTGGCAGGCTACGCCCATTCCACCGAACTCAGCGAGGCGTCCCTGCGCCGCGCGGCGGAGACGGCGCGGCTGGCGGTGGGCGATGGCGGCGGCACGTGGGCCGATGCCCCGCAGGCCAGCAACAAGCGGTTTTATACGGACGAAGACCCGATCGCGGGCCATGCCTTTCCGGTCAAGGTCGATACCCTGCGCGAGATCGACGCCTATGCCCGCAGCCTCGATTCCCGCGTGGTGCAGGTGAGTGCGACAATCGCGGCCAGCATTCAGGAGGTCGAGATCCTCCGCCCTGAGGGGCATTCAGTGCGCGACGTGCGCCCGATGACACGGGTCAATGTCTCGGTCATCGTGGAGCAAGACGGTCGCCGCGAAAGTGGCGGTGTCGGCGGCGGCGGGCGGATTGGGCTTGATGGCATGCTCGCGCCCGACGACTGGCAGGCCAAGGTCCGCGAAGCCCTGCGCATCGCCTGCGTGAACCTAGAGGCCGTCCCTGCTCCGGCGGGCGTGATGGACGTGGTGCTTGGCCCCGGCTGGCCCGGCATCCTGCTGCACGAAGCCATCGGACACGGGCTTGAGGGCGATTTTAACCGCAAGGGCTCCAGCGCCTTTGCCGGGCTGATGGGCCAACAGATCGCGGCAAAGGGCGTGACCGTGCTGGACGATGGCACGATCCCCGACCGGCGCGGCTCGATCTCGGTCGATGACGAGGGCACCCCCTCGGCGCGCAATGTGTTGATCGAGGATGGCGTGCTGGTGGGCTATATGCAGGACCGTCAGAACGGGCGGCTGATGGGCGGAGCCTCAACCGGGAACGGACGGCGGCAATCCTATGCCCATATCCCGATGCCGCGCATGACCAACACCTATATGCTAGGCGGCGATGCGGCACCGGAGGACATCGTGGCCGACCTCAAAGATGGGATTTATGCCATCGGATTTGGCGGCGGTCAGGTCGATATCACCAACGGCAAGTTCGTATTTTCCTGCACCGAGGCCTACCGCGTGCAAAACGGCAAGATCGGCGCGCCGGTCAAAGGGGCCACGCTGATCGGCGACGGGGCCACGGCGCTGCAGCAGATCCGCGCCATTGGCAATGACCCGACGCTGGACCCCGGAATGGGCAACTGCGGCAAGCAGGGCCAATGGGTGCCGGTGGGCGTGGGCCAGCCGACCCTGATGATCGGCGGGCTGACCGTGGGCGGGGCCGCGACCTGACGACACGTCTGAGTTGAATCGAATGGGTTGGAGAAAATTCATAGGTTGTTAAGCACTAAATCCTATACCTGATTCTGCAACGGACGGAGCTTCGGGATGACTGACAAGGACCTACATCCTTCTTCCACTCACCCCCCACTCCCACCCACCCAGGAAGATGAACAGTTTGCCCGGCTTCGTCTGTTGCGCTCACGCAGGGTGGGCATTTCCACTTACCGGCGTCTGCTGGATGAACATGGCTCTGCGATCAATGCGCTGAACGCCTTGCCCGAAGTGGCGCAGGCCGCAGGCATTTCGAACTATCGCATTTGCCCCGAAGGGGTTGTTCAGGCCGAACTCAATGCCGCCCGCACCGCCGGGGCGCGGCTGCTGGTTCAGGGACAGGCGCCCTACCCCGACCTATTGAATGATCTCGACGATGCCCCGCCCTTTTTGTGGGTGATTGGTGACCCATCCCTCCTCACCCGGCCTATGATTTCATTGGTCGGTGCGCGGAATGCCTCCTCGCTTGGGCTTCGCATGGCACGCACCCTCGCGGCAGAGCTTGGGGAGGCTGGATTTGTCGTCGTCTCCGGCCTTGCGCGGGGCATCGACGCCGCTGCCCATTCGGCCGCGCTGGCCCATGGCACCATCGCCGTGCAGGCGGGCGGGGTCGACATTATATACCCAAGCGAGAATGCAGAACTGGCGGAACAGATCGCGGCGGAGGGGCTGCGCCTGTCAGAGCAACCAATGGGGCTGCAACCGATGGCGCGGCATTTCCCACGCCGCAACCGCATCATCTCTGGTCTGAGCCGGGCAACCGTGGTGGTTGAGGCGGCGGCCCGCTCGGGCAGTTTGATCACCGCACGCGATGCATTGGATCAGGGGCGCGACGTGCTGGCGGTGCCCGGCCACCCGATGGACGCGCGCGCGGCGGGCTGCAACATGCTGATCCGCGATGGCGCAGTGCTGGTCCGCTCCGCCGCTGACGTGTTGGAGGTTTTGCCGGAGTTGGCCACGCAGGGGCCCGAATTACCCCGACGCAAGCCCGCGCCGCCCCCACTTCGGGCAAAAACGCCTCCGCCAAAACGCGGCCCCGTCGCAAAGCTCCACGCGCAGATCCTCGCCCGCCTCGGCCCCGCCCCGGTCGCAGAGGATCAGTTGATCCGCGATCTGCAAGTGCCCAGCAGTGACGTGGCCCCTGCCCTGCTTGATCTTGAGATGGAGGGGGAAATTCAGCGTCAGCCGGGCGGGTTGCTAAGCCGTTCCGCCTGACGGCGTCGCACATTTCGTCCCGGCCTGAGCAGAGTTGCGCCGTGGCACCTCCGCGAGCAACGCCCCCGACCAAGGCGCTGCCGAAAGCCGCCCGCTAATAGCGGCAATACGGCCCATCTGCCCTGCCAAACCGCTGCGCGCCAAACCCCTCATCCGCAGCAGCCGCATTGACAAACACCCCCGCCATCCCACATGAGACAGCGCAAAGCCGCCCTCATTTTTGATCTAAGGTGCCTGTATTTATGCCCGTCGTCGTTGTCGAATCCCCAGCCAAGGCCAAAACGATCAACAAATATCTGGGCGACGATTACACCGTTCTCGCCTCTTACGGCCACGTCCGGGACTTGCCGCCAAAGGACGGATCGGTCGACACCGACGCCGATTTCGACATGAAATGGGAAGTCGCCTCTGACAGCAAGAAACACGTCAAAGCCATCGCCGACGCGCTGGCCAAAGACAACGCACTGATCCTCGCGACTGACCCCGACCGCGAAGGCGAGGCGATCAGCTGGCACCTGCAAGAGGCGCTGACCAAGCGCAAGTCGATCAAGAAAGACACGCCCGTTAGCCGCGTCGTCTTTAACCAGATCACTAAAAAGGCCGTGACCGAGGCGATGCAGAACCCGCGTCAGGTCGATATGCCGCTGGTCGAGGCCTATCTCGCGCGCCGCGCGCTGGACTATCTGGTGGGGTTCAACCTCTCTCCCGTGCTTTGGCGCAAACTGCCCGGTGCGAAGTCCGCCGGACGTGTGCAATCGGTCACCCTGCGCCTGATCGTTGAGCGCGAGATGGAGATCGAAGCCTTCCGCGCCCGTGAATACTGGTCGGTGAAGGCCCTGCTCGCCACGCCGCGCGGCCAAGAATTCGAAACGCGCCTCGTTTCTCTTGCGGGCAAAAAGCTGGATCGCTTCGATCTGGCCGACGCCACGCAGGCCGAGATGGCCGTGCAGGCGATCACCAGCCGCGCGCTGAAAGTGATGAACGTCGAGGCGAAACCGGCCAGCCGCAACCCCTCGGCACCATTTATGACCTCGACCTTGCAGCAGGAAGCCAGCCGCAAATTCTCCATGGGCGCGCGCCAGACCATGTCGACCGCGCAGCGCCTCTATGAGGCCGGGCACATCACCTACATGCGGACCGACGGCATCGACATGGCGCCCGAAGCGGTGAGCATGGCGCGTGATGCGATCGCTGACCGTTTCGGCGCGGATTACGTGCCGAAAGAGCCGCGCATCTATAAAAACAAAGCGAAAAACGCTCAGGAAGCGCACGAATGTATCCGCCCCACGGATATGACCAAAGACGCGAAGACACTGAAGCTCGATGCCGATCAGGCAAAGCTTTATGACCTGATTTGGAAACGCACGCTGGCCTGCCAGATGGAAAGCGCCCGGCTGGAGCGCACCACGGTTGAGGTCGGCAGCGATGACGGTCAGGTTGGCCTGCGCGCCAATGGTCAGGTCGTGCTGTTTGATGGGTTCCTGCGTGTTTACGAAGAAGGCCGCGATGATGTGGTCGACGAGGACGACAAGCGCCTGCCCCAAATCAACAATGGCGATGCGATGGACAAACGCTCCGTCACGCCCGAGCAGCATTTCACCCAGCCGCCGCCGCGCTATACCGAAGCCACGCTGGTTAAACGCATGGAAGAGCTCGGCATCGGCCGCCCCTCGACCTATGCCAGCATCGTCACCACGATTCAGGACCGCGAATATGTTCGCAAGGACGGCAACCGTCTGATCCCCGAGGATAAGGGCCGGCTCGTGACCGCCTTCCTCGAAAACTACTTCCGCCGCTACATCGGCTATGATTTCACCGCCGATCTCGAAGACCAGCTTGATAAGGTCAGCGCGGGCGATGCCGCCTATAAGGAAGTGCTGCGTCGCTTCTGGCGTGATTTCTCGGCGGCGATTGCAGAAACATCCGAGTTGCGCATCACCGAGGTCTTGGAAAAGATCAATGAGGTGCTCGAGCCCCATCTTTTCCCGCCGACCGAAGACGGTGGCGACCCCCGGCTTTGCCCCAATTGCGAAATTGGCCGCCTGTCGATGCGCACGGCCCGTTCGGGCGGCGCCTTTATCGGCTGCTCGAACTACCCCGAATGCCGTTACACACGCCCCTTTGGCCCGCCCGATCCGGAGGCCGAAGCCTCGGCCATTCCGCCTGATGGCAAGCTTTTGGGTGAGGATCAGGGCGACGAAATCCGCGTTTTCAAGGGCCGTTTCGGGCCTTACGTCCAGCGCGGGCCGGTGACCGAAGAAAACAAAAAACCGCCGCGCCAGTCGATCCCCAAGGATTGGGTGCCCGAGGATTTGACGCTGGAACAGGGCGTGATGCTGCTCTCCCTCCCGCGGGAGATCGGCCCCCACCCCGAGGACGGCGTGATGGTCTGGGCCAATATCGGCCGCTACGGGCCTTACATCAAACACGCCGAAAGCACCTCGGACCGCGGCGGCACCAATGCCAACCTTGAGGGCATCGATGAGGTTTGGACCGTCGGCATGAACCGCGCGGTGCAGCTTTTGGCCGAGAAGGTTGCCAGCCGTGGTGGCCGTGGCAAGGCCGCAAAACCGATCCGCGAGATGGGCGAGCACCCGGATATGGGCGGCGCGGTCAATGTCATGGAAGGCAAATACGGGCCTTACGTGAAGTGGGAAAAGGTCAACGCGACGATCCCGAAAGAGATCGAACCGGCAGACCTGACCATGGAACGCGCGGTCAAGTTGATCGAAGAGAAGCTCGCCAAGTCCCCCGCCAAACGCAAGGCGGCGACCAAGAAGGCACCGGCGAAGAAAGCCGCCGCCAAAAAAACCGCAGCAAAGAAGCCAGCAGCCAAGAAAGCGCCCGCCAAAAAGGCTCCGGCCAAGAAACCCGCCGCGAAGAAGCCGGCGGCGAAAAAGGCCGACAGCGCGTAATTACGCCGCCAGACCACAGCGGCCGCGCCGGGGATCGGCGCGGTTCCGCCTGTGGGCGGCGTTTACATCCAACATCATGAATATGTGATTTGCCATCTCCCTTCGATTTTCCGATCAGGGAGCCGGCAAGACCAATATGAAAGGCAGATAGATGTCAGGCATTAAATTCAGCCGACGTGGCGTGATCGCCGCAAGCGGTGCCGCGTTGCTCACCCCGCAAATCCTGCGCGCGCAGGAATTCGGCCAAGCGGCCCGCGAATTTTCCAACGAAGCCCCTGTTTCACGCAACGCGTCGAGCTTTGCCACGCAGCGCTGGCAAGACCATTTCGACAGCCTCGGCAAAGGCGCGATCGTGGCCGACACCATCAGCCGCGCCCTGCATTATTGGAGCGCCGACGGCCAGACCTACAAGGTCTACCCGACCTCCGTGCCCGCCACCGAAGAGCTGACCAAACGCGGCTACACCGAAATCGTGCGCAAGAAAGAGGGCCCGGATTGGACCCCGACCGCGTCGATGATGGAACGCTTCCCGCACTACAAATACATGCCGCCCGGCCCCGATAACCCGCTTGGCACCCATGCGATGTATCTCAGCTGGCCCGCCTATATCATCCACGGCACCCATGACACGCGCAAGATCGGGCGACGGTCCTCGGACGGTTGTATTGGTCTCTATAACGAGAAGATCGAAGAGCTTTTCGGCATGTGCCCCGTCGGCACGCAAGTGCGTATCATCTGACCCTTCTGGGCGGCCTCGCTGCGTAGCACCACGTAATTGACACTGCGACGACGCAGGGTCACATATGGCGCAACGAAACTAGAGGGAGGTCGCCCGTGAACAAAATCTATGGATCCGCCGCCGAAGCGCTAGAAGGCGTTCTGTCGGATGGCATGCTGATCGCCGCGGGGGGCTTTGGCCTTTGTGGCATTCCGGAATTGCTGTTGCAGGCGATCAAGGAAAACGGGGCCAAAGACCTCACCTTTGCGTCGAACAACGCGGGCGTCGATGATTTCGGCATCGGCATTCTGCTGCAATCGCGGCAGGTGAAAAAGATGATCTCCTCCTACGTGGGCGAGAACGCCGAGTTCATGCGCCAGTACCTCTCCGGTGAGTTAGAGTTGGAGTTCAACCCCCAAGGCACCTTGGCCGAGCGCATGCGCGCCGGTGGCGCGGGCATCCCGGGCTTTTACACCAAGACCGGTGTCGGCACCCAGATCGCCGAGGGCAAAGAGGTCAAACAATTCCGGGGTGAGGATTACATCCTCGAAGAGGGCATCTTTGCCGATCTGTCGATCGTGAAGGCTTGGAAAGCCGACGACACTGGCAACCTGATGTTCCGCAAGACCGCGCGCAACTTTAACCCGCCTGCCGCCATGTGCGGTAAGGTCTGCATCGTCGAGGTCGAAGAGATCGTTCCGCGTGGCAGCCTCGACCCCGATAAAATCCACCTGCCGGGCATCTACGTGCATCGCATCATCCAAGGCGATCACGAAAAGCGCATCGAAAAGGTCACGACACGCAAGCGGGAGGAAGCATAATGCCTTGGGATAGAGATCAGATGGCGGCGCGGGCCGCAGAGGAACTCGAAGACGGCATGTATGTGAACCTCGGCATCGGGATTCCGACGCTGGTGGCGAACTACGTTGGCGACAAGGACATCACCCTGCAGTCGGAAAATGGCATGCTGGGCATGGGCCCTTTCCCTTTTGAGGGCGAAGAAGACCCCGACCTTATCAACGCTGGGAAACAGACCATCACCGAGCTCAGCCGCACCGCCTATTTCGACAGCGCCATGTCCTTTGGCATGATCCGCGGCGGCAAGATCGCGGCGGCGATCCTCGGTGCCATGGAAGTGGCCGAGAACGGCGATCTGGCGAACTGGATGATCCCCGGCAAACTGGTCAAAGGCATGGGCGGCGCGATGGACCTTGTCGCCGGCGTCAAACGGGTCATCGTGGTGATGGACCACCAGAACAAAGCGGGCGAGTCAAAGGTGCTAAAGGAATGCACCCTGCCGCTGACCGGCAAGGGCGTGGTCGACCGGATCATCACCAACCTTGGCGTGCTCGACGTGGTCGAAGGCGGTCTGAAGATCGTCGAATGCGCCGATGGCGTGACCGAGGACGAGCTGCGCGCCGCGACCCAAGCGACCATCGTTTAACAACCACCCCGGCGGCACCCCTCGGCGGCATCCGCCGGGGGCACGGCTTTCGCGATCAGTTCATCGCGGCAAAGACGCAGCCATCGCTGATCAGTTCCGGCGGTGTCAGGCAAAGCCCCTGCGCGACTTGAAAAGCGGCCAGCACCTTGGGCACGTAGTCGCGCGTCTCAGCAAAAGGCGGCACGCCCGCATGTTTGCGCACCGACCCCTCCCCCGCGTTATAGCCCGCCAGTACGAGAATCGGATCGCGATCGAACTCCCCCATCAGCCAGTTAAGGTATTTGACCCCGCCTGAGATATTCTCGGCCGCGACCATACTGTCGCCCACGCCAAAGCGGGCAGCGGTATCGGGCATCAATTGCATCAGTCCAGCCGCCCCGGCCCGGCTTACCGCATCGGTACGTCCCGCCGATTCCACGCTGATCACCGCCAACACCAGCGCCGGAGAGACATTCGTGCCGACCGTGGCGCGCAGGATGTCCACCCCATTGCTGCGTGCGATATCTTGCAGGTGCTGCAGGCGCGGCGCGGGCACCTTGCCCGTTGAAAGCGCCGCCATCGCAGGCGCCAACCGCCCCGCCCCGCCGCGGTCCGCTGCGGGAGAGACCTTATCCCAGAACCAATCAAACTGCCCCGCATTCAAAGGCGCAATCGCGCCGCTTGGCGTGGCGGCCACTGCGGGGCCTGTGTCGACCTTTGCCGCAGCGGCTGCGCGTGCGGCCGGGTCAATTTGCACGGTGATGCGTTTGGCCCCCGTCTTGGGCGGGCCGACCCGTTTGGCGGAAAACTCAGGAAAGGATTTCGGGCCCTCTGCCGCAACGGCAGGGGCCATAAGGGCCGTGACCAGCGAGAATGCCAATATACGATACATGCCTGCTCTACCTTGCGTCTGACGCGCCTTTGTTCGGCAATATCTCACGAATCGTGGAATCGGACCAGCGTTTGAGGCGGGGATCATGGCGATTTCGCCGCAATTGTCCTCTCAGGCGACGGGAAAGCGGAGCAGGACGGTCAGGTAGAAGAATTAAACTCCATACAAACAGAGAGTTAAGAAGTTTTTGCAAGAAAAAAGTGAACGGTCTGAAAAAGGCGCAGTTGCTGCCAAATTCGCGCCCCAATCTGACGGCTATATAGGGTCATACCAAGTCGGACAGCCTCAATGAGAGAACGAGGCAAACCGGACGGCGAGGTTAAGACCTTTTACTCAGTGATCCTTGGAGGGACATGACATGATGAACTTTATCAAAAACTTCCGCAAAGACGAAGACGGTGCCGTGACAGTTGACTGGGTCGTTCTGACCGCTGCGATCGTTGGTCTGGCTATCGTCGCGTTCAACGCAATCGGCGACAGCACAGGCACAATGGCGGGCAATATTGCTCAAGATATTACGACTTTTGAAACCACTGCCGATCGCACACCAGCGAGCTAAGCAGATCAGAGCTGGTCGGCTCTACGAACAATTGGGACCGCTTCCCAACCTGGGAAGCGGTCCTTTTGCATACCTAACGGTGTCGCTCAGCAAGCGGAGATACGCATGCGCAGCCATTTCAAGAAATTCTTCTGTGACCAAAACGGCGCCGTCAGCGTTGATTGGGTTGTCCTGACCGCCGGACTGGTGGGCCTAGCAATCTTGGTGCTGGGCCTATTCTCCGACAGCCTTGACGGGCTTGTCGAATACATCCGGGTCCAGCTGACCGCTTAAGACAACGGCGCCGCAAAGACGCACCACGGCAAGCTTCATCGCATCGCCGCCGTGGCGACCAAATCTCGCCATATTCGGCGGCTAATCTGCCGAGGTGATCAAAGCGGGCCGAGACTCGCTTCCATAGCAAAGAGGTGATGACATGCGAGCCGTATTCGGATTGGTTCTTTTGGTGGGTATAGCACTTGCCGGTGGGGCCGTTTATCTGGCGAAAGACCGGATTTCACAGTATCAAGCCGCGAACGCGCAGGCCCAAGCTGCGCTGGCGCAAGTGGTGCCAACCAAAACCGTTTGGGTGGCCGACAAGCCCCTGAAATACGGTCAGCCCCTCACCCGCGAAGATGTGCGCGCCGTCAAATGGCCCGAGAATGCCATCCCCGAGGGCACATTCTTTGAGGAAACCGTGCTGTTTCCGGAAAACACCAAAGATCAACGCATCGTGCTGCGCAACATCGAGAAAGATGAAGCGATCATGGCCGTGAAGGTGACCGAGCCGGGCGAAGATTCCGGTCTGACCTCGCGTCTGGCACGCGGCATGCGCGCCTTTGCCCTCAAAGTCGACGTTTCCAGCGGCGTGTCGGGCTTCCTGCGTCCCGGCGACCGGGTGGATGTCTATTGGACAGGCCGCGTGAACGTGGGCAACCAATCCAGCAACGGCGATGTAACCAAACTGATCGAATCGGCCGTGCAGCTGATCGCCATCGACCAAAGCGCAGATGCGCTGGTGATGGGCGAAGCCTCAATCGCCAAGACCGTGACCGTGGCCGTGAACCCCCAACAGGTCGCCGCCCTTGCCCAAGCGCAATCAACCGGCCGTCTGTCCCTTGCTCTGGTCGGTACGAATGACGACACCGTGGCCGAGGCTATTGAAGTCGACCAACGCTCGCTTCTGGGCATCGAAGCGCAGGAAACCATCGCAGAGGTTACCAAAGAAAAGGTTTGCACGATCCGCACCCGCCGCGGGGCCGAAGTGGTCGAACTGCCGATCCCCTGCACAAACTGATCCGATAACAACCTCTTGCTAAGCTAAAAAAGACGCCGCAGTCCCCCTGCGGCGTCTTTTCCATTCTCTGTTATGTTGCGAATAGCCCACATGCACAGCGCCCGCGAAGAGCTTGATTCTTGCAATAAAATTTGAATTGCCGCAGAGTGCTGCCAAACGAGGGCGAAAAGACCCATCCCGAGGCGTGATCAAAAAGGCAGGTCACATGAAAATCGATAGATTTCTAAAAGCGGCCCTGCTGGGGCTGACACTGGGCGTGATGCCGATGGCATTGACCCTGCCCAGTTCAGCTGGCGCCGACACGCTGCGCGTCGTGAAACGCGGTACCAATTCCAGCCTCGACGTTCCGATGAACCGCGCTGTGGTGGTGGAAAGTGACATCCCCTTCGCGGAGCTTAGCATTGCCAACCCCGGCATCGCGGATATCTCATCTTTGTCTGACCGCACGATCTATGTGCTGGGCAAATCTCCGGGTCTGACCACGCTGACGCTGCTCGACGCCGGGGGGCAGTTGATTACCAATGTCGATGTCCGCGTCGCAGCGGATGTGTCTGAATTCAAAGAACGTCTGCGCCAAATCCTACCGGGTGAGAAGATCGAAGTGCGCACCGCCAATGACGGCATCGTGCTCTCGGGCATCGTTTCTTCGACGCAGCGGCTGCAACGCGCGCTCGATCTGGCCGAACGCTATGCACCCGAGCGGGTCAGCAATCTGATGAGCGTCGGCGGCATTCAGCAGGTCATGATGAAAGTCCGCTTTGCAGAGATGCAGCGCAACGTGTCGAAATCGCTCGGCTCTTCGCTGGCCATCAATGGCGGGTCCAACTTCAGTGCGGGCACAGGCGGCACGAATACTTCGGGCGGGGTCGCGACCTCGCTCGGCGGGTCGATCCCATCGGCGAACCAGAACGCGGGCGCGGTGCTTTTCGGCTTCAACGCAGGCTCGACCCAAGTGGGCATCCTGTTGGAAGCACTGGAAGAAAAGGGCGTCGTGCGGTTCCTGGCCGAGCCGAACCTCGTGGCGCTTTCGGGGCAAGAGGCCAAGTTCCTCGCCGGGGGCGAATATCCCATCCCCGTGGCCCAGACCAGTGATACCGTTTCGGTGGAATTCAAACCCTTCGGCGTAGAGCTCGCCTTTATCCCGCGCGTCGTGGACAAGGATATCATCAACCTTGAAATGAACGCCGCCGTTTCGGCCATCGACGCGAGTAACAGCATCTCATTGGGCAACGGCATTGAGATTTCCGCCTTCACCCGCCGCGAAACCTCGACCACGGTCGAGATGCGCGACGGTGAGAGCTTTGCCATCGCGGGCCTTCTGACCGACGACTTCACCGACAGCACGCGGCAACTGCCGTGGATCGGCGATGTGCCGGTGCTGGGCGCGCTGTTCCGGTCAGCGGATTATCAGCGCAGCCAGACGGAACTGGTCATCATCGTCACTGCGCATTTGGTCACGCCAACCCGTGGCGAGGCGCTGGTGCTGCCCACGGACCGCATCAAACCGCCGTCCGAGAAAGACCTGTTCTTGCACGGGCGCACGGCGGACGGCACCCGCACCCCCAGCCGGGGTGCTGCGGGCGAAGTTGCCAAACAGGACTTCCGCGGCTCCTACGGTTATGTACTGGATTGATCCGATGACACGCAGACATATCACGTTGATTGCAGGCACCGCGGCCCTCGCCGGGCTCACCGCCTGCTCCCCCAGCAATGATCCGGTCTATACGCAGTTCTACCGCGAGGCGGGGTCGGTCGTGGACACCGGCCAGTTCGGCAATGCTACGCTGCACAACCGGCAGGTCATGACCGGCGAAAAGCGTGTAACCTTTGATCTGGCGAACCGCTTTGCCAGCGAGGTCCGCTCTACCGTGACGTTCGCCTTTAACTCCGACCGGTTGGACGCCAATGCGCAGGCGATCCTGCGCCAGCAGGCCGGTTGGATTCGCCAATTCCCCGAGATGCGCTTCCGCGTCTATGGCCACACCGATCTGGTCGGCTCGCAGACCTATAACCGCGCCCTCGGGCTGCGCCGCGCGCAGGCTGTGGTGCGCTATCTCTCGACCTTGGGAATCAGCCCCAGCCGATTGGAAGCCGTTGTTTCCTTTGGCGAAACGCAGCCCCTGATCGTGACCCAAGGCCGTGAGCGCCGCAATCGCCGCACCGTGACCGAGGTCAGCGGCTTTGTGCACGGCCACCCGATGCTGCTGGATGGCAAATATGCGCAGATCATCTACCGCGAGTATGTGGCCAGCGCCGTGCCCCCCTCGCAACTGAGCGCCAGTGCCACCGTCGCAGGTGGTGGCGGAGAGTAGGGCAAGCCCCTCTTTCGACAAGAGAATATCCCCCCGCACCTTCGGGCCACGGGGGTTTTTCGTCCCAGCCCGTCCATGGTCAATCGGGCGTGAATGAGCAGATCGTTTCAAGATACCCAACAATAGAGGCTTTTTGGCCCCAATCTCGCCCCAGTTGGGGGTGATATTCGACACAGAAGGATAAATGTGCCCGGCTCAAGGGCCGCGCATGAGGCAGAGGTCAGAGCGATCGCAGCGACAGAATATCGCCGCCCTCCGGCCAAACCGTTGATGTAAAGGACAAAAGGTCATGAGCAGCACTATGCCCCACCCCGAAGCAGCGCCGATCGTTGCCTGCACAATCAGCCGCGATGTACAGAACTTCGACCTCTTGATCGAAGACATGGAGGCCACTCTGGGCGAAAGCTGGGGCGATCTGGGATTCGCCGAAGCGCTGGCGTTCTTTGGCCAGCCCGAGGCTGAGGCGATGGAATTTGTCGCCCTCGCCATGGATGAGACCGACGAAGACAACCTTGTTCTGATGACTGAGATCATCACGCAGGCCAAGGCCCGCGACATCCGGGTGATTCTGATCGCCGAAGACATGACCCCCGCCGCGCTGCATTCGCTGCTGCGGCAGGGTGCGGATGAATTCGTTCCCTATCCGCTGCCCGAAGGCGAGTTGGCCCAGGCCATCGCCCGCGTCCGCGCCGGAGAGAACGCGCCCCCTGCCCCCGCAGCCGAGGCCAGCGCCCCGCAACTGAAGGCCGGCGCGCAAAAGGATGGCGCCCTGATCGTGGTGCACGGGCTGGCTGGTGGCACCGGGGCCACGACCCTTGCCGTGAACCTTGCGTGGGAGCTGGCCAATGCGGACAAGAAAAATCCGCCCTCGGTCTGCCTGCTGGATTTCGACCTGCAATACGGCTCTGTCGCGACCTTCCTTGATCTGCAACGGCGCGAAGCCGTCTATGAGATGATGTCCGACACGGAAACCATGGACGAGGAAATCTTTGGCCAAGCGTTGCAAACCTTCGAGGACAAGCTGCATGTGCTGACCGCCCCGGCTGAGATGCTGCCGCTCGATATCGTCACCAACGAAGACATTGATCGCATCCTCAACATGGCCCGCAACCAGTTCGACTATGTCATCGTCGACATGCCTTCGACGCTGGTGCAGTGGTCCGAGACCGTGCTGACCAGCGCGCATGTCTACTTTGCGATGCTGGAACTCGACATGCGCTCGGCCCAGAACGCACTCCGCTTTAAACGGGCGCTGCAATCCGAGGAACTGCCCTTTGAAAAGCTGCGCTACGTAATGAACCGCGCACCCAAATTCACCGATCTCAGCGCCAAGAGCCGGGTCAAGCGGATGGCCGAATCGCTCAGCATCTCAATTGACGTACAGCTGCCCGATGGCGGCAAAGCGGTGACGCAGGCCAATGACCATGGGCTGCCGCTGGCCAACTCGGCTCCGAAAAGCCCCCTGCGTCGCGAAATCGCCAAGCTGGCAAGCTCCATCCACGATCTCAAGGGCGAGCAGGCCAAAGCGGCCTAAGCCCCTAGCGAAAGAGCGTACCGATGTTCTCCAAATACAAAAAACCAGCCTCCGCGACCCCGAAAGCCGCTGCTCCGGTCCGAGAGGCCAAGCCTGTCAAAAAGGTCGAGCCCGCCCCTGCGGCCCCCACCCCCGCCCCTGCCGAGGCGGTTAGACCGGTTTCGATGCGCCGGGCCGTCAAACCCGCCGCCGCTTCGCCCGAGGATCGCGAGGTCAAGCGCAAGCAGCGGATGAGTGAGATCAAGCTCGAACTGCACCGCGCCCTGTTGGACAACCTCAACCTCGCCGCGCTGGAACATGCCTCCGAGGCCGATTTGCGGCAGGAGATCAACGATATCGCCGTCGAGGTTCTCTCGGAAAAGAGCATCGTGCTCAACCGCGAAGACCGCATGACGCTGAACTCCGAGCTTTATGACGAGGTGACCGGCCTTGGCCCCCTTGAGACGCTGCTGAAAGACGACAGCGTCAACGATATTCTGGTGAACGGCCCGCAGCAGATTTTCGTCGAGCGGGACGGCAAGCTGCAGTTGACCGACGTGACGTTCAAGGATGAAAAGCACCTGCTGCGGATCATCGACAAGATCGTCTCGGCAGTGGGTCGGCGCGTGGATGAAAGCAACCCCTACGTCGATGCGCGTCTGAAAGACGGCTCGCGTTTCAACGCCATGGTGCCCCCCGTCGCGGTAGACGGCTCCTTGGTGTCCATTCGTAAGTTCAAGAAGGACAAGCTGGGCATCGACGATCTGGTGAATTTCGGGGCCTTCTCGGAAGAGATGGCCGCCTATTTGCAGGCCGCCGTGGCGACCCGTCTGAACATCATCGTTTCGGGCGGTACGGGTTCGGGTAAAACCACCACGCTCAACGCGCTGTCGTCGTTCATTGCCAACGACGAACGCATCCTGACCATCGAAGACACCGCCGAACTCCAACTCCAGCAGACCCATGTGGGCCGGATGGAAAGCCGCCCGCCCAACGTCGAAGGCAAGGGCGAAGTCTCTCCCCGCGACTGTCTGAAAAACGCCCTTCGGATGCGTCCAGACCGGATCATCGTTGGCGAGACGCGCGGCGAGGAGGTGATCGACATGCTACAGGCGATGAACACCGGCCACGACGGTTCCATGACCACGATCCACGCCAACTCGGCCCGCGATGGCGTCAGCCGTTTGGAAAACATGATCGCCATGGCCGGGATCGAAATGCCGCTCAAAGCCATGCGCAGCCAGATTTCCTCGGCTGTGAACCTGATCGTGCAGGCCAGCCGCTTGCAAGACGGCTCGCGCCGGATGACCTCGATCACCGAGATCACGGGCATGGAAGGCGAGGTGATCTCGATGCAAGAGATTTTCCGGTTCCAGCGCGTGGGCCTGACGCCCGAGAACAAGATCATCGGCCATTTCACCGCCACCGGCGTGCGCAGCCACTTCTCCGAGCGGTTCCGCATGTGGGGCTATGACCTGCCCGCCTCCATTTATGAACCCGTGGCGGCCCAGTAAGGATTGATGCAATGAGTGCCGAACCAATCATCTATGGTCTGATCTTTATTGGCGTCTTGGTGCTGGTCGAAGGGCTGTACCTTGTCGCATTCGGCAAATCCATCAGCCTTAACAGCCGCGTGAACCGACGGTTGGAAATGCTCGAGAAAGGGGCCCGCCGCGAAGAGGTGCTCGACAAGCTGCGCAAGGAAATGCAGCAGCATATGAACGCCAAGTCGATCCCACTCTATTCTCTGCTGTCAGAACGTGCGCAGAAGGCCGCGATTGCCTTCACGCCGCAGCAACTTTTGATGATTATGGCCGGTTTGGCCGTCTTGGCCTTTCTGGGGCTGACCATCGGCACCGATACATCGGTGCCGGTGCGCGCCATGATGTCCGTCGGCATGGGCGTCGGCGCGGTGTTCTTTTGGGTGTCCCATAAAGCGGGCAAACGCATGGCGATGATCGAAGAGCAGCTTCCCGATGCGGTTGAGCTGATGGTCCGCAGCCTGCGGGTGGGCCACCCGTTCTCCAACGCGATCTCGATCGTGTCGAAGGAAATCCAAGACCCGCTCGCCTCCGAATTCGGGGTGATCGCGGATGAAGCCGCCTATGGCCGTGATCTGGGCGAGGCGCTCAAGGATATGGCCGAACGGCTCGACATGCAGGATTTGCGCTTTCTGGCCGTGGCGGTGACCATTCAACAGCAATCGGGCGGCAACTTGGCCGAGATCCTCGCCGGTCTGGCCAAGGTGATCCGCGCCCGCTTCCGTCTGTTCCGCCGTGTCAAAGCGATCACGGCCGAGGCGAAATGGTCGGGCAAGTTCCTCTCAGGCTTCCCGCTGGCCGCGCTGGTGGTGATCAACCTTGGCGATCCGCATTACTACGACGAAGTGCGCGATCACCCCTACTTCATTCCTGCCTGTTTCCTTGTGGGCATCTTCCTTGTGCTGAACCTGTTCGTGATGCGCATCCTTACCAATATCAAAGTCTGAGAGGCCGATGATGGAATTTCTCAATCAGCTTAACGATCAGATCAACCAAGCCTTGGGGCCGATGGGCCTGATCATCATCGTCGGTACTTTGGGCGTCACCTTGGTGGCGATCACGCTTGTGCTGATGCTGCGCCAGCCCGAAGACCCGCTGACCAAGCTCAAACGCACCAGCACGGCCCCCACGGGCGATAGCGCGCGCGAGAAGCTGCGCCAGTCCGACCAGAACGCGCAGTTGCAAAAGTTCGCCAAGTTTCTTGAGCCCGAAGACGTGGCCGAACTCAGCGCCAAACAATTGATGCTGCGTCAGGCGGGTTATCGGTCGCGCGATGCGGTGCGGCTCTACTACTTCGCGCAGTTTGCCCTTGGGATGCTCGGGCTGGTGGGCGGCCTGATCTACACCAATGTCTTGGGCGGCGGCGAAGGGATGACCACGCAGCAGACCATGATGTGGGCCATCGGCCCCGGTGCGATTGGGTATTACCTGCCCAAATACTGGGTCAAACGCCGTGTCGATTCCCGCAAAGAAGAGATTACCCGCGGTTTTCCCGACGCGCTGGATATGATGCTGGTCTGCGTCGAGGCGGGGCAATCGCTAGATCAATGTATCGTCCGCGTCGCCCGTGAACTGCGCGCCTCCTACCGGGCCCTGTCTGAAGAGTTCGAGATGGTCGCCTATGAGATGAAGGCCGGCAAGGACAAGGTGTCGGTGCTCCACGACATGGGCGAGCGTTGCGGCGTGCAGGATGTCTCCTCCTTCGTGACCGTGCTGATCCAATCGGCGGCCTTTGGCACCTCCATCGCAGACGCCCTGCGCGTCTATGCCGAAGAGATGCGCGACAAACGTGTGATGCGGGCCGAGGAAGCGGCAAACAAGTTGCCAACCAAGATGACCCTTGCCACTATGGGCCTTACCGTACCGCCGCTGTTGATCATTCTGGTCGGCCCCTCGGCGCATGGCATCTCGAAATTGGGTCAGATGGGGAATTAATGACGGAGAAAATTCGGCGCAGCCTCGCCCGCGCCGTTTTCATCGGGCCGATCTTAGCCCTTGCTCTGGCCGCCTGTTCAACAGGCGGCTTTTCCGCGTTGCGCGGGGATCAGAAGCCCGAAAGCCTCTATGCCCCCGGCGTGAACCCGCGCGCAGAAGCTGTCGACGGCATCGAAGTGGGCCACAGGCTTATCGCGGCGGGACAGTATGAACTGGCCATCAAATCCTTCAACCGCGCCGCGCTGGATCACGGGCTAACGGGGGAAGTCCTCTCGGCTTTGGGCAGTGCCAACCTCGGGCTGGGGCGTTTGGGTCAGGCCGAAACCCTGCTGCGCCGCGCGGTTGAGAAGGACGCTGCCGAGCCGGAAGTCTGGAACAACCTTGGCGTTGTGCTGATGGAAAGCGGCCAGACCGCCGAGGCCGAGCAGATTTTCCGCAAAGCCTATGCCCTCGATAATGGCGAAAGTGACGCAATCCGGGACAATCTGCGCTTGGCGCTCGCAAAAACGGAAAAATCTGTTATAACAGAAGTCAATGAAGATAATTACAAATTGGTGCGGCGCGGCAGCGGGGATTACCTGATCCGTCCGACACCATGACCCGGCAGAGCAGTAAAAGGACGCAAAATGCGCCATCCAATCATTCTGGCCGTCTGCATGGCAGGCGTCACCGCCCTTGCTGGCTGCGGTGAAAAAGATGCGAACGCCACCGTTGAACGGGCCTTCAAGGACGTCAATGTGGTGGATGAAACCAACCTCTCCGACGTGATGCTTACCGTGGCTGACCCCAATGAGGCGGTGAGTTACTTTGCGCGTTCCGTCAAGGAAAGCCCCGACCGGATCGACCACCAGCGCGGGCTTGCCGCATCGCTCGTGCGGGCCAAACGCTCCACCGAAGCTGTGGGCGCATGGGACAAGGTCACCAAGATGAAGGGCGCCACGCCCGAAGACAGTGTGCAATTGGCCGATGCGCTGATCCGCTCGGGCAACTGGGCGCGGGCTGAGACGGTCCTCAACAGCATCCCCCCCACCCATGAGACATTCGCCCGCTACCGGCTCGAAGCCATGGTTGCCGACAGCAAAGAACAGTGGAGCCGCGCCGACAGTTTCTATGAAATCGCCGTCGGGCTGACCACGACCCCTGCCGCCGTGATGAACAACTGGGGCTACTCCAAACTAACCCGCGGTGATTACCCCGAAGCCGAGAGGCTTTTTGGCGAGGCGATCCGTCAGGACAACACGCTTTTCACCGCCAAGAACAACCTCATCATGGCCCGCGCCGCACAGCGCGATTACACCCTGCCCGTCATGCCGATGGAGCAGTCCGAACGCGCCCAGCTTTTGCACACGATGGCCCTGTCGGCGATCAAACGCGGCGATGTGGAGACCGGCAAGGGCCTGCTGCGCGAAGCGATCGACACCCATCCCCAGCACTTCGAAGCCGCCGTCCGGTCTTTGCGCGCGTTGGAAAACGGCTGAGCCATGGCGATCTCTGCCACGGCGGCCCTGTGGTTTCTGCCCTTCGTCCTGCCGATCTGCCTCTATGTCGCCTTCACCGACATGAAGCAGATGCGCATTACCAATCAGGCGGTCTTGGTGCTCATCGCGATCTTCGTGGTGTTGGGTCTGTTCCTGCTGCCCTTTGAAACCTATCTCTGGCGCTTGCTGAGCCTCGTCATCGTGTTGGTCATTGGCATCGTGCTGAACGCCGCTGGCGTCATGGGCGCCGGAGATGCCAAATTCGCCGCCGCTGCCGCGCCCTTTATCGCCATCGGTGATCTGCGCCTGCTGATGATGCTTTTCATGGCCACCCTTCTGGCCGCCGCTGCCACGCACCGCGGGGTGAAATACACCCCCCTGCGCCGCCTCGCGCCCGATTGGCAAAGCTGGCAGGAAACCAAGAAATTCCCCATGGGCCTCGCCCTTGGCACCACGCTGGGGCTCTATCTCATTCTAGGGGCGCGCTACGGGGTCTGAACGCGCCCTGCCCGCCGCAACTTTCTTTTATTGCGGAATAAGCGTCCACATTCACGCCATATTCAAGATTTACCCTGCAGTCTGACCGACAAGCCGCACCGCCGCATGCTTTGCCAAGGAAGCCATTGATGAACGCCCCGACCAGCACAGTGCTTGCCCCGCCGCCCCCCAAGCGGTTGGAGGATATGAAACTGCCCATCGTGATGATGCGCGACATCCTTCTGAAAACGATCTTTCGCAAGAACGTCGAAATGGTCAGCGATCTGGCCCAAGCGCTCTGCCTGCCGACCCAAGTCACGCAAGAAATGGTCGACCAAGCCCGCGGACAGCGCCTGCTAGAGGCGACAGGCACGCTCAGCGCCACCAGCGGCAATGAAATGGGCTATCAACTGACCGACGCTGGCAAAGCGCGCGCCTTGGATGCGCTGGCGCAATCGGAATATTTCGGCGCTATGCCCGTCCCGCTTGAGGTTTACCGCGAGCAGGTCAAACGCCAATCCGTGCGGAACCTGCAAATCACCCGCGATCAGCTCACCGGGGCCATGGGCCATCTGGTGCTGCCCGACAGCCTGTTGGACCACCTTGGGCCTGCCGTCTCTGCCGGGCGGTCAATCTTGATGTACGGCCCGCCGGGAAACGGAAAATCAAGCATTTCCAACGGCATCCGCGACGCGCTTGGTGATAAGGTCTATGTCCCCCGCGCCATTGAATACGCGGGCCAAGTCATCACCGTCTATGACCCGATCGTGCATTCCTCCGCCGAGGCAGAGGTCCAAGACCCGACCTCCCTGCGCCGTATCACCCGTTATGACGCCCGCTATGTCTGCTGCGAACGGCCGACGGTCATCACCGGCGGTGAGTTGACGCTCGACATGCTCGATCTGGTCTACAACCCCACGGCCCGAACCTATCAGGCCCCGCTGCAACTCAAAGCCACCGGCGGCATCTTTATCGTCGATGACCTTGGCCGTCAGCAAGAGCCACCGCAAAGCATCATCAACCGCTGGATCGTGCCGCTTGAGGAAAGCAAAGACATCCTCGCCCTGCAATCGGGTGAGAAATTCGAGGTGCCCTTCGACACGCTGGTGATTTTCTCAACCAACTTCCACCCGAATGAGATTTTTGATCAAGCGGCCCTACGGCGTATTTTCTTCAAGATCAAAATCGACGGGCCGGACCAAGAGAACTTCCTCAAGATCTTTGCCATGGTCGCCCGCAAACGCGGCATGCCACTGGATGAGGCGACGCTGATCCATCTACTCAAGGTGAAATACCCGACAATCGACAACGTCTATGCGAACTATCAGCCGAACTTCCTGATCGACCAGATGATCGCCATTTGCGATTTCGAAGGCATCCCCTATCAGATGAACCCCGATCTGGTGGACCGTGCATGGGCCAATATGTTCGTCCGCGATGAGGTGATCGTTAAATAGCCCTGGCCGCTGGCCCCACGGCCTGCCGATACTACATTGGCATTCATGCGCGCCCTACCCCCCAAATTCGCCGATTGGTTCGCCCAGAACGGCTGGTCCCTGCACCCGCACCAGCAGGAAATGCTGGACCGTGCCGCGGCCCCCGCCCTGCTGCTCATCGCCCCCACAGGTGGCGGTAAAACGCTGGCCGGTTTTCTGCCCACCCTCGTTGATCTGGCCGAGCAAGAGCACGAGGGGATGCACACGCTCTACATCTCCCCCCTCAAAGCGCTGGCTGCGGATATCAAACGCAACCTGACCCGCCCGGTGGACGAGATGCGCCTGCCCATCCGCATCGAGGATCGCACCGGCGATACCCCGCAATCGCGCCGCCGCCGCCAGCGCGCCGACCCGCCGCATATCCTGCTGACCACCCCCGAAAGCCTCGCTCTGCTGACTTCCTACGAGGACGCCGCCCGCACCTTTCGCGGTCTCAAACGCGTGGTGATCGATGAAATCCACGCCCTCGCCGAAAGCAAACGCGGCGACCAGTTGATGCTGGCACTGACCCGTCTTCAAGCCCTCTGCCCCGGCCTCAAACGGGTGGGCCTCTCGGCCACGGTCGAAGACCCTTCGGCCATCGCCCATCTCATGGCCCGCCACCCGGACCCTTGCGAAGTGCTGCTGGCCGATCCGGGCCCCGCCCCCGACATCCAGATGCTACACACCGAGGAAGCCCCGCCTTGGGCCGGGGGCGGTGCTGCCTATTCAATTCCAGCGGTGCTTGAGCAAGTGCGCCAACACAAGACCACGCTGATCTTCCACAACACCCGCGCGCAGGCCGAGATTTTCTTTCACAAACTCTGGCTCGCCAATGAAGACGCCCTGCCGATCGCGATCCACCACGGGAGCTTGGATCGCGCCCAACGCGAAAAGGTCGAAGCCGCCATGGTGCGCGGCGATCTGCGCGCCATCGTCTGCACCGGCACGCTTGATCTTGGCATCGACTGGGGCGACGTCGACCTCATCATCCAGATCGGCGCCCCCAAAAACGTAAAGCGGCTGGTCCAACGCATCGGCCGCGCCAACCACCGCTACAACGCGCCCTCCAAGGCACTTTTGGTGCCTGCCAACCGCTTTGAAGTGGTCGAATGCGTGGCCGCGCTAGAGGCTGTCCTCGAAGGCGCGCTCGACGGCCACCCGCGCGGCCCCGGCCCGCGCGATGTGCTGTGCCAACATATTCTCATCGCCGCCTGCGCAGGCCCCTTTGACGCTGACGACCTCTTCGCGCAGGTCCGCTCCGCCGGGGCCTACGCCGCCCTGTCCCGCGCCGACTTCGACGCCTGCCTCGACTTCTGCGCCACCGGCGGCTACGCCCTGCGCGCCTACGACCGCTGGCAACGCCTGCTGCAACGCTCCGATGGCCAGTGGCAACTGCGTGACCCGCGCGCCGCCCAACGCATCCGCATGAACATCGGCACGATTCAAGATACCGATAAGCTGAAGGTTCGCATGAAACGCAACCGCGGCGGCAAACCGCTGGGCGAGATCGAAGAAGGCTTTGCCGCAACGCTCACCAAAGGCGACACCTTTCTGATCGGCGGCCAAATCGTGCGCTACGAAGGCCTGCGCGAAACCGTTGTCGAAGTCAGCCGCAACGCCGCAAAAAAGCCCAAGGTGGCCACCTTCGGCGGCACGAAATTCGCCACCTCCACCCAGCTTTCGGCCCGCGTGCAACAGATGTTCACGCAAGACAGTTGGCCCGAATTGCCGCGCCACACCGCCGAATGGCTGACCTTGCAACGTGAGGTCAGCCAATTACCACAACCCGGCACGCTGCTGGTCGAAAGCTTCCCCCATGACTTTGCCGAACAAACGGTCTTCTACGGTTTTGCCGGTCGCAACGGCCAGCAAACGCTGGGTCTTCTGTTGACCAAACGCATGGAAGACCTCGGCCTGCGCCCCATGGGCTTCGTAGCAACAGACTATGCCACGCTCATCTGGGGCCTCTCCCCCGTCGACGACCCCGCACCGCTGCTCGACCCCAGCGTGCTGCACGAGGGTCTCGACAGTTGGCTTGCGGGCAATGCCGTGATGAAACGGACCTTCCGGGCCGCGGCGACCATCGCCGGGCTGATCGAACGCAACAGCCCCCAAGCACGCAAATCCGGGCGACAGACGACCTTCTCCAGCGACATCCTCTACGACACCTTGCAACGCTATGAACCGGACCATCTGATGCTCGACATCACCCGCGAGGAAGCCTTGAGCGGTCTGGTGGATTTTGGCAGGATCGAAGAGATGCTGGGCCGCATCGCCGGGCGCATCACCCACCGCAAACTGACCCGCGTAAGCCCGCTCGCCGCACCGCTGTTTCTGGAAATGGGCCGTGTGCCTGTCGAAGGCGCCGGACAGGAACGCATGCTGGCGGAAGAGGCCGAAAGACTGATGGAAGCCTCCGGCCTCGCGCAGCTCACTCCGCCGCCCTCGGATCAGCCGCCTTGGCGAGATGGGCGTTGAACACCGAGGTGCCGCAGGCGGAAAGGTTCTGCAAGGTATTTGAAAAAGGATGAAGATATTAAGAGTTCTTTAACCCACGCGGCGCATCTTGATCCCGCGGTACAGGCTGCGGAGCCGATGACCGCAAAGGATGAAGGCGCGTCTCCGGTCAGGTTAACGCCCGGCTGCGGGGCGCGTTTTCTACCTTTCATCCTTTCTTAAATACCGCTGCGCTGCCGTTTCCGGTCTTCTGACAATCGCGTTTATCCCCTTGCCAAATCGGCGGCGATCTCAGATGAACAAAGGATGAACAGCCTTGATTTTTCATTCGCCGGCGCGGCGCTTACCGCGCTTGGCTCTGGCGCGCTTTTGTGGCGCGACCGGGATTTGCTATGCGTAAGCGACCTGCATCTGGGCAAGTCTGAGCGGATCGCGCGGCGCGGCGGGTCGGCACTGCCGCCTTATGAGACCCGCGATACGTTGAACCGTCTGGCAGCGGATCTGTCCTTTACGCAGGCGCGACATGTGATCTGCCTTGGCGATAGTTTCGACGACCTCGGCGCGGCGCAGGCGCTGCCGGAGGAAGAGCGGTTGTGGATACTGGGCCTGCAAGCCGGGCGGCGGTGGGATTGGATTGAGGGCAATCATGATCCCGGCCCCGTAGGCTTGGGCGGCACGCATTTGGGAGAGATTGCGCTCGGCCCGCTGACCTTTCGGCATATCGCCGCGAGCGAGGTCCGGGGCGAGGTGTCGGGGCATTATCATCCTAAGGCATCGATCCGTGCGCGGGGCCGCAGCATCTCGCGTCCGGCCTTTCTGTTTGACAGCAAGCGGCTTATCCTGCCTGCATATGGCACCTATACCGGCGGGCTGCGCAGCCAGTCGCGGGTGCTTTGTGATTTGATGGGGCCGGAAGCCTGCGCGGTGCTGACAGGCGCGCAACCAGTGGCGATCCCCATGCCTGGAAAGGCGAGATGATGGACCAGATTGAACACCGGGTGCGGGAGAGCTTTGGCAAACAGACCATGATGCAAACCTTGGGGGCGGAGATCATCGACGTGCAGCCCGGTTTGGTCCGGGTCACGGCACCGGTCCTGCCCGGCGCGATGCAGCAGCAGGGTTTTGGCCATGCGGGACTGACATTTTCCATCGGCGATTCCGCGGCTGGTTATGCAGCGTTGAGCATGCTGCCGCCGGAGGTTGATGTTGTCACGTCTGAGATCAAGATCAACCTGCTGGCCCCCGCCCGTGGGGACCGGCTGATTGCCACGGGCCGGGTGGTAAAACCGGGCCGGCGGCTTTGTGTCGTAACCGCAGAGGTGCATGCGGAGACGGATGGCGCGGCCAAGCTCATCGCCATCCTGCAGGGCACCATCGTGCCTGTGTCTGCCTCTTAGGCGGTCAGCCCTTCAGGTTCTTCCAACCCGTTGGCGCGGCAGCAGGCGGTGACCGTATTGGCCAACAGGCAGGCGATGGTCATCGGCCCGACGCCGCCCGGCACGGGTGTGATGGCCCCGGCGCGTTGGCTGGCACTGTCGAAATCCACGTCGCCGACCAGTTTGGTCTTTTCGCCAGTCTCAATCCGGTTGATGCCCACGTCGATCACCGTGGCGCCCTCTTTGATCCAATCGCCCGGCACCATCTCGGGGCGGCCAACGGCGGCGACGACGATATCGGCGCGGCGCACCACTTCTGGCAAGTCGCGGGTGCGGCTGTGCGCGATGGTCACGGTGCAGCTATCCCCCAAGAGCAACTGCGCCATCGGTTTGCCCACGATGTTTGAGCGGCCGACAACCACCGCGTTCATCCCCGACAGATCGCCATGGTGGTCCCGGAGCATCATCAGGCAGCCAAGCGGGGTGCAGGGCACCATGCTTTTCTGCCCCGTGCCCAGCAGCCCGACGTTGGAGATGTGGAAACCGTCCACGTCCTTGGCGGGCGAGACGGCATTGACCACGCGGGCTTCATCAAGATGATCCGGAAGCGGAAGCTGTACGAGGATGCCGTGTATCTCGGGGTCGTTGTTCAGCGCGTCGATCAGCTTGAGCAGGTCGTCCTGATCCACAGTCGCGGGCAGCTTGTGTTCGACCGATTTCATGCCGACCTCGCGGGTCATTTTGCCCTTGGAGCGGACGTAGACTTGGCTTGCCGGGTCTTCCCCCACCAGCACCACGGCAAGGCCCGGCGTGATGCCGTGATCCGTCGTCAGCCGGGCGACATGGCCCGCCACCTTGTCACGCACCGTTGCTGCAAAGGCTTTGCCGTCGATGATTGTCGCTGTCATATCCGTCTCACTTTCGCTCGCTGCACGTTGAACACGCCCTACATCACCGCGACGGCGGGGCATTGCAACCCGCCTTAGAACAATCCCTCCACATCGCCATCGGCGTTGAGCTTGATTGCCTCCGCAGAAGGCACCCGAGGCAGGCCCGGCATGGTCATGATCTCTCCGCAGATCACGACGACGAACCCCGCCCCCGCCGAAAGCCGCACCTCGCGGATTGGCACGCTGAAGCCTGTGGGCGCGCCGCGCAGGTCGGGATCGGTCGAGAAGCTGTATTGGGTCTTGGCCATACAGACCGGCAGATCGCCATAGCCCTGTGCCTCCCAGTCTTTTAACTGGTTGCGCACCTTCTGATCGGCCAGCACCTCGTCGGCGCGGTAGATGCGTTTGGCGATGGTCTCGATCTTTTCGAAAAGCGGCATCTCGTCGGCATAGAGCGGGGCAAAGTTCGCGTGATCACCATCGGCAATCTCGGCCACGCGGGTGGCAAGATCGGCAGAGCCTTCGGAACCCAACTCCCAATGGCGCGACAGGATCGCCTCGGCCCCTTGGGCCGCGACATAGTCCTTGACCGTGGCGACTTCGGCGTCGGTGTCGGTGACGAAATGGTTGATCGCCACGACGACGGGCACGCCAAAGGATTTTACGTTCTCGATATGGCGGCCAAGGTTGGCGCAGCCTTTTTGCACCGCCTCTACATTTTCCGCCCCAAGGTCCGCTTTCGCCACGCCGCCGTTCATCTTCATCGCCCGCACCGTGGCCACAACCACGACCACCGATGGCGCGAGCCCCGCCTTGCGGCACTTGATGTTCATAAATTTCTCGGCACCGAGATCGGCACCAAAGCCCGCCTCTGTCACCACGTAATCCGCCAGTTTCAGCGCTGTGGTCGTGGCGATGACCGAGTTGCAGCCGTGCGCGATATTGGCAAATGGGCCGCCATGCACGAAGGCCGGGTTATTCTCCAGCGTTTGGACGAGGTTGGGTTGCATTGCGTCTTTCAAGAGCACAGTCATGGCCCCATCCGCCTTGATGTCGCGGGCATAGACCGGGCTGCGGTCGCGGCGGTAGGCCACGATCATCGCGCCAAGGCGCTCTTGCAGATCGCTGAGGTTCTTGGACAGGCAGAGGATCGCCATGACCTCGGAGGCGACGGTGATGTCGAACCCCGTCTCGCGCGGGAAACCGTTGGGCACGCCGCCCAAGGATGCGGTGATCTGGCGCAGGGCGCGGTCGTTCATGTCGACCACGCGCCGCCAAACGACGCGGCGGGTGTCGATCTCAAGCTCGTTGCCCCAGTAGATGTGGTTGTCGATCATCGCCGCCAGCAGGTTATGAGCGCTGGTGATGGCATGAAAGTCGCCGGTGAAATGCAGGTTCATCTCTTCCATCGGCACGATCTGGGCATAGCCGCCGCCTGCCGCCCCGCCCTTCATCCCAAAGTTCGGCCCGAGGGAGGCTTCGCGGATGCAGACCGCCGCCTTTTTGCCGATCCGGTTCAATCCATCGCCGAGCCCAACAGTGGTGGTGGTCTTGCCCTCTCCCGCTGGCGTGGGGTTGATCGCGGTGACGAGGATCAACTTGCCGTTCGGCCGGTCTTGGACGGAATCGATGAACGTCTGGCTTACCTTTGCCTTGTCATGGCCATAGGGCAGCAGGTCGTCGCTGGAGATGCCCAGCTTTTCGCCGATCTCTTGGATAGGGCGTTTCGCCGCTTCGCGGGCGATTTGAATGTCGGTTTTGAAAGCCATGAGAGTCCCCTGTTGCCGTTGGTGGCGATTTTTATTCCTTAGCCATAGCGCGACAAGACCCCGACGGGGGGCCGTGTTTCCGACACTCAAGCATCGCGAAACGGCGCGCGGTCAGCCGAGGTGGGGCCAGACGGGCTGGTTCGGCACGAAAAGCGTCAACCTGTCGCCCACGGCCAGCGGCCCTTCCCGCTCGACCCAAGCGGTCACGCCGCGTTTGCCCTGCGCGGCGGGTTTGAAGCCCTTGCCATGGCCGGGGGCGTCAACCTCAATCTCACGCGCGGGCAGATTGCAGGGGCCATTTTCGATATCCACCACCAAGGTGGCGCCATGTGCGTTTTGCAGCCGCGATCCGGGCGGGACGAGCGTAAAGTCCGGGATGCCTATGAGGATAATCGACGCGCCCAGCAGGGTCGGGTCAAGCTCAGGCAGGTCCATGGCGGCGGCAATCTGCGCCATCTCTTCGGCCGAGAGGATAGACAACTGGCGGGTATTGCGAATTTCCGTGCCCTTAGGATGCAGGTTGCGCACGCGGACGCAGGCCGGACGGGTCAGCCCGGCGTGGAAATCCCCCTCGAAGCCTGCATAGGTCGCACGCGCCTGATCCATCGCGACCGAGCGGATGTTTTCGCGATCCTGAGGGACCATACCCAGCCAAGTGATTTCGGCGACATGGTCTGTCTTGCGTAGCTCGGGCATCATGCGGTCCTTCGGGGTGGTTTGGGTGACTGCTGAAACCTAGGCTCACTGTCGGATCAAATGCACCTTAAATCCGCCACCGCTCAATGAGGCCTTGGTGAGGGCGCCCGCGGTATAGACAAGCGCCATCCCGAAGGATTTTAGATAAAAGGGAGAGACATAGCCCGGCCCCATGACAACGCGGTAAGACATATCGCAATGCACGGCAGGGCCTTCCTCACGGACCTCTTGGGTCGCGACTTGGACCACGCGGCGGCCATCGTAGAGCGCCAGCGGAGAGGGGCAGCTATTGCCAGTGGCAAGGGCGGCGAAAAGCTCAGGCGGGAAGAGGACGCCGGGCGGCACCGCTTTGGCATCCGACATTTCCGTCATTTCCGAAGACGGCGTAATTTCAACCGAGGTGACCCGCCCCGCCGTCCGGTCAATCGCGATATCGCGCGTCTCGCTCCCCCGGTTCGCACCCAGATAGCTGGCCGTGTTCCCGTTAGACTGGGTAACCGCGTTGAAGCTGCCGTTCTTGATGCCGAAAGGGGCGTTGTTGAGAGACAACAAAAACGCCGCGCTCCGGATTTGACCGTTGAACTGCAACGTGCCCAACTGACGCCCGCCCAATGCCACGGCGTAGGTCTGCGGATCGGCCCAAGCCGGACCGCCGGTAAGCGCAAAGAGAACGGCAAGGGCAGAGAGGATGCGGCGCATAAGACCCCGGCAGGTTAGGAATTCCACCCCTGTCTAACGCGGTAGCGGCTGTGAAGCGATAGGGGAATTTCCGCCCATTGCCCAAGGGTCAGCCCAAAACGAAAAAACCCCGCCGAAGCGGGGTCTTTCATAGGGTCGCAGGCCGGATCACACCGAAGGTTCAGGCTCCATTCCGTCATCCTTCGGCGGGGTTTTCTTGCCCTTCGCCTTGGGGACCGCGGTGACGCTGGGTGCGCTGCCCGCGTCGGAGTTGTCGTCGTCGGAGTCTTCGGCTGGCGGCAGACCATCCATGACACGTTTGATCTCATCGCCGGTGAGGGTCTCATATTCCAGCAGACCTTGGGCCAGACGCTCGAACTCCACCTCTTTCTCTGAGATGATCTTCATCGCGTGGTCATAGCCGTCTTGGATGAACTGCTGCACCTCTTTTTCAACCAACTCCTTGGTGTTGGCCGAGACGGAGAACCCAGCGGTATTGCCCTGATAGCCCTGCGCGGCTTCGGAATAGTCGATGTTGCCGACCTTATCGGACATGCCCCATTGCAGCACCATCGCGCGCGCCAGCGCAGAAGCCTGCTGGATGTCGCCCGCCGGACCATTCGACACGGAATCGGGGCCGTATTTATGGATTTCCGCCGCCTTGCCGGCCATGGCCATGGCCAAGCGCTGGTGGCATTCGTCCTTGAACATGTTCAGCCGGTCGATCTCAGGCAGGCTCATCACCATGCCAAGCGCGCCACCGCGCGGGATAATCGTGGCCTTGTAGACCGGGTCGCATTTGGGCAGCGTCATGCCGACCAGCGCGTGACCAGCTTCGTGGTAAGCGGTCATTTCCTTCTGCTCGGCGGTCATCACCATCGAGCGGCGCTCTGGGCCCATCATCACCTTGTCCTTGGCCTGTTCGAAATCGACCATGGTGACGAAACGGCGACCGACACGGGCAGCCATAAGTGCTGCCTCGTTCACGAGGTTCGCCAAGTCCGCGCCCGAAAAGCCCGGCGTGCCGCGCGCGATAATGCGCAGGTCAACATCCGGCCCCAGCGGGGTCTTGCGCGCGTGAACCGAGAGGATCTTTTCGCGGCCCTTGATGTCGGGGTTCGGCACGGTCACCTGACGGTCAAAACGGCCCGGACGCAGCAGCGCGGGGTCAAGTACGTCACGGCGGTTGGTCGCGGCGAGGATGATGACACCTTCGTTGCTCTCAAAACCGTCCATCTCGACCAGAAGCTGGTTCAAGGTCTGCTCACGCTCGTCATTGCCGCCGCCATAGCCTGCACCCCTGTGACGACCGACGGCGTCAATCTCGTCGATGAAGACGATACAGGGGGCGTTTTTCTTGGCCTGTTCGAACATGTCGCGCACACGGGATGCACCGACACCGACGAACATCTCGACAAAGTCGGAGCCGGAGATAGTGAAGAAGGGCACGCCCGCCTCACCCGCGATGGCGCGGGCCAGCAGCGTCTTACCGGTGCCCGGAGGGCCCACCAGCAACGCGCCTTTGGGGATCTTGCCGCCAAGGCGCGAGAATTTCTGCGGGTTGCGCAGGAATTCGACGATTTCCTCAAGCTCTTCCTTGGCCTCATCGATGCCCGCCACGTCGTCAAAGGTCACGCGGCCCTGCTTTTCGGTCAGCATCTTGGCCTTGGATTTGCCAAAGCCCATCGCCCCGCCTTTACCGCCGCCCTGCATGCGGTTCATGAAGTAGATCCACACACCGATCAGCAGCGCGATGGGCAGAAGCGACATCAGGAAAGTCTGGAAACCAGACTGTTGCTGCGGACGCGCTTTGACCGGAATATCGTTGGAGATCAAAAGCTGGGTCAACTCGGCATCGCCGGGTTTGATCGTCAGGTAGTCGGCGCCATCCGCCTTGCGGAACCGAACCTGCTCGCCATCCAATGTCACATTACGGACATCACCATCCTGTACGGAGGTGACGAATTCGGAATAGCTGACCTCATTGTTTTGCAGCGACCCGCTGGACCCGCTGAACAGGTTGAACAGCGCCAGTACCAGCAACATCAGGACAACCCAGAAGGCGAGGTTACGAACATTTCCCAAGGGAATTCTCCTAAATTCACATGGCCGCGGGCAAGTCCCGCGACCCAAGGGGCGCCCGTTCGGGCAACCACCACACTAAGATAGACATGATGCGCTCATGTTCAATGCGATAATGGCGCGGTTTCGTTGCATTCCACGCCGCTTTCGCGCTGGACATGCCATTTCTCGTCCAGCCCGGCAAGGGGCGCTGCAAGCAGGCGCGCGCCCTGCCAGATCGCCGGGGTCGACAGCAGCATAGCACGGGGCCGCCCGAGGCTGCGCCAATCGGGGCATTGGGCAAGGCCCTCGGCCCCCAAGGCCCGCAATTCAGCGCCCTGCGGCAGCCCCTCTGGGGGCGTCGCACGCCAGCGCCGGTCCCAAAGCTGATCCGCAGGCACCCGCAGGTCGCGCACCGCGTTATATTCCCGAAAGACCCAGATTTCACCGCGCCGAAGCAGCGCCTGACAGCCCCCCAGCGTGGCCGCCTGCCCGTCGGCCAACCCCGCGATCAGGGTCCCCACGGGGCCGCGGCGCGGGGGATAGGTGCCGCCGTTGACCTGCCCAAGCGCATGAATCATCAAGCGGCGGCGGATCTCTTCGGGCGCGGCAAAAAAGCCCTCGGCCTGCATCACCTGTGCGCCCGCCTCCATGCGCAGAATATCGCCTGCCGTTCTGTCGGTCTGGCTTTTCAGCGCCTCCCGGGCGGTGGCCATGTTGCGCGCCACCTCGGCCAAGGCCTCTACGTCGATGCCAAGCGGCGCGAGGGCGGCAAGACTTTGACGGGTTTGAATGCGGGCGAAACGCGGGTCATCGTTGCTGGGGTCGTCGACCCACTCGAGATCCGCGCGCCTCAGATGCCCTCGCAATGCCTCACGTCGGGCAAAAAGCAGCGGGCGCAGCCATGTGATGCCGTGCCGCTTGCTGCGCGGCGCCATGGCCGACAGGCCGTCCACCCCCGACCGGCGGGCCAATCGCATCAGCACCGTTTCGGCCTGATCGTCCGCCGTATGGCCAAGCGCCACGCAGGGCAGCCCGCGCCGCTCTGCCCAATCGGCCATCAGCCGATACCGCGCCTCACGCGCCGCGTTTTGGAGGTTGCCTTGCCCGTCCCACCCACGCCAGCGCAGTGTTTCATGCGACAGGCCCAGAGCGCTGGCACGTCGCGCGACAAAGGCGGCCTCTCCGGCGGCTTCGGGGCGCAGACCATGGTCGACAGTCACGGTTTCAAGATGTGTGCCCGCCGCTGCCGAAAGCCCATGCAGCAGCGACAGCAGAGCCATGGAATCGCCCCCGCCCGAGACTGCAACGCCAAGGCGGGGGGGCAGCGCACCGCCCAGCCCCGCCAGCAGCCCCTTGGCCAGCGCTGCATCAGCCGTCGCGGCAGGCGCAGTCATCAGCGGTTAGGAACAACCCAGCGTCTGGCGCTGCGCTTCGGCTTGGCTCACCTGCGGGGCGCCCGGGAAACGCACGGCAACCTCCGCGAGGGTCACGCAGGCCTCTTGTGTTTGCTCCAACACGCCAAGCGCGCGCCCCAACTCAAACAGCGACTGCGGTGCCACCGGCCCTTCGGGATCGGTGCTGAAGGCCGCGAGATAGGCACGAGCCGCTTCGCGGTTGTCGCCCAAACCGGTCAGCGCTTCGCCGCGGCGCATCTCGGCTTCGGCGGCTAGCGGACCACCGGGATAGGTCTGACTGAAGGTCGCAAAGAGATCGGCGGCGCTGCGAAAGTCACCGTTTGCGAGCGCCCCCTGCGCCCGCTCGAAATCGGTCTTCTCGCTGACCGCCAGCTCTGCTTCGTTGATGGGGGTGATGATGCCGTTTGAAGGTGCCGCCCCACCGCTGCCGGGGGTCATCTCGACCACCTCGCGGTCGGCCTCGGGGGCGGGTGCGACCACGGTTGGGGCCTCCCCTCCGCCGAGGGTCGAGGTCTCTCCAAGCGTGCCCAGATCGCCGCCTTCAAGCTCAACCAGACGGTATTCCAGATCCCCAATCCGGTTGGTGCCATCGGCAACGATCCGGTTTATCCGGTTCTCCATCTCTTCGGTCTTGGAGGTGAGGCGTTGCAATTCGCTTTCCATGGTGCCGACACGCTCAAGCACAGAGCTGCCGCCGGTCTCAACCGAGCCGCCGCCCGTGGTCGAAAGTTCGCGGCGCAGCTTTTGCACCTCGACACTGAGCACGGTCAACTGCTGGCGGATGTCCGCCAGCGTCTGATCGTTGTCCTGCGCCATAAGCGCGGCGGGGGCGGTCATCAGCCCCATCACCGCCACGAAGATATATCGCTTCAGCACATCGGCCTCCTTGGATTGGTCATTGCTTGGACTGTCGCCGCAATTAGCTGGTCAGTGCGCCACCGGCCAGAACGGTCACGGCGCGGCGGTTTTTGGCATAGCAGGCCTCTTCCGAGCAGATCTCGATCGGGCGCTCTTTGCCGTAGCTGATGGTCTTGAGACGCGAAGCCGCAACACCGCGGGAAATCATATACTCGCGCACGGCATTGGCACGACGACCGCCAAGCGCGATGTTGTATTCACGGGTGCCCTGCTCATCCGCGTGACCTTCGATCACGGCTTGATAATCTGTATTCGTCTGCAACCAAGCCACCTGCCCGTCGAGCGTGGCACGGCCTTGGTCGGTCAGCGTGGATTGGTCCACAAGGAACAGCACCCGGTCGCCGACAGCCTGCTGGAAATAGGCGGTGGAGGTGGGGTCGTTCGCGCTGCCCGGCACCACGCCGGCGTTGACCCCTGCGCCTGCATTGGCCCCGGCACCGCCCATGCCATCGGCACCAAAACGGTCGGGGTTTGTACAGGCCGACACGGCCAATGCGGAAATCAAAAGCGTGCTGGTCAAAATGCGTTTCATGGGGGTCTGCCTTCTCTTTGGTGGCGTTGTTGTTGCTGGTGTTAACACAGGCGCGAGATCATTGGAATTGCCCGCGCCCGTATGGGAGGTCTGGAAAACGTTACTGCTGCAGCGGTGACCAAGAGGGGTCAGAGCCGCCTTCGGGCGTGCGCACCGGCTTGAGGTTGCGCCCCGAAATATCGACCGAATAGAGCGAGGACGACCCGCCTGCCCCTTGGGTTTCGCGGGCGAACATGATCACCCGGCCATTGGGCGCCCAAGTCGGACCTTCATCAAGGAAAGAGGCCGTCAGCAGGCGCTCTTCGGAGCCATCAAGCCGCATCACGCCGATGTGGAAACGGCCCTTGTTCTGCTTGGTGAAAGCCACCAAATCCCCGCGCGGCGACCAAACGGGCGTGCCATAACGCCCTTCGCCAAAGGAAATCCGCGTCGCCTCTCCGCCTGTGGCGGGCATGACGTAAAGCTGCGGACTGCCGGAACGGTCGCTCTCAAAGACGATTCTGCTGCCATCGGGAGAGAAGCTGGGTGCCGTCTCAATGGCGGGGGTATTGGTCAGGCGCACCGATTGGCCGCTGTTGATATCCATCGAGAAGATATCGGTATTGCCGCCTTGGCTCAGCGAATAGACAACCGTTTGACCACTGGGCGAGAAGCGTGGCGCAAAGGCCATGGAGCCTTCGGCGCTTTGCAGCGCGCGGCGTTGGACGGTGCCGATGTCCAGCACATAGATGCGCGGGAAACCGCTTTCGTAGCTGGTATAGAGCACCCGGTCACCGCTGGGAGAGAATCGCGGGGCAAGCACGATGGAGCCGGAATCGGTCAGGTACTTCAGGTTGGCCCCGTCGTAGTCCATTACCGCCAAACGCTTCTGGCGGTCGTCCTTCGGCCCGGTTTCGGAAACAAAGACAACACGGCTGTCGAAATAGCCACCCTCGCCGGTGATCCGGCTGTAAACCGCATCGGCCACCTTATGCGCCATGCGGCGCCAGCCATCGACGGTGCCGCTGAATTGCAGACCGCCCTGCCCACTGCTGTCGAGCAATTCCTCGCCCGAGAAGACATCGTAGACGCGGAACTTCACATTCACGCTGTTGCCGGTGACATTGACCGCCCCGGTGATCAGCGCCTGCGCGTTGATCGCTTTCCAGTCGGCATATTCCACCGGCGCGTTAAAGTCGCTGACGGTCGAGATATAGGCGCTGGCCGGGATTTCGCGGAAAAGGCCCGTGCCGGTCAGGTCTTCTGAGACGACGCGCGCCAGATCGACGGCCAGTTGCCCGGCCTCACCGCTTTCAGGCTGAAAGCTGGGCACGGCAAAGGGCAAAGGCTCAATCGTCGGGTCGTCGATCACGATGCGCAGCGGTTGGGCCTGCGACGCATTGGGGGCCAGGGTGAACGTGGCCGCCGTGGCGCAGAGCGCCAGTAGTCCCAGAAGTCTAGTCAGCATGTTATCGGCTCCTCATTGGGTCGAATGTCATCTCGATGTCTTGCCATTGGCTGTATTTTTCCTGCGGCAGTTTGTAACCGCTGCTGCCGCAACGAATGACCGCGCGTTTCGCGGCTTCAAAGGCCTGACGTGCGGCGGTGTCGCTGCCACCGCTGGAACTCAGCAGGCGGATCGAACTGGCCACGGGCGTGCCGTCGGTGTTCATCTGCATGCCGACAACGACCGTGGTACGCGCCGCTTCGGTCGACAGCGCGCCGATGTTCCAGCAGGCCGATACCGCGACGCGCAGAGACTCGCGCTCACCCGATGACAGCGGCGGGCCGCTTGGCACGGGCGCGGTTGTCTCTGGCTGGCCCAAGACTTCGCTCAGCGCATCCGCGATGGCATCTTCGGTCGAGCTGGAGGTCGTGGGTTCCTCAACGGGCTCCGGGGTTGGCTCCGGCTCGGGCGTCGGGGCGGGCGCTGGCGTCTCGGCGGGTTCTTCCGGTGCCTCGGCCACCTCGACAGGCGGCGGCGGTGTCGGGCGGCGGCCCGGCGGACGCGCAGAAGCCGCCGGCGCTTTGTCGGCTTCGGTGACGATCTCGGTTGTGCTGTCCTCAGGCGTGCGGGCCTCTTGCGGCTCTTCCACGACGGTTTCCGCCTCGGCTTCGGCATCCGGCGCGACGGCGGGCTGCTCGTCCAGATCGGGGCGCAGTTCGGGGTCGGGCTGCTCTACCGGTTCGGGGGCCACGCGGGGCGCTTCGCGCGGGCGGGCTTCGGGCGCGATTTCGGGCACCAGCACGGCGGTATCGCCCACCGGCTCGTTCATTTCGGGCGGCGTGTCATCCACTTGGGTCTGCGGTGGCAACTCCAGCTCGGTCACCTCTGGGGGGAGGTCTTCGGGCGGGGTTTCGGTCTGCACCGGCTCTGGCTGTTCGATCTGCGTGTCCGGCTCTGCCGTCACCTCGGGGGTCTGTTCGCTTACCTCAGGCGGCGCGGGCTGGGCCACTTCGGTGGCCGACGCGGGCGGCTGCTGGGCCGCGACCAGCGCGTCATATTCGGCGGCCGAGATCACCGAGACCTCGGTCATCTCAACGGGCTCAGGCTCGGAGGTGAAGATGCTTCCAAACAACAGCCAGCCGATAAGACCCAGATGCCCGGCACCTGATATGTAATGCCCGGTATGCACCGCTCAGCCACCCGACGTGTCGCTGCCGTCCAACGCCGGGCCGCCGATGTCGGTCACCAGACCGATGTTGGAAAAGCCGCCTGCGTTGAGCGCGCCCATGACTTCCATGACCTGCGCATAAGACACTTTGCCATCCGCGCGCAAAAACACCCGGTCGCTGGCCCGTTCAGAGGCAATCGCCCGCAGCTTGGTAATCAGTTGGTCGCGGGGTGTGTCGGTGGTTTGGATTTGCACGGCCCCCTCGGCGGTGAGCGTAACGGTCAGCGGCTCTTCCTGCTCGGATGGCAGGGCCGTGGCGGCGGTCTTGGGCAATTCCACCGGCACGCCCACAGTCAGCAGCGGAGCCGCGACCATGAAGATGATCAAGAGCACCAACATCACATCGACGAAAGGCGTGACGTTGATCTCGGCCATCGGTTGCGCGCGTCCGCGACGCCGCCCCTTGCCGCCTTGTTTTTTCATGACACCTGCGCCCATGGCTTAGCTGTCCAACTGGCGGCTGAGGATGGTGGCGAATTCGTCCGAGAAAGCCTCGTAATTGCCAAGGATGCGGTCACTGTCGGCGCTCAGCTTGTTGTAGAACACAACCGCCGGGATCGCGGCGAGGAGGCCGATGCCGGTCGCCAAAAGCGCCTCGGCAATACCGGGGGCGACGACGGCGAGGTTGGTGTTCTGCTGGGCCGCAATCTCGATGAACGAGTTCATGATGCCGAAAACCGTCCCGAACAGGCCGACGAAGGGGGCGGTGGACCCGACGGTCGCCAGCACCGGCAGCCCCTTTTGCAGACGCTCTGCCTCTTTGGCGATGGCCACGTCCATGGAGCGGTCGATCCGGGCAGTGGCACCGGGGATCAGCGCGCCATCTTCACGGTGCGACCGGCGCCATTCGGACATGCCAGCGGCGAAGATCTTTTCCGAAGGACCATCCGGGTCAGCGCCGATGGTGTCAAAGAGCCCGTCGAGCGGCTCGCCCGACCAGAACGCCTGATCGAACTGCGCGGCCTCGGCACGGGCTTTGCGGTACTGGATGGTCTTTTGAACGATGATCGACCAAGACCAGAAAGAGGCCCCGATCAGCATGATCATTACAAGTTTGACCGTGACCGTCGCCTTCGCGAACAGACCCCACAGGGAAAAATCCATCCCCTGTGCCAATGCCAGCGTCTCTGCTTCCATTTAACTATGCTCTTTTACTGCCGCCCCTTTGGGGCATTCTGCCTCTCGGGCCGTATTTTTCTGGCCTCAATTTGGAGCAAAGCTAACGGACTGCAACCGAGATTGCCAGAATTATGGTATCACGCCGCAGGATCGCCGTCCGACAGGCGGAGTTTCGCTGGCAAACGGGTGGGTTTACCCGCTGTGGTCATGCAAACGGCGGTGACTTTGGCGCGAAAGATGACCTTGCCATCGCGTAGCACGTCTTGGTCGAACACCCACCGGACCGGCCCTTCGGCCTGATGGGTGGTCTGCACCTCCAACCGGTCGCCAAAGCGTGCGGCACCCAGATAATCCGCCTCTACCCGCGTCACGACAAAGACCAGCCCTTCATCGCGCATGGCGCGTTGATCAAGGCCAATCTGTTCGACGATATCCGAGCGCGCCCGTTCGATATAGCGCAGGTAGTTGGCGTAATAGACCACGCCCGCCATGTCGGTGTCTTCGTAGAAAATGCGGACTGGAAAGGTATGGCTCATGCCGACACCCGCGCGGCGAGGCGCAGCGCATGGCTTGCGTCATTGGCGGCGGGCGGCATCACCGGATCATAGGCGGCGCGGATCACGTCGGCCACTTCGGGGCGCAGCACCAGCGCCTCATCGGCCAGCGCCAGCGGCGACTGCTCGGCAAAGGCGTCCTCGGACCAGAGCAGGATGACCTGCACCGCTTGGCTCAGCGCCAAGACTTGCGCCGACATATCGCGCAAACTGTCGTCCATGCGCAGGAAGACAAAGGCCGCCTTGATCGCGCCGTTTTCTTCAAAGCGGAAGAAACGGTACTGATTGGCCCCAGCGGCCTGCAAGCGTTCGACCTGTTGGGCCAGATCGGGCACCAGCCCGTCCATCCCCGGCACGTCCAAAAGCTCTGCCCAATCGGCGAAGAAGAACATCATCAGATTGCTGCCCAGTTCGGGATCGGTCTCGACCATGTCGTGTCCGGCGAGCTTGGCAACAGCCTCAAGCGCGCCTTTCACCACTGGCAGCGCCGCCTCTTCGATCGCAAAGGCCACCGGCGCGATGGGGCGGCCCCAGCGGGCAAAGGCGAACTGCCCATCGCGGCGAGTGAAAAGGGTCTCGATTTGCTCTGCGGTCATTGTCATCTGTTTTACCTTCGCTCTGGGGCGTCAGCCAAAAAGGTCGCTCTGCCCTTTGGGCGCGGCCATGCCGAGATGGCTCCACGCCTTGGCCGCCAACATTCTGCCGCGCGGGGTACGCTGGATCAGCCCCTGCTGCAACAGGAACGGCTCGATCACCTCCTCCAGCGCATCGCGGCTTTCCGACAGCGCGGCGGAGAGGGTTTCGATCCCCACCGGGCCGCCCTGATAATTCTCTGCGATCAGTTTGAGGTAGCGGCGGTCTGCGCCATCAAGGCCCAGATGATCGACCCCAAGCCGCGTCAGAGCCATGTCGGCCAAATCGCGGGTCACGCGGCCATCGCCCTCAACCACCGCGAAATCCACCACCCGGCGCAGCAGGCGGCCCGCGATGCGCGGCGTGCCGCGGGCGCGTTTCGCAATCTCGCGGGCACCGCCTTCGTCGGCGGGCGCGCCCAGTTTGCGGGCATTACGGTCGACGATGATGTAAAGCTCGTCTTCGGTGTAGAATTGCAGCCGGGTCGGGATGCCGAAACGGTCGCGCAAAGGCGTCGTCAGCAGGCCCATGCGGGTGGTGGCTCCGACCAGCGTGAAGGGCTGTAACTCGATCCGCACGGTCCGCGCGGCTGGCCCTTCGCCGATCACCAGATCAAGCTCGAAATCCTCCAGCGCGGGATACAGCACTTCTTCCACTGCGGGGTTCAGCCGGTGGATTTCGTCGATAAACAACACGTCACGCGCTTCGAGGTTGGTCAGGATCGCCGCCAAATCGCCCGCCTTGGCCAGTACCGGGCCAGAGGTCATGCGAAAGCCCACGCCCAACTCCCGCGCCATGATCTGCGCCAGTGTGGTTTTGCCTAGGCCCGGAGGCCCGTGAAACAACGTGTGATCCATCGCCTCGCCGCGCTGGCGGGCGGATTGGATGAAGACGGCAAGGTTCGCGCGCGCCTCGGCTTGGCCGACAAATTCCGCCAGCATCTGTGGCCGCAAAGCGCGGTCAAAGTCTTCGGGCATCGGCTCGGGCCGCACGGTGGGGTCAATGTCGGTCATAGGGCCTCGTTATGGCGCAGGGCGGAGGGTTCTGCCAGAGGGGGCGTCACCCCTTGGGCGCCAACAGCTTGAGCGCCGCGCGGATCAGCGTCGGCGTGTCCGCCTCTGGCATCTCGCCCGCCGCCTGCGCCACGGCGCCCGCCGCATCACCGGGGCCGTAGCCAAGGTTGCCAAGCGCCGAAAGCGCCTCGGACTGGGCCGAAGCATTGGGCGCGGCGGCTTTCGGCGCGGGGCGTGGGGTCGCGGCTTCGATCACGGTCTCATCGGCGGCGGCCTGCGCCTCTCCCAGAGCGTCGGCCACGGTGCCGGTCATCGCCATCACGCCGGGGGCCTTGTCCTTGAGATCAAGCACCACGCGCTGTGCGATTTTGGGGCCAATGCCCTTGGCGGCCTTTACCGCGTTCCAATCGCCAAGCGCGATTGCGCGGCTCACGCCATCCGGGCCGAGCGTCCCGAGGATTGCCAGCGACGCCTTTGCCCCGACCCCCTGAACCGAGGTCAGCAACCGGTGCCATTCCTTTTCCACCAGCGTTTGAAAGCCAAAGAGTTGCATCAGGTCTTCGCGCACCACCAGATCGGTATAAAGCGCCACGACTTCGCCCACACCGGGCAGCGCGGCCATGGTCCGGTCAGAGACATAGACGAGGTACCCCACGCCGCGCACGTCGATCAGCACATGGTCGGCGGCACGGTAGTCAATGCGGCCCGAGAGTTTGCCGATCATGCGCTCGCCCTCGCCACCGCTTGCGCGAGGGTGCTGGCCCCGCCGTGATGCGCGTGACAGATCGCGATGGCCAGCGCATCGGCGGCATCCGGGCCTGCAATCTCGATCCCCGGCATCTGCATCTTCACCATATGCGCCACCTGTCCCTTATCCGCGTGGCCCACGCCGACCACGGTTTTCTTGACCTTGTTGGGGGCATATTCGCCCACCGTCAAACCAAACTGCGCGGGCACTAACATCGCAATGCCCCGCGCCTGACCCAGCTTCAGGGTCCCGGCCCCGTCTTTGTTCACGAAAGTCTGTTCAACCGCCGCCGCCTGTGGCTGCCACATGGTCAGCACGCGCGTCAGCTGCCCGTGCAAGGACAAAAGCCGCGCGCCAAGGTCGTCGCCTTCGGAATGACAGATGCCATTGGCCACATGGGCGATTCGGCTGCCCGAGACGTCGATCACGCCCCAGCCCAAATTGCGCAGCCCCGGATCTATGCCGATCACCCGTATCATCTCTGCCCTCGTTAAAATTGTTGCTTTTTTGGTGCACTAGCACGAAACGCGAACATCGCAAAGCCCTGATGCTCGGCGGGCGCTTTACGACAAGCATCCTGTCGCTTTTGAACCGCGGTGTCGGATTGCGCCTCTCCATGCTGCAAAACCGACATCAGTAAGCCGGAAATTTTCCGGTAAAGATAGTGGGTTAGCCGTCATTTCGACCTATGCACAAAACGCAAGGCACGCTGTCGTTTTTGAGGGATTGCGCGGGGCGCTTTTCAGGCATAATTGCCGAAAATCACGTTTTGCACGGCGCGCTTTCCTCGGCCCCTGCAGACACAACCGACGATCAAACAAAGGACGGCCCCATGGCAGCTTTCGACACCACCCGCACCGCTTACGGCTCCACCCCGGCCGTCACACGTATCCTTGGCTTTTTCGGCGCGTTCTTCGCGGCGGTCGAAGATTGGCAAGACAGCCGCGCCACCCGCAAGGCGCTGTCGGACCTGACCGACCTTGAATTGCAGGACATCGGCTTGATCCGGGGTGACATTGACCTCGTCGCACAGAACCACTTCGTGCGCTAAGCCTGCGCCTGCCCGCATCAATACCTACCCAAAGAAAAAGCCGCAGCGGAAGGCATCCGCTGCGGCTTTTTCATGTCAAAAGTCAGTGGCTTAAGATCACCGCATGATCGGGCCGGTCAGCCCGGCTACTGTCTTGGTCAGCGGGTCGATGCCCATCATCTTGGCGCCGATCTGCTCTAGGTTTGAACCATTGGCCAGCCGCGACAGGCGTTCGTTATAGGTCACCGGGCCGATCGCGGCGAGGGTGAAGGCTTTGAAGCCGAAAAATACCAGAACGATCAGGAAAAACCCCATCATCGGGAAACCCCGACGGGCACGTTTCGGCAAGACGGAGATCAACCCGTCGCGCCCGACGCGGGTGACATATCCCCGTTCCATCTTCCGATGCTTGCGCCCCAGAAGTTCGATCCGTTTCGCGAATTGAGCGTGTCCTTCAGCCATCACAGCCTCCGTAGCAATCCGGCCCCCACCGTTTGCTGCCAATTTGAATAAAGGCAAATTGTGGCAACAAAGCGGCAAAAGGGCCAAATGCAACGAAAATGAGGCGCGAATTATGCGTTAGTTTGCAGCGTTAGTGTCGTCCAGTCACCAATGCTCTCACGGTGCACCAGATTGATGCCAGATCGTGCGTAAACCTCGATCACCTCGTCGGCCTGCTCGTTCAGAAGGCCCGAGAGAATCGCATAGCCCGCAGGTTGCAGCGCCCCGGCCATATCCGGGGCCAAGGCGACCAGCGGCCCTTTGAGGATATTGGCAAAGACCAGATCAAAGGGGGCAGCTTCGGCCAATTGGGGATGATCAAAGCCTGCGGCCTCGACACAGGCCACACGGCCCGACAGATTGTTGGCATCGACATTGGCCTGCGCCACTTCGACCGCGACCTCATCGATGTCACTGGCCAATACCGGCTCGGGCCAGATGCGGGCGGCGGCCATGGCCAGCACGGCGGTGCCGCAGCCGATGTCGACCACGTTCTTGCCGTGAAACCCCTCGCCCGCCAGACGGTCCAGCGCGCGCAGGCAGCCCAGTGTCGTGCCGTGGTGCCCGGTGCCAAAGGCCATGGCGGCCTCGATCAGCAGCGGCTCGCAGTCTTCGGGCACCTTGTCGGCGTCATGGCTTCCGTAGACGAAAAAGCGGCCCGCCTCGACGGGGGCGAGTTCACGCCGCACATGGGCGACCCAATCGGTTTCGGGCAATTCAGAGACGGTGAAATCCTTCGCGCCCATCGCCTTGGCCAGCACCGCCAGCGCGGCCGTATCGGGTGCTTCTTCGAAATAACCGCCGACTTCCCACAGGCCCGAGCCGTCTTCGACCTCAAACACGCCAACGCCGGTGGGCTCGGGGATCAGCCGCTCCATCGCCTCGCCCAAGGCATAGGCGGGGTCGCGGCCCGTAAGGGTAGTGAGGGCGGTGAAAGTGGGCATGGCGCGGTCCTTTGCTGCGGTGCGGTTGTGCTTCGCCTAGGGCCGCGCGCGTGTCGGGTCAAGCCATGCTGGGTTTCGCGGCCTATTCGGCGGCCTGCGGCACAGCAGTTTGAAAGATCGTCTCATGCCCCGGTGCCGGGTGGCGCGGGATCAACAGTGACAGCATCAGCGACACTGCCGCCATCCCCGCGGCAAGGAAGAACACCGCCGCAGGCGAGACGAGCCAAAGCAGGCCGAGCCCGACTGGTAGGAACACCGCCGCGATGTGGTTGATGGTAAAGGCCACCGCCGCCGTGGGTGCAATATCTGCGGGATCGGCTATCTTTTGAAAATAGGTCTTCAGCGCCAGTGCGAGGGCAAAGAACATGTGATCCAGCACATAGAGCGTCGCCGCGATCACCACGCCCCAGCCGAGGTAATAGACACCGCCGTAAGCGAGAAAGACAAGGATCAGCCCGACATATTCGACCGTGAGCGTCCGGCGTTCGCCAAAATGGCCGACCGCGCGCCCCATCAGCGGAGCAAAGATCATATTGGCCACGAGGTTAATGAGATAGAGCATGGTGATCTCATGCACTTCAAAACCGAAGCGTTCGACCATCATAAAGCCCGCGAAGACCACGAAAATCTGCCGCCGCGCGCCTGACATGAATTGCAGCGCATAATAGAGCCAGTAGCGCTTGCGCAGGATCATCTTTTTGTTCTGCACCGTGGGCGCTTCGAACTGTGGATAGGCCAGCATGGCGATGATGGCCACGGCAACGGTGACGCCGCCGCCGATCATGTAGACGATGCTGTAGCTGAGGTTCAGCGTTTCCCACAGCGCCATGATCGCCAGATAGGCCACCAGCGTCGCCAGCGATCCAGCCGCCATAAGCCAGCCGATCATGCGCGGCGCGTCTTCGATCTTAAGCCATTGAAGTTGCAGCGATTGATTCACCGTCTCGTAGTAATGGAACCCGATCGAGCTGAGCATGGTGATCGTCAGGATACCGCCCATTGAGGGGAAATAAGCCGTGATGGCCGTCGCCGCGCCGAGCAGCGCGAGCGAGATCAGCCCCAGCACCTGTTCGCGGACAAAGAGCAAGATCGCGATGACCCCGATGGCCAGAAAGCCGGGAATTTCGCGCACCGTGTGCAGCAGGCCGATGTCGGACCCGTCGAAGTCTGCCACCTCGATGACGAAGTTATTCAGCAGCGCCGACCATGTGTTGAAGGCGATGGGCATGGCCAGCGCCATGAGGAACAGCAGAGCCACGGGGCGGCGCCAGAACGGCAGGCCCTTGGCCTCTTCGAGGGTGATGAAACGGGTCATGCGGATTTATTACGCCGGGGTTCTGGGAATGGCGAGAGAAAAGGCAAACGCTGAGCCGGGCAGTGCCAGACCGGGGGCTGGCGCATCTAATTTCTCAGCCGGGCACTTTATGGCTGCAACGCATGTGACACATACGCAAGCCGCCACTCCGATTGCAAAAGCGCCAGACCATGGGACGATCTGGCGCTGGCCCTCATCCTGCGATGGCTAAAGCCTCAATAAAAACTCTGCGGATCGATATCCACGGCCAACCGTAAATCGCCCTTCAGCCGCAGCGCACCAACCCACTTGCTCAGCGCCTCCTGCAGCGCCACGCCCTTATCCGCCTTGACCAACAACCGCACCCGATGCCGCCCGCGCACCCGGGCGATCGGCGCGGGCGCGGGGCCAAAGACCTGCGCCCCCACCGCCCGCAACGGCCCGTCATGCCGCGCCAGATGGTTGCCCAAATCAAACACCGCTGCCGCATCGCTGCCGCTGAGGATGATCCCTGCCATACGGCCGTAAGGCGGCACCCCGGCCTGCCGCCGCTCGCCCGCCTCGGCGGCCCAAAATTTCTCCTCCTCGCCTGCGAGAATCGCCCGGATCACAGGATGCTCGGGCTGATAGGTCTGTAACAACGCCGCCCCCGGCGCTTCGGCCCGCCCCGCACGTCCCGCCACCTGCCGCATCAGCTGAAACGTCCGCTCCGCCGCGCGCAGGTCCGACCCGGTGAGGCCTAAGTCCGCATCAATCACCCCTACCAACGTCAGCTTGGGAAAGTTGTGCCCTTTGGCCACCAACTGCGTCCCGATGATGATGTCTGCCGTTCCTTCGGCGATCCCCGCAATCTCGGCCTTGAGCGCCCGCGCCGAGCCGTACATGTCCGAACTCAATGTCGCGATCCGCGCCTCGGGCCAAAGCGCCGTGGCCTCTTCCCCCAGCCGTTCAACCCCCGGCCCGATGGGCGCAAGCTTGCCCTCCACTTTGCACGAAGGACAGGCTTCTGGCATCGGCTTGGTCTCACCACATTGGTGGCAAACGAGCCGCTTGAGAAACCGATGCTCCACCATCCGCGCGTCACATTGATCGCAGCCAATCTGCTCGCCACAGGCACGACACAGCGTAATCGGCGCATAGCCGCGACGGTTGATGAACAGCATCGCCTGTTCGCCGCGCTCCAGCCGCGCATCGACCTCGCGCTTCATCTCGCCCGAGATCCATTTATCCCCCGGCAAACCCGCCTGCCGCATGTCAATCGCGCCCATCTTCGGCATCACCGCCGGACCAAAGCGCGAGGTCAGCTCCAACCGCCGATACTTGCCCGCCTCAGCATTGGCCCAAGTCTCAAGACTTGGCGTCGCACTCGCCAGCACCACCTGCGCCCCGCAGATTGACGCGCGCAGCACCGCCATGTCGCGGGCGTTATAAAGCACCCCATCCTCTTGTTTGTAAGACGTGTCATGCTCTTCATCCACGACGATCAGCCCGAGGTTCTGGAACGGCAGGAACAGCGCTGACCGCGCACCGATCACCAATTGCGCATTGCCCTGCCCCACCATGCGCCAAATGCGGCGGCGTTCGGTCATGGTGACACCGGAATGCCATTCGGCAGGCTTCGCGCCAAAGCGCTCCTCGACCCGGGCGAGAAACTGTTCGGTCAGCGCGATTTCCGGCAGGAGGACCAGCGCCTGCCGCCCGGATTGCACGGCGGCGGCGACGGCTTCGAGATAGACCTCAGTCTTGCCCGATCCGGTGACCCCGCGCAGCAGGGTCGTGCCATAGGTCTCTGCCTTGATCCCTTCGCGCAAAACCGCCGCCGCTGTCGCCTGATCCTCGGTCAGTGCCTTGCCGGGCAACGATGGATCCAGCCGCCGAAACGGCAGATCGCGGGGGCTTTCCTCTTCGCGCACGGCACCTTGATCGACCAAACCTTTGACCACCGAAGAGGTGACCCCGGCCATCTCCGACAACTCCTTTAGCGTGAAGGCCAGATCGCCGTATTCCTCCAACACCGCCATCACGCGCTGGCGCGCGTCGGTCATGCGGGTCGGCAGGCCCTCGCCCGCGCGGTAAATCTTGCGCATCGACGGCGGATCGCCCAAACCCGGCGCACGGGTGGCCAGCCGCAGCATCGCGGGCAGCGGGGTCAGCGTATAGGCCGCCGAGCGCAGCAAAAACTCGCGCATCTCATCGCGCATCGGCGGGGCGTCCAGCACCCGGATGACATGGCGCACCTTGTTGATGTCATAGTCCCCGGCCCCCGGCCCCCAGACCACGCCCATCACCTTGCGCGGGCCCAATGGCACCTCGACGAACGCCCCCGCATGGCAGCCACCTTCGGGCGCGCGATAGTCCAAAGCGCGGCCCAAAGGCTGGGTGGTCATCACCGAGAGCAACTCGCCATGATGGTAGAATTCAGCCATGTCTGCCGCATGCTCCGTGTCGCTAGGGAGAATTGAGGCTTTAAGCATCGCAGATCATGCGGTAAAGCCAAGGCAAGCAATAGACCTGTTAGCGTTCACATTCCAACCCGGAAGGAAAGCCCATGAAATTCTTCGTAGATACCGCCGAGATCGACGCCATTGCCGAACTCAATGACCTTGGCATGGTCGACGGCGTGACAACTAACCCCTCCCTGATCCTGAAATCAGGCCGCAACATCCTTGAGGTCACCAAAGAGATTTGTGACCTCGTCGACGGCCCCGTTTCCGCTGAAGTGGTGGCGCTGGAAGCCGACGCGATGATCGCCGAAGGCCGCAAACTGGCTGAGATCGCCGACAACATCACCATCAAGCTGCCGCTGACATGGGACGGGCTGAAAGCCTGTAAGGTTCTGTCGGGCGAAGGTCACATGATCAACGTGACGCTCTGCTTCTCGGCGAACCAAGCGCTGATCGCTGCCAAAGCTGGCGCGACCTTCATCTCGCCCTTCATTGGCCGTCTGGACGACATCAACCTCGATGGCATGGACCTGATCCAAGACATCCGCACCATCTATGACAACTACGGGTTCGAGACGCAGATCCTCGCGGCCTCCATCCGCAGCGTGAATCACGTGCTCGACGCCGCGCGCATCGGTGCCGACGTGATGACCGCGCCGCCAGAAGTGATCAAGAAACTGGCCTCCCACCCGCTGACCGACAAAGGTCTGGAGCAGTTCATGGCCGATTGGAAAAAGACCGGTCAGAACATCCTCTGATCCGGCCTTGATGCAAAACAACAAACCCCTTCCGCCACTGACGGAGGGGGTTTTTCTTTGCCTCAGGCCGCGTTGCCTTCGACCGTCAGATGGTCACCGGACCACAGACCGGGGCGCACCTCGGCCTCAGCCGCACCAGCGCGAATACGGCGACATTGGCCCACAGGAATCGCAGCGGCCTGCAAAACCAAATCGGTGCCATGCGCCGCTGTTTGCGGCGGCAAGGCCGCGTGCATCCCGTCCAATGCCACCGAAACATCGCAAGGAAGATAGACCGACGCTCCCCCCACGCCGGTATCCTCTTGCCACGGGGTAAGCGGCGCGCCAACAGCGCCAACGCAGCAAACAGCGGTCTGCAATTCAATCGCCCGTGCCCGTGCACAGCTAAACACGCGGTTGTAGCCGGTGATCATGTCGGTCTTGGCGGGGATGATCACCAGATCAAGGTCAAGCTCGCCCAGTTTCGACCAAAGCGCGGTATATTCCGCATCCAGACAGATCGCGATGACACAGCGCAGCCCGTTCCAGTCGAACAGGTTGATCCCGGTGCCCGCGATGGTCACGCCGCTGGCGCCATTTGCCTCAAGCGGCGTCAGGCTCAGTTTGTTTTGAACTTGCATCTCACCATCCGGCGTCAGGAACCACGCCTGATTGAGATACCCCTCGGGCGCGTCGACCGATGGAAAGGCCACAGGAAATGTGCCGGGCAGCAGGGCGACGCCTGTCTGCTCCACCATGCGGCGCATCGGGTCGAGCGCCAGCGCGGCGGTCTGCGCGAGCCAGCCCAGTTGCTGCTCTGCGGGCAGGTCCGCCGGGGCAAAACTCAGCCATTGTGCGCAGCAAAACTCAGGCATCACCAAAAGCTGTGCCTCGCGCGCGGCGGCTTGTTGCAGACGCAGTTCCACACTGGCAAGCCAGCTTTGCAGCGAATCCGGCGTGACCTGAAGGTTGGCGGCCCAAAGATCGACAGAGACATGTTCCATGTAAGATTTCCTCTCCCGGCAAGGGCCATTTCGCCGCATCCGGGGATATGCAGCAGGCTTCGATCAGGCGCGCGCGCCTTGCGGCTGAAATCCGCGCGTCGACCGGGGCCAACACACCCGCGCCGCTTTTGTTCCCGTGGGCTTCGTTCTACATCCCGGCCTGACGCAAGGCGGCAACAAAGACCGCAGGCGGCAAGACCCGTGACCAATTGGGGGCAGATCTTGACGCCCCACCATGCTATGACACCGCAAATCAAAAAGAGACGCCCATGAGCAGCAGCCCCAAAATCGACGACGCCCTGCGCGAGGCGATCATCTCAGCGCCCGATGTCATCCTTGACGACAGCGATGTGATGCAGGCGTTGATTGCAGCGAATGAGAAGGCCATGGGCGGCAACATCGTCGACCTGCGCGGCATCGCGATGGAGCGTTTGGAAACCCGGCTTGATCGGTTGGAAGACACCCACCGCAGCGTCATCGCCGCGGCCTATGAAAACCTCGCCGGGACCAACCAGATCCACCGCGCGATCCTGCAAATGCTAGACCCGGTGGAATTCGAGACCTTCCTACGCAATCTGGGTGGCGAAGTGGCCGACATTCTGCGCGTCGACGCGGTGAAGCTGGTGCTGGAATCAACCCAGAACGACAATGACCCGGCGGTGCAGCGGCTGGGCGACGTGTTGACCGTGGCCGAGCCCGGCTTCATCGACGATTACCTCAGCCAGGGCCGCGGTGGTCTGGTGCGGCAAGTGACCCTGCGTGCGATTCAGGATGGTGCCGAGGCGCTCTATGGCACCAAGGCAGGGTGGATCCGCTCCGAAGCCTGCCTGAAGCTCGATTTCGGCGCGGGCCGCCTTCCGGGTCTGCTGGTCATGGGCGCCGAAGACCCGCATATGTTCGGTCCGCAGCAGGGCACCGATCTGCTCACTTTCTTTACCGGCGTGCTGGAGCGATCCATGCGCCGCTGGCTGTCTTGAGCGAGAAGGCAAATCCCCTGCTGATCAGCCCCGCCGCGCGGGACGCGCTTCAGACATGGCTGGAGCACCAGAGCGCCTTGAAGGACGCGGCAGAGAATACCATCATCGCCTATCGGGGCGATGTGACCGAGTTCCTTACCTTCATGACCCTGCATAAGGGCGACACCCAAGGCCTTGGCGCGCTGGCGAAAATCACCATCAGCGACATGCGCGCTTGGATGGCCAGCACGCGCAGCGGCGGGGTCGGCTCACGCTCTGTGGCGCGCAAACTCTCGGCGGTGAAAGCCTTCTACCGCTGGCTGGCCGAGCGGGAGGGGTTCGAGCCCACTGCCGTCCTGCTTGCCCGGTCGCCCAAGTTTCAGAAAAAACTCCCCCGCCCGCTGGCCGAAGATGCCGCCCGTGCGCTGATCGACTGCGTCGAAACCCAAGCCCGCGCCCCATGGGTCGCGGCGCGCGATGTCGCTGTTCTGACGATGCTTTGGGGCTGCGGGCTGCGGATCTCCGAGGCGCTGGCGCTCAAGGGCGGCGATGCGCCCCTGCCGAATAGCCTGCGTATCATCGGCAAAGGTGGCAAGGAACGGGTCGTACCGGTCTTGCCTGCTGCACGCGCCGCTGTCGAAGATTACCTCGCTGTCTGTCCCTACCCGCAAGAGCCGCAGGCCCCGCTGTTTCGTGCCATTCGCGGCGGCGCATTGGGCGCGCGGGCCGTGGCGCAGGTGATGGCCGATGCGCGGATGCAACTGGGCCTTCCGGCGACGGCCACGCCCCATGCCATGCGCCACAGCTTTGCCACGCATCTGCTCGATGCGGGCGGTGATCTGCGCGCGATTCAGGAATTGCTGGGCCATGCGTCGCTCTCGACCACGCAGGCCTATACCGCCGTCGACACCGCGCGGCTGATGGAAGTCTATAACAACGCCCATCCCAAAGCGGGCCGCTGAGCCCTTCCAAGCCGACCCTCTTGCACCCTGCGCCCCAATCGCCATATTAAGCCCAAGCGAGGACGACCTCCCCCATTTGGGCAGCCACTCGGGACGACCCGACTAATACCGGGACCGACCCCATGCGCAGTACTGCAGACCGCATCCGCCACGCCATCAGCTTTGAAGTTCTCGCCCTGTTGATCGTCACGCCCATGGGCGCTTGGCTGTTTGACAAGCCACTGCATGAGATTGGCGTCGTCACCATCGTCAGCGCCAGCATCGCGACGGGGTGGAACTACCTCTACAACCTTGGCTTCGATCACGCCCTGCGCCGTCTGCGCGGCACGGTGCGCAAGACGGTGCCGATCCGGGTACTTCACGCCGTGACCTTCGAGATTGGCCTGCTCTTCGTGCTGATGCCCTTCATCGCGTGGTACCTGAGCATTTCGCTGATGGAGGCCTTCCTGATCGACGTGAGCTTTGCGCTGTTCTACCTGATCTACGCCTTTGTTTTTAACTGGGTTTACGACGTGCTCTTCCCGGTGCCAGAGCCTGCCCGCCCGTCTTAATCGGCGCGCAGGCGGCTGACGAACTCAGCCGCCGCCTCTGCCGGATCGCGCGCGCCCTCGGCCACGGCGTCACTGAGCCGTGCCAGATCGTCCTTCGCCTGCGGTGTCTCCAACTGCGCCAAGAGCCGGTGCTTCACATCCTGCTCGAACCAATAGCGCGCCTGCGCGGCGCGGGTGTGGTCCCAAAAGCCCTGCGCGCGGCGCCAGTCGGTCAATTCCTGCAAGGACGCCCAAGTCTCCTCCAGACCGTTTTCCTCCAGCGCCGAAACCGCCGTGGCGCGCGGAAAGCCTTCGGGGTCTTGCGGGCGTTTGCGCAGCAGACGCAGGGCACCGGCATAGTCGGCGCGGGTACGCGCAGCGGCGGATTTCAGATCACCATCGGCCTTGTTGATCACGATCAGATCGGCAATCTCCATAATGCCGCGTTTCACGCCCTGCAACTCATCCCCGCCCGCTGGGGCCAAGAGCAACACAAAGGCGTCCGACATCTCGGCCACCACCGTCTCGGACTGGCCAACGCCCACGGTTTCGATCAGCACCACGTCGAAACCCGCCGCCTCGCAGAGCCGCACCGCCTCCCGCGAGCGGCGGGCGACACCGCCAAGATGGGTCTGGCTGGGCGAAGGACGGATGAAAGCGCGCGGCTCACGGCTGAGCCGGTCCATCCGCGTTTTGTCGCCCAAGATCGACCCGCCCGAACGCGCCGAACTGGGATCCACCGCCAGCACCGCCACGCGCTTGCCCTGCCCCGTCAGCATTATGCCAAAGCTTTCGATAAAGGTGGATTTGCCCACCCCCGGCGTGCCTGAGAGCCCGATGCGCAGCGCCTGCCGGTCGGTCGGCAGCTTCGCCAGCAGGTCCGCCGCCGCCGCACGGTGATCCGCACGTCCCGATTCCACCAGCGTGATCGCCCGCGCCAGCGCGCGGCGCTCGCCTGCTATGATGCCCTTGGCCAGATCGTCGATATCCATGGGCCAACTTTTGCGGGGGTGGCGCGGAATTGTCCATCCCCACCCTTGGCGCGGCGGCGGCTTTGCCCGATAACCACGCCATGTCCAACGCTGATTTCGCCCTGCCCATCGACGCCGTTCTGCCTGACGTGATCGCCGCCCTGCGCGACACGGGCCGCGTGGTGCTGCAAGCCCCCCCCGGCGCGGGCAAGACGACCCGCGTGCCGCTGGCAATGCTCGACGCTCGCCTGACCAAGGGCCGCATCCTGATGCTGGAACCGCGCCGCCTTGCGGCCCGTGCCGCTGCCGCGCGCATGGCCGAAAGCCTTGGCGAAGAGACCGGCCAGACGGTGGGTTTTCGCGTGCGCGGCGCTTCGGCGGTATCGAAGAACACCCGCATCGAAGTCGTCACCGAAGGCATCCTGACCCGCATGTTGCAAGACTACCCCGACCTGCCCGGCATCGGTGCGGTGATCTTTGACGAATTCCACGAACGCTCGCTGAACGCCGATCTGGGCCTCGCGCTCTGCCTTGAAGTGGCGGGCGCCTTGCGCGACGACCTGTTGCTGGTCGCCATGTCCGCCACGCTTGATGCCGCCCCGGTGGCAGAGTTGATGGAAGCCCCCATCGTCACCTCCGAAGGCCGCAGTTTTGAGGTAGAGCCGCGCTGGCTCGACAAGCCCATGGGCAAGCAACGGCTTGAGAATGCGGTGGCCGACCTGACGCTGACGGCGCTGGCCGAAGCCCCCGGATCGGCGCTGGTCTTCTTGCCGGGCGAAGGTGAAATCAAGCGGGTCGAGGCGCTGTTGCGTCCTGCGCTGCCGCCGGATTGCACCTTGGCCCCGCTCTTCGGCGCGCTGGAATTCAAAGCGCAGCAGGCCGCCATCGCGCCTGTGCGGTCGGGGCGGAAGGTCGTGCTGGCGACCTCCATCGCGGAAACCTCGCTCACCATCGAAGGCATTCGCATCGTCGTCGACGCTGGCCGCTCGCGCCGCGCGCTGTTCGACCCGGCCTCTGGCATGTCGCGACTGGTGACCGAACGTGTGACCCGCGCCGAGGCCACACAACGCGCGGGCCGCGCAGGGCGGGTTGAGGCGGGCGTGGCCTACAAACTCTGGACGCGCGGCGAAGAGGGCGCGCTGGCCGCCTTCCCCCCAGCCGAGATTGAGGCGGGGGACCTCACCGGCTTCGCGCTGGAACTGGCGCTTTGGGGCGCGCAGGCCGAAGAATTAAGCTTTGTCACCCCGCCCCATCCGGGCCGTTTGGCCGAAGCGCAGGCGGTGTTGCGCATGCTCGGTGCGTTGGACGACACAGGCCGCATCACCGACCATGGCCGCAAATTGGCCAAGCTGCCCCTGCACCCCCGTCTGGCGCATATGGTGGCCCGCGGCGGGCCGCGTGCGCCGCTGCTGGCCGCACTTTTGGCAGAGCGTGACCCGATGCGCGGCGCGCCGGTGGACCTGTCGCTCAGGATGGATGCATTGGACGGAAAGCGCAGCGCCACCCCGCCCCATGCCCCGACACTGGCGCGGATCAAGGCCGAGGCCAAGCGGCTGGGCCGGATGACAAAGGGCGACGGACCGGACGGACTGGGCGTGCTGGCGGCCCTTGCCTACCCAGACCGCGTCGGGCTGCGCCGCAAGGGCGAGGCACCGCGCTATGTCCTATCGGGCGGCAAGGGCGCAATCCTGCCCGCGGCCGACCCGATGGCAGGCACGCGATTGCTGGTGGCCACCGACCTTGACGGCGACCCGCGAGAGGCGCGTATCCGGCAGGCGGCGCTGATCTCGGACGCTGAGCTGCGCAGCACTTTTGCCGACCAAATCCATTGGCAGGAGGTCTGCATCTGGTCGCGCCGCGAGGGGCGCGTGCTGACCCGGCGGCAGGAGGTGTTCGGTGCGCTGGTACTCGAAGACCGCACATGGCCCGATGCGCCCGCGGATGCGGTGGCGGTCGCGATGCTTGACGGTGTGCGGCAATTGGGGCTGAACCCCGGCAAGGCGGCGGCGCTGTTTCTGGCCCGCGCCCGGTTGATGCCCGCGCCCTTCCCCGATTTCAGCGAAGCGCATCTGATGGAGACGCTGGACGACTGGCTGCTGCCGCATCTGGCCGGTGTGCGCAGCACTGGCGATTGGAAAGCGTTCGACATCACCCCGGCGCTCAATGCGCGGCTGACGTGGGAGCAACAGCAAGAGTTGGACCGCAACGCGCCCGCGCATTTCGAAACCCCATTGGGGCGGCGCGTGGCCATTGACTACAGCGGTGAGACCCCCGGCATCGCCCTGCGCCTACAAGAGATGTTCGGCGTTACCCGGCATCCGACGGTGGGCGGGCAGCCATTGCAGGTCACCCTGCTCTCCCCCGCTCAGCGCCCGGTGCAGGTCACGATGGACATCCCCGGATTTTGGGCAAGTTCCTACGGGGATGTGCGCAAAGACATGCGCGGGCGCTATCCCCGCCACCCGTGGCCCGAAGACCCCACGGTCGCGGACCCGACCCTGCGGGCCAAACCGCGCGGCACCTGAAACGACAACGCGCGCCGAAAGCGGCGCGCGGTCTAATCGTCAGAGCGTCCGTACTCAGGCGGCGGTGAATTTCAACGAGACACCGTTGATGCAATGCCGCTTACCCGTAGGCTCGGGCCCGTCGTCAAAGATATGGCCCAGATGGCTGCCGCAACGGTCGCAATGCACCTCGGTCCGGCGCATAAAGAAACTGTTGTCGGACATCGTCTCGACCGCATTTTCTAGCGGTTGGTAAAAGCTCGGCCAGCCGGTGCCGCTTTTGAACTTGGTCGCGGCATCGTAGAGCGGCTGGTCACAGCCTTTGCAAATGAATGTCCCGGCGCGCGTCTCATCATTCAGGGGGCTGGTAAAGGCGCGTTCCGTATCGCCTTCGCGCATGACCGCATATTCGGTATCGCTCAGCATGGCGCGCCACTCGGTTTCCGTTCGCTCAACCTCAAAATCGCCTTCGACATAGGCTGCCAAAGCGCCGCGTGCGCCCAACCCGATGGCGGTGGCGCCCAGAAAGGTCGATGTCAGAAAATGACGTCTGTTCATGGTGTTACTCCTCGCTTTCGGATTAGGTCAACGCCGGACCAGCATGGAGGTTCTGGTCCGGCCACATCGTGCGGGTTGCCTATTACTTGGGCACCAGCACGCTGTTTACAACGTGGATAACGCCGTTGGACTGGTTCACATCTGCGATAGTCACGCGCGATGCGTTGCCGCTCTCGTCGATGATGTAGACGTTTTTACCCTTCACCTGCGCCGACAGCGCGTCGCCGGACACGGCGTTAAAGTGGTAGAACCCATCGCTGGAGGCGCGCGCCTTGGCGGCGATGTCGGCAGCAGACCAGTTGCCTGCGACCACATGCGCAGTCAGCACTTTGGTCAGCATGTCTTTGTTCTCGGGCTTGAGCAGCGTGTCGACGGTGCCAGCGGGCAGCGCATCAAAGGCGGAATTGACCGGGGCGAAAACGGTGAACGGACCTTCGGAGGCCAGCGTGTCGACCAGACCGGCGGCCTTCACAGCGGCGACCAGTGTGGTGTGATCGGCGGAGTTCACGGCGTTCTCGACGATGTTCTTGTTCTCGAACATGGGCGCGCCGCCCACCTCGGGATTGGCAGCGATGGCACCGGTGGCCAACAGGACAGCAGTGGCGGTCGCGGCGGCAAATGTCTTGAGCGTTTTCATCTGGTTTCCTCCTCAGATGCCCCCCGTTGTGGGCGGCGATACTGGACCCACGGGCCAAGAGTGAGAGGAGTTTCAGAATGGTTCAAAAAATTCGGAATAAAAATGTAGCGCGTTGTTTTACCCTAGAAAAGTGAAACGCCCCGCTCGATCAGAGAAGGGCGTTTCGGGGTCTAAAGTTCGGCGACGGTACCGGCAGCCATGATGGTGCCGGTAGGGGCGCCGTCGGGGGCGCCGCCCGGTGGCTCATCCGTGATGGCCAGTGTGATCTGCGCTGCCTCGGGTGCCAAATCGGCGGGCAAGACCACGCGGTTGACTTCACCCTCAGGCAACACGCCCAAAGAGATCGGCGCGCGGTCCGGCAAGATGGCCCAAAGCTCCAGAACGCGGCCTTCTGGTGCGGTGCCCGAGACCCGGCGCAGCGCGATATCGCCGCGCGACATGTCCATGACAGCCAGCAGTTCCAGCGCGCTGTCTTCGGCGGCCATGCGGGTGGCATAGACCTCGCCCGGCGACTGAACCGGCGCCTCGCGCAGCATCGGCAAGGCAAGGAAGGCCACGGTGGCGAGTGCCGCAACCGATATCACTTGCCAGAGCCAGAGCCGCTGCATCAACGGCACCTGCCGCGCGGGGAAGAGCCGCGACATCAGCGTGCGGCGCAGTTTCGCAGGCGGGTCGACGGGCGCGATATCGTCGGTCATCGCCACGAAACGCTCCTGCCAATCGGCGACGCTGCGGGAAAAATCACGGTCTTGAAGTAGGCGCGCGCGCGCCGCCACACGGTCTTCGCCTTCCAGCAGACCCAAGGCCACTTCGGCGGCCAGAAGATCGTCGTCTCCGGCTGGAATGATGGGGGTGTCACTCATGCGCTCATACACTCCCGCAGGCTCATCAACCCGCGACGCAGCCAAGTGCGCATGGTATTGAGCGGCACGTTGAAACGCTGCGCAAGGTCGGCATAGCTGTCGCCGTCGAGATAGGCACCGCGCACTGCGGCACTGCGATCTGCCTCAAGGTCGTCCAGACAGTTGCTGAGGCGCGTGGCCTCGGACGCGGCCACGGCGGATTGCTCGGGGTTCGGCCCCGGCGCGGCCAGTTCCAGCCCCGGCGTATCAATATTCTGATGGCCTTTGCGGGTGGCGCGCAGCCGGTCGATCGCAGTGTTGCGCGCAATGGTGATCAGCCAAGTCATCGGCGACAGGCCATTGGCCTGATAGCGGTCTGAATGGTTCCAGATTTTGACGAAACTGTCCTGCATGGCGTCCTCTGCTGCGGCCCGTGTATCCAACACACGCAGGCAGACCCCGAATAGTTTCGCAGACACACGATCATAAAGCGCCTCAAAGGCGGCACGATCCCCCAATGCAACCTGTGCAATCAGACGTTCAATCTCTTCACGGTCGCTGTCCAAGGGCCACTCCTTCGGGCGGTGATATCTTTTGCGGCACATCGATCATGGTGCGACAGCCGCTACAAAAGTCAACGATGCAATAGAACCGCATCTTTTGAATGCCACACTGCCCCAACCTAGGGCCGTCGCGCAACCCATCGCGGAAAAACGAAAAATCGCCCCGCCGTTCACAAAGATTGCAGGCTCTGGATGCTTAGGCTACCCACAATTCAGAGGGGAATGCGCAAAGGGAGACTGTGCATGCAAAACGCGCTTGAGACGTCATATGACGTGGTGATCGTGGGCGGGGCCATCTACGGTTCGGCACTGGCTTGGTGGCTGACCAACACGCCGGGATTTGACGGTGAGGTGCTGGTGGTGGAGCGTGATCCCACCTATGAATTCGCCTCGACCAGCCACACGAATTCCTGCATCCGGCAGCAGTTCACCGCGCCGGTAAACATCCAGATTTCGCAGTTCGGGGCCGAGTTCATCCGCAACTTCCGCCAGTTCATGCATGACGATCCCGAGGTGCCGGAACTGGCGCTGCAGAGCTTTGGCTACCTCTACCTTGCCGACACGCCCGAGTTTGCCCAGACCCTGCGCGAGGCGCAGAGCATTCAGGCCTCCATGGGCGCGCATACCCAGCATATGACCAAGGATGAAATCGCCGCGCGCTATCCGTTTTACATGCTCGACGACGTGATCGCGGGCAACCACAACACGGTGAACGAAGGCTACTTCGACGGCGGCACCATGTTTGATTGGTTCAAGCGTATGGCCAGGCGCCGGGGCGTGACCTTTATCCATGATGAGGTGACGGGCATGACCCTGAACCCCGCAGGCAGCGCGGTGGATGCGGTGACGTTGAAATCCGGCGCAACGGTCGCTTGTGGCACGGTGGTCAACGCCTCTGGCCCCCGCGCGGCAGCGACGGCGCAGATGGCGGGCATCACCCTGCCCGTCGTGCCACGCAAACGCTACACCTTCATCTTTGACGCCGCCGAGCCGCTAGAGATGGACCTGCCGCTGACCATCGACCCCAGCGGCGTGCATATGCGCCAAGAGGGTAAGTATTATATGGCCGGCTGCCCGCCCGAAGATGACTATGACGCGGCCTATGATGACTTTGCCTTTGATCATTCGATCTGGGAGGAGAAAGTCTGGCCCATCATTGCCACCCGCGTTCCGGCCTTTGAACGGGTCAAGGTGATCAATGAATGGGTCGGGCATTACGCCTTTAACACTGTGGATCAAAACGCAATCGTCGGGCGGCACGACAAGGTCGAGAACTTCGTCTTTATGAACGGATTTTCCGGCCATGGGTTGCAGCAAGCCCCCGCCATCGGGCGCGGCACGGCTGAGTTGATTACCCATGGCGCCTATCGCACGCTAGACCTCACGCCGCTGGACTACGCGCGGATCGTGCGTTCCGAGAAATTCATCGAAAAGGCCGTGATATGAAGCACCCCGAGAATACATTCCTCACGGCCATCCGCGCCGGGAAAAAGCAACTGGGCCTCTGGGTCTCCCTCTCGGATGGCTATGCCGCCGAGGTGGTGGCCCATGCGGGCTATGACTGGGTGATGCTGGATATGGAGCACGCGCCGAGCGACATGAAATCGGTGCTGGGGCAGCTACAGGCGTTCTCGGGCAGCGACACAACGGCGATGGTGCGGCCTGATTGGAACGACGCGGTCAAGGTCAAACGCCTGATGGACCTCGGCGCGCCGGGGCTGCTGTTTCCGATGGTGCAGACGCCTGACGAGGCCCGCGCCGCTGTTGCCGCCTGCCGCTACCCGCCGCGCGGTATCCGGGGCGTGGCCGGGCTGAACCGCGCTAACCAATTTGGCCGGGTCGAGGATTACAACACCGAGGTCGAGAGCCAGACCGCCATCCTGATCCAGCTTGAGACCCGCGCCGCCGTCGGAAACGCCGCCGCCTTTGCCGAGGTTGAGGGGATCGACGGCATCTTCTTTGGCCTCGCCGACATCGCTGCTGACATGGGCCATCTGGGCCAGACCCTGCACCCCGAAGTGTGGGAGGTCATCCGCCCCGCCGCCAAGCTGCTGATGGACAAGGGCATTCCTGTGGGCACGCTGGTCACCGACCCCGATTTCGCCGCCGAATTGCTGAACGAAGGCTTCACCTTTGTCGCCTGCGGCACCGATGTTGGTCTTTTGGCCAAAGGAGCCGATGCCCTGCGCACCCAAGTGCGCGACAAGATTTCTGAGACGTGAAAGGAAGATATTATGAAATTTAAGAAACTGGTCCTGACAGGTGCTGCCGGTCGGCTTGGCTCTTACCTGCGTGAGCCGCTGGCCGCGATGTGCGAAGAATTGGTCAGCTCCGACATCGCCGACGACATCGGCAAGCTTTATGAGGGCGAGCGCTATCAGAAGGCCGATCTGGCAGAATACGATCAGGTCGCCGCCCTGATGGAAGGGGCCGACATGGTGGTGCATTTCGGTGCCATCGTGGACGAAAAACCCTTTATGGAGCTGCTCGGCCCGAACTTTGTCGGCTCTTACAACGTGTGGGAAGCGGCCTATCAAGCAGGCGCACGCCGCGTCGTCTATGCCTCCTCGATCCATGCCGTGGGGATGCACAAGAAATCCGATTTCATCGGCATTGACGCCCCCCACAAGCCTGACACGTTCTACGGCCTCGCCAAATGCTTCACCGAAGACCTCGGCTCAATGTATTGGGACAAACGCCAGCTTGAATCCGTGCATCTGCGCATCCTCAGCGCCGCACAAGTCAACAACTCCCGCGCGCTTGGCTCGTGGCTGAGCTATGACGATCTGATCCAGCTTGTGACCCGCGCAGTCGACACCCCCTCGGTCGGATTCTCGGTGATCTACGGTGTCTCCAACAACGACCGCGCCCCGGTGGACAATGCCAAGGCGGCCTTCCTCGGCTACCGCCCCAAGGACAACGCCGAGCAATTCGCCGAAAAAGTGCTGGCCGAAGAAGGCCCCGTCGACATCACCGACCCCGGCCAGATGTGCCACGGCGGCCCCTTCGCCAAGGTCGATCTGGGCGAAAGCGGCATCGCGCAGATGACCATCGTCGACGACAAGAAAGAGACCTAAGCGACCAGACGAAAGGGACCGTCATGAAACTGCAAGACCTCGACATCATCGTGACGGCCCCGCCCGCCCCCGGCTGGGGCGGGCGCTATTGGATATTGGTCAAGGTGACCACCGACACCGGCGTGACCGGCTGGGGCGAATGCTACGCCGCCAGCGTCGGGCCCGATGCGATGCGCGCGGTAATCAAAGATGTCTTTGCCCGCCACATGCTGGGCGAGAACCCCGAGAACATCGAGCTGATGTTCCGCCGCGCCTATTCCGCGGGCTTTACCCAGCGGCCAGACCTGACTGTAATGGGCGCGTTTTCAGGTCTTGAAATCGCCTGTTGGGACATCCTTGGCAAAGACCGCGACCGTCCGGTGCATGCGTTGATCGGCGGGCGCACCAATGACCGGGTGCGCGGCTACACCTACCTCTACCCGCTGCCGCATCACAGCATGGCGGAGTTTTGGACCTCGCCCGAGATGGCGGCGGAATTGGCGGCGGATTGCGTGGCCCGCGGCTATACGGCGGTGAAATTCGACCCCGCTGGCCCCTATACGCTGCGCGGCGGGCATATGCCTGCGATGTCGGATATCAGCACCTCGGCGGCGTTCTGCAAAGCCATCCGTGAGGCCGTTGGCGACCGTGCCGATCTGCTCTTTGGCACCCATGGACAGTTCACCACCGCAGGCGCGATCCGGCTGGGCCAAGCGATCGAACCCTACAGCCCGCTCTGGTACGAAGAGCCGATCCCCCCAGACGCGCCTGAGCAGATGGCCAAGGTCGCGCGCGGCGTGCGCATCCCGGTGGCAACGGGCGAGCGGTTGACGACGAAGGCCGAGTTCGCGCCACTGTTGCGCGCCGGTGCGGCAGAGATTTTGCAACCGGCACTTGGCCGCGTGGGCGGCATTGCAGAGGCCAAGAAGATCGCCGCCATGGCCGAGGTCTATAACGCGCAGGTGGCACCGCATCTCTATGCCGGGCCGGTGGAATGGGCGGCGAATGTGCAGCTTGCCACGGCGATCCCGAATATCCTGATGTGCGAGTGCATTAAGACGCCATTTCATGACCAGCTGATCAAGGGGGCGATCCGGGTGGAGGATGGGTTCATCACCGCCCCCGACGCGCCCGGTCTGGGGATCGAAGTGGACGAAGACCTTGCCCGCGCGCATCCCTACACAGGCGACGGGCTGCATCTGGAGATGCGCGAAGAGCCTTGCGATTATGTGAACGGGAATAATTTTCAAGGCGGTGCGCCAGCGGATAGCCACTAGGCGCGCCCACCCGGCCCGGATTCAAGCCGCAGGCGCCGGGCCATCGCCTGCCCGCCCGTCACGCCGAAGGCGTGCCGGCAGATACTGGCCCACCTCTGGTGTGACCGGGCAGGCGCTGGCCCTCAACTACCCCAACAACTCCCGCGCCGCCGCCACAATACCCTCGCGCGAGGGCAGGGTCGCCGCATAGGCCGGACCCGTCGCGATAAAACTGTCCTCCGCCGTTAGCCGCGCAAAACGCTCAACCCCGCGCTCTGCCATCAGCGCCATCAACGCTTCGGCCTGCCCGCCGGTGCGGCGACATTCATCAACGATCAGCACAGGCCGATCCCCGATGGCCGCCATCAACGCCTCATCTGGCATCGGAGCCAGCCAACGCAGGTCAATCACCCGCGCCGCGACACCCTGCTCTGCCAGATCATGCGCAGCCTGCTGGCTCAGGTAATGCCCGTTACCATAGCTCACGATCGCCAAATCGGCCCCCTCGCCCGTGACACCAACCTCGCCCAGACCAATCCGCTGGTCCGGCGCCGGATAATTCCGCATCCAGCCGCCGTCCCCGGCCTCCAACAAATCCCGCATCGGGTAAAGCGCGATGGGCTCGACAAAGACCACCACCCGCTGCTCCTCACGCGCCAAACGGTGCGCCTCGCGCAGCATCATCGCGGCGTCATCCCCGGCCGAGGGGCAGGCAATGACGATTCCCGGAATGTCGCGCAGCACGGCCAGCGAATTGTCGTTGTGGAAATGCCCGCCAAAGCCTTTCTGATAACCCAGCCCGGCGATGCGCAGCACCATCGGATTGGTCCATTGCCCGTCCGAGAAGAAGGGCAGGGTGGCCGCTTCGCCGCGCAACTGGTCTTCGGCGTTGTGCAGATAGGCGAGGAACTGAATCTCAGGCATCGGCACGAAACCGTTATGCGCCATACCGATGGCGAGACCCAGAATGCTCTGTTCATCCAACAGCGTGTCGATCACACGCCCCGGCCCAAACCGGCCCTGCAACTTTTGTGTCACGCCATAGACCCCGCCCTTGCGGCCCACGTCCTCGCCCATCAACATGGTCTCGGAATGCGAGAGCATCAGATCATGCAGCGCCCAGTTGATCAGCCGTGACATCGGCTGCGGGTTGTCCATTTGCGCCATGTCGCTGCCAAAGGTTTCGGCCCGCACTTCCGCGCTCGGCCCATTGCTCGGCGCGCAGTCGCGTTTGGGCGGCACGAGGCTCGCCATCACATCCGATGCAGTCTTGAGCCGCGGGCGTTTGACCACCTCTGCCGCCGCTTTCGCCACGGCATCTTGGGTCTCACGGTAAATCGCCAGCGCCTCATCGGCGTTCATTCCGGCCTCCACCAACAGGCGCGCGGAATGCAGCAGCGGATCGTTCGCCTCATCTGCCTCGACCTCTGCACGCGGCAGATAGGAAGTCGCCACATCCGCCCCCGCATGACCATAGAGCCGCACAGTGCGCAGATGCAGGAAGGCGGGCTTGCGGTGCACCCGCACGTAATCCGCCGCCTCTTGCGCCGCAGCGAAAGCGGCATGAAGGTCCAGCCCGTCGCCCTCGAAATACTTCAAGCCCGGACGGGCAGACATGGAGGCTTTGATCCAGCCCGTCGGGGTCTTGGTTGAGATACCGATGCCATTGTCCTCACAGACGAAAAGCAGCGGCAGCGGCACGCCCTGTACGGCGGTCCAACAGGCGGCATTGATCGCGCCCTGCGCGGTGGAGTGGTTGGCCGAGGCATCGCCGAAACTACACATGGCAATCGCATCGCGTGGCAAGATTGCGTGCTCAGGCCGGTTGCGCCGTGCCATGCCGATGGAATGCGCAGCCCCCACGGCCTTGGGAAGGTGGCTGGCGATGGTCGAGGTTTGCGGCGGGATCATCAGCGGGCGTGAGCCAAGCACCTTATGCCGCCCGCCGCTGATCGGATCCTCGGCGGAACAGGCGAAACTCAGGAGCATATCGCGCAGCATGTCCTGCCCCTCGGCCTGATCGGCGCGGGCGATCTGGAACGCCGCATCACGGTAGTGCAGGAAGGCGATGTCATCGACCCGCAGCGCCGCCGCCACCCCCGCCATGCCTTCGTGCCCGGACGAGCCGATGGTGTAAAACCCCTGCCCCTCTTTCTGCATCACGCGGCTTTGCAGGTCGAGCGCGCGGCTCAGCACCTGCGCGCGGTAGAGCTGCTCCAACGCGGCACGATCAAGCGCCTTTTTGTCGGAGGTGGAAACGGGAAAATCCCCCGCCGCGACGCGACGGAGGAAGTTTTCATGAACGATGGCAACGCGGTCCATGGGGCCTCTTGGAATAGGAATTAAACGCCGATGGCGAAAGTATTTCGGCCAGAAAGAAAGGCGCCGCCTCTCTTTCTGGCCATAAGTATTTGGGAGTGGCCGGGGGAACAGTTCCCCCCGATGCTGGTCTTTAGAAGAACGCCTGCAGGCCGGTCTGGGCGCGGCCCAGGATCAGGGCGTGCACGTCATGGGTGCCCTCATAGGTGTTCACTGTCTCAAGGTTCATCATGTGGCGGATCACTTGGAATTCACCCGAGATACCGTTGCCGCCGTGCATGTCACGCGACATGCGCGCCACGTCGAGCGCCTTGCCACAGTTGTTGCGCTTGACGATCGAAACCATCTCGGGCGCGGCATTGGCGGCATCCATCAAACGACCCACTTGCAGCGAGCCCTGCAGGCCGAGCGAAATCTCGGTCATCATGTCGGCCAGCTTCTTCTGGAAAAGCTGGGTTTGGGCCAGTGGCTTGTTGAACTGTTTGCGGTCCAACCCGTACTGCAGCGCGGCGTGCCAGCAGAATTCCGCAGCACCCATCGCACCCCAAGAGATGCCATAGCGCGCGCGGTTCAAACAGCCGAACGGCCCCTTCAGACCCTGCACGTTGGGCAGCAGCGCGTCTTCGCCCACTTCGACGCCGTCCATCACGATCTCGCCGGTGATCGAGGCGCGCAAGGACAGCTTGTTGCCCACTTTCGGCGCGCTCAGGCCCTTCATGCCCTTCTCCAGCACGAAGCCGCGGATCTTGCCGTCATGCGCCTCGGACTTGGCCCAGACCACGAAGACATCGGCGATGGGGGAGTTTGAGATCCACATCTTGGAGCCGGTCAGCTTATAGCCATTCTCGGTCTTCACGGCGCGGGTTTTCATGCCCGCAGGGTCGGAACCTGCGTCAGGCTCGGTCAGGCCAAAACAACCGATCCATTCGCCCGAGCAGAGCTTCGGCAGATACTTCTGGCGCTGCTCTTCGGAGCCATAGGCATAGATCGGGTACATCACGAGGCTTGCCTGCACCGACATCATCGACCGGTAGCCGCTGTCGACCCGCTCAACTTCGCGCGCGACGAGGCCGTAGGAGACATAGCTGCCGCCCAGCCCGCCGTATTCCTCGGGGATGGTAACGCCCAGAAGGCCCATCTCGCCCATCTCGCGGAAGATTTCGGGGTCGGTCTTTTCTTCGGCAAAGGCTTCGATGACGCGCGGTTGCAGCTTTTCCTGCGCATAGGCACGGGCGCTGTCGCGGATCATGCGTTCGTCTTCGCTCAACTGGCTGTCGAGGCGGAAGGGATCCTGCCAATCGAAGGTACCAAGATCGGGTTTGTCCTTGGCGCGCAGCTTGGGGGCGTCTGCAGTCATGATGCATCCTTTCGGGTGATGTGATTTGCGGCAGTATTGCAAATTGGCGGCGCAAACTCTATCGCTGCTTTGTCCTGAGTTCATGAGAAAAAGTCATATGATCGCGCCCCGCCGCTTCCTGCCCTCGATCTCGGCCCTGCTGTCCTTCGAGGCTGTGGTGCGGCTGGGCACCGCCACGGCGGCGGCGCAGGAACTGAACCTGACGCAGAGCGCGGTAAGCCGCCAGATCAAGACGCTGGAGGAACAACTAGGCGTGTCGCTGATGATCCGTCAGGGGCGGCGGCTGAGCCCGACGCAGGCGGGGTTGGATTATGTAACGCAGGTGCGCGACATCCTGAACCGGCTGGCGCAGGCCTCGGTTTCGGCCCGGACGAACCCCACGGGCGGCACGCTGGATCTGGCGATCTTGCCCGCCTTTGGCATGCATTGGCTGGCCCCCCGGCTGCGCGATTTTGCAAGGGATCATCCAGAGGTGACAGTCAACCTCTCCACCCGGTTGCGGCCCTTCGCCTTTGCAGGCAGCCGATTCGACGCCGCCATTCATTTTGGTCATGAAGACTGGCCCGGCGTGCGCTATCTGCCGCTTTTGCCGGAAACGGTGGTGGCCGTCTGTGCGCCTGATTTGCTGGCCGAACCGTTGGAGGATGCGCGCGATGTGCGGCATCTGCCGTTGTTGCATCTGGAAACCCGCCCGCGCGGGTGGGCGCGGTGGTTGTCCTCGCTTGGGGTAACCGATGAGCCGCCGGGCGGGATGATGTTCGACCAATTCTCGACCATGGCGCAGGCGGCGATCCACGGGCTGGGGGTGGCTCTGCTGCCGACCTTTTTCGCCCGCCCCTACCTGCGCGACGGGCAATTGGTGCTGGCCGCGTCGCAAACCACGCAGAGCATCGGCAATTACTACCTCGTCTGGCCCGAAGACCGGGATGAGACCGCGGCGCTTGCGTCTTTCCGCGGCTGGCTCGCCCAGCAGGCAGAGCCCGCGACAGACTGATAATCCGGCCCGAACCGGCCAAAGTTATGCCGCATTTACATTGTATAAAACCGGCTAGCCCGCCCGCATCGGGCGATCCAAAGGAGCAGATGATGCTAAGTTCATATCGCAAAAGCGCCGGTGCTCTGGCCCTCGCCCTGAGCGTTTGCGCCGCCAGTGCCATGGCCGAGAACCGCAACGTGCTGATTGTTGACGGTGCCTATTTCCCAGCGCTTTCGCATGTGCAGCCGGGCGATCAGGTGGTCTTTACCAACAATGCCACGGGCAGCCACACGATCACCGGTGAAGGCGATGCCTGGACCAGTGACGCGATCCCCGTGAACGGGAGCTATACGCTCGACATTACGGCAGAGACCCCGACGACCTTCAGTGGCCAGACCTTGGAAGAGCCTGCCTTTGAAGGGGCGATCAGTTTCGACTAACCGGCCCCGCGGTTGCACGGCCCATTCAGACTTACCAAAGCCCCGCCCTCAACCGCGGGGCTTTGGCGTTTCATCGCTTGGCCTTACTGGGCAAAGACACGTTCCATATCGGCAAAGCCTTTGACCTCGATCGGGTTGCCCGAAGGGTCGCGGAAGAACATCGTCGCCTGTTCGCCCGGCTCCCCTTCGAAACGCAGCGACGGTTCGATCACGAAATCAACCTTCGCGCCTTTCAGCCGCTCGGCCAGCGCCTTCCAATCGTCCATCTGCAAGACCACCCCCAGATGCGGCATCGGCACCATATGTTCGCCCACCTTGCCGGTGGCTTCTGTGGCGAAAGGCTCCCCCAGATGCATCGAAATTTGGTGGCCAAAGAAGGAATAATCGACCCAAGTCTTGGTCGAGCGGCCCTCGGTGCAGCCCAGCACATCGCCGTAGAAGGCGCGGGTCTCATCAAGGTCGCGGACGTTATAGGCAAGGTGGAAGGGGGTGAGCATGGAGGGTCTCCTATCTATCTGCTGCCCCCTGTGTATCCTGCCCGGTGGAAGGTGCAATAGCGCGGCGTTTCTCAAGGATCACCAAACCAAAAGGGCGCGCCCCTTTCAGGACGCGCCCAAGTCAATCAGGCCAAAACCTGTCCTTATTTCATGGTGATACGACCGTCGGTATAGGGCTTGTATGTGCCATCCTTGGCCAGATACTCGGCCGTGACATCCGCCAGATCGGGGCCGTAGTCATAGGCATTGGCGGCGTCCTTGAACATCGCATAGCCATCGCCACCGTTGCGAACGTAGTTGTTCGAGACGGCACCATAGGTTTTCTCAAGGTCAATCGGCGCACCCGCGACCATCACGTCGCTGATCCGGCTGCCAGCTTCTGCCTTGGGATCAAAGGCAAAGGACATGCCCGCCACTTGGGGGAAACGCCCTGCGCCCTCTTCATGCTGGCTCACGCCGTTTTCCAACGCCTCGATCAGTTGCGCGCCGGTGACTTGGAAGGTCGACAATGTGTTCTGGAACGGCAACACGGTCAGCACTTCACCCATCGTCACCTCGCCCGCGTCGATAGAGGCACGCAGCCCGCCCGAGTTGGCAATCGCCACGTCGATGCCCTGATCCTTCACCCGGTCAAGCATCGCGTCGGCCACAAGGTTGCCCATTGAGCATTCCTGCGCGCGACAGTTGCCGCGCTCCCCGTCGATTGCCTCGGCTGTATCGGCCACCACCCGGTTGCGGATTTCCTCAAGCGGCTTGGCAGCTTCGGCGATACGGTCAACGGTGTCCTGATCTTCGGTCACGGCAGCGTCCATGATCAGCGGCTCGCCCTCGGCCTTGGTGATATTGCCCTCATCGTCAAAGGTCACATTCAACTCGCCAAGGAATTTGCCATAGGCATAGGCCTGCACGATTGCCGTCTCGCCCACCATCGTCGGATAGGGACCCTCGGCACGCTCGTTCGTATTGCTGAGCAGCGTGTTGGTATGGCCGCCCACGATCACATCGACCCCAGTGGTTTCCGCCGCCACTTTCTGGTCAACGCTATAGCCTGAGTGGCTGAGCACGATGATCTTGTTCACGCCCCTAGCAATCAGCAGATCAACCTCGCCCTGCACGGCGGCAACAGGATCAGAGAAGGTGATATTGTCGCCGGGGCTGGCCAACTCATGCGTGTCTTGCGGCGTCAGGCCGATCAAGCCGATCTGTTCGCCTCCCTTTTCGATCACGGTCGATTTGGCCAGCTTGTCGGCCAGAAGCGGCTCCGCCGTAACATCAGCGTTGGACATCAGCACCGGGAATTCCAAGGCGTCCATAAAGCCGCGCAGCACTTCGGGGCCATCGTCGAATTCATGGTTGCCCACGGTCATCGCGTCATAGCCCATTTGGTTCATCATCTCGGCGGCCAATGCGCCCTTGTACTGGGTGTAGAACAACGTGCCCTGAAATTGGTCACCGCCGTCCACAAGGATGCTGTTGCCTGCCCGCTCGCGCGCCTTGGTGATCGCGGTCATCAGCCGGCCAGAGCCACCGAAGCACTCGCCTGCTGTATTGTCTTCGGCACCGCAGGGACCGTCATATTTGCTGATCGGCTCAAACCGCGCGTGAAAATCATTGGTGTGCAGAATGGTGAGGTTATATTCAGCTGCCGCCATGCCACTGGTCAAAGCCAGCGCTGCGGTCGCGGTCAGGAATTGTTTCATGATAGTTCCCCTGTTGGTTGTTATGCCGGTATCGTGGCGCGGGGTTTGGTCTGTGTCAAAGGTCATATCACCTGCCCTATGGTCACCCGCGGGTCTTGACCCCGCCCCGCCCGGCGGGCATCACAAGCCATGCTGATTTTCAAGATATTCCGCGCAGACGAATGGGCTGCGCTGCGCAAGAACGGGGTCTCAGACGGGGCGCCGATTGATGTCACCGATGGCTATGTGCATTTCTCCACCGCCGAACAGGCCGAGGAAACCGCCGCCAAGCATTTCAAGGGCGAAGAGGGTCTTTTCCTGCTCGCTCTTGAGGCCGAAAGCTTGGGCGATGCGCTGGAATGGGAGCCGTCGCGGGGCGGCGCGCTTTTCCCGCATCTCTACCGCCCGCTCAAGATCGAAGACGTGGTCTGGGCACAGCCCCTGCCCTTGGTGGATGGCGCTCATGAATTCCCCGCCGGTCTGGGCGCAGCAAGCGCATGATGCCGGTGATCGAAAAAATGGGCCTTAACGCGCTGCACCGGATTGACCCCGAAGCGGCGCATGGGCTGGCGATCCGGGCTTTGCGGGCGGGTTTGGCCCCGGCCCCCGGGCCGCAGACCTCTGCACGCTTACACACAACGGTTGCTGGGCTGGATCTGCCGAACCCCGTCGGGCTGGCCGCGGGTTTTGACAAGAACGCGACCGCGGTCGCCCCGCTTTCCCGCGCCGGTTTCGGCTTTATCGAAGTGGGCGCCGCCACGCCCCTACCCCAGCCCGGCAACCCGCGCCCGCGTCTGTTTCGCCTGACCGAAGACCGCGCCGCGATCAACCGCTTCGGCTTTAACAACGAGGGGATGGAGGCGATCTGCGCCCGGCTTTCGCGCCGCGGCGCCGGTGTGCCGGTGGGGCTGAACCTTGGTGCGAACAAGACCAGCCCAGACCGCGCTGCCGACTTTGCCCGGGTGATGACCGCCGCGCGCAATCACGTCGATTTCGCGACGGTCAACGTTTCCTCCCCCAACACCGAGAAGCTGCGCGATCTTCAGGGCAAGGCGGCGCTTTCGGCCCTGCTCGAAGGGGTGATGGACGTGCGCGGTGCCACGCCCGTTTTCCTGAAAATCGCCCCCGATCTCAGCGAAGCCGAGATTGAGGACGTGGCCGAGGTTGCTCAAAATTCAGGCGTTGCTGCCATCATTGCGACCAATACCACGCTCGACCGGACGGGTCTTGCCAGCGCCCATGCGGCCGAGGCGGGCGGCCTCTCCGGTGCGCCGCTGTTTGAACGGTCGACTCGCGTCTTGGCGCGGCTGGCGGGGCTAACGGATATTCCGTTGATCGGCGTTGGCGGGGTGTCGGATGCGCAGACCGCCTATGCCAAGATCTGCGCCGGTGCCTCGGCGTTGCAACTTTACACCGCGCTGGTCTTTGGCGGTCTTGGGCTGGTGCGTGAGATCACCACGGGGCTCGATGCGCTTTTGGCGCGCGATGGTTTCGCCACCGTGGCCGAGGCCGTGGGCAGCAAACGCGAGGATTGGCTATGATCACCCTGTGGCACAATCCGCGCTGTTCGAAATCGCGGCAGGTGCTGGCCTTGATCGAAGAGGCGGGCGTGGACGTGAGCCTCCGGCGTTACCTCGAAGACGCCCCGACGCGGGATGAGATCATCGCCGCCCGCGACGCTCTTGGCCTCCGCCCAATTGAGATGATGCGGACCGGCGAGAAGGTGTTCAAAGAGATGGGTCTGACCAAGGACAGCCCCGAAGAGACGCTGATCGACGCCATGGCCGCCCATCCGATCCTGATCGAACGCCCCATCGCCTTTGGCCAAAGCGGCGCCGTGATCGGGCGCCCGCCGGAAGCGGTGCAAAGGCTGCTCTAGCCCGCCGCGCGTTCCAGTGCCGGATAGCGCAGCGCCAAGGTTATGCCCCGCACCACGAAGGACACCAAGAGCGATATCCACAGCCCGTGGTTGCCCAAGCCAGGCACCAAAATCAGCGCCGTCACGGCATAGACCAGAAATGACACCAGCATCATATTGCGCATGTCGCGCGACCGCGTGGCACCGATGAAGATGCCGTCAAACATATAGGCCGCGCAGCCCAGAACCGGGGCCGCGACCATATAGGGCAGATAGACCCGCGCGAGGTCTTGCACCTGTGGCGCCTTGGCCATCAGATCAATGATCCCCCCGCCCGAAACGGCAAAGACCAGCGCCAGCGCCAAGCTGACCAGCAGCGCCCAAGCGGAGGTCAGCACCGCTCCGCGCCGCAGGACATCACGCTGCCCCGCGCCGTAGGCCCGGCCAATGATCGCCTCGGCGGCAAAGGCGAAACCGTCCAGCCCGTAGGAGGTGATCATCAGGAATTGCAGCAGCACCTGATTGGCCGCCAGCGTCACATCGCCCAAGCCCGACCCCATGAAGAGGAAGGACACAAAGATCGCCTGCAACAGCAGTGAGCGGATCAGGATGTCGGTATTCACCCGCATCATGCGCGTCCAGCGCGGTCCGTCAAAGACCTGCGCCCAGTCGCGCCAGGCTACCCCGGCAAAGGCCGCCCGGCAGAACCACAGCCCCAAGGCCGCCCCGCTCCATTCCGCGAGGAAGGTGGCGATGGCCACGCCCTCGACACCCCAGCCGAGGCCCAGCACGAACCACAGATCCAGCAGGATGTTCAGCCCGTTCATCCAGACCTGCAACACCAGCACGGCACGGCTGCGCTCCTGCGCGATGAGCCAGCCGGTGATCGCATAGATCGAGATGGCAGCAGGCGCGGACCAGATGCGGATCGCCATATATTGCCGCGCCAGCCCCTCTACCTCCGGTGATCCGGGGGCGAGTTGAAACGACGCCCAAAAGAGCGGCAGTTGCAGCGCCATCAGCACCAGTCCGGCGCCCGCGCCGATCAGCAGCCCGCGTGTCAGCAGCGCCGCGACCTCGCCCTCTTCGCCATTGCCCGCCGCCTGCGCAGTCAGGCCCACGGTGCCCATCCGCAGAAAACCGAAAATCCAGTAAAGCGCCGACAGGATGATCGCCCCCAGCCCCACCGCGCCGATGGGTGCCGCGGCCCCCATCTGCCCGACCACGCCGGTATCGACCGCGCCGAGGATCGGCACGGTGGCGTTGGAAATGACAATGGGAACGGCGATCTTAAGCACGCGGCGATGGGTCACCACATCGCGCGCCACCAGCGTGCCACGCTTAACCGCGCGCACCTCTGCCTCGCTGAGCGGCTCGGCTTCTGATTTAGAGTCAGCCACGCCGCTGCGGCATCAGGAAATGGCCCGTGGCCTGAGCGAAAATGCGGCTGCGGTTGTCCTGCCACGCCTCAACATGAACAGAGGCATAGCGCCGCCCCGACCGGTTGATCCGCGCCCGTGCATAGGCATCGCGCGGCAGACCGGAGCGCAGGTAATCCACGGTGAAATCGATCGTTTTGGGCAGCCGGGGCAAATGATCGGCATCCAGATTGTCCAGATCAAGCGCGCCGCTTTCCATGTCCTCCCAGATCAGCCCCCAGCTTAGGGTGATGATCGCGGTCACCTCCAAGAAGGCCGCCGTTGCACCGCCATGCAACGCAGGCAGGATCGGGTTGCCGATCAACTGTTCGGAAAAGGGCATGATGCCTGTCAGCTCATCCCCACGGCGCTCAAACTCGATGCCCAGAAAGCGGATATAGGGCACACCTTCGACCATGGCGCGCAGCACCCCGTCGCGGCGTTGCTTGATCACCTGAACCGGCTCTGGCTTGCGATGTTTGGTCATTTGTGGCCCTCCACGGTGAAGGTTCCTGTGGCGGTGGCCACGAAATTCTCGGCGTCCTCATCCGTCGCCGTAGCGCGCACAAAGGCGACCGAGCGGGTGACGTGATAGCAGGTCGCGCGGGTGGTGATCGTTTGGCCCGGCGTGGCGGCGCGCAGGTATTCGATCCGCAGATCCATGGTGGCGGTAGCCGAGGGATTGCTGGGGTGGCTCATCACCGCCGCGCCACAGCAAGTGTCCATCAAGGCCGAGACCGCCCCGCCGCTGATCACTCCGGTTTTGGGGTCGCCCACCAGTTTGTCATCATAGGGCATGGTGATCACGGCAGAGCCATCGCCCAACTCCTGCAGCTCCATCCCGAGCGCCATGGAATGGGGCAGCGCCTGAATGAACTGTCGCGCCATTTTCAACTTATCCGACATGCAGCCCACCCCTTTGCGTCTGGTTTTGACCTTTATCATGGGGGGATGGCGAAAGGGCAAGACCACCTGTTGCGCATCCCCGCGCGTGACCATAGTTTGCCTGAAGGGAGTAGATGCTTTGGACGATGAACGCCTGACATTCAAAGAGATGTGCGCGGCATTTGACGTGACGCCACGGACGTTGCGCTATTACGAGTATATCGAATTGCTGCAACCGCACCGCGAGGGGCGCTCGCGCTTCTATGGCCCGCGTGAACGGGCGCGGATGAAGCTGATCCTGCGCGGCCGCAAGTTCGGCTTTGCGCTGGAAGACATCCGGCAGTGGCTGTTGATCTATGAAAAAGAGGGGACCGAGGCGCAGATGCGCACGTGGGTCACCATGGCAGATGGTCAGCTAGAAGAACTGGCCGAGCAGCGCCGCCAGTTGGACGAAGCCATGGCGGAACTGCAAAAGCTGCGCGACGACACCGCCGCGGCAATCGCTTCGAACGAGGGCTGACCCGCAGCCTCAGCGGCCGCCGGGCTGCGACAACTGCGCGATCAGCATCTGCAAATCCGCGGTGATGCGGATGAGGTCTGAAACCACATCTGGGCTCGCATCGCCCGCCAAATCGAATGCGCTGTTCTCGATGGTTTCGGAAGCGGCTTTCAAATCCGCGACCACGCGTACGCGCGTCTGCGCGTCGGAACCGTTGCCAGCCCCATTACCTGTCTGTTCTTGTTTTTGTGACATGCTTCGAACCTCTTTGGGTGAAGGACCCGCACCTACAGCCGGTCCGACGCAGGGTCATGTCACGCAGTCACGCGACAATAACGCGGGGTCAGCATACCGCCTAGGGCGGCCCTTCTTTCGGACGGCGCAGCAGCCCCGCGCCCAGGCCCCGGATGGCGGCGGTGGTGCGGTCATTCACGTCAAGCTTGGAAAAGATCCGCCGCACGATCGTATCGACCGTATGAGGCGAAATCCCCAGTATCTCGGCAATGACGCTGTTGCTCTTGCCGGTGGCGATCCACTCCAGCACCTCAACTTCGCGCGGGGAAAGGCCGAAATCGCGTGCCGATTGGCTTTCGGCCAAGGCGCAATAGCGCAGATGCGCGATTTGGGCCGCGCTGAGAAGTTTGTACAAGGCCCCCGGCGACAGACGCGCCTGTTTGGCGGCAAACCCCAGCCCCACAACGGCGGAATCCCCGCCCGGGCCATGCACTTTGAGGGAGATGCCGTCATTCGGGTAGCGCCGCATCAACCCTTTCATATAGACGCTTTCCGCAGGGGTCAGCCGCGCCGCGCCTGCCACATCCGACCAATAGAGCGGCATCACCTGTTGTCGGGCCAGCGCTTCGACAGGGCTTTCGCGCAGCTTCTCGACATCCAGAAATTGCGAATGCCACTGCGGCCCCTCCGCGCCATTGCCGTTGAACTTATAAAGGATCGCAGGCGCGCCGGGGCTGTCCCCGTGATAGCTGACCAGATCAATCCCAAGCCCTTGATAATAGCCTAGACCGCAGGCCAAAATACCCGCAGCGGAGGTGGCGTTCTGCGCGCAGTGAACCAGTTCGTCCAGCGTTTTCGGCCCGTTTTGATCGAGGTTCGCCATCTCCTACCCACTTTGATGCCCAAGCCCATCGGGGGCGGGGGCGCCCCACCTGTCCCAACCTACAGGAAATCCCCCCGCGTATAAAGTGACGCAACGTATCGCTTACGTCAACGTCAACTCCCGTTGTATCAGCAAGGTCAGCCCCCAACTGAAGTCTCGAAACGACGATTGGAGAGTGAAGAGATGACCGCCGACACGCTGACCATTCGCCAGATGTGCGACGCTTTTGAAGTGACCCCGCGGACCCTGCGGTTCTACGAAGCGAAAGAGCTGCTCTTTCCGTTGCGCGAGGGCCAAAAACGCCTTTTTACCAAAAGCGACCGTGCCCGGCTCAAGCTGATCCTGCGCGGCAAACGCTTTGGTTTCAGCCTCGAAGAGATCCGTCAGTTGCTCGACCTTTATCACATGGGCGACCAGCAGCAGACGCAAATCGCCGCAGCCTATGAAATAGCCCGCGCCCGTCTGGCCGACCTCGAGTCGCGCCGCGAAGAGCTGAATGAAGCAATCGAAGACCTTAAAGACCAGTTAAAATGGGGGGAAAAGATGATCTCCTCCATGAACCAACCCCGCCGCGCCGCTGAATAAACGCAGCCGAATAACCCCGGCGGCAAGGCCCGCACCCACATCCATAAAAAGACGACCCGGAGAGCAAAGATGCCCAGTTACACAGCCCCCACCAAAGACCTGCAATTCGTTCTGCACGACGTGCTGAAAGTGACCGAAAGCAAGACCCCCGGCTATGATGAGCTGGAGCCTGATTTCACCTCCGCCATTCTTGAAGAAGCAGGCAAGCTGACCTCCGAAGTCCTCGCCCCGCTGAACGCCGTGGGTGACCAAGAAGGCTGCCGCTTGGAGAATGGCGTCGTCTATACGCCCAAAGGGTTCAAAGAAGCCTTTGAAAAGGTGAAAGAAGGCGGCTGGACGGGCCTCGACATGCCCGAAGCTTATGGCGGGCAAAACATGCCCTATGTCCTCGGCACCGCCGTGGGCGAAATGTTCTCCGCCGCGAACCAAGCCTTCACCATGTATCAGGGCCTGACCCACGGCGCGGCCTCGGCGATCCTCGCCCATGGTACCGACGCGCAGAAAGACACCTATCTGCCCAAGATGGTCTCTTGCGAATGGACCGGCACCATGAACCTGACCGAGCCGCATTGCGGCACCGATCTGGGCCTGATGCGCACCAAAGCCGCGCCACAGGATGACGGCAGCTACAAAATCTCCGGCCAGAAAATCTTCATCTCGTCGGGTGAACACGACATGGCCGACAACATCATCCATCTGGTGCTCGCCAAGATCGAAGGCGGCCCCGAAGGCATCAAAGGCGTGTCGCTCTTCATCGTGCCCAAGTTCATGGTGAACGAAGACGGCTCCTTGGGTGAGCGCAACGGCGTCTCCGTCGGCTCCATCGAAGAGAAGATGGGCATCCACGGCAATTCGACCTGCGTGATGAACTACGACGGCGCGACCGGCTACCTGCTGGGCACCGAACACAAGGGCATGCGCGCCATGTTCACCATGATGAACGAAGCCCGCGTCGGCGTCGGCATGCAGGGTCTGGCACAGGCCGAAGTCGCCTATCAGAACGCTGTGATCTACGCCAACGACCGCCTGCAGGGCCGCGCCGTGACCGGTGCCGTGGCCCCTGAAAAGCCCGCCGATCCGCTGATCGTCCACCCCGACATCCGCCGCTCGCTGATGGACCAAAAAAGCTTTGTCGAAGCCGCCCGTGCCTTCATCCTTTGGGGTGCGACGATGATCGACGCCGCCCACCGCGCCGAGGATAAAGACGCCGACGGCCTTGTGTCGCTGCTGACCCCCGTCATCAAAGGCTTCCTGACCGACCAAGGCTACGATATGACCGTGAAGGCCCAGCAGGTCTACGGCGGCCACGGCTATATCGAAGAATGGGGCATGTCCCAGTTCACCCGCGACGCCCGCATCGCCCAAATCTACGAAGGTGCCAACGGCGTCCAGGCGCTCGACCTCGTGGGCCGCAAACTGGCCCAAGACGGCGGCAAACATGTGATGGCGTTCTTCGATCTGATCAAAGGCTTCATCAAGGACAACGCGGGCCAAGATGCCGAGTTCGACGCAGCCTTCCTCGACCCGCTAAAGGCGGCCAGCAAAGACCTTCAATCGGCGGGCATGTACTTCATGCAGAACGGCATGAAGAACCCCAACCACGCGCTCGCAGGCTCCAACGACTTCATGCATATGTTCGGCCATGTCTGCCTTGGCCTGATGTGGGCCAAAATGGGTCTCGCGGCAAAAGAGGCGTTGAAGAACGGCAGCGGCGACGCCACGTTCTATAAGACGAAGTTGGCCACCGGGCGCTACTATATGGCACGGCAACTGCCCGCCACGGCGCTGCACCTGACCCGCATCCAATCGGGCGCGGATACTGTCATGGCGCTGGAGGCAGCAAACTTCTAAAACGGGTGGTGGGGGCCTGTCCCCCACCCTGCCCAACACCCGGAGAGACCATGCCAAAACGCTTCCGCCTGACCCGCCGCTTCCCCGTCGCCATGACCGAAGAGGGCTACCGCAGGCTGAAGAAGTTCAGCACGGATGCAGGTCTTGATGAAGGGGAAGCACTGTCGTTCCTGTTCGAGAATTTCAACTCGGTCATGAACGAAGAAAACCTGACCGCGCGGCTGCGCCTGTTCAACGCCGAACTGGAAAGCCGCAAACGCTGAACCCTGGGGAGGGGCGGATGACGCAAGGCAAGACATCCAGCTGGATGACCGACGAACACCAGATGATCGCCGATATGACGGCGCAATTCATCAACGCCGAATGGGCGCCCAAGTTCGAGAAATGGCGCAAACAAGGCCAAATGGACCGCGAGACTTGGGCACAGGCGGGTGAGCTCGGCCTGCTCTGCCCCTCGGTGCCCGAAGAATATGGCGGGGCCGGCGGTGATTTCGGCCACGAAGCCGCCATCCTGATCGAAGGCTCACGCGCCAATCTCGCCTCTTGGGGCCACGGCATCCACTCGGGCATCGTGGCGCATTACATTCTCGCCTATGGCACCGAAGACCAGAAAAAACGCTGGCTGCCAAAAATGGTCTCGGGCGAGCTGGTCGGCGCGCTGGCGATGACCGAACCCTCTACCGGCTCGGACGTGCAGCGGATCAAAACCAAAGCGATCCGCGACGGCAACGCCTATAAGCTGTCGGGCCAAAAGACCTTCATCACCAACGGCCAGCACGCCAATCTGATCATCGTCGCCGCCAAAACCGACCCCAAGGAAGGCTCCAAAGGCGTCTCGCTCGTTGTCGTCGAAACCGACGGCGCACAGGGTTTTCAACGCGGCCGTAACCTCGACAAGATCGGCCTGCATGCGGCGGACACCTCAGAACTGTTCTTCGACAACGTCGAAATCCCACCAGAAAACATCCTTGGCCAAGACGAAGGCCAAGGCTTCTACCAAATGATGCAACAACTCCCGCAAGAACGCCTGATCATCGGCTGCGGTGCGGTCGGCGCGATGGAAGGCGCCGTGGCGCGCACGATTCAATACTGCAAAGAACGCGAAGCCTTCGGCGGCCCGCTGACCCAGTTCCAGAACACCCGCTTCCAACTGGCCGAAGTGAAAACCAAAACCATGGTGGCCCGCGCCTTCCTCGACGAATGCATCAGCGAACATCTGCGCGGGGAGCTAACCGTCGATAAGGCCGCGATGCAAAAATACTGGCTGACCGACACCCAAGGCGAAGTGCTTGATGCCTGCTTGCAACTGCACGGTGGCTACGGCTTCATGCAGGAATATGCGGTCGGCGAAATGTGGGCCGACGCGCGGGTGCAGCGCATCTACGGCGGCACCAACGAGATCATGAAGGAACTGATCGCGCGCAATCTCTGACCGCGCGCCCAGCCCCGGCCGCCGCGCAGAGGTATTTAAGAAAGGATGAAAATAAGGGCGCAAGACCCCCTCTTCATCCTTTTACCAAATACCGTCCGACCGTGCCGCGAACGATGACAGATTGAGGAGGAATGATACGTGACCATCCAGCTTTACTGCTTTGGCGAATCCGGCAACGCCTATAAGGCCGCGCTTGCCTTGGAACTCTCAGGCTTGGACTGGAAGCCGGTGAAGGTCGACTTTTTCGGCGGCCAGACGCGGCAGCCCGACTATCGCGCGCAGATCAACAACATGGGCGAGGCCCCGGTGATGATCGACGGCGATCTCCGGCTCACGCAATCGGGCGTGATTCAGGATTACGTCGCGGAAAAGGCGGGCAAATTCGGCGGCGGCGACGCGACGGAACGGCGTGAAATAATGCGTTGGGTGCTATGGGATAACCACAAGCTGAGTGGTGTTGCTGGGATGACCCGTTTCTTGATGAATTTCCTGCCCGAAGACAAACGCCCCGCCGAGGTTATTGCCTTTAGCCAAGGGCGGCTCAAGGCAGCCTACGGCGTGCTGAACGACCATCTCGACGGCCGCGACTGGATCGTGGGCGACGAATTGACCAACGCAGACCTCAGCTGCTGCGGGTATCTTTATTACCCCGAGCCTTTTGGCTTTGACCGCAGCGACTGGCCCCATATCGACGCGTGGCTCACGCGTTTGAGCGAAACACCGGGCTGGAAGGCCCCATACGACCTGATGCCCGGCAGCCCTGCTGACCGCGCCTGACCCTCGGAGGACATGAACATGACCCAAGACGTTTACATCTACGACGCGATCCGCACCCCACGCGGCAAGGGCCGCAAGGACGGCGCGCTGCATGAAGTCACCTCGCTGCGGTTGTCGGCACAGACATTGAACGCGCTGAAAGAGCGCAACAACCTTGAAGGTCATGCCGTTGAGGACGTGATCTGGGGCAACGTCACGCAGGTGATGGAACAGGGCGGCTGTCTGGCACGCTCAGCGGTGCTGGCGTCCGATTTGGACGAGCGTATCCCCGGTTTGGCCATCAACCGTTTCTGTGCCTCCGGCATGGAAGCCGTGAACCTTGCTGCCAACCAAGTCAAAGGCGGCGCGGGCAATGGTTATATCGCCGGCGGTGTCGAGATGATGGGCCGTGTCGCGATGGGCGCTGACGGTGCCGCGATTGCCGTAGACCCGACGCTGGCGATGGAGAAATACTTCGTGCCGCAGGGTATTTCGGCCGATATCATTGCCACCGAATTCGGTTTCACCCGTGACGAGGCCGACCAGTTGGCCATGCAGTCCCAGCAGCGCGCGGCGCGGGCTTGGGAAGAGGGCCGCTTTGACAAATCCGTCATCACCGTACGTGATCAGAACGGCCTCGCGATCCTTGACCGTGACGAATACATGCGCCCGCAAACCGACATGCAGTCGCTTGGCGGCTTGAACCCGGCGTTCCAGCAGATGGGTGAGGTCATGCCCGGCTTCGACAAGGTCGCGCTGATGAAATACCCGCATCTGGAGCGGATCAACCACATCCACCACGCGGGCAACTCGTCGGGCATCGTCGACGGTGCTGCGGCTGTTTTGATCGGCAACAAAGAGTTCGGCGAGCAGCACGGGCTTAAGCCCCGCGCCCGCATCCGCGCCACCGCCAAGATCGGCACCGATCCGACCATCATGCTGACCGGCCCGGTGCCGGTGACCGAGAAGATCCTGAAGGACAACGGCATGACCATCGGCGACATCGATCTGTTTGAGGTCAACGAGGCTTTTGCCGCCGTGGTCCTGCGCTTCATGCAGGCCTTTGATGTGGACGACAGCAAAGTGAACGTGAATGGCGGCGGCATCGCCATGGGCCACCCTCTGGGCGCCACCGGTGCCATGATCATCGGCATTCTGCTCGATGAGATGGAGCGCGCTGACAAGGAAGTGGGGCTCGCCACGCTCTGCATCGCCTCCGGCATGGGTGCCGCCACCATCATCGAGCGCGTGTAAGCCGCGTAAGGGAGCAAGAGAATGACCGATTTTACATTGAATAAAGACGCCGACGGCATCGCCACGATCACATGGGACGTGCCGGACAAAAGCATGAACGTGATGTCCTTTGACGGGTTGCGCGATCTGGAGAAGCATATCGACGACGCGCTGGCCGATGACGCCGTGAAGGGCATCGTCATCACCTCGGGCAAGGAAGGGTCTTTCGCCGGGGGGATGGACCTGAACCTGCTGGCCAAGATGAAGGAAGACGCGGGCGACGATCCGGCCAAGGGGCTTTTCGAGGGCACGATGCAGATGCACGCTCTGCTGCGCAAGATCGAGCGCGCGGGCATGGACCCCAAGACCAACAAGGGCGGCAAGCCCGTGGCCTGCGTGATCCCCGGCACCGCCGCGGGCATCGGGCTGGAACTGCCGCTGGCCACGCATCGCACCTTTGCGGCGGATAACCCGAAGGCGCGGATTGGCCTGCCGGAAATCCTTGTGGGCATCTTCCCCGGGGCCGGTGGCACCACGCGGATGGTGCGCAAGCTCGGCGCGATGGCGGCATCGCCCTTCCTCTTGGAAGGCAAAATGGTCGCCCCTGCTGCTGCCCAGAAGGCCGGCATTATTGATGAGGTCAGCGAAGACCCGATGGCCGCGGCACGCGACTGGGTGCTGAATGCCAAGGACGCCGATATGGTGAAGCCGTGGGATGCCAAGGGTTATAAAATGCCCGGCGGCGCGCCTTATCATCCGGCGGGTTTCATGACGTTCGTCGGCGCCAGTGCGATGGTCAACGGCAAGACGCAGGGTGTCTATCCGGCGGCCAAGGCGCTTTTGTCGGCGGTCTACGAAGGCGCGCTGGTGCCTTTCGACACGGCTCTGAAAATCGAGGCGCGTTGGTTCACCAATGTGCTGATGAACCCCTCCTCGGGCAATATGATCCGCTCGCTCTTCCTTAACAAAGAAGCGCTTGAGAAAGGTGCCGTGCGCCCCGAAGGCGTGCCGGACCAGCGCGTCAAGAAACTGGGCGTGCTGGGTGCGGGCATGATGGGCGCGGGCATTACGCTGGTGTCGGTTCAGGCGGGCATCGAGGTCGTGCTGATCGACCAAACCCAAGAAGCCGCCGACAAGGGCAAGGCCTATTCCGCGAGCTATTTCGACAAGGGCATCGCCCGGAAGAAATCGACCGAAGAGAAGAAGGCCAAAGCGCTCGACTTGATCACCGCGACCACCGATCTGGATGCGCTCAAGGGCTGCGACCTGATCATCGAAGCGGTGTTTGAAGACCCCAAGGTCAAGGCCGAGATGACCCAGAAGGTCGAAGCCGTGATCCCCGAGGATTGCATCTTTGCCTCCAACACTTCGACCCTGCCGATCACCGATCTGGCGAAGGCGTCGAGCCGTCAGGAGCAGTTCATCGGCATCCACTTCTTCTCTCCGGTCGAGAAGATGTTGCTGGTGGAAATCATCAAGGGCGCTGAGACCGGCGACCGGGCCGTGGCCAAGGCGCTCGACTATGTGCGCCAGATCCGCAAGACCCCAATCGTGGTCAACGACGCGCGCTTTTTCTACGCCAACCGCTGCATCATTCCCTACATCAACGAAGGTGTGCGCATGGTGCAGGAGGGTGTTGAGCCTGCGCTGATCGAGAATGCGGCCAAGCTCGTCGGCATGCCGCTTGGGCCATTGCAGTTAATGGATGAGACCTCGATCGATCTGGGCGCCAAGATTGCCCGTGCCACCAAGGCGGCGATGGGGGCAGACTATCCCAACGACGATATCGACCCGCTGGTGTTCTGGATGGAGAAAGAGGGCCGTCTGGGCCGCAAGGCGAATGCCGGTTTCTACAGCTATGACGCCAAGGGCAAGCGGATCGGTCTGTGGCAGGGCATGGGCGACAAATACCCCGTGGCCGAGGAACAGCCCGATCTGATCGAAGTGCAGCACCGTCTGCTGTTCTCGCAGACGCTGGAAGCCGTGCGCGCGCTGGAAGAAGGCGTGTTGATGGACATCCGTGAGGGTGACGTCGGTGCGATCCTTGGCTGGGGCTTTGCGCCTTGGTCCGGTGGGCCGCTGAGCTGGCTTGATATGATCGGCGCGCCCTATGCGGCGGAGCGTTGTGATCAGTTGACCGAGAAGTTCGGTGAGCGGTTTGCATGCCCCGAATTGCTGCGCGAGATGGCCCAGAAGAACCAGTCGTTCTACGGGCGGTTCAACCCGGACGCCAGCAAGGCAGCATAAAAGATCGGGGCGCTTCGGCGCCCCTTTTTCGTAGAGCTATGAGGGCCATCGCCTGCCCGCGGGTCGGCGATCCAAGGTGGCCTCGTGCCACTTTATGGCGCAGCAGTGATGTGTGCCCGCAAAGTACCGCCCAGCCTCGCCAAATCGCCTACCCGGGGGGCGGGCAGGCGATGGCCCGGCGCCTGCGGCTTGATTCCGGGCCTAGGGGCCGTCGTCAGCGTAGCCAAATCGCGCGATATCCTCGGCGCAAACCTCCGCCACAATATCGCGCAACTCAGGCGTATAGGCCGCAGCCCCTGCTGAGGCATTCACTCGCGGCAATTCCAATTCAAAACCCAGATGCTCGAACAACGGCTGCGCATCCGCTGGGAAATGCTCCAACCGAATATAGAGATCACAACGCTCCCGCCCCGCCGCATCCGCCATATAGCGCCGCGCGGGCCAAGCGCGCAGGCTGGCGCGGGTCTGCGGATGGGTCACAAAACCGGCAAAGTCATTCGCCTTCGCCAGACCCACCGCCGGATGATCAAACCCCTGCCCGCGCAGCCAGCGGTAATAGCTCGCCACCCGGTCCCAAGGGTTGCGCACCAGCGTGAAGCAAAACAGCCCATCCAACTCCTCAGGCCGCAGCAGCCCGTCGACATCCGCCAGCGTTGAGTGTTTCCAGAGCCGCCCCGCCGCCTGCACGCCTTGCAACCGCCGCCGCCGTTTCAGCGCCTTCGGCGTGTCACCCAGCATCAGGTCGTCCTTCATCGCCCGCCCTTCCAAAGCCAGCGCGAGCGAGGTGCCCCCCGTTTTGGGGATATGCACAAAGACATAGCGACGGCCCCGGCTGATGATCACTCCACCGCCTCCGGCGCGCGCAAGGTAGACGGCTCATCACTGCGCAGCGCGATGACCGCCCCCGCCAGTGCAATCAACGCCATGCCCGCAAAGCCCATGGGCGGCACCTGCTGGTCCCATAGGACATAGGCCCAAAAGCTGGCGAAAATCAGCAGGGAGTATTCGAAAATGGCGACATGTCCGGCCTCGCCCAATTGGTAGCCGCGCACCAGAAACCCGATGCCGATGAGCGAGCCTACCGCTTGCACCGCGATCCAGAACCACATCGCGCCATCCAGCGGCCCCCATGTGCGGCTGACGAAACCTTCGGGCCCTGCCACCTCCGCACCCGGCAAAACCATGACACCGATGCCGCCCATGACCGCCAACATGCCGAAAAAGCCTGCGGTCATGACCATCGTGCTCTCCCCTTCGCACCATGCCCGCGTCGCCACGGCGCCGATCGCATAGAGCGCCCCGGCCAAGAGCGGCAGAAAGGCCACGGGGTCAAGATCGCTCGGGTCGGGGCGGATCACCATCAACGCTCCGGCAAAGCCCACCGCCACGGCCCCCCACCGCCATGGCCCGACACGCTTGCCTTGGAACAGGGCCGAGATCATCAGCACGAAGAGCGGCGAGGTGAAAAGCCCGGCCACCACCACGCCGATGGGCAAAAAGGCCAGACAGCCGAAATAGATCAACATGGCCCCGGCCTGAAACAAGCTGCGGCCCGCCACGGCCCAGAACCGCTTTGGCCGCAGGATGCCGAAACCAAGGGCCGCCAGCACCATCAGAATGGCCACCGCCATAACACCGCGCACAAAATGAAACTGCCAGAGCGAGCCGCGCTCGGTTATGAAGGGGACGAAGTTATCCGTAAGCCCCAAAGCCGCCATACCGCTTACGGCGCAAAGCGCCGCCAAGCCTGATTTCACCGCTGCGTCTTGCATCTGCCCTCCTTTTCGCTCCTGCCCTCTTTTCAAAGTCACGTCCCGGCAGCAATACTCAACCCCAAATCGCAACCAATGCCTTGGGAGGGGTCACATGGGGTGGATGACGGATGAGCGCGGGCTTGAAAAATGCGCAGCGAATTTTGTGGCGCTAACGCCACTGTCGCATCTGCGCCGGGCGGCAGAGGTCTTCGCCGGGCAAACCGCGGTGATCTACGGTGACCACCGCGTCACCTATGCCCAGTACCATGACCGCTGCACCCGCCTTGCCGCCTTGTTGGCCGAGATCGGCGTGGCTCCGGGCGACGTGGTCGCGACCCTGATCCCCAACCTGCCCGCGCAGGCCGAGGCGCATTTTGGCGTGCCGGCCTGCGGGGCCGTGCTCAACACCATCAACATCCGCCTCGACCCTAAAACGGTGGCCTATATCCTCGACCACGGAGGGGCCAAGGTGCTGCTCGTCGATACCGAATTCCTGGCGCTGGCCGAAGACGCTTGCGCGCGGATGGACGGCACATGCCCTGCGATCATCGAAGTGCCCGACCCCGCCGTCGGCCTCCCTCCCAGCGGGCGGCATCCGCAATACGAAGACCTGCTGGCTGAGGCCAATCCGAACTTTAGCTGGATCATGCCCGACGACGAATGGGAGAGCCTCGCGCTGAACTATACCTCCGGCACCACCGGGCGGCCCAAGGGCGTGGTCTATCACCACCGCGGGGCCTATCTGATGACCATGGGCACGGTCGTCTCTTGGCAGATGGTGCTGCGCCCGGTTTTCATGCAGATCGTGCCGCTGTTTCACTGCAACGGCTGGAACCACACTTGGATGATGCCACTGCTGGGCGGCACGCTGGTCTGCTGCCGCGACATCACAGCGGGCGCGATCTATGACGCCATCGCGGATCACGGGGTCACCCATTTCGGCGGTGCGCCCATCGTGCTGAACATGCTGGTCAACGCCAGCGCAGAAGACCGCCGCGCCCTCGATCACCGCGTCGAGGTTTTCACCGCAGGCGCGCCCCCTGCCCCCGCAACCCTGTCGAAGATCGAGAAACTGGGTTTCAACGTCACGCAGGTCTACGGGCTGACCGAGACCTTTGGCCATGTCACCGAATGTCTGTGGCAAGGCGATTGGGACGGGCTGCCCGAGGCTGAGCGCGCCGGGATCAAAGCCCGCCAAGGCATCGCCATGCCGATGATGGAAGAGATCACGGTGATGGACGCCGAGATGGCCCAGACCCCGCGCGACGGCACCGCACAGGGCGAAATCATGATCCGCGGCAATGCGGTAATGAAAGGCTACTTCAAGAACCCCGAGGCCACCGCCGAAGCCTTTGCGGGCGGTTACTTCCATTCCGGCGACATCGCGGTGCAGCATCCCGACGGCTATATCCAGATCGCCGACCGCGCCAAGGACATCATCATCTCCGGCGGAGAGAATATCTCAAGCGTTGAAGTCGAAGGCGTGCTGATGGGCCACGGCGCGGTCAATCTGGCTGCCGTGGTGGCCCAACCGCATGAAAAATGGGGCGAGGTGCCCTGCGCCTTTGTCGAGTTGAAGCCGGGGTCGGAGGCCAGCCAAGAGGCGCTGATCGCCTTTGCCCGCGAACGTCTTGCCGGGTTCAAAACGCCCAAGCGGGTGATTTTCGGGGAGTTGCCCAAGACCTCCACCGGGAAGATCCAGAAGTTTGAACTGCGCAAGCAGGCGGCGGACCTCTAAGGCGGGGCATTATGTCACCTGCCATTGCTGATCCCGCAGCGCGTGGTAGAGTGGCGAAAACTGACAGGCCCGCAGCAGAACCCCATGACCGCCTTGACAAAATACGCCCGGCTCGAAGCGACGGGCCTTTGGCGCGCCACGCCCGATGCGCAGCGGCGCGAGGTGATCGTCTCTATCGGTGATGCGACACTGGTGATCAGCGATCTCAAGGATCAGGCGCTGACCCATTGGTCGCTGGCTGCCGTCGACAGGACCAATCCCGGCCAGACCCCCGCGCTCTATCATCCGGACGGCGATCCGGGAGAGACGCTGGAACTGCCCGACAATGAAACCGAGATGATTGAGGCCATCGAAAAGCTGCGCCGCGCCATTAGCCGCAGCCGCCCGAAGCCGGGCCGCTTGCGGTGGGTGGGCATGGTCGCCTCTGTCGCCGTGGTGGCGGCGCTGGCGGTCTTTTGGATGCCCGGCGCGCTGCGCGATCACGCGATCAAAGTGGTCCCAGAGGTCAAGCGCGTCTCATTGGGCACGGCGCTGCTGAAGCGGCTTGAACGGGTATCCGGCCCCGCCTGCGAAAGCCCCGGCGGCAGTGCCGCGCTGTCGCGGCTCACCAAACGCTTGGAGGTGGGGCGCGTGGCGATCCTGCCCGATATGACCCGCGCCAGCCTGCATCTGCCGGGGCGTCTTATCGTACTCGACCGCGCGGTGCTGGAGGATTACGAAGAACCCGATGTTGCTGCGGGCTATGTGCTCACCGAAGATGTGGCACGCAGCGAACATGACCCGCTGCGCGCGCTGCTAGAGGCCGTGGGCCTGCGCGAAAACTTCCGCCTGCTGACCACCGGCGATATCTCTTCGGAAGCGCTGGACGCCTATGCCGAGCAACTGCTGATGCGCCCCGCCGCGACACCGAAAGTCGACGCCCAGTTGGCACGTTTTGCCAAGGCCGAGTTGCGCAGCAAACCCTATGCATTTGCCCGCGACATCACCGGCGAAAGCACCCTGCCCCTAATCGAAGGCGACCCGATGAACGGCAAGCTGACCGCGCCGCTGATGTCGGATGCCGATTGGCTGCGACTGCAAAGCATCTGCGGCGGCTGACTGAACGATCCGCCAAAGAAAAAGGCCAGCCGGGGGGACACCACGGCTGGCCTTTTTGCTTGTCCTTGCAACGCGCTTAGCGGCGCAGATAGGCGTCCCGGTATCCCGCCCGGCGCAGCTGACCAAGCGCCGCTTGGGCCGAGCCACCTGCGATGGGGCCCGCCTGAACGCTGTGATAGGTCTTGCCGCCGCGTGTCTGTTTGCCGATGCGGGCAGGCATGCCCATGGATGCGATCTGACGCGCCGCGCGCTGCGCATTGGCTGGGCTACCAAAGACACCAACCTGCACATAGCCTGCCTTGGTGCTGACCTGCGCCGCCGGGGCCGACCGGCTGGAATAGACCGGTGCAGCCTTAACCGGCGCGGTCTTCACCGGCGCTCTCTTGACGGGGCGGGCATCGCGGTGGATCGGCGCGGCATTGCGGTAGCGCAGAACACGTTTCACCACTTGGCCGTCCCGTTCAACAATCTTGACCACCCCCAGTTTGCGGCGCTGCGTTTCGATATCGAGATAGGGGTAGATCAGCGGCACTTTGGCGGTCACGTCTTCGCCGGTGGCCTTGTTCACCAAACGGCGCGGCACGGTCTGGGTCCAGACCAGCAGCATATCGGCGCGGCCTTCCAAGGTCTGCTCGGCGCGGTGCGGGTTCAGACGGTCGTCCTCCCAGACCTTACGATAGCCGTGGGGAACTTTGACGTTTGTCGTGTTCAATCGGTTGATCGCCACATGTTTCGGCACGATCCGTGTTTGGGTGCCCACGGCCCGGGCAGGCGGCGCGCTGACCACCGGCGCCGCAACCACGGCGGGGGCGACGACACGTGCGGGCGCTGCGGCCACGCCGGGCATCATCCCTGCGCTACGGTAAGGCTGAGGGGCCGTGCCGCGCTGTGGGGTGGTGGGCGCAAGACGGCCTGTCACGATAGGTTCGGCCTGCGGGCCACAACGCACGCTATAGCCATCCCCGCGCCGCATATAGCGCTGCGACAGAGGCGAAGCGCCGGGGCAAGCGGTGACGAACCCAGCCGGTGCCGGAGCAGCCAGAGCGACGGGTTTGCTCGGCACCACGGGCACGGGGCGCGGTGCGGTTTCGCGCACGACTTTGGGGGCGGATGCGCGAACCGGGGCCGGAGCCACACGGCGCACCACCTTTTGCGGTGCGGGCCGGGCCACGGGGGCTTGCGGTTTCACCTTGGGCGCTTGCACTTCGGCGACGCGGGTCGGCGGCGTTTTGGCGGGGGCGGCTTCGACCTTGGTCTTCGCTGCTGTTGTCGCCTGTGCAGCCGCCACTTGCACGCCGTTCGTGGGCTGGAAACCACAGATCTGCTGGCGCGCGCGGCTCATGCGGGGGACCCATGACACATCGCCGTCGATGCCCGCACGGATGAACACACATCCCGCGCTGTCGACATATTGCTTGCCCTTGTAGGAAGACGGCGGAAACTCCGCTGGCTGGCTGCGGCTGTCTTGCGCTTGGGTCTGCGATCCGCCGACGCCCAAAGCGGCCACGATCACTGCCATGGCAATACTTTTGGTAAGTGTCATCTAATGCCCCCACACTATCTAGTAGAACGATGCCTCAGCGCGCGGCCTGAGTAAAGCACCACGCGCTGAATAGCGAAACTTACCGGATCACTTTGTGCCGAACATCCGGTCGCCCGCGTCGCCCAGACCCGGAATGATATAGCCCTTCTCGTTCAGCGCCTCATCCAGCGAGGCCGTGACGATGCGCACGTCCGGATGCGCGGCCTTCATCGTGGCCACACCTTCGGGCGAGGCGAGCAGGCAAAGGAAGATGATGTTGGTGGCCCCGGCCTCTTTCAGCAGGTTGATCGCCGCGACCGAGGAGTTGCCGGTGGCCAGCATCGGATCCACAGCAATGACCAGACGATCTTCCATCGCCTCGGGCACCTTGAAGTAATACTGCACCGGCTGCAGCGTCTCTTCGTCACGGTAAAGACCAACAAAACCGACCCGTGCCGAGGGGATCAGCTCCAGAACCCCGTCCATCAGCCCGTTGCCCGCCCGCAGGATCGAGATCAGCGCAAGCTTCTTGCCGTCGAGCGTCGGCGCGTCCATCTCCTGCATCGGGGTCTCGACCCGCTTGGTCGTCATCGGAAGGCCGCGCGTCACCTCATAGGCCAAAAGCTGGCTGATCTCGCGCAGCAATTGCCGGAAGGCGGCGGTCGAGGTGGTTTTGTCGCGCATGATGGTCAGCTTGTGGTGCACCAGCGGATGGTCAACGATCGTCAGATGATTGGGGGTATCGGTCATGCGGCAGGCTCCTTTATTTGCCTCGCTTCTAGCCGCACAAGCGCCCCGCTCGCAAGCAAAGGCTGCGCGGCTAGGCTGGCACCTCTACCCCCAGATGCCCGGCGACAAGCGCTGCCACATCGGCAAAGCCGATCTGACCCAGCTCCCCTGCCCCGGTCCCGGCGACCAGCACCGGCACCCTTTCGCGCGTGTGATCGCTGCCTGCCCATGTCGGATCATTGCCGTGATCCGCCGTCACGACCAGCATGTCCCCCTCGCGCAGCGCGGCGATCACCTTGCCGATCTCGGTGTCGAACCACTCCAACGCGCGGGCATAGCCCGACACATCGCGGCGGTGACCATAAAGGCTGTCGAACTCCACGAAATTGGCAAAGGTCAGGCTGCCGTCTTCGGCCTCTTCCACCAGATCATGCAGGTGTTCCATCAGCTTGGCATCCGGCCCTTTGCGCAATTCATCAATGCCTTGCATGGTAAAGATGTCGCCGATCTTGCCCACCGCATAGACCCGCCCACCGGCGTTTTGCACCCAATTGGTCAGCACTGGTTTCGGCGGCATGATGGCATAGTCGCGGCGGTTCGCGGTGCGCTGGAATGCGCCCGGTTCGCCGGTGAAAGGCCGCGCGATGACACGGCCCACCTTCATCTCATGCAGGCGGGGTGCGATGTCTTCGCAAAGCTTCAGCAAACGGTCGAGGCCAAAGGTCTCTTCATGCGCGGCGATCTGGAAAACACTGTCGGCTGAGGTATAGCAGATCGGCCAGCCGCTTTCGCAATGCGCCGCCCCCAGCCGCTCAATGATCGCCGTGCCTGAGGCATGACAATTGCCCAAGATGCCATCGGTGCCCGCCAGCCGCGCGACCTCTTCGGTCAGGTCGGCCGGAAAGGCCGGTGTTTCATCCGGGAAGTATTGCCAAGCCCAAGGCACCGGCAACCCCGCCAATTCCCAATGACCCGAAGGGGTATCCTTGCCCTGCGAAACCTCCGTCGCAGCACCCCAGCGGCCCTCTGGTGTCGCCCCCAAACCCGGCGCTTCCATCCCGCTGGCGAGCGTCAGCGCGGCACCCAGCCCCAACCGGTCAAGATGCGGCAGGGCAAGCGGTCCGCTGCGGCCCTCTTCGGCCTCTCCCGCGGCACAGGACTGCGCGATATGGCCCAGCGTGTTGGCCCCGGTATCGGGCAGATCGCCGTTAAAGAAATCCCCCGCGTCCGGCGCGCCGCCGATGCCCACGGAATCGATCACGACCAAGAATGCACGTCCCATCAGCCGATCCTTTCCAAAATCAATTCCGGCACTTTGCCCGGCGTATCGCCCAGCGTGATTGCTGCCAAAACCGCCGCCTCTGCCGCATCCGCCGCCTCTGGCCCCGCCGCGTGGATCAGTGCCAAGGGCTGGCCCGCAGGGACCTCATCGCCCAAGCGCAGCACTTCCGACAGGCCCACTGCCGGGTCGATCTGGTCCGCTTCAATCACCCGGCCACCGCCAAGATTGACCACCGCCATCCCAAGCGCCGCGCCGTCGATCTCGCTGACGGTGCCGCCGCGCGGCGCAGGCACAGCGCGGATCACCGGAGCTTTGGGCAGGATGCGCCCCCAGTTTTCGGCGAAATCGGCGGGCGCGCCCATGGCGCTCAGCATCCGAGTGAAATGTTCCAATGCGCGGCCATCGCGGACCGCCGCGCGCAGGGCATCGGCCCCGGCCTCGGCACTCGCGGCCAGTCCGCCATTGGCGAGCAGACCGCCCCCTAGTTCAGCCGTTACATCAAGGATTGGCCCGGTGGCCGCCCCGGTCAGCACCCGCATCACCTCGGCCACTTCCAGCGCGTTGCCAAGGCTCGGCACCAGCGGCTGGTTCATGTCGCTGATCACCGCCGTTGTGGGGCAACCCGCCGCCGTGGCGGTGCCGCTCAGCGCTTCGGCCAAGGCGCGCGCCTGCGACAGTTCTTTCATGAAAGCGCCCGAGCCGACCTTTACATCCAGCACCAGCCCATCCAGCCCAGCGGCGAGCTTTTTCGACAGGATCGAGGCGGTGATCAGATCGAGCGAATCCACGGTCGAGGTCACATCCCGCACCGCATAAAGCCGCCGATCCGCCGGGGCGATGTCGCCGCTGGCGCTGACGATGGCGCAGCCCACGTCGCGCACGACCGCGCGAAACTGCGCCTCTTCCAACTGGGTGCTGACGCCGGGGATCGCCTCCAGCTTATCCAGCGTGCCGCCCGTGTGCCCCAAACCCCGGCCCGAGATCATCGGCACGTAAGCGCCGCAAGCCGCCAGCGCCGGGGCAAGGATCAGCGACACGCAATCGCCCACGCCGCCGGTGGAGTGTTTGTCGAGCACCGGACCGTCCAAATCCCAGTCCAACACCTGCCCCGAATCGCGCATCGCAAGGGTCAAGGCCACACGGCCCGGTTGGTCCAATCCATTGAGGCAGATGCCCATGGCAAAGGCCCCGGCCTGCGCGTCGCTGACACGGCCGTCGGCCAGCGCTCGGGCCATCCACGTCAGCGCCTCTGCGTCCAGTGCCTCTCCATGGCGCAGCCGCGCCAGAATGTCCCGCGCGCTCATGAGGTTAACCCTGCATATGGGCGGCGCCAAAGGCCCCCGGAAGCAGGTCGCCCATGGTCATCTGCTGCTCTTTGCCCGCCACGGTCGCCATGGTCACCGACACCTTGTCGCCCGAAAACTCGGCCAGTTTTTGGCGGCAACCGCCGCAGGGGGTCACCGGCAGATCGCTGCCCGCCACCACATAGACCTCGGCGATGTCACGCTCGCCCGCTGCGACCATGGCGGCAATCGCCCCAGCCTCGGCACAGGTGCCCTGCGGGTAGGCGACGTTTTCGACATTGCAGCCGCTGAATACCGCGCCCGACGCCGTGCGGATCGCCGCACCGACCTTGAAATTCGAATAGGGCGCATGGGCATTTTCCCGCACCATCACAGCCGCTTCGCGCAAATCAGTCATTAGGCTCTCCCCTTTTCTCGGACTATAGAAAATTGCCCCGCCCTGTGCGATGCAAAACCACATGTCACCTCAATCGCCTCATAAAGCCTGCGTAAAATGACCTGCAAGGACGACGCTGGGGCAAAGCCACCCGCCGCCAAGACCGACCCGCCCAAATGCCGCTTTGCTTGCGCGCAAAAATTAGTTTAACGCTAAACCATTATTCGGGAGGAGCATGAACGATGTCCGACACCCCCAACTTGCGCCAAGCAGCATTGGACTACCACGAACACCCCCGGCCCGGTAAGCTGGAGGTCCGCGCGACCAAACCGCTGGCCAATGGCCGCGATCTGGCGCGCGCCTATTCGCCCGGCGTGGCCGAGGCCTGCATCGAGATCAAGAACGACCCCGACACCGCCGCCCGCTATACCTCGCGCGGCAATCTGGTGGCCGTGGTCACCAATGGCACCGCGGTGCTGGGGCTGGGCAATATCGGCGCGCTGGCCTCGAAACCGGTGATGGAGGGCAAGGCCGTGCTCTTCAAGAAATTCGCCAATATCGACTGTTTCGACATCGAGCTGGACCAAGCCGACCCCGAAAAATTGGCCGAGATCGTCTGCGCGATGGAGCCGAGTTTCGGCGCGATCAACCTCGAAGACATCAAAGCCCCCGATTGTTTCGTCGTCGAGAAAATCTGCCGTGAGCGAATGAACATCCCCGTTTTCCACGATGACCAACACGGCACCGCCATCGTCGTCGGCGCGGCTGCGAAAAACGCGCTACATGTGGCGGGTAAGAAGTTCGAGGACATCAAGATCGTCTCGACCGGTGGCGGGGCGGCGGGGATCGCCTGCCTCAACATGCTGCTGAAACTCGGCGTGAAGCGCGAGAACGTCTGGCTGTGTGACATCAACGGGCTGGTCTATGAAGGCCGGACCGAGGACATGAACCCCAGCAAAGCGGAATATGCGCAGAAGTCCGATCTGCGCACGCTGGACGATGTGATCGACGGGGCGGACCTTTTTCTTGGCCTGTCGGGCCCCGGCGTGCTGTCGCCTGAAATGGTCGCGAAGATGGCCAAACGCCCGATCATCTTTGCGCTGGCGAACCCGACGCCCGAAATTCTGCCCGATCTGGCCCGCGCCGTGGCACCCGACGCGATTATCGCCACAGGGCGCAGCGATTTTCCCAATCAGGTCAACAACGTGCTCTGCTTCCCCTTCATCTTCCGGGGCGCGCTGGATGTGGGCGCGACCACGATCAACGACGAGATGAAGATCGCCTGTATCGATGGTATCGCCGCCCTCGCCCGCGCGACGACAAGTGCCGAGGCGGCAGCGGCCTACCAAGGCGAACAGCTGACCTTTGGCGCGGAATACCTGATCCCGAAACCCTTCGATCCGCGCCTCATCGGTGTGGTATCCTCTGCCGTGGCCAAGGCCGCGATGGAGACGGGCGTGGCGGCGCGGCCCATCGAAGACCTCGACGCTTACAAACGCAAACTTGACGGGTCGGTGTTCAAATCCGCGCTGATCATGCGGCCGGTCTTCGAATCCGCCCGCTCCTCCCCCCGCCGTCTGGTCTTTGCCGAAGGCGAGGACGAGCGCGTGCTGCGCGCCGCGCAAGCGATCATCGAAGAGACGGTGGAACGGCCCATCCTCATTGGCCGCCCCGAGGTGATCGAACGGCGCATCGAAAAGGCCGGGTTGAACCTGCAACTGGGTCAGAACGTCGATCTGGTGAACCCCGAAAACGACCCGCGCTACCGCGACTATTGGGAGACCTATCACAGCCTGATGTGCCGCCGCGGCGTCAGTCCCGACATCGCGCGGGCGATCATGCGCACCAACACCACCGCCATCGGCGCGGTCATGGTGCATCGCGGAGAGGCCGACAGCCTGATCTGTGGCACTTTTGGCGAGTTTGGCTGGCATCTGAACTACGTCAATCAGGTGCTGGGCCGCGACGGTTTCCGCCCGCATGGCGCGCTTTCGATGATGATTCTCGAAGACGGGCCGCTTTTCATCGCGGATACGCAGGTGAACCTACACCCCACCCCCGAACAGATCGCCGAGATCGCCATCGGGGCTGCCCGCCACGTCCGGCGCTTTGGGATTGAGCCGAAAGTCGCGCTGTGTTCGCAAAGCCAGTTTGGCAATCAGGGCGAAGGGTCGGGCAAACGTCTGCGCGCGGCGCTGCAAATCCTCGACGCAGGCAACCACGATTTCGTCTATGAAGGCGAGATGAACATCGACACCGCGCTTGATCCAGAATTGCGCGCGCGGCTGCTGCCTTGCAACCGGATGGAAGGGGCCGCCAATGTGCTGGTCTTCGCCCATGCCGATGCCGCCTCGGGCGTGCGTAACATCCTGAAAATGAAGGGCGATGGGCTTGAAGTCGGGCCGATCCTGATGGGGATGGGCAACCGGGCGCATATCGTCTCGCCCTCAATCACCGCGCGCGGGCTGCTCAATGTGGGCGCCATCGCGGGCACCCCGGTCGCGCATTACGGCTAAGCCCCCAAGCCAAACGCCGCCCCCTTCGGGGGACGGCGCTGCGTGGTCGGGGATAGGTTTATTTACGGGGCGTGGCGGGTTTGATGTCCGCGACGGAGGACGGGGCCTTGGCGGCGGGTTTTGCCGCGGCCTTGGCTTGCTTCTTCTTGTTGCTGATTTTGTCACCCATGGTCGGGCCCTTTGTCATGCGAGGGGCGCTGGCCTCATGCCGCGCCTAACCTCATCATGACAAGAATCCTGCCGCAAACTGATCCGTTTTCGACCGAGATGTCGCAAACAACGCGCCGCCCCGAGAGGCGGCGCAATGCCGCTTAGAACCGCCAGTTGAACGCGCGGCTAACGCCGATGCGCATGGTCCATTGATCATCAGAACCGGCCTGCGTGATCGGGCTGTCGGCGGCGTCATTCAGCAGACGCTGATAGGCCACGGCCCCCTCAAGCGCCCATGCCTCGTCCAGACGGTAGGTCGCCTGCACTTCGACGCCCGCCCCCAGCAGGCCGCCTTCGGCCTCATAGGCCGCCAAGGTCGGTGTGGCCGTGTCGACGCCGAAATAAGTGTCGGCATAGGTGTCATTGCCAAGGCTGAAACGCGGGCCTGCGGTGATGGTCCAACGCTCATCGGGGCGGAAAATCAGGTCAGCGCCGATGTCGCCGGTCACGCCTTCATGCCCGCCAAACCCTTGGCGCACTTTGCCGAAGACCTGCCAGTTCACCTCGCGGTAGACCACGCCAAAGCCCAGTTCGACCGCCGCATCGATGTCCTCAAGCCCCGCCAGTTCGGGGTGATCGGAACTGTCACGCTCGCCCAGATAGCGGAACGCGCCAGTAAAGCCGAAACCGGTTTTGGGCGCTTCACCGATTTTGGTGCCGATCTTGCGCCCGCCCCATTCGAGCGAGCCAAAGGTAAAGGCCAAATCCGGCGTCGCGCGGTAGCTGCTGGCGCCCGGATAATCCGGTGCCGCCCCCACCCCGCCGCGCAGGGCGAAGTTGAAGGAACGGTCCTGCGCCGCAACCGGCAGCGCGGCAACCATGGCGAGGCAGGAAGCAAGGGGCAGAGAAAGGGCGAGACGCATGTGGGCAGGCTCCAAAGGTAATAGGGTTTCCGCCCAACCTAGCATGACGCGCCGCAACTGACAGGAACAATAGCGATCCGCTTGCTGAATTCTTTCTAAGCGGCCAGAGTGGCTGGAAATATTTGCGCGTCAGTACAGCTATACCCGGCCCGCGGGTTTGCCCCGCCCGTGCAATAAGAGGAGGATCACCATGGGATACCGCGACACCTACGACCGTTGGAAGGCCGACCCCGAAGCCTATTGGCTGGAGCAGGCCGAGGCGATCGATTGGGACATCGCGCCGAAACAGGCGCTGTTTGACCGGGGCGACGACCTCTATGAATGGTTCGCGGACGCGAGCGTAAACACCTGCTACAACGCCGTGGACCGCCATGTGGAACAGGGCCACGGCAAGCGCGTCGCGATCATCTATGACAGCCCCATCACCGGCAAAAAATCGACCCTGACCTATAGTGAGCTGCAGGCCCATGTCGCCTCGCTCGCCGGGGCGCTGGTCGCGCAGGGCGTGGAAAAAGGTGACCGCGTGGTGATCTATATGCCCATGGTGCCCGAAGCGGTTGAGGCGATGCTGGCCTGCGCACGGATCGGCGCGATCCATTCGGTGGTGTTTGGCGGCTTTGCCTCCAGCGAGCTGGCGGTGCGGATCGACGATTGCAAACCCAAGGCGATCATCGCCGCCTCTTGCGGGGTCGAGCCATCGCGCGTGGTCGATTACAAACCCTTGCTGGACGGGGCTATCGAACAGGCCACGCATAAGCCCGACACCTGCATCATCCTGCAACGCGGCCAGAAACCCTGTGAGTTGAACCCCGAGCGGGACATCGATTGGTATGCCGCCCAAGACGGCGTGCGCCCGGCCCCATGCGTTCCGGTTGAGGGGAACCACCCCGCCTATATCCTTTACACCTCTGGCACCACCGGCGCGCCCAAAGGCGTGGTACGCCCCACGGCGGGGCATCTGGTGGCGCTAAACTGGACGATGAAAAACATCTATAACGTCGAACCCGGGGAGGTGTTCTGGGCCGCGTCGGACGTGGGCTGGGTCGTGGGTCACAGCTACATCTGCTACGCGCCGCTGATTGCGGGAAACACCACCGTTGTGTTCGAGGGCAAGCCCGTGGGTACCCCGGATGCGGGCACCTTCTGGAGGGTGATCGAAGAACATAAGGTCGCCAGTTTCTTCACCGCCCCCACCGCGATCCGCGCCGTGAAACGCGAAGATCCCAAGGGCGAGGAGATCAAGAAATACGACCTGTCGAGCCTGCGTGCGCTTTACCTCGCGGGGGAACGGGCCGATCCCGATACCGTCGAATGGGCGCAGGAGAAACTGGGCAAGCCGGTCTACGATCATTGGTGGCAGACTGAAACCGGCTATACCATCGTCGGCAACCCGGCGGGGCTTGAGGCGCTGCCGGTCAAGGTCGGCTCGCCCACCGTGCCGATGCCGGGCTATGACGTGCAAATTTTGGATGAGCGGGGCGAACCGCTGCCTGCCGGAGAGTTGGGCGCGATTGCCATCAAGCTCCCCCTGCCCCCCGGCACCCTGCCCGGCCTGTGGAACGCCGAAGACCGCTTTCGCAAATCCTACCTCGCCACCTTCCCCGGCTATTACGAGACCGGCGATGCGGGGCGGATTGATGAGGACGGCTATGTCTGGATCATGGCGCGCACCGATGATGTGATCAACGTCGCGGGCCACCGCCTGTCGACTGGCGCGATGGAGGAGGTTCTGGCAGGCCACCCCGATGTGGCCGAATGCGCCGTGGTGGGGGTCAGCGATGACCTCAAGGGCCAGTCGCCCGTGGGCTTTTTGTGCCTCACCAAGGGCGTCGACCGCCCGCATGAGGAAATCGTCGCGGAATGCGTCACCCGAATGCGCGAACAGATCGGCCCCGTTGCCGCCTTTAAACAGGCCGTGGTGGTGGACCGCCTGCCCAAAACCCGCTCGGGCAAGATCCTCCGCGCGACCATCGTGAAAATCGCGGATGGAGAGGATTTCAAGCCGCCCGCAACCATCGACGACCCGGCAATCTTGGACGAAATTCGTGACGCGCTGAGAGGCATCGGCTACCCGCAAAGCTAACCAATCAGACCTATGGCGGTGGACCTTTGCAGGACTGGCGCTAAACTCAGACCCAAGGAAACGCACGGGCTTGCCTGCCCGCGCGTTTTTTTTACAATTGCGCTGCTTGCGCGAAATATGCGAAGCGCCCTCGGAAATGCCCCGCAGCGGGGCCAACCACGACAGCACATCCAGTGGGTCTTTTCCCTCCCGGAGCATGCCCTCCGGCCGCGCAGAAAGGTTTTCGACGTGCAGACACCTTATTACCTGATCGACAAGGCCAATCTCCGCGACAATATGGAGAAGATCGCCCGCCTCCGCGCGCTTTCGGGCGCGCGTTGCCTGCTGGCGCTGAAGTGTTTCGCCACATGGTCGGTCTTCGACTTCATGTCGGAGTATATGGACGGCTCGACCTCCTCATCGCTCTACGAAGTGCGGCTGGGGGCCGAGAAATTCCCCGGTGAGACCCACGCCTACTCCGTCGCCTATGCCGAGCATGAGATCGACGAGGTGCTGGGCCACGCCGACAAGATCATCTTCAACTCCATTGGCCAGCTCGACAAGTTCGACGCGCAGTCGCGCGGGCATATCCGGGGGCTGCGGGTGAACCCCGGCGTCTCCACCTCCGACTTCGATCTGGCCGACCCCGCGCGGCCCTTTAGCCGTCTGGGTGAACACGACCCTGCGGCGATCGACGCGGTCGCAGACCGGATCACCGGGCTGATGTTCCACAACAATTGCGAGAATGATGACTTCGCGCGTTTCGACGAGATGCTGACCCTGATCGAAGAGCGCTTTGGCGCTGTGCTGCACAAGATGGACTGGATCAGCCTTGGCGGCGGCATCCATTTCACCGGCGCGGACTACCCGCTTGATGATCTGGCGCTGCGGCTGAAATCCTTCGCCGAAGCCTTTGGCGTGCAGGTCTACCTAGAGCCGGGCGAGGCCGCGATTACCGGGGCGGCGACGCTGGAGGTCACCGTGCTCGACACGATGCACAACGGCAAGAACCTTGCCATCGTCGACAGCTCGATCGAGGCACATATGCTTGACCTGCTGATCTACCGCGAACCGGCCAAGATCGCGCCCGACACCGGCGACCACGAATGGATGATCTGCGGCAAGTCCTGCCTTGCCGGCGATATCTTTGGCGAGTTCCGTTTTGACGCGCCGCTAAAGGCGGGCGACCGCCTCTCCTTCCAAGACGCTGCCGGTTACACGATGGTCAAGAAAAACTGGTTCAACGGCGTCAAAATGCCCGGCATCGCAGTACGCGAGTTGGACGGAACCACCCGAATGGTGCGCGATTTCGACTATGACGATTTCGCCGCCGCCCTGTCGTGACAAGAAAGAGGTCAACACTATGAAACGCAATGTTCTTATCATCGGCGCGGGCGGCGTCGCACAGGTTGTGGCGCATAAATGCGCTCAGAATAATGATCGTTTGGGTGAGCTTCATATCGCCAGCCGCACGGTTTCCAAATGCGAGGCGATCATCGCCAGCGTGCATGAGAAAAACGCGATGAAACAGGACGGCGTGTTCAAGGCGCACGAAGTCGATGGCATGGACACCGACGCTGTCGCCGCCTTGATCAAGGAAACCGTCTGCCAGATCGTGATCAACGTGGGCTCGCCTTTCGTGAACATGACCGTGCTGCAGGCCTGCATCGACACCGGTGCCGCCTATATCGACACCGCGATCCACGAAGACCCCCGCAAAATCTGCGAGACCCCGCCGTGGTATGGCAACTACGAATGGAAGCGCCGCGAGGCCTGCGCCGAGGCGGGTGTGACCGCGATTCTAGGCGCTGGCTTTGATCCGGGTATGGTCAACGCCTTCGCCCGTTTCGCAGTTGATGAGTTCATGGACGAGGTCAAATCCATCGACATCGTCGACATCAACGCAGGCGACCACGGCAAGTATTTCTCGACCAACTTCGACCCTGAGATCAACTTTCGCGAGTTCACCGGCACGGTTTACAGCTGGCAGGAAGGCGAGTGGAAAGAGAACAAGATGTTCGAAGTCGGCCGCGAATGGGATCTGCCCGTCGTCGGCAAGCAAAAGGCCTATATGTCAGGCCATGATGAGGTCCATTCGCTGGCTGCCAACTACCCGGACGCCGACGTGCGCTTCTGGATGGGCTTTGGCGATCACTACATCAATGTGTTCACCGTCTTGCAGAACCTCGGCTTGCTCTCCGAACAGCCCGTGACCACCGCCGAAGGGCTTGAGGTCGTGCCGCTGAAAGTGGTGAAGGCCGTACTCCCCGATCCCTCGAGCCTTGCGCCGAACTACACCGGCAAAACCTGCATCGGTGATCTGGTGAAAGGCGTGAAGGACGGCGAAGAGGTTGAGGTTTTTGTCTACAACGTCGCCGATCACAAGGACGCCTATAACGAGGTCGGCAGCCAAGGCATTTCCTACACCGCAGGCGTGCCGCCCGTGGCCTTTGCGATGCTGATCGCCGATGGCACCTATGATGGCGGCACCATGGTCAATGTCGAAGAACTGGACCCCAAGCCGCTGTTCGGTCTGCTGGATGACATTGGCCTGCCGACCCGCGTGAAAGACGACAAGGGCGACCGCGCTTGGCACGAGGCCTGAGCCTCTCTTGAAACGCAAAAGGCGACCCCCGAGGGGGTCGCCTTTTTTTATGCCAGCTACGAAAATCAGTATTTCGCAGCGAAGTCATCGACTTGACGCTCGGCCTCATCTTTGGCGATGCCATAGCGTTCTTGAATCTTACCCACCAGCTGCTCGCGGTTGCCGCGCGCTTCGGTGATTTCATCATCGGTCAGATCACCCCATTGCGATTTCACCGCGCCGGTCATCTGGTTCCAATTGCCTTCGATACGGTCCCAATTCATGTCAGGTCTCCTTTCACAGGCTGTGAAGATGCGGGATTGTCCCGCTCTTGCAGGTACAACGCTGGCGCGAAGTCAGGGTTCCCTGTCCGAGGAGCGCAGAGGCGGAAAGACGCCGTCTGCAGGGCCGCAGTGACGGGGGACGTTAGTTGAACTGTTCCGAGATCAACCGCTCTTCCAACCCATGACCGGGATCGAAGAGGATCCGATGGCTTACGCTTGGATCCGAAGAGACCTCAACCGTGGTCACATCGCGGTGCGATTGCCCGTCGGCATCCGCCATCACGGGGCGTTTTTGCGGTTCTTGCACGTCAAAGCGCACCGTCGCCCGTTTCGGCAGCAACGCCCCGCGCCAGCGGCGTGGGCGGAAGGCGGCGATCGGGGTCAAGGCCAGCACATCCGACCCAATCGGCAGGATCGGCCCATGCGCGGAATAGTTATAGGCGGTGGAGCCCGCAGGCGTCGCCACCAGCGCCCCATCACAGACCAGTTCCTCCATCCGCTGCCGCCCGTCTATCGTGATGCGCAACTTGGCCGCCTGCGGCCCGGCGCGCAGCAGGGACACCTCGTTGATCGCCAGCGCGGTCGAGATGGTCCCGTCGATATGGGTGGCGCGCATGACCAGAGGGTTGATCACCGCCTCTTCCGCCGCCGCCAGCCGCGCTTGCAGGTCGCCCTCGCGGTAAGCGTTCATCAAAAAGCCGATGGTGCCGCGGTTCATCCCATAGACCGGCGCGTCCATGTCTTGGGTGCTGTGCAGCGTGTGCAGCATGAAGCCGTCACCCCCCAAGGCCACGATCACCTCGGCCTGACGCAGGGACACGTCACCATAACGCCCGATCAAAGCGGCGCGCGCCGTTTGGGCCACGCTGGCCCGGCTGGCCACAAAAGCGATCTTTAGAGACATGTCAGCAGGCTCATTCCGGCGAAGTTTCCGATCATCGGCGTTTGGGGCCAAAACAATCACATTATTCCGCGCGCCACCAGTGTTGACGCACATATCTTGCAACCTGTCGGTTTACAGCCTTCACCTCGGCCCGCGTTTCCGATAGGCAACACGCGAAACCAGCCCCAATGAGGATCCCCTGATGTCCGATTTCTTCACCAAATCTCTTGCTGATTCCGACCCGGCCCTCGCCGCTGCGATTGACGCCGAACTGGGCCGCCAGCGCGACGAGATCGAGTTGATCGCCAGCGAGAACATCGTCTCTGCTGCGGTGCTCGAGGCGCAGGGCAGCATCATGACCAACAAATACGCCGAAGGCTATCCGGGCCGTCGCTATTATGGCGGATGCGAGCATGTCGACGTGGCCGAGAACCTTGCTATCGAACGCGCCTGCGCGCTGTTCGACTGCGCATTCGCCAACGTCCAGCCGAACTCGGGCAGCCAAGCAAACCAAGGTGTCTTTACCGCGCTGCTGCAACCCGGCGACACCATTCTGGGTATGAGCCTTGATGCCGGGGGTCACCTGACCCACGGGGCCAAGCCGAACCAATCCGGCAAATGGTTCAACGCCGTACAATACGGTGTGCGCAAACAGGACAACCTGCTGGATTACGATCAAGTTGCCGAACTGGCGGCTGAGCATAAGCCCAAGATGATCATCGCCGGTGGCTCCGCCATTCCACGCCAGATCGACTTTGCCAAAATGCGTGAGATTGCCGACAGCGTCGGCGCCTACCTGCTGGTCGACATGGCGCATTTCGCGGGTCTCGTGGCGGCGGGTGAGCACCCCTCCCCCTTCCCGCATGCGCATGTGGCCACCACAACCACCCACAAAACCCTGCGCGGCCCGCGCGGCGGCATGATCTTGACCAATGACGAAGCGATCTCGAAAAAGATCAACTCCGCCATTTTCCCCGGCATTCAGGGTGGCCCCCTGATGCATGTGATCGCAGCCAAGGCCGTGGCCTTTGGCGAAGCACAGCGCCCCGAGTTCAAAACCTACGCCAAGCAGGTCATCGCCAACGCGCAAGCGCTGTCGGACCAGCTGATCAAAGGCGGCCTCGACACCGTGACACATGGCACCGACACCCATGTGGTGCTAGTCGATCTGCGCCCCAAAGGCGTGAAGGGCAATGACACCGAGAAGGCTCTGGGCCGGGCGCATATCACCTGCAACAAGAACGGCGTGCCGTTTGATCCCGAAAAGCCGATGGTAACCTCGGGCATTCGTCTCGGCTCCCCTGCAGGCACGACGCGCGGCTTCGGTGAGGCCGAGTTCCGCCAGATCGCCGATTGGATCATCGAAGTGGTCGACGGGCTTGCGGCCAATGGTGCTGAAGGCAATGCCGAGGTTGAGGCGAAAGTCGCCGCCGAAGTCGAAGCGCTGTGCCAGCGTTTCCCGATGTATCCGAACCTTTGAGAAGTTTGGCCCTCGCAGCGATGCGGGGGCCTTTCTTTGCCCGGAATCAAGGCGCCCTGCGCCGCCGGGCAGCGCCCGACCGCCCCATGGGCGGGCGCTTCTGCGACGAAGCACGTCAAATCACCCCCACATCAAACTTGAGAAATAAAGTGGTCTCGGCGCGGTTGCGATGCCCACCCGCGGTCGGGCGCTGCCCTCTGATGCTCTGTCACGCTCCCCCTTGCCGATCCCCCCTCCCCGCGCCACATTCTTCTGCAAAGGAGAACCGCATGATCATTCACCCCAAAGGCAGCCGCCCCTCTGAACCCGGCCCCGAAGATTACTTCACCGGAGAGGTCGAGATGGCCCCGCTGATCTCTGCCCCGGCCCCCGCCCGCCTGCGCGGGGTGACGGTGACCTTCCAGCCCGGAGCGCGCACGGCGTGGCATGTCCACCCCTTGGGCCAGACCCTGATCGTCACCGAAGGCACCGGCCGCGCCCAGACCGAAGGCAGCCCGGTGCAAACGCTTAACAAAGGCGATGTCGTCTGGTTCGGCCCCGGAGAGAAACACTGGCACGGCGCCGCGCCAGACAGCGCCATGACCCATATCGCCCTGCAAGAGGCGCAGGTCGGCGAGGCTGTCGAATGGATGGAAAAGGTGACGGACGCGGATTACGACCCGGCCTAAGCCCTTGGGCGCGGCGGCTTAAACGTAGCCGCGCCACCAAAGCCAGATCACGAAGCCCACGAAAACCACGAGGATGTTAAAGGCCACCACCGCCAAACGATCCAGAATGATCCCGCGCCGCCGGGCCTTGGGGTCGATCTCACGCAGATGCGCCGTGACCCGGTTGAAGGCCGCCCAAACGGGGGCATCCTCCAGCTGACGGGCGATATGAGGGTTTGCGACCAGATGTTCGGTCTTGCTCAGCAACACCCCATCGCCGCGAATGCCGCGCGGCAGTTCCGGCCCGGTGCGGTGAAACGCCTCGCGCAGATCGCGGGCTTTGATGCGCAGCCGATCCTCGAACAGGGGGCGCAGCGCCTCGGCGCGGGTGTTGAAATCTTGGCGGTCAATCATGCGCGCATCTAATCGCTCTGGTCCCCGGGCTGCAATGCCCGTAATTTGACCGCATGTTGAATTACACCGAATATGGCGAAGCCGCCGCCGACCGTCCGTCCCTGTTTATCGTTCATGGCCTCTATGGCTCTGGCCGCAACTGGGGCGTCATCGCGAAACGTCTTTCCGACAATCGCCACGTCGTCACGGTGGACATGCGCAACCACGGCAGCAGCCCGCATCACGACACCCATAGCTATCCCGAGATGGCGCAGGACCTGGCCGAGGTTATCACGCATCTGGGCGGCCCGGTGGACATCTGCGGTCACTCCATGGGCGGCAAGGCGGTGATGATGCTGGCGCTGACCCAGCCCGATCTGCTCCGCCGGGTGATCGTCGCCGATATCGCGCCCGTCACCTATGGGCACACACAGCAGATGTTCATCGACGCCATGCGCGGCGTGGACCTCACCCAGATCGAACGCCGCTCGGACGCCGAAGCGCAACTGGCCACAGCCGGGGTAGAGCGCGCGTTGCAGAGCTTCTTTACCCAATCGCTCGACGTGCCCGGAAAACGCTGGCGGCTGAACCTTGACGCACTCGAGGCTGAGATGCCCAAGATCATCGGCTGGCCCGATGATGTGAGCGGGCAATTCGAGGGACCGACCCTGTTCCTCTCGGGGGGGGCCTCGGACTATGTTCAGCCCGAACACCGCGAGGCGATCAAGGCGCTTTTCCCGCAAGCGCGCTTTGCCAAAATTCCCGGCGCGGGGCATTGGCTCCACGCGGAAAAACCGCGCGAGTTCGAGGCGACGCTGCGCATCTTCCTTAATACCGAAGGGTCTGACTAGCCAAGCTGATCCCTTCAGCAGCCCCCTAAGGCCCCCCGGATCGTTGCCCTTGAGGGGGTGAAGCCACAGCGCCACCCTTATTTCTCGGGCCGTGATGGCCATTCCCCCCTTGCAGCCAGAGCCGCCTTGCCTATAAGGCAGGACAATTTGCAAATTTAGGGGGCCGCCATGCCGAAACGTACCGACATCCAGTCGATCATGATCATTGGTGCGGGGCCGATTGTCATCGGACAAGCCTGCGAGTTTGACTATTCCGGCGCTCAAGCCTGTAAGGCGCTGAAAGAGGAAGGCTACCGCGTCATCCTCGTCAACTCCAACCCGGCTACGATCATGACCGATCCAGGGCTCGCCGATGCCACCTATATCGAGCCCATCACACCTGAAATCGTCGCCAAGATCATCGAAAAAGAGCGCCCCGATGCGCTGTTGCCCACCATGGGCGGCCAAACCGGGCTGAACACCTCGCTCGCGCTCGAAGAGATGGGCGTGCTTGAGAAATTCGGCGTCGAGATGATCGGTGCCAAGCGCGAAGCCATCGAAATGGCCGAAGACCGCAAACTCTTCCGCGAGGCGATGGACCGTTTGGGCATCGAAAACCCCAAAGCCACCATCGTCACCGCGCCCAAGCGCGAGGACGGCAAGAAAGACCTCGCCGCTGGCGTGAACCTCGCCCTTGAGGCGCTGGAATACGTCGGCCTTCCCGCGATCATCCGCCCCGCCTTTACCATGGGCGGCACCGGCGGCGGCGTGGCCTACAACCGCGAGGATTACGAATTCTACTGCCGCTCGGGCATGGATGCCTCGCCGATGGGGCAAATCCTCGTCGATGAGTCGCTGCTGGGCTGGAAAGAATACGAGATGGAAGTGGTGCGCGACACCGCCGACAACGCCATCATCGTCTGCTCGATCGAGAACATCGACCCGATGGGCGTGCATACCGGCGACAGCATCACCGTGGCCCCGGCCCTGACGCTCACGGACAAAGAGTACCAGATCATGCGCAACCACTCCATCGCCGTGCTGCGCGAGATCGGGGTGGAGACCGGCGGCTCCAACGTGCAATGGGCCGTGAACCCCGCCGATGGCCGCATGGTCGTGATCGAGATGAACCCGCGCGTTTCGCGCTCCTCGGCGCTGGCGTCCAAGGCCACCGGCTTCCCCATCGCCAAGATTGCGGCGAAGTTGGCCGTGGGCTTTACGCTGGACGAGCTCGACAACGACATCACCGGCGTCACACCCGCGTCTTTCGAGCCGACCATCGACTATGTGGTCACCAAGATCCCCAAATTCGCCTTTGAGAAATTTCCCGGAGCCGAGCCTTACCTCACCACCGCGATGAAATCGGTGGGCGAGACCATGGCCATCGGCCGCACCATCCACGAAAGCCTGCAAAAGGCGCTGGCGTCGATGGAATCGGGCCTCACCGGCTTTGACGAAGTGGCCATCACCGGTCTCAACAGCGACCTGCCCGGCGACGCGCCAGAGAATATGGCGGCGCTGATCAAAGCCGTGTCGGCCCCGACCCCTGACCGGATGCGCACCATTGCCCAAGCGATGCGTCACGGCATGTCCGACGACGATCTGCACGCGCATACCATGTTCGACCCGTGGTTCCTTGCCCGGATCCGCGAGATCATCGAAGCCGAAGAGGGCATCCGCGCCAGCGGTCTGCCCGACGATGCAGATACCTTCCGCGAGTTGAAAATGATGGGCTTCACCGATGCCCGGCTCGCCATGCTGACTGACAGCCGCGAGGCGCAGGTTCGCGACGCGCGGCTTGCTCTCGGCGTCAAAGCCGTCTTCAAACGCATCGACACCTGCGCCGCCGAATTCGAAGCGCAGACCCCCTACATGTACTCCACCTACGAAAGCCCGCTGATGGGCGAGGCGGAATGCGAAGCGCGGCCATCGGACCGCAAGAAGGTCGTCATCCTCGGCGGTGGCCCGAACCGCATCGGCCAAGGCATCGAGTTTGACTACTGCTGCTGCCACGCCTGCTATGCGCTCACCGACGCGGGCTATGAGACCATCATGGTCAACTGCAACCCCGAGACGGTCTCGACCGACTATGACACCTCGGATCGCCTGTACTTTGAGCCGCTGACCTTTGAACACGTGATGGAAATCCTGCGCGTCGAGCAGGAGAACGGCACGCTGCACGGCGTCATCGTTCAGTTCGGCGGCCAGACCCCCTTGAAGCTTGCCAATGGCCTGCAAGAGGCCGGCATCCCGATCCTCGGCACCACGCCCGACATGATCGATCTGGCCGAAGACCGCGAGCGTTTCCAGCAGCTTGTGCTGAACCTTGACTTGAAACAACCACACAACGGCATCGCCCATTCCGACGCCGAAGCGATGGAAATCGCCAAGGAAATCGGCTTTCCGCTGGTGATCCGCCCCTCCTACGTTCTGGGTGGCCGCGCGATGGAGATCGTCCGCGATCAGGCCAGCCTCGAGCGCTACATCACCAATGCGGTGGTCGTGTCCGGCGACAGCCCGGTGTTGCTCGACAGCTACCTGTCGGGCGCGGTCGAGCTGGATGTCGACGCCCTCTGCGACGGCGAGAATGTGCATGTCGCGGGCATCATGCAGCATATCGAAGAGGCGGGCGTTCACTCCGGCGACAGCGCCTGCTCCCTGCCGCCCTACTCGCTCCCGCGCGAGATCATCGCAGAGGTCGAAGAGCAGACCCGCGCGCTGGCAAAAGCGCTCAACGTCGTGGGCCTGATGAACATCCAGTTCGCGGTGAAAGACGGCGAGATTTACCTCATTGAGGTCAACCCCCGCGCCTCGCGCACCGTGCCCTTCGTGGCCAAAGCGACGGACAGCGCCATCGCCTCCATCGCCGCGCGGATCATGGCCGGGGAGCCGCTCAGCAACTTCCCGCAGCGCCCGCCCTACCCCGATCAGGCCGCATATGAAGACACCCTTCCGCTTGGCGATCCGATGACACTGGCCGACCCGAATATGCCGTGGTTCTCGGTCAAAGAAGCGGTGCTGCCCTTCGCCCGTTTCCCCGGCGTCGACACGCTTTTGGGGCCGGAAATGCGTTCCACCGGCGAGGTCATGGGCTGGGACCGCGACTTCCCCCGCGCCTTCCTCAAGGCGCAGATGGGCGCTGGCAACCCACTGCCGCGCAACGGCTGTGCCTTCCTCTCGGTCAAGGACGCCGACAAGGGCCAAAACATGCTGGAGGCCGCGGAAATCCTGCTGGACCAAGGCTTTACCTTGATCGGCACCCGCGGCACCGCGGAATGGCTCACCGCCAATGGCCATGCCTGCGATGTGGTGAACAAGGTCTACGAGGGACGCCCCGACATCACCGACATGATGAAAAACGGCGATGTACATCTGGTGATGAATACCACCGAAGGCGCGCAGGCGGTCGAAGACAGCAAGTCGATCCGCTCTATCGCGCTTTACGACAAGATCCCCTACTTCACCACCGCCGCAGGTGCCCATGCCGCGGCACTGGCGATCAAGGCGCAGGCCGAGGATGCAATCGGTGTGAAAGCGCTTCAGGGGTAAGAAATCGGGGCTGTCCATTGGGCAGCCCCTTTTTTCAGGCGGCGCAGTGCCCGCTTAGCTGATGACGCACCTTATCCAGCAAAGCTGGGGCGCGAAACGCATCCTTGTGGCATGCGACACGCTGACCTCTTTGGCTTCCAAGCCGATCTGCGCAATCGGTTCGTGGGTAAAACTTGTCTCGACCAGCACCAGACGGTCGCCATCGGCCATCAGCGGCACGCGCTCACGCGAGAGACCGGCGATAAAGTCGAGATCAAGCAGGCTGTCCAGACCGATCCCCTGCGAGAAATCCACCGCGAGGATCCGACGGCCCAGACTGTCACAGTCCAAAATGCAGCGCACCTGAGTGATCCGCAAAGAGACCTCATACCCGGTGAGTTGCTCTGCGACCGATTGCAGCCCCAAGAGGTCATTGGCGGTGATTGGCGTCGTCTGGCGCGACAGGCTGTCGGCGATGACGGCGGTGGCATCGGTCGCCATCCCGCGCACCCGAAAGGCATCCGTGAAGGTCAGCATCGCCATGATCGACCAAACCAGCAAAGGCAGCAGCACCAAGAAGGCAATCGTCTGGCTGCCCTCTTCGGACTGGAAAAAACGCTTTAAAGAAATCGCCCTCATCCGCGTGGCTCCGTTACGAAAGCGGTTGTGACCCGCACGCCGTATTGCCCGTCGGAGCCTTCGGGCAGTTGACGGCCTAAACCGGTCCCCGGCAAAAGTGGCTCAAAAAGACGACATACGCGCATCATCATCAGATTGTTCTGCTGGCCGGGCAGAAAGCCGTTTGCCGGGTCGAAATCTTCGTCCCGGTCCACGCAAGGCGCAGGGCCGCCCAAGTCAGCCCAATCGGCAATCGGCAAGGCGCGCATCTCGATCCGGATATTCTCTAGGCAGCCCGCATCAAAGACCGAACGCTCGCAAATCAGCGCTTTCATCGCGTCATAGCCCGGCGTGGCGCCAGTCGCCAAACGCACGTCCCGCACGGCCAAATTGGTAGCACGGCGCAGCATGATCTCACGCGCGCTCCACAGACCGGTCTCAAGCGCAAGGAAGAAGAAGTAAAAGACCAGCGGTAACAGGATGACGAACTCAACGGTGACCCCGCCCGCCTCGGACCGGCGAAAGCGGTCTTTGAGAAAGCGGATCATTTCGTCAGCCTCAGCATAGAGATGGACGCGGCGATCATGTCGAATGCGGTTTGGATTTCCAAACCCTGAACGTCGAAGTAATGGGCCTCGGATGAGGCGCAATCCTTCAGGAGGTTGAGTGAGTTGGTACTGTCGACATCCATGCCGATGGAATAGACCACGACCCCAGCGGTATTCGCGACACCGCAGATTTGGCGGAGGCGTCGGTCCTTCTCCCCAGAATCTACGGTCCAATGTATATCATTCCATAGGCGGTTCTTATAGGTGCTAGCCGTGTACCATTCTCCCCACCAATTCGGATTGAAACGGCGTCCATACAGAAAGTACCCATAGTAACTCGGCGACATTTCTGCCCAGACTTCAGGCCAATCCATACGTTCCTCCCGCGCAGAAGCGCGGTCCCGAAAATCAGGATGTTCAATAAGCCGCCGATCGTCCCACATCCGGGAAGAGCCAAACGGATATGTCCCATAGAAATACGATTCAGGATACCTTGAGTCGCTATCATACTGTCCGGAAGTTTCTGAAGTGATGGCTGTATAATACTGATTTTGCCCAACCGTGGTCTTTATGATATCGGAAGCACCTGAGGCGTACGCTGTTCGAAGACGATACTCGGCGTTGTTCGCACCGTCCGTCATCAAGACCAAAACCTTCATGCTGTTATCGGCATCGAATTGATGAGGGCGGCCTTGGAAAAGGGGATCAACCTGTCCCGCAGTGATAAGCGCTCCAATTGGGGATTGCGCGGAAGGATCAAGAAGCGCCAATCCCCACTTAGCACCGACATCAATAGAGGTGGAGCCTTCATCGGTTAGGGCCCTAATCTGGGCTTGAAGTTGTGAAACGGAACCCGATAAAGGCGTGATCGGAAAGCCAGCATCGTGCCTGCAAACCCACTGTCCCGGTCCAGTATATGGGTACGGATCATCCTGCTCCCGGAGCCCACCCATCATAAAATGGCCCGCCCGCTGGAGTTGTTCATTCGGATCGATCGACAGATTCGCAAAATCACTACCAGCAAACTCGATACAATGGGAATAATCGTGCTCTTGGGTAGTGGAATATTGATTTAGCAGCGCCTCGCCAGCGTTTACTTGGGTCGCATAGGGCACGATAGAAATCGACACCCGCCCCTCCTCGGAATCGCTCAGGATCGTCTCAACAAAATCACTGGCCGCATTCTTGAGCAGATCAAGCTTTATCTGCCTACTGCCATCGCTGGTCTCCCACCCCATTGAGCCCGACACGTCGAGCACGAGCGAAATCTCGATATCTTCCACCCGCTCGGTCGCCTCTGACGTGATCGTCATGCCAAGCGTGTCGATGTCGAAAAATCGAAAGAAATAGGTGTTCAGCCCGGCAGGAAGCGAGGCTTCGACCGTCCGCCCCACCAAAATGCCGCCGATCTTTTCTTCGCTCGTGTCGATCGCCACCTCGGATGGGTCAAGCCCCGCAGACGTCAGGTAGCTGCGCACGACCTCTTCGGGGTCGAGGTTTTGCGACAGGCTGGCCGCGGCCAGCACGGCATTGTCGAGGTGGGTCTGAAATGTGGTCCGCGTCCGCTCGTGGTTCGCCAGATCCACGGCCAGACCGCCAAAGATCGTAATGCCGAAAAACACGACCAACATGAGGACCAGCATCCCGCCGGCCTCGTCCTTGGAAAAACGCTTCACTCGATCGAAAAGCATTCGACTAATAACTTTGCGCCTCATGACACCTCTCTTTTTCGGAGGTTGAATTCGTGAGCAAATTCTGTGCTCTAGGCTGCAGCATCCGTCATTGATGGACCTGTAAATCACGCACCGAAATGGCCGCTGCCCTGAAAAAAATCTGTCTGTTCTTGTTCAATTAATGATTACTAACGAGCGATCACTGCGCCCTGCTGGTTGCATAGTCAAGCCAGCGCGTATCGTCATAGGCGATCAAATTTTTCAACTGTAGCGGCATTCACACGCCTGCCACCTCAAAGCCGTGGCAAGTCCCGCGCGGTTTCGCTAAAGTATGGAACCTGCACCTTGCTGCCCCCTGCGTCAGCGTGCGCCGACCATGACAACGGCCCCTTGCAATTCCACCGGGGCTGCTCAGCTTTAGTAGACCAGCCACGCCGTTGGAGAGAAAGGGATCACACCGATGTATCAAGCCGCTATCACCGGCACGGGCGTTTTCACGCCTCAGCAAACCATTACCAACGCCGAACTGGTCGAAGCCTTCAACGCCTATGCCGACCTCTACAACGCCGAGAATGCCGAGGCGATCGACGCGGGCACCCTAGAGGCCAAGGCGCATTCTTCGGAAGAGTTCATCGTCAAAGCCAGCGGCATCGAGCAGCGCTATGTCATGGACAAATCCGGCGTGTTGGACCCCAATGTCATGCATCCCCTGCTGCGCCAGCGCGCGGATGAGGAACCCTCCCTGATGGCGGAAATGGCCGTTGATGCTGCGCAAAAGGCGCTCGTTGCCGCTGGAAAGACCGCCGATGATGTGGATGCGGTGATCTGCGCGGCTTCCAATCTAGAGCGCGCCTACCCCGCCGTGGCCATCGAAATTCAAGAGCTTCTGGGCGTGAAGGGCTTTGCCTTCGACATGAACGTGGCCTGTTCTTCGGCCACATTCGGCATTCAGGCGGCGGCGGATATGATCCGCTCCGGCTCCATCCGCTCCGCCCTCGTGGTGAACCCGGAAATCTGTTCCGCCCACCTCGAATGGCGCGACCGGGATTGCCACTTCATCTTTGGCGATGTCGCCACCGCCACGCTGCTGGAGCGTGCCGAAGATGTCGAAGGCCCCTGTTTCGATGTCATCTCAACCCGCTGCGCAACTGAGTACTCCAACAACATCCGCAACAACAACGGCTTCCTCCGCCGGTCCCGCCCCGACGGGCTGAGCGACCGACGCGACATGCAGTTCATGCAGAATGGGCGCAAAGTGTTTAAGGAAGTGTTGCCCATGGTGGCCGATCATATCGGCGGGCATATGGCCGACAATGGGCTGGAGTCCGACGACCTTAAACGCATTTGGCTACATCAGGCGAACAAATCGATGAACGATTTCATTGGGCGCAAGGTGCTGGGCCGGGAGCCTGAGCTAGGCGAACAGCCCAACATTCTACAAGACTACGCCAACACCTCCTCCGCTGGGTCGATCATCGCTTTCGCGAAGAATTCCGATGACCTGCAAGACGGGGACACGGGGCTGATCTGCTCTTTCGGCGCGGGCTATTCCGTCGGATCGGTGATCGTTAAAAAGCGCGGTTAACCGCCCGCGCCTTGCCCCGCCCGCCAGCGAGATCGAGGCGGGGTTTCTATCTTGATCCGCTGTCATGGGCGGCGTAACACCCTGCCCATGGCAAAGCTCTACTTCAATTACTCCACCATGAACGCTGGCAAATCCACTGTGCTGCTACAGGCGGCGCATAACTATGTGGAGCGCGGGATGGTGCCCTTTTTGCTGACCGCGCAGTTCGACAATCGCGCAGGCGAAGGGCGCATCGCCTCGCGCATCGGCATCGGGCAAGAGGCCGATACTTTTGCCCCGGGCGAAGACCTTTTGGCCAAGATCGAAAGCCGGTTAGAGCAAGGCCCCTGCGCCTGTATCTTTGTCGATGAGGCGCAGTTTCTTGAGGTCGAGCAGGTCTGGCAACTGGCCCGCGCGGTGGATGATCTGGGCGTGCCGATCATGTGCTTTGGGCTGCGGGTCGATTTCCGTGGTGAGCTTTTCCCCGGCTCTGCCACGCTGCTCGCGCTGGCCGATGAGATGCGCGAAGTGCGCACCATTTGCCATTGTGGGAAGAAAGCCACGATGGTCGTCCGCCGCGACGCCGAAGGGCAAGCGATGCGCGACGGCGCGCAGGTGCAGATCGGCGGGAACGAGACCTATGTCTCACTCTGCCGCAAACACTGGCGCGCCGCCGTGGGCGATGGCTAAACCCGGTTCGGCGGGGTGCTTCCGTCAATGAAGGCTTGTAGATTGGCCACAGCCATCAGCCCCATATCGACGCGGACCTCATGCGCCGCCGTGCCCAGATGCGGCAGCAGCACAGCATTGTCGAGATCCCGCAGCGCCTGCGGCACTTTGGGCTCGAATTCATAGACATCCAGCCCGGCGCCACCGATGCGCCCCGCTTGCAAGGCCGCGATCAACGCCGCCTCCTGCACCACATCGCCGCGGGCGATGTTGATCAGATGCGCATGGGGCTGCATCGCGCCGAGCACGGTCTCATCGATCAAATGCCGCGTGGCACCGCCGCCGGGCACGGCAACGACAAGCACATCCACGGCCTCGGCCAGCGCAGTCAGGCTTTCGACACGGGTGGCCGGGAAATCCAACTCCTTCGCGCTGCGGTTAAAATAACTGACCTGCATCTCGAAGCCATAGTGACACCGCCGCGCGATGGCCTGCCCGATCCGGCCCATGCCGACGATGCCGACCCGCTTGCCGGTCAGGTGCAGCCCCAGCATCTGGGTCGGGTGCCACCCTTCCCACGCGCCCGAGCGGACCAACCGCTCCCCTTCGCCGGCGCGGCGGGCGGACATCAGCATCAGCGTCATGGCGACATCCGCCGTCGCATCGGTGACCGCGCCGGGGGTGTTAGTTACCTCCACCCCCGCCGCGCGGGCCGCTGCCGCGTCGATGTGGTTATAGCCGACGCCAAAATTGGCGAGGATCTTGCAGCGCGGAACGGGCACATCGGCAAAGACTTCGGCCGAGAATACATCCCCCAAGGTCGGCATTACCCCGTCATAGTCGCGCAAAGCCGCGCGCATTTCATCGGCCGAGAGGGGCGCGGTTTCCTCGCGAACGGTTACTTCGCAGCCCGTCAAGGTGCTGGTGACCTCGTCGGGCAAGGGTCTGGCAATTAGTATCTTTTTCAATGCATCCGCCCTCCTTCGGGCACTTTTTGATCGGGCGACAACAGCACGATCTCTCCGCCCTTATCCGGCAGGCCAAGCACCAGCACTTCGGACATGAAAGGCCCGATCTGGCGCGCGGGGAAGTTCACCACGGCCATGACCTGCCGCCCCACCAGCGTTTCGGAGTTATAATGCGCCGTGATCTGGGCAGAGGTCTTACGCTCCCCGATCTCCGCGCCGAAATCCACCCAGAGTTTGATCGCCGGTTTGCGCGCTTCGGGGAAGGCTTCGGCCCGGGTCACGGTGCCGACGCGAATGTCGACCTTGAGAAAATCGTCAAAAGTGATCTCAGCCATTGGCCAACTCCCGCGATCTGTCCGCGGCAGCGGCCACGGCGCGTTTCAACAAGGGCGGGAAGCCTTCGGCCTCATCCATCAGAACCTCAAGCGCCGCTTGGGTGGTGCCATTGGGGCTGGTCACGTTGACGCGAAGCTGGGCGGGGTCTTCTTCGGCCTGCATCGCCAGCGCCCCTGCCCCGGCCACGGTCGCCTTGGCCAATTGCATGGCCAGTTCTTCGGGCAAGCCTTGGGCCACACCGGCGGCGGCCATGCATTCGATCATGTGAAAGACATAGGCTGGGCCCGAGCCGCTGACCCCCGTGACCGCGTCGATCTGCGCCTCTTCGGTCAGACGCACGACCTCACCCACGGCGCTGAGCAGGGTCTCGGCCTCATCCAAAGATCGGCTGCCCGCCTTGGCGTTGCCAACGATGGCGGTGATCCCTTTGGAAATGGCAGCGGGGGTATTGGGCATGGCCCGCACGATGGGTGTGTCGCCGCCAAGGACGCTTTCGAAATAGCCGATGGTGGTGCCCGCTGCGACGCTGACGAATAGCGTCTCGCCGTTGCCCATCGCCTGAAGCGTCGGCAGCGCATCCGCCATCATCTGCGGCTTGACCGCCACCAGCACCACGGCCGGAGCGGCAGGCAGCGTGGCGTTAAGGTTCACGCCCGCGCTTTGCAGCCAATCGGAGGGCTTGGGGTCCACCACCCAAACCGAGCTTGCAGGCAGTCCCTTTGCCAGCCAGCCTTCCAACATGGCCGATCCCATTTTGCCACAGCCCAGCAAAACCAAGCCGTCGCGCGCCACTCTGCCGTCTTTCATCGTCATCCCCCGAAGTTGTTCGGGGACTTTGTTACGCGCGGCCGTAAGCCTCTGCAATGGCGACGTCCATCGCGGCCTTGGGGGTTTGATCGCCCCAGACGAGCAATTGCAGCGCGGGGTAGTAGCGTTCGGCGCTCATGACAGCGGCACCGATCATCGTATCAATCTGCTCTGGCCCCGCGACCTGCCCACCGGCCAGCACCAAGCCGTAACGGTAGACCATCAACTGCTGATCCGGCCAGAAACTGAACGCCCCCGCCCAGCATTGATCGTTGACGAGGTTTAACAATTCGTAAAGCTGAGGCAGTTTTTCGGCAGGCGGCTCCATCTCGAAGGTGCAAATCAGGCGCAGCGTTTCGTCATAGGCAGACCATGCCAGCGTGATCGAATAGGTTCGCCATTGGCCTTCGACAGCCATGGCGATCTGGTCATCCGCCACGCGGTCAAACTCCCAATCATGGTGCGCCGCGATATTTTCAACGATATCAATCGGGTGAACGTCTTCTTCAAGGTAATGCTCGGACAGGGCCATTTCGCCACCTCTCAATCTGTTCCACGGGGCGGGACGTGGCCCACCATTCATGGAAGCCTGCACAAATAGGCGTGTAGGTTCACATCACCTATACAAGATATGGTGCTTCTAGCGGAACAGTCTGGCAAGGTTTTTCTTGGGGATAACCACAATTGATAGGGGATAACCGCAATAACTTGTGGGTAAATCGCGGAAAACGTCTACAATTTGGAGAGAGGTGCTGCGCCGGGGCATAATTAGCCTCAGTCGGCGCGGAGGATCGCCGCCCCAACCTTGGGGGCGGCAGATCAGATTTGGCCTGGGCTCGGGCCTCAGCCCTTGGTTTCGAGCTTGTCGAGCCGCGCTTTCAGCGCTTCGTTCTCTTCGCGGGCCTTTTGCGCCATGGCACGCACCGCGTCGAATTCTTCGCGGGTGACAAAATCACGATCAGCGAGCCAACGGTCGAGCATGCCCTTCATGGCAGTCTCGGCCTCATCCTTGGCACCTTGGGCGACGCCCATCGCGTTTGTCATCATCTGTGAGACGTCATCGAAAAACTTGTTACGGGTCTGCATGTCTGGCCTCCGGAGGTTTGTTAGCCTCTATATGGGGCGCGAAGCCCTTACTCGCAAGGTTGACTTCCCCGCGTGGCCTTGCTCAATCAGCACCATGATAGCAATGCTCCCCTTCCCCGATATCGCGCCGGAAATTTTTTCGGTTAACCTGTTTGGTGCCACCTTCGCGCTGCGCTGGTATGCGCTGGCCTATATCGTGGGCATTCTGCTGGGCTGGCGCATCGCCACCGCGGCGGTCAAACGCCCACAACTGTGGAAGAATGACACGCCCGTCATGAAGCCCGGTCAGGTCGAGGACCTGCTCTTTTGGGTCATTCTGGGCGTCATTCTTGGCGGACGGTTGGGCTATGTGCTGTTTTACCAACCGGCCTATTACCTGTCGAACCCCGCCGCCATCTTGCAGCTCTGGGAGGGCGGCATGTCCTTCCATGGTGGGGCGCTTGGGGTCATTCTGGCCGGGCTCTTCTATACTTGGCGGCATCGCATCCCGGTGATCTCGACCGGAGATATGGTGTGTTTGGGGTTGGCGCCGGGCCTGTTTCTGGGGCGGCTGGCGAATTTCATCAACGCCGAGCTCTGGGGCCGTCCGACCGATCTGCCTTGGGGCGTGGCCTTCCCCGGCGAGGCAGCGCAGTTCTGCCCCGACGTGGCCGGCATCTGCGCCCGGCACCCCTCGCAACTCTATGAGGCGCTGCTGGAGGGGCTGGTCTTGGGCGGCGTGCTGATCTGGATGGCATGGAAACGCGGTGCGCTGAAAATGCCCGGCCTGATCGGCGGCACCTTCCTTGCGGGCTATGGCGCGGCACGTTTCGCGGTTGAGTTCCTGCGCCAGCCAGATGCGCAATTCGTCACCCCCGGCAACCCACTGGGGCTGGCGTGGCATATCGGCGGCTGGGGGCTGACCATGGGGCAGATCCTGTCGCTGCCGATGATCGCCGCAGGCATCTTTTTAATCATTCGGGCGCGGCGGCAGGCATGAGCCTGAAGGACCATCTGCTGGCGCGGATCGCCTTGGAAGGGCCGATGCGGCTGGACGACTATATGCAGTCCTGCCTGCTGCATCCCGACTGGGGCTATTACACGACCCGCGCGCCCTTTGGCGCAGAGGGGGATTTCATAACGGCGCCGGAGATCAGCCAGATGTTTGGCGAGTTGATCGGCCTGTCGCTGGCGCAAAGCTGGCTGTATCAGGGTGCGCCCGCGCCTTTTACATTGGCCGAGCTTGGGCCGGGGCGCGGCACATTGATGGCCGATATGCTGCGCGCCTGCGCGCAGGTGCCGGGATTTCTGGCCGCTGCGAAGATTACGCTGGTCGAAGCCTCCCCCGCTCTGCGCGACGTGCAGCGTGAGACGTTGCAAGGCCATGACATCACTTGGTTGGATAGCGCTGCAGACTTGCCCGATGCGCCGCTTTTCCTGATTGCGAACGAGTTTTTTGACGCGCTCCCGATCCGCCAGTTCATCCGCCAAGGCGCAGGCTGGGCGGAGCGGCGGGTCGGCGCGGCAGAGGGCGCGCTGGCCTTCGGCCTTGGGCCCGTGACCCCGCAGCCCGCCCTCACGCACCGGCTGGAGGATACGAAGGACGGCGATCTGGTCGAGCGTTGCGCCCCAGCGGCAGAGATCTTGCAACAGATCGGCAGCCGCATCGCAGCCCATGGCGGCGCCGCACTGATCGTCGACTATGGCGATTGGCGGGCCTTGGGCGACACCCTGCAAGCCTTGCAGAATCACGCCCCCGTAGACCCGCTGGCCAGCCCGGGCCATGCCGATCTGACCGCTCATGTCGATTTCGAGGCGCTCGCCCTCGCCTGCCCCTGCCCCCATAGCCGCGTCGTCACCCAAGGCGTTTTTCTTGAGCGTTTGGGCATCACCCCCCGCGCGCAGAAATTGGCCGAACTCCTGACCGGTGACGCGCTTGGCAGCCACATTGCCGCACATCGGCGGTTGACGCACCCGGCGGAAATGGGAAACCTGTTCAAAGTAATGGGGCTCTACCAAAAAGGTCAGACCCCGCCCCCGGGGACAGAAGTATGACGCTCGAAATTCTCACATCCGATGCGCTTGCCCCTCTGCGGCACGGGTTCTTCACCCGCCGTGGCGGCGCGTCATCGGGAGTGTTTTCCGGGCTGAACTGCGGCAGCGGCAGCTCGGACCAGTCCGAGATTGTGCGCATCAACCGCGCCCGCGCTGCCGAGGCGATGGGCCTGCCCGCTGACCACCTTGTCGGGGTGCATCAGGTCCACTCTGCCACCGTCGTCACCGTGACAGAACCGCGCGACGACAAGCCCCGCGCCGATGCGCTGGTGACCAAAACCCCCGGCATCGCCCTGTCGATCCTGACCGCCGACTGCCAGCCCGTGCTCTTTGCGGATGCGCAGGCCGGTGTGGTCGGCGCGGCCCATGCGGGCTGGCGCGGCGCGCTTGATGGGATACTTGAGGCGACCGTCGATGCGATGGTTGATCTGGGCGCCACGCGCGAAAAGATCACTGCGGTGATCGGCCCCTCGATCAGCCAGCGCGCCTATGAGGTCGGGCCAGAGTTTCTTGACAACTTCATGAGCGCCGACCCAGAGTTTGCCCGTTACTTTGCCCAAGGCGAAGGTGACCGTCTGCATTTCGACTTGCCGGGCTTTGGCCTGAACCGTCTGCGCGCGGCGGGTGTGGGCCATGCAGAATGGACGCGGCATTGCACCTATGCCGACGCCTCGCGATTCTATTCCTACCGGCGCACGACCCACGCCAAAGAGGCAGACTATGGCCGCCTGCTCTCGGCCATCACGCTCTGAACGGGGCGAGATTGGGGCGAGGGTCGCCCGTTTCATGCCGCATTACTGTCGCCAGACTGGACGTAATCGCATCCGGTTTGCTCAATTGTTTCCTGAGCTGGCGATAACTGTAGGATTTTAAACACTTTATAGATTTTGGCCTACGCGCCCCAAAGCGCCCAACTTAGCCGTCAAATTTGCGCAAGTTTCTCACCCATCGTCAAAAACCGGCCCGATTGCACTGCGATAGTGAATGGAACGATGCCCGCATGACCGAAGAGGAACCGAGCCATGAAAAAGAACCCGCGCTTCATCAAGTCCGTCGTCGAGACCGCCGCAAAGACGGACACCGTCATGCCATGGGCGCGTGGCGCGCGCCGCGCCGCCTTTATCGCAAAGCGCGCTAGCAACGCCCCGGTCCGCAAGACCGCCTGAAAAGTTTCCCCCGGTACCGGCGCCAAAGCGTCCGGTACAAATGACCGCCCCTCAGGACGTTGATTCGTTTCGGGGGGCGTTTTCCTGCAAATATGGCAGCCAAGAGCCGAGCCAAGAAACATACCGCGGTTTTAGCCGAAATTGGCGCGGGATGGGCTGTGAATATCCCGGATATTTTGACAATTCCGGCAGAACATGGCGAATTACCTGTCAGTCCGCGCCTAAAAGGGCCGCGTTCCGCCCCGCTGCGCCGGGTAGATAAGGGGTTTTGCATGACACAGACCGCCGCCACCGATCTTGAAGTTCCGCCGCCTGCGCCAATGCGCAGCTATGAAGTTGCCGCCCTGCGCGCCGATGGTTCGCTCTATATCGGGCAAGACACTGCGCCCGCCGCGCCGCTTTTCGAATCCGCCTTTGCGGCCTTCGCCCGTGGGACGCTGATCCAGACGGTGCAGGGCGACATCGCCATTGAGGACCTTCAGCCCGGCGACATGATCAATACCTCATCGGGGGAACCGGCGCGATTGATCTGGATCGGGTCCAGCAGCTTTATCCCGGCGGACAGCGGGCAGCGGCTTTCGCTGATCCGCATCATGCCCGACAGTTTCGGAGAGGGGCGCCCCAGCTCGTTCCTCACCCTTGGTCCCGCCGCACGGGTGCTACAAACGCCGCCTCACCTGCGGGCAGAGGCGGGCAGCACCCGTATGCTGACCCCGGTTCGCGGGTTTTTGGATGGGGTCAACGTGATTGAGGTCGCCCCGCCGACCCCGGTGCGCCTGTTCCATATCTGCCTGTCGCGCCATGCGGCGATCAAGGCAGGCGGGTTGGAGATGGAGACCTTTCACCCCGGTGCACAGGCTCTGCGCGACGCCGCGCCCAACCTTCGGGATCGGTTTCTGTCAATGTTTCCGCAGATCGCGCATGCGACGGATTTCGGCCCCCTCGCCCATCCCCGCGCGCCTGAAACCACAGAAGACAGCCCAAAGGACTGATTCAGGGCGCGGTCGACAGCCGCGCTTCCAGCACGTCGAAGGGCACGCCGGGATCATCCTTGGCCCCACGGATCACAAGGCTCGTCTTTACGCTTTCCACATTCGGCGTCGTCAGCAATTGCCCCGTGAGGAAGCTTTGAAAACTCGACAGGTCCGGCGCCACGCATTTCAGGATGAAATCAACCTCACCGTTGAGCATATGGCACTCGCGCACCAACGGCCAACCGCGACATTTCTCTTCAAAAGCGCTCAGATCGGCCTCGGCCTGACTGGCAAGTCCGACCATGGCGAAAACCTGCACCTCAAAGCCCAGTTCGCGCGCATCTACATCGGCGTGATAGCCTTTGATGTAGCCTTGTTCTTCCAGGGTGCGGACCCGGCGCAAACAGGGCGGCGCAGAGATGCCCACGCGCTTGGCCAGTTCGACATTCGTCATCCGGCCATCCGATTGCAATTCGGCCAAGATCATCCGGTCGATCGGATCTAGTCGTGTACCCGCCATATCATCCTCAGTGAATTTTCGATTCTTATAGCAGCCTGCGTGGTACGCGCAATAAAGTTTCACGCAGGCGCAATATTCTTTATCTCACCCATCGAGCCGATCCAGCCGCCTGCTCACGCAAGCGTAATGGCAGGGCGGTGACGGTGGGGGTTTAACGGCTTCCCCGCTATCGCTATATGAGGCGGGCAATATCAATGACAGCCCGGGGGCGCCAGATGGCCGAGACACGTAAAACCAAGGTACTGATCATCGGCTCCGGCCCTGCGGGCTACACCGCCGGGGTCTACGCGAGCCGCGCCATGCTGGAGCCGATCCTCGTTCAAGGGATTGAGCCCGGCGGCCAGCTGACCACCACCACCGAGGTCGAGAACTGGCCCGGCGACAGCGAGGTCCAAGGCCCCGACCTGATGATCCGCATGCAGGACCACGCCAAGGCGATGGGCACCGAGATCATCGGCGACATCATCACCGATCTCGACCTCTCAAGCCGTCCGTTCCACGCCAAAGGCGACAGCGGCACGACCTATGTCGCCGACGCTGTGATCCTTGCCACCGGGGCGCGGGCCAAATGGCTGGGGCTGGAGAGCGAGGAAAAGTTCAAAGGGTTCGGCGTGTCGGCCTGCGCCACCTGTGACGGCTTTTTCTACCGGGGCCAAGAGATTGTGGTGATCGGCGGCGGCAACACCGCCGTGGAAGAGGCGCTGTTTCTGACCAACTTCGCCTCCAAGGTCACGTTGATCCACCGCCGTGATGAGCTGCGCGCTGAGAAAATCCTGATCGACCGGCTGATGAAGAACCCCAAGATCGAGCCGCTGTGGTTCCACGAGCTTGAGGAAGTCTATGGCACCGACAGCCCGCTGGGCGTCGAAGGCGTGAAGGTTAAACACGTTAAGACCGGCGAAATCACTGATATCCCGGCCAAAGGTGTCTTTGTGGCCATCGGTCACGCGCCCTCGAATGAATTGGTTAAGGACACGTTGGAAACCCACATGGGCGGCTATGTCGTGACCAAACCGGACAGCACCGAAACCTCTATTCCGGGCGTCTTTGCCGCGGGCGATCTGACGGACCACAAGTATCGCCAAGCGGTGACAAGCGCTGGCATGGGCTGCATGGCCGCGCTGGAAGCTGAGCGTTTTCTGGCCGAAGTGGGCGATGATGAGGGCAAAGACACCTCCCTTCCGCTTGGCTATGGGGCCGAAGTGAAGGAAGACGTTTAAGTCAACCGAAGGCGCGGCGGAGATAATTCTGGTTTCCGCCGCCCTTGAACACCCGAATTGCAGGCCATCCCGAGATCGCGGGATAACAGCCTTTAACGATACGATTCCCCCTAGAACTATAGACTTTTTACGCCTTTTGCAGCTATGGCAGCCAAGACCGAAGCCGCCTGCCCCCTGAAGAAAAGTGATAGTTATGATGCCCAGCAACCTGACGCCGATCCCCGAACTCTATGTCTCTTACGAGTCTGCGCAGAAACTGAAGATCGAAGCCGGCAATCTGGTGAGCCTTGATCTCACCCCGCGTCAGATCTGCGATCTGGAGCTTTTGATGAACGGCGGTTTCAACCCGCTCAAAGGTTTCCTGTCCGAGGAAGACTATGACGGCGTGGTCGAGAACATGCGGCTGGCCGATGGCACGCTTTGGCCCATGCCGATCAACCTCGACGTAAGCGAAGCCTTCGCCGAAAAGCTGGAACTGGGTCAGGACATTGCCCTGCGCGACCAGGAGGGCGTGATCCTTGCGACCATGACCATCACCGACCGTTGGACCCCCAATAAGGCACGCGAGGCCGAGAAGGTCTTTGGCGCGGATGACGATGCGCATCCGGCGGTGAACTACCTGCACAATCAGGCCGGTAACGTCTATCTCGGCGGCCCGGTGACCGGCATCCAGCAGCCCGTGCACTATGATTTCCGCGCGCGCCGCGACACGCCTAACGAGCTGCGCGCCTATTTCCGCAAGCTGGGCTGGCGCCGCGTCGTGGCCTTCCAAACCCGCAACCCGCTGCACCGCGCGCATCAGGAACTCACCTTCCGTGCCGCCCGTGAGGCGCAGGCCAACCTGCTGATCCATCCGGTCGTCGGCATGACCAAGCCCGGCGACGTCGATCACTTCACCCGCGTGCGCTGCTATGAGGCGGTGCTCGATAAATACCCTGCCGCCACCACCTCGATGAGCCTCTTGAACCTCGCCATGCGCATGGCTGGCCCGCGTGAGGCCGTCTGGCACGGGCTGATCCGCAAGAACCACGGCTGTACACACTTCATCGTCGGCCGCGACCACGCTGGCCCCGGCAAGAACTCCGCCGGCGAAGATTTCTATGGCCCCTATGATGCGCAGGATCTGTTCCGCGCGCATCAGGAGGAAATGGGCATCGAAATGGTCGATTTCAAACATATGGTCTGGGTGCAGGAACGCGCTCAATATGAGGCCATGGATGAGATCAAGGACAAAGACGATGTCACCATCCTGAACATCTCGGGCACCGAGCTGCGCCGCCGCCTGCGCGAAGGGCTGGAGATCCCTGAGTGGTTCTCCTTCCCCGAGGTCGTCAAGGAACTGCGCCGCACCTCCCCGCCGCGCTCGAAGCAGGGCTTCACCGTGTTCTTCACTGGTTTCTCCGGCTCGGGCAAATCCACTATCGCCAACGCACTGATGGTCAAGCTGATGGAGATGGGCGGCCGCCCGGTGACGCTGCTGGATGGCGATATCGTGCGCAAGAACCTTTCCTCTGAGTTGGGCTTCTCCAAAGAGCACCGCGATCTGAACATCCGCCGCATCGGCTATGTCGCGTCAGAGATCACCAAGAACGGCGGCATCGCCATCTGCGCGCCGATCGCGCCCTATGCCACCACCCGCCGGGCGGTGCGTGAGGATGTGGAAAACTTCGGCGCCTTCGTCGAGGTCCATGTCGCGACCTCTATCGAAGAGTGCGAGCGCCGCGACCGTAAGGGGCTCTACAAGCTGGCGCGCGAAGGCAAGATCAAAGAGTTCACGGGCATTTCTGACCCCTACGATGTGCCGCAGAACGCCGAACTGGTGTTGGAAACCGAGAACGTCGAGGTCGACAACTGCGCGCATCAGGTGTTGCTGAAGCTCGAAAACATGGGGCTGATCGCGGGTTAAACCGCTCGGCCTTCCTAGAATGGAAACGCAGCCCCTCGGGGCTGCGTTTTGCGTTTGGGTCAGGCCGTTTCCGGCATGAAGACCTGCCCCGACATCACCACACGCCCCTGCCCCGCGACGCGCACCCCGGAGATCGCATCGCGGGGGCCCAGCACTTCGACCTCTGCCCGCCCCGGACGGCCCATGAGGTGCCCCTGTTCGGCGACAAATCGGGGGCTATCGATCAGCCCCCGCGCCCAGAGATAGGCCGCCATCGCGCCTGTTGCCGATCCGGTGAAAGGGTCTTCGGCGGGGCTGGGCGGGGCCAATAGCAGCCGCGCATAGGTATCGCCCGTCGAAGTTGCGCCGTCGAGTGTTACCCAAAAAGGCTCCATCATATCGCTGTCTTGCCCCAGATGGGCGTTGTAATCCGCCAGCGCCCGGGGATCGAGTTTCAGCCTTTCCAGCGCCCTGCGGCTGCGCAAGACCGTGATGCAAAAGGGCAACCCGGTAGAGACCACCTGCGGCTGCCCGATGATATCGGCCGGTTCCAAACCGCCCACGTCTGCGACGAGATCAACAGGCACTTCGACCCCGAAAACCGGCGCGATCTGGGTCATTGCGATCTGGGCACCGCGGACCTCTATCTCCACGATACCCGCGCCCGTCTCCAGCCGCAGCAGTCCCTCACCGATCAGCCCGCGATGGCGCAGGGCCGCGACGGTGGCGATGGTCGGATGGCCGGCAAAGGGTATCTCTCGGCTGGCGAGGTAGTATTTCACCTTGAAGTCAGCGATCTCGGACGGCCCTGTAAAGGTGCATTCTACCAAAGATGTCTCACGCACATAGGCCGTGCAAATGGCATCAGGCAGCACCGCCCCGCCATGCACCACGGCACAGCCGTTGCCCCCAAAGACCTGATCGGTGAAAGCATCCACCCAGTCGAAATCGAAATCCATACGCCCGCTCCCAATAACAAAAGGCCGCAGCGGACTGCGGCCTTGCATCGGGCTTAGCGTATCGTCGTGAATGTCGGCGTCAATGCACCATGACCGGGCGGTAGTCATGCTCACGTGCCAAAGAGAACGCGAGCTTTTGATCGCCAACCAGCGCCAACTGCTGCCCTTCGGCGTCATGGACCGCATAAAGAAGCTCGAGCCCTTCTGCCTGATCGCGCACTTCGCGCGGCAGATCAGCGACAGCGATCGTTTTGACATAGACCATACGGTCATTCCCGTGGGTGATTGCGTCTTGCATGATATTACCCCTTCTTGATCTTGATGGTTTGAACCACTGTTTCAGGCTTGGCGCGGGTCAGGTCGACATGCAGCAGACCATTCTCCATAACGGCTTCGCCCACATCGACCCCATCGGCCAGTACGAACGAGCGCTGAAACTGTCGCGCAGCGATCCCACGGTGCAAGAACACCCGGTCTTCGCCATCGTCAGACTGACGCCCACGGATCACGAGCTGTCTATCCTCAACTGTTATCGAGAGATCCTGTTCCGAAAAACCCGCAACCGCCAGTGTGATCCGGTAGCTGTAATCAGAGGTCTGCTCGATGTTGAACGGCGGATAACCTTCGTTTCCGGCCTTGGCGCTGCGTTCCAGCACCCGTTCCAATTGTTCAAACCCCAGCATGTGAGGGTAAGAGGCAAGCGTTAGTTTCGTCATGCGACACGTCCTTATCAGGTCAAGCGACAGTGTTTCACAGGCCCCGCAACCGGCAACCCGTTGCATTGAATATGGGGGGGCTTAAGCAGGGGCGCAAGGGCTATGCCAAATGATCTCAAGCGCTTATATTCAAGGTTCAGATGCCCAACGGAATCACCTACCCATGAATGCCCCTACCGATCTGTCGATGAAAACGGATGAAGTGCTGCGTGTTGAGCTTGAGGTCTTCCGACGGGAACATCGCGATCTGGATGACGCCATCCACGCTCTTGTTGAAAAAGGAACTGGCGATCAATTGACCCTGCAGCGGCTGAAAAAGCGCAAGCTGCGGCTCAAGGATCTTATCGCCCAGATCGAAGACCGCCTGACCCCCGATATCATCGCCTAAACTTTGATCTCTGTTGCCTGCGGCAATCATCGTTGCCACATGGGCCGGGATGGGTATAGTGCGCGCTCTGATCCACCAAGAGAAGGCCCTGCGCAATGACCACGCCCCCGGTTGGCATCATCATGGGGTCCCAGTCCGACTGGGCCACCATGCGCGAAGCAGCAACCCTGCTGGAAGAGCTTAACATCCCCTTTGAGGCGCGCATCGTATCTGCGCATCGCACGCCCGACCGGCTGTGGGACTATGGCAAAACGGCCGTCGACCGTGGCCTGCAAGTGATTATCGCAGGCGCTGGCGGTGCGGCGCATTTGCCGGGCATGATGGCCTCCAAAACCCGCGTGCCGGTGATTGGCGTGCCGGTACAAACCAAAGCGCTGTCGGGTGTGGATTCGCTTTATTCCATCCTGCAGATGCCACGCGGCTTTCCGGTCGCGACCATGGCCATCGGTGCCGCGGGCGCGGCCAATGCGGCCTTGATGGCGGCGGGCATCCTTGCCTTGCAAGATGCGGAACTGGCCAAGCGGTTGGACGATTGGCGCGACGCGTTTAGCGCCTCAATCCCCGAGGTGCCGCATGACTGAGCCACTGCAAACCGGCGCCACCATCGGCATTCTGGGCGGCGGTCAACTGGGGCGCATGCTCTCGGTCGCCGCCGCGCGGCTTGGCTTTCGCACCCATATCTTTGAGCCGGGCGCCAACCCGCCTGCCGCCGATGTGGCCCATGCGGTGACCACCGCAGGCTATGACGACCACAGCGCGCTAGAGGCTTTCGCCCGCGCCTGTGACATCGTCACTTTCGAGTTTGAGAACATCCCAACCGAGGCGCTCGACGTGGTTGAGGCGATCACCCCGCTCCGTCCGGGCCGCGAAGCCCTGCGCATTTCCCAAGACCGGCTGACCGAGAAGACCTTCCTCGGTGACCTTGGTTTGCGGGTGGCGCCTTTTGCCGATGTCACCGACGCCGCGACTTTGAAGGCCGCCGTGGCGCAGATCGGCACGCCCGCAATCCTCAAGACCCGACGTTTCGGCTATGACGGCAAGGGCCAAGCGCGGCTGAAAGACGATACCGACCTCGACACCGCTTGGGCCGAGATGAACGGCGCGCCTTCGGTGCTCGAAGGGTTCGTGAATTTTAGCGCCGAGATTTCCGTCATCGCCGCGCGCAGCGCCACGGGCGAAGTCGCCTGTTTCGATCCCGGTGAGAACGTCCACCGCGATGGCATCCTGCACACCACCACCGTCCCGGCAAAGATCAGCAACGCGCAGCTCACCGATGCGGTTTTGCTGGCCGGTCGGGTGCTTAACGCGCTTGAGTATGTCGGCGTCATGGGGGTTGAGCTTTTCGTCACCCCGCAGGGGCTGATCGTGAACGAAATCGCCCCACGGGTGCATAACTCGGGCCATTGGACCCAGAATGGCTGCGCGATCGACCAGTTCGAGCAGCACATCCGCGCCGTCGCGGGCTGGCCCTTGGGCGATGGTCAGCGCTATGCGGATGTGGTGATGACCAACCTCATCGGTGACGATATGGACCGCGTGCCAGAGCTTGCCCGCGCGCGCGACACAGCGCTGCATCTCTACGGCAAGGCCGAGGTGAAACCGGGCCGCAAGATGGGCCATGTGAACCAGATCATTCGCGCCTGAGGTCAGGCGACGAAACGCTCCGCAACCGCGCCGGACATGAAGCTTACCCGCCCCGCCACGAAAGTGGCGGCGACGCGGCCTGTGGCCTTGTCCAACACAACGATATCGGCGCGCTTGCCCGGCGCCAGCGTGCCACGATCGGTAAGCCCTAGCACCTGCGCCGGCCCGGATGAGACCAGCGCCCATGCCCCCGCAAGGTCGAGCAGCCCGCTTTGCGCCAGCATGAGGGCGGCACGGCGCGGCGAAGGGTAATGGTAGTCTGACGCCAAGGCGTGACACAGCCCCATGCTGATCAGGTCCAGCGCCGACAGATTGCCGTTATGCGACCCGCCGCGCACCACATTGGGCGCGCCCATGATCACCGCATCGCCCGCCCCATGCGCGGCCTCGGCGGCCTCCTGCGTTTCGGGGAATTCTGCCAGTGTCACACCCCGCGCCCGCCACAGACCGCGCCCCTCGGCGGTCTGATCATCATGGCTGCCCATCTTGACCCCGCGCTGCGCCAGTTCTGCGCACAGTCGATCCAAGGCCGCTGGCACCTCATCGCGCCGAGCGTGCATCTCCTGCATCTGCGCCAGATGGCTCTCGGGGCTACGCCCGGCCTTCAGCGCCTGCCCCACCAGCCGTTTCGGCATCCTACCCGCCGCCAAGCGGTCATGCGGCAAGTGATCGTTGAACACCACATAGCCCACGCCCCACTCCGCCATACGCCGCGGCAGACTGTCGTAGAGGTCGAGAATATGGGTCTCAAAGCGCAACTGCGGGCGGATATCAGTGACCAATTCCGGCGCCGTGTCGCGGATGCCGCTAAAGACCTGATCGGCAAATCCCAGCCCCCGCAGGCCGCCTTCCCAGCTGACGAACTGGGCCAAAACAGCCGTGGTCATGCCGTTGGCCGCCAGTTCCGCCTCTGCGGCGACCAGCCCTTCGGAAAGCTGCTTCATCGCCCCGCGGCGCGGTGCCAAATGCCGCTCGAACGCATCGCCATGCAGATCGACAATCCCCGGCAGCACTTGGAAGCCGGTTAAATCAACGCTCCGCCCCACCGGGCGGTCATTAATCACCCCCTCGGCAAAAGACAGCGGCGCGCGGCTAAGCCCTTCGGGATGCAGGACCTCTGCGTTCATCAGGTCAAGGTTTGGCATCGTCCCCTCCCAACCCCGGCAGGCACCCGCCTTCGGGGCAGCCAATCGCGTTCAATACGCCATCGATAAAGGTCATCGACCGGTCAAAACTGCCGGTTCTCAAAAACGCCATGGTCTGGGCGATAACGCGCGGGTTGTTCATCATGAAAGTGTGGGTCACGGGCAAAACGATATGCTCTTTCATCCCCGCCACACGGGTCGACGCGACCGAGACCTTCCCGTCATCCGGACCCGGCAAAAGGCTTGAGAAATACGGGTTTAGAGACTGTGACCCCGCGATCACGCCCAACTCAAACGGCACAGGCGGCAATTGGTTCGGGAGCGCCCCATCCCCGGTGCCGATCTCGGCCCCGGCCGGGCCGTTCAACCACTCAAAGGCGGGGTTCTCGACCAACTCGTCGACCACTTCGCTGCCGTGATTGGGCGGCCCCAGCATCACCACGCGGCCGACACGGTCGGCGCCAGCCTCTGCCACCCATTTGCGCACCAGAATACCACCCATAGAATGGGTCACGAAATCAATCTGCGCGGTGCCACAAGCGGCAACAGCCTGTGGCAAGGTCTGCTTGGTCAACTCTGCGATATTGGCTTCGGTCGAGGGATAGCCGGGGCGCACCACGCGGTATCCTTCGGCGGCCAAGGCGGCTTCCATAACAGCGAAAGACATCTCGGTTCGTGCCAGCCCATGCAGCAATACAACACAGCGGCCCGCAGCCGTTTCAGCCGCCGCAGGCAAAGGGATTGTCAGCCAAATCGCGGCGATCAGCAAGGTGAGAGGTTTCATCATGCCCTCCAGATAGACTGATTGGCGGGACTGTGAAATGGTCTTGGCGCGTTACCTGACGAAAGTATGCCGATGCCCCGCCCCTGCCCCCGATTGGCCGCCCGCGCAGTCTTGCTGCACGAGGACCGCCTCCTGCTGGTCAATGCCTATGCCGACAATCGGCTGGGTTTGATGTGCGCCCCCGGCGGTGGGGTAGAGGCCGGCGCCTCCGTGCCCGACAACCTGCGCCGCGAAGTGTTCGAAGAGACGGGCCTGACAATCTCGGTCGGCGCGCCCTGTCTGGTCAACGAATTCCACGACCCCAGCGGCGATTTTCATCAGGTGGATATCTATTTCAGGTGCCATATCCTCGGCCCCGCCCAGATCGCGTCAGACTGGAAGGATCACGAAGCCATCGTCACCCGACATCAATGGGTCACCAAATCCGAATTGGCGCAGATTCCACACAAGCCCGACAGCCTCGGCGCAGTCGCCTTTGGTCCGGCGGAGGCGGCGATCACCTACGATCCGTTGGAGCCGATCTTGCGCTGATCGCCCAAGCAATCCCGCCCAAAACCAACGCCGTCGCGATAAGCAGCGTGAGGTCCAGCGGTTCACCCAAAAGCAGCGCGCCAGCAAGGATGGCGATGATCGGCACGCTAAGCTGTGCCACCGCCGCCGTGCCACCGTCGATCCGGGCCAGCACCGCATACCACAATGCGTACCCAAGGCCCGAAGTTACCCCACCGCAAAGCGCGCCCAACAGCAGGCCCGTCATACTGAAATGCGACCCTGTCAAAGCAGGCAGGATAAGCATGAAAGGCAGGCAAAGCAGAAAATTCGCCGAAGTCGCTGCTAAGGGATCGCCCGATGTGCGACCAATGATCGTATAGGCGGCCCAGCCCATCCCCGCGGCGACCATCAACCCAGCGCCGATGATATCTGTCGAACCCTGCCCATCCGGCCAAAGAACAAGCACCAATCCGGCAAAGGCCGCGGCGGCGCCTGTGATTTGCCGCGCGGTGGGGGCCGCGCCGGTCATCGCGGCGTAGGTAAACATGGTAATCTGCACGACACCAAAAAGAATAAGCGCACCGAGCCCGGCATCCAACGTTAGATAAGCGAGGCTAAAACCAATCATATAGACAGCAAGGCTGACAGCGCCGCCGATCCTGTTGCGTCGCAAGAGCGGCAGTCGCCCGCCCCGTAGCGCCACCATGACCCCCAAAACCAAAGCACCTGCGGCGACGCGAACGAGCGCAAAGCCCGCAGGATCAATATGCCCACCATCTACTGCCATCCGTGTTAAAATGGAGTTTGCCGCAAAAGCGCACATGGTGAGAGCGGAGAGAAGGAAAAGCTGCATGACCATTCGCTTAGCCCCACTACCCAGCTGCGCCAAGCGCTGATTTTCCCCTACATAGCAATCTAACTGGGTCGTGATGACAAACCCCCTCGATTTGACCAGCGCGATCGGATGAGGCGATCCAATCAGCGCATCATTCCGACAGGTGAAACCAGATGCCTTTGCCAGGATCATTCGAGTTTCATGTTGCACTGCCTATATTGCCTCCCTCCAAACGCACCTCTACCAACGCACCGCGTTCGGCACCGGTCGAAATCAAACGGGCATGTCCGTCATAATTCCCGGCGATTTTTCGAACCAAAGCCAGCCCAAGCCCGGAGCCTTCCACCTCGTCCCGGGATCGCAACGTGGTCATCGGCTTGAAAACACGCTCGTGAAATCGCGGATGAATCCCCGGCCCATCGTCTGAAACGGTCAACATCAGGGCAGACCCTTCGCGCCATGCCGCCACCTTGACCCTTCCTGAAAACTTATCATGATGCTTGATCGCGTTTCCGATCAATGCCGAAAGGAGCGTGTGAAGGTCTGCTTCATCAATAAGAAATGAGCCGCAACCAAAGTCATGATCGATCCGGAAACCACTGGTCGGCCCAATTTCCTTTACCACAGCATCGAATTTCTCTTGGAGACTAACCTCTTGTATATTCGCCATCTTCCCTGCGCGGGAATACTGCAACAGATCGAACAGCATCCGATCCAAACGCTGCGTATGCCGCTTCATCAAAGTAATGGGCACCTCTAAAAATTGCGCTGACCTTGGCGCTGCTTTATGATTGAGGCGACGGATCGGCACAGGGGATGCAGCCATGGCGCAGATGGGTTTTTTCGATCTTTCCGACCGCTATGCGAGCTTGGATGTCAAGAGGGACCCGCTGGTCGCGATCGACGCCGTGGTGCCATGGGAGGAATTCCGGCCAACGCTTGAGGGGGTTTGGCGCAAACCGGATTCAGAGCGTAAATCGCGCGCGGGGCGCAAGCCGATCGACGCGATCGTGATGTTCAAGGCGCTGGTTCTGAGCGCGCTCTACAACCTGTCGGACGATCAGATTGAATATCAGGTGCGCGACCGGCTGTCGTTCATGAGGTTCCTGGGCCTCGGACTGGAGGACCGTGTGCCGGACGCCAAGACGGTCTGGCTCTACCGCGAGGCGCTGGCTCAGGCGGGCATGGTGGAGGCGCTGTTCAAGCAATTCGACGGCCATCTGGCGCGGCAGGGCTACATCGCGCGGGGCGGACAGATCCTGGATGCGTCCATCGTGCCGGTGCCGAAGAACCGCAACACCCGCGAGGAAAACAAGACCATCAAGAGCGGCGAGGTGCCCGAGGACTGGGAAAACAAGCCCGCGATGCGCTCACAGAAAGACTTGGACGCGCGCTGGACGAAAAAGCACGGCAAGAGCCATTACGGTTACAAGAACCATGTGAATGTGGACCGCAAGCACAAGCTGGTGCGGCGCTATGACGTCACTGACGCAGCCGTGCATGACTGTCAGGCGGTGGATCACCTGCTGATGCGGGGCAACACCGGCGCGGGCGTCTGGGCGGATTCTGCCTATAGGTCCGAGGAGATGGAGGCGAAGCTGCGAGCGCGCAAGCTGACCAGCCACATTCACCGCAAGGGCAAGCGGGGCAAGCCGCTGACCGAACAGGCCAAGGGCAGCAACCGAACCAAATCCACGGTGCGGGTCCGGGTCGAACATGTCTTCGGCGCGCAGACCAACGACATGGGCGGCACGCTGGTGCGCACGATCGGCATGGTGCGGGCCAAGGCGAAGATCGGAATGAAAAATCTTGCCTATAACATGCGCCGCCTCGTCCAGTTGCGCCGCATCAACCCGTGCCCGGCATGAAGACCGGGCAAACCAGCGACCAGATCAGGCCGCAAGGCCGTAAAAGCCAGGCGTGAAAGGCGCCGCGCCGTGACCGTCCCGGGGCGCCAGGCACCAACCGACTGCCTACCTCCCGCTTCTAGCCACACGCACTGCTGTGCGGCTACGAAAATGGTTAAAAATCGAGGTGCCCTAATGGAACTATGCACCGAAGGACTTACCTCAAGCCCAAACTCCTCGATATCCTCGGCAATCCATTCTGGCAGTTCCAATAGCGCGCGGATGGAACCGCGCAGATCATGGCTTACCAAATGGATAAACTCCTCTGCGTCCGGCGCCGTATTTGGCTGTTTCCCCAAAGGGATTTCAACGTCGAGTGACGAATATAGCTGGGGATGGGTCATATCACTAACGCCCTACGCTTGACCGTTGGACAGAGCCCCGCACCTGCCGGATCGAAGAGTAAAGCTGCCATTACGTGATATCCCTCAGCAAACGCCGCGCATTTGGCGGATACTTTCGACGAAGGCGCGCCCATCTTTGTATTTGCCTCTCCCGCCCCGCCCGGCTGGTGATAAGCTGCCACTGCTGCGCCACACGGCTCAGGGCTATTTTCGGCGCAACCTCGCCCTGCAGCGCCCGATCCAATCCTCTTCCTAAAGCCTGAAAATACTCAGATTGCCCTTTTAGGTAGAAATCTGGAATTGCCCCGTCAAGCGACGCGCGATGTACCTTAAGAAACGATTTTGAATAAGCATCTTCTACGCCCGGATCGCTGTAGTGTTCCTTTCGGTAAGGGTCGAAAAAGCCATCTGCCTGCCGAACGGCCAGTGTCGACATCTCAGGTGTGACGGCAAATAGGGCAAATAAATAGGCGAGTTCCTTCTGTGCCGATGTTGCGCTGACCACAAAGCTCCACCCCCAGTTGAAATAGGGTGTTGCAAGGAGTTCCCCCCCAACCTTCCCACCGGGCGTCGGGCCGTAAATCATCCGCCCTCTCATCAACGACCGGGGAGAATTTAGATATTTCTGCGTACCGCCCCAGCCAATATTGCAATAGACATCGCCTTTCGCGTATCGCGCCCAGTTTTCAAACAGCCCAAGGTTAGAGGTATCGGGGACGAGGCTGTCTGAAATCGCAATCAACTCCTCCAACGCCGCTACACCCGGGTCTTCAGCGATTTGCGGGGTCATATCGGGGGACAACGGCCAATACCCTTTGGCGTGAAATCGAATCCACCACTCCCACGCCAGATACCCCGGCGTGCGAAACGACAACCCGCCATATCGACCCGCTTCTGGCGCATGAAAAAAACGTATTTGCCGATCCAGCTCCACCCAAGTCTCTGGCATGGCGAGAGAATAACCAAAACGATCCGCATAGCGCGCCTGCTCATCCGGATCGTGAAGCATTTCGCGATGGTAAAACATCACATAGGCGTCGCCATCTGTTTGGAAACCATAGTTCTGACCGTCAAACCTATCCCCTTCCTGATAGAGCATAGGGTCGCGAAATCCCGTCGGCTCATAGCGTGCGGCGTAGTCATCCAAAGCGTGGATTGCCCCTGCGGCAACGAGGTCTGCCACCCCAAAGGTCGCAGGCAGGGCAACGTCATATTTCGCCTCCCCAAGTACACTATTTAGCATTAGCTCCGCGTTGATCTGATCGACATGCACCTCTTGAAGGTCGACTTTCACCCCGGTTCGCTCCGTAAACACCGCCGCGACCGGTTCAAGATTGGCACGTGACCCTTCCGGAAGCAGCACAGAGAGCGTTCTGGCATCTCCAACCAAACCACGGGCACGCGCGGCCACTTTTATATCAATCGTCTCCCCAAATACCGGACCGGCGATAAGCGTGCTAAGACCGGCACCCAGGCCGATAGAGAACCTTCGCCTTGTCAACCTGCGCCCGCCTAACACACTGCAATCCTCCAATCAGCGGGAGGAGGGTGACCCCCTCTCGCTTAGATGAACCCGGTTTTAGAGCCGTGGCGATTAACATTGCGTTAATTGGTCCCAGCTATTTAGTCAGCATGGTTACGATGCATCCCCCATGGTCGCTGCGGCAGTTTCTCGGCAGTCGTATCAGCACCCGCCTAAGGGCAGCGCTCCTTCTCGTGGCGGCCATTATTGGCGTTGCGGGATGGGCTGCTACGGGTCAGATGCGATCTGTGCTGGTCAGTCACGCTCATTTGAGCCAATCGGCCCTTCCTACATTGGCTATTTCCCAGCAAATTGAGCGGTCCTTGAACGGTGTATTCCTTTCGATTGAGCAGCTTAATCAATTAGATACCTCCGTGTCGCCAGATACGCTCGGGAAAGACATCACAACAAAAATCGACAAAACTTTTGAGCTTTTAGAAAATCTAAAGACAATGGAGATCGCGCTCCCGCTGGCAGCGCGGCTGGAGGGACGGCTGCATATGGCGCGGCGGGCATCTGATGCGACAGTTTTCAGCCTTCAGGAAATGCGGCGCGCCGAGGGCCAGATCCTCACAACGCTTGATATTGTCGAGCAAATCCAAGTACAGAATCATACTATTATTGATGAGTTAGCCTACCGACTTTCACGGCAAACCGAAGCCCTGCTGAGTGAAGTCTCAGGAAGCTTTGCATCCGGTGATGTTGCCCCAGAAAATCGCCCTTCAGGCTTTCCCGACATGTTGTTGAGCGCAATTAATCTCAATGACATTCGGCTAAGTCTCGACACGCTTATTAACATCATCAATTCACAAGGGCTACAGAACCAACTTCTTCAACTTGAGCGCGCGCGACTTCTTGTCGAAGAGCATTTCCAGGATGCCATCACCCGGTTACCGCGCATTCATGAAGCAGCCAGTAGACGGTCGCTGGCCCGCCAAATCGACGCGCTGCGCGACGTGCTGCTTGATCCCGAAAATGGCTTCTTCGCACATTCAACGGCACGTCTGCAGTTTCACGAGAGCGTTCAAACGCTACAAGCCGAACACCTGCCCATGATCGTGGGGATTTCGGACATATCCTCCGATCTTACTCAGAACACTTTGCGGCGGGTGGATCTCGCGACAGATGAGCTGCGCGACACCATCCATCGGGTCATATGGACTGTTGGCCTTACCGTTGGAAGCGCGCTTCTCGTGATTGCCCTTACCAACGGCTTTGTTGTTGAGCGGCAGTTTAACCGTCGCATCAATCGATTGACCAATTCCGTCACGGCTATCGCTCAGGGTGACCTTGATCACCCCGTCACCGTGCGAGGGCAGGACGAACTAGGAGAGATGGCACGTGCATTAGTTGTGTTCCGCACAACTGCGGAAGAGTTGCGGCGCTCGAACATCGAGCTCGAGAAATTCGCCTATGTGGCCGCCCACGACCTGCGATCTCCCCTCCGTGCGGTGCATGAACTAAGCCTTTGGGTCCTTGAGGATGAGGAAAATGCGCTGAGTGCGGAAAGCCGAAGCTATTTGCTTATGTCACAACAACGGATCGATCGGCTCAACCGCCTTCTTAGCGATCTTTTGGACTACGCCCGGGCGGGACAGGACCAACCCGCGCCAGAGCCGGTGCACCTTGCCCGATTGGTGGCAGACCTTGCCCGATATACCGACACCGAGGGTCGGTTCAAAATTAGCTTTGCCGGGACAAACCAAATCATCGACGTACAGCTTACGCCGTTGCAGCAGATTTTGGGCAACCTGATCTCAAATGCAATCAAACACCATGACCGGGATCATGGCACCATCCATGTTAATGCCGAGGTGCAGCAGGACCGTGTTGTTCTAAGCGTGCGCGATGACGGGCCTGGAATAGAACTTCGGCACCAAGAGAAGATATTTGAACTGTTTCAAACACTTAAATCTCGTGATGAGGTTGAAGGGAGCGGCTTGGGCCTCGCCATCGTAAGCAAGCTTGCGTCTCACCAGAAAGGGAAGATCACGCTGGTCTCCGACCCCAACAAAAAGCGCGGATCGACCTTTGTTGTGGAGCTTCCATTGGCAACGCAAACGCACCGCAATCTGGCCGTGGCGGCGGCGGCGTGACCCAAGCCGAAAAGGAATATTGGATGAAAACGACGCCCGCGAAATTTCTTATCGTAGACGATGACAAAGTCAGCGTGATGGCCATGCAACGGGCGATGCGCAAGTTGAAGATCGTCAACGAAACGGCGGTTTGTCACGACGGGCAACATGCGCTCGAATTTTTAGCGGAGGAGGTGAAGCGGCATGGGCGATTGCCGCCCTATATCGTCACACTTGACCTCAACATGCCGCGCATGGGCGGGCTTGAGTTCTTGGAAGTTGTCCGAGCCGATCCGGCGTTGGAGCGGATGGTGGTTTTTGTTTTCACCACCTCCGATATGCCCACGGACGTGCAATCCGCCTATAGCAAGAATGTCGCGGGCTATATCGTGAAGGAAAACCCGTCAGAGACCTTTGCCAATGCGCTCGGCATGCTCAATGCCTATTCGCGGATCGTAGAACTGCCAGCTTGATCACCGTGAGAACCAGATAAAGGGCCATCGAACCCGGATAGTCGCTGCCTTTAAACGGAAAGAGGCGCGCCATTGCTGGCACGCCTCCTGAACTTTAGCCAATAGGGCTGGCTTACATCATGCCGCCCATGCCGCCCATGTCGGGCATGCCGCCGCCGGCGGGTGCGCCGTCTTTAGCAGGCTTGTCGGCGACCATCGCTTCGGTCGTGATCAGCAGACCAGCGATCGAAGCCGCGTCTTGCAATGCTGTACGCACCACTTTCGCCGGGTCGATGACGCCGAACTTGAACATGTCGCCATATTCTTCGGTCTGCGCGTTGAAGCCGAACTTCAGGTCGTCGCTTTCGCGGATTTTGCCGGCAACAACCGAACCGTCCACACCAGCGTTCTCAGCAATCTGACGCAGCGGTGCTTCCAGTGCTTTGCGCACGATGGAAATACCAACGTTTTGATCGTTGTTGTCGCCGGTCAGACCTTCGAGCTTTTTGCCCGCCTGAACCAAAGCAACACCACCGCCAACAACGATACCTTCTTGAACAGCGGCACGTGTCGCGTTCAGGGCGTCGTCAACGCGGTCTTTGCGCTCTTTCACTTCGACTTCGGTCATGCCGCCGACGCGGATCACGGCAACACCGCCTGCCAGTTTGGCAACGCGCTCTTGCAGCTTCTCACGGTCGTAGTCGGAGGTGGTTTCTTCGATCTGGTTACGGATCTGAGCAACACGTGCTTCGATCTCGGCCTTCTCGCCTGCGCCATCAACGACAGTGGTCTCGTCTTTGGTGATCGCGACTTTCTTGGCAGAACCCAGCATGTCCATGGTCACGGACTCAAGCTTCATGCCGAGGTCTTCGGAGATCACCTGACCACCGGTCAGAACCGCGAGGTCTTGCAGCATCGCTTTGCGACGGTCACCGAAGCCCGGTGCCTTCACAGCAGCAATCTTCAGACCGCCGCGCAGTTTGTTCACGACGAGTGTCGCCAGGGCTTCGCCCTCAACGTCTTCGGCGATGATCAAAAGCGGCTTCTGCGACTGGATCACTTGCTCAAGCAGGGGAACCATCGGCTGAAGGCTCGACAGTTTCTTCTCGTGCAGCAGGATGATCGCGTCTTCCAGCTCGACAGTCATCTTGTCGGAATTGGTGACGAAATAGGGGCTCAGGTAGCCACGGTCGAACTGCATGCCTTCGACGACATCGGTCTCTGTTTCCAGACCTTTGTTCTCTTCGACGGTGATCACGCCTTCGTTGCCGACTTTCTGCATCGCGTCTGCGATCTGACGGCCGATCTCTTTTTCACCGTTGGCGGAGATTGTGCCAACCTGCGCGACTTCGTCGCTGTCGGATACGTCACGGGCAGCGGCTTTGATCGCTTCGACGACCTTGGCTGTTGCCAGATCGATACCGCGCTTCAGGTCCATCGGGTTCATGCCAGCGGCAACCGATTTCATGCCTTCTTTGACGATGGCCTGGGCCAGAACAGTCGCGGTGGTGGTGCCGTCGCCTGCTTCGTCGTTGGTCCGGGAAGCAACTTCCTTGACCATCTGTGCGCCCATGTTCTCGAACTTGTCTTCCAGTTCGATTTCCTTCGCCACGGATACACCGTCTTTGGTGATGCGCGGTGCGCCGAAGGATTTGTCCAGAACCACGTTCCGGCCTTTGGGGCCGAGTGTGACTTTCACCGCGTCGGCAAGGATGTTCACACCCTTGAGCATCCGGTTACGGGCATCGGTGTCAAATTTGACGTCCTTAGCAGCCATGTTGTCTTCTCCTAAAATCTTGGATTGATGTGAGCGTCTTCAGAGGGTCGGCAAGCCGGGTGGCTTACGCGATGATCCCCATGATGTCGCTTTCTTTCATCATCAGCATTTCTTCGCCGTCGACGGTGACCTCTGTGCCGGACCATTTGCCGAACAGGATTTTGTCGCCGGGTGCGACGGCCATTTCGATCAACTCGCCGTTGTCTTTGCGTGCGCCGGTGCCCACGGCAACAACTTCACCCTCGGAAGGCTTTTCTTTGGCGGAATCAGGAATGATCAACCCGCCGGCGGTTTTTTCTTCGCTTTCGGTACGCTTTACCAGCACACGGTCATGAAGCGGTTTCAATGCCATCTTTGCAGCTCCTTAAGGCTCAAAGTTACTCTTCCAAGCCACCCCCTCCGGGCGAGGGGTGCAGCCGTTAGCACTCAACCCTTGTGAGTGATAACGATGCATAGCTAAGCAGCAGTCTGCGTTCTGTCAACAACGGCTTCGAAAAATTTTGCAGGGCCGGGAACTGTTAGCCAGCACCCAAAACACGGCCCGCTGTGGCCACCGCTTCGGCCCCCGTTGGCGTTAGTCCGTATATGCCTTTGTCGACCTTTTCAAACCAACCGTAGTGGTCATCCCGCATCATGCGGGTTGCCGCCGAGACACCGGTTGCGCGGGCCACATGCGCGCCTTTGCTTGCGCCGGCTTCGAACAGATAGACCGCGATTTTCAACGCATCCTGACGGTAGGCGGTCACCAGCCCCGCGCGGGTCTGGCCGCCGTCGTTCGGATCCCCCTGCCGCCGGGCGAATTCGCGCAAAAGCACCGCCGCCCGTTTGGCATTCTTGCGCGGCGCATAGGGGCCGGGATCGCAATGCACCTCGACCAACCCATCCGACAGCCGCACGGTAATCAGCCCCAACCCCAGCCGCCGCGCCAGCGTGACGTTGTCCTTCACCGCCTTGGCAAAGCGTTTGCCCGGTTGCCGCGCAACGGCGAGGTAAACATCATCCGACACCTTCAGCCGCGCCAGACACTGATGGAACAGCGCCAGCGAAAAGCCGAGCTTCAGCTCAACCACCACCGGCGGCTCGGCCCCGCGCAGGGCCACCACATCTGCCGCGCCGACTTCGGCCTTCACCACATAGCCCTGATCCTCAAGGAAAGCCTTGATCGGCGGGTAAAGATCTGTTTCGCGCGGGTTGCTCATGGCGCGCAACTTGCCCCATCGCGCGGCGCTATGCAAAGGGGCCGCGCGGCCCTAGACTGACGCGATGACCCGCGACGAATTCAACGCCTTCTGCGCCGCCCTGCCTCAGACATCCCACGTCGTGCAATGGGGCAATGCTGACGTCTGGAAAGTCGGCGGCAAGGTCTTTGCGATCTGCGGCTGGGCCGAGGATGCGTCCGCCTTTACTTTCAAGGTGACTGAACTGGGGTTTGAGGTGCTCTCCGACAGCCCCGGCTTGCGGCCCGCGCCCTATCTGGCTTCGCGCGGGCTTAAGTGGATACAGCATTACGCCGCGCCGGGGCTGAGCGATGACAGCCTGCGCGACCACATCCGCGCCTCTTATGACATGATCGTCGCCGCGCTCTCCAAAAAGAAGCGCGCGGAACTGGGGCTTTAGCCGCTGGCGCGCAATGCCGCATTGCAGCAGGCGCAGGTGACAAGCCAATTGAACCTGTTATAAGGCCCGCAAATCCACCCGAACAGACAGGACCACCCCATGACAACGCTTGTTTTTGGCCATAAATCCCCCGACACCGACAGCACCGGCAGCCCGATCGTCTGGGCTTGGTATCTTAACGAGATTAAGGGCATCCCCGCCAAACCCGTTCTGCTGGGCGAGCCGAACACCGAAGCGCTGTTCATGCTCGACAAATGGAACCTCGATAAGCCGGAAATCCTGACCGCGCTTGAGGCCGACACCAAGGTTGTCATCGTCGACACCGACAACCCAGCCGAGCTGCCCGCCAACATCAACGAGGCCGACATCACCGGAATCATCGACCACCACCGTCTGGTGGCAGGGCTGGAAACACGCGGCCCGATTGAGATCAACATCCAGCCGCTTGCCTGCACGGCAACCATCATGTTCAAGATGATCGGCAAAGACTGGGCGCAAGCCCCGCGCGGCGTCAAAGCGGCTGCCTTGTCCTGCATCCTGTCTGACACGCTGGAATTCCGCAGCCCCACCACCACCCAAGAAGACCGCGCCATTGCCGAAGACATCGCGCGGGACCTGGGCGTCGACATCAGCGACTACGCTGCAGAGATGTTCGCCGCGAAATCCGACGTTTCGTCCTTCAGCGAGGCGGAACTGCTGCGCATGGACAGCAAGGAATTCGACCTCGATGGCACCAACCTGCGCGTGAGCGTGCTGGAAACCACCTCCCCCGCACCGCTGCTGGAGCGCAAGGACGCGCTGATGGCTGAGATGCCGAAAGTGGCCGAGGCCGACGGTGCCGCGCAGGTGCTCTTGTTCATCGTCGATATCCTGAAAGAAGAGGCGACGCTGCTGGTGCCCAACGACATGGTCAAACATATCGCCGAGCAGAGCTTTGGCGCTGAGGTCTCGGGCGACACGGTCGTGCTGCCCGGCGTGATGAGCCGCAAAAAGCAGATCATCCCCAACCTCAAGATGTAAGCCAATCGGGCGGGCCAAGTGCCCGCCCTCGCTTTTTGAAAGGCCGCCCCATGACCCGCATTATTTCTGCCCTGCCCGACGTATTCGATCAATATGACGCGCTGTTCGTCGACCTCTGGGGCTGCGTGCATGACGGGCGCAAAGCGCTGCCCGATGCGGTGGCGGCCTTGCAGGCCTATCGCAAGACCGGCGGCAAGGTCGTGCTGGTCACCAACTCCCCCCGTCCGCGCACGGGCGTGGAGAAACAGTTGCAGCAGTTTGGCGTGCCAGAAGACGCATGGGACAGCATCGCCACCTCCGGCGATTCCGCGCGCTCTGCCATGTTCCGCGGTGCTGTGGGCGAAAAGGTCTGGTTCATCGGCCACCCCGCTGAGCGCAAGTTTTTCGAGCCGCTTGCGATCCTCGAAAACCCGGTAAATGTAGAAACCGTCGGGCTGGCCGAAGCCGAAGGCATCGTCTGCACCGGCCCGGTCGACCCGATGGCCGACCCCGAGATCATGCGCCCCGAGTTCGAACAGGCCATCGCCCGCGGGCTGAAACTGCTCTGCGCCAACCCCGATATCGTCGTGGACCGGGGCGAAGTGCGCGAATGGTGCGCCGGGGCACTGGCCGCACTCTATACCGAGATGGGCGGCGAGAGCCTCTATTTCGGCAAGCCGCATGGCCCGATCTACGATCTCGCCCGCCGTCGCCTTGCCGCCCTTGAGGTCGACATCCCCGACAATCGCATCCTCGCCATCGGTGACGGCATCCTGACGGACGTCAAAGGCGCGATGGACGAAGGCATCGATTCGCTGTTCATCACCGGAGGACTGGCCGCCGCGGAAACCGCGACCACCGAGCAACCCGACGAAGACAAGCTCCGCGCCTATCTCGATCGCGAAGCCTCGGCCCCGACCTATGCAATCGGATTCCTGCGCTAACTCAGAAAAGGGCTTGATTTTCTGCAGCTGCAAAGTAATAAAGTTGCATCTTGATGCGCGAACGCGCCACTTTGTTACCAAGGAGCCGTCATGTTGGACAATATGCCACGCGGGACGATCTGCATCGAAGACATCGAAATCGGGATGACACGCCATCTGCGTAAGGTCGTGACCGATACGGATATCGAGATGTTTGCGCAGGTCTCTACCGACCATAACCCAGTGCATCTGGATGACGATTACGCCCGCGACACGATCTTTGAAGGGCGCATCGCCCATGGGATGCTGACCGCCGGGCTGGTCTCGGCGGTGATTGGTGAACAGCTTCCCGGTCACGGCACAATCTACCTCGGGCAATCGCTCAAGTTCCTTGGCCCCGTGCGCCCCGGCGACATGGTGCTGGCCGAAGTCACCGTGACCGACATGGACATCGCCAAACGTCGCGTAAAAATGGACTGCCGCTGTTCGGTCGATGGCAAACCGGTGCTCGCCGGTGAGGCCACGGTGCTTGCCCCCTCGACCAAGCTGGACTGAGGGGACGGTTTCGCGGCCTGAGCATCTTGCCCTTGCGCCGCCGCGCAGCTAGGCAAGGCACATGCGGATCATCCGAGATTATCAATTCGTCGACCTTGCAGATCGCGGTGCCACCGCTGCGATTGGCAATTTTGATGGCGTGCACCTTGGCCACCGGTCGGTGATCGAACTTGCACAGAGTGCCGCCCCCGATGCGCCCCTTGGCGTCGTCACCTTCGAGCCGCATCCCCGCGAATATTTCGCCCCCGATGCCCCGCCCTTCCGCCTGATGGGCCGCGAATCCCGCGCGCATCGGCTGGAAAAGATCGGCGTTAAGCGGCTCTATGAGCTGGCATTCAACAGCACACTGGCCAGCCTGAGCCCCGAGGCATTCGCCCGCGACGTGCTCCACGACGGGCTGGGGCTGGCGCATGTGGTTGTGGGCGCTGACTTCTGCTTTGGGAAGGGCCGCGCGGGCACGGCGGAAGATCTCGCCCGTTTCGGCGCGCAATATGGTTTCGGCGTCACCATCGCCCCGCTGATGGAGCGCGATGACCTCACCGTGTCCTCAACCGCGATCCGCGAAGCGCTGACCCGTGGTGAAACCCGCGAAGCGGCGGCGATGCTGGGTCACTGGCACCGCATCGACGGACCGGTGATCTCGGGCGAGCAGCGCGGGCGCGAGTTGGGCTTTCCTACCGCGAACATGTCGATTGACGGGCTGCACCCGCCTGCCTTTGGTGTCTATGCCGTGTTGGTGGATGTGCTCGCGGGGCCGCATAAGGGCAGCTATCACGGTGCGGCCAGCATTGGTGTGCGGCCCATGTTCGGTGAGAACAAAGCCAACCTGGAAACCTATCTCTTTGACTTCAAAGGTGATCTCTACGGCGCGCCGCTGTCTGTCGGGCTGGTCGAACACCTGCGCGGCGAAGAAAAGTTTGACAGCCTCGACGCGCTGATCACCCAGATGGGGGCCGACTGCGACCGCGCTCGAACCATTCTGGCGGCGCTATGAGCGATCCGATACCCCGCAAGGGCCTGACCCCGAAATTCTGGGAGAAGAAGCCGCTCAAAGAGATGTCGCAGACCGAATGGGAGGCGCTCTGCGATGGCTGCGGTAAATGCTGCCTGAACAAGCTAGAAGACGAAGATAGCGGCGAAGTGGCCCTGACCCGCGTCGCCTGCCGCCTGCTTGATGATAGCACCTGCCGCTGTGTGCATTACGAAAACCGGCATGAATTCGTGCCCGACTGCATCGTGCTGCGCCCCGACAACCTCGATACCCACGCCTATTGGATGCCCCAGACCTGCGCTTACCGCCTCCTGTGGGAGGGCAAGCCCCTGCCCGAATGGCACCCCCTGCTGACCGGCACTCCCGACAGCGTCCATGACGCCGGGGTCAGCGTGCAATTTGATACCGTGTCCGAATTTGATACCCCGTTCGAAGAATGGGAAGACCATATTATCGAGGAGCCCACCTGATGTTTTTCGCCTCTGACAACGCTGGCCCCGTCCACCCCAAGGTGATGGAGCGCGTGATCGCGGCCAATAGCGACTACGCGATGCCCTACGGCAAAGACCAGATCATGGATGAGGTGCGCGCGCAGATTCGCGAACAGTTTGAGGCACCTGAGGCGGAGGTCTACCTCGTCGCCACCGGCACCGCGGCCAATGCGCTGGCGCTGGCCTGCTACACCCAGCCGTGGCAGACGATCTTTTGCTCCAAGGTCGCGCATATCGAAGAGGATGAGTGCAACGCGCCGGAGTTCTACGCAGGTGCGGCCAAGCTGACACTGGTAGAGACCGACGACAAAATGTCCCCCGACGCCCTGCGCCGCGCCATCGTCGCGCGGGCGGCGGGCGATGTGCACACGCCGCAACGCGGCCCGGTGTCGATCACGCAGGTTACGGAACGCGGCGGGGTGCATAGCCTTGAAGAGTTGCAGGCGCTGACAGCGGTGGCCAAGGAATACGACCTGCCCGTACATATGGACGGCGCGCGTTTTGCCAATGCGGTGGTGGCTCTGGGCTGCACCCCGGCTGAGATGACGTGGAGATCGGGCGTTGATGTGGTCAGCTTCGGCGGCACCAAGAACGGCTGCATTGGGGTCGAGGCGGTGGTCTTTTTCGACCCCAAAAAAGCATGGGAATTCGAGCTGCGCCGCAAGCGCGGGGCGCATCTGTTTTCCAAACACCGCTTTCTGTCGGCGCAGATGGCGGGCTACCTTGCGGATGGGGCTTGGCTGGAAACGGCCAAGACGGCCAACGCAAATGCGGCGCATCTGGCCCAAGGGCTGCGCAAAGCGGGGGCGGAATTCCTACATGAGCCTGCGGCAAACATGATCTTTGCCCGCTTCCCCCGCGCCATTCACCGCAAGTTGCATGACGCAGGCGCGCGCTATTACCTTTGGGATGGCACGCTGGACGGCGATGGTAACGAGATGCTGGCCGCGCGGATGGTCTGCGACTGGTCGATCAGCCGTGACCAGATCGACCAGTTCCTAAGCCACTTCTAAGCAGTCACGCCAGCGGCACGTCGTTCAGGAAATCGCGTATCGCTTCGGCGACTTCGGCGGGGTGCGTGATCGGCACCATATGCCCTGCCCCGTCGACTGAAACCCGCCGCGCGTTCGGCAGACGGCGCATCAGCGACGCATTGATCGCATGCGCCGCTTTGGGCGACCCGCTCCCCTCCACCAGCAGTGCGGGCATTGACGCGCGGTCGAACCTGCCCGGCGCCAGCAACCCGGCGCTGTCCTCTCCGAGGAAGGGCGAAGAGGCGGGGATGAAACCGATCCGATCCACCATATAGGCGCGGGTCGGTTCGGGAATTTGGTCCCATTTCGTGCCATCGCCCCAGACCCGGTTGAACAGCCGTGCAGCGGTCTCCTTGTCGCCCTCGGCCAAGGCGGCCTCAAATGCCGCGTTCTGTTCATTGTATTCAGCCATCGCGTCAGGATCGTCCTGCTTGGCAGCGGCGAAATAGACTGGCTCAATCAGGGTAATGCTGCGCACCAATTCGGGGTGCTCGATCGCCAGCCGCAGCGCGACCGTCGCACCAAAGGAATGGCCAATCAGATCCATCGGCGCTTCGAGCAAGCTGAGCGCCATGTCGGTTGCTACGTCGTGGATATTGCCCTGCCCGTCCCAATCGCCGGACCGCCCGTGCATCGGCAGATCGAAGGCCCGCAGGGTCAGCTCGTCCGATAGGGCAGCCCCAACGCCCCGCCACGCACCGGAGTGCGCAAGCGAGCAATGGATCGCCAAGGCCGGGCGCGGGCCGTGACCGAAACGGCGCGCGTTGACCTCTGGGATCACAGCTTGCCCCCGAGGTGCAGATCAAGGTCTTCCAAACGGTCCTGTCCCCAGAACCGCTGATCCCCAACGATATAGAAGGGGGCGCCAAAGACACCTTGAGTGACGGCTTCCTCAAGGTTGGCGGCATAGGTCTCGGCCCCCTGCAGCAAGCCGCTGTTCGCCAGATCGGGGTCAAAACCGGCCTCTTCCAAACAGGCCCGGACCACATCGTCATGGCCGATGTCCTTTTCTTCGGCCCAGACGGCGCGGGTGATGGCATGGGTCAGCTTGCCCAGATCACCGCCCCCGGCATTCTGCGCGGCGATCACCGCATAGGCCGCAGGCGCGCCGTTGGTGGGCCAATGCGCGGGCTTGAGGTTGAAGGGCAGACCCAGCTTGCGCGCCTGACGCGGCAGGTCTTGCGCGCGGTACTCATTGCGGCTGGGGTGACGCTCTGCCGGGGGCATGCCGCCGGTGCGCGGGAAGGCCGCGATAATGTCGAAAGGCTTGTACACGATCTCAGCACCGTGCTTTTCGGCGATCTCCTCAAGCCGATTCCCGGCGAGGTAGCAATAGGGTGACAGGGTCGCGAAAAAATAGTCGATCCGGGCCATTTGGCTCTCCTTCGGGGGCGGTGCAGCTTTGCCCGACCGTAAGCGCATGCTAAGCGGTGTCAACGTCACGAATCTGCAACCTACCGCTGCCCCGGAGCCCCTATGCCACGCACTTCAGAACCAAAACTGATCTCAGGCAATGCCAATATGCCGCTTGCCAAGGCCATCGCGCGGCGCATGTCGCTGCATCGCGGCGTTAACGTGGGGCTCGTCGATGCGCGGGTCGAACGGTTCAACGACGGCGAGATTTTCGTCGAAGTCTACGAGAACGTGCGCGGCGAGGATATGTTCATCATCCAGCCCACGTCGAACCCCGCGAACGACAACCTAATGGAACTGATGATCATGGCCGACGCGCTGCGCCGGTCCTCGGCGGCGCGTGTGACGGCCGTTTTGCCCTACTTCGGCTATGCCCGTCAGGACCGCCGCACCAAGGCCCGGACCCCGATCACCGCCAAGATGGTCGCCAATATGCTGACCGGCAGCGGTATTGAACGGATCCTGACGATGGACCTGCATGCGGCGCAGATTCAGGGCTTCTTCGACATCCCGGTCGACAACCTCTACGCCTCGCCGATCTTTGCACTGGATATCAAAGACGCCTTCAAAGACCGGATGGATGAGCTGATGGTCGTCAGCCCCGACGTTGGCGGCGTGGCCCGTGCGCGTGAACTGGCCAAGCGGATCAACTCGCCCCTGTCGATCGTCGACAAACGCCGCGAGAAGGCAGGCGAAGTGGCTGAAATGACCGTGATCGGCGACGTGAAAGGCAAGACCTGCCTGATCGTAGACGACATCTGCGACACGGCTGGCACGCTGTGCAAAGCTGCCGAAGTCCTGCTGGAGAATGGCGCGAAGGAAGTACACTCCTACATCACCCACGGTGTCATGTCCGGCCCTGCGGTTGAGCGGGTCGAGAACTCGGTCATGAAATCGCTGGTCATCACCGACAGCATCGCGCCGACCCCTGCGATCAAGAAAGCGCCGAACATCCGCATCGTCCCGACCGCGCCGATGTTTGCCCAAGCGATCTTGAACATCTGGAACGGCACCTCGGTCTCTTCTCTGTTCGAGGCGGAAACGCTGGGCCCGATCTATGACGGGATGTACGCGGCAAGCTAGGCCGCAGACTGTGATCTAGGGCTGGCCTCCGCGGGCCGCCCTCCCCCTGCTGGGCCGCTCTCCCCCACCGAGCGATGCACCTAGCCGACGACCCAGTCGTCATCCCCCCCCACCGCGCCAATCGCTGTCCATGCCAAACGCGCCCGTGCAACGCGGGTGTCGCCCCATGTGCGAAACACCATGTCAAAGCCAGTCTCGGTCACCGCCTCGGCGCCGATATCGGCGCGGGTGACGGTGCTGGCGTCGATGTCCCAAAGCGACATGCTCACCTGAACATGCGGCGGCTCCCGGAAGGGTTCTGAAAAGCTGATCCGGCGGCGGCGTTCGCGCTGGCCCTCGCCCGTCCACATCGATCCGCCGTCTTCGAACTCAGAAAACAGCATGACATCGCCACTGTCCACGCCGATGGTATGGCTGCGAAGTCGTTTCATATCTCGGGCCTGCTTGAATTTAGGGTCACCGCGCAATGATGCCGCAGCAGGGGGAGGCATAAAAGCAAAAAGCCCCGCCGAGGCGGGGCTTTTCACTGATTTTCAAAGCATTACAGGCTGGGCTGCTTGCTCGACAATCCGATGTGATCGCCAACGGCAACCATATCGGCCAGAAGCTTGGCTGCGTCATCCACGGGACCGGGTTCGTTTTCCCAGTTGTCCTTGGCGCGGGTGTAGACGGCATGCGCCTCTGCCACCATGCTGTCCATCTGCTCCTGCGTCATGTCGGCACGCGCCACGGCACGTTCCGCCAGCACAGACACGCCGCCCTGACCGCCGATTTCGGCGAAACCGCCGGTCACGACATATTCAGACGTGCCCTCCGGCCCTTCCACGCGCAGAAGGCCCGGACGCAGGGTGGTGATGGTGGGCGCATGATCGGCCATGGCCGTCATGTCGCCCTCAGTGCCCGGAATCTGCACGGCCGTCACCTGCATCGATGCCAGCCGCCGTTCCGGCGAAACGAGGTCGAATTGCATTGTGTCTGCCATTGTCAGCGCTCCTTAAGCGGCGTCTGCCGCCATTTTCTCGGCTTTCGCCTTCACGTCTTCGATGCCACCAACCATGTAGAAGGCACCCTCGGGCAGGTGATCGTATTCACCGGCAACCACGGCCTTGAAGGAGGCGATGGTTTCTTCCAGCGGCACCTGAACACCGTCGGAGCCCGTGAACACTTTCGCCACGTCGAAGGGCTGGCTGAGGAAACGCTCGATCTTACGCGCACGTGCCACGGTCAGTTTGTCTTCTTCGCTCAGTTCATCCATGCCGAGAATGGCGATGATGTCCTGAAGCGATTTGTAGCGCTGAAGCACCTGCTGCACGTCTGTCGCCACCTTGTAGTGCTCGTCGCCGATGATCAGCGGGTCGAGCAGACGCGAGGTGGAGCCAAGCGGGTCAACCGCCGGGTAGATGCCCTTTTCCGAGATCGAACGGTCAAGAACCGTTGTCGCGTCGAGGTGCGCAAAGGAGGTCGCAGGCGCCGGGTCGGTAAGGTCATCCGCAGGAACGTAAACGGCCTGAACGGAGGTGATCGAACCGGATTTGGTCGAAGCAATACGCTCCTGCATCACGCCCATGTCCGTTGCCAGTGTCGGCTGGTAGCCAACAGCGGAAGGAATACGGCCCAGCAGAGCGGACACTTCGGAACCGGCCTGCGTGAAGCGGAAGATGTTGTCGACGAAGAACAGAACGTCGGAACCGGATTCGTCGCGGAACTGCTCGGCCAGTGTCAGGCCGGTCAGGGCGATCCGCATCCGCGCACCGGGAGGTTCGTTCATCTGACCGTAGACCAGTGCAATTTTCGAATCGACGAGGTTGTCAGGAACGATAACGCCGGATTCGATCATCTCGTGGTAAAGGTCGTTGCCCTCACGGGTACGCTCACCCACGCCCGCGAACACCGACAGACCGGAGTGCACTTTGGCGATGTTGTTGATCAGTTCCATGATGAGAACCGTCTTGCCCACGCCGGCACCGCCGAAGAGACCAATTTTACCACCCTTGGTGTAAGGCGCCAGAAGGTCGATGACCTTGATGCCTGTCACGAGGATTTGTGTCTCGGTGGACTGCTCAGCGAACTCAGGCGCTTCGCCGTGAATGGCGCGTGTCGCGTCAGAGTTTACCGGACCCTGTTCGTCAACCGCGTCGCCGGTGACGTTCATGATACGGCCCAGTGTGGCGTTGCCCACGGGCACGCGGATCTGGTCGCCTGTGTCTGTCACGGCCTGACCGCGCACCAGACCTTCGGTCGCGTCCATCGCGATGGCGCGAACCGTGTTTTCGCCAAGGTGCTGCGCCACTTCGAGAACCAGCGTTTTGCCCTGGTTTTCGGTGTGGAGCGCGTTGAGAATCTCCGGCAGGTCGCCTTCGAATTGAACGTCAACGACAGCGCCGATGACCTGTGTGATTTTACCGACAGCATTTGCCATGTCGTTTCTCCGATTTGCTTACAGCGCTTCCGCGCCGGAAATGATTTCGATCAGCTCGTTGGTGATGACAGCCTGACGCGAGCGGTTGTATTGGATGGTCAGTTTGTCGATCATCTCACCCGCGTTGCGTGTGGCGTTGTCCATCGCCGACATCCGCGCACCCTGCTCGGACGCGCCATTCTCCAGCAGAGCCGAGAAGATCGCCGTGGCGACCCCGCGCGGCAGAAGATCGGCCAAGACCGCCTCTTCGCTGGGTTCATAGTCGAACAATGTGGACGCACCACTGTCTTCGTCCGCGTCTGCTTCGAATTTGGCGGGGATGATCTGCTGCGCCGTCGGCGTCTGCATCACCACGTTCACGAACTTCGCATAGAAGATCGTCGCCACGTCAAATTCGCCCGCGTCAAAGCGGTTCAGCACGTCCTGCGCGATGTTTTGCGCATCACCATAGCCGATCTTTTTGACTTCGCTGAGGTCAACGTGACCGACCAGATGGTCGCCCAAGTCACGCCGCAGCGCATCACGGCCTTTTTTGCCAACGGTGAGGATTTTCACCTCTTTGCCCTGGGCCAGCAGTTCACGCGCATGGGCTTTCGCCTTCTTCGCGATGTTGCTGTTGAAGCCGCCGCACAGCCCGCGTTCGGCGGTCATGACCACCAGCAGATGCACTTTGTCTTCACCCGTGCCGCTAAGCAGCTTGGGCGCGCTATCGGAGCCGCCGACACTGGCCGCGAGCCCTGCCATCACGGCATTGAACCGCTCAGTATAGGGACGCGAAGCCTCGGCAGCCTCCTGCGCGCGGCGAAGTTTCGCCGCGGCAACCATTTGCATGGCCTTGGTGATCTTGCGGGTCGATTTGACCGACGCGATCCTGTTCTTCAGGTCCTTGAGATTTGGCATTGCCTTATCTCCCGTTTAAGCGAAGTCGGCGGCGAAACCGTCAATGGCGGCTTTGATCTTCTCTTCCAACTCGCCTTTGACCTTGCGGTCATTGTTGGTGATGTCCTTGAGAAGGTCGTCGTGCTTGCTACGCAAATGCGCCAGCATGCCTGCCTCAAAACGGCCGACATCTGCCAGAGCAACCTTGTCGAGATAGCCGTGTGTACCAGCGTAGATCACGCAGACGATTTCCGAGTTGGTCAGCGGCGCGTACTGCGGCTGCTTCATCAGTTCGGTCAAACGCGCACCACGGTTCAGCAGCTGCTGAGTTGCGGCGTCAAGGTCGGAGCCGAACTGAGCAAAGGCCGCCATTTCGCGGTACTGAGCCAGCGACAGTTTCACCGGGCCAGCTACGCTCGACATCGCCTTGGTCTGAGCCGAGGAGCCAACGCGCGAAACCGACAGACCGGTGTTCACAGCAGGACGGATGCCTTGGTAGAACAGTTCGGTCTCAAGGAAAATCTGACCGTCGGTGATCGAGATCACGTTGGTCGGAATAAACGCGGAAACGTCGCCACCTTGGGTTTCGATGATCGGCAGAGCCGTCAGCGAGCCGTTGCCAGCTTCGTCACCCAGCTTCGCGGAACGCTCAAGCAGGCGGGAGTGGAGGTAGAAAACGTCGCCCGGGTAAGCTTCGCGGCCCGGCGGGCGGCGCAGCAGCAGGGACATCTGACGGTAGGACACGGCCTGCTTGGAGAGGTCATCATAGATGATCAGCGCGTGGCGGCCGTTGTCGCGGAAGTGCTCGGCCATCGCGGTGGCGGCATAGGGTGCGAGGAACTGCATCGGCGCAGGCTCGGACGCGGTCGCGGCCACAACGATGGAGTAATCAATTGCGCCGGTTTCTTCGAGCTTTTTCACAAGCTGAGCAACGGTCGAACGCTTCTGGCCGATGGCGACATACACGCAGTACATCTTTTTGCCTTCGTCGTCGCCAGCAGCAGCGTTAACCTGCGCTTGGTTCAGCATCGCGTCGAGGGCGACAGCGGTTTTACCGGTCTGACGGTCACCAATGATCAGCTCACGCTGGCCACGGCCGATTGGGATCATCGCGTCAACGGACTTGAGGCCAGTTGCCATCGGCTCATGCACCGATTTACGCGGGATGATGCCCGGCGCTTTGACGTCGGCGATGCCGCGCTTGGTGGCGCCAATGGGGCCTTTGCCGTCGATGGGATTACCCAGACCGTCAACAACGCGGCCCAGCAGTTCGTCACCGATTGGCACGTCCACGATGGAGTTGGTGCGCTTGACGGTGTCGCCTTCTTTGATGTCACGGTCGGAACCGAAGATAACAACACCGACGTTGTCCGCTTCGAGGTTCAGGGCCATGCCCTGAATGCCACCGGGGAATTCAACCATCTCGCCGGCCTGAACGTTGTCCAGACCATAGACGCGGGCGATACCGTCACCGACGGAGAGAACGCGACCCACTTCGGCCACTTCGGTTTCCTGACCGAAATCCTTGATCTGGTCTTTCAGGATCGCAGAAATCTCTGCTGCTTGGATACCCATTTATCCGACCTCTTTCATTACATTCTGGAGGGAATTGAGCTTGGAACGGATCGACGTATCGATCATTTTCGAGCCCACTTTGACGACAAGACCGCCGATGAGGCTTTCATCAACGGTCGCATGAAGTGATACTTTTTTGCCGGTGGAGGCATTGAGCGACTTGGTCAGCTTGTCTGCCTGCGTCTTGGTCAGCGCCTTGGCCGTGGTGACATCAGCGGTGATCTCGCCCTTGGCTTCGGCAATCGTCTCGCGCAGCGATTTAACCAGCGCGGGCAGCACAAACAGACGACGCTTTTGCGCCATCAGCGCCAGCGTGTTCGCCATGGTCTTGGTCAGGCCCATCTTGTCGGCCAGCACTTTGATCGCCCCGGCCTGCTGATCGCGGGTATAGAGCGGCGAAGAGATCAGGCGCTGAAAGTCATCGCTGTCGGTCAAGGCCGCTTCAAGCGCGTCAAGATCGCCCTCGATGGCATCGACCTGATTGGCCTCGCGGGCCAGATCATACACGGCTGTCGCGTAGCGTTCCGCGATGCCGGTGGAAATGGAAGCAGGTTCGGACACGTCCATCCTCTCGTTCAATAAGCGCCGGATATGCGAAGATGTCGCGTCACCAGCAGTTGGCGCGGCTTGAAGTTACCCAAGACGTCTAAATCAGGGGCGATGTAGCAGACAGGTTCGCGCCCGGCAACACAGTATAGGCAGGTAATGTTCCCACGCGCGGCAATATTACAAGGGCTGCTGCATGAAACGGCTTTTTGACGCAGGAAAATGCTGCCGTTGTGGGCGCGCCCGCGGGCCGAGGGCGAATCCATGGTCCCAATACGAGCTTAGCCCAGAGCGGCAAGGCCTAGACCGGCTTTGCCTGCGGCTCGCCGATGCCCTCCAACACCCCAATCGCGCGCCGCGCGGTGCTGCGCTGCGGACGACCCCGCGGCGGGTAGACCAGTTTCGTCGCCTCCACCAAGATCGCACCACCGCCCATCATCGTTGGCATTTGGCGACCGATTTTCTCAAACAAAGGGGCTGATTTCATCCAGATTCGCTGCTGTGAAGGGAACTGGAACAGCGCGCCAAGGTGCCGTTCGGGCAGAAACTGATGTTTGCGGAGCTGTGTTTCCAACTGCCCCGGCGAATAGGGTCGCCCATAGCCGAATGGCGTTCGATCCCGCCGCGCCCACATGCCCGCCCGGTTCGGCACGATGAACAGCGCCTTGCCCCCCGGCCCCAGCACGCGCCAGCATTCATCCAACAATTCACTGGGCCGCTCTGACGTCTCGAGCCCGTGCATCAGCACCAGTTTGTCCACCGCCCCCGTCTCGACCGGCCAGAGCGTCTCTTCGGTCAAGACAGAGGTATTGGGCATCCCCGCAGGCCAAGGCATCACGCCCTGCGGGCCAGGCATCAACACCATCACGCGCCGGGCATCGGCCAGATAGGGCCGCAGCAGGGGGGCTGCAAAGCCAAAGCCGACGACGGTTTGCCCCTTCGCCTCTGGCCAAAGCTCCAACAACCGCCCGCGCAAGGATTTCTGCGCGGCACGCCCCAACGCGCTGCGATAATAGAAATTGCGCAGATCCTGTACATCAAGATGCATTGCAGCCCGCCTTGGTGAGTGTCACTCTGACCCGACCATAACAACACAGCGAGGTAAGACGCCATGGCCTTTGATCTGGTCACGATTCCATGTCTGTCGGACAATTACGCTTTCCTGCTGCGCGACCATGACAGCGGCGCGGTAGCGCTGGTCGATGTACCCGAAGCCGCCCCGATCATGGCAGAGCTTAACCGCCGGGGCTGGACGCTGAGCCAAGTCTGGTTGAGCCACCACCACCCCGACCATGTCCAAGGGCTGGCCGAGGTCCTGACCCGCTTCCCCGCCGAGGTGATCGGGGCCAAGGCCGACGCTCACCGCCTGCCCCCGCTAGACCGCGACGTGGCAGAGGGCGACACCGTTGAACTTGGCGCGCTAAAGGCCGAGGTGCTGGATGTCTCGGGCCACACCGTCGGCCATATCGCCTTTCACGTGCCGGATGCCAAAGCGGCCTTTACCGCCGACAGCCTCATGGCGCTTGGCTGTGGCCGCCTGTTCGAAGGCACGCCCGCGCAGATGTGGGACAGTCTGCAAAAGCTGGCCGCCCTGCCCGGCGATACGACGATCTGCTCCGGCCACGAATACACCGCCACCAACGCAAAATTCGCCCTGACCGTTGATCCGGATAATCCCGCCCTTATATCAAGGGCCAAGGACATCGACAGCGCTCGCGCCAAGGGGCAGCCGACCGTCCCCTCGCCGCTTTCACTGGAACTAGAAACCAATCCCTTCCTGCGCCCTGCCGACCAGGCCATTCGCGCGACATTGGGGATGCCAGACGCCACCGACACAGAAGTGTTCACCGAAATCCGCAGGCGCAAAGACCAGTTCTGAATGCCTGCAATCATGGCCCAAAGTCCTCGCTCACGGCAAATGTGACCGATTCGGACCAGAATCTTCTTGAAGATGGGCGATGATCAACCAAACTCTAATACTATGAGGCCATGGTCGGACCGGGGCCTGAGATATCTCAGCACCTCACCGACCCCGATCGAAAAGGAGCACGCCCGTGCCTTCATTCTCGACTACACTTGAGCAGGCAATCCACGCGGCCCTCGCGCTGGCAAACGCCCGCCGCCACGAATTTGCAACGCTCGAACATCTGCTGCTGGCCTTGCTCGACGAACCCGACGCCGTGCAGGTCATGAAAGCCTGTTCCGTTGATGTCTCTGACCTGCGCGAAACACTGGTCGAATTCGTCGACGATGATCTGAGCAACCTGATCACCGACATTGACGGTTCCGAAGCGGTGCCCACGGCGGCCTTCCAGCGCGTGATCCAGCGCGCCGCGATCCACGTGCAATCCTCGGGCCGGACCGAAGTGACGGGCGCGAACGTGCTGGTCGCCATCTTCGCCGAACGTGAAAGCAACGCCGCCTACTTCCTGCAAGAACAGGATATGACCCGCTATGACGCGGTGAACTTCATCGCCCATGGCGTCGCCAAAGACCCGGCATATGGTGAATCCCGCCCGGTCACAGGCGCACCAGAAGCCGAAGAAGAGGCCCAAGGCGTCACCGATGGCGACAAGAAGGAATCCGCGCTGGCGAAATACTGCGTGGACCTCAACGCCAAGTCCCGCGAGGGCGATATCGACCCGCTGATCGGCCGCGAGGGTGAGGTTGAGCGCTGCATTCAAGTGCTCTGCCGCCGCCGCAAGAACAACCCGCTGCTGGTGGGTGATCCGGGCGTGGGCAAAACCGCCATCGCCGAGGGGTTGGCACGCAAGATCGTCGCCGGTGAAACGCCCGAGGTTTTGGCCAACACCACGATCTACTCGCTCGACATGGGCGCGTTGCTGGCTGGCACCCGCTACCGCGGTGATTTCGAGGAACGGCTCAAAGCTGTCGTGACCGAGCTGGAAGAACATAAAGACGCAGTGCTGTTCATCGACGAGATCCACACCGTGATCGGTGCCGGTGCTACCTCGGGTGGCGCGATGGATGCCTCCAACCTGCTGAAGCCTGCGCTTCAGGGCGGCAAGCTGCGTACCATGGGCTCCACCACCTATAAGGAGTTCCGCCAGCACTTTGAGAAAGACCGCGCGCTGTCGCGCCGGTTCCAGAAAATCGACGTGAGCGAGCCTTCGGTCGAAGACGCCACCAAGATCCTCAAGGGTCTGAAACCCTATTTCGAGGAGCATCACAGCGTCAAATACACCTCCGACGCGATCAAGACCTCTGTCGAACTGGCGCACCGCTATATCAACGACCGCAAGCTGCCTGACTCAGCGATCGACGTGATCGACGAAGCGGGTGCCGCACAGCATCTCGTGGCCGCCTCCAAGCGCCGCAAGACCATCGGTACCAAGGAGGTCGAAGCCGTGGTGGCCAAGATCGCCCGCATCCCGCCGAAAAACGTCTCCAAGGACGACGTGGTGGTGCTGAAGGATCTGGAAAGCTCGCTCAAGCGGGTGGTCTTTGGGCAGGACGATGCCATCGTGGCGCTGTCTTCGGCCATCAAACTGTCCCGCGCGGGCCTGCGCGAGCCGGACAAACCCATCGGCAACTACCTCTTCGCCGGACCAACCGGTGTGGGTAAAACCGAGGTGGCCAAGCAACTGGCCGACACGCTGGGCGTGGAACTGCTGCGCTTCGACATGTCGGAGTATATGGAGAAACACGCCGTCTCTCGTCTGATCGGTGCCCCTCCGGGCTATGTCGGTTTTGATCAGGGTGGCATGCTGACCGATGGCGTGGACCAGCATCCGCACTGCGTGCTGCTGCTCGACGAGATGGAGAAGGCGCATCCGGATGTCTACAACATCCTGTTGCAGGTAATGGACCACGGCAAGCTCACGGATCACAACGGCCGCACGGTGGATTTCCGTAATGTGGTGCTGATCATGACCTCCAACGCTGGCGCTTCCGAGCAGGCGAAAGAGGCTGTGGGCTTTGGCCGCGAACGTCGCACCGGTGAAGACACCGCCGCGATCGAGCGGACCTTCACGCCGGAGTTCCGCAACCGTCTCGATGCTGTCATCAGCTTTGCGCCGCTGCCGAAATCGGTGATCCTGCGGGTGGTCGAAAAGTTCGTGCTGCAACTCGAAGCGCAACTGATGGACCGCAACGTGACCATCGAACTCAGCAAGAAGGCCGCCGAATGGCTTGCCGACAAGGGCTACGACGACAAGATGGGCGCCCGCCCCTTGGGCCGCGTGATCCAGGAGCACATCAAAAAGCCGCTGGCCGAGGAACTGCTCTTTGGCAAACTGGCCAAAGGCGGTGTGGTCAAGGTTGGCGTCAAGGACGACGCGCTGACGCTCAAGGTCTTGGGCACCGAAAGCAAGCGCCTGTCAGGTGATCGGCCCCCGCTGCTCACCGCGGAATGATCACACGGGCCGCGCTGGCCCTGATCCTCTCCTCCGCCAGCCCTGCGCTGGCGGAGGATGTGCAACTGGCCTTTCCGCTGGATTGCACCCTCGGGCAGGATTGCCACATCCAACAATATATGGACCAAGACCCAAGTGCCGCGGCGCACGATTACCGCTGTTCGAGGCTGACCTATGACGGACACAAGGGCACCGATTTCGCCCTGCCCGACCGCGCAGCGATGGCGGCAGGTGTCACCGTTCGCGCAGCGGCGGCTGGCGTGGTCAAAGGGCTACGAGACGGCATGGCCGATGGCGCGCCACTCTCGGAAGTCCAAGGGCGCGAATGCGGCAACGGCGTGGTGATCGACCTCGGCCGCGGGTGGGAAACACAGTACTGCCACCTGAAACGCGGCTCACTGCGCGTGACGGACGGGCAAGAGGTCGCTGTCGGCGACGCTCTCGGGCTGGTCGGCCAGTCCGGCAAGGCCGCCTTCCCGCATCTTCACCTTTCGTTGCGCCACAATGGCAATCCGGTTGATCCATTCGCCCCCGAAGGCAACGGCTGCGAGGAACCAGCTGTGTCTCTCTGGCAAGACACCCCGCCCTACCGCCCCGGTGGGCTGATCGCGCTCGGCTTTGCGGACCGCATTCCCAGCTATGATGAAATCAAGGCGGGCGATGCCAATCACGACACCCTCCCCAAGGATGCGCCTGCCTTGGTCATCTACGGTTACAGCTATGGCACCCAAAAGAACGACGTGCTGCGCCTCAGCCTTGCGGGGCCAAGCGGCACCGTGATCGAAAGGGATGTGGTGCTAGAGAAACCGCAGGCGCAGTCGTTTCGTGCCATCGGCAAACGCGCCGCCGCCGGAACATGGCCCGCCGGGCGCTATCGCGGCACGGTTACCCTGCTGCGCGATGGCCGGGTGATTGACGAAAAGACCGGCGCGTTGACGCTGCAATAGACCGGCTTTCCCCCGCTCACTTTTCGGTAAATTTAAGCTCGATCCGCCGGTTCTGCGCCCGCGCGGCTTCGGTATTGCCCTCGGCCACGGGCTGGTACTGGCCAAAGCCATTGGCCGCCAAACGATCCGGCGCGATGCCAAGGAAGTTGACCATATATTTGACCACCGACAGCGCCCGCGCTTGGCTCAGTTCCCAATTGTCCGCGAACGCCCCAAAGCCGGAAAGCGGCACATTATCGGTATGGCCATCGACACGGATCACCCAGTCGATCTCTGCCGGGATCTCGTCTACCACGCTGCGCAGAATGCCCGCCACCTTGGCAATCTCGCCCTGCCCGTCTTGGCTCAGCACCGCACTGCCCGGCCCGAAAAGCACCTCGGAAGAGAAGACAAAGCGGTCGCCTTCGATCCGCACGCCCTCCTGATTGCCCAGAAGGTCACGCAACCGGCCAAAGAATTCCGAGCGGTACTGGGCGAGGTTCTTGCTCTCCTCCTCCAGCCGCTTGCGCTCTGCCGCTTCGAGCTCGGCGCGACGCCGTTCCTCTGCCGCCACCCGTGCCAGCGCGGTGTTCAACTCGGACCCGAGCGATTGCAACTCAACCGATCTTGCCGCATCCCGCGCCACGGCATCGTCGAGCAGCGCCTGTAGGTTGCCCAGTTGCGCGCGCAGTTCCGCGACCTGCTGGTTCAGCAATTCGGTCTGACGCTGCGCCTCGGCGCTGACCGCCTTCTCGTCGGCCAAGGTCGCTTCGGCCTGCGCCAGTAGGGCGGCGCGGCGCTCGGCGGCGGTGGTCTTGTCCTCGGCCAGCGTTTCAGCGGCAAGCTTTGCCGCCAGCGCCTGCGCCAGACGTTCGCGCAGATCCGACTGCGAGCCGCTCAGCGCTTCGCCCTCTTGTTCAAGGCTCTGCACGCGGGCCAGCGCCTCGGCCAAGCGGGCATTCAACGCCTGCTCGGTCACCTCTGCCTGTGCTAGTTGTGTGCGCAAGTCCTCTTCGGTGCCCTCTGCCGCGTCCAACTCTTCGGCCAGCGCGGCACGCTCGGCCTCCAGACCTGCACCGCTTTGTTCAGCCGTCTCCAACCTCAGCAGAGCTGCGGCGAGTTCACTGTCCAGATCGCTTCGCGCCGCGCGCGCGGCGGCCAGCAAGGTCAAGGTGTCTTCGGCCTTCTTGCGCTGCGCCTCAAGCGAGAGGGTCATGGCCGTCAATTCCGCATCCGCATCCTCAAGCCGGTCGCGCAATGCCTGCGCCGCTGCGGTTTCGGCCAGACGGGCGGCTTCCTCGGCGCTGAGCGCCTCTTCAGCCTCTAACACCTCGGCATTGAGGGCCGCGACCTCAGCCTCGGTTTCAGCGTTCTGGGCACGCAGATCGGCCACCAGCGCATCCAACGCCTCGCGCTTTGCCGCGGCCAGCCGGGCCGTTTCCGCCTGCGCGTCGATCTCTTCCCGCGCGGTGCTCAGCGCGAGGTTCAACGCCTCTTGCTCATCCAGCAACGCGGCTTCGCGGTCTTCCAAGCTTCCGATGCGCGCCTGATCTTCGGCCTGCGAAGCCAGAAGGGCCGCCACCCGCGCCTCGAACCCAGTGATCTCGGCCTCGGCGGCCTGCAACGCGGCCTCTTGGGCGTCGCGTTCAGAGGTCAGCCCGGCGATCACCGCTTCTTGGCGCGAGACCTCATCGCGGGCATCGTTCAGTGAGGCATTCAGTGCCCCAAGCCGGGCCTCCAGCCGCGCAGTGGTGCGTTCCTCGACGCCAAGCGCTTGGGCAAGGGCCGCGACCTCTCCGGCCAATTCGTTCAACTCGCTCTCTTGGCCGCTGATGCGTTCGGTCAGGACGAATTGCACGACCATAAAGATCGTCAGCACGAACATCAGAACCAGCAAAAGCCCGGTCATCGCATCGACGAACCCCGGCCAGATCGAGCCCTGAAACCGTGCGCCTGTCCGCCGGGAAAGTGCCATTACTGGTCCCCGCCACCGGGGACATCGCCGGCCCGCAGGCGACGGGCCTCAGGCGCGCGCTGCCCGGAAAGCGCCTTGGCCAGCAGTGAGATATCCTTGCGGAATTCGGCCATCGTCTCTTGCCGCCCGGCAGAAATCTCTTCGAGAATGCGCAGCATCTGCACGTCGATTGAGCGCAGCCGCATCCGGCTCTCCGCGTCGATCCCTTCGCCCGCCACTTGCCCTTCGAGCACGGCAATCAACCGGTCTTGCCCGTCGGCCACCCGATCAAGCGCGTTGTTCGTCGTCGTGTCATGCTCCATCCGCGTGGTCATCCGGTCAACGGCATCGGCAAGCTTGCCCAGCTTGTCGTCGACCATGGCGCGGCTGACGTCGGACTGGGTGAACATCTGCTGCATCTCGGCCATCTGTTCGACCATCTGGTCCATCACGCTGGCCATGATATTTTGGTCGCCCACATCGTCGCCCGAGGTCAGCCCGACCCGCGTGATGGAGCTCAGCCAATCTTCCAACTCTTGGTAGAAACGGTTCTGACCGTGGCCCGCAAAAAGCTCCAACAGCCCGACGACGAGAGAACCCGCAAGCCCCAAAAGCGATGAGCCAAAGGCCACGCCCATGCCGCCCAACTGCGCTTCAAGCCCGGTCATCAGGCGGCCAAAGACATCAACCCCCGCCTCCCCTTCGCCGGGGGCGAGCGAGCGGATCGTGTCGACCACAGCAGGCACGGTCGTGGCAAGCCCGTAGAAGGTACCGAGAAGACCAAGGAAAATCAGCATGTTGACGATATAGCGCGTGATCTCGCGCACCTCGTCGATACGTGAGGCGACAGAGTTGAGGATCGACCGGGTCGAGGCTGTGCTGACCTGCATCCGCGCACCGCGCTGGCGCAACAGCGACGCCAAAGGCGCCAGCAGCTGTGGCGGTTGCGCGTCGGGTTCGGCATTGTCGGCGGCAAAATCCTCAATCCAGCGGACCGAGCCGATCAGCTGCGTCACCTGATAGAAACAGGCCAGTACGCCGACGACGAAAACAAAGATTATTACCCCATTAAGCCATGGGTTCGCGGCAAAGATCGGCAGCACACTGGGCAGGGCCAAAAAAGCGCCCACGCCGGTCAATGCCAATACGATCAGCATCAGAGAAATCTGACGCACCGGTTGTGAAAACTGCGGTTTTGCCTTGCGGTCTGGCTGTGCCATGCGGCCTTTCCTGACCCTCTATTCTGCTCTTGGCGCAGCTTACACTGAAACGGCGCGGAGTTGCCAAGTTTTTATGAGGCTAAAGCCTTTACGCGATCATGCAACCACTCCAATGCGGGGTCATGCAAGCCCACTTCGGAAAGATGCACGGCAGTGTTGATTAAATACTCGGTATTTGGCCCGCGGCCGCCTACGGCGCGTGCAATGATCTGGGCCTGTTCTTCCAGTGGCAAGCCGCCGCAATATTGGTCATGCGCCGCGTCGATCACATAGGTCACCGCCTCCACGTCGCGGCCATCGGTCAGATGCACGGTGAGGTTTTTCTCGACATAGGCCGAGGAGATCAGCTCACGTTCGCGCAGATAGTCCAGCGTCTGCGCCTCCTGCCCCGGAGCCACGCGCATCGCCATGCCTTCGCAGGCCGAGCGGACAGATTCGTCGAGCGCCAGCACCAGCCCCGGCTGCTCCACCGTGCCGCGGTGGTGGATCGAGCGCATGCAGAACGACCGCGCATAGCCCGGCAGCGTGGCGATCACGCTTTCCGCCACCTCAAAACCCGGGTTCCACAAAAGGCTGCCATAGCCAAATACCCACATTGTCATCCTGCTGGTCCTTTCTGCTGGCCTTCGGTAAACCGCATCTGAAGCACGATTTGAAGGGCTATCGAAATGCGGAAACTGGTTTGGCTGCTGATTGTGCTCGCCGTACTTTGGGGCGCGTGGTGGGCCACTGCGACGACGCAGATGCAAAGCACCCTGACCGGGCTGCTCGACACCCGCCGCGCGGCGGGGTGGGAGGTTACGCTCAAGGACATCAGCAAATCGGGATTCCCCCTCTCCTTGCAAAACCGGCTGAGCGGGCTTGCCGTGGCGGCCCCCGCCCGCGGCTTGGCATTTGAGGCCCCGCAGCTTGATCTTTCCGCCCCGGTCTGGTGGCCCGGCGACCTTTCTGCGCGCGCCTCGGTCGCAAGCGCCGCGCTGCCTGCAGGCGCGCTGCCCTTGACGCTGAACATACGTGACCTGCGTGCCGATCTGGCGCTGCACCCCGGGACCACGCTGCAACTCGAAGCGATTGAGTTCCGCAGCACGCATCTTGAGGTCAATGGCCCCGACGGGCTGTTGCTGGAAGCCGAAGAGCCCCGGATGCGGGTCACGCAGTCTTCGGGCGCGGCGCGGGACTATGACATTGCCTTGCTGCCCGGCGGAATCACCCCCGGCCCGCTGCTGCGCAAGGTTCTGGGGGACGGCGCGGTGCAGCCCGGCGGGCAGCCGATCCTGTCTGCGCGGATGGCCGTGACCTTTGCCCGCCCGCTGGATCGTCACAGCGCGGTGGCGGGCACCCTGCCGCAGATCGATGCGCTGACGGTTGAGAATGTCGATGCCGCATGGGGCGACGTGGCTCTGGGCGCCGAAGGCGCGCTGACCTTTGATGCCGAGGGCATTCCCGACGGGGTGCTGAGCCTGCGGGTCACCAATTGGACCAAACTGCTTGATGCGGGCGAACGTGGGGGTTTCCTGCCGCCCTCCATGCGCGGGCAGGTGAATACCATGCTGCGGCTGTTGGAGGCGCGGGGCGGCACGCCGGGCGGTCTGGATCTTGATCTGGTCATTGCCGATGGGCAGATGGTCCTTGCGGGCCTTCCGCTTGGCCCGGCACCGCGATTGATCCAGCCCTAAGCGGCCCTTAGCGGCAGTAGCTGCCGCTGCGATACCGCGCCGTGTCGAAATGGAAATGGTCTTGGTGATAGCGGTCTGCTTCTGGCCCAAGCACCGTGCCGAACGGCCCGCAAGCACCCCGGTGCATCCGCCGCATCGCCTTGCTGCTGCGGCGGGCGCGCCAGCCTTTTAACACGGTGATCAAGCTGCCGTCCGCCAGTTCAAACCCGGAGATATCAATCGCGCGGCCCTTACCGTGCTCGGATATCTTGCCGCCTTTGCGGTTGTTCCGCGTCCGGCAAGCGTAATGCGCCGCGACCCTTAGCTCTTTCAGCCCGCCGCCCTGCCCCGCCAAAGCGGGCACCGCCGACTGGCGCACCCATGTGTCCAGCGCCTTGGCCGTGGTGCAATCCATCACCGCGGCATTGCTGAGCTTGATGCCTGAGACGGAGCGCACTTTGACCGCGTTCTCGACCCCGCAACCGTTGATCTTGCCGGGCACCCGGCCCACCGGCGTGCCCTGTATTGCCAAGTCTCCGCAGACCGCGCCCTTGGCCAACATCTGCCGACGTGCGCGGGCGGCTTTCTCGATCTTGCGGCTGCGCAGCGCGGGGCGAAGCGAGGTTTCCATCCCCCGCCCCCCTTCAGCGGCAGCACGGGCGGCGGGGTCACGCTTGGGCTGTTCAATCGCGCCCGAGGGCACGACGATCAGCGGCAAGGTATCCCCATTGTCCCGCGGGACCGGGCGTTGCGAACTGTCCGGCCCCGCAGCGAGGGCGACTTGCCCCAGCACAATCAGCGGCAGGACAGCCCCGCCCTTCATGACTTGCGTGCCCCCCGGCCAAAGTCGGGCGCATCGGTGTCCTGCCCCGCCTCGATAATGCCGCGCCGGATCGCGCGGGTGCGGGTGAAATAGGCGTGCAGATGATCGCCGTCGCCGGTGCGGATCGCGCGTTGCAGGGCAAAAAGTTCTTCGGTGAAGCGGCCAAGGATCTCCAGCGTGGCGTCCTTGTTGGTCAGGAACACATCGCGCCACATGGTCGGATCGCTTGCCGCGATGCGGGTGAAGTCCCGAAAACCGGCGGCGGAATATTTGATGACTTCGCTGTCGGTCACCCGGCGCAGGTCGTCGGCCACGCCCACCATCGTATAGGCGATGAGGTGCGGCGCATGAGAGGTGACCGCAAGCACCAGATCGTGATGCTCGGCGTCCATCTCTTCGACATTGGCGCCCGCCCCTTCCCAAAGCGCGCGCAGCCGGGCGATGGCGTCCGCGTCGGTGCCTTCGACCGGGACCAGCAGACACCAACGGTTGTCGAAAAGCTCGGCAAAGCCGCTGCGCGGGCCGGAATGCTCGGTCCCTGCCAGCGGGTGCGCGGGGATGAAATGCGCGCCTTCGGGCAGATGCGGCCCCACCTGCGCGATCACATCGGCCTTGACCGAGCCCACATCCGTCACCGTGGCACCGGGGGCCAGATGCGGCGCGATTTCGGCGGCGACGGCCCCCATGACGCCGACCGGTACGCAGAGCACCACCAGACCGGCCCCCTTAACGGCTTCGGCGGCGCTGTCGCAGACGCGGTCGCAGAGGCCGATCTCGCGCGCCGTGGCGCGGGTCTCGTCGCTGCGGGCATAGCCTGTGACTTCGCCCGCCAGCCCGCCGCGTTTCATTGCCCAGAAAAGCGAGGAAGCGATCAGCCCCAGCCCGATCAGAGCGACCCTGTCATAGACCTGAGCCATCAGCTGCCCCCCTTGAACTGCCGCACCGCATGGACCACCCGGCGGCAGGCGCTTTCGTCGCCTACGGTGATGCGCAGGCAGTTGGGCAGGTTGTAGCCCGCCACCCGGCGCACGATCAGCCCTTGGGACTTGAGGTAGTCGTCGCAGGCCTCCGCCTCGGCCTGATTGGCGAAACGGGCCAACACAAAATTGGCAAGCGAGACATCCGAGGCCACGCCGATCTCGGCCAGCGCATCGGCGAGCCATGTGCGCCAGCGGGCGTTCTCGGCCCGGCAGTGGTCGGTATAGGCCCGATCACGCATCGCCGCTTCGGCGGCGTTGAGTGCGGCCTGCGAGAGGTTGAACGGCCCCCGCACGCGGTTGAGGACGTCGATCACATGGGCGGGTCCATAGCCCCAACCGATGCGCAGACCGCCCAGCCCGTAGAGCTTGGAAAAGGTGCGCGTCATCACCACGTTATCGCGCCGGTCCACCAGTGCGGCTCCGCCGTCGTAGCCCTCGACATATTCGGCATAGGCCCCGTCGAGCACCAAAAGCGCCTGCGGCGGCAGCCCCTCGGCCAGCCGCTCGATCTCGGCCAGACCGATCATCGTACCGGTCGGGTTGTTGGGGTTGGCGATGAACACCAGCCGCGTGGCGTCGGTACAGGCGGCGAGGATGGCATCTACATCGGTCACCCGCTCACGCTCGGGCACCTCTACGGGCGTGGCGCCCGCGGCGAGGGCAGAGATGCGGTACATGGCAAAGCCGTGTTCGGTGTGCACCACTTCGGTCCCCGGTCCGGCATAGGCTTGGCAAAGGAAGGCGATGATTTCATCCGAGCCCGCGCCGCAGATGATCCGCCCCGCATCAAGGCCCAGCACCTCGGCGATGGCGGCGCGCAGCGCGCTATGATCGGAAGACGGGTAGCGATGCAGATCATAGGCCGCGCGGCGGTAGGCTTCGACGGCGGCAGGGCTGGGCCCCAGCGGGTTTTCGTTCGAGCTGAGTTTGACCACATTATCAAGGCCCGCGACATGCGCCGCACCCCCTTGATAAAGGTCAATCTCCATAATGCCCGGTTGCGGTGCGATCTGTGTCATCTCGCTCTTTCCTCACGCTACTGCCGCCCTTCTATCGGGGCCGCAGCGGTGATGCCAGAATCATTCTGCATCCGCGCCTGCCCCGGACAGGCTGTTGCATTGCTGCGCCCCGGCCCGGCCCCGCGCAAAGAAAAAGGCCGCGCGGTGTGCACCACGCGGCCTTTCGATTGTCGACTGGCGAAGAAACTTAGTTCTTCGCGTAGAATTCCACGACGAGGTTCGGCTCCATCACAACCGGGTATGGCACGTCGGACAGACCGGGTGTGCGCACGAAGGTTGCTGTCAGTTTGGAGTGATCCGTCTCAAGGTAGTCAGGCACGTCACGCTCGGGCAGCTGAACCGCTTCGAGAACGGAAGCCAACTGCTTGGAACGGTCACGCACTTCGATGACGTCACCCTCTTTCACGCGGTAGGAGGGGATGTTCACTTTTTTGCCGTTCACACGAACGTGGCCGTGGTTCACGAACTGGCGCGCTGCGAAAACGGTTGCAACGAACTTGGCGCGGTACACAACGGCGTCCAGACGACGCTCAAGCAGACCGATCAGGTTTTCACCAGTATCGCCTTTAACACGCTCGGCTTCGCCGTAGATGCGGCGGAACTGCTTTTCGGTCAGGTCGCCGTAGTAGCCCTTGAGCTTCTGCTTGGCGCGCAGCTGGATACCGAAATCGGAAATCTTGCCTTTACGGCGCTGACCGTGCTGGCCGGGGCCGTATTCACGACGGTTCACCGGGGACTTCGGACGACCCCAGATGTTTTCGCCCATGCGGCGGTCTAGTTTGTGCTTGGCAGCTGTGCGTTTTGTCACGGCTGTTCTCCTTTATAAGGCCCCGAGGGGCGGTAAAGGGCGTTGTCCTTTGGCCGAAGCCCGACAGGCTTCCCCTTGCGGGGTCCACCAACACCAATGAAGGGGCGCTTATACGGTGCCATGGCCGGGAGTCAACGGGGGATTTCAGCAGGGGCAATACGCCCCGCCCTACCGCGCCATCGCCGCACAGGGGCCGTGGCGGTGGCAGGTCAGAATATGATCGTTCACCAGCCCGCAGGCCTCCATCCACGCATAGGTGATCGTCGGCCCACAGAACTTGAAACCGGCTTTCTTCAGGTCTTTGCTCACCTGTTCTGACAGCGCGGTTTTCGGCGGGACCTCAGCCTGTGTGGCAAAGCCGGGCTGCAACGGCACCCCATCCACATAGCGCCACATGAAGCTGTCAAAGCCCTCGCGTGCCTCAAGCTCCTGCCAAGCACGGGCATTGGTAATCGCGGCCTCGATCTTGCCCCGATGGCGGATGATGCCCGGATCGCCCAGCAGGCGCGTGACATCCGCCTCGCCCCACTCCGCGATCTGATGCGGATCGAACCCGGCAAAAGCCGCCCGAAAATTATCGCGTTTTTTAAGGATCGTGATCCAGCTTAGCCCGGCCTGAAATCCGTCGAGGATCAGTTTTTCCCAAAGCGCGCGACTGTCATATTCGGGCACGCCCCATTCGGTGTCATGGTAGGCTTGGTAAATCGGGTCCTCCCCGGCCCAGTCACAGCGCTGCATCTTTGCGTCTCCTGCCCGTGATCCACCGCGGAAAACGCCGCTGATTAAGACCGTGTTATCACCTTTGCGCCCATACCCACGGCAGGACAGAAAGAAGAGTACCGCCGTGCCCCGTCGATTCCAACGCCCTATCGCCGATATCCCCCCCGGAGGGGACAGCCCGCTTAACCATGCGGTAACGCAGCGCGATGCCGCGACCCTAGAAATGGTGCGCGACGCCGTGGCGCACCGTCAGACCCTGCTGGCCTTTCAGCCGGTCATGCGGGCCAGCGATCCGACGTCCATCGCCTTTCACGAGGGGTTGATCCGCCTGCTGGATCCCACTGGCCGCGTGATCCCGGCCAAGGATTTCATGCCAGCGATTGAGGATACGGAAACCGGGCGGCAGGTGGATGTTCTGGCCCTGCGCCTTGGCCTGAACGCGCTGCACCACCACCCCGGATTGCGGCTGTCGATCAATATGTCGGCCCGTTCCATCGGGTATCAGGAATGGACCCGCGTCTTGCGCCACTGGCTGGCCCGCGACGCGACCTTGGGCGAACGGCTGATTCTAGAGATTACCGAAAGCTCGGCCATGATGGTGCCGGAACTGGTGGCGAACTTTATGGATCAATTGCAGCCCTATGGCATTTGCTTTGCCATGGATGATTTCGGCGCGGGGCAAACCGCGATCCGCTATTTCAAGGATTTCTACTTCGACATCCTGAAACTTGACGGACAGTTCATTCGGGGCATCGCGACGAACCCCGACAACCGCGCCCTGACCGCCGCGCTGATGTCGATCGCCACACATTTCGACATGCTCACCGTGGCCGAATGCGTGGAGAACGCGGCCGACGCAGCGGTCCTGGTCGAGATGGGTGTCGACTGTTTGCAGGGCTACCATTTTGCCGCCCCCACGACCCGGCCCGCCTGGCTTGGGTTCGACCGCATGCGCGCCACAGGCTGACCGGGTAAAGAGGGTAACGCCATGTCGGCAGCGTGGCGCTGCCTGCTCAGTTGCCGCATTGCAGCGCATCCGCTATCACTACCTTAGAGGGACGGGAGCGCCCACGCCCGACGACGGCGCGTGTCGGTGTGCCCCCGCCCAACAAGGTAGAGGAAAGTCACATCATGACCAATGTCGTCATCGCATCCGCCGCCCGTACCGCCGTGGGCAGTTTCGGCGGGGCGTTTGCCAATACACCCGCCCATGATCTGGGTGCCGCCGTTCTAAAAGAACTGGTGGCCCGCGCCGGGGTCGACCCGTCCGAAGTCTCTGAGACCATTTTGGGGCAGGTGCTGACCGCCGCTCAAGGCCAGAACCCTGCGCGTCAGGCACATATCAATGCGGGCCTGCCGAAAGAAAGCGCCGCTTGGGGCATCAACCAAGTCTGTGGCTCGGGCCTGCGCGCCGTGGCATTGGCGGCCCAGCACATCCAACTGGGGGATGCGAACATCGTCGCCGCTGGCGGTCAGGAGAACATGACCCTCAGCCCCCACGCGCAGAACCTGCGTGCGGGTCAGAAGATGGGCGATCTGCAGTTCATCGACACGATGATCCGCGACGGTCTGTGGGATGCGTTCAACGGCTACCACATGGGCCAAACTGCCGAAAACGTCGCCGAAAAATGGCAGATTTCCCGCGACCAGCAGGATGAATTCGCCGTCGCTTCGCAAAACAAGGCCGAGGCCGCGCAGAAAGCTGGCAAATTCGCGGATGAGATCGTCGCCTACACGATCAAAACCCGCAAAGGCGAGACTGTCGTTGATCAGGACGAATACATCCGCCATGGGGCCACCATGGAAGCCATGCAAAAGCTGCGCCCTGCCTTTACCAAAGACGGCTCGGTCACTGCGGCCAACGCCTCGGGCCTGAACGACGGTGCAGCCGGGGCCCTGCTGATGAGCGCGAATGACGCCGAAAAGCGCGGCATCACCCCATTGGCGCGCATCGCCTCCTATGCCACGGCAGGTCTCGACCCGTCGATCATGGGCGTCGGCCCCGTCTATGCTTCGCGCAAGGCGCTGGAGAAAGCCGGTTGGAAACCAGAAGACCTCGACCTTGTGGAAGCCAACGAAGCCTTCGCCGCGCAGGCCTGCGCCGTGAACAAGGAAATGGGCTGGGATCCGGAAATCGTGAACGTCAACGGCGGTGCAATCGCGATCGGGCACCCAATCGGCGCCTCCGGCGCGCGCGTGCTCAACACTCTGCTGTTCGAAATGCAGCGCCGCGGAGCCAAAAAAGGTTTGGCGACGCTGTGTATCGGCGGCGGTATGGGTGTTGCCATGTGTCTTGAGCGCCCCTAAAACTACAATTGGCGCGCAATTTTGTTGCGCGCCAAAACATGCAATTGCAAGAACATTACCTTGAGGGAGGAGCTACATGTCACGCATCGCTTTGGTCACCGGGGGCAGCCGCGGCATTGGCGCGGCCATTTCCACCGCGCTGAAAGACAAAGGCTATACCGTCGCCGCCACCTATGCGGGCAATGACGAAGCCGCCGCAAAATTCACCGAAGAGACCGGCATCAAGACCTATAAATGGAACGTGGCAGATTACGACGCCTCCAAAGCCGGTATCGAACAGGTCGAGGCCGATCTGGGCCCCATCGAGGTGGTTGTCGCCAACGCAGGCATCACCCGCGATGCGCCTTTCCACAAGATGACCCCCGATCAGTGGAACGAGGTCATCGCCACCAACCTCACCGGGGTGTTCAACACGATCCACCCGGTCTGGCCCGGCATGCGTGAGCGGAAGTTCGGCCGTGTCGTCGTGATCTCTTCGATCAACGGCCAGAAAGGTCAGTTCGCCCAAGTGAACTATGCCGCGACCAAGGCGGGCGATTTGGGCATTGTGAAGTCATTGGCCCAAGAAGGCGCGCGCGCAGGCATCACCGCCAATGCGATCTGCCCCGGCTATATCGCGACTGATATGGTCATGGCCGTGCCCGAGAAGGTCCGCGAAAGCATCATCGCGCAGATCCCCGCGGGGCGTCTGGGGGAGCCTGAGGAAATCGCCCGCGCGGTGGCCTTCCTCGTCTCTGACGACGCGGGCTTCATCAATGGTTCGACCATCTCAGCCAATGGCGCGCAATTCGTCGTTTGATCGACGCCAGCATGGAATCGAAAAGGCCAGCCCCTCGACGGGCTGGCCTTTTTCATTGCGGCGGGAGGGGCCGTTCACCCATCACGCTCAGTATCGCTTCTGGCATCCCCCTGCCCTAGGCAAAGGCTGCCGCCCCGCCCCAGCGAAACGACAGCCCTCGAATGAAAATCTCAGTTCACGGGGTGAGGTCAGCTCGACAGGCGGCTAATCTCCTCCTTCAGGCGCAGTTTTTCCTTCTTCATGGAAGCCACTTGTAAATCGTCCATACCGGGGGCGCGTTGCGCGGTTTCCACCGCCTCACTCATCGCCTGATGCTTGCGCTTCAGGGTGTCCAGATGTGCGTTCAAAGCCATACAATCCTCCATGATTGGTGTGTGGAATTTCAGTGGACCACAGCGCGACCCACAAGTCACGCAGCACCGCAGCATAGGGGTGAAGTTGGTAAAAAAACGCTTAAGAAGTAGGATAAGTCAGCGGCGCGCCGCGACGCAGGACCGCTTCGATTTCCGGCACATAGCTTTTGCCATCCGATTCATGCCGCGCGCCAAGGTGCATAGCGTAGCTGTGATAGAGCCGGAAAGCACCGCGGCCATTCTTGCGGGCACGCAAAAGAATCAACTCCGGCATCCGCCCCGCGCGCGAGGCCAGAGGCAGCACTTCGACCGATCCCATCTCATGCGGGAGGGCGGCCAGAATCTCGGGCAGCCGTTCTGCGCGGTGGATAAAATGTGCCTGCCCTTTGGGTTTGAGCCGCCGCGCCGCGGTGCGAACCCATTGCCGCAGGGGCGTGGCTTCGCCCAAGGCGGTCTCTCGCCCCGGATCGCGGGACTGAACCGAGGCGGCCCGGTCGAAATAGGGCGGATTGGCCAGAACGTGGTCAAATTGTCGCTGCCGCAGATGCAGGGGCATGTCGGTCAGATCGGCCTCGACCACCTCCAGCGCCGCGCCGCCATTACGCCGCGCGAGTTCGGCATAGGCAGGTTGCAGCTCACACCCCGTCAGCGCCAGCCCCGGCACCCGCGCGCCCAGACAAAGCACCGCCGCACCGACCCCACAGCCCAATTCCAGCACGCTTTGCCCCGCCGTGGCCTCAATGCTCGCGGCCAGCAAAACAGGGTCCACCCCGGCGCGGTAGCCCCGCCCCCGGCGCGGCTGCCAGAGGTGCAGCTTGCCGCCCAGAAAGGCGTCACAGGTCAGGTCATCTTCGGCGAAACGGGTCACAGCCCCAGCGGAATCTCATTGTCGCGCATCACCCGCAAAGCGGCGTCATGGTCATCGGGGTGCACCATCAAGCGGCGCGGGAAAATCCCGATGCCGCCTTCGAGCACGCTCATGTTTACGTCCATTTCAAAGCAGTCTATATCCTCCCCCCTGAGAAGGGCGGTGGCAAAGGCGATGATGGTCATATCGGTGCTGCGCAAAAGTTCCTTCATATCAAAGATGTAGAGCCGGATCACCGGCATGTCGAGCGGGACGCGGGAAATGATGATGAAAAGTGATGCAACGGCCAAACCGCACGACCGCATGGCGGCCTATCTAAGCGATGATATGGCGGCGGTCAGCGCCCTGATCCGTGAGCGGATGGCGTCGAAGCACGCCCCCCGCATTCCCGAAGTCACCGCCCATCTGGTCGAAGCTGGCGGCAAGCGCCTGCGCCCGATGCTGACACTGGCCGCAGCGCGGATGTGCGGCTACGGCGGCCCCTATCACGTCCATCTCGCGGCGACGGTGGAGTTCATCCACACCGCGACCCTGCTGCATGACGATGTAGTGGACGAAAGCGCGCAGCGCCGCGGGCGGCCCACGGCGAACCTTTTGTGGGACAATCAGTCCTCGGTGCTGGTGGGCGATTACCTTTTCGCGCGCAGCTTTCAGTTGATGACCGAACCGGGCTCAATGCCCGTCATGCGAATCCTGTCGAACGCCGCCGCGACAATTGCCGAGGGGGAGGTCTTGCAACTGACCGCCGCGCAGAACCTTGCCACGGATGAACAGGTCTACCTGCAAGTCGTGCGTGGCAAGACGGCGGCGCTGTTCTCGGCCGCGACCGAGGTGGGCGGCGTAATTGCCGACGCGCCAGAGGATCAGGTCAAAGCGCTTTACGACTATGGGGACGCGCTTGGCATCGCCTTCCAGATCGTTGACGATCTTTTGGATTATCAAGGCGATACAGGGGCCACGGGCAAAAACGTCGGCGACGATTTCCGCGAGCGCAAGCTGACCCTGCCAGTGATCAAGGCCGTTGCCAAAGCCGATGAGACCGAGCGCGCGTTTTGGGTGCGCACCATTGAAAAGGGCAAACAGGAAGAGGGCGATCTCGACCATGCGCTGATGCTCTTGGGCAAACACGATACGCTGACGGCAACACAGCGCGATGCGCGGGACTGGGCAGAAAAGGCCCAATCGGCCCTTGCCCCCCTGCCCGACCATGAGTTGAAAGACATGTTGATCGATCTGGCCGACTACGTCGTCAGCCGGATCAGCTAAGCGGCCAAGATCGGCGCGGCGGCGACCCACCACTGGGGCGCGGCACGGCTGATGCGGTGGGCCGCGTTCTCGGCCTGCGACGCGGTGGCGTAGAGACCGAAACAAGTCGCGCCCGATCCGGACATCCGCGCCAGCGCCGCATCGCTCAGCGCCTCCAGACAGGCCCCGATGATCGGCTCCCGCGCGATGGCGGGCGCGGCGAGGTCATTGCGCTGTTCGCCCAGAAAATCGATGAATTCAGTAAAGCCCGTGAAGGTCGGGATCACCTCCGGCATCGGCGGTTGGTTCTTATCGGTCAGGGCCGAAAAAACGGCAGGCGTCGGCACATCGACGCCGGGATTCACCAACACCATATGGCAGGGCGGCAGTGGCGAAAGCGGCGTGAGGATCTCCCCCACCCCCTGCATCCGCTGCGGGCCGCGTGTCAGGCAGACCGGCACATCCGCCCCGAGCCGCGCCGTGTCTGCGGGCAATGGGACGCCCCAATGCGCGGCAAGCAGGTCCAAAGCCGCCGCCGCATCGGCAGAGCCGCCGCCGATCCCTGCCGCCGCGGGCAGATGTTTCTCCAGATGCAACGCGGCACAACGGCCCGCGCCCGCATCCAGCATTTCTGCCGCGCGCAGGACGAGGTTGCGCGCATCGGTTGGCACCCCTTCAGCACGCGGGCCGCTCACGCTGAGGGTCAGGGCGTCGGCAGCCGCCACATGCAGCGCATCGCCCACGCCCGCCCGCACCACCAGCGAATCCAGCAGGTGATAGCCGTCAGCGCGCTGGCCGGTGCAATGCAGGGTCAGGTTCACCTTGGCCCAAGCCATCCGCGACGCCGCAGCGCCGGGACCAGCGGGTGCCCCATTGTTCGGAAGGCTCATTCGTCTGCAGCAACCTTCAGCGGGGCCGCGCCCTCTTCGGACAGCACGGCATCAAGCCCGACTTCCAGCTTGCGGCGCATCCGCTCAGGGTCGGCCTCGGAATCCGCATCCGTCAGGTCCACGAAAGACAGCGCCCGACGCCACTGGAACTCGGCCTCGCGCTGGCGGCCCACGGCCCAGTAGACATCGCCGAGGTGGTCGTTCACCACCGGATCCACCGGCTCCAGCTCCACCGCGCGCTCCATCTGCTCGACCGCCTCTTCGTAGCGGTCCAAACGGTAGAACACCCACCCTAGCGAATCGACGATATAGCCACTGTCGGGGCTAGCCGCGACGGCGCGTTCGATCATGTCCAACGCCTCGTCCAGGTTGCGCTGTTGTTCAACCAGCGAGTAGCCGAGGTAGTTCAACACCTGCGGCTGCTCGGGATTCAGCTCAAGTGCTGCGCGGAAATCGGATTCTGACCCTTCCCAATCGCCGCTGCGCTCTTTGGCAATGGCACGGGCGTAGAACAGCACCCAGCGGGCGCGGGCGGTTTCAGGCGTAAGCGCCAGCGCTTCGTCGTAGGACGCGATGGCCGCCTCATAGTCTTCCTCCGCGCGCAGCATGTCGCCCAGCGTGGAATGCACCACCGCCAGTTCCCCATGACTGCGGGCGAGTTGCTCCAGCACTTCGATGGCCTGCGCCGTCTTGCCCGAGCGCCGCAGCGCATCGGCGCGGCCCAATTCCGCAGCGTGATAGGCGGGGCTGTCGGCAGGCAGAGATTTGTACTCGGCAATCGCCAGATCATGCTCGCCGAGGTTTTCCAAAAGGCTGGCCGTCAGCAAAAGCGCATCGACATGATCGGGGCGCAGATAGCGCGCGATGCGCGAGTAGAGCAGCACATAGTAGTCCCCCGCCGCTTCGTTGCGCAGCACGGCGGCAAAGGTGAAAAACACCTCGGCCATACCCGCTTGGGCGTCGGGCATATGGCTGAAGGGGGCCGGTGCCTCTTGCTGCAGGGCCTCGATCAACCGCGCGATTTCGGGATCGGTATCTGCGCCAAAGCCGTCCGAGAGCACAGCCAGCGCATCGTCGCTACGCCCCAGTTGGCCAAGGATCTCGGCATGGGCCATGACCCCGCGCCGGGTCTGGCCCGCAGCGCCCGCTTCGCCACTGTCAAAGATCGCCTCTGCCCCTTCGAAGTCACCCACACTCGCCAGCGCGAGGGCCTTGTGATACATCACAAAGCCCTGCATCCCGGCCTCTTCGCTGAGGCCGTCAAATGCAGCCATGGCGGCGGTGACATCGCCTGCGCCCATATGCGCCCAAGCCTGCACCAACCCGCCGACCCAAGGGCCGATGGAAGATGTGTCCCGCTCTAACAGGGCCTTGTAATCACCCTCTTTCGCCATCGCGGCCACGAGGGTCATCTCGGCCACTTGGCTCTTGGTGCCGAGGGTGATCATGTTGCGCGCCAGCGGCAGCGCCTTATCCACCCGCCCAAGCGAGAGATAGGACAGCACCGCGCTTTCCATCAGTTCGATGTTCTTGGGATCACGGGCCAGCGCCTCGGTGTAGTAGCGCGCGGCTTCGGGGTAATCGCTGTTCACGGCGGCATGCCGCCCCGCCAGATAGGGGCCCGCGATCGACTGCGCCATCAGTGGCGCAGAAAGGCCGATGCAAAGCGCCGCAACGCTGGTGAAACCTAGGACATTCCGAAACATGCAAACCGCCTCATATCGCTTTGCGCTCAGGCTATCATCTCTGTGCCCGGGCGCAATGGCGGGGCCGCGATGAGGCATGCAGCCGACAGGATTTCGCCGATTCAGACAAAGAAAGGACCGACACGCCCTCGCATGCCGGTCCTTTGATTGTGCCTGTTGGCGACCCGTTTACATGTTTGGATAGTTTGGCCCGTCGCCGCCCTGCGGGGTGGTCCAGACGATATTCTGCGTCGGGTCCTTGATGTCGCAGGTCTTGCAATGGACGCAGTTCTGGAAGTTGATCTGGAACCGCGTCTCGCCGGTTTTCTCATCCTCGACGAACTCATAGACCCCCGCCGGACAATAGCGGGCCGAGGGGCCGGCGTATTTCGGCAGGTTCACCTCGACCGGAATGCTCGGGTCTTTCAGCTTGAGGTGCGCAGGCTGGCTTTCCTCGTGATTGGTGAACGAGAAGGCCACGTTGGTCAGACGGTCAAAGCTGAGCTTCCCGTCGGGCTTGGGGTAGTCGATCTTCTTGTGCTTATCCGCAGGCTCGGTCGCCTCGGCGTCCGATTTGCCATGGCTCAGCGTGCCCAAAAGCGAGAAGCCGAGCGTGTTGGTCCACATGTCAAAGCCACCAAGCGCCAGCGAAGCGGTGAGCCCGTATTTCGACCACAGCGGTTTGACGTTGCGCACTTTCTTGAGGTCTTCGGCAATCGGGCCTTCGCGCACATCCGTCTCATATTCGGTCAGCACATCACCGCCCCGCCCTGCTTGGATCGCGGCATAGGCGGCCTCAGCCGCTGCCTTGCCCGAGAGCATGGCGTTGTGGTTGCCCTTGATGCGCGGCACGTTGACCATGCCGACCGAGCAGCCCAGCATCGCCACGCCGGGGGCCACCATCTTGGGCATCGACTGATAGCCGCCTTCGGTGATTGCCCGCGCGCCGTAGGCCACACGTTTCCCCCCCTCGAGCAACTCGGCCACCATCGGGTGATGCTTGAAGCGCTGGAATTCCATGTAAGGGAAGACATGCGGGTTTTTGTAGCCAAGGTGAACGACGAAGCCGACGTAAACCTGATTGTTCTCAAGGTGATAGATGAAAGACCCGCCGCCCGCGTTGCTGTTCAGCGGCCAGCCCATCGTGTGGGTGACGGTGCCTTCTTTGTGCTTGGCGGGGTCGATCTCCCAGATTTCTTTCATGCCAAGACCGTATTTCTGCGGCTCTTTGCCCTCATCCAGCCCGTATTTCGCGATCACCTGTTTGCTCAGGCTGCCGCGCACGCCTTCGGAGAGGAAGACATATTTGCCGTGCAACTCCATGCCCGGCTCATAGCTTGGGCCGGGGGTGCCATCGGCCTGACGGCCCATCTCACCGGCGACAACGCCTTTGACTTCGCCATTCTCGCCGAACACAAGTTCAGAGCAGGCCATGCCGGGGAAGACTTCGACGCCCAGTTCCTCGGCCTGTTCGGCCATCCAACGGCAGACATTCCCCATGGAGACGATGTAGTTGCCGTGGTTTTTCATCAGCGGGGGCATGGGGAATTCGGGGATACGCAGCTTGCCCGCCTCACCCAGCAGGTAAAAGTTGTCTTCTTTCACCGGCACATTGATCGGCGCGCCTTTTTCTTTCCAATCGGGGATCAGCGCGTCCAGCCCGCAGGGGTCAAGCACCGCGCCCGAGAGGATATGCGCGCCCACTTCCGAGCCCTTCTCCAGCACCACGACATTGCAATCGGCGTCCAACTGCTTGAGCCGGATCGCAGCCGACAGGCCAGCAGGCCCGGCGCCGACGATCACAACGTCATATTCCATCGCTTCGCGTTCAATCTCGGCCATTTTGGTGCTCCCTCACGGCAAATTCGGTTTGGATTTGGCTAAACCACCGCCGCGCGCAATGCAATCGCGACCCTGCGTTTATTGCGCAAAACATGGCCTCAGCGACATAACATGACGCGCGACCTGTCAGGCCGCCGGTTCGTCCCCCATCAGATAGCGCGGTCCGGGGCCTTTTTCACCTGCTTGGTCGATAGGATTGTAAAGCGCGCAGGCTTCGAGACTCAGACAGCCGCAGCCGATGCAGCCGTCAAGATTGTCACGCAGCTTGTTTAGGGTGGCGATGCGCACGTCGAGGGCGGCGCGAAAGCCTTCGGAAATGCGGGTCCAATCGGCCTTGGTGGGCGTCCGCCCGCCCGGCAAGCGGTCCAACTCAGCCTTGATCTGTGGCAGGGTGAAACCGAATTGCTGGGCGATCATGACGAAACTCAGCCGCCGCAGATCGGCCCGATCAAACCGCCGCTGCCCGCCCGCATTGCGCCACGGCGCGATCAACCCCTGCGCCTCATAGTAGCGAATGGCCGAAACGGCGAGCCCGGTGCGCTTGGCCAAAGCCCCGATCGACAGCCCCTCATTCACCGCCATTTCGCCCTCACAAATCTCTTGACCTAAAGTTAGGTTTAACAATTACGCTCAGATGGCACAAGCGATCACAAAAGGATAAACGCCATGCCCGCGCAACTTGAACATGCCAATTTCACCGTCTCTGACCCCGCCGCCACCGCCGATTGGATGCGCGAAGTCTTTGGCTGGCACCTGAGATGGGAGGGCGACGCCATGGCCGGGGGCCACACCAAACATGTCGGCACCGAGGCGCATTACGTCGCGCTCTACAATCCCGGCAATGCGGGCACTCTTACGAACACCAGCTACGAAACTATCGGTGCGCTCAACCACATCGCGGTCGTGGTGGATGACCTCGACGCCACCGAAAATGCCGTGCTGGCGCAGGGCTTCACCTCCGGAAACCACGCCGACTATGAGCCCGGACGGCGGTTTTATTTCCACGATGCGGACGGGATCGAATATGAGGTCGTGCAATACGATTGACGGCAGTCAACCGCCGACCCTGAGGCCGTTAGGCACTTGCAATTGGCGGGCAGTTTGGGTCAGGTATCTGCCAAGTTAACACGCAATTGGCCGCCCCCCGGCGAAAACCCGGGTGCGGCCCTCATTATGTAGGCACACCGCCATGGAAAAGATCCCGATGACCCGCGACGGTCACACCGCGCTCGAAGTCGAACTCAAGCAGCTCAAGTCGGTTGAACGGCCCGCCATCATCAAGGCCATCGCCGAAGCGCGCGAACATGGTGACCTGTCGGAAAATGCCGAGTATCATTCCGCCAAGGAAAAGCAGTCTTTCATCGAAGGCCGCATCAAAGAGCTTGAGGGCGTGATCTCGCTCGCCGATGTGATTGACCCCAAGAAACTGTCGGGGTCGATCAAATTCGGGGCCACGGTAACGCTGGTGGACGAGGACACCGACGAAGAGAAGACCTATCAGATCGTTGGTGAATATGAGGCCAATATCGAAAAGGGCCTTTTGAACATCAAGTCGCCCATCGCCCGCGCGCTGATCGGCAAAGACGAAGGTGATTCCGTCGAGGTGCGCACCCCCGGGGGGCAAAAATCCTATGAGGTTCTCAAGATCGTTTACGCTTGACCGGGAAGGCTGACATGGCAGAGCCCGACGCTTCGACACCCCAAGATCAAGCCCCCCGCGCCCCGCGCGGCGGGAAAGGCGCCGCGCGGCCTACGTCGATGGGCGTATACGACCGCCCAAAACCCAACAGCATCACCGAGATAGAGATCATCGCGGGCGCGCTTTCAGCGCTTTGGCTGCTTGGCACGGCGATCTATTTCACCTTCATTGCCGCAGAGGTGCCCGAAGGGGCCAATGACGGGGGGCTGCGCGGGCTGCTGATCCTGTTGGTGGTGATCTTGCCGGTCGCGATGATCTGGGTCGGGGCCACCGCCGCCCGTGCCGGGCGGGTCATGCGCGAGGAAATCCAACGCCTACAAGCCGCGATTGATGCCATCCGGTATTCCTATATCTCGCAACAGCAGGGCAACAAACCTGCGGGCGACAGCAACATCGCGCGCAAGCTCGATGAACTTGCCGCCAGCGCCCGCAAGACCGAGATCGCGCTGGCCGGGCTTCAGGGCCGCGACGAGACTGCGCGCCCCGTCACCCCAGCCCCCGCGCCCACACCGCCCGCCGCCGAAGACCAGCCGACGCTGGCGCTTGGCACGCAGGCGGGCGACAAGACACAGCCGCTCTCGGCCGAGGATTTCACCCGCGCGCTTAACTTCCCCGAAACGGCGGAAGACCAAGCCGGGTTCGACGCGCTGCGCCGTGCGTTGAAAGACCGCTCCGCCTCGCAACTGGTGCAGGCCGCGCAGGACGTGCTGACCCTGCTCAGCCAAGACGGCATCTATATGGACGACCTGCGCCCCGATCGCGCCCGCCCCGAGATCTGGCGTCAGTTCGCCAGCGGTGCGCGGGGCCGTACAATCGCGCCTTTGGGTGGCATCCGCGACCGCTCTTCACTGGCGCTGGCCAATGCGCGTATGCGGCAAGACCCGATCTTTCGCGATGCCGCGCATCACTTCCTGCGCCGGTTTGACCGGACCTTTGCCGAGTTCGAGAAACAGGCAACCGATGAGGAAATCTCATCGCTGGCTGACACCCGCACTGCCCGCGCCTTTATGCTGCTGGGCCGCTGTGCGGGCACCTTCGACTGACGCGCGGCCTTAGCTGGTAAAACTGCCGTAAGGAATGAAACGGACGAGATCGCCGGGCGCAATGTCGCGCGCGGTCTCGTCCAACTCGACCAGCCCTTCGGCCCAGCTTAGCCCGCTGATACGGCCCGATCCTTCGGAGGCGAAAACCTCGGCCCGGCCATCGCGCATCCGGGCGCGCAGGTATTCGCGCCGCCCGGCCTTTTTACGTTTCTCGAAGGCGGCAGGCACATCAAAGCCCTGCGGTTCCTGCCAGCCGCCCCCGGCAAGCAGCGCCATGGCGGGCCGCGCGAAAATCAACGAACAGACCATCGCCGCCACCGGATTGCCTGGCAGCCCGAACACCGGCACGCCTTGCCACAGGCCAAGCGCCAAAGGCCGCCCCGGCTTCACCGCGATCCGCCAAAGCTGCATCGCTCCCGCCTCGGTCAACAGGGCCGAGACGTGGTCTTCGTCCCCCGCCGAAGCGCCGCCGCTGGTCAGGATCACATCCACCTGCCCCGCCGCCGCGTCGAGCCTTGCGCGCAGCGCCGCGCGGTCGTCGGCCACGCGGCCCAGATCGACGGTCTCGTGCCCAAAGTCCGTCGCGAGTTGCAGCAACATGGGGCGGTTGGCGTCGTAAATCTGCCCGTCGCGGGCCGTTTCGCCCATCTCGACCAACTCGTCGCCGGTTGAGATCACGCCGACCTTCAATCGCTTGCGTAGGCGCACCTCTGCCACACCTGCTGCCGCCATCAATGCCAGTTCCGCCGGACCAACGCGCGTGCCTGCGGCGAGGATCACATCGCCGGCTTGTACATCCTCTCCGGCTTTGCGGGTGTTCGCCCCCTGTTTCACCGGCCCGTGAAACCGCAACATGCCGCCCTCGGCGGTCACGTCTTCTTGCAGGATCACGGTATCTACGCCCTCAGGCAGCGCCGCGCCGGTCAGCACGCGGATCGCTTGGCCCGCAGGCACTGCGCCGGGGCGATCCCCCGCCGCTGCACGGCCCGGCACCAGCGGAAGCTCATGCAACCCTTCGCCGCGCCCACCGGCAAAACCGTAGCCATCGACCGCCGTGTTCGGCAGCGGCGGGTTCGCGCGGAGGGCTGTGACATCTTCGGCCACGATACGCCCCCCGGCATCGGCGGCGGGAAAGGTTTCCGCCCCCGTCACAGGGTGGAGGCGCTCTTTCAACAGCGCCAGCGCATCATCCACCGGGGTCCAATGCACGCCGGGTGGGAGGGCAAAGCAATCGTTGCGCAGGGGCGGGGGTGCGGTGGTGGCAGGTGCCGTTGGGGCGGCGATCAGCCCCACTTCGCGCAGGATGAAATCGGCAATCGCACGGGTGTCGTTCAGGTCAAAAACAGGCCGGTCCATCTCAAGCGCCACGTCGCTGGCCACCGCCCGCACCGTCGGGTCATCCGGCGCGATCAGCGCGTTTCCGGTCTCGGCCCGGTGCGCTTCGACCTTGGGATGGCCATCGCGTTTGTAGCCTTCGATCAGCACCAGATCGACAGGCGAAAGCCGCGCCAGATGCGCGTCGAGCGGTGGCTCTTCGGCCCCGCGCAACTCATGCATCAAGGCAAAGCGCGCGCCGGAGGCCAGCAGCACCTCGCGCGCGCCCGCGACGCGGTGGCGGTGGCTGTCCTTGCCGGGGTGGTCCACGTCGAAAGTGTGATGCGCATGTTTGACGGTCGAGACGGTGAAGCCGCGCCCGGTGATCTCGGCCACCAACCGCTCCATCAATCCGGTCTTGCCCGCGTTCTTCCAACCGACGACACCGTAAACCCTCATGCCATCGCCTCTGCTTTCGCCAAATCCTCGGGCGTGTTCACGTTGAAGAAAGCGGCCTCATCGGGGAACAGCGCCTCGCGCCCGTCGTGCTGTTCGGTCCAGAGCACCACCTTGCGCAGCCCGCCCGCCAAAGCGCTGCGCAGATCGTCGCGCAGCGCCACGGGCCAGAGGCCAAAGGTCGGATGCCGCGCCGTGCCGCGTTTGGCATCCGGCGTCGCGGCCAAGGCGAGCGGATGGGCCATATCATCAGCGGCGAGTAGCAGACGGGGAACCAGATCACAGGGGAAGAAAGGCGTATCGGCAGCGGCGGTCACAATCGTATCGGCCCCCTGTTCGGCGGCCCAGTCGAGCCCGGCCAGCACGCCCGCAAGCGGCCCGGCGAAACCCTCGATACTATCCGCCAGCACCGGCAGGCCCAGATCCGCAAAGCGCGCCGCATCGCCATTGGCATTGAGCGCAAGTCCCGCGACCTGCGGCTCCAGCCGGTCGATCACCGAGGACAGCAGCGTGCCCTGCCCCAGCGGCAGCAAGCCCTTGTCACCGCCGCCCATACGAGTCGCCTGCCCGCCCGCCAGAATGACGCCAAGTGGTTGTTTCATCGCTTTATTCCTTCGCGCCTTTGCGCCCGCTTTTGCGCGGCTCCTCGGCCACGGTGGTCGGATCCGCGTCGCGGATCAACCGCCCCTCGCCCGCCAGACAGGTAAATCGCTGCCCGCGCATCCGCCCGATCAATGTGAGATTAACCTGCTGCGCGATTTCTACCCCCCAAGCGGTGAAGCCTGAGCGTGACGCCAGCACCGGAATGCCCATCATCGCCGTCTTGATCACCATCTCAGATGTCAGCCGCCCGGTGGTATAGAGCACCTTATCCTCGGCCCCGACCCCTTCGGAGAGCATCCATCCGGCGATTTTGTCGACCGCGTTGTGACGGCCCACATCCTCCATATAGACCAGCGGTCGGTCGCCTTGGCACAGCACGGTGCCGTGGATCGCCCCGGCCTCCAAATAAAGGCTCGGCGTGCGGTTGATCTTGGCCGCGAGCGCGTAAAGGTCCGAGGTGCGCACCGGCGTATCAGGAAGGCGCACATCGGCCAGCCCCTCCATCATATCACCAAAGACCGTGCCCACGGCGCAACCGCTGGTGCGGGTCTTGCGCTGCATCTTGTCTTCGTAATCGGTGGCGCGTTTGGTGCGCACGACGACGGTCTCAAGCTCTTCGTCATAGTCGACGCCGGTGATCTCTTCGTCCGGGCGCAGCATCCCCTGATTGCGCAGAAAGCCGAGCGCCAGATAGGCCGGGTAATCGCCAATGGTCATGGCGGTCACGATCTCTTGTCGGTTGAGGAATATCGTCAGGGGGCGTTCTTCGACCACATTGATCGCCACCTCCGCGCCGGTGTGATCCACGCCAGAGACATTCCGCGTCAGTCGAACAGCAGTGGGATCGGGGGCGATCAGATAATTGCTAAGTTCATTGTCGCGGGCCAATTGTATCCCCTTCCGGTTAGGTCTAAGCCTTTGACATTATATTTAAGAGTTCGTCATGGCCATCACCACCACCAAATCCGCCTATCGCAAAGGTATCGTTGACGCATTGCCTTTCGTGCTGGTGATCATCCCCTTCGCCTCTCTCTTTGGTCTATTGGCGACAGAGGCCGGGTTGAACGTATTCGAGACGCTGACATTCTCGATCGTGGTGATCGCCGGGGCCGCGCAGTTCACGGCGCTGCAACTGTTGCAAGAAGACGTACCCACGGCCATCGTGCTGGCCTCGGCGCTGGCGGTGAACCTGCGTATGGCCATGTATTCGGCCTCTCTCACCCCGTGGATCGGGGGCGCGCCGCTGTGGCAGCGGGCGCTGGCGGCCTATATGACGGTCGATCAATCCTATGTGGCGGCGATGACCCAATATGAGCGGGAACCGCAGATGACGGTGCCGCAGCGGATGGCCTATTTCTTTGGGACCGTGACGCCGGTGGTGCCGCTTTGGTATATCTTCACGCTGATTGGCGCGATGGTTGGCTCCAGCGTGCCGGACAGTTGGGCGCTGGACTTTGCCATCCCGATCACCTTTCTGGCCATGATCGCGCCGATGTTTCGCACACTGGCCCATGTGGCGGCGGCGCTTGTTGCGGTGATCGTGAGCCTCATCGCTGTCGATGTGCCCTATGCGCTTGGGCTGATCATCGCGGGGCTTGCTGGCATGATCACCGGCGCGCAGGTCGAGGCGTGGATGGAACGGCGCAAACCGGGGAGCACGGCATGATGATCGACAGAACCTCACTTTGGATCGTGATCATCGGTCTTGGGCTGGGCAGCTTTTTCCTGCGCTTTGTCTTTACCGGATTGGTCGGCAACAAGCAGATGCCCGCGTGGCTGTTGCGGCATCTGCGCTATACCGCCGTGGCGATTCTGCCCGCGCTGGTGGCACCGCAGGTGCTTTGGCCCTCGGGCACGGACGGGCAGTTCGACCTGCCGCGTGTGACTGCGGCGGTGGTCACGCTGGGTGTGGGACTGGCGAGCAAGAACGTGCTCGCCGCGATCCTGTCAGGGGCCGCGGCGCTCTATGGGATGCTCTATCTGGTGGGGTAAGCGCGGGCGCTACTGGCGGGCCAGTTGCGCCGCACGCAGGGCGTCGATCACATCGCCCTCATCATCTTCGTAATATTTCGTCGTGGTGACACCCGGCAGAGTCTCAAACCGCTCTTGCAGCTTGACGGGGTAGAACGTCGACCCAACGCTTTGGAAGCCGGGGATTTGGCTGAGAATGCCGCTGGTGGCATTGGCGCAAAATGCACCGGGCACCGCTCCGTTGGAGGTTACCAACCGAAGCGCCCGTTCGGCCACTTCGGGGCTGACCGGGATTTCCTGACTGACCACATGAAAGGTGCTGCGGGCATGGGCGGATTTATAGGCCTGCAGCCACGCGGGCGTCACCCCGTAGAGCACATCGCCCCGCTCGGCCATCCGCGCGTCCCGGAACGATCCGGCGGGGTCAAAGATCACCCGCTGCGAGCCGTTTACCATCAGGGCAGTATGTCCGCCGCTGCCGGTACGGTTGTTCACCATGGTCATCAATGTGAGGGAGGGCGGCTCGGGTGAGCGATAGGCCGCACGCGCCACGACATCGGGCGGGCTATCGGGGCTTTGATCCACCGAACAGCCAGCCAGAACGCCTACCAAGGCAATCGTCGTCAAGAGAGTTTTCAAAGGGTTACCCTCTCACGCAGGGATAGGGCGTGATCAACCGGCAAAGATCGCCAGCAGAACCAGGATCGCCAGGATGACAACGGCGCTGCGCGTCACGAAGGTCATGAACCCGTCAAAGGTCTTTTGCTGTGGTTCGTAATTCATGCTGCCGTGTTCGTGTTCAGCCATTTTCGTCTCCCTAAGACAATCTGTTGGCGCTGATTAACCTATTCGTAACACCCTGTCACGGGGGGATGATAATCAGAAAACCATACTAGCGTTACGCGAAATTACGCGCTAGAGGGGAAGCTTACACTTGCGCGCACACGAAAGAGTCGTGCAGGTCAGGTCTCTTCCAGATCGGCGGCCAAACGAAAGCCGATCCTTTGCGGTGCGGCATCGGGCACTTTCTTTGGCAGGGCCCGCAACATCACGTTTAACTGCCCCACATGCTGCACCAATTGCGCCCGCGCCCCTGCCGGATCGACGCCGTAAAAAGTGATGATGTCGGGGTCGAAATACCCCATGCCTTCGATCCGCAGCACCCCGGCGTCGCCCCCGGCAAAGCCAATCGCCGCCTCATGGTCATTGTCGAGCTTTTCTTCAAAATTCTTGAGATAAAGCACGACCCGCTCATAGGCCCATTGCGCGGGCGACTTCTGTTTCACCGGTTTGTCGGTTACCGATTTGGGCAGCGGCTGGTCGCCTGACTTGGGCTGATCCGCGCCTGTATGCACCTCATGCATACGCGGCAGTGCGGCCTCCTCATAGGCTTCGGCCGCCGTTTTCACCTCATCGCCCATCGCTCACCCCTTGCGCTGATACACCCATGCGCCGTCTGCCTCACGCAGCACGCGTGTGGCCTCTCCGGCTTGGTAAAGGTGGCTCAGATGGGCGACGGCTTCAACCAGCGCTAGGCCATATTCCGCCTCGCCGATGCTGCGCTTGAACAGCGGCGCGAAGCATTCCGAGGCCGATTTCGGCGTGTCAATATAGGCCAGCAGGCGGCGCAGGGCGCTGTGGTGGTTCTCGATCAACTGTTTAAGTCGCGTCGGCAGGCCGGTGAAGGGCAGTTTGTGCCCGCCAAGTACCAGATGATCCTCGCGCGCCAAGGGTAGGAAACGCTCGCAAGCCTCCAGCCATTCGCCGATGGGGTCGGCCATGGGCTCCGTCGGGTAGACGCCGATGTTGGGGCTGATGGAGGGCAGGATTTGATCCCCCGCGATCACCAAATTGTCATCCCGGCTCCAGAAGGTGGCGTGTTCGGGCGCATGACCATTGCCGATATGCACATCCCAATCGCGCCCGCCCATACGGATCACGTCATCCTGCCGGATCCGGGTGAAGCCTAGCGGCAGCGGGGCCACCACGTCGGAAAAATTGAAAGGTCGTTCGTTGGCGCGTTTGTCGTAGAGCTCCGCCGCCATGCCCGCTTTACGATAAAACGACAGGGATTCGGCGACCGGCACCTCTTGCACGTCCAGCGTCAGCATCCGCGCGGTGAGCCATGCTGTCCGTGTGGTGACCAGTTCCGCGCCATGCTCCGTCTGCAACCAACCGGCAAGGCCGATGTGATCGGGGTGATGATGGGTGACGACCACGCGCGAGATCGGTTTGCGGCCCAGCGGTCCGGCCATCAGCCCCTGCCAGATGTCCTTTGCCCGGCGCGAAGCGAAACCGGTGTCGATCACCGTCCAGCTGTCACCTTCGTCCAGCGCATAGACGTTGACGTGATCCAGCTTCATCGGCAGCGGCAGGCGGAACCAAAGCACCCCCGGCGCCACTTCTATCGCCTCCCCCTCGGCGGGGGGCACGTCCCATGGATAGCGCAGCCCCTTGGGCGGTTTCGGCGTGGTGGCGGAGAGGGTGGCCTGTTCTGTCATCAGCTTCTCAGGTCTTCGACATCAAGCGCATAGAGGTCTTCGGCCCCCGCCTGCGCATGGGCCAGCAGCCCCTGATGCTCGGGCAAGAGGCGTTGGATGTAAAATCGCGCCAGCTTTTCACGTGCACCGCTGCCGCCTGCGGCTTTCTCGGCCATGGCGGCTTGCAAATGCAGATGCCCGCCCAGCACACGGGCAAAGGCGCGCAGGTAAGGCACGGCCCCGGCGAAGCGTTCGTTCATGTCCTTTTGCGCGGTCATCCATTCGGTCGCTTCGCGCAGGGTCTCGCTGGCTTGCCAGACGGCATCGGCCATGCGCGGGAACGGGTCGCGTGCGGTCTCGGCATCGGCTTCGATTTCGTCCAGCAGCCGGTTCGCTGCCTCACCGCCGTCCATCATTTTGCGGGCGACAAGGTCCATCGCCTGAATGCCGTTGGTGCCCTCATAAATCGCCGTGACGCGTACATCGCGGCTGAACTGCGCAGCGCCGGTTTCTTCGATAAAGCCCATGCCGCCATGCACCTGCACGCCCATCTCGGCAACGCTCATGCCTACGTCAGTGCCGAAAGCCTTGGTGATCGGCGTCAGGAACGCCGCCCGCGCCGCCCATTCGTCGCCCTGCCCGGCGCGCGCCATGTCGCTGGCATAGGCGCAGCTCAGCGCGATGGCACGAGAGGCAAAGATATCGGCCTTCATGCTCAGCAGCATCCGGCGTACGTCGGCGTGATCGACAATGGTGCCCGTGCCACCCTCGACAGGCGACCGGCCCTGTTTGCGGTCCCGCGCATAGTCCAGCGCCAGTTGATAGGCGCCTTCGGCGGCACCAATGCCCTGTTCGCCCACGCCAAGCCGGGCGTTGTTCATCATGGTGAACATTGCCGCCATGCCGCCACCCTCGCGGCCGATGATCCAGCCGGTGGCATTGTCATATTGCATCACCGCGGTGGGCGAGCCGTGCAGCCCCATCTTATGCTCAAGGCTGACCACGCTCACGCCGTTGCGCTGGCCCGGCTCCCCCTTCTCATCCGGGATGAACTTTGGCACGAGGAACAGGCTGATCCCCTTGGTGCCCGCAGGCGCCCCCGGCAGGCGGGCAAGAACCAGATGGCAGACATTGCCCGCGAAATCATTATCGCCCCAAGAGATATAGATTTTCTGGCCCGAGACCGCGTAGGTCCCGTCGGCATTGTCCTCCGCCCGGCTGCTCAGCGCGCCCACGTCCGACCCGGCCTGCGGCTCGGTCAGGTTCATCGTGCCGGTCCATTCGCCCGAGATCAGCTTGGGCAGGTAGAGGGTCTTGATCGCGTCGCTTGCGTGATGCTCCAGCGCTTCGATCTGGCCTTGGCTCATCAAAGGTGCGAGTTGCAGCGACAGGCAAGCGCCGCTCATCATCTCGTTGACTGCGCTGGTCAGGGTCATCGGCAGGCCCATGCCGCCGAACTCAGGGTCGGCCGACATGCCGATCCAACCGCCCTCGGCAATCGCGGCAAAGCCTTCGGCAAAACCGGGAGAGGTGCGCACGATGCCGTTCTCCAACTTCGCGGGGTGCAGATCACCGCCGCGTTGCAGCGGGGCCAGCACATCATCGCAAAGCCGCCCCGCCTCGGACAGGATCGCCCCGGTGACGTCTTCACTGGCTTCAGAAAAACGGTCGGTGGCACGGAGCGTTGCGAAATCCAGTACGTCCTCGATCAGAAAACGGTAGTCATCCACGGCGGCGCGGTACGGCATATCATATCCTCCTGAAAGGCGCGCTTGATCTGGCAAGCCTGACATGGCCCTGATAAAGGCTGGTTTATGTTGCCGCCAGCATGAAATGCCCGGCCGCCCCCCGCAACCCAAACGCGGCGTCACGGGATGCTGCAGGATTAGACAGGATTAGCCCTGCTATGACCGAGACGCTGACCCCCACGCCCCAAGGCATCGCCCGCGCGGCGAAGCTGCTGCAAGACGGTGCGCTGGTCGCTCTGCCGACCGAGACGGTCTATGGCCTTGGCGCGGATGCCCGCAATGGGGAAGCCGTGGCGGGCATTTATGCCGCCAAGGGGCGGCCCAGCTTCAATCCGCTGATCGTGCATTTGCCGGATATCGAGACGGCCAAACGATACGTTGAGTGGACGGACGAGGCCGACCGGTTGGCGCAGGCCTTTTGGCCCGGCGCGCTGACATTGGTCTTACCGCTCAAACCCGACAGCGGGCTGTCGTCACTGGTCACGGCGGGATTGCCCAGCCTTGCGGTGCGCGTGCCAGCCCACCCCGCCATGCGGCAGGTCTTGCAGGCACTCGATGGTCCCGTGGCCGCGCCCTCGGCCAACCCATCGGGCAAAATCAGCGCCACCACGGCTGCGCATGTGCTGGCGGGCCTAGACGGTAAGATCGCGGCGGTACTGGATGACGGCGCCTGCACTGTTGGTTTGGAAAGCACGATCCTCGGTCTGACCGGTCCCCGCCCTGCCCTGCTCCGCGCAGGCGGCCTGCCGAGTGAGGCGATAGAGGCGGCGCTCGGGCAACCGCTAGAGATCGTCGATGGGGCAGAGATCATCGCGCCGGGGCAGTTGGCCTCTCACTACGCCCCTGGCGCGGCGGTGCGGTTGAACGCGGAAACGGCTGGGCCGGGCGAAGTGCTGCTTGGCTTTGGAACGATGGTTTGCGACCTCAACCTCTCGCCCTCCGGCGACCTGACCGAGGCTGCGGCGAAGCTTTTTGACCATCTGCACCAGTTGGACGCCACCGGACAGAGCATCGCCGTAGCGCCGATCCCCGATCACGGCTTGGGCCGCGCGATCAACGACCGTTTGGCCCGCGCCGCCGCCCCGCGCTAGGCGTGGCCGGCTGAGGCCGAAAGCCCCAAGGGGTCGATGCCCAGCGTTTTGAGCGCTGCCGCCCATTTCTCTACATCCGGCAGGTCAAAGATCACCTCTGGCGAGGCCTCGCAGGTCAGCCAGCCGTTCTGCGCAATCTCGCCCTCCAACTGCCCCGGCCCCCAGCCCGCATAGCCCAGCATCAACTGCGCGCGCTCTGGCCCCTTGCCGGTGGCGATGTCTTCTAGGATGTCGCGCGTGGCGGTCAGCGCAATGCCATCGCCGACCCGCAGCGTTTCAAGGGCAGAGCGGTATTCATCGGAATGCAGCACAAAGCCGCGCCCCGTCTCGACCGGGCCGCCGAAATGCACCGCCAGAGATTTCGCCTGCGGCGGCGTGTCATCGACCAATTGATCCAGCACATCCGACAGGCGCAGTTCCGGGGCGGGTTTGTTGACCATCAGCCCCATGGCGCCCTGTTCTGAATGCGCGGAAAGATAGATCACGGAATGGGCGAAACGTGGATCGCCCATGCCCGGCATCGCGACCAGTAGTTTGCCCGTCAGTTCCATTGTCTGACCCGTCAACGCCCACCTCCTGAAGGTAACCTTTCTTTGAACATGGCCGCTTGCGCCCTACAAAACAAGAGATGCCGCCCGCCGCCCGCCCCATCGGCGAAACATGGATGATGCAAATGTGACTTGGCAGGCGCGGATGGATACCGCATCAAGACCCCATGAATATATCGCGCCTCTTCTCCGCCGTTCTTTCCTGCCTTGCCCTTGCCCTGCCCGCCGCCGCACAGGACGGTGTCGGCACGCCGTTGCAGGGTGATCTGCTCACTGGTTGGCAACAGTCTGACGGGCGGCGGGTGGCGGCGATCCGGCTGCGCATGGCACCGGGGTGGAAGACCTATTGGCGCAGCCCCGGTGACGCAGGCATTCCGCCAGAGTTCGACTGGTCCGGCTCTGACAACCTGCGCGATGTGCAGATCACATGGCCCGCGCCCAAGGTCTTTGACCAAGGGGGCGTGAACTCCATCGGCTATGCCCGCGAAGTGATCCTGCCGCTGACCATCACCCCGCGCCGCCCCGGTGCCCCGGTAAGCTTGGACGCCAGCATCGACCTTGGCGTGTGCAGTGACATCTGCCTGCCACAAACCATCCGCCTGCGCGCCCTGCTCGACACCCGTGACAGCAAGCCCACCCCGGCCATCGCCGCCGCCTTTGCAGCGCGGCCCTATTCGGGGGCCGAGGCTGGATTGAAAAGCGCCCAATGCAGCCTGCGCCCCACCGCGCGGGGGCTGGAGATCGAAACCCGGCTTGCCCTGCCCTCTGCCGGGGGTAAGGAGACCGTGGTGATTGAGCCCGGCAACCCCAACATGTGGATGAGCGAGATGGACAGCCAGCGGTCGGGCAATACACTTGTCGCCAGCGGAGAGATGATCGCCGAGAACGGCACGGCGCTGGCATTAGACCGCTCTGCCATTCGGATCACCGTCATCGGGCAGGATCATAGTGTCGAGATCACGGGCTGCACCTCTGGCTAAGTCACGGCGCTACTTGCGGCGCTGATGCTCGTCCAGCCGGGGCATGATCTCAACGAAATTGCAGGGCATATGGCGGTAGTCCAACTGCTTGAGCAGTATGCCGTCCCATGCGTCTTTGCAGGCCCCCGGGCTGCCGGGCAACGCGAAGAGATACGTCCCCTGCGCCACCCCGCCCGTCGCACGGCTTTGCACGGCGCTGGTGCCGATCTTCTCCATTGAAATCATGGTGAAGACTGTGCCGAAAGCGTCGATCTCTTTCTCATAGACATCGCGGTGCGCCTCGACGGTCACGTCGCGCCCGGTGAGGCCGGTGCCGCCGGTGCTGATCACTACATCGATTTCAGGGTCCGCGCACCAGTCGCGCAATTGCGCCGCGATGGCGGGGCGGTCGTCGGTCACGATTTCGCGCGCCGCCAGCACATGGCCCGCCGCTTCAATCCGTCCGACCAGCACATCACCCGAACGGTCCTCGGCCAAGCTGCGGCTGTCCGAAACGGTCAGCACGGCAATTCTCACGGGGATGAACTCCCGGCTGTCGTCGATCCTGCTCATGTCCGCTCCATCATTGCCAAACGCGCGGCCAGTGCCACGAAAATGCCGCTGCTGATCCAACCGAGCACACGCCCGCCCCCGGCCAGCCGTCGCCCGATTCCGGCAGCGAAGACTCCCACCGCGCCGTTGATGACGAAACCGCCCAAGGCCAGCACCGCGCCAAAGGTCAAGAACTGCGCCAAGACCGGCCCAGCCTCTGGCACCACGAATTGCGGCAGAAAGGCCAGCACGAAAAGGATCACCTTAGGGTTGGTCAGATTGACGATAAACCCGGTGTTAAACGCCCGCCAGCCGCCCATGCCAGGCGTCGTATCCCGCGGTTTTCCGGCCTGTCGCAACGTCTGCACCGCAAGCCACAGCAAATAGGCCACGCCGAGCCAGCGGATCAGATCAAGCGCCCAAGGCAGCGCCGCCACCAGCGCACCAAGGCCAAGCCCCGCCAGCGTCACATGCACCAAAGCGCCCGCGGAAATCCCCGCGCTCGCCGCCAATGCGGCACGCGGACCTGACCGCAGCCCCTGCCCGAGGCAGAACATCATATCCGCCCCCGGCGTGAGGTTCAGCGCAAGGGCTGCGGGCACAAAGGCCAAAAGGGTCAGCGCATCAACCATCGCGCAGCTTCGCCCGAACACTCAACAGATCGGCCCAAGCCTCACGCTTGGCCTCGGGATTGCGCAGAAGGTAGGCGGGATGCACCATCGGCATGCAGGACAAATCCGCGGCCTTGGTCCAATTGCCCCGCAACCGCATGATGCTGCGCTTTTCCAGCAGCGACTGGCAGGACCAATTGCCAAAGAGCACCAGTACCTTGGGCTTGGCCAACTCGATATGACGCTGCACAAAGGGGCGCATCATCGCAATCTCATCCGGTTTCGGGTCGCGCCCCTGCGGCGTGCGCCACGGCAGGATATTCGACAGATAGACATTGCGGTCCCGCCCCATGTCGATCGCGGCCAGCATCCGGTCAAGCATCTGGCCTGTGCGCCCCACGAAAGGCTTGCCCGCGCGGTCTTCGTCGCGGTCGGGCGCTTCGCCAAAGATCATCAAAGGCGCGCCCGGCACCCCATCGGCAAAGACCAGATTGCGCGCACCCTTGTGAAGCTCGCAAAGTTCGAACCCTTGGACCGCGGCACGCAACTCTTCCAAGGTCTGCGCGCCCCGCGCGGCGCGGCGGGCCAAGGCGACGGGGTCGGGCGTTTCCGACGCCTGCAAAGGCTGGGGGCCCTTGCCGATCTTGGCACTGGCTTTGGGCGGGCTTGCGGGCACCTCATAGCGGTTGACCGGCGCGTCGCAAATCGCCTCGGTCGCGCCAAGCTCAACCTGCCACGCCAGCATCTCTGCCGCCTGATGATAATCGAATGATTCCATGGCCGCAGCTTACGCCCTGTGGGCGGGGGGCGAAATGCCCTATCGCTGCGCTTTACGCGCCAACCCACCCGCGCCTATAAGGCGGCAACAGCAGAAGGGATCGCCACCATGTCATTCGCCCATCGCCACCTGCTTGGCATCGAACAGCTCTCGCAGTCCGACATCACCACCCTGCTGGATTTGGCCGACACCTATGCCGACCGAAACCGCCAGCCGAACAAGCATTCGGACGCGCTGCGCGGGCTGACGCAGATCAACATGTTTTTTGAGAACTCCACCCGAACGCAGGCGAGTTTCGAGATCGCGGGCAAGCGTCTGGGCGCGGATGTGATGAACATGGCAATGCAGGCCAGCTCGATCAAAAAAGGCGAAACGCTGATCGACACGGCGATGACGCTGAACGCAATGCACCCCGACCTGTTGGTCGTGCGCCACCCGCAGTCGGGCGCGGTAGACCTGCTGGCGCAGAAGGTGAACTGCGCCGTGCTCAACGCGGGCGACGGGCGGCATGAGCATCCCACGCAGGCGCTGCTGGATGCGTTGACGATCCGCCGCGCCAAGGGTAGGCTGCACCGCCTCAGCATCGCGATCTGCGGCGATATCGCGCACAGCCGGGTGGCGCGGTCGAACATCCTACTGCTTGGCAAGATGGAGAACCGCATCCGCCTTGTCGGCCCGCCGACCCTGATGCCGAGCCAGATCGACCAATTTGGCGTCGAAGTCTTTGACGACATGAAAAAAGGCCTCGAAGGCGTCGACGTGGTGATGATGCTGCGCCTCCAGAAAGAGCGGATGGACGGCGGCTTTATCCCGTCCGAACGCGAGTATTACCACCGCTACGGGCTGGACGCCGAAAAGCTCGCCCATGCCAGCCCCGACGCCATCGTCATGCACCCCGGCCCGATGAACCGCGGGGTCGAGATTGACGGCACCTTGGCCGACGACATCAACCGTTCCGTCATTCAAGATCAGGTCGAGATGGGCGTCGCCGTGCGCATGGCCGCGATGGACCTGCTGGCGCGCAACCACATCGCCGCCCAGCCCGGCGCGGCCTGACCGGAACCCTGAAGGGCCGCGCGGCGTTTTCCTGAGAACAGTTAAAGGAAGCCGTCATGCCCCATACAGAAGTCGCCCCGCAAGAAGCCGGCAAAGTCCGGGTCTACACCCTCTCGCTCTCGGATGACGAGGCGCGGGCCATGCGTGATGATGAGACCGCACAGGCCGCCGCCCTTGGGGTCGAGCGGATTGACGCGGCCTATACAGAGGTCTTCCGGGTTGCCGACCTCGATCAACTGGGGCTTGCCGGCTATCTGCGCGACGGCAATGGCGTGAACCCCAACCAGATCGAGACGGACCGCAGCAAGCTTGCCGCGCTCGACGGCTGGGTAATGATCGTCTACTCCCGCGCTTTCGCCGGGCAGTCGCTGCAACTGGCTCCGATCCCGGCGCTGACCCATATCGGCACCTATACCGAAGGCGGCCCCGACACGCCCGTGCAAGCGATGGAAGCCGAAGCCGCCCAGCCCTACACCGGCATCCCCCGCGTCTCTCCGGCTGAGCCTGCAAAGGGCGGTGGCGGCAAGACGATGGTGATCGTGGCCGTTGTCGCGCTGATCCTGCTGGTCATCTGGTGGCTGCTGGCCTAAGGCGAAAACCGCTGGCACCCTTGGTGCTGGCGGGTTACATCTGGCCCATGCAAGAACCTGAACACGATCCCAAGATGTCTGGCCGTATTGCGATGGTCGCCCTTCTGGTGGCTTTTGGCGTGGTCGGTATGATGATTTGGATCGGCGGTTAAGGGCGACACCTGCCTCAGAAAACCGCGAAAACCGCTTGGTCTGGGGGGCGATTTGGGGCATGACAGCGGCGCATCCGCTATCGCATCAAAGGCCCGCCCATGACCCAGTTCTTCACCAACCTGCGCCTTCTAGACCCCGAAGCCGGCACGCTTGAGCCAGCCGCTGTTTTGGTCCGCGATGGGGTGATTGCCGAGGTTCTGGACGGTGGCGCCACAGCGCCCGACGGCGCAGAGGTGATGGATTGCGGCGGTCATATCCTCGCCCCCGGCATCGTCGATATTGGCGTGAAAGTTTGCGAACCGGGCGAGCGGCATAAAGAAAGCTACCGCTCTGCCGGGCTGGCCGCAGCAGCGGGCGGGGTGACAACGATGGTCACACGCCCTGATACCGATCCGGCCATCGACAGCCCCGAAACACTCGAATTCGTCACCCGCCGCGCCAATGAGGCCGCCCCAGTGAATGTGGTCCCCATGGCCGCGCTCACCAAAGGCCGCGACGGGCGCGAGATGACCGAGATTGGCTTCCTGATGGATGCAGGCGCCGCCGCCTTTACCGATTGCGATCGCGTGGTGACGAATACCAAAGTCTTCTCCCGCGCGCTGACCTATGCGCGCAGCCTTGGTGCACTCGTCATCGCCCACCCGCAGGATCCGGGGCTGAGCAAGGGGGCGGCTGTCACCTCCGGCAAATTCGCCTCGCTGCGCGGCCTGCCTGCCGTGTCGCCCATGGCCGAACGCATGGGACTGGACCGCGACATTGCCCTGATCGAGATGACCGGCGCGCGGTATCACGCAGACCAGATCACCACCGCACGCGCCCTGCCCGCGCTGGAACGCGCCAAGCGCAACGGGCTCGACATCACCGCGGGCGTGGGCATCCACCATCTGACGCTGAATGCGCTCGACGTGGCCGATTATCGGACCTTCTTTAAGGTGAAACCGCCACTGCGCGACGAGGAAGACCGCATCGCCGTGGTCGAAGCCGTCGCCAGCGGCCTGATCGATATCATCTGCTCTATGCACACCCCGCAGGACGAAGAAAGCAAACGCCTGCCCTTCGAGGAAGCCGCCAGCGGCGCGGTCGGGCTGGAAACGCTGCTGCCCGCCGCCCTGCGATTGGTCCATGCCGAGATGATGGACCTGCCGACGCTCTGGCGCGCGCTGTCGCTGAACCCGGCCAAACGGCTCGGCCTGCCCGGTGGGCGGATTGCCGTGGGGGCGCCTGCGGATCTCGTGCTGTTCAACCCCGACGCCCCCTTCGTGTTGGACCGCGCGACGCTGCGGTCAAAATCCCGCAACACGCCCTTTGACGGGATGCGGATGCAGGGTAAGGTCGTGGCAACTTATGTTGCAGGCTCCTGCGTTTACGAGGCGAATTGATGCCCCCTATCGACACTTCTATTGAAATGATCCTCTTTTGGGCGCTGGCGGGCTACGTCATCGGCTCTATCGCCTTTGGCATGCTGCTGGCGCGGCTGATGGGGCTGGGCAACCTGCGCGATATCGGGTCGGGCAACATCGGCGCGACCAATGTGCTGCGCACCGGCAACAAAAAAGCCGCGGCGCTGACGCTGTTGCTGGACGGGGCCAAGGGGGCCGTTGCGGTGCTGCTGGCCCGGGCCTTCGCGGGCGAAGATGCCGCGCAGGCGGCGGCGCTCGGCGCGATGATCGGCCATTGCTATCCGGTCTGGCTTGGCTTTCGCGGCGGCAAGGGCGTGGCGACCTTTTTGGGCCTCATGCTGGCGCTGGCATGGCCTGTCGGGCTGGCATGCTGTGCGGTCTGGCTGATTACGGCGGCAGTCTCGCGCATCTCGTCCCTGTCGGCGCTGGCAGCAGCGGCAAGCTCAACCTTTTTGCTGGTGTTCCTCGGCTATGGAGAAATGCTGCTTTTGGGCATCGCCCTGACGCTGCTGATCTTTTGGCGGCACCGCGACAACATTCGCCGCATTCGAAGCGGTACGGAATCGCGGATTGGTCAGAAGGGCTGACACCGCCCGAAGGCGGCATCAGCCAATTCATGTTTCAGTAGGAATATTCGGCGTAGATACGGCTCAGATCGCCGTTCCATGGGCCATGATAATCCGCCAGCAGATCATCCGCAGGCACGCGGCCCGTCTCGATACTATCGCGCAGGGCGTTGAGGAAATGCGTCTCATCCGGGACCAGCCCGCCTGCGCCGGGACGGGCGCGGGCTTTCAAACCGGCCTCTGACAGGGCCACCGCCTCGCGGGCCAGATCATGCATCTTTAGCCCGCCAACCTCGGCCTGAAGGCCGTGGGTCGAGGCCGCGATACGCAGCTCTTCTCGGGTGTCGGCATCCCAATCCTTGACCAAATCCCAAGCGCCATCCAACGCGCTCTGGTCATACATCAGCCCGACCCAGAAGGCCGGAAGGGCGCAAAGACGCCGCCACGGGCCGCCATCGGCACCGCGCATTTCGATGAATTTCTTCACCCGCGCCTCGGGGAAGAGCGTGGTCAGATGATCGGCCCAATCGCTCAGCGTCGGCTTCTCGCCGGGCAGCGCAGGCAGCTCGCCCTTCAGAAAATCGCGGAAGGACTGGCCGAGCGCGTCGATATATTTGCCATCGCGGTAGACAAAATACATCGGCACATCGAGCGCATATTGCACCCAAGCCTCAAACCCAAAACCCTCGTCAAAGACGAAAGGCACCATCCCAGTGCGGGCATCATCCAGATTGCGCCACACCAACCCGCGGGTGGATTTCACGCCATTGGGCTTGCCGTCGAGGAAGGGTGAATTGGCAAAAAGCGCATTGGCGATGGGCTGCATTGCCACGGCGACGCGCATCTTTTGCACCATGTCGGCTTCCGTCGCGAAATCGAGGTTCACCTGAACGGTGCAGGTGCGGCGCATCATGGTGGTGCCCATGGTGCCGACCTTTTGCATATAGCCGTCCATCAACTTGTAGCGGCCCTTGGGCATCAAATCCATCTGCTCATGCGACCACTCGGGCGCGGCGCCCAGACCGATGAAGCCCACGCCGATCTCATCGGCCACATCTTTGACCTCGCGCAGGTGGGTGTTCACCTCATCGCAAGTTTCATGGATGGTTTCGACTGGCGCGCCCGACAGCTCCAACTGCCCGCCCGGCTCAAGACTGATGTTCGCACCCTCTTTTTCCAGCCCGATAAGCTTGCCACCCTCTTCGACCGGCGCCCAGCCGTGACGGTCACGCAGCCCTTCCAGCATCACCCGGATTGAGCGGTCGCCCTCATAGGGCAGCGGCTTATGAGTATCAGTGCAATAGCCGAATTTCTCGTGTTCTGTGCCGATGCGCCAATCTTCTTTTGGCTTGCAGCCGTCGGCCAGATACTGTGCCATTTGGTCATGATGTTCGATCGGGCCGCCGCCGGATTGAGGAATGGACATTTGCGAGGGCTCCGTTTTGAAGGGTCGTCTTGTGTGTCTTCTAAGGTGACGACTTGGCGTCGTGTTTAGCAGGGATGGGCGGATTTGCCGGGGCTGTCAATGCAGCAAGACATGCGCCGGGCGCAGCGGCGCGCGCTCCCAGATCACAACGGCGTCATGGCGGGTCTTGCGCAACTCAAAGAGCATCCGCTCGGTGCGCAGGCCCGGCAGGGCGGCGAAAGCGTCAAAAAGCGCCTCGGAGCCAGCGGCATTCACCGGGATCAGCAGGGGCGCTTTATCGTCGCGCGGCTCAAGCCGCCAATGGGCTGGAAACATCTGTCGATCAAGGCTGAGCCGCTGCAGTTCGCGCAGAGCGACCGTGCCGCCGGTCAGCGGGCCGAAATAGGTGATCTGCCCCTCGACAACCTGAACGGCCCCCGCCCCGTCACCTTCACCGCGAAAACGGGCACGTTGTACGCCGATCCAGATCAGCGCCGCGCCCCCGGCAAGCGCCGCATAGCCCGGGACCGCCAGCAAAAAGCCCGGCCCGGCCACCAGCCAGAGCCCAAAGAGCATCAGCCCGCCGCCGACGATCGCTTCGCGCAAGCGCCAAAGCTGGTCGCGGGCCCCTTGGCGCAGGAAACTCATTGGGCCATCCTTTGCATCACCAGTCTCCCAAAGCCTGCTGCCACATCGTCATCGCCGCCACCGCCGCCGTATCGGCCCGCAGGATGCGCGGCCCCAGTGTGACGGCGTGGGCATGATCAAACCCGTGCAAGCGCTTGCGTTCTCCTTCCGAAAACCCACCTTCGGGGCCGATGAGAATGGCCCATGGCCCGCCTGCACCCGTGGGAAGCGCGCCGCTCTCGCCAGCCAAAGCCTCATCGCAGAACATGATCTGACGGTTGCTGTCCCATTGATCCAGCAGCCGTCCTAGCTTCACCGCCTCGGCCACCTCGGGCACATAGGTGCCGCCGCATTGCTCTGCCGCCTCGACCGCATGGGCCTGAAGGCGCGGCTGCTGCACGCGACCTGCGTTGGTAAATTCAGTCATCACCGGGACAATGCGCGACGCGCCCATCTCGGCGGCCTTTTCAACAATAAAGTCGGTGCGGGTCTTTTTGATCGGCGCGAAAAGCAGCCACAGGTCAGGCGGCATCTGCAAAGGTTTGATCTGCTCGACGCAGGTCAGAACACCGCCGCGCTTGCCCGCCTCGGCCACTTCGGCCAGCCATTCGCCATCGCTCCCGTTGAACAAAAGCACCCCGGCCCCGACCGACAGCCGCATCACCCCAAAGAGGTAATGCGCCTGCTCGCGCGCCAAAGGAACCGTTTGCCCCTGCCCCAAGGGCTGATCTACATACAATCTGATTTTCGCATTCATGGGGCCAGATATATGCACAACCAGCCGCCTTCGCCAGATGCTACGCCCGATGCGCCTGTTGCCGATGCTGTGACCGACAATTGGGTCGACCGTTACGCCCCTGCCGGACTGCGCCCCTACCTGCGGCTGAGCCGCGCGGATCGGCCCATTGGCACATGGCTGTTGCTGCTGCCCTGCTGGTGGGGGCTGAGCCTTGCGATCCTTTTCGATCAGGCGCCCCGGTGGGAGGATCCGTGGATTTTCGCGGGCTGCGGCATCGGCGCTTTCCTGATGCGTGGGGCGGGCTGTACGTGGAACGACATCACCGACCGCAACATCGACGGCAAGGTCGCGCGCACCCGCTCGCGGCCGATCCCTTCGGGGGCGGTCACGGTGAAACAGGCGCTGGCGTGGATGGTGGGGCAAATGCTGCTGGCGCTGCTGATCCTGCTTTCCTTTAACCAAGCGGCCATCGCCATGGGCGTGCTGGCGCTGCTGCCGGTGGCTGTCTATCCCTTCGCCAAACGGTTCACATGGTGGCCGCAGGTCTTTCTGGGGCTCGCCTTTAACTGGGGCGCGATGCTGGCGTGGACGGCGCACGCTGGCACACTGCACGCTCCTGCGATCGTACTCTACCTCGCCGGGATCGCTTGGACTCTGTTCTATGACACGATCTATGCCCATCAGGATGCCGAGGATGACGCGCTGATCGGGGTCAAATCCACCGCCCGGCTCTTTGGAGAGAATTCTGGCAAATGGCTGCGGCGCTTCCTCATGGCGACTGTCGGTTTGATGGGGATCGCCGTGATCTATGCCGGCCTGCCAGAGGCTTCGGTGCTGGCGCTGGCGATTGCGCTTGGCGGGCCTTGGGCCATGGGATGGCATATGGCGTGGCAATTGCGCGGGCTGGACACCAAGGACAACGCCAAGCTCTTGCAGCTCTTTCGCGCCAACCGCGATACCGGCATGATCCCGCTGTTGTTTTTCGCAGCAAGTCTTCTGGCCTGATTGCACCCCCGGCAGGACGCGCGTATCAAGTCTTGAGCTTAACAACCAGAAGGCCGCCCATGCGCCTCTCCGCCATTTTCATGATCGCCCTGACCTTTGCAGCCGCAGGGGTGGTCTCTCTCGTGGCGGCAAGCTTTTCGGTGCAGTTGATCGAGGATACTTCTGAAATCGGTGTGCGTGACGCGCTGGACGATCAGGGCATGACATGGGCCGAGGTGCAGGCCGATGGTCTGCAAGTCACCCTCGCCGGGATCGCCCCGACCGAGGCCGTGCGTTTCCGCGCCCTGTCGACCGCAGGCACCGTGGTCGACGCCGCCCGCGTGATCGACGAGATGGAGGTCGAGGCCCAATCCGGCATCGCCCCGCCGCGCTTCTCTGCCGAGGTTCTGCGCAATGATGCGGGCATCTCGATCATTGGCCTGATCCCCACCAGCACCGACCGCGAGGCGGTGATCGACGCCTTTGATGACATGGCGGGTGACGCCACGGTGACTGACCTGTTGGAAGCTGCCGACTATCCAGCCCCCGAAGGCTGGGAAGACGCGCTGAACTTTGCGGTGCGTGCCATGGCGGACCTGCCCCGCGCCAAAGCCTCGGTCGATGCGGGGCGCGTGACGATCACCGCCATCGCCGACAGCGCCGCCGCCAAGGCCCAGATGGAGCGTAAACTGCAGCGCGCGGCCCCGCCCAGCCTGCGGCTAAGGCTCGACATTGCAGCACCTCGCCCGGTGATCACCCCCTTTACCCTGCGGTTTGAGATCGACGCCGAAGGCGCGCGTTTCGACGCTTGCTCTGCCGATACCGAAGCCGCCGCCAACCGCATCCTGAAAGCGGGCATCGCCGCCGGCGCGTCAGAAAGTGCCGATTGCACCATCGGTCTGGGTGTGCCCAGCCCGAACTGGGGCCGCGCCGTGGCGCTGGCCATCGAAGCGCTGAGCCGCGTGGGCCAAGGCGCCATTTCTTTCGCGGATGCAGACATTACATTGCTGGCCGCGCCCGGCACCGATTCCAACACCTTCGACCGCGTTGTGGGTGAGTTGGAAAACGCCCTTCCGGATGTTTTCGCCCTGACCGCGAAACTGCCGAAAGTCGAAGACCCCGACGCAGGCCCGCCCGAATTCACCGCCACCCTCTCTCCCGAGGGGCAGGTGCAACTGCGCGGACGGCTCTCGACCGAGGGGTTACGCGATCTGGCGGACAGCTACGCAAAATCGCATTTCGGATCGGCCAATGTCTATACCGCCGCACGTCTAGACGAGACCCTGCCGGACGATTGGGCCACCCGCGTCCTGACCGGGCTGGAGGCCATGGCCTCGCTCGCCAACGGCTCTGTCAACGTCACGCCCGACCGGCTTGAGGTCATGGGCAACACCGGCAACAAGGATGCGAACACCACCGTTGCCTCACTCTTGGCCGACAAGCTGGGCGAAGGTGCGGATTACAGCATCGACATCACCTATCAAGAAAAGCTCGACCCCATCGCGGGTCTGCCCACACCCGAAGAATGCGAAGCCGAGATTCGCGAAATCCTGAAAATCGGCAAGATCACCTTCGAGCCGGGCAGCGCCACGATCGACGCGGCCGCTTTGGGTACGATGGATGATATCGCCGAGGTGCTGAAACGCTGCGGTGACATCCCGCTGGAAATTCAGGGCTACACCGACAGCCAAGGCCGCGAATCGATGAACCTGTCGCTGTCGCAAAGCCGCGCGGAATCGGTTCTGAACGAATTGCGCGCCCGCCGGGTGCTGACCTCGTCCTTCCTTGCCAAGGGCTACGGCGAAGAAAACCCCATCGCCGACAACAAGACCGAGGATGGCCGCGAAGCCAACCGCCGCATCGAATTCCGCCTGATCCAACCCGAGGCTGAGACGCCCGAAGACGAAACAGCGCTGGAATCTGCTGAAGAAACGGGCGATACCACGGCAGAAGAGATCGGGGAATCCGACGAAACCGAAGAAGGCAGCGGTGATGAGCAGAACTGAGTTTGTCCTGGCAACAGCCATCATTCTTTTCGTGGCCTTCTGCATGGGATGGTTCGCCAACTGGCTGCTGAACCGCTTCACCCGTGTGGCCGCCGATGATGTGGCCCAGCTTGACCGGATGAGCCAAGAGCTCCACGAGGCCGAGGAAACCCGCGATCAGGCGATCACCTATCTGCAACAGCGCGAAGCTGAACTGACCAACCAGCTTGCCCAGACCGAGGCAGAGCTGCGCGCCGCGATGGACGGCCTGCGCGATGCCCGCCACGAGGCCGAAGAGATGCGCGCCTATATCGAGCGTCAGAAAGCCTAGCCCCACGCCCTTCCGGAGGCTCCCATGGCCAAACTCGCCCATTCCATGATCCGCGTCTTCAATGAGACGGCATCGGTGAAATTCTACGAAGACGTTTTCGGGCTGAAGATTGCGGACCGTTTGGATTTTGACAGCTTCACCCTGATCTACCTGCGCGACGCCTCGGGCGATTTCGAGCTGGAGCTGACGGTCAACATGGACCGCGATACGCCCTATGATCTGGGCGACGGCTATGGCCATCTGGCCTTTGTGGTCGAAGACCTTGAGGCCGCCCGCGACACCGCGTTCAAGGCTGGTGCCGCCCCGCGGGACATCGTCGATTTTCGCCCTGCCGGAGAAACGGTGGCAAAGTTCTTCTTTGTGGCGGACCCCGATGGCTATCAGATCGAAGTCATCGAAAAAGGCGGGCGCTTCGCCTGAAGCAGAGGCTTACCAGCGCTCTAGCGCAGCCTCATCATCGTCTTTTGCAGCGACCCAAGCCTCACCCTCAGCCGTGATCTCGCGCTTCCAAAACGGCGCGCGGGATTTGAGATAGTCCATCAAGAATTCAGCCGCCTCAAAGGCGCTGCGGCGATGCCGCGCGGCGCTGGCGACCATCATGATCTGCTCACCGGGCACCAGGCGCCCGTAACGGTGGATCACCAAGGCATCTTGCAGATCGAACCGCGCGACCGCCTGCTCTGCGATCTCGCGCAGCGCTTTTTCAGTCATGCCGGGATAATGCTCAATTTCCATCGCGCTCAGCGTGCCCGCATCATTGTCGCGCACAACGCCGGTAAAGGTCACAATCGCGCCGCTGCCGCCCTCGCCCTTGGCGAAACGTGCGGTTTCCTCGGCCAGATCAAAGGGCGCTTCCTGCACCAAAACGCGCATGGGTCAGCCCCCGGTCATCGGAGGGAAAAAGGCCACTTCGCGCGCGCCCTCAAGCGGCGCGTCGAAATCCGTCAATTCCTGATCCACGGCCACGCGCAGCGCGGAAAGGTCAGAAAACGCCACTTCATAGCGCTCTTCGCGCCCGCGCAATTCTTCGATCAGTTCGGCCACTGTGGTGGCTTGGCTCTCCACCCGCTCGCGGGGCAGGCCGATCCGTTCTCGGACCCAAGCGAAATACAGAACATCCATCAGCGTGGCTCCTTCAGATGTGGCAGCGCCTTGCGCAGATAGTCAAAGCCGGTGATGGCGGTCAGCACGGCGGCGACCCACAACAGCGCCAGCCCCAGCAGCCCGGCCCATTCCATCCCGGCAAGTTTCCAGCCAAGCCCCAGTGTATCTTCGACCTCGCCGTCAAGGATCGCTTCGATCATCTGCTGGTCCATCCCGAAAACGCTCATCCCAAGGTAATGCTCGAATACGCCCTGAGAAAACAGCACGGCGATGGCGATCATCTGTAATGTCGTCTTCCACTTGGCCAGTTGGGTCACCTTCAACGTGCCGGCGACATCGCCCAGATACTCACGCAGGCCCGAGACAAAGACCTCGCGAAACAGGATCAGCGTGGCGGGCAGCACCAGCCAAGGCGACCAGCTGGAAAAGGCCACGATCACCATCAGCGCGATCACGACCATCGCTTTGTCGGCAATCGGGTCGAGCATGGCGCCCAGTTTGGTTTCCTGCCCCCAAGCGCGGGCAAGATAGCCGTCAAACCAATCCGTCACCGCCGCCCCGACAAAGAGCACCAATGCGAACCAGTCGGCGTAGGGGCGCGTAAAATAGAGAAACATGACCGCCACACCGGGGGCCGCGACCAGCCTGAGCAGGGTCAGGATATTGGGCAAATTCCATTTCATGACGTTATCCTATCTTGCGCCGTTCGCGGCTGAAAGGACGAAACCGCGCCAGCGGCCTGCCCTTCGGCGGACGCATACCTAACCCTTTTCATGGAAGTAGCCATAAATTGTCTCTGCCAGCGCATCCGACACCCCTTCGACGGCCTTAAGATCGCTAAGGTTCGCGCGGCCCACCGCCTTGGCCGAGCCGAAATGCGCCAAAAGCGCCCGCTTGCGCGCAGCCCCGACGCCCGGCACATCGTCAAGCGGCGTGGCGCTGACCCCCTTGGCGCGTTTCGCACGGTGGGTGCCGATGGCGAAACGGTGCGCCTCGTCACGCAGCCGCTGCACGAAATAAAGCACCGGATCATTGTGCCGCAGCGCCATGACGCGCTTGCCGACACGGTGGAACTCTTCCTTGCCCGCATCCCGATCAATGCCCTTGGCGACGCCGACCATCGGAATGTCCTGCACCCCATGCTGCGCCATAATCGAGGCCACGGCGCTCACCTGCCCGGCCCCCCCGTCGATCAGCAGCAGATCGGGCCAAAGCCCACGACTTCGGTCTGGGTCTTCTTTAATCAGGCGTTTAAACCGGCGGTGCAGCACCTCTTTCATCATGCCAAAGTCATCACCGGGGGTCAGGTCATCGCCGCGGATGTTGAACTTGCGGTACTGGTTTTTCATCATCCCTTCGGGGCCCGCGACAATCATCGCGCCCACCGCATTGGTGCCTTGGATGTGCGAGTTGTCGTAAACCTCTATCCGATCGGGCGGTTTTGGCAGATCAAAGGCATCGGCCAGTCCCTGTAACAGCTTGGTCTGGGTCGCCGTCTCGGCCATCTTGCGGGCTAGGCTTTCGCGCGCGTTGCGCAGGGCACCGTCGACCAGTTCGGCCTTCTCGCCCCGCTGTGGCACCAACAGTTCCACCTTGCGACCAATCTTGCCACTCAGCGCCTCGGCCATGAGGTCGGGGTTCTCGATCTCGTTACTGAGGATCAACTGCCGCGGCGGCTCGCGGGTGTCGTAGAACTGGCCGATGAAAGCCTCCAGCACTTCGGCGGCGTCCACATCGGCCCCGACGCGGGGGTAGTAGTCCCGATTGCCCCAGTTCTGGTTGGCACGGATGAAGAAGACCTGCACGCAGGCCTGTCCGCCCTCCATATGGAGCGCGATGATGTCGGCCTCGTTCACCCCTTGCGGGTTAATGCCTTGGGCCGTTTGCACCTGCGTCAGCGCCTTGATCCGGTCGCGCAGAGCGGCGGCGCGTTCAAACTCCATCGCCTCAGATGCCTCGGCCATATCCTGCGCCAGACGGCCCTGAATCTCGGTCGATTTGCCACTCAGAAACCGCTCCGCATCACGGACGGTCTGGCGGTATTCCTCGGCCGAGATCTTGCCGACGCAGGGGGCCGAGCAGCGTTTGATTTGATGTTGCAGACAGGGCCGTGTACGGCTGTCGAACATCGCATTGGAACAGTCCCGCAACAGGAAGACCCGCTGCAACTGGTTGAGCGTCCGGTTCACCGCGCCCGCGCTGGCGAAGGGGCCATAATAGCTGCCCTTCTCCTTCTTCGCGCCGCGGTGTTTCTTGATCTGCGGATAGTCGTGATCGGCGGTGACAAGGATATTGGGAAAGCTCTTGTCGTCGCGCAGTAGCACGTTGAACTTGGGCTTGAGCTGCTTGATCAGGTTCTGCTCAAGAAGCAGCGCCTCGGTTTCCGTCTTCGTGGTCAAAAACATCATCGAAGCGGTATTGGCAATCATCCGCGAAATGCGGCCCGAATGCCCCGTGGGCCGCGCATAGGACGACACCCGCGCGCGCAGGTTCCGCGCCTTACCAACATAGAGCACGCGGCTCTCCGCATCGAGCATCCGGTAGACGCCCGGCGAGGAATCGAGCGACTTCAGATAGGCCTGAATCACTTGGCGGCCTTGCGGCGGAGGGCTGTCGTTTGGCGTGGTCATCTCAGGCGCTGATTCTCGTGCTTCGCTGCAATAGGACGGCAATGGGGGCAAGCTTTAACATGTCCACCAAACATGTGGATAACTCTGCCGATAACTTCTGGGCATCTTGGATTTCTCTTTGTTTTTAACATGGTTCGCTGATTTGCCTGTTTTTTAGGCACGCCCGTAATGCACTGATTTCGCTCATTTTTTTGTTTGCCGTGAAACAAGCCCCTGAAAACAAAAGGGTTTCGGTAACACTTTGGTTACATAGGTTAACGAGGTGCAAAACTTCCCGCATGGCCGTCAGTTTCGGGGGCTTTTAGGGCTTGTATCCCACTGCAAATGTTCGCCGCCATCGGTGCAGATAAGCTGCCCTGTGACGCCCGGCGAATCGATGAAATAGCCCAGTGCCGCCGTGATATCCTCTGGATTTGCCCCCCGGCCCAAAACCGTGCCGCGGCGCTGCGCGGCAAAGTCTTCGGCGTTTTGATGCCGGCCTTGCAACGTGGGGCCGGGACCGATGCCATTGACCCGGATCGCCGGGGCCAGCGCCTGCGCAGTGGTGCGCGTCATTGCCCAAAGGCCCATCTTGGCGATCGTATAGGTGGTGAATTCCGGCGTCAGGCTGCGCACCCGCTGGTCGAGCATATTGACGATCAAACCGCGCGCACGCGGCTCGCCCCCGGCGTCGACCTCGGGCATCAGCCCCTGCCCCGCCATCGCCTGCGTCAACACGAAGGGCGCCCGCAGGTTGCTGCCCATATGGCGGTCCCAGCTTTCACGGCTGGCGCTCGCGATATCGTCCTGCTCGAATATCGAGGCGTTGTTCACCAGGCAGGTGATCGGCCCGCCAAGCGCCTCTGCCGCGCGGGGCAATAGCGCCCCGGCTGCGGTGTCGTCCAAAAGGTCGGCTTGCAGGGCCACGGCGCGACGGCCCATGGCCGTGATCTCAGCGGCGGTTGCCTCGGCCCCGGCACGCGAGGTGGCGTAATGCACCGCCACGTCAAAGCCCCGCTGCCCGAGATAGAGCGCCATGGCGCGGCCCAGACGTTGCCCGGCTCCGGTCACCAATGCCCGCCGCATCTGCCGCCCTCCTCAGATCAGGATGATTAACAAATAAAGCCCGTAAAGCGCGCTGAGCGCCACACCCCAAAGCCGTGTGATGTCGCGCCCCAGATAAACGAAGGGGATCAGCAGCAGCGACGCGCCCAGCATCACCCACAGGTCGATCCGCAGGAAGGCTTCGTCGACCGAGATCGGGCCGACAAGGCTTGCGATGCCGATAATTGCCAGCAGGTTGAACATGTTCGAACCAATGACGTTCCCAAGCGCCACATCCGCTTGACGGCGCAGCGCCGCCATCACCGTGGTCGCCAGTTCCGGGAGCGACGTGCCCACCGCCACCAGCGTCAGGCCGATCACCGTGTCGCTGACACCGTAGGTCTGGGCGATGAGCGTCGCATTATCCACCAAAAGGCTCGCGCCCAAGGGCAGGCCGATCAGCCCGAGGATCAGGAACAGCGCAATCTGCCAGCCCGCCATGTCGGGGTCGGCGCCTTCGGGCTCTTCCTCTTCCTCAACCTCCCCGCTGCGGCAGGCGCGGCGGTGGTCCTTGGCATCGCTGAAGGCGTCGTAGAGCATATAGGCCAGACCGGAGAGCAGGATCAGCCCCGAGATCCAGTCGAACACACCGCGGAAGGCCAACGCGATAAAGAGCAGCGAGGCCGCGATCATCTGATTATAGGTCTTGCGCGTGCTGCATTCAGAGGTGTGCATCGTCGCCAACAGAGCGGGAATGCCCAGCACCATCAGGATGTTAGCCGTGTTCGACCCGACCACATTGCCAAGCGCCAGCCCCGGCACCCCGTCCAAGATCGCCTTGACCGAAATCAGGAGTTCCGGTGCCGAGGTGCCGAAGGCCACGATCGTCAAACTGACGATCAGCGCGGGCACGCCAAGGCGCAGCGACAGGTTCACCGCGCCTTTCACCAACGCATCCCCCGCAAACAGCAGGATCACGAGGCCAAGCCCCGAAAGTAGCCACGGCATCAGCATCAACGCCCTCCCTTACAGGCACAATCGCCTTTGCCAATGCGGTAACGTCCGCAGTCACGGCATTTGGTCCGGGATAGGCGTTTGCCCCCCAGCCAATGCATTTTTCCAAACCAAGCGAGCAGGCCCATGGCCACCAGAAAGAGCAAAACGATCTTAAAAACCATGGGCTAGAGACCAAACCGCGCATAGGCCGCGCGTTCCTCTATGCCCTGCACCGCGTCCTGCACCATCTGCACGCCAAAGCGTGACAGCAGCCCGCGTTTCACACCGTAGCGGCGCAGTTTCACCTTGTCACCAAAGCGCTCTTTCAGAAGCGGTTTCAGATGGCCGACACCGTCGATCAAGCCCAGTTCGGCGGCGCGTTTCGCCAGCCAGATTTCCCCGGTAAAGAGGTCTTGCCCCTCGGGCAGCTTGCCCGCGCGGCGGGTCTTTACGTGGTCGATAAAGTTCTCATGAATGTCTTCGAGCAGCGTTTTCAGCCGCGCGACATCTTCGGGGTCTTCCGGGCGGAAGGGGTCGAGCATGGATTTGCTCTGCCCTGCCGTATAGACGCGCCGCTCAACCCCGTGTTCGCGGATGAATTCATGCACCCCGAAAGAGGCAGAGATCACCCCGATGGAGCCCACAACCGAGCTTGGGTCGGCGTAAATCTCATCTGCCGCCGCAGCCAGCCAATAGCCGCCCGACGCGGCGACATCTTCGACGAACGCAATGACGGGGATGTTCTTTTCCTCCGCCAACCGCCGAATGCGCGCGCCGATCAGCGATGATTGCACCGGACTGCCACCGGGAGAGTTAATCTCCAACGCGACAGCGGCAGGCTTGCCCTTGGCAAAGGCCTTTTCGATGACCGGACCCATGGTGGCATCGTTCAACACGGCACGGCCCTGCGAGCCGATCATGCCGGAAAGCCGGATCACGGAAACGCTGGGCGGGGATTTTAGGAAGGGCAGCCGAATTCTCATTCTTCTCATGTAGAACGCCCACCCGGTGCAAACAAGGCGGGCGCAGAAGTTTCGCGGCCCTCAGGCCCGCAGACGCCAGCCGGTGCGGAAAATCCACCAGATCACGCCAAGGCAAAGCGCCGTGAACAGCGCGATTGCCGCAAGGCTGGTCAGGATCGGCACATCGGCAGAGCCGAAAAACGCCCAACGAAAGCCTGAGATCAGATAGACCACCGGGTTGAAGTGCGAGATCACCTGCCAGACCGGCGGCAGCATCGAGATCGAGTAGAAAGACCCGCCAAGGAAGACCAGCGGCGTGACTATTAAGAGCGGCACAAGTTGCAACTGCTCAAAATTCCCTGCCCAGATGCCGATGATGAACCCCATAAGCGCGAAGCTGATGCAGGTCAGGATCAGGAAAGCGACCATGGCGATGGGATGCTGGATGGTGATATCGACAAAGAAAAACGCCGTGATCAAGATAATCGTGCCGATGAACAGCGCCTTGGTGGCCGCCGCACCGACATAGCCGATGACGATCTCGAAAAAGTTGATCGGGGCCGAGAGCAGTTCATAGACCGTGCCGATAAATTTCGGGAAATAGATGCCGAAAGAGGCGTTTGAGATCGACTGCGTGATGACGCTGAGCATGATCAGCCCCGGCACGATAAAGGCGCCATAGCTCACGCCCTCGACCTCTTCGATACGGCTGCCGATGGCCGCGCCGAAGACGACGAAGTAAAGCGACGTCGACAGCACCGGCGAGATAATGCTTTGTGTGATGGTGCGAAAGAAACGCGCCATTTCAAAGGCGTAGATGGCTTTGATCGCGGTCCAGTTCATGCCGCATCCTCCTTGAGCAGATCGACAAAGATATCTTCCAGACTGCTCTGCCGCGTCGCCACGTCTTGCAGCACCAAACCGCTTTCGGCGACTTTGGACAGCAGCTTGGTGATCCCGGTCCGCTCGGCGTTGGTGTCATAGGTATAGATGAGAGACCGTCCATCGGCGGACAGTTCAACATCCGGCGATTGCAGCGCCAGCGGCACTTCGGCAATCGGCTCAGTGAGCTGCACTTCGAGTTGTTTCTTACCCATCCGCGCCATCAGCGCGTCTTTCTCTTCGACCAGCAGCAACTCGCCTTTGGCGATGACTCCGATACGGTCGGCAATTGCCTCGGCCTCTTCGATGTAATGGGTGGTCAGGATGATCGTCACGCCCGAGGCTTTCAGCCCCGCCACGATTTCCCACATATCCTTACGGAGCTCCACGTCGACGCCCGCTGTTGGTTCGTCCAAAAACAGCACCTGCGGGTCATGCGACAGTGCCTTGGCGATCAGCACGCGGCGCTTCATACCGCCCGAAAGCTCGCGGATCTGGCTGTCTTTCTTATCCCAGAGTGAAAGTTGACGGAGGATCTTCTCCAGAACCGCTTCATCCGCCGGACGGCCAAACAACCCCCGAGAGAAGCGCACGGTGTTCAACACGCGTTCGAAGGGTTCGAGGTTAATCTCTTGCGGGACCAGCCCGATCATCGAGCGTGCGGCTCGGAAATCGTCCTTAATGTCATGGCCACCAACGGTCACTGTGCCACTGGTCGCGGTGGTGATGCCGCAAATGGTCGAGATCAGCGTCGTCTTGCCCGCCCCGTTGGAGCCCAAAAGCGCGAGAATCTCGCCCTGTTCGATCTGTAGGTTAACCCCTTTAAGCGCCTCGAAACCGCCCGCGTAGGATTTACGCAGGTTCTGAATATCCACGATTGTCGGCATGGTCGTCTCCGCTTTGGTAAGACGGGCAACCTAACGGGCTTTGGGCTGGGTGAACAGATGCGTTCAAGTCTTGGCGCGGCCGAACCAGCCCTTTTTGGCGGGGGCGTCTTCGCCGGGGGTTTCGGGCTCAGCGCCCTTTTCCGGCGTACCTTCGAGCGAAGACTGCAGATTGTCGAAGAACTGATCCGCCATTTTCTTGGCAAAACCGTCGATGATCCGGCTGCCAAGCTGCGCCAGTTTGCCGCCAACCTTGGCCTCCACATCATAGCTCAACTCGGTGCCGCCGTCCTTTTCGGCAAGCCGCACTTCCGCGCCGCCCTTGGCGAAACCGGCAGCACCACCCTTGCCCTCGCCGGTGATCGTCAGTGCTTCGTTCGGCACCAGATCAGAGAGCTTCACATGCCCCTTAAAGGTCGCCTTCACCGGGCCGACCTTTTGCACCACCGTGGCGTCATAGCCGTCTTCGACCGAGCCGGTCACGTCTTGGGCGCCGGGCACGCAGGTTTGCAGCATCTCAGGGTCCAGAAGGGCTGCATAGACCTCGGCCGGGGTGGCGGCGATCTGGCGGGTGTCGGACATCTGCATGGCTGGCTCTCCCTTAAAGCGATGCGCCCAGCCTAGCGGGTAATTCTGCGCAAACCAATGTCAAAGCGCTGGACCTTTCCCGCCGGGCTGGTAGGTCTTTGCCATGACAACCACTCCCCATAACCGCGCCGGTCTGGCGATCGGGCTGATCCTTCTTGGCGTGGCCGCGATTTCGGTCAATGACATGCTGATCAAGCGCCTGTCGGGCGGCTATCCGCTGCATCAGATCGTTTTCACCCGCTCGGCCATCGGGATCGTGTTGGGGCTGTTGCTGGTCAAACTCGAAGGCGGGTTTCACCTGCTCAAGACGCGGCAGCCGGGGCTGCACCTACTGCGCGGGCTGCTGATCGTGATCTCGAACATGTCGTTCTTTCTGGCGCTTTCGGTCCTGCCGTTGGCCGAAGCGACGGCCCTGTTCTTTGCCGCACCCCTGTTCATCACGCTGCTGTCGATCCCGGTCTTGGGTGAAAAAGTCGGCCCGCTGCGCCTTGGCGCGGTGATCGTAGGCTTCATCGGCGTGGTCATCATGATGCGCCCGTGGGCCAGCACCGCGACGCTCGAAGTTTCCCGCTGGGTTCTGCTGCTGCCGGTGCTGGCAGCGCTGACCTATGCGTTGAACCAGTTGATGACCCGCAAGCTCGGCGTGAACTCCAAAGCCTCGGCCCTGATGGTCTATATCCAAGCCGCTTTTGTCGCCGTGTCGCTGGGGTTTTTCCTGATCGCGGGCGATGGGCGTTTCGTAAATGAAGGCAGCAATGCCTCGCTCCAGTTCCTGCTGCGCGCATGGATTTGGCCCGCTGAGGAGGATTACCTCACCTTCCTCGGCATCGGCCTCAACATCGCGCTGATCGGCTATTGCCTAAGCCAAGCCTACCGGCTGGGCGACGCCGCCACCGTGGCACCGTTCGAATATATCGGCCTGCCGCTGGCGGTGTTCTGGGGTTTCGTGGTCTTCGGTGACCTCCCGGTTTGGGAGGTCTGGGTCGGGATCGCGCTGATCCTCGCCTCTGGCCTTTTCGTTTACCTGCGCGAGCGCCAAAAGGCGCTGCGCGTAACACGTTTGCAGGGCGGGCGGCGGGCCTAGCGGGCCACCTCGACCACCACCTTGCCCGTTGCCTTGCGGTCGCGCAGCAGGGCCAGCGCTTCGTTGGCCTGCTCCAGCGGCATGACGTTGCTGACATGGGGCTTAAGCTTGCCGGCGACATACCATTCGATCAGCTCAGCGAAACTATCGGTCAGCACCGAGGGCTTAATCTTGGCATAGCCGCCCCAGTAAAAGCCCAACACGCTCAGGTTCTTGACCAGCAGGATATTCGCCGGGATCTGCGGCACCTCACCGCTGGCAAAACCTAGCGGGATCAGCCGCGCTTCGGGGTTGCAGGCGCGCATGGCGGCTTTGAACTGATCGCCGCCCACGGGGTCATAGACCACATCGGCGCCGCCCAATTCCTTGACGATCGCGCGGATGTCGTCGGTCTCGGAATTGATCAGGTGATCGGCCCCGGCCTCTTTGCAGACTGCGAGTTTATCCGCGCCGCGTGCCACGGCGATCACCTCGGCCCCCATCAGCTTGCCCAGTTCCACCGCCGTCAGGCCAATGCCGCCCGAGGCACCCAAGACCAACAGCCGCTCACCCGGTTGCAACCGCGCCTTATAGTCCAACGCGACATGGCTGGTGCCATAGGCAATCAGAAAGGCTGCCGCATCCACGGCGGTCATCTCTTCGGGGATCGGCACGCAGACCGCGGCGGGAATGGCGGCATATTCGGCCAACCCGTTAAACCCGGTATAGGCTGCCACGCGCTGACCAACTTTCAGGCCATCGACCCCTTCGCCCAAAGCGGTGATCGTGCCCGCCATCTCCATCCCCAAGGTAAACGGCAGCGGCGGCTTTTCCTGATAGGTGCTCTTGATGATCAGCAAATCGCCAAAATTCAGCCCGCAGGTATCGACTTGGATCAGCACCTCGCCCTGCCCCGGCATCGGCATCTCAAGCTCTTGCAGGGTGAGCGGTTCGTCATAGGCGGTGACTTGCATGGCGCGCATCGGGCTGTCCTTTCGTGCTGCTTTGGGCTTGAAGAGGCCAGATGCCGCCGCACTTGGCAAGGCCCGAGGCGCGCGCCGCTGCGTCAGCCGGGCATGATCACCAGCCGGATGCCATAGGCCACCACCGCCAGCAAGGCGACGCTGGCCAGCCAAAGCGCCACGAACCAGCCGCTGCGTTTCAGCCATTTTCCCATCAGTGATAGCCCTCCTCGGGGTCGATCTTGCCGCGGAACACCCAATAGGCATAGGCCGTGTAGCTGAGGATCAGCGGCAGCAGCACCAGCGTGCCGACCAGCGCAAACATCAGGCTTTCATCGGGGGCGGCGGCATCGGCGATGGTCAGGCTTGGCGGCACCATATGCGGGTAAAAGCTGATCCCGATGCCGATGAAGCCCAACACGAACAGCGCCTGCGCACAGAGGAACGGCTGAATGTCCGCCTTGCGTTGCAAGCCGCGCAGCATCCCAAAGGCCGCAAGCGCCACCAAAAGCGGCACCAAGCCGCTGAACAGCGCCGTGGGCCACGCGAACCACCGCTCGAAATAGACGGCATCGGTGAAAGGTGTCCAAAGGCTGACCATCCCCATGAAGACCAAAGTCGCCACCGCCAGCGGCCAAGCAAGGCGGCGCATGTGGGCCTGAATGCGGCCCTCCAGCTTCATGTTGAGCCACGTGGCCCCCAGCAGAGCATAGCCCACGGTCACCGCCACCCCGGTCAGGATCGAGAAAGGCGTGAGCCAATCCCACCAGCCGCCCGCATAGGCGCGGCCTTCGATCTCGATCCCCTGCACCAGCGCGCCAAGGGCGATGCCCTGACAGAAGGAGGCCACCAGCGAGCCGCCGAAAAACGCCATGTCCCACAGGGGCTTCCAACGTTTGGTGCGCCAACGGTACTCGAACGCCACGCCGCGAAAGATCAGCCCCAGCAGCATCAGGATGATCGGCATGTAAAGCGCTGGCATGACAACCGCATAGGCCAGTGGAAAGACCGCAAAAAGCCCACCGCCGCCCAGCACCAGCCAAGTCTCGTTGCCGTCCCAGATGGGGGCGACCGAGTTCATCATCACGTTGCGCTCGCCCTCGTCCTTGGTCATCGGAAAGAGCAGCCCAACCCCCAGATCGAACCCGTCGAGGACGACATAGATCAGCACGGCACCGGCGATGATCCCGGCCCAGATGAACGAAAGTTCCAGTCCAAACATCTCAGCTATCCTCGCGCTTGATTTTGACCGCTTTGTCTCTGACCGCCGCCTCTTCGCCGACAGCAAGGATCGGCCCCTCATCCTGCGCGGCGTCGTCCTGCGCCGCGTCGCGCTCGTCTTCCAGCACATGATCCACAACCGGTTTGCGCATCATCGCCACGATATACCACGTGCCCGCGCCGAAGACGAAAAAGTACACCACGATGAAAGCGATCAGCGAGGTCGCCACGGCAGGTGCCTCAATCGGAGCAAGGCTTTCAGAGGTTCGCAGCAGCCCGTAAACCGTGAAGGGCTGCCGCCCGACCTCGGTGGTGATCCAGCCCGCCAGCACCGCGACAAAGCCGGTCGGCCCCATCAGCAGCGCCAACCGGTGCAACAGCGGCGCATCGTAAAGCCGCCCCCGCAGCCGCGCGAGTGCGGCCCAAAGACCCAGACCCAACATCGCAAAACCAAGCGCGATCATGATGCGGAAAGACCAGAAAACAATCGCGACGGGCGGCTCATCCTCATCCGGGATCGTGTCCAGCCCCGGTAGCGGCGCGCTCAGATCATGCTTGAGGATCAGTGAAGAGAGCTTGGGGATCTCGACCGCGTAATCAATGCGCTTTTCCTCAGGGTTCGGGATGCCGAAAAGGATCAGCGGTGCCCCGTGATCGTGGCTGTCGTAATGCCCCTCCATCGCCATGACCTTGGCGGGCTGATGCTCCAGCGTGTTGAGGCCATGCATGTCGCCCGCGAGAATTTGCAGCGGCGTGACCAACAGAAGCATCCACATCGCCATCGAGAACATCCGCCGCGCGGCCCGGTCGGCGTGATCGCGCAGCAAGTGCAGCCCGCCAACCCCGCCCACGACCAGCGCCGTGGTCAGATAGGCCGCCAGCACCATATGCACCAAACGGTAGGGGAAGGACGGGTTGAACACGATCGCCCACCAGTCTTCGGGCACGAATTGACCGACATCATTAATGCCAAAGCCCGCCGGCGTCTGCATCCAGCTGTTGACCGACAGGATCCATGTGGCCGAAGCGAGCGTGCCCAGCGCCACAAGTGCTGTGGCAAACATATGCAGCCCGTCGCCGACCCTTTTGCGGCCAAAGAGCATGATGCCAAGGAACCCGGCTTCGAGGAAGAAAGCCGAGAGGACTTCATAGGCCATCAGCGGCCCGACAACCGGCCCTGCCTTGTCGGAAAACACCGACCAGTTTGTGCCGATCTGGTAGGACATGACGATGCCCGAGACGACCCCCATGCCAAAGGCCACGGCAAAGATTTTCTTCCAATAGTTAAAGAGCTTCAGATAGGTTTCTTCGCGTTTCCACAGCCAAAGCGCGTTCAGCACGGCCAGAAAACTCGCCAACCCGATCGAGAAAGCCGGGAAGATGATGTGAAACGAAACCGTGAATGCAAACTGCACCCGCGCTAGGATTTCGGCGGTGTAACCGTCGAGCATGAGAAGCCCTCGCGTGTTGTTTCCTGACCTATATAGGACCGGGGGGAGGGAGAGGCACAGGCTAAATTGCCGCAGTCCTTTGCGCGCGCTAACTGTCGAAGGTTATCACGACACGCAGCCCCGGCGCGTTGTCGATGAGTTCCAGCCTTGCCCCATGCAGTTTCGCCACCCCATCGACCAGCGCCAGCCCCAGCCCATGGCCCGGCGTGCCCCGGCTGCGGTCAAGCCGGTAGAGCCGCTGCAGCACTTTGTCGCGGTCCGCCGCCGGAATGCCGGGGCCGCTGTCCGCTAAAGTGAGCACGACCTGTCCTGCCGTCTGGTTCAACGATATCTCTACCGCTTCGGCATCGCCGGAATGGCGCAGAGCGTTCTCGATCAGATTGGCCAGCAGTTGGCCCAACAGCGCCCGGTCGCCGGTGACATGGGTCGGTGTCTCCGGCAGATCACAGAGCAGACGTTTGCCCTGTTCCCCCGCCGCGGGCTCATAAAGCTCAATCATGGTGCGGCAAAGCGCGGCCAGATCGACGGGGGCGAAATGGGCGCGGGCGTCGCCCTGCTCTACCTGCGCCAATTGCAGCAGGGATTGGAAAATGGCCGCGATACCGTCCAACTCGGCGCGGGCGCGGGCCAGCGGCTCGGCGCGATCTTCGCCCGTGGCCTCGGCCCGGTCGAGATCGTCCAGATGAACTGAGACGCGCTGGATCGGGGTTTTCAAATCATGCGCGATATCAAGCGAGACCTGCCGCAGTGCTGCGACGGAAGTTTCCTGCGCGCGGGCCATTTGATTCACCGCCTCACCGATGCGCAGCAGGTCATCCGACCAACGCGGCCCCGGCGACACCCTTGCTGCCAGTTCGCCCGCGGTGAGCCGATCGAGCGTGGCGCGGATCACCTCAACATGCCGTTTTGAGCGTCGGGCAAGGATCAACCCGCCCGAAAGCGCGATCAACACCGTGGGCAGCAGGCTGACGAGCAGGATATTCACGAAAACCTCGCGCAGGGCGGTGATCTCCGCCCGGCTGCGCGCGATGGTCAAAAGCCCTCCGTAAAGCGTGTCGGTCAGGGTCAGATAAACCCCGGTATACTGCGCCCGCGCCGCGCCGATTGAGACGATGTGATAGCCCTCGTTGTCCCGCGCGATGGCCCCGTTGCCGTAGATACGCCCATTCGGGCCGATATAGCTGAGGATCAGACGGTTGGGATCAGTCTCACGCGATTCCGCCTCGACCAGCCGCGCCAATGCCGAGGCGCCCGGGGCGGCGCGAAAGCCTGCCATGTCCTGCGCCAGATCGGCGCGGATGGCCTGCTCGAACGACCGCTGCGTGACCGCATAGCTTGCCGCGAGGCTTAAAAGGCTGACGATGGTGAACAAAAGCACCAGCAAAAGCGCCAGACGCAGCGGCATCGACCGCCAGAGCCCCGCCAGCCGCGCCCTCATGCGTCGATCCTATAGCCCGCGCCGCGCACGGTTTGGATCAACTCGGTGTCAAAGGGCCGGTCCACTTTGGCGCGCAACCGGCTGATGTGGGTTTCGACCACATTGGTCATCGGATCAAAAGAGATATCCCAGACGGCCTCTAGCAGCATGGTGCGCGTCTGCACCCGGCCTTTGCGGCGCATCAGATGCTCCAACAAAGCAAATTCGCGCGGCAGCAAGTCGATGTCCTGCCCGGCCCGCGTCACCCGGCGGCTGATGAGGTCCATCGTCAGATCCCCGGCGCGCAGGGTGGTCTCCTGCTCCAACGCCTGCGGACGACGCGCCAGTGCGTTCACCCGTGCCGACAGTTCGCCAAAGGCAAAGGGTTTGACCAGATAATCATCCGCCCCGGCGTTCAGCCCGTCGATCCGGTCTTCGACCGCGCCCATTGCCGTGAGCAGCAACACCGGTGTGGCATTGCCTGCCCCGCGCAGGGTTTTCAGGAGGGTCAGCCCATCAAGTTCCGGCAGCATTCGGTCGAGGATCAGCACGTCATATTGCCCGGTGGTGGCCTGCACCAACCCGTCGCGGCCATCGGCCACCACATCCACCGCATGCCCCTCTTCGCGCAGGCCGCGCGCGATATAGGTGCTGGTGGTGGTATCGTCTTCGACAACAAGCAGTTTCATCGCAGTCTCATGTAGGATCACCAAAGGTTTAGGGCAAATCCGCGGCCCACGCATCCTGCGGCCTGCATTCTCACAAATTTGTATAGCCCCTGCGACGGGGCTGTAAAACCTGCGCCCCAAATAGGGGTCCAGAAACACCGAATGCACAGCAAGGAGCATCTCATGAACCAGACCTTTTCCAAGGCCCCCCGCGCCGCCGCCCTTGCGCTGAGCGCCGCCGTCGCCGCGACCCCGATGCTGGCGCTTGCGCCCACAGCCGCGCTGGCCGTCCCGGCTGGCGGCTATGCCGACTTGGTCGAGGCCGTCTCTCCCGCCGTGGTCTTTATCGAAGTGACCGCCAAACAGCAAAGCACACAGATCCAGCAGCAACTGCCCCCCGGCATGCCCGAAGAACTGCGCCGCCGGTTTGAACATATGCTGCCCGACCAACCCGGCGCCGAAGCGACTCCGCGCCAAGGTCTGGGGTCCGGTTTCATCATCTCCGAAGATGGCCAAATCGTGACAAACCACCACGTCGTCGCAGGCGCCGAGACGGTGACCGTGAAGCTCGCCGATGGCCGCAGCTTTGACGCCGAAGTCGTGGGCAGCGACGCGATGACCGACATCGCGCTGCTAAAGGTCGCCGCGGATGTGGACCTGCCCAAAGTGGATTTCGGCACCTCCAAGACCCTGCGCGTCGGCGATGAAGTCGTGGCCGTGGGCAACCCCTTTGGTCTTGGCGGCACCGTGACTTCGGGCATCATTTCGGCCCTGTCGCGCGATATTCAGGCCGGGCCGTTCGATGATTTCATCCAGACCGACGCGGCGATCAACCGCGGCAACTCCGGCGGGCCGCTGTTTAACAACGATGGCGAAGTCGTGGGCGTGAACACCGCGATCCTGTCGCCGGGTGGCGGCTCTGTCGGGATCGGCTTCTCGGTGCCTTCTGACCTCGTGCAGACCATCGTGGCCGATCTGGCCGATGACGGCTTGGTCGAGCGTGGCTGGCTGGGTGTGCAAATCCGGCAGATGACCCCCGAGGTCGCCAATGTGCTGGGCTATGACGAGCCGCGCGGCGCGGTGATCGAAGCGGTTTCCGAGGACAGCCCCGCCGCCAAAGCGGGCCTTAAGAAAGGTGATATCATCCTGTCCTTTGGCGACACAGAGGTGGACGATCTGCGCGACCTGACCCGCGCGGTGGCAACCACCACGCCTGAGACGGCGGCAGAGGTTGTCGTGCTGCGCAAAGGATTTGAGCAGACCCTCGACGTGACCGTGGGCACGCTGGAACCCAAGCCGGCGTGATCCATGCCTTCCCGGCGCCCCTCATGCCGCCGGGAAACCCCAGCCCTTAACCCTCGCCGGGGCTGGGCAGCCTGCCCCGGTGGTCCTGCACTGCCGGGGCTTTTTACGCGCGCTCGCTGTCTTCGGCTGAGGCGGGCGGCGCATTGTGAATATGAAAGCGCACCAGTTCCGCGACCGAATTCGCCTCAAGCTTGCGCATCACCCGCGCGCGGTGCACCTCAACCGTTTTGATGGAGATATCCATCTCACTGCCGATCTCACGGTTCGAGAGCCCCGCCACCACCCGTTCAAAAACCCGATGCTCTTGCGGGGTGAGCCGGGCCAGCAGCTGCGCATTCTCTACCTCGGCCTCTTCGCCCTTGCGCCGCGCGGCATCGGCCTGAAGGGCGGTGTTGATGAGGTCGAGCATGTTCTGGTTGTCGAAGGGTTTTTCGATGAAATCCACCGCGCCTGCCTTCATCGCCGTCACGGCGGTAGAGACATCGCCGAAGGCCGTCATCAAGATCAGCGGCACTTTGATCCCCCGCGCATTCAGCGCCTTTTGCAGTTCCAGCCCGCTCATCCCCGGCATCCGCACATCGCTGACGAGGCAGCAGTTGCCACTGTCCTCATAGCTGCCGAGGAACGCGGCCGCCGATGCAAATGGAATCGCGCGCAGCCCGACAGACCCCAGCAACCACACCAGAGACTCCCGCACCGCGGCGTCATCATCAACGACGTAAACGATCCCGTTTTCTGACATTTTACTTTTGCACCTCCAGCGGCAGACGCACGCTCAGGCAGGCCCCCTCTGCATCGGATTTCGTCACGGCGATTGTCCCGCCATGCGACAGAACGATCGTTTCGCAAATCGCCAGCCCCACGCCAAGCCCCTTGTCCTTGGTCGAGCGGAAGGCGCTGAAGGCCGTCTGCGCAGGCATGTCCGGGGCAAATCCGCGGCCCGCATCGGCCACGTCGATCACGATCTCCTCCGCCTCGCACCGCGCAGAAACCGAAACTTCGGCATCAGGGCGACCCGCTTCCCGGCAGGCATCAATGCCGTTCTTGATCAGGTTGATCAAAAGCTGCTCAATCTCGATCCGGGCGCAGGTCAACTCGACCTCCCCACATTGATCGTCGATCTCCACGGCGACGCCGGTGGCCGAGCTTTCCGGCTGGATCAACAGTTGCACCGAGCGCAGGATATCTTCGAAGCGCACCGCATGGCGGTCGGCATCGTCACTGTGCAGATAGTTCGACATGGACCGCAGGATGGCGCTGGCCCGTTCCGATTGGCTTTGCATATTATTAAGCACGGCGATCATATCCTCTCTCTCAAGCTGGTCGTTCTTGGCCCGCAACACACAGCCTGCGGCAAAATTGTGAATAGCCGCTAAAGGCTGGTTCAATTCATGGGCGATGGCAGCGGTCATCTGGCCCAATGTCTCGCGCCGGTTGAGCAGTTGCAGCGCCGTTTCATGGCGGTGCAACCGCTCTTCGCGCTCGACCTTTTCGGTGATGTCGGATGCGATGGTCAAAAGCCCGCCTGCGGCCACGGGGTAATCCGTCACCTCCAACCAGCGCCCCTTGGAAGACCGCGCACGAAAGAACTTGGCCGGGGTGTTGCGCCGATCGCGCCGCTGCTCGCTCCAGCGGACCTTGCCTTCGGCGGTCGTGGCCAGTGTGCCGGTTCGCGTAAAATGCGCGAGCAACTCATCAAAGTGCTTTCCGATGATGTCGCCGTCCATCCCGGCGTAGGTCGCGCGGTATTCCTCGTTGCAATAGACCAAGCGGTCGTTGCTGTCGAAAAGCGCCACCATGGTCGAGATGGTCTCAAAAGCCAGCGCCAGCGCCTCCAGCGCGCTTTTGCGCTCAGTCTCGGCCATGGCGATTTCGGTCATGTCGAAACAGGTGCCGCGATAGCCTGCCAATTGAGCGTGGCTGTCAAAAAAGGGTTTGCCCGACATGTCGATTTGCCGCGCCCGCCCATCCCCGAGGGGCAGAACCAACCGCAAGTCCCGGAACGGCGCCCGGGCGGCCAATCTTTGCTGAAGCTGGTCGAAATCGCCTTGGTCTTGCGCCAGATCGGCCTCGGCGAGGGTCTTGCCCAGAGCGAAAATCGGGGTTTCCGCATCGGTTTGACGGCCCCCACCGGACAGGAAGGTGAACCGCCCATCGGCGTCCATCTCCCAGACCCAATCGGTCGCGCTTTCGGTGAAATCGCGAAACCGGGTTTCGCTTTCCACCAGATCGGTGAGGACGTTCTGCTGATCCGTAACATCTTGGATCGCGGCCAAAAGATGCACCTGACGCCCCCGGTTCAAGCGGCGAATGCAGGTGCGCGCTTCGATCTGACGACCGTTGGCGGCCAGAAACTTTACATTCTCGACCACGTCGCGGGGGCGGCTGCCAGCCATATGCAGGTTGTTGCGGATCGTGGCGCGGCTGCGCGGCTCGACAAAGCTTTGGCCCTGCTGCCACATCTCGCGCAGACTCTGCGCATCGCGGCCCAAGAGCGCCTCCACCTCGGGAGAGACATCAACCAGCGCGCCCTCTTGATCCCATTCCAGATAGCCCACCCCCGCCACCTCAGCCGCGAGCGCGTGTTTCGCCGCGCTGACCTCTGCGTCATGCACCGCGTCCTGCGAGGCGGAGCGGTCCATTATCATCACCAGCACCCCCACCACCTGCCCCCGGTCGGATAGGGGCTGATAGATCGCCGCCCCTTGGGAGCGGGCCAGAACCGGGCGCGAGAAATCGAAACGCCATGTGACCTGCCGCCCGGCCAGCGCCTTTTCGAGGTTGTCCGACACCTCCTCCAGCAGGTCCGGCGGGATAATCTGCGACAGGTGTTTGCCCACGATCTCATCGGCGGATCTCCCAAAGGAGGCGCTATAGGCATCATTGACGAAGGCATAGGTCATATCCGGTGTCAGAAAGGCCGCCTGCACGGGCACATCGTTCAGTAAATCGGGCAGTTTCCTGCGGGTCTCATCGGAGTTGGCGCTGCCCTGAAGCTTGCGTCGGTTGCGCATCACGCGCCAAACCTGCGCCACCAGAACGGCAAACGAGGCGACCGCAAAGACCAGTTCGACCGGGTCGCTATAGGCCCCGCCGCGCGGCGCAGACGCCAACACCACGGCGATATACATCGACAAAACCGCGATCTCGCCAGCCACGGCAAACCGGTTGACCGCATCGCCAACCTGCTTTGCGATCATCACGCCGGACAAGACGATTCCGCACAGCGCAATCAATGTGAACGCCGCGACCAAGCTCATGCGCACCTCTACTTTCTCTTGAAACCTCGGCTTTTTCCGCCGCTCTGTCTATTGGGGGAAACCCTGACAGGCGGTCATTAACCATGTCTTCGGATGCAAATACGACCGACTGAAATGATATCGTGAAAATATCTGCCCCAATTTCAGCACCTTGTTCGCCCCAGTAGGGGATAACCCTGATTTGGCTGGGGCTTTGCCCAATTGGCGTCGAAATTCGGGCTCGGTACTCTGTGCCCCACCACGGAATTGGCCGTGAGATTTAAGCTCAATATTCGGATTAGCCAGTGACAAATAGTGAAACCCCAAACTCGCATCCCTTTGAGGGAACGACGAAACAGAGCAAGGCGCCAACCAAAGCCGATCTGATGGAGATCCGCAGCCTCTACGCTCAGGCCGACGCAATGGCCGAGGCTGCCGAGAAACCCGACGATGAGGATCAGCCCCACGCGGCGGCCCCGCCCCCGGCGCAGTCAAAACTGCCCGACAGGCAGAGTGATGCGGGCTGAGCGCCGGGCGCGTCACTTAGAACTGTTGGACACCACATGATCGCTGTCGATGCCGCCCAACGAATGAAACAGGCCAGAGGTATTGCTGACGCCGAATTTCTTGAGCAGTTTCGCGCGGTACACTTCGACCGTCCGGTGCGAAATATCGAGGTTGAGCGCAATTTGCTTGCTGGTCAGCCCCTCTGCCAGATGGCTCAGGATCTCGCGCTCGCGCCGGGTAAGCGGCAGGTAGGGCCGCTCGGCGGAGAGGTCGGCAAAGCTCCAAACCGCGCGGTCGAGCGGGCGTTCGGGCGTGAAGGAATGGCCCCGCACACGGCACCAAAACAGGCTGCCATCGCGCCGCGCCATGATGCGTTCGTCCCAATAGGTATTGGTCTCGCGCAACTGGTCCACGCCCCGGTCGCGGATGTTTACGAACTCTTCATCCGAGGGGTAGAGAATGGCGAAAAGCTGGTCGCGCAGGTCGGCGCGCACATAGCCGAACATTTGCGCAAAGGCATTGTTGCAATCGCGGATGCAGCGGTTCTCGGTCACCACCAGCCCGATGGGCGCATGCACAAAGGCAAGCTCTGCAAAGCGCCCCGTCTCGAAGCAATCATCGGTACGTATTTCCACCATCTTGCTCCGTTTATTTCTTTTTCGGATGCTGAAAACTTAAGCTAGTCGACGGGGGGAGACGGCGCAACATGGCGCTGGCCCGTTTAGGGAGGATACCATGAAGACACGCAGATGGATCGCCGCCGTTCCATGACCAAGCTGGCCCCGGTCGCACAGGTGCGGAGACCGCCGCTGTCGCAATTCACCGACGGCGCGGATGGCAGCACCAACCGCGCGCTGAACCTGATACAGAAAGGCGCGCGCGGATGACCTCCCCCCGTTTCCATTTCATCCCCGTCATGGGACACGAAATCCATGTCACTGAATGGGGCGATCCCAAGAACCCTGCCTTGATGATGCTGCACGGTCTCGCCCGCACCGGGCGCGACTTTGACGAGGTGGCCGCGACCTTGTCGCAAAATTTCCACGTGCTCTGCCCCGATATGATCGGGCGGGGCCGGTCAAGTTGGGCGGCCAGCCCTGAGGCGGAGTATTCGGTCGAACATTATGCGCGCATCGCGACAGGGGTGTTGGATCACTTCCAGATTGACCGCGCCGCGTGGTTTGGCACCTCTTTGGGCGGCATGATCGGGATGCACATGGCTTCGGGCCCCGAGACCGCGCGGGTCAGCGCCTTGGTGGTGAACGACATCAGCCCCGAACTGCCCGCGACGGCGGTGAACCGGATCCTCTCCTATGTGGGCAGCCTGCCAGACTTTGGCAGCTTTGCCGAAGGTGAAGCGTGGCTGCGCCAGACCTATGCCCCCTTCGGCCCGGCGGCCGATGCCTATTGGCAGCGCATGGCGCGGTCTTCGCTGCGCCGCCGGGGGGACGGACGGCTGACCCTGCATTATGACCCGCGCATCACCGTGCAGTTCACCGCCTCAGCCCATGAGCTTTCCACTTGGGACCGTTGGGACCGGACCACCACGCCCACGCATCTTTTGCGCGGCGCCCGGTCGGACCTGTTGCTGCCCGAGGCTGCAGAGCGCATGACCCAAAGCGGCCCGCGGCCCGGGATGAGCGAATTCCCCGACTGCGGCCACGCACCCAATATGTCCAACCCTCAGGATATCGCCCTTTTGCACCGCGTTTTGGTTGAATTGCTGGGGCGATCGCCCCAAGGATAAAAGGCGTCACTTGCAAATTTGACGCTGTTGCCCAGCATTTGTCTGCATCCGGGTATTTTCCTTGCGTCAACAAAGCCCCCTGCAGTCTAATACCCCAAGGGCGTATTCGGCACTAAGAAGGCCGGAGCGCGGAGGGCGGAGGACAGAGACCGATTTGGGCAAAGCCGGCATGGAAAAAATGAGAAATGCGCTGTCTCAGCGTGCGAAACGGATTATCGTTCTGGTCGTGTTGTGCGGCGTTGTCCTGGGCTTTGGCCACCGGATCGAGACCCTGTCTTATCAGACCTACATGCAGAATCTGGAGCTTGATACCACCTTAGAGCTGATTGAAGTCCGCGAACAAATCCGCGCGGATATCTTTGACCAGATCCTGAAGCTGCGTGAGTTGGCCACGGTCATCAGTGAGAACCCCACAATCACCCAGTCCGAATTCAGCGCCCGCGCGGCCGAGTTTATGGCCGAGAACCCGGATGTGATTAACCTTGCCGTGGCCCCCGATCTCGTCGTGACGATCGTCCACCCCTATGAGGCCAATCGCGGCGTGCTGGGGCTGGACTACCGCCAAAACGCGGCGCAACTGCCCAAGGTCGAAGAGGCCCTCCGGACCGGCGAAGGGTTGGTGACCGGCCCGGTTGATCTGGTGCAAGGCGGGCGCGGGCTGATCCTGCGGCATCCGATCTTTGATTCAACCAGCACCGCCGCCGCCCCGAACGAACCTTGGGGCATCCTCTCCATGGTTGTGGATTACGACGCGCTCGTCACGCAGCTGCGCATCCCCGAACTGACCGAAAAATACGATCTGGCCATCCGCGAGCTGACCCCCGAGGGAGAGATCGAACAGACGATCATCGGCGACCCCGAGATGACTTTGATCGACCCCATTGAGCTCGACTTCAACTTTGCTTTCGGCGCTTGGCAATTGGCCGCCACCGTCAAAGGCGGCTGGCCAGAGCATCGTCCCGACTTCTGGCTGAACTGGATATTGCGTCTGCAAGGCGCCCTAGGGGTCACCATTTTTGCCTGGTATATCATCGGCTTGGCCGAGAACCGCAAACTCGCCGAAGAACGTCTGCGCACGGGCGTTGAGGCTTTGGACCATGGTTTTGTCATGTATGACGCCAAGGGCATCTTGGTGCTTTGCAATGAAAAATACCGCGAAATCCACAACTATAGCGAGGTGGTGAAGCCCGGATCATCCTATGAAAAGATTGTCCGTGACAGCATCCGCCGTGGGATCGTGCCCGATGCCATCGGCAAGGAAGAAGAGTGGATTCGCGTCTGGCTGGAAAAACGTGAGAACGGCGCTTTTGAAACCGAACAGCGCATGCCCGATGGCCGCATCATCCGCACCTCGGACCGGCGGATGGAGGACGGCAGCGTCGTGGGTTTGCGCATTGACGTAACCGATCTGAAAAAGGCGCTGCTGACCGCCGAAGACGCGAACAAGGCCAAGACCGACTTCATGGGCGTGCTGAGCCATGAGTTGCGCACGCCGCTGACGGTCATCTTGGGCCATGTCCGCCTTGCGCGGCATTTCGACCGCACCCCGGCAGCGCGCGATCTTCGTACCGCTATTGAGGAAGACCCCAAGACCCGTGAAACGCTGGCGCCCAAACTGTCCGCCACGATGGGCAAACTGGGCGATATCATGCAAACGGTGGAGCGTTCGGGCAATCACCTGCTGACCCTGATCAACGAGGTGCTCGATTTTGCCAAGATCGACGCAGGCAGCCTTTCGATCGCGATGGAACCAGTGCAGATCGACGATATCGTCACCCCTACCGCCGATCAGCTACGCCCGATGATCGAAGACAAGGGGCTGGAGCTAAACGTGAAATCGGCAACCGGCGTGATGCTGGCGGATGGCAAACGCATCCAGCAGGTGTTGATCAACCTGCTAAGCAACGCGACGAAATTCTCGGACCAAGGCACCATTTCGCTAACCTGCCGCATCCGCGGGGAAGTGGTTGAATTCCGCGTGACGGATTCGGGCATCGGCATCCCGGAAAACGAGTTGGAGCGCGTCTTCGAGCCCTTCCATCAGGTCGATTCCACCGCCACCCGCCGCTTTGGCGGCACCGGGCTGGGCCTTGCGATTTCACGCGATATCGCCACGGCCCATGGCGGCAGCCTTGTCGCCACCAGCATCATGGGCAAGGGCAGCAGCTTTTTGCTGACCCTGCCCCTGCGTCCCGCCATCGCTGTCGCCGCCGCCGAAGCGCGCGCGGCCGAGGTCGCCTAGACACCCGATCCTGTCACCCGCCATCGCCCTCGCCGGTGGCACCCGTGGCGGCTGGCCCCTTCAACGCACGGGCAGCCGCTCCACCACCTGCTCTTGCTCGCCCAACCCTTGGACGCTTAGCCGAACCCGGTCGCCGGGGCTAAGGTAGCGTGGCGGTTTGAACCCCATGCCCACGCCCGGTGGGGTGCCCGTGCAGATCAGATCGCCGGGCTCTAGCTGGATGAATTCGGACATGTAGGAAACGATCGTCGCCACATCAAAAACCATCTTCTCGGTCGTGCCGTTTTGCAGCCGTTCTCCGTTGATCTCGGCCCAGAGCGACAGTTTGCCGGGATCGCCCACCTCATCGCCCGTCACCAAAACCGGCCCTGTGGGGCAAAAGTTGGGAAAGCTCTTCCCCTTGACCCATTGCCCGCCCCGTTCGGCCTGCCAAGCGCGTTCCGACACGTCATTGACGACGCAATAGCCCAGCACATGGTCCAGCGCTTGATCACGGCTGACGTTCAACGCGGTATGGCCGATCACCACGCCCAACTCGACCTCCCAGTCAAGTTTGCTCATCTCTTTGGAGTAAAGGAGCGGATCATTCGGCCCGCAATAGGTGCGGCTGGCCTTGGTGAACAGGATCGGCTCGGTCGGCACGTCCATGCCCGATTCCGCCGCATGGTCGGAATAGTTCAACCCCACGCCCCAGATGTTGCGCGGCTGGCTGACCGGTGCAGCGATACGCTGGCCTTGGGTCTCGACCAGCGGCAGACTTTCCAGATCGACGCCATCCAACATCTTGCGCAATGTCGGAATGGTTTCGGGCGTGAAGTCTGGCACAAGGCTGCTGACATCCCGCGCCTGCCCTGCAGCATCCAGCACCACCGGCGTTTTTGCCCCGTCCCGCGCCCCGTATCGCATCAATCGCATGGTCAACTCTCCCCTTTGGCGACCCTCGTTGGCGGTACCATAGCCATAGAAACGGCGATGACCACCGCTTTGCAAAGGTCACCGGTTTCTGCCCTCCTGAGGCAGGACTTGCCGCGCTTAGCCGCCCTCTCCCGTCCGATAATCCACAATTATCTGCATTACCGGGGTGAAAAGCCCCATTCTTGCCCCAATTCACCCGCTGCGGCATTGGCAGCAGAGCGTAAGGGGGATACCTTGGGTCAAACATCTGCCTTCTCGCCAAGTCAGGTGCAAAGACCACGACAGAGGCAATAATGAACGACTTTTACAACGCTTTGGCGGATTTCGATGATCCGCTGCGGCAACTCTATATGCTTGCTGTCGAGCCTGATCTTTCCGTCGAAGACAAAATCGCCAAGCTCTTGCAACTGGGCACAGAGGCGCTTGGTCTTGAACTCGGCATCGTCTCTCGCGTGGATCATCCGGTTTACGAATGTGTCTATGTCCACGGCCCTGACTGGGCGCCTGCCCCCGGCAGCACCTTTGACATCAATGGCACCTATTGCCTGCACACGCTTGCCAATGCCGATGTGACCTCTTTCCACCACGCCGGTCAGCAAGAGATTTCGACCCATCCGTGTTATAAGAATTTCGGTCTGGAAAGCTATATCGGGGCGCCGCTGAAAACCGGGGACACGCTGTTTGGGACGTTGAACTTTTCCGGCACCGCCCCGCGCCCGGCCCCGTTCAGCAAGGCGCAGAGCCAATTCGTCCAATTCCTCGCCCGGTGGCTGAGCAGCGAGCTGTCCCTGCAATCCGAACGCCGTGCGCTGCGCGAACAGCGCGGGCTGCTCAAGGCAATGGTGGATGCCGTGCCCGAGGCCATTATCATGGCCGACCCCAACCGCCGCGTGGCGCTGGTGAACCCGGCGGTCGAAACCCTGTTCGGCTATGCCCCCGACGCGCTTTTGGGGCGGCAGACGGCCGTTCTCTATGAGACCCTTGGCAGCTATGAGCGCATAGGCGAAGAGCTGTCAAATGCCAGCACGGCCAGCACGCAGGGCGCGTTTTCCGTTGCCTGCCGCCGCGCCGATGGCTCGACCTTCGAAGGCCAAGTCGCCACTGCCAAGGTCGAGACCGATCGCGGCGAACATCTGGGCTATCTTGGGGTGGTGCGCGATGTCAGCGAACAGCGCGAATTTGAGCGCGCCAAGGACCAGCTTATCGCCACGGTGAGCCACGAGATGAAAACACCGCTGACCGCGCTTACCGGGGCGCTGCGCTTGCTTGAGGTCAGCCCCGGCGACCTGCCGCCGCAAAAGCGCAAGCTGCTGGAACTTGCGCTGCGAAACGCGCGGGCAATCGATCAGATGGTGGGGGATATTCTGGATGTGGAAACCCTGCGCAGACCGGATCAATCCGGCTTTTCTGAGCGCCCCTTGGCGCCATTGTTGGCCCAAGCCTCAGAGACCTTGGTCGCCTACGCCAAAGAGCGCGGTGTCGGTTTGGAAATGACCCCATCCGAGGCCCCCGCCCCGCTTTTGCGGCTGCACGAGGGGCGGCTCATGCGGCTGTTGTCAAACCTGTTGTCCAACGCGATCAAAGCCTCTGACGAAGGGGGCACGGTCCAGCTTGGCCTGTCGGAGGATGGCACCGGGTTTTGGGTCAAGGACCACGGCAGCGGCTTGCCGTTGGAACTGCAACCGGTCCTGTTCGACCGGTTTTCCCGCGGGTCCAGCTACCGCGTCGAAGAAGGGCATGGGCTGGGCATGAGCATCGTCAAAGCCATCGTGGATCAGCACCTCGGCGAAATCCGTTTTGAAACAGCCGAGGGTGAGGGCACGACCTTTTTCGTGGATTTCCCCACTCTCAAAGGGCGGCCCGATGCGGTGGCCGCCTCCTGACGGCAAATCGCAGGATCCCCAAACGCTAGACCAAGAGAGCCCGGAGCGCGTACCCCGTGCGGTCGGTCCCCGCGGGGGTGCTGACCACCGCCGCCAGTTGCGCCACCACATCGGCAGCCTCGATATGATCGGGCAAATCCATCATAAGACCGCCCCGCGCGGGTCCGGATCGGTCGGGCTGGCAAGGCCAGCGCCACATCCTCATCCCAATGGGCGATGATATTTTCCGCCTCTACCCAATGACCGGATCGGCAAAGTGTTAAACGTGAAACCAAAAGGTTTCGACAGACCGCTGAGCAGAAAGTGCAACGAGGGAAGGCCGTCTTCGGTGTGGGGTTGGCGCAATCAGCTGACCGAAGATGACATCGCCCCCTCACCCGCGCGGTCGAGCAATCCGAGCGCACATTGGACGCGGAGGAGAGCGAAAGCACTATGTTTTGGCAAGGGAGGACAGCTTCCTGCACCTGAAGGCCCGCGCGCCGGACTAACCCGCCTCGCGTTTTGCCACCGTGCAAAGCCAATCGCGCACGATGATCGCAGCACTTGAAACCCCTTGGCGCGGAGAAAGCAGATAGAAATCCTGCCCGACCTCCATCACATGAGGCACCGGGCACACCAACCGCCCCGCCTCAAGATCGCGCTGGACCAAAAAGCGGCTCGCCAGCGCCACCCCCTGCCCGGCGAGAGCGGCATCCAGACTAAGCGTTGTTTGGTTAAACCGAAGCCGCCGCGCTGGTTTTACAGCGCTATCAAACGCCTCTTGCGCAAAACGCGGCCAAAGATCATGCGTGTCGTGGAGCAGGGTCAGTCGCGCCAGACCCACCGCATCCAGTGGCGTGCCGTCAGCCGTCAAACTGGGCGAACAAACCGCCACAACCTCCTGCGCGAACAACAGATCAGCCCGCAGACTGGCACCGAAAGGCGGACGCGCCTGACGCACGGCAAGGTCGATCCCATCCGCATGAAAGCTCGCCACCCGCTCCGTCGCCGTGATGCGCAGGTCGATGCCGGGATGGGCTTCGGTGAAGTCTGACAAGCGGGGGATCAGCCATTTCGACGCAAAAGTCGGTGTCACGCTGACCGTCACCCGCGCGGGCGCGCTGCGCAGGGCATCCGTCGCCTCGCTCAACTGCTCAAAAGCCCGCGATACAGAGGCATGATAGGCCCGCCCTTCGTCGGTAAAGGCAAGGCCGCGCGGTTCGCGTAGAAACAGGCGCAGCCCCAGATGATCCTCCAGCCCGCGCACCTGCTGGGCGACCGCCCCTTGGGTGACGCCCAATTCATCCGCAGCGGCGCGGAAGTTCATATGACGCCCCGCCGCGGCAAAAGCGCGAAGTCCGTTCAGGGGCGGCAGTGCAAAGTCTGTGGGCACGATAGAATTCCTACAGTCATACGACAATGCATCTGGCTGGCCAGCACAGCGTGCCATGCTTAATTGAAAGACCATAACACCGCAGCGCAATCGCTGCACAGCATATGGAGTATATCCGATGACAACAGAAAAAGTAGCCCTGATCACCGCAGGCGGCAGCGGCATGGGCGCGGGGGCGGCCCGCAAACTGGCCGCTGATGGCTTTAAGGTCGGCGTGCTCTCATCCTCCGGCAAGGGAGAGGCGCTTGGCGCCGAATTGGGCGGCTTTGGCATCACCGGCTCGAACCAATCGCAAGAGGCGCTGGCCCAGTTGGTTGATGGCGCGATGGACCGCTGGGGCCGCGTTGATGTGCTGGTGAACTCCGCCGGACATGGGCCGAAAGGCGACATCCTAGAGATGACTGACGAAGACTGGCACGGCGGGTTGGATGTCTATCTGATGAACGTGATCCGCCCCACCCGTCTGGTGACACGGATCATGGCGGCGCAGGGCGGCGGCGCAATCATCAATATCTCGACATTTGCCACCTTTGAGCCGGACCCGCTTTTCCCCACCTCAGGCGTCTTCCGGGCCGGGCTCGCGGGTTTCACCAAGCTCTATGCAGATCAATACGCGGGCCAAAACATCCGCATGAACAACGTCCTCCCCGGCTTTATCGACAGCCTGCCCGAGACCGAAGACCGCCGCGCGCGCATCCCCATGGGGCGCTATGGAACCGAGGCTGAAGTCTCTTCGCTGATCGGCTGGCTCGCCTCCGAAGGCGGCGCCTATGTCACCGGGCAGAACTGGCGCATCGACGGCGGGCTGACCCGTGGCGTCTGAGGCGATCGCGCGCGCGGCCCCTGCGCAGCCGGCGTTCTGGGTCAAATGGGTGGCTTCGGTGATCCAGATCCTTGGCTATGCCGCCACTGGCTTTGGCTGGACGCCTTGGAACCTCTACCTCTTTGTGGTGGGAGTTCTGGGCTGGCTGATCGTCGGGGTGCTTTGGAATGATCGGGCGATAACGCTGGTCCATCTCGTTGCCATGGCCGCGATGCTGGCGGGGATGGCGAGCCAGTAGCGGGCCCCTTGTTCTCTGCGGGATGATCCACTCGCCTCGCAGGAACGGCCCCGGCCTAACGGCACATCGCATCCGGCGGCGGGACCGTGGGCCAAACTCTCCCGCCGCCACTTGCCTTGCACAGCGCGGAAGCTGCCCCATATTTCCTATCAAAGGACAACCGCGAGAGACCAAGATGGGCTATGTAAAGACAGCGATGCTGATGGCGGCGATGACCGCGCTTTTCATGGGGGTCGGCTACCTGATCGGCGGATCGGGCGGTGCGCTGATCGCACTTGTGGTGGCGGCGGGGATGAACGCCTTTACGTGGTGGAACTCCGACCGCATGGTGCTCAAGATGCACAACGCGCAGCCGGTTTCCCCCAATGACCGCACCGGGCTTTACGCCCTCACGGCCGAGCTTGCGCGGAACGCGGGCCTGCCCGAACCGAAGGTCTATCTGATCGACACACCGCAACCCAACGCCTTTGCCACCGGGCGCAACCCGGCCAATGCTGCCGTGGCAGTGACGAAAGGGCTGATGCAAAGCCTCAGCCGCGAGGAACTGGCGGGCGTCATCGCGCATGAACTGGCCCATATCCGCAACCATGATACCGCGATCATGACCGTGACGGCCACCTTCGCGGGTGCAATTTCGATGCTGGCGAACTTCGCCCTATTTTTTGGCGGCGCGCGTGAACGGATGGGGATGATCGGCACGCTGATGATGATGTTTCTTGCCCCCTTGGCCGCAGCGCTGGTGCAGATGGCGATCAGCCGAACGCGGGAATATGCCGCAGACAAGGCCGGGGCCGAGATCTGCGGCCACCCGCTCTGGCTGGCCTCAGCGCTTGAGAAAATCGCGATGGGCGCCGCGCGGATCGACAATCACGCCGCCGAGCGGAACCCGGCCACGGCGCATATGTTCATCATCAACCCGCTGCACGCGCATAAACATGACAGCCTCTTTGCCACACACCCGGCGACGGAAAACCGCATCGCAGCCCTGCGCGCGATGACGCCCACGGCGGCCCCGGTGCGGACCGAGAGCGCCCGCCCCACCACCAGCAGCCGTATCCCCAAGGCCGGCAGACGTGGTGACGCTGGGCCGTGGCGCTAAGCCGCGCTCAACCCCGCCGCCAGTAAGCTGTGCAAATCTGGCGTGTCTTACCCATGCCGAGGGTGGTTTTGAAATGCCCCCGCAACTGCTGGGCGTTCCGGAACTCTCCGGCGAAAAAGGCATAGCCCAAACCGTCATCCGTCAGCGCCTGCGCATGGCCTAGCACCTCGGCCTCGAACGCGGCGGGCGGCAGCGCATGGACGCGCAGCTTGGTCTTGGGCAGGTAGTCGCGATAGGACACGCCACGCGGCAGGGCCGCCACCACATCGCCCACCGCATCCTCTGGCAGGCGCGCCAAAAGCTGCGCCACAGCGGGCAGCCCCGTGCCATCTGCGGCCAGAAAATAGGAGGATGCTTCGGGCAAGGCGCTGATGCCCACCGGCCCCATTGCCCCGATCCGTTGCCCGGCATGGGCGTTCTGCGCCCATTGCGAAATCAAGCCCGATCCATGGCGCACCACGTCGATATCGACCTCTTCGCGCGCGGCGCGGATATTCTTGAGCGTGACATAGCGCGCGTGCAACTCATCCGCGCCCTTTGGCCAGACCGGCGCACCGTTGGCGCCCATCACGGGCCACACCGGCGCGCGGCTGGGATCGCGCGGCAGGATCAACCGCAGATGCAGCCCCTGCGCGGCGAGTTCGGCAATATCCGGGTAATGCAGGGTAACGCGCTGCATCCCCTCGAACAGGATTTCGCTGTTCAGCACGGTCAGCAGGCGAAAGTTCTGCGGCGTGGCACCGGCCTCTTGCGTGATGCCCTGCCAGCGGATGCGATCGGCCAGCGCGGGATCAAACTCCGCCACGTGATGCACCATGCCCTCTTTCGAGAATTGCATGGCGTTTTCGCCGGGTGCTTGAAGGCTGACTTCCAGCCCCCGCGCACAGAGATCGAACTCCACCCGGTAGCCGTCTTGCTCAAACACATGACCGGTCGCCCCCTTGGCGCGAAACGCCATGCCGTGGTCATCAACAAGATGCGACAGGATCTGCGAGAGCATCTCCTGCGGCGCGTCCATCGGGATGGTGGTCTTGGCTTTGGCGATGGTCATCTGGGGCTCCTCCCGGTCAAAGAAAAGCGCGGCACACGAGGGTGGTGCCGCGCTTTAGGCTCACCAGCTATGGGCCAGCTTCACGGTGACTTCACGGCCGGGGCTGTAGAAGTCAGCGTAGAAACCGCCGTAGGAGGTGTGCTTTTCGTCAAACAGGTTGGTGACATTGGCCGACAGGGTGGTCTGCTCGGACAGGTCATAGCTTACGGCCGCATCCACCACGACAAAGCTGCCCGTCTCACCTGTGGCGTTGCTGTCGCTGTAGTAATAGCCGCTGTTGAACCGCGCGCCCAACCCGACCGTCAGATCACCATGACCAAGGTTTTCCCATGTGCGGCTGGCCCAGATCGAGGCGACATTTTCAGGCACCAGACCGGGACGGTTGCCGACGTTGCCGGAGGTGCCGTTCTCTTTGATCTCGGCATCCAGATAGCTGTAGGCGGCGGTGAGGGTATAGGCGCCCATCTCGGCTTTGGCTTCCAGATCGATACCGCGGACACCGATTTCACCGATGGTTTCCGGCTGGTTGGTCGCCGGGTTGGTGCGGGTGATGTTGCTTTTCGACAGGTCATAGACCGAGGCCGTCAGCAGCGCATTGGTGCCCATGGGCTGCCATTTCGTGCCCAGCTCAAACTGCTCGCCCTCTTCCGGCTCGACGCCAAAGCCTGCGGGCACGACCGACTGCGCGTAGTTCCCAAAGACCGAAACGTTCGGCTTGATCTTATAGGTCAGACCCACGCGGCCTGTCGTCTCGCTGATGTCGTTGGTCTGCACCGTACCGGCGAGGTTGTTGGTTTCGGTCACGTCGATCCAGTCGTGACGCAGCCCGAAGGAGGCGATGAAACGTTCGTTCCAGTTCAGCTCTTGCTGAAGGTAAAGCGCCTTGCCTTCCGTCTCTGTGTCGAGATCGGCAAAAATCGGAACGCTGGTGGGACGGCCTGTGTAGCTTGGGTTGTCGCGGTCAACCGACGGCGCCGCGCCATAAAAGCGCTGATCGGTCTCGTCGGACCACGAGTATTCGACCCCCGCCGTGGTGGTGCTGGCCGCACTGCCAAGGAAACCCTCATAGGTCAGATGCAGGTCGGAGATCATGTTCTCGCTCGTGCCGTCGCTGGCAAAGTACGCGCGGTCCACCATGCTGTCATTCGGGGTATAGTCGCTGACATAGGCATAGCCGAAGTCATCCGCGCTGTCGCTGTAGCGCAGGGTGCCGCCAAAGCTCAGCCCGTTGCCAAAGTCATGCGCGCCCAGAACGGAAACGGTGGTCCGTTCGGTGCCGCGGTAGTTATAGGCAGGCTCACCGTAGAACACGTCGCTGCGGTCAAAATCGCCGCCCGCCGGGAAACCACCGCTGCCGGGCACGGAATCGCGGTCAAGGTGATCGACGATCACGGTCAGCTCAGACGCATCGGAGGGACGCCATGTGAGGCCACCCATCGCAAAGATCTCGTCATTCTCGGAATAGGGGTACTCAAGCTCGCCGTTGCGCAGCAGGCCGGTGAAACGGTAGCTGAGCGTGCCTTCTTCATCCAGCGTGTCGCCGAAATCCACACCGGTTTCCAAGCTGCCGTAGGAGTCCACCGAGGTGTAAACACTGCCAAACCGCTCGTCGCGCGGGCGTTTGGTGACATAGTTGACCGAGCCGCCGGGGTCGGACAGGCCAAAGGTCGAAGACGATGCGCCCCGGATGACTTCCACACGCTCAAAGGCAAAGGGCTCTTCGCGGATGGCCCCAAAGTTCGGGCCTAATGTCAGCCCATCGCGGTAGGTATAGGCCTCGAACCCGCGCAGAATGAAATAGTCGAACCGGTCGTCCGCGCCATAGCTGTCGGTACTGGCGCCGGCGGTGTAGTTCAACACCTGCTCCACACTATCCGCACCGCGCGCCTCGATCTCGCGGCTGGTGATGACAGACACGCTGGCCGGGATATCAATGATCTCTCCCGACAGCTTGCCGCCGCTGCTGAGTTCGCTGGCGACCACGGTTTCGGCATCCGCCGCGCCTGAGGTTTGCGCGCTGGTCTCTAGGATCACGTCGTCCAACTGGTAGGTCGCTTGCGCGGAAACTGCGCCGGGCACCAGCGCCGTACAGCACAAAAGCGCCGTCTTGAGAGAGCCGCGCCCTAGTTGCAGGGGAAAGAATTTAAAAGAGGACATGGCGGTCTCCGTAATAACCTAGTGAATCAGTCGGGATTTCCTTACCCCTATGATACGGAGGGCGCCAGAGTCAATCTGACTAATTTAGTAAGTTATTTTAAGCTGCGACTTCTTTGCGTGATTGCCCGATTTTATGGCGCCCGATCGGCACCATGCAGGGGGTCTGCGAAACGGGGTCGCTGACAATACGGCACGACAGGCCGAAGACGGCTTTCACCAGGTCCTCTGTCAGGACCTCAGCGGGCGGCCCCTCGGCGCGGATGCCGCCATCGCCCACGGCGATCAGGTGGTCGGCATAGCGCGCGGCGAGGTTGAGATCATGCAGCACCATGACGATTGTCGTGCCCTGTGCGGTGTTGAGATCGACAAGCAGGTCCAGCACTTCTACTTGATGCGCGACGTCCAAAAAGGTTGTCGGCTCATCCAGCAACAACAGGTCGGTCTCTTGCGCCAAGGCCATGGCGATCCACACCCGCTGGCGCTGACCACCCGACAAGGTATCAAGATCGCGCTCGGCCAGTTCTTCGGTCCCGGTCGCGGCGAGCGCGCGGGCCACGGCGCGGTCGTCCTCTGCCGACCAGCGCGAGAACAGCCCCTGATGCGGATGCCGCCCGCGCCCGACAAGGTCGGCCACGGCGATCCCCTCGGGCGCGACGGGCGATTGCGGCAACAACCCCATGACCTGCGCCAGCTTGCGCGATTTCATCTGATGCACCGACTGTCCATCGAGCAGAACCGCGCCGGATTTTGGCTGCAAAATCCGCGCCAGCGTCCGCAACAGAGTCGACTTCCCCGAGGCATTGCCGCCCACGATGGCGGTGATCTTGCCCGCAGGCAGGGAGAGAGAGACATCCTCCAAAATCACGCGCTTTTCATAGCCCGCGCCCAGATTGCGCGTTTCAAGACGGTGGTCGTGGGTCATAGCGTGCCCCCATTTCTATTGGCGCGAACGATAAGATACAAAAGGAAGGGCGCGCCGACCGCCCCGGTGACGACGCCAACAGGCAAGCGCGCGGGCAAAAGGAACTGCCCCACGAAGTCACCCGCGATGACCAGCACTGCACCCACCAGACCGGCCGCCAGAAGCAATCCGCGGGACCCCGGCAAGAGCCGCGCCGCAATGGGCCCCGCGAGGAAGGCGACAAAGGCAATCGGCCCGGTCGCAGCCGTCGCGATGGCCACAAGGCCGACGGCGGCCAGTGTCACCCGCAGCCGCGTGGCATCGGCCCGCACGCCAAGGGCTTCGGCGGTGTCATCGCCAAGGCGCAGCACCTCCAAATCGCGGGCGGTAACGGCCAGCAGCCCTCCGAACACCAACAGCGCCCCGGCCACGGGCAGGGCTTGGACAAGCTGCATACCGTTGAGGCTGCCGGTCAGCCAGCGCATCGCCTCGGCCCGGCCCCATGCGGGCGCTTCGAGCAAGACATAGGCTGTCACACTATCGAGCATGGCCGAGACGCCGATGCCAATCAGGATCAGCCGCGCCCCCGCAGCGCCGCGGCGCGAGGACAGCGCCCAGATCAGCGCCGCGACCCCAAGCCCCGCCGCCACCGCGACGAGCGACACCAACCACCCATCGAGGGCCAGAATAACGATGGCAAAGACCGCCGCCGCCCCCGCACTGGCGCTGATGCCGATGATGTCGGGGCTGGCCAGCGAATTGCGCAGCATGATCTGAAACGCCACCCCGCCCAAGCCAAAGCTGGCCCCAGCGAGCAGCCCCATGACCGCACGCGGCAAGCGCAACTCGGTCACCACGAAAGCGGCATTCGCCTCCGGCGCACCGGTCAGCGCGGCCCAGACATCGCCCGGCGGCACGCAGCCCCGTCCGCAGCTGAGCGTCAGCAGCACCAAGCCCAGCACAAGCGCCGCCAGAAACCCCAGCACCTGAAGGCGGCCCGCCGCCACGGGGCGGGTGCTGCGCGGGGCGGTGAAGGTCACATCGCTCATAGCCCACGCATCCTGTGATTGCGCACCGTCCAGATAAAGAAGGGCGCGCCAACAAAGGCCGTGACGATGCCCACGTCCAACTCATTCGGGCGCGCGATGACCCGGCCCAGCACGTCCGACAGCCCCAGCATGGAGGCCCCCGCCAAGGCCGAGAGCGGCAACACCAGCTTGTAATCAACGCCTGCGATCATCCGGCACAGATGCGGCACCACCAGCCCGACAAAGCCAATCGGCCCGCAAAGCGCCGTCGCCGTGCCGCAGAGGATCACCGCCCCCGCCGCCGCCATGACCCGGCCCAAGGCGACGCTCTGACCAAGGCCGGTGGCAAGCTCTTCGCCCAAGGCCAAAGCATTGAGCACCCGGGCCGAGGCGAGGCTTAGCGCAAACCCGACCAGCGCGAAGGGCAAGGCGGGCAAGAGCGTCTCAAAGCTCGCGCCGCCGATGCCGCCCACCTGCCAAGATTGCACAGAGCCCGCGATGTCATTGCGCGGCAGGACCACCGCGATGATAAAGGCCGACACCGCCACAGAGGTCGCCGTGCCAGCAAGGGTCAGCTTCAGCGGGGTCGCCCCGCCCTGCCCGGCGGAGCCGATCAGATAGACGAAAACCGCCGTCACCCCGGCCCCGGCGATGCCGAGCCACAGAAAGCTCTGCGCGCCGCTGATGTCGAACCAAGCGATGCCCACCACGACGAAAAGCGCCGCGCCCGCATTCACGCCCAGAATACCCGGATCGGCCAGTGGGTTGCGGCTGATGCCCTGCATCACCGCCCCCGCAAGGCCAAGCGCGCCCCCCGCGAGAATGGCCAGCGCCGTGCGCGGCATCCGCACCGCGACCGCCGCAGCGCCGATGGTCTCAATCCGGCCGGTCATGCCCGCCCAGATCTCGGCCCAAGGCACCGAACGCGCGCCCACGGTCAGCGACAGGCCGGTCATCAGCAGCAGCAGGCCCAGCAAAAGCGCGAGACCAGCCAGCCGTTGGGGGCGCTGCACCTGCATTATTCCCCGCGCGTGGCGGCCGCGCTCAGCCGTGCAAGATAATCGTCGAGCACATAGTCGATCGACAGCGGCGTCGGGTTCGCGGCGGTGCCCATCGGGTCATTCGCCAAAAGCACAACCGAGCCACGGGAGACGGCGGGGAAACGCGCGATCAGCGGGTTCTTGGCCAGTTCGTCCAACCGCGCCTGATCGCCATAGGTGACCACGACATCCACGTCTTCGAACAGATCGATCCGCTCTGCGCTGACCCGGCCCGAGTATTTCCCGGCCTCGCTGGCCTCGCGCACCGCTTGGGGCGTTGCCATGCCGATGTCGGTCAGGAACTGCACCCGCTGGTCGGCGGCGGCGTAGAAACCGATGGTGCTGAGGTCGCGCGGATCGAGGTGAGTGACGAACATCCCGGTTTTGCCAGCCAGTTCGGGATATTCTTCGCGGGCGGTGGCGATACGCTCTTCGATCTCGGCGACCATCGCGTCACCTTCTTCGGCCATGCCAAGGCCCGCCGCGTTCTGGCGGATCATCTCGCGCCATGTCGTCGTCCATGCGGCTTCGGGATAGGCGATGACCGGCGCAATGCGGCTGAGCGTTTCATAATCCGACTGCGACAGACCGGAATAGGCGGCAAGGATCACATCGGGCTGGGTGCTGGCCACGGCTTCGAAATCAATGCCATCGCCCTCGTCAAAGAGCGTGGGCACCTCTGCGTCCAATTCATCAAGCTTTTCGATCACCCAAGGCAGCAGCCCATCGCCATCGTCGTCCCCCCATGAGGCGCGGGCAAAGCCGACGGGCACGATGCCGAGCGCCAAGGGCACCTCGTGATTGGCCCAGCCGACAGACGCCACCCGTTCGGGCCGCTCTTCGATGATGGTTTCGCCAAAGGCGTGTTCAACGGTGACGGGAAAGTCCTGTGCCGAGGCGGCAGTCGCGCCAAAGGCCAAGCAAATGAATGACAATGTTCTGAGCACTGCGGCCCCCTTAATCCGATTCTTTTAGTAAACTATTGTCTGTTATGCCCCAGTGGGCGGGGATGCAACAGGGCAGTTCATCGGATCGTGGGGTTGGGCCGTGCCAAAGCGAAGGTGCGCGCGGTCGGCCCAGATGCCGCTGCGACAAGCGTGATAAACGCACAGATAGGTGAAACAGCCCCGCCAGACCGCCCGTATGCGCCCCCGGTTTCCCCCGAGGGGAGGGACAGGAAAACCGGTGGGGCGCATCGCTGCAAGTCTATCGAGGAGCCACTCCCTGGGGTAGGGGAACGGGCAGCAGCTCCCGAGAAGGCCCGCGTCGTGAAGCATATTCTCAGGCGAAACGGTCGAAATGAACCGGTTGCCAGCTTGGGACGCGGTCATTGTTCTGGTCAACGACGCCTTCGTGCAGACCCGTCTATCGGCGGGTATGTCTAACTATAGGTCGCGCTTTGCATCGCTGCATCTGGGCGGGGGTATAAACGGGCTAGTCTTAAGGATAGGTTGCCGCCCCCCCGGTCAGACACGCCCCCGTTACAGACCGACCTGCGCCTTCATTGCCGCCAGCGTCGCGTCCCAAGTTTCGGGCAAAGCCTTTGACAGCCCGCGCGCTTCGCCGTCTTTGCCGGTCTTGCAGGCGGTCTCGATCTCCTTGAGCAGGCCGTGCAGCCGGTCCGCCCCAAGCATGCCGCACATCCCGGCCATGGCATGGGCCTGCGCCTGCAAATCGGGCAAGCCATCGGCGGCCATCAATGCGGGCAGGTCATCCGCGCCCTTCTGGCCAAGCTTTTCCATCCGCTCCCGCAGCTTCTCCACGCCCAATAGGTCGATCAGGTCCGCGATCTGTTGTTCGTTCAACAATGGCCGTTTCGCGGATTTCGCCTGCACCGATGTCTGCGCGCTGGCCAAACGCTCTGGCAGGGCCTGTTCCGGCATCACCTCACGCCCCGAAAGCTCCCGCAGCTTTGCACGCAGCACTTTCATATCCAACGGCTTTTGCAAAAACCCCGACATCCCGACCGCGCTGAACTCCGCCCGTTCTTTCGGCAAGGCGTGGGCGGTCACGGCGATGATCGGCGTCTCCCGATTGGGACCATCGCCGGAGAGAATCGCCTTGGTCGCCTGAATGCCATTCACCTCGGGCATGGAGATATCCATGAGGATCGCATCGAAGGGCGCGTCTTCGGCAAGCTCGATCGCCGCGCGCCCACCGGTGGCAAGGGTGACATCATGGCCGATTTTCTCCAGCATTGCCATGATCAGTTCGCAGTTGATCTCATTGTCGTCCACCAGCAGCAGGTTGAGCCGCTTTGCTGGCAGCATCTCGACGCGTTTTTTCTGTGGGTCGGGGGCGGCGTCGCAGTCGATCTCTGCCAGATCAGCAAGTTTCACCGGCAAGCGCAGCGTGAAACATGCCCCCTCTCCCACGGTCGAGTCGCAGGTAATCTCGCCGCCCAAACGTTTGACCAAACGACGCACGATCCCAAGCCCCAAACCGGTGCCCCCAGTGCGCCGCTCATAGCGGCTGTCGAGCGAGACGAAGTCTTCGAAGATACGGTCGATATCCCCCGCCGAAATGCCGGGTCCGTCATCCTCGACCTGAAGGTGGAACTCCTCCCCCTCTGAGCCAGATTCGGCGAACCACCCGCGCAATGTCACATCACCGCCGGGGCTAAACTTGATCGCGTTGCTCAGAAGGTTGACCAAAATCTGCTGGATCGCCCGTGGGTCCGTCACGATGGCCTTGTCGTCCAACTGCGTCAAATCTAGGTGCAGCCGCGTGCCCCCGGCCTCGGCCAGAGGGTCCATCGTGTTGATGATTCCCGCCATCAGCACCGTCATGTCACAGGTCTGACGCACCTGTTCATAGGTGCCCGCCTCGCTGCGCTCGATGGCCAGCACGTCGTTGATATGGCCCAACAAAATCTCACCCGAGGTCATCCCCGCATCGAGATAGCGCTTTTGCTCATCGTCGAGCCGGTCATCTTGCAGCAGTTGCAAAGCCGAGATCACACCATTGAGGGGCGTGCGCATCTCGTGGCTCATCATGGCGAAGAAGCGCGACTTTTCCTGATAGGCAACAAGGGCTTCGTCACGCGCGGCAATAATCTCGGCCTCGCGGAGGCGTTTTTCGGTGATGTCCCGGATATAAGCGATGAACAGCGCCCCCTGCCCCATGGGCGATTGCGACACGGACATCTCGACCGGGAAAATGCGCCCGGTTTGGTCGATCATTTCAAACTCGCGGCGGCCCTTATCGGCGACCTCCGTCTCTCCAGTCTGGCGGAATTTCTCAAGCCGTTCGCGGTGCACGCTGCGGTCGGCGGGCGGGATCAACAGGCTGATATAGTCCCTGCCCTTTGCGGCCTCATGGGTGATTCCGAATATCTCTTCGGCGGAGCCGTTGAAATCTTCGATCTCGCCGTGGTCGTTGATAACGACGATGGCGTCGAGCGATGCTTGAAGGGTGGTGGCAAGGCGCAGGTGGTTTTCTTCAACCAATTGCGAGGTGCGGTTCAACCGGCTGGCCTGCCGCGACAGGCGGTAGACCGCGCCGACCAAGGCAAGGGTGACGATCAACACGATCGCCGCCATCACTTCGATCAGTCGCACGATCTCATGGCGTTCGTTCTGGGACATCTCGTTGGCGATGGCGATAGAGGTCAAGGCAATCTCACGCGGGACATCCTCGACGCTGCGCAGCATCGTATCGATATCATCCAGCGCTGCGGCCAGTTCGACGTCAGTGCCATCAATCGCCGGTAAGAACCCATCCAGCAGGATGCGCAGTTCGCGAATCTTGGGTTTGGCCTTTGCGTTATTGCGCATCCGTTCGGCCAGCAAAACGCGGCTGTAGAAGATGTCGAACCGCTTGCGGAACTCTTCCAGCGCCTCGGGCGTGGCGGATTTCGCCTGCGCCAATGCGCGGTCAGTCTTGAGGAACTCGATCTCAATCTGGGTAAAAACCCATTCGGCGTGGTCTTGTTGCGCACTGTCGAGCGCCTGAATGCGATCCCAGACGTTATAGGCCAGATAGGCGGCGATGCTCATCCCCGCCACGAGGATAAGCATCAATACCTGTCGGCTTCTGGCGCGCGCGGGTCCGAATTTTCCTGCGTCGTTCATCCAAGCCCTCTGCGCCATTGTCAGTTACTCGACACTAATGCGGTCAAGCTGCCAGATCGACCGGCTGTAGACCAGTTCAGTCTGGTAGGCGATGTCACTGTCGTAAGGGTAGACGACCCAGAGTGGCCCCTTGTCCCGGCGCGACATTTCCTCGCCATTGGTGTAGTAGGCGATGATCGGGCCGCCTTCGACGGCGTCGGACATTGGGATTTCCACAGCATAGTCATTGATGGCCGTCGCGGTGATCGTGCCGTCTTCGACGTTCAACGTGTCGAACAGATCCTTGAGGGAAACGCCTTCGAACTCCTGCGAGCCATCGGTCCAGATGGTTGTCGTTTCAAAGCTTGAGATCGGCATCGACTGCAGGTCAGACAGGGTAAAGTTATGGGTTTCACCGGCCAGCGTCACGTTGAGCACGGCCTCTTCGTCTTGGGCGGCAACCGCCGAAGCAAGGCCCATTGTGAGCGCGGCTGCGGTGATGGTCTTGCTAAGATTCTGAAAAATCATGTCTTGGTTCCTTATCTGGCGTTATGACCTGACCATACCCTGACCTAATGAGAGGCGCGAATGCGCAGAAGCGCATCCCCCCTATACCAAAGGATAGGCGCGCCTGCCCCGGAGCGCCCCGCCCTGCCATACCAAAGGATAGCGGCGCATGCCTTTGCGTCCTTTGTTCCTTGGGCTTTCATCTTTCTTTTCAAACGGGCACACTCTACCCATTAGAGAACGCCGGCCATTTGGGCTTCAGGAGATCTATTATGTCTTTGCGTATTTTAATTGCCGATGATCACGACATGGTTCGAGAGACCATTGCCATGTTCCTTGATGCCGATGGGGCGACCGTCACCGAAGCGGCATGCGATCTGGCCGGTGCCTTGGACAAGATCAAGTCTGAGCCGCCCTACGATCTGGTTCTGCTCGATTATACGATGCCCGGTATGAAGGGGTTGCAGGGCCTGCAAACCGTGCTTGGTATCAACGAGGGCCGCCCCGTCGGGCTGATTTCTGGCACCGCCACCCGGCTGATCGCCGAACAGGCGCTGGAAATGGGGGCAATCGGCTTTCTGCCCAAAACCCTGCCCGCCAAGTCACTGGTCAACGCGGTCCGCTTTATGGCCGCCGGGGAGACCTATGCCCCGGTCACCTTCATGTCGGGCAAAGACAATCCCGAAGAGACGGATTTCGAGAAAGCCTTGTCAGAGCGTGAGCGCCAAGTGCTGCGCGGATTGATGAGCGCGCAGTCGAATAAAGAGATCGCGCGCGACCTCGATCTGCAAGAAGTGACGATCAAACTGCACGTGAAAACACTTTGCCGAAAACTGGACGCAAAGAATCGTACGGATGCAGCGATCATTGCGCGCGACGCGGGCTTCGTTTGAGGCCCGTTTTCGCCGCCTGAAACGCCGCGGCCCGGACCCTGCGCGGCCCCCCGTAGCGCGCCCAATTTGCCCTCTGGCTTGTAAACCATAATCGCCCGCCCCGCGCGGGCGTTTTTGCGTTTAGCCTATGGCGTTTTGCACCGGATCAAAGATTCGGAAACTGCATTTTTCCCTGCAAAATTAACCATCTATCCGCCCCGCCCCCAGCGCCATTCCCGCGCCAAATGATAGGCCGGAGCGCGACCCGATAGGGGCGCCTATCCTTTCGACTAACCGTCTGACCAGAGGCTCAGCGAGTTAACCCTTCGCTCAGATGATATCGGTATTCGATTCCCCGAAGATGAGAACAGGACAACGCAATGAGCGTGTCCGTTCATTGCAACTGCCGGCTCTTCACCGGCCCACAAGGGAACTACTAGATGCGTATCCATATCTCCCAATTATCCAAGACACTCATTGCGAGTACGGCCTTGTCCCTCGCGGGTTTCGCGGCTGCCGCCGACGCGCTCACGAGCGAATTCTCCTTCCGCGTGGTGGAAACCAATGCCGAGGGCGAAGAAGTCCTCGTTGAGCGTGAAACGATCCGCCCGGGCGAGGTGATCTCTTATGAGCTGCGCCACCAGAACACGACCGAAGGCGCGATGGAGGGGCTCGTCATCGCCGCCCCGGTTCCTGATGGCGTCTCTCTCGCCCTTGGGGCCGAAGTGACCTCTGTCGCCGCGGTCTTTGAAGTCCAGGCCGAGATGGACCCAGAGCAGGAAGGGCTGGAATGGTCGACCGTTCCCGCCACCCGCAAGGTCGTCGATGCCAATGGCAACATGACCGAAGAGCCTCTTCCCGAAGAAGCCGTCGCCGCCGTGCGCTGGACCCTCTCGGAACCGCTCGAAGCAGGCGCCTCCGCCTTCAACAGCTACCGCGTGCGCCTGAACTAATTCCGGCGCCTCTCTCTCCACTCTCTCTCTCCAACTACTATAGAACTAGGGAATATTAACGTGAAAAACCATACAACCTTCCTGCGCTCCGTGAGCGCTGTTGCTCTGACCGCCGTGATCGGCACTGTCGCTTTCGCGGCACCCGAAGCGGGCTCGGTCATCGGCAACCAAGCCGTCGCGACCTATACCAACGCGGCGGGCGACACGATCACGGTAACCTCCAACACCGTTGAGACGATCGTTCAGCAAGTTGCCGGCGTGACATTGACCTCCGACAACTCCGAGACGATCGCCCCCGGCGGCAAGGCCTTCCTGCCGCACATCATTACCAACGATGGTAACGGCCCGGATGCCTTCGCTCTTACCGCGGTGGAAACCGACACCGGCACGCTTGATACGTCGCAACTGGTCTTCTACCCAGACGCCAATATGGACGGCGTGGCCGATAGCGCCACACCGCTGACCGAGACTCCGACCCTTGCCCCGGGTGAGCAGTTCGGCATCGTGATCGAAGCCTCCGTCGCCTCCACGGCGACCGGCTCTGACACGATCACCGTGACGGCGGCCTCGACCCTCGACGGCACCGTGCTGAGCACCAACACGGACACGCTGACAATCTCCAACGACGCGATTGTCGAGTTGGTCAAATCGATGACAGCAGACCCCTCAGGCGGCGCCAATCCAAACATCATCGACGCGGGCGACGTAGTGACCATCACGCTGACCTACTCCAGCACCGGTCTCGCTGCCGCCAACAACTACTCTGTGCAGGACGTGCTCGATGGCCGCCTGGCCTACGTTCCCGGCTCGGCCCGCTGGTCTGACTCTGCTACACCGCTGGACGATGACAACGGTTCCACCGTCGTGGACACCACAAACGGCTCCGGCGAGACAATCGCTTGGGACTATGATGACGGCCAAAACGTCAACTTCCTGATCTCCTCTGTCGGCTCTGGCCGCTCGGGTGAGGTGACCTTCCGTGCCGTGATCGCGGATACCGCCAATGCGGGCATCATCACCAACGTGGCGACCCAAGACGTTGACGGCACAGCCTTCCCGCCGTCGAACACCGCCTCTGTCACCGTGGACAACCAATATGCAGTGGCGATTGCCGATACGGCAATCAACTCCAACGGCACCGCCAATGCGGCAATCGCCTCGGGCACCGACGATGACGCCGCGAGCAACGATGTCGTCACGGAAACCGGCGATGTCTACCAAGGCGGCGTGATCCGTCAGGAATTTGTGCTGACCAACCTCTCCAACAGCCCGGACAGCCTGCAGCTCGATGTGGCCAATGTGGACTTCCCGAACGGTACCACCTTCCGCTTTGTCGGTGCGGATGGTGTCACACCGGTGGTAAGCTCTGTTGGTCCGCTGGCCATCGGGGAAAGCGCCAAAGTGACGTTGATTGCCACATTGCCATCAGACGTCACACCAACCGCGACCACCAACTACACCGCGACAATCACCACCACGTCGGACAACTCGGGCGTCTCTGACGTATCGACCGCTGAATTCTCAGGCGCGGTGCTGGCAGCTTCGGTTGACCTTGAAAACGCCGTGGTCGGTTCCGAAGGTGATGGCGCGGCCCCGACAAACGGTGGCAACCCATGGATCACCGAAACGGCGGACCCCGGTGAACCTGTCGTCTTTGACATGCTGGTCGAAAACAACGGCCCGACCTCGGACAGCTTCAACCTGTCGCTGGATCAGGCCCTGCCCGCAGGCTGGACGGTTGAGTTCCAACTGCCAGACGGGTCGATCGTGTCGAACACAGGCACCATCCCTGCAGGTGATTCGCAGGCCATCCGTGCGGTGATCACCCCGGCCGATGACGCCCTGCCCGGCGATACCTTGGTCGACATCGCGGTCGTCTCTTCCGTCTCGGGACAGGGTGACCGTATCGTCAACCAAGTCACGGTCAACGAAATCTACGACGTGAAGATCATCGACAACCAAAGCGCGCAGGCTTCGCCGGGTGGTATCGTGGACATCCTCCACACCATCTCGAACGAAGGGAACGTGGCCATCACCGAGGCGTCGATCACCGAATCCGGTCTGACCAACTTCTCCGGCGCGATCTTCTGGGACCAGAACGGCAATGGCGTGATCGATCCATCCGAGCCGGTGATCGACAACTTCGATGACCTGACCGACGGTGTTTCGCCGGGTGTCAACGGGCTTGCTCCGGGCGACAGCATCTCGCTGATCTACCGTGTGCAGACGCCATCGACAGCCACCCAAGGTGTCTCCGAAGTCGGCACGATCTCGATCAACAACACGTTGAACGGCACCGGGACCGATATCGACCAGACCAACAACGCCGTCGAAGACCGCGTGGTCATCATCTCGGGCGATGTCACACTGAGCAAGTATCAGTATATCGACGCGGGCTGCGATGGCACCGTGGGCACCTTCACCAAGACCCGTCTTGATGTCGAGCCCGGCCAGTGCATCCGCTACATGGTCGAAGCCGAGAACACGGGCGCCTCTGCGGCGGACAACGTGATCATCTCGGACGCCGCACCGGCCTATACCGCGGTCACAAACTGTGGCGGTGCCTGCCCAGAGAGCCTGTTCCCGGGCACCAGCACGGCCACCGTCACCTCGACCAACGTATCGAGCACACATGGCACGATCCTTCCCGGCGGCTTTGCCCGGGTAGAGTTCACCGTGCGGGTCGACGACTAACCGACCTCTCCGGTGCCCCCGGGCTGAGCAACGCTCACCCGGGGGCACCCCCTTCTACCCCCGTTTTCGTCTCCCCAATTATTTCATGCCCTTTCTAGGGATCGCACAGGAGCAAGCTGATGCGCAGTTTCCTTATGTCTAAAGCCCGCCCGGCTCTGGCCCTGATCAGCGCCTCCGCAATGAGCCTGAGCCTTCTGCCCCACACCGCCGCCGCCGCCCCGGCCCCCGCCGGATCTTTCATCCGCAACGTGGCAGAAGTCAGCTATTTCAATACCTCCCTTGGCATCATGGAACGTGTCTTCTCAAACCCGGTTCGGGCCGAAGTCGCCGCAGTTCCCGGGCTGGAAGTGACCGGCTACTCCGACCTTCTGCTGACCCGCGGCGCCTTTGGCCGCTACCATTTCGACGTGATCAACACCGGCAACGTGCCGCTTTCCACATCGCTCAGCATTGGCGAACAGGGCAGCGCCCAAATGATGTCCCGCCAATCGCTTTTCCCCGACCTGAACGGCAACGGCCTGATCGATGTCGAAGACCGGGCGGTCGACATGTCCGCGCCCATCATGCTCGCGGCGGGAGAGCGGCTGCAACTGATCTATGAGTTCCGCATTTCCGCAGACACCCCTGTAAGCACCCAGTTCGCCAGCATGTTGACGGCCTCTGCCGTGACCGAAGATGGCCAAAGCCTGAGCGAAGAAGCGGTGGGGGTCTCGCGCGTCGAAGAAGGCGGGCTCGAAGTTTCCAAAGAGCAGGTCGTCTCGGAAAACGACGAAGGCGCGCTCATCACCTACACCCTGCGGTTGCGCAACGACTCCGAGCGGGACGCCTTTGGCTATCCGCAGATCGACGGCCAGCCCATCGTGATCGACGGCACACCCCGGAGCGGTGTCTTGCTGCGCGATGCGATCCCGCTGAATACCGTGTTTAACACGGTGCAGGATTCGGGGACCATGACGGCCCTTGTCCATATGCGCGGCGCCCCCGCGCACCAATACCTCAGCGTGGTCCCCGCAGGGCTTTCCCACGATGTAGATGCGGTGGCCTTCTTTCATGAGGGCGACTACGCCATCGGCCATGCCACCGATCCCAGCTTTTCGGTGCGCGTGCCTGCCGCCTTGGGCAAGGTCGAGGTGCACAACACCGCCTCCGCCTTTTACAACAACCAAGAGAGCACACTGCTGCTGGCCTCCAACACCGTGATCTATGACCGCGAGTCGGAGACAGCTGGCACATTGGTGTTCGAGCACCCCGAAACCGGCGCCGATCAACCCTATGGCACACCGGGCAGCGACACCCGTCTGCGTCTCACCTCAGGCACTTGCAACGTCAGCACCGAGGTCGACAGCACAGCGGTGACGATCCGCAGCATGCTGACCGGCGACGTGGAAACGATCATCGCGACCGAGACCGGCGCGAATACCGGCATCTTCCTCACCCCCGCCCTGCCGTTGGCGCAGATGTCGCCCGCCGTCGCCGGGGATCAGGTCATGGCCACAGACTTTGGCGACAGCTTCATCGCCACGGCGACCTGCGACAGTGAGGTGCTTGAGGACGATCTGATGATCAACCCCGGCAACTTCCTGTTCAACTCCGTCTCCAACGCCCCGGTTTCCGATGTGTCTGTCGCCCTTGTCGATGCGCGTACGGGCAATGAAATGGCCCGCACGCAGACTGACCAACGCGGGTTCTTCACCTTCTCCGAAATGCCCGAAGGCGACTACCGCTATGCCGTGATGGATGCGCCCACTTGGGTCTTCCCCTCCGCCCGGCTGGACTATGCCGGGATGGGCCGCAAGGTGATGGATGCAGGTTGGGGCAACGCCTTCAACCACGCAGGCGGCGCGCTTTTTGTCTCCGATATTCCGGTGGATCCGAATTACGGCACGCCGCTGGCCTTGGACAAGGCTGCGGACCTCGACAGCGTGGGCCATGGTGAATTCGTCACCTATACGCTCAGCTTTACCAACAACATGCATCAGGCCCTGATCGGTGGCGAGATCCTCGACCGCCCGGCCTATGGTGTGAACTTTGTTCCCGGCACGGTCACCCTTAACGGCGAGCCGCTGGACGATCCGCAAGAGATCGGCAACGGCGATCTGCGCTTTGACGTGGGCATGCTTGAGCCGCTGACAAGCCATGAGCTGTCCTATGTGATGCAATTCTCTGCAGCAGCCCGCGAAGGCCGCATTGAAAACACCGCGATCCTGTCGGGCCGCCAAGCAGGCACCGGGGCGCTGCAGCAGTCGCAGACCGCCCGCGCCCTGGTACGGCTCGACAATTCGGGCGGCGTCTTTGCCCGGCAGGGCACCGTTCTGGGCGCCGTGTTCATGGATTGCAACGGCAACGGTCTGCGCGACCGCGCCGAGAATGAGCCGGGCATTCCCGGCGTGCGCATCGTGACCCAAGAAGGGCTCTTTGTTGTGACCGATATCAATGGTGCCTATTCGCTCAACGGCATGCGCCCGGTGACCCACGCTTTCCTCGTGCAGCCCGAAACCCTCCCCGCTGGGAGTGCGGTGCAAGTGACCCGCACCAACGATCTGCGCCGCGGTGGGTCGCGCGTGGTGCCACTGAAAAAGGGCGAGCTTAGAACCGAGAACTTTGCCGTGGCCCAATGCACCCCCGAAGCGCTCAAAGAAGTCAGCAAACGTCGTGATCATTTCGCCGGAAAACGTCAGACCCCGGGCGTGAATGCAACCGATCTGCCGATCGACGGCCAGCGCAGCAGCACCCGGTCGGTGCGCGGCGAGGCTGGCATCGCCACCACCACCCAGCTGACCCCCGGCATGGTCGCCGCACAAAACGAAGAGGCCGGGGTCGACGCCTCCTCTGTGGCTCAAGCCGCCCGTGCCTCGGCGCAGCGCCAAACGCTCGACAGCATGATCCCTAACCTTGATAGCGCCCCCGGCTTTGTCGACTTTGCCGAAGACACCGCCGTCACCCGCGCCACCCAGAACATCCGGATTAAGGGCAAGGCTGACTTGACGCTGACGCTTTTGGTGAATGGCCGCGAGCTTGGCGGCGACCGGGTAGGAGAGCGCACCAGTCTGGAAAAGAACAACGTGCAGGCGCTGGAATATGTGGCGGTGAAACTGGGCTCGGGCGAGAACGTGCTGACGCTGGTGGGCCGTGACGGCTTTGGCATCGAACGTGTCCGTAAGGAACTGCGCCTTACCGCGCCCGGCAAACCCGCCCGGATTGAGATCCTCTTGCCGGAAACCGCCGCGGCCAATCCCGCTTCTGTGGTGCCGGTGGTGGTGCGCGTGCTCGACGCCCGGGGTCGCCCGGTGCCCGCGTCCGGCACGGTGACCCTTTCGGCCCGCCGGTCGCTTTGGGATGTGACCGACATCCGCAGCAGCGCGCCCGGCGTGCAGGCCTATCTCGACAATGGCGAGGCGACCTTCAACCTCATCCCACCGCAGGCCTCTGGCCCCGATCTGATCACCGTACGGTCGTCCTTTGGCGAGGCTGAAGCGCGGCTGACCTTCACCCCGGATCTGAACGAACGGGTTCTGATCGGCGTGATCGAAGGCGCGGTATCGCTAAGCGGGGACGCGGGCAACGTCATCGAAGAAGACCGCATCAGCGCTTTCGAAGATACCACAACAGGCATCCGCGGTGAGCTTTACCTCAAAGGGGTGATCCGTGGCGACGCCCTGCTGACCCTGCGCTACAGCTCGGACCGTGACACCGAAGACAGCCTGTTCCGCGACATCCGCGGAGAGGAATACTACCCCGTCTATGGCGACAATTCCGAACGCGGTGCCGATGCGCAATCTTCATCCAACCTTTTCGTGAAGGTGGAGAAGGGCCGCTCTTACGTGCTCTACGGCGATATCGCCATCGAGCCTGAGGCCAGCGCGCTGAAACTGGGCGGCCTGCAACGTGTGGCCACCGGCGCCAAAGGTCACTGGGAGAACGACCGCGTATCGGTCACCGTCTTTGCGGCCCGCACCGCGCAGGAGCAGCAGGAACAGGAAATCCGCGGGCGCGGTGTTTCTGGCCCCTATGACCTTGACCTGAGCGGCTATGTGCAGGGGTCCGAGCGTGTGGAAATCCTTGTTCGGGACGAAGATGGCGGCGATATCCTGTCGGCCACGCCCCTGCTGCGCGGCACCGACTACTTGCTCGACTTCTTCCGCAACACGATCACCTTCGACACGCCGGTGCGCCAGTTCGACCTTGACGGCAACCCCGTGTCAATCCGCGTGACCTATGAGGTCGAAGCCGAGGGCGCCGAGGCCTATTGGCTCTACGGGGGCGAGGTGAACTATGCCCTGTCCGAGCGGACCTCCATCGGCGCCCGTGCGGTGCATGCCGACGCCCCCCTTGGCAACACGGCCCGCCAGCGGATGCACTCTGCCTATATCCAGCACGAAGACCGCCAAGGCGGTCTGTGGGAGGCCGAAGTCGCCCGCTCGGAAAACGCCATGGGCGAGAACGACACCGCCGCGCGCCTGTCCTATGAGTTGAAGACCGAGACCCGCCATTTCGCATTCGAGGCGATCCACACCGGGCGCGATTTCTACGCTCAGGGCGGACTGGCCCGCCCAGGTACCAGCCAAGTCCGCCTAAGCTATGGCGAAGAAATCGATCAGCGCAGCGACATCGCCTTTGGCGCGGAATACACCCGTGACCGGGTCAACGACAGCGCTCGGCTGACCGTGGATGCGATCTATTCGCGGCATCTGAGCAAGACCCTGCGCGGCGAGATTGGTCTTGAATACAGCCACGACCGCACCGCCTCCGGAAGCGAAAGCGACACGGCCTTGATCCTGGGTGCACATTGGACCCCGGCGGCCCGCCCCGGCACCGTGATCGAAGCCCAGCTGCGCGCGCCGCTCGGTGGCGACGCCCCCACTGAACTGACCCTCGGCCTCTATGACGAGCCCAAGAACGGCTGGCGCGTCTATAATGAGATCGAGCTTCAATTCGGCAGTGACGAGCTGGTCACCCGCGCCGCCTATGGTTTCACCTACACGCTGAACGAATGGGTCACTGGCCGAACCGAGATGACCAAAGCCAGCGGCACAAGCGACACCACCATGGTGCAGGGTCTGTCGGTCGATTGGGATATCAACGAAAGCACCAATCTGCGCGCCGATCTTGAGCATTCGCGCAACCTTGAGACCAACGATGGTGAGCTGACCTCCTTCGCAATCGGCACAAGCTGGGAATCGGCGGATGGCGATTGGGTCGGCGATGCCGAACTGGAGACCACATGGGAAGAGACCGGCAAAACCCATTACGCCAGCATCGGTATCGCGGGCAATGTCACCCCTGACCTGACGATCTTGGCGCGTAGCCGTGCCGCGCTTGACCGGCGCGATGGCAAAGACGCCCGCCGTATGCGCACCCGCATCGGCGCAGCCTATCGCCCCAAGGACAATGCCCGACTTGATGTGCTGGCGTGGTACGAACACCGGCTGGAAGAGAAACACGCCAGCACGGAAACGCACCTATGGTCGATCGATGCGAATTACGAGATCGATGCCGACCTGCGGATCAACGGCAAATATGCCGGCCAGTACCAAAAGATCGGCACCCATGCCGGCGCGGCGGCCAATACCACCACGCAGCTGATTCAAGGCGGTCTGAACTACGAATTTGGCGACGACCGTTTCCAACTCGGCCTCAACGCCACGCATCTGTGGGACAGCGAGGGCAACTCTTCTAACGGGATCGGCGCCGAATTCGGCTTCACCCCGCGCGAAGGTGTCCTGCTGGCACTCGGCTACAACAAGGCCCGTGGCCGGGTGGCCGGGCAAAGCGGCCTCTATGACGAAGGGTTCTATTTCCGGTTCAACTTGCTGTTGGACAACTCACTCTGGACCCAGTTCGACCAGTTCCTCGGAAGCTGACCGGGAGACTCAGCCCCGAGGGAGAGCCACGTTCCAAGCGCATCTGGAACGTGGCTCATTCCTCTTTCAGAGCGCTGCTGCGCTCCAAAGGTGACCTGGCCTATTCCTAGTGCCGGACCAACTATCCTTTCGAGACGCTAACTAGCTGTCCGCATTAATGAAATATCGATTTTAAGCGCGCATGATCAGGGTCAACGCAACATCCAACCCAGATGGGAAACCCAGATGAAAAAGCTCGCTGCCAGCACTGCCTTTTGCCTGATCGCCGCCACCCTTTCCGGTGCGGCAAATGCAAATGATTTCGCCCGTTTCGACAGCAGGAAGATCGCCGTCACCGGCTTGAATTTCGCCCTGTCACCCTCCGCTTCGGAGGACCGCATTTACCTTAACCGCAGCATGATCAAGACAACCGCCAAACGCGCACCGCGCAAGCTTGCCATTCCCACGCGCGGGGGGCCATCCGCCGCCGTGCGCCATGTCATCGCGTCGGCTGAGGCCGGGGGCAAAGGCTATGACGCGGTGCAACACGGGGCAAGGGTCAAGCCGCCGAAGCACCCCACAAGCATGACCATCGGCGAAATCTACCGCTGGATCGCGGCCACCCCCGGCCAGCCCCATGCCATTGGGCGCTACCAGTTCATCCCCAACACCTTGAAAACGCTCGTCGCCGAAGCCGGGCTGAGCAAAAGTGACGTCTTTACCCCACGGGTCCAAGACCTGTTGGCCGACCTATTGCTCGAAGATGCGGGCTTTACCCCCTTCATGAAGGGCAAGATCAGCCGCCATCGCTTTATGGAGAACCTCGCCCGCATCTGGGCCGGGCTGCCCACGTCAACGGGCCGGTCTTATTATCACGGCCATGCGGGCAACCGGGCCGTCATCACGTGGAATGAGTTCGACAGCCATATGAAAAGCATTTTTGAAAACATGGCCCGCGGCACCTCCTAACCACGCGCCCCCTTCTCTCTCTCTCTCTCTCTCTCTCTCTCTCTCTCTGTCTCCCTCCAGGCCAAAGCGTGCGTATTTTCGCCGCTTTGGCCACTTTTTTAGCTGCGGCGCTGCACCTCGCGCGGCATTTCCGAGAAGATTTCCAGACCATCGGCGCGCAGGATCACGATCTTCTCCAAGCGTACGGCGAATTTGCACTCCAGATAAATGCCCCGCTCGATCAAAAAGACATTCCCTCGGCCAGTACCGGGTCGGAATGCGCCGCGACATAACGCGGCTCATGTACGTCGATGCGAAGACCGTGGCCCGGGCGGTGCAGGACAATTGCAGCGTAGCCTGCCTGCGTGACCACATCGCTGCTCCCCCAGCCCGCCGTCGCTACGATGGCCGTCATGCGCCAGATGGCCTGATCCCTGAACAACAGTTGAACCGATAAGGCCATCCGCTGGCATGCGCCGGCGTTGTTCATTACGGCCTCGGCCAAAGACCGCCGCCTCCGGCAGGAGGGCGGAACCCAGCGAGCACAGGCGTCGTTAACCCTATGAACATGCCTTAGGAGGAATGGCTCATGTGGACGTACGAATTCCTGATACTGATCGCAGCCGCGGTGGCCTTGGTTCTCGTGGCAAAGCAGCGCCCCCAGCCCCGGCAGGCCCGCGCGATTGCGCCCCGCCCGCAGGCAAACAGCACACCCAAACGTCGGTATTGAGTGACTATCGCTGATTTAAGTGCTCTGCATTTAGCGCTTTCGCGATTCTACCCTCACCTCTCGGCCCCCGTCCTTGCCTGCACATTGGTTTCCGCCATGATGCGCGCAACAGAGGGAGCCGACGTTGGACACCATTGAATATTTCTATTCCGCCCATTCCGCTTACGCCTATCTTGGGCATCGCAAACTGCTGGAGATTTGCGCCGCCCGGGGTGCGAAGCTCATCCACCAACCATTTGATCTTTATCCGGTGATCGCAGCTGGTCGGGTGTCCCATTTTCGTGGCTTTACCCCCCATTATATCGACTATTTCTTTGGCAGAGAGATCACCCGTTGGGCTCAGTATCGCGGGCTGGACATCCTCAACCACCGCCCCACGCATCACGACAATGCGCTCGACCTTTCAAACGGTTACCTGATCGCCGCCGCGCGGGCTGGGCGCGATGTCGATGCGCTTTCCTTTGCGATTCTTCAGGCGCATTGGCGCGATGATATCGATCTCGCGAATCCCGAGCATCTGCGCCGCGCGACCGCTGCGATTGATCCCGACAGCGACGCTCTGATCGCGCAGGCGACGGATGCAGACGTTCAGACCATTCACGCCGAGAACACCGAAGAGGCGATCGCCCGCGGCATCTTCGGCTCGCCCAGCTATTTTCTGAATGGAGACATGTATTACGGCCAAGACCATCTGGAATTGATGGATCACGCCTTTGACCAACCCTACCGCGACACGGGCTTTTACAACCCGCCGAAAGACGGGTGAGACGCCCCGAAAGCGCTGCGTTCTTCAATTTTGGGTAGTGGCGGACCGAGGAGGATTCGAACCCCCGACCCCCTGATTCGTAGTCAGGTACTCTATCCAGCTGAGCTATCGGTCCACTGAGCGGGGGTTTAGTCTTAGCCCCGGGGAGTTGCAAGCCCTCGTTTTGAGGAAATGCAATTTTCTGCGAAAATCTATAGGGTGCCGTCCCCCTTGGGCAGCGTTATGTCAAAAACAGTCCCTTCCGGCCCACTGCTGCGCAGGGCCAAGGTGCCGCCGTGGCCGCGCACCAGTTCGGATGCGATCACCAGACCCAAGCCCGACCCACCTTTGCGCGCACCGCCCTGAAACGCGGTAAAAAGGTGCTCTCGCGCTTTCGGTGGCAGGCCGGGGCCGGTGTCGCTGACGGTGACGCACCACGCATCGCTCATATCCTCGGCCCGCAAATAGACTTCGCCCGGTTTGCCGGTGGCGGTAATCGCCTGCCGGGCGTTCCGCATCAGATTGGCCAGCACGCGGTACATTTGTTCGGGGTCCGCACGCACGGTCAGATTCGCGGGGATGTCGGCGGCAAAGCTGATGTCGCTTTCGGGGTCGGCAAGGCGTTCGCCGTCGATGACCTCTTCCACCAGGTCTTCCAGCAGCATGAGGGTCAGCGTCGGCCCCGGCTCTTCGGCCTTGCCGAAAGCCAGTGTCGATTCGCATAGGTGCACCGCACGGGTGATGGAACTGACGAGCTTGGGCGCCATGCGTTTGACCGTTGGGTCTTCGGACATCTCGATCCGGTCGGTGAACAGCTGCGCCGAGGTGAGGATATTGCGCAGATCATGGCTGATCTTGCTGACCGCGCTGCCCAATTGGGCCAAACGCTCTTTCTGTTTCAGCGCCTGTGTCAGGTCCGTCTGGAGCTTCTGAAGCGCCACTTCAGCCTCGCGCAATTCGGTGACACTGGCGGAGGGCTCAATGATCCGCCGGGCATCCTCGGGCGCGGCGGCGTAGCGCTGCATATGCCCTGCCACCCGCTTGATCGGCTTGAGCAGCAAAGCCCGCATGGCAAAGAACAAAAGCACCGCCGTAATGACTGAGATCACGGCCGAGAGGATGAGGATGCGAATCCCGTAGTCGAGCATGGCCACACGCATCGGCGCGGTCTCCATCGTGACTTCGATCAACAACCCCGCCTCGCGCACCGGGGCGCCGATTACGCGGACCACCTCATTGCCGGGCCGGAACAGTCGCAGCATGGCATCGCGGATCAACACCGTCGCCGAGGCATCGCGCAAATCATAGGTTTGCGACACCATCCGCGGCATCGGAGAGGCCAGCACCAATTGCCGCGCTTCGTCCCGGCGCAGTACCACGTTGAAGACCTCGGCGTTGCGCAGCAACTCCGCCTCCAACTCCGGGTCGAGCATATCGTCAGCCAAAAGCGCCAGCGACGCGATCTGCGCCCGCTCCAGCCGCGTCAGCATGTATTCTTCGCGGAACCGCGCGATGGAGGGGACAAAAATCAACACCTCGGCCAGCATCACAAAGATGGTGGTGAGGATCAGCAGACGGCCAGAGAGCGAGTGGATCATGCGTTTTCTCAGGGCAGCAGGCGCTGCACGGCGCGCACAACCGTTTTTACCAATGCGCTTTCGAAGAGGCGCGGGCTGAAATAGGCACCCGCCGCGCGTTTGTTAATTTCCGAGATCGTGGGGTAAGGGGCAACCATAGCCGCAATCTGGCTCATCTTCATGTTATTGACCAGCGCAAGCGACCACAGGGTGATCAATTCCCCTGCTTGATGGCCGACGATGCTGGCCCCCACGGGGCGCCCCTTGACCACCATGACCTTGATGAACCCTTTGGTCTGGCGCTCGGCGATGGCGCGATCATTGTGGTTGTAGTGAAAGCGCACGACCTCCAGCTTCTCCCCATGCTCCTCTCGCGCCTGCGCCTCGGTCAGCCCGACCTGCGCCAGCTCCGGCGCGGCGTAGGTGACCCAAGGGATATGGTGCAATTTGGTCTTGCTCGGCAGGCCAAAAAGGATCGAGCGGATCACCACCCCGGCGTGATAGCCCGCCACATGGGTGAATTGCAGCCCGCCTGCCACGTCGCCAATGGCATAGACGCGGCGGTTGCTGCTGCGCAGGCTGTCATCGACCTTGATGCCTGCTTTGGTGGTTTCCACTCCCGCCTTATCAAGGTCGAGACGCTCAATGTTGCTCTTGCGCCCCACGGCCATCAACAGGTGCGAGCCTTTGATGACACGGCCAACCTCAGTTTCAACCGTAATCGCGCCCGCTTCACCGCTGATCTTCGCGGCGTTGCTGCCCTCTTCAAAAGCTACGCCTTCGTCGCGCATGGTCTGAAGAACAACCTCAGCCAGCTCCGGATCATCTTTGCCAAGCGCCCGATCGCCTTCGATCACCGTCACCTTGCAGCCCATTCGCACATGGGCCTGCGCCATCTCGATGCCGATGGGGCCACCCCCGATGATGATGATATGCTCCGGCTTTTCCCGTAGATCGAAAAGGGTTTCGTTGGTCTCATAGGGCACATCATTCAGCCCCGGAATTGGCGGCACCAGCGGGGATGACCCGGTGGCCACGACGATCCGCCGCGCGGTGATGATCGTATCACCCGCCTGCACCTCTTTATCGGAAATGAAACGCCCGTATTCACGGATCACCCGCACGCCCAAGCCTTCAAAGCGCTCAACCGAATCGACCGGCGCGATTTGCGAGATGACATCGGCCACGTGATCTTTGGCCGCCGCGTAATCCACCGTACCGGCGGCATTCTCGACCCCATATTGCGCGCTGCGCTGCTGGGCATGGGCGGTCTTGCCAGTCTTGATCAGCGCCTTTGAAGGCACGCAGCCATAGTTCAGGCAATCACCGCCCATTTTATGCCCTTCAAGTAGGGTCACATCCGCGCCCATCTGGACGGCCCCCGCCGCCACCGACAACCCGCCAGAGCCTGCGCCGATGATCAGAACGTCGGTCTTGATACGGTTGGTCATTTCAGCAGATCCTTCTTGCCGGTAAATGCCTTGATCGCCACAGGCAGCAGCGACAGCACGCAAAGGCCCAGAATGGGCAGTAAAATATGGGGCTCAAAGATGATCCCGAGGTCCGGCGTCTCACCTCGGGCAAAAACCGCACCTAGCCCCGCCCCGACAGAGGTAAAGACCAGCGCCCCTGGCATGATGCCGAAAAACGTCGAGATCGCGAAGCGAAACAGCGGCACGCCAAGAAAAGCAGGCACCAGATTCGCAACGAAAAACGGCACCACCGGCACGAGCCGGATAAAGAAGAGCATCGACCACTGGTTATCGTCGATCCCTGCCTTGATCTTGCGCACCACCCCATCAGAGGCATCCATCCGCTCTTTCAGCCGGTCGCCCAGACCCCATTGCGCCGCCAGGAAGATCACGATCGCGCCGAGTGTGGCCCCACCCACGTTATAAAGGACACCGGGAAACAGCCCGAACAGAAAGCCGCCAGTTAATGTCGCCACTGTGGCCCCCGGTAGGGAGAATGCCACGATCACTACATAGGCGGCGACAAAGGCCAGCGCGGTCAGCAGGTAATTGTTGTCGCGAAAGGCGATCAGCGCCTCGCGATTCTCACGCAGGGCGTCGAAACTCAGGTAATCACGCAGGGTAAACGCGCCGATGGCGGCGACCGCTAGGATCACCGCAAGGGGCAGGTAACGCATCAGCGCGGGCTTACTTTGATCTTTGCGGCTCATTTCAACACTTTTATTAGGCCTACATCAGACCATTTTCCGTTTCCTTAATGATGGCGTGAAGCAGCGCGCAGGAACAGGCTCCTCACGCGCGCTTGATAGGACTTGTGCCCAGAGTCCCGATTTCGCAGGGTAGAAGGGCGAACTGAAACAAACCGCCCCCTTCTGACCGGCATTTTGTTGCAAAGCGCAGTTTTTCCGCCTCAGGGGGTTTGACTTGCGCGCCCCGCCGCATTAGAGGACGGGCTTGAATTGACGCTGGCCGCGGTGGAACCCTTCAAGTGATTCCGTGCCCAGCCAGCTTTAGATGGAGACGGAGCGATGAAACGCACCTTTCAACCCTCGAACCTCGTGCGCAAGCGGCGCCATGGTTTCCGCGCGCGCATGGCCACCAAAGCCGGCCGTAAGATCATCAATGCACGCCGCGCACAGGGCCGGAAATCGCTGAGCGCGTAAGCGCCCTCGATCTTCGGAACCAGAGTATGACACCGCCGGAGGCACCCTTGAATGGCACTTGCGCCACGAAGGGGAACCCTGCCCCGGCGGTTTCTCTGCGTCTGGAAACCCTGACTAAACGGGCGGACTTTCAGCGTGCCAGCCGCGCCAAACGTGTGGCGACCCCGGGATTCATCCTACAAATGCGACCCCGCCGGGAGGATGAGCCCAGCGCGGCGCCCATTCGCGTGGGATTTACCTGCTCGAAAAAGGTCGGCAACGCTGTGGCCCGCAACCGCGCCAAACGCCGCCTGCGTGAAATCGCGCGGCTGACGCTGCCTCAGGCGGGGCGCGCAGGCATGGACTATGTCTTTGTCGGGCGGCGCGAGGCGACAGCGGCCCTGCCCTTCGACCAGTTGCTAGCCGATCTCACCCGCGCGCTTGATATCCTGCACGGGGCGCGCAAATGACCCCCTTGGCGGCGCTGCTCGCCCTGCCGGTGCGCGGCTACCGGCTGCTTTTCAGCCCATGGGTTGGATACAATTGCCGCTACCAGCCCACCTGCAGCGCCTATGCGCTGGAAGCCTTGCAAAAACACGGCGGGCTGCGGGGTGGATGGCTGGCCGCACGGCGCATCGCCCGCTGCCACCCGTGGGGCCACAGCGGGATCGACAACGTCCCAGACTAGCGCCACGCTTGCGGCAAAGGGGTAAAATGCCCTAGGTGAAGCCAAGCAGATAGTGAGAGACCGACGATGCTGGACGAAACCAACGAGATTCACCCCCTCTTTGCCGGCGCACCGCAAAGCACCGAGTTCAAGAAACTGCGCAAGCGCATCGTCCGCATGACCCGCGAGGCGATTGACCAATACGGCATGGTCGAGCCGACCGCCGAGGGCGCGCCGAAACCCAAATGGCTGGTCTGCCTGTCGGGCGGCAAAGACAGCTACACCCTGCTTGCGGTCCTGCATGAATTGCAATGGCGTGGCCTGCTGCCTGTCGAGCTTCTGGCTTGCAACCTCGACCAAGGCCAGCCGAACTTTCCGGCCACCGTGCTGCCGGAATTCCTTGAAAAGATGGGCGTTCCGCATCGCATCGAATATCAAGACACCTACTCAATCGTGATGGACAAGATCCCTGCCGGACGCACTTTCTGCGCCCTTTGCAGCCGTCTGCGCCGGGGCAATCTTTACCGGATCGCGCGGGAGGAAGGCTGCTCTGCCGTGGTGCTGGGGCATCATCGGGATGACATCCTCGAAACCTTTTTCATGAACCTTTTCCACGGCGGACGGCTGGCGACGATGCCGCCCAAATTGGTAAACGAAGAAGGCGATCTGTTCCTCTACCGCCCCCTCGCCCATGTGGCTGAAAGCGATTGCGAACGCTTTGCCACGGCGATGAATTACCCGATCATTCCCTGCGATCTTTGCGGGTCGCAGGATGGGCTTCAACGCCAGCAGGTCAAGGCGATTCTCGACGGATGGGAGGCCAATAGTCCCGGTCGTCGGCAAGTTATGTTCCGCGCCCTGATGAACGCCCGGCCCTCACATTTGCTGGATCCCCAGCTTTTCGACTTTGCCGGTCTCATGCGGAACATTGAGAGTACATAGCAAGAACAATTTTAGATAATAATCCGCGAAAAACCGGTCTCTGTTAACCCACGACACACCCTAAAGGCGATATCCCACCCCCATCAGCGCAGGCATGGCGCGCATTGAAGAGGGATATCGCGATGGCACATTACCGCACCACTGGGCCCGGGCAACTGCGCCAGTCGCTCGCCGCTTTGCTTAGCGGTCAGGCCGCTCTGGCCTTTCTCCCCGCGATGTCATTGCTGGCGTTTTGGATCGGCGGTGAAATGGCATTGATTGGCGCCTCTGCCGCGCTGCCACTTCTGTTTCTTGCGGGGCAGCGGTTTGGCGAGGGGGCGACGTTTCCCCGTGACGCGCACACCGCCATACTACAGCGCAGCACCTTTGAAGAGCTGACCGAACAGGTCTTTCAAAGCGCCCGAACACAGGGGCGCTTGTCGGCAACAAGCTTTATCGCGCTTGAGGATTTTGACCAGATCATCGAACGTTACGGCCAATCCGCCGCTGATACGATTGCGCGGCAAAGCGGCGAACGGTTGCACAGCGCCCTGCGGGATGACGATATCATCGGCAAGATGGGCGAAGCACGTTTCGCCATCTGCACGGCCCCGGTCCGCCAGCTTGATCTTGAGCTTTGCATTCAACTCGCCGGGCGGCTTCAGGCCACTTTGGAAGAACCGTTCTTTGTCGATGGGGTCACGATCTATCTCACGGCCTCCGTCGGATTTTGCCTCAACACCCGCGCCCCGGGCGGTGATGGCTCCGCTTGGCTTGCCGCCGCCGCCACGGCGCTGCGCAGCGGCCAGCGGCGCGGGCCATCTTCCATCCGCGCCTTCTCTGACCAGATGCGCCGGGAAACCGAAAGCCGCGCAGAACTCCGCGAGGAGGTCGCGCAGGCATTGGCCAGTGGGCAGATTCAACCATGGTTCCAGCCGCAAATCTCAACCGACACCGGTCAAATCACCGGCTTTGAAGCACTGGCGCGCTGGAACCACCCGGTCCAAGGCATGATCCCGCCCTCCGATTTCCTGCCCGCCGTCGAAGAAGCTGGCCTGTTGGAACGTTTGGCCGAGGTGATGATGTATCATTCCTTTGCAGCGCTCAAAGCTTGGGACAGCTCCGGCGCCGAGGTGCCCCAGATCGGGGTGAATTTCGCAGGCGGCGAACTTGCCAACCCTCAGCTCATCGACAAAATCACGTGGGAGTTGGACCGTTTTGATTTATCCCCCGAAAGGCTCGCAATCGAAGTACTGGAAACGGTCGTCGCTTCCGCCGCCGATGATGTGATCACCCGAAATATAAATGCCCTGCGCAAGCTCGGTTGCCGCATCGACCTTGATGATTTCGGTACCGGCCATGCCTCCATCGCGTCCATCCGCCGCTTTTCGGTAAGCCGGATCAAAATCGATCGTTCCTTCGTTATGAAGGCCGATCGCGACCCCGATCAGCAACGCATGATCAGCGCCATCTTGACCATGGCCGAACGCCTGGGCGTCGAAACCCTTGCCGAAGGGGTGGAGACGGTGGGGGAGCATGTCCTGTTGGCCCAACTCGGCTGTGACCACGTGCAAGGCTTCGGCATCGCCCGCCCCATGCCTTTTGAGCAAACACTTGATTGGATCGCCCGCCACAATGCAAAACTGCAAGATGTGCCCCGCATCATGAACGGGCGCGCGACATAGCGCCACCTTCGTCCGATCTGCACGCGCCAAATGTAGCGTGCCGTGCCTACCCCAGACAGATGATACGCCCCTCGCGCCGAGGCCCCCAACCCCCTTCGGCCCCGACCCGAGTCAAAGCCAGCGCCACAGGCCACCCGCAACCGTCCCCGGCGAAACTCCGCAAAACCCATGCCAGATGGGCCAAAACCACGCTACATTGCCCCTAACCTTACCCGATTCCACTTGACCTTTGGCCCCGCACTCTGTTGAACCCCCGTGATATTCAAAGACATCAGGTGGCGGTCCCCATGGACGAACAGAACAAGAATCTCATCCTTGCCACGGCGCTCAGCTTTGCCGTCATCCTCGTGTGGTTCCTCCTGTTCCCGCCCCCCGAAGCCGACCCTGCGCTAGAACCCGGCACAGAGACCAGCCAAACCATCGAGGGCACCTCGGTCCCAGCCTCCACCGCCGACACCGCTGCCGCGCCCGGCACGGAGGATGGCGAAGGCGCCGCACCCGAAGGCCGCCGCGCGGCTCTGGCGGCTGCCCCCCGCGTGGCCATTGCGACCGATAAGGTCAGCGGCTCCATCTCGCTCATGGGTGGTCGGATCGATGACCTGAAACTAAACGACTACCAAACCACGCTCGACGCAGACGCCGAAATCGTGACCCTGCTCTCCCCCGAAGGATCGAGCGACGCCTATTACGCGCTGCATGGTTGGGCCGCAGGCTCTGGCCTTGCGCCCGATGCCGTGCCGGGTGTCGATACGCTCTGGACCCTGAGCGAGGGCGAAACACTGGGCCTCGACAGCCCCGTCACACTAAGCTGGGACAATGGCGCCGGTCAGGTCTTCACCCGCACCATCTCGGTCGACGACGAATATATGTTCGACATCACCCAGAGCGTGACCAACAATGGCGAAGGCGCGGTGAACCTCGCCCCCTTCGGCATGATCGCGCAACACGGGTTGCCCGAAGACCTGAAAAGCTTCTTCATCCTGCATGAAGGCGCCGTGGCCATGGCCAATGGTGAGCTTTCCGAAGTCGATTGGGACGACATCGCCGAAGCCGACGTGAACAGCACCTGGGGCCGCCCCGCCGTGGTCACCGAAGGCGTCACCGAGGGCTGGGTCGGCTTCACCGATCACTATTGGCAGGCCGTACTGATCCCCGACGCGGGCGAGACCTTTGAGCAGGCGCTCACCTATGACCCGCGCGCCGACACCTACCGCGCCTTCACCCGCCAGCCGACCCGCTCGGTCGCGGCAGGCGAAAGCGTGAGCACCTCCAGCAAGTTCTTCGCGGGTGCGAAGGAGTGGGAAACCCTGCAGGATTACCAAGCCTCCGGTGTCGCCAAATTCATCGACAGCATCGACTGGGGTTGGTTCTTTTTCCTGACCAAGCCGATCTTCTGGCTACTGCACAACCTCAACCAGCTCATCGGCAACATGGGCGTTGCGATCATCGGCCTGACACTGCTGATTAAGGCGCTGCTCTTCCCGCTGGCCTATAAATCCTACGTCTCCATGGCGCGGATGAAGGAACTTCAGCCCGAAATGGAAAAGCTGAAGAAAGATGCGGGCGACGACCGTCAGAAGATGCAGCAGGGCATGATGGAGCTTTACAAGAAGAACAAGGTAAACCCCGCCGCGGGCTGTCTGCCGATCCTTCTGCAAATCCCGATCTTCTTCTCGCTCTACAAGGTGATCTTTGTCACGATCGAATTGCGCCACGCGCCCTTCTTTGGCCCGTTCCAAGACCTCAGCGCGCCCGATCCGACCTCGATCATGAACCTCTGGGGCCTGCTGCCCTATGCGGCACCTGAGCCCGGCTCGATGCTGGCGCTAGTGTTCATCGGTATTCTGCCGCTTCTGCTGGGTATTTCCATGTACCTGCAGCAAAAGCTGAACCCGGCCCCCACCGATCCGACCCAGCAGATGATCTTTGCTTGGATGCCTTGGGTCTTCATGTTCATGCTGGGCGGTTTCGCGAGCGGCCTCGTGGTCTACTGGATCGCGAACAACACGATCACCTTCACCCAGCAGTATCTGATCATGCGCAGCCAGGGGTACAAACCTGACCTCTGGGGCAACATCGCAGGCGGCTTTAAACGCACGCCCAAGGGTGATGCCGCCAATGCAGATAGCAAACCCAAATCGGGCAAGTCGAAAAAGTGATGCAGATCACTGCGCTCAACCGGTACCCGCTCAAGGCCCATGGCCGCGAGACGGTTGAGCGTGTGACCCTGCGCGCCGGGCAGTCGATGCCCTATGACCGGCTCTGGGCCGTGGCCCATGACGCATCCAAAGCCGCGCCCGGAGATTGGGCGCGGTGTTTGAATTTCACGCGGGGGGCGTCTTCGCCGCAGCTGCAGGCAATCACGGCCAAGCTGGATGAGGCGACAGAGAAGCTGACCCTGCGCCACCCGACGCGCGGCGAGATCACCTTTCACCCCGATCGCGAACAGGCCGCATTCCTTGACTGGGTGCGCCCCTTGGTGGCCGAAGGCCGCGCCGCCCCCGCAGATATCCTGCGGCTCGACGGGCGTGGCTATACCGACAGTGCCGAACCGACGCTCTCGCTCAATAGCCTGGCCTCCCATGCCGCGGTCGAAGCGCTTGCCGGCAGCCCGCTGCAAACCGCCCGCTGGCGCGGCAACATCTGGTTTGACGGCGCGGCCCCGTGGGATGAGTTCGAATGGATCGGACGCGACCTGAAAATCGGCGAGGCGCGGCTGCATGTGTCAAAACGCATCACCCGCTGCCTTGCCACGACCGTGAACACCGACACCGGCGCGCGCGACGTGGATACGCTCGCCGCGCTTGACCAATTGGGTCACCGAGACTTCGGTGTTACCCTGACCGTCACCACCGGCGGAGAGATCGCCGTGGGCGACGAACTGGAGCTGATTTGATGCAAGTGAACTACACCATTGCCGAGGAGCCGGACGCGCCGAGCGCCGAAAAAGGCCGGATGCTTTTCGCCGGTGAGACGACATTCGTCAAAGGCGTGGTGGCGATGGACGGGCTGCCGCCCCCAGACCGCATGGAGGTCTGCTTTGCGGGCCGTTCCAACGTCGGGAAATCGACGCTGATCAACGCGCTGACGGGCATGAAAGCACTGGCGCGGGCCTCGAACACGCCCGGCCGTACGCAGGAGATTAACTTCTTCACGGCCGGCGAAGAGCATTACCTCGTTGACCTGCCGGGCTACGGCTATGCCAACGCGCCGCTGCCGGTGGTCGAGAAATGGCAGCGTCTGCTCAAGCAATACCTTTCGGGCCGTCAAACTCTGCGCCGCGCCTTTGTGCTGATCGACGCGCGTCATGGCGTCAAAAAGGTCGACAACGAAATCATGTCCCTGCTCGACAGCTCTGCCGTGACCTTTCAGGTCGTGCTGACCAAGGCAGACAAGGTCAAAGAAGCCGAGCGTGAGAAAATCCTGATGCAGGTGAAAGACGCGCTAAGCAAACACCCCGCCGCCTATCCCGAGATTGTGGTCACGTCTTCGGAAAAGGGCTGGGGCATCCCTACCCTGCGTGCCATCATCGCCACGCTGGAATAGCACTTTTCGCCGCTATCGGCTTCCCATGGGTCAACAGATGAGAACGCAAGACATGAACCGCGACTGGATCGCCACCGCCCGCACACTCAGCCAAGCCCTGCCCTTTTTGCAACGCTATGCCGATGCCACCGTGGTCATCAAGCTGGGCGGTCATGCGATGGGCAGCGACGAAGCGATGGACGAATTCGCCCGTGATGTCGCGCTGATGCGGCAGGTGGGTGTGAACCCGGTGATCGTCCATGGCGGCGGGCCGATGATCAACGACATGCTGGCGCGGCTGAACATTAAATCCGAATTCGTGAATGGCAAGCGGGTCACCGATGCCGCGACAATGGAAGTGGTCGAGATGGTCCTGTCGGGCCTCGTCAATGCGCGGATCGTGCAGGCGATTTCCGAACAGGGGGGACGCGCCGTTGGCGTCTCGGGCAAAGACAGCGGTTTGATCGTTTGCGAGCCCGAAGACCCCGCTCTGGGCCTCGTCGGCAACCCGACACAGGTGAACCCACGCATCCTGCGGGACTTTGCCGACAAGGGCATCATTCCCGTCATCGCACCGCTTGGCATGGGCCGGGGCGGTGAGACCTATAACATCAATGGTGACACCGCCGCAGGCGCCATAGCGGGCGCGCTGAAGGCCGACCGCCTGCTGTTGCTCACGGACGTGGCTGGCGTCAAAGATGGCGCGGGTGAGGTGGTGACCGACCTGACGGCGAGCCAGATCAGCGACATGATCGCCGATGGCATCATTGCAGGCGGGATGATCCCTAAGGTTCAGACAGCACTAGATGCGCTCGAAGGCGGCGTGCGCGCGGCGGTGATCCTTGACGGGCGGGCGCCCAATGCCTGCTTGCTGGAGCTTTTCACAGAACACGGCGCGGGCAGCATCATTCGCAAAGGCTAAGGCAAAGCGCTTGCCCCCTGCCCCTGCTTCGCGCCTATGATGGGCCGAGCAGTGAAAGGAATGACATGCGCCGCCTGATCCTAATGCGACACGCGAAATCGGACTGGTCCCACGGCACCAGCGATCATGATCGCCCCCTGAACCCCCGTGGGCGTGGCGCTGCCGAAGCGCTTGGCAATTGGCTACGGGCGGAAGGGTTTGTGCCTGATGTGGGGTTCTGCTCCACGGCGGCGCGCACGCGCGAAACCTGCGCGCTTTTGAACCTACCTGAAAGCTGCACTGTGACGCATCTCCGCCAGCTTTACCTCGCCGAGCCTGATGAGATCATAGCGACCCTGCGCCAGCGGGCGTCTGGCGACACCCTGCTGCTTGTCGCGCATAACCCCGGCATTGCCGCCGCCGCGGTGGCGCTGTTGCAGGAAACGCCCGACCAAGATGCATTCGGTCGCTATCCCTCGGGGGCGACCACAGTGATGGATTTCGATATCGACAGTTGGGCCGACCTTGCCCCCGGCAGCGGCGGGTTGCGCGCCTTTACCGTGCCCAAGCAACTGGACTGAAACGCAAAACGCCCCGACCGATTGGCCGGGGCGTTTGGTTGGTTATCATGCTGTAACGCGGCTTAGTGTCCCAGAATCTGGCTCAGGAACAACTGTGTGCGCGGGCTCTGTGGGTTGTTAAAGAAGGCTTCGGGCTCGTTCTGCTCAACAATCTGGCCTTCATCCATGAAGATCACCCGGTTCGCCACCTGACGGGCAAAACCCATCTCGTGGGTTACACAGAGCATCGTCATACCTTCTTCGGCAAGCTCGATCATCGTGTCGAGCACTTCCTTGATCATCTCAGGGTCAAGCGCCGAGGTCGGCTCATCAAACAGCATGATGCGCGGGCGCATGCAGAGCGAGCGGGCAATCGCCACACGCTGCTGCTGACCACCCGAAAGTTGGCCGGGATACTTATTGGCCTGATCGGGGATCTTCACCTTTTCAAGGAAGTGCATCGCCGTTTCCTCGGCTTCCTTTTTGGGTGTCTTGCGGACCCAGATCGGCGCCAGTGTGCAGTTCTCAAGAATCGTCAGATGCGGGAAGAGGTTGAAGTGCTGAAAGCACATGCCGACCTCGGAGCGAATCTTGTCGATGTTCTTGAGGTCCGAACTCAGCAGCGTGCCATCGACTTCGATGGTGCCCTTCTGATGCTCTTCCAAAGCGTTGATGCAGCGGATCAGCGTCGACTTGCCCGAACCCGAAGGCCCGCAGATCACGATACGCTCGCCGCGGTGCACCGTGAGGTCAATGTCGCGCAGCACGTGGAACGCGCCATACCACTTGTTCATGTTCTCGATCCGAATCGCGACTTCGTCGGATACTTTCATTTGTGCGGTCTCAGCCATGCGAGAACCCTCCCTTAACGATGGTCAGTCGCAAGACGGCGTTCCAGCCACTGCGAGTATTGAGAAATGCCGTAGCAAACGATGAAGAACAGCACGGAAGCAAAGAGGAAAAGCTCCCAGTAGACGCCGTTCCAATCGGTCGAGGCCAAGATCGGGCCGCGGATCATGCCGATGATATCGAAGAGCGAGATCACCGAGACCAGCGTGGTGTCCTTGAACAGGCCCACCGCGATGTTGACGATGCCCGGGATCGAGATCTTCAGTGCCTGCGGCAGGATGATCAGCCGCATCGCCTGCGGGTAATCAAGGCCAAGGCTGTCTGCGGCCTCGTATTGGCCCTTTGGCAACGCGGCCAGACCGCCCCGGATCACCTCGGCGATATAGGCCGAAGAGAACATGGTGATCATGATCACGACGCGGATGAAGAGGTCAACGCCTGAGCCCGGCGGGAAGAAATAGGCGAGCATCACGTTCGCCACGAACAAGAGCGTGATCAGCGGCACGCCCCGGACGAATTCGATGAAGACCACGCAGATGCCTTTGACGATTGGCAGGTGGGACTGACGCCCCAAAGCCAGCGCAATCCCGATCGGCAGCGACAGCGACACACAGGTGATGCCCAGCATCATGTTCAGCATGAAGCCACCAAGGTCACGGCTGGGGATCGCTTGCAGCAGTGGCGAGGCGGGGCGCAAAGCCTCCCCGATGAAGCCACCGATATACCAGACGAACACCGCAGCAACGAGGCCACCCGCCAGCGCCATGGCAAAGCTTTTCTGCACCAGACGGCTATAGACGATATAGCCCGCGATCACGCCCACGAGGGCAAAGATCGGCCCCCAGATTGGACCGCCCCAGATCAGCCAGAAGGCCAGAAACGGGTAGACGCCAGTGAAATAAAGCAGCTTGCGCGGCAGGTCGATGAAGAGCACCGGGGCCACCGCAAGGAACAGCAGCACCAGCGCGAGGGTCGGACGCCAGTATTGATCACTGGGATATTTGAACCCGAACAAGAGCTGATGCCAACGCTCGCTCAGCACCGAGAAACAGGCCCCCGTGGCCCCGTCCAGCACCTCGCGACATTCAGACAGGCTGCTTGCCGACCAAACGCCGTTCAACAGCCATGGCAGAGAACCGGCGAGCAACAGATAGAGGAAATAAAGCGCCACCACCGTCAGCAGGGCATTCGCCCAAGTCGGGAAGAGGTTGTCTTTCACCCATTTTACCGGGCCGCCCACCTTGTCCGGCGGTGCCGAAGGCGGCAGTGAGGTTTCACGCACGAAGGCGATGGATTCAGCATGTGTGTCTGACATGGCTTAACGCTCCTTCAGCTTCGTTGCGTTGTTGTAGACGTTCATCACCATGGAGATGCCCAGCGAGATGACGAGGTAGAAGAGCATCAACAAGACGACACATTCGATCGCCCGCCCGGTCTGGTTCAGGGTGATCCCGCCCAGTGTGGCGGTGATGTCGGCATAGCCCACGAGGATCGCCAGCGAGGAGTTCTTGGTGATGTTGAGGTAGTTCGAGATCAGCGGCGGGATGATTACGCGCAGCGCCTGCGGCAGCACCACAAGGTTCATGATCCGGCCCGACCGCAGCCCCAAGGCAGCAGCGGCTTCGGATTGCCCCTTGCTGACGGCTTGGATGCCCGCGCGGACGTTCTCGGCGATGAAAGCACCGGTGTAGATCGACAGGGCGAACCACAACGCGATCAGCGGTGCACCAATCTGGATGCCGCCGCGGAAGTTGAACCCTTTGAGCGCGGGGTAATCCAGCCCGATCGGCATGCCCATGATGAAGAACATGATGATCGTCGGCAGCAACAAGATCGCGACCGAGGGCCAAAGCATCGGCAGCAGGCGACCGGTGTCGTAAAGCAGTTTCGTCGCATAGCGGCGGTAGGCAAAGACGCCGATCACCGAGGCGACAAAGGTCGCCACCACGATCATCGAGCCCGGTCCCCAGACCGGACCGGGGATATAGACGCCCCGGTTGGTAAAGGCAAAAGACCCCAGCATCATGCTCGACGCCGGATCATCGCCCCGGAAGGCCGAAGGCGCGGGCATCGCGGCGGTCATGATGGTGTAGATGATCAGGATCCAGATCAGCACCGGGATGTTGCGGAAGATCTCGACATAGCCTGCCATCAGCTTGCGGATGAGCCAGTTGTTCGACAGGCGCAGAACCCCGGCGACGACGCCAAAGATCGTGGCCGTCACGCAGGCAAGGAAGGACACCAGCAGCGTGTTGATGATGCCGACCCATGCCGCCTGAAGGTTCGACGACTGGCTGGTATAGGGGATCAGCGTTTGGTTGATGTCATAGCCCGCGGGGTTACCGAGGAACTGGAAAGAGATGTTCAACCCGGCGGCGCGAAGGTTCGCGGCAAGGTTCGATCCCAGATACCAGATCGCCGTGACCAGCAGCGCAAGTGCGATAACCTGAAAGGTAATCGACCGATAGCGGGTGTCGCTCAACAGCATAGATGGCCGGAACAACTCCTTGGGAGGGTCGGAGAATGTCGTCATGTATGTATCCCTGTGTTCCGGCTTGTTTTTTATTGGTGCATTTGGCGCACCTTGGCCGAATCATTTTTGGTCGTTGATCGTTTCTTCGATCGTGGGCTTTTATTGTCTCGTTGGGGTTTTGTCAGTCGTTTTTAGACCGTTTTTCGTGTCGCAAAGGCACTTCGCGCCCCCAGAGGCACAAAGGGCGCAGGAATTCCTGCGCCCCTTGGCTTGCTATTTAGCGGAAGGGCGGTGCGTAGAGCAGGCCACCGTCTGTCCACTGGGCGTTCAGCCCGCGTGCCAGACCGATCGGGGTCTCTTCGCCGATGTTCTTGGCAAAGATCTCGCCGTAGTTGCCTTCGGCCATGATGGCGCGCTTGGCCCACTCGGCGTCGAGGCCGATCATCTCACCCAAGGTACCTTCGGTGCCCAGAAGGCGAGCGATCTCAGGGTTGTTGGTGTTGCCGGTCATCTCTTCGATGTTGGCGGATGTGACACCCAGCTCTTCAGCAGCGATCAGCGCGTTCAGCACCCAGCGGGTGATGTCGCCCCAGTCGTTGTCGCCGTGACGGACCAGCGGGCCGAGCGGCTCTTTCGAGATGATCTCGGGCAGCAGCACGTGCTCGCCGGGGTTCTCAAAAGTGGCGCGTGTCGCGGCAAGGCCGGATGCGTCTGTGGTGTAGGTGTCGCAGGCACCAGCAAGGTACTGCTGCTGGCCTTCGGCGTTGGTTTCGACAGGCACCGGCTCATAGCTGATGTTGTTCTTGCGGAAGAAGTCCGCGAGGTTCAGCTCGGTTGTTGTGCCGGTCTGGATGCAGACGGTCGCGCCGTCCAGATCCTTGGCCGAGGAAACGCCAAGCGCTTTGGGGACCATGAAGCCCTGACCGTCGTAGTAGTTGACGCCGATGAAGTCGAACTTCAGGTCGGTGTCACGGCTGAAGGTCCATGTGGTGTTCCGTGCGAGGAAATCGATCTCGCCCGAGGCCAGCGCGGTGAAGCGGGTCTTGCCGGTTGTCGGCACGAATTCCACGGCGTTCTTGTCGCTCAGTACGGCGGCGGCAACGGCACGGCACACAGCCACGTCGAAACCTTCCCATTCGCCGTTGGCATTCGGCGCGGCAAAGCCTGCAAGGCCTGTGGTCACGCCACAGTTCAGCTTGCCGCGGGCCTTGACGTCATCAAGCGTGGCGGCACCAGCAGCACCGGCCGCAAGGCCAGCAACGGTCAGCGCGCCAAAAATTACGGTTTTTTTCATTTTTACCTCTTCCTGATAGTCCGCCACGTTCACTGGCGGTTAATCCGACGTCAGGTGACGCCGAAAGCGATCTTGCGCAGGGTTCCCCCTGCTCAATGAAAAGCAGTGTGGGCGGATTCAGGTTTGAAGGTCAAGGGCGCGATGGGCAAAATCAGGGCGGGTTTTCACATCGCGTGGCAAAGCTTTTATCAAGTTAAGCAGCTTTGCAAAGCACGATAATTGCACATGCATGTAAAAACGCCTGTCGCTTGATTTCGGCCTCTTGCTCGGCCACGTCATCGCGGCCCCACTGCTCGGCCTGCCAATTCTCATCCAGCCGCGACAAGGCCCAAATCTCTTCGGGGTCAAAGGCTTGCTCCAGCGCGGCAAAGCCAAGGATCAGCGAACCGGTCAGGCTGACGAGGTCATGAAATGCCGCCAGTTCGAACGCAACGAGCCGCGCCGCCCGGCGGTGCAACTCGGCCAAGGCTTCGGGCGTTTGCGGGGCATGCATGATGCCCTGTCGCGGCTCCAAACGGACGCCGAGTGTCTCTGCCGCCCAATCCAGCATCGGATCCCACTGCGCTGCTTGCCGGGCGACCAACTCTTCGGGGCTGTCGGCGCGGTAGCACAGCAAGTCACTGTCCCCATAGGCCGCCAGCATGTCGACGACCTCGGCCTTTTGCACCGCGACCTTGTCGATCGCGGCATTGGCGGTTTTGGTCACCGGCATTGTGCGGGGGTCGATCTGCTTTTCCTGCGCCTGCCATTCGGCGGCCACGGCATCGGCCATGGCGCGGGTCGGCAGGGTCAGGGGGCGCTTGGCCGGGGTCTTCACCCGGCGGCCATCCAGTTCTACGGTGAAACCGTCTTCGACCGCGACCACGGCGGCGTCTTTCCAAAAGCGTTTGGCTTTCCAGTCACTCATGCGGGAATGCTCCAGATTTGTTCCAGCAGTGCGGGCAGCGCCGCGAATTCCTCAACCAGATGCGCGGCGGCGGCCAACCGTTCCGGACCGTGATAGCCCCATTTGACCCCGATCCCGGTCACCCCGGCGGCGGCGGCCATGTCCATGTCGAAAGAGGTATCGCCAATCATCACCGTCGCCTCCGGCCCCACCCCGGCATCGGCCATCGCCTGATGGATCATCGACGGATGCGGCTTAGAGGGGTGAAAATCCGCGACCTGCTGAGTGATAAAAAGCCCTTCCAGCCCATGCCCGGCGATCAACTTATCAAGCCCGCGTTTCGACTTGCCCGTGGCAACGCCCAACAGCACCTCCGGCTGGCCATGAAGACGCCGCAACGTGTCCAGCGCGCCGGGATAAAGCGGCGAGGATTGCGCCACGCCCGCCTCGGCCCGCAGGGTCATATAGGCGGCCTTATAGGCCTCCACCATCGCAAGGTGATCGCCGGTTGGGCGTGTGGGCGCCAGCACGGTCATTGCCACATCAAGCGACAGGCCGACGATCGACAGGATCTCGGCACGGCTCGGCGCGGGCGCGTCGACAGCCGCAAAGGCCGCCGTCATCGCGGCCACGATATCGCCTTGGCTGTCGACCAGCGTGCCGTCGACGTCAAAGATCACCAAACGCAGTGGCTTGCTCATTGCAGCGACTCAAAGGGGTCTTCGTCGGCCAGATCTTCGGTCCAGCCAAAGGTGTCCCAGCTATGCGCCATATGTTCGGGCAACTCAGCGGTGATGGTAACCGTCTTGCGGGTATGGGGATGCTCAAACCGCATCATCCGCGCGTGCAGGTGCAGCTTTTTCGAGATGATCCCGCCCAGTTGCGCGCCCCAGCCGTCGCCGAGGTTCTCTTGCCCCGAGCCGCCGTATTTCCCATCGCCGACAATCGGATGCCCGATCTCGGCCATATGCGCGCGCAGCTGGTGCGTGCGGCCGGTGACTGGCTCCATCGCCACCCAAGACGCGCGCGAGCCGACGCGGAACAGCGTGGCATAGAGCGTATGCGCCCGTTTCGCGCCCGGCGTGTCATCCATATCGCGCGGATGCACGGCGATCATCTTCTCGCCCTCGCCGCTGCGGCCATGACCGCCAGCTTTAACGAGACCGTATTTGATTTCGCCCAAGTACGGCGTCGGCACACCGGCGACGATGGCCCAGTAAATCTTGCGCGTCTCGCGGTGCCGCATCGCCGCTGTGAGCGCCTTGGCCGCCAAACGGGTCCGCGCCAGCAGCAGCACGCCCGAGGTATCACGGTCAAGCCGGTGCACCAGACGCGGTTTTTCCTCGGCGTCAAAGATCAACGCCTCAGACAGCGCATCGACATGGCGATCCGCCTGCCCCGAGCCGCCCTGCACGGCCAGACCCGGCGGTTTGTTCAGGGCGATGACATGCTCGTCGCGGTAAATCACGCAGTTGCGGATCATCTTGGCATCAGCATCGGTAATGCGCGTCCGTTTTGGCGGGGGCGGCGGGGCGCTGTCGGGCAGCGGCGGCACGCGCACCTCTTGGCCGGCTTCGAGCCGCGTGTTGGCCTTGACCCGGCCCCCATCGACGCGAATCTCGCCCTTGCGGCACATCTTTTCGATGAGCCCCTGATTGATCTGCGGAAACATCCGCTTGAACCAACGGTCCAGCCGCTGGTCTCCATCGCCTTCGGCGACGGTAATGGTTTGTACGCGGCTCATGCCAATACCTCTCGGGCCACCCAGAGGCCCAGCAAACAGGCGGCCAGCGACAAGATCACCGAGGCCCCCACATATGAAAATGCGACAGCGGCGCGGCCTGTTTCAAGCAGCCGCATCGTGTCGAGTGAAAACGCCGAAAAGGTGGTGAACCCGCCCAGCAGGCCGGTCATCAGAAAGGGCAGCAACAGCGCCTTATCCGCCAGTGCGACCCAGACCACCCCGATTGCGAGCGAGCCCGCGACATTCACTGCCAGCGTGCCCAGCGGGAAGCCGACGGTCAGACCGACAAGGTAGCGCAAGCACGCGCCCAGAGCGCCGCCGAGCGCCACCATGATCAGTGTTTTCATCATCGACACCCCATCGCGCGGGCGCGGCCCGGAGTCAAGTTTTCCGCTTGGCCCGCAGCCCCGCGAAGTAATCCTGTCGCTTTTTCAACTCCCGTTCGAAGCCACGTTCCACCGGCTCGTAGAGGCTGGGGCGCTCCATCGTGTCGGGAAAGTAGTTCTGCCCCGAGAACCCGTCTTCGGCGTCGTGGTCATAGGCATAGCCGCTGCCGTAGCCTTGCTCCTTCATCAGCTTAGTGGGCGCGTTGAGGATATGCTTGGGCGGCGGCTCTGACCCGGTACTGCGGGCCAGCCTGCGGGCACCCTTGTAGGCTTTGTAGACGGCGTTGGATTTCGGCGCGAGGCAGATGTAGGTCAGCGCCTGCGCGATGGCCAACTCCCCCTCGGGACTGCCAAGCCGTTCGTAGGTCTCCCATGCCTGAAGGCAGAAAGCCTGCGCCTGCGGATCGGCGAGGCCAACGTCCTCAACCGCCATGCGGGTGATACGCCGCATCAGGTAGCGCGGGTCCTCCCCGCCCTCCAGCATCCGGCCCAGCCAATAAAGCGCCGCGTCCGGGTCCGAGCCGCGCATGGATTTGTGTAGGGCGGAAATCGTATTTAACTTGTTTTTCTACCCGGTGAGTGAGTGAGCGAGTAAATTTTCTTTATAATCAGGTAGATCGGCGCGTTCTGAAACTGCAACCTTAACAGTATTCTCCATGGGTATATTTTTTTTCTTCCCAATCGCAACCTATCGGCGAGCGTCCAGATCGTCACCTAATAGGTGATACAGAGTTTTCCACCCAGAATCTCGGGCTCACAAGATTGAAAGGTGTGTCTGTTTGCAGATTTCTCAGATCGGGTCGGTTCGGTGCGCAGCCGTTGCGCCGCAGTAATAGTGTGTCGGCCATGTCGATTTGTATGTGGTGATTCCACAGATGTACCGACAACCAGTCGAGTAACACGATTTTGCTCACGTGTGATGTGGGCTGACCTACTGGGCCTTCCCGGCAAACCGCAGCTCTTGTTGCGGGCGTAGCTGGCGGGATTTATGGCTAAGCGGTCGAAATCTTCCAGCGTGTTCATGATCGATATGCGGCGGCGGCGCTACTTGCCGGGAGTGCTGATCAGAACCTCATGTCGATGGCGACCAACACGGTTGACAAGGGTAGCATAGATAGCCGCCATTGCCGGTCTCCTCAGCGGTGTGGTTATGCAAAACCACTGTTGAGACCTGAGACCCGGTTATGGCTAGCCGCTGCGCAATTTGAGGGTTGCGGAAGCTGCTAGAACCTCTCAGCGGCGCTTCTTCCCTACGTGCTATGGAACGGAGCTAACATCGAACACCATCTTGCAATGGCAGGAGGAGCGATGCGTCGAATTGCACTACATCGCCCCCGGAAAACCTATGCAGAACGGCTTCGTGGAAAGCTTCAATGGCCGTCTGCGGGACGAATGCCTCAGCGAGCATTTGTTCGCCGACCTGCGCCAAGCCCGGGACCTGCTCTCTGCCTGGCGCGAGGACTACAATCCCCATCGCCCACACACGAGCCTCGACGGGCTCATTCCGTGAGAGCATCACCAACGGTTAGTAAAAGACCCAGACCTGAACAGAGCTAACTCAAAATAGCGGACTAAGGGGAGCAGGTCAGCGAAAAGCCCTTATGGCATGAGATTTTCCTTATTGTGATACCAATCAAACCCGCTTGCTCCGCCTCCGAGAGGAGTGCCCGCGTACATGCACCAACGATCAGAGCTGACCTTGCCGTACTCCTTTAGATAGGTAGCATAAACGTACGCCATTTCGTGATCTACGTCGGTTGCAAAAAAAGCTTTTAACTTGCGTCTCCCGCGCTCTGTTAGAAACGCACGCCCTCCATCAGGTTCGGCAGATAGCTTGCACTTGATAACTATGAGCCGCCGCTTTTTCGCAACGCCAGCTTGCTCTTTAGAAAGCCAACCATACCAAACGAGTAAAAAGGGCAGAACAAGATCATTGCTTAGACCGAGGGCAGAAAGTTGGCCATTTATTGGGGACACGAATCACTCCTATTTTGGGAGTGCCTGACTAACCAACGTATTGCACCCTGTCGAGCACGATTGGAGCAAAACATTGGCAGGCGCCGCGCACACGGAGACATACTTGGTTTTCCGCAAAAAATTGATCGAAAGCCGGAAGGCTGCAGCACTTTCACAAGCTGAGCTTGCGAAAATGCTAGGAAAGCCTCCTTCTTACGTAGCCAAGTATGAGTTGGGAGAACGTCGTTTAGATGTGGTCGAGTTGTGCGTCATACTGAAATGTATTGGGACCAATCCTTGTCGGTTTCTCCAATCTATTTTTGAAGTCGCACCAACGTCTTTACGCTAGCGTAACGCTTCGATCGTTAAGCGTCCGCTGCCTGACGCCAGCACCCCGGGGGACAGATTTTAGAATTTGAACGACGGAGTGTTTTTGGTTCATCGTAGCTTTTAAGGAGCGAAGATGAACAAGAAGCCCGGAACATCGAAAGACGCAGCAAACAAGCTGGTCAAGAACTTCCGCCGTAAGACCGCCAGACCTACTCGGCGGAGGAGATAATCAGAATTGTTTTAGCCGGATTGCGCGGGGAGGAAAGCATCTCGGCGTTATGTCGCCGCAAGGGCATCTCTGACAGCCTGTACTGCACTTGGTCGAAGGAATTCCTTGAGACTGGAAATCGTCGTCTTTCCGGCGAGACAGCGCGTCAGGCGACATCCCTGAGGTGAAGGAGTTGAGATCGGAAGCCATGGCTCTGAAAGAATGCGCGGCCGACCTAACACTCGAGAACCGTCTGCTCAAAAAAGCATGACAGGGGCTGGGCAGTTCGAGGAATGAGGTATCCAGCAAAGCAGGTACATTCGGCCTGATGCGGGGGATGAGGCGGTGAATGGCGGTCCAGTCCAACGACACGGTATTTTTCGTGCAATCGTTTGACGACCGCCGCCCCGAGGTAGCCGCTTGAACCGGTGACGACGATGACTGGCTTGTCGGACTCCTTCATTGCCAGTCTCCTGCTTTACTTGCGTAGATATTTAACCAGAGCTGCGATCACCAAAATGAGGATCACGATGATCAAAAGCCAGCCGATCCCCATCCCAAACATCATCCCGCCGCCCATCATATCACCGTCCATCATCTCTTTTCCCTATCTATTGCTGGTCGAAACTAACCCTATAAGAGGACAATCACTTTCCAGCCCTGGAAGGTTCCAAATAAAGTTCAGCCGATCCGCCCCAGCATCGGGAAGGTTTCCAAGAGCCACCATGAGAAAGCACTGAGCTGTCCGGTCATCATAGTGAGCCCCATAACGACCATAATCCCCCCCGCCACCTGATGGAGCCGTCGCCCGACAGAGCCGATGGCACGCAGACGGGCCGCAACCTGCTCCGTAAAAGCCGCAACGATGAGGAATGGCACGCCAAGGCCGGCTGAGTAGACAGCCAACAATCCGATCCCTTCTGATACTGTGGCGCTGGCAGCACTTGCTGTCAGGATCGCACCCAGGATCGGTCCGATACATGGGGTCCAACCAAAGCCGAAAGCAAGCCCCAGAACGTAGGATGCCACCGGCTGCCCGCCGGGAAGGTCAATGTCGAAACGCATGTCACGTTCCATGGCCTGAATGCGGGCGGCCCCGAGCATGAACAGCCCAAAAAGGATTACGATTGCGCCGCCAATCAGGTTTAACTCGAACCGCCAACGCAGCAGCACTTGCCCCAGAGCCGTTGCCGAAGCCCCGAGTCCTATGAAAATCGTCGAAAACCCCACTACGAAGCAGAAGCTTAACCAAACCGCTTGTTTGCGGCTGCGATGCGCCCCAGTAACCCCAGTTCGTCCCGCGATATAGGAGACATAGCCGGGCACCAAAGGTAAGACGCAAGGTGACACAAAGGAGATTATCCCGGCGAGCAAAGCCGCTATGAGCCCGAGAGAGGAGACATCAAGCATCAGGCACGTCTACCTTGCGGGAGGAATGCCTAACCGCGCCGAAGTAGGCCGCGAGAGGAACGAAGATCCATTGCAACATGGGGGTTAGCCCGGCGTCGATGATCGGAATGACCGGCATGATCTCGCGGTAGGCCCATGCTTCGCGCACTTCGATATTTAGCCATTCGCTGAAAACCGTGTAGCCAAGCCCCATCACCATCATTGCGCCTAAAACAGGATATACCCGCCTTTGCGGCCAAGAGCCGGTGCCAAAGAAGAACAGGGCAAGCAATATGCTGCTCATGGCGATCAGTAGATCGCCTCCGGTGCAATGCACGGCAGCAAAGATAATCTCACCCCACGTTCCCTCAACCCAGATGGTATAAAGTGGAATATGTGCGGCCTCCCAAATAAGATGCCCCAGGAAGGTGATTACGGCAAAACGCCGAAGTGCGGAAAGCCAATGGGGTCCCGTGATCGTGCTGTAAGATTTCATAAGAACCATCCAGTCATTCGCTGCCAGAAGCTGGGTTCAGCATGAGGATGGGTGTTGGTCAGCACATTGATATAGAGCAAGAGGTTAAGCGGCTCAAAATCAGCGCCGTGAAAAATGCCGACCTGCTGGCCTGCGCGGTTCAGCAGATGGACCTGAGGGGTTAGGTCTTTCCGTTCGCTTACCCCAGCGAGAGCAGCGTTTGGATGACTAAGTTTTTCAGGGTCTGGCGTCCGCGCGAATATCCTGTTCTGCGTAGCGGGACCGCTTTGCGGCTCGTCGCTAAGGGTAACAAAGACCACCATATCGCGCATCGCGCTGGAGTTGAGCGCAGTGAGCGTTTCGGTGAGCGTAGCTTGTTGTGCCTCACAAGGATCGCCACAACCTTCGGGCACAAAGCTCAGAACCACGATCTTTCCCCTCAAAGCATTGAGGGATGTGCTTTCATGCGCCGCCCCTATCCAAGCGAGGTCTGGTGCGTCGCCGGGCAAGATCGGTTCGAAGGCGGCTTCCTTGGCAGCCATCACCTGATTAAGGTTCTCACCCGGATGATCGGCAAAAACCGGTGAGGCCAAAAGTAGGCTGGCAACAAGTAAGAGGGCGCTGCGCCATGTGATGGGGGTGTATTTTTGGGTCATTGGGTCCGTTTCTCTTTCGCGATACGCATGGAGATTTGTTCGGCCATCTCCTCAGCTGGTTGCGCGCTTTCAAGAAAAACAGCGTCAAACTCACCCTTGCGGTTCATCAGGTAAATATGGCCGGCGTGGGCCATCATGTATCCGTGGGGCGCCGTTTCTGCGGGAATTTTCTCGTTGTAAACCTTGAAGGCCTCGGTCGCCTCGGCGATTTGGTCCTCGCTTCCGGTCAACCCGATCAGATTCGGGTGAAAATTCGCGACATACTCCTTCAGAACCGAAGGCGTATCGCGCTCTGGATCGACCGTCACGAAGAGCGGAGCAATCTCATCAGCTTCAGGGCCCAGCAGTTCCAGCACGTTACCCATATATGCCAAGGTGGTTGGACAGATATCTGGGCAGTGGGTGAAGCCAAAAAACACAAGCTGCCAGCGGCCTGCGTAGTCCTTTTGGCTAACGACCTGACCGTTGTGGTCGAGCAACGAGAATTCTGAACGGATGTCAGCGTCGCCGCGATAGACCGCTTGGCCGGCAGGAACGTGGTCCGGGCGCAGCAGGGCAAGGCCCGCAACAAGCACGGCGGCAGCGATAGCACTCGCCCACAGGGCAATGCTTAGCCGACGACGGGCCGGCGTAATCTTAGTCATGATACTTCTTTCAATAGAATGATCCGCCCGCCAGTCAGACGGGCGGACCGAGGTTCAGCCCTTTTGATCTTCGCCATGCGCAGAATTCATGTGGTCGGTCATGGACTGCATCATCTCTGTGCAGGCTTCCATCATCGGCCCCATATCAGACATCATTTTCATCATGGGCATCATGTCTTCCATACCCTTCATGCCTTCCATGTTTTTCATGCCGGACATCTCGCCGTTCATGCTGTGACCTTCGGCCATCGGCATATCGCCCGCTTCTGGTTTTGCATCTTGTGCCTGAGCGATGGGAGCGGCCAACATCATGCCGGTCAGGGCAGCAGCGGTGATTTTCATTTTGTAAGTCATGTCAGTTCCTTCTTGGGTTGAGAATTAGTCTGTCGTGGTGTCCGGCTTGGTTGTCGGATCGTTTTTGGCGCAGCCGGCAGAGCCGCCGCGCATGCAAAGCCCCAGAGCGCACATAGCGGCACAAGGAGCGAGGCTAAGGATCAAAGGTGCCGCACCAACAGCAGTCAGCCAGTCCCAGTTGAGCGCAGCGCCGCCACTGATAGCGGCAAAGCCAGTCAGCATGAGGGTCTGTCGCCGCGAAGGCACGGGGATCGCACTTGCTGACCTATCGTTGTTTGAAATTTGGGTCACTGTTGGGTTCATCCTTTTGAAACGACGTGCTTGATTTGAGAGATTACCGCCGGGCTGTCCCAATCGGCCGGTCCCACTTTGCGGGCGACTTCGCGGCCTTCGGCGCTAACAAGAAGTGTCGTCGGTAAGCCGACCACGCCAAGAGCCATCATCGCCCTCAATTGATCCGAGGCGTAGAGAGCAAGATGCTGAATGCCGATGTCGGAATAGAATGCGCGGACGGTGTCGAAACCACCCCGGTCGATCGACAAGGCGAGCACATGAAACTCTGGCCCGCCAAGCTTTGCCTGTAGTCTGTCGAGGGTTGGCATCTCATCACGACAAGGGGCGCACCATGTCGCCCAGATGTTAAGCAACACCGTGCGTCCCCGGAAATCTGCCAAAGTCAGGTCCCGGCCCCTCCCGTCGGTGATCGGCGGCGAGAGCATTGGTAAGGGCGCGTTGTGCTCGGCCATGACCGGACGCGCCGCAGCCGGCGTGGCCCCGAGCGCCAGTGCGCCGCCAAGAAAACCGCGCCGCTTCATGCCCCCTGCTCCTGTTGCAAACGCCGCACCACTGGAAGAATATCGTTTTCCAGAGAGTGCCGGTTGAAGGGGCCAACATGTTTGTAAGCAATGCGCCCTTTTGAATCGATCACAAAGGTTTCCGGCACTCCGTAAACGCCCCAGTCAATAGAGGCCCGGCCAGAGCTATCCGCACCGATCCGGTCATAGGGATCGCCGAGTTCTGCGAGAAACCTGCGTGCAGCGGCTGGCTTGTCCTTTAGATTGATGCCGTGGATTGACACGCTGCCGGTCTGAGAAAGCTCCACCAGCAGCGGCATCTCGACCCGGCATGGCACGCACCAGGAGGCCCAGACATTTACGAGTGAAACTTCGCCGCGGAGATCTGATGTCGACAAGCCGTTTTCGCGTCCTTCGATTGGAGGCAAATCAAACTCTGGGATGTCCCGGCCGATCATGGTGCTCGGAAGGCTGTCTTCATTGTTAAACAGTCCCCATAGGAAAGCCGCCGCGATGGCCGCGAAGACCGCCGCAGGAAGCGCGGCGATCAGAAGGGACCATCGCCACTTGGGCGCAGCTTGATCCTGGTTGCTCATGATCCTTCCTCGTTCTTCGAGGTGATCTCGGCCTGATAATTGCGTTCACGCTCGGGCCATGTGCTCTTGATATAGCCAAGGATCGCTGTGATTTCCGCGTCACTCAGAATGCCCTCGAACACGGGCATGTCGCTTTCATAACCCGGCACGACCGAGGCCAGCCCGTTCTTGGTAATGTCGAAAAGCTGCTGATCGGCATGGTGCCATGTATGGCCCGTTTCATCATGCGGCGGCGCGGGCATGCGACCATTGTCGAGCCGCCTGCGCCAGTCCGGTTGGCCCTCGAGGTCTGCGCCGTGGCAGGAGGCACAGTTCTCCGCATAGAGGTCAGCGCCCTGATCGAGCATTTCCGCATCCACAGGCACGCCAAGCACGGTGAGCGCCGGGGGGGCGTCTTCCTTCCCCCCGGCCCAGACAGCAACCGCAGCGGCGCCCGTGATGCCAACCACAGCGGCTACGATCAACGCTCTCATGCCGAGCGCCTCAGGTATTTGACCAGAGCCAACACGCCCAGAACCAGCACCGCCAGCACCAAAAGGAACAACAGGCCGCAGCCGATCATCATTCCGGCCGACATCGGCCCATTCATCATAGATCCGTTCATCATTTCCATCATTCCATCCTCACTCATTTGAATACACGGCCACGCCGTCCTCGCCGAAGGCATAGGTCTTGAGGGTGCCACTCTTGCCCGCCATGCCGGGTGCGTTGCTGGGCATACCCGGCAGCGTAATGCCGGTGATCTCGGGGCGTTCAGACGTTAGGCGTTGAATGACCTCCACAGGGACCAGACCACTGATGTAATAGCCATCGACCTCAGCGAGGTGGCAACCGAGCCCCTGTTCTGGCACGCCAACTTCGACAGAACGCTTGTCAAAATCGCGGTCGTCAATGCGGGTGACATGATAACCGTTTTCTTCTGCATAATCGGCATAGGCGTCACAGCAGCCACAGGACGGATCGCGCCAAATGGTCATCTGGCGGTCAGCCGGAACGGTGATCGCAGCGGTATCCGTGTCAGGCGCTCTGTCGCTTTCGGCCATGCCGAAGGTGGCAAAACCAATGATGCCGGCGGCTGTGATTGCGGCAACCGTGCCGAGGGTGAATTTACTGTTCAATTTTTGTCTCCTTCAAAGATGTCGAGAGTGTCGAACGTCAGGCCGCCATCGCGGCTGACAGAAAGATTGCCGTCGCGAACGACGGTCAGACGCTGAGGATCGGCAGGATCGACAGCCAGTGCGTCGATTTTTCCATCAGCAACCAGCGACCAATTCACCCCTGCGTCTGCCGAAGTCCAAAGGCCACTGTCGAGGCCCACGTAGAGTTGCTCCGGTGCTTTGGGCGAGAGCGCGAGATGTGGGACAGGCTGCCCTACAGGCAGCGGTGTCGTGGGCGGCAGCGCTTTACCCTCGACCAGAGCATCCATGGCATTACCCGCCGTCACATCCTGCCAGCGACAAAAGCAATCGGGCACGCGGGTTAGTCCTGCCTCAGTTCCGGCATATAGCCAGATGCCGCCCATGCCAGTCGGATTTCCCACAGAAACGAGCGTGAGCACCTCCTGCTCGGCTCCGTTCAGATAGGGCCGGTCCATCACGAACTCCCAGCTTTCCCCGGCGTCTTCGCTGCGCCAGAGCCCGTCACCCGCAAGCGCAGCATAGGCCAAACCTGGCTCAAGGGCCGCTTGGGTCAGAGCAGTAACCCGGACTGGAGGCAAACCTGCACCTGCGTTGGTCCACGTGCGCCCGCCGTCGCGGCTGCGCAAGAGACCGGTTGGCTCGACCGCCGCAAAGAGACTGCCCGAAGCCTCGGGGTGGCTGGCGATCGCGGTGACTGTGTGATCAAGTGGCCGTTCGCTTATTTGATTTGCGGTGGAGACGCGCCAGAGAGCATGCTCAGACGCGACGATCAATGAGTTGCCGTCGTATCCGAGGGCCCGGATCGAAGCCCCCTGAGTGGTTGCATATGACACATGAGGTAGGGTCAGCGCCGCACCCATGGCAGCGAGTCCGCTGGACAGCATGCGTCTACGCGAAATATCGCGCGATTGATAAAGTGACATGAAGGTCGTTCCCGAAAGTGACGGATAAGGTCGATCGCTTTGCTGCCGCTTGGCAGCAGACAACGCGAGACCGGGCCGTCACCCTTCGGTGCGGCCGGTCAACTCAGGAAGGTGGTTCTTGGTGGGAAAGGATCAGACCCGGGATTAAGCCCGGCAAGGCTGAGATCCGCTGGCGCAGGCATGAAGAAGCGCTGAACGCTCTCTATGGATGACTGATGCATCTGCGAATAAACAAATACGGGAGCTGTGCAATCTATGTCGCAGACAACCTCGCTTTGCTCCCCTGGCAAACAAGCTGCGCAGGCTTCGCCCTGATCACTTGTCGAGGATACGGTCATGCCGGACATCTCTATCGACATATTCGCCGCCGCCAGATCATGCGCCAACGCACCCGTTAGGAGAACGAGTGATAGGCAGAACGTGGCAAGGCGAAGCAAAATGCGCATGATGGTGATATAGGAGCACGTTGTTGAAATGTCGATCCTTGGTCGAAAAAGGAAAGCGGAAGAATGGCGGAATGCGCTCATATGGGCGGGACGTTGCTCAAGGCGGCGCGCAGCCTTCGCGAGTTCGGCTGCCGCTCAATCTGTGCCGGTTCCTTCGCCTTTACTCTTTCGCCGATCCGCATGACCGAACAGTGATGCATTCTCATGCGCATTGCCGAGGGTTTCAAACTCAAGGCTTGAATGGGTGATGCCAAAGTCGTCTGCCAATATTCCTTTGAGGGTATCTTTTGCAAACTCAAGGTCCTCGAGACCTGTTCCCTCCAAAACCACATGACAATCGAGTGCGACCTCATGTTCCTGCATTTGCCATAGGTGAACGTGATGCACATCGCGCACACCCTCGACGTTCGTCATCGCTTCAACCACCGCACCCGCATCCATGTCAGGCGGGCTGCCCAGCATCAGCATACGTATAGGATCGCCGATCTCAGTTAGAGCGAGGTATAGGATATAAAGGGCAATGCCGATGGTGATGGCCGGATCAACCCACCGAAGATCGTAAAGGATGATCAGGATGCCGCCGATGATTACGGCAACTGAAGCCAAAGCATCCGATAAATTGTGCAGGAACAGCGCTCTGATGTTCACGCTGCCCTTTTGCATTGAGTAGGTCAGCAGCGCCGTAAGAGTGTCGACTACAAGCGCGACCCCGCCCAAAATCACGACAGTCCAACCCGCCACTTGCGGCGGGTCAATCATGCGCATCCCGCCTTCATAGATCAGGTAAAGCCCGACAAGGATAAGCGTGGTGTAGTTGATCAGGGCGGCAACGACTTCGATCCGGCCATAGCCGAAGGTCATGCGTTCATCCGCTGGACGTCGCGCGATTTTTCGGGCGACAAAGGCGATGACCAATGAGGCCATGTCAGAAAAGTTATGCAGCGCATCAGCAATAAGCGCCAACGAACCGGCGAAAATCCCGCCAACGATCTGTGCCGCCGTAAGCAGCGCGTTCGCCCAAATCGCAATGGATACCCTGCGGTCACCACTCTCGGGATCTATATGAGCGTGATCGTGAGCCATCGGCCGCGCCTCTTTCTGTTAGTTCGATCAGAACGCGGTCCTACACCGCGTTCTGATCATTTCCATTGGCAAAAAACTGAAAGCCCTTATCCGGATGAACCGTTGGGCTCATTACGTTGTCAGCAGCAGCCCGATTTCTTCTTGGGTTGCGAAACTTCTTCCACCAACTCTGCGGTCTCCGCTTCACCGGCCTCCCGGGCGACATCCGCTTGGGCGACGACGCCACAGCATTTACCGCTTTCGTCGGTGACCACGCTACGCAGAACCTGTTTTTCTTCCATCTTGTTGCAACAGCTCTCAACGTCGTCGTCAGCAGAGACTGTCAGAAGGTCGTTCGACATGACTTCTGAAACCGGTGTTTCAACCGTCTTGCGCTGCGCAACGGCACCACAGCAGATATCGCGGTCCGTCACGATGCCAACGGGCTCACCGGCGTCATTGAGCACCGGAATGGAGCCGACAGACTTTTCAGCCATAAGGGCAGCGGCTTCCTGAATCGAAGTATCGGGGTCGCAGCAGGTGGGATTGCTCGTCATGATGTCCTGAACTTGCATGATCTTGCTCCTTGCTTTGGTTGACACAGTGCAAACCAAAAGATGGACACTGAGGTTCCTGTCACCATACTTTGCAGCAAGTTTCAGCGCAGTGCCCTATGCAGCGTCGTAATGCGAAAACACTTTTGTGCTGCCGTCCCTAAAGATTAGAAAGACCTCATAGGCTTCGCGTTCATCTTCTGACCCCATACCTGGTGAGCCATAGGGCATCCCCGGCACGGCAAGGCCGATGGCATCTGGACGCTCGGCCAGCAGTTTGCGGATGTCGGCGGGCGGAACGTGACCTTCGATCATATAGCCTTCAATCTCGCCGGTGTGACACGAGGTCATGTTCTGCGGGATGCCGCTGTCCAACTTGTGCCGGATCAACAGCGTCCCAAAGCTGCGTTCAGTTGTTACGGCAAAACCGTTTTTTTCCAAGATGTCGATCCAAGCCGAACAGCACCCGCAATTGGGATCTTTCATCACGTGGATGGTAGGCTTTTCTTCAGCCCAAACTGCGAATGGCGCAGCGACGAATGAGCTCGCGGAACAGGCCAGAAGGCGGCGGCGTGTGAGGGTCATGTGAAATCCTTCCAAGGTTTTTCCTAAATCGGACAGGATAAGAGCGAATTACAGTCGTTCGCTTGATCAGATAGACAGCGTAGAAAGGCCAGAAGAAAAACAATCACAGCGCGCTAAACTGTCATTACCCCTCCGGTCAAGCCCACGTCCCTACCTAATCGTCATGGCAAACAGCCTTATGATGTTCACCATGTGCGTCTTTCAGTATTCCGACACCGCCCCAAGCAGCAATGCCAGCAACAATAACGCCAACAATAAGGTCGGGCCAATTCGCTCCAAGCCAAGCCACGAGTAAGCCTGCGGCAACAATGCCGAGATTGGCGGCGAAATCGTTCCAGCTGAATGTGTTCGCCGCGCGGATGTTCACATCTGGATCGCGAATACGTGCCAACAGCCAAACGCAGAGCGCGTTAATGCCCGCCGCGACCAGTGCCATGATGATCATGATTATGCCAAGAGGATCCGATCCGCCAACGTAGCGACGCCAAGCATCATAAAGGATGCCGACGGCGAAAAGGATCAGCAGGCCGCCCGAAACATTCGCCGCTCCACGCTTCCACTTCGCGGATCGGGACAAGGCAAAGAGACTGATCCCGTAGACAAAACTATCTGATAAATTGTCGAGACCATTGGCGATAAGGGCGGTTGAATCGCCAAATGCGCCCGAGATAAAGAAGGCGATAGCCAACCCGATGTTCAGCCCCAGAACGATCCAGAGTGTGCGTCTTTCCGATGCATTCTTCTGCTCTACCATGCGCTATTCTTAATCCCAGAACTTGCAGAATTGCAAACTCAAACGACGAGCTATTATTCCGGAGTTCTTTCGTCTTTCTGGAATGAATCAAAGTAAGTTGAACCAGATTTCGCTTGAGCCGAACGGGCCCATTTCTTAGTATTCATGCGGTGCGGCTGTTGCCCCTAGCAAACAAATAACGGTCCCGAGCAGTTCCCGGCTGTCAGGCCTACTTTTGCCCACCACATCCACACAACCGAGGCCGCTATATGGACGCCACCATAAGCTGTAAATGTGTGTCCCGCGGCGACAGCTTCCACCTGCGCCTAGAGCCATCCGAACAAGGCTAGGACAGCAGCAGTGCCAGGCGAAACCCAAAGTGCCAACAGGCCTAGATAGCGAAACACCCTGCGATTTCGGCAAGCGCCGCGATCGGATAGACAAACGCAACGGGCATCTTAGCCGCCGATCTCTTCATGGTTTGTCAGGCATTCGGAGTGGTCTCTCAACACCTCTAACACACGGCAGTCAGCGGTCTGCCCGCCACTGCACTCATGCACCATACGTTTCAATTCCGTGCGCAGCGCCTCCAGGCGAGCCAGTCGATGCTCAACTTGCTTAAGCTGCCGGCGGGCAATCGCATCGGCCTCCGCGCAAGATTTTCCCGGGTGATCGCTGAGGTCGAGCAGTTCGCGGATCGCATCCAACGAGAACCCCAGTTGCCGCGCGTGCCGGACGAACGACAGGCGGTCAAGCTCGGCATCACCATATCGTCGCTGGCCGCCTTCAGTTCTGCCGGGTTCTGGCATGAGCCCGATCTGCTCATAATACCGGACTGTCTGCACTTTTGTACCAGTCTTTTTTGCAAGCGTCCCAATGGTCAACATTTCAGGCTCTCCACATTAGCTACAGAGGGTGTAGCTTTAAGTGGCAGACATCACAAGATTCACCACCTCCTCACAGGTCCGTGATTGCCAGCCAATTAGCGACAATCGCGCTTGAACCTACAGCTGCTAGAAGTTGTAGACACCTCCAAAATATAGAATCAAGTTCGGGCGTAGCGGTGTGAGGCTTCCAGGTTTTCAGAAGGTATCGAAGGTGTTGGCGGGCGTGGCGGCGTTCGTTCTCATGTGGCTGTTGCTGTGGTTGGACTACCGTGCCGACCTTGCCCGCACAGAGAGTGAACCACCGTTTTTTGCTGATTTCGAACTGACCGATCATCGCGGGATGGTCCAAACGGAGGAAGATTTCAAAGGTCGCTGGATGTTGGTCTTCTTCGGCTTCACCAATTGCCCCGACGTCTGTCCGACAACACTGTCCGAAGTCGCGGCCGTGATGGAGGGTCTGGGCGATGAGGCGGCAATGGTTCAGCCGATTTTCATAACGATCGATCCTGAGCGAGATACGCCGACGGCTTTAGCAGAGTACGTGCCCGTGTTCGACGCAAGAATCATCGGGCTGACCGGCACGCCGGAGCAGATCGCCGCAACATCCGAGACTTTCCCAATTTTCTTTGAGCGGATCGAGGAGGCTACTGCGCCGCGTGGATACACGATGGGTCACACGTCGCACCTTTTCCTTTTCGACAAACAGGCAGGCTTCGCGGATTCCTGGCCCTATGGCACGCCCGCCGAAGAGATCCTCGCCGATCTGAAAGAGAGGATCTGATCGTCATGCCCCGACTCTCCGGAGAAACAGCCCTTGGCCTAGCGTGGATCATTGCGCTTATCTCATCGCTTGCCGTGCTCTTTATTGGCGAGGTGCTTGGTCAAACGCCTTGCATCCTTTGCTGGTTCCAGCGCGCCTTCATGTTCCCCTTGGCCATCGTTCTTGGGCTCGGGTTGTGGTGGCAGGATTCCCGCGTGGGGCGCTATGGCGTTGCACTGGCGCTTGGGGGGGCGGCGGTGGCGATGTATCACATCGGCCTCTATGTCGGTCTGATCCCCGAGGCGATCCAGCCCTGCACGGCGACTGGCCCCTCTTGTACCGACGACAACCAGTTGGTCTCCGGGATTCCGATTCCGCTGATGGCGCTTGTCGCCTTCACGATTATCGGGGTGCTGTCGGCCCTTTCACTGAAGGAAAAATAAACATGAATCGACGCGGCCTCGTTCTATCCGTTCTGGCTGTTGGTGCCGCAGGTTTTGGCGGCGCGGCTTGGTATGCCACCCGCCCCCAACCCATGGCAGAGGCAGTCCCTGTCGCGCCAGAAGTGAACGATGTGCTGATCCGGTCCTATTCCCCGATCCTTGGCCCCGAAACGGCACCTGTCACGATTGTCGAGTTTTTCGATCCAGCTTGCGAGGCCTGCCGCGCCTTTTATCCCGTGGTCAAGGATATCATGACTGAGCACGGTGGTGCGGTCCGTGTCGTCATTCGATATACTGCCTTTCACGGGAAAGCTTCAGTGGAAGCGATCCGTGTTCTCGAAGCTGCGCGGATGCAGGATGTGTTCGAACCCGTGCTGGAAGCGGTCCTGCGCGAGCAGCCACGATGGGCGTCCCATGGCACTCCAGCACCGGGTTTGATCCTTGAGATTGCCGCAAGCGGTGGTCTGGATGTCGAAGCTGCTCGAACACAGATGCTGGCCCCCGGTGTCGTGGCAGTGCTCAATCAGGACCGCGCTGATGTCGAAGCGGTAGGCGTGCGACAAACGCCCACGTTCTTCGTCAACGCCAAGCCATTAGACCCGTTCGGTGAGGCCGAACTGCGGCGACTGGTCGCTGCAGAAATTGCGGTCAGCCAAAGTTGATGCTCGGATAGATAAAGGAGAATCTGTCATGATAGAGCTACCTTATATCAAGGGCTTGACTCTTTTTTTGCTGCTCTCGGGCATATCGACTCCGACATTTGCCGGTTCGGAGGACGTCATCGTAGTAAACGCGTGGTCCCGTGCTTCGATTGGTATAAACCGACCGGGCGCGGCATATTTCACTATACATAACGCAACTGAAGACACAGTCACGCTGACCGGACTTACAACACCACTTGCCACGATGCCCGAGATCCATGAGACGAAAACCAACGCTGCAGGCGTCAGTTCAATGTCACCTGCAGACGACATCACGATTGGGCCGGGCGAAAGCGTGGCATTGGAGCCGGGCGGGCTGCACGCCATGCTCATGAAGCTGCAAGACCCGATGATCGAAGGCGAGACCTTCCCGCTGACACTGACTTTCTCGGACGGTAGCGAAGTGACTGTTGAGGTCCCAATTCTGGGGATCGCCGCGCGCGGGCCGGAAAGCTGATGCAGCGTCGGCAATTGTTCCAATACGGTGCAGGCGCTCTGGCTATGATGCTTGGTATCGGCTGGTGGCGCGTGGATGGTCCCGGCGCTCCGAAACCTACTGGCCAAAGGCCGCTCCCCCTAACGGCGATGGATTTCCGACTGACCGATCACGAAGGCCATGAAGTGGGCCCAGAAACCCTGATCGGACGGCCGACCATGGTGTTCTTCGGGTTCACCTACTGCCCGGATGTCTGCCCCACGACGTTATCGGATATCTCAGGCTGGCTTGAAGATCTCGGAGACGAAGCCGCGCAGATGAACGTGGTCTTCATCACGGTCGACCCGGCGCGTGACACGGTCGAGGCCATGGCCGAATATGTCGGCTATTTTCATCCGGCCATTCGGGGTTGGACCGGGACGGAAAACCAGATTACCCGCGCTACAGAAGGGTTTCGGGCTTCGTATGAGCGCGTCCCGACCGAGGGAGGTGACTACACGATGAACCATACGGCAAGCATATTTCTTTTTGGCGCCAACGGTGAGTTCGTCACCATGATTGACCACCACGAGCCAAGAGAATTCGCAGTACCGAAGATCCGACGTGCGTTGACAGAAGATGTAGAGATCACAACATGAGAATAAGAGTTGCCTCGGTGGCCCTGGTAGGCGCCTTTTCGATGACTGCCATCGCCACCTTAGGGTGGTGGCCCAAAGAACCGGTGCCCCAATCGATTGCCGAAGCAACGCAATGGGCGCCTGCTGCAGTTTTGGAACCGCGACTTGCTGATAGCGTCATGACGGTTCCCAAAACCACACAAGTCGGCGGAGCGCGCAAAATCCTAAACGTCCCTCTCTTGCAGCCTGACGTCACCGAAACCGCCTTGCCAGCAATTGAACCGCCCTTGGTGACTTGGACGCGTCAAATCGCGTCGGGTGAGACGTTGGATGCAGTTTTAGCGAACGCCGGCGTTGCCGCACCCGCCCGTGCGGAGATCGCTCTGGCACTTGGAGTGGAATATGATCTGCGCCGATTGCGCCCAGGCCATGAGATCACCGTGATCTCAAACGCGGACGGCAATCCGAAGCGCGTAGAACTGGCCATTGATGATGGAGTGCGGATCGAAACGGTTTTTGGTGAAGAACTTCTTACGCGCGTATTGGAACCAGACCCTAAAGTGGTGATTTTCGCAAGCGAGGCGGTGGTTGAAAGTTCGATTTCCGCAGCGTTGGACAAGGCAAAGATACCTGCACGCTTCGCGGTCGATCTGGCACAGATGCTGGGCGGCACAATCGATTTTCGACGTGAACTCTCCGGGGGTGAGAGGATGCGTCTCCTTTGGCGTGAGGCGCGAGAAGGAAACAAAAGGATTGGCCAGCCCGAGCTTGCCTTTGCCGCATTGGACCTTGCTGGATCGGTCTATGAGATCGTCTGGCCGGATGACGGCAGCGGTCAAGCGACGATCTATGTGGATGGAGAGGTCCTGCGTGTCTTTGCCCAACCGGTGGAAGGAGCGCGGCTGAGTTCCGTCTTCGGCCGTCGCACGCACCCGGTCTATGGGAATGTACGCATGCACACCGGCGTCGACTTTGCTGCGGCCCGCGGTACGCCTGTAAAAGCAACGGCGCCTGGACGCGTGAGCTTCATCGGACGTCGTGGTGGATATGGCCGGGTGGTGGAGATATCGCATGGTTCCGACACCCTGACACGATACGCACATCTCAGCGAGGTGCCGGACACACTCGAACAAGGGCAGCGCGTGATGGCCGGAGACATAATCGGTCGCGTCGGTGCGACCGGCACCGCGACCGGCCCAAATCTGCATTATGAGGTTCTGGTCGATGGTCGCCCGACGGATCCTCTCTCAGACGACCGACTGGTAGAGGCGGCCGACCGGGATGCGGTTGGCACGGCTGCACTTGAGCGATTGGCTGAGGCTCGCTCGCTACTGGCCGAGAGGCTCACCAGCGAATTTGTGCAGACAACAACCGAAAGGCTTTAATCCATGAAACGACTGGCTCCCGCTCTTGCAGTCACGCTGGCCTTGTTTTCCGCGGCGCAAGCTGTCGCCGATGCGATCCAGATTGATGTCCGGAAGACAAACGGCTGCGGCTGTTGTCTGTCCTGGATGAAGCACCTTGAGGAAAGCGGATTCGCGCCGATAGGCGAGGACATGTTCGGGGGATCTCTTGTGCGATTCAAACTCGACACCGGCGTGCCTCAGCGCATGGTATCCTGCCATACGGCTTTGGTCGACGGCTACGTGATCGAAGGTCATGTACCGGCATCAGACATCCAGCGTTTGTTGGATGAGCGTCCAGATGCAGTGGGGGTGGCGGTGCCGGGTATGCCCTATGGCTCCCCGGGCATGGGACCGGAAAATGATCGCGAGGGCTACGATGTCTTTTTGATCCAGGGCGATGGGTCGACCGAAATCCTTAGCAGCTATTTGGCCGCTGACTGACGTATCGGCGGGAACTCAGCGCTTGGAACCCTTGTCCCCAATAACTCTCGGCTTTCTTGGAAGCCTTGCCGCCGGATCGCTGACAGCGGTCGGGGCGACCCCCGTTCTCTTTGGACGCGTCCCCTCCCGTGCCACGCGCGATTTGCTGCTTGGCTTCGCGGCGGGTGTCATGCTCGCTGCTTCATTCTTTTCGTTGATCATTCCGGCTCTCGACGCAGCCGAAAGACAGTTCGACAACGGTGCTCTCCCGGCAGCCATCGTTTGTGTTGCGATCTTGCTTGGCATGGGGGCGGTCGCTCTGATGAATGAACGACTGCCGCATGAACATTTCAAAACGGGGCGAGAAGGGCCCGCCGCCGCATCTCTGCGCCGCGTCTGGCTCTTCATCATAGCGATCACGATCCACAATTTTCCCGAAGGGCTTGCCGTTGGTGTCGGGTTTGGGGCTGATGGTTTCTCTGGTGGCTTGCCGCTCGCGATTGGCATCGGGCTGCAAAACGCGCCCGAGGGTCTCGCCGTAGCGGTCTCATTGCTTGGTGAGGGGTATTCCAGGCGCCGTGCGTGGGGGGTTGCCGCCCTGACAGGTCTTGTCGAGCCGGTAGGCGGGCTTCTTGGCGCTGGCATCATCGGCATCTCGCAGCCCCTGTTGCCATGGGGCCTCGCCTTCGCCGCCGGGGCGATGCTCTACGTAATCAGCCACGAAATCATTCCCGAAACCCACCGATCCGGCCATCAAAACAGGGCGACTTTCGGTCTCGCGGTCGGCCTCGTGATCATGTTGTTCCTAGATGTATGGCTGGGGTGATGAGATGAAACAGTCCCATTTCCAAGGCTTCATTGCGGCTGGAACTGCTTTTCTTGTCGATCAGGTGACAAAAGCAATCGTCGTCGCTAATGCGACAGATTTGAGCGCCGGAATTCCGGTCTTTCCCAGTTTTAATCTTATTTACTTGCGCAACGATGGCGTGACATTCGGACTGCTTGGTGGAGCACCATGGTGGGGCCTTGCGACCTTGGCCCTAGCCATCTGCGGCGGGTTGACCGTCATGCTGGTACGCACTGACAACCGGGTTGAGGCTATCGCCTATGGTGCGATCATCGGTGGCGCGCTCGGCAACGTCCTCGACCGCATTCGATTTTGGGGTGTGACGGACTTCCTCGATTTCTACGTCGGCTCCACGCATTGGCCCGCCTTCAACATGGCGGATGTGTTCGTGGTCGGTGGCGTGGGGCTGCTGCTCCTAGCACCGTGGTTAGCCGCTAAACTTCACACTGACCCATGATGACGGGTTGGCTGCAATTGACTGGCTGCAGCCGTTGCTTTCCCCTGCGATCAGGGATTAGCTTTATGGCGGGCGGTTTAACGGTTTTAACCCTTCCACCGTTCTCATGGATCATCGCTGTTCCAGTCGCCTTCTCAGCACTCTTTCTCGTGCTCATGCAGGTTTCCACCGCGCGCGCCTTCGTCATCGGCTGGATCTTTGGAATGGGCCAGTTCCTGTTTGGAATTTCCTGGATTGCCGAAAGCTTTTACGTCGATTCCGAACGTTTCGGTGCCCTTGCGATCCCAGCAGTCGCGGGACTGTCCGCCGGACTGGCCATTTTTCCAGCTATTGCGGCGATGTTATTTGCCACCGTAATGCAGCGCCGTGCTGTCGGCGGCATTACGGCAGGTCTTCTGCTTGCAACGTGTTGGGTTGCCGCGGAATGGCTGCGTGGTCATGTCCTGACGGGGTTTCCCTGGAACCTTGCTGCTTATGCCCTTGTCGAACATGCCCCCCTGCGCCAACCCGCCGCATGGGTCGGAAGTTACGGTCTGGGCTTTGTCACGGTATTTATCAGCATATTGCCAGGTGTGTTCATCGCAGCCGCGCCAAACAGCCGCGCAGCTGTTTTGGCGCTCTTTGCCGTCGCGGTGACGGTAATTTGGGGGGGCGGTGTGCTTCGGCTAAATCAGAACGTGCCGCCAACGGACATTGCTTTGCGCATCGTCCAAGGCAATGTGCCGCAAGTCGAGAAGTGGGCGCCGGGCAGCCGCGAACGCACGCTGGAAAAATACCTCGGCTTGTCCGCTCAACCCGGACGCTTCGACCTGCTGCTGTGGCCGGAAACGGCCTTTCCCGGTTTTCTGGACGAAGACGCCTTGGCGCGCAGGCGGTTATCCACGGTTTTGCCAGACGGTAGGATCCTTTTGACAGGTGTGCCTGACCGCGTAGAGAGGGATGGGGGAACCCGATATTTCAACACGGTTCAGGTCTATGACGGCAGCGGCGAAATTCTAACGGGATATGCAAAACATCATCTTGTTCCGTTCGGGGAATATGTGCCCCTGAAAGGTTGGCTGCCGTTCGAGCGTCTGGCCGAAGGTTTGGGTGATTTCACGCCGGGACCAGGGCCACGAACGCTGGCAATTCCGGGCGCGCCTCTGGTTGCGGTGGCAATCTGTTACGAGATCATTTTCCCGGGCCAGGTGGTCGACGATCTTTTTCGTCCCGACTGGATTTTCAACGCCACAAATGACGCCTGGTTCGGCGCCAGCATCGGGCCCGAGCAGCACCTCGCATCCGCGCGCATGCGCGCTGTGGAGGAAGGGCTACCCGTGGTGCGCGCTGCGAACACCGGGATATCCGCAATTATTGATGCTAACGGCGAGATCGTCGCGCGCCTCGACACTGGGCGAACAGACGTCATAAATGAAAGCCTACCGGCAGCGCGTACGGCTACGCCTTACGGACGTTTCGGCGATTGGACATTTCTGTCGCTCATCTGTGCAGCTTGGACGTTGAGATTTGCCTTCGGCTTGGCCAAACAGCGACATAAGTCTGTAAAAACAAACCCAAAGGAACCGTGATGCTAATGTTTGTAGGCTTTATCGGAGGTGCTTTTTGGGGAGGCTATTTAGCCCGGAGCCGCAAAGGGAACTACCTAGACATCCTTCAATATGCGGCAAGCTTCGGCATCGCCCTAGGCCTACTGGGTTTCTTCATCTCAGTGGTTCTCTTACGCATCACTTCCTGACGCGAATTTGGTCTTTGTATCGAATTAAAACTGCCCGCTTCCTAGGGTTGCGTAATGGGAAAATCCCGACGTTCATCGGTACCTATCGACTGGCTGACAATACAAAATGACAGGAGCTGATAATCCCCTTCTTTCTTCTTTTCGACCCGTTTGGATTTGCGATTTCGCCAGTGTCCATTGTATCCGTCAGTTTGGCCGCATGGTTCTATATGCGCGGCCTCAGACGACCCGTGCGTATCCGCGGAACGATCTCTGTCTGGCGTCCGATCTTGTTCTTCGCCGGCCTTGCTTGCATTCTTGCAGCCATGAACGCACCGCTCGCTGTAATGGGACATACCTTATTCTCAATACATCAGGTCGAACATCTTCTTCTTCGCCTTATCGGCCCCCTTCTCATCGCCGTATCGCAGCCGTGGCGCATCCTGCTATCCAGCCTCGAAAGACGCCGGCGTCAACACTTCAGTGCGCCAGCGAACTCCCGGGGACAAAGTTTCGTAGCGCATCCAACGGCCGCAACTGGGTTGATTGTTGGAGCGCTATTTATCTGGCAGGTACCTGTCATTTACGCACTTGCGCAGCGTATCGCGGCTATCGAAGTGTTCGCTCATCTGGGAATGGTACTAGCAGGGCTCTGGTTCTTTACCATGCTCTTCGATCCCAGAGACCCCCCTGTGGGCGCCAAACGCGGAGCGAGGCTGTTGTCCGCCTTTGTTGTGATCGTAGCAAACATTTTTCTAGGTTCCCTGACGACACTCAAGGAGGTGAGCCTTTACGCATTCTCCCATAGGGAAAGAATTGGATTGATCGATGCGCTGTCCGACGAAACGATCGGCGGCTATACTATTTGGGTCCCGTCTTCGATGGTGATGATCGTCGCGATCATTCTGGTCATGAACGGCTGGGACGCTGCGGAAGTACGTCGCTGGAATACGAGATACGACCTGCTACGCGGCTCGAATTCGGCGGCACTGGAGTTTCCGGAAACCGCCGAAGAATTGCGTCTGAAAGTGGCAAAGACAAACCGCGACATGGGCCGGACCCTTGCCATAGGCGCATTGGTCATGTTCTTGATCGTCATCACAACGGTGGTGACAATTGTCTATGCGCTTTGAACAGAGGACCCACTCAAGGGTTGCGCCTACCTCTTTTCACGCGACCGGCATTTTCGCTGCATGGTCGGCGCAGGTAGGAATATTGGGCGCACTATTTCGTGCTGGCCAAACTCAGAGGATGCGATGGGTTGGACCAGAGTTAAGCATTGACACAAATGCTACCCCGCCAACGTATGACTGCTGACGCTGCAGCCTCTTGAGTCTCGCCTTGCTGAATTTCGAGAGAACTCGATGCTGCGCTACTTGCTGCTCTGAAACTTCTGGAGGGCGTGCTCGAAGGCCTCCAGCGTGGTCGTGCTGACGTGATGCTCGATCCCCTCCGCATCGCGTTCCGCAGTCTCTTCGTCGATTCCCAGGCTGAGAAGAAACGCGACAACGACTCTATGGCGGCGGCGACAGGCCTCGGCCAATTCTCGGCCCGCATCGGTTAGAAATATTGCGCGGTAACGCTCCCGCCGCACCAAACCAGCAGCCTTGAGTCGGGAGATGTTCTTGGTCACTGTTGGAGATTTCACGCCAAGCCGCTCGGCGATTTCGACCGGCCTAGCCTCCCCCCGCAACTCGATCAGCTCTGCGATCAGTTCCACATAATCCTCCGCCATTTCGCTTTCATGTGCTCGGCGCACAGTCGCGAAACCCTTAGCCTGCGCTTCGGGAGCTCTCTCGACAGTCTCGAACGCCTCGCGTTCGTATGATTGTAGCTTCGACATGTCCGGACATTGCAACGAATAACTAAAATTGACAATCTAATTAGCCTAGAATACCTAAGTTAGACGAGTCTAAGTTTTAGCGCTGGAGGCTATGGTGATAAAAAATCTTTCGAGGCTGCTGCTAACCGCTGCAAGCGCGGTCCTGCTGTCCGGACCCGGGGGGGCGACGCCTGTCAAAGAGGCTCCGTGGCTTCCTGAGGCGGCAGCCTATCGGCTGACACTTTTTCTTGGAAATCTCGCGCCAGTGCCTTGGGACGACATCGAGACCGCTTGGACAGAACCTCACCGGGGTTCGGAATTCTCGACCGGCGCGTTGGAGTGGGTGGACCGCAAAAGCGGTATCAAGCCGGATGGTATCCTTGACGCCATGGCACGTGAAGACCGGCAAGCAGTTTTCACAGAGGCCACTCGTCTTGTAGCGCTTAGGATCGAAGAGGAATTGGACCGGACTCTCGCAGCCGAAGAGCCTGCAAAGGCGCGCCAGGCTCTGCGAACGGCAGGCGAGCTCTACCGTGCGTTTGAGGATGGTATCGCGGCAGCCGACCCCGAAGCAGCAAGACGTATCGGCCTCGCTTGGCTGGAACTTAACAGTAGCACGGGGTCCGCTGGTCTTCTCGGCGCTGGCGCCTTTTCCGCGGATCGCGACACGCTGGAGGCCGCGCGCGCAGTCATTTCCAGCTATCTCGCGGAAAATTACCTCTTAGCCAACTATGCTCCACGTCAGACACTGAGTGCCCTGCCCGAAACCGCTGTGTTCAGCCGACGCACTATCGAGGTGCCGCCAAGCTTGCCGCCTGGCTCCGACATCTTCGATCAGGACCCGCTGCCATTGCTTGTCCTCAACTTCGAGGAACAAGGTATCGACGAGACCGATCTGCCCTTGGTGGCTTATGGCGACATGCTTTTCGACAGCCCGCAGATATTCGGAAATCCTGCGCGAAACCTCGGGATCGCCTGTTCGACCTGTCACAATCGCTCGGATGTGAACCAGCGCCTCTTCATCCCGGGCGCCAGCCACCAACCCGGTGCCATCGACGTCGATGGCGCGTTCTTTAATCCTATCTTCAACGACCGGCGCGACGACCCGATCGACATTCCGAGCCTGCGCGGGCTGCGCTTCACCGGGCCTTATGGTCGCGATGGGCGCTTTGCCTCTCTGCGCGACTTCAGCCGGAACGTGATCGTCAATGAATTTGGCGGCGCGGAGCCGACGCCCTTGATGCTCGACGCGCTGGTAGGATACATGCTCGAGTTCGACTTCCTACCAAACTCTAAGCTGAATGCGGATGGTACGCTGTCCGAGGCAAACCCGGACGCGGCGCACCGAGGCGAGGCTATTTTTAATCGGCCTTTCGCTGGGCTAGGCGATCGCTCCTGCGCTAGTTGCCACGTGCCTGACGCAAATTTCCTCGATCGGCAAGCCCATGACATTGGATCGGTCTCGCCGGCATATAGTGGCGCGCGCGCAGGCGCGCTGGATACGCCGTCCTTGCTGGGAACCGCATATACCGCCCCCTATTTTCACGACGGTTCGCTGTCGACGTTGGCCGCCGTTGTTGAGTGGTTCGATGAGACGAAATCGCTTGGGCTATCAGAGACGGAACGGACTGAACTGACCGCGTATCTGGAGACTGTAGGGTCGGCAGACGAGCCTTACGAGAAGTTCGACGCAGAGAACACCGCCTTTCGCCTGACATTTGCCGAATTGGCGACATTTGCATCGACGCTCGACACGCTTCTGCCCCGACGTGACGCAGAGCACATCCTGCTGCTGACCGATACTGTCGCTGCGGACCTCGCCGCAGACGCGAGCACCATGTCGAACCTGACCGCACGGCCCGAAGTCTATGCCTTGGCCGAGCGTCTTGCCGCAGTCGGCGATGCAGTCCGTGACGACGACTGGGGGGCCGCCGAAGCAAGTTGGACCGCGTTCAAGACCGAAGCCGACGCGATCGAAGAGAGGGCATTCTGATGGAATTCTACCTAACCCGCAGAAATATGCTGGCCTTGGCCAGTGCAGGCGCGATCTCGCTGGCCTCCCCGCTGACCGCACAAGACACTCCCTTGCGGCTTGCTTTCATTCCGCAGGAGAATCCCGACAAGCTCTTAGGCGACATTGAGGCCATCACAAGATGGCTATCCGAACAGATTGGCGTTCCCGTGGAAGGCTTCGTCACCATCGACCATGCTGCGGCTGTCGAGGCACTTCGCAACGGAGATGCAGACGTCTCCTTCATGGGCGCATTGCCTTTCGTTCTGGCGGAGGCGGAAATTGGCGCGGTACCTCTCTTGTCTGAGGTCTACCGGGGCGCGTCAAGTTACACAGGACGCATTTTTGTCCGCCGCAACAGCGGTATCGAAACGCTGGCAGACCTGCGCGGGCGCGATATCGCCTTTGCCGACCCGATCTCTGAATCAGGTTATCTTTATCCTCTTTCCGAATTCGTTAAGGCCGGGCTAATTGAGGGTCCTGGCGCAGCGGAGAAATTCTTCGGCCGCGTGTTCTTTGCGGGAGGCTACCAGCAAGCCATGCAGGCTATGGCCGAAGGTCTGGTCGATGCCGCCGGTGCCAGTCAGTATGCGGATTTGTTGTTGACCCCACAACAGCAGGCCGAGGTGACTTGGCTCGTAGAAAGCGCGCCGATTCCAAGTCACCTTGTGATCGCACGCCCAGAACTCGATGCCGCCCTGCAAGCTCGTTTTGTTGACGTCATGCTGAAGCTCAACGAACCGAAGCACCGCGACAAATTGAGCTATCTTTACGGACCAGATGGCTACGTCAGGGCAGACGGCACCGCGTATGAAGGCGTACGCGATATGGCAAAGAAATACGGGCTGTTACGATGAGCATGGCTATCGAAATAGACGATCTGAGTTATGTCCATAAGGGCGCACAGCTACCAGCGTTGGAACGAGTCTCATTTCGGATCCCGGCGGGCGAGTGTGTCGCTTTACTGGGCCCATCCGGGGCGGGCAAAACGACGTTGCTGGCGCTGCTCGACGGTAGGATTCAGGGATGGCGCGGGCGCGTTTCTGTCTTGGGTGCGCCGCTCAATCCCGACCGCCCACCACCCCGAGCTCGCCGTCCTGATACCGGTTTCGTGTTTCAGGAATTCGCCCTCGTAGAACGCTCCACGGCACTACGCAACGTGCTCAACGGCCGCCTGGGGCGGATGTCACCTTTCCACGCAGTACTGGGATCGCCAATGGCTCACGATCTCGATATTGCCCGCACAGCACTCGCCGATTGCGGCATCGCAGAACTCGCGGAACGCCGTGTCGACAGTCTCAGCGGAGGACAGCGACAGCGCGTGGCTATTGCGCGATGTCTGGCGCAGGAACCACGGCTGATCCTCGCCGACGAGCCAGTGAGCAACCTCGACCCCGCCCGCGCTGGAGAGGTTCTGGGGTTGATGACCAAGGCGGCGCGAGCGCGTGATGCAACAGCGCTATTCTCCTCGCACCAACCCGATCTGGCGCGGCGTTTTGCAGGGCGCATCATCGGCATACGAGAGGGGCGGATCGCGTTTAACGTGCCAACGTCCGAGTTGAAAGACGATGCGACTGCCGAACTCTATCGGGGGTCAGGACCGACGCCGGAACTCGGTCCCCGGGCGGTGTTATGATGGCCCCCCGCGACTTCGGCGGCTTCGTCACCAGTTCGCTGATCGCTATTGCCATCCTATGGTCCCTCGTCACAACCGATGTCGAGTTGTCGCGTCTTGCTTCGGCCGGTCCACGGATTACCGACTTTATCGGCCGGATGTTCCCGCCCGATCCGACAGTGATGACCGAGATCAAAAAAGGCAGCGCAGAGACACTAAGAATAGCAATCCTCGGCTCCCTCGGCGCAGTGCTGCTGTCGACCCCTCTGGCTATTCTCGCGTCCGAAACCATGGTTTCGCGTGCGGTGTTCGGGCCGGTCCGCGCGCTGCTGGCCTTTATCCGGGCGGTACCGCTGATCCTCGTGGCCATGCTCATGGTGGGCGCGGTCGGGCTCGGGCCGCTGCCCGGCATCATCGCAGTTGCCTTTCATGCCACTGGGATGCTCGCTAAATTCTATGCCGAGGCGATCGACGGCGTATCTCGCGCCCCCATCGCAGCACTTGAAAGTGCAGGGGCTGGACCGCTCGTGCGGCTCAGACATGCGATTTGGCCACAGATGGCCCCAGTCATCGCCCGCGACACGATTTTCCGGTTCGAACTGAACCTGCGTGAGTCGTTGGTCCTCGGCATCGTCGGCGCGGGCGGGATCGGCTTTTACATCCAGACCTACATCCGCTCTTTTCAGTATGACAAGGCGGCCAGCGTCACGATTGCCGTCGTCGGCCTAGTCATCGTCATCGAGGCGATCAACATCACGCTGCGTCGTCGATTTACCTAACCATCAAGCATAAATGTCGATCGGTGTTCCATTTTTCACCATTGCGTAGATTTCCTCGATCTGACGGTCCGTTACGGCGATGCATCCTGCGGTCCAGTCACGCTTGTTCATCGGGTCGATCCCCTTGCGTGGCCCACCGTGAATAAAAATATCGCCACCCGGCGACTTTCCTTGGGACTCAGCAAAGGCAATATCCGCCGCGTTGGGATATGAGATGCCGATGGAGAGGTGGAAGAGGCTGTCCGGGTTGCGTCGGTCAATCACGTAGGTGCCTTCTGGCGTACGGCCGTCTCCCTCGAACTGTTTGTGACCCTGGGGCGCGAAGCCCAATCCGATGGGAAATGTACGCAAAACGCCCGCCTTCCCGTCAAGGACGAGCAACCGCTGTGCCTTGTACATGCGAAGACGGGTTACTTTGGGTCCGTTGTAGGTCCGGAACTTATCTGCACAGCCTGACAGGAAGGCAGCCAACCCACTTAGAATAAAGACCCGTCGTGGAAAATTGGTAGTCATTACTGCTTGATGCCCCTTTCGTGAGGTCTGATGTGTTTTAGGCGTTACTTAACCGCAAATGCCGGATCAATGACCGTGCGCGAGTGCTCCCTTTGCCATATTCTCGCCCACCGGTTCACCGCCCGAAGGCCCGCCCTCGACCTGATAGCCGTTCAAAAGCCGCAGTGCATTGGCGACCACCAACAGGGATACGCCCACATCCGCAGCGATGGCGCCCCACATAGAGGCCATGCCGAACGCGGTCAGCCCGACGAACAGCGCTTTGGTCGCCAACGATATACCAATATTCTGGTGGATGATCGACATGGTCCGGCGTGAATGACCAATAAGCCAGGGCACCTTGCCGATATCGTCAGTCATCAGCGCAATGTCGGCCGTCTCGATGGCCGCATCAGATCCGACAGCCCCCATGGCAATGGCATAATGCGCCCGCGCCATGGCCGGTGCGTCGTTCACGCCGTCACCAATCATCGCCACCATGTCGTGGATTTCCACCAGTTCTTCGATGGCCGTCACCTTATCTTCTGGCAAAAGTTCGGCGCGCACTTCGTCGATCCCAACTTCGGCCGCGACGGCACGCGCGGTGCGTTCGTTGTCGCCCGTCAACATCACGATCGTCTCCACACCCTGCGCATGCAACTTTTCAACGACCCCCTTAGCATCAGGGCGGATGCGGTCGCGCAGCTCTAGTATGCCGACCACGGCAGTCTCGTCACCCACTACAACTAAGGTGCTCCCTGCTCCTTCTATTCGATCTCTCAAATCTGTCGGAATGTGATTGCCAAACCCCTTCTCCTCAGCGAACCGATCCGAGCCGAGCCAGATTACACGCCCGTCGGCGCGCCCTTCCAGCCCGCGTCCAGGCACGGTGCGTGTATCCTCTGCAGCAGTTATGGAAACACCATCAGTTTGCGCGCGCGCGAGAATGGCCCGTGCCAGCGGGTGCGAAGACCGTGCCTCCAAACTCGCTGCCAGCGTTATGAGATCGCGCGCGGAGGCTTCGCCCAATGCGTGAACTGCTGCAACCTCGGGTTCGCCCATAGTGATCGTTCCCGTCTTATCCATCGCCAGCGCAGTGGTGCGACCTGGCGCCTCAACATAAGCGCCCCCCTTGATAAGCACCCCTGCTCGCGCCGACGCGGTCAGCGCTGCCACGATCGAAACTGGTGTTGAGATGACAAGGGCACAGGGGCAGGCGATTACCAGCAGCACCAACGCATTGTAGAACCAATAGTCCCAGGCACCGCCCAGGAGGAGCGGCGGCACCAGCGCAAGGGCGACCGCCAGCGCCATCACTATGGGGGTGTAGATGCGTGCAAACTTCGCGACCCATTGCTCGACCGGGGCGCGACGGGCATGGGCATCGCCGACCATGCGAATGATTTTCGCGAGCACCGTGTCCGAGGCGGCCTTCGTCGCGCGCACCGTCAGTGTGCCCTCACCATTGATTGTGCCGGCATAAACCTCGTCGCCGAGTTCCTTCGGAACCAGTGCGCTTTCGCCAGTGATCGGGGCCTGGTCGACAGCCCCGGCCCCCTCTAAGACCTCGCCATCAAGTGGGATGCGGTCGCCGCCGCGCACGATGAAGCGATCATCCACGGCAACTTCTGCCGCTGGAACATTCGCCTCGCTACCATCCGGCCGGATAATCCTGGCTGTCGGTGGTGCTAAATCCAGAAGGGCCGACACCGCATTGCGCGCCCGCCCCACACTCCAGCTCTCAAGGTAGAGCGACAGTGAAAAGAAAAACGCAACTGTCGCTGCCTCGAATAATTCGCCCAGCCCGATAGCACCCGCCACGGCCACCACCATCAATAGATTCATGTCAGGGCTAATTCTGCGTGCTGAAGACCAGGCCTTTGGTGCAACGAGCCAGACGCCAAAAAGGATTGCGACGGCAAACAGCCCGGCTTCCGCGATGGGCATCGGCGCCGTGCCATGCCCTGCAAACAGACCAAGCGCACCACCCATGCCCGTTTCGACGATATGGTAGAGAAATCCTGCCGCCCAAAACCCGCCGCTCAGCGTGGTAAAACGCTTTTGACGTGCCAAATGCGCTGCCTGATTTTCGGCCGCGTTGTCGGCATCCCACGGTTTCGCGCTCATGCCCGTGCTCGCGACCAACTCAGCGACCTCATCATCTGAAATCTTATCCGCAGTATCCAGAATCGTCATTCGTCCATTAATGACATCAAACGCCAGATGCTCTGTCCCGCCAACTGTTGGACCGACAGCCCTATTCAGGATCGCCACCTCTTCGGCACAATCCAGACCAGAGACCTGGAAACTTCGTCCGGTCGCGGGGATGGGTTGTGCTGGTTCCGTGTCGGCTCCAGCACCGCAGCACGTACCACCTTCTCCATGAGAGTGGGAAACTCCTTTCGGATGCTCTTGATAATCACTGTGCTCGCGATCGCGGTCAGATTTGTGTTTGTGGTCGCGGCGGTGGTCATGGATAGACATAGATTGACCCTAGGATTAGATTGATTCAACTCTGACATAGCCCCTACAGTTACTAGAGGTTCAATAGAAAAATTGCGTTTCTTTTTATGAACTCTTTTGAAGATGCCGCGCTCCGACCGCCCCAGGGTGGTTCTTGTGGACCTGTGCCCGGTATGCAAGATTGTTGGTGAAAACCAAATTAGGACAGGTCAGAGGACTGAATGCAAACACGACATATGATGATTGGAGCGGCCCTGCTGCTCGCAAGCGGATGTGCCGCACCAATGGCTAACTCCCGCGCGCCGGTAGACGCGGTTGGAAACCTTCCCGAACAAATCGTTAACCTAGCTGCACCTGGTCAGGACCTCACAACAGCTCGGCTTCGTTCCGAGGATGGATGCTACTGGTATGAGCACAGCGGTCCAGTAGAAACGACACTGGTGCCGCTCCGCTCAATAGGTGGCAACCCGATCTGCACCACGCGCTCGGCGTGACTAATTGACCAGTGCAGACTGGTTGGGCGTAGATCACGTTCGCGGGGTCACGCTTTCTTCTGCCGAATACAGGAACGCCGTCGAACCAGTTTTGACGTTCGGGTATAGATGGTTGATATGTGCCATGACCATGCGGACACACCCCGAACTCGCGCGCCCGCCGATGCTTCTTGGTTCGGGCGTCCCGTGAATGCGTAGATAGGTGTCTCGGTTGCCTTCAAAAAGGTAAAGCGCCCGCGAGCCAAGAGGGTTTTCTGGGCCAGGGTCAACACCGTCGGCAACCGGGCCATAGAGCTCGGGATCGCGTGCGATCATGTTTTGGGTCGGCGTCCAGTTTGGCCATTCCACTTTTCGCTGGATCGTATACGTGCCGGGCTCGTACAGGTTACCACGGGCGATCGCCACACCGTAACGCATCGCAGTTCCCCCTTCTTCGATGTGATAGATGTAGCGCGCTACGGCATCGACGTGGACGTCTCCCGGAACAAGCCCGTCCTTAGCGTCCACCCGCTGGGGCAAAAAGCGCGGGTGCAGGCCCCACGGGTTTGACGTAGTTGGATCAAAAGCGGGAGGTGTGACCTGCGCGTCCCAGGCGGCCTTCTCCTCCTTGGTGGGCCGGGTGGCTGCCAGTAGCGGGCCAGCGATTGGAGTAGAAAACAGCGCACCGCTGGTCTGGAGAAAATGTCGTCTTGTCAGCATCATTCTTATTCCTTCAACGTTAGGTAGGCAAACTAAGCTTAAACAAGACCACTCTGCCGTTCAGTAAGGAAAGCCTGAAGCAGTATGGCCTGTTTGACTCGAATGCCGTTCTTCGCCTGCGGTCCTAACTCCTAAAGCCGCTGTAGGTTCAAGAGAAATATTTCTATCGAACCGGGCTTCTTGGAACCTAAATCCGTTCCCTTATTTGTGTTAACACCCCTACTCGGGCGGTTTCTGTGACGAAAAAAGCTACTTCTAGCAACTGATGATACGAGTTCACCGTTTCAATTCTCTGCCAACGGACAATAGCAGGCGGTTTGCGGCCAAGGGTCAAAGGCCGGCTTTTATGAATGTATAACGCCAGCCACTTCCTGACGCGGGCCATTGGCGCTGATCCGTTTTCACAGGCATACAGGCATGTAAGTAGCCCCATAAACCCCAGCTAACGCCGCAGCCCCCAGCTAAGATGTAGTTAAGGAAACGGTCATCGCTATCCATTGGCATGTGGGCACCTCACCATCGCAGCAGATTTTTCCACACAAATGAACTGAGCTAACCGCCCTGAACGGAATTCGAGTTCTTAGGTGGTCCGAACTTGTAGTTGGCTTCGTGTAGCGCATTAACCTAGGGATCAACCTCCAGGATGTTCAAAATGGATTTCGACTTTTTTGGTGATGGTGCCTCGCGGGAGCGAACATCATCCTAGTAGCGCAGCGCACGGGATAACTTTCGACTTGAAGCTACATCTACTGTAGCAATTACACTTGTCTCATCACGATTCGATGGAGACGGGAATGAATGCCGACACAACTTTGCTTCAGCCGACAGAATTACTCGACTTTTGCCGAGGCCCGATCAGTAGTCTCATCGAAAAGCGTGGCTGGCTGGCGCTTTCCGAACATGGTCGGATCGGCGCAGCATATGATTTCGTCCGTAATGAGATCCACTTCGGCTATAACCGCGCGGACAACATTCCGGCCTCAGTCGTGCTGATGGACGGCTATGGCCAGTGCAATACTAAGGCCACGCTGCTGATGGCGCTTCTGCGCGCGCTCGGTTTCCCTTGCCGGCTGCATGGCTTCACCATTCACAAGGCTCTTCAGCGTGGCGTCGTGCCCGAAGCAGTCTACCCGATTGCGCCGGTAGAGATCCTGCATTCATGGGTCGAGGTTCGCGTTATTGGCACCTGGGTGAACCTCGAAGGCTTTATTCTGGATACTGACTACCTAACCCGGCTCCAAGCGCACTTCCCCGGACGCAAAGAGTTCTGCGGTTACGGCATCGGGACAGATTGTCTCGGCGCACCACCGGTCGACTGGCGCGGTGGTGACACCTACATCCAACGCACTGGCATCACGCGCGACCTCGGAACATTTGATGCCCCGGATGAATTCTATCGGCAACATCGGCAGGAATTCGGACGCCTTCGTGGATGGCTCTACCGACACGGAATTCGCCATTGGATGAACGCACGTGTCGCCGCGCTCCGGTCGGGCCGCTTGGTCCCCTCGCCAGAGATTACGGCCCACAATCAAGAGGAGCCGCATTATGCCGCATGATCACGGTAATGCCCACATGGACCCGACTTCCGGGGACCGGAGGGTATCGGTCGCCATTTGGGCCAATGCTCTTCTGACTGTTGCGCAGGTCGTCGGCGGCATCTTTTCTGGCAGTCTTGCCCTCATTGCAGACGCACTGCACAATTTCTCTGATATGGCATCGCTAGTCATCGCCTTCGTCGCGCGCAAGATTGCCCGGCGACCGGCAGATGAACGCATGACCTTCGGCTATGGCCGGATCGAGATCGTAGCGGCGCTGATCAACTACACCACCCTAATCCTTGTCGGCGTCTATCTGATTTACGAGGGCGCGATGCGCTTTATCGAGCCAACGGAGGTCGCTGGCTGGACCGTCGTTATCCTCGGTTGCGTGGCGCTCGCGGTAGACAGCTTGACCGCATGGCTCACCTGGTCGATGCAGAAAGGCAGCGTGAACATCCGCGCGCTCTTCCTACACAATCTATCCGACGCACTGGCCTCAGTAGCGGTGATCATCGGGGGGACGCTGATCATTCTCTACGACGTGACTTGGGTCGATCCGGCGATCACGATTGCCATTGCCCTCTACATTCTCTACCTCGCCCTGACCGAAATCGGAAAGCCGATCCGTACGTTGATGCTCGGCAGCCCCCCCGACATGGATAGCCGTGCAGTGGTCCGGGCGATGACCGAGGTGGATGGTGTCGAGGACGTGCATCACGTTCATCTCTGGCAAATGCAGGAACACGAAGCAGCGCTCGACTGTCACGTGGTGCTGACAGAGGCGGGCTGGAGCCGCATCGAACCGGTCAAGGCGGAAATCAAAGAACGGCTGAGTGCGGAGTTCAGCATAATGCATTCCAGCTTTGAGTTCGAGAACATCCACCACGCGCACCAGAACGTCCAACTCTTCGGCCACGGCGACGTAGAGAAGAAACCCGACCACGAAGACAACAAAGATACTGAAAGACAGTGACAATGTCACCGGCATCGTTTGCCAGAGCAAACGGTATGGAGCGCACTCATGCGCACAAGAATGAAGAGTGGCGGACCATCCGGCCAAGTCGGTGGGGCGAGTGAAATGCCTCCACGATAAGGCCCCACAAACTGCTTTCAGACAGCGTTAAAAGACCGAACGCCACCCCGTCAGAAAATCGACCCTACGTCCGAAGTGGCCGTCGGGTAAGCTGCGGGCATCGCTTTCACCTGCGCCGCCCCTGCCAGTGATGAGTTTCGCTCCGTCATGTGTTTCACCGATGCGCTTCTGCGAACATCAGCCCGAGGTATCGGTGAAGCTCACCTCGATATCGCCCCTCTCTCGTGCCCCTGAAATGGTCCTGTTTTTTAGGACAGCTTTGTGGCTCAGCTAAGATGTAATTTGGTTGGTTTCATGCCGCCCTCTGGGTCCGCTCTGCTTCAACGAATGCGTCGTCAGAGGATTGTTTGTCGAGAGCCGTGTGTGACACCTCGGAGTTGTAAAACCCGACCCAGTCTTTGATTAAGCGCTTGGCTTGAAACCCGTCCTGCAATTCATGCAGATATACAGCCTCCTGTGCGAGTATTTGGTACCAGCGCCTTTTCTACCGCGGAAGGTAAAAAGTCTATCAGGCGATAGCCCGGTCGCAACAAACAATGAGGGCCAACCTACGGCCCTTAATGATGAGAGCGGTCGGCCCTCATTGCTGCGAAATGATCGGCGGGGCGCACCTACTAGTTCTTACCCGCCTTCGGAGTTGCGGACTTTCCGAAGCTTTTCGAAGTAGCGAACCCTTTTTGATAGTTCTCGCTCGAACCCGCGTTCAACAGGCAGATAATGCTGGGGCCTTGCCATCCCATCAGGAAAGAAAACCTGACCAGAGAAACCGTCGGGAGCATCGTGATCATATTGATACCCTTCGCCGTATCCAAGATTCTTCATCATTGCTGTGGGCGCATTCACGATGTGCATGGGGGGAGGTGCGGAACCGGATATTTTCGCATCAGCGCGCGCGGCTTTGTGTGCCAAATAGCCGGCATTCGATTTCGGGGCCAAGGCCAAGTAAATTGCGGCCTGAGATACAGCCAGATCGCCTTCGGGACTGCCAAGCTTTTCGAAAGTGTCCCACGCGCTCAGACAGATACGGGATGCCTCCGGATCTGCCAACCCTACGTCCTCCCATGCGATCATTGTCAGCCGCCGCAGGATAAAACGAGGATCTTCGCCGCCCTCAAGCGCTCTATGGACCCAGTAAATTGCGGCCTCGGGGTCAGAACCCCTTATCGATTTCTGGATGGCACTTGCGATCGAGTAGTGACCATCTGACGCGCGATCATACTGCGCCGCGCGCTGTGTCAAGCGATTGGCCACTTCCTTTGCAGAATAGATATGGTCCCGGGGCCAAGTGAGCGTGCTCTCGACCAAATTCAGAAGAGCTCGCCCATCACCATCCGCCATGGCACAAAGGAGCTCCTTCGCTTCGTCGTCCAAAGGCAGGGGGCTATCAAGAACCCTCTCAGTGCGTGCAATTATGGCGGATAGCGCTCGTTCGTCAAGGCGCTCCAAGACCATCACCTGACACCGGCTAAGCACAGCCCTGTTCACAGAGAATGATGGGTTCTCTGTCGTTGCTCCGCATACGGTAACCGTCCCGTCTTCCATCACTGGCAGCAAGGCGTCAAGCTGGGTCTTGTTGAAACGGTGGATCTCGTCAATGAAAAGGAGTGTTCCCTGCCCCCTGCGGTGGCGGCCGCGCGCCGCCTGGAAAGCCCTCTTAAGGTCCGCGACGCCACTGAATATTGCACTGATCTGCTCGAAATGAAAATCCGTTTTCATAGCCAGCAGCCTGCCAATAGTGGTCTTCCCGACGCCGGTCGGCCCCCACAGGATTAGAGACGAGATTTTCCCTGCTGCCAACATGGAGCCCAGCGGACCATCGCCGGCCAGTAGCTTGTCTTGACCGATAACTTCCTCGATGGCTTGAGGCCTCAGTAGGTCAGCCAAGGGGCGGGTCTTAGCCTTTCCTGTTTCAGGCTCAGTCGCATCGTCTTGTTGCTCAAACAGGTTCATTCGTCGCTCCATTCATTTCCCCAATCAAAGGCACATCAGGTCTTCGTTCGAGGTTCGCGACAAACGTGCATCGAATTCGGGCCACCTTAGAAGTCCGCGTCCAGGTGCTGTAAAAGGTTAGTCTTTCGCTGGAGGGCGATTGAGCCTCGATCCACCGCTTGCTGGACCAGGCCCATATCCTCACTGCAAACAATTAGTTTCTTCTGTGCGCGTGTCGCGCCCGTGTAGAGCAGCGTCTTATCCAGCATGTGCGTTGCCCTTCTGTTCAAGACGAGGATTACGTTCTCCCACTGCGACCCCTGCGCCTTATGGATGGTCATAGCGTAACCGAGGCTCATCTTGTCCAACAGGTCTGCATTTAGATCGAACATCCGGCCGCCGATCTTAACGCAGCCAAGGTGCCCGTCCTCGGTTTGTTCATCGAAGATCTCCACGATGGTGCCGAGATCGCCATTTCTAACGCCAATGTCGTAGTCGTTCTTTGTTATGAGGATTGGATCGTTCAGGTAGAACTTGCTGCCTGTGAAATTTACGTAGTCATAGACGCCGTCCTCATGGACTAGACGAACTACAGGACGGTTGAAGCCCAGCCGGCGTTGCATGCCCATGTTCAGGTTTCCGACACCAGCTTCGCCAGCTTGCATCGAGGTTAGAATTGCGCACCGTTCAGCCCCCCCGTGAACCTGGAACAACTGACCAATTTCATCTGGGTCGACGCGTCGTAGGACAGCGCAATCAATTTCCACTCCCTCCTGATAGTCAGGCAAAGCTATGCACCCGTGTTGATGCCTCACCGCCGTTGCAAACCGATGAATTCCGCTCTCGGCTCCTTGGCGTTTCACCTCAGTTAGTTCGACGGCCGGGAAGGTCGATTTCATAATGTTATGAAACAACAGGCCGCCCCCGACGGGCGGCAATTGGTCCACGTCACCTACGAAGATAAAACGCGTGGCAGCAGGTAGGTGTAGCAGAAGGGCGTGCATGGAATATAGATCGACCATACTGGCTTCATCGATCACAACGATGCAATGGTCGGGACGCTGGTCCTGCTTCTTCCTTGCCATGTCCGCACAGAACTTAGCAATTGTCGAAGCAGGTCTACCAGTGGCTTCAACCATCCTTTGTGCAGCCCGCCCTGACAACGCGACCTGGAAGATATCAACACCAAAGGAGACCCTCTCCAACACCGTCACGATAGCCTGAAGGATTGTCGTCTTGCCCGTCCCTGCTCCGCCCGATAGCGCGAACACGTTCATACTTGACGCAAGCAACACCGCACGCCTTTGCTCATCCGTGAGCCTGAATTGAATGGTCTGCTCAAATTCGCGCAATCGCTCCTTAACCGCCTCAACGGTTAGATTGCACTCCCAATCCGCCGCGCTGCTGCCCGCGCCCGGCGGTCGAAGGATTGCATCACGCAGCCTCTGCCCCGTAAGGGCCTCAAGCAGAAATTCCCCTTCAAGTTGAAAGCCGTCCTCGCCACGGATATAGCCGATGAGTTCCTGTTCCATCGCGTGCCGCAGGACGACATTGAAGTCGACACCCATCTCTCTGCATTTCTTCTCGAACGCAGGCCGTAGCATCAAAGTCGATGACGTAGCGCGACAATATTGCGAAATGAGATCAGCTGCCAACGCAGCTTGGTATTTCGGGTGATCCGAGGCAAAGCCCAACCCCTTTGCAATCTTGCAGCACAGCTCGAATGGGACGTCGAAGTTCAGCAGCCGAAACGGGTTCTCCTTCAACATCGCGATGGTTTTCTCACGCCAAACCGCCGAAAGCGTTTCAGCCAGCTTTACCGGCAGATGGTGATCAGCAAGCCAGTTGATAGCTGCCATGTAGGCATCGCTTGGGAATTCCAGTAGCAGTGGGCCGATGGACCGACTCGGAACCCCAGCCTCCAAAAGCGAGCTAATGTCCCGTTCCTCGATGATCTCGATCAAGCGAGGATTGCGGGCCAGGCGACCAGCCTTGACCTCCCCAATGCCCTTCACGTTTCTCTGGAGCCACGTTTCCAGCAAGCGAGTGTTTGGCTTTACGAACCGAGCTGTATGGGCTTCGAGATGATCCTCGATGATTGTGTATCCGCCGGCCGTGAACGTTGTCTGTGCCGTCGGCCCGTCGACTTCCCACAAGGAACCAACCTTGGCAGCATCCTTGCAGGCTTCTGGCAGCGAAACAGAGAGGCTATTCGCCACGTGTATGACGCTGCCATCAGCTGCGATGCGCATGGCGCTGACAGAGCCATTTCGACGCCTCTTCGATACCTGGATGAGCATGGGTCAGCGGAAGTCTTTCGTCGTCTCCAAGAAGGCATCTCTCGCCGACTTGAAATGCTTCACCTCTTCGAGTTCACGGCGCAATTGTCGGTTCTCCTCTTGCAAGCTTGCGATCCGCTGCAACAGCTTCGAATTCGACGTCGCTGTGCGCTTCATTCGATCATTGGCTCTTTCCCTCGCGGCGCTTTCCTCAGCGATGGATTTGGATAGGGCTGGATGTTGCGAACCCCATCGAACGTCGAGTTCTTCGACGAGTTGTTTGATGGCGGGGTTCTGTCCAAATGAACGTCTGTTGAAGCCAAGCTCAGTGGCAACCTCCTTGCGGTTTAGCTTACCCCGACGAATATAGTCCGCATGATCACCCCGCGCTTCCCGCTCAGAGACCCATGCAACGAAGCGAGCAAAGTTCTCGCTCCCTAATTGCCGACCGCTGGACATTATTCCGCCACCTTCATCTGGAACTTGGTCCTCAACTGATCTTTAAGCCTGCTGATCTCTTCGTATGCTTCAACAAGCTTCCCTTGTAGTCGCTCTACATCCTCATCCAACTTGGCGTTATTTTCGAGAAGACGATTGTTCTGTTGGAATAGCGAAACATAGGAATGGTTCTGGGACGCTAGGCGATCGGCCATGTTTTGCTCGAACGCCGCTTTGGCATACTCCGAAAGCTTTATCTGCTCGAGCTTACGATACTTTTCAAGCAGGGCGGAGTAGGCGGCCTTTCTCTCAGTTGCTGAGGGCCTAGCGTTGCTCAAACTCCGGGCCTTGATCGCGGCCTCCAAGCGCGTGTTCAGCGACCCTATGAACTCTACAGTGCGCAGAACATCTCGCCGATCCTTATTTCTGAGGTGTCCCTCGTTGAGCCCCGCTGCTTTGTTGAGAGTTGCGGCGACCAATTTCCACTCCTTGATTTTGACTGTGCGTCCGGGCTTCAATCCCCGGGTGAATGCCAGCTTCTTCTCGAACGCTACGAGTGCGACATCCACAATGCTTTTGTAGCTTTGCGCAACATCAGCATCATAATACCAGAGAGGCGGGCGAGCTTTGTCAGGCAGCTGAGGAGAGAAATCGAGATCAAAATCTTCCATTTCAAGGTCAGACATCCACCTTCTCCATTTTTCTCACCAGAGCCTCCAGAGCCCTAAGAGTTTTTTGAGCGCCATCAACGAACAGTGGGCCGATCAGATCATTGCCTTGCCATTCCTGAGCCTCCGCTCGGTAGGTCGCAAGACGTCGTTTTAATGTCAGGAAGTGAGGATCATCCTTGTTGTCAGTTTGTTTTATTATGCAACTATTTACACACCCTACGCAGCTATCTACATCAGCCGTTTGGGTTCTTGGAATACCCGCTTCGTCACGGCAATTCGCGAGTTGTTTTGTGTTCTCAGTCAAAACACATAAACCATATTCATGAGGGGTGACAATCGGCTCGCCAACATGCTCTTCTATAATCTGCCTAATGGTTGCATCACGCGCACTCTTATCGTGCATCTCGACTAAACCAATATTGTCCGCTTGCCTCGTGAGGAATTCACCCAGCTGCCCATGGAGGGTGGCAGCACCATCTACGTATCGACTGACGAGTTCAAAAATCTGGCGCCTACCAAGGTGCTGATACTCCGACAGCTCGACCTTATTATGCGTGTAGACTCCAGTCATTTTCGACCCGAAATGGTGCCGGTAATGATCGCGGATAAGTGGCATAATATTTCCATCGAAACGGCGCATGGCAAACTCGGCCCAAGCATGGCGGAATCCATGAGCTGTTACGTGCGGGCAATAGTTACGGACATCATCACCCTGTCCCTCAAGAAAAATCTCGTAGAAGGAATTAACCTGCATCGTAACGTTAATAGCGTTTTTATTCAGAGAGTATACCGGCTGGTTCTGCGAGTTGAAACTATACCTAAAGTAGGAGAAAAGCTCTTTCCTCCTCTCGCAGGTCAAGCCGACGCCACCTAGACCATCCAGGACATCGATAAAATCGGCGACAGCAGCCGAAACATGCCGATCCGTAACGACCCCATGGTTGGTTTTTTCGATGTTCGACGCGAAGATATAGTCCGCCCCCTTTTTCTCGAACGCGTCGCGTGCCATTCCGCTCGCTTCACTATGTCGGATACCAGTCAAAATAAGAATCGCCAAATAACATGCTGTAAGAAGATGGTCCCCCTTTCGGGTAATTGAACTCTTAATTGAATGTGTGCCAATCGCGAATGGGATTGATGGAAGGGGAAGCTGATCTCTCGACTTCACGTTCGGGTAACACTTGCAAAGCTCCTCGAAGAACACTTGATCTACAGACCAAGCCTTTAATCGGCTGCCATAGCATGTGCTCCGTTCACCAAAATTTGAGAAAAATTGGCCAGCGGTCTTCCAACTAGGAAGCCTTCCCTCTTCGCGAAGCCTTCGTTCCGTTTGAAACCACGCGAGGACGTATTTGGTCTCATCCGATTTTATCAGCTGGAAACAATAACCTAGGACAGCCAAAGCAATTTCGAAAGGAACGATCGAAAAACTTCCGCCAGCCCGCCAATCTGCGTAGCTTTCGCCGGCATCTCTCACCCATACTGAGCAAAGGTCTTCCCAACGCCCACTTAGATTAGACGCCGGTAAGTACTGCTCAGGCACCAAACGGTGCTCCGCGTACCGCAGATCATACATCCACGCAAGTAGACGAATTCTACTGAACACCGTGGGCCCCCGAGCAATCGAACCATCGATATTGTGTATCACGAGCTCTATAAGTTCACTCTCACTGAGATCAGCTAGCAGTCGCCCCTGAAACTTACTGTTCATGAAATGAAATACTGAGGCAATGTTACCATAGGTAGAACTCATGCTTCTGGGACTCTGCACAGTCGCAAAGCCATTATCCACCCCTTCACAACGCAAGAACACAATATTCTTTGCGACCAGCTGCTGCCAGCTTCGAAGCTCCCCGAAACGACTCCTAAAGTCAATTTTCACTACCTCGCCTGAATCGACGTGATGAATAAACCAAATATCGTCGAAATACTTACCTGGGTTCTTGGCGTAACAAGAAGAGTCAATGAGAGGAGCACCGTCAGACGAACTAGCAGCATCTATCATTCCACGATCCATGAGTTCCCCCCTTCCGATATCGGTGCATGTGGTATCCTGCGTTCCAAATGCCCATATTTTTCAGATGCATCTTTCAGACTGACAGCACTGAAGCGCTTCAGGAGCAACTCAAGAAAGTTAAGCTTTGCCCACGCATTGATAGCCTTGTCGAGGTCTTGGGTGGCAAAAAGACCCTCTAACTCTCCCTCGATATGGCGCACCTCTTCCATCATCATGCGAGCCGTGAGACCGGAATCGAAGAGATAAATCATTCCATCCTTTTTAATCAAACCGCTTTTTTCGACAATAAATTTCTCTGCCTTGGCGGCCGCTAGGATTGTTTCGGGAGGAGCTTCGAGACTACTTCCCCGCAAGCCTATAAAATCCACTAAAGCAGAAACTGAAAACGGGCTTGTTCTCTCCTCCCATTCACCAATAATATCATGTGAAATACTGGCCATTTCCTCTGACACGGCGGCGGCAAACGCCCTGCCCTTCCTCAGCTTCACTTTATCTCTCGACCGCGCCCGATAGATTTCCTCACGGGTCTTCAATGTATGAAATTCATTCTGCGCTTGTCGTGAGAGTTCATCTGGATCTTCACTGTAATAGGACTTCAGCAGCGTAGTGGATTTAATGAATCCTCCTCGTTTTGCTTCTTCCGCATATACATGCGACTGAGCAATTGCCGAAGGAAGCAGCGCTTTAGCCGTACGCCTTTCGACGTCACCAAAATTAAACGCTCTGCCATTCTGACGTTTGACTTGAACGACGCTTAAGTATATCTGTTTAACTACAATTAAGTTTGCGTCTGACAAACCGTACTCGATCAGCCCTTCCGAGTGATCGGAGAAAGCCAAATGATAGAAATTCCAGGTGGAGCTAAAACGGGCAGTCTGCGGTTTATAGGGTGATATCATCGCTTCAGAAACGACATTCCCCAATGGGCGCTGATCATAGTTCCACAGATATGCTTTAAGCGCTCGACCCATCCTAGTATTCTTCTTAATACAAACGTTCTCGGCCTTACCACTCCGCCCCTTGAAGCTTCTAATCCAAATTCCTGTCGCATCTTCATCAATTTGCGCCCGTTTGAGGCGAACCGTGTTAGACAACTGAATTCTTCGTGATGCCAACAGCCAGACAAGGCACGTCTCTTCTTCCAAACTGGGGCCTAAGAAGTCGAGAAGTGAAAGCATTAATCTGGACATAATGGAGAAATTCTTCCCTCCATTTTCCCAAATAGACCATTGAGATTTCGGGTATGAACATGACGCAGTGACTTTTAAAAGCTGGTCTGCGAAACCCTTCGCTCCATTTTTGGCCAAATTCACTGCGGATGAAAAACGTTCGAAATGTATTGACTTCCGCCATTGGGACATTGCGATTGCATTGAGAAACGCATCATCCATAGCCACCAGAATCTCGATGTTAATACCCAAGATTTCGAACCACTCATTCTCCCATTTCAGAACTCTGGGTGAGTACGCTTGTGTTCTTTCAATCTTCTTGAGCCGTTCCACGCCGATCCGCGTCACCGCATCACAGATCTTAGCATATAGCTCTGGATGTTCGTTCCGAAGTCGCTTTCGAACATCTGACCATTTTCGGATAAACGCAGATGCATAATCAGTAACAGCATCGATGTACTGCTCATTCGTATAGTTAAGACTATCGCCGAATACATCTTCGAGAGACCTGGTCGGGTATCTTTCTACCGCTCTTAGGTTTGGCCAATAGCCGCTATCGAGGGCTTTTGCCCCCTTCCCCCCGATAAGGGTTCTGATCTCGCGCTTCACTTTTAGATCATCGCTCTTATCGGCGGCTTTATTGAACAGCCTCTTGGCGTCGTCCATGCTTGCCTTAATGCTGTATTCTGATGTCAACTCAGACTTTAAACGCTTGAGTAGCGCTCTTCCAAAATAACGCCTGTCTGATTCTTCACCGCTGACCGCTACCTTCACTATATATTCAAATGCTCTTTTATAACTTGGCACACGGGAAGCTGTGATGCCCGATTCTGGGGAATTTATGACTGCAATCATCGGCCCGATATATCGGTGGCATCGTAGTTGGGCAGGGACGCCAACCTCTTGAACCACGCCGAGGCTATCTACACCAATCCGTGCCACCCCCTTCAATGTGCCTGGTACATTCTGGACGTTGCTACGGTATTCTGCAGCATAGTCGCTCTCTTCTTCAGTAAGGCCTCCACGAATTAAACGCGCTTCCGCAAATGAAGATCGATTAGTCATTCAAACTCCTCCGTCAAGTAGCGGACTTGGCTGGCATCAGATGTTTGATCGACCATTTTGGCATTCTGTTCTTCGGCGTTGCCATGGAGAAGGATTTCGAAGTTGATGTATATATTCGTGGTGTCGAGACTTTCATGCCCTAACCTCTCTCTAAGCTGCTCATAGTTTTCGTTCAAAGCGCGAAGCCTATTTGCAAGGTTAGTCGCGTAGGTATGTCTCAATCCGTGGAATGTCCGTGTCCGGCTATGCCGTATCCACATATCGAGATTGGGAGTGTTCGCATTCCCATTCAATAGTATGGCGTCCTTGCAAGACTTATAAATTTTTGACGGATATGACGTGCTTAATCTTCTGTCGCGCGCCGACCCAAACGCAATATCGCCCGACACATGAAAGGTATTAACATAGCGGAGGATATCCTTCGCCAAGGCAGTTGGGAAAGCAATCTTCCGTACCTTTCCGGAACCCCGCCCCTTACCAATGATTGCGTACAAAAATTCGTTTCTCTGGCTGCTTTCAGCTTTCTTCAGCTCACTCCTAATTCTTGGAATACTGAAGTTGTCGGGATCAACAATTTCAGCGCCGCGGCAACCGGTCTCGTAGGCTACACGAAGTATGAGTTCATCTCGCCTTCTTAGCCTCGCGTTCTTTTTAACAACGTAACCAGAGAGGGTTTCGAAGTCTTTATAGGAAAGGTATTTCGCGTAAAGGCCAAACGGATCGAGTGAATTCTTTGTTCCGGCCGCCAGATTCACTTCCTCTTGCAGACTATGATTTATGTATTCCGATACCTCTATAGCCTTCTCAATGAACCCCAGATGCTCCATCGCCCTATAGAACTTTGCGATGAACCCGTGATAGTGTTCAACGGTAGTCGCTTCTAATCGCTTCTCTTGAAAGAGATGTTTGTCTAAGTATGCTTCGAGAAAGAACGCATCGACTTGGAGAGGCTCTATCCCTTTGCTTTTGGCAAAGTTCAGGAAATTTGCGACTTGGTGAGCCAGTTGATCATAGCCTCTCGGCTTCCGGTAGTATTCATTCATGAGCCAGATAGACGCAGGGAAGTAGGGTGCGAGCGTATCACCGTCTCGGATCATCTTGACGGTTCTCACCATGCCTTGGTGTTCGACTTCGCAAGTGACAACCTCAAATCCGCTCATACTGCTCCTGATGATGATCTGCAGGCTGTGGGCAGGTAGTTAATTCACCATTCAATATTACATTTTGCCGTAAAAATATACCCCGTTGTCGAAACGACCCTCAAAACGCTGGTTTGGGTATTTTTTTGCTTTGGTCTATAGAGTTAAATATGAAATCAGGTTGTAATGCGAATCCCCCGATTTGTCGTATTGCGCGGCCCGCCGCATGAGGCGTTTCGACAGCCCCGCCTGGTCGAGCGGCGCATCGCCTTTCCACGCCGTGACCTGCTCGATCAGGTTGAGCAGCGCCCGCCCGTCGCCATCGGCCATCTCTAAAAGCGCCTCGCGCGCCTCGGGCTGCAACGGCAGGGGCTTGCCCAACTCGCGCTCGGCCCGCTGCGCCAATCGCTCCAGATCGGTGAGCGGCAGGCGTTCCAGCACCAGCACCTGCGCGCGAGACAGCACAGCGGCGTTCAATTCGAAACTCGGGTTCTCGGTGGTGGCACCGACCAGAAGGATCGTGCCATCCTCCATATGCGGCAAGAACCCATCCTGCTGCGCTTTGTTGAAACGGTGGATTTCGTCGACGAACAAAAGCGTCCCCTGCCCCTGCCGCCGCCGCATCTTGGCCGCGTCGAAAACCTTGCGCAGTTCCGGCACGCCCGAGAAAATCGCGCTGATCTGCACGAAATGCAGATCGGTCTCATCCGCCAGAAGCCGCGCGATGGTGGTCTTGCCCACGCCGGGCGGCCCCCAGAAGATCAGCGAAGACAGCGCGCCCGCGGCCAACATCACCGACAGCGGCGCATCGGGGCCAAGCACTTTTTCTTGCCCAATCACCTCGGACAGCGCGCGCGGCCGCAACCGATCCGCCAAGGGGCGGTGCCCGGCCTCTGCCGCTGGGTCGCCGTCACCAAATAGATCCGCCACGCTACCCCCTGAACCGCAGAGCGACACGCCGGTCGCCGCGCTGAATAACCATCTGAATGCGCCGCACCTTGCCCGACAGCAGGGCGGCCAAACTGTGCGTCTCTGCCACCTCTACCCCATTCACCGAAAGGATCACATCACCATCCCGCAGCCCCACACGTGGGCCATAGCGGCCCGCATCCATGACCACGACGCCACTGCTTTCCAGCGGCAGGTTCAGTTCTGAAATCACCGCCGGATTGATACGCGCAGCACGCAATCCGGGCAAAAGGCTTCGGGTGCCCAACGTGACCTCGGCCCGGTCCGGTTCATCTGGGGCGGCGATCAACGCCACGGTCATCTCTTGGAGAACGCCATCGCGCCTGACGCCCACGCGCGTGGAATGTCCAAGACCGGCGACCGACATGCGGTAGATCATCTCTGACGGCGTATTGACCGGCTGGTCATCGACGCTGACGATGACATCCCCCACCTGCAGCCCCGCCGCGTTGAAGGGGCTGGCGCGATGCAGCCCCGAGACGATGATCCCGCCCGGTCGATCCAACCCCAGCGGGCCGGCCATATCTGCATCCACCGGCTGCCCGGCCAAACCCGCCCAAGGGCGGCTGAACGCCACCTCCCCTGCGCGGGCCTGCGCGACAAAGGCCGCGACCAGATCAGCGGGGATCGCAAAACCGATGCCGTTGCTGCCGCCCGAGCGCGTCAAGATCGAGGTATTCACCCCGATAAGCCGCCCCGCCATGTCAATCAGTGCCCCGCCCGAGTTGCCGGGGTTGATCGGCGCATCGGTTTGAATGAAATAGCCCTGCCCGCCATTATCCGCCGCCCCCGACCGCGCAAGGCCCGAGACGATCCCGCTCGACACCGTCTGCCCCACGCCGAAGGGATTGCCGATGGCCAAGGCAAGCTCACCCACCTCCACCGCGTCGCTGTCGCGCAACTCAAGAAACGGCAGGTCCGCCGCGCCTTCCAGCTTGAGAATCGCCAGATCGCTCTCCGCATCCCCCAAAAGCACATGGGCGCTGAACTCGCGCCGGTCATTCAGGACCACACGGATATCAGTCGCCGTGCCCACCACATGATAGTTCGACACCACGATGCCATCCGCCGACAGAATCACCCCGGAGCCGAGCGAATTCTGCACCCGGGGCCGCTCTGAGAAGGGATCCCGAAAGAACCGTTCGAAAAATGGATCGGCCTGAAGCGGCGTGCGCTGTGGCTTGGTCAGGATGCGGGCGTAGATGTTGACCACCGCGGGGGTGGCCTGTTTGACCAGTGGCACGAAACTCAACTGCATCTGCGCGGCGGAACTGGGCACCTGCTGCGCCGCTAGGGGGGCAGCAAGCAGCGTTAGGATCATCAGCAAATATCTCATGCCGTCAGATATGCGCAGCCGCCCCGGCTGGCGCAACTCCCATTTCGGAATGATCTTGAAATCTCTGCCGCGACAACGAAAAAGCCCCGCCAAATGGCAGGGCTTTCCATTCCGCAATCTGCGAAATCTTATTCTGCGGCGTCTTCTTCGGCCAGACGCGCTTTGTCTGCGGCGCCTTTGGCGTCGCGGTCGCGGTCGACGAATTCGATGATCGCCATCGGCGCCATGTCACCATAGCGGAAGCCAGCTTTCAGAACGCGGACGTAACCACCTTGGCGGTCTTTGTAGCGCGGGCCGAGGATGTCGAACAGTTTCGCGACATACTGGTCTTCTTTCAGCTTGGCGGCGGCCTGACGGCGGGCGTGCAGATCGCCACGTTTGGCCAGCGTGATCATCTTTTCGATGATCGGCTTGAGTTCCTTGGCTTTCGGCAAGGTTGTTTTGATTTGCTCATGCTCGATGAGCGAGCCTGCCATGTTCGAGAACAGCGCCTTGCGGTGTTCATGTGTACGGTTCAGGCGGCGGTATCCACGTGCGTGACGCATTGTCTTACTCCAATCGTGATGCCCTCTACGGGCGGTTTTGCTTTGTCTGGCCCGCGATGCGTGTCAGGGGCTCTCCTTGGGGCTTGCGCCCGGTCGTAACGGTGCCCGATTTCTTTTGAAGAAATCGGCCCGGAAACTTTAAAAGTTTCCGGGTCCGTGTCTCTTAGAACGAATCCTCGAACTTCTTGGCGAGGTCTTCGATGTTTTCTGGCGGCCAGTCTTCGACATCCATGCCAAGGTGCAGGCCCATGCCCGACAGCACTTCCTTGATCTCGTTCAAGGACTTGCGGCCAAAGTTCGGCGTGCGCAGCATTTCGGCTTCGGTCTTCTGGATCAGGTCACCGATATAGACGATGTTGTCGTTCTTCAGGCAGTTCGCCGAACGCACAGACAGTTCCAACTCGTCGACTTTCTTGAGCAGCAACGGGTTGAACTCAAGACCATCGTCGTCGTCCTGACGGGACGCCGATTCCGGCTCGTCAAAGTTGACGAAGATGCCCAGCTGGTCCTGCAGGATGCGCGCGGCAAAGGCCACGGCGTCATCCGGCGTGATGGACCCGTCTGTTTCCACTTTCATGGTCAGCTTGTCATAGTCCAGCACCTGGCCCTCACGGGTGGGCTGCACGTCATAGGAAACCTTCTTGACCGGCGAATAGATCGCGTCGATCGGGATCAGACCGATGGGCGCATCTTCGGGCTTGTTCTTGTCAGCCGAGACATAGCCCTTACCGGTGTTGACGGTCAGTTCCATGTAGACATCTGCACCATCGTCGAGGTGGCAGATCACATGCTCGCGGTTCAGAATCTCGATACCGGCGGATTCGGAGATGTCACCGGCAGTCACAACGCCCGGACCTTTGGCAGAGATCGACAGGCGCTTGGGCCCTTCGACTTCCATGCGCAGGCTGACGCCTTTGAGGTTCAGGATGATGTCGGTCACGTCTTCGCGCACACCGGCCACGGAGGAAAACTCGTGCAGCACGTTGTCGATCTGCACAGATGTGATCGCCGCGCCCTGCAGCGAGGACATCAGCACGCGGCGCAGCGCGTTGCCGAGGGTCAGGCCAAAGCCCCGCTCCAGCGGTTCGGCCATGACGGTCGCCTGACGTGCGGGGTCGTTGCCCGGCTTGACGTCAAGCTGTTGCGGCTTGATCAATTCAGCCCAATTCTTGTGGATCATGCGTCCCTCCATCCTTGTTTGTGCCTCATGTCCAAATGACACAAACGCTCGAGGTTTCTGAAAAGCGGTATGGGGCCGCACGCAAGGCGCGACCCCATGTAAAACAGTCCCGGCTTAAACGCGGCGGCGTTTGGGCGGGCGGCAGCCGTTGTGGGCCATCGGGGTCACATCACGGATCGAAGTGATGTTGAAACCGGCAGCCGCCAAAGCGCGGAGTGCGGATTCACGACCCGAACCGGGGCCCTGAACTTCGACTTCCAGCGTCTTGACTCCGTGATCCTGCGCCTTGCGGCCAGCATCTTCTGCGGCCATCTGAGCGGCATAGGGTGTCGATTTACGCGACCCTTTGAAGCCCATGGTGCCAGCGGAGGACCAGGAAATTGCGTTGCCTTGAACATCCGAGATCAGGATCTTGGTGTTGTTAAAGCTCGAGTTAACATGCGCCACGCCTGCGGCGATGTTCTTGGAGACCTTACGCTTGGTCTTTGTCTTATCGCGTGCCATTGATCAGACCCTCCCTTATTTCTTCTTGCCAGCAATGGCCTTAGCGGGGCCTTTGCGGGTGCGAGCATTGGTGTGGGTACGCTGACCACGGACGGGCAGGTTACGACGGTGGCGCAGGCCACGGTAGCAACCAAGGTCCATCAGACGCTTGATGTTCATCTGCGTATCACGACGCAGGTCGCCTTCGACGGTGTAGTTGGCGTCGATGTGCTCACGCACGGCCAGAACTTCGGCGTCGGACAGTTCGTTAACGCGACGGGTCGCGTCGATGCCAACGGCTTCGCAGATGGCTTTGGCGGAGGAAGTGCCAATACCGGTGATATAGGTGAGGGCGATTGGAACCCGCTTTGCAGTCGGGATGTTTACGCCGGCAATACGTGCCACGTTAGCTATTCCTTTTCGTTGCGGGTCCGTCGTTCCAGACCCTTTTTTCACAACACAAGCCCGAGGCGTTTGGGCCATCGGGCTGAGGCTGATCAGGTGATCTTACGGGGCTGGGCGGAACCCTTGCCGCAATTTGATTCTCTTGCGAGATAGGGGTGACTATGAGGTTTTGCGCAGGGCGTCAAGCCTTGCACAAAACTCCCGTAGGATCGGCGGCGCGGAGCGAAAGGCAGCGTCGCCCCTGCCCCCACCGCCGGGAAATCACTTGTCGAGAATCTGCGCGATGGCGCCGCGGACTTCTTCGATCTGACCCAGACCATTCACACCGCTGAGCATCTCTTTGGCGTAGTAATAGCCGATCAGCGGAGAGGTCTGTTTGTAGTAGGCCATCAGACGGGTTTTGAGGCTTTCCTCATTGTCGTCCGCGCGGCGCTTGAACTCGGTCCCGCCGCAGTTGCTGCATTTCCCATCTTCGGGGATCGGCTTGGTCAGGTCGTTGTAAACCTCGCCGCAGGACGCGCAGGTGGAGCGTGCGGTGATGCGAGCGACCAGCGCCTCATCGTCGACCTTCATCTCGATCACGGAGTCGAGGGTCTGGCCCTCTTGCTGCATCAAATCGGCCAGCGCGTCGGCCTGCGCCAGCGTGCGGGGGAAACCGTCAAAGATAAAGCCGCCATGTTCGGCCTTGTCGGTGAGCTTTTCGCGGATCAGACCGATGACGATCTCATCGGTGACCAGCGCGCCGCGGTCCATGACATCAGCCACGATCTTGCCCATCTCCGTACCGCTGTCCTTGGCCTCACGCAGCATGTCGCCGGTGGAGAGCTGAACCATGTTGCGGGTTTCGACCAGATAACGTGCTTGGGTGCCTTTGCCTGCGCCCGGAGGCCCGAGTAGGATAATATTCATCGACGTACGGGGCTCCGTTTCTTGCGTGTACCTTTGCCTTTGCCCGCGCCCTTGCCGCGCAGCTGAGACTTCTCAAGCAGACCTTCATACTGGTGCGCCAGCAGATGGCTCTGAACCTGTTGGATCGTATCCATGGTGACCGAGACGACGATCAGCACCGAGGTGCCACCGAAGTAGAAGGGAATGGCGAACTGGCCGCGCAAAATCTCGGGCAGAACACAGACCGCCGCCAGATAGGCCGAGCCGAGGACGAGGATGCGGTTGACCACATACTCCAGATACTCAGAGGTGCGCTTGCCGGGGCGGATGCCGGGGACAAAGCCGTTCTGGTTCTTCAGGTTGTCGGCCACGTCATCAGGTTTGAAGCTGACGTTGAAGGTATAGAAATAGGCAAAGAAGACGATCATCGCCACGAAGAACAGCAGGTAAAGCGGCTGACCGGGGCCGAAGTTCGCCAGAAGCCACGACATCACCGGGCTGGTGGAATTGCCCGAAAACGTGCTGACGGTGACCGGCAGCAGCAGCAAGGACGAGGCAAAGATCGCCGGGATCACGCCCGCCGGGTTCACTTTTACGGGCAGGTGGCTGGTGCCGCCGTCATACATCTTCATCCCGACCTGACGGCGGGGGTATTGGATGTGAATCTTCCGCAGCGCGCGCTCCATGAAGACCACGAACATGATCGTCGCAATCACCATGACCAGCACACCCACGATCACCGCAGGGCTGATCGCACCCGAGCGGCCCGAGGCGAAGAACTGCGCGATGGCGGCGGGAACCTCGGCGATGATGCCGACGAAGATGATAAGCGAGATGCCGTTGCCGATGCCGCGTGCGGTGATCTGCTCACCCAACCACATCAGGAACATGGTGCCGCCGACGAGGGTAATCATACAGGCGGCGATGAAGCTAAAGCCCATCTGCCCATCGGCCACGATGTCCCCGGCCTGGAGGCTGACCGCAAGACCGTAGGACTGCAGGGTCGCCAGCGCCACGGTGCCGTAGCGCGTGTACTGGTTGATCTTCTTGCGCCCCTGTTCGCCCTCTTTCTTCAACTGTTCCAGCGCCGGGACCATGGAGGTCAGCAACTGAACGATGATCGAGGCCGAAATATAGGGCATGATGCCCAGAGCGAAGATACCCATCCGGCCAAGTGCGCCGCCGGTGAACATCGACACCATGCCGCCGATGCCTTGGCCCGCGCTCTCCATAAAGTCGCGCAGTGCGCCGCCGTCGATGCCGGGCACCGGGATAAAGGTGCCAAGGCGGTAAACGATAAGCAGCCCGAGTGTGAACAGGATCCGATTGCGCAGGTCTGTTGCCTTGCCCAATGCGGCCCAGCTCGTGTTCGCGGCCATGTTTTCGACGGCAGATACCATGAGGGGTCTCTTCTTTTGTTGCGAAAACGCCGCCCGGGCCGTTTTCCGGCGGGCGGCGTTCGGGAAAACTTGAGGTTATGTAAGCGGCTGGCGCGCCGCTCACAAGCCTTAAGGCCGCTTTACTCGGATGCCTCGGCCGCCTTGGGGGCGGTCACGGTCACCTTGCCGCCTGCCTTCTCGACCGCCTCGATGGCGGACTTGGAGGCGCCAGCGACGTTCAGGTCGATCTTGGAGGTGATGTCACCTTTGGCCAGAACGCGGATACCGTCCAGCTCACGACGGACCAGACCGGAAGCGATCAGGGCGGCACCGTCGATGGTGTTGCCGGCGTCAAGCTTCTTGGCGTCGATGAATTTCTGGATCAGACCCAGGTTCACGACAGCGAAAGACTTGCGGTTCGGCTTGTTGAAGCCACGCTTGGGCAGACGCTGGTAGATCGGCATCTGGCCGCCTTCGTAGCCGTTGATGCTGACACCGGAACGGGATTTTTGACCCTTGATACCACGGCCACCCATCTTACCCTTGCCAGAGCCGGGACCACGGCCAACGCGCATACGCTTCTTGGTTGCGCCTTCGTTGTCGGAAAGTTCGTGCAGTTTCATGTCGCTTCTCCTTTTGCCGGAAATGGCCCCCAGCGACGGGAGTGGCCAAACGCGGCGTTGCGATTCCATTGCGACCCAACACGGGCCACCGGGGGCGTATAGGGGATGGCGGGAGGCGTGACAAGGGGGTGGGTAAACGCAGGTAGGACGTCATCCTCCCCCTACCTGCGCAATCCGTTTGCTTAATGGCAGTGGTATGGCTCTGACCCAGCATGGCAGCATTGACCGGGCGGTGAAGATTTCCGGCATCCGCCGCCATGCGAAGGAACTTCGGAGGTATAGGGTGTGGCGCTTTGCGTGTGAGCTGACGCGAAGGATGGCATGCCGAACGTCGCAATAATGAGTACAAAAACTGAAAAGGCTTTCATCGTTTATCCAATACGTTAACGCCCCCGCAAAAATCTACGAGGCCACTCAACGGTAAATGTTAACTAAATATTAACAAGTGTACAAAATCCCGTTGTTACGGCAGCAGTGATAGCCTCATGGTTCCGTAAGACGCGATGAAGGCGTCCACCATCACTCCGACACATCGGTCCGGAACAGTACGTGAAGCCGCAAATAGCAAAACGCCCCGCAGTTCCCTGCGAGGCGCTTTCGTAGAGTGGTCCCCCACCCTACCGCTGAACCAAAGTTCAGCCTTTCTCTTCGACGATCTCGACCATATGCGAGACCTTGTTGATCATGCCGCGGACGGAAGGTGTATCTTCCAGCTCACGGGTACGACCCATTTTGTTCAGACCCAGGCCAACCAAAGTTGCCTTTTGCTTGGCGGGGCGGCGGATCGGCGAGCCGACCTGCTTGATTACGAGTGTCTTGGCCATGCTTATGCCTCCTCAGCCACTTGTGCGGAGGACTCTACGTTGTCTTCACGCTTGGGCAGAATGTCAGCCACTTTCTTGCCGCGACGCTGCGCGACGGAACGGGGCGATTGCTCTTTTTTCAGACCGTCCAGAGTGGCGCGGATCATGTTGTAGGGGTTCTGCGAACCGACCGATTTGGACACAACGTCTTTCACGCCCAGCATCTCGAACACGGCACGCATCGGACCACCGGCGATGATACCGGTACCTTCAGGTGCTGTACGCATGATAACGCGGCCTGCGCCGTGGCGACCATGCATGTCGTGGTGCAGGGTGCGGCCTTCGCGCAGTTGAACGCGGATCATCTGACGCTTGGCTTGCTCAGTCGCCTTGCGGATGGCCTCGGGTACTTCTTTCGCTTTACCCTTACCAAAGCCCACGCGGCCTTTCTGATCGCCCACGACCACGAGTGCGGCGAAGCCGAAACGCTTACCACCCTTAACGGTCTTGGACACGCGGTTGATCGCGACCAGACGGTCAGCGAATTCCGGGGTTTCGTCGCGTTGGTTGCGGCGGTTGCCCCCACGGTTGTCATCTCTTGCCATCTGGCATCTTCCTTTTTCTGTGGCCCTGAGGCCCTTAGGATCAATCCTGGTGAGCCCTTGGCCCCCGGATCATCGAGAGGGCCAACCCGGCCCTCTTCGCAGGAAAGCTATGCGCGGGGCACAGCCTCCATATGAAAGCAGGTGCGTGGTTGCCCACGCACCGCACAATCAGATCTTCAAACCGCCTTCACGCGCGGCGTCGGCCAGAGCCTTCACCTTGCCGTGGAAGAGGAAGCCGCCACGGTCGAAGTATGCTTCTTCGACGCCAGCTTTCTTGGCACGTTCGGCAATCGCGGCACCGACCTTGGTCGCTGCTTCGATGTTGTTCTTGCCGAAAACGCCCAGATCCTTTTCCATCGAGGAAGCGGAAGCCAGTGTCACGCCGTTCACATCGTCGATCAGCTGAGCCGAGATGTTTTTGGACGAACGGTGTACCGACAGGCGAAGACGCCCGGCGTTCACTTTGCGGAGTTTGTTCCGAACGCGCATGCGGCGTTTCAGGAACAGCTGTCTTTTGGTGTTTGCCATCTTTCCGTTCCTTACTTCTTCTTGCCTTCTTTGCGGAACACGAACTCACCCTTATAGCGGATGCCTTTGCCCTTATAGGGCTCGGGCTTGCGCCATGCGCGGATGTTCGCGGCGACCTGACCAACAAGCTGTTCGTCAATGCCTTCCACAACGATTTCGGTCTGCTTCGGTGCCGTTACGGTGACGCCTTCGGGCGCAACGTAGTCAACATCGTGGCTGAGGCCGAGGTTCAGTTTCAGCGTGTTGCCATTGACGGCCGCACGATAACCAACACCCTGGATTTCCAGCTCCTTCTTGAAGCCCTCGGTGACGCCGGTCACGAGGTTTTCAATCATGGTGCGGGACATGCCCCACTGCTGACGTGCGCGCTTGGACTTGCCACGCGGTGTCACAGAGATTGCATCGTCTTCGACCGTCAGGGTCACGTCGTCAGTTGCGCGGAAGCTGCGGGTGCCCTTGGGGCCCTTCACTTCGATCGTCTGACCGCTCACCGATGCCGAGACGCCCGAAGGCATGGCGACTGGTTTCTTACCAATACGAGACATTGTCTTCTCCTTAGAATACGGTGCAGAGCACTTCGCCGCCAACATTGGCAGAGCGTGCAGATGCGTCCGACATCACACCTTTGGAGGTGGAGACAATCGACACGCCGAGGCCCTGACGGACAACGGGGATGTCATTGACGGCCATGTAGACGCGACGACCGGGTTTGGAAACCCGCTTCAGTTCACGAATAACAGGTTCGCCTTCGTAGTACTTGAGGCTGATCTCGATGGCGGGGTGGCCATCGGCGCCCGTGACTTTTTCGTAGCCGCGGATGTAGCCTTCGTCGGCCAGCACGTCCAAGACCCATGCACGCAGCTTGGAAGCCGGTGTGGAGACGGTGGATTTGCCGCGCAGCGAAGAGTTACGGATGCGTGTCAGCATATCTGCGATAGGATCGTTCATCTGATGCGCTCCTTACCAGCTCGACTTGACCATGCCGGGGATTTGGCCCGAAGAGCCGAGGTCCCGCAGCGCGATCCGCGAAATTTTCAGTTTACGATAGTAGGCGTGCGGGCGGCCCGTCAGCTGGCAACGGTTGTGCAGACGCACAGCAGAGCTGTTGCGCGGCAGTTTCGCCAGTTTCAGGGAAGCGCGGAAACGCTCTTCCATCGGTTTGCTTTCGTCGCTCACGATCTCTTTCAGAGCCGCGCGCTTCTCAGCGTACTTCTTCACCAGTGCTTCGCGCTTCTTCTCGCGCTCAATCATGGATTTCTTAGCCATTTCTAATCCTTCCCGCGCTTATGAATTGAAGGGCATGTTGAAAGCTTTCAACAGCGCCTTGGCTTCAGCGTCGGTTTTCGCCGTGGTGGCGATCACGATGTCCATACCCCAAGTCTCGTCAACTTTGTCGAAGTCGATTTCGGGGAACACGATATGCTCTTTCATGCCCATGGCGTAGTTGCCACGGCCGTCAAAGCTCTTGCCCGAGATGCCGCGGAAGTCACGGATACGGGGCATTGCGATCGTGATCAGACGATCAAGGAATTCGTACATGCGGTCGCCACGCAGGGTAACTTTCGCACCCAAAGGCATGTCTTCACGCACGCGGAAACCAGCGATGGATTTCTTGGCCACGGTTGTCAGAGCCTTCTGGCCTGCAATCGCGGTCAGGTCTTCCTGAGCCGACTTGGCTTTTTTGCTGTCGCGCACGGCTTCGGCACCGCAGCCGATGTTCAGAACGATCTTGTCCAGCTTGGGGATCATCATGTCGTTCTTGTAGCCGAATTCCTCTTTCAGGGCGGCGCGGATCTTCCCGCGGTATTCGGCCTGAAGGCGGGGTGTGTAGGTTGCGGTATCAAGCATCGATCACGTCCCCCGTGGTCTTGGCAAAGCGCACTTTTTTGTCGCCTTCGATTTTGAAACCTACGCGCGTGGCTTTGCCATTGGCATCCACCAGTGCGAGGTTGCTCAGGTCGATCGGCATCGCCTTGGGGATGCGGCCGCCCTGAGATGTCTGTGTCTGGCGCGTTGCGCGGATGGCGATTTTCACGCCGTCAACGATGGCCTTGTTCGACTTGGGGTCAACGGACGAGATGGTGCCCGTCTTGCCCTTGTCCTTGCCGGACAGGACGATGACCTTGTCACCTTTGCGAAGTTTAGCAGCCATGATTACAGCACCTCCGGAGCGAGCGAGATGATTTTCATGAAGTTCTTCGCACGCAGCTCACGAACAACCGGCCCGAAGATACGGGTGCCGACAGGCTCGTTGTTGTTATTCAGGATAACAGCAGCGTTGCGGTCGAAGCGGATGGCGGTGCCATCTTCACGACGAACTTCTTTGGCAGTGCGAACGACAACGGCCTTACGGACGTCGCCTTTTTTCACACGACCGCGCGGGATGGCTTCCTTGACCGACACGACAATGATGTCGCCGACGGATGCGTATTTACGCTTGGAACCACCCAAGACCTTGATGCACTGAACACGGCGCGCGCCGCTGTTGTCAGCAACATCCAGGTTGGTCTGCATCTGGATCATTTGGTTTCTCCCGACCTTCTGGGGGGCGATGCGGCCCTCATCCCAGGGTTTCGTTTAAGGGGCTCAGGCTTCGGTCTTGTCCGAAGTCAGAACTTCCCAACGTTTGGTTTTCGACTTTGGTGCACACTCGATGATGCGAACGCTGTCGCCCACCTTGAACGTGTTGTTCTCATCGTGAGCCCGGTACTTCTTGGACTTACGGATGGTCTTTTTCAGAACCGGATGCGTAAAGCGGCGCTCTACGGAAACGGAAACTGTTTGTGCGTTGGCGTCCGATGTCACGGTGCCTGTAAGGATACGCTTGGGCATGTTTCAGGCTCCTATTATTCGGCTGCCGCAGCAGCGGCTTTCTGGTTCAGCACGGTGTGGACACGGGCCACGTCACGCTTAACAGTCTTCAGACGTGCGGGGTTTTCCAACTGGCCGGTGGCCTGCTGGAAACGCAAGTTGAAGGATTCTTTTTTCAGGTTCACAAGTTCGTCGCGGAGCTGGTCCGGCGTCTTGTCGTGCAGTTCGCTGGCTTTCACGGCCTCTTCCTTTCAACATCACCAGTAGGCCCCTGTCAGGGTGACCATGATTCTGGTGGAGTTCATGATGAAAGGTGCCAATACGCGCTGAGGTCGCACATGGCAACCCCCGATGGCCCGGCGCCTGTGAATTAGGCGGGAAAGACGCTGGCGATAGGAACATGTTCCGCATAAGAAGGGCCTATGTCAAACATCAAATCGCTTTTCGCCACCCGCCTCTATCACGCCGCCCTGTCGGACCATGGCAAACCCATCGACACCGATGAGCTCGCCGCCTCTTGTTTCTCGATCGCCGAGGATGATGAGGCCGGGCAGGACTGGTGCGAAGAGAACGGCTATGCGGGCTACACCTCTTATGCGTCGCTGGACGACCTGCCCTACCGCTTCCCGATCTTCAAAGATCTGGTCGCCGTGCTGGACAAACATGTGGCCGCCTTTGCCAAGGATCTCGACTTCGATCTGGGCGAGCGCAAGCTGGTGCTCGACTCCCTGTGGCTGAACATCCTGCCCGAAGGCGGCATCCACACCTCGCATATCCACCCCCACTCCGTGATCTCTGGCACGACCTATGTGACCATGCCCGAAGGCGCCAGCGCGATCCGTTTCGAGGATCCGCGCCTGCCCATGATGATGGCGGCGCCCGGCCGGGTGAAAGACGCCCGCGAAGAGCTGCGCCCCTTCATCTATGTCGCACCCGACGCGGGCGACGTGCTGCTCTGGGAAAGCTGGCTGCGCCATGAGGTGCCGATGAACATGATCGAAGAAGACCGCGTTTCGGTCTCATTCAACTACAACTGGGCCTGACCGATGGCCGAGGACGTGGGCGCCCTCCCCCTGTCGGATCTGACAATCGACGCCGAGACCCGCCCGCCCCTGCCCGACATGGGCGACGTCACCGAGGCACAGCGACAAGCTGGGCGGCACCTTGCGGCGATCCACCGTCACTACCTCAGCGATCTATCACAAATCGCTCAGGTGATGACCCGCATTGAGGCCGGAGACGCGCCCCCGGCTGAGCTTGCACATATCGTCCTGCATAGCCAGATGGCCCAGAATTTCGCCGCCGCCGGGACGCTCTGCGGTCAGCAATGCTGGGCGTTGACGATGCACCACAATATCGAAGAACAAAGCATTTTCCCGCAGCTGCACGCCCGCGGCTCTGAACCCGTACGTGCAATCGTGGACCGGCTGCGGGCCGAACATGAGGTCGTTCACGCGCTTCTCGAACGGCTGGGCGCGGCGGCGGGCGGATTGTCCGAGGCACCAAGCTCAGAACAATTCGCCGAAACCCGCGCGATATTCGACCAACTGGTCGCAGTGGTGCGCTCGCATTTCAAATTCGAAGAAACCGCCTTGGCCGAGGCATTGGGCGTCTATCAGGTCGACATCTGAAGCACCGCCCGGCGGCTATTTCAGCTTCTTCGCCGCCTCTTCTTGCGCCTTGACCGCTGCCTTCTCTTCCTTGGTCAGCTTGTTGCCCCACTGATTGTTGCTGAGCCCGAGATCACTGGGCATCGGCTTGGTCTTGCCCTTCTTCACCTCTCCGCCCTTGTCGAGAAACGCTTTGATGAGGTCTTCGTCGGTGTTCGGCTTTGGGACGTGCTTCATCGGGCTGGGCCTTTCCTGTGGCATGGGGTTAAGCAAAGGCTACCTAGATTAAAGCGCATTGGCCAGCGTTGCAGGTGCTGCTTGCCCCGCCTGCCCGATTGGTGAACATTCAACCTCTAGCTTTATTTGAGTATCCCCTGCCGATGTTTGTCCCGTTCCTTTTGCTCTTTATATCCCTCGCTTTTACAACCGCAGCCGCATCCACGCCGGGCTATGGGGACTTCAGCCTGCTCGGCGCGCTTTGCGTTATCGCCAGTGCGATCCTTCTGCTGCGGTCTTTCCGCGGCGCGCGGCAGCAGCGGACAAAATGGATCATCGTCGACGGCTCCAACGTCATGCATTGGAAGACCGGCGCGCCGAACATGAATGCGGTCCGGGACGTTGTGGATGAGTTGCGCACGAGGGGCTATTCCCCCGGCGTCGTGTTTGACGCCAACGCGGGCTATCTGCTCGCGGGTCGCTATCAACATGACAAGGCACTGAGCAGACAACTTGACCTGCCGGTGGACCGGGTGATGGTCGTCCCAAAGGGCACGCCCGCGGACCCCTATATACTCCAATCCGCCCGAGACTACGGCGGGCAGATCGTCAGCCGCGATCAGTTCCGCGATTGGGCGGAGGCCCATCCCGAAATCGCTGAGCCGGGGCACCTGATCAAAGGCGGCTACCGGGATGGGAAACTCTGGCTCGACCTTGAGACCGACGCGCTGGTCTGACAAAGCAAAACCCCCGCCGAACACTCGACGGGGGTTTATGTCTTTCAGCAACCCCATGCGGGGCTGCGGGCTTACCAGTCCTCGCGGACGACAACCCGGGTCTTGATCGGCAGCTTCATGGCTGCCAGACGCAGGGCTTCGCGTGCCACGTCTTCACCGACACCGTCGATTTCGAACATGATGCGGCCCGGCTTGACCTTGGCTGCCCAGAAGTCGACGGAACCTTTACCTTTACCCATACGAACTTCGACGGGCTTGGAGGTGACCGGTACGTCCGGGAAAATGCGGATCCAGACACGGCCCTGACGCTTCATGTGACGCGTCATGGCGCGGCGTGCCGCTTCGATTTGACGGGCTGTAACCCGCTCCGGCTGCAGTGCCTTCAGGCCGTAGGTGCCAAAGTTCAGGTCAGACCCGCCCTTTGCCAGACCCTTGATCGAGCCCTTAAACTGCTTGCGGAATTTAGTACGCTTTGGTTGAAGCATTTCTCATTCCCCCTTAGCGACGACCGCCGGCACCGCGAGGTGCTGGGCCGTCTTGGAGTTCCTGTGCCTTACGGTCACGCGCGGCGGGGTCGTGTTCCATGATCTCGCCTTTGAAGATCCAGGTCTTGATCCCGATGATGCCGTAAGCGGTGGCCGCTTCGACATGTGCGTAATCGATGTCGGCACGCAATGTGTGCAGCGGCACGCGACCCTCACGGTACCATTCGGTACGCGCGATTTCGGCCCCACCAAGACGACCCGCGAGATTCACGCGGATGCCCAGTGCGCCCATGCGCATGGCGTTCTGCACGGCACGTTTCATGGCGCGGCGGAAAGACACCCGGCGCTCCAGCTGTTGTGCAATGCTCTCACCAACAAGGTGTGCGTCCAGCTCGGGCTTGCGAACTTCAACGATGTTGAGGTGCAGTTCCGAGTTGGTCATCTTGGCGATCTTCTGGCGCAGCGTCTCGATGTCCGCGCCTTTCTTGCCAATGATAACACCGGGGCGTGCTGTGTGGATCGTAACGCGGCACTTCTTGTGCGGACGTTCGATGATCACACGAGCGATACCGGCCTGGTGGCACTCTTTCTTGATAAAGTCGCGGATTGCGAGATCTTCGAGCAGAAGATCACCGTAATCTTTGGTGTCGGCGTACCAGCGGCTATCCCAGGTGCGGTTCACCTGAAGACGCATACCGATCGGATTGACTTTGTTACCCATCAGGCTTGCTCCTCAACTTGACGCACTTTGATCGTGATCTCGGCAAACGGCTTGATGATCTTGCCGAACCGGCCACGGGCACGCGGGCGACCGCGCTTCATCGTCAGGTTCTTACCAACATAGGCCTCGGCCACGATGAGCTCATCAACGTCCAGGTTGTGGTTGTTCTCGGCGTTGGCAATCGCGGACTGAAGGCATTTCTTCACGTCCTGCGCGACCCGCTTCTTGGAGAAGGTGAGGTCTGTCAACGCTTTATCCACGGACTTGCCACGGATCAAAGCTGCAACCAGGTTCAGTTTCTGCGGGCTTGTGCGAAGCATGCGCAGTTTTGCCATTGCTTCGTTGTCTGCCACGCGGCGGGGATTCTTATCCTTGCTCATGGCTTATTTCCGCTTCGCTTTTTTGTCGGCGGCATGACCGTAGTAGGTCCGAGTCGGGGAGTACTCACCGAACTTCTGACCGATCATGTCTTCGCTGACGTTAACAGGGATGTGCTTATGACCGTTGTACACGCCAAACGTCAGACCCACGAACTGGGGCAGGATCGTGCTGCGGCGCGACCAGATCTTGATCACTTCGTTACGGCCGCCCTCGCGGGAAGCCTCTGCCTTTTTGAGGACATAAGAGTCAACAAAAGGACCTTTCCATACTGAACGAGCCATGAATTAACGCCCCTTCTTCTTGGCGTGACGCGAGCGGATGATAAGCTTGCTGGACGCTTTGTTCTTGTTGCGGGTCTTGGCACCCTTCGTCGGCTTACCCCAAGGAGTAACCGGGTGACGACCACCAGAGGTCCGGCCTTCACCACCGCCGTGCGGGTGGTCGATCGGGTTCATCACCACACCACGCACAGAAGGACGGATGCCCTTGTGACGCATGCGGCCCGCTTTACCGTAGTTCTGGTTGGAGTTGTCGGGGTTAGACACGGCACCAACGGTGGCCATGCATTCCTGACGCACGAGACGCAGCTCGCCGCTGCTCAGACGAATCTGAGCGTAGCCACCGTCACGACCCACGAACTGGGCGTAGGTGCCGGCGGCACGTGCGATCTGACCGCCCTTGCCGGGCTTCATCTCGATGTTGTGGACGATCGTACCGATCGGCATGCCCGAGAAAGGCATCGCGTTACCGGGCTTGATGTCCACTTTGGCGCCGGCGATGATCTTGTCGCCGATGGCCAGACGCTGGGGGGCCAGGATGTAGGCCTGCTCGCCGTCTTCGTACTGGATCAGTGCGATGAAAGCGGTCCGGTTGGGGTCATATTCGATCCGCGCGACAACAGCGGACATGTCCAGCTTGTTACGCTTGAAATCAACGATACGGTAGAGGCGCTTTGCACCACCACCTGTACGACGCATTGTGATTCGTCCGGTGTTGTTCCGACCGCCAGATTTGGTCAAACCCTGAGTAAGGGCTTTGACCGGGCGGCCTTTCCACAGCTCCGAACGGTCGATCAGTACCAGTCCACGCTGGCCTGGCGTCGTCGGTTTGTACGACTTGAGTGCCATGTTCTCTGTCTTCCGTTTGCTTGGCACGCATCCACCGAGATGAAAGCGCGTTGGTTGTAGGGCCCCGAAGGTCCCCTGTAGGAGTGGTGGGTGGGCTTAAATCTCTTGCGAGGCAGGCATCCCAACCACCGGGATCGTTCAAATAGCCAAACCCCGGACGAATCCGGGGCTTGAGCCGATGTGGCGACCTAGCAGGTTCAATTCTGCCCGTCCAGTGGGCATGGCGAAATTCCTCTCCCACTGCCCGCACAAAAGAAAAGAAGGCGCCGAAGCGCCTTCTTCCGTAGGTTTACCGATTACCCAAAGCGGGTATTAGTCAAGGCCAATGCTCTCGGCCAGACGCATACCGGGGTCAAGGATTTCAACTTCTGCTTCGTTGAATTCCGGCATGCTTTCCAGACGCTCTTCGGTGACGCCGGGGACGATCACTTCGTCTTCACGCATGATCAGCTTCTCAACCGGAATGGCGACTTCGTTTTCGCCCATCCCAAGGAAACCGCCAACGCCGATGATCGCAACAACGGTGTCGCCACGGACGCCGATAAAGTCGATCTCGCCAACGTCTTCACCGGTTTCGGTGGCGACGCTGCGGCCGGTCAGTTCTTCGGCGGTCAGGTTAAAGATCGGCAGACGCTGCACGTTCTCCTGATAGCGGGTGCGGTCTTCTTCGGCCATATTGCCTTGCTCGTCAGCGTTGAAGTCTTCCATCAGCACGCGGGCTTGCTCTTGCTCGACGTTGATCTCGGCGCCTTCGGCACCTTCAACGTTGACCTGCGGCGCTTCGGCTTCTTCGACGACGACATTCGCGTCTTCACCCTGCTGCACGTTCACGTTGGCTTCTTCCTGCTCAACAGCGACGCGGGCCTCTTCGGATTCAGCCACGTTCACATTGGCTTCGGCCTGCTCAACCGTCACGCGCGGCTCGGCTTCTTCGATGGTCACTTTCGGCTCGGGACGCACGAATTTCACGACGGGTTCGGGCTGCTCCAGGTCAACGATCGGCTCACCTGTTTCCACATCGACCTGCGGCTTGGGAACCTGCACGGTCACGACCGGCTCAGGGATGCGCACGGTCACCTGCGGCTGTGCCTGCTCAACGGTGATGATCGGCGCCTGCTGCTGCACGCGAACAGTCGGCTCGGGCACAGCGACGGTCACTTCGGGCTGGCCCTGCTCAACCGTTACCACGGGAGCGTCCTGCGAAACGTTTACGTCGGGCTCGGGCACGGTCACGTCAACTTCGGCGTCTTCCTGCTCGACAACCACTTGGCCGCCGGCCACATTGGCGGTCGCGGCTGCGTCACCTTCAACTTCGACTTCAGCTTCTGCTTCCATCTCGGCTTCGGCGTTGCGCTCAATGGTCTCTTCGACTTTGTCTGTCGCGTCCTGCGCCAGAACCGGAGCGGCTGCGAAAAGGGCAACGGCGGATACGCCGGCCATGAGTGTTTTGGTATAGATCATTAGGTCTCTCCCGTATTCGTTTAAGATAGTTGGGGCGCCCAGCACCCCGTCTTCCACGGTGAGACAACCGGCAGCTTTCTGCTCTGTTCCAAGAAAATTGATAGCCTTTTTTCGGAACTTTTTATGGGTCGCCACATGATTGAGGCAGGCCTCGACGGGATCGCGCATGGGTAATGCCTCCCCCTAAAAACGCAAAAACCCCGCCGGAGCGGGGGTCTTGCATCAGCGATATGTTAGGGCTTAAGCGGCGCGGCGCGCCTGTGCGAAGGATAACAGGCGCTTGCTCTTTTCATCCCACAGATGCAGCCGCGCATTGGCGAGGCTTTCGCGAATGGTCATGCGGTTCCCCTCGGCCAAGGCCACATGGTCACGCAGCACTTCCGGCAGGCGATAGAACGGGATGCGGCTGTAAAGGTGGTGCACATGGTGAATGCCGATATTGGCACTCAGCCACTGCAAGGGCCGGGGCAGGATGTAATGCGACGAGCCGTGAAAGGCCGCGTCATGCAAATCCCAGGCTTCGTTCTCTTCCCAATGGGTCGTCTCGAACTGGTGCTGCACATAGAACAGCCACATGCCCGCCGTGGCCGCCAACAGGGTGCTGGGGACGAAGATAAGCAGAATGGGCATGATCCCCCCAAAATAGAAGATCACCGCAAGTGCTGCGAGGATCGTCAGGTTGGTGCCCATCGCGCTCAGCCAATAACGGGTTTGCGCCATCAGCCCCAGCGGGACGCGGTTCTGCACGAAAAACAGGTAGCTCGGCCCAAGACCAAAAAGCACGACCGGATTGCGGTAGAGACGGTACTGCAACCGCCCAAGCAGCCCAAGCTCGCGATACTCTGCAACGGTGAGCGTGTGAATGTCGCCAATCCCGCGACGGCCAAGATTCCCGGCCGAGGAATGGTGAATCGAATGGGTTCGGCGCCAAACGTCATAGGGCGTCAGTGTCAGCACCCCCAGGACGCGGCCCACCCAATCGCTGGTGCGACGGCTGCTGAAAAAGGCCGCATGGCCGCAGTCATGCTGAATCGCAAAGAGGCGCAGCAGGAAGCCTGCATTCACCAGCGAAATGCCGAGCGTCAGCCAGCCACTGATCGACAACGCCCACCAAGCCAGTGCCCAGAGAAGGACAAACGGCCCAAGCGTGATCGCCAGTTCAAAACTGCTTCGCCAAGTGCTTGGCTCGCGGTAGCGGGCCAGCACGCGCACCCAGTCGCGCGCGTTCGACACGTCCGCAGACGCGCCGGAGGTAGATTTTTCGTGGGACATAGAGCTGCTTTTTATCGTTGCTTCATGCCTTGTAAAGGAAAGCGCGCAGCAAGCAACTTATCCGTTGAGTATTAACGCGGGGTTTCCGCTCACGCGGCAAATAACTGTCGAGATAGGTCGCCTTGCTGGCCCCGAGTGATTGATCCTATCGGCCTCCACGCCTACGCTTGCGCATGACTTTGCCCGACCTGCCCTTTCAAACCGACGCCGTAACCCGCGCCTTCGCCGACTTTCCAGATAAGGTACGCCCCGGCCTCTTGGAAGTACGGCACCTCATCTTCGAAGTCGCGGCGACCGAGAATGTGGGACCCATCGATGAAACCCTGAAATGGGGTCAGCCCGCCTATCTCACATCCGAAAGCAAATCCGGCACGACCCTGCGCATTGGCGCGCCAAAGTCTGGCGGTTACGCAGTCTTCGTGCACTGCCAGACAACCATAATTTCAGACGCCCGTGCGGTCTTCGGAGATGCCTTCACCTATGACGGCAATCGCGCTGTCCTCTTTGATGCAGAGACCGAGGTCGCCAATACGCCCCTGGCCCTTTTGATCGCCCAGGCGCTGACCTACCACCGTCGAAACGAAAAAGGCCCCCGCTGAGCGGAGGCCTTTTCTAAATGTCGGTACCGAAAGCTTACAGCCCGGTGGATACGTCGATTGTGTTGCCCTCTTCGAGCGTCACATAAGCCTTTTTCACGTCTTTACGGCGGCCCATCTGGCCCCGGAAACGCTTGACCTTGCCTTTGGTGATGGACGTGTTCACGGCCTTCACCTTGACGTTAAAGAGCGCCTCAACGGCCTCTTTGATCATCGGCTTGTTGCTTTCGATCGCCACTTCGAAAACGACAGCGTTCCGTTCGGACGCCATGGTTGCTTTCTCGGTGATGATCGGCTTGCGGATCACGTCGTAGTGTTCATGCTTGGCGCTCATTTCAGGCGTGCCTCCAATGCTTCGATCCCCGCTTTGGTGATCACCAGAGTGTCACGCTTGAGGATGTCATAGACGTTTGCGCCCATCGACGGCAGGACATCCAGCCCTTCGATGTTGCGCGCGGCCTGTGCGAAGTTCTCGTTGACCGAAGCGCCATCGATGACCAGCGCGCGCTTCCAGCCCAGGTTCGACACCTGTTTGGCCAGAGCGGCTGTTTTGCCTTCGGATGTGGCTTCGTCGATGATGACCAAGGAACCGGCTTTTGCTTTGGCGCTCAGCGCGTGGCGCAGGCCCAGCTTGCGGAACTTTTTGGTCAGCTCGTGGCCGTGGCTACGCGGGGTCGGACCCTTGTAGATACCACCCTTACGGAAGATCGGCGCGTTACGGTCACCGTGGCGTGCGCCGCCGGTGCCTTTTTGGCGATAGATCTTCTTGGTCGAGTAGCTGGTCTCGGACCGGGTCTTGACCTTGTGCGTACCCTGCTGCGCGTTGTTGCGCTGCCAGCGCACGACGCGGTGCAGGATGTCGGCACGCGGCTCAAGGCCGAACAGTGCTTCGTCCAGGTCTACGGACCCGGCTTTGCCACCGTCGAGTTTGATGACATCGAGTTTCATGCGTCACCTTCTTTCTTGTCAGCGTCGGCATCGGAATTATCGGCATCCGAACCTTCAGCTGCGATTTCAGCTTCAGCGGCTTTCAGCGCTTCGGCTTCCTGTGCGGCTTGCTCTTCGGCCAAACGCTTGGCTTCGGCTTCTGCCTCTGCTGCGGCTGCGGCGGCTGCCTCTTCGGCGGCTTTCGCGGCTTCTTCAGCGGCAGATTTCAGAGCGGCGGGCAGAATCGCGTCTTCGGGGAACGGCTTTTTGACCGCATCCTTGACGGTGACCCAGCCACCTTTGGAGCCAGGAACGGCGCCTTTGACCATGATCAGGCCACGCGCACTGTCGGTCTTGACGACTTCGAGGTTCTGCGTGGTAACACGGGCAGCGCCCATGTGACCGGCCATTTTCTTACCTTTGAAAACCTTGCCGGGATCCTGACACTGGCCTGTGGAGCCGTGCGAACGGTGGCTGATGGAGACACCGTGTGTCGCCCGCAGACCGCCGAAGTTGTGACGCTTCATCGCACCGGCAAAACCTTTACCGATCGAAGTACCTGCAACGTCAACGTACTGACCCGCGAAGTAATGGTCCGCGATGATTTCCTCACCAACGTCCAGCATCGCGTCCGCATCGACGCGGAACTCAGCAACCTTGCGCTTGGGTTCCACTTTCGCAGCTGCGAAATGGCCACGCATGGCTTGGCTTGTGCGTTTGGCTTTCGCCGAACCGGCACCCAGCTGAACGGCGGTGTAGCCGTCACGGTCTGCGGTGCGCTGTGCGACAACCTGAAGCTTGTCCAACTGAAGAACGGTCACAGGAATCTGCTTGCCGTCTTCCATGAACAGCCGGGTCATGCCGACTTTTTTTGCAATAACGCCTGAGCGCAACATATGATTACCCTCCCGGCTTACGATTGCAGCTTGATCTCGACATCCACGCCAGCAGCGAGGTCGAGCTTCATCAGCGCGTCTACGGTCTGGGGGGTCGGATCAATGATATCCAGCAGACGCTTGTGCGTGCGGATTTCGAACTGGTCACGGGATTTCTTGTCAACGTGGGGACCACGAAGAACGGTGAATTTCTCGATTTTGTTCGGCAGCGGAATGGGACCGCGAACCGAAGCGCCTGTGCGCTTGGCGGTGCTGACGATTTCCTGAGTGGAGGCATCGAGCACCCGGTAGTCAAACGCCTTGAGGCGAATGCGGATGTTCTGGCTTTGAACGGCCATATGCATATCCCTTGTTTTGGGATTCTAACGGATTGGAGGAAGCAGGCTCATCCGGCCCCCTCATCGCGCCTTGGTATTAAATCAAACGGGGCGCGTCTAACGCACCCCGGTTCAATGGGCATCCTATAGGGGGAATCGCAACAGGTGGCAAGAGGGTTCTAAAAACCCCCGTGTTTTTAGAACCAGTGCGCAAAGTCACGCCGGCCACGGCGTGACAGCGCACCCCGCCAACGTTCAATCACCACCGAAAACCACACTTAGCTTTCCCGTTTCACCGAAGCGTCCCAAAAAGCCCCCTCCCCCACAAAAGCAAAAGGCCGCAGCAAACGCTGCGGCCTTTCAAATCTCTCAGACGTCAGGCCCGAAGGCCCCGCCCAAAATCACTCAGTGATTTTGGAAACAACGCCGGCGCCAACCGTACGGCCACCTTCGCGGATCGCGAAGCGCAGGCCGTTTTCCATGGCGATCGGTGCAATCAGCTCAACGCCGAAGGACACGTTGTCGCCGGGCATGACCATCTCGGTGCCTTCTGCCAGCTGAACGGTGCCGGTCACGTCAGTTGTACGGAAGTAGAACTGCGGACGGTAGTTCGCGAAGAACGGCGTGTGACGGCCACCTTCCTCTTTGGTGAGGATGTAGGCTTCGGCTTCGAACTTGGTGTGCGGGTTCACGGAACCGGGCTTGCAGAGAACCTGACCGCGCTCAACGCCGTCACGCTCAACGCCACGCAGCAGCGCGCCGATGTTGTCGCCAGCTTCACCACGGTCCAGCAGCTTGCGGAACATTTCCACACCGGTGCAGGTGGTTTTCTTGGTGTCGCGGATGCCGACGATTTCGATTTCGTCGCCAACGTTGATCACGCCACGCTCAACACGGCCGGTCACAACGGTACCACGACCAGAGATCGAGAACACGTCTTCGACGGGCATCAGGAACGGCTGGTCAACAGCACGCTCTGGTGTCGGGATGTAGTTGTCGACTTCTTCCATCAGCTTGCGGATTGCATTCTCGCCGATGTTTTCGTCACGGCCTTCCATCGCCGCCAGAGCGGAACCGGGCACGACGGGGATGTCGTCGCCGGGGTAGTCGTAGGAAGACAGCAGCTCGCGGATTTCCATCTCTACCAGCTCAAGCAGCTCTTCGTCGTCAACCTGGTCAACTTTGTTCATGAAGACGACCATGGCGGGGATGCCAACCTGACGGCCGAGCAGGATGTGCTCACGGGTCTGGGGCATCGGGCCGTCGGCCGCGTTCACAACCAAGATAGCGCCGTCCATCTGCGCGGCACCGGTGATCATGTTTTTCACATAGTCAGCGTGGCCGGGGCAGTCGACGTGGGCGTAGTGACGTGCTTCGGTCTCATACTCGACGTGCGCGGTCGAGATGGTGATGCCGCGGGCCTTCTCTTCGGGCGCGCCGTCGATCTGGTCATACGCTTGGAAGTCACCGAAGTATTTGGTGATCGCCGCGGTCAGCGTGGTTTTACCGTGGTCAACGTGGCCGATTGTGCCGATGTTGACGTGTGGCTTGTTACGTTCAAACTTTGCCTTTGCCATGGTGTTGGCTCCTTTAGATGTTGGGTGGTGGGCTTAAAAACCCACCCTACAGATTGGGTAGGGCGGGGTTCACCCCGCCATCCCGGTTATGCAAATTTGGCCTGAATCTCGTCGGAGATGTTCTGCGGCACAGGCTCGTAGTGGTCGAACTGCATGGTGAAGTTCGCACGACCGGAAGACATCGAACGCAGAGTGTTGATGTAGCCGAACATGTTGGCCAGCGGCACGAAGGCGTCGATCGCGATGGCGTTGCCGCGTGTGTCTTGACCCTGCACCTGACCCCGACGGGATGTCAGGTCACCGATGATGCCACCGGTGTACTCTTCCGGTGTCACAACTTCGACCTTCATGATCGGTTCCAGCAGCTTTGCGCCAGCTTTCTTCATGCCTTCGCGCATACCCATACGGGCGGCGATTTCAAAGGCCAGAACGCTGGAGTCAACGTCGTGGAACTTACCGTCGATCAGGGCAACCTTGAAGTCGATGACCGGGAAGCCCGCCAGCGGACCGGAGTCCAGAACCGATTTGATACCCTTTTCCACGCCCGGGATGTATTCCTTGGGAATGGCACCACCGACGATGCGGCTCTCAAAGGAGTAACCTTCGCCCGGCTCGGTCGGCATCAGGATCATCTTAACTTCACCGAACTGACCCGAACCACCCGACTGTTTCTTGTGGGTGTAGGTGATCTCGGCTTCGCGGCTGATCGTCTCACGGTATGCCACCTGCGGTGCACCGATGTTCGCTTCAACTTTGAATTCGCGCTTCAGACGGTCCACCAGAATGTCGAGGTGAAGTTCGCCCATGCCCTTCATGATGGTCTGACCGGATTCCAGATCGGTTTCGACGCGGAAAGAGGGGTCTTCGGCGGCCAAACGGGCCAGACCTGCAGACATTTTCTCTTGGTCGGCCTTGGTCTTTGGCTCAACCGCGATCTCGATGACCGGATCGGGGAAGGTCATGGTTTCCAGAACCACCGGATCATTGGCAGCACAAAGCGTGTCACCTGTGGTGGTGTCTTTCAGACCGGCAAGCGCGATGATGTCACCCGCAAAGGCTTCTTCGATCTCTTCGCGGTTGATCGAGTGCATCATCATCATACGACCGACGCGCTCTTTCTTACCTTTGGTCGAGTTCAAGAGGGTATCGCCCTTCTTGAGCACGCCCGAATAAACGCGGGTGAAAGTCAGCGAGCCAACAAAGGGGTCGTTCATGATTTTGAACGCAAGGCCAGAGAACGCCATGTCATCATCCGCACGACGCGGGATGTTACGTGTTTCTGTCTCATCGCCCGGCTTGAAGCCCATGTAATCGACAACGTCCAGCGGGCTGGGCAGATAGTCGATCACGGCGTTAAGCAGCGGCTGAACACCCTTGTTCTTGAAGGCAGAGCCGCAAAGAACAGGGATGAATTTGATCGCCAGAGTGCCCTTACGGATCAGCGCGCGCAGGGTGTCGACGTCCGGCTCAGCACCGTCCATCAGGTAGTTTTCCATCGCCTCATCGTCCATCTCGACCGCGGTCTCGATGAGCTTGGCACGCCATTCGTCAGCGGACTCTTTCAGGCTGTCACGGATCTCGCGCTGTTCCCAGCCGGCACCCAGATCTTCACCGGACCAGACCCATTCCTTCATTGTGACGAGGTCAACGAGACCTTCAAGCTCGTTCTCGGCGCCAATTGGGATCTGGATCGGAGCAGGTGTGGCACCTGTACGGTCTTTGATCATCTTCACGCAGTTGAAGAAGTCAGCGCCGATTTTGTCCATCTTGTTGACGAACACGATGCGCGGCACCTTGTAGCGGTCAGCCTGACGCCACACGGTTTCGGTCTGCGGCTCAACACCGGCGTTGGCGTCAAGAACGGCAACCGCGCCGTCGAGAACGGCCAGCGAACGCTCAACTTCGATGGTGAAGTCAACGTGGCCGGGGGTGTCGATGATGTTCATCCGGAACTTGGTGTCGGATGTCGCATCGGCTGTGGGCTCTTCCTGGCGCTGCCAGAACGTGGTGGTCGCGGCGGATGTAATGGTGATCCCGCGTTCCTGCTCTTGCTCCATCCAGTCCATCGTTGCGGCGCCGTCATGCACCTCACCGATGTTGTGGCTTTTGCCGGTGTAGAACAGGATGCGTTCGGAACAGGTGGTTTTGCCGGCATCGATGTGAGCCATGATGCCGAAGTTGCGGTAGCGTTGGAGCGGATAGTCGCGTGCCATGGGGCTGCTTCCTCGAAAATATCAGTACGAACAGATCGCGCCCGAAACCGGGCGCGACGTTGAAATTACCAGCGGTAGTGGCTGAACGCTTTGTTGGCGTCGGCCATCTTGTGCGTATCTTCGCGCTTTTTAACGGCAGTACCACGGGACTGGACAGCGTCCATCAGTTCGCCTGCAAGACGCTCTTCCATGGTGTTTTCGTTGCGGGCGCGCGCGGCTTTGATCAACCAGCGGATCGCCAGCGCCTGACGGCGCTCGGGGCGCACTTCGACTGGCACCTGATAGGTGGCACCACCAACGCGGCGCGAACGAACTTCGACGGACGGCTGGATGTTTTCAAGTGCTTCGTGGAACACTTCGATCGGGGCGCGCTTGATCTTGTCTTCGACGCGGGTCATCGCGTTGTAGACGATACGCTCGGCGACAGATTTCTTGCCGTCGATCATCAGGTTGTTCATGAATTTGGTGAGAACCAGATCGCCGTATTTGGCGTCTGGCAGGACTTCGCGTTTTTCAGCGGCGTGGCGGCGTGACATGTCAGTGTCTTCCTCTTGGCGGGTGGTGGGGGCATGCCCCACCCAACATCGAATGGATTGGTGGGGGCATGCCCCACCACTGCGAGATTACTTCGGACGCTTCGCGCCGTACTTGGAGCGGCGCTGCTTCCGGTCCTTGACACCTTGGGTATCGAGAACACCGCGCAGGATGTGGTAACGCACACCCGGAAGGTCTTTTACACGACCGCCGCGGATCAGAACCACGGAGTGCTCCTGAAGGTTGTGGCTCTCGCCCGGGATGTAAGAGATGACTTCGAAACCATTGGTCAGGCGCACTTTGGCAACCTTACGCATGGCCGAGTTCGGCTTCTTGGGTGTCGTTGTATAAACCCGTGTGCAGACGCCACGCTTTTGCGGGCACTCCTGCAGGTGCATGGATTTCGAACGTTTGACTTTCGGCTGCCGCGGCTTGCGGATCAGCTGTTGGATCGTTGGCATTCCGGATATATCCCCGTATCGCTCAGATTTTGTACACGGGGGATCCCCCATGCGGCTAAATTCGGTTACTTCGTGCGTCCACAAAGCAAAATGACCGCAACGTTCCCGTACCGAGGAAAACGACGCGGTGGGTTAACAGAGGATCGGGCCAGTAGTAGGCCGGATCGTGACCACTTGAGTTATGAGTTCGGATTGGCAGAGCGGCCTCCACCTCCGAGATAGCGGGCGTATAGAGCGTTGCGCGGGGGCTGTCAACAGCACCACCCGGCCCGGCACCGCCGAGAGCAGGGCATCGCGTGCTCTGGCTGCGCCATCCGCCCCCTGCCCTGCTAACCCCCCTTGCCAGCGGCCGCACCCTGTCGCCATATTCGCGCAAATTTTCCTTGAGGGGCAATACCATGCAAGCCATCGGCCTGTGCCGTTTTTCTTACCCCGCCCTTGGGGGATTTCAGGTGGGGCACGACACCACCGAGGAACGTATCGCCTACCTCTATGACGACGCCCGGCTTGAGGAGCGCTTCCGCTTGCTTGAGGCCGTCGCCCTGCCCTGCCTCAAAGCACAGTCAGACCCGGATTTCTCAATGATCTTCGTGATCGGCGACCAGTTCCCGGACCACCACGCACGCCGCCTCGAATCGCTCCTCGCCGACCTGCCGCAAGCGGTGATCCACCGCGAGCCGCCCCGCCAGCACCGCGAGGTGATGAAAGAGGTGCTGAACGCCGCGCGGATCAACCCCAAAGAGCCCTGTCTCCAATTCCGCTATGACGATGACGATGCGGTCTCGGTCGATTTCATTGCCCGGCTGCGGCGTACGGTTGAGGACAGCGCGGGGCTTTTGACGGGTCAACGCTCGGTCGCTTTCGACTGGCCCAAAGGGTATATCGCGGAGTTCGGGCAGGGCGGCATCCGCGCGGCGGAAGTGTTTCGCCCCCTCAATGTGGCGGCCTTGGCGATGTATGTGAAAGGCGGAAGCCCGGTCACGATCATGAACTTCGCCCATGAGAAACTGCCGCGCTTCATGCCCTGCGTCAGCCTGCCCGACGCGGCGATGTTCGTGCGCAGCCACAACGGATCGAACGATTCGCGCCAAGGACTTGCACGGCATGTGGACGTGGCCCCGCTGGATGCCGAAGGCGAAGCGCTGTTTCGAACGCGCTTTGCCATCGACAACGATCAAGTACGGCGTGTCTTCTCGGCCTGAACCTTCAGCTTCCGCTCGCGGTAGAGGGTAAAGACCCCTGTGGCCACGACAATGCCGGCGCCGACCAGCGTCAAGACACCCGGCCATTCGCCAAAGACCGCCCAGCCCAACAGCAGCGCCCAAAGCAGGCCGGTATAACGAAACGGCGCGACAAATCCGATATCGCCGACCCGCATGACTTGGATCGAAAAGAAATAGCCGCCCAACACAAAGACCCCGGAGCCGCCGATCAGCGCCGCCACCGACGGGGTCACCGGCGCCCATGGTCCGCTGAGCGATGCCAGCCCCGCCGCCGTCATCACCGACAGCGCGGTCACCAAGGTGACGGTCATGGAAGGCACCACAGGCGACAAGGCGCGGGTCGACAGGTCACGGATCGTCACGCAAAGCACCGCTATCAAGACGTAGATCGACCAAATGTTGAACCCTTCCGCGCCCGGCTTCACGATCAGCAGGACACCGCAGAAACCGATCCCGATCGCCACCAACCGCCGCCAGCCCACCGCCTGCCGAAACACCAACGCGGCGGCCAGCGTCACCGAAAGCGGCACCACCTGAAGGATGGCGGTCACATTGGCCAAAGGCATGTTGAACAGCGCGGTGAGAAAGAAATAAGCCGCTGCAATCTCGGCCACCGAGCGCAGGCCAATCACCCGCCAATCCCGCGGCTGGAGCCGGAAATCAATCCGGCCAAGCTGGCGGCTGAGGGCCAAGATCAGGACCGAGGTCGTCACCCCCCGCAGGAACAAAAGCTGAAACAGCGGCAGGGCCCCGTCGGTCATTTTCAGCAGCGTGTCGTTAAACGTGAAACAGGCCATCGAGGCAATCATCAGCAGCGCGCCGATGGTATTGGGGGACATGAAAGCGCTCCGGGAAAAAACCGCGCGGCTTATATCGATGCCGCTCCCGAATGACTGGCAGCGGGCGCGGGAGCTGTCAAGAACGGGCGGCTATGCAGGACAGCGGCTTGCGCCCCTCAAATGCGGCATGGCGGCTGCGTAAGACGGGTGCCCAGCAGTTGCCCGGCCTTACTGGTTGGACGCCTGCGCCACCGGCTGTTGCTGACTGGCCAACAGGTTCCGAACCGTGCTGCGCAGCAACCCCGGCTCGACAGGCTTTTGCATCACCGTCGCGGCCAGATTGCGAAAGGCGTCATAAACCTCAAGATCGCGGGTGCGGCCGCTGAGGAAGATAATAGGCGTTCCGGCGATGGCGGGGTTTTCGCCAAAGCGGTGCGCCAATTCCAGGCCGCCCATATCGGGCATGGAGATATCACTGATGATCAAATCGGGCTTCAGGTCATTCACCACCGCCAGCGCATCGCGGGCGTTCAGGCAAGAGACAAAGGTCAGCGATCTGTCGTCGGAAAAGATCATCTTTACCAATTCCAGAATGATCGGATCATCGTCGATATGTAGAATGCGAGACGTCATCTGAAGAACCTTACGACGGTTAAGCTTTCGCAAACCTATTGCCACTATGTGGCGGATGTAAGGCTACGGCGGCAAATTCCCGGCCATCTCGCTGGCAATGTGCAATCGATGCTGCGGCACCGCGCATAAAAAAGCCCCCGCAGCTTTCACTGGCTCATTCCGGAATATGGGACACCGCGCCCCGGAAACAATATGTTTCCGGGGCGCGGTATCGTTTGGTGATGATGCGGTTCGTTCAATAGGTTGGAACGACGGGAATCCTGCTCTCGTTCAGGCTCTTGAGAACCTGACCAAAATCCCGTTCCATGAGGAGCTGAGGCCCGACCAGCTCCCGCTCTACCTCCCGTGCGAGTTGAGAAGTGTTTCGAGCTAACGTCAAGAAGCTGCCCCATTTTTCGCTCTTGTCGAAGATCTTTCGAGTTCCATCCGGAGACATGAGGGCTTCAGCTTGCGAACGATTGGCCGCCAACTGATTTAGGAACGCACTGATCCCTGAAAGGATTGCCAAGTCTCTCGCGACATGGCGCCCAATCACATGGGACGGGCAGTGAAAAACTATGCTGGCAATGTCATAACTGCTGATTGACAAGTCTTTTTGACTGTCTGCGCTGAGATTTTTCAGCAATCGTATGGCCATCTTCGCGCCGTCATCGGTTTCCTTTCCCTTTTGGTCGATGTGGTGCCGGAACAAAAAGGGATAGTTGCGATGGCTCTCTTTCGTGTTCTTATTCACGACGCAGACGCCGCGAAAAACCTCATTTTGGTATGTTTGATATTCAACACTGTCGAACCAGTGCGACGGAACGACATCGATCTTGCGCCGGAAACCACCTTCGGAAAGCTGGATAGACTTGGCATTAGACCTGTCAATTTTTGCCCCCCAGAAGTGCGTAGCCAGCTCCTCCTCCGAGGCAGACCTCATTGCGAGAACTTCGTCCGCAATGGTTCCTGGACGTGTAGAAGGAGTATAGTTGAGAGCATTGGGGCCGGAAGGCGCGAATGTGATAGTTTCCCCAAGGATTTCCAATAAATCGACATCGCTCACGCCTCGAATATGAGTGTTCATGGGGACAGAGCCTTGGAGTCGGAAGCGAGGTTTGTAGCCGTGCTTCACCAGGCGTTCTCCTAATGCCTTCTCAACTTTTTGCGCCTCTTCACGCGAAATCTCCGTGGATCGAAAGTCCACCTCCTGCATCGCCCCCAAGGCATATCTCGTGGCCTGATTGCTCGTGCGCCGATCATAGTCCTCCACATAACCTCGGGTTGAAAGCGGCGCGTTCGAGGCGTCCATGCGACGCGATTTTAGGCGCTTCAGCCGATCTTCGATGCTGTAATCCATTATTCATCCACCTTCGAAAGTGTCATCTTTCCGTGCGTCATGCGTCCGCCGCCATTGAAATAGTTTCCACGTGCGGTCTTGAGGTCTGCATCGAACAGGAAATCGCAGTGCCCAAGGTGTGGAACGAGTTCTTTCTCGCCAGCATCCGGCTTATTCTCGTAGCTATATATCAGTCGATATCCCGCTCGACCCTCGTTTACTACAGCCGCGGAGATGCTCTTCGATGAGCTTTGCTCCGTCCGAAGGTGGACTGTGATTTTCTCGTAGCATTGCGTGATGTCGATCACGCCGCTCCAGTCATATTTTGGATTGTTTTCTGGATCGTAGGACTTTCCAGAAACGTGCCAGCTGCCTTCAAGGTCAGGCACGCCTACAACGCCACGTAGCCGCACCACTCTCCAGATATATTTGTTGAAAATCAAAAAAAGCAGACTGAAGATGACGGTGCCAGTAACCGGCCACAGAATAAGGTCAGGCACCTCGACTTGTTGATTGGAAAGGTATGTCGCTGTAAGCCCGGCAAGAGTTGCAAGCGCGCCTGAGACGGCGCCCGCGACGGCCGCGATGAACATACCTATTTTCGCTCTACTATGGCCCACAACTGAATACTCATGGTCTGCCATGCTTGATATTCCTCCTCGTCATCGCCGCTGCGCACTTTGCGAGAGCGCACCCAAGAAGAATATAGGTTCAAGTGTTGGGCAAAGGAAGATTTTGTGGTGGATATCTTCATCTGAACCAGCTGTAGTAGTGTGGAGCCGCTATCTGGACTCAAACTTTCGCCACAGCGGCGTGCCGTGATATAGCCAAGGCCTGTAGAGGACCCGCCTCGGATCGGGCGCTTTCCTTGATCGTCCGTTCGGTTTTTCCGGATCGGCCCCAAGACGCATTGCTGGCGTAAGCATCACCGGCACCGTCGTTGCCTTTTTCGGGATTTCGAGTGTCTCCTTTGTGCCTGGAATGCGAATGGCGGACATCCCTTCTGGGATCGTCGTTTCACTTCCGGCAGCCGCGCCCGGTCCCTTGTATTGCCGCGGCTCGAACCAGTTGTAGTAGACCCGGAAAATGTTGAGGAACGCCATCAGCACGGCAGGATTGAAGACCGCGCCATTGATGTATGCTGGGCCTGTCCGTGCTCCCTTGCCGCCGGCCCGTTTCGACGGGCTTGTCCTATGGCGCAAGGAACTCATGAAGGTCGATACGGGCTGAATAGTCGCTTTCAGCGCTCGTCGTGTCAGTGCTGCGCGAAGTTCTGGGTCATGAACCTCCTGGTCGAAATCCAACTTCTTCAGAGGATCTCGATATTTCTTCCGAAGGACAGGAAACCCCACGACTTTCTGGGTTTCCCCAAAATACTGCGCCGGCGTCTTTATCCAGACCTGGGGGAACTGGCGTGACTGGAAGTTCGCGATCGCATGCGAGTATTTCGCGCCACCTCGTCCCTCGACGCATGCCGTTTTCATCCGCTTGGTGCAGTATCGCTCCAGTAGTTCGCGATCCGAAATATCGCCTCCGAGCTTTGCCCGCGCCCTTTCCTTGAAGGCCTCCAGCCCCTCAGTGAATCGTGCCATTCGCTCCTTGCTTTTGGGCGCGGAGACTTCTTTGTCGAAGGAGATCACGAACCACTCGAACATGTCTTCGTTGATCATGTCGCGGAATACGTGTGGCACGACGCGAACCATTGTCGCCTCCTGTTCGCCGACCAACGTAATCTTGCCCTTGGGCAGCATATCACGGAGGCAGGCAAGATGCGCCGCCTTGGTGTATGTCGGCTTCACAACGCTCCCATTGAAGCTGCCCCGAAAGTCGCGATCCGTGTCGTGGAAGCCGAAATACCCCTGCCGGATCTGGTCCAGCTGATACCTCTTGTCGTCGGCCTCAGCGATCTTTTCCTGGGCCTCAGGCGGAAGGGTGAAGCCGGCATTCACGGTCTTTTCGTATGCATTCTGCACACGCTCGGAGAACACCCTCCAGCGGCCTTCCGCGCTGGCGAATAGCATGGCCTCATCGAGCCGCCCGCTCGGGCGCTGGAACTGCATCTTGGGTGCGGTGAAGGTGACCCCCGATTTCTGGGAGTATTGTTGCCGGAGGTTCGTGGGCTGGCCTGTGTCGTCGAGATAGTGCTCTTGGATGAACTCCACGGGATCGACATTCGGGTCGAAGTTTGCGTCGATCCGGAAGACATACCCGCTCCGAATGTCGGCGGAGACCGAAAACTGGAGGGACGTCAGCCGTCGATCGAAGCGGCTTTCCCAGTTGACCGATATCGTGACGTCGTCGTGGGCGATCCGCATGTGGCTGAAGCGGTCGGACGCCTCCACTCGCTGCTTCCATTCCTTCAGCTTCGCACGCTCGAAGGCGAGCAAGGTTTTCTCCAACCAGAAGATGCGGCTGTAAAGGCGGCTCACGCCGATCTGCTTCCCGGTGTCAGGGTCAGCCAGAACACGGCGCATGGTCGTGATGCTGTCGCCGTTGACGATGCATCTTAGGATTCGGACGTTGTCGCGCAACTCCTTCTGGGCTTGGTGATCCAGCGATACCGAGATCCTCGCACCAGGCTTACCTTTGCAGGGGCGGTGGATGATCCGGAACCCTGATGGTTTTGCCTTTCGGCGGTTGCCACCTGGAGCCAGCTTCCCGTGCGTGCCGTTGAAGATGAACTCGTCGGGCTTCTCAAGATACCGCGCACCGCACGCGCCGCACACAGGACCTTCGAGGCAGCCGCCAGCGAAGAGCAGCCGGTAATACTCTTCCAGGAAATGCTCGTTCGACAGGACCGCGAAGCTGATGTTGCAGATGCTGTTGCCGCGCTGATGACCGCACTCCATGGAGCGACCATCATCCCATCCAACGGGATCGCCGGCGTATTCGAAGACCTCCGAGATACGGGGATGATGATCATCGCTCGACATGGTGTAGGAGCCGAGCCCGGTCGTCAGGGCCGGGATGCTCGCCGCGGCCACCTGTTTGCGTTGCGCAGCGTTTTTCCCCTTGAAGACCGGGATCGTGAAGTCCGGCGCAACGCCGAAGTTGCCGCAGTCCGGGTCACCGCAGGTATTGAGGTTGAAATCTGCCAGAACGGCAGGGTAGACTTGAGAAAGTTTAAGCTGCTTGAGCTTCCTGACCATACGATCTCCGATCTGTCGATATTGATCTGTCAAGAAGGCCTCCGGGACCGAATGGGATGTTGGCCGTTTTGCCCGGCAACGAAATCCCAAAACGATTTTTCTGTTTACTGTTGCGTCGGGACAAAAGGCCCGTAGCCTGTGTAAGCAGCCCTGTAAAATATACGACTAAAATCAAACGGCTACCGAGGATTTTCTCGGTAGCCGTTGTAGTTGTGTCCCAAAAGCCGGAATGAGCCAAGCTTTCACTGCGGGGGCTTTTGATTGTCAGGTCAGAGCGGCGATCAATCGCGGCTCTCGTCGTCACCGACCGGCGTGTTGAACACATCGCCACCGACGATGTCGTCATCCGCAGAGGCCGCAGGTGCTGCCAAGGCGGCAGCGGCTTCGGCTTCTTCGCGGCGCGCTTCGATCACGACGTTGTCGCGGTCTGTCGCCACTTTGCGCATCTGCTGGGTCGCCCCACCAGTGCCCGCCGGGATCAGACGGCCCACGATGACGTTCTCTTTCAGACCGACCAGTTTGTCCCGCTTGCCCTGAACCGAAGCTTCGGTCAGCACGCGCGTTGTTTCCTGGAAGGACGCGGCAGAGATGAAGCTGCGGGTCTGCAGCGACGCCTTGGTGATGCCCAGCAGGATCGGTTCGCCCTTGGCAGGACGGCCACCCTTCGACAGGGCCTTTTCGTTGGCCTGATCGAATTCCTGCTTGTCGACGTGTTCACCCTTGAGCAGCGTGGTGTCGCCGCTTTCTTGGATTTCCCACTTCTGCAGCATTTGACGCACGATGACTTCGATGTGTTTGTCGTTAATCTTCACACCCTGCAGGCGGTAAACGTCCTGCACTTCGTCAATCATGTATTCAGCCAGAGCTTCGACGCCCATGATCGCCAGAATGTCGTGCGGCGCGGGGTTGCCGTCCATGATGTAGTCACCCTTCTGCACGAAGTCGCCTTCGGCAACGGGGATGTGTTTCCCCTTGGGTACCATGTATTCAACCTTCACGTCCGGATCATCCGAGCTTTCGATCGCGATGCGGCGCTTGTTCTTGTAGTCCTTGCCGAAGCGCACATAGCCGTCGATTTCCGCGATGATGGCGTGGTCTTTGGGGCGACGTGCCTCAAAGAGTTCGGCAACACGCGGCAGACCACCGGTAATGTCCTTGGTCTTGGCACCTTCACGCGGGATACGCGCGATGATGTCACCGGCCTGAACCTCGGTCTGGTCCTCAACGGACAGAACCGCATCCACCGACATCGGATAGGTAACCGGGTTGCCCGCATCGTTGCGGACCGGTTCGCCATCTTCACCCACCAAGATGATCTCGGGCTTAAGCTCGTTGCCCTTGGGGGCCGCGCGCCAGTCGATCACGATCTTCTGAGTCATGCCGGTTGCTTCGTCGGTGTCTTCTTTGACCGCGATGCCCGAAACAAGGTCGACGTATTTGGTCATACCAGGTTTTTCGGCGATGATCGGCAGGGTGTAGGGATCCCATTCGAACAGCTTGTCGCCGCGTGCCACGCTGTCGCCTTCCTTGACGTGAAGCTTGGTGCCGTAGCCGATCTTGTGGCTGGCGCGCTCATCGCCGTTCTCATCGACGATCGACAGTTTCATGTTCCGGCCCATGACGAGCATTTCACCGGCGCTGTTTTCAAGCGTCTGCGCATTGTCGAACACGATTTTGCCGGACTGGCTGGCCTCGAGGAAGGACTGCTGACCACCCTGAGCAACGCCGCCGATGTGGAAGGTCCGCATCGTCAGCTGAGTACCGGGTTCACCAATCGACTGGGCCGCGATGATGCCGACAGCCTCACCTTGGTTAACCAGCGTACCGCGTGCAAGGTCACGGCCATAGCACATGGCGCAGACACCCTCTTCGGCATCACAGGTAAGTGGGCTGCGGATCCGTGCGGACTGCACCCCGGCTTCGTCGATGGCATCCGACATGCGCTCGTCGATCAACGAGCCTGCGGGCACCAGAACATCCTCGGTGCCGGGCACCAGAATATCATCCGCCGCAACACGGCCCAGCAAACGCTCGGCCAGCGAGGAGACAACCTCACCGTCGTTAACCGCTGCTTCAGCCGTAATCGCAGTCTCAGTACCACAGTCATGCTGACGCACGATGCAGTCTTGCGCCACGTCCACCAGACGGCGTGTCAGGTAGCCGGAGTTCGCTGTTTTCAAAGCAGTATCCGACAGACCTTTCCGCGCACCGTGTGTCGAGTTGAAGTACTCAAGAACGGTCAGACCTTCTTTAAAGTTCGAGATGATCGGCGTCTCGATGATGTCGCCATTCGGCTTCGCCATCAGGCCGCGCATCCCGCCCAACTGTTTCATCTGCGTGACCGAGCCACGGGCACCGGAGTGGGCCATCATGTAAACCGAGTTCGGCTCTTTTTCGGAACCATTCTCGTGGTACGTGGTGGCCGAGATGGAGCCCATCATCGCGTCCGTGACCTTGTCGTTACACTTCGACCATGCATCGACGACTTTGTTGTACTTTTCGCCCTGAGTGATCAGGCCGTCCATGTACTGCTGTTCAAAGTCCTTCACCTGCTCGCGGGTCTCTTCAACCAGCGGCCATTTGGAGTCTGGGATCAGCATGTCGTCTTTGCCGAAGGAGATGCCCGCTTTGAAAGCTTCGCGGAAACCCATCGTCATGATCTGGTCACAGAAGATAACCGACTCTTTCTGACCGCAATAACGGTAGACGGTGTCGATGACCTGCTGCACTTCTTTCTTCCGCAGCAGACGGTTGACTAGGTCAAACGGTGCTTTGGCGTTCAGCGGCAGCAAGGCGCCAAGACGTACACGACCGGGGGTCGTGTCGAAGCGCATCATCACTTCGTTGCCTTCGGCGTCGATCTGTTTGATCCGGGCTTTAATCTTGGTGTGCAGGTGAACCGCACCGGCGTCGAGGGCGTGCTGCACCTCATCAACCGAACCAAAGACCATGCCTTCGCCAACCATGCCTTTACGCTCAAGGGTCGTGTAGTAGAGACCCAAGATCATATCCTGCGATGGCACGATGATCGGGGCGCCGTTTGCAGGCGACAGAACGTTGTTCGTGGACATCATCAGAACACGCGCTTCCAACTGGGCTTCCAGCGAGAGCGGCACGTGAACGGCCATCTGGTCACCGTCGAAGTCAGCGTTAAAGGCCGAGCAGACCAGCGGGTGAAGCTGGATCGCTTTACCTTCGATCAACACGGGCTCGAACGCCTGAATGCCAAGACGGTGAAGCGTCGGCGCGCGGTTGAGCATGACGGGGTGTTCACGGATCACCTCATCAAGGATGTCCCAAACTTCGGGACGCTCTTTTTCGACCAGTTTCTTCGCCTGTTTCACGGTGGAGGACAGACCTTTGGCCTCCAGACGCGAGTAGATGAACGGCTTGAACAGCTCCAAGGCCATCTTCTTGGGCAGACCACATTGGTGCAGCTTCAACTCAGGACCGGTCACAATGACCGAACGGCCCGAGAAGTCGACGCGCTTACCCAAAAGGTTCTGACGGAAGCGACCCTGCTTGCCTTTCAGCATGTCCGAGAGCGACTTCAGCGGGCGCTTGTTGGCACCGGTGATGACGCGGCCACGGCGGCCGTTGTCGAACAGAGCGTCGACGGATTCCTGCAGCATCCGCTTTTCGTTGCGGACGATGATGTCAGGCGCGCGCAGCTCAATGAGACGCTTCAAACGGTTGTTCCGGTTGATCACGCGGCGGTACAGGTCGTTGAGGTCAGAGGTCGCGAAACGGCCACCATCCAGCGGCACCAGCGGGCGCAGTTCTGGCGGGATCACCGGGATCACGGTCATGACCATCCACTCAGGACGGTTGCCCGACTCGAGGAAGGACTCAACCACTTTCAGACGCTTGATGATCTTCTTGGGCTTCAGCTCGCCTGTCGCCTCTTTCAGATCGGCGCGCAGGGTCTCGGCTTCGGCTTCCAGATCGATCGCCGCCAGCATCTCACGGATCGCTTCGGCACCGATATTGGCGGTGAAAGCGTCCATGCCATAGGCGTCTTGGGCGTCCATGTATTCTTCTTCGGTCATCATCTGACCGTATTGAAGATCGGTAAGGCCCGGCTCGATCACCACGTAGTTCTCGAAGTAGAGAACACGTTCCAAATCACGCAGTGTCATGTCCAGCATCAGGCCGATGCGAGAGGGCAGCGACTTGAGGAACCAGATATGCGCGACTGGCGAGGCCAGCTCGATGTGGCCCATACGCTCACGACGGACCTTTTGCAGCGTCACTTCGACACCGCACTTCTCGCAGACGACGCCGCGATACTTCATCCGCTTATATTTGCCGCAAAGACATTCGTAGTCTTTGATCGGGCCAAAGATACGTGCGCAGAACAGGCCATCACGCTCGGGCTTGAACGTACGGTAGTTGATGGTTTCCGGCTTCTTGATCTCGCCGAAGGACCAGCTGAGGATCCGCTCGGGGGAGGCCAAAGAAACCTTGATTTCGTCAAACGCTTTTTGCGGCGTCAGCGGGTTGAACGGGTTGTTTGTCAGTTCCTGGTTCATTTTCAGATCCTTGAAAGGGGTGCGATGGGAGGGAGGGGCGCCGTTTTCTTTTCAAGAAAACGGCCCGGAATTTTCAAAAAATTCCGTTTACGCCTCACTCATCCTCCTCCGCATCCAGGAGTTCCATATTCAGGCCGAGGCCGCGCACTTCTTTGACGAGAACGTTAAAGCTCTCTGGAATGCCCGCTTCGAAGTTATCCTCGCCCTTGACGATGCTTTCATAGACCTTGGTCCGGCCCGCGACGTCGTCCGACTTGACGGTCAGCATTTCCTGCAATGTGTAAGCCGCGCCGTAAGCTTCAAGAGCCCAGACTTCCATCTCACCAAAGCGCTGGCCACCGAACTGTGCCTTACCACCCAGCGGCTGCTGTGTGACGAGGGAGTACGGCCCTGTCGAACGTGCGTGGATTTTGTCGTCCACCAGGTGGTGCAGCTTGAGCAGGTACTTGACGCCGACAGTCACGGGGCGGGCAAACTGCTCACCTGTACGACCATCGAACAGCACCGACTGACCGGAGGTGTCGAACCCAGCACGCTTGAGGCTGTCGTTCACGTCCGCTTCCTTGGCACCGTCAAAGACCGGCGTGGCAATTGGCACGCCGCGGCGCACGTTGTCGGCCACTTCAAGAAGCGTGTCCTCGTCCATGCCGGTGATGCCCTCTTCGTAGACATCATCGCCATAAGCCAGCTGCATTGCTTCACGCACAGGTGTCAGATCGCCGGAACGCTTATACTCTTGCAGCGCCTCGTCGATGTTGATGCCCAGCCCGCGTGCGGCCCAGCCCATGTGTGTCTCAAGAATCTGACCGACGTTCATCCGGCTAGGAACACCCAGAGGGTTAAGGCAGAAGTCGACCGGGGTACCATCGGCGAGGAACGGCATGTCCTCCATTGGCACCACTTTCGAGATCACACCCTTGTTCCCGTGACGACCAGCCATCTTGTCGCCCGGCTGCAGCTTACGCTTCACCGCCACGAACACTTTGACCATCTTCATCACACCCGGGGGCAGATCGTCACCACGACGTACTTTCTCGACCTTATCCTCGAAACGTGCATCCAAGGTCCGTTTCTGGATCTCATACTGCTCGTTCAGGGCTTCGACGATCTTCGCGTCATCCTCGTCCTCAAGGGCCAGCTGCCACCACTGACCACGGGTCAGAGTTTCCAGCAGTTCCTCGGTGATCTGGCTGTTCGCCTTCACGCCTTTCGGGCCTTTGACGGCGATTTTGCCAAGGATCATGTCCTTGAGACGCGCGTAGATGTTGCGGTCGAGGATCGCCAGCTCGTCGTCCCGGTCACGGGCCAGACGTTCGACTTCCTCACGCTCGATCTGCAGCGCACGCTCGTCTTTCTCGACACCGTGACGGTTGAAGACGCGCACTTCGACAACGGTGCCGAAATCGCCTGGCTTCACACGCAACGAGGTGTCGCGCACGTCAGAGGCTTTCTCACCGAAAATGGCGCGCAGAAGCTTTTCTTCCGGCGTCATCGGGCTTTCGCCCTTCGGTGTGATTTTGCCCACAAGGATATCGCCCGGCTCTACGTCCGCACCGATGTACACGATACCGGCTTCGTCGAGGTTGCGCAGAGCTTCCTCGCCGACGTTGGGAATGTCGCGGGTGATTTCTTCTGGCCCAAGCTTCGTGTCACGCGCGGCGACTTCGAATTCCTCGATGTGGATCGAGGTGAAGACGTCATCACGGGAAATCCGCTCGGAGATCAGGATGGAGTCTTCGTAGTTGTAGCCATTCCACGGCATGAAGGCGACGACGACGTTCTTGCCGAGCGCCAGTTCCCCCATATCGGTCGACGGGCCATCTGCGATGACCTGACCTTTCGTGACCTTCTCGCCCACTTTCACCAGCGGGCGCTGGTTGATGCAGGTGTTCTGGTTCGAGCGCTGGAATTTGCGCATGCGGTAGATGTCCACACCCGCGTCGCCCAGCTCAAGGTCTTCGGTGGCCCGGATCACGATACGCGATGCATCGACTTGGTCGATGATACCCGCGCGGCGTGCCGTGTAGGCCGCCCCGGAATCGCGTGCCACAACTTCTTCGATGCCGGTGCCGACAAGAGGCGCCTCAGCTTGCAGAAGCGGAACCGCCTGACGTTGCATGTTCGAGCCCATGAGAGCGCGGTTGGCGTCGTCGTTTTCGAGGAACGGGATCAACGAAGCAGCGACCGAGACCAACTGCTTGGGCGAAACGTCGATCAGGTCCACGTTTTCCGTCGGGGCCAGTGTGTAGTCGCCGGACTGACGGGTCGAGACCAGTTCGTTGACGAACTTCATGTTCTCGTCGAGGTTGGCGTTCGCCTGCGCCACGGTGTGGCGCATTTCCTCGGTTGCGGACATGTAGTGCACTTCGTCGGTGACGGTGCTGTCCTTGACCACGCGGTAAGGCGTTTCGATGAAGCCGTATTTGTTCACGCGGGCAAAAGTGGCCAGCGAGTTGATCAGACCAATGTTCGGCCCTTCCGGCGTTTCAATCGGGCACATCCGACCATAGTGGGTCGGGTGAACGTCGCGCACTTCAAAGCCCGCACGCTCACGTGTCAAACCGCCCGGCCCAAGCGCCGAGAGACGACGCTTGTGCGTCACTTCGGAGAGCGGGTTGGTTTGGTCCATAAACTGCGACAGCTGCGATGAGCCGAAGAATTCACGCACCGCAGCGGCGGCTGGCTTAGCGTTGATCAGGTCTTGCGGCATCACGGTGTCGATCTCGACAGAGGACATCCGCTCTTTGATCGCACGCTCCATGCGCAGCAGGCCAACGCGGTACTGGTTTTCCATCAGTTCGCCGACGGAACGCACACGACGGTTGCCGAGGTGGTCAATGTCGTCGATGTCGCCACGGCCATCGCGCAGGTCAACCAACGCTTTGATACAAGCAACGATGTCGTCACGGTCGAGCGTACGCTGTGTGTCGGGCTTATCAAGCGCCAGACGCATGTTCATTTTCACGCGGCCAACGGCCGAGAGGTCATAGCGTTCGCTATCAAAGAACAGCGTGTCAAAGAGCGCAGACGCGGCCTCGACGGTGGGCGGTTCGCCCGGACGCATGACGCGGTAGATGTCCATGAGCGCGGTGTCGCGGTTCATGTTCTTGTCCATCGCCATGGTGTTGCGCATGTAGGGGCCGACGTTGACGTTGTCGATGTCCAGCAACGGAATCTCGGTGATGCCCGCGTCGATCAGCTCTTTCGCGGTGCCGCCGATCAGGGTGCCGTCTTTGTCGTATTCCAGCGTCAACTCGTCACCGGCTTCGACGTAGATCGCACCGGTTTCTTCGTTGATGATGTCACGCGCGACGAACTTGCCAACGATGTGATCGAAAGGCAGCAGCAGGTCTTTGACCTTGCCTTCGTCGAGCAGTTTTTTGACGGCGCGAGGGGTGACCTTTTTGGTCGCTTCGAACAGGATTTCACCTGTCGCTGCATCCACCAGATCATAGGTCGGACGGGTGCCGCGCACGCGGTCGGGGAAGAAGGGTGCAACCCAGCCCTTGTTCTTCTCAAGCGTGTAGGTGACCGTCTTGTAGTAGGCGTTCATGATCGCCTCTTGGTCCAGCCCGAGGGCATAGAGCAAGGTCGTCACAGGCAGTTTGCGGCGGCGGTCGATCCGGGCAAAGACGATGTCTTTGGCGTCGAATTCAAAGTCCAGCCAGGAACCGCGGTAGGGGATGATGCGGCAAGCGAAGAGGAGCTTACCCGAAGAGTGGGTTTTGCCCTTGTCGTGGTCAAAGAACACGCCCGGGGAGCGGTGCATCTGGGATACGATCACACGCTCGGTGCCGTTCACGACGAAAGTGCCGTTCGGCGTCATCAGGGGCATGTCGCCCATGAACACGTCTTGTTCTTTGATGTCTTTGACCGACTTGGCGCCGGTGTCTTCGTCTACATCAAACACGATGAGGCGCAGCGTCACCTTGAGTGGCGCGCTGTAGGTCATGTCACGCTGCTGACATTCCTCAACATCGTATTTCGGTTTTTCCAGCTCGTACTTGACGTATTCAAGCACGGAGGTCTCATTGAAATCTTTGATCGGGAAAACCGACTGGAAAACACCTGTGATACCTTCACCATCGGTGGGGGTCTCGGCGTCGCCGGAATTCAAGAACAGATCGTAAGAGGATTTCTGAACCTCGATGAGGTTCGGCATCTCCAGCACTTCGCGGATTTTGCCGTAATATTTACGCAGACGTTTCTGGCCAAGGAAGGATTGTGCCATGTGTCGTGTCACCTTTCGTGTCTCTTGCCGAGCGCATCAACCACCGGGGCCGTGGTGCGCGCCCATAAGAGCGGAAAATCCGGGTCAATTCTTGGAATGCGTCCCACTGCATCCCTTCCGACCATGGACCTCTCCAGAGAAATACTCCGCCGGACGGAACATTCGTCAAAACAGGTCAGGCTGGACAGGAAAACTCCCGTCCAGCCCTTGTTCATGCGTGGTGCACGTTGCCGCGCACCTCTGGCTTAGGCCAGCTCGACTTCGGCGCCAGCTGCTTCCAGCTTGCCTTTGATCTCTTCGGCTTCGGCTTTGTCGACGCCTTCTTTGATCTTGCCACCGGCTTCGACCAGGTCTTTGGCTTCTTTCAGGCCGAGACCTGTGATGCCGCGGACTTCCTTGATCACGTTGATCTTGGATGCGCCGGCGTTCTTCAGAACGACGTCGAATTCGGTCTTTTCTTCTTCGGCAGCGCCGCCATCAGCAGGACCAGCCATCATCACTGCGCCGCCAGCGGCGGGCTCGATGCCGTACTCGTCTTTGAGGATGGTTTTCAGTTCTTGTGCTTCAAGCAGAGTCAGACCAACGATGTCTTCTGCCAGTTTTTTCAGATCAGCCATGTTTAGCTCTTTCCGTTACGATATGTGTGTTCCAACGCGCGTGTTCAACCCGAGCGCCGGCTTGACGATATGCCTTACGCAGCCGCCTTGTCCTCGATCGTGGACAAGATGGATGCGATGTTGCTTGCAGGTGCGCCAATGGCCCCGGCGATGTTCGAAGCAGGTGCGCCGAGCATGCCCGCGATGGTGGAGATAAGCTCCTCCCGCGAAGGCATTTTCGACACGGCTTCGACACCAGCGGCGTCCAACGCGTTCTCACCCATGGAACCACCGAGGATCACCAGCTTTGGGTTTTCCTTGGAGAATTCCTGAGCAACCTTGGCCGCAGCCACAGGATCCTCAGAATAGGTCAGAACGGTCATACCCGTCAGAAGGTCAGCGATGCTTTCGCATGGCTTGCCCTCAAGGGCGATCTTGGCGAGCCTGTTTTTGGCAACACGCACGGCCCCACCGGCAGCGCGTGCGCGCGCCCGAAGGTCCTGCATTTCGGCAACTGTCAAACCGACGTAGTGGCTAACCACAACGACGCCAGAGCTTTCAAAGATCTGGCCGAGTTCGTCGACCAGCTGTTCTTTTTGTGCTCTATCCACAGTTTCACTCCAAATTTGGGGGTTGCCCCCCGGCTCAGTTCAGGATGCGATCTTTTGCATCCCATTCGGGTCCAATGTCAGGGTCCCGGCCAAAACCGCCCGAGGGCAGAATTTTTCCGGTTTCCCATCTCAGGAAGGAATTATTCAGGCCAAGGCCCAAACCCTCCGTCTCGGACAGACGCGCGGACCGATCTTTTGGTCCTTGCGTATCTGACGGCCGAAGCCGCCAAATCTCGGGTCGTAAGGTGGGAGGCTGGCCCCCACCCCACTGGATCACTCGGCGGTTGCGTTCTCGACAGCGACCGACACGCCCGGGCCCATTGTGGAGCTCAGGTTGATCTTTTTCATATATGTGCCTTTGGCACCGGCAGGCTTGGCTTTGGACACCGCGCCAACAAAAGCACGGATGTTTTCGGCCAGCTTGGCTTCGTCGAAGGACAGTTTGCCAACGCCTGCGTGGACGACACCGCCCTTTTCGGCTTTGAACTGAACTTCACCGCCCTTGGCCGCTTTCACGGCGTCGGCGACATCCATGGTCACGGTGCCAACCTTGGGGTTCGGCATCAGGTTACGGGGGCCAAGCACTTTACCCAGACGGCCAACGATCGGCATCATGTCGGGTGTCGCGATGCAACGATCAAAGTCGATCTTGCCGGACTGCACGGTTTCCATCAGGTCTTCTGCACCAACGATATCTGCGCCAGCCTTTTCGGCTTCTTCAGCTTTCGCGCCACGGGCGAAGACAGCAACGCGCATGGTTTTGCCGGTGCCGTTGGGCAGGCCGACAACACCGCGGACCATCTGGTCTGCGTGGCGTGGGTCAACACCTAGGTTCATCGCGATCTCGATGGTTTCGTCAAACTTTGCGTTTGCGTTTGCTTTGATGAGGCTTACCGCTTCTTCAACGGTGATCTCTTCTTTACCAGCAAAGGCTTCACGGGCGGCGCGGGCGCGTTTTCCAAGTTTTGCCATCTTACTTCACCTCGATGCCCATGGACCGGGCAGAGCCCAGAATGATTTTCATCGCCGCTTCCACGTCGTTCGCAGACAGGTCGGCGGCTTTTGCTTCTGCGATCTCGCGCAGCTGCTTGGTGGTCACTGTGCCGACGGTTTCACGGCTCGGCGTTTTCGCGCCGGAGTTCACCTTGGCAGCTTTTTTCAGGTAGTAGGACGCCGGGGGCGTCTTGATGTCCATCGTGAAGGACTTGTCCTGATAGTAGCTGATCACGGTGGGGCACGGTGCGCCCGGCTCCAGGTCTGCGGTCTTGGCGTTGAACGCCTTGCAGAATTCCATGATGTTGATGCCGCGCTGACCGAGAGCCGGACCAACGGGCGGGGACGGGTTTGCTTGACCCGCTTTAACTTGCAACTTCATCGTACCGACGAGTTTCTTGGCCATCTGACCATTCTCCTTTCAACACCCTTGGGGCGCGCCCCGCGGGATCTTCGTTGCGTGGTCCGGGTTGGGCGCCGCGGCGCCCTCGCCTCCCACAATGACCGACGCCCTCAGGCGCCGGGATGGCGGGGCGAAGCCCGCCTCACGCTCAGATCTGCTTGTTGACCTGCGTGAATTCCAATTCGACCGGGGTTTCCCGGCCAAAGATCGAGACCGATACCTTGAGGCGCTGGTTGTCCTCGTCGACCTCTTCGATCATGCCGTCGAAGTCTTCGAACGGACCGTCGGCAACCTTGACCTTTTCGCCGATCTCGAAGTGGATCAGCGTGCGTGGGGCTTCTTCGCCTTCCTGCACGCGACCCAAGATCGCCTGAACCTCGGCATCGCGCATCGGCATCGGGCGGCCTTGCGGGCCCAAGAAACCGGTGACGCGGTTGATCGAGTTGATCAGGTGATAGCCCGCGTCGGACATTTCCATATGCACCAGCACATAGCCGGGCATGAAGCGACGCTCGGTGGTCACCTTCTTGCCGCGCCGGACCTCGATCACCTCTTCGGTGGGCACCAGCACTTCGTCAATCTGGTCTTCAAGTTCCTGCTCGGCCACGGATGCGCGGATCTGCTCGGCGATCTTCTTTTCGAAGTTCGACAGGACACTGACCGAATACCACCGTTTTGCCATCTGAACTCTGGTCCCTGTCTTGCCATGCGGGCTGCCCCGGCATGTAAATTCGTCAATCACACGGAGCCTCGGCCCCGCAACATCTGAACAAAAAATCGGCGCGCAACTCGAATCGCCGCACGCCCCTTTTCAGGTCAGGTCTGCGCAATAGCCCGCGCAGACGCAGGTTTCAAGGGTGTAAAGATAAATTCACCCGAGCGGGCGATGCTTAGCCGAACATCCCAAGGATCTGCTGTAGACCGCCGCGGATCAGGATATCTACGATCGCAAAGAAAACCGCCGTCAGCGCGGCAAGGATAAAGACCATCACCGTGGTCAGCATCACTTCGCGTTTGGTCGGCCAAACAACCTTGGCAACTTCGGTGCGAACCTGCTGGATGAACTGAAGCGGATTGGTGGTGGCCATGACATCTTTCCTTGTTGCCCGATTGGGCGGATGTAACGGGTCCGCCCCCTAGTTTCAAGACACCATCGCGTGCAGCCTAGGCTTCGGAGTTGCGCAGACTGTCAAATCGGCGATCGAGGGCCTCGTCATGGCGGGTCTCAGCCGCTGCCATCTCGCCAAAGTCCGGCAGATAAAGCCCATCGACCATCCCTTCGGGAAAGCGATCAAGCACCGCATCCCATTTCATCGCGAATGCATCCAAACGTGCATGAAGCGCCGCCGCCCGCTCCGGCCGCCGCGCGGCATACCAGCGCCCAAGCGCCAGTGCGCGCCCCCAAAACCCGTCATAACCAAGGGCGAGAAAGACCCCCAGCGTGACGAACACCGCGATGAAAACCACGCCCAGTACCAACCAAGGCCGCATAATTACTGCGAGCGCTGACAGGCAAAGCATCACCGCCCGAGGCGACGGTCGCTTCCTGGGCAACTTGAGCGGCAAACGTTTTTCGGATTTGGCTTTGGCAACCTCCGGCTCCGGCAGCTCGGGAAAGGCATTGCGTCCGGACTGCCGATGTTTGGCGGGGGGCTCCGGTGTGTCCATCCCGGTGCCCGCATGCCCCTCCGCCATCACGTTTCGGATCGCAGACAGCGCGGTGGGGTCCAATTCAGATGCTGACGAAGGGGCAACCTTATCTGTGGGGGTCATCTTATCGATCTCTTTAGACAGTTGCGAAAGAGTTACCGATCTATTGCGCCCCCTGCAGGGCGGAAAATGGACAGTTCTTGGGCATAGTGGTTTTGCGCCCCCCCCCAAAGACAAAACCGCCGCAGCTTTATAGCTGCGGCGGTTTTGTTATTTTTCTCATCGTTGAGAGATACTTTTTTTATCAGGAACTTATTAGGTTTGGCGATGACCTACTCTCCCACGTCTTAAGACGCAGTACCATCGGCGCTACGGCACTTAACGGCTGGGTTCGGGATGGGACCAGGTGTTTTGCTCGCGCTATGATCACCAAACCAAATAAATTCCTGATAAAGCGCTCTGCGCGTTGCGACGCAGAGCGTGTTCCAAGTCATGTACAACTGATTGTATGTGTATGCTTTTGACCAGTTAAGCAGTCTTGCTTCTACTGGATCAAATCAAGCCTATCGAGCAATTAGTACCAGTCAACTGAACGTGTTACCACGCTTACATCTCTGGCCTATCGACGTGGTGGTCTACCACGGCTCTCAGGGATACCTTGTTTTGAGGGGGGCTTCCCGCTTAGATGCCTTCAGCGGTTATCCTGTCCGATCATAGCTACCCAGCACTGCTATTGGCATAACAACTGGTCCACCAGTGGATCGTTCACCCCGGTCCTCTCGTACTAGGGGCAACTCCTCTCAAGTATCCTACACCCACGGAAGATAGGGACCGAACTGTCTCACGACGTTCTAAACCCAGCTCACGTACCTCTTTAAACGGCGAACAGCCGTACCCTTGGGACCTGCTCCAGCCCCAGGATGAGATGAGCCGACATCGAGGTGCCAAACACTGCCGTCGATATGGACTCTTGGGCAGTATCAGCCTGTTATCCCCGGCGTACCTTTTATCCGTTGAGCGATGGCCCTCCCACTTGGGACCACCGGATCACTATGGCCGTCTTTCGACTCTGCTCGACTTGTCAGTCTCGCAGTCAGGCTGGCTTCTGCCATTGCACTCAACGAGCGATTTCCGACCGCTCTGAGCCAACCTTCGCGCGCCTCCGTTACGATTTAGGAGGCGACCGCCCCAGTCAAACTACCCGCCACACAGGGTCCCGGAACCGGATAACGGTCCGCGGTTAGACATCAAGCAGAACAAGGGTGGTATCTCAAGGGAGGCTCCACCGAGACTGGCGTCTCGGTTTCAAAGCCCACCACCTATCCTGCACATGTTCGGCCTAATGCCAGTGTGAAGCTGTAGTAAAGGTGCACGGGGTCTTTCCGTCTAACCGCGGGTAACCGGCATCTTGACCGGTAATTCAATTTCGCTGAGTCTATGTTGGAGACAGCGGGGAAGTCGTTACGCCATTCGTGCAGGTCGGAACTTACCCGACAAGGAATTTCGCTACCTTAGGACCGTTATAGTTACGGCCGCCGTTTACCTGGGCTTCAATTCAGAGCTCTCACCCCTCCTTTTAACCTTCAGGCACCGGGCAGGCGTCAGACCCTATACGTCGTCTTGCGACTTCGCAGAGCCCTGTGTTTTTAATAAACAGTCGCCACCCCCTGGTTTGTGCCCCCAGCCTCTAGTTGCCTAGAAACCGGGCCTCCTTCTCGCGAACTTACGGAGGTATTTTGCCGAGTTCCTTCAACATAGTTCTCTCAAGCGCCTTGGTATTCTCTACCTGTCCACCTGTGTCGGTTTAGGGTACGATCTAGCGATGGAGCTATTTCCAGGGACCTCTAAGCAGCCCATTCAATCCGATAAGGATGAACTACCCTCGAGATCCGTCACTTCCATCTGGCCCAGGAATATTAACCTGGTTCCCATCGACTACGCCTTTCGGCCTCGCCTTAGGGGTCGGCTTACCCTGCTCAGATTAGCTTTAAGCAGGAACCCTTGGACTTTCGGCGAGAGTGTCTCTCACACTCTTTGTCGCTACTCATGTCATCATTCTCACTAGTGATCTCTCCACCGGATCGCTCACGCGCCAGCTTCACAGAAAGCTCCTTGTGTCCAATCCTACGGTCCGGTTGGGGTAAACCAAACGAACAAGTGTAGGTAAGGACACATGGAACTATGTCACACTACGCTCTGCTACCATGCAATAAATGCATCCTCAGCTTCGGCTCATGGCTTGAGCCCCGTTACATCTTCGCCGCAAGACAACTTATTTAGACCAGTGAGCTGTTACGCTATCTTTAAAGGATGGCTGCTTCTAAGCCAACCTCCTGGTTGTTTTGGTCGTCTCACCTGCTTTCCCACTTAGCCATGAATTAGGGGCCTTAGCTGGAGGTTAGGGTTGTTTCCCTCTTCACGACGGACGTTAGCATTCGCCGTGTGTCTGCCGACTAGTACTCCTCGGTATTCGGAGTTTGGTTAGGATCAGTAAGCCTGTGGGGCCCCATTACCCATCCAGTGCTCTACCCCCGAGGGTATTCGGTCGACGCTCTACCTAAATAGATTTCGCAGAGAACCAGCTATCTCCGAGTTTGATTGGCCTTTCACCCCTAGGCACAGCTCATCCCGATCTTTTTCAACAGATGTGGGTTCGGTCCTCCAATAAGTGTTACCTTATCTTCAACCTGGCCATGCCTAGATCACTCGGTTTCGGGTCTGATCCCACGAACTCAACGCCCTATTAAGACTCGCTTTCGCTACGCCTACACCTAACGGCTTAAGCTTGCTCGTGAGACCAAGTCGATGACCCATTATACAAAAGGTACGCTGTCAGGACGCAAGGTCCCTCCAACTGTTTGTAGGCGTTCGGTTTCAGGTACTGTTTCACTCCCCTCGTCGGGGTGCTTTTCACCTTTCCCTCACGGTACTGGTTCACTATCGGTCAGTAAGGAGTACTTAGCCTTCGAAGGTGGTCCTCCGATCTTCAGACAGAATTTCACGTGTTCCGCCCTACTTAATACGTCCAATCATGCTTCTTATACGGGACTATCACCCACTTTGGTTGCGCATTCCAACGCATTCTAACCACACTCATGGCTCGGCTGGTCCCCGTTCGCTCGCCGCTACTAGGGGAGTATCATATTGATTTCCTTTCCTCCGGGTACTTAGATGTTTCAGTTCCCCGGGTTTGCCTTTTTAAGCCTATATATTCAGCCTAAAAATACCTGGTTTACCAAGTTATTAGCTGATCCGAAGATCAGTAATAACAAAGTATCAGGTGGGTTGCCCCATTCAGAAATCCATGGATCAAAGCTTATTCTCAGCTCCCCATGGCTTATCGCAGAGTATCACGTCTTTCATCGCCTCTTACTGCCAAGGCATTCACCAAACGCCCTTTTCGCGCTTGATTTGATCCAGAAAAAGCAAGACTTAGCGTCTCGCGCGAAGATCAGAAGCTGGTAAGAAACTGATCCTCTTTATCCTGTATCAAAAGCATACTTTTACCCGCCCAGACTATCGTCTGG